>NZ_PIPW01000001.1 GCF_003987215.1 Pseudidiomarina halophila
CGTATTTAGCACGCCAGTCGTAAAGTGACTTTACGGAAATGCCCAGACGATTAGCGACGTCATAAACAGAGTGCCCGCGCTCGGTGACCTGCTTGACGGCTTCAACTTTAAATTCTTCGGTATACCGTTTGCCTTTGCTCATAAACACCTCTAGTTTTAGTTACATTGTAACTGTTAAAAGTGTCTAGCAAAGTCTGGGACGTCCATAAACACCTCTAGTTTTAGTTACATTGTAACTGTTAAAAGTGTCTAGCAAAGTCTGGGACGTCCATATTTTGGAAATGATGCCTAATTCACAGTCTGATATTATCGCTTTGAGAGAGATAAATGTTCATTTAGAGCAGCCAACTATACTTGACGAAGTTCTGGCGCGATATGAGTATTTACGAAACTAGATTCTTAAATTTAACTGAACTTACCGCTCTTTTACTAGACATTCTGGGACCCCAAAACCGTTTGATTTATCCTGACGGAATTTTTCCAGTTGTAGTTGCTCCGGCTTCCGGAGCGCTTACAGTATTTTTATTGAAGCTTTGCCCGAGTCTATATAGTGTCAAAGCATAGATTACTCCAACCAAATGGCTCGGCTGTCCGCTAACAAAAGCATGCCCAGCAAATATGCCGTGGCCAAGATAGATAGCGAGACCGAGGTTTAGTGCAAAATGCTCTACCGTTGGGCGTCGCACAAAAAGAATGATACTAAAGAGAATAAATAAGCAATGCATTGAGAAAAGTGTTACAGCATAAGGGACACCATAATGACCGACCGCATCGAACCATTCTTGTTCAATTTCACGATAAACACTGAACGAACCTTTATTGTTATCAACAAGGTAATACTCTCGTCCGATACCCTCATATAAGGCTGCACCGTCTCCGGTCAGATAGATTTCTGAAGTATAATTCTCAAGGTTTCTCTTATACGATTCGACAAGTCGCATTCGCGGGCTTGCCCCGCCAATTATCTGTTCGGCTTGTTCTATTTGAAACTTGAAGTCATCGAAATTTGCCTGGACATAGATGGCAGCGCCAGTGAAGCTACTCAGAATCAGCGACATAACGCTCCATTTGAGTAATCGTTCTTTAAAGCCTACCGCTCGAGAAAACAAAACTATTATTATCGCAAAACATGCGGCCGTCACGGAGCTCGCTGCCCATCCCGCTTTCGTACCGAGTAAGGTGACTGCTAAGAAGCACGCACCTACACGAAGCAAGTTCCAGAAACTTAGCCGGTAAAATAATTGGGAAAATAACACAGCTAAACTAATTAGAACCGCTAAACCGATGTCATTTCCTCCAACAAAGAATGATTTTATACCGAAGGCATAATCGCCATAGCTTTCATACCCTAATCCAGTAAAAAATGAAAACAACATAACTACACTAAATATCACTCCGTAGTGAGCGATGCCTTTGATAAGTAGCGTAGTTTTATCACCGTAGTGGTTAAGCAATGCAAGCGTTGAAAGTAAGATGGCAAAAGGGTAAAGCCTGCGTAATAAATGTGTGATGTCCTTAGTCAGTAAAACATTTCCATCTGGATAGGTGGATATCAAAAGCATTAGTCCCCATATTAAAATTAAACTTTTAATTATCCAGGGAACTGGACCTGCTAGTGTATATGCAAAGTAGAGTCCGATAAAAAGAAGAATAGTGCGGTAAATGAAGCTCACTCGTAGGAAGTCAAGGCCAAAAAATGAAAGAACCCCATAGGCCGCGTCAAACCAAATTACCGGAAAAATCAGTAACGCAGCAAGTAGCCAGCCTAGCTGTGGTTTACTCAGAGCAACTTTCATGTGGATTTCTCAACTTTCCGCAATAAATAGAGATTGAGTCCTGTTACACCGATGATAATCCAGAAAACAAGAAATGTGACTATAACCCAATTCTTCTTTGGATAGACTGGCCCCGTATTCACTTCAATGCCGGTAATTATATTTATTAGCGAAAAATTCTTACTCGTAATTAACTTCAGACGAGTTTCGGCAATAGTTAATTGGTATGCAATAATTTTACTAAAATCTTCAATGTGGTCTTCGTTTAATAATTCTTTAAGAATTATTATCTGAAATTTTAGGTCCTCGCTAATTTCTTTTAACAGAGACTGTTCCAAAGATTCGAGGATGGTTGTTAGCTCGTCTTTAATATTAGAGAGTTGGTAGCTATGCCAGTGAATTATATGTGATTCGTCATATTCAAATCGATAATAATGCAAGTACTTCCGCGTAAACATCTCGAAGTCTGTATAAGAATCAAAAGTGCTTCTTACATTTTTTTGTTTTCTATAGAGCTCGTCAGAAACCAGTGAAGCAAATTTAGGGCTGCTGGCATAAAAAGCAACCCTAACTTCAGGGCGGCGGGTCAATGCCTTTGACGCGTACGCAGAGTTTATTCCTAATACTGTATCATCGACCTCGCGTAAAATCCCTTGTTGGTATACAGCTGGGTTTAACGTAAAAAGTACGCTAGCTCGGTAAATTTTTGGTAAGTGTGATGCATAGAAATAAGCGAGTACTATACCGCTACCAAAGTAAATCAAGAGTAATAACCAGTGCCTACTGAGCCACCTGAGATAATCAGTGATCGCTAGCTTATTCATTAGCAACGCGGTATGAGTGCAGAATATTTGTTGCAAGCATTAGAAATGTACCGATTATGGTTCCAATTATAAACCATACTAGAGCACCAAAGCCTGCGGGTTTGTGAGGAACCACAACCGGATCAATAATTTCATATACATAATCTTTGTTTGCTTCCACCAGCATCTGGCGCTTGAACTGCTCTTGTAACAGATAAAGCAATGACTCTCTAACTTCTGTATGCTGTGCTTCATTAGCAACGCTCGTCAAGTAATCGACTTGCCGAGTAATCTTTTCTTTGTCTCTTGCACGCATATATCTGTTGATTTCTTCAACGATAATTTCAACAAGTTGAGTAGCAAACAAAGGGTCAACATGCTTTACAGATAAATTTAAAATGCGCGTCGTACGATCGTTATCCAAAATAATAATGTCATTAAGTGGTCCATAGCCGTACCAAGTCTCGGGTTTGGGCTCAATATGCCAAGTATTACTTTCCGGGTCATAAATTTCCAGGTCGTAGATGGGACGTTGCGCACTTTTATCCCAGCCTTCAACTGCGAGTAGATTAGGTAAAAGGTTGTACTTTTCGATGAGCAAGCTTTTGAATGTTCTTGACTCGATAACTTTTATAGCAAGCTGGGTATTGTTCAGGCGTAAGCCTCCGACGTCGATGCCAGCGAGTCCCGCGAAGCCTGACAAACCACCAGCCAGCTCAGCTAAACCACCTGTTCTCTCCTCACTCGGAGCAAGGACTGTAGAAGCTTCGTACTCAGTTGGTAAATAAGCACGTACACTGGCGAATACCAATCCTAAGAAGAGTGGGAGGGTAAGCCACCACCATTTTAATGCTTTTGCGCTCGCAGTAAGTTGCTCACTAGAAAAGATTATTAGGGGCTTTTGGCTCATGTTTGGTCCTATTTGTTTCGAGTGATGCCGATTTTAGCGAAAGCTCGCTCGATTTACTAACGGCAATTACCAAAGAACTGTAAATTTTGCAATTCTCAGCTGTTGAAATTCCTCAGTATCGTAAATTATATGTTATTACCGAGCCTGATTCGAGCCGGGAATGCTTAGCAATGACATCTCGTGGGCGAGCGGTCGGTGCATCTATTTTGACTCTATTAACGCATTAGCGACCAAGGTCTGCGGGGCCATTGATGATGGCGAGAAAGAACTCGGTTGGATACAGTCAAAATTCGGAATAAAAATACCTGCTCCTCACGTTATTTATTCTGCATTTCAATGGTGCTAGGATACGCGACACTAGTCACGTAGGGATGTAGTGAAAGAATGAAAACAATAGTTGTGGCGGGGGCCGGTTATGTGGGGCTGGCCAACGCAGTCTTGCTTGCGCAAAATCACAAAGTGATCGTTGTTGATATTAACGCGCAACGTGTTGAGGCGATTAATGCCAGACAGAGCCCAATTGGCGATGCTGATATTCAACACTTTTTAACTGAGAAAGCACTCAATCTAAGTGCTACCCTGGATGCGAAAAGTGCTTATAGTCAGGCCGACTGGGTTTTTGTGGCAACGCCGACAAACTATGATACCGAAACGAACCAGTTTGATACGAGTTCGGTTGATGCTATTCTCGAAACTGTCCATGCGGTAAATCCTGATGTTCCTGTTGTGATTCGGTCAACTATTCCGGTCGGCTACACCGAGCGGGTTCGTGATAACTATTTGAAGGATTCTATCTTCTTCGCGCCTGAGTTTTTGCGCGAAGGAAAGGCTCTTTATGACAATTTGTACCCGTCTCGGATTGTTGTGGGTGATCATTCAGAGCGAGGCCATGAGTTTGCTCAGTTAATGGTGGAAGGTGCCGTCAAGAAAGACGTGTCGGTGCAGTTTACTGGTGCAACCGAAGCCGAAGCCATTAAGCTATTTGCGAATACTTATTTAGCCATGCGCGTCGCGTTTTTCAATGAACTTGATACTTATGCTTCGCACCATGAACTCAATACCCGCGAAATTATTGAAGGGGTATGTTCAGACCCGCGGATCGGCTCGCACTACAACAATCCAAGCTTCGGCTACGGCGGCTACTGTTTGCCAAAGGATACGCGCCAACTGCTGGCCAATTACGACAATGTTCCGCAAGTCATTATCGGTGCGATCGTCGCGGCGAATAAGACGCGGAAAGACTTTATCGCTGACGAAATTATCAAGCGTTCGCCAAAAGTTGTGGGTATTTATCGTTTGGTGATGAAATCAGGCTCAGATAATTTCCGTGCGTCGGCGATTCAAGGCATTATGCGGCGCTTATCGGCAAAAAATATTGAGCTTGTGATCTATGAGCCAACCTGCACTGAAGAGACGTTTTTAGATTGTAAAGTCCTGAGAAGTCTTCAGGAGTTTAAACAAAACTCAGATATAATTGTCAGCAACCGTTACGCGAAAGAGTTGCAAGACGTCGAGCATAAAGTCTACACCAGAGACGTATTCAACATTGATTGAAGGCACCATCGGGTTGTTTCCTGTTTTTATTGAGAATCTACAAGAATGACGCTGCACTTTTCGGTCATCATTCCAACATACAACGTGGCGGACTACATCACGGCTACGCTCGATTCGTTGGCGAATCAGTCATTACTTCCAACGGAAATTATTGTTGTTGATGACGGTAGTACAGACAATACGGTCGAGTTAGTTCGGCAGCACCCGCTTATTGAACGTATCACCATTGTGGAGCAGGAAAACCAAGGGCAGGGCGTTGCCCGGAATCATGGCGTCACACTAGCGACAGGTGACTATATTTATTTTCTGGACTCTGACGATTTATTGACTGACAATTTCGTCGCTGAAATTGCCGACGCAGTAGCAGAAAATAACGCGCCGGATCTAATGTTCTTTTCGGGCCGCGAGTTTCAAGACGCAGCTTATTCTGGAAGTGCGTTTAACCCAACGAATTATTTACGGCCTTATGAAACAGCATGGCGTTCGCAAGAAGCTTTTTTCGCTGATTTACTAAAGGTCCCTGATCTATCTTGCAGCCCTTGCTTGTACGTAAGTAAGCGTTCGCTCTGGCAAGGTCAAAAGCTATCGTTCAATGAGTTTTATCACGAGGACGAGGAGCTTTTCTATCGTCTGATCTTCGCTGCTCAGTCTTATTATATGACTCAGGACGTTTACTTCCTGCGGCGGCTACGCGATGGCTCGACCATGTCCGGTAAGAAACAGCCGAAACACGCATTGGGGCTACATGCGTTGCTGCAGTCCCTGGTGGCAATGGCGGCGGCAAACCGTGATAAGCCTTTGCGTATGCGGTTGATCCGCAGACGCATACGCCGCTTCGCGGCAAGTTATATCTTCTGTTGTCGGTTGGCGAAGGTTCCGGTGGACTTGCGGCTGGTTTCACGAGCCGCGCGGGAACTTCGCCATATCCGCGGGCATCTATCTATCGTTCGTGCCCTGTTAGGGTTGGGGACTTTGTAACATTTGCACGAGCGCTTTAAGTATTCTAATTTTGGCTATTAAAGTGTGTGCTTTACGTAAATATTTAAGCATCTTTTAGTGACTTGTGGTAACGTTTCGCAGGTAATTATGTGCGTCATAGCGAACTACAACCGTCAGTCAATGGAACTGATTGATGCAAATCACAAAGTCTATATACGTGATGTTTTTGGAAGTGAATGGAAATGGAATTAAAGTAAATGAGCATCTTATTGGTGTTAACAATTGCCACACTGCTGTCGAGTGTCTTGTGCAAAATCCTGATTCCGGTAGCTCAGCGAACTGAACTGCTGGATACGCCTTGTGAGCGAAAGCAGCATACAGGACGGATCCCGTTGGTCGGTGGCTTAGCCGTTTATGGAACGATGCTAATCCTCTCTCTGGCTGTGGTACCGGTAAGCCCCGAGTTCCGCTTGTTTCTGGTTGCTTCAAGTTTCATGGTACTTATTGGCGCGCTTGACGACCGTTATGATATTGACGCGAGCGTGCGCTTTGTTGCTCAGCTGTTAGCGGCCGCCGTCGTGGTGTTTGGAGCCGATGTACAAATTTCGCAATTGGGCAATTTGCTCGGATTTGGCGTTGTGGAACTTGGCGTATTCGCGATGCCCTTTACCTTGCTGGCCATGGTTGCTGCCATGAACGCCTACAACATGATTGATGGTATTGATGGCCTGTTAGGTGCGCTGGCAATGGTTGCCTTTGCAGGCATCTTTATTTTAAGTTTATCGGCGGGGCTTGCATT
Source organism: Pseudidiomarina halophila (assembly GCF_003987215.1). Classification (GTDB taxonomy): domain Bacteria; phylum Pseudomonadota; class Gammaproteobacteria; order Enterobacterales; family Alteromonadaceae; genus Pseudidiomarina; species Pseudidiomarina halophila. Next base: position 6,781 of record NZ_PIPW01000001.1, read on the forward strand.
GCCGGCCATGGTTGCGACAATTTTGTTTGGCGCGTTGATTCCCTACTTAATAAGGAATGTGGGTGTCAAATCGCGTAATATTCGTAAAATATTTATGGGTGATGCTGGTTCGATGTTGATCGGTTTTACCATTGTCTGGATGTTAATCATGCTTACTCATCCGGCACCTTATAAAGAACTTTGGCTGCAGCAAGGTCGCGAAGCGACGGCGATTCGTCCGGTTGCGGTACTATGGCTTATTGCGTTACCACTTATGGACATGTTAGCTATTTTTGCGCGGCGTGTTCTGAAAGGGCAGTCACCGTTTCAGCCTGATCGGGAGCATTTGCACCATATTTTTATGCGTGCCGGCTTCAGTTCAAGAGAGGCGCTAGGGGTGATCAGTGCGCTTGCCGCGGGGCTTATGTTCCTTGGCCTTGCATTTGAATGGTTCGCTACACCCGAGCCACTTGTTCTGGCCGTATTTGTCGGTATTTTCGTTCTTTACCTGTTGATGCTGAAGAACATCTGGCGCATTGTTTCATGGGTGCGCAGAAAACGCGAAATTGAACCGGCGGCAAATAATAAATAATTTAAAGGGGAATACCAGCGTGAAATCACGGTTGCAGCGCAAATTTGAGGGTGTCGTTAAGGCGTCACTTTTTGCTTTAAGTATGGTTTTATTTGCAGTGCCGAGCGTCGCGGTTATGGCGCAAGAGATGGAGCTTTCGGCTGAGCAAATAGAGAAAATCAAACGCATGCCGCGTGCTCAGCAAGAAGCTATTGCCCGGCAGTTTGGTATGAGCCTGAGCGAGCTTGAAGCTCAAGCGAGCGCGGCAAAACCGAGTATCAGTTCTTCCTCGTCAACAATGCAGCCGCGCAATGGTACGACGCAAACAGAAGAAGAACTGCGTCCTCTTGATGAGTTAAGTCCGAGTGAGCTGGAAAAACGTCTTGCAGAAGATGATAGCGCGCTACAACCCTATGGCTACGAAATTTTTAGCGGAGAGCCAACGAGTTTTAATGCCCTCACTAATACCCCGGTGCCCGCGAACTATATTTTGGGTCCAGGCGATGCGCTGCGTATTCAACTTTACGGTAAGTCCAATTCGACGATCACAGCGACAATAGATAATGAAGGCATGATCACCTTAGACAGCCTGGGTCCTATGAGCCTGGCTGGCCTGAGCTATGATGAAGCCAAGGAATTAATTCGCTCTACGGTTAAAGAGCGCATGATTGGCATGGAAGCGGCAGTTTCGATGAGTGAACTGCGGAGTATTCAGATTTTTGTGGTGGGCGAAGCATACAAGCCTGGTGCTTACACTGTGAGTTCCCTTTCGACGGTGAGTCAAGCATTGTTCGCCGCTGGCGGTGTCAGTGAGATTGCCTCTTTACGTGCTATTCAAGTGAAGCGTGGCGGCGATACTGTAGCAACTTTCGATTTGTATAAGTTGCTGACCCAGGGTGATGCGCAAAATGATGTGCGTTTGCAGTCGGGTGATGTCGTCTTCATTCCTACCCGTGGCGAGACCGTTAGCGTTGACGGCGAGATTTTGCGTCCGGCGATATACGAGCTGAAAGACAACGAGACGTTACGTGATGTCTTGGGTTATGCCGGTGGCTTGTTGCCGACGGCATATAAACAGTCGGTACAAATTGAGCGTATTCGCAATGGTGTCCGCCGTATTGAAACCGTTGATTTAACCAAGCCTGGCATCACCTATGATCTGCATGGTGGAGATAGCGTGGCAATCGCCGCAGTAGCTGAACAACCGATCGATAGCGTGATGTTGATTGGTGCAGCGGTGCGCCCTGGCACTTATGAGTGGCGCGAAGGCATGCGTGTCAAAGATTTGATACCGAGTTATCAATCAGCCTTATTGCCTATTACTGATTTGACCTTTGGTTTATTGGTGCGCACAAGTGACGATCGACGTCGTATAAAGGTTCATCAGTTTGATGTTGCACAGGCTATCAATGGTGTCGATAGTGAAAATCTCGTTTTGCAACCGCGTGATCAAGTCGTTGTGTTTAGCCGCTATGAATCTGTTGAAGCTGAAAAAAACCAACTTGCAAGCTGGTTAAAAACTGAATCGGAAAAAGCGCGGGAGGAACGACAGCGCGTGGTCGAGATTTATCGTAAGCAATATCTTGATCGTTTGATTGGTGAAGGCATCTACTCGCAAGAGATAGAAAGCGGTGAGCCTGAGGCTTCGGCGCAGTTGGATCGGCAATTGGGGTCTCTTTTCGCTCTGGAAGGACGCGACGAAGAAGATCGTGATGAAGACTATTACTCGCAGTTTTCCAGATATCACTTGTTGCAGCCGGTACTTTACCAGCTCCGCAATCAATTTAGTGCGACGGGAACCTTACCTCTGGTTTATATCAATGGCGAAGTTCGTTTTCCGGGCATCTACCCGTTAACTGAGAATGCAGATGCACAATCGTTGATCACCGCAGCGGGGGGACTCCGTGAGTCCGCGTATCTTGCGCGCGCAGAAATTACGCGAACCCGCATCAACAGTTCGGGTGAAGCTACGTCAGATTATGTACCGTTCAGTGTGAGAGAGGTACTTAACGGCGAGATTTCGATCGCCTTAAAAGGGCGTGATCGCGTTCAGATCCTACCTATTCCACAGTGGCAAAATACCCTTGAAGTTGCGCTGGAAGGAGAAGTTCGCTTCCCTGGAACCTATACCATTCGTCGTGGCGAAACATTGAGTAGTCTTATTGCCCGAGCCGGCGGTTTTACCGATTTCGCTTTCTTGCGGGGCTCTGTGTTCACGCGCGAAGACTTGCGTGAAGCCGAGCGTCGTCGCTTAGGTGAGCTGGCACAACAACTGCGTCGCGACATTGCCTCGAATACAATTACTGATTCAGGCAATACGGTTGCTTACGGAGAAATGAATCAACTGCTGAGCGACTTGACCAATGTCGAGGCCGTGGGGCGGTTGATTATTGATTTAGAGACGCTTCTCGCATCCAATGGTAACCAGATTCAACTGAAAGATGGCGACCGCTTGTACGTACCAACGGTTCAGAATACCGTGTCGATCATTGGTGAAGTGCAATTGGCCAGCTCCTACCAGCATCAAGCGGGTATCTCGTTGGAGCAATATATAGAGCGGGCCGGCGGCTTACGTCAGAAAGCTGATGACGAACGCATTTACGTGGTTAAGGCTAACGGCAGTGTGATGGTGCCCGAGCGCCGTTCATGGTTTAGTTCAGGGGACTTTGCGCAGATTGAACCCGGTGACACCATCGTTGTTCCGATGGACACGCAATATATGAACAATATTGAACTGTGGAGCACTGCAACCCAAATCATGTACCAGGTCGGCGTAGCCTTAGCCGCATTGAGCGGCCTGTAAGCGTAGCCCGTAATTTTACTACGGGTTATACCTCCCCCGCAGTAGAACTGCGGGCTACCAGGGCAGGAGACTATGCAAGTAACAACGGAATACCTTAATCTCGACTATACCTTTCAAGGCCTTGATGCTGACGCTATCGAGGCCTTTGCCGCTAAGCGGTTGCCGAAAAACTTTGCACAACTCCGCGAACAGCTTCTGCAAGGCGAATACGAGAACCCGAGCGAAGGTCGGAAAGTAACCCACGTGTTAAACCGCAGCCGCCATTCAGTGGTCGCCGCTGCTGGTGGGCGTAATCGCTTTTCTGAAGTCGTTCGCCTGTTACGCAGCGGGAAATGGTCAGGCGCGACAGGGAAGCCGATCACGGACGTGGTGAATATCGGCGTTGGTGGCTCAGATCTCGGCCCAATGATGGGAAGCTTTGCGCTTAAAGAATTTGCCGACGATAACGTCAACCACAAACTCAATGTTCATTTTGTAAGCTCAATGGATGGCGGCCAGCTCTACGCTGTATTGCCTATCGTCGATCCCGAAACCACAGTGTTTATTATTGCGTCGAAAAGCTTTAGTACGATCGATACTCTGGCAAATGTCGATACAGTGAAGCGTTGGATCAAGCCAGCGCTTACCGAAGAACAGTGGCTTGCAGCGCATGTCATTGGCGTATCGAGCAATAACGAAGCCATGAACGATTTTGGCATTCCGGCGGCCCAGCAACTAAGTTTTGCAGATTCTGTCGGTGGCCGCTATTCCCTATGGTCCGCCATAGGTTTACCAATCGCCTTAAGCATTGGTGCCAACCAGTTCGCCAAGATGCTGGAAGGCGCTCGTGCGATGGATGAACATTTTGGTCGTGCGCCGTTACTCGAAAATATTCCACTACTTTTGGCTGTGTTGGGCGTTTACAACCGTGAAGAACGCGGATTAAACAACGTCGCTGTGTTGCCGTACGACGGGCGCTTGCGCTATTTGCCCAGCTACTTGCAACAGCTCGATATGGAAAGCAACGGCAAGCAGCAGGACCGTGACGGCAAGCCGATCGATTACCCAACCGGTCCGATCATCTGGGGTGGCTTTGGACCAAATGGTCAGCACGCGTTCTTCCAACACTTGCACCAGGGTTATGATAATTTCGCTGCTGACTTTGTCGCCGTATTACATCGGAAAGCACCAGGATTTAATGCCGACGTGCAACAAGGTCTCCGCCAGCAACAAACACTTTCTATAGCCAACTGCCTGGCGCACCGGCGCTTGATGTGGTTTGGTGACGGCGACAGGTACCCGGGGCAACACCCATCAAACTTGCTCTTTGTTGACGAGTTGACACCGCAAAGTTTTGGCGCGTTAATTGCCGCCTACGAACATAAAGTCTTTGCCCAAGGGGTCATCTGGAATATCAATTCTTTTGATCAGCCGGGCGTTGAACTTGGCAAAAAGGTCGCCAAAGAAGTACTTGCAGTCATCGAAGGTACCAAGCATGAAACGTTCGACGAGAGTACCCAAAGTATGATTCAAAGACTGACTCAATGAGCTTTAAAAACACCTCCAGGTTGGTAAAGAACGTCGGGTTCCTTTATACCCGAATGTTAATAACCATGGGGGTTTCCTTATATACCTCGCGGGTCGTTTTAGATGTACTTGGTGTTGAAGACTTTGGTATCTATCACGTCGTGGCAGGCTTTGTGGCGATGCTGGGTTTCCTGTTAAGCGCTTTATCCTCGTCAACGATGCGTTTCCTCTCTCATGCGCTTGGCCAAAATGACTTAGCTAAAGTCAACTCAACGTTTCTGATGAGCATTAATATTCATGGCCTCATTGCCCTTTTAATTCTTGTGGTGGCGGAAACCGTTGGTCTGCAGTTTGTTGCGAATGAGTTGACGATTCCTGCTGATCGTCTCGACGAAGCTCTTTTTGTCTTCCATTTTGCGGTGCTTAGCTTCGTTATTACGATTCTGATGGTGCCATACAACGCACTTATCATCGCTCACGAGCGTATGCGTGTTTATGCATGGGTGAGTATTCTCGACGCCGCACTCAAACTTGCCGCTGTGCTGACCTTAAGCCACTTAGCATTTGATGCACTGGAAAGTTATGGTGTACTCATGTTTGTGGTCGCTGCGATAGTTGCGTCCATTTATATTTCCTATTGCCGGCGTCAATTTAGCGAAGCTGTGTTTCGTTTCCACTGGAACCCGGCGCTATTCAGAGAATTGTTCTCACACTCCGGTTGGACCATGTGGGGCTCGCTTTCTGGTGTGGCCTCGAGTCAGGGCGTGAACATTCTTCTGAATATCTTTTTTGGGCCGGCGTTGAACGCAGCGCGCACTATTGCAACGCAGGTAGGGAACGCGCTCAGTAGTTTCGTGATGAATTTACAACAGGCAATAAATCCGCAATTGATGAAATCGTACTCAGCGGGTGACTTGCAATACACCACGTCACTTATGTTCAATGGCTCGCGCTATAACTTCTTTTTGATAACTCTGTTAGCCTTCCCGGTGCTGCTCTATACCGATGCAATTCTGGAAATTTGGTTGGTCAGTGTTCCGGCCTACGCGACCCTGTTTGTGCAGCTACTGTTGGTAAATATTATTATTGATTCAACCTGTAAGCCGCTCATGGCGGTTTCTCAGGCAACGGGCAAGATAAAGCTGTATCAGTTTACCGTTGCTGGGGTGCAATTGTTTAATTTGCCACTGGTCTATGTTGCTTTTAAATCAGGTTATCCGCCAGAAAGTGCGTTCTGGATATTAATTGCACTGTCTTTTGTGGCGCTATGGGTTCGGATGTTTATGTTACGTCGAATTTACGACTACTCGATAAAACAGTACATTACTTCGGTACTGTTACCGTGCGCATTACTTGGCAGTATCTCCGTATTAGCTCTTTGGCTTCTGCGGCAGCACGTTTTGAGTGAGCTTTACTTGTTGTTGCAACTGATGATTATGGTGGTACTTTACGGGTTTGTCGTTATTGCTTTCGGTATAACACGAGCTGAACGGCAGTTTGTGGTTGAGAAAACGACCAGGGTACTCGATAGAATAAGTTTTTTGAAAAAATTTAAAATAGGGAAGTAATGAAGTGGTGAAATCGAACCCATCATTATTGCGTCGCGGGCTAGGCTATCTTAAACGCAAAGTAAAAGAACGACGTCGTTTTAATGAAGAACGAAAACTTAAAGGCTCTGCCGTCCTACCGTTGAAATATTTTCACGGCACATTAAATGTCGGCGACGTGCTCAACGTATATCTAACCGAAGCAATTTCCGGGCGCACAGTGAAAAGTGTTGAAACCGATGCGGTTCCTCATGTGTTGGGAGTCGGTAGCATTATGCATTTCGGCTCACCCAATAGTTGGGTGTGGGGCAGCGGCGTAATTGACCCGAACCAGCCGTTTGATTATGCCCAACTGACAGCTTCACAAATCTGCGCGGTACGCGGCCACAAAACACTGGCGTTACTGCGCGAGAAGGGACTTGAGGTGGGTGATGTACCTTTGGGCGATCCGGCGATTCTGATGCCTGAAATTTATCGTCCTGAACAAGCCGAACCGAGATATGACGTGGGAATCGTTGCCCATTATGTCGACGAGGAACTGGAAACTGTTCAAGCCCTGGCGAGTAAGCTCAATGCCAGACTTATTAGTGTGCGTCAGCACCCTGAAGCCTTTATCAACGAGTTGGTCGAATGTCGGACGATTTTATCATCGTCGCTGCACGGACTTATTCTCGCCGATAGTTATGCTATTCCTAACCTTTGGGTAAGGTTTAGCGATAAAGTTCTGGGCGGCGACTTCAAATTTTTAGATTATTACAGCACCACGAGTGCGGAAACGCCGAAAGCTTATGAGGTTCACTCACTCGACGATGTTGAACAACTTGTGCAGCAGTTGCGTGATAAAGTTACGGTACACCATTATCAAGGCAATACAGCGGAGTTGCGCGCGGCGCTTCCGTTACAAAATTAAAAGCGTATTGGATGACCACATGATAAGAAGAACAGCAAGGCCTGATAATAGCAAGGCATTGGGGCTAAGACAGCTGCTGAGCATTGCCCTCTTTTCTCTGACGCTCTCTGCCGTGCCGGGTGTTCAGGCTACCCCCTGGCTTGATGCTGAAGAGCTTCATGTTCGTCATTCGTTGCAAGTGCTGGCTGATGCGGGGATATTATCGGCCCCCGTGACCACTTTCCCGGTGATGTGGCGTCCGTTGATTGCGGATCTCGAGCAACTTGATCCTGCCACCCTGACCCCCTTGCAGCGGACCGCTTATTATAAGTTAAGTCATTTACTCGAATATCATCGCCGTGGTCATTATTCTGGGTTTAAGATTGCCGGCACCACGGATACTGGCGCACAGCCAAGTTATCACCGACCGATGGAAGGCAAGGCTTTCGCGACGATCACGCATGAACGCATTGGGCAGAATGTTGCCGGGCGGCTACGCGCGACCTATCGCAACAGTGAGGTTAGTCTCAACCCTCGGGTCAGGACCGATAAGTTGTCATGGCAGGGTAGCTATGCGGCTGTGATGGTCGGAGACTGGGCTTTGTCAATTGATCAGGTGCAAAACTGGTGGTCGCCAGGTTCGGCTCAAGATGGTTTACAGACGCTTAGTACATTGCCATTGCGCTCGGTGCGTGCCACCTACACGCCGTCGGAGGCGAGTGGGGCTTTGCAGCGTTTTACCCTGACGTCGTTTTGGGGCGAAAGTGAGGAAGAGTTTTTGGTGCAAGGTGACGCGCAAACCTGGAAACGCGAGCAGGCCTTTGGTGTACGAGCTGGCTGGCGAGCCCATGAGATGCTCGAACTAGGGCTGCAGTATACTGAGTCAGAGCTTGTCGACAACTCACAAAATTGGACTTTTGATGCGCGCCTCACCTTACCCTACCAATTGAGCTTCTATGGTAGCGTCAGCGAGCATGATGTCGAAGGTGTGCGCGGGAACGGGCATATGGTGGGTTTCGATTGGAGTTTTTCCGAGGCTGGTAGCCTTTCGCGTGTTTATGCCGAACACGACCGCAGTGATCTGCGCAGCCTTACGACCATAGGCTATGCGACGTTTAGAAATAGCGGCCACGGCTACGATGTGCGGTTGCAGGATACCCGCGTTCGACGTGATCATAATAGTTTCGGCCGGCTTGCACGCTGGCAGTATTTACCAGAGTTTCGCCCGGGTATCGCACGCATTCAGCAAGTGGAAGTAGTGGCGTTTTATCCGCTCGGAGCAGGGCGGATCGAGATCGGCGTTCAAGGCTGGAAAGATACCTACGAAAGCGGGCGAGAAGACTCGTTTGGAAATTTAATAGCGAGCTATGAAGTTCGCTGGTAAAGCTAAAACGAAGGACGTGTAATGAGAAGGATCGCTAGAAGACTTAAACAGTTAATCAGGTACCCGCTTTATTTGTCGGCCTACCTCACTCGGGATCGGAAAGCAAATGGTCCGGTATTTGTGGTGGGAACCGGGCGCTCCGGTACGCATATGATTTGTCGTTGTGTTAATAAATTTCCACAGGTGTCTGATTATTACGGCGGTGTGGAAAGCCCGGAAATGTTTTGGTCGATCAGTAATGCCACGGTCGAACAAAAAAGCCTTTCTGTTTTTCAGCTCGGCTATTACGCCTACATGATGCGCAAAGTAAATGGTTTATTTCTTGACCAGACACACCCAAACCTATGGAATATTGAGCAGCTTCTTGAAGCTTTCCCAAAGGCGAAATTTTTAGCTATAAAACGAAATGTCCACTCCGTGAGTTACTCGATGAAAAAGCATGGCGGGGTTTCAAAGTGGGCAAAAAATCATACGCTCTATCCGAAACCAAATGGCTTTTTAGGCGTAACACTGCAGAACGCCAAAGTTTATCAGGAGCAACTCACCGACCTGCAACGGGATGTGTTTCGGTGGGCGAGTCATATGGAACGAATCGATGAAGTTGCAGCGCGTTTCCCTGACAATGTCAGGGTTATAAAATATGAAGATGTGGGCAAGTCGATGAAAAGCGTGATGGTGTCGCTTGCAGATTTTATCGGAACGCAACCGCCGTCAGATTTTCTGGTGTTTAAAGAAGCCTCGTTGCACAAACGAGATGCGTTGACCGATGACGAGATGTTGCAAATAGATGATGCTCTGGCCCTGTGGGGCTTGGGAATAAAAGGGTAGGAACATGATGAGTGAATTGCGAAAGTACGTGCTGAGTCAAGATCCACTTGTTTACATCATTGATGATTTTTTCACCGCATCCGAAGCGCAACAGCTTATTAATGCTGCCCAAGAGCAAATGCAACGCGCTAAAGTGAGTTCAGACGCCGAAGGTGTTTACAGTCATGCACGAACCAATCAACTCGCATGGATAAGCCATAAACATTCGATGGTGGTGACAGACCTTGGTAGTCGAATTGCGCAGCAGGTAGGGTTGCCGTTGCGCAATGCTGAGAGTTTTCAGGTGATTCATTATGACCAGAGCCAGGAGTATCGCTCCCATTTCGATGCCTACAATATGGACACTGAGCGTGGCAAACGTTGCACTGCGCGAGGCGGGCAACGGTTATTTACCGCGTTAGGTTATATCAACGCACCTGAAGGTGGTGGCTCGACGTATTTCTCCAAACTGGATATTAATGTAGCCCCGAAGCCCGGCCGACTGCTGGTGTTTGAAAATGTGGTTCGCGGAACCACTGATGTACACCCTAAATCGTTACACGCGGGCATGCCTGTTGTGAAGGGTGAAAAGTGGGCATTCAACCTGTGGTTCCACGAACGCGAGTTTAAATAACCTGCCGCGGCTGATGCCAGCCGTTTCCACTGTAGCCCGCAGTTCTACTGCGGGTGGTGTCAGCCGTTTCCACTGTCTCCCGCAATTGCTGTTAATTACGACTAGACCCGTACTGGAAGTACGGGCTACATTAGGGTCAAATAATTAAGAGAGAAGGAATTCTGATGAACCTAACACCCTCGTACTGGATGCTCGCCGATACTGAAGTTCCGCTGGCATGGGATGCCTCGCAGCTTGATAGTTTTGCGAGCTATTTTAAGCATGCTTTGTTGTTTAACGAGAAACTCATGTTGTCTGACGCGCAAGCGGTCAACTGTATGAACTTTCGGCGCTTGCTGACCAAAAATGAAGATTTCCAGCAAGTCCTCAATAAAGACTTTTTGTCGATTGCGGTCCGTGCACCTGACAACGCCCCCGCCGGGCAATCTCTAACCCAAGTACGTGATGCGTTTGTCCGTGAAGGCAAGCAGCGTACAGAAAACGCAGATGAATTTCACGCCAATGACGATCTGGAGCTGATTAATTCTAAATGTGAAATTAGTCTGTATAACTACACTCAGTTACGCGACAACTATACCAACGGTGTATTACGAATTATGCAACTGCCGCACGTGGCGGCACAACTTGGCGAAAGTGATCAACGCGAAATACTTGATTTGTTGGCCCATGAAAGCGAGCAAAATAGTGGTTTAGGGCGCATCTATTTACAGAAAGGTTTGGGACATGATTTAAAGAATAAGGGCAAAGAAGAGATTTGGGGACGCCACCGTGATCTTCTCATGAAAGTATCAGATGCACCTTATATTACCGGCATTCCAACAGTGATGGCGGCGGACCCAATTTATTCGCCGATGCACGAAGAAGCGTTTAATTTGGTTTCTGGTGGCACCGCATCTGCGGCAGCTGCGGCGGAAGTGACCTCAGTATTGTCGATTCAGACCGATTTAAATCTGAGCTCGTATCAACATGCGTTGGCGCAATTAAAGCTGGAAGATGTGTTCTATTTACGCGACACAAATGAGTACAAGACGTATCAAAAGCTAAGCAAAAAACCGGTAAGTAGCGAAGCTGAACTCAACAAAGTGACCGAGGCGTTGGTAGAGTATCAGCGGTTGATTGATCACTTAATTATTCGGCGTAAGCTTGGCCTCAAATTGGGGCGGTTATTTAAAGCCCACCGGCAAATACAATCGATGCGCAAAGTTTCGCAAGAAGCTGGCGCCTATTCATTGGGTCTGATGCTCAGTGGCGATGCCTTAACTGGTGGCGCGTTAACCATGGCAAATTTTTTCGTTAGTTCATTTCTCGATAAGCAGGTCGAACGTGAGCAGCGCAAAATGGACGCGCAACGTCACTTGTATGCCGCAAAACTAGAGCGCGAGTACAAGACCGAAAAAATCGGAGCCGAGCGTCGGTTTGCTGAACGTCCCGAGACTGTGTATACCTCAGTTGTCGCTAATCCCGCAGGTTAATCAGCTTAGGGCTTGCAGTTCAAGCAAACTAATAGCGTAGAGTGTCGTCGGATCATGTACTTCACCGGCGGCGATCAGCTCCTTGCATTCGGCTAATGAGAGTAATTTTTCTTGCGCTATCGCTTCGGAAACTTCTGGTGCGCTCGGGTTCTGCGCTTTTATCGTCGCCTTAAACAGGTGAGTAGGGGTGCCATGACTTTGTAGCACGTGGATACTTTGCCAATCCTCGCCCTGGTAACCGGTTTCCTCGCTTAATTCCTTCGCTGCACAGGCTTGCGGTGACACACCAGGCTCCCCGAAGCCTTTGGGCACTTCCCATTGCCAATTTCTGTCCTCATGCCGGAAGTTGCGGATTAGCAGGAGTTGGCCGGTCGGCGTAGTCGCAAAAATGATGACCCCGTAAGGAGCATTCCACCAAAACCTCAGATAATTGCCGGTTTCGCCGCCCGGGAAACGCACTTTGTCATTGTATAGCGTGGCATAGCTATTTTCGAACACCGTGACTTGCTCGATGATTTCGATTTCCCCTAAGCGATGGTCGCCCTTATAAACATTAACCACAGTTTGATCCTATGCTATTTGCCAATGTTCCCGATACCTGCCTTTTTTACGCGAACTCTCCCACTTGGTCCAGCTTAAATAGTAGCCCGCAGTTCTACTGCGGGTGAAACCTGCCGGCATCCCGTGTGTCTGCATGAACATTGAGGCGATGGAGGCGACTGAGGCGATTGAGGTGATTGAAGTGATTGAGGTGATAGATGATTAGACCCGTAGTAGAACTACGGGCTACGGTTAAGCGGTGATTACGGAAGCGCTGGCTCCGGGAAAGCAGCCAATCGAGCAGGAATAAAAGTATGCCGTTCGAGTGGCCAAATGCGTTATTAGCTAACGCGTAAAGCTTTACCGGTAATGTCCGTCTATGCCCTCGGAACGTAGTCTGCTGCCAATTGGTACAGTGACGACCCTTGGTCGGCTTCAGTGGCTGTAAGCAAGTGGTCAATGCGTTCAAACGGCAAGCCATCATTAAGAACTTTCTTGTCATTCAGGCGTAGAACGATAGCCTTAACATTCTGATGAATGACTAACATTTCGTAAGTTGCATTAGCGCTTAATCCTTTGGATAGCAGTATTTGTTTGTCAATGCCGACGCCATCTGCGTCACCCCAGCCAACACCATCCTGAGATTTGCGCAGCTCCTGAACTGTTTCCTGAAGTAAAGTTGATGGCGAGGAACTATCGGTTTCGTCAATCACCACATAAATTGGAATACGGCCATTGCCCTGAAGGCGATTACGAAGCACGTTACGGTACATGAGTAGTCCGGAGGTGTTACCCAGTTCAGGATTAGCGTTTATTTCGCATATTGCCGCAGTGGACTCCTTCCAGGACACACTGATATCAGGAATAATCAGATCAATACCTGCGTTATCGAGCCGCAACGCCTGTGCAGCGCGAATGGCGAGTTGTTTATTATCTTCGTGCATTTTGTCGAGCGCCTCGATGGGGCGTCCACCAGCAGAAATATTGGCAACACGACGAAAATAAACAAACTGGTCTTGCGCTGGAACACTTTGTGGAGTCAGTCCCTGAGCTTTTAATAACTGCAAAGCTTCTTCATCAAGTATTAACGTAGCAAGATTCTTATTGGGGCCTTCGCGACGCCGCTCGTGGCGGTTTTCAAGTGTCGTGAGTTCAGCGATAGTGTGTTTGTTGTCGCCAAACACGCCCGCCGGTACACGTTCTATCGCAAAGTCGACGTGGCCGTCGTGCACATGAATACGGTAATCGCGTCCCTGAATATGTTTTTCGACGAGGACATTCTGACTGTATTTCTGCGACTTTTTGAAAGCTTCGTTTAGTTGAGTTTCGTTTTGTAAATTCGCAGCGACGCCGACGCCGCCATCAAGATCAGCAGGCTTTACAACTACTGGATAACCTAAACGTTTGGCTGCCTCTTGGGCTGTTTTGAGATCGTTAGCGGGAGCGATAGCCGGCACCGGTAAGCCCGCACGTCGTAACATAAGGTTGGCCTGCCATTTTTGACGAGCGATACGCACCGGGATGACGCTGGTGCGTTCGGTAAAAGTATGGTTGAGCCATTGTGACTTATGCCCCTGTCCGAATTGCGTAAGGTCGCTCTGCAGGAGAAAAAATGGAATATCCAGTTCGTAAGCTGCAGCAGCAAAAAATTGATGCGTTCCTTTTTTCATTGGCTCGCGTAGCGGCGTCAGAACCTTCATTAACCAACTTTCCGCAGGAGCGCTGCCTTTTTCCCGCAGGTGCAGCTCAACAACCATTACCACAACACTCCAGGCTCGATTGACAACTTCGGGCGAGCAGTGAGGCACACTGAGTGCGACCGTTGACCATTCGTTTGAGTATGCGGCGTTTTTTGGGACATCGATATAGGGCCGATGAGGCAAAACGGTATAGTTCAGGTAGCCAAGCAACTGTTCGGTCATATCGCACATTTGCAAGAGTAGGCTTGGCCAGTCGTTAGCGGTCTTGGCAGGCTCATCTAAGCACTCGAGCGTTTGACACCACCACTGCTGCACCTTAGCAAATAACGTTGTTGCTTGGGGCTGTAACAGAAACTGTTGTAGCTGCGGAGCGGCTTTTAGCTTAGCCATTACGCAGGGCTGCTTCCGGCCATGTAGATACCCGGATACGTAGCGTTGGTTGCCGGGTTGAAACCATTTCAGTCGATAGTCCATGTGGAATCCGTATGAATAACTTTAATTAATTTGCAGTAGGATAGCCTAATTTGTTGCCAGAAAGTACTGAAGTCTTGCACCGGTTGTTGACAAATTATTAGCAAGGTGTGACCGCCGCGATTGTCATGAGAGACCAGTGCATACCGACGCTACCATCGGTATTTTCGGTAACGCCTAGCTGTGTTTCGATGCTACGCAGGGTGTCCGCCGGAGTAGATTTCTGTATGTCGAATAACTGATGGCAGAAAGCGGCCATGCTTTGGCGATCAGGGAAGCTCCAGTGAAAGTCGTTGCGGTGGCATTGCTCAATGATAAACCCGGCGTGTTCGAGTTCGTTTAGTGTGCCCTGATCGAGAAAGAACCGTTCTCGGGTGATGGTGCCAGGCACGGCACCGTGGTTGGTAAAGCTGGCGCATGGCTCGTGGGCGAGGTAAACAACGCCTGCAGGCAGATATGGTCGTAGGTAGCCGCCACCTGCCGGCACATAGGCCACGGTCATGTTAGGGCTCAGCTGCGCTGCAGCGATAACCTGCTCAAACTCTTGCTGCCGCGCCGCTGGAAACTGCAGCATAGCGCGATCGTAGGCCGATCCGCGCTGCCCGAAATGTTGCTGGTAGCTTTTTCCCACAACGCACCTATCGTGTGTTTATTTAGCGTAGTTTCAACATACAGTAAACATAACTATCAAAAAAGGGCGTTCCTGTTAAAAATGGTGGGGAAAGATCAAGGCAAGCGACGGCTGGCTGGCATCCTGCGTGTCTTCGTGGGCATTGAGGCGATGGATGATTACACCCGTAATAGAACTACGGGCTACCACCGACTATCTCGATCCGCAGCTTCATGCGGCGCTACGTCTAAAAGCGGCGCATACGCATCGGTCGGTGTCCGAGATTGTCAATGATGCGGTCCGTGCGGCGTTGGCTGAGGATCAGGAAGATCTTGCGGCATTTGACGAACGTGTAGCCGAACCAACGATGAGTTACGAGACGTTTCTCGCGGAGTTGAAAGCGCATGGCAAAATATAAGATCGAATTTAAATAATTGGTCGCGAAAGATTTGCGTGCCGTCCCGAATGTCCAGGTCACCGAAATCCTGGAGAAGATTGCGCTGTTGGCGGACGATCCGCGACCGGTTGGAAGCGAGAAACTCTCTGGGCAGGAGCGCTATCGTATTCGACAGGGAGCTTACCGTGTGGTGTATGAGATTGACGATGGTGTGCTTGTTGTTATGGTGGTCAAAGTCGCCCACCGGAAACATATTTATCGCAAGCTATAACAATACATAAGCGTGAAGGTAGTCGGAATTACAATGATAGTTGCGACCCAGTCAACTCGGGTCATCCCTTCAAGTACACCGCCTTTTTATGAAACCTAAAAATGATCCATTTAAGCATCTACTTAAGTAACGAGTTAGTTAGGTAGTCAGGATCAGAAAATAACATATCCGAGAGTACGAATTTTAACCAGATAGACAAATAGCCCTACAAATAACGCGGATATTATGCGGCTCATCGAAAAAGTCTGATTCTTTAAGCTAACTTCACTAGGTTGAGGGCAAAGGCTTATTTAGCCAGAACTAAATCAGGCGCTCCTAATATAGGAGGGTCTAGCAATCCGACACAGCCAGGCCGGTACAGGGTCTGAAGGAAATGTTGCTCGAAAGAGTTTTTGGAAATCGACTCTTTAGAAAAAGCACGGTTCAAATGCTCGGTCGTTGCATTGAGACGAAAGCGGAGGAACTTTTGCAGCACTATTCGCACACGTTCAAGGATGAGAAAAAGCTTAAAAACTTCATTCAAAATAATGACCTGACCGAAAGTAATGGCTTACTACAGGTTCTTTCGGGATGCGATCGACATCAGGTCGAGCCACTTCTTCAGGTGCTTAAAACTCACTTGCCGGATTTTTCAGTATTCGGTGTCTCCACCGCAGGGGAGATTGCGCAGGGACGGACGCTCGAGGGTTCGCTACTGCTCAATTTCATGGTGTTCGAAAAAGACACCAAGGCCAGTCTTATCCGCTTAGAAGATCACACGCCCGCTCAGCTCTCTGTTCTTAAGGATGAATTAGGCGGCCTCAGTCCAGAGGTGATGATTATATATACGAACCCGCTGGATGACTGTCCCGAGGAGTTCGTACGGGAACTCAAGCAACGTCTGCCGACCACGCTTATTGCGGGCGCAAATGCCGCTGATAATTTTGCCTTTAACGAAACCTATACTATTGTCGGTGAGCAAACCTTCACCACGGGATCAGTTATTGCGGTTCTGTCTGGTGAACATTTAATGGCCAAGCAAGAAGTCATGACTGGCTGGAGTGGTATTGGCCCGCAGTTTACTGTCACTAAAGCTGAAGAAAATGTGCTTTATGAGTTAGATAACGAACCGCTTTTGAAGATTTATGAGAACTATCTGGGTTCACAAAGTTTAGACAACTTACCCTGTAGCGTGATGGAATTTCCGTTTTTGCTTAAACGGCCAAAAATGAGTATCTTGCGCGCGGCCATCGGTCGCAATGATGATGGTATTATTTTCGGCGGCAGATTTGAGGTCGGTGATACGGTCATGCTGTCTTTTGCGGATCCGCACGAGTTGCTGACCCAAACACCAGAATTTAAAGCGACCCCAAACGTGGCCACGCTGATATTTTCCTGCGCAGCCAGAAAGTCGTATCTTGAAAAAGATATCGAACTCGAAGTGTCCAAAGTTGGCAGTAATCTGAAAGCCAACGGCGGTTTTTTCTATGGTGAGTTTTATACCGCAGATGCTGACTTCCATTTGCTTAATCTAAGCACCACATTGTTGTTTTTGTCTGAAGGCCAGGAATTGCCTGAAGCCATTTCAGGCTCTGCCGAAAATACCCTTGAACCCAGTACGTTAAAGTCATTGGCTCATCTGGCCCGTACCACAGGCCAGGAACTGGAGGATTCGATTCATTTCCTTGAGCAGCAGCAAAAAGCACTCAACTATACCTCAATTGTCTCGATCACCGACCCTCACGGCGTGATCACCTACGTGAACGGCAAGTTTGAAGAGGTAAGTGGTTACAGCCGCGATGAGTTGATTGGCAACACCCATGCGTTGCTGCGCCATCCCGAGACGCCGGATAGTGTTTTCGCTAACCTGTGGCGGACTATTAATAAAAATAAGCCCTGGAAAGGTCTGATAAGAAATAGAAGTAAGGATGGGCGTTCCTATTATGTACAGACGGTTATCGTTCCCATCGTTGACGATAACGATGAAATTCAGGAGTTTCTGAGTATTCGCAATGAAGTTACCGATATTGTTGAAGCACGGCGTACAATTAGAGAACAAACCCATGACCCGCTGACCGGGCTGCCAAACCGCGTCAAATTGCTAATGGATCTTCGCAAACAAGAGACGAGAAAAGTCGGTGTTTTCGACGTGCGAAACTTTAAAATTATTAATGAGTATTGGGGCATCAGTCACGGCGATAGCTTAATCAAAACTATCGCCGCAGAATTTTTAAAAGCAGCTGAGAAATATGCTCTTAAGGTGTATCAACTTTCCGGTGCATCGTTTAGCGTCAGAATGAAAGCTGGTAGCGACGAGTCGGTATTTACTAAAATCTGCTCAGATTTAAAATCTGAGCTTGAGGACATTGTTTATCAGGTCGGTGACGATATTCACGAAGTCTTTTTCTGTGTAGGCATAGGCGATTCTTACGCTAAGTCTATGATCTTAGCTGAAAGTGCTTTGGATGACGCAAAAAACAATTATTACGGGTCACGCATTTTTTCTAAGACGGAGCAAGACAACGTAAAGAGCACTTATTTTTGGATTGAAGAAGTCAAAACAGCGTTAAAAGAAGATCGGCTGATACCTTTTTTCCAGGAGATCAGCCCGGTGAATCAGTCTGGCTACAGCTGCAAATACGAGGCATTGGCGCGGATAAAGACGCAAAATGGCGAAGTTATTGCGCCCGGTGTCTTTCTTGAGTCATTGAAAAAAACGCCGTACTACGGTGTACTTACGCGGACAATATTCAGTAAGTCGATGCAATTGCTGGCGGTTTACGATTGTAAAATATCTATCAACTTATCGATTCAGGATATTCTCAATGACGCGACCACTGAGTTCATATTAGAAGAGTTGCGCCGCAACGGCGGCCACCGGGTGATTTTTGAAATTACCGAGAGCGAGGCGATTCAGGAGTTCGCCGTAGTCAAAGAGTTTTTTGATAGTATTCGCCAAACCGGCGCCGCGATTGCAATAGATGACTTTGGCAGTGGCTATTCAAACTTTGCTTATCTGGTTGAGCTTAAGCCTGAGTTTATCAAAATTGACGGTTCAATTATTAAATCAATTGCCGTGGACGCCAGCAGCCGGAAAATTGCTAAAAGTATTATCGAAATGGCCCACAGTCTGGGCATAAAAACCATCGCCGAATTCGTCAGCGACGCCGAGATTTACAAAATCCTGGAATGGCTTAACGTCGATTTCGTACAGGGCTTCTACATTTCTAAGCCCGAGGAGGGCATCCGTAACGCTAAGCGGCTTGCCTGATTTGTTGTTTTTGGGAGTACATCATGGCACCACGTAAGAACCGCTTCATCACCCGAAAAATGAACAAGCGACCCGCTGAAGTTCTGGTGTCGGGTGTGCTGTTAGCGCTTGTCTTATGGGGTGTCGGATTCCTGTTCGGACTTTTCGTGACCCCAGGCGTTGCCGAACCCGGCATGCTGCAATCGATGTTTGCGCTCGTTCGCGATTTTCTGCAGATCATCGCCGGCCTGATTTTACTGGCAGCGGTGCTGCAGTATTTGCTGCGTGGGGCGCTGTTGAAGCGTTGAGTAAAGGGTGGGAAGGCATCCACGATGAATCGCTTGAGGGATAAGCATCAGGGAAGAGTGTCATGGAATGACAAATCACCGTAAGTTACCACTTCATTGCAGGATTTTCCCATTTTGGTAATTTCTTTGACATTCCGAGTTTCTGTTCCCATAATGGTAACAAAAGGACAGGCTATGCGAATAATTTCAAGGAAGACGTTAGTTGATTTCTGGGAGCAACCAAGCTTCAAAGGTGCGGAACAACCTCTAAAGGCTTGGTACGATGAAGCCAAGCATGCGATATGGAAAACTCCGCAGGACATCAAGGACAAATACGGCAGCGCCAGCTTCCTGGGAAATAACCGGGTGGTTTTTAATATCCACGGCAACAGATACCGCTTAGTTGTAGCTGTGAAGTATGAATTTTCAATCATCTACATTCGCTTCGTTGGAACCCATTCGGAATACGATAAGATCGATGCAGCGACTATATAGAGGTGTTTATGCACGTTAAGCCAATCAAAACTATTGCAGATCACCGTGCTGCGCTTCAGCGTATCGATGAGCTATGGGACGCTGAGCCGAATACTCCAGAGGGAGATGAGCTTGATGTTCTGGCAACTTTGGTCGCGGCGTTCGAGGAAGCTGAATTTCCTATCGAAACTCCTGATCCTATTGAAGCTATTCGATTCCGCATGGATCAACTTGGTTTAAGGGATATTGATCTTGTGGAGATTATCGGTTACCGCAGTCGAGTTAGCGAAGTGATGAGCCGTAAACGGAAATTAAGCATCAGTATGATCCGCCGACTACACACGAAACTAAATATTCCCGCTGAAAGCTTAATTAAAGATTATCCACTTGCACGTTAGTTTTCCTCGCTGTGCAATACATCGTACGTGAACTAGCGCGCGTTAGCTGATTACCGCTACCGTGCAGCTCGGCAAACCGAAATCCTTATGCGGGTCTTTGCTTCGTCTCAAACCAAGCCGAGGCCTCCGGATGGAAGAGTCGAAACAGAGTGAAAATCTCGATCGGAATTACAATGATAGTTGCGACCCAGTCAACCCGGGTCATCCCCTCGATTACACCGCCTAGTAACAGAACAAAACTCATTCCAATTAATATTGAGTAGAACCAGCGAGCGGTATTACTTCCCTTACTGATCTTGTACGGGAAGATACAAAATAAGGCCATGACCGCTGCGCTAAAGGCAAACTCATCGGCGGGAAGGTCAGTCATCCACCTGTCTACTAACATGTTGAGTACGGATAGGGCGATGGTTAACCAGATCGCAATAATTGCTTGTTCAACTTCCTTGGGTCTATACATCTGTTTTCCTTACAGTTTGTTGAAGCAAAGGCAAGTTATCAATAAGTAAGAGATAAATAAACTAATTTTTAACTTTATTTTTGTTGGTGGTTATACTCACGGTAGGCTGGAAATCACCAGAAACAAAGACTGTTGTCAATTGACAACAGTCTGGTAAGGGACTATCTTATGACGATACGGAAAAAGCACAAATCCAAGGAAACCGAGGCGGCTATTGAGCTTGCGGAATCACTTGGCTGGCGAGTAAAGACTTCTGGCAAGAGTGCGCATTGCTGAGGGGCTTAGGAGAACGACAATGAATAGCTATGAGTTTAGCCTGCGCTTTGATGTTGCGGATTGTGGGCTTGACCATGACGAAATGGATGACCGTTTGTTTGACTCTGGTTGCGATGATGCGCTTGTACGCCATGGTCGTAAAGCTGAACTTCTCATTGAATTTGATCGTCAGGGGGCGACTGCTCTGGAAACTATCGAGACGGCCAAGAGGCAGGTTATTGAAGCTTTACCTGAGGCTCGTTTGTTAGAGGCTAAGCCCGACTTCGTAAGTCCGACCGATATAGCGCAGGTGTATGGTCTTTCACGTCAACGCGTACAGATTCTGATGCAAACCCAGCTTGCTCGCATTCATGCATTCACCTGTGTGGGCAACACACAAGTATTTCGCCTGGTAACTGTCATAGATGAACTGACCAAGCAGGGTAAGCAGGACGTTGATGATACAGTGCGGGAAGCGGCTTTCGCAGCAATGCAGATGAACCGTGAAAATGAGCTGGCGCAGATATAGGTGCCCGTAGAGTTTGTTGAGAACAAAATGAAGTCATTAAGCAAAGACCATAATTGCCCGATCTGCAAAATAAGGCTACCTAGTTTCTCCCGATATCCTAGATACGTGTGCTCTTCCTGTGCTAATAGGACGACCGACGCGAATGGCGTATTTGTAAACTATGCCAACAAGGGCATGTATGGAGGAATTGAAGGCTATTATCCTGATTCGGGTGAGGAATATGCATATCAAGAATGTTTTATCGATGGTGTTAAGTGTTTTGCCGATGCGGCCTATATTGGCGGTATAGTTATTGAAACCTGTGAGCTTCATGAGGAGCTTGTTTTAAATGCAGAAGAAGAAAAAGTAATGGATCGGTTGTCTTTAGAAAATGGCGAATGGTACGCGATGGAAATTATTGGTGACGAGTTCGGACGCGAGGTACGACACTACTCACCGATAAAAATTATCAGTGTCAAACCGCTCAAATCAGGTAAGAGTTTTTTCACTATGCAGTTTTACCATGCGAATTATCCGGAAGGGGTCAGAAACAAAGCTTATACGTTAAAGACGATTCAGCGCTGCGAAAATTTTCTTTTAGCGAAAAAAAACGGAAGTTCGACTATGCGGTATTTGTTGATTTTTGAACTGAGTGTTGAATGGTTTGAAAAGCATTTCCCGGGGAAGTTGAAAAAGGGTGAAAGAATTGTAGACTGGCTCGAGCGGAATGCATAGTTAGAAAAGAACCCGCAGCAGAAGTGCAGGCTACAAGCGAAGGTGCATATTAAAGCTTCGCTTGTAACTTCTCTTTCGCGTTGAGCCTCAAATTTGGTGCAATTTTGCTCGCTGCATCATATTTGCTGCATGAGAAAATTAATGCGTCATATTTGAGGCGTTATTTTTGGAAAATTTAAATAGGGTATGCATACATATGCCTGCGCCCCTCGTGAGCAGGTCCTGAGCTCCGAATTTGCCCCTCTCCGTCATCACTTACTATAGTTATTAGCGAGCAATGAAGGAGCAGAGGATATGGATAGCAAAGAGCGGATGATTGAGCGTCATTTGAAGGGCAGAGATATTCACGACGAGCGGGTGTTAGACGCGATGCGCGCCGTCGACCGTTCATTGTTTGTTCCAGATGATTTGCAGCATCACACTTATGCCGACAGCCCGTTGCCCATCGGCAAAGAACAGACCATCAGCCAACCTTATATTGTTGCCTACATGGCGCAGGCTCTGCAGCTTAGTGCGAACGACAAGGTATTGGAGATTGGTACCGGTTGCGGTTACAACGCCGCGGTGCTCGCGCAACTTACCGAGCAGGTGTATTCCATCGAAATCATTGAATGGCTTGCCGATCTGGCGAAGGAAAACCTTGCTAAAATCGATAGCGAGAACATCACCGCGCGTTTTGGTGATGGCTATGACGGCTGGCCTGAAGAGGCGCCGTTTGATGCCATCCAGCTGACCGCGGCACCACCCAAAATCCCCGAAACTCTGAAACAGCAGCTCAAAATCGGCGGCAAACTGCTGGCGCCTGTGGGGCGATTGCAGCAACAATTGCAGCTCATCGAGCGTGTTGGTGAGAACGAATTCACCGAAGAGACGCTAATGCCGGTGCGTTTCGTACCTATGACCGGCCAGGCTGAAACCTTTTGAGCACTATGAGGAGCGATACAGTGATAGACATTTTATCTACCCATAAACGCGACTTTGCCAGCATCAAACATCTGCGGCCCTTGCTGGAATCAGTCAAAGACAAACGACTGGTGATGCTCGGCGAAGCATCCCACGGCACCCACGAGTATTACAAATGGCGGGCGGCCATCTCCAAAGCGTTGCTGGAGGATTATGACTTTGATTTTGTCGCGGTAGAAGGTGACTGGCCAGCCTGTTATGAGCTCAATCGTCATGTGAAAGGCTACGATGATGCCATTACCGACACCGACAAGGCGCTTAAAGAGTTTTCGCGCTGGCCTTCGTGGATGTGGGCCAACTGGGAGGTGCACGAGTGGGCACAGTGGTTACGTGAGTTTAATCAGGGACTGGCGCAGGATAAGCGTAAGGGCTTTTATGGCCTGGATGTTTACAGCTTGTGGGAGTCGCTGGATGCCATCATGGACTATCTGGCGCGCGAGGATCCCGCTGCGCTGGAAACCGCGCAGGAGGCAATGCGTTGCTTCGAGCCTTATCGCGATGAGGACGGCCAGAGCTACGCGCTGTCGACGCGTCTTGTGCCTGAGGGCTGCAGCGCAGAGGTGACGAAGATGCTGCAGGAGATCCGCCGTAAGGTGCCGACCTACAATTCGGATCGTGAGCATGCTTTTAGCACCGAGCAAAACGCGCTGGTGAGTAATAATGCCGAGCGCTATTACCGTGTTATGGCCGGGGGTGGTGCTGGTGGTTCTGACGGCTCTGGTGAAGAGTCGACCTGGAATCTGCGTGATCGCCACATGATGGATACGCTCAATCGGTTGATGGAATTTCATGGCGCCGACGCGAAAGGTATCGTCTGGGCACACAACACCCATATTGGCGATGCGTCTTACACGGATATGAAGTCCGCGGGTTTGTTTAATCTTGGTGAATTGGGTCGTAACGAGTATGGTCGTGATGAGGTAGCGCTGGTTGGTTTTGGCGGCTATCGCGGCACTGTTATGGCGGGCAGTTCCTGGGGCTCACGGCCGCAGGAGATGGAGTTGCCTGAAGCGCGCGCCGGCAGTTGGGAAGACTTGTGTTATCAGGCAGGCGATCAGTTCTATATTGCCTCAGCTGATCTACCTGATGTCGCAGAGCTACAGCGAGCTATTCCGCATCGCGCCGTCGGTGTGGTCTATCATCCTAAGCATGAACGCTACGGCAACTACGTGCCGACGCTCATTCCTGAGCGCTACGACCATTTTCTGTTTTTTGCTGAGACGCAGGCGTTGCATGCCCTTGATCTGCAGGGTGACACCAGCCGCATGCCCGATACGTACCCGTTTGGGTTGTAGGGTTGTAGCCCGCAGTTCTACTGCGGGGTGCATCCGGTAATTGCAGCCGTTATTGTAGTTGGCACCGAGGTTGCGGCGAGGCGGACCCGCTGTAGAACTGCGGGCTACGCGCGGTTACCAGGGAAAGGCTTGTGGGATCAGCCAGAGCGCGGTGATGCTGTAGGCGATGACAACCAGGGTGCCGATTTTGGTAAAGTCGCCGAATTTGTAATTGCCGGCGTTCATGACCATCAGATTGGTCTGATAGCCGAAGGGGCTGATAAAACTGGCTGACGCGCCAAAGGCGACGGCCATGACAAAGGGCATGATACTGACGCCGAGACTTTCAGCCATGCCGATGGCAATTGGAAACACGATAGCCGCTGCGGCGTTATTGGTCACCACTTCGGTGATGAGCCAGGTCAACACAAATATGCCTATCAGCGCCAGATAGGGGCTGGTGCTACCCAGCAGACTAAACATGCCTGCCGTGATTGTGGTGGCCAGCCCCGAGGACATAAACACATCAGCGATACACAGTGCTGAGCCTATTACCAGCCAGATATCCAGCGGCAGGCGCCGGCGAATATCTGCCGCGCTGATGACCTGCGTCCCCAGCATCAGCGCAAGGTAAATCACCAAACCGTTGAAGAGCGTCAACAAGCCGCTGGCCGCACCAATCACCACACCTGCGAACCCCGCAAGTGCAATGATCTCCTGCCGGCCACTCAGCATCGGGCTTAAGCGTTTACCTTCGAGCAAAAAGAAGTTCCGCTCAAGGTTGCGATGGCGATAGAAATCCTCACTGGTTGCCAACACCAGCCGATCGCCCGGCTGGATCTCGACTTGTCCTAACTTTCCGGAAATCCGTTCACCGCCGCGGCCAATTGCCACCACCGCTGCATCGAACAATGCCCGGAAGTTGGCCTGTTTCAGCGTGCGTCCGACCAGTGTCGAGGTGGGGCTGACGATGACTTCGGTCAGATTATCGTGCAGCAGCCCGTTGGTGTCGTTAAACACCTCATTGGCATACATAGTAACGCCGGGTAAGGACGAGACCTGCTGGGCCTGCTTTACATCGCCACAGAACACCAGCCGGTCGTTGGCTTGCAGCACGGTTTCCGGTTTTACCGGGCTCATGAGCTGGCCATTACGTACAATTTCCGCCAGAAACAGTCCGTCGAGCGCGCGCAGCCCTGCCTGTTGTACGGTTTTGCCCGTAAGTAGCGAGTCATCAGTGATTTTAGCGTCGAGAAAATAGTCCTGACTGATATCGCTTGCTACCTTGCCTTTGGGGAGCAGGTAGGAACCGACAATAGTTGTTGCACCGGCAACCAGCAATACGCCCAGACCGACAGGCAGGAAGTCGAAAAAGCCAATTCCCGGATGTCCGGTTTCAACTAAAAAGCTATTCACCACCAGGTTGGTTGAGGTGCCGATAAGGGTCAGTACGCCACCTAAAATCGCAAAGTAGCTAAGTGGGATCAACAGGCGCTGCGCCGGATGCTCACGGTTCTTGCGCACGCTCTGCATTAGTGTAGCGACCACCGCGGTATTATTCAGGAAGGCTGAAGTGATGCTCACCAGGCCCATCATTCGTAGCAGGGTGAAGAACTGGCTTTTGTGAAATAAGCTGCGACTGACCCACTGCAGGGCTTTGGTGCGCTCGAGCGCCATCGAGCCCATAAGCAACAGCATTAGCGTGATCAAGCTTAAATTGACGTAGTGATTGAGCAGATTCTGGGCGCTGATGAGGCCGGGGAGGTAAAGTACCAGTGCCGCTGAGACAAAAAGCGTTGCAGGGCGATTACGTGTGGTAATCAGCCCTGCAAAGAGTGCGAGTATGACCAGGCCAACATAGATTTGGCTCATGAGCGCTTCGCCTCGTTAGCTTTTGGTGACGTCTTTGGCGTCCCAGTGTGGGAAGTGCTTGCGCACGAAAGCATTGAGGTCGCGCTCTAGTTCACTGACTTCGTGGCGGGCTTCGTCCTTCTCGACCAAAGGTTGCTCGACCATGCCGGCACCGATGGTGACGTTGGTCATGCGATCGATAATGATAAAGGCGCCGGTCTTACTGTTTCGCTTGTACTTATCGAACACCACTGGCTCTTGCAGGCTAAAATCGAGGGTACCGATTTCGTTCAGGCTGAGGGTCGCTGCGTCTTTTTCTTCCAACGTGTTGACGTCGATGCGGTGATGGATCTTCTCACAGCTACCGCTGGTGAACTTGGTGCCCATCTTGATGTAGTAATCGCGATGCGGTACTAAGGCATCTTCGTGCATCCATACCACTTTGGCGCGTAAACGGTTTGAGGTGTGAGGCAGTGCGTCTTTTTCGACAATCATATCGCCACGACTGATATCGATTTCGTCGTTCAACGTCAGGGTTACGGCTTGTGGTGCGGCGGCTTCCTGCAGTTCGCCTTCAAAGGTAACGATGCTTTTAATCGTGCTGACTTTGCCTGAGGGCAACGCGCGTATAGTGTCGCCGACTTTGACTGTGCCTGAAGCAATAGTGCCGGCGTAGCCTCGGAAGTTCAGGTTTGGTCGGCTGACGTACTGTACCGGGAAGCGGAAGTCGTTGTTCTCCTGATCGCGATTGATTTCCAGCGTCTCCAGATACTCCATCAAAGTACGGCCGCGGAACCATGGCGTATTTCCGCTGCGGTTGACCACGTTATCGCCATCGAGGGCGCTGATCGGTACGAAATGGATGTCAGGAATATCCAGCTGTCCGGCAAGCTTTAGGTATTCGTCTTGTATTTCTTTGTAGCGGTCTTGCTGGTAATCGACCAGGTCCATTTTGTTGACTGCGACGATGACGTGGCGAATGCCAAGCAGGCTGACGATGAAACTGTGCCGTCTGGTTTGCGTTTGTACGCCGTGTCGTGCATCGATAAGGATGACAGCAAGCTCGCAGCAGCTGGCACCGGTGGCCATGTTGCGGGTGTACTGCTCGTGCCCTGGCGTGT
The DNA here is from genome assembly GCF_003987215.1 of Pseudidiomarina halophila. Lineage (GTDB taxonomy): Bacteria > Pseudomonadota > Gammaproteobacteria > Enterobacterales > Alteromonadaceae > Pseudidiomarina > Pseudidiomarina halophila. The sequence goes on from NZ_PIPW01000001.1 coordinate 33,917, forward strand.
CGGCGATGATGAACTTACGCTTGTCGGTGCTGAAATAACGATAGGCCACGTCGATGGTGATGCCTTGCTCGCGCTCAGACTGCAGGCCGTCAACGAGCAGCGCCAGATCGACTTTATCGCCGGTGGTGCCCATGGTCTTGCTGTCTTTGGTAATGGCGGCCAGTTGATCTTCAAAGATCATCTTGCTGTCGTGCAGCAGGCGGCCAATAAGGGTACTTTTACCGTCGTCGACGCTACCGCAGGTAATGAACCGCAGGAGTTCTTTGTTCTCGTGCTGTTCGAGATACTTCAGGATGTCTTGTTCGATTAATGGAGATGCGTGGCTCATGGTTAAAAGTATCCTTCCATTTTCTTTTTCTCCATTGACCCGGCGCTATCGTGGTCGATCACGCGGCCCTGGCGCTCTGATGTGGTGGTCAGCAGCATTTCCTGGATGATTTCCGGGAGCGTTGCAGCGGTTGATTCCACCGCACCTGTTAGCGGATAGCAGCCTAAGGTACGGAAGCGCACCATTTTTTGTTGCGGCTTTTCGTGGGGTTCGAGTGGCATGCGGTCGTCGTCGACCATGATCAGGGTGCCGTCTTTCTCGACGACCGGACGTTCCTTGGCGAAATAGAGATCAGGGATCTCGATGCCCTCTAAATAAATGTACTGCCAGATATCGAGTTCGGTCCAGTTGCTTAGCGGGAACACACGGATACTTTCGCCTTTGTGGACGCGGCCGTTGAAGATGCTCCAAAGCTCAGGGCGCTGATTCTTCGGATCCCAGCGGTGTTTCTTATCGCGGAAGCTGTATACGCGCTCTTTCGCCCGTGACTTCTCTTCGTCTCTTCTGGCGCCACCAAAGGCGGCATCGAACTGGTATTTATCGAGCGCTTGTTTGAGCGCCTGGGTCTTCATGACATCGGTGTGCACCGCGCTGCCATGCGTGAACGGGCCTACGCCTTGCTTGATACCTTCTTCGTTGCTGTGGGTGATGAGCTCAAGGCCGTGTTGTTTGGCCATTTTGTCGCGAAACGCGATCATTTCTTTGAACTTCCAGGTGGTGTCGACGTGCATCAGAGGAAACGGGATCTTGCCCGGCGCGAACGCTTTGCGCGCAAGATGCAGTAGTACCGAACTGTCTTTACCGACAGAGTAGAGCATCACAGGATTCTGGAATTCCGCAGCGACCTCGCGGAAGATATGAATCGACTCTGCTTCCAACTGCTTCAGGTGAGTTAGTTTTTGGCTCATTTTGGCGCGTCCCTACAGCATATGTATCTAGCCGCGATTGTACCTTGTCACCGCTCAGGCTTCCAGCCTGTCGTACGCCATCCCCCAAGGAGGGGCTGCCCTTACATTGTAAAGATTTAGCAGGGGCTGCCCCTTGTGGGTAACTTTGAATGAGCGCCGTTAAAAACTAGATTGGTGTGCGGGATTTGCCATCGGCGTTGAACGATAGTTGGACCCGTACCAGAGGTACGGGCTACTTAACGATAAAGTACGGATTCAGCAGTGATTCTTTCTGGTTATAGGTCAGCGGTTCGCCCTCAAGCGTAACCACTTCGGCGCCGGCCGCCAGCGCAACTGCGTGCGCCGCCGCTGTATCCCACTCGCTTGTGCGGCCCAGGCGCGGATACAAATGTGCTTTACTTTCGGCCACCAGGCATAGTTTCAAAGAGCTTCCCATCGGTACCATTTCATACGGCTTGTTGAGCTTTTCAAGGTAGGATTGCATATCCGGCGATGCGTGGGAGCGCGAACCTACAACCTTCAGCGTAGGAGCACCGCTATCTTCACGGGCGGAGATGGGCTTATCATTTTTGTAAGCTCCAAGGCCAGCTGCGGCGCTGTACATGGTCCGCGTTGCTGGCGCGTAAACAACCCCAGCGAGGGGCTGCCCCTTGTGGATAAGTGCGATGTTGACGGTGAACTCGCCGTTGCGTTTGATGAATTCTTTGGTGCCATCAAGTGGATCGATGAGCCAGTAGGTCTGCCATTGCTGACGCTCTTGCCAGTCAATGTTCGCGGATTCTTCTGACAATTGCGGAAGTTCTGCGAGCGTCTTATCGGTTAGCTTTGTAAGCTCCGCTTTGATCACTTCATGCGCTGCTAGGTCTGCCTGCGTCAACGGGCTGTCGTCGCCTTTGGCCTGCACCGCAATGCGCTCTTCAAAGTCCGGCGCATGGTAAATTTTCATGATTGCATCGCCGGCTTTGCGAGCGATAGCTTCGAGTTCTTTAAGGGTGGTTTTTGTGATCATGCTTAATCCTTTGGCCTACTTCGCAAAGCGACATTTCCCGCCGCTCGTACTTAAGAAATATAGTTGTGCGTGCGCAGGTAGTGGAGAACTTGCTGAGCTGCAGCTTCAATAGAAACTTCGTCAGTTTTCAGGTGTATCTCTGGCGCTTCAGGCTTCTCATAAGGTGAGCTGATGCCGGTAAAGTTGGGGATTTCACCCTTGCGCGCTTTTTGGTACAAACCTTTCGGGTCCCGCTGCTCACAAATTTCTAATGGCGTATCGACGAAGACTTCAACAAATTCATTTGCCTGCATCAGTGCCCGGACCTTGGCGCGATCTTCGGTGAAAGGGGATACAAAGGCGCTAAGTACGATCATTCCGGCGTCGGTGAAAAGCTTACATACCTCGCCGATACGGCGGATGTTCTCAACCCGATCCTCTTCGCTGAAGCCCAGTCCCTTATTGAGGCCCATGCGAATATTATCGCCATCGAGTAAATAGGTATGGTTGCTGTTGCGGTTCAGTAATTCGTCGACGGCATTGGCAATGGTCGATTTGCCCGACCCTGAAAGCCCGGTAAACCAGAGCACCACGGGCTTCTGAGCCTTCTGCTCCGCGCGACGCTCGCGGCTGACCTGATGATTATGCCAAACGATGTTTTCCGTACTGTTTTCGCCACTCATTCGTAGTTCCATGCTTACTGGTGCGTGAGCTTGGTATCATACCGATATTTCGTTCGGCTCGGTAGAGCTTGATGGTTTTTGCGTGCAGAGCCTCAGGAGGGGCTGCCCCCTGTGGATAAGCAGGAGGGGCAGGAGGGGCTGCCCCTTGTGGATAAGTGGGATTATAGCCACCTAAATTGAGGCGCGGATAATCATCCAGAGACCTGCCAGGAACATCATCACGTTCTCGGTCAGTGAGATGAAGCCGAGCGGGACATCGCTGTTGCCGCCCACGCAGGCACATTTAAGTTCACGCTTGTCGATATAAACGGCCTTGATCACCGATATGCTGCCGGCGACACCAATAAAGATGGCGACCGGACCGACAAACCAGCCCCAGAGCCCTGCGAGCATACCGATACCGGCATAGGCTTCTGCAAACGGATAGATGTAGGCGTAGCGTACCCAGCGCTGCGAGAGTAGGTCGTAGCCAAGAAATTGGTTGGTAAAAGCTTCGACATCCTGGAGCTTTTGCAGGGCAAGCAATGCCATGCTAAAGGCGATAAAGCGTTCGATTGTAGGAATTGACCAGAGCGCAGTACCCATGCTCCAGTTCACCGCTAATGCCATTAGTAACGCTAGGCTGAAAATAGCTATTACTGGACGGTAAGAGGCGGCAAACTTGTTCTTAGGACGCGTTTTACCAAAATGATCGAGCAGCTCGTCATAACCGCCGATGCGTTCGCCATCAATGAATGTCTGTGGCGTCGTGTCAACATCATGCTTGTCCATGAAAGCGTCGGTTTCTTCGCGTGTGGTGAGATGATGATCCTCTACCTCATAGCCTTCGCGCTCAAGTAAATCTTTCGACTTCATGCCAAACGGACAGATGTGCTTGTCCATTACCATACGATAAAGCTTCGCTTGCTTGGCCACGGTAACTCCTTTTGTTTGTTGGCTTAATTATAAACTTAGCGGCTGTGGGCGCGAATTCAAGGCGGCTCACCCAGAAGGGGCTGCCCTTACATTGTAAAGACGGTTTCAGGAGGAGGGGCTGCCCCTTGTGGATAACTCCGCTGTGCGGCCGTTTTTAAGTGTCACCGTCCTGTAGGATTAATCGCAAATTGTGTCACGTAATGTACGAATCTGTTCGCGTGAACTGCTGGTGAAGTCGTAAATCAGCATCACGCGGAGGTATCGGCTTACATATTGGCAATGGAACTTTTGGTTGGGTGGCAACCACTCATAGGGGCCGCGTGCGCCTTTGCTGCGGTTGAGATCGAGTTTTACCGCGAATAAGTTTACCGGATCGTTAGCGAATTCTTTGCGCCGTTGCGGGGACCAATCTGCCGCTCCGTGTTGCCATGCCCAGGCGAGCGGCACCAGGTGATCAACATCGATAGCTGCGGCATCGAAGATGATCTGTCCTGAGTACGGATCATTCCAACGTCCCCGCAGGACCCGACAGCCGTTGCGTGTGGTAGTCACTTTAATTGTCGATAGGTCGGTTAGCAGTTCATGTCGGGTGTCCAGGCAGTCTTTATCTTCGTCAATCCAATGTTTGTAGGCATTACGGGAGTATCCGGGATTAACGGTGGCGTGATTATTGGCCCGGATATTTTTCGGCAAGCGCCCGCCATCGGCCAGGCAGGCATCAAGCGAAGGATAGCTGGTGAATATTTTTACCCTTTCGTAATAGGGGCTCCGCAAGTCATGGCAAATCTTTGACGTACTCATTTTAACCGTGGCCGCTATGGCCGGTTGAGTCGGAATGCTCGCAATGAGCAAGGCACAGCACACACCGAAAGCTACTGCGGCCTTGTTCATAGCAGTGCGCAACCCTTGAAAGCATTTCATGCGAGATTGACCTATTGTATTGTAAGTCTATTGCTTATCGTACGGTATTTCTGCGGTACCGCCAACAAGAGGAGGGGCTGCCCTTACAATGTAAAGACGATTTCGGAGGTAGGGGCTGCCCCTGCTAAATCTTTACAATGTAAGGGCAGCCCCTTCTAAGGGAGGCTTAAATGCTAGTAAACATGCTGCTCGTCACCTGGCTTGCCGGGCTTGCGGGGTTTGTCGGTGCGGTGCTGGCAAAGTGGGAGGGCAGAGCCGGAACGTCGCTTAAGCAGCGCTTCGTGCATGGTGTAGTGGCGGCCGGCGGAGGTATTTTGTTGGCTGCGATCACCTATGCGTTGCTGCCTGAGGCGAATAAACATCTCCCGGTATGGGCGGTCGCTCTGGCGTTTGTCGGTGGTGGCGTGTTGTTTTGTGCCATCGACGAATGGCTCGCGAAGAAAATGACTCGCATTTCACAGTTGCTCGCGATGTTGCTCGATTTCGTCCCTGAAGCACTGAGTCTCGGTGCAATGTTTGCCGTAAATCCAAAATTCGGCATGCTGTTGGCGCTATTTATCGGTTTGCAGAACCTTCCTGAAGGGTTTAATGCCTTCCGCGAACTTGAGGATTCCAAAGTGTCGCCCCGACGCCGATTGGTGGGCTTTTTTCTGGTGTCCTTTGTCGGACCTATCGCAGCGCTTGTCGGCTATTACTGGCTGGCCGACTTTCTGCAAACTACCGCAGTTATAATGGCGGCCGCTTCGGGTGGGATTTTGTATCTTATCTTTCAGGATATCGCGCCCGACTCGACGATGCGGCGACACTGGACCCCGCCGCTCGGTGCGGTTATTGGTTTCGTGATTGGAATGGTGGGGCACCAGTTACTTGCCGGATAACGTAAGGGCATCCCCTTCTAAAACTGGACGGTGACGATGATGACGTCGGTGTAGGTGCCGACGGCGACATCCTGGCCGGCGGGCATGCGGCCGTAGATGTCATGTAGCTGGGTGGTGGCGGTGGCGCCGGATACGGTGGTGGTGACGCCGGAACCGTCGCCCCAGATGAAGGAGTAACTCGGGTCGCTGTAAAGGTTGTAGATGAGCGCATCTTCACCGTTTAGCATTTTGCGTTCGGTATAGACGCCGGCACCGGGACTCAGCGATAAGGTATAACTGGTTTGCGCGTCGCAGCTGACTTCTACTACTCCGGTGCTTTCCGAAGGAGCGCCGCTTAAACTGTCGTAGCTGCCAAAACTGACACCCTGCGCCGACACCAGGCAATTTGCCAAAGCATTGCTCGCACCAAGCATCAGGCTAAGTGCTACAACGCAGCGGGCGAATCGATGAGCTGTTATTCGCATGATATGTATCCTAAATCTTGTAAGCTATGTTCGCTCTCGGGCACCACAAGCTGAATCACACATTCCTGCTGTAACCCATCTTGCGCATAGCGAATCGTCACCAGATGTGCGGCCGCGACGCTAGTTAGATAAAGCAAACCGTCATAGCCAATATGCACTGGCTCCGGACGTTCATCAATGTAAGCCTCAGCTCCTACCGGAATGAAGGTACCCTCCGAGTCTGTGACGTTCATCATGACACTGTGCAAACTCGAAACCGCGAACTTGATGACCACGCCGCTGCGATAATAAGGCGCGATTTCCTGTTGAAGCGACTCGATGTTCGCACTTAACGGTAAGTCAGTGGCATCTAATCGGATGCGATTGCGCTGATAGGCGCGCAGTCGCGGGATAAAAGCGAAACCATCGGCGTCAGTGGTGGCGACATGTTGATTTTCCGCATAGACGCGAACATCAGCAAAATTGGGCAGGTGGACCAGGCCAAAACTATCGCGCACCGGTTGGCCAAAAGAAAAGTAGCCGCCGACAAAACTAAGTGATCCGCGAGCGGACGCGCGATAGGCGTCGATACGCTCATTACCGTAGTAACTTGCCTCATAGTTGCCCACCGCCGTGTTCAACTTAACATCGGCCTGGCTGCGCGATTCATCCAAGAAGCCTTGTCTTAACCGATAGCCAAAACCTGTCCCTACTGGCGCCTGGCGTAAAACTTGCGCGTAACCCGTGTCGCGTGAGTTGTAATGGGTCGCACCCGTGCTGAAGTTAGACTGTTCGCCAAAAGGAATATTCAAGGACACAGAGATCTGAAAATCTTCATCCTCTGTTAAAAACTGCAATGCATTAAAAGACAAGTGACCAAACGCGCCCAAATGTTTTGATAAACTGGCGTTAATAAAAGCAACATCCATATCGTTCTGACGCTGCTCTGTATAAGCTAAGCGCATGCTGCCAAAATCGAGTGAAGACCAACTCAAATACGACGTCAACTGAAACTCCGGGTAAGGAATAACCTGTTCGTTCGGACTGATACGGAAATCATTTAACGACTTTTGCGCCTCGATACCGAAATTAAAATTACGGCGTTGATGCTGCAGTCCTAATTGAATTAATTGACCCTGACCATCGGCATGATGATTTCCCGCTACGGAGAATGTCATTGAATTATTCCAGGGTAAAACCTGTATTCCGCCGACACCCAATAACTGATAATCCTCACCAGCGCGTGCTGAAAACTCTGCGGTAAATGCATTACTCACGCCATAACGATGATAAGCATTCGCCAGCCAACCGTCATAATCGGCGTCGGTTAAGCCGTAATTATTTCTTATCGATCCTAGTGCATAGGAATAATCGTGCAGACCCGCGCGCAATGCTCGCCGATCGGTAAAGTAATTTTGATAGGAGACTCGCTGTCGTCCTAATAAATCCGTAACTACCATTTGCACATCGCCATAGCCAGTAATAGTAGGCAGGTCGTCAATACTAAATGGCCCAGTTGGAATCGTGCGACGAAAACGAAGTGCGTCGTTGATATATAAATCGACGGTGGATGGTTCAGTTGCCAATCCGGTAAATGCGAGCGTCGGTACCTTTATTATTTCTGGTTGCGTGGTGAAGTTAGTTGCCCACTTTATTCCGGCCAGGCGAATATCGCGGTTCCATCCCGCTGATCCAGTTAACATGTCACCGATATATAAAGAAGTCATACGCTCTGGAAAATCCGTACGCCAGACAGTATTCAGTCGAATCGATTCAACGGATGAAGTGTCCTCATTATAGCGATGCACGGAAGTTTGGTTTAAATTTCCCCATCGATTGAAAGCGCCGAATTCCAGAAAACCCGCACCTGTGGTCTGCAGATTATTTTCTGTGGCTGTGAGGTCGTAATTCAAATAGAAGCCGGGACTTGAAGGTGCCAATTTAATCGGTGAGCGCTGATGTCCCCGTAATTTTATTTCGGCAAATTGGGTCGCTGGTATTTCGATTGCAAGCTGCATAAGCGCGCGATTGAGTTTGAACTCGACACCGAGATTTCGCAGGGAGTAATAATTTGTCGCGTAATGTTCAAGGAACGGCTGCTCAGGTAGCTTTACCCGCCACGCGCTAAGATCCTCGCCGGCGATGAGGATATCATCATTTTTAAATGCCAGCGCCAGTACTGTGCCGAAACCATTCTTCCGATTTAAGGTGACATCAACCCATAGTTCTTCAACTGCTTCGCTTGCGTCGTGAAAATCAATTACCAGCCGTGGTAAATAACCTTCCATTGCCTTTAAACCAAAAATATCGACAAGCATTGGCGAATTAAACTCCAGATGCAGGTCTGCAGTGGTTGCATTCACTACTTTATATTTAATTGATTTTATCGCCGGATGTCGCTTTGGAATAATGCGTGGTAGCCAATTCTGTACAACTTTTGCGTCCGGCAAAGCTAATCTTAGATGAATATCAGTTGCACTACTTTTTGCCATTACGCTGGCGCTTAGCTCACCTCGCCCTTCAAAAACCAGGCGCGTTTTGTGGGGCTCGCTGCCAAATCGAACACTTTCTATTAATTCCTGCTCTGGCTGTGCTAATACTGTGGGGCTGGTAAGAGCAAACAGCATGACAGAAGCTACCAGTGCGAGAATTGAATAGAGGGATGGCATGCGCTTAATGCGTAGGTAAGGTTTGAGAAACCGCGTCGCCGAGAATATCTGCTTTTACGACTAATTCGTTATGCTTTTTAACCTCCGACGATAGCTTCCATTCATAGTAGCTGTTGGGAAGTATGTATATATTTCCTGTCGGTGCGGAGTTTGTCAGCGCCGGCGGATTTAAAGATAGCTGGTTAATTTTCGCATGCGCGGTACCGGAATTCTCAACCACTAAAAATGAGGAGTCGTCCCGATGCTCAACCCGCCAGTTTAATTTGTTTTGCGCTGCCTTTTCGGGCGCAATAAATACCGGAATAGATATTCTGAGTGTCATGGCAATGCCGACATTATCTTTCGGTGGCAGTTCTTCAATCATTAGTCGATAAGACTTTTCAATTTCTGAATCTGGCTTAATGCGCAAGCCAACCCGAACGATTTGCGTTTGATTTGCCGGAATAACAGCAATAGGGGGCGCGGCAATAAGATCTTTAGTTGCGGTCAGTTGCGTCTTTTGGCCTTCGTGCTGCCAGTTGTAGAGGCGCAATTGAATCGACTTAGGGCGATCACTGGCGTTCTTTACGGTGATCGATGCGACAGGATTCTGGGCTGACAAGGTGACGCGCACCGGGGAAACACCCAAGGTATCTGCCTGGCTGGGAAAGCTGACAAATAACCCCATGATGAGTATGAGTAATGACGTGCGGAAAAGACTGTAAAAAGGCAGGCTAGTTTTACTAGCCTGCGTTACACGGCCTTTTGTTACTTCTAAAAGGCTTTGCATGATTTCACCTTAGTAGGTAACTGTTACGGTGACAGTGTCAGCATAAGCGGCGGATACTTTTGCAGCCGGCTGTGGCTCGATGTTACCGTGAACAGTGAAAGAGGTTGGTGTTGAAAGACCAGCTCCTGTTACCGTCTGTCCTACAGTCGTTCCATCCCAGACAGTGGCATGACCTGCGTCAGTGAATAAACCATAGGCTAAAGTTTCAGCGCCGTCGATCATAGTCCACGTATTTGCAGAAGCTAGCGTTACTACACCTGATGATCCTGACGTACAGGCGACATCAAGTGTAGCTGTACCGCTTGTGCCAACAGATGGGTCAAATGCGCCAAAGGCTAATGGGTTAGTGGTGATCTGACAGCTTGCGGCGACTTCAGCTGATACTTCAAAGGTAGAAGTTTCAGTAGCTGCGTGGGCCGTGGTGATCATCGCTGATGCGAATAAAGACGTTAAGATTAGCTTTTTCATATGTGTTCTCCACAACATTTGTGAGCGTAAGATTACGCAGAAGAACAACCTTGAGAGGAGGACAAAACAACAAGTGGTCGGATGCCACTATGTCGCTCCAAAAAGCCACAGCAGAACAAGAGATGAAGATATCTCGTAGAAACATTGTGTGGTGGTTCCTCGATCATGGGTGGTCATTGCTGACAACCTTTAGACAGGTAACTTTGCGCCATCACCTTTCGATGATTTTGCCTTTATCAACTCAACGTTGCAAAACCAAGCGCCTAATTGTATAGACAGCTTGTGGAACCATCTTTTCACGTTTATCCGGTGAACGCAATAGCAGGGGCTGCCCTTACAATGTAAAGATTTAGGAGGGGCAGCCCCTGCTTCTGAAAGTGTCTTTACAATGTAAGGGCAGCCCCTTCTGGGCTATTTGGCGATAAGGTGCGGATTCAAAAGGGATTCTTTGGTGCTGTAGGATAATGGCTTATGTTCGAGTGTGTTCACTTCTCCACCAGCGGCGAGCACGATTGCATGCGCGGCTGCGGTATCCCATTCTGAGGTGGGGCCAAGACGCGGGTAGAGGTCGGCTGCGCTTTCGGCGATCAGGCATAACTTTAACGAACTACCCATCGGTACCATTTCATATGGCTGTTTCAGCTTATCGAGGTATGCTTGCATATCGGGTGACTGATGTGAGCGTGAGCCGACTACCTTGAGCTTTTCCGGATCTGGATTCTGGCGTGCCCAAATGGGAGTCGAATTTTTAAATGCGCCAAGTTGCTGGGCTGCACTGTACATGGTGTCTATGGCGGGCGCGTAAACGACACCAGCAACTGGTTGATGTTGGTGAATGAGGGCAATATTGACAGTGAATTCGCCGTTACGCTTGATGAACTCTTTGGTACCGTCGAGCGGATCGATGAGCCAGTAGGTCTGCCAATTTTGTCGCTCTTTCCAGCTGATCGCCGCAGATTCTTCGGAGAGTTGCGGTAAGTTTGCGAGAGTGTCGTTTGATATATTTGTGAGCTGCGTGTGAATTATTTCGTGTGCAGCTAAATCAGCTAGCGTGAGCGGGCTTTCGTCGCCTTTCGCTTGCACCGCGATGCGTGTGGCGAAGTCATTTGCTTCATAATACTTCATGATCGCGGCGCCGGCCTGGCGCGCGACCGCTTCAACTTCTTTCAACACTTGCTCGCTGATCATAGTGCAGTCCCTGTTTATGAGATAAGTTCATCGAATCAGCGGCAAATGTTAGGCTTTTTGGGCCAAGACGGCCACACTAAAAGTCGAAAAGCTCACCCAGCAGACTTTTCTTTTTGCGTTTTTTGTAGTCATAACTATCGCTTGGATTTTGATAGTGAGGCTGTTGCGTATGTCGTGGTTCAGGCGCTGGAGCGGGTCGTGCTTGCGGAGCTTCAGGCTGCGTACGTTCGATGATTTTATCGAGCTCGCCACGATCGAGCCAAACGCCCCGGCATTTAGGACAATAGTCGATTTCCACACCTTGTCGTTCGGTCATCATTAAATTCTCATCAGCACATACTGGACATTTCATAGATTCCACCTGGTTGTATTGGTTTATTTGTATTTAAGATACAGGAATTGCCGCGAAAGTTCCTTTACTATAACAAACCTCAAGGAGGGGCTGCCCTTACAATGTAAAGACGTTTTCAGGAAGGGGGGCTGCCCCTGCTGCTGATACCTGTGCATTTCCCGCACGGAAAAAGCTATACTCGCGGCATCAGTAGGGATCCAGACAAGGTCAAAGAATGATTTTAGTAACGGGTGGCGCAGGCTACATCGGCTCGCACACGGTGGTGGAATTGCTGCAAAGCGGTCATGAACTATTGGTGATCGATAATCTCTGTAACGGTTCAGCGGAAAGCTTACGCCGCGTGGCGGAAATCACTGGCAAGGAAGTCGCCTTTCAAGAGGGTGATATACGGGATGCTGACTTTTTACGTGAGATATTTCGCAATAACGCTATTGATACTGTCTTACATTTTGCTGGGCTAAGAGTTATCGGCGAAAGTATTCGAGTTCCACTGCGTTATTATGAAAATAACGTGGTTGGCACGCTTACCTTATGCCAGGTTATGGCGGAATTCGATGTAAAAAAGATTGTTTTTTCATCCTCAGCTGCAGTCTATGGTGATCCCGCGTCGGTACCCATCCGAGAGGATGCTCAGGTTGGTGGCACAACCAATCCTTATGGCACCTCGAAGTATATGGTGGAACGTATGCTGGAGGATATCTGCCTATCAGACCCTAAGTGGTCGGCGATGGTGTTGCGCTATTTTAACCCGGTTGGGGCGCATTCATCAGGAAAAATTGGTGAGGATCCAAACGACATTCCGAATAATCTTTTGCCCTACATTGCGCAAGTAGCTATCGGAAAATTGCCAAAACTGAGCGTATTTGGCAGTGATTACGACACCGTTGATGGCACTGGTGTGCGTGACTACATCCATGTCGTTGACTTGGCTCGCGGGCATCTTGCGGCGTTAGATTGTTTAGCAAATACTCAGGGGGCGGGCTTTGAAGCAATTAATTTAGGCACGGGTAATGGTTATTCGGTATTAGAGATGGTGCGAGCTTTTGAGGCTGCATCGGGGCGCGATGTTCCGTTTCAAATCGTCGATCGCCGACCTGGTGATATTGCCAAGTGCTATGCTGATCCCCGCACGGCCATGGAGCGTTTGTCTTGGCGCGCTGAACATAATCTTGAAGATATGATGCGTGATACCTGGAAGTGGCAGTCGCAGAATCCATGGGGATACCGCTGATTTCGAGCTTCTAAAAAGGACTGATAAGTTGAAACGTGATCTTAAGTGGTTGATTTTTGGTTTGAGTATCGCGGCCTTCTTGGCGGCGGTTTTTGCTTTGCTTATTTATTTTTTGATGAACCTTGTCAAAGGTGAAGCTTATGAACTTTCGCTTGCGGCTGTTTCAGAGCATGCTGCGGTGCAGACCTTGATAGGTGAGCCAATTGAGCCGGGATTGTTGGTGCTTGGCAACGTGAATATCAGAGGCCCTGGCGGCAATGCTGAGCTGCAGTACGACGTTGCGGGTCCTAAGGGAGAAGCTACGGTTTATGCGTACGCCATCCGTGATGCCGGTGAGTGGCAGCTGACGCGTGTGATTGTTGACGTGGACGGCGCGCGCGAGCGGCTGGATGTTGTGGCGCCGAACGACTCGCTTTAGAAGGTTCGGAGGTTAGGGAGAGGGGGCTGCCCCTTCTGCGAGCAGGGCGGCGAGGGTGCGGCGGGCGTCGTCGTCGCCGTGGATGAGGCGGATTTCGCCGACGGGCGGTGAGGCGCTGCGGACGAAGTCGATAAGCTCGGCTTGGTCGGCATGAGCGGAGTAGCCGCCAAGGGTGTGGATGCCCGCGCGGATGATGATTCGCTCGCCGTCGAGGTCGACGTAGCCACCGCCAGGGCCATAATGTTGAATTGCGCGTCCCGGGGTACCAGCCGCCTGATAGCCGACAAAGATGACGTCGGTGCGCGGGTCAGGAAGTAGGGCTTTTAAGTAATTCACCATCCGTCCGCCCGCACACATGCCGCTGGCGGCGATTACGATGCAAGGTTCTCCGGAAGATTTCAGAAAGTTCACAATATGCTCATGGTCAGCGTGGCTCTCGACTGTATGCAAGCGCGAGAAATCAAGGGGGTTGCGGCCTTTGGCCTGCAATGCCAAAGCTTCCTGATCCCATAAATTGGTCAACTGCTGATAAAGCGCGGTGAATTCGGCGGCCATCGGCGAATCGAGTATGACGGTTATCTTCGGCCAAATTCCTTCATTACTGGCAATAATGCCCTCGATCTCATACAACAGCTCCTGAGTACGGCCGATGCTAAAAGCCGGAATGAGTACTGCGCCGCCGTCTGAAACACAACGCTCGATAACGGCGCGTAACCGTGACGAGCGGTCGACGCGTGACTCGTGCAGGCGGTTGCCGTAGGTGCTCTCCAGAAACAATAAGTCGGCGCGCTCAAGTGGTTGTGGATCGGGTAATAACGGGGTATTGCGACAGCCGAGGTCACCGGAAAAGACGACGCGGTAACCCTCTGGTAAATCGAATAATGCTTCACAAGTAAGGGGGTCTGGTGTGGCGGTTGAAAGCGAGCTGGCACTAAAGTTTTTTACCCACTCGAACTCGACATAAGCGGACCCAAGAATATGTCCAGCCTGACGAAACCGGAGCCGAACTGCGCTCGCAGCATCCGCCGACCCCGCAGCTCCCGCAGCATCCGCCGACCCCGCAGCTCCCGCCGCATCCGCCGACCCCACAGCACCCGCCGCCAGCCAACACCAGTCATCATAGTCCACAGGCACCAGCATGCGGCGTAAGCGATTAAGCACCGCAGCTATCAAGGCGGGGTCCCGGGTGAGGCCAATTTTGAGTGCATCGTCGATCACCAGCGGCAGTAAATGCGCGGTCGCTGTGGTGCAGTAAATTGGACCAGTAAATCCTGCCATAAGCAGATAGGGCACACGGCCAACGTGGTCAATATGGGTGTGAGTAATCACTAACGCTTGCACCGCGTCGAGCGGAAATTCGATTTCTGGTGAGGACGGGCCTGCTCCACCGCCGGATGTCTCAGCGCCCTGAAATAGTCCACAATCGATAAGCACTGAGCAGGACTCACCGAGGAAAAGTTCGTGACAGGAGCCGGTCACGCCAGCGAATGCGCCATGATGTTTAACCTTAGGTGGCGTGGTCATGCTCTATTATCCTTAAATAAAAAAACATCGAAGAAACAAAAACATAACTCCATGTATGAATATCTGCAAGTAAAAAGTCTGCAAAGGTTGTCGCTAAAAGTAACTCCCGCTATAATCTTCGCCTATAAGGAATGCCCGAAAGCCATTCATTTACTGGGATGTAAATACGCGTGAAATTACTTACCTCTTTGTTACAACTGCCGCGGGCGGCAAAGCGCGCGATCAGCGTGATCATCGATATTTTCGCGATCCTGATATCACTTTCTTTAGCCTTAGTGTTGAGTCGAGATGCGATAAGCATCGATTCTGCGCTGAGTTGGTTGGGTCTAATCACCTGGCTGCTCATTGGCTCAATCGCCGTTTTCGTCAAGCTCGGCCTTTATCGAGCTGTGGTGCGCTATGTTTCCGTGCGCGCGTTTGGCGTTGTGCTTACTGGGGCAGTGTTTTCCACGCTGTTCTTGTGGGCATTGCTGATCGCATTTAACGTAGATTTGCCGGCTACGGGCATTGTTAACTATGGTCTGACTGCGCTGTTGATTATCGGCGGCAGTCGCTTCGCCATGCGCGAGCTGTACCATCGTATGGTTAGTCGGAAGAAGATCCCGGTGATGATTTACGGTGCCGGTTCGGCCGGGCGTCAGTTGGCACAAGCTCTGAACAATGGTGAAGAATATGCGCCTGCGGTACTGGTCGACGACGACAAAACCTTGCAACGCACCTTGTTACTTGGCATACCGGTCATTGATTCGTCAGGGGTGCCGGACGCTATTGAACGCTATGGTATCCAGCGTATTTTGCTCGCGTTACCTAGTGCGCCACGATCGGTACGTAAGCAAATTCTTGAATCTTTAGAATCATTTAACGTGAAAGTTCAGACGGTGCCCGGGATGGCTGACATGGTCAATGGCGACATGTCGATTGACCAGTTACAGGATGTGCGGATTGAAGATTTGCTGGGTCGTGATGCTGTCGAGCCAGATCCGGCGCTGATGCAGCAGCATATTCGCGATAAAGTGGTGCTGGTGACAGGTGCGGGTGGTTCAATTGGTTCTGAGCTGTGTCGACAGATCGTCTTGCAGAAACCTAAAGCGCTGATTCTGTATGAGATTTCCGAATTTGGCTTGTACAACATCGAGCGTGAGCTGCAGGAGATTATGCAACGGCATAAGCTCAAAGGTATAACGATTTATCCGATTATTGGTACGGTGCAGCGGCGTAATCGTATTGCCGCGGTGATGAAATCGTTCCATGTACAGACGGTTTACCATGCCGCTGCGTATAAACATGTGCCTTTAGTTGAGTTCAACATGGTTGAGGGTGTGCGCAATAACGTATTCGGCACCTGGCATACGGCTGAGGCGGCGATTGCGGCGAACGTCGAGCTTTTCGTATTGATTTCAACCGATAAAGCTGTACGCCCGACCAATGTGATGGGCACCACGAAGCGTCTGGCTGAGCTGGTGTTGCAAGGTCTTGCCGAACGAAATGGCAGCGCGACGCGTTTTTGCATGGTGCGATTTGGCAATGTGCTGGGCTCATCAGGTTCCGTCGTGCCGTTGTTTAAAAAGCAAATTGAGCAGGGCGGGCCGGTGACGGTAACGCATCCTGATATCACCCGTTATTTCATGACCATCCCCGAGGCGGCGCAGTTGGTGATTCAGGCCGGGACTATGGGGGGCTCTGGTGCGGTATTCGTGTTGGATATGGGCGAGCCGGTGAAAATTACCGATATGGCGCGTAAAATGATTCATTTAAGTGGTCTTGAAGTGCGTTCAGAGCAGAATCCGACGGGAGATATCGATATTGTATACAGTGGCTTACGTCCTGGCGAAAAGTTATACGAAGAGTTGCTTATTGGCGACGATGTGGTGGAGTGTGATCACCCACGTATTTGTCGTGCGCAGGAATTGACGCTGGCTTGGCCTGAGGTGGAAGTTCTGCTGGAACGGCTGAATGATGCCTGCCAGAACTTCCGCATTGATGAGTTACGTGAGATTTTACTGGATTCACCTACTGGGTATAAGCCGAGTGACGAAGATATCAATGATCTGATTTGGACAAATATAAAGCAGTAATTTATTCGGCGGGTAGGATGCTCATTGGTGAGCATGTAATGACGGCGGACTCAGGAAAGCGAATGTCAGAATGTGTGTCAGAGAATAGGCTTGAAACCTGGTACGTGGTGCAGACGAAGCCGAGGCAGGAGCTGCGCGCTAATGCGAACCTTGAAAATCAAGGGATTGAGGCTGCTTTACCCATGATCACGCTCGAGCGGATCCGGCGTGGAAAACGGGTGCCGGTGCGTGAACCTCTCTTCCCAGGTTATATTTTCGTAAAGTTCAGCAATTACTCACAAAACTTTCATAAGATTCGCAATACCTTCGGCGTTACGAAGCTGCTACAGTTCGGCGACTCACCTGCCAGAATCTCAGGTGATCTTGTCAATGAATTGTTAGCGCTCGATGGCGAATCTGCGGAAGTTAAAGAATTACAACGACATGCTGTACCGCAGGTCGGGGATAAGGTGCAAATCCTCGATGGCCCGTTTGCGGGGTTGATTGCTGAGATTGTTAAGCTTGATGGAGCATCTCGTTGCGTCGTCCTGCTCGACTTCTTACATAAGCAGGTTCGTGCAGAATTTGACCTAACGAGCGTCGAACGTTAATAAAAGGTTGCTGCACTCCACCGGGAAGTGGGATACTAGCGCACGGAAAATAAAGAATCCCGTAATCGGGAGCGCATTTAGGAGCGGTAACCCTAGGGGCGGTAGCGTGTCTCGATTAAAATTTGACCCGCCGGGCGGTAACAGGCTAAAGTTACAGCAACGGAAAAAATAACAGTATCGTTTGAAGTTGGCAGAGCAAAAGCAAGTTCGAGCGAGGCATTTGAGTTCAACCCGCAGTAGAACTGCGGGCTACAGTAAACAAGGAGTTTATAATGAAAGCATTTACAACTATCGCAGCGGCAGCTGCATTGGCATTCAGCGCATCAGCTGTAGCTAATCCAGAGCCGAAGCCAGAACCAAAGCCAGCTCCAAAGCCAGTTATGCAGGAAGCTGACGCTTCCAGCCAGATTGTTAGCTTGGGTGGCGTAGAAATGACTATGGCACAAGCCGTAGCCGCAGCAGCAGCTGTTGGCATGATGATTGTAGTCGTAGCTAGCGATGACGATGGTTCACCAACCACAGTAACAGCCGTAAACAACTAAGTTAGTCTTAGATTGGACGTCACACGGATGCGTGGTGTCGTTATAGCCGCAGCTCTACTCGGTTTGTCCGGGGGGCTGTCTGGCTGTTCGTTACTGAATTCGCAAGAATCTACTGAAAATACTGCAGCGACCCAATCGCTGCAGTTTTTATTTGCGGATGCCCCAGCCGCGCCAGACCTGGCGACGCTACAGCAATTCCCTTATCCGGTTACCTACGTGCAGTTTGAGGATGCGCCGCGCACTATTTTGGTGCTCGCAGCCACAGGCAATCACGGGCAGTACTGGTTCTCGGCGGGCGACGAAGCTCTGACGCTATGGCAAGGTCGTGTTATCCGCTCCAGTGCGCTGGAACGGGAAAACCGTGTGCATACGGATCAGCTTCACAAGGATCCGCTGGCCTGTTATTTAGAGCAGCCGACAGAGCAGCCGACAGAGCAGCCGCAACAGCAAAGCCAACAACAGCAAAGCCAACAACAGCAGCCGCAGCAGCAAAACTGCCGCAGCAACTGGCAGCGCAATATCCAGATTCAGCGTCCCACCGCGCGGTATACCCCGCACGATCCGCAATTTGAAATCGTCACCTTGCAGGTGCAGTCAGAGTTTCAGCGCAATGGTCGCGATCTGACGGAGCAGGGTACAGCGACAGAATATGTCGCAGGCAAGGCGGTGAAGACCCATGATTTCAGCAATAGTTACCGTTTGAGTATCGACAACCAGTACGTGATCAGCAGCAAGCAGTGGCTGAGCCCACAGCATGGTTACGTCGAGCTGGAGATGGTCAATCTCGCACGGCCAATTGCACCGCGTGGCGATGCTCAAGTGACCCGCTTCCAGGTGCCAATCACCTCAGAAGCGCAACCAAGATTGCGCTATTTCGTGGAAGCCAATCAGCAGCACTTTTATCCGGACAGTTACTGGCCAGGTCTGCGCATTCACAGCGACGAACTCGATGAGCGCTTTGTTGGGCGTCATACCGGCATGCTAAAACGCCTGCGCATGCTGGCGGAAATCTATCAGCACGACGGCGACACCGAATTAGAACAAGCTGCGCGACAACTTATACAACAATTCCAGCAATGGCCAATGCGGGCGAGTTATGTTCATGGCCTCGATCCGGCAAAGATGCGCACCGCCTTAGAGCACAATCCGGTGCTGAACGCGCGTGATGCTGAAGATGCCTACGAAATCGTGCTGGCACCAGCCAGCAGCACACAAGTTGGCGTTAGCAATCTGATAAAAACCGAGCGTTGGCTGATTCAGCCAAACGGCAATATCCGTCAGCTTGAGCCGCGCGAGAAATTAAACGACGGTCAGCCGGGCATCGTGCTGACCAGTATCGCCGAAAGTGATTTACCGTCAGGCTTCCGTGATATCAACGCGCAACTCGCCATGTTCCTGCAGCACTGGGATTACAGCCAAGGCGCACAAACAAGCGGGGCAGGCAATAAATGAAAGCTCCAGCCCTGATGCAAAGCCAACTCCCAGCGAAACATGCGACAAAATATGTCGCAGCAGCCATTGTTGCTGCCCTGGCTCTGAGCTACGACGCAACGCAATCGGCCGCGCAGGCGCAGGAATACGAGCCCGACCCATACACCACCAGTGATTTCGGCGGCGTCGGCCTGTTACAAACGCCGACCGCGCGGATGAACAGCGAAGGCCATATCACCATTGGCTACAGCGATACCGATGATTACCGGCGCACCTCGATCACGTTGCAAGTGTTCGACTGGATGCAAGCCACCGCGCGCTACACCGATTTACGCTATTCGTTTTACTCCCGCGACCCGGAGTTCAGCGGCGATCAGACCCTGAAAGATAAAGGCCTGGATCTTAAATTCCGCTTATACGAAGAGTCTAAATGGCTACCGGAAGTCGCTGTAGGTTTTCAGGATCTTGGTGGCACCGGGTTATTCGCAGGCGAATATTTTGTCGCCAGTAAAGGTTACGAGACCGAGAAGCTCGGCGTTTTTGATTTCCATCTAGGCCTGGGCTTTGGCTACTTAGGTCGGCGCGATAACGCCTACAACCCGTTCTGCGAAATCGTCGACGAGTTCTGCGTGCGTCCCCGTGGTTTCACTCAGGGTGGCGGCGATGTGGAATGGAATAAGATGTTTAGAGGCCCGGCGGCAGTATTTGGCGGGCTGGAATGGCGCACACCGCTCGAAGGATTACGACTAAAAGCCGAATACGATCCGAACGACTACCAAAGCGAACGCTTGCCGGTTCCGATTGACCCGGAAAACCCGCGTGAAATCGTGGTCGACAGCCCCTGGAACGTCGGCGCGGAATACGCCTGGAATAACTTTATCAACCTGAAGCTTGGCTATCAGCGCGGCAACACCATGACCTTTGGTTTCAGCCTGCGCTACAACCTGGCGACGGCGTATCAGATCAAGCTCGAGCCGGAAATGCGCGAGGCCAAATACAGCACCACCAGTAATTTCAGCGCGCTGGATATCCAGCGTCTGAGTCAGGACTTGCTGAATGAAACAGGTTATCGGGTGAGTGCAATTGCCACCGATGAAGAGCAAGAGCGGGTAACCCTGTACGCCGAGCAAATGCGTTACCGCGACCGTGAATTAGCCGTCAGCAAAGCCGCCCGGATTCTCAGCAATGAAATGCCCGAAGATGTAACGCGTTACGAAATCGCCGAACTGAAAGATGGCCTTGGCATCGTGCAGTACAACATCAACGCCCCCTATTACAAGACCGCCGCCCGCGGCGAGCGCTTTTTCCGCGACGAACACGACGCCATCAGCATTGGTTATGTCCGCCCGGTGGATCTTGTAGCCCGTAGTTCTACTACGGGTCAAACCACCCGCACGGGCAATGCCAGCAACAACACCGGCACCACCAGCAACGTCGACAACGGCACCAGTACAACCATCACCGAACCGGCAGATTTCACCCGTAGCAGAACCACCGGTTACAGCTTCACACCCAAGCTCAGCCAGGCGTTCGGTGGCGCAGAAGATTTCTACATTTACCAGCTGGCACTGATGGCCGACGGCTACTACGCCTTCAGCCCGAACCTGAAGCTCAGCGGCGAAATCGGCCTGAACATCATCAACAACTACGATGAATTCAACTTCCTGGTCGACGATCTGGAAAACTCGCTACCACGTGTGCGCACCCGCATCCGTGAATACGCCGATAACCAGAACCTGTGGCTGCAAAACGCCCAACTGGTGTACACCGACCAGGCCAGCAGCAACACCTATTACGCCCTTTACGGCGGCTACCTCGAGCGCATGTTCGGTGGCGTAGGCGCTGAAGTACTGTACCGTCCGCTGAACAGCCGCATAGCTTTCGGCCTCGATCTCAACTACGTGCAACAACGCGACCCGGATAACAGCTTCAGCTTCGAAGATTACGACGTGCTGACCGGCCACGCCAGTATGTACTGGCAGCCAGAATTGCTACCAAACAGCCTGATTAAAGTACAAGCCGGGCGCTTCCTCGCCGGCGACGAAGGCGTGCAGTTCGACGTCTCGCATCAGTTTGACTCAGGCGTCAGCGCCGGAGCTTATGCCGCGTTCACTAACGTCTCCCGCGAGGAGTACGGCGAAGGCGGCTTTACCAAAGGCTTTTACATCAGTATCCCATTCGATCTGTTCTTTGTACGTCATACGATGTCCCGCGGTACCGTCGGCTGGAACCCAATCACCCGCGACGGTGGACAAATGTTGAACAGAAGCATTAACCTCTATCAGACCACCGAAGCACGTGGCTTCAGACCTGGGCAGAACTAAACAGGAACAACAACCATGAAAACGAAACTGACCGCAGTATCATTTATCGCCTTGCTGCTGAGCGGTTGCTCACTGGCTCCGGGCGGCCATATACCTGACAGTAGTAGTGGTGGCCTGTTCAGCGACGACACGCGCAATGCATACGAGCAAGAATTCAGTGAAACCGAGCTGATGAAGCTGGTAGATGTGTACCAGATATCACCGATGTTATTGGCCGAGATGCAGACCCAGCCGTCGAAACCGCAACTGAACGATGCGCTGGAACAAGCGCGCAACAACTACGACTATACCGTAGGCCGTGGCGATATTTTGAACATCACTGTTTGGAATCATCCAGAGCTGACCATTCCTGCAGGTTCAATGCGTAGCGCACAAGAAGCAGGTAACTGGGTGCATAACGACGGCACCATTTTCTATCCGTACATTGGTGAGATTGAGGTGGCAGGTAAAAAAGTCACCGAGATCCGCGATTTAATCACCAAACGTCTGGCGAAATACATTGAAAGCCCGCAGGTTGACGTGACCGTGGCCGCTTTCCGTAGCCAGCGCGTGTACGTAACTGGCGCGGTGAACCAGCCGGGCACAGTGCCGGTCACTAACGTGCCGATGACCTTAATTGAAGCAGTGAACGCTGCCGGTGGCTTAAGCGAAGCCGCCAACTGGAATCGCGTGACCCTGACTCGCGACGATCGCACGCTAAGCTTTAATTTGCGCGAGCTGTATCAGTCGGGCAACACCGACCAGAACATCATGCTGCAGACCAACGATGTGGTGCATGTCGCGCGTAACGATGACAACAAGATTTTCGTGCTGGGTGAAGTTCGTGCGCCGAAGTCGTACATGATTGGCCAGTCGGGCACCACACTCGCCGAAGCTTTAGCTGACGCCGGTGGCTGGCAGGAAATCAGTGCCGATGCCGCAGGTATCTTCGTGATTCGTCAGCCAGAGCCGGATTCAGGCAAAATCGCCAAGGTGTATCAGCTGAACGCCGAAAACGCAGTGGCATT
The DNA here is from genome assembly GCF_003987215.1 of Pseudidiomarina halophila. Taxonomy (GTDB): domain Bacteria; phylum Pseudomonadota; class Gammaproteobacteria; order Enterobacterales; family Alteromonadaceae; genus Pseudidiomarina; species Pseudidiomarina halophila. The sequence goes on from NZ_PIPW01000001.1 coordinate 56,569, forward strand.
GGTTATGGCCGAGCAGTTCGAGCTGCAACAACGTGATATCGTGTATGTGACCGCCGCACCAATCAGCCGCTGGAACCGCGTCATCAATCAGTTACTGCCGTCAGTCACAGGCCTCTACAGCCTTGGCCGCTTCAGCGACGATATTTCGAATTAAGAACAACGGCGTTATTGGATCTGTGGTAGCCCGTAGTTCTACTACGGGTCCAACCACCCACCGCCTCGGTGTATGCTAAAACAACCATCGCGACACGTTAGCCTGGTAGCCCGTAGTTCTACTACGGGTCCAACCACCCGTTACCTCGGTGTATGTTAAAACAACCATCGCGACACGTTAGAATTTGACCCATAGTAGAACTACGGGCTACAAATTAGGAAACCATGTTTAACCGTATTCTAATCGTCTGCCTCGGCAACATCTGCCGCAGCCCGACCGCCAAATTCCTGCTGCAGCAGGCGCTGCCAGATAAACAAATCGACAGCGCTGGCATCACCGCCATGATCGAGAAAGATGGCGAACGCCAGGGCAAAGGCTGGGACATGGACGCCAAAGCGCGCGATATCGCCGCTAAAAACGGCCATCAGTTCGACGTACACGAAGCGAAACAACTGACCCGCGAGCTTATCAGTAATTACGATCTCATTCTGGTCATGGAAAACGAGCAGCGCAGTCACATTGCCAAGCGCTACCCCGAAGCCCACGCCAAAACCATGCTGCTGGGTCACTGGCTCGACGGCAAAGAAATTCCCGACCCGTATCGCCGTAGCGACGAGGTCTACCAACACGTATTTGAACTCATTGAGAAGAGCTGTAACGAATGGAAAACAAAGCTGTGAACACGACTAAGCCCGAACCAGTAGTTGCAGAACGCCGCGACGACGACGAGATCGATCTCGGTCGTCTGTTTGGCATGCTGATTGACCGCCGCTGGCTAATCATCGGCGTGACTTTCGTGTTTATGGTATTCGGCGTCCTGTATGCCGTGCTAAGCACACCCGTGTATCAGGCTGACGCATTACTGCAAGTGGAAGAAAAATCCAGCGGACTGCCAGCCTTAGGCGGTGAGTTCGGCGAGATGTTCACCAGCGAAAGCCAGGCCGCCACCGAAATCGAGATCATGAAATCGCGCATGGTGGTAGGTGCCGTGGTCGATCAACTTGATCTGACCACCCGCGTCACCCCGGATTACATGCCGATTATCGGCGACTGGCTGGCACGTCGCACGCCAGGCGAAGACGAACTCAGCATTACCCGCTTCAGTGTACCGCGTGGCTACGAGGGGCAGCCCCTCTATCTGGAATTTGCTGACAACGGCCTTAGCTATGATGTGCGTGACGACGATGGCGAGCTATTGATTGCCGGTAAAGTGGGGCAGTTGGCAGTACTCGACGGCTTCGAGCTGATGATTAATGATGCAGTGCTGACCGACACTGATAGCTTTGTTCTGATCAAACGCAATCGGCTGCGCACAGTTAAAGACGTACAAGCGGGTCTTAGCGTCAGCGAGCGCGGTAAACAAACCGGTATTCTGAGCGCAAGCTTTCAAAGCACCGATAAAGAGTATGCCGAAAACGTACTCAAGGCCGTAACAAACGAGTACATGCTGCAGAACATCCGTCGTAATGCAGCCGAGGCAGAAAACAGTCTGCAGTTTATCGAGCAGGAAATGCCCACCGTCCGCGCCAACCTGACCGCCGCAGAGAATAGATTAAACGCCTACCGCCTGCAGAGTCAGTCGGTGGATCTGTCGATTGAAACCGCCTCCTTGCTGGAGCGCGTGGTCGAGATCGAAAAGCGCCTGAACGAACTTGCGCTGAAAGAGAAAGAGTTGTCGCGTTTATACACCCGCGAGCACCCGACTTATCAAGCGTTACTTGAACAGAAAGCGCAACTTGTACGCGAGCAGGAGCAAATCAGTGAGCAGGTCGGCGATCTGCCAGAAACCCAACAAGAAGTGCTGCGTTTAGCGCGTGACGTGGAAGTCTCCCAGGAGATCTACGTACAGTTACTGAATCGCATGCAGGAGCTCAACGTACTGAAAGCCGGCACGGTCGGCAACGTACGTATTCTTGACGAAGCGGTAACGAACCCGTCGCCGGTGGCACCGAAGAAGAGCCTGATTGTGGTCTTAGCGACCATGCTTGGTGGTATGGTAAGTGTGGGCTACGTGTTCTTAATGGCAGCGCTTAATCGTGGCGTGGAATCGGCGGAGCAGCTAGAAGAGATTGGAGTGAACGTGTATGCGTCGATTCCACTGTCGCCGGTACAAAAAGACTTGAACTTTAGGCTGGGTAAACTTTCAGCTAAAGAATCTTTGAAACGCGATTTACCGTTTTTGGCGCTTGAAGATCCAGCTGACTTAGCGATTGAGGCCTTGCGAGGCCTGCGTACCAGTTTGCACTTTGCGATGTTAGAAGCGCAGAACAAGACCATTATGATTTCAGGCCCGGCGCCTGGCGTCGGTAAGAGCTTTGTTACCGCAAACCTGGCCGCGGTATTGGCGCAAGCCGGCCAAAAAGTGCTGGTGATTGACGGTGATATACGTCGCGGCTATCTGCACCTGCAGTTTGGTATCGAAAACAACTATGGTCTGTCGGATTTTCTTGCCAGCGTGCAGAAAACTCAGGATGGCGGCGAAGTTGATAAGAACAATCTGGCGACCATTATCCATAAAACCAAGATTCCGAACCTGCACGTGGTATCACGGGGTACAGCCGCGCCGAACCCGTCAGAACTGTTGATGCATCCGCGCATGGAAAAAATGCTGGATAAAGTAAACGAGTACTACGATTACGTGCTTATTGATACGCCCCCAATCCTGGCGGTCACAGACGCCGCTATCGTTGGTCGCTACTCAGGTACGACCCTGCTTGTCGCACGTTTCGGCGAAACGCCAGCTAAAGAAGTGGCCGCCACAGTGAAACGCTTTGATCAAAACGGCGTCACCGTTCGTGGTGTCATCCTGAACGGCGTCGAGCGCCGTGCCAGCGGCTACTACGGCTATGGCTACGGTTATCACTACGGCTACAGTTACAAGTCGGATAACGCGTGATTTGTAAATCGGCTTTTCGGTAGCCCGTACTTCTAGTGCGCGTCCAGCGCGCTGCGACCACCATGTGTAGATAAGCAACCAAACTTTCAAACAGCGCCAACTAAAACTTCCTACAAGGTGTTGTTGGACGTTTTATTAAAACCGCATTCCAGGTCTTTTCGATCTAACCTCCCAATTCTTATTGCTATCGACCGGCGTAATGCACACTGAACTCATTTAAAAATTTTAAAATAATTCAGCCGTTATTGGCATTGTCGGCCCTGGCTCTCTGGCCTAGCCATTATTACTTCGTAATAGCGAAAGCCGTTAAAAAATATTGGGTTTGACATCCACTAAGAAAACAACGATAAGCTAATTATAGGGCGGTCCGAATCGCGTATTTCTCTGATGAAAGGCGTTGTCGGAACGGAAACAAAGGGCATTGAGGCCACTTCTTATTTCCAAAATGGTAAAGAGTGTAATGCGTTTATCAAACTCAGAACAGTGGCGAAATTGATAAGTACAGCTTAGCAACCATCATCCACAAGACCAAGATTCCAAACCTATAGTTGGTGTCAAGCGGTACCAAACGGTCGAGTTTATCTACAACTGTTTTTGAATCTGCACATGATAGAAATACTGACCAAAATAAACGAATAGAACGATTATCTCTTATTGAGACGCCACCGATTCTGGCAGTTACCGATACCGCTATCGTCAGCGGTGATGCAGGTACGACACTCGCTTCATACAGGTTTGCTTAATTCAATCGTCAGATTGAAGCAGTACATATTAACCCATCACCTATTATAAATTAACTCATTTATATGACCATTTTAAATATAGGCGGAATAAAATTCGGTTTACCAACGCGATCCATGAATTGAGAATATAGGATTTTAAAAGAATAGTATTACTTACTAGTAATGAATTAAGCTCTTAGGCTTTAATGATTTTCCGAAATTAAAACACTCACGCTCAGATAGAGTGCATCAATTGTTATAAAAATTGATAAGGATGAGGGGCTAAAGTTAAACAAATGATAACAGTTGTTTGTCACGCAAAATTAATCGTATGGATTTGAGTCTTAAGGAATACTGAATTTGTTGAAATCGATGTCTGTAACTGTGGTTGGAAGAGCGTTTTCATCAGCGATAAACTTTTTAGTATCGATACTTCTTATGAAGTACCTAGACCCAGCGAGTTTTGGTATCTTTGTTTTATATACGACGATCGTGATGTTCGCGTCAGTTTCGACTTCTATAGGCCTAAATAACTCATTTCTGATTAATGTTCAATCGGAAGGTTACCAAAAATATTATAATCAACTAATAGCCATTAAAGGTATACTATTCTTTTTATTAATAGTAATTTTTGGTGGGTTTTACTGGTTCAACGGAAATGAAGTGTTGTTGGCAATTATGGTAGGCCTCTCATTGGGCCCATTTGAAGCTATCTACCTTAAGCATCAGGTTAAATTAGATTTTAAAAAATACGCTATATGGCTACCAAGTAAGAATGCATTCTATTTTTTATTATCAGCAATTAATATATTGCTGTTCAATGCTTCAATCGAGGAAAGTCTTGAAATTATCTTTTTTATTGCGCTGCCATTGTCGATGATGTTCTATCTCGTCAATCCCCTCAGAGCGAAATCGCTCAAAATTAAATTTGATATGCGCCTAAAAGGGTTCAAGCATCTTTTATTTCAAGATTTGGTAGCGGTAATAAGTACAAAGTTTGATGTCTGGACATTAAGTGCTCTAGTAGCTCTAGGCTTTATTTCAACTAGAGAGTTGGGACTTTATGCGTCTGCGCTCACCTTCGCAAGTGTGTTAGTCATTATAACTTCTTCAGTTACTTCAGTGCTTTTGCCAAAAGATCAGGTTGTTACACATCAGTCCTTAGGTAGATCAATTTTACTATCTTGCTTTATAGGCGCTTCCCTCCTAAGTATTTATTGGTTTTTTATCCTTCTAATTTCTAATTATTATTTAGCCGAGACATACCAGGAAATTCCGCTTTACGTAGTCCCGCTTCTAATTGGCACCCTTATTTCACTGGCTAGTGCGTTCCTAAGAGTTTATCTTTTAAAAAATGGCCATGAACGGTTTGTCAGTTTGATTTTTGGCTTGCAACTTCCTTTGATGTTATTGATTTTAGTTCCATTAGCTTTGCTCTGGGGCTTGCTGGGCTGTCTAATTGCATTCCCAGCGTTTAGGCTCGCTATATTTCTACTTCAAGGTAAACGGATATTGGACTTAAGAGTATGAAAAGAGTTCTTATTTTAGGTGGCTATGAGTTAGGCAATTTGGGTGATGACGCATTAGCGCTATCTACAGCAATTTATTGCCTAAAATCAGGGATTGAATGTACTTTTGAATCGAAACAATCTGCATATGTTCCGACGATGATATTCCGCGAACTAAATTTTATGCCACATGATACTACAGCGGATTATGAGGCAATAATTTATGGTGGTGGAACGTTATTTTACTCGTATAGTAACGCTCAATCCCAAAGTAAGATTATACGGTTTTCTAAGAAAGTGTACTCAGTAATTAAGAAACCAAAAGTATTGTACGATTTTTTTTACAGTATGCTAAAAATTAGAAAGGCTTCCAAAACGTCAGATATAATTATGCTAGGCATGGGATTCGGTCCGTTTCATGGAAATAAACTGCAGCTGAGTAGGGTACGTGATATCGCGTCGAATACAAAAATCATCGGCGTACGGGACGTGAAGTCTCTGGACTGTCTAGATGAAATCAACGTAAGTAACACATTTCTAATGCATGATTTGTGTCTGACAAGAGAGTTTAGTGATTATCTGAAAACAAACGGTAATAAACCACCGGTCAATACAAGTGATTTAAGTAAAACTTATCTAACCGTGATCCCAAGAGATTGGAACCGTACAGAAAATGGCAAACTTCTATCATTTAAGTTGAAAAGGTATTGTGGCAAAGTTCTGGAAGACGGGAAGGGCATTAACTTTCAATTTTATAGTTTAATTGAAGACCAAGAATGGAAATCATTCGCGGAAGGCTTGCAGAGTAGATATCCGGACCTAGTAAATATAACTACTTGGAATCCTAGACTCGAATCAATGCGTGATTTCATATGTCAATTGGAAGACACTGAATTTGTGATATCAATGCGTTTTCATGGCGCTATTTTTTCGATGTTGCTACAAGCTCCATGCTTTATTGTTCCTATAGACCAGAAGCTCACACAACTATCGGCTAGATATGGACTTAGAGAATGGAATGACCAGATTTTCTCACTCTGCAAATACAGCCTAACGCTCGATACTGAAACGGCGTTAAACGAAAACAGCGATTTGTTAATAAAAATATTTGAGAAGATAAGTTGAATATTAAGAATATAATCCTTCTTTTAGTTGCGCTTGTACTACCGCTTGCAACTCCGCAACCCATCATAAGCGAAGTTTTTAATGTATTTCTATTTATCGGTTTAGTAGTGGTTTACTTGGCAGTGATGTTGAGTTCGACGCGCATTCTCAAACGAGAAAACAATAGTTTTATGTTTATCATTTTTCTCGGGGCGTCATGGATGTTAATGTCCCTTACCATTAACGCTGTTATTACGGATTATGAGTTTTCTGTTTTTTGGGCAGTATTGAAAATATTGATTTGGTTGACAACTATCCCTTTGTTGCTGGGTTTTGCAAAACAGAATTGGGAGACGTTTCTTCCTATCAGCCTCCGCATACTACAGTTGGTCGTAGTTGTAATATCTTTAGGATTATACTTGTCCCTCATCAATTCAGATGTAAGTCGGTTTTTTGCTGGCAACTATGGATTGTCGTATGCCGAGATTAGTGCGATGCTTCAATACTATAATGATAGGCCCTCATCGTTTCTAGGAAACCCCAACTTTCTTGGTGTTTTTAGTGCTTTTTGTTTTATAGTTCTATCAATGTCCGAGGCTAACAAGCAGAAGCTTAATGTTTTGCTTTTATCATTCCTTATTTGCAACATACTTTTATCTCGATCTCGGACGGCGTTAATCATCTTAATGGTTTTCATTATTTTAAACCTTTTTTATAATATAACACATTTGCGGAAAGGATCCGGTTTAGGATTTTTGTTTTTATTCATCATGATAACGTTCGCTTTCTTTACTCTTAATAGTACCGATATTTATATCTCTAGATATATATCAAATATTAATTTGGCAGGGCGCGAGCAAATTTGGTTTAAGTTAATCGAGGAAATTTCTGCTTTGGAGATTTTGCTTGGTTCTTATGGCAATTATCAAGATGGAATAACTTTGGATAGTGATTATCTATTTGTTTTGTATTTTTCAGGTTTTATCGGTGTCTTTTTACTTTGCTTAATGTATGTGCGTATTTTGATGAGTGTAAGATTCGCTAGAGAAGTTGTTTTTTTTATGATTCCGATGCTTACGGCAAGTTTAGCCCTTTCTCTGATAAGTACGACCAAAATGTTCCTGCCAACACTGATTCTACTGACAATAAGTTTCTGTTTGGCTTTCAAGCGTATTAATTGCTCTAGAATAGAAAGTGAGGTACTCCAATGAGTCTAAAAGTAGCTGTTTCGCTTCCGGATTTGACGTTCACTCGAGCAGGGGGGTTACGTACGCAGTTCGAAAGGACTACGGAAGAACTTGAAAAGCTTGGATGTGAAATTACTTATTTTACGGGTGCCAATTTCGAGGAGCTACGGTCAGTTGATCTTTGCCACATTTTCAGCATGAACTCACCAACATACTTTAAGGGGATTGCCCTTAAGAAGCTAAACAAACCATTGGTTTATTCATCTGTAATGTGGCGAGAAAGCAAGCCCGTGTTTATTAGGACGTTACTAAATTTATCTGATGCGTTGCCGTTTAAGATATTTAACGATGTTGTTGCGTGTCGGGACTTAAGTAGGCTGTCTGACGTAATCCTCCCGAACACTAATCAAGAAAAAGAATGGCTTCGAAAGGCTATTGGAGTTGACCCTAAAAAAATGCTGGTGGTTCCGAACGGAGCCGACAATAGATTTAAGAACTCAAATTTGGATGAAGTAGATTTGAATTTGCCCTTTGATGATTTTGTGTTTAGTTCCTGTGTGGTTTATCAACGTAAGAATCTTGTTCGATTGGCAGATGCGTGTTTGGAAAATGGCTTTCCATTGGTGATTGCCGGACCGATCGAAGACGAAGGCATTTTTGATCTAATACAGAAGAAGGCTGAACGGGGATTATCTGTAAAATTCTTAGGTGGCTTAGCAAATGATGATGTGATGTTGGGTGCTCTATATAAGAGGTGTCGTGTTTTCGCACTACCCTCATTCTACGAAACGCCTGGGATATCAGCTCTTGAAGCAGGTCTTCAAGGCGGTAATATTGTTGTGACAAAGGTTGGGGGAGCAGAACAGTATTTCGGCGAATATGCACGATATGTAGACCCATATGACAAGCGCGATATATCGGACAAGTTAGCGGATGCTTGGCACAACCCTTTATCTCAGCGACAAAAAGAGGAATTGGCTTCTCATATTGCAGATAAATACTCTTGGTTGGCTGTAGCTCAACATACAAAGCAGGTTTATGAGGAAGTCGTTAATGGCAAGATATAGAGGTGTTATTGTTGGCGCCCTTCCCTTGCCTGTAGGTGGCGTCTCTACATTTATTTATCGGTTATTGGAAAATGTACTTACGAATAATGACGTCGTCATTGATCTTTATCCAAGTGACTCTAAAGTACGTACAGCTAACCAAGTGCCAATATCAACTTGTAGAGGAAGCTCGATACAAAGATTTGCTTGCCTCTTTATTTTCCTCTTGCGTAATCAATATTCCTTTGTGCACTTCAACTTCTCAACATTAAAGGCGTTATTTGGATTTTTGATTCTACCTAAAAAATCGAAGTGGATACTAACTTTGCATAATGGAGGCATAGCAGAGGAATATGAGCGAGGTAATAAACTAACAAAGTGGATCTTAAAGAGAGCTATAAAACGTTTTGATGTTGTCCACTCAATTTCGGAGAGCCAACGATCATTTTATGATCATTTCCAATACCAAAGTCAATTAGTCGAACATTTCTCAACGTATATACGCCCATCAAAACAATTAAGTCCTCAACTACCTACGAGCATAAGTGAATGGTTAAAACTCCATAAAAGCAAACATAGAAAAATTTTACTAAGTTCTGGCTACTGGCGTTCAGTTTATAACTTTGAGGAAATGATAAGATTTTTAGCATCTGAAAGTGGTCAGTTGTTTGCTGGGATAATTGTTATTTACGGCGAGCAATCAGCTCGATTAATATCAGAGCTAAAGACTGAATACTCCAATATTGAAAATTTGCTAATCACTAACTCCTGGAGTCAGGAAGTTTTCTTAGAGCTTCAAATGTCAGTAGATTTTTATGTGCGTTTGAATTCGGAAGACAGTTTTGGAATCGCAGTAGCTGATGCCGTAACTCTCGGAGTTAAAGTGTTAGCATCTGACGTTTGTGAACGCTATCCAGGTACAATTATTTTTCCAATCTCGGAAATTGAGAATTGGCATCTATACCTTAATTCAGAGCCGAATGTTAACTTTGCTATAGCATCCGAAGACCTCGATTCTCAGAATGCCTTACGACAACTATACAATAAATTGAGTTAAGCAAACTTTGCCCCACATCTCTGTTAATATCATGACAACAGAATAGACGAGTATTAATTTCATGAAGCAAGTTTTACAAGACCTTGGGAACGGAGATTCTTATCTAGCCGAAGCTCCGAGCCCCTCTTTAGTCGCTGGTTCAATTATTTCAGAAACGAAAATATCCCTTATTTCATCTGGAACAGAACGGAGTTTAATCGACTTCGGAAGGGCTTCTATTCTGGACAAAGCACGGCAGCAACCTGACAAGGTAAAAATGGTGCTTGAAAAAGTTAAAACAGACGGATTAGCCACTACGATTGGTGCTGTTAGATCCAAGCTAACGCAACCGCTACCGCTTGGTTACTGCAATGTAGGTGTTATCAATTCAGTTGGGATGAACTGTAATGATTTTAAGGCTGGTGATCGCGTTGTATCGAACGGCCCTCATGCGGACGTTGTTCGTGTTGCCAAGAACCTCTGCGCTAAAATTCCAGACAACGTTTCGAACGACGAAGCATCATTTACAGTTGTAGCAAGTATTGGTCTTCAAGGTATTCGGTTGGTCAACCCTACTTTGGGTGAGACCATAGCCGTAACAGGTGTTGGATTAATTGGTCTGCTAACCGTCCAGTTGCTGCGAGCGCATGGATGTCGCGTATTAGCGATAGACTTCGATGAATCTAAGCTTGCTCTGGCCAGACTATTTGGAGCCGAAACTTGTAATCTTGGTAAGGGGGAAGACCCAGTGGAGGCAGGCATCAGATTCAGTCGAGGAAATGGCGTCGATGCGATCATAATCACTGCCTCAACTAAGTCTTCAGATCCAGTAACTCAGGCCGCCCGAATGAGTCGTAAGCGTGGCCGTATAGTTCTAGTAGGAGTAACAGGGTTAGCGCTTAATCGCGCTGATTTTTACGAAAAAGAACTTAGGTTCCAAGTTTCTTGTTCATATGGTCCAGGTCGTTATGATCCCAATTATGAAGAGAAGGGGCAGGACTATCCATTAGGTTTTGTTCGTTGGACAGAACAACGTAACTTCGAAGCAATTCTCGATATGATGGCGTCAGGCCGATTGGATGTGAAGCCATTAATTACGCACCGTTACGCATTTAATCAGGCTGATAAAGCTTATGAGACGCTAAGCAACGATAAGAGCGCACTTGGAATATTATTGAAGTATGAACACCCTGTAGAAGAGCGCCATAGATCTACGGTCGTTTTTAACAATAATTACCAACATAACCCTACGGAACCCTCTATTGGTTTTATAGGTGCAGGAAATTATGCTTCTCGTATGCTAATACCTGCGTTTAAGGCTGCTAATGCACAGCTCTATTCGATCGCAACATCCAGTGGGATCAATGGAGTCATTCATGGTAAGAAAGCCGGATTTAAAGAGACTACAACCGATACCGATGGCCTGCTAGCCAGTGAAGATGTGAACACAGTCGTGATCGTCACTCGTCACAACAGTCATGCACGCTTTGTTAAGAAAGCGGTGGAAGCTGGAAAGCACACATTTGTAGAGAAACCTTTAGCGATCAATTTTGATGAGTTGAGTGAGATTAAAACCGCATATGAAGCTATAGAAACGCCGCCGTTGCTCATGGTCGGTTTCAATCGTCGTTTTTCTCCGCAAGTTCAAAGGATGAAATTGCTTCTAGAACCAGTAAAGCAGCCCAAAACCCTTATTTTAACTATGAACGCCGGGGCTATTCCCGCAGATCATTGGACGCAAGATATGGAAGTTGGTGGAGGCCGCATCATCGGAGAAGCATGTCATTTTATTGATCTCGCACGCTTCCTGGTGGGGTCGGACATAATCTCTGTTCAGTCTAGACGTATGGGCGACACTAATACCGGTGAGATTACTGAAGATAAAGCATCAATAACCCTAGGGTTTGCCGACGGGTCACTTGCAACCATTCATTATTTCGCGAATGGTGCCAGCAGTTTTCCTAAAGAACGTGTCGAGGTATTTGCCGCGGGGCGCGTATTACAGCTCGATAATTTCAGAAAGTTGAAGGGTTATAATTGGCCAGGTTTCCGAAAAATGAACTTGTGGCGTCAAGACAAAGGTCAAGAAGCCTGTGCTAAAGCATTTCTAGATGCTATTCGCAATGGTGAACCAAGCCCCATTCCGGCAAGTGAGCTTTTCGAAGTGGCACGAGTTACACTTGAAGCCGCAGACCAACTCCGTAAGCAAAGCTAATTCTGTGAAACTCGTTAAGTTAAAAACGCTGGGTCGTCTCGGCCTAGCGAATTTATTCAGAGTAGCATGGTATCGTTTTTCGATTCGGATGGGTTTAAGTCCGGTTCATAAGCTTAAGGCTGAAGTTCCCCATGCGCCGTTCCTAACCCTGTCTCATGATATTTCTAGTCACACCTCAATAGTTATAAGATACGAAGTGGATGATGAGAAAATAGAGCTGTTCGGTTCAGAAACCTATTCTTTGCGTCGGACGCATCCTCCGGATTGGTTTGAGAGTCCATTTACTAATGATAAAGCTAACGAACAGTGCAAAAACTGGTGGGAGATTTCGGATTTTGATACCAGCGTTGGGGACATAAAGCAGCTTTGGGAACTCTCACGGTTTGATTGGGTATTGAAACTAGTTCAGCTAGCGCGAGTTCATGCAGTCGATGATCCATCGCGTTCCTCAGAGTACGAGCAACAACTGAATTCGTGGTTAGCTGACTGGATTCAACACAATCCACCCTACACCGGCGTCAATTGGAAGTGTGGTCAAGAAGCCTCTATTCGCGTGATGCACCTAATTTGTGGGGCTAAGATCTCTGGATCCTTGTCTCAACCACCTAGCGGCCTCTTGAATCTTATTGAACTGCACCTGCAGCGAATCGCACCGACGATGAGCTATGCCGTTGCTCAGGATAATAACCACGGTACATCAGAAGCCGCAGCATTGTTTGTAGGGGGATCATTTCTCGCTGCCCACGGAAGCAAGGCTGGTTCAAAGTGGGCCAGAAAAGGACGGAAATGGTTAGAAAATCGAGCAGCATATTTGATCGCTACCGATGGTTCATTTAGTCAGTACTCGATCAATTATCATCGAATGATGCTAGACACTCTATCGTTTTCTGAGACGGCTAGAGGATGGTTTGGAGCTCCTAAATTTACCTCTACGTTTTATAGTCGTGCGCTTGCCGCAACGAATTGGTTGGCTGGAATGACCGATGGAACGACTGGGGATGTCCCGAATCTCGGAGCAAATGATGGTGCGCGCTTGTTCCCCCTCACAAATACAGATTATAGAGACTACAGACCTTCTCTGGTATGGGCCTACAAGGTCTTTGCTGACGCTTCTCCAATGAAGCATTTTATGAATGCAGAAGAAAGTGAAGCTGTTTTGTTTTGGCTGGATCTCCCACCTGCGGAAAAAGAGATCGAAATACCGCGAAATATGCACGCTGAAAAAGGTGGGTTCGTTGCTATGCGCTGTGGAAAAGCAAGAGTAATAGTAAATTACCCGCGTTTTCAATTTCGCCCAAGCCAAAACGATTTATTGCATGTCGACTTATGGGTCGACAGTGAGAACCTGCTTCGTGACGCGGGAAGTTATAGTTATAACTGTGAAGAGCCATGGCAAAGTTACTTTCCAAGCACGGCAGCGCATAATACAGTTCAGTTCGACGAGCGCGATCAAATGCCACGAATTAGTCGGTTTTTGCTGGGTGCTTGGCCAAAAGCAAAAGGTGCGGAATTTGAGGTATCTAAGGATGCGTTAGTTCAGAAATTTAGGTGTAGTTACAAGGACTACCTTGGTGCAATTCATCATCGCAAAGTTGAGTTAAACGCATACAGACTCGTGATCCGAGATATAGTCAGCGGTTTTAAACAGAAAGCTGTCGCGAGATATCGATTGAGTCCTGAACGTGACTGGAAATGTTCAGACAATGTAGTTTCTGATGGCCGACATACGTTGACTTTTGAAGCCGATGTGTCAATCGATTCTATTCGAATCGTTGATGGCTGGGAGTCACGCTATTACTTCCATAAATCTAAAGTCCCGGTTGTGGAAGTCACACTTACCAAATCAGGTAGCCTAACTATGGAGTATCAGTGGGCATAATGAGAATTCTTTATTTCCATCAGCACTTTTCCACCCCAAAAGGTTCATCAGGTATCCGCTCGTATCAAATGGCAAAAACCGCAATTCAGAATGGTCATCAAGTGACCATGGTGTGCGGAAGTTATGGTGGCGGTAACACAGGGCTCGAGACACCTTTTATTCGGGGTAAGCGGCAAGGGAAAGTAGACGGCATCGATATTATTGAGTTTGATTTAGCTTATTCAAATTCAGATGGGCTTGTGAAACGAAGCCTTACGTTTCTAAAGTTTTCGGTTAAAAGCATCGGAGTTGCGCTCCGACATGACTATGATGTCGTTTTTGCAACCACCACACCGTTAACCGCAGGCATCCCAGGTATTTTCGCGCGTTGGTTACGTCGCAAACCCTTTGTGTTTGAAGTACGCGATCTTTGGCCTGAGTTGCCTAAAGCTATGGGAGTCATCACCAATCCTATTGTACTTTGGGGGATGTCACTTTTAGAGTGGGCGAGTTATCACTCAGCGCATCGTTGTATTGGTTTATCGCCAGGCATCGTTGATGGAATAGCTTCCCGTGGAGTTCCTCGTGGAAAAATAACGCTTATTCCCAACGGTTGTGATGTTGAAATATTTTCCCAGATAAATAAAACATGGAGACCCAAGGGGATCGAGGACAATGATTTCTTAGCGATTTTTACCGGTACACACGGTCAGGCCAACGGGCTTGACTCGGTCCTTGAGGGCGCAGCGGAGCTCAAGCGACGCGGGCGAAATGATATAAAATTTGCCTTGGTTGGACAGGGAAAACTGAAAACGAACTTGCAGAAACAAGCAGAGGTAATGGGACTGGATAATATTGTTTTCCATGAGCCTGTTCCCAAGCAAGACTTGGTAGATTTGATGGCCGACGCTGATATTGGTCTGCAAGTATTAGCGAATGTCCCAGCATTCTATTATGGAACATCACCTAATAAGTTTTTCGATTACATTTCAGCGGGGCTACCAGTGCTAAATAATTATCCGGGCTGGCTGGCTGAAATGATTCATGAGTATGATTGTGGTTATGCTGTATCTCCGGACAGTCCTAAAGAGTTTGCGGATGCCCTGGAACATGCAACAGATAATCAGAACGGTTTGCTTGAAAAGGGCCAACGAGCAGCAATGTTAGCGAAGTCAAAATTTGACCGGCGAGATCTAGCTGATAAGTGGCTTAGTTGGGTTACTGGAGCGGTTCACTAATGAAACGGACTTTTGACATTCTTGTTTCGGGGTCTGCCTTGCTTCTGCTTCTTCCTGTTCTGTTTGTCGTTTCTTTACTGGTTTATATTTACCATGGTCGCCCGATCCTGTTTGGACAAATACGTCCTGGTAAAGATGGATACCCGTTTCGCATGCTCAAATTCCGCACGATGCGAGATGCTAACGATGATAAAGGGGAGCCGCTATCCGACTCAGAACGGTTGACTAAGTTTGGCATATTCTTGCGAGCAACTAGTTTGGATGAGTTACCGGGACTTTGGAATGTATTGAAAGGGGACATGAGCTTAGTCGGGCCACGTCCATTGTTGATGGAGTACCTCGAACTGTACACACCAGAACAAGCACGCCGCCATGAGGTTCGACCTGGTATTACAGGTTGGGCCCAGGTAAACGGGCGCAACGCGATCAGCTGGGAAGAAAAGTTTAAACTAGATGTCTGGTATGTAGAGAATCAATCGCTGTGGCTGGATATTAAAATTTTATTCATGACGGTGAAAAAAGTTTTCGCTCGAGAGGGTATCTCAGCCGATGGCCATGTAACCACTGAAAAATTCAAAGGCTCGAAAAAATGATTAAGCGGCTAGCACTCATTGGGGCAAGCGGACACGGGAAAGTTATAGCTGATATAGCACGTGCTAATGGCGTTAAGTCTATAGTCTTTTACGATGATCGTTGGCAGAAAATTGAAGAGCTCGCCGGTTATCGAGTTGTGGGAGATGTTGCTAAAGCAATGGAAGATGCTGCGACAAAATATGACGCAGCGGTGGTGTCTATTGGCAACTCAAGTATTCGTGAAGCGATCCAACAGCAACTTCCTTGCGTCGCGTCTGCTCTAGTTCATCCATCAGCTTCTGTTAGCCCTTCTGTAAAGTTAGGTCTGGGCTCAGTGGTGATGCCGAACGCAGTCATTAATGCCGACTCTGTTATTGGTGATGGTGTGATTATCAATAGTGGTGCTGTCATTGAACACGATTGCATTATTGGTGACTTCTCTCATATTTGCCCAAATGCTGCTCTTGGTGGCGGTGTATTCGTGGGCCAAAAATCTTGGATTGGTATTGGCAGCGCTATTATTCAGCTCACTAAGGTTGGGAGCAATGTAACTGTTGGCGCAGGTTCAGTGGTTATTCGTGATGTTCATGACAACCAAACAGTGGTCGGTAACCCCGCCAATTTGATCAAACGTTAGGACCTTATTTGTTTATGCTAAATACCTCATTCTCCCCTTGGCCATTATTCACCGAAGAAGAAGCCAAGGCGGTACACGACGTCGTTTTATCGAATCGTGTGAATTATTGGACCGGCACCGAATGCCGAGAATTTGAAAAAGAGTTTGCGACTTATACCGACTCTAACTATGCGGTCGCTTTGGCCAATGGCACGCTCGCTCTCGATGTTGCTCTGCGCGCACTCGGCATAGGTGAGGGCGATGAAGTCATTGTCACTCCACGTACCTTTATCGCATCGATTTCGACAGTGGTTAATGCTGGGGCAACACCAGTTTTTGCAGATGTTGATCGCGAAACACAAAACATCGAAGCACATACCATTGAGCCTGTAATCACACATAAGACCAAAGCTATCATCGTCGTGCATCTGGCTGGACGCCCAGCCGAGATGGACGCCATCATGGCGCTTGCTGAAAAGCATAACCTTTATGTGATTGAAGATTGTGCACAAGCGCACGGTGCCCGTTATAAAGGCAAGTCGGTCGGTAGCATCGGACACATCGGTGCCTGGTCGTTTTGCCAAGATAAGATCATGACCACCGGTGGTGAGGGCGGAATGGTCACCACCAATGACGAATCTTTGTGGCGTAAAATGTGGTCATTTAAAGATCACGGTAAAAGTTACGAAGCCGTGTACGAACGCGAACATCCACCAGGTTTTCGCTGGTTGCATGAAAGCTTCGGCACCAACTGGCGCATGATGGAAGTGCAGGCCGCGATCGGCCGCATTCAACTGCGCCGCATGAGTGACTGGACGGCTGCGCGTCAGCGCAATACAGCAGCGATCACCAATGCGTGCTCTGGGTTTTCAGTAGTACGTACACCAGCTGTACCCTCGCACATGGAGCATGCGTGCTATAAGCATTATTGTTTTATTGAGCCTGCTCATTTGGCGGACGGTTGGACACGCGATCGCATCGTATCTGAAATCGTTGGCCGTGGTGTGCCTTGCTTCCAGGGCTCCTGCTCTGAAGTGTATTTAGAGAAAGCGTTCGATAACACTGGTTGGCGTCCGTCTGAGCCACTACCCGTTGCACGGGAGCTTGGTGAGACGTCGTTGATGTTTTTGGTGCATCCAACATTAACTGACGATGAGATTGATAAAACGAGTTCTGTAATTCGTGAAGTTTTGAGCCTAGCTCAGAGATAAAATTAGGAAGCAGTATGACAAAGGATATTTGTATCATTGGCCTGGGTTACATAGGCCTACCCACCGCCGCTTTGTTGGCGAATCAGGGATTTAAAGTCTTCGGTGTCGACGTAACTGAAGATGTCGTCAATACCGTGAACAATGGTGACATTCACATCGTAGAGCCAGAACTCGATGCCTATGTTGCCAAAGCCGTAAAAGAGAAGAATCTTGTTGCCGGCTTAGAACCAAAACCAGCTGATGTGTTTATCATTGCGGTTCCCACGCCATTCCATGACGGTCATGTGCCGAATATAGATTACGTCGAAGCCGCAACTCGGGCCATAGCACCGGTTGTAAAGGCTGGGAACATGGTGATCCTGGAATCGACCTCACCCGTGGGTACGACAGAACGTGTCGCCGATGTATTGGCAGAAGAGGGCGTAGATACCTCTTCTTTGTTTATTGCCCATTGCCCGGAGCGCGTACTGCCTGGTCATATCATGCGTGAGCTTACCGAGAATGATCGTATTGTCGGCGGTATCACTCGTGAAGCTGGCGAGGTCGTCGCAGATTTTTATCGCTCATTTGTTACAGGCGACGTGCTGGTTACCGATGCCCGCACCGCAGAAATGGCGAAACTCACCGAGAACAGCTTCCGTGATGTGAATATCGCTTTTGCTAACGAGCTATCGATTCTCTGCGACAAATTTAAGATTGACGTATGGGAGCTGATTCGCCTTGCCAATCGTCATCCGCGCGTGAATATTCTGCAACCAGGCACTGGTGTTGGCGGCCATTGCATCGCCGTTGACCCTTGGTTCATCGTGCATGAAGGCGGCAAAGACGCACGCCTCATCCGTGCTGCCCGCGAGATCAATGATTATAAGACGGCATGGGTAGTTGAGCGGATCCTCGATACGGTAAAAGCATTTCGTGATGAACATGGCAGAGCGCCGTCGGTGGCCTGTATGGGACTTGCGTTTAAGCCAAACATTGATGATATGCGTGAGTCACCTGCACTGTCGGTTTTCCAGTCGCTGGTGCTTGAAGATGTCGACGCGTTAGCGGTCGAACCTAATCTGAAGCGTCATAAAAGTATCGTACTCAACGATTATCATGATGTCGCTGACACCGCTGATATTGTCGTGTATCTGGTATCACATAATGAATTTAAAGGCTTAAAAGTGCGTGGCAAAGTACTCGATTTTTGCGGCGTGACTGTCGCTGCTGCTGCGGTTCCTGCTGCGAAATAAAAAGGTAGTTTGATGAAAGTATTACTCGCCTTTGGCACACGTCCCGAAGCTATTAAAATGGCGCCCCTGGTAAAAGCCTTGCAAGCTGATCCCTTCTTCGATGTTTGCGTGGCTGTGACCGCGCAACATCGGGAGATGCTCGATCAGGTGCTGGCATTATTTGAAATTACTCCGGATTACGATCTGGATATCATGAAAGCGGGCCAAGACTTGTACGATGTAACCTCATCGGTGCTGTTGGGGATGCGCGATGTGTTTGCTGCAGCGAAGCCAGACTTAGTATTGGTACATGGTGATACCGCAACCACCTTTGCTGCATCGCTAGCGGCATTTTATGCGCGGATCCCGGTGGGGCATGTCGAAGCCGGCTTGCGTACCCACGACCTCTACTCGCCATGGCCGGAAGAGGCGAACCGTCAACTGACCGGACGTCTTGCGCGTTGGCACTTTGCACCTACCGAGCGCAATCGCCGAGACTTGCTGGCAGAGCAGGTTGCTGATGACGCTATTCTGGTGACCGGTAATACGGTGATCGATGCGCTGCAATGGGTGACGCAAAAGATTTCGGCGTCGGATACCTTGCGCGAAGCTATTTTGTCTCAGCTTTCTGAAGCGGGATTGACCGTTGATCTGCAGGACTCGCGTTATGTGCTTATTACTGGCCATCGCCGCGAAAACTTTGGCCAGGGCTTTGAGAATATTTGTTCGGCCCTGCGTTTGTTAGCCGTTGAGCATCCTGATGTACATTTCGTCTATCCGGTTCATTTGAACCCTAATGTGCAAAAGCCGGTGCGCTCGCTGTTGGACGGCCTGGATAACGTTCACCTTATTAAACCGCTGGGCTACGAGCCGTTTGTATGGCTCATGCAAAATTGCCATCTCGTTCTAACGGATAGCGGCGGCGTGCAGGAAGAAGCCCCAGGCCTCGGCAAGCCCGTCCTTGTTATGCGCGACACCACCGAGCGTCCCGAAGCCGTCGACGCCGGCACAGTGCGTTTAGTTGGCACCTCGGTTGATGCGATAGTGTCATCGGTAACATCACTGCTGATCGATGCAGACGAGTACGCCTCCATGTCGCGCGCCCACAACCCTTACGGCGACGGCCACGCCTGCGCCCGCATCCGCTCGTTTCTCGCTGATGCCCACTCGGCTGGCTCCGGTGCTTGATGCGGCTGGTTCTGATGCTTGATATGCCTGCAGGTTTGGGTGTGCGGTAGCCCGCAGTTCTACTGCGGGGGAAGCTCGTAGTTTTGCCCGATGCTCGCTTATGAAAAGCGGTATCTGCTGATGCAGGTACCGCTTTTTTGATTCTAAACTGAGGTGAGAAATCAGTCAGAGACTTTGAAAGCGCAAAGTTTTGCTCTCATTTATAAATAAGGCTACGGTAGATAATACAGCTCACTTATAAACGAAGGCGGATTAGCCGATGCTTAAAGTAATGAACCATATTGTTACCGTACTGCTTTTAGCGCTTCTAGTGATCATTTTTAGTTTTATCTTTGGTAAGGAATATTTCGTTGCGTTTGCAGCGCTTGCGGCGTTCCTCTTCCTCATTATCGTACACGTAATAAGTGATAAGTTTTACCATCTTCGAAGGTACAAGTTGGAAGCTGGCGCACCATTATTCTTTGCTTTTTTATTATTATCTGGTTTCTGGCTCAGGGTTCCGATTACGGATATTAACCTGTTAGCAGGGTTGCTTTTAATATCAATATGTCTAATTCAAATGAAGGCGATTTTCATCGCTGATATTGAGTATGATAATCATGATGTCTTATCTCAAATAGACGGATGGAGTGCCATCATTCGAGAGGATAGTGACTCGGGTAAAGTTCAGTACAGGAATGTAAGTGATGGTATTTCATTTGATGAATTAAAAGAACTTATTGGCTTAAAACGCGCGACAATGGGTGAAGTGTTGCTTGTGACAAAGGACGCATCCAAAATCGAAGTTCGGATTAATAAGAATCTCAGAATCGTATCAATGAATTTTAACGGTTCTACGGAAAGTCTAATTAAATTACGAGACGAAATACCAAACATTTATTCTGCGTCGACGTTGGGACATCCACAAAAATAAATGTCAACGGTAATCTAATTTTTGACCCACTTAGCGGCAAAGTAAAATTGACCCGCCCTTAGCTGTTTACTCGTGATCTTTGTTATTCATTACTGGTGATTCAGTCCCTCGTTTGGCTATGGTGGCTATTGCTTACCCAAAGATACCAAGCAGTTACTTGCCAACTACGACGATGTGCCACAAACGATGATCAGTGCCATCGTCGATGCCAATCGCACGCGCAAAGACTTTATTGCCGACAGCATCATCAAGCGCGCACCCCGCGTCGTTGGCGTTTATCGCCTGGTGATGAAGCAGGGCTCAGATAACTTCCGCTCGTCAGCGGTGCAAGGCATCATGAAGCGCATCAAAGCCAAGGGCATCGAGGTCATCGTCTACGAACCTGCATTGCCGGACGCTGAGTTCTTTAACTCGCGCGTCGTTCGCGACCTCGACGCGTTTAAAGCCGAAGCCGACGTCATCATCTCGAATCGTATCGCCACCGAAATCGGCGACGTCGCTGCCAAAGTCTACACCCGCGATTTGTTTGGTAGTGACTAACCCGTAGCCCGCAGTTCTACTGCGGGGGAAGCCTGCCTGCATCGCGTATGCCTGGTCAAAATGAAGCGGTACCTGCTTGTGTGGGTGCCGTTTTTGGGTTTTTGAACCGGGAAACGGTTCAAATGACTAGCTTGGTTGTTGTTTTGGAGGCGGACGTCAGTTCCGTAACGCTTCACAATAGCGCGCAAATTTTTCGAAATCCTTCCTGCTGTATGCACCATCGGCGAGCGTGAGTGGCTCACGCTCTAAATGTCGCTTATGTTGGACGAAGGGTTCGAGTCTATTCCAGGCGTCAGCAAACATTGGTCCCCACATGTTCGAGAAGTGCTCTTTGCTTATGAGATCCGCCTCCGCCATATAAGATAAACGTTGCATAGTCACGCTTACTCGCTGAGCCGCAGCACGTAATTCACCAGACCATTTAACCTTGTGCGTTGACTTGCCTAATTGCCCACTTGCATATTCGCCAGCGTCTTTAAGCACGTGTATATCTGGTTTTATTTTGGACATCTCTTCCATGGCCCAAATGAGCAATGTGCTGTCTCGGTTTTTGACCTCTTCTTTAATCGTTCTGTATGCAAATATGATCGAAATTAACAGGAACAAGTTAATGAAAAGCATCAAAACAGATGCTATCGCCGATACACCATCCCAGTCTAAAGGGTTTAAAACAACTTCCAGTGATTGCATTACTCATCCTCCGTCAATAAATACCGTGTGAGATTAGCCGCTCTCTTTACCGGCAATGTTTCATAAATGCGCTCATAAAAGTCAGTCACCGCTTGGCAGTGGGCTCTGTACCCTTCAAGCGTCGGCTCAATAGAGATGAGCGCGTCAGCATGGGCACCCATATCTGCCAGTATGAGATCCAAGTCTGACTGTCCAAGGTCAGCGTTAACTGAAACATCGTCACTTTGAAATGCTTGCTCAAAAATCTCGGTCACTTCTGCAACGAGCTCGTCTTCATCCTGATATCGGATGACGCTGTCGTAATTGGGGAATCCATAATCCGTTGGATACAGTGACTTAATGCATAGTTCTGGATCAGATCTGTTCATAGCGGCATACATGCGTACTTCGCGCAGCAGGGTTTTCATAAGAAGTAAATCATCAATACGTAGCATCGCCTCGACGCGTAATTGCGATACATAGTGCCGCGTCGTTACTTCGACGTTACTAAAATAGTTTTCATCTTGCGGGATCTCATCAAGCAGCCGAACTAATTCGTCGTACTCAGTTGGCGCTTTGTTTTTGATAATACTCAGGTAGTCAGGTGTCTTGGCATTGGCGGCAATCATTGCGTTGCGTTTTGCTACAGACTCCTGCGAAATAACTTCGTGCACAACGTTGGTACTGAGTAAGAGGTCTGAATCCGGGTACCACATATTATCCGCATCGGCTTGGAACATCACCCGCCTGAAGCTTGTTAAGAGACCTTTTTGCGCGAAGTAATCACTTACTTTTCGGTTTAGCCGCGCAATATTTTGGTATTCGGACGAGCTCGGCACATACATTCTGAACTGGTGAAAGCCGAGCGTGGCGTCAACATTCAGTAGCCGTTTGGCACCGCTCATATAAATGATGGTGCAGGCTGAGGCACAGTGCTCGTGCACATAGGTAGAGATTGGCCGGTGGGTGGCTTGGTAGGTTTCAAGTGCATCGACAATTCTGAATGCTTCGTCTAAATCGCCTCCGACACTGTTCAGTAGCACGGTTTTAAGATTTGGATGCTGCTCGAGGGTGCGAATCACTTCATCTGAGATCGTCACACCAATCTCACCGTCAATGGTCATGATTTCTTTGTTATCGGAAACTTTGACGACGAAGGCCTGTTCGCGTGCGCTCTCGTTGCGTAAATTCAATTCCTCCATTGTGAGGATGGTATTACTGACGAGCGAAAGAGTGCCCAGAGCCATCAGCACTTTTACCAGTCCCGCAAGAAACCCGCTGCCACCGTTTGCCCGATAACGCGTCGCGCTGCTCCAAGTGCCGACAATCTGCCAAACACCCACCGATAACCCCACGACGATAGAGCCGGTGAGTATGTTCTGTGAGGTTTGCCAGTGCATACCATCGAAGCTCCCGCCCAACCAAAACACGTTGACCAAGAACACACTAACAACGTTCAGCAGCACCACGTTTACCCAAAACGACACCGCCAGCGGCAGCTCACCGCGCCAATGCCGTAACAAATAGTTCCCTTTCTTCTCCATATCCTTTCGCTCTTGTTAGTATGTAGCCCGGAATTCTACTGGGGGGGAGGTGGCGTTTGTATCCCGCTACAATTTTTACCTACAACTATACAGACTCGACCTCATGGTTAGCGCCATTCTCAACAAGTGTCTTGATGACTTGCGTGGCAGCATCTAGTTCAGCTTCACTGCCGAACGCCTGGTATTCAAGAAACATTTCCTCTGCATATTGGAGTGGTAGAACGAATCGCTCTGATAACCGTTGATTTGCAGATGCTCCCAACGCTAAAAGCTGCTCGACAAAGTCAGGCCGATTGCACTCAATCGCGAGTCCCAAAGGTGTAAGTTTGCGCTTATCTGTTCTTGTGCCCACTATTTTGTTCGTAGCAACACGCGTTGCTGCGAGCCTTGCAAACAGTAGCGCGATGATTTTTGCATCTGCATTAGACTTCGACTGCTTGTAGGTTTGTAAAGCAATAATAAGTGGTGAATGACCACGTTCAAGTGTGCCGAAGTCTAGACGATTTGTTTGCGCAAGCAGCTTTTCAGTCGATTCATAGTCTCGCTGCAGAATCGCTTGGGAAAGCTGCTCCAAACGAAATTCTGAATCGCCGATACGCGATTTTCGATTGGCCACGGTAAACTCTTGTTCTTCAAAACCAGCAATCATCACCTCAGGGCGCACTTTGCTGTAATCCACCTTTGCATTCGGGAATAGTTGTTTGCAATCACGTTGCCATTGCTCAATTTCGTACTGTTTCACAAAATCATTGAGCTGTTTATATACGCGAATAGGGCGTTCACTGATGTGGTCATGTGGTTGCTCCAGACCATAAACAATCGCGAGGTTTTTCGCCTTTTTCAGTAATGGCGCATCGCCATTCTTACCTTTCATTGATGCGACCATCAGTGCAAGGCTGATAAGTTTTTCTTGTTCATCCGGATGGAAGCACGCACTCAGCTTTAGCAATTTTGAATAGCGTTTACAGGCGTTCGCAATGTAACCTTTGTCGAAGTCTTGTTTTGCCAGCTGCAAAATCTTGAGTAAATCATAGGCCCACAAGCATTGTTCCTTGTCATCGTCTGTGCGCGTTTGTTTTAACGGCAAAAAGATACGCCAATCTAAATTCATGTGTCGCGACCGAATGCCCTCGAACAACAATTCTGAGGGTGACTTAGGCTTCGACTCGTTTTCTTCTTCGGATTCCGAATTTCCTTTTTCTTTGGGCTTTGGTTTGAGCGAGTCCAGAAAGCGTGCGTGCAGCAGTATCGTGAAATACTTTTGCTGTGTTTCTTTGCTCAAGACGTGTGAGTCCAGTAGTTCTTTGAGTTTTGTGATGCTTGCAAGCTCGCTTGTACGCCAACGCCAAAGCCGATCAATTGCGGCTTTATCGAGAGTGGCTTTGAATTTGCACCAAGTAATATCTTCATCTAGAACTTCTAGCGCAACTGCAGTGGCGTGACGCGCTTCATCGCTGCCCATCATCCTTAAAACAGAGGGAAGATAGCTCTCTCGCATGTGAAGATAAGTATATGCTTCGAAGAATTCGATAGCGTAGAGTTCTCCCCATATAAAGTCCTCAACTTCTTTGGGCGTCATTGTGAAAAAACACGTCTGATGGAGCTTGTTGATTAAACTCTGAACTGCGGATGGAAGAATTTGCTTGAGAGCTTCGTAGTAACTATCCGACACTAGTCCTTTGAGGTTGTGGGTGATTGCTTCATAAGGCAGGTGAGCATATCGATTGTACGCTGTATGAATATTATTGATTTCATAACGCTGATCGTCTGTTAGCTGGATACCGAACCCTTCGGCCCAGACTTTGAGAATGTTCAGTGGTGCAAGTAAAGTAGGATCGGGTGCATGTTTCATGTGTGCCTCCGTGCTTGAATGCGTTTAATGTCCTTTGCGAAATTCGTTCCTGCGCGCCAATCACTCGGCGTGCTTGGAATTGTTGTGGTGAAGCCCTCCGGCGACACTAGTTTGTGGTGCTTTGTGCCTTTTTTAATACACCAGCCCTTTTTAATCAAATCTTTAACTAACTTATTGATTCGTTTATTGTTGCTTAATTTCATCATGACTCCATGTGTCGGTGCCTGATGGCACCGACTTTCTTGTTTAGATTATTTCCGTGGTGGATTGTTGCTACGACCACCACCTGACTTGTTGCCAGTTTTGCTTGGCCACCCGGCCTTGCCTGCTGTGTTCACTGAGTTCTTCATAATTGTGTTCCTCTTGGTTATTTCTTTAGGTTTAATTTCACCCTTTGATTGGGTGAAGTTAATTGTTAACTAACCAAGGCAGTGAGAGCGACATCGTGGGGTCGGAAAAAATTAGATATTTTGGTGTGAGCGCAGCAGTCCACAAACTTGCGAATGATTTCAAATCGGGCACGTTATGCAATAGTCAACGATGGTCAAACTTTATACGGAAAATATAATCACGGCTTCTGCGCGCCGGTTCTGCGGATATTTGGTGTGTTATGACATCAGTGGTGACTGTATACGCCGACGCGTACACCGCCTTTTAATACGGAACGGCCACCGTAATTGTCGCTTAATGCATAGAAGTAATGAACCGCTACAGGTTGCTTTCTTTACCAATCTATTTATGATTAATTAATTGTTATAATCACTTTGCGCTACGATTAGAAATGGCGCTTTGTAATGTAAGTCGTCATGAAACCTTGGGAATGCGATGCAACAACTGCGCAACAGATTGGTTAAACATATCAAAAGTGTGTTGATTAGCGGCGTTAATACAGCAGAAGAATTAGTCTCGCGACAACCCTCCGATCATCATATGACTGCGATACTCGCACCATTGAACAATGCGCCGACTCTTGAGGAAACAGTCGACGAATTTTCTGATAGTGAACCTAGCAGCGGCTCGAACTCCTTCCGTAAATATCAACCACCGAGCTCGGTGGGATTCTCATTTTTTATTGCTGGCGACACAATTGAGTTAAATATCTCTTGTGGTGCGACCACTTATACTCATAGAAAAACGGGCGGTGACGATGTTTCGAGACAAAAAAATAAAAAGAATAAAGACGCATGGACCAAGTCACACTTAATCGATGAGGACATAACGCTTGTACTGACTCAGGGGCAAACCACAAAACTCGTGCTAGATGGAAATGCAACTCTATCGCTGACTTCTCGCCCGCTAATTTATGGTCACATAGTCACCGTAACGCTCTACAACCATAAATATCTATCCACAGAATCTAATTATCGTGAGTTTAACGAGAACTGCTTATTCGAGGCTCAACTTTCATGTGAGGTTGTTAGCGGTTCACTTTCCGGCTATCCAATTACGGAAAGAGCTTTGCTAGACGATGAACAAAGAGAAATTGAATTCCGATATCGTCAGGTAAAAACCTTAGCTGTAGGGCATGGTTCAGCGGTAAAGTGGGAAAAATTAGCCAACAATAATTGGTTTATAGAATCTGATTTTGTGCCTACGATTGAGATCCCACAAATGACAGCTGATACGGGCGATAGTGAGTCAAGGGTTTTGGATTCTCGTTGGCTGATGACGTTGCAAACTGAAGCTTCGGTTTTAGAGGACCTGGAAAGTTTTATTGATAACTACGGTTCGTGGGTAGAGAAAGAAAAAGGTGCCTTAACGGACGAGGAATGGCAACTGGACGAGGAATCAGCGTCAACGATTATTCAAAAACAAACGGCAGCCATTACTCGTATGAGGAAGGCTATTGGCTTTTTACGCACAAGTGCTTCTGCAAGGGCAGCATTTGCGCTGGCAAACGTGGCTATGCTGTCGCAAGTGAATCAGTGCACCGTTAACAAGAACGAAAGCAATCTAAATGAATTAAAAGTTTTTAAATGGAGACCCTTTCAGTTGGGATTCATTCTCGTCGCGTTAGAGTCAACTTTGAATCAAGACAGCCAAGACCGAGAAATATTAGATTTAATATGGTTTCCAACGGGGGGCGGTAAAACAGAAGCCTACTTGGGGCTAATGGCGATACTGTTCATATTCCGCAGAATGGAGTATCCGAGCTCCGGATCCGGGACGATTTGCATGATGCGTTACACGTTAAGGTTGCTAGCATCACAGCAGTTTTTGCGTGCAAACCGGCTTATTTGTGCTTTAGAGCTCTTGCGTCGTAAACAGCCATCTGTACTCGGAGATGAACCATTTACCTCTGGGTTTTGGGTTGGTGCTAGCACTTCACCCAACACACATAAAGAAGCACAAGAGTTGTGGAATAAAGAACGGTACTCACGCCTCGTGCTTACATCGTGTCCATGGTGTGATACCCGATTCACAAAAGAAAACTATATTTTTGAAAATGGTCGTCTGTCTTTTCAATGTCGCAATGAGGCGTGTGACTTCCATAATAATGGTGATTTGCCAATTGATGTGGTGGATGACAATTTATATGAGAGCCCTCCAACGTTGTTGCTAGGGACAGTGGATAAATTTGCGCGCTTGGCGTGGGATGGACGAGCGAGTCGCTTTTTTGGGGTAGGTCAACGGCGACCACCGGAGTTAATCATTCAAGATGAGCTTCACCTAATTAGTAGCTCAATAGGCTCGGTGTTTGGTTTGTACGAGGCTGGTATTGATGCATTAATCCGAGCGCGGGGTCTAACAATAAAGTATGTCGCATCAACAGCAACAATACGCAATGCTCATGAACAAACAAAAGCGTTATTTGCGAGAAAGTCAGCGGTATTTCCTCCTTCTGGTTTGAATCACACAGATGCTTACTTCGCGCGAGAAGTGCCGCTCTCAGAAAAGCCAGGTCGTTTGTATGTTGGGTTTTTGGCGGCATTAATAGCTCAATCGAAATCCCTGGGACCACTTATGGCGGCAGCATTGGCTGCGCCGATTGAATCTTTTGCGGAAAGTGATTCTGATTTTTTGGACGCGTGGTGGACGTTGCTTGTTTATCACTCCAGCCTTAAGTCAGTAAATAACTCGTCAACGGTGCTGGAAAGTGATGCGCGAGCGAAACTCGAGGCGGCGCTCAAAGAATTCCTGCAAGGAATAAATGATGAAGAAACTAGAGCTCGCGTCCAGTCGCTTATTGATAAGCGTAGTGCGGTCAAAACAATAACTTTGACGAGTCAAACCGAAGCTGAAGAAATTCCCAAGTCATTCGCTCGACTATCTCATAGTTTTGAAGAGAGTGAACGCTACGTTGATGTGGGCCTTGCTTCAACGATGATTTCGGTAGGGCTTGATGTGAGCCGCCTTGCGCTAATGATTATTAACGGTCAACCGCTGACAACGGCCGAATATATCCAGGCTAGTAGTCGGGTGGGTCGCGGAACAACGCCGGGTGTGGTTGTGGTTAATTACTTAAAGGGGCAATCGCGAAGTTGGTCTCACTATGAAAATTTTAGAACTTACCATGAGTCCTTTTACCGTTTTGTTGAGCCATCTAGTGTAACTCCTTTTACCTATCAGGCGCGGAAAAGGGCGTTACACGCGGCGCTCGTTATTGCGGTGCGTCATGGTGCGCCTGGTATGCACGAGAATGCGGCCGCAGGCCTGTTTAATAAGTCTTTGCCTGAAATACAGAGAGCTTTAACGCAATTAAAAAACCGTATATCTATTGCTATTGGCGCTCATTCTGAAACTCAGCGACAGGTTCAAAAGCAGTTAGAAGACTTGGTCGAAGAGTGGCATGATCGGGCACAAAATTCACAGCACTCTCTCGTCTATTTTTCCCGAGACCGCTCTAGTAATAACCTTATTGAGCCGACCGAATTATTAAGTAGCATCGGTCGCGCATGGGCTACTTTGAACTCGATGCGTAATGTCGAGAGTGAGGCTAACTTGTGCTGCGTGGGGCAAGTAGTGGAGCGAGCGTCATGAAGCAAAATGACTTGTACTATACACCGGTGCGTTTTTCACACTTACTTGGCTACTCTGGCGTAGGCTCAATTGTTCGACTTGCTAACTATCGAACTGCAGTCATTTGCGATACTCGGTTTTGGGAAAGCGCTGGGGATTCATCTAGAACAATTTCTTATGTGAAACGAATATCAAGTCAACTTGCTGAGGGACGCGAGCTCAAGGCTCCTCCTGTTTCCAAAATTGATAATGGGCGAGTTTACGGAAGCACGATACCAGCTGTTGTTTTTCCAAAAACATGCTTTTGTCGTAAATGTGGAGCTTTACACTTAGACCCTTGGGCGAAACAAAATTTAGATGCCAATGTCGAAAAGTTGTCGTGTCAGCAATCATCCTGTGGTGGCGAGCTTCAACAAGTAACTTGGTGTGCAATCGGAGATAACGGTTATTTGAGTGAGGTCGACTGGCATTCACTCTGTCACCCCAAACCCAGCTCCTGTAGGAGAACCATTGAAGGAGATATAAGCTATCTCAAGCTACAGGAAGTAAATGGGCAGGAATCTGTTGTTTGTACTGAATGCTTAAAGGCGAAAAAACTTCCTCGAGCGCGTCTTGGCTCTGTGAACCAGGTGCAACCTTGGTTAAGTCCGATAAAACACAAGCCTATTCATAAGTCGATGGATGGCAAAAATGAGCAATACTACGTAACGGAGATAAATAATCCGGCGACGTACTCTCCCCTTACGACTAGAGGAATTGTAATACCGCCAGAATCTCGAAGGCTTGAGGAGACCTCACTCGTTTCACAGCTCAGAAACCGTTCGGCTTTCTTATCTGATATCGAAGCTAGCAATCCCAAACGAAGAGAGTCTCGAATACGTCAGGAAGCCAGAAATATCGGTTGTTCTCCACATGAGTTAAATACTGCAATTCAGCAGGTTAGAGATAGCGAATATGAAGAGTCAGCTGTGTGGGAGAGTGAAAAGGATCCGCAGGAAGAGGAGTTTTTGGCGTTCATCACAATGATCGAAAACCTACAAGAAGATGAGGATTTCGTTCCGGAGCATGAAACGGGTATGTTTCGTGAGCTTATTGATGCAGCGTTCCCACAATATAAACATGTGTCGAAACTCATAGAGAACTTGGTAATCGTCAAACGTTTACGAGAAATCCTTATTTTTAAGGGGTTTAAGCGAGGCGGGGGAGATGAACCTCTGATCGTGCCACCTGATATTGAGCAAAAATCTTCATGGCTGCCGGCCACCGAGCTTTTTGGAGAGGGCATTTTCTTCTCGATTAATAATGATCTACTGAGTGAGTGGGAACGACAAGCCTCTGTAAAGAGCTATGTCGATAACTTGAGTAGAGCTTATGAAGCATCATCTATCGAATTACCTAGCTTGAGTGGCGCCGGGGTAACACCTAGATTTGTGTTACTGCATACGATTGCTCATTTGTTTATTCGTGAGCTTGAGTCCTCAGCAGGCTACCCCGCAGCATCTATCCGGGAAAGAATCTACTGTTCCCAAGCTTTAAATATGGCTGGCGTGCTCATTTACACAACGTCTGCCGATGTGGCGGGCACATTAGGTGGGCTCATGGAGCAGGGCAGAGCTAAACGATTCTTGGCTAATTTCGTGGCGATGTTAAAGCGTGCTGAATGGTGCTCGCTTGACCCCGTTTGCAGTGAAGCTAGCGGACAAGGTATTGAAAGTTTGAACATGGCAGCATGTCATGCCTGCTCTTTAGTTCCTGAAACAAGTTGTGATTTTCTTAATATACTGCTTGATAGAAAGCTCATTTCTGGCTCAAAGGAGCATGATATCTCCAGCCTTGAAGACTTCGCGCTTAAAATGGCTCTGCGGGAAAGTACACCATGAGAGAACGTATTCTTAGGCTTCCGGAATTATCAGACGAGCAATTTAAGATATTAGGCAAACCTAAAGAGGGCTTCTGGCTTCTACTAGGAGGCCCTGGGACTGGGAAATCAGTTGTGGTTATGCAGCGATTGAAACAAATCAGTGCATCAGATGATGCGATGTTTCTTGCCTATAACAAAGTGCTTCACAGCTATTGTCAACAAGTGATGAAGAGATCATTTGGCGATCAAGCCATGACAAAAATAGTTACTTCAACAATATTTAGGTGGCTAGGTGAATTTTATGACCAACAGTTGAAGCAAGGAAGGCAGTTGCCAAAATTACCCGATGCCAAATCGGCTTACGATATCGACTATGAGATGATGGAATCTAACGTTCGTGCGTCTGGCCAAGGACAGGTACATAAAAAAGTTTATCTGGTTGTTGATGAAGGTCAAGATATGCCCGAGGGGTTCTATAATTTTTTAGTAAGTGTTGGTTTTGAGAATATATTTGTTGCGGCCGATTTTAATCAGACCATCACTGAGAGGCAGTCGACGCGTGAGGAATTAATTGACGCATTAGCATTAGATAATGAAGATGTCTTGACGCTTAGCGAGAATTATCGAAATTCTAACGAGATAGCCAAGTTTTCTCAGTTTTTCTACAGTGACAAGTCGACACCGCCATCGAACGAACCAACACGAGTTGCTGGTTTCGTTCCGACCTTGCTGATGTGTAAGTATAGACTTCACGCAATAAAGTTAATTCTTAGAGAAGCTGACAATGATCCCAGAAAATTGATCGGAGTAATTGTTGGTGATCATGAAGATCTAGAGTTTTATGTTGGCCACTTACGTAACCTTGGCATGCAACTGGATAATCTTAGACCCCCAGTAACGACTTACAAGAACTCTGATGATTCCGTCGAGATTGATTTCGCTAATGGTGGAATCGTGGTTTTGTGCGATGCATCTGTTAAGGGTCTTGAGTTTGATGTTGTGTATATTTGCTTGGATAGCATTTGGAAAATCAAAAGCTCCGTGGATGAGGTAGCCTTCAGAAAATCGATGTACGTTAATGCATCACGTGCGAAAGAGAAGCTTTTTTTGCTTAAAAACCAAAAAGAAAATCGAGAGTTAATGGAGAGGCTTCCGAGTGAGCCAGAACTCATGCAGATAGGAAACCTAGATGAGTAAGCGTTATCGTGTTTATGAGTTCACCGAACTCCGTCACTATGTTAAAAGCGGCCTATTCCCAGTTGGTCCATGGCCAAAAATGCCTAGCAAAAAGAAAATGCTCGAATCACTGAGCGCTCAATTCAAAGACCGTTTAGGTGAAATATGTATTGTAGAGTTGTGTGACGAAGTCAGCGAACTAATTAGTTCGAGAGGAAAGCATAAAGATATGGCTGTAGAGATTTCAGTGTCGGCGGTAACTTTTGTCTTTCCAGAACAAAAATCGAAGGAACTCTTTTGCTCGTATGAGGGGCTTGACGCTGGTTTTGTTGTCAAGGGTATTTCAATGAGAGTTGAAGCTTCGTTATATCCCGAAAAACAAGGCGAAACTGTCGGAGCTGAAGTACTTGTGAAGGAGCCGTTGTCAGCAGGTGAAACGACTTCAAGTTTATTCGATGATAATACTGAGGAAGTGTTACTTGGGCAAAGTTTCGGCGGACTTTTGTTGGTAACTCGGTTCCTCACCTATTTATATCCAGAGTTTCTCGAACTCTACGGTCGGCTATTGGCGCATTGTGCGCTGACACCAAAAGATTGGTTAGAAGATCTCACGCAAACGTCGAGCATTGATGGTGTTTTGGAGGAGAAGGCTGATCTTCAAGGCGAATATCTTGAGTTAGCTAAAGCAGTCATCAATAACAAGCGAATTTCCGACTTTCTCTCAAATCCAAAAGTTTGGGCAACAGAGTCAAAAATGCGAGCGGCTCAAGAAGTGAAAAAATCACTCGAGATCCTGCGAAATGGCGCCAATCAAGAAATTTATTCGGAATACATGGCAAAGCTAAAAGCAGCCTCTCGTTTCCGACTTTACTGTGTCGTACTTGATTATCGTACTGACTTTCAAGAGTTTATCAATGACATAAAATTGTGCGACATTCTGGATAAGAAAGACTTCTTGGTGTTGGGCTTTTTCTTTGGTTTACGTGATAAGTACCGAGGCTGCTACCAAGAAATTCGCAAAGTACCAATGTTTCAGAGGGATGCATCTCAAGCCATGATGGTCTTCCACTGGAAAGCTAATGGCGGTAAGGATGTTCCTTCGCTACCTAAATTCGATGTTGATTGTTTTGCAGAGCTGAACCGAATAAGACAATTAAAATATGGGGAAGCCCAGCGTGGTCGCGAGCGACAGCTATGAGAATGATTCCATCTACCCCTCTATTCGGCCCGAACGGAAATAGGCCGCCCCGTAGCGAAGTGACGATCTTTAATAAACTAAGAGAGTGTTTTGTTGATCGTAACGACTTCGTGTGTTTTCACTCGCTTAATTTAACTAGACATGAATATAAACGCTTTGGTGAGGCAGATTTCGTAGTCTTGTCACCGTATGGTTTGTACGTAATCGAAGTTAAAGGTGGCGGTATAAGTGTTTCTGGAGGGCGGTGGACGTCAGAGAATAATGAAGGAGTTCATAATATAAGCGATCCTTTTAAACAAGCTCACGGTGCCATGCAAGCAATTTACAACAAGCTTAAAGACACCGGACAGATAAAATCAGTCGTCGACTATGGTCACACTATTTCGATGGGATACGGTGTCATATTTCCTGATTCATTCTGGAGTGCAAAAGGTTCAGAATGGGAGAGAGCGCATATATGTGATAGGGCTGACACTAAAAATGTCGAAAGATGGCTAAAAGGATTGATGAGTTTTTGGCGTAAAAAAGACTTTAATGATAGGACTTTTTCGACTGATGAGCTCAAGATTATTGAGCATTTTATCAGACCGACCGTCGAATACGCCGAAAGTCTGGGGCAAAAATTAGAACGCCATGATGAATCACGGGTTGGGCTTACTGAACAGCAATATCAAATTTTAGATTTCGCTGAGTATAACCCCCGCGGACTTTTTTTTGGTGGTGCTGGGACGGGTAAAACCTTTCTTGCTGCTGAGTTATCTCGAAGACTAAGTGCTTTGGGGAAATCAGTAGCGTTGGTGTGTAAATCTCCATTTTTACGGTCGTATTTGAAAGCGCTCCTAACCGACTTCCCGGTGCAGGTATATGCCATCGAAAGCTTCAAAAGAGAGCGAGATTTTGCAGGCAAGTCACAGTTTGACGTGATTATTCTCGATGAAGGACAAGACCTCTTTAACATAGAGGATATTCTTGAAATAGAGGATGCTTTGGATGGTGGTTTTAAGCATGGCTCCTGGTATGCCTTCCATGATGCAAAAAATCAATCAGGACTCGTCGGCAGCACTACTGCAGAAGGGCTTGCTTACTTGGAGGAATTCTCCCCGATAAAACTGCCATTGACCACCAACTGTCGGAATACAAAACAGATTTTGTCTGTCGTACAAAACAAGCTCGGTGTGGACATGGGAAATGTCGGTACTGGCGAGGGTTCTAAGGTTAGAGAGCTACTTGCCAAGTCGCAAGAAGAGGCTTGTAAGCTATTACATGACGAAATTGTCTTTCTGCATGAAAATGGCATCCAGACCCGCAATATCACGCTCTTATCTCCGTTACCTTGGCACGAGTCCATTGCTTCAAATTTATGCGACAGTTATGGGGTGCTGACTCAGCGTGTCGATGCGTATTCGATTGAGAGTTTCCCGCCAGCGGAGCTATCTTTTTGTGAAGTGGCAAACTTTAAAGGATTGGAGAATAGCGTAATTATTCTGGTTGATGTTGAGCAGTCCGCATTAGAAGAGTCTGGAGCACCAAAAGCGTCTCTTTATGTAGGAATGTCTCGTGCGCGAGACGTTTTGTCGGTGATATGGAAAGGTTATTAAGACAAGGGATGTTGCAATGAAATTTCACTCCATAATATTGTCGTTGTTTATGCATTAGTCTTTCTTCTCGGCCGTATTGTTACTGCCATCCAACGCGACGTTTGCGGCGCAAGCTGCAGATTGTAATACCCCCATTCTAAGCAGCAGTTATTCGTAGAATTGATGAACCGCTTGCGTTAATTGTTTGGGCGGAATGCCTGTTCGGTGGCACCGAAATCATCTCAGCGAGAACAATCTTGCATAATTAAATATGCAAGGTATAATATGTTTAAATTTTCTTCAGGTAGCACACATGGATCGTCACACCGAACAGCAACAACTGATATCGCAGCGAATTAACTACTTCCGAAAGGCTCGTGGCCTAAAGCAACAAGAGCTGAGTGAATTAATGGCGTTTAACCAGCGGCAGACACTTTCAGATATTGAGCGTGGTGAGCGTATGGTCAAGCCCAAAGAACTTATTCGCTTCGCTGAAATTTTGAATGTTAAACCGACGGCATTTCTCGATGCATTTGAGCCTGCTGTAGATGTTGAGTTTAGCTGGCGGACTAATGATGAACATACAGCCTTTGCTGAGTTTGAGCAGCGCGGACGCAATATTATTAATCTGTTGACGACCTTACGACGAAAGCTCAACATTGCGCCAGCTTCAGTCTCGTCTCTACCCTTGGGCGAGAAAAACTCTTACGAAGACGCGCAAAATGCGGCCGAAAGACTAGTGCTTGAGCATGACCTTGGTCCATATCCTGGTAAAGTTCTGAACAAACTCTACGAAGTCTTGAACATTGACTGTATCTACCTTGAGCTGCCAGATTTTATTTCAGGCGCAGCGATGGTTTCTGATGAAGCGTTGTTGGCAGTGATAAACGCAAAGCAAGTCCGCGGTCGGCGTAACTTTGACAAAGCCCACGAGCTTTTTCATTGCTTGACGTGGCGAACGATGAAGCCTATGCACATCGACCGAGTGAAGCTCAATCGAAATAGCAAACGCTCGCGAACTGAACAGCTTGCTGATGCCTTTGCTGGCGCGTTACTTATGCCATCCGATTCGTTGCAAACAGCGATAACCGACGATATTACGCTAGAATCGTTAACGTCCGTTGCCAATAATTTCGAGGTTTCATTTGATGCGCTTGTTTGGCGATTAGTTTCTCTGGGGAATTTAACGAATGCCGATGCACAGCATCTTTTGAAACAAGAGCGAGAGCCAGGTAATGGTGATGCTGAAAACCTAAAACCTCATTCATTAATGAGCCACTCCTATTTGTCCGTGATAGCGAAAGGTATCGAGCATGGGCTTATCTCCGTTCGTCGCGTAGCGACGTTACTTGGCATTTCGATAGATGCATTACACGATGCATATCACCAACATGGCATGGACGCACCATTCGATATGTAGGTAAGGGAGTAACAGATGGAGAGGGAAGACCTGATTTTAGTCGACACTAACGTAATTATCGAAGCGCATCGTGCATCGATTCTTAATGAAATGCTTGGATGTTTAAGTCTAGCTACAGTTGAAATGTGTGTCCAAGAAACGCAAACAGGTGCACAGAACCGTGATCCGTGGCAAAACATTGATGAAGGGCTTATTCGCGAAAGGATGCAAATCTTTAGTCCTACCGACGAAGATATTGTGGTTGCATCAATGGCGTTACCGGGCATTGGTGAAGTTGATGCGGGAGAACTTCACCTTTTGACTCAAGCGCATTTCTTAGCAGATCAAGATGTATGGTTTCTGGCGAGTCCTGATAAGCACCCAATGCGTTTAGCAATAGAATATGGATGGCGTGAACGACTGGTTTCTCTAGAGCGCGTTTATAGGTTAGCGAATTCAAAACGGAAGCTTCAATTGCGGGAGAATTTTACAGAGGCTTGGCATCAGGCAGTTTGTATGCAATTCACACTTAACGTACTTAAGTAAAGTTGCGTACTTAAGATGAATTAAGGCACTTCAAATATTAAGCGACAATTACGGTGGCCGGTCCGTATTGCCTCATTAAGAAATAACACATTGGGCATCAATCAATC
Source organism: Pseudidiomarina halophila (assembly GCF_003987215.1). Classification (GTDB taxonomy): domain Bacteria; phylum Pseudomonadota; class Gammaproteobacteria; order Enterobacterales; family Alteromonadaceae; genus Pseudidiomarina; species Pseudidiomarina halophila. The sequence continues at coordinate 93,677 of NZ_PIPW01000001.1, forward strand.
AGTAGCTTCGCCTTCCGTAAGTTAGGCTGGCGCGCTGACCTTTACCGGTTACCGTTTTTTCACTTTGAAGTTTATTTTTGTAAAGGAGTTGAATAATACCATAAATGGTATTATATTCCCGTTATGCGTAAAAGGACTTAGCATGAGAGCTGCACCAACTGTTGAGCGTAAAGCTCAGGAATACACGGACGAGGCCGGCAGAAGCCCATTTCAAGACTGGTTAATTTCGTTAAAAGATAATCGGGTGAAGGTAAATGTATGGCTTTAACACGTGAATTCAAAGAAACAGTTATGGAACTTTGCAAGGATCCAGAGTACCGCAAGGCGTTACTGCTAGAAGCATTAGAATCGTATCTCGAAAACGATATTGCCGTAGGTAATGCGTTGCTGCGCGACTACTTAAATGGAACTCAGGCCTTTAGCGATGTCGCTAAAGAGCTCGAAGTGGAAGAGTCAGGATTACGCCGAATGGTCAGCCGCAATGGTAACGCTACAGCTAAGAAGCTTTTCCGGCTGTTTAAAATTTGTCAGAAACGTGAAGGGTTCCAGTCTGCCGACGAGTTTTTAGGTACCGTGTAAACAAACGGAGTATCGTAGCCCGCAGCATCATTGCGGGCCATCGATTTAACACAAGTTTAATCCGCAGACATCACATCAAACGCTTTGCCGACCATGCCGTCGGTCGTCAGGCAGCCCAGCAGCACGTGAACCACATCTTCGCGCGGTATCTTGCCGGCGGGCAGATGCTCGCCAATGTCGACCCGTCCGGTGCCTTTGTCATCGGTGAGCGCGCCGGGTCGGACGATGGTCCACTCTAAACCGCTGCGCATCAGCTCGCGATCGGCGTAATGCTTGGCGGCGTAGTAGGGCTTGAGCTCATCTGCCCAGTTCTCGCGGTTGTTGGACTGCCAGGCGCTGACCATCACAAAGCGCTTAGCACCTGTGGCTTGCGCGGCTTCCATGGTTTTCACTGCGCCATCGAGATCGACGAGCAACGTCTTATCGTCACCGCTATTGCCTCCCGATCCTGCGGTAAAGGCGACGGCGTCAACGCCTGCTAAAGCATCTTCCAGCTGCGCCACCGTCCCCTCCAGATCCGCCAGACGCGCTTCTACGCCTTTTTCCTGCCATTGCTGTTGCTGCTCTTCTTTGCGCACCAGCGCCACAACCTCGTGCTCCGCATTATCCTGCAACAACTCCACGAGCTGTTGACCTATTTTCCCATTCGCTCCGACCACTGCTACTTGCATCTGGAACCTCGCTTATCTTTTTCGGTGAATTTGCGTACTCCCTATTACCTTTGGGCGAAAGCCTTGAGATCAAGGTGTTCTAGCGTTGGCTACTTGTCGTTGAGCTGCTTTTACTTTATGAAGGGGGTATACGTTTATTCCTTAAACAATAAACATAATTACAACGAGGCTGTGTTAGTGCTTACCTCCTAAATTAAGGAGGATGTACCCTGTGCGAGTGCCGCTTTTTGTGTTTGCATCACTCTTGGGCGGCATGTGCTTTTACATGGCTATTGGCGTAAGGGTTTGTATGGGTATTGAGGTGATGGACGCTTAGACCCGTAGTAGAACTACGGGCTACGGGTTTAGTTGTTCTGCTCGGCTAATTCCTGCTGAATTCGGTAGTAGACTTCCTCACGATGCACCGCCACTTCGCGCGGTGCTTCAATTTGGATTCGCACCTGCGAGCCACGCACTTCCGCAATGGTAATGGTGACATCATCACCAATCTTTAATGATTCTCCGACCTTCCGACTCAGGATGAGCATAGTCTTGATTTCCCTTTGTTATTCTTATTATTCCAAACGCTTAGAATGTTTTAGTATTGTGAAGTATAAATGATTTCTCTGTGACATTTCGAGGCTTTTTTTCAGTGACATTTATTAACCCGGCGCAGTTACTTTACAGCCCAGTAAATACGACACTTCTGTTCTGGTTGGAGCAGTTGTCAACGGACGAACTTGGCGAGTTGGACGAAATTTAAGCCGTTTGAAAGTGCTTTGGTTAAGCTTTCGCTTAAATTAAAAGCGCTATTCAACCTTAAAAAAGTGTGTTTATATGGCTTGAACGTTAACAAAAACGTATAGACAACTGGCCGATGAATATAATAAATACTGACTTGCAGGCTAGAGCTGTTTTACAGCTGGTGACGGCGACGGCACTGTTTTTTGCTGGCGCACTAATCTTCGGGTATCGCCTGCTCGAACCAACACAACAATTACTGTACCACTCCATCAGCTCATCATTTCAGGTGATGATGATTGCTATTGGTGCCAGTGTTTTATTGCGTAGCTATAAGCGCGATAGGGTTAATTATCGGCGTCTCTCTTCTTTGCTTGGCGGCATTGCCGTTTTGGCAGTTATTGACGGCAGCATGGGTAGCCTGTTTGATAGCTTCGACGCACAAATTCCGCCATACGTGTATCTGATATTTCTGCCGCTCACGCTTAGCCTGATACCTATCTTCCCGCCAGCCGATCAACGCCGTGCGTGGCAGCAGGAAGTGATAAAAATTAGCGCGGGCTATGCGCTGCTTGTTGCCAGCTTGTCTTTTGGTGTTTTGTTACTGCACCTCATTCTGAAATCACCGATACTTGCCAAGCATCCAACCGGAAGCCTGGTGATTTGTGTTGCCGGCATACTTGCCGGGGTGGCGATCTACAGCGTCAGTTACCGCGGCCGGCGGCCGTTACCGAAATTGTCAGCTGCGTCGGCCAGATTTACTTCACTTGCGGTGTTTTTGGTGCTTGCTTTCGGCATTGGTATGTTCCATACGGAAATGTCAGATTTAAAAATCCAGGGCGATCGCACCATTAAACAACTGCGTGATAGTCGTATTGCTTTGGGTGAAACTCATATTAAGCTGTTTCAACGCTTGGGCGAGCGCTGGGAGCTTTATCCTTACGCTGCACACTCCCGCTTGATGGAAGTCGACATCAATGCCTATCTACAGCACATCGAAGCTTTGGAGGCTTTGTTACTGGTTTCGCCGGATAACGAAGTTGTTTTCGAGCGCTTAAAACCATCCCGCTCCAGCTACATGGACGAAGTCATGACTGACCCCGTGGTACGAGAAGCGCTTGAGAAAAATCCGCAGGTGCCAGAAATCGTTGTGCCAATGTTCGCGGTGGATGAGTTGAGCGCCAAGATTATTGTCCGGGTCGGTGTCGATTTTGTGGAATCGCCAGGTGAAATTGATACCGGTGTGTATTCCTTACTAGCCATACTGGATGTCCGCGCGATGCTCAACTCGAGCCTGGTCAGCGCAGTAGAAACTGATATTGAAACCTACACCGAGGTTATGCCCGGTATCTGGATGGATCGCTCTGGTTTCTGGGTCAGCGAGACGACCCGTAACTATCTTGAAGAAACAGCGATCCGGCTTGAACTGGGTACCATGGATATGTACTACAGCAGGGGTGTGCCTGTTATGGCCTACCTTTACCAGCTGGACAATCTGCAGGAGACCTCGAACCTGCAAATGCTGATTGTGGTTGGTGGCATAGGCCTGGTGTTACTCGTGGTGCTCGCGGTTGAGCGTAACGTCACCCTGGAGGTGCAGGGCCGTCAGCTGTTTTATCAGGCCCATCATGACGCATTAACTGGCTTGATGAACCGCAGCAGCATTGAAGCGTACATTGGCAGACATTTTCATGATAGTCAGGACGTGACCGTACTCTTTATTGATCTCGATGGTTTTACCCTGATCAACGATAGCCTTGGCTTACACGTGGGTGACGCGATTCTGGTGCAGTTGGCTGAGCGTCTGCAAGGCCAGCAACCGCGGCGCAGCGAGCTGGCGCGCTTTGCCAGTGATGAATTTATTATGGTGCTGCAGGGCGCAGTCAACTTCCCGGAACGGGTGAGCACGCTGGCCGAGGATATCATGCTGACTGTTGCCCAGCCGTACCTCATTGATGAACACAAAATCTATCTGACAGCCAGTGTCGGTGTCGCGCACCAGACCGGTGATGTGCGTACGCCGCTGGAATTAATTCAGCGTGCAGATATGGCCATGCATCAGGCAAAACGGCTGGGCTATAACCACGTGCAGGAATACGACAAGAGTATGGCGCAACGCTTGCTTTCGACGACAGCCATGCGCAGTAGTTTGCAGGAAGCAATTGAGCAGGATGAGCTTGAACTCCATTATCAGCCGATTGTGCGTTGTAATGATCAGCGGGCAATACAAGTGGAAGCGTTATTGCGCTGGCAGCAAGCTGATGGCAGCTATATCCCGCCAAGCGAGTTTATTCCGCTGGCAGAAATGACCGGACAAATTGTTCCCCTGAGTGAATGGGTGTTCCGCCGCGCCTGTCAGGATGCAGTGAAATTACAGCAGCGAGAAAGCAAATTTCGCATGTCGGTCAATGTCTCCGCGTTACACTTTAATCGCGCTAACTTTGTCGACTTCGTTTTGCATACGCTGGCGGAAACTGGTTGCCATGCGCAATGGTTGGAGCTGGAACTGACGGAATCGATTCTACTGGAAGGTACCCAGTACGCGATCGAACGGCTGCAGAGGTTGCGTCAGCATGGCCTGACGATTGCCCTTGATGATTTCGGTACCGGCTTCTCAAGCCTGAGTTACCTGAAACGTCTGCCGATAGATACGGTTAAAATTGACCGCAGCTTCATCGCTGGTATCCGGCACCACAAGAGTGACCGGGTGTTGATTGATAGCGTGATTAAAATTGCCCAGAGTCTGGATTTCGCGGTACTTGCTGAGGGCATCGAGACGCCCCAGCAAGCGGAGTTTGTTACGGATCTGGGTTGTAATTATATGCAGGGTTATTACTTCGGCCGCCCAGTGCCACTGAAAAACCTGTAAGAGCAACTGCGTTAGTGGTTATCAGATATTAGTTATTGCAACCAATAACCAATAACCACTAACTAATATCCACCAGCGCTCTTGTTTTCTCAGAAGCTGTACATCGCCATAAACTGCAGGCGCGTCATATCGCCGTCGGCGCCAGCTTCAGTTTCGCGGGTCGCGCGTGACAATTCAGCACCAAAAGTGACATTTTGTACCGGTGAATACATAAAGTTAGCACCGATACGCTGAGTGTATTCAGTCACGGCGCTGCCGGTTAAGGTGACATCGTTGTCGGCCCAGCCCCGGCTGTACACCAGGTTGGTGCGCGTGGTGTCGTTCCAGACATGGCGGTAAGCCAGCGTCACGCCCGATGAATCGATAGCTTCCAGGTCGCCATTGGCGTCAATCACGGCGCCGTTGAACAGGTTAAGTCCTAAGTAACGACCAAAACCAGAACCGGTCTGGAACGAGGCGCGAATATCATTCTTGCCAAGTTGCCATTTCGCTCCCACAGAAACGCCGTAACCGGTTGCGGTTTCGTCATTGCCATCGCCTTCCACGTCATGTCTGAGCTGGCGCACCAAGCCGGCAATACTGTAGCTGAACGCACCGGATTTGCCGACATACTTCGCGGTCAGGTCGGGCATTAAGCCATCGCTTGAGGTAATACGGCCACCGCCACCAAACGGCGTGACCGTAGTTTCCGGGTTCTCGGCCGAGACGCTGAAGCCGCCCTGGGTGTAACGCACTTGTGGCTGGCGCATGAAGATGATGCCATCGGTCGCACCGATAAAATCAACGGACTCGGGCAAAATGGCTAAATTCTGGAAGTTTGACCAGGCTTGTCCCACCAACCAGTTACTGTAGGTGAAATACGCCTGGCGTAAGCGTGGCGCATAAGAATTGGTGATACGTTCATCACCCACTGGCACTGTCATAAAGTCGAGTTCCAGCCGGGCTTTGACGGTTTCGCCGTTGTCGAGATCCTGGCTGATGTCAAAATAGAAACGCGATTGCCGGGCGTGTACATCAGTCACAATGTCGTCACCGTTACCGGCAACGGGAGTAGTACTTGGGATATAGAACTGGCGGCCGATGAAACCACTATCCGGGGCGGTGCCATCTTGATAATCTGACATGAATGCATCAAGTTTAATGTAACCGCTGAAATCCCACTCGGGTTCAGCAGCGTGGGCTGGTACCATGGCGAGACCGCCCACTACGGCACTGGCAATCAGCGATTTGGTTAGAGTTTTGTGCAGCATTGCGGTGCTCCTTAAATGATTAGCTATTGCGTGAAAAAGCATCGAATGGTTGAGGGAAATAATCAATCTAGACTATGGTCTAATGGTCGCCCGCGCCCGAATAACTGAAGGTATGCAAAAGACAAAATACAAAAGCGTTATTCGTTTCTCGTACGCTTCGCTGTTCGAACGCTCGCTTTGCTCGCTATTCGTGAATTAATATCAGTTAACGAGAAGCACGAAGTGCGTACGAACAGCGAAGCGCACGAACAACGAACAGCGAAGCGCACGAATTTTCAGGAGGATTTATGCAGCAGAACGTATACAAGGTGCCGGCGGAAGCGAAGAGCCGCGCCCACATTGATAATGAGCGTTACCTTGAGATGTACCAACAAAGTGTTGATGATCCTGAGGGGTTCTGGCGCGAGCAGGGGCAGCGTATCAGTTGGTTTAGCCCTTATGACAAAGTGAAAAATACCAGTTTTGCGCCGGGCGATGTCAGCATCAAGTGGTTTGAGGATGGCACGCTGAATGCCTGCTACAACTGTGTTGATCGGCATTTAGCTGAGCGTGGCGACAAAACCGCAATCATCTGGGAAGGGGATGACCCTTCGGTCAGTGAAGAAATCAGTTACCAACAGCTGTACACGGAAGTTTCGCGCTTCGCTAATGGTCTGAAAAAACTGGGCGTAGAGAAAGGCGATCGGGTGGCGATTTACATGCCAATGGTGCCGGAAGCCGCCTATGCGATGTTGGCCTGTGCCCGTATTGGTGCTGTGCATACTGTGATTTTTGGTGGCTTTTCGCCGAATGCCATTGCTGATCGCGTCAATGACTGCGGCGTGAAAGTAGTGATCACAGCGGATGAAGGCCGTCGCGGTGGTAAAACCACAGCATTGAAAGCTAACGTCGACGAAGCCCTGAAAGACAACCGTTGTCCGACCGTTGAACACGTAGTGGTGGCGAAAGTTACCCATGGCGATGTAGGTTTTGATGACCAGCTTGATGTCTGGTGGGATCAATTGGTGAAAGATGTGCCCACGGAGTGTCAGCCGGAGGTTATGAACGCGGAAGATCCACTGTTTATTCTTTACACCTCAGGGTCGACGGGCAAACCGAAGGGCGTCCTGCACACCACCGGCGGTTACATGGTTTGGGCGTCGATGACGCACGAATATGTATTTGATTACCATGAAGATGATGTCTACTGGTGCGCTGCCGATGTAGGTTGGATCACCGGTCACACCTATATTGTTTATGGCCCGCTGGCCAATGGCGCGACCACTTTGGTGTTTGAAGGTTTGCCAACCTATCCGGGCATTGGCCGGATTGGTGAAGTGATCGATAAGCATGGAGTGAATATTCTTTATACCGCACCTACCGCGATCCGGGCGTTGATGGCAAAAGGTACTGCCGCGGCGGAGACCAGCGACCGTTCGTCGCTGCGCACCCTGGGGTCAGTTGGCGAGCCGATTAATCCCGAAGCCTGGGAGTGGTACCACAAGGTGATGGGTGATGGTCGTTGCCCGATTGTCGATACCTGGTGGCAGACCGAAACGGGCGGCATCATGATCACGCCATTGCCGGGGGCGACTGAGCTTAAACCCGGCTCGGCGACACGGCCTTTCTTTGGGGTGCAACCGGGGTTAGTTAATGCCGACGGCGAGCAACTTGAAGGCGCTGTGAACGGTAATCTGGTGATTAAAGATTCCTGGCCGGGACAGTCGCGGACGCTGTGGGGTGACCATGAGCGCTTCGAGCAAACTTATTTTTCTGCTTATAAAAATCTGTACTTTACTGGTGACGGGGCCCGTCGTGACGAAGACGGTTATTACTGGATCACCGGGCGTGTCGATGATGTGCTGAATGTTTCTGGCCACCGTTTAGGTACAGCTGAAATTGAGAGCGTGCTGGTGGAGCATCCGGCGATTTCTGAAGCCGCAGTTGTGGGCTATCCACACGACCTGAAAGGCCAGGGGATTTATGTCTATCTGATTGCCATGTCGGGTACTGAGGTGAGCGATGAGCTGACGAAAGAAGTGCGGGATTGGGTGCGCAAAGAACTTAGCCCGATTGCCACGCCAGATTTCATCCATTGGGCACCGGATCTGCCGAAAACGCGGTCGGGGAAAATCATGCGTCGCATTTTGCGTAAGATTGCTGCCAACGAGTTCGAAAATCTCGGCGACACCTCTACGCTGGCTGATCCAAGTGTGGTAGATTCGCTGATAGATAATCGCCTTAATCGCGAATAACCGATAACCGGTAACCAATATCAAATAACGAGTTGGTAGTTGAGCCCGATGGCTAAATTCTTAATTGCTGATGATCACCCATTGTTTCGCGAGGCACTGCAAGGTGCGCTCGCGAATCATTATCCGGAACTTGAATTACGGGAAGCCGGTGATCTCGAGGCGACCTTAGCTGCGCTCAACGAAGATGATGATGTTGACTTGCTGCTGCTTGATTTGCACATGCCGGGCAGCGGCGATCTGTACGGGTTAATTCGCATTCGTGAGGATTTCCCGTTATTGCCCGTCGCGGTGATCTCGGGCTCTGAAGATGCCAACGTAGTGGCCAAGTGTATTGGCTTTGGTGCGCTTGGTTTTATTCCTAAATCGCTGTCATCGGCGCATATTGCTGAAGCCATCGATGCTATTCTGCAAGGCGATACCTGGGTGCCGGAGGGCTTGCGCGGACGTCTTGATCGCGTCAGTGATGAAGATCAGCAACTGGCTCGCAAAGTGGCCGACCTCACCCCGCAACAATATCGTGTACTGTATCTGCTACACGAAGGTCTGTTGAACAAACAAATTGCCTACCAATTAAATATTACCGAAGCTACTGTAAAAGCTCATATCACAGCTATTTTCCGCAAACTCGGTGTGTACAGCCGCACCCAGGCAGTATTGCTAGCCGAGCGACTGCAGCTGGAAGCGCCCGTCAGTTAAATTCTGTTAAGTTTTGTAACATTCTTTACACACTTTCTGTACCTGATCCTTTCATGGCGTGGTATTGTTGATCGATAAAAACGATAGAACAGGAAGGTAGGAAGATGAAAGATGTAACTCGGGTTATGCGACCAGCAGTGGTCGCGCTTGCTGTGTTGTCTTCGTTGACGGCAACGGCTGCTGTGGCGCAACAACTGCGCACACAGACCATGCAGTCGCCAGAATTGATTCAGCAACATACAGTTGAAAAAAAATCCTCACTGGCGCAGCGGATGGTCAAGAAATATGATGTGACCCGCTTCATTGTTGAGCTGGATGAGCCGGCTGCAGCAGTCTACAAGGGCGGCATTGCTGGCTTTGAACCGACCTCAGCGCTGGCCACCAAAAACGAACGCTTGCAGCTCGGTTCACAGCCGGTTAAAACTTATCAGCAACATTTGCTGAGTAAGCAAAATGAAGTTTTACGCGGCCTTAAAGCGCGTGTTGGTCAATTGGACGCCAAGCACCATCTGACCCTGACCTTCAACGGTATGGTCGTTGAAATGCCCGGTAAAGTAGCGGATCAACAGGCGTTGATCGCACAGCTGCAACAAGTACCCGGTGTGAAGCGTGTCTACGAAGACAAGAAATACTATGCCACCACCCCGAGTTCGATGGACTTAATCAGCGCACCTGGTGTGTGGAGTGAACTTGGCGGCCAGGCACAAGCTGGACGGGACATCAAAATCGCTATTATCGATGGTGGTATTGACCCGGATCATCCGTTGTTTGAAGACAATGGTCATCCAAGTGTCCCGCGCCCAACCAAAGCTGATTATTGCACCACAGAGCCTACCTTCTGTAATGACAAGATTATTGTTGCACGCTGGTACGAGCCAACGGGTGAGGTGCACCCAGATGAAACCGAAACGCCCGCGGATCACAACGGCCACGGTACCCACGTTGCGGGCACAGCTGCGGGTAACCCCGGCTCGTTCACCAGCAATGGGGTAACTTTAAATGTGACTGGTGCCGCACCAGGCGCGCACATCATGGTTTACAAAGCTCTATTTAGCGATGCTGATGGTCGTGGTAGCGGCAGCAGCTCACAGCTGATTCCAGCACTTGAAGACGCGGTCGCTGATGGTGCAGATATCATCAATAACTCCTGGGGCAGTGGTCCGGGTGGTGACCCGGCAGATAGCCCTTACCGCTCCGCCTTTGCCGCGGCGCGTGAAGCTGGCGTGTTAACGGTGACTGCAGCAGGTAATGATGGTCCTGGCGACCGTACGATCGGTTGTCCGGGGTGTATCGAAGACGGCTTGACCGTCGCCAGTAGTCAGCATGGTCGCGATATCAGTCCAAGTGTTGCCGCCGCGGGTCTGCCCGACGTTAACGCGGTGATTGGTAGTGGTAATTTTACTATTTCACAAGACATCAGCGCGTCACTGGCACTGGCCAGTAATGTTGGTGACAATCTTGCCTGTTCGGCGTTCCCGGCCGGTAGCTTTGATAATCAAATCGTGTTGGTTCAACGTGGCACCTGTACCTTCGAGCAAAAAGCGAGCAACGTTCAAAACGCTGGCGCTGATGCGATGATCGTGTACAACAACGAAGCCGGTATTCTGACCATGAACATGAATGCGGCAACCTTGCCATCAGTGATGATTACTCAGCAAGCAGGCGATGCGATTCGCGCAGAATGGAGCAGTTCAGCGACAGCGACTATTAAAGCTCCGGAATTACGAATTATTGCAGAACTGGAAGACAGCATGTCTTCATTTAGCTCACGCGGTCCGAACGGTGACTCAAGCTTCCTGAAACCAGATATCACGGCGCCAGGTAGCAATATCCTTGCACCGGTACCTGGTGGAAGCGTGGGCAGTTTGTCGGGAACTTCGATGGCTTCCCCTCATGTCGCAGGTGCAGCAGCGCTGTTATTAGATCAACGTGCAGGGTTGACACCTGATCAGCTTAAGTCATTGCTGATGACCTCTACCGATAGTGGTTTGCGCGATGATGACACCATTTCGGCAACAACGCCATTTGATCGCGGTGCAGGACGTTTGAACGTCAGTGCAGCAGCAGATAGCTTCGTCGTCGTCGATAAAGCATCGCTGGCAAATAACGCCTGCTCGTTGAGTTGCTCATTCACCCGTACCTTTACCAATACCGGTGATGCGGAAGTCAGTTTCTCCGTTGAGTTCAATCCTGAAAACCCTGAGCTGTCGGCGGTCATCGATGAACCCATCTTTAATCTGGCTGCAGGTGAGAGCAAAGACATTAGCTTTGAGCTTGATTCCCGTTGGTTGAATGATGGTTGGGCGTTTGCTGAAGTGTTAGTCAGCAGCAGTGCCAGCAGTCATCCAACGCTGCGCTTGCCGGTTGCAATTTATGCTTCATCCTCCGATAACGAAGCCATTGTTACGGTAGCGCATACTGCCGGAACCGTTGAAGTCGGTACACCTTTCACCATCAATGCGAAAGGCGCGCTTGGCAGTAGCAGTGATCCGGTCACTATTGATGTGCAGTTGCCAGAAGGCGCAACGGTGGTCGATGGTTCGTTAAGCTTTACTGAGACCCGTTCTACTGCAAGCACTAAAGGTCTTGCGGCCGATGGACGCAGTATCAGCTGGACCGGGTCACAGACAGATGAAGAGAATATCAAGTCGATTACCGTCGCGAACAGCGAGTTTTTCGCGGGCAAGACGATTCAGGAAGTGACCGGCTCTGCACCGTCGAATTCAATTTGTGCTGACGGTTGTGATGACAACATCTTTACCTTCTCAATTGCGGATTTAGGCGGTGTGTATCTTGACAATGTGCTGTATGAATCACTGACAATTTCGACCAACGGTATTATTGCTGCCGGTGAACAAACCGCTGCAATGAGCGGTACTGCGACGAACCAGCAAATTCCAGACAGCTCACGGACAGCAGGTTTCTGGGCACCGTTCTGGACCGATCTGGAGATGGGTACAAGTGTTGGTGGGGGTCAGATTAACTACGCTGTATTAGGTGACGGGACTACTGACTATCTGGTTATCGAGTTTGCAAATGTGCGCGAATTTGACGATGAATCAGGCGACCGCTACACCTTCTCGCTGTGGATTGAGTTGGGGACAGATAATGTTTACTTTAATTACATTGATTTGCCTACCAACGAGCCTCAGGATCTGACCATTGGTGCGCAAGCGGCAGCGGACTCGCTCGGTAATCTGGGTATTCAGCGCTACTTCGATGGTATAGGAAGTTACCCAAGTAACGCTACCGTGTTACAGCCAATGCTTGAGCGCGGCGAGCGTGCAGCGGTTGAGATAAGCTTTGATTTGATCGTTGACACCATCGCGGATGCGCCTGATCGTCTGGTGCAAACCCAACGTGATGAGCCGGTTACCATCGATTTAAGCACTGAGTTTGCCGCCCCGGGTCGTGACTTGTTGACGCTGGCAACGGTGAGTTCTGGCTCAGATAGCTATAGCGCTGTGCTGCCACAACAGATCGACGCAGACGGTGATGTTACAGTTGAAGTTGTAGCCAGTGCCAGTAATGGTTCGGTAGAAGTGCTATCGAACAACAACTTGCGCTATGTGCCGGCTGCCAATTTTGTTGGTACCGACAGCTTTACCTATCGCGGTGTTGATGCTTCAGGGCAATCTACCACAACGGGTACCGTCGAGGTAACTGTGGTGAATAACCCGCCAGTAGCAACCATCGAGCCTATTGATGCTCCTCAGGACGCCGACGCTATTGTCGAGCTTGATGCCAGCGGCAGTAGCGATCCTGACGGTGACACTCTGAGCTTCAGCTGGCAGCAGTTGTCGGGTCCCGATGTTGAAATTGCAGCGAGTAATGAGGCGGTTGCAAGCATCGTCGTACCGGAACTTGAAGATTCAGCTACCGCCGAATTCGAAGTTACGGTATCTGATGGTTTGTTAGAAGCTACAGCGACGGTTTCAGTAACCTTCCGCGGAGCTAACTCGGCACCAGAAGCCTTTGCCCGTGCGACACCGTCAGACGCTGAGAGCGGACAGTCCGTGACGTTAAGTGCAAGTGAGAGTACTGACCCTGATGGTGATGAATTAACCTACACATGGCGTCAGACCTCAGGGCCATCAGTTACGTTGTCAGCGGCAGAGGGGGAGAGTATTAGTTTCAATGCGCCTATTGTCAGCTCGATTTCAACGCTTGGTTTTGAGCTTATAGCGAGCGACGGCGAGCTAGAGGATACAGCAACGGTGAATGTCGTGGTATCACCGACCGAGGGTCGCCAGCCAGAGCCGGACACAGAAAGTTCAGGAAGTTGGCATTTTGGCTTCGTACTCATCGGTCTGTTGCTGGCAGCGTTCCGTAGGTTGTCATTTCGTTCAAAAAACTAAGGGATAGAGTATTATGAAGTTGTTAACTTATGGATGCATGTTAGCACTTGTATGTGGGGTAACGGTTAGCTGTACGCCTGGGGAACAAGGTGAACAAACCAGGGGTGATGAGCTTGGGGAACGATCTTTTGAGGAGCCGGTTGAACACAACCTGGATGAGCTTACAAGCCGGATCGCGGGGCTGGATCAACAGATCCGCTCGATGATTGGTATGGCGTACGCAGATAACCTTGAGCAATGCCGTTTAGCTGAAATTGGCCACCGCCCGTGCGGTGGCCCGCAGTACTACATGGCGTACTCAACGACTGCGTTGGATGAAGAAGCTTTGTTGGAATTGATTGCTGAGCATCGTGCGCTGCAAACCAGGTTCCAGCAGGAAAACGACATTGTTGGTACCTGTGAGGTTCTGCCACGTCCTCAGCTGACACTGCAGGGCGGTCGTTGTGTCGCTAGTCCAACCGCCGAGCGTTAATCTGTAAGTGTTGAAGCAATGCTTTTAAAGCCGCGGGCTTGATAGGTTTAGCCAGAAAATGTAAACCACAGGCCCGTGCTTCTTTGCGCACACTATCATCACGCATCGCGGTGACCAGTGCCCCTGAAACAGCTTGTCCCCAGTGCTCTCTTAGCGCGCTAGCAAGACTCAAACCATCGTGTTCATCATCACTTAACTGGTAATCAAGCAACATGCCATCCGGGCGCGCATGAGAACGTGCGTACTCGAGGACAGTGTCGCTGCTGGTAAAGGTCTCCACAGTGCACCCCCATTTTTCCAACAGCGCCCGTAGCGCATTAAGGTTTTCCTGATCGTCATCGACGCAGACCAGGGTGAGGGCATCGGTCGGAGTTTCGTGTTCACGCTCATAGCTTTGCGCGATAACTTCGCTGGCTGAACCCAGCGGCACGGTGACTGAAAAACAACTGCCTTTGCCTTCGGTACTTTTTAACTTAAGTTCACAACGCAGTTGTTCACTCATCCGTTTGGCAACGCTGAGGCCGAGTCCCACACCTTCGACCCGGGTATTCTGGCCACGGTAAAAGGCGTCGAAAATGCGATGCCGTTGTTGTTGGGTGATACCAAAACCCGTATCCCACACGGCAATTTGCAACTGCCCACCACGTTTACGGATACCGAGCAAAACCTTGCCGCGCTCGCGATTGTATTTGACCGCGTTGGAGAGAAAGTTCTGAATGATGCGGCGCAAATAGGTCGGATCGGTGTAGACCACCTGATCCTGCCAACGGACTTTAAACTCAATTCCGCGATGTTGCGCAAGCACAGCGTACTCGTGAATCAGCGGCTGGACAATGCTGCTAAGCTGCACATGGCGGAAATTTGGTTGTAGCGCGCCCTGATCCATTTTGGCAATTTGCAGCAGTGTGCTGAGCAGGTGTTCGGTTGATGCTAATGCGGTATCGAGTTTGCTGGTGAGCTGCAAGTTATGTGGCGACAAAGATTTCTCTTCCATTGCGGACAAGTACAAGCGCGCCGCATTCAGCGGTTGCAAAATGTCATGACTGGCTAAGGCTAAGAACCGCGTTTTTGACGCATTGGCTTCTTCCGCTTCCTGTTTGGCTTGCTTTAGCTCGACTTCGACTTTGCGGCGGCGGTCAATCTCTTCGGTCAGCTCGTTATTGATTTCGCGGATTTTACGCTGCCGCACGTTGATGCGCTGCTCGAGGTCAATATTAGCTTCTTCAAGTGCCTGGGCGGTCTCGACGTGTTCAGTGATGTCGGTAAAACTGGTAACGAAACCACCATTGGGCAGCGGGTTACCGACCATCTCAATCACCCGTCCATCGCCACGGCGGCGGATAAACCGGTGCGGCGAACCCATTTGCATGTAGTTCAGGCGTTTATTGACCAGTTCGTCGATTTCTCCGGGACCACATTCACCGCGCTCGGCATTGTAGCGTACCAGTGTCGCGATCGGCTGGCCGGGCTTAACCATGCCTTCGGGATAATCGAACAGATCCAGATAGCGTTTATTCCAGGCGACCAATCGTAGTTCCGCGTCGACCACACTGATGCCCTGGGCAAGATTTTCTAATGAACTAAAGAGTATCGATTGCTGGGTTTGCAGCGCTTGTGTGGTGTCATCAAAAAAGTGTACAACTTCTTCCAGATGCAGTCGCCGGTCGCGTAACGCTGCTTCGACCAACGAGCGGGCCGTTGCTGCGCCAAGCACACCGGATAAGGCGCGTTCGACGTAATCGATAAATTCACGGCTGGCGACATCATCTTTGTTGGTGTCGTTAATGACGGTCTGTTGTGCATCACTGAAGTAGGCCAGCAGTTGGCTGGTACGCTCGTTACCGACGAAGGTTTTGAGCAGTAACAACATATCGCCATTGGTGGCCTGATGGTGACGGCCAATCGAGTGTTCCTGCACCACGATGCGAGGTTTAACGAAGGCGGTCGCCTGAATGCGATCCACCAGTCGTGGTTGCGCCAGTAAGGAGAAAATGATGTAGGCTGCGGTATTGAGCGCCAGGCTGATGACGGTGCCCTGAGTGATAACGCTGCTGTCACTGAGGTCATGCGGTAAATACATGGGTACGGCCACGGCGAATAACCAGGCGATAAGTCCCACGCCAAGACCTACGTAGACACCACGCGCATGTCCGCGGCGCCAGTACATGCCGCCGATGATGGCAGGTAATAGCTGCAATACCACTGAGAACGCCAGCAAGCCAATACTGACCAGACCGGTATTCGCTGCCCACAGGTAGTAACATAAATAGGCAAACAGCAGGATGGTGGCGATGGCGATACGACGGATCAACAACAACCTGCCCTGGAACGAGCGAACTTCGGTCTGCTGTTGTCCGGCTGGCAGACCAAAGGGGAAGCGGTGACCGCGCTGCAAAATAAGTGGCATGATCACGTCGTTAGTGATCATGGTGCTAAGGGTAACTGAGGCGATAATAACCATCGCTGTAGCGGCAGAGAAACCGCCAATAAAGATAACGACGGCAAGCCAGGTCTGGTCATGTAATAGCGGCAACTGCAGCGCGTAGGTTGAGGCATCGACACTGTTACCGAGAAAGAATTGCCCCGTTAAAGCTATGGGCACAATGGCTGCGGCAATCAGCAACAGGTAAAGCGGAAAGCCCCAACGGGCGGTGCGTAAGTGGTCAATGTTAACGTTGTCGACCACTGTTACGTGAAATTGCCGGGGCAGGCAGAGAATGACGCCAGCTGCCATCAGGGTCTGCACAATGAAATCAAACTGGGTAAATGCCTGCCAGGACCATTCAGGACGCTCGGGCTGACTGAGAGTCTGCCACATGGTGATGGGCGAGACGTCGCTGAATAATGACCAGGCGAACCAGGCTGCTGCCAGCAGGGCTATGAGCTTCACCGCCGATTCGAAGGCAATGGCCAGGATCATACCGTTCCGGTACTCAGTAACCTCGATATGCCTTGTGCCGAATAGCATCGCAAACACCGCCATGATCGCGGCGGCGGCAAGTTCGTTAATGGAAAACTCAGTCAGCGCTGTGGTGTTTTCCGTCAGCACCATAAATGTCAGTCCGACGGCTTTAAGTTGCAGTGCAATGTAAGGAATGGTCGCCAGAGCTGCGATCAGAGTGACGAACAGAGCCAGACGTTGGCGTTTGCCATAGCGACTAGCGATAAAGTCGGCAATTGAAGTGATATTTTGCTGTTTACTGACCGAAACTAGCTTCTCAACCAGCGGCAAGCCCACTAAAAACAGTAAAAATGGGCCGAGTAAGATGGGCAGATACGCCCAGCCAAAATTCGCAGCGTTACCCACGGCACCATAGTAGGTCCACGAAGTGCAGTAAATCGCCAGCGACATGCTGTACACCGTTGGCCGGTAACTCAGACGATTGGCCCAGGAACCGGTTTTATCGCCAAAATGAGCAACGGCAAACAGCAGCGCGATATAGGCGAGAGCAGCAACAATTAATAATAAGGTCATGGTGGCTTGCTGGGTTGTCAGTAAAGCGAAAACAGTAGCTTGGCGAGGGCTGACTGGTCAAGCTCGACGTTGGTCGGATAAGGTTCTTGAAAAAGTTATACAACTCTGTTTAGGACGACAAATTAACGCCGCTTCTGAGGGAGTGCCGCGTATAACATCTCGTAACACGTGACCTGGTGTATGACTGCTCCGGGCGAGGCTGAATCGGTCGTATAGAAAATATACAGGCATGCACGCTAGTTTATATCATTTGTTATATTTAGAGAACGCTAAAACCTATAAAACTCTGTAAAACATAAGCTTAGAAGAATAACAAAGGGATTACAGCAGAGGGTACAAAGGCGTCACAAATAATTACACAGAACTATTACATTCAATGTGTTTACAACTCACCTAAAAACTATTGTAAATCCCTCAAACTTATGGTTGACTGACGGTCGGAAGGCAAGCTGCAGCCTAGCAGCATCTTCTGTGGAACCATAATCTACGGTTGTAACAATAGAATTTTAATAAAGTTCCATTGAAACCATACTTACAATAAAAAAATATCAGGGAGACTCACATGGCTAAGCAGTCATATTTGTCGAGTTCAATCCGCTCCATCATGATGGCAGGCTTTGGTACTGCATTATTAGCTGGCGCTCCAGCGTTTGCGCAAGACCAGAGTGCTGAAGACGATCAAATCGGAGCTGATGAGAAAGAATCAGTTGTTGAAAACGTTGAAAAAATTCAGGTTACGGGTTCACGTATCCGTACCGATGGTTTGGATAGCGCTACTCCAATTGAAATCATTACCGCTGAGATTGCTGAAGACCAAGGTCTGCAGACTCTTGGTGAGTTACTTCGTACCTCTACTGTCGCGGCCGGTTCTGACCAGTTAATCGCAGCGTACTCTGTTGGTTTCGTTACCAATGGTGGACAAGGTGCTGAGTCAATCTCTATGCGTGGTTTGGGCGCAAGCCGTACCCTCGTACTGTTGAACGGCCGCCGTGCCGGTCCTGCAGGTACGCGTGGTGCAGTTTCTGCATTTGACATGAACGCATTACCTATCAGCATCATTGAGCGTGTCGAAATCCTGAAAGACGGTGCTTCTTCACTTTACGGCTCTGACGCTGTTGCTGGTGTTATCAACATCATCACTAAAAAAGGTGAGGGCGGCGAAGTAAACGTTTCTGGCCTTGCTCCTTTTGAAGGTGGCGGTGAGACTTATCGTGTAAATGGTACTTATGGTAAAGCGTTTGATCGTGGCTCATGGCGTGTAGTTGCTGACTACAACGTGAACACTGGTCTTAAACGTGGCGACCGTGACTACTTTGACTGTACAGAGCGTTACCTGTTCGATTATGAAACAGGTGAGCGTGCGGATCCAATCGATCCACGCACCGGAAACTACCACTGTTCTGAAAGTGGCTTTGGTTTGTTCCACCCTGGTTCA
The DNA here is from genome assembly GCF_003987215.1 of Pseudidiomarina halophila. Lineage (GTDB taxonomy): Bacteria > Pseudomonadota > Gammaproteobacteria > Enterobacterales > Alteromonadaceae > Pseudidiomarina > Pseudidiomarina halophila. The sequence continues at coordinate 112,436 of NZ_PIPW01000001.1, forward strand.
TTTGGTGGCGGTCGTTTCCAGTATGACTACGAAAACTTTGGTTTACCAAACGTGGCGACTGAAAATGATTTCGTAACTAATGCTCCTGACGGTTGGTACTGGGCTGGCTATGATAAAGAGTCTGACGGTTTGTTAGACGGTGGTCGTCACCCAGCACGTATGAACGCTACAGTTATCCCAGAAACAACTGTTGCTTCTGTGTATCTGCAAGGTGATTACGACCTGACCGACACCACCTCGATGTATGGTGAGTTGTTGCACAGCAGCCGTAATACTAAATCTGAAAGCGTTCGTCAGTTCTGGACTCGTGAACTTGGCTATCTGCCAGTAAGCGCTGCTCCAGGCTGGGAAGGTAGCACTTTCGTACTTCCAGTGCACTACACTGATCACTACGGCAACGACACCACTGTTGATTACACGCGTGGAGTTGTAGGTCTTGAAGGTTCAATCGGCTTCTGGAACTGGGATGCTTCTTATCAGCGTTCGCACAACAGCGGCGAATACAAGCAAGACATCATCTTATTTGACTCAATGATTATGGCTCAGGAAAACTTGTTAGGTATTCCATGTGAAGGTCGTGTCACTGAGACATCTGGTCGTGCTTGCTACAACTACGACTGGTTTGATCCACAAAATATGTTCGGTAACCAAAACCAGGAAGCACGTGACTTCTTGTTTGGTCAGGACGTAGGTAACACAACTTACAAGCAAGATACCTTTGATGCCTACATCACTGGTGACCTGTTTAACATGCCTTCTGGCCCTGTTGGCGTTGCAGCGGGTGTCTACTGGCAGCGTGATGAGCTTAAAGACGTCCCGGGCGAGAACACTCTTGCAGGTAACTCTTGGGGCTTAAGTGGCGCTGGTATCACTCAAGGTAGTGCAATCACTCGCGCGGTTTACGCTGAGTTCCAGATGCCATTACTGCGTGACCTGCCAGGCGTTGAAAGCCTTGACCTGACGGCTTCTGGTCGTTGGACTGACGTCAGTGCTTACGGTAGCGATACTACGTTCAAAGTAAGCGCAAACTGGTCTATCGGCGCAGGTTTCCGTGTTCGTGCATCACGTGGCTCATCATTCCGTGCCCCGGCACTGTATGAGCTTTACCTGGAAAACCAAACAGGCTTTATCGGTCAAACCGCTGATCCATGTTTGAACTGGGTTGAATCAACCAACGAGCGCGTACGTCAAAACTGCGCCGCTGATGGTATTCCAGAAACTTACACTGATACTTTGGGTAGCTCAGGTTCAATCCTGTCAATCTCAGGTGGTGGTGCAGGTCAGCTGAAAGCTGAAACTTCAATCTCTGAAGGTATCGGCTTGGTTTACACCAGCCCAGAAGGCGTATTAGCTGCGTCAATCGATTACTATGACGTAGTTATCAACAACCAGATCTCTAACGTTTCTGGTGGCGCGGTTCTGAGTCAGTGTTACAACTCAGAAGACTTCGCAAACGAACCATTCTGTGATCAGTTCCAACGTAACGACGGTTCTGATGATGGCGACTGGAGCATCATCCAGGTTCGTGGTGGTTATCTGAATACTGCTGAGCAAATCGTTCGCGGTGTTGATATCGTGGTAACTTACCAGGACTCATTTGACTTTGGTGACCTGCGCGTGAAATTGGATCACACTAACCAGATCCAACGTTCATTCCAGCAGTTCCCAACGGATGAGCCACTGAACAGCATTGGTTTAGTCGGTAACCCGCGTCATGTTGGTAGCCTGAACACCACGTTGAACCGTGATGACTGGAGCTTCAACTGGAACATGTCGTACTATGACAAAACTGAAGACTACTCGTACTACGGTTTTGACGACACCACTTATCGTGGTAACAAAGTTCGTTTCGTTGCTGAAACTCCGTCGTACTTCCTTCATTCAGTGTCAGCGACTACTACGTTCAATGACAACATTGAAGCAACCTTCGGTATCGCTAACTTGTTCGACAAACAGCCTCCAAGCGTCAGCCCGGCAGCATCGTACACATTCGGTAATGTGCCGTTGTTCGCATCGCAGCTTGACTACTTAGGCCGTCGTGCGTTCTTCAACGTTTCATACAGCTTCTAAGTCTTTAGAGCAGGTATGTAGAAGAGAACGACCAAAGCCCCACCTTGGTGGGGCTTTTTTATTGAATAACTAAAATAACTTATAACTACAGAAAATGAGGGCTTTATGAAGTATTCAATATTCTTGGGGCTGGCGGCATTAGTCATCCCAGCATTGAGCTTCAGCTCTACAGTAGACACGGAGCTGTTGGAGAAGTATGCAAAACATGCGCAATATCTGGATGTCAAAATTTCGCCAGAAGGCGATTACCTGGCAGCAACCTCACGCATTACCGATGGGTCTGTCCAGCTGACAGTTATTGATATCGATGATAGCAAAATACTTTCTGTCACTCAGGGACAGGGAAATGAGTCAGTCGGCTCGTTTCAATGGGCGAACAATGAGCGTCTCGTCATGACCATGGTGCGCGAAGTGGGTTCGTTAGATCAGCCGGTACCAACCGGTGAACTGTTTGCGATGGACGCTGATGGCTCCAAACAGGTGATTCTGACGGGACCACGTTCGGAAAGTGGAGAATATGTCTTTGCGCAGGTGGTAGACTATTTACCGGAACAACCTGACGCTATCATGATTTATCAGCGTTCATTCACCTCCGCTGAGCCTTACCTTGACCTCTACACCATGAAGATTACTTCGGGGCGCAAACGTTCAGAAGGACGGATCCCGTTGAAAGCCTATCGCAGCACCAATGTGCAGGTGATTCTTGATGATAAGGGCGTATCGCGTATGGTCGTCGGGGTCGATCCTGAGGAAGGAAATAAGACCCTTATTCTCGGCCGTGATGGCGCGAACCAGGATTGGTATGAAGTAACGAGCTACTACGAGGCCGACGGGGGTTTTGTACCTTTGTTAATGTTGCCAGGAACTGATCAGGTCGTTGGTTTAAGCGATAGTATGTCGGACACTCGTGCGTTAAGTGTGTTGGATCTCAGTACGAAAAAAGAAACGGTTCTGGCAGAACATCCGGACACCGATTTAATGCCAATTATGAGTGTTAAAAATGGTCGTGCGAATGAAGTCATAGGTGCGGCTTTTGAGCATCAGGGTATTGATACCTTCTTCTTTAGCGATGTGGAAGATAAGGATTATTCGAACCTGGTGCAGAGCTTAACCGCCACTTTCCCTGGCAAGTCGGTGTCGATTAATTCGTCGACTCGCGATAATCGTATTCTTACTGTGCGCGTGGCATCGGTGAATGCACCGACCAAGTTTTATATGTTTAATCGTGACAAAGGAAATTTAACGCCTATTGCGGCGGCGAAACCCTGGTTGGAAGATCTCGAAATTCCGGAAACCAAGACCATTGTTTATAAAAGCCGCGACGGTCTGGATATATACGCCTTACTGACCTTGCCAAAAGGTGGTGACATTTCTGAGCTGCCGTTGATTCTGTTACCTCACGGCGGGCCGCATGGTATTCGTGACACGATGACACGGATGGACACAGACGCCAAAGTTTTTGCGGAACACGGTTATGCAGTATTGCAGCCAAACTTCCGTGGGTCTGGTGGTTATGGTCGGGAGTTCTTAGAGCTTGGTCATAAAAACTGGGGCACTACCATGATTAACGACATGACCGATGGCGTGCAGCACCTTATTAAAGAAGGCATTGCTGACGAGGAACGTGTCTGCGTGTATGGCGCATCTTACGGTGGTTATGCTGCAGTACAGAGCGGTATACGTGAGCCTGATCTTTATCAATGCATTGTCGGTTTCGTCGGCGTTTACGACTTGAACCTGATGTACGAACAGGGCGATATTCAGGAAGCGCGTGCTGGTCGCAACTACCTTGACCAGGTCCTGCCTTCTGTCGAAGAAGAGCGTGAAGCGCAGTCTCCTGTATATAACGTTGATAAACTTAAAGCGCCTGTATTTATCATTCAGGGTGGTGCGGATGTCCGTGTTCCCGAAGCACATGCCTTTGCGTTACGTGATGCTCTGAAAGAACGCAATCATCCATACGAGTGGATGTACAAAGAAGCGGAAGGGCATGGTTTTTACAAGCCGGAAAATAACGTGGAGCGGTGGCAAAAAATGCTCGCGTTCTTCAATAAGTATATCGGCGAGTAAGTGTTGCTTTATCTCGTAGAAAACACCGCTTCGGCGGTGTTTTTTTATGTCATTCGACCAATGTCGTATTTCTCCTTTGGCGCAGGCCGACTAGATTGCTAGGTGAACTAAGTAAAATAACAACAGAACAACCTGGAGGGCGTTATGGCTTTTAAAAGCGAAGAACTCGCTAAAGCCTACTGGCGTGAGAATATTGGACTGGTACTTAAGCTGTTAGCGGTCTGGTTTATCGTGTCGTTTGGTTTTGGAATTATTCTGGTGGACTGGCTGAACCAGATCACCTTTTTTGGCTTTAAGCTGGGCTTCTGGTTCGCTCAGCAGGGGTCAATTATCACTTTCGTCATTTTGATTTTTATTTATATCAAACGAATGGCGGCGCTCGATAACAAATACGAAGTTCACGAAGACTAAAGGGGCCGGAACATGGATATTCAAACGCTTACGTTTATTATCGTCGGCCTCACCTTCGCACTTTATATCGCAATTGCGATTTGGTCGCGGGCCGGCTCGACGAACGATTTTTATGTTGCCAGTGGTGGCGTCCACCCAGTAATGAACGGGATGGCCACTGCGGCAGACTGGATGTCAGCAGCATCCTTTATCTCAATGGCCGGTATTATCGCTTTCGCGGGTTACGACGGAAGTGTGTACCTGATGGGGTGGACCGGCGGTTACGTGTTGCTGGCACTTTGTCTGGCACCTTACCTGCGTAAGTTCGGCAAGTTTACTGTGCCGGATTTCATTGGTGATCGTTACTACTCGCAAACCGCGCGTACTATTGCTGTGATTTGCGCAATTTTGATCAGCTTTACCTACATTGCTGGTCAGATGCGCGGTGTCGGCGTGGTGTTTTCGCGCTTCTTAGAGGTGGAAATTGCAACGGGTGTCTTCATCGGTGCCGTAATTGTATTTTTCTACACTGTGCTCGGTGGCATGAAAGGCATCACCTACACTCAGGTCGCGCAATATTGTGTACTGGCCTTTGCTTACCTGGTACCGGCAATTTTTATTTCGATTTACATGACCGGTCATGTGCTGCCACAAACCGGCTTCGGTGCGACTATTGCTGAAGGCGTTGCTGGTGAGGGCAAATACTTGTTGGAACGTCTCGATGGCTTATCTCAGGAGTTAGGCCTTGCCGCTTATACCTCCGGGGTAAAATCGAAGATTGACGTATTTGCAATTACCGCAGCATTAATGGTGGGTACCGCAGGCTTACCGCACGTTATTGTGCGCTTCTTTACCGTACCAAAAGTCCGCGATGCGCGCCGTTCAGCAGGTTGGGCGCTGGTCTTTATTTCAGTTGTTTACCTGACTGCGCCATCCATTGCTGCGTTCTCGAAAGTGAACCTGATCAATACCGTCAACGGGCCTGATTTAACAGGTGTTGAGTATGAGCAAGCGCCTTCCTGGATCAAGAACTGGGAACAAACCGGTTTGATCTCGTGGGAAGACAAGAACGACGACGGTAAGATGTTCTACTCAGGTGATGAGCGCAACGAAATGACCGTTGACCGCGACATTATGGTATTGGCTAACCCTGAAATCGCTGATTTGCCGGCATGGGTCGTCGCCCTGGTTGCGGCTGGTGGTGTAGCTGCTGCGTTATCAACCTCAGCAGGTCTGCTGCTGGTCATTTCAACCTCGGTGTCGCATGACTTGTTGAAACGTACTCTGGCACCGAACATCACTGACCGGCAAGAGCTGATGTGGGCGCGTATTGCGGCTGCTCTGGCGATTGCCTTGTCGACCTGGTTCGGTATTAATCCGCCCGGCTTCGTGGCGCAGGTGGTGGCCTTTGCCTTCGGCTTAGCCGCGGCAAGCTTCTTCCCTGCAATTATTCTGGGTATCTTCTACAAGCGTATGAATAGCACGGGTGCTATTGCTGGTATGGTGGTTGGTGTTCTCTTTACCTTGGCGTATATCATTTACTTCAAGTTCGTGAACCCGGCAGCAAATAATGCAGATAACTGGTTATTTGGTATTTCACCGGAAGGTATAGGTACTTTGGGTATGCTGATTAACTTTGTTGTATCTTATGTGGTACATAAGTTCACCGGCGATGCGCCGCAAGCGACGCAAGACCTGGTTGAGTCCATCCGGTATCCGAAAGGGGCCGGTCACGCGACCAGTCATTAAGCTTACAGCCCGGCTCCGGCCGGGCTTTTTCGTTTAACTTCAAAAACGTTATTGGAAAATTAACTTCAAAACCGTTATTGGTTATTAGATATTAGTCAGTGAGTGGCGCCAATAACTAATAACTAATATCTAATAACGCCGTGGGGTTTTAATCATGCAGCCGGATTTTGCTGAATTGAATCGTTTTTTACTCGACTGCCCGCCATTTGATCAGCTTGCGGCTGAACAAAGGCAGTGGATAGCCGGGCAAATAAAAGCCGCTTACGTCAACGAGCACAATGTGGAAGAGTTTTTTCGGAGCTATAGCCCGGCATTGTACATTGTGCGTTCAGGCGGTTTTGATTTGCTTGCGCCGGATGGTCATCTGATTGAACGCCTTGAGTCGCATGATCTGTTTGGCTTCCCCTCATTACTCAGTGGGCGCGAAGTAGTGAACCAGCTTGAAGTGGTTGAAGACGGCATTATCTTCATTGTCTCTGCCGCCGACTTTGACCGGCTGCGGCAGAACTCACGCGCCTTCGAACTTTACTTTATTCGCGCACACGAACGACGTCTATTAACCGAAACCAGTTTCAGTCAGCCCCCGCGCACCTCCGCAACTTATCCAGAAGGGGCAGCCCCTGCTTATCCACAGGGGGCTGCCCCTGCTGGATATGTGGATGCGTTGCAGCGGCCGGTGGGTGAGGTGGTGCAGCGCGAAGCGGTGTGTCTGACCAGTACGGCGACGATTCAGGAGGCGGCGCAGGCGATGCGCAAGGAGAAAGTTTCCTCGATTATGGTGGTTGATGACGGCCGGCTGGTTGGCATTCTGACCGACCGCGATTTACGCAATCGTGTGGTGGCACAGGGGTTGAGTTATGACATTCATATCAATGCGGTGATGACGCAGGCGCCCGCAACCATCGGAATGACGCAGACGCTACTCGACGCGCTGGCGTTAATGACGCAGGAAAACATTCACCACATTCCGGTGGTCGACGAAGATGGCAAGCCCATAGGTATGTTGACCAATACGGATTTAATGCGGCAGCAGAAAAGTGAACCGGTGATGCTGATCAGCGCACTGAATAAAGTGCAGGACCGCGACGCCTTAATCGCAGAGGCGGCCCATATTCCGGACTACATGCACAGCTTTGCTGCGCGGGTGAATGATGCGGCGGCCGTGGGACGTTTGTTGGCGAGTCTTACCGACACCATGACGCGTAAGCTTATTGATTTTTATGAGCAGGAGCACGGTGTTGCGCCCGCTGCATACGTGTGGCTGGCGTTTGGTTCGCAAGGACGAGAGGACCAGACGCTCAGTTCTGATCAGGATAATGGTCTGCTGTTAGCCAATGACCTCAACGAAAAGCAGTTAGACTGGTTCGCCGGGCTCGGTGAATTTGTCTGTCAGGGCCTGGCCGATTGTGGTGTGCCTAAGTGTCCGGGCGATATTATGGCTTCTAATCCGGACTGCCGCCGCACCCGCGCTGGCTGGCTGGAGCGTTTTGAAAGCTGGACCCGAAGTCCGACACCAAAAGCGCTGATGTATTGCCAGATCTTTTTCGACAGCCGCAATGTGCGCGGCAATAAGCGCCTTTATCAAGCTTATCGGGAAGATGTCGCGAAGTTGGGCCGCTCAGAGTTTTTCCTCGGCAATCTGGCGCGATTGCAGAGCAGGGTGCAGGTGCCCTTAGGTTTGTTTAACCGGTTTCGCGGTACCGAGTCAGGCAAGGACAGTGACTGGGTCGATATTAAGCGTTTTGGCATTGCGCTTATCAACGACATTGTGCGCCTGTACAGTTTACATGAAGGTCTAACCGAGCCGCGTACGCTTATCCGGCTGCAATTGCTTGAGTCGTCAAAACTGTTAAATCGCAAAGACAATCAGGCACTCGCGGAAGCCTGGCAGTTTATGACGCAACTGCGTTTACAACACCAGCTGGCGGTATGGGGCACCGACCAACCAAAAAATGCGCTCGACCCCGATGAGTTGAGCACCCTGACGCGGCGTCAGCTTAAGTCCGCGTTCCGAATTGTGAAAGAGAGCCAGCAAGGGGTCGGCCTCAAGTTTGGCCGGATTGGTTAAGCCAAATGAGCGCCTTTATCGACCGCTGGAAAACAGCATTGCAGCATTACTGGCAGCGCCGTCGCAGTTTACAAAAGGCCTGGCGGCAGCACCGCTATATTGCGCTTGATCTGGAGACCAGTGGACTTGACCCTAGATCAGATCAAATCCTCGCCATGGGCTGGGTGGTCATTGAACCGCCGATTATCGATTATCAGCAGGCGCATTACTTTGTCACTCAGGCGCAGCCTGATTTAAAGCAGTCGCCTGTGGTTCATGGTTTGGTGCAACGTGATTTCGTTGATGCCACGCCACCGGAACAGGCATTAGAACGGCTGGCAACAATGTTAGAGGGCGCTGTACTGGTATGTCATCATGTGCAGTTTGACTGGAAGTTTTTGCAGCAGCTGGCGAAGCAGCATCAGATCAAACTCCAGCCGCTGGCGAAATTCGATACGCTAACGTATGAAGCAGCGCGCTTGCGTCAGCAGCAGCATCATATTGCCCGTGGCAGTTTAACTCTGGCGGCCTGTCGCGAGCGCTTCGGCTTGCCGAACTATGAGGCCCATCACGCCTACAGTGATGCAGTGGCATGTGGCGAGTTATTTCTGGCGCAGGCGTATCAGTACGCAGGCAGCAGCTCGGCGTCGTTACAGGAATTATTGGCGAAGGCAAAATAAAAAAACTGCTCCCCGCGGAGTCCATAAGATCCCCAACAGAGAGCAGTCAAAACGGAAGGCAGGCTAACTTACAAAGTTATCGTGATCCAGGGAGAAACGAGATAACCAATCTTATAGCCTGTGATAATCCTACTGCTTTTATGCGCTGTGTGACTTCATTTGTGACCAATGGAGCAATGCCAGGCATTAACTTGCCTGCTCTAACCCCAAACTCTGGAACAAGTCGCGCCGATAAGCATTACCGATGCGAATTTCTTGCCCGTTCTTCAATTCGACCAGCGAGTAGCGTCCAAGTTCACTGGAAATTTCATGTAAGTGATCAATATTTACGATGGCTGACCGATGGACCCTTACAAACTGCTCGTCACCGAGTTTTTCCGCGAGTGAAGTCAGGGTCTCGCGATGCAGCACCATGCTGTCTTGCAGATGAATTTCAACATAGTTCGCTGCGCCCTTTATCCAGACGATTTCTTCAATCGCAATAAAACGAATTCGGCCAATAGATCTCACCGGAATGTAGTTGATTGTGCTCGCCATACATCACCTCGTTGTCGTTGTGTTATGTGAGTGGTTGAAACGAAAATGACTATGACAGGCCTAGGCAGAGAAGGGTATTTAAGCTTTCTGAAGACTTCTTAAATTCAGTTAAAAAGCTTTAAAAACAGCGGGATAAAGCTTTATTGACGGCTGAGATCTTTCCCTTTTTCAGAAATACGTTCTATGGTTAATCAACTTACGACCATTTAATTAGGAGATTACTCATGGCGAGCTTTCGCATGCTCAGTGTTGTCCTGCTCGGTTTGAGCTTAAGTTACTCAGCTACGGTGACGGCGCAGACGAGCGAGAATACAGATAAACGCACAGAAGAAACCGCAACCCGTACGCTGAATAATGGCAATCTGGTACTGGAAAATATTCCTCCAATTCCTGCGCGTATTGGCGAGCAACTGAACCGCTACCAGAATATTCGTTCCGCAGCCTTTCGGAGTTTTAGCGCCGATGGTGACGCTATTTATATCAGCACCCGGTTTGGCGATGTCGCGCAAATCCACAAAGTGAGCGAAGCAGGGGGTTATCGGCAGCAATTAACCTTTTTTGATGAGCCTGTTGGCGGTATAGCGCGTCAACCACACAGCAATACCATGATTTTTACTATGGACGCCGGTGGCAATGAATTTAGTCAGCTATTTAAGTTAGATCCAGCTAGCGGTGATTACCACATGTTAAGTGACGGTGAATCACGCAATGGCGCTGTGGTGTGGAGTCACGATGGCAGCAAGTTTGCCTATCAGAGTACGCGGCGTGATGGTCGCTCGAACGATATCTGGGTGATGGATCCTGACCGTCCGGATGAGGCAGAGCTGGTGGTGGCCGCGCCTGACGGCAGCTGGTGGGGCCCGGTTGACTGGAATCACGATAGCAGTAAGTTGCTGGTGGTGCAGTACGTGAGTATTACCGATGTGCGCATTCATGAACTCGATGTGCAGGAAGGCGAGCTGCGATTAGTTGAAGGTGGTGAGCTTGGCACTAATGCGAATTATCCACTGGCTTACCGTAAGGATGGCGAAGGTTTTTTCTTTACCACTGATCAATTTTCCGACTTTACGCAACTAGCATTCCGTAACACTACCACGGGCGAAGTGGAGGTGATTACCAAAGACATTGCATGGAATGTCGATAACTTTGCTCTTAGTGATGATGGTCGTCAGGCTGCTTTTACCATTAATGAAGAGGGCATGAGCCAGCTTTACCGTCTGGATCCTGAGAGCTTTGCCATGCAGCGGGTGAGCGGCATACCCGTAGGCGTGGTGGGTGGGCTGACCTTTAGTCCTGATGGCACGCGTCTGGCACTGAGTATTAACACGCCGAAATCACCAACAGATGTGTATGTACTCGACAGCGATGATCAGTTGGCTCGTTGGACCTTCAGTGAGGTTGGCGGTTTGAACACGGAGAACTTTGTTGAACCGGAGCTGGTTAAATTTGAGAGCTTTGACGGGCTGACGGTGCCTGCCTTTGTGTACAAACCGCAGCAGGATGGACCGCATCCGGTCATCATCTCCATCCATGGTGGCCCGGAATCACAATACCGGCCTTATTTCAGTAGCACCATTCAAATGTGGGTGCAGCAACTTGGCGCGGCAGTGATTGCACCCAATGTGCGCGGCTCGGCTGGCTACGGCAGTGAGTACGTCAGTCTCGATAACGCCTTTAACCGCGAAGATTCGGTGAAGGACATCGGCGCCTTGCTTGACTGGATCGATTCTCAGCCCGAACTTGATGCAAGCAGGGTGGCAGTCATAGGTGGCAGCTACGGTGGCTATATGGTGCTTGCCAGCGCGGTACATTACAGTGATCGGTTGCAGGCTGCGGTGGATATCGTCGGTATTTCTAACTTTGTGACCTTTTTGACCAATACTGAGGACTACCGGCGGGATCTGCGCCGTGCCGAGTATGGTGACGAACGCGATCCGAAAATGCGCGCACATCTTGAAGCTATCAGTCCAAGTAATCAGGTCGAAAAAATAGCGGTACCCATGTTTGTGGTGCAAGGCGAAAACGATCCGCGGGTTCCGGTGACGGAGGCTGAGCAGATTGTCGAGGCACTACGAGCGAACAATAAGACCGTGTGGTACATGAATGCATTAAATGAAGGACACGGTTATCGGAAAAAAGAGAACCGTGACATATATGAACAGGCGACGGTGCTGTTTTTCGAGAACTATTTGTTACCTGAGGACTAGCCGCGTAAAACCGACAATGACAAGAAAGCCCCACCTTTGCCAGTGGGGCTTTTTTATTAATGCTGAAGCGTTAGAACCTGTATTCGAAACCGGCAAAGAAATAACGACCTAAGGCATCATAGAATGATGGGAAGGTGTTACCGTTATCGCCCAATTGGTTCGGAACAAGAGGAGCATCATTGTCGAGCAGGTTATTTACCCCGACATTGATCTGACCGCCAGCGAGTACACTGAACTGCGCGGTGAGGTCGACATAGTTCTCAGCACCAAGGTCAAAGTCGCTGCTGATATGATCAACGCCACCTAAATAACGCCAGTTCATCGAGAGCGTCATATCCCACGGCGTGACCCAGGTCGAACGCAGGTTATGCTGCCACTCAGGGTTCGGACTACCACAACTACCGCCCCAGATGCCTGCACATTCGATCAGGTCGCTGCCCGGCTGTGGCAACTCATCGAAGTTCATAAAGTAAGTGCCAACCAGGTTGAACTTCAGGCGGCCCATATCATTTAAGCGCACAATGTAGTTCGAGTTAATGTCGACACCCGTGCGACGCAGATAGCCGATGTTGACGTTGGTGGCGGTGATATAGCCTTCAGCACCCTGCCAGATAGAGCCGTTGTCGTTACGGTTAATGAGGTCACAGTAGGTCGCATCGCCCGTTGCCAGACATTGATCCAGCGAGAAGATGGGATCCACAATACCTACTGCATTTTCAACATCGATATCAAAGTAATCAACAGAGATATCAAAGTCGTTGTCCAGGTGTGGACGCCAGACAAAACCGATCGCTTTGGTTTCAGAGGTTTCGGCATCCAGATTAGGGTTGCCGCCTTGCATGTAGTTGTATTGACCAGCCGGATTATCAAAGATCGAACCGTATTGCTCAGCGGTTACGCCGGTGTTTGCACAGGCTTCAAAACTCGCAGTTGGGTTGCTACCTGCGCATGGATCTTCGGCCATATCGAACAAGTTCAGGCCCTGCGGCTGGAACAGTTCACGAATGTTGGCATGACGGACCGCGCTTTGGAAGCTGGTACGCAGCTTAAAGGTGTCGGTCACATCCCAACCCAGAGCTACTTTATATGTATCGGTATCGATGCCCGTTGAGTAGTCGGAATAACGGTAACCGAGATCAAGTATCATGGTGTCAGCAAAGCTGGCATCAGTCACCAGTGGGATTTGAATTTCGGTGTAGATTTCATCCACGCTCAAATCGCCGTTGACCGGCACTGAAGGTCCGCCCTGTCCCGCGCCGTCACCACTTTGGAATGCTGAGTCCGGCTCATAGCGCAGTGCTTCACTGCGATGGGTATAACCAAACAAGACCGACGGCCCCATATACGCCCATGGTGACTTGATGTCGCTCATGCTGAGATCACCCACGGTGTAGGCATTAAACTCACGGAGCTGGGTTTCACCTTTGGCGTATAGCGGCAGCGTCAGATACGCGAGTTGCTCGTCGTTGATGCCGTTAGGCTGGAACACGTTCCAGGGCACACAGCTTGGATCCAGACCTTCAAGTGCGGAACGACAGACTGCCTCACCAGTTTCTGGATCCGCAACAATATCTAACGCCCGTTTGATGGCGGTGTTGCTCAAATCGTTTTGATAAACTTCGCTGTAAGCTACGTCACCGGCATTGAAGGATACATCGTACGTCCAGTCGCGGCTGATCTCACCGCGCACCCCGGCAACCAGCCGATGGGAAATATGCTGCAAGTCGGCATAACGAGGACCGCCTTCGACATTGCGCTTGGCAAAGGTGGCTGAGAAGCTGTCATCAGCGCCATAACCACGATCGGCACACATGGTCTGGTACTGGTCTTCGGACAACAGCGGGTTGCTACAATTGAAATTCACGTCAAGGAAGAAGGAACCGGACTGGGCAATTTGCGCCAGACTATGATCTTTCATGTAACCCACTTCAGCGAAGAACTCAGCATGTTCGTTCACGTAGTACTTAGCGAAGCCGCCGAGGGTGGTACGGGTATCCGGGCGTTGGAAGTAGTTTAATGGCGCATAGTTGTAGACGCGGCCATCGTAATTGATGAACTCGGCACCATCATGAACCCAGGCATTATTGCCCGCCAGCCAGAGGCCGTCAGGAATCGTGGCTGAGCCAGAGCAACGCCAATTGTCTGGTGAACCGGCTAAAGCACATGCACTGTTCTCGCGGTTGTCCTGGGTAATACCCTGGATATCGCGGTAGGTTGCATAAATGGTTACGTTACCGTTGCCGTCGGCTGAGTTCGCACCCATGATCAACGAGTAGTCGTTCATGTGGCCGTCAGTGACGTTACTATCGGGTAATGGGAAGCCAGAGTTTTTATTCGCTTGCGCAGCTGCACTGTTATTATTGTTGTTATGCTGATAGAAGCTGTTTTGATAGCCGAACTTAACCCCCTCGAATTCATCGTCCATGATGAAATTGACGACGCCAGCGACCGCATCGGAACCATAGGTCGCCGAGGCACCACCGGTCAGCAGTTCGACGTTTTTGATCAGTGCTGCCGGAATCTGGTTTAAATCTGCAGCAATCCCGGATTGAGCTGGCGAACCCATGACCATACGACGGCCGTTGATCAACGCTAAGGTGCGGTAAGAGCCCAAACCACGTAACGAGACGGTGGCGGTGCCAGTGGCACCGTTGGTATCGGTGGATGCCTGGCCTGGAAAAACCTGCGGCAAGTCATTTACCAAGTCTTCGGTGCGTACGGCACCGGAAAACTCGAATTCTTCTGCGGTAACTTGTGAGACTGGACTGGAGCTGACTACGTTAGTTGACTGTGGGATCCGTGAACCGGTGACCTGAATACGTTCCTGTGCTTGTTCAACTTGCTCGTCGCTGGCACTTTCCTGCGCGCTCGCGATGGTTGGCGTTGCTGCCAGCACAGCGACGGTTAGTGCCGCCTGCACGGAACGTGCAACAAAAGATTTTTGCATCATGATGATACTCCCTAGAGATGGATTGTTGTTTTACTTTGTTGTGCCAAAGCACGCGGCAAGCTAGCGAGTCAGGCTGGGGATGCGGTAGAAAAGGTACTAATCAGGAGTAAGGTGTGAAGAAAACTGCAAATGTAGGGAAAACTTAAGTTAAAGGTTAATCTGAATAAATTCACCGGATTGACTGAAATTCGTCCACTTTAGATGCTTGCTCTATTATGAGTTTTTGATTAGTATCAAGAGGACTTATTCGTGATTGGGCGCGAAATCCATGCCCTTTAACGACTTAAGTACTTGCCAGATGGGCTTTTCTCAGCCGATTTGGTTTGTTTGAAAATCACTAATCCTAAGTGATCCAGGGAGAAGATAATGTATAAGAATAGCAAAATGGCTAAGTCTATCCGCTTAGCGTTAATGTTCGGTGGCGCTTCTCTTGCCATGTCAGGAACTGCAGCAGCTCAAGCGCAGGCTGACGAAGAGCAAGCAGAAGAAGCTCAAGAGCGAATCACGGTAACGGGTTCGCGTATCAAACGTACTGACTATGAATCATCAAGCCCAGTACAAATCACTTCATCAGAAGAAATTAAAGCTTCTGGTTTTACCCGTATTGAAGATTTGATGAACAGCCTGCCTCAGGTAGAAGCTGCGCAAACTTCATTCATCGCTAACGGCGCATCTGGTGTTGCTACCCTTGACCTTCGTGGTATCGGTGTGAACCGTACGTTGGTACTGATGAACGGTCGTCGTCTACAGCCAGGTGGTGTTTATTCACAAGCGCCTGACGTTAACCAAATCCCAGCGGCTTTGGTTGAGCGTGTAGAAGTTCTGACAGGTGGTGGTTCTGCAACTTACGGTGCCGATGCGGTAGCCGGTGTTGTTAACTTCGTGATGAAAGATGACTTTGAAGGCGTTGAAATCAACGTTGGCGCTTCAGGTTATCAGCACAATAACAACAACGAATACATCCAGGGTTTGATGGATCAGCGTAACTTTGATTACCCGAACGGTGGTTCTGGTATCGAAGGTAAAAGTTATAACATCGACCTGACCATGGGTGGCACCTTCGCTGGCGGTAAAGGTCACGCGACTGCATACGCTACTTGGCGTCAAATCAACGAAATGCGTCAGGAAACACGTGATTACTCATCATGTGCTCTGAACTCAGCTGGTACGGCTTGTGGTGGTTCTTCTACTGCACCATTGCCAAATACCTTCTTTGCGCCAATCGTAAATGGCGAGTATGACCTTGACCAGGAAGTCTGGTGGTCATTGAACCAAGACGGTAGCTTCTCTCCATATGACGGCAGCAACGTTTATAACTACGCGCCAGTCAACCACTTCATGCGTCCTGACACCCGTTACACTATGGGTGCGTTCGTAAACTACGAAGTGAGCGACGTTTTCCGTCCGTACATGGAAATCAGCTACATGCATGACCGTACTGCAGCGCAAATCGCTGAATCTGGTACGTTCTACGCATTCCAGGCTCGTTTAGACGTGGATAGCCCGTTGTTCAGCGACGCGCAGCGTCAACAGTTCTACGATCAATTCGGTCCAGACGTTGAGCAAGTCGGTGCCTACATCGGTAAGCGTAACGTTGAAGGTGGTCCACGGATGAACAACCTGGAGCACAGCGCGTACCGTATCGTAGCTGGTTCTGAAGGTTACCTGAGTGCAAACTGGTCATATGACTTGTCATTCCAGTACGGCTCAACTTCTTCAAGCACTGCGTACGTCAATGACTTCTACATTCCTTATGTAGGTCAGGCGTTGGGTGCTGAAGGTTATGATTCGTGTGGCGAAGGTTGTACTCCATACCAGGTCTTTACTCCAGGTGGCGTAACAGGTGAAGCTGCTGACCAACTCGGTGGTGTTGCTATCATGACCGGCGTAACTTCACAGCGTATCGTGAACGGTTACCTGACCGGTGAATTGGACGCAACATTCCCGACTTCAGATCTTCCAACTGCTGCAGTAATTGGTTTTGAGTCGCGTGAAATCGACTTCGAACGTATTGCTGACACCATCTATCAGGAAGGTGCGTTGGCTGGTCAAGGTGGTCCTACTAACAGCTTAGCTGGTGGTTATACCGTTAAAGAAATCTTCAGTGAGTTAAGTGTTCCACTTGCTGAAGGCCGTCCAGGTATTGAGAGCATGACGTTAGACTTAGGTCTGCGTTTCTCTGACTACAGCACGTCTGGTAAAGAAACGACTTATAAAGTTGCATTGGATTACAACATCACTTCAGATTGGAAACTTCGTGCAAGCTATAACCGCGCGGTACGTGCTCCAAACGTTGCTGAATTGTTCTCTGCAACTTCAGTTGGTCTATGGCAAGGTACTGACCCATGTGCCGGTGCAAACCCTGAGTACACGCAGGCACAGTGTGCGAACACTGGCGTGAGCGCGTCTCAATACGGTAACGTTGATGCAAACCCTGCATCTCAGTACAACGGCTTGTTCGGCGGTAACGTCAACCTCGACCCGGAAGTTGCTGATACCTACACCGTTGGTATCGTTGCTAACCCAACTGATAACCTGAACTTCACCCTTGACTACTGGGCGATCGATATCGCTGACGTTATCGGTACTGTTGGTGCACAAAACACGCTTGATCAGTGTGCTTTAACTGGTCAGGCTCAGTACTGTGACAACGTTGTTCGCGCGCCTTCAGGCAGCTTGTGGCGTGGTAGCAATGGCTACGTTATTGCAACTAACGTAAACGTTGGTGAAGAAACGTACCGTGGTGTTGACTTGAACGCTAACTACATCATGGAAGACGTGATGGGCGGTACAGTTACAGCACGTATGAACGGTTCATACTACCTTGAAAAATATGCTGATAGCACCGGCCAGGATTGTGCTGGTTTAGTTAACTCAGTATGTTTCCCGCAGCCAGACTGGCGTCACTCGTTAACAGTGACCTACTCGTCTGATTCGTTCTGGACTGCTCAGGCGAAATGGCGTTACTTCGGTGAAGTTGGCTATGACGAAGATGTCGACCAACTGTTGATCGCTGATGGCGGTATCAAAGCGCAAAGCTACCTTGATATCGTAACCACGTTCGATCTGAACGAAAACACGTCATTGTTATTCGGTGTGAACAACATCCTTGACAAAGAGCCACCATTGGTTGGCGGTGCAATCGCAACTAACGCAAACACAATTGCTGGTTTCTACGACACATTGGGTCGTTACATCCACGCAAACGTGACTTTCCGCTTCTAATAGCGAGTAAATTAGCGTTAAATAAAACGGCGACATTTTTGTCGCCGTTTTTATTTGTCAGTCCGAAAAAATGACACCTGTCAGTTATAGGAAAAGTAAGTATGAAAGAGCAGTCAGAAGTTCCTTCGGTTCAGCAACTCGGCCAGTACATTAATGCGCTGCTAAAAGGCGGCCAACAGCAAGCCGCACGCGACTATATTGATCAACAAGTAGAGCTTGCTCCGGAGTCGGCAGCAATTGTTCACTTAGCGGCTCAGGTTCATCATCAGACCGGCGAACTGCGTAGCTCGTTGGCGCATCTTAATAAAGCGATTGAGTTAGTGCCCAATCAGGCAGCGTTCTATATCGACCGATTGCATTTACTCAATCGTTTGCGTGAGCGAAAAGAGCTCGCCAAAGCGTTAGAAAAGGCGCAAAAAATAGCGCCAGAGAATAAAGGTTACCAACAGCAGTTGGCGCGTTTTTACACCCAGCTGGATCGACCTGAGCAGGCGTTAAAGTTACTTGCGCCGTTGCGCGAGGCGCACGGAGATGATCCGGTATTAGCCTTCGATGAAGCGTTAAATCAGTGGTTTTGTAATAAGCCTAAAGCTGCTGAGAAGACCTTAATGCCGGTTTGCGAACATGAAAAAGCGCCCAGCATGGCATTTTATGTGCGGGCGTTATTGCGCAAGCAAACCAAAGCAAAAAACCATGTAACCGAACTTGCTGAGCGAGCTCGCGCCGATCAGGTTGCAGATACGCCATTGTGGTTCGCGCTGGGCAAAGAATACGATGATTTAAACGAGCACGAGCAGGCATTTGACGCGGTAACCAAGGGCAATTCTCTACAAAAAAAGATTACGCCTTATAATGAAGAGGCGGAGCTGCAGGCACTTAAACAAATGGTTGAGGTAGCGCAGCAGTGGAAAACCTCGGGACGCGCAACGACCAAGGCTGCGGTTACGCCGATTTTTATCGTCAGTATGCCCGGCAGTGGCGCAACTTTAGTTGAGCGGTACCTGCATGCACATCCAGAGGTGAAATCTGCTGGTGAGTTCCCGGATTTTCCGCAGCTGCTTGGCGACGCGATCAGTACCTATTTGAACGAACACCCGGACGCCTCGCGCGCGCAAGCTATCACTAAACTCAACTACAGTGAACTGGGTAAAGCCTATTTGCGCCGTCTCAAGGAAGTCGCTGATGGCCACAGTTATGTGGTAGACAAACTGCCGTTTAACTTTTTGTACTGTGGGATGCTAAAAAAAGCACTGCCGAACGCCAGGATTATTCATGTGCAACGCGATGCGCTGGATACCTGCTGGTCGATATACCGTACCTTGTTCGCTGATCGCTACGCCTTTGCCTACGAGCAAAGCGAATTAGGACATTATTACGCTCACTATCAGGCAGTTATGCAAGCCTGGCAACAGACGCTAGGCGACGAGTTACTGACGGTCTCTTATGAAGCCATGATAAAAGACAACGACGCGACGCAGCAGGCTGTGCTGGAATTTTGTGGCTTGCAGGCAGCAGCGGAACAAGCGGACTTCGTAAAACAGGTGCCAACTGCGACCACAGCGCGTGGCGAGCCTTTGATTACGCGTTTGTATCGTCAGGGAATCGGCCACAGCAAACCGTACCAGCAGCAGCTGCAGGCGCTTGAGCAAGCCCTGACGGAAAAGGTATAAGTGCTTTGGCAACGCCAGAATCGCAACAAATAGAGGCAGGTTATCAGCGCCTTGTTGCAGCACCAGAACAACTGAACCTGCTCGATCAGGTTGCGGCGCTGGCGCTGCAAGCCGGCGCTACTCAGCGTGCAGCCGATATCTACCTTGAGTTTATTGGTCACCACTCTCAACACGCCGGTGCGCAGTTTAACTGTGGCTATTATTGCCGTGCCGCGGGCTATTATCAGCAGGCCATCGAGCATTATCAGCAGGCATTAGCGCTGGGTATCAGTCAGCCTGAAGAGGTGCACACCAATATTGGCGTGATCTATAACGAAGGCCTATTACAAAATGATGCGGCGATAGCAGCGTTCACCGCGGCGCTTAAGGTAAAGCCCGGCTATGTTCCAGCGCTTTATAATCTGGCGAATTGTTATGAACAGAACGGTGATAAAGTCGCCGCTGCACGGTATTTCACCGAAGTGATTAAACAGGCTCCTGACTTTGCTATGGCTTATGTGCGACTCGCTGACGTGCACCGCGCAGAAGCCGCAGATGACCCTCTGATTGTAAAGCTGAAGCAATTGGTCGAAGAACCGCGATTGCCCCTTACGCAGCGTATCGATGCCGCTTATGCCTTAGGTAAGTTGTTCAACGACTGCCAGGCTTATGCCGAGGCCTGGCAGTTTTATCAGCAAGCGAATGAGTGGAATGCCACCACCATGCCGGCGTGGGACGCGGACAAACAACGTGCGTTGCTTAACACTTTGCGCGCAGAATTTAGTGCGCCTTTCGCAGTTTCTAAAGCTGCTGCCGATGCTGTTGCGGAGGGCTGTGAGAGCATGAGGCCGGTCTTTGTCTGTGGCATGTTCCGTTCCGGCTCGACGCTGGTGGAGCAAATGCTCGGCGCCCATACGGAAATTGTTTCGGGCGGTGAGTTGGAGTTTTTCCCGCGATTATGGCGCAGGATCGAAACACAGGGGCTGTCTGGATTTTTGCAACAGCAGAGTAATGCAGAGCTGGCTCAACTTGGTTCTGACTATTTAAACTTTGTGCGTGAGCGACTTGGCGAAGTAAGTTATTTTACCGATAAGCGGCCTGATACGATCTGGTTGCTGGGTCTCATCAAGCAGGTGTTGCCGCAAGCGAAGTTTATCGTCACCCGACGCCAGCCACTGGATAATGCCCTCTCGGTCTACTTTACCCGACTTGGCCCCGCTATGTCCTATGCCAACCGCTTCGAAGATATTCTGGCGTTCATGGAAATGGAGCGTGAGCTGCTTGCCCACTGGCAAACTGTGTTCGGCGATCACTTACAGGTGGTTGATTACGATGATCTGGTGGTGGACCCCGAGCGCGAGCTTGGCGCAGTATTACGTGGACTTGGTTTGGACTGGCAGGAGCAGTGTCTGGATTTCCACCAACGTGCTAACAGTGTCCGTACCGCCAGCGTATGGCAGGTGCGTCAGCCGCTTTATCAAAGCTCGTCGGGGCGCTGGCGCAATTATCAGGCTTTTCTGCCGAAATAGGTCTTTACCAGGCAGGCGAAATATCGCACGGCGCTGTCATGCGCACTCCGTCGCCATGGAACGGGACTGTACCGTGAAAGAAGTAGCTGGGGAAGAATACACAGTAGCCTACCTGCGGACAGACCGCGTATTCCTGTGCTTCGATACCCGGTAATGGTAGTCCGGAGTTACCAAACTTGATCCAACCCGCACGCTGGGGATCATCAGCTTGCACCTGTGGCGGCAGTTGAATGTAGGTACAACAGGAAATCCAGCCTTCCGGATGCACATGATTGGAGTGAAAGCCGTTTTCGCTAAGACGCACTGACCAGGCACCGGTAAAGCGCGTGCCGTGGCTTTTGCGCTGTAAAAACGGATGTCTGGCATCGTCGGGCAGGGTGGCGACGTATTTTGCCGCAGCGGCTTCGAGCATGGCTCTGAATTCACCAATGATCGGCGCCTGTTGAGCAAACAAATTACCGACGGTTTGAGTACCGTTGCGAACACTTTGATCCAGCGGTTGTTGTTTGGTTTTGTGCAAGCCTTGCAAGGTCTGCCCTAACTCCGCCATAAAGGTGTCGCGATCGGCGTAGCCTTCCGGCGGTTCCAACGCAATAATTTTGACGAAATCCTGATAGTTGTTGAGTTTTTCCGCTTCAGCATCACCGAGTGCGTGCAAACACAATGCTTTATATGCCAGCATCTCCTGACTGCGCGGATGAAATTTTTCGACCGCCTGGAACTGCGGTAACGCTTTAGCAAAGTCGCCCTGACGCATTAACGAGGTAGCGTAATCAATACGATGCCTCAATACGTCCGGCTGTGCCTCAACCGCCTGCTGATAGGCCTGCAAGGCTTCAGTATAGCGTTCTAAGCGTGACAAGGCTGATCCTTGTAAATGAGAAAACTCTGCAGCGTCCGGGAATTTCTCCAGTGCCTGGCTGCAGGTTCGCAGACAATCTTCTGCGCGATTCGCCATAAGCAAATGTGCACATTTGCTGTAATGCAGTGCGCGGGAATCAGGTACACGAGCCAGGGCGTCATCAAGTGATAGCAAAAACTTAGCTTGCGGCCCATGCTCCCAATACAATTTATTAAGAGCGATATGCGCATCGATGTACTCGGGCAATTGGGTGACCAGATTTTGCAGCAGCCGTTCGGTTTCGTCGTGCTTTTCGAGATCGTAGTAGACGCAGGCCAGTAAGTAATCAATGAGTGGCGATGGCTGTGCCAGGTTTTGTCTTGCCGTGAGTAAGGCTTTTAAGGCTTGTTCCAGACGTCCCATGCTGCGGTAAAGTTTGCCCAGCAAAAAGTACGGCTCTGGTTGCTGAGATTGTTGGCCGAGCAGCAGTTGGCAATGTTTTTGCGCCAACTCAAATTGGCCGTTATCAATATACAGGCCAATCAGTGTTTTACGTGAGGCGTGATGCTGTGGCTGGTATTTTAGCGCGCTGTTCAGGTGGCTTGCGGCCGCTTTAGCCTGGCCTTGTTGCTGCAGGCTTAAACCCATGAGATGCAAAACATCTGCATGTTTGGCGTTATAACGCAGAAGTTTTCTACAGTGGTGCTCCGCTGCGCTAAACTGCGCCGCCTGGAACGCCTGAACTGCTTGCTGAAACAGCTGTTGCAAATCACTCATAGACTACATCGTTTAATTGTTATGCAGTTTTTTTAACAGAGTGTTTGAAACTTAGCAAGTTTTGGTAATGGCGTCTCCGGCAGGAGTCGAACCTGCGACCTGCCCCTTAGGAGGGGGCTGCTCTATCCAGCTGAGCTACGGAGACGTTGTTGGAAGACATAAAAAAACCGGCAGCGGGGCCGGTTTTTTTATAAAAGGATGTCAGACCCCAAAAGGAATCTTACAGCGCGTTGATTTTCGCGCTTAAGCGGCTCTTGTGACGAGCTGCTTTATTCTTGCCGATAAGGCCTTTAGTTGCGTAGCGGTCAAGAATCGGTTGAAGGCCAGTAAATGCCTGCTGGGCAGCCGCTTTATCGCCTGCTTCAATCGCAGTAATTACTTTTTTCAACTGGGTACGCATCATTGAGCGACGGCTCGCGTTATGGCGACGGTTCTTTTCCGCTTGTACCGCACGCTTTTTAGCAGACTTAATGTTAGCCAAGGTGAACTCCTAAAATTCGTTATCTGTGTGCATTGGTTTAATAGGGCGGGGAATATGCCTGTTTTTGGAATGAAAGTCAAGAGTGAAAAGCGTTATTCGTTATTCGTACGCTTCGCTGTTCGTACGCTATGCTGTTCGATTAAACATCAAACCCATGGATGGTGGAACATGACCAGAAAACTGTTAGTTAAAGAGGTGAGTGTTGAGTTGTGTTGTGAAATTTATCAGCTAACTCATTCATTTCCGGCCCATGAAAAATTTGGCCTGGCAGGTCAAATGCAAAGGAGCGCGGTCAGTGTACCTAGTAATATTGCCGAGGGTTCTCAACGTGGTTCGCGTAAGGACTTCTTGAGATTCTTATATATTGCCCGGGGGTCACTTGCTGAACTTGAGACACAATTGCAAATCGCTTACCGACTTGGCTATATTCGGGCGTACGAAAATCATTTATTATCACGAACATATCAACTGTTAAATGCGCTTATTGCAGCAATAAAGCAACGAGCAGCGTAGCGTACGAACAGCGAAGCGTACGAATAACGAAGAACGGGGTTTCCTTGTCTAAATCTTTAACTAAATCAGGGATTATCGTTAGCGCTATGACGTTTATCTCGCGCGTCATGGGCTTGGTGCGTGATGTAGTGATCGCTAACCTGATGGGGGCGGGAGCTGCGGCTGATGTGTTCTTTTTCGCCAACAAAATTCCGAATTTTCTGCGTCGCTTGTTCGCTGAAGGGGCGTTTGCGCAGGCGTTTGTGCCGGTGCTTACTGAGTACCGACGGGGCAAGGATATTGATGAGCAACGCCTTTTAATTGCCCGGGTTTCAGGCACTTTGGGTACTCTGGTAACCATTGTCACGCTGGTGGGTGTGGTTGGATCGCCGATTATTGCGGCATTATTTGGTACTGGTTGGTTTCTTGATTGGTACCATGGTGGGCCGCAAGGCCATAAGTTTGTACTTGCGTCCGATTTGTTGCGGATTACCTTCCCGTATTTGTGGTTCATTACCTTTACGGCGCTGGCTGGCGCGATTTTAAATACTCTCGGCAAATTTGCGGTGGCGGCGTTTACGCCGGTGTTCCTGAATATCGCTATTATTGTCTTTGCGCTGTGGCTGGGTCCGCAGATGGAAAATCCTGAGTTCGCATTGGCCTGGGGTGTTTTCGTTGGTGGCGCGGTACAGTTTTTGTTTCAAATTCCTTTTTTAAAACGCGCGGGGCTGTTGGTTCGGCCGCGCTGGGGGTGGGGCGATCCGGGCGTCACTAAGATTCGGAAACTGATGATTCCGGCGATGTTTGGCGTATCGGTGAGCCAGATTAATTTGCTGTTCGATACGTTGATCGCGTCGTTTCTGATGAGTGGTTCCATTAGCTGGCTCTATTACTCCGACCGTTTGCTGGAATTTCCGCTGGGGTTATTTGGTATTGCGATTGCGACGGTGATTTTGCCAGCGCTAAGTTCCCGCCACGTGGATAAATCGTCAGAAGAATTCAGTCGCACGCTGGATTGGGGGATCCGTACCGTGGTGGTGTTGGGGCTGCCAGCTATGGCGGGTCTGATTATGCTGGCTGAGCCGATGTTGATGGTGCTGTTTATGCGTGGCGAGTTCACCCCTGAAGATGCACGGCTGGCGTCTTACAGTTTGTTTGCTTATGGGTCGGGCTTATTGAGCTTTATGCTGGTAAAAGTTCTGGCAACCGGATTTTACTCGCGCCAGGACACCAGACGGCCGGTCAAGTACGGCATTATTGCCATGGTTACCAATATGGTATTCAACGTAATCTTTGCCATTCCCTTTGGTTATGTAGGACTGGCCATCGCCACTTCGCTGTCAGCTTTTGTTAATGCTGGTCTGCTGGGCTACAACCTATGGCGCGATGGGGTACTTAAGCGCTACCCGGGAACCTTAACCTATTTTGCAAAAGTTACCCTGGCGGTGGTCGCGATGATCGCCTTGCTGCTGTACTTTACTCCTGCCCGCGACTGGTGGCTGGCTGCTGAACTTACTGCCCGGATCTGGAAATTAACGCAATTAATCGGCGCGGCGGCGGCTCTTTATTTAGTCAGCCTGCTGGTTTTGCGGGTGAAGCTGCGCTAACACAAAGCAGGATCCTGGTGTTCGACGTCTTGATCTTGTTTTAATGCATCCTTAGTGTCTGGTTACCACTTGCTGAGCCTGCTATAATCGCGGCTTTCTTGTACAAATTCGGTCACAGATACCGGCACAATCCTCGAGAGCTATGCAATTAATTCGTGGAATCCATAATATTGCCCGCGAGCAACGCGGCTGCGTCCTCACCATCGGTAACTTCGACGGTGTGCATTTAGGTCATCAGGCGGTGCTTGCGCAAGTTAAATCTCAGGCGTTGGCACGGGGTGTATCAGCTGCGGTGATGACGTTTGAGCCGCAACCGCAGGAGCTGTTCCAGCCGGAGCAAGCGCCGGCGCGGCTGACGAACTTCCGTGAAAAGCATCTGGCGTTGCGGGATCAGGAACTGGATCAACATATCGTCATCGAGTTTAACCGGAAATTTGCGAGCTTACCGGCACGTGAATTTATTGAGCGTGTACTGGTCGAACAGCTGGGCGTCAAATTCCTGGTAGTAGGCGATGATTTTCGCTTTGGCCGCGGCCGGGAAGGTGATTTTACGCTGTTACAAAAAGCGGGCGCAGAACTTGGTTTTGAGGTGGTCGATACCCACAGTTACCGGCAACAGCAACGCCGGGTCAGTAGTACCGCAATTCGGCAGGCGCTCAGTAAGGGTGATTTTGCTGATGCTGCGGC
The DNA here is from genome assembly GCF_003987215.1 of Pseudidiomarina halophila. Classification (GTDB taxonomy): domain Bacteria; phylum Pseudomonadota; class Gammaproteobacteria; order Enterobacterales; family Alteromonadaceae; genus Pseudidiomarina; species Pseudidiomarina halophila. Next base: position 138,424 of record NZ_PIPW01000001.1, read on the forward strand.
CATGCTGGGGCGGCCCTATGCGTTTCAGGGACGCGTGGTCCACGGTGAAAAAAAAGGCCGCACGATTGGCTTCCCGACAGCGAATATCAAGCTCAAACGATTGCATTCTCCATTACGGGGAGTTTTTGCCGTGCAGGTTGCAACTAAGGATGGCGCAGAGTACCCCGGAGTTGCTAATATTGGTCGCAGACCGACGCTAAATGGCGAACAGGTGCAACTTGAGGTGCATGTGTTCGATTTCGCCGGCGATTTGTATGGTCAACAGTTAAAAGTGACGCCGACGCGGTTTATTCGCGCAGAGCAGAAATTCAGCGATTTTGCCGCTTTAAAAGCGCAAATCGCCCAGGACGCCGAAAACGCCAGGTAAAATCCAGAGCGTTACTAGATATCAGATATTAGTTATTGGTTGCGCTCTCATCTAATAACTAATATCTGATAACTAATAACGCCTTTGATCTCAGATACAATAGGAATCGACAACAATGACCGACTACAAACACACGCTGAATTTACCGGAAACCGAGTTTCCGATGCGTGGTAATCTCGCGCAACGCGAGCCGCAAATGTTGCAACAGTGGTATGCCGACGATCTGTACGGCAAAATTCGAATTGCTAAAGCGGGTCAGCCGGTCTTTATTTTGCATGACGGCCCTCCGTATGCGAACGGTCAGATTCACATTGGCCACGCGGTCAATAAAATCCTTAAAGACGTTATCGTTAAAGCCAAAACCCTAAGTGGTTTTGATGCTCCCTATGTGCCTGGTTGGGACTGTCATGGTCTGCCAATTGAGCTGCAGGTTGAGAAAAAACACGGTAAACCCGGTAAGAAGTTGTCGATTGCCGAATTCCGTGAAAAGTGCCGCAGCTATGCGATGGGACAGGTTGAACAACAACGCGAAGATTTCAAACGTCTGGGTGTGTTTGGTGACTGGGATAACCCCTATTTAACCATGAATCCTAAGCAGGAAGCCGACAGCATTCGTGCGTTAGGTAAGATCATCGCTAATGGTCACATGCAGCAAGGCTTCAAGCCGGTGCACTGGTGTACCGATTGTGGTTCTGCTTTGGCCGAAGCTGAAGTTGAATATCAGGACAAGCACTCGCCGGCGATCGATGTGAGTTTTGCTGCGGTGGATCAGGCACAACTGGTTGAGGCATTTAATCATCCGCCGGAGCACGCCGGGGAAGGTGAAGTGAGTGTAGTGATCTGGACTACCACGCCCTGGACCATTCCGGCGAACCGCGCGATTTCACTGCATCCGTCGCTGAATTATGCGTTGGTGCAGGTCGAAGCATCTGACGAGCGACCGGCGCAACGTTTTGTGTTAGCCGACGATCTGGTTACTTCTGCGATGGAACGCTGGGGCATTGATGACTACCATAAACTGGGTTTTGCCAAAGGTGAAACTCTGGAAAATATGAAGGTGAAGCACCCGCTCTATAGTGACATTGAGGTGCCGCTGATCCTGGGTGAACACGTGACCACAGAGTCGGGCACCGGCTGTGTGCATACCGCGCCTGGCCATGGTGTGGACGACTTTCTGGTCGGTCAGCGTTACGGCATCGAAGTGTATAACCCGGTAGCGGATAACGGTGTCTATAAAGACGATACTCCGTTGTTTGCCGGACAGCACGTGATGAAAGCTAATCCCAATATTGTTGATGCGTTGCAGGACGCTGGTCGTTTAGTACACCATGAAGCGTACAACCACTCGTATCCGCATTGCTGGCGCCATAAAACGCCGATCATCTTCCGTGCCACGCCACAATGGTTTATCAGCATGGATAAGCAAGGTTTGCGCGCCAAGGCGCTGGAGCAGATAAAACTGGTGCGTTGGGTGCCTGAATGGGGTCAGAGCCGTATCGAAAGTATGGTTAATGGCCGTCCTGACTGGTGTATTTCGCGGCAGCGCACCTGGGGTAACCCAATTGCCGTATTTGTCCGTCGTGACAACGATGAATTGCATCCACGCACATTAGAATTATTGGAAGAAGTCGCCAAACGTGTCGAAAAAGACGGTGTCCAGGCGTGGTTTGATTTAGAACCGGAAGAATTGCTCGGTGATGAAGCTAAAGATTATCGCAAAGTTACCGATACCCTTGACGTTTGGTTTGATTCAGGTGTCACGCACGAAGCGGTGTTAAACAAAACCCAGGGGTTGCAGTGGCCGGCGGATTTGTATCTGGAAGGCTCGGATCAACACCGGGGCTGGTTCCAGTCTTCGCTGTTGACTGGCGTGGCGATGTACAAAGAAGCTCCGTATAAGCAAGTACTTACCCACGGTTTTACCGTGGATGGGCAGGGTCGAAAAATGTCGAAATCAATCGGCAACGTAGTGGCACCGCAAGAAGTCATGAATAAGCTCGGTGGCGATATTTTACGTCTGTGGGTCGCAGCAACGGATTATTCCGGTGAGATGACCGTGTCCGATGAGATCCTTAAGCGCTCAGCGGACAGCTACCGGCGTATCCGTAACACCGCACGCTTTTTGTTGTCGAATATTAATGCGTTTGACCCAACCCAACATGCGGTTCCGGTGGACCAGATGGTCGAAATGGACCGTTGGATTGTAGCCCGTGCGGTCGCCTTACAAGAGGAGCTGTTGCAGTCTTATGACGATTACCAGTTCCATGTGGTGGTGCAAAAGTTAATGCACTTCTGCTCAATTGAGCTGGGTAGCTTCTATTTAGATGTGATTAAAGACCGTCAATATACAGCTAAACGGGATAGCGTTGCACAACGTTCATGCCAGACTGCGCTGTATCATATTTCGGAGTTACTGGTTCGTTGGTTAGCACCGATTTGTAGCTTTACTGCGCAGGAAATCTGGACTGCACTACCAGCGCACAACAGCGCAGGTGAGCAACGTAGCGACTATGTATTTACCGAGGCGTGGTACCGTGATGCAGCAGAGATTACCGTAAGTGAAGCGGATAACGCCTTCTGGCAACAGCTGCTGGAAGTTCGTGATGCAGTAAACCGGGCACTGGAACAGGCCCGTCGTGACGATGTTATTGGTGGTTCATTGCAGGCTGAAGTCACGTTATACGCAAAACCTGATTTAGTAGCGCAGTTAAACCGTTTGGGTGAAGAGCTGCGATTTGTACTGCTGACTTCCGCGGTGTCAGTGGCGAACGCTGACTCGGCGCCAGATGAAGCAACTAAAACTGATGTTGCCGGGCTCTTGGTAAAAGTAGCGAAAACCAGCTATGAAAAGTGTGAGCGTTGCTGGCATCATCGCCCGGAAGTAGGCACCATTGCTGAGCATCCGGGGCTGTGTCAGCGCTGTGTAACCAATGTTGACGGAGCTGGTGAGGAGCGTCATTTTGCCTAAGCAAAAATCCGATATAAAGAAACGCTTTAGCGGGCTGCAGTTTCTGTGGCTCTCGCTGGCGCTGATTATTATTGATCAGGTGACCAAGCAGTGGGTGATCCGCGTGTTTGATTTGTACGAAAGTATCGAAATCATGCCGTACCTGAACTTCACTTACGTACAAAATTTTGGCGCAGCCTTTAGTTTCCTGAGTGATCAGGGGGGCTGGCAACGTTGGCTATTTACCTTACTGGCCATCGCAGTCAGTGCCATCTTACTGATTTGGTTACGCCGTAACCCGGTTAACATGTGGCGCCAGAACTTAGCCTTTGCACTGATACTGGCGGGAGCTGTGGGTAACGTTATTGACCGTTTGGTTTACGGCTATGTGATCGATTTCATTGATGTCTACATTGATAACTGGCATTGGCCGGCGTTCAATGTCGCCGACATGGCGATTACCATCGGCGCGGTGTTAATGCTATTGGAAGCCTTTTTTGAACAACGCCAGGAGCAGCAAGCATGATCAGTCGTCTCCCTATTGAACATGGCAGGGAAGTGGTTTTGCATTTTACTATCAAGCTTACCGACGACTCGGTTGCTGATAGCACCAAAATGTCGGGTAAGCCTGCAAAATTTCGCGTTGGTGATGGCTCGCTAACGGAAAACTTTGAAGCCTGCCTGGTGGGTTTGAAAGCGGGTGACGATCGTGAGTTCGAACTGGCGCCGGAAGATGCTTTTGGCATGCCGAACAAAGACAACTATTATCAGGTAGAGACGCAAAAGTTTGCCGAGCGTCCTGAGGAAGGTCAGATTTTCACCTTTCCCCAGCCGGGCGGGACCGAGTTACCGGGCATCGTACGTGCCATTAATGAGCAGTTTGTGACGATAGATTTTAATCATCCACTGGCTGGTCAGCGGGTACGTTTCGCAGTAGAGATTATTGAGGTAAACCCTTAAAAAACAAAAGCGTTAAGGGATATCAGCTATTGGTTATTGGCTACTGAATTAGCACTCAACTAATAACTGATATCTAATATCGAGTAGCGCTTTCGAGGTTGTTATATGCAGATTTTGCTAGCTAATCCGCGTGGTTTTTGTGCTGGAGTAGACCGTGCTATCACTATTGTTGAGCGCGCGCTGGAAATTTTTGAGCCACCGATTTACGTGCGCCATGAAGTGGTCCACAACAAATATGTGGTCGATTCACTGCGTGATGCCGGCGCCGTATTTGTCGACGAACTGGAAGAAGTTCCGGACGACAGTATCGTAATTTTCTCTGCTCACGGAGTATCTCAAGCGGTACGCCTGGAAGCGAAGAACCGTGGTTTGCGGGTGTTTGATGCTACTTGTCCGCTGGTGACGAAAGTTCATATGGAAGTGACCCGCGCAAGTCGCAAGGGCCATGAGTGTGTATTAATTGGCCATGCGGGACATCCCGAGGTTGAAGGCACTATGGGCCAGTACTCAAACACTGAGGGTGGAATTTATCTGGTTGAGTCCGTGGCTGATGTCGCTAAGCTCGAAGTAAAGAATCCGGCGCAACTGCACTATATGAGCCAAACGACTTTGTCGGTTGATGATACTGCTGATGTGATTGATGCCCTGCGTGAGAAATTTCCCGAGGTTCAGGGGCCACGTAAGGATGATATTTGCTACGCAACGCAAAATCGTCAGGACGCGGTGCGGGAATTAGCTGCTGAAGTTGATTTACTGCTGGTAGTGGGCGCTCGTAACAGCTCGAATTCGAATCGTTTACGTGAGTTATCAGAGAAAATGGGTACCCGCGCATTTCTTATTGATGATGCCAGTTGCATTGATCAGGAATGGTTAGCTGGTGTTGAGCGAGTCGGTGTAACTGCAGGTGCCTCAGCTCCAGAGGTATTGGTACAGAATGTCATTAAGCGCTTGCAGGAGTGGGGCGGTAAAACTGTAAACGAGCGTAGTGGTCGCGAAGAGAATATTACCTTTTCTATTCCCCCCGAACTAAGAGTTGTAGAACTTTAACCTGTTTGCCTGCCCATTTTCGTGGTTAGGGAGCGCTACTTAGCGCTCCCAGCATTCCGCCGGTGTTTTCTGGTCGTTTTGATTAATGGAAATCGTTGTGCAACCAGCGTCATTCTCTTGACTACCTTTGGCCGTCGCTGTCAGTGTATAAGTTTCAGCAGTCGGATTAGTGACTGAGAAATTATAGTAATCGCTGGTTAAGGTAATACCCAATGTGGCGATATCTGCATAGGCCGGATTCTTCAATCGATGTTCTTCTTGCGCCATTTGCAGTGTCAGTAACTGACCCATAGCATCAGCACGACGTGCTTCCCGCACATAGTCAACAAAGTTCGGGTAGGAGACAGCAGCGATGATGCCAATGATCGCGACAACCACCATCAGCTCTATCAGAGTTACACCGGACTGTTTTAATTTCGCTTGCATTTATTGCCCTTGTCGTCAATGATGAATTTTTACACTACACTGTAATAATTACTCTAACACTATTAAATACGCTAATCTTGGCGATAACGCAATGCGCTCATCAATTATACGACATGTGAAAAATTTCGCGGGTTTTACTCTTCTGGAACTCTTAATCACTTTGGTGATTCTGTCTATAGTGCTGGGAGGGGGAGTTCCTATGCTTATCGACCTGGTTAAATCGTCCCGTTTGAAAGGTTCGGTTAATGATACCTATGCGCTTCTGCAATATGCCCGCTCAGATGCATTACGCAAAGGCGAAGATCGTTACGTGGTGTGGGATCAAAATGGTGATAAGTGGTGTGCTGCAGTAGCAATAAATGCAGATTGCAATTGTCTGTCGGAAGACTGCAGCATTGATGGCGTATTACGGCAAATAAATAGCGACGATTATTCCGGTGTCACTCTCGTGGCTTCGGGTATGGGATCGACCCGATTTGACGGATTACGAGGACTGGCTGGAGGCGGTAACGGTACGGTGCGTTACCAGCTTCTCGATGGCGGTACAACCGAAGCTGAAGTGCGCGTTGTTGTAAGTGTGTTAGGACGCGTACATTATTGTAAAGAAACAGGCAGTGTTGGTGATTATCCGGAGTGTGAATAATGAATAAACAATATGGGCTATCGCTCGTTGAGTTGATGATCACTATCACGTTGGGTCTTTTGCTGATGGCGGCTTTAACAGCGGTATTTTCGAATACGCTAGGGGTAAATTCGCGCAGCCTGAAGTTAAGTCAACTAAATGAAGAAGCGACAGTCGTGATGGATCTTATGGTCGGTGATCTTCGTCGCGCAGGATACCGCGCTGATGCTGCTGAGCTTATCTATGATCCGGCAAATGCCAGCACAGCATTTAATGATACTGTGAAGGTTTTTAGCAATCCAGATGGGCTAGCAAATAGTTGTATCGTCTTTAGCTATGATGAAAACAGTGATGGGGAGTACCAGTCTGCGAACGAAGATTTTGGCTATAGATTATTCGGGGGGGGGGTCTTGCAACGGCGCAGGGCTAGTAATTCCTGCGATGCAGGTGGTTGGGAGGGGTTAACTAAACTTGATTTATTACAAGTCACTGAACTGGAATTTATTTTAACTGAACAAATGATTAACTTGGTGAATGAACAACGTGTCACTATCACCATGACTGTTGCCCTTCCGAGTGATCCTGAGATTACACGAACTATGGTGTCTGAGGTGGTAATTCGAAATGCGTTCTAACCTGACGAATTTGCGTAATATGCGTAATAAAGGCTTTGTAACAGTAACACTAACAGTGTTGCTGCTGGCAATTATTATCTTAGTGACGCTTTACACAGCAAAATTCAAAGCGCAAGAGCAACGCATTATGCGCAATCACATGGCGCTGATGGAAGCTCGTATGGTTGGCGATGCCGCCTTGGAGCAGGTAATCCAGGAAATTGATAAAGATCGCACGAACCTTGACCGCACCTTTTCCGGCGAAATCGGTGGCGCTCCCTATCAGGCGACAATTGCCAGTGTAAATTACCCGACGACGTCGCGAGGTAAGGTGAATGTTGTCGAAGTTGAGATCGTTGCAAACTCCGCAGACGGAAGCGCCACTAAGCGAGTATTTCAGGACCTTGTGGTCATGTCATTGGTACGAAGTGAGCCTACGGTGCCTCTTGCCATTCGTGGAGCGAGCACGGCGTCGGGCAGTTTCGAGGTGGTTGCAAATCCTAATGGCGGCGGTGACGGTGTGCCCTTATCAATCTGGTCAGGTGAAGATATAGATGGCAGCGGTTCATTCAGTACGTGTAATCAGCAGGAATACGAGTTCGGGGTTTGTGGAACTGATACCTTGAGTGAAAATGGTGATTTTGACATTGATATTTTTGATGAGGATCCTAACTTCCCGGATGACTTGCTCGATTTCTTATTTGGCATCCCGGAAAGCCAGTGGGAAACACTTCGTAATAGTGCCGAACAACAACTTACCAGTTGCGCCGGGCTCGACCAAAATACGACAGGTTTTATCTGGGTTACCGGAGCCTGCTCTATTGGTGCCAATACAACTATCGGTTCTCCGGATGCTCCTGTGATTCTGATTGTTCACAACGGCGACCTCACCATGGGTGGTGGTGCTGAGGTGAATGGAATGGTTTTTCAGTTTTCACCAACTGATGATCCAACGCACGGCACCTATGACATCAAACTTAACGGTACCGTAGTAGTGCATGGCGCTTTGGTTATGAATCAAGCGGTAGAGTTGTCAAACGGTAATTTTACCATTCATTATGACGGTAACCTTTTATCGCAAATGACAACAGAAAGTGAATTCCTTAGGGTTTACCGAGTAGGAGGTAGTTGGCATGACTTCATGTAAACGGCTACACAGAGGCTTTACCTTTATTGAGGTATTGGTTGCGTTGGTAATTATAGCGATTGGTGTCGCGGGGCTGGTTAGTCTTCAGCGGATGTTTATCCAGTCGTCGGAGCGGGCATCATCACGAACAGCTGCAATGGAAGTTGCGCAAAGGAAAATCGCGCAATTAAGATTCCAGGAGTTCGCCGATTTAGCGGCGGGATCAGAAACCGTAAGTCTAAGTGGAGAACAGTTTAGTTCAAGCTGGTCGGTAACCAGCCAATACTTCGTTGCCGGAACCTGGGTGACGGCAAGCAGCCCAAGTGCACCAACGCCGCTTCCGGCTGAACCAGATGCAAAAGCGGTTCTGGTATCAGTAGGTTGGACTGAGCGTGGCGGCGCGAGTGAGAATCTGGAAGTTGAGAGCTGGTTTACTTCTGTTCAGGCGCGTGATGGCGGGCTCGCTGTCACTCAGCCGGGAGCCAGAGAGCAGCCACAAGTCACCTATAATCCTGGTGCGGCGCCTGAGGTTATCGCCGTGCGTCTCACCGATGACGGTACCGCTGATACCTATCAGGTGAAAGAGACCACAAAACCAACCCCTCAAGTACAAAGACAAGGTGATCGACTACAGGTATCCTTCAACACGGTCACATACAATCAGGCAACCCAAACGCAACGAATTGAAGACTTTGCGACAGTAAATTGTGCCTGCCAATTTGATGGACAAGTCGACGGTATTGGTAAAGCTCCGGCTCGATTGACATTAATCGATGGTGTTTTGATGCTCGATCCTGAAGGTGGTCGCGTGGTGAATAACAAAGTGACTGGGATACCTGAGCCCAAAGTATCCCAGTCACCTTTATGTTCTATTTGTTGTCGTGATCATCATGACAATACAGAGCTTGTTAACGAGGGCGTGGTTTATCGAAATGATTCATTGAGGACTCAGAGCGGTAATCACCGGCACTTTAAGAATGTTGGCGGGTTAGCAGTTGCAGGACAAGGTGAAACCTATGAGGAATCATGCCGTTTACGCCGGGTAAACGGGTTATTTGAAGTTTACCCGGACTGGCAACTGGAAGCAGTTTCCGTGATGAGTTCAGAGTTTCTGGTCTCTTCGGCATCGAATTTAAATTACTCTGATTATGTACGCAGCGTTGTTAAAGCATTGGTTCTGGGTCAACAACTTCCAGCTGAACCAAGCGGACGAGGTTTAAATGTAGTTCCCGGGAGATATCAATTGATTGGCCGAGCGATTTACTTGGATGACATGAGTAATTCACATTTGACTGCGGTGCGAGCTGCAATCGCGGCGAACGAATCTGACTGGATAGAAAAAGTTCCATTTTATGAAGTAAACCTAACACTTCTGGGTGAATGGGCATCTACTAACTCTGCGGTTGCAGAGGTTTCAAACGAAGCGATCCAGACAATTGTCAATCCTGATCAGGATTATTATGGCACCTATAGTCGTGGACGAGTACAAGCATTGGATGATGGCACCGCAACAATTCGTATGCAGTCTCAATCGGGGAATGCGAGTATTTTGGCTAACCAAGCGATTCACCCGGACGACACTGGATCAAGTAAAACCAGTAGTTTAAATGTTTCGGTCACCTCACAAGTTGATGAAGAAACGGAGCTCTTCAGTGTAACCGGTGATTTGCGATGTATTACACGTGATAACAAAGGAAATGAGGTTGCCTGCAAATCGAGCGACCTTAATAATCTATCAATTTCTGTATCGAATTTGAATATTTCCTGTGAGCTTAAGAAAGGAACCGGTAACAGTACGTCCAGTTTTTCATGCGATGGTGTTCCAAGCGGTTCAACGTTTAGTATTAGCTTCAGTTTGTCAGGTGCAAGCGCATCTATAACACCAAGCACAGTGATAGTTGAGAACTTGTCGCACAACGAAGTCCACAACATTCTGATTGAAATTTTCTGATTATTGAGCCTATTTCAATTAAGGAATGTGCTACTATCGGGGCACTTAAAACGTTGCCCCGGTAGTCGTGCTTATTCATCATGTCGACCCTTTTAACAGTTAAACAGCTAGTCTCACAGCGTGCCGGACGCACACTGTTTGCTGACCTTTCGTTCACCTTGCAACATGGCGACGTATTGCATATTGAAGGTGTGAACGGTGCGGGGAAGTCGACGTTGCTGCGTGCGCTGGTAGGCCTGGTGCAGCTGCAAGGCGGTACCGTTGAGTATCACCACGATGACTGGCGGACGCAGCTGGTGTTCATGGGCCACAAGGCTGGCATTAAAGCCGAGCTTACCGCGCTTGAAAATGTAACCCTGCAAGCCCGGTTAGACGGGTACGCTGACGTTGACCCATGGCAGCTGCTTGCCACTGTCGGACTGTTAGGCCTTGAAGATTTGCCCGCGGGGCAGCTATCCGCCGGGCAACAGCGCCGTATAGCCTTGACCCGTTTGTGGTACAGCGCTGCACCGCTATGGGTGTTAGACGAACCTTTCACTGCGCTTGATAGCGATGGAATAGCACTGTTGCAGCAGCGTTTTGCCGAGCATACTGCAGCAGGCGGCGCGATCATCATGACCTCACACCAATCCCTCACCTGGCAACCTGACCAGCTGCAGCGACTCCGTATTAGCGGGGACGACGAATGACACAAGCCTCGAGTTGGACAGCTTTCAGCACAGTGATGCGGCGCGATCTGATGGTGGTCATGCGGCGGCGCAGTGACGTTCTGAACCCACTGTTGTTTATCCTGATGGTAGTGAGCTTATTTCCCTTAGCGGTTGGCCCGGGTCCGGATATTCTCGGGCGAATTGCCACTGGAGTGATTTGGGTGGCTGCGCTATTGTCAGCTTTGCTCGGCTCTGAGCGCTTATTCCGCGATGATTTTCTGGATGGCACCCTTGAGCAGTTAACCTTGTCACCGCACCCGTTGTCCTTACTTGCGGCAGCGAAAATTGTGGTGCACTGGCTCTTGAGTGGCTTGCCGTTAGTGATCCTCGCACCGATCTGTGCGTTATTACTTAAGCTACCCAGCGAGGCATGGCTAACACTGCTGGCGACGCTGGTAGCAGGTACTCCGATTTTAAGTGCGATAACAGCGATAGGCGCGGCATTAACTGTCAGCCTCGGTCGCGGTGGTGCGCTGTTAAGTTTGTTGCTATTGCCGCTATTTATCCCGCTGCTGATTTTTGCGAGTGGAGCCGTGGAAGCGGCGTTAGTGGGTACAGCTGCGTGGCCGCAAGTGTTACTATTAACGGGCCTAAGTCTATTAACCTTGCTGTTGGCACCTTTTGCGGTTGCGGCGGCGATACGAGTGAGTGTGAATTAGCATGTGGCGTTGGTTACATCCTTACGCAAAACCTGAAGTTGTTTACCGTCTGCTTGGTCGTTGGTTGCCGTGGGTCGCAGCTGCCGCCGCGCTAACGCTGGGCGCCGGCCTGGTTTGGGGACTGGTGTTCGCACCTGCGGATTATCAGCAAGGCGATAGCTACCGCATTATTTTTGTGCATGTACCCACAGCAATGTTGTCGATGAGTCTGTATGTCGCGCTGGCTATATCAGCCCTGGTGGGCCGTGTCTGGCAGTTGAAGATGGCCGATTGGGCACTCGCTGCGATTGCGCCTGTCGGGGCCACTCTTACCTTTATATCGCTGGCAACCGGCGCAATTTGGGGTAAACCGATGTGGGGCACCTGGTGGGAATGGGATGCGCGGCTGACGTCGCAGCTGATTTTACTGTTTCTCTACATTGGCGTGCTGGCGCTTTACCATGCCTTTAGTGACAACCGTAACGGTGCCAAAGCGGCGGGTATTCTCGCTATGGTCGGCGTCATTAACATCCCCATCATCCGCTATTCAGTGGAGTGGTGGAACACTTTGCACCAGGGCGCCACATTGACCGTATTTGAACGACCGCCAATGGCCAACAGTATGTTGTTTCCGTTGTTAATTTCGATTCTGGGATTTGGCCTGTTGGCCGCAGCGCTTATTTTTCATCGTATGCGTAATGAGATTTTACGTCAGGAATTGCGCCGGCCATGGGTAAAAAATGAATTTGGCAAGGAACTCAATGAGGCGGAGCGGACCTAATGGCATTCGATAGTTGGCAAGCATTTATTGAAATGGGCGGCTATGGCTTTTATGTCTGGTTGGCATTTGGTATTAGTTTTTTTGCTATCGCTGTACTTGTAATTAACGGGTTGCGGGCACGTACGAAGCTGCAGCGCGAGTTTGATAAAGAGCAACGGCGACAACAGCGCCTGGCACAACGGAAGAAAGAGGTATCCTAGTGGCTATGAATCCCCGAAGAAAAAGACGATTGCTGTGGGCACTTGGCTTAATTGCCGGGGTCGCGGTAGCCTTTAGTATTATTTTGTATGCGCTGTCACAAAATATTGATCTGTTCTACACCCCGACTGAAGTGGTTGAAGGTAAGGGCAAAGATGCAGTGAAGCCAGCCGTTGGGCAACGCTTGCGTATTGGTGGCATGGTTGTGGAAGATTCGGTGAAACGTAATCAGGAGACCCTCGAGGTTGAGTTCCTGGTCACTGATATTGGACCTGAAGTGAAGATTTTGTACACCGGCATACTGCCGGATTTATTCCGTGAAGGACAGGGTATCGTTGCGCAGGGAGTGATGATTGAACCTACCGTTATGAAAGCCACGGAAGTTTTGGCCAAACATGACGAAGAATACATGCCGCCCGAGCTTGCTGAGCAAATGAAGGGCATCAAACACGTCAACCCGAACCAACCTGATGCGTTCGAAGGAAATCAATGATGATTGCTGAAGTCGGACAGTTTGCGTTAGCACTGGCCCTGGCCTTTTCAATTGTTCTGGCGGTGTATCCGTTATGGGGAGCGTACAAAGGTCATAGTGGCGCTATGCTACTGGCCCGGCCGTTGGCTTACGGACAATTTCTATTTACCGCGATTGCCTATGCTGCGTTGACCTGGGCCTTTGTGGTCAATGACTTTAGTGTCGCGTATGTGGCTGCAAACTCGAATACCCAGTTGCCGCTCGCTTACCGTATTACTGCGGTCTGGGGCTCGCATGAAGGTTCTTTCCTGCTGTGGATGCTGATGCAAGCTGGCTGGATTGCGGCGGTAGCGATGTTCTCGCGGCGGATGCCGGTGACCATGATGGCGCGGGTACTGGCGATACTCGGACTGATCAGTGTCGGTTTCTACCTGTTTATGATGAGCGTGTCGAATCCGTTCGACCGCACCTTGCCGTGGATACCCGTTGACGGGCGTGACTTGAATCCGCTGTTGCAAGATCCCGGCATGATCATTCATCCACCGATGCTCTATATGGGTTATGTAGGTTTCTCGGTAACTTTTGCCTTTGCCATCGCAGCATTGTTGACCGGCAAACTCGACGCTGCCTGGGCTCGCTGGTCGCGCCCCTGGGCGACGGCCGCATGGGCGTTTCTGACGCTCGGCATTGCGTTAGGCAGCTGGTGGGCCTATTACGAACTTGGCTGGGGCGGCTGGTGGTTCTGGGATCCTGTTGAGAATGCCAGTTTCATGCCCTGGTTGGTGGGCACAGCATTAATTCATTCGTTAGCGGTAACGGAGAAGCGTGGTGCGTTCAAGTCATGGACGGTTCTGCTGGCGATTTCGACCTTTAGTTTAAGCCTGTTGGGCACCTTTCTGGTACGTTCCGGTGTCATTGTGTCGGTGCATGCCTTTGCCACAGATCCCGCGCGGGGACTCTTTATCCTCGGCCTGCTCGGTGTGGTGATCGGTGGCTCTTTGTTGTTATTTGCGCTCCGTGGCGGTGTGGTTAATAGCCATACCAAATACGAAGCTGTGTCGCGCGAAGTCATGCTGCTGGGCAATAACATTTTGTTGATGGCAGCGACTCTGGTGGTGCTGTTGGGGACCTTATTGCCGCTGGTGCATAAAGAACTGGGACTGGGCTCAATTTCGATTGGTGTGCCGTTCTTCAATCAAATGTTTACCTGGCTCATTGTGCCTTTCGTTGCGTTAATGGGCTTAGGACCGCTGTTTCGTTGGCGGCGACAAGAGTTAAAACCGCTGCGCAATAGCTTGGCGCTGGCGCTGGTACTTGCGATTGCACTGGGTTACTGGTTGCCGGCAATCATGGCCGAACAGATACATGCGATGGCGGTATTGGCTCTGGTTATGGCGCTGTGGATCACCTTAACCTTGGTTACCGAACTACGGTTGCGGGTGCAGCAGCGCAAACAAGGCTTAGCAGGGCTGGCAAAGCTTGGACGGAGTCACTGGGGGATGGTGCTAGGTCATCTTGGTTTTGCCATTACTCTGATTGGTATTGGCGCGGTTTCGCAATATGAAGTTGAGCGGGATATTCGCCTGGCACCGGGTGAAAGCGTAGAGGTTCAGGGCTATCGTTTCCAGTTTGATGAGCTTAGCCAACGCCGCGGCCCCAACTACATTACGGATCATGCTGAGTTTACAGTGTATTCAGGTGACACGAAGATTAGTGAATTGGTGTCCGAAAAACGCTTTTATACTGTGCAACGCATGAGTATGACAGAGGTCGGACTCGATGCCGGATTTACCCGTGACCTGTATGTTGCTCTGGGCGAGCCGCTCGATGATAGCGACGCCTGGGCGATTCGTATTTACATTAAACCTTTCATTCGTTGGATATGGCTGGGCGCGCTGCTGATGGCGCTTGGTGGTCTGCTGGCGATGACCGATAAGCGTTACCGTGCCTTTAGAAAGGCTGGAGGTGAGCGATGAGTAATCAGTGGCGTTGGGCGGTTTTGCTACTGCCATTACTGGCGTTTTTGCTGCTGGTCGTTTTTTTGCTGCGCGGACTATTTTCGGATCCGACAGAGTTAAGTTCAGCTTTAGTCGGCAAACCGGTTCCGCAATTTAGTGTACCTGATCTGTATGATCCGAGTCAGACCTACACCCAGGATGTACTGCGCGGTGAACCTCTGTTGCTGAACGTCTGGGCGACCTGGTGTCCGACCTGCCGGGCCGAACACGAATATTTAAATCAGTTGGCCGCACAGGGCGTACCTATTGTCGGTTTAAATTATAAGGATGACTCGCGCGACAAAGCCGTGAGCTGGTTGAATACGTTGGGTGACCCTTATCGCCTGAACTTGTTTGATGCCGATGGTGCAGTCGCGCTGGAGCTCGGCGTTTATGGTGCGCCAGAGACGTTTCTTATCGACGCCGACGGGCTTATCCGCTATCGCCATGTGGGCGATGTCAATGAACGCGTATGGCAGGGTGAATTAGGTCAACGCTACCGTGCCTTGCTGACTCCGGGAGAAGGCTGATGGGTGGATTTCGTACAACGTTGTTTGTTGCGCTAACCCTGGTTATGACTTTAACCCTGGCGGGGCAACCTGCTCATGCTCAGGATCTTGAGGTCTATACTTTCGATGAACCTGCAAAAGAAGCTGTTTTCCAGGAGCTCATCGATGAGTTGCGTTGCCCGAAGTGCCAAAATCAGAGCATTGCCGATTCTGACGCCGCGCTCGCCCGGGATTTACGTGATCGAACTTATCTGATGGTCAAAAGTGGCGCGTCGAAACAGGAAGTCATCGACTTCATGGTTGCCCGCTACGGCGATTTTGTTCACTACCAACCACCCATGACGGTGGCGACCAGTATCTTGTGGTGGGGACCGATTGCGGTGCTTGTGATTGGCGGGTTGGTCGTGTTAGTTCGCGTACGATCGCAACGTAGCTCTGAAGTTGAACTTAGTCCGGAAGATCGCCTGCGACTGGCAGAGTTGCGCGAAGCACAAAAAAAGGATGATGACTCATGAGCTGGATGATAGTGACCAGCATGGTAGTGCTGGCGTTGCTGGCACTGGTGTTGATCGTGGTATTTGGCGTACGCCAACAAGCACAACGGCATACACGGCTGGACGTCAATCGTGAGCTTTATGAGCAGCGTCGGCAAGAGCTTACCCAGGAACATGCTGACGGTTTATTAACAGACAAAGCATTAGCCGCTGCAGAACAAGAATTGGATAAGCGCTTCATCAGTGAAAACACCGAACTGGAGCAACTGCAGGAACGGGCCATTGGCCGCGGCATTTGGCTGCCAGCGATCATCATCGTGGTGCTGGCAATTATCGGTTACTTGCTGTTTGGTAGTTGGCAGCAGCAACAGTTTGCCGACCGGGCGCGCCAGGCGTTGCCTTCGCTGGCGGAGAAAGTGATTACTAACCAACAGGCGACGCCATCGGAAGAAGAGCTGCGGTTGTTTGCGCTTGGGTTGCGTCAGCGATTGCAGGAAGATGGTGGTGATGCTTTGGCCTGGATGCTCTATGCGCGCGCTGCGGCCGCGCTACAGCAGTATGAAGCTGCACTTGCCGCCTATGAGCGCGCCTACCAAATGGATAATAACCGCGAGGGGGTGTTGCTGGGCTATGCGCAGTTGCTGATTAACCTTGGTAGTGCCGAACAGCTGCAGCAGGCGGCAGAGTTATTAGTGGAACTGTTGCAGGTGCAACCGCAGAATCCTGATGCGCTGTCATTAACCGGCGCGGTAGCCTATCAGCTCGGCGACTGGGCGCAGGCGGTGCAGGCCTGGCGTTTACTATTGCGGGTGATGCCCAAGGATGATCCACGTTACGCGGCGGTCCAGAATGCTTTGGCTGATGCCGAACAACGTTTGGCCGGAACTCAGCGTGAACTGCGGGTGACCGTTGATCTGGACCCCAGGTTGCGTTCACAGCTACCCGCGCAAGCGACATTATTTGTATTTGTTAAAGCGCCGTCCGGAGCACCTATGCCTGCAGCTGTGGTGCGCCAACCGGTAACCGAGTTCCCGGTGCAGGTGACATTGTCAGACGCCGACGCGATGTTAACGGACTATAAACTGAGTCAGTTGAACCAATGGCAGGTTGAGGCGCGTATCTCCACTGATGACCGTATTGAAATTAGTCGCGGCGATTTGGGCGCAACTGCGAAAACAGTCGATGCAGATGCGCAAGTTGATGTGACGCTTACCATTGATGAAATTCTTGAGCCGGCGTCCAGCCAGAATTAGAAGGAGCGATTTTTGAAAGCCTATTTGCTACCAGCAGTTATACTTGTATTGGGTTTGGGGGGCTGCGCGACGGCGCCTGATGATTCTTACGCTGACCCGCGTGACCCCTTTGAAGAGGTCAACCGTGATGTCTGGGATTTTAATGAAAGCCTTGATGATTACGTGCTTTGGCCGGTTGCCCGTACTTACGGCAAAATTCCACAACCCATGCGTACCGGTTTACTAAATGCCGCAGAGAATCTGGGAGAACCGTCACACCTGGTCAACAACACCTTGCAAGGCAAGTTTAAAGATGCAGGCGTATCATTTTGGCGCTTCCTGATTAACAGTACGGTAGGTGTGTTGGGGGTGTTCGATGTGGCGACCCCTATGGGGCTCACCGCGCGTGAGGAAGGCTTTGGTGAAACCCTGGCGACCTGGGGTGTCGGTAACGGGCCCTATCTGATGCTGCCGGCTTTAGGGCCGACGGTTCCAGTGGACCGTGGCGGAGATGTGGTTGATGGTCTTTACTTTCCACTTGACGACCTGAATACACCACTAAGCATTGCTCGCGTCACGATCAAGGCGTTAGAGATGCGTTTGCGCCTGCAGGAGCAGGAAGCCTTGATGGAGAACTCACTTGATCCGTACAGCTTTGTGCGGGAAGCGTATTTCCAGAACTGGCGTGACAAGGTCTATGACGGCAATCCGCCGGATGATATTAATGAGAATGATGGTCTGGAAGATCTTGGTGAAGATTTTTATGACCAGTTTGATGACTAAATTCCTGTTTTGATGAGTAACTTTAAACGAACAACAAGGACCCGATGACATGGTAAAAAAAGTAGTCATCCCCGTTGCCGGATTAGGTACACGGATGTTACCCGCGACCAAGGCAATTCCAAAAGAGATGTTGCCTTTGGTCGACCGCCCGCTGATCCAGTTTATCGTGGAGGAGTGCGCTGCGGCTGGCCTGACCGATATTATTCTGGTCACCCATTCGAGTAAAAACTCGATCGAGAACCATTTTGATACCAGTTTTGAGCTGGAAACCACATTAGAAACGCGCGTGAAGCGCCAGTTACTTGCCGAAGTGCAGGCGATAACCCCACCTGGGGTGACGATTATGCATGTACGCCAGGGGGTGGCCAAAGGTCTTGGCCATGCAGTGTTGTGCGCCCGGCCGCTGATCGATGATCAGCCGTTTGCGGTGGTGTTACCGGATGTATTGGTGGATGCTTCGGCCTGTGATTTGAAAAAAGATAATTTGAGTGAAATGATTCGCAACTTTAACGCGAGCGGTGCAGCACAGGTGATGGTTGAGAAAGTGCCGCGCGATAAAGTAAACCAGTACGGTATTGCCGATATTTCCGGCGCCGAACTCGAACCGGGCGAGCAGGCACCCATTAAGCAACTGGTAGAAAAGCCTCCGGTTGACAAAGCTCCGTCGGATTTGGCGGTGGTTGGACGTTATGTCTTCCCATCAGCGTTGTGGGAGCTGCTCGAACGCACTCCGGTTGGCGCTGGTAACGAAGTTCAGCTAACTGACGCAATGGATATGTTGCTGTCACAGCAACCGGTAAACGCCTACTACATGAAAGGTCGAAGCAACGACTGTGGCAACAAGTTAGGCTACGCCCAGGCGTTCGTCGAACATGCACTACGCCACCCCGAACTCGGCGACGCCATGCGCAGCTGGCTCAAAACCCAACTCTAATTAAAAAAATCCCAGCAGGGGCAGCCCTTACATTGTAAAGAAATAGAAGGGGCAGCCCTTACAATGTAAGGGCTGCCCCTGCTGTTATTTCCACAATTGAGTGTTTTCTATTTCCTTTTGCGGGCGAAATCGGTAGGGTAATACGGTTTTGAAACGCTTATAACAACAACAGTGAAGGCAAATAGGTATGGAACCTAAGAATATACAACAACAAGACAACGGTTTTTTCGGTCAACCGGCCGGTCTGCAAACCTTGTTCTTTACCGAAATGTGGGAACGCATGAGCTATTACGGCATGCGCGCGCTATTGGTACTTTTCATGACCGCGGCAATTCAGGAAGGCGGTCTTGGTATGACGGTTGCCGTCGCCACCGCCATCTACGGCTTATATACTGGTGCGGTTTACTTTATGGGCCTGCCAGGCGGTTGGATTGCTGATCGGTTGATCGGTGGTCAACGTGCAACCTGGTACGGCGGTATTGTGATTATGTGTGGTCACATCGTCCTGGCCATTCCTTCTGACACTTCATTTTTTCTCGGTCTGATTTTAGTTGTTCTTGGTACTGGTATGTTGAAACCAAACATCAGTGCCTTGGTGGGGCAGCTATATGACGAAGGCGATGATCGCCGTGATGCCGGTTATACCTTGTACTACATGGGTATTAACATAGGTTCACTGATCGGTTATCTGGTGACTGGCTATCTGATGACCAATGTTGGCTGGCACTGGGCCTTTGGCGCAGCGGCAGTGGGTATGTTCTTCGGTCTGGTGCAATACCGCGCAACCTTACCTAAATTAGGTACCGTTGGTGTTGAGGCTCCTAAGCCTTTATCTCCACAAGGAAAGCGCATCAGCTGGTCGATTATCGTATTGTTCCTGCTAGGACTGGGCGCTGTATTTGTCGGTACCACGACGGGCGCTATGACAATTAATCCAGTTGCTATCGCACAGTACGTTGCGCTTGCGGCAACCATCGTCTTCTTTGTCTATTACCTGAGTATCTTTATCTTCGGTAAACTGACCAAAAATGAAGCCAAGCGATTGGGCGCACTGTTTCTGGTCTGTATTGCGTCCATCTGTTTCTGGGCGGGTTTTGAACAGGCCGGTTCATCGCTGAACCTGTTTGCCCGTGATCTCACTGACCGTATGATTGGCTCCTTTGAGATCCCGACGCCATGGTTCCAGATGTTGAACTCAGGCTTTCTGATTGTTCTATCGCCGTTCTTTGCCGCGTTATGGGTGAATTTAACCAAACGGATGATTAACCCTTCGTACGGTTTTAAAAGCGCACTTGGTCTGGTTATTATGGCCAGCGGCTTTATCCTGATGTTCTTTGCTTCACAAGCGGCCGCTTCGGGCATGAAAGTATCGCCGAACTGGTTGGTAGCGGTTTACTTCCTGCATACGGTTGGTGAGCTCTGCTTGAGCCCGGTAGCGCTGAGTGCGGTAAGTAAGCTGGCACCGCGCCGGATGGCTGGACAAATGATGGGTATTTTCGTATTGACCTATTCTATCGGCAGTCTGTTGGCAGGTCTGATTGCAGGTAACCTGGATCCGGAAAATACCTCAACCATGCCTGACATGTATATGCAGATCACACTGTTTGGTATTGGTGTTGGTGTCGTGGTGTTCCTGGTATCGCTGAAAACGCGTAAATGGGAAGAACTTGCGGGGCAACCTGATCCTGAGCACGTGGCGATCAATGCCAACGAGCCTATCAATAAACCTAAGTTCTAATTGATGAAGCTGACATGTTGGTGAGTTCGCTCACCAACATATCGTAAAGTAACCGGGCACAAGGCCCGGTTTTTTCGTCTTTAGGCAGCACCAGATACATTCCGCCTTCGCGTCTCGAACTGCCGGCGAGCGTTAACTCGACAAGCTCATCCGCAGTCGAGGTGACAAAGGGCGGTAACCAGCAAAAACCAATTCCTGCTTCAACCAGATGCAGCGCTTCGGTGAAGTTATTCACCGTCCAGCGTTGTTCTGCTTTCAACCAACCCTCGGCTTCTACCGGTTTGCGGGCGGTATCGCGAATTACGATCTGGAGGTACTGGCTGAGTTGGTCAGGGCTTACCGGTTGAGGCAGTTGTGCCAGCGGGTGACTTGCCGCGACCACCAAATGCATTTGGTAGTTGGATAAAGGTTCACCGACGATTCCCCGAGGCAATTGATGGGTAATAACGATGTCAGCTGTTTGTTCAACGATAGCTTCTACTGAACCTGTGAGCACTGTGTCTTCGATAATAAGCCGGCTACCCCGGCTGTGTAACTGGAACTCGCGCAAGACCGGCAGTAACTGTTTACGGTCAAACGCCATTTCCACTGCCAGCTTAATTTCCGGTTCCCAGCCTTGCTTAAGGTTTAGTGCCAATTGTTCGAGTTCGGTGACCAGCACCGTCAATTGCCGGGACCGCCGCAGCATCACTTCGCCGGTGGCGGTTAGTTCTGCCTTACGGCCGACCACCTTAAGCAACTTTACCCCCAGACTTTGTTGCAGCTTGGCCACTGCATGGTTCATTGAACTTTGACTTTTATTCAAAGCTTCTGCCGCACGTGCGTAGCCGCCGTAATCAACGACAGCTTGCAGAATGCGCCATTGTTCCAATGTGGTCTTGGGGCGAAAGTTTGGTGTTGCCATTGGGATTATCCTCAGGCTTCGGCAATGATGACCGCACGACGCGGCGCCGGGTAGCCTTCAATCGTTTTACTGGAATCATCAGGGTCGAGAAAATCCGCCAATGACTGTCCACTCATCCATTCCGTAGCGCGTTGTTCAGCGACGTCAGTGATCGATTCATCTACCACCCGGGCATTGCGAAAACCACAACGCTCCAGCCAATGCAGTAAGGCAAGAGAGCTGGGAATAAACCAGACATTACGCATCTTGGCGTAGGTTTGGCCGGGCACCAGGACGGTAGAGGCGTCGCCTTCAACCACCAGTGTTTCCAGTACCAACTGCCCCTTGCTGCGTAGTTGTGCTTTTAATTGGCCAAGAAAGTCGATTGGCGAGCGACGATGGTAGAGCACACCCATGCTAAACACCGTGTCAAAGGATCGCAGCTCAGGCAAGTCCTCTACGCCAAGGGGGAACCAATGCGCGCGGGCCTGCAGTTCGGCTGGCATAAAATGGCGTATCGCCAGAAACTGCGCGAGAAATAACTGGCCGGGGTCGACGCCCCAGACCTGCTCCGCGCCGCTTTCGAGCATGCGCCATAAGTGGTATCCGCTGCCGCAGCCAACGTCCAGCACTTGTTGTCCGCTAAGGTCACCAATATGGGGGGCCACGCGTTGCCATTTGTAATCTGAGCGCCATTCGGTATCGATGTGCACACCGTGCAAGTTGAACGGCCCTTTACGCCACGGTGTCAGTTGTTGCAACAAACCGCGGATGCGATTTTGTTCGCCCTCAGTAACGCCAGCGCTCTGCACCGTCACAGTGTCAGCAAGACTGACCTGTTCAGCAACAAGCTCTGGCAGTTGCTCAACAGCCTTCAGCCACTTGCGTAAGTCGCCGTGTTGTTGGGCTTGTTGCCAATGTTCAAGTTGCGCCGGCAAATGGGTCAGCCAGTGGCTTAGTGGCGATTGCGCCACTGCTATTAAGTCATCTTTGAATAAAATCATAAAATACCGTTGCTCGTTATTCGTGCGCTTCGCTGTTCGTTATTCGTTATTCGAGAAGAGAGCGCAGCGAACGTACGAACAGCGAAGCGTACGAAACACGAATAACGTTTTTTCATTTCACAGCGAGTATGGCGGCGAAGTTGTAACACTGAAACCATACCTGCACCGCCGCGAATCCGACATCATGCAAC
The DNA here is from genome assembly GCF_003987215.1 of Pseudidiomarina halophila. Classification (GTDB taxonomy): domain Bacteria; phylum Pseudomonadota; class Gammaproteobacteria; order Enterobacterales; family Alteromonadaceae; genus Pseudidiomarina; species Pseudidiomarina halophila. The sequence continues at coordinate 161,048 of NZ_PIPW01000001.1, forward strand.
CGCTGCTGATGCGTTGCCAGTGAATCCACGCGCATCACATTTTCGATAGCAGCGCGCTTTTGGCTGATTTCCAGCTCACTGTAGCCGTTTGCGCGTTTAAATTCATGGTGTAAATCCACCAGCACCTGATTCATTTCAGTGCTTTCACTTTTAAATTTTTCCGAGAGTAGCAGTACACCACCAGGTTTTAATCCTGCATAGATACGTTGCAACAGATTCTGACGCTCGTCCTGCGGGATAAATTGCATGGTGAAGTTCATGGTCACCACTGAAGCATTAGCGATCGGCAACTCGCGGATGTCGACACAGATGACTTCGGCGGGGATGTCACTGCGATAACCTTCCAGATGCATACGGCAACGTTCTACCATCGCTGTGGAGTTATCGGCAGCGATGATCTGCACATCCGGCACCTGGGTAAGATTCTGGCGCATTGCTAGTGTTGCAGCGCCAAGCGAGCATCCAAGGTCGTACACCTTGCTATTGGGCTGCGCGAAACGCCGGGTGAGCTGGCCAATGCCATGCAAGATACTCTGGTAACCGGGCACCGAGCGATTGATCATGTCGGGGAAAACTTCGACCACCTTCTGGTCAAAAACAAAATCACTCACCTGGGTAAGTGGTTCGGCAAAAATTGCATCTTTTTTGCTGTCGTGCACGGCCAGTCCTTAGTTAAACCATAACTCAATCTCGTGTGCACAGTTTAGCGCAAGGTGCAGCAAAACTTCATTTTTTCTTTGCCCGATTTTCCCTCTGCGCTACTGACAATCGCTGCCAGTCCGTTATAATGTCACGCTTTGTAAATTTTAATTTGTGGTAGGGACAAACCCATGCGTAGCCATTATTGTGGACAGCTTGAAAAAAGTTTGGTCGATCAACAGGTAACTCTGTGTGGTTGGGTCAATAAACGTCGCGATCTCGGCGGTCTGATTTTTATCGATATGCGAGACCGCAGTGGTTTGGTGCAAGTGGTTTTCGATCCCGATCATGCTGCCTTGTTTGAAACTGCGAATAAGCTGCGGCAGGAATTCTGCATTCGGCTGACAGGTAAAGTCCGTGCACGGCCAGACAGCCAGGTGAATGCCACTATGGCGACCGGCGCGGTGGAAGTGATGGCCAGCGACCTGGAGATTCTAAGTCGGTCTGAGCCACTACCGATCGACTTCAATCAGCATGTGAGTGAAGAAGCGCGCCTGCGTTTTCGCTACCTCGACTTACGTCGTCCGAACATGAACCACAACCTGCAGTTTCGCGCCCGTGTGACCAGTGCCGTGCGCCGTTTTATGGACGCTGCCGGGTTCCTCGATATCGAAACCCCGATGCTGACCCGTGCCACCCCTGAAGGTGCGCGTGATTACCTGGTGCCAAGTCGCACCCACAAGGGCAAGTTTTTTGCCCTGCCACAGTCGCCGCAATTGTTTAAACAGTTGCTGATGATGTCGGGCTTTGATCGTTACTACCAAATTGTGAAGTGCTTCCGCGATGAAGACTTACGCGCCGATCGCCAGCCGGAATTTACCCAAATCGATATCGAAACCTCGTTCATGACTGCTGAGCAGGTGATGGACGTCACTGAGCAAATGGTGCGTAAGCTGTTTAGCGAACTACTTGAAATCGAGCTTGGGAAGTTCCCACAAATGAGTTGGCACGAGGCTATGCAACGCTTTGGCAGCGATAAACCGGACTTGCGTAACCCACTGGAGCTGGTGGATGTCGCCGACTTACTGAAAGACGTTGAGTTTAAAGTTTTCTCTGGTCCGGCAAATGATCCTAAGGGTCGTGTGGCTGCGCTAAAAGTTCCAGGCAAAGCGGCGGATATATCGCGTAAAAACATTGACGAATACACCAATTTCGTCGGCATTTATGGTGCTAAAGGCCTGGCCTGGATGAAGGTCAATGACCTTAGCGCCGGCCGTGATGGCGTACAGTCGCCGGTACTGAAGTTTATTCCTGATGATGCCCTGCAAGGTATTCTCGAGCGTACCGCTGCGGCTGATGGCGATATTATTTTCTTTGGTGCGGATAACGCGACTGTTGTCGCCGAAGCTATCGGCGCGCTGCGTTTGAAAGTGGGTGAAGACCACGGCTTTGTCAGCGATGAATGGTGCCCATTGTGGGTTGTCGATTTTCCTATGTTCGAAGAGCATAACGGCGAATTGCATGCCATTCATCACCCGTTTACTGCGCCGGTTGGCGTAACTCCTGAAGAGCTAAAAGCGAATCCTGCCACTACGTTGTCGAATGCGTACGATATGGTTCTCAATGGCGTCGAAGTTGGCGGTGGTTCGGTACGTATCCATGATAATGCGATGCAGCAAGCGGTATTCGAAATTCTGGGTATCGGGAAAGAAGAAGCGCAAGAGAAGTTCGGCTTCCTGCTCGAGGCATTGAAATACGGTACCCCGCCTCACGCAGGCCTGGCCTTTGGCCTGGATCGGCTGGTGATGTTGATGGTGGGCGCAAGTTCAATTCGTGAAGTCATTGCTTTCCCGAAAACCACGACTGCAGCTTGTGTACTTACTGACGCGCCAGGATTGGCCAACCCCGGCGCCTTGCAGGAGCTCGGTGTAGCCGTTAGGGTAACAGAGGAAACCAACGACTAGAGGGATGCACGATGGCAGGTCATTCGAAATGGGCCAACATTAAACATCGCAAAGCCGCGCAAGATGCTAAGCGCGGCAAAATTTTTACCCGTCTTATTCGTGAAATTGTGGTCGCCGCCCGGGAAGGTGGGGGCGACCCTGATACCAACCCACGCTTACGTGCAGCGATTGATAAAGCACTCGCCAATAACATGAAGAAAGACACCGTCGATACTGCGATCAAGCGGGGCAGCGGCGATCTTGAAGGTGATAACCTCGACGAACTTACCTATGAAGGCTATGGTCCGGGGGGCGTCGCCATCCTGCTGGAAACTATGACCGATAATCGTAACCGCACGGTGTCAGAAGTGCGTTATGCGTTTAGCAAACATGGTGGTAATTTAGGTACCGATGGGTCGGTCGCTTATCTGTTTAATAAACGTGGTGTGCTAAGCTTCCCGGCGGAAACCGATGAAGATGAATTAATGGCGGCCGCGCTTGAGGCGGGTGCCGAAGATTTTGTCACCAACGACGATGGTAGCTTTGACGTGTTTACCACCCCGGAAACCTTTGGTGCAGTAAAAGATGGCTTAGCTGCGCGAGGATTTGAAGCTGTGCACGCTGAGGTTGGCTTAATGCCAGAAACACGGTCGCTACTAGCAGAAGAAGCGGACGCCGAAAAGTTTCTGAAACTTATCGACGCACTTGAGGAGCTGGATGACGTGCAAGAGGTCTACCATAACGCCGATATCGCCGATGATATTTTGGAGCGCATCAGTTAATGGCCATTATTCTGGGTATTGACCCAGGTTCACGGTTAACCGGATATGGCATTATTCGCCAACAAGGCAACCAATTAACCTATGTCGCCAGTGGCTGTATTAACGCCACGGGCACTGCGCGCAATCCTTATACTCTTGCCGAGAAGCTCAAGGTCATTCATGATGGTGTGAGTGAGCTTATTGCCCAGTTTCAGCCAGATGAGTTTGCCATCGAACAGGTGTTTATGGCGCGTAATCCTGATTCAGCACTGAAGCTGGGGCAGGCACGCGGTGCCGCAATCGTAGCGGCAGCACAGGCGCAGCTTCCGGTGGCAGAATATGCGGCGCGATTAATTAAACAAGCTGTGGTCGGCACCGGAGCTGCAGATAAAGCTCAGGTGCAGCACATGGTGATAGCGATGCTAAAACTTAGTCACCGTCCGCAGGCAGATGCTGCCGACGCATTAGCAGTCGCCTTATGTCATGCTCACAGCCGCAATTATGCGGCGAGTCTGGCAAGCAGCAAGGGCACCAACAAAACAACAAGGAGAGGGCGTTGATCGGACGACTCACAGGCCTGCTGATTAGCAAACAGCCGCCGGAAATTCTAATTGATGTGCAAGGTGTCGGCTACGAAGTTCAGATGCCCATGACCTGCCTGTATGAGTTACCAGACATCGGTGAGCCGGTGACGGTGATCACGCATTTTGTGGTACGTGAAGACGCACAATTGCTGTATGGTTTTAATACCTTTGCCGAGCGTGGACTTTTTCGCCAGCTCATTAAAGCACAAGGTGTGGGGCCGAAGTTGGCACTCACCATAATGTCGGGGATGACCGCTCAACAGTTTGTGAATGCGGTGAGTCACGATGATGTGTCGAGCCTGATTAAATTACCGGGGGTGGGGCGTAAAACCGCTGAACGTCTGGTGGTGGAGATGCGTGACCGCTTGCAGAACTGGACCAGTGCGACGCCCGCGACGGATGCAGCACCTGTTGATTTCGGTGATTTGCAGCCGACAGTGGTGGCCAGTTCGCCGCGTGATGATGCCACTGGCGCATTAATGGCGTTGGGCTATAAACCGGCACAAGCGGAGAAAGCCGTTGCGACGGCAATGAAGGCCAACAGCGACGCCTCGAGTGAAGAGCTCATCCGCGCCGCATTAAAGACTATGTAAACCCAAGAGCGTTATTGGTTATTAGATAGTAGTTAGTGGTTTACCTACTAGCAGTGAATAACCAATACCAATAACCAATATCTGATAGCTAATAGCGAAGTTGCTCTTAAAATGATTGAACCGGACCGTATTAACCAACCGCAGCCACAAGCCGATGACGAAGTTATCGACCGTGCTATCCGGCCGAAGAAACTCGCCGACTATACCGGGCAAAAGCATGTGGTCGAGCAGATGGAGATTTTTATTCAGGCCGCGCGCCAGCGGGAAGAGGCGCTCGATCATTTATTAATTTTCGGTCCGCCGGGACTTGGTAAAACTACTTTAGCCAATATTGTTGCCAACGAACTTAACGTCAATATTCGGCAAACCTCGGGGCCAGTGCTGGAGAAAGCTGGTGATCTGGCCGCGTTGTTAACCAATCTCGAAGCTCACGACGTACTTTTTATTGATGAGATTCACCGTTTAAGCCCGGTCGTCGAGGAGATCCTTTATCCGGCGATGGAGGATTATCAACTGGATATCATGATCGGCGAGGGGCCAGCAGCACGCTCAATTAAGTTGGACTTACCACCGTTCACCTTGATCGGCGCCACTACTCGTGCCGGCGCTCTGACGTCGCCGTTGCGCGATCGTTTTGGCATCGTACAGCGGCTTGAGTTTTATGATGTAAATGAGCTCACCATCATCATCCGGCGCTCGGCAAATTATTTAAACCTTGACCTGGACGATGCTGGAGCGCGCGAAATTGCGCGACGTTCCCGCGGTACGCCGCGGATTGCGAATCGTCTGTTGCGGCGCGTGCGCGACTTTGCAGAAGTACGGAACGACGGTAAAATCGACCTGCCGATCGCGTCTGCTGCGTTAAAGATGGTGGACGTTGACGAAGCCGGATTTGATTACATGGATCGTAAGTTACTGTTGGCGATTATTGAAAAATTCCTGGGTGGTCCCGTTGGGCTGGATAATCTGGCGGCGGCAATCGGCGAAGAGAAAGATACCATTGAGGATGTATTGGAGCCTTATCTGATTCAGCAAGGCTTTTTGCAGCGCACACCACGTGGCCGTATCGCAACGCCACACGCCTACGCCCACTTCGGTCTGGCAAAAGACAGTACCTGAAACGCAAAAGCGTTGTAGGCTATCAGATAATAGTTATCGGAGAAAAACAGAACCAATAACCAATAACCAATAACGGTTTCGTTTTTTATAGCCAATAACGATTTTGTAGTCAGGCAAAAAAAAAGCCCGCGGGGAAGCGGGCTAAAAACTACAGAACAACAAGGAAGTTAAATCCAGGGAACACTAACAGGAACAAGTGACAACCGGTCTCTTGGTTACTGATATGCTGCGTATTATACGGGGGGCGAACCTCCGTTCAACCGAGAAAAATTGTTCTTCGCATTAGTAAAACTAATATCGATGTGTAACCAGTGAATAAAAAATAATCGCATAAAAATTGGTAAGACCAAAAATATCTATATATAACAACAGCTAGTCTAATATTGGTCAAATTCTTAGTATAAAAAAAAGTCTGGCTAGTTTTTATTCATGCAAATTATTTACATAAATTTTTAGTGCCCTGATATTGCATGAGGGCCAGAAACGCGAAAAAGTAGGGTTAATGAACAAGATGACTGAATTTTCCTGGCCCATCCGCGTCTATTATGAAGACACAGATGCAGGCGGTATCGTATATTATGCGAATTATCTCAAATTCCTTGAGCGAGCCCGTACAGAATGGTTACGCTCTCTCGGGATTGAGCAAAATGTTTGGCTCGAACATCGTATTGGCTTTGTTGTCCGGCAGGTACAAATGGATATGTTACGTCCGGCAAAATTTAATGATGAACTGCGCGTAACAGTTGTGGTCGAACGTTTGCGACGCGCATCAGTAGAATTTTCACAGCAAGTGCTGGATCAGAACGGCACAATTTTATGTCAAGCCCAGATACGAGCGGCTTGTGTTCACTTAGGGGAAGAGGGCAGTGCGGTTCGTGCAGTGCCCATGCCAACAGAAATTATAGAGGTACTAAAGCGTGCAAGCTGATATGTCAATTACTGCGTTAATTCTGGAAGCTAGTTTTGTTGTGCAGTTGGTGATGTTATTGCTGCTTGCGTTTTCAGTCGCTGGCTGGATGATGATTTTTCAGCGTCGCAAAATTATTCAGGATGCAAATCAGCAGGCAACAGCGTTTGAAGACCGCTTCTGGTCCGGTGTTGATCTTGCCCGCTTGTATCAGGAAATTGGCACCCGCGCGCAAAACGCCAATGGCATGGAAAAGCTTTTCTATGCTGGCTTCAAAGAATTCGCCAGGCTTCGCAGTAATACTGCGTTAAGTCAGCAGCAGGTACTGGAAGCTTCATATCGTGCGATGCGGGTGGTCCATTCGCGGGAAGTAGATCGATTGGAAAGTAATTTAAGCCTGCTTGCTACTATTGGCTCAATTAGTCCCTATATCGGTTTGTTTGGTACCGTGTGGGGCATCATGAATGCCTTTATCGGCCTGGGCTCGGTGCAACAAGCAACGCTGGCGATGGTTGCTCCGGGGATTGCGGAAGCCTTGATTGCGACGGCAATGGGCCTGTTTGCCGCGATTCCTGCAGTTATAGCCTACAACCGTTTTGCTCACCGCGTGGAAAAGGTCGACAACCAGTACCTGAACTTTATGGATGAGTTATTAGCTATTTTGCAACGTCAGGGTAGTGCAGCACCCAAAGCGGCAGGTAACGCGTCATGATGATGATGACGGCGAATCGCAAACGGCGTAAACCCGTTTCCGAAATCAACGTGGTGCCCTATATTGATGTCATGTTGGTATTGCTGATCATCTTCATGGTGACCGCACCCTTGATCACGCAAGGGGTCAAGGTTGATTTGCCAAACGCCAATGCCGAGCCGTTGGCTGCAGACAGTAAGCCGCCAATTATTGTCTCGGTGGATCGTGACGGTCAGTACTATGTCAGTTCACTCGCTGATTACAACGATCCGAACGACCCGTTAGATATAGAAACTTTAGCCGCGCGGGTGCAGGCACAACTGCAGCTTGATCCTGAAACCCGGATCATGGTGAATGGTGATGGCGGCGTTTCTTATAACCAAGTGGTGCGACTCATGGTACTGTTGCAGCAACTGGGTGTCGATTCGGTCGGCTTGATGACCGAAGATACGGATAATTAGAGAGGCACATGTGAAGATTGGTAAGTTTACATGGCCAAGTGAATTAACAATACCGCTGCTGCTTTCGGTAGCCTTGCACTTAGGTATTGTTATTGTGCTGTTTGCCGGCTTTAAGTGGTCGCCAAGCATTCCGGAGTCCATGAACGTGCAGCTTAACGCGCCATTGCAGGATGAAGCTGTACCGGAAGAGGAAATTGTCAACGCAGCGACGGTTGACGAAGCCAAAGTGCAGGAACAAATTGAAGCGATTCAGGCGCAAGAGCGGGCCCGACAAGAAGAAATTGCCGAGCTCGAGCGTCGTGCGCAAGCTGCCAAAAAGCAGCGTGAAGCGGAACAACAACGCCAGCGTGAACTCGAAGCACAGCAACGTGCTGAGCGGGAACGCTTAGCACGGGAACAGCAGGAAGCTGAGAAGAAACGGCAAGAAGCGGAAAAAGCTGCGGAAGCTGCGGCGGAACGCCGCAAGCGCGAAGAGGAAGCGGCACGTAAAGCTGAAGCAGAACGGAAAAAACGCGAAGAAGAAGCGCGACGTTTAGAAGAAGAGCGTAAGCGCAAGGAAGAAGAGGCGCGCCAACGTGCTGAGCGCGAGCGACAATTGCAGGAGCAGCTGGCGGAAGAGCGCAAAGCCCGCGCTGCTGCAAGATCACGGCAAATTCAAAGTGAAGTCGGCAAATATACAGCGTTGATTAGAAGCACAATTCAGCGGAATCTGATCACTGACCCGTCGATGCGTGGTAAAGAGTGCAAAGTTCGTATTCGCGTCGCTTCCAGCGGTTTTGTTATTTCCGTCAATACGATTAGTGGTGACACTGCTGTATGTCAGGCAACGCAGAATGCGGTATTTAAAGCAGGGACATTGCCGGTGTCGAGTGATCCGGAAATTTTCAAGGAAATGGAAACCATTGATTTAACCGTGCAACCAGAATTCAATTAACCTATGAAGTAATTGTGATAACACTATGATGAAGAAACTATTATTACTACTTATTACCGCAGCGGCGTTAATGACCCTGCTGCAACGGCCGGCAAATGCGTCGTTAGAGATCGTTATCACTGATGGTGTCAACAGCGCCCGGCCGATCGCCGTGGTGCCATTCCGTTGGTTAGGCGAAGGACCGGCGCCGCAAGGCTTAACTGAAGTGATTGCCGCCGACTTGATGCGCAGTGGTAAATTTAATCCTATTCCGCAAAACGCGATGCCGCAAATGCCAAGCTCTGAGAACGAAATTGATTACCCAAGCTGGGCGAGCCTTGGCGTAGAGGCAGTGCTGGTCGGTACCATTGAACCTTATGCAGTAGATCGTTACACGGTCTCGTTTCAAATCGTGGATATACTGCGGGGGCAAATCACCAGTGGCACGCGCATGCTACGCAACGGCGAACTGGTGACGGCTCAGGATCATATTCTCGATGCACGCCGCAGCGTGATTAATGGTGATCAGTTCCGGCAGTACGCGCACCGCATTTCAGATGTATTTTACGAAACGATGACCGGTGAGCGCGGCGCATTCATGACCCGTATTGCTTATGTCACAGTGAATCATAACGATGACAAGCCCTACCAGTTGGTCGTTGCTGATTACGATGGCTATGATGAGAAAGTGTTGTTGCGCAGTCCTGAACCCTTAATGTCGCCGTCCTGGTCGCCGGATGGCAATAAATTGGCGTACGTAAGCTTTGAGAACAAGCGGCCAGAAATTTTCATTCAGGACATTTACACTACGCGCCGTGAAAAAATGACCAATTTCCCGGGCATTAACAGTAGCCCGGTGTGGTCACCTAATGGTGAGCGGCTGGCGATGGTATTGTCAAAAGACGGTAATCCTGAAGTTTATGTCATGGACATCAACAGCAAGGAGTTACAACGCGTCACCCGGCATCATGCTATCGATACCGAACCAAGTTGGGCACCGGACGGGAAATCGCTGCTTTTCACGTCAGAAAGGGGTGGCAGACCACAGATATATAGCGTAAATTTAGATTCAGGTCAGGTACGCCGGTTAACCTTCGAGGGTGAGCAAAACCTCGGTGGGACCTGGACGCCTAATGGCCAGCAAGTGGTCATGGTAAATCGTACGCAAGGCAACTATCATATTGCTAAACAAGATTATCCGAATGGCGCGATGCAAGTGCTTACCCAGACATCTTTGGATGAGTCACCGAGTCTCGCACCAAATGGCAGTATGGTGATTTACAGCACGACACATAACAACCAACAAGTATTAGCGTTGGTATCGGTAGATGGTCGTTTTAAAGCGCGACTACCGGCACGGGAAGGTGAGGTTAAGTCACCAGCCTGGTCGCCGTTTTTACGCTAGTGCATTAGTATTACTCTAAACATTTGAATTAATAAACATTAGAACTAAGGATCGCGGACATGAACGCAAATCAGTTACTTAAAAGCCTTCTTATCGCTGTACCTATGCTGACGTTGGCAGCATGTAGCTCGAGTCAGGGCGCAGACGATGCGGCAAATCAGCAAACCAATCAGCAACAACAGCAAGGCCGGGATAGTGGTTCTGGTGTTGAGCTTGACGCTGCGGAACGTACTAAAACTCCAGAAGAAATTCGTGCCGAGAAAATGGAAACCTTACAGCGCGAAAATATCATTTACTTCGCATTTGATGACTCACGCGTAAGCTCTGAGTATGGCGAGTTGTTAGCTGACCATGCTGAATTCTTAGTTCAGAATCCTAACGTAGATGTCACTATCGAAGGTCATGCGGATGAGCGTGGAACACCTGAGTACAACATTGCTTTGGGTGAGCGTCGTGCAAAAGCTGTTGCGCAGTACTTACAAAATCTAGGTGTAAGCTCTAGTCAGATCGAAACTGTGTCTTATGGCGAAGAGAAGCCGTTAGTGAATGCGTCTACGCAAGCAGCGTACGCTAAAAACCGTCGCGCTGTACTAGTTTACTAAGGTTAAGCGAATGCAAAAACTAATTCTGGTAGTGGCCTTACTGATTCCCGGAGTCGTGTTCGCACAGGCTCCGGTGTCGAAGTTAGGCAGTGGCAGTGTCGAAGAGCGTCTTGAGCAGCTCGAGCGAGTTATGGATGCTCGTAACGCTGCGCAAATGGCGCTACTTGACCAAATGTCGACATTACAAGATGAAGTCGCAGAGCTGCGGGGCAGAACAGAAGAGCATGCCCATCAACTTGAGCAAATTTTGCAGCGTCAGCGTGAAATTTACCAGGAGATCGATCGTCGGCTAACGGCGACACCGGCACCATCTAATGCAGTCGATACGCGCTCCGCGCCAACCAACGAAGCGCAAATGAATTCGTCTTATTCGAGCGATTTGGGTGAGAATGATGCGTACGACAAAGCAATACGGTTGGTGATGGAAGATCGTCGTTACGATGCAGCGATCCCTGAATTCCGCAGTTTCATTGAGCAGTTCCCGGATTCGAGCTATGTGCCAAATGCGCATTACTGGTTGGGACAGTTGCTGTACGCTGAAGGTGATTTCAGTGCAGCGAAACAGGAATTCAGTACCGTTGTCGATCGCTATCCTGATAGTAATAAGCGCGCTGACAGTTTATTGAAGCTGGGCATTGTTGCACAGCAACAAGGCGAAAAAGAGTTGGCTCGTAGTTACTTTGATAAGGTTATTGCGGATTATCCTGACAGCACACCTGCTGATTTAGCAGCCAAGCGCCTGGATAATTTGTAACATCCTTGTAAGTAATAACGGTAAATGTTCGCAAATTGAGCAAACGCACCGTATATCTGCAATTTGCAGTTGCAACGAGCGGCATTTTAAGTAAACTATGCCGCCGTTGCCGCTGATAAGTAGCAGCGGATGAGATTGGGTCGTTAGCTCAGTTGGTAGAGCAGTTGACTTTTAATCAATTGGTCGCAGGTTCGAATCCTGCACGACCCACCAATCTCTCTCATCAGTTTACAATTCAATCGTTGGGTCGTTAGCTCAGTTGGTAGAGCAGTTGACTTTTAATCAATTGGTCGCAGGTTCGAATCCTGCACGACCCACCACGATTTTTTACCCGCACGTTATTTTCCTTTATACTATGCAAACGTTTCCCATGTAGTGAAGTAGTAGCATGAGTATCACTGAAGAAATCCAGACACGCGTTATCGATCAACTTGATTATGCCTTTCCGGCAAAACCTAAACCGCTTAATGCCAGCGAGAAAGCTGAGTATGTTGCGCGTATTAAACAGTTGCTGAAAGATAAAAACGCAGTGCTGGTAGCCCATTATTATACCGATCCGGAAATTCAGGCCTTAGCTGAAGAAACGGGCGGTTGTGTGTCCGACTCGCTGGAGATGGCGCGGTTTGGCGCGAATCATGATGCTGACACGCTCATTGTGGCGGGCGTTAAGTTTATGGGCGAAACAGCAAAGATTCTTACACCGAACAAGACGGTGCTAATGCCGACCCTGGATGCCACCTGCTCGCTTGATATTGGTTGTCCCATTGAGGAGTTCTCAGCGTTCTGTGATGCCCATCCTGAGCGCACGGTAGTCGTTTATGCCAATACTTCTGCTGCAGTAAAAGCACGCGCTGACTGGGTGGTTACCTCGAGCATTGCACTGGATATCGTTGATCACCTGGACGCCGAAGGCGAGACCATTCTCTGGGCACCGGACAAGCATCTGGGCAACTATATTCAACAGCAGACCGGCGCTGATATGATCATGTGGCAGGGCGCTTGCGTGGTCCATGATGAATTTAAAACCAAGGCGTTAGAAGATCTGAAAAAGGTGTATCCAGAGGCCGCAGTACTGGTGCATCCTGAATCACCTTCACAAGTGGTTGAACTGGCCGATGCCGTAGGTTCTACCTCACAGCTGATCAAGGCCAGTCAGGAATTACCAAATGAAACCTTCATCGTCGCTACTGACCGCGGTATTTTTTACAAGATGCAGCAGTTGTCGCCACATAAGCATTTCATCGAAGCACCCACTGCCGGCAGCGGTGCTACCTGTCGTAGCTGTGCACATTGTCCGTGGATGGCGATGAATGGTCTTGTAGCTATCGCTGAGGCGTTAGAGCAGGGTGGGGCAAAACATGAGATTCACGTTGATCCAGAATTAGCTGAGCGCGCCATGAAGCCGTTACAGCGAATGCTGAATTTCAAGCAAGCGCAAAGCTGACACGCGCTACTTCGGATCGTAAACCGGGTGCAGTAATTGGTAACCGCTCGCATGGAGCGCGCGGTTGCGGATCCGCTTGCTACCCCGGCGACCGACTTTATCACTACGCGATATCGTTTTTATATCTACACCCAGGCGTCGTGCAAGCCGGGCATAAGCGTCTTCCTGTAACAATGGCTCATCGTCACTGACCAGAAATAATGGCTGTTGTAGCTCCGGGTGCTGGATCAGGTAGGCAATAAACCCCGCAACATCATCGGCATGAATGCGATTGGTCCACGCCGGTGTGATCACTGCCTCGCCAGAAATAAGAAGTTCTGCGAGGCGGGTTCGGTTTGGCCCGTAAATCCCCGAACAACGCAAAATACTTACCTCATCGCTGGCACTTTGAATCACCTGCTCAGCTTGCAGTAGCATCTCGCCGTTATGATCCCCAGGGTTTGCCGGGGTGCTCTCATCGACCCACTCTCCCTGATGCAGGTCATAAACGCCGCTACTGGAAATATAAATAATTCTGGGGGTTAAACCATTACTCTGCAGATGATGTTGCAGCAGACGTGCAGGAAGCACATAACCGTTAAAGTAACTGTCATCGCTTGAGCGATCCGGTGTCAGGGTCACGACAATGACATCGGTATCTGCGGTGATAAATCTGGCTATGTCCTGTGCGTTGCCAGCATCACCCGAAATGAGCTCCACTTTTGCTTGATTTTCCTTGTACTCAGGGGTTCGGCAAAGCCCCCGCAACTGGGTGTAGCCGGCAAAATTTAACGCTAAACTGGTACGTTCAGCGATATCACCAAAACCTATAAATGCGACTGTCTTCATGCTGCTAACCACACGTCAAGGAATAACATAACTACCAGCCCAACCATCAGACCTGCTGTCGCACGTTGATGGTGTCCGCGGCGATGGGTTTCAGGGATGATCTCGTGACTGATTACAAACAGCATAGCACCTGCCGCAAAAACTAGCCCCCATGGCAATAAAACTTGCGATAAATTAACAAAAGCGCCGCCAACAATACCACCGATAGGCTCGATCAAGCCGGTCAGCGCAGCGACAACAAAGCTTTTCCAATGACTGTAACCGACAGCCACCAGACCGACCGCAACGGCTAGTCCTTCGGGCAGGTTTTGTAAGCCAATACCTAATGCGAGAGAGAACGCCGCATCAGTCTGTCCGCTCCCATACGCCACGCCCACAGCAAGCCCTTCGGGGAAGTTATGGATAGCGATGGCAAACACAAATAACCAGACCCCGGCAATTTTATCTGACGCCATACCTTCCGGGCCCGAGACAAAATGTTCGTGCGGAAGTAAGCGATCCATGACCGCGATTGTTACTGCACCAAGCAAAATACCAAATACCGCAATCAGAGCAGGCGCTGGGCCTTCACCATAAAGCTCAGTGGATATTTCAATTGATGGCACAATAAGCGAAAAGAATGAGGCGGCCAGCATGACGCCTGCAGCGAAGCCCAATAAAGTGTCGTTGAAGCGTTCCGATGGATGTCGACCGAACAGTACCGGCAACGCACCAACAGCGGTTAATGAACCGGTAATGAAGCTTGCAACTAATGCGGTCAACACTAAATCCATAACGCCCTCGTGTAAAAATGTGAAACTTAGTTGCACTTAGCTTAACCTAGCCTCAGGTGGAATGGCAGCTGGATTTATCAATTAGCTTCATCGACAAAAAAGATCGCTTCGATCGGTAATTCGAACAGGCGTGCGAATTTAAAAGCTAACGGTAGGCTTGGATCAAACTTATCTTTTTCGATGGCGTTGATGGTTTGCCGTGATACATCCACTGCTTCTGCCAGGTCGGCCTGGGTCCAATCACGTTCAGCGCGCAACACCTTTAGTCGATTCTTCATCGATAACTCCGCATGCCGACGAACATACTAATCAGGTAGGTAATACCAAGAACCATGATCAACACTGAAATTTCGGCATCGCCACTTATCACGTCAGTAATATCGGCAAGTGAGTAAGTAATACCGCCGATAACTGCCACTCCTAAGGTGATCCCCATGGCCTGTAAGAATACTTTTTGCTGTAACTCGTCGAGCGCAAGTACATAGCGTCGGTTGACGTTAATCATGACCGCGCCAACCGTAATATTAATAAGCAACAAAGCGACTTTAACCGCATAATGTTCGGGCCATACAAGTAGTGAGCCGAAGGTAGCTACTGCGGTTGAGATAATCCAAAGAGCCGTCCATATAGCGAGCTGAGTGGTAAGTTTTTTCAATTCCTGTTTTCTTGACATAAGTCACCTATAAGTAAAGTGTGTTTTACATATAGTTGTACATAGGAATCTAAAAGTCAAGCAAGCTTTACTTTCTATTTTGGTTTGTAGGGCATCGAAATACGGGTCTCGCCTATTTTCAATTGTGAGAATGTCTGCTCACTAAGGTTATGGCGTGCTAAAGCCGTCGCGTAATCCGCGTGGGTTTCGGCTAAGCTTTCGGCAGCCAGTTGGAAGGTTCCCCAGTGCATGGCGTAGGACTGTGTCGCACCAAGATCGAAGTGCATTTGTACCGCTTCCTCCGGGTTCACATGTTGTGGCTTCATAAACCAGCGGGGTTGATAGGCACCGATTGGAATTAAGGCAACGTCGATCTGCGGAAACTGCTGACCAATTTCTTTGAATTGCACTGAGTTATAGCCCGTATCACCAGCAAACCAGACCTGCCAGTCAGCGATTTCTATATGCCAGGTCGCCCAGAGGGTATCGTTTCTATCCCAGAGGCTGCGTGCTGACCAGTGTTGGCTGGGTGTTGCAGTAATGCGCAAGGCGCCAAAGTCGGCCTGCTGCCACCAGTCAAATTCACGTACCTGCTGTGCGTTAATGCCAAGCTCAACGAACCATTCGGTAAGGCCTAAGGGCACCAGGTAAATAATATCCTCCCCCAGTGCGGCGACCGTTTCTTCATCTAAATGGTCGTAGTGGTTATGACTGATCACCACGTAATCGATTGGGGGCAGCTCAGCGGTTGTCAGCGGGGCCGGCGTCAGTCGTTTTGGCCCGGTAAAGCTCACCGGAGAAGCGCGCTCGCTGAGAATTGGGTCGGTAAGGACATTGAGCCCCCGATATTGCAATAAAAAAGTCGCATGGCCGAGCCAGGTGAGTTGAGGTTTAGTGCCAGGCTGCAGGATGCGAGCGAATGAGACATCGGTCATCGGCACCAGAGCAGGATTTTCTTCGACTTCAGCGTGTTGATCAGCCCACTCTTCGTCACCAAACCAGCGCATCATGAAAAAATCGATGGCGTCGGTATCTTTGTTTTCTACATAAGGGTTCCGATCGGCATAGGCTCCCGGCGCGGTGCAGGAACTCAAGGTAATCGACGTAGCAATAACCACAAGCAACAGAATAATCCAACGCAAGATCGGCTCCTTTTTTATGGTGGTACGCTGAGGTGTAAGACTCAGATCAGTAACTGAGGTCGTCAGAACCAACAAAACCGCCCGGAGGCGGCTTTGCGGTATGGCTTACAGCTGGTTAGAAACCAGCGGCATGACCGTCTTTACGACTCTCAGAAGCACCATAGTACACATCTTCTTCATGGTTTTTCCAGATGGCCTGATAACCGCCAAATGGCCCTACAGCTTCTTGCAGGGTGTGGCCCATTTTGATGAGTTCACGGCGGGTTTGCGCCGAAAAGCCGTTCTCAAGGCTAATAACACCGCCATCGGTCATCTGCTCACCAGTTGGCTGGCTCGAACCAGTATGCAAAATACGCGGTGCGTCGCCAGCTTCTTGTAAGTTCATATCGAAATCGATGATGTTGATCAAAATTTGCGCGTGCATCTGTGGCTGTGTTGCACCGCCCATCACGCCATAGCTCATCAATGGCTTGCCGTCTTTGGTGACAAAGGCCGGAATAATAGTATGGAATGGACGCTTGCCCGGAGCGAAGACATTGGCATGGCCTTCTTCCAGCGCAAATAATTCTCCACGGTTTTGCAATACAAAGCCAAGGCCTGTGGGAGTGACGCCTGAGCCCATACCGCGGTAGTTACTCTGAATTAACGATACCATGTTACCTTGCTGGTCAGCGGTGGTGAGATAAATGGTGTCACCCTCGGTAGGTGGATTACCAGGTTCCACTGCCATAGCCGGCTCGTTAGGATCGATTAATTTTGCCCGCTGTTTGGCGTAGCCTTTATCGAGTAAGCCTTCGACCGGAGCTTCGCTAAATGCTGGATCGGCGTAGTACTTGGCACGATCCTCAAATGCGAGTTTTTTGGCTTCAACAAAGTGGTGAATGTACTCAGCACTGTCGAACCCCATTTCCGCGAGATCAAAGTTTTCCAGAATGTTCAGAATTTGCTGTGCCGCGATACCCTGAGTATTGGGCGGCAATTCCCACAAGTCATAGCCACGGTAGTTGCTCGACACCGGCTCAACCCAGGTCGATTCATGTTGTGCTAGGTCGTCATACGAAAGGAAACCACCGTGCTCGGCGACAAAGTCACTGATGGTGTGGGCGATTTCGCCTTCATAAAACACATCGCGCCCTTGCTCAGCGATTTTCGCTAAGGTATTGGCGAGATCAGGATTTTTAAAACGTTCACCTTTTTGTGGTGGTTCACCATTCTCCAGGAAGACTGCTGCGAAGCCAGGCTGGTCGCCAATCACTGCCGCATTACGTTCGAAGTAGTAAGCGATGACTTCGGTTACCGGAAAGCCTTCGCGGGCATAGCGAATTGCTGGTGCGAGGACTTGCTCCATAGGTAACTTGCCGAACTTTTCGTGGAGTTCGAACCAACCATCCACGGTGCCGGGCACGGATAAAGGTAAAACGCCCCGCGCAGGTATTTTGTCGTAACCATTTTCAATGAAATACTCTAACGACAAACTTTGCGGTGAACGGCCCGATGCATTCAGGCCATAAAGCTGTTCGGTCTCTGCGTCCCAGATAATGGCAAATAAATCGCCGCCAATACCATTGCCGGTCGGCTCGACTAGGCCGAGCACGGCGTTCGCTGCGATGGCTGCATCAATAGCATTGCCGCCTTGTTGCATGATGTCGAGCGCAACCTGAGTAGCCAATGGTTGACTGGTTGCCGCCATGGCGTTAGGTGCCATAGCTTCAGAACGCGTCGCGAAATGATGACCGGTGATACGGTCAGCAGCCGCGGCGGCACTGGTGATTAAGGTAAGACTCGTTGCTAGTGCAAACGAAAGTAATGAGGATTTCATGGTCGCCTCCTGGTGAGCTAAGTAGCTTCACTATAACGAGGCGACGCTAAAGGTGATAGTTTATTCGACGGATGCCGTTATCCATTCGACGACTTGCCGCTTATTTCCGATCCTTTACTTTAAACTCAGGATCCATTCAGCCAACAGGGTGAGTTGCTCATCGCTCAACTGTGGTTGCGCTGGCATTGGCGTCTGGCCCCATTTACCTTTGCCGCCGTTTTTAATGCTGTCTTTTAAGGTTGCTACGGCATTATCCTGACCGGCATACTTTTCCGCAACATCTTTATAAGCCGGACCAACGATCTTGTTTTCGATTCCATGGCACGCCGTACAGGCATTTTGCTGCGCAAGTTTCTCGGCTTCTTCGTTCGCCTGAAGATTAGCGCTGAATAGTAATGTCGCGAATACAATAGAGCTACCAATTAGTTTCTGTAACATGCTTACTACTCCTTGATGAAAAATTCGTCACTGCCATCATAACGATAAACAGCAGCATTGCCAAAGAATACGTAGATGTCAGGCAGGTAGATTTATGCAGACACAAAAAAACCGCCACAAGGGCGGTTCTTTTGTATCTGGCGGAGAGAGAGGGATTCGAACCCTCGATACGTTGCCGTATACACACTTTCCAGGCGTGCTCCTTCAGCCACTCGGACACCTCTCCGTAAAACGCGCGCCATCATAGGGAATTACGGCCATTCCGTCAACCGCTTTTGCGGCGGGTTCAATGGGTTAGCCAACACTTTTTGTTGACGATTTAGGGCGTCACTGTACCACCTTTCTGTATCAATTTGGAATAAGCTTGGTGTATGAGTAGACGTTCGATTATAGTCATAAGCTAATGGAGCTTAAGCAGCTAATTAGGAGGCTCTTATGATCGACACGGCATATCTACAAGAGTTGCTGACTATAGCAAAACAAAAAGGCTATGAGGGTCTCCCAGCAAAGGATATCTGGGATAACTGTTGCAGCTCTGAAGACAGTAATTCACAAGAGGTTATGAAGTTTATCTACCATATGGACGCAATCTGGGATAGCGGCTTGATAAACTGGAAAGATAATCTTCAAATTGAACGCTGGGGATTTACTGACCATGGGCATGGTGAGCTAACGTTAACGGCTTCTAATTTGGTTTTAACATCCACCGGCCATGCTTTAGCAGAGAAACTGAGCACAGATAGCAAGCTTAAACGTTTTACTCAGCTAGTTAAGTCGGCGGGAGTTACAGCGGGGACAATCGCATTCGGTGAACTGATAAGCGCCTATATTTCTGGCCGCCTTAGTTAGAAGCTGAATTAGAGAGCCAGTTAACAGTCAGAATAAGTCGCTAATATACATATTCAGCGCGCTTTTGATACCACGAGTTCTGGTAAATAGAATAGAGTATTAAGGGCTGGGCTGATTTTCTTTTTACTTGGAGAGAACAGCTACGACAGCGTCGACCAAAGTTCTTAAGGCCTCCTCTTTCATTTCGTCAGAAGTTGTCCACCAAAAAAATCCGCCGACAACGAGAACCAATATTAAACTTGCTGCAAGTTCGGAGAAGCCGTTTAGTAACCAAGAACCGAATCGCGAAGCGGCACTCGGTTTCTTATACTCTTTCGCCGCCGCTTTTAGTTGGTTAGTTGCTTGAGTTAAGGCTCTTGATTTTTCCTTTTCTAATGCGGCTGTTTTTCTTTCCCACTCTCGCTTCGATTGTTCATGCTCGCGCTTAAATTCGTTTCTTACTTCTTCTGCAATACGATCGGTAACTTCAGAGAGAAAAACGGTGGCTGATTTTTTATAGCTATCGAGAGTTTCTTGGCTTCGGACTGCGTTTTCGTGGTGCATCTTTACGCGGTCTTGGATTACAGCTTCAGTTTCACCATCCTCCCGAAGCCTCACCGCTAGCTCATGCTTTGATTTCTTATAGAAAGAGTAAGCGATAAAGCCAACAGGGTCATTATCGCCTTCTACTAAACACTCAAAGACCCATCGCTTTTTATTATTTTTATTGCTAGCCATCGATTATTATTTAAAGTCCGTTTGTTGTTATTGTCCTAGGCGCAATACTTTCCTTTAGCGTAGGCCGCTAAAAAAGCCCCTGACAGGCGATTTTTCAGCTGTTTAGAGGTTGAGTTGGCTCGAGTTACGGTAGTAGCTGAGGCCCGAGAAATGTAAACACCGTCGAGAGCCTTTGATATAAGCTTGCGCTTTTCGGCTTCTGTAAGCTGCGAATACCGCTCTTTGGTATGTTTCACAGCAACCTCCTTTACGTCGGAATGTAACGATATCTTAGGTTAGAGGCGCATCGCTTGCAATACTTGCCGGTTAATTTTTAGTCAGAACCTGTATGGAAAGGCGGAGGGGTCGCAAGGGCGTTGCGCGATAAAAAGATTAACCAAGTACGAGATATACAACGCTCAAGCAGTAAGCAGAGTGATAACTGCAACTACTCCAAGAGCTGGAACTGCATATAGGTCATACAAATCAAGAATCATTTGACGAGGCATGTTAACGCTAACGAAGCGCTCATAGTCTTCCATTACAATTTGTACCTCTCGGAATCGACGATAAGAGCTGTTCTGGGAGGAGCCGACTAAGCCGCTCTCAAAGTCTTCAGTCTCCGTATCGTTTGCAGCGCAGAATTCATTGTAAAGATTCTTCAGAGCTTCGCGTAATCTAATTGCTTCGTCCAATAAATCGCGTAGTTGATAGACATTAAAGTCTCGAATCTGCTTATCCCTAAGTAATGCTGAAAGGTACAGGGCTCCACTTACCAAAATCGCTAAGATTATTACAAGTTTCAATCGCCATAAGTCCTCTACGGGCTTGGTAAGTTGCCAGAAGCCGTGTTCTGCCCATCGGTTCAGGCCATATAAAAAAATTTGCGATAAGGTTAATAAAGATGTCGTAAAGAAAGCCCTTTTCATCGAAACCGTGGCGTGCCCTTGCCAATCTGAATAGAGGTCGGATATTTGGGGGAGGTTGGGGTGGGCGCGCACTGATTCCGCTACCTTGTGGAATTCAGTTAAGGTTTCATAGCTACCCTCTTTTTTTAGAAATTCCACAAACTGATTATGGTGTACGTTAGCTTGTGTGGGGTCCATTGACATGTCTCCGTTACGATATCCCAACACTATTCACTATTCCGTTTAGTTGTTCAACCCGGCGAACGTTATTAGCTTCGCAGACTCTTGTTTGGAGTATAACTCTAAAAAGATGTCGAGCGGTCGCGTCTAGCCTGTTACTTGTCAGAGTTTCAAACACCTAACTAAATCAGCGATTAATACTCACACGAGACTATTAAGTTGCTGAAATTATTGAAAGTTGCTATTTTTATGCCTTCTTCAAGTACTCAGGAGGTGCTCGATGGAATCAACTGGCGATAAAAGAAAGCTTCGTAAGAGCATGGAATTAGAACGTGAGCTGTGGAGTAAGCTAGCCCAGGCTAAGATTCGCACGTTTTACAGTGTCTCGGAACTCATAGCCATCGCTGTGGACTCCTTTGACTTCAACAGTATTCGTGAGCCTAAAGTAGTGACGAGGCCTCGTAAGAATAAGCCACAGCATCCACCACAGTAAATTGCCGAGCGGGCGCTCAGTCTACTTTCGGTTATCCGGTGCTGATGCGCTCTCATTCAACTTCAGGGCAAGTTGAGCCTCAAGAGCGGTAATCTCTGAGTCGAACTGTTGAATCATAGCTGTGGCTCGTTCAAGCGAGTAAAGCCACGTCGTTTTGGCAAGTTGCTTTTGGTGAATGAGCTGTTTGATTGCGGGCGCGTCCATGGCAGTCTCCATTGATGAATGACGGTCACTATCATATCAGCGGCAAGAGAGGTGCGTAAGACGTACGGCTGTAGGAGATTGCGTCATTTGACCGGAGAAAAAGCCGTATGCAAGTTCCAATACCCTTAAGCGTGGATGCTTACGCAGCAACTATTTCGCCACTGTTTTCACACTAACTTACTGTCGGAGCTGCTCCTTCGCTCTGACTGTCAGTCATAAATGCTTCAGTTATCGAATGAACGAGTGCCAAGAAGCCCCTAATTTAGTTGCGCATGTGACTTATAGTCCGTAGATTGATAGTCAACAAATGCCACATCATGTGCCAAATAGGGAGCGCATGGTATGGAAATAGAACAAATCTTTGGGGAAAATGTAAGATTCTTCAGGAAGCAAAAGAATATCAGCCAAGAGGAATTAGCTGAACTGGCTGAATTGGATAGAACTTACGTCAGCTCAATCGAGCGCGGTGCTCGTAACGTTAGCTTAAAAAACATAAAGAAACTTGCTGATGCCTTAGGTGTACGCCCAGAAGATCTTTTGGGAGACAACAGTTCTTTTGCAAAACTCTTTGCTGGCGAAACAGGAGTCGATGCAGCCTTAGCGCTCTATAATGAGCTGATAGTAGACGATGACCGATTAAAGCTGTTGAAAATGTATAAGATGAAAGTGGCAGGTTCCGTACCTTCTGTTCTGTGGGAATTATTCGGTGCCATTCTAACGGGCAAAAAAGGTGCTGGCGGGGTAGGCGCTGATTTAGATGGATGGGAAGTAAAGTCCGCGAAAGACGGAGGCGCTTATGAGTACCAGTACCACCTCAAGACTGGCTTACAAAAGCTAAAAGAGGATTGCGAGGTTAACCATCTATTCTGCAATTATAATAAGGATTATTCGCGGCTAGAGGTTCGGGCAATTCATGGTTCGGATTTGGCTGATGAATATTTTAAGGCCTGGACTCCAAAGTACGAAGCGAATTATGACCCGACCGTTGATAGCGCTGCAAGAAGACAGCGATTCAGAAGAAATATCCCTAAGGGGAAAGTAAACGAGCTTGGTGTGCTTATCTTGAGGATAGAAAATGGTATTGTTACCCATCGCGACCAAGAGGCGCTAGATAATTTTTAGAAGCGAGTGTGTATGAACTTTGCTGAGTTTTTTGCAGGGGTAGGCTTAGTTAGAGAGGGGCTGTCCCATTGCGGTTGGGAGTGCGTCTGGGCAAATGATTACTCGGCTGATAAAGAAGCTGTCTACGTCGCTAATTATGGTGGTGAGCATTTTGCACTGGGCGACGTATGGCAAGCAGTGTCTACTCCCGATATAGTCCCTGATGATGTATTTCTATATACAGCATCCTTTCCGTGTACCGATCTTTCAGTGGCTGGTGCAAGACAAGGACTTGCAGGGAAAGAGTCTGGTTCACTGGGGGCTGTTATCCAACTTCTTGCGAGTAAAGACAGCGCTGGGAATGCTCCGCCTGTAGTTATGCTTGAAAACGTTAGGGGCTTTCTTACATCGCATGAAGGACTGGATGTTATAAACACAGTAGCCAACTTTAACAAGCTTGGTTACGTCGTGGATATCCTTGAAATTGATGCGATACATTTCGTTCCGCAAAGTCGGCCTAGAGTATTTCTCTTCGCAGTGAAAGAGTGGCTAGCGGAAGAGGTCATGAAGATAAAACCCCAGCAGGACTTACTTGAGAAATGGTGGCTGGACTTCCAAGCGAGGCCATTAATGAGGCCTAGAAATCTTGAGAAGGTTATAAAGAAATCCCATGAACTTCAGTGGGGCTTACTTCCAGTGCCGGACTTGCCCCAACGGACGAGCTCGCTTAAGGATATCGTTGAGACAGAGGTTGAAGAATCATTTTGGTGGAGTAAAGAACGCTCCTCTAAGTTAATTGGCCAAATGGCTCCAAGCCACCTCGGTCAATTACAGGCCATGATGAATTCATCGGTACCCAAATACGGGGCAGTTTATCGTAGGGTGCGGAAAGGGATAAGTCGGGCAGAGATTAGAACTGACGGTGTTGCTGGCTGTTTGCGAACTCCGAAAGGCGGCTCAAGTAAGCAGATCTTAATAGAGGCGCACAATGGTGAGTACCGAGTGCGTTATATGACTCCTCGCGAATACGCACGCTTACAGGGCGTTCGAGATGACTTCGTCTTGCCGGATAACCACAATAAAGCTTATTTCGCCATGGGGGATGCAGTCTGTGTTGATGTCTTAGAATTCATTGGCAATGAGATATTAACACCACTTTATAATGCCTACGTTGAAAAAGCAGACGCCCGGCTTGCAGGATAATAGGGCTATTTTACCCCAAAAATTTGTGTCCCTAATCGACCAACGATGAAAGCGTCTATTCCCCCATGGGTATCGGCGCTCGGACGAAAAGCCTTCTTGAAATTCTTCCCTCTCTCGACGTATAGACAAAACTGACGATCTGACATCATAGTCTACTTGGATGTCACATGCAGTCATGTCATATTTTTTGCCCCTGAACGCCTTGACGGAGAGTTGAAACATCGATCTAATGGAAGGGTCTAGATGCTGTTGTCACATTCAGGAGGGAAGTAACATGCAACGAATCGCCTACATCCGAGTATCAAGTACTGACCAGAATACAGAGCGCCAGCTTGACGGTGTTAGTTATGACAAGGAGTTCGTCGATAAGTGTTCAGGTGGCTTAAAGCAGCGGCCAGCACTCGACCGACTATTGGAACATGTGAGAGAGGGTGATGTTGTCCTCGTCCACAGCATTGACCGTATGGCTCGCAACCTGCGACACCTGCTTGAGTTGATTGATACCTTCAAAGAGAAAGGCGTGACCGTTGAGTTCGTGAAGGAGAGCATGAGGTTCACACCTGCTACCAATAACCACATGCAAGACCTCATGCTCAGAGTCATGGGTGCTGTGTCTGAGTTCGAGAAGGCAATGATTAACGAGCGGCAGCGAGAGGGGATTGCTCAGGCCAAGGCTAAAGGTATTTACACCGGAGGCAAGCGCAGAGTGAATCACCAGCGTGCCTTAGCGTTGCACTCGAAGGGCATGACTAAAGCAGCGATTGCTCGTGAGCTTGATGTCCATTGGCGTACTGTCCATCGAATCATTGAAGAACATGCAAAGAGTGAAGCCACAGCGCCAGCGTAAAGGCTTCTAAATGACTCCCTAAGATCGTTTCAGCGCTGACCTGAGGCAGTGTAGCGTTTGACGCTGAGACGATCTTAGAGGCCTTCTCAGGGCTTCTGCCTACCACCAGATTAGTCGTTATATTGTTGTTTCCTGTCTCTCTTACCCTGCTTAAAACACCTTGATTCCTTTGAGTGTGAGCAACCCCGCAATTATCGCGGCAATGAACATGAGAACTGGGATTACAGTTGTATGGGTGACATCTTCTTTGAGGAGTACCCGAATGATATTCTTAAGATAGTTTGTAGGTAGCATTCGAAAGGTCAAGTTAACTGGCACAACGTTTCCCGTCTCTTGGGGAGTTGACTCTGCACCTTTAACAAAAGTGCACTTCAGTCGTGTTCTTGCCTGCTTGCTGTCCCCATCACCCCATGCTATCGACATCTTGACCCCATCATAAGGTTCTTTTAACTCGGATATCCACGACTGGTTAGAGTTCGCGTGCCTTACAGCTAGATGCCAAAGCTGATTGTCTAGGCGCTTAGATTTTTGTTTATCCCGTCCTAAATTACTCCTAACGGACTCCCTGACCTTCTGCCAGAAGCTGTCTTCCTTAGTTACCCAATAACGCCAAGCACTGTAGAACAGTAATGCCCAAGAGATGACCATGAGAGCTTTAGGGTTGTCTATCGAAAACTGGATGAACATGAGAGCCATATTCCCATCACCTGATGATGGGTCAGTCTTCAGCTCGAGACCGAGAAGCCAGTAAGCGATGAAAGCGCCTGACACGACTTTCAGGTTGCGCTGATAAGGGTTTAACTCGTCGATAGCCATTAGCTTTCCTTGTAGTTAGTAGCTGTGATTAAGCAGGCGAAGTTGTAGAGCGACACTACACCTTATCAGAGTAATCTCGCTTTAATCTCTATCAGCATTAACCAAGATTATTAAAAAGTCCTTGCACTTCCCCCTAGACCTTACCGTTGCTGGCCTCCGTCAGGTCACGCACCTTGGGGAAGAAAGTCGTCTCAGGTCACGTGCCTGCGATAGAAAAAGACTGACGCTTATCGTTAACCACACGCCGTAAAGACTACCGATTGTGAGCGTTTAATCGAGTTGCGTACAGGCTAGTTCATATCCTCACTCAATAATCACCATTCAATTATCAATCAACGACAGACGCTGTGCCTAGCATTTCGCTGCCTATAGGGGGCGCTATGTCATATACCAGTAGTTTAGAGCTACTCGTTGATATCACAGCATTTTTATTCACTTTAAACAGGAGACACATGAACACATCTATTATTAACCGATCCGAGATTAACTACGAGTGGAGCCAGACGTTAACCAAACGCTCAGGCCAAGAGACCAAAGTGCGTACTGCTCCGCTCATCAGCAACTGTGGATTAACCGCTGATTGGGTCACGGATATGACTGATGATTTATTTCCTTCACTGAGTAATAGGGCAAGTAAGCCAACAAGACAGGCTATGCAAGCGGCATTACTCAATATCGCCAATGGGGTCAGTGAGAGGGCAGTGCACGGACAGCCTTCAGGGTTCCTATGTGAACTATCCAATACCTCCAAGAAGGTTCCCAAGCGTTACCGTGACCATGACTACTCATCCAATACCATGGGTGCAGTGCTTAGCGCGCTTGAGGCTGAAGGCTTCCTAGAGTGCCACAAGGGGTATCGGACAAAAGGTTACAGCAGCGGCTTATCGACTCTGTGGCTTCCTACTCACAGCGCAAAGCAGTTCTTGTCAGCGCTGAACGAGATGCTCGTCATCGAGTTCTTTCGTCAAGACACTGAGACGCTCTGGCTTAAGTCTCGTAACGGCGGTTTGCTTGATTATAAGGACGACATGCTGACCAATGACATGAGGCTTCTGCTACGTAACACGAATGACTTACGTGCCTGTGTGAACTGGTATTATCGGCCACAGGGAGCAGCTTCTGATGTTCCTGGCCTTCATATAGGCGAAGCGTTAATACCGATCGGAAAGCGTGACCTGACGTTTAAGCGGCAGTTTAATGAAACCTTTAATAAGGGAGGTCGTTTCTACGGGAACGTACAGCAACTCAGTAAACAGGAACGCGCTACTATCACCATGAATGGCGAGCCTACGACTGAGCTTGATATAAAAAGCCTGCATCCGCGAATGCTTTACAACATGAAGGGAATCGCTGCGCCTTTCGACTGTTACGACATCGACGGTTATGACCGAGAAACTATGAAGACGGTCGGCCTGATTGCCTTGAACGCAAAGTCTGAGCTGTCAGCAGTCAGAGCGCTTGCCAATAGCCTCAGCACAACGCACGAGTACGCAAGGCGAGCTATCGAGGCCTTTCGGTTAAAGCATCAGCCTATTGCCGAGTTCTTGTTCTCCTCGAGCTGGAGCATGTTGCAGTACCAAGACAGTGAACTTGCTAAGGACATCCTGAGTGAGGCCGCTGACGAGGGAATACCAGTCATACCTGTTCACGATAGCTTCATCAGCAGCACATCACATGCTCAGAAGCTATCAGGCATCATCCACAAGCAGTATGAAAAACGGTTTGGCTTCCTGCCTGTCGTAGAGCCTACACTGCGCCCTGTCTGTCAGAGTAGTGCAGCATAAACGTCACGATCTTAGCGGCTACTATACGAATCGGCAGAACACCCAACCAGATTGACTCTAGGTAGCTTCTCAATCGCTTCTGAAAGGGTGACTAACTGATACTCTCCGTAGGTGTCAGCCACATCGCCTGAGCTGTGCCCTGTCAGGGTATCGCTCACATCCTTAGCAATGCCATTAGCCCGTGCCAGCGTCTTAAATGTATGTCTGAATCCATGCATGGGCTTGATTGCTGGGTTGATACCTAAAGACTGACGGAAGTAGTCGCTCAGCCACTTAGAGACTCGATTTGCGTACTTCTTGCCACTGCCTTGGCTCAACTGCGGGAAAACTCTTTGGCTATCCTGAAGGCTGTTCAGGTAATCAATGAAACCAAGTTCAATAAGGTGCGAGTGAAGCGGTACGCGCCGGACACTGCCTTTGTTCTTAACGCTCTTATCGTCGGCATCCGCATTGATATGAATGTAATAAAGATTATCAGTGGAGCGAACGTCAGCTACGTGTAATTGAGCCAGCTCCTCGACTCGTGCTCCAGTGTAATAGGCTAGTAGGGGAAGCCAGTAGACAGCCTCACCGTAAGCGCCGGAGCTGGGTCGGTAACCATCGGTAAATAGCGGGCTTGAGAATATCCTCTCAATGTCAGCCACTGAGTACTGCTTCTCGCTCCCTGAACGGTTCTCAATGGACTTGGACAGTCGCTTCGTTGTCCCATGGACAGGGTTGAACTGACACAGCTCGCGCTCGGCTGCATACTCAAAGACGGAGCTTAAGCCCATGAGCTGCTTCTTGACCGTGCTAGCTGAAAGCAGCGTCATCCCGTGAGACTTCGCTAGTGCTGCTTGTTCTGCTAAGGGCAAGGCTCGAATATCACTCTTGGCGCGACTAGGAAGGGTTAACAGTAAGTCTGAAAACTCGAATACATCAGCCTTAGTGACTGCTGCCACAGGCTTCTCACCGATAAACTCGGCAAACCGTTTAACCGTGACTTTATAATCCTTGAGGGTATTCTCCGTGGCCTTGTCGCGTCCCTTATTGTAGCGTCTGGTTGCCTCACAGAAGTCCTCAAAGACCTGTACAATGGTAACGCCTTGCGGCTTCTCAATACCTTCGTGAAGGCTTGCTGTGCGCTCTATGGGCTGAGTTAGCTGCATGTTGTCTGTGTTGAGGAAGTCAGGCTCATCACCTGTGAAGTAGACCAAATCAATTACAGCCTGACGCAACCGAGGAACCAGACGACCAAGTGATACAAGAAGCCTCTTGAACGACTCGCTGTCACGGCTAATTAGGTAGCCTGCTTCACTAATCAATCCACTGGCGACATCGCCGAACTCAGCCTCTAACGCTGCATCCAAGTCAGGCTCAGCGTCACAGCGATGGTCACTATCATCTGCTGACTCCAGCACAGCCGCAGCCGCTTCTTTGGTATCTCGCCACTCACCAAGGCGAACAGCCATGAGGTCATACTTGAGCATGTCAGTAGCGCCGAGCGTTTTGCTCTGCTGCATGCGCAGTAGCTCTGAGTTGTAGTAGCGTGCTGTGAGGATGTTAATGTCACGGAGGCTTAGAGTGTCCTGCTCGACTTCCAGTGTCGCCTCGAGTTTAAGCTGGCGCTCAATCTTGCGGCGGCAGGCCTCGAACTCTTGGCTTATCCGATCGTATTCAATGGGGAACGATGCACGGGCTTCGGACAGATCTTTGGTTCGCAGGGAGCGCTTAACTTCTGTCTTGCCGTAGGCTGTTTTAATGTCTTGAGGAACTGCGCGGCGAATCCAGTAGACGCCGGTTTTGGAATGCTTGTAAGGCTGAGCCATTATACCCATCTGTACCACCTTTCTGTACCACTACGGTACTTACTCAGTGCTGGTAAGCCATTGAACCGCAAAGAATTCTAGATGAATCAGTGCGTTAAACCGCTGGGAGGTGACGATGAATCCGGTACCCTCGATACGTTGCCGTATACACACTTTCCAGGCGTGCTCCTTCAGCCACTCGGACACCTCTCCAAAAGCGGCCGCAATAATAGGCCATCGGCTCTTTAAAAACAAGAGCGTTATTAGATATCTGATACGAGTTAATGGTTGTTTCAAAAAACTAATAACTAGTAACTAGTAACCAATAGCCAATAACGCTCTTGCAGTTACATACGACCGAAGTCGAATAGGAAATAAGCGGGCCTCGGCTAAACTTAGTCGCATCGCAGCATGCTAAGGAATGCCATCATGAACACTTACCCCCATGAATACGAGTCATCGTTACAGCAGCCGGAATCCTTCTGGCTAAAACAAGCGCAACAATTGCACTGGTTTTCTGAGCCAAAGCAGGGCTTGCAGCGCAACGAAAATGGTACCGCCGACTGGTTTGTTGATGGTGAACTCAATATGGCGTTCTGCGCCCTGGATTACCACGTGGATAACGGACGAGGTGAGCAAACCGCGCTCATTTATGATTCGCCCGTCACGCAAACCAAGCAAACCTATAGCTATCGGGAGTTGCGTGAGCAGGTTGCACATTTTGCCGGACTGTTGAAAAAGCATCATGTGAAGAAGGGTGACCGGGTGGTGATTTATATGCCGATGATTCCGCAGGCAGCCATCGCAATGCTGGCCTGTGCCCGCTTGGGAGCGGTGCATTCGGTGGTGTTTGGTGGTTTTGCGCCGCATGAGTTAGCGGTACGAATTGATGATGCCAGACCGAAAGTTGTGATTACTGCTTCTTGCGGTGTCGAAGTGGATAAAGTGATTCCCTACAAACCCTATGTAGACGAAGCCATCCGTTTGGCATCAGCACCGCCACAACGGGTGATCGTCTGGCAACGGGAAATTTGTGAAGCTGAGCTGCAAACCCCGCGTGACGTCGACTGGCAAAAAGCTTTAGCTGAGGTTACCCCGGCTGAATGTGCAGTAGTGAAAGCTACCGATCCACTTTATATTCTATACACCTCAGGGACCACGGGTAAGCCTAAGGGCGTGGTGCGTGATACTGGCGGCTACGCGGTGGCGTTACGCTATTCCATGGCGACGGTCTACGGCGTTGAACCCGGTCAGGTCATGTTTACTGCTTCTGATGTCGGCTGGGTGGTCGGTCATTCCTATATTGTGTATGGCCCGTTGCTGACCGGTGCTACGACCATTTTGTATGAGGGAAAACCGGTACGAACGCCGGATGGCGGCGCGTTCTGGCGCGTCTGTGAGGAGTATGGTGTCAATGTACTGTTTTCAGCGCCCACGGCGTTTCGCGCAATCAAGAAAGAAGATCCAGAGGCAAGGTTTTTACAGCTGTATTCGCTGACTAAACTGGAGCGGATTTACATGGCGGGCGAGCGCCTGGATCCCCCAACGCTGGAATGGACCCGCGAAATGACCGGTAAGCCGGTCTACGACCACTGGTGGCAAACGGAGTCCGGTTGGCCGATTTGTGCTAATCCAGTAGGTATTACCGAGTATCCGATCAAGCCAGGCTCATCGACGTTGCCGGTACCAGGCTATGACATCCGGATACTGGCCTATGATGGCACCGAACTTGAGGCGAATCAGCAGGGCGCGGTAGCAATTAAGTTGCCATTGCCGCCGGGCTGCCTGACCACCATCTGGGGCGACGATGCGCGCTTTAATGCAGGTTATTTACGCGAGTTTCCCGGCTATTACAGCAGTGGCGATGGCGGCTACAAGGATGACGATGGCTACGTGTTTATCATGGGGCGTACGGATGATGTCATAAATGTCGCCGGACATCGGTTATCGACGGGCGAAATGGAGGAAATCCTGGCCATGGACCCAGCCGTGGCAGAGTGTGCAGTCATTGGAGTAGCTGATGAACTGAAAGGGCAGGTTCCGGTTGGTCTGGTGATTGTCAAAGATGGGGTGACGATTACGTCGCAGGTGCTAAGCCAGCGCCTGGTGCAACGGGTACGGGATGAAATTGGCGCAGTGGCGTGCTTGCGCCAGGTGCATGTGGTACCGCGGCTGCCAAAAACGCGCTCGGGGAAAATTCTGCGGCGGTTATTACGGCAATTGGCCGATGGTGATTCGCAGGTTACGATACCATCGACCATTGACGATCCGGGGTGTGTTGACGAGCTGCGTGAGCAGTTGAGCCGTTAAAGCTCCTCTGCAGCGTCGTTTTTTGACGGCGGTTCCGGCGCCGGCTCTGGCTCGCTGACCGGTTTCGCCGGGGTCTCATCACGAATAACGTGCACCTGCGCTTTCTCACCATTCCAGGATTTGATGTGGAGATCGCGTTGCGGGAATGGAATTTCGATATTGTGTTCCAATAACGAGGTATGTATTTCCCACAGGAACGCGGCTTGCACCGCACCGGGACGATTCACCGCCTCAGGTCGCAGCCACACGACCAGTTCAAAATTTAGCGCGCTGTCGGCAAACTCCACCAGCCAAACCTGCGGTGGCCGGTGATGGGTATCAGTAAGTGTATGAGGAACACGCTCTGCCGCTTCGAGCACCGCCTTTTTTACTAACTCTTTATCGGTGCCATAGGCTACGCCAAACTGCACTTTTATGCGCCGGTAGGTATCGCGCATGGTCCAGTTGGTTACACGGCCACTGACAAACTCTGAGTTGGGTACAATGATGTCGATATTATCGTTGGTGGTGATGATGGTGCTACGAATGTTGATTTCCTGCACTTCACCTGTGACCCCCGACTCGAGTTCGACGAAGTCACCGACCTTGAGTGTTTTGTCGAACAACAAGATGATGCCTGAGACAAAATTACTGATGAGGTTCTGTAAGCCAAAACCAACACCGATACCCAATGCACTGGCAAAGATGGCAAACTTGGTCAGATCAATGCCGACGGACGCCACTGCCAGCAAAAAGCCGACGAGTAATACCACGTAATGCGTGATGCGTTTTAAGGCATAAACCGAGGAGGGGGCGAGGCTATTGCGAAAATTTGCGTAACGCTGCAAGGCCTTCTGTAGGATCACAGATACGATCCATGCAGCCACCAGAATGACGACAAAACGCAAAACGGAGCCGTAAGTGACGGCGGTTTCGCCGACACTAAACAGCTCACTATTAAGCCAGTGAAAAGCTTCTCTGATGGTCGTTAGTATATTGGATACAACGTCCGATGTTGCCGTTGTGGTCACATTTGCGCCTGTAAATAAAGTTCCAGTCCTAACCGGTCGATCAACTCAAGTTGCTGGCGCAACCAGTAGGCATGATCTTCTTCGGTGTCTTTTAAAATACCGACCAGCATGTCGCGAGTCACAAAATCACCTGCTTCTTCAACAAAATCAATCACCTCGCGCAGCGTTTTCGCATTGTCGCGCTCTAACTGCAAGTCGTTTTTCAGCATGGTTGGTACGTCATCGGCAATGCTGTGTGTTTCGCGATTGTCCATATCGGGACGACCACCCAAAAACAGCATCCGGCGAATCAATAAATCTGCATGACCGCGCTCGTCGTCGATCTCTTGATTAATGCGCTCGTAGAGTTTATTCAACCCCATATCTTCATAGCGCCGCGAGTGTGCGGTGTATTGATCGATAGAAGTGAGTTCAAACGCGAGTAACCGGTTAAGTTGCGTCACAACTGCAGCGGAATCCAAAGCCATATTACGACTCCTTGTGAAGTTTGGTTTGTAAGTAAGTGCTCAAGCCTAAGTGAGTAATGAGTTCGAGTTGCGTTTCTAACCAGTCAAGATGCTCTTCCTGCTGGTCAAGGATCGCACTCAGCTCATCACGCGTGACGTAATCCTGATGTTTTTCACACACAGTGATAGCTTCACGCAACGCTTCGACATCGGCGGCCTGGACTTTGTGATCTAATTCCAGCATCTCGCGTGGTTCTTCACCAATATAGAGTTTCCCCAAGTCTTGCAGGTTCGGCAGGCCACCAAGAAACAGCAATCGCTCGATGATGTCGTCAGCGTGCTTCATTTCTTCAATGGAAGCTTTGTAGATGATGCTATTTAAGGCACCAAAGCCCCAGTTCTTGTACATGCGCGCATGCAGGAAGTACTGGTTTATTGCGGTAAGTTTGCGGGTAAGAATACGATTAAGCTCTTGCAGAACTTTAGGTTCGCCTTGCATTGCACACTCCTGACTAGATGATTAATAAATCTAGCTTAAGTGTAGCACACCGCTGTTGGCAACAAAGTTTCTTCAAGAAAACGAGTATTGCGTTCTTTCACGGCGTCAGTAAGGACTTGTTTGGCACAGCTTTTACAGCAACCACATTGCGACGCAACACCATACTGCTGGCGCAGTTCACGCATGCTGCTAACACCTTCATCGTTGACCGCACGACGAATGGTTTTATCTGTGACACCTTTACATAGACAAACGTACATAAGGACCTCGCTTAAAGCTCAGTCCAAATAGTAATACAAATGCGAACGATTCGCAACCGTGTTAATTGTTTAATTATCTGCTTGAAAGTCCGGTCATAACGAAATGATGATCAAGATCACGTGTAAGGCAACGACCGTGAAGGTCAAGCGTGAGCGCAGCTCGATGTACCAGAGGTGATGACCGAGGTGGCGTTTTTCGAAGTTAAGCCAAAACAGGTGGGTCAGGCCCAGTACGACCAGCATGGTCAGTGGGGTAATCCATACACCTGCGAAAAGCAGCAGTAAACCGATGATGGTCGGCACCATGCTCCAATGCAACATGCGTGTCGGACTGTCTTCGCGCGTCATTGCCAATCCCCACTGAACACCACCGAGAAAACTCAGAATCAGCGCACTGTAGAGCACAAAAAGGCGTAGCGAATGTTCAGCGTAAACATCCAGCAGGCCGCCGAAGGTAAACGCGAGAAAAGGGATTAATCCCGCGTAGCCAAGTCGTTGAGCTGTGCTTACCGCTTGCGGTTGTATCATTTAAAAACCCGTTTTCAGTAAGTAAATGGTATAGGAAGTATAACAAAGTAATAGTATGACACCCTGAATTCGGTTCAACCGGGTTGGGCGATTGATACGGAAACTGAAAATCGCAAGTAAGAAAGTGAGGAAGGTCATCGCCAACCAGTCACGGCTTAACACCAATGCTTCCAGCTGGATCGGGTGAATAGCACCGGCAATACCGACCACCGCGAGGGTGTTGAACATATTTGAACCGATGACATTACCGAAAGCGAGGTCGTGCTCATTTTTGCGTACTGCTGCAATTGCCGACGCAAGTTCGGGTAATGACGTGCCGACGGCGACGACCGTGAGACCGATAACTAAATCACTCACCCCCAGAGCCGTGGCGATATCGACGGCGCCCCAAACCAGGATGCGTGAACTGATGACCAGAAGGATTAAACCGATAATGAGCCAGACGATAGCGTTACGCAGGGGCATTTGATGCTCCTGGATTTCTTGTTCAAACTCGTTGGCGAGAATATCATTCTTGCCTCGCATGCCCTGATAAACACTCCAGCTCATGTACGCGGCAAAAAGCGCCAACAGCATCCATGCCTCAATTGCGGTAATGACCAGGTCATACAACGGCCAGGCGGCAAGTAATGTGACGGAAATAAGAATCGGCATTTCGCGTTTCAGCACCTGACTGCTCACTGCAATCGGGGCTAAAACTGCGGTAATACCTAATACCAGAGCAATGTTGGTAATATTTGAGCCGTAGGCATTACCCAAAGCCAGGCCAGGATTACCTTGCATCGAAGCGAGCGCCGACACCACCATTTCTGGCGCTGAGGTACCGAAACCGATGATAACCATGCCGATCAGTAGTGGCGGCATACCCAGGTGATTGGCAGTAGCGGCGGCACCATCAATAAATCGATCGGCACTCCAGACCAGGAGAACAAGGCCAAAAAGTACTGCGGCAACAGCAAGTAACATGAAGTATCCTTCCAATTAAAATTAGTGTCGAAACGATTTCTGGCTGCTATTGTAACGTTAAATATGATTGGTTGGGAATGTGATTTCAAGGAGATGGCATGGCACAACAGCGTCCCGAATTTATGATCGACAGCTGGGATTTTAGTACTCACCCGGCGCGCCATATTGAGAACAATTTTCATGAGCGACAAAACAGCTGGTTCCATTTCCAGCGTGACCGGCCCGGCATCAGCGAATGGCTGCGGGCTTCAGGTATTCCCGAGCCGCTGATAGACGCAGTGTTGGAGGAAGACACGCGGCCACGGTTTGAGCGAACTACGGAAGGCTTTTTGCTGATCCTGAAAGGCGTAAACCTTAACGAAGGTGAGCGCCCTGAAGATATGCTGAGTTTGCGGATTCTTTACTACAAGGGGAATATCTACAGCTTCCGCAAACGGCCATTGCGCTCTGTGGCAATTCTCCGCGAACGCCTGCAGCGTCAGGAAGGCGCCGAATCCCTGCATGATTTCTTGATCATGTTGATCGAAGAAGTTAATAGCCGGCTGGAAGAGTTACTTGACGTCATTGAGGCCGAAATGGAAGTGCTGGAAGACAATAATAAAGGCTGGACCACCTCCATGCGGCAACAAAAATTGTCAGAACTGCATCGCCGCATGCTGCGCCTGGTGCGCTTTGTGCGGCCCCAACTTGCCGCAGTGGAGCGTTTAGGTATTGATGCACAGAAATGGCTGGAAAGTGAGAATTTACAGTGGCTGACCAATGAACGGGATAGTACTCAACGGGAACTGGAATCGCTGGAGATGTTGTTACAGCAAGTGGGTATGCTCCGTGAACAGCTACAACAGGAAGTGGCAGAGAAAATGAATCGGAACACCTACTGGCTGTCCGTAATTGCCGGAGTATTTTTGCCGCTGAGTTTTCTTACCGGGGTCTTTGGCATCAATATTGGCGGCATGCCCGGGGTAGAGAACGAGCTCGCATTCTGGATTTTCTGTGGCGCACTCGCGGTTATTGCGGTGGTCGAATTTCTTTTGTTACGCCGTTTGCGCTTTTGGTAGTACCGGGCGGAACGCAGGTGCCTGGCTTTGAAAGCCAGGTAGCTCACAATGATCCGCTGCGAACACTACTAAATGGTCGAAATCGGGTCGCAAACCGATGTCAGTGCCCACTTCCAACTGTTCGTGTGATGGACTCAGGGTTAATACTTCTATACCGCTAACTAATTCCACCGTGTACAGGTTGTGCGCCCCGCGAAATCCGCGGGCTTTGATTTTGCCACGTAAGCGCGATTCGGGATCAGGCACGAGATCATCCGGACGAACCAGAAAGTTGACCGGTGTACCACCTTCAACGTTTGCCAGACTGGGATGTTCCAGCATTCCCAGTGGTGACGCCATTGCGCCAGAGGCGTTGACAGTACCCTGCAGTAATACACCATGACCAATAAAATCAGCGACCATTTGGTGGCGCGGCTGATGATACAGCTGGTAAGGCGTTTCCCATTGTAATAATTCACCCTGGTACATGACGCCAGCTTTGTCAGCCATCGCGAAAGCTTCCTGCTGATCATGGGTAACCAGTAAAGCCGTGATCATTTCATTTTTAAGCAGGGCACGGACTTCAATGGCGAGCCGCTCCCGCAATTCGGCATCGAGACTGGAGAAGGGTTCGTCGAGTAACAGCAAACGTGGACGAGGAGCGAGCGCCCGCGCGAGTGCAATACGCTGCTGTTGCCCCCCGGAAAGCTCATGCGGGTAACGTTTCTGATAGCCCGGCAAGCCAATCCGTTCAAGCAACTCATCTACGCGTTGCTGTTTTTCGCTGGTACTCGACTGGCGCATGCCAAAACTTATATTTTCGGCCACCGTGAGATGCGGAAATAAGGCGAAGTCCTGAAACACCATACCGATGCCACGGCGTTCAGGTGCCTGAGTAAATGCTGGTGCTGATACGGTTTTATCGGCCAGACTGATACTGCCCTTTGCCACCGACTGAAAACCCGCTATGGCCCGCAGTAAGGTGGTTTTACCGCAGCCACTGGGGCCGAGTAAACAGCCGATTTCTCCTGCTTCGAGACTCACGGTCACATCCCGAACAATGGCTTGCTGACCAATGTTAACTTGCAGGTGATCAAGCTGTAACAGGGACAAAGTTTTGCTCCTTCAATGCATGTTGTTGCGACTTTAACATAGCTCGCGAAAGCAGAATAACAGGAATTAAGCCCACCAGAACCATCATTAATGCTGGCGGGCCGGCGTCGGCCAGACGTTCGTCACCCGCCATCTCATAGGCACGTACGGCCAGAGTATTAAAGTCGAAGGGCCGCAGGACCAGAGTTGCCGGAAGCTCCTTAAGTACATCGACACCCACCAGAATGATGGCTGTAAGCACACTCGGGCGCAATAATGGTAAATGGATACTGCGTAATACCTGGAACGGTCGGTAGCCATGGATGCGTGCAGCTTCATCCATACTGGGTCTGATTTCGGCCAGACCTGCCTGCACGGTTTGTAAGGCGACACTCAAGAACCGCACAGTATACGCAAACAGCAGGGCAAATAAGGTGCCGGAAAGCAAGAGTCCGGGATCCCAGCCAAACCAGCTTTGGCTGGCGGCGATGATGACCTGATCCACGGAACTGAGCAGGACCAGCAGCCCCACAGCAATGACCAAACCCGGTATTGCATAGCCGAGACCTGCGAAAGCAACACTGGTGCGCACCCATTTGGTAGGTAACTGACGGCGGCCGTAGGCGAGCCACAAGGCTATCGCGACGACTAATAATGAAGCCGTAAAGGCTAAGCCAAAGCTATTCCAGGCGAGTTGCCAGAAGTCCGGCTGGGTCCAGACTTGCCAGCGTTCTATGGACCATCCGGCAAGTTGCAGGGCCGGTAAAATAAAACCAAGCAGCAGCGGCAGCCAGCACGCCAGACTTGCGAGCCAGGCTTTGGCACCAGTAAGCTGAAAGGGTGTCGCCGGTCGCGGGTTGCGTTGATCATAACGCGCCTGCTTGCGTGACCAGCGTTCGATTAAAATGAGCGCTATCACAGCGGCTAACAACAGACCTGCCAGTTGTAAGGCGCCGTTGAGGTCGCCCAACCCGTACCAGGTACGGAAGATTCCAGTGGTGAAGGTAGTGACGCCAAAATATTGCACGGTGCCGTAGTCGGCAAGGGTTTCCATTAACGCCAGAGTCGCGCCGGTTACTATCGCGGGTCGTGCCAACGGCAATGCAATCCGCCAAAAACACTGCCAGGGCGATAATCCCAGGCTACGGCCGGCTTCGATGGTGGTTGCGGATTGCTGCAAAAAGGTAGCGCGGGTAATTAAGTAAACGTAAGGAAAGAGCACCAGGCTAAGGACAGCAATAGCACCACCGAGACTTCTGATTTGTGGAAACCAGTAGTCGCCGTAATTCCAGCCAAACAGATCGCGCAATGAGGTTTGCACCAGGCCACTGTAATCGAGCATACCGGTATAGGTGTATGCGGTGATGTAGGCAGGCATCGCCAGCGGTAGCAACAATGCCCAGCTTAACAGGCGTTGGCCAGGGAAACGGCAGCAGGTGGTTAGCCAGGCAGTAGCAACTCCGAGCGTAACGACGCCTATAGCAACACCTATCATCAGCAATACTGAATGACGAATGTACTCTGGTATCACCGTCGCCCAGAGGTGGCTTATGGTGGCAAAGTCACCACCAAATACCAGGCTTAATAAAGCAGCGACAATCACAAACAAAGGAAGCCCCAGCACGAGTGCTGAGGCTACCAGTGAAAGTTGTCGCCACTTTTGCAGCATTAACGCCAGCCTGCGCGGTTCATCAATTTGACAGCGGCCGCGTTGTTTTCTCCAAGAACACTCATTTCAAGGTCATCCATTTTGAATGGCCCCCAGTTTTTCAGGCGCTCACTCCACTCAACGCCCTTGACGGCAGGGTACTCGTTATTCGTGGTTGCATACCATTGCTGTGCTTCTGGTGAGAGCAGATATGCTAACAGTTGCTGAGCAGCGTCTTTATTTTCTGAGTGCTTAGTAATACCAATGCCTGACACGTTTACGTGGGTACCAAAGCTTTCCTGATTTGGCCAGAAAATCGCAACTTTACTTGCTGCTTCGCGCTCGTCCGCGTCTTCAGAGGCTTCCATTAACCCAAGGTAATAGGTGTTTGCAACGGCGAGATCACAAACGCCGGCGGCAACAGCCTTAATCTGGTCGCGGTCACCGCCAACCGGTGGCTTAGCAAGATTGTCGACCAGGCCGTGCGCCCATTCTTCGGTTTTCTCAACACCCCAGTGGTGAATCAAAGCAGCGGTTAGCGATTGGTTGTAGATATTATCTGACGAACGAATGCAGACATTATTGTCCCATTCGCTATCAGCCAGATCCTGATAGCCACTTAATTTACTCGGGTCAACGCGATCTTTAGCGTAAAAGATCGGGCGTGCGCGCAAGCTTAAACCAATCCAAAGGTTATCTTTGCCATGTAGGTTCGATGGTACCTTGAGCAGCACATCTTCGCTGGTAATCGGCTGGAAAACGCCAGCCTCAGCGGCCCGGTGTAAGTTACCCGCATCGACGGTTAAAAATAGATCCGCTGGCGTATTTTCACCTTCATTTTCCAGCCGTGCGAGCAGCGCATTGCCATTACCGGTCAATAAACGCACTTCAATGCCCGTTTTTTCGCTAAACTGTTCTAACACGGGTTTGATCAAAGCCTCTTTTCGCGCAGAATAGACATTTACTGTTGCTGCGTTGGCGATTGACGCTGAAAACGCTAAAGCTAAAGCGCTCATAGATAAGAGTTTTTGCATCTTAGGCAATCTCATAATTGGTTAACCTCGTATTGGTGCAAAGAGAAACTTTGATTATTGTACTTAAATGCGAATGATTATCAACTAGCAATTTGAGGTAATCACTACGAGGTAAAGATAGCGAGTAAACCGAACTTTACAGAAATCTCATCAGCGCCTGACAGTAGGGCATTGAAGTCGATTTGAACAGACAAGGAGTACTTAAATTATGTCGGATATGTCAGCTCTCGCGCTCATAGGTGTGCTGTCGATTTTATGTCAGTGGTCGGCCTGGCGATTGAAAATTCCCGCCATCCTGCCGTTATTACTGGTTGGCATGGCAGTAGGTCCTGCTTTGGGCTGGCTACAACCTGACCCACTGTTTGGCGACCTTCTCTTCCCGGTAGTCTCTCTCTCTGTTGCAATCATTCTGTTTGAAGGCAGTTTAACGTTAAAACTGGAGGGCATCCGTGGCCACGGCCGCATGGTGACTCACCTGGTAACCATCGGTGTGCTGATTACCTGGGTAAGTGCCGCGATTGTTGCTTACCTGCTGATTGATTTTGGCTGGGCACTCGCGGCGCTGTTTGGTGCGCTCGTAGTAGTAACGG
This sequence comes from Pseudidiomarina halophila, assembly GCF_003987215.1. GTDB lineage: Bacteria > Pseudomonadota > Gammaproteobacteria > Enterobacterales > Alteromonadaceae > Pseudidiomarina > Pseudidiomarina halophila. The sequence continues at coordinate 201,804 of NZ_PIPW01000001.1, forward strand.
GGCCGACGGTAATTATGCCGATGCTGCGTTCCGTACGACCACAGGCCAATGTTGCGAATATTTTGCGCTGGGAAGGCATTATTATCGATCCGATAGGCGCCTTGCTGGCGGTCTTGGTGTATGAGTTTATTATTGCCAGTCAGGGCGCGGGTATGCTGCAAGCAACGCAAGCGTTCGCGATCACTGTCGCGGTTGGTTTTGTGCTCGGTTACGCGGCCGGTAAAGTGCTTGGCACGGCCTTGCGTAGGGGCTGGTTTCCACATTATCTGAAAAACGTCGCCACCTTAGCGATGGTGCTGGGTGTGTTCGCGCTATCCAATGCTGTGCAACATGAATCGGGCCTCCTGACCGTCACAGTGATGGGCATGGTAATGGCCAACACCCGGAATCTGAATCTCGACGACATCCTTGAGTTTAAAGAAACCCTAAGCGTATTGTTGATTTCCGGCTTGTTCATTATTCTTGCAGCCCGTCTGAATATGGAAGCCTTCAGTGAGCTCGGGCTGCCAGCGGTGATCTTGCTGGCGACGATAATTTTTGTGGTGCGCCCGCTAAGTGTCTGGATTTCCGCAATAGGTACCCAACTTAACTTCAGAGAAAAGTTACTGCTGTCCTGGATCGCACCCCGCGGCATCGTTGCGGCGGCAGTATCTGCGTTGTTTGCGTTAAAGCTGCAACAAGCAGGCTGGGAAGATGCTGAGCTTCTGGTTCCCCTGGTGTTTTTGGTGATTCTGAGTACCGTAGTGTTACAAAGCCTCACGGCGAAGCCGTTAGCCCATGCGCTCAAGTTACGTGAACCCCCGGCTCATGGATTCCTTATTTTTGGTGCCAACATCACCGCCAGACGCATCGCAAAAGCACTGCAAGATCAAGAGTTACCCGTACTGTTAGCTGATACGAACTGGGAAAATGTTAAGCAGGCGAGGATGGAAAATCTGCCAGTTTATTTCGGCAACCCGACCTCGGAACATGCCGCAAACAACATGGACCTGACCGGTATTGGCCGGGTATTAATTTTGTCGCCATATAAACAATTGAATCCAGTGGTGGCACTGCATTTTATGGATTGGTTCAGTACTGGAAAAATCTTTGGGTTACCAACCAACGAACATGAGGCACCCGCACGGAACCAGCTGTCCGAGAGTTATCGTGACCGGCTCAAATTATTTGGTAAAGGTGTGACGTTCTCGAAATTAGCCAGTCTCACCTTCCAGGGCGCGCAGATGAAGACGACCAATCTTACCGAGAACTTTGGGTTTGAGGACTATCAGGAACGTTATGGTAATCGCGCGATTCCGATGTTTGCTATGGACGAACGCAAGATGTTGCATGTGTTCACGACCGATCACACCTTTGAACCAAAACCAGGCTGGCAAATTATTGCGCTGGTGACAGTCGAAGAAACAGCGTCAGAACAGTCAGTTAAGCAACACCGCGAAAAAGATGATTGAGAGGTTTACAAATTGTTGAATTATTTTATTGAAATTTGTAAGCGTCTTGTATAAAGTCGGTTAAAGGATTTGGAAATGGAGTTAAGGACCAACACCATTTCGTCTGAACAAGGATGTTCTCCTCGCTTTTTATCTGCGTTATGATGGCTCTCCGACACGTCCGCTTGAGAAGCATTGCGCATGGCAAAACACTACGTTCTACGATTCATAGCATTAACCTCACTGCTTTTACTGGTCGCTTGCGCACCGGCAGCAACGCCTGATCCGAATGCGCTCGAGCGCGTGCAACGTATTGACTTGTTGCAGTTGCCTAATGCTGACTGGCAATTGAGTAAAGGCTCCCTGCAACTGAGTTTTTGCCGCAATCGGATTAATGATGCATTGCTGGCAACCGCAGAAGAATTAAATCGCTGGCGTCTGGTTCAGCAGTCTTCGGCGTTCCCCGAGAGCCGGGAGCGTGGTCTGGCGGAACTGGCGGCCTTGTATGACGAGCATAATGTGTTGCTATGGCAGGAGTGGGGCACGGTCAGTTCACAGTCCTACCGGATCGTCGTGCAACAGGGAGCAACACCTTCTTTGCTTGATGCTCTGGCGCGACTGGGTCGTGATGAGCGTATATGCTTTAGTGAAATAACCAACTTGCGCGAGGATTAACCCATGCTCGATCAACCTACCGCAGATTATATTGAACAGCAGCTAAAGGCGGCGTTACCCATTGTGCATTTGGACGTGATCAACGAGAGCCATCTGCATGGCACTCCGACTGATGATTCGCATTTTAAACTTGTGATCGTCAGCGAAGCTTTTGCCGGGCAACGTCTACTGCAACGCCACCGCACCATTAATAAGCTGTTGAGCGAGGCTCTGGCAGGTCCTGTGCATGCGTTAGCGTTGCATACCTACTCCCCGGAAGAATGGCAGAATTTGCACGATGTACCGGAGTCACCGGCCTGCCGGGGGGGCAGTCAGGGGACAAGTGGCGAGCGTTAACGAACTAATCAGATGTGTTTTCCTCACTCGGTCGGTTAAACTGACAGTTAAAGCAAGACAAGGACTAGGACAAAACTATGGTTATCAAACCGAAAATTCGTGGTTTTATTTGTACTAATGCGCATCCAGTTGGTTGTGCCGCGCACGTTCAAGAGCAAATCGATTACATCAAGCAACAAGATAAAATTGAAGATGGTCCGCAGCGGGTGCTGGTGATCGGGTGTTCCACCGGCTATGGTTTAGCTTCGCGGATTACCGCTGCATTTGGTGCTGGCGCTAAGACTTTAGGCGTATGTTTCGAAAAGGAGCCGACCGAGCGGAAAACCGCGACCGCAGGCTGGTACAACACTGCCGCCTTCCATGATGCTGCCCATGCTGAAGGTTTATATGCGGATACCATTAACGGTGATGCTTTTTCGGATGAAATTAAAGCCGAGACTATTGCCAAAATTAAATCTCATCTGGGCAAAGTCGATTTAGTGATTTACAGCCTGGCATCGCCCAAACGCAAAGACCCGGATACCGGCGAGGTGTACAGTTCCACGCTGAAGCCTGTGGGCAAAGCTTACACCACGAAAACTTACGATACCGATAAAGATCAGGTGAAGGAAATCACCCTGGAACCAGCAACCGAAGAAGAAATTGCCGATACGATCAAGGTAATGGGCGGTGAAGACTGGGAACGCTGGTTGCAGGCATTAGCTGACGCTGATGTACTGGCTGAAAATGCCAAGACCACGGCCTACACTTATATCGGTAAAGAGTTGACCTGGCCGATTTATGGTCATGCAACCATTGGTAAGGCGAAAGAAGATCTGGATCGCGCTGCCACCGCAATTCGTGGTGAGCATCGTGAACTCAACGTGGAGGCTTATGTTTCTTCGTTGAAGGCGTTGGTGACTCAGGCGAGTTCAGCGATTCCGGTTATGCCGTTATACATCTCTCTGATTTACCGGGTAATGAAAGAAGAGGGCACCCACGAAGGGTGTATTGAGCAAATTTACGGTTTGTTCAGCAAAGGATTATACGGTGATGAACCGATCCTGGACGGTGCCGGACGCATGCGTATGGACGGCAAAGAAACAAACGAAGAAACCCAGGCCAAAATTAAAGCCTTGTGGGATAAAGTTAACCAGGAAAATTTCCATCAGTTGGCGGACTACGAAGAGTATCATGCTGACTTTCTGAAACTATTTGGCTTCGGCATGGCGGGCGTCGACTACGAAGCGGATGTTGATCCGCAAGTCGATTGGTCTTAATTCAAGCCGAGCCACGTAACTCTTCTTCTACAGTTTAAGTGCGACAAATTTTGTGCCGTGTAAGGTGGTAACACACGGCACAAAAGTGCTAAAATGCCCGCCCTAGGTGACTATGTACAAAATTCGGTCAGCGCAGTGAGTCTTTGGCTTGCCTCAGCTTGTTGCGCTAACTATATGATTTATCAGGTTTCAGGGGCTGTTTAAACAGCGTTACTGAAGAAAGATTCATCTTCCCTAACGAGTAGTGCAAACGCGTATGATTACGATCAAGAAAGGGCTGGATATCCCCATCACCGGGGCACCCCAGCAAACTATCGAAGATGGTGAGTCCATCACCACCGTTGCCGTTCTGGGTGAAGAGTATGTGGGTATGCGCCCAACCATGCATGTCAAGGTTGAGGACCGCGTAAAAAAAGGCCAGATACTTTTCGAGGACAAGAAAAACCCAGGGGTGAAATTCACTGCACCAGCTGCTGGCGTCGTTAAAGACGTTTTGCGTGGCGCGAAGCGTGTCCTGCAGGCCGTGGTCATCGAAATTGATGGTGACGAGCAAGAAACCTTTGCCAAGTACGAAAGCAAAGAGCTGGGCAACCTTGACCGGGAAAAAGTTGTCGAACAATTAAACAACTCAGGTCAATGGGTTGCTTTACGCACTCGCCCGTTCAGCCGTTCGCCAGAACTCGACTCCAAACCTGTTGCGATTTTCGTGAACGCAATGGATACCAATCCTCTCGCTGCAGATCCTACGGTGATTATTGCCGAAGAGCAGCAAGCTTTTGTTGACGGTTTGAAAGTGTTGAAAAACCTGACCGAGGGCAAAGTCTATGTGACTAAAGCTGCGGATGCGAAAGTTGACACTGGTGATGCTGAAGTACAGGTTGAGAGCTTTAAAGGGCCACATCCAGCTGGTCTGGTAGGTACTCACATCCACTTTCTTGAACCTGTAAGCGTAAAAAAGCAGGTTTGGCACATTACTTATCAAGACGTTATCGCCTACGGCAAACTCTTCACAACCGGTGAAATCTTTACCAACCGTGTCGTCGCTATTGGTGGTCCAGGCGCGAAAAATCCACGCTTATTGCGTACCAAGCTGGGCGCTAACCTGACAGAGCTGACCAAGGGCGAGATTGCTGAAGGTAATCAACGTATCGTTTCAGGTTCAATCCTGAACGGTCATAAAGTTGATGATGCCCATCAGTGGTTAGGTCGCTTCCACATGCAAGTGAGTGTGCTACCGGAAGGCGATCAGAAAGAATTCCTTGGCTGGCTGAAGCCAGGTGTGAAGCAACACTCGGTTACTCGCACCTTTGCTGGGCATTTAGTGCCAAACAATACCTTTGTAATGAACACCTCAACCAATGGTTCGGACCGCGCGATGATGCCGATTGGCAACTACGAGCGGATAATGCCGCTAGATATTTTACCAACCATTTTGCTACGCGACTTGTTGTCAGGTGATACCGATGAAGCTCAACAACTGGGCTGCCTCGAGCTTGACGAAGAAGATTTAGCGTTGTGTACCTACGTTTGCCCGGGTAAATATGAGTACGGCCCAGTGCTGCGTAACGTGTTGACCACGATTCAGAAAGAAGAGGTCTAATCATGGGCTTAAAAAATTATCTTGAGCGGATTGAGCCGGACTTTGAGAAGGGTGGCAAATATGAAAAGTGGTATGCCCTGTATGAAGCCGTGGCGACCATTCTCTACACCCCTGGCAAAGTAACTAAGAAAACCACACACGTTAAAGACCACGTGGATCTGAAACGCATCATGATTTTGGTGTGGATGATGACGTTCCCGGCTATGTTCTGGGGAATGTACAACATCGGTAACCAGGCATCCATGGCTCTGGCCGGTGGTGCTGAGCTGGCGGATGTCTGGCAGGTTGGCCTGTTCCACCTGTTGGGCGGCGATTTTGCTAATGCAGGTTGGGGTACCAAGATGTGGTACGGCGCCTGTTGGTTCCTGCCCGTTTATGCGGTTACCTTTATCGTAGGTGGTTTCTGGGAGGTGGTCTTTGCGACCATCCGTAAGCACGAAGTCAACGAAGGCTTCTTCGTTACCTCAATACTGTTTGCGTTAACCTTGCCGCCGACGATTCCGCTGTGGCAAGTTGCTCTGGGTATCACCTTTGGTGTGGTTATTGGTAAAGAAATCTTTGGCGGTACTGGGCGGAACTTCCTGAACCCAGCCTTGACCGGTCGTGCATTTCTTTACTTCGCTTTCCCGGCGCAAATTTCTGGCGATACCGTCTGGACTGCTGCCGACGGCTTTTCAGGCGCAACCTTATTAGGTCAGGCTGCGGTCGGTGAGAACTACTTCGATAACATGGACATGTGGTGGGACGCCTTCCTGGGTAATATCCAGGGTTCAATGGGTGAAGTTTCAACATTGATGATACTGATTGGTGGTCTTGCACTGATTTACTTCCGCATAGCTTCCTGGCGTATTGTCTCCGGTGTGTTCGTGGGCATGGTCGCACTGGCATTACTGTTTAATGCTATTGGAAGTGAGACCAATGTGATGTTCCAAATGCCGTGGTACTGGCACTTGGTAGTAGGTGGTTTTGCCTTCGGTATGATGTTTATGGCAACGGACCCGGTGTCCGCGTCTTTCACTAACCGGGCAAAATTCGTTTACGGATTTTTGATTGGTGCAATGACGGTACTTATCCGTGTGGTGAACCCGGCTTATCCAGAGGGCATCATGTTAGCGATTCTGTTCGCCAACGTGTTTGCACCATTGTTTGACCATTTTGTAGTACAGGCGAACATAAAACGGAGGTTAGCTCGTGGCTAGTAAGAAGAATGAATCGTTAAGCAAAACGTTAATTGTCGTAGTCATCCTCTGTTTAGTTTGCGCGATTATCGTTTCCGGTGCAGCCGTTGGTTTGAAGCCTATTCAACAGCGCAATGCAGCGTTAGATATGCAACGCAACGTGCTTGACGCAGCTGGCTTATTACAGCCGAGCACTGACGTTGTGACGGTGTTCAATGAACGGGTTGATACCAAGTTGATTAACCTGAACACCCTGGAAGTTGTTGAAAGTGCAAACGATCTCGGGCCGGTGAATTATGATCCAATTGCGGCCGCAAATAAGCCGGCGTGGAGTAGTAAAGTCCCTGAAGGTAAAGACATCGCAGGGATCGGTTCACGCGAAGACGTCACCAAAGTTTACTTTATTAATGACGAACAGGGCGATTTGCAGACCTTGGTACTCTACATCCGTGGTAATGGCCTGTGGGGTACGATGTATGGTTTAATCGCATTAGAGCCAGATCTGTCTACGGTACGCAGTGTGAATTTTTATGAGCATAGCGAAACGCCAGGCCTGGGTGGTGAAATTCAGAATCCTAAATGGGTCGCCCAGTGGGAAGGTAAGGAAATCTACGGCGAGAACAACGAAGAAGTTAAGTTCGACGTCGTTAAGAATCCTTCTGATGAAAACCACGATATTGATGCTTTATCAGGTGCGACTCTAACCAGTAATGGGGTTGATTACCTGATTACGTATTGGTTTAGCGATCAGGCCTACGGTCCACTTTTAGACAAAATTCGCAAGGGGGAGCTGAACAATGGCTAGTAGTGCAAAAGAAATGAAAGAAGTCCTGTTTGGACCGATTTTTGCTAACAACCCTATTGCCCTACAGATCCTTGGTATTTGTTCGGCATTGGCAGTAACGTCGAAAATGGAAAATACCGTGGTTATGTGTATCGCATTAACCCTGGTTACGGCATTTTCTAACCTGTTTATCTCGATGATCCGGAATCATATCCCGTCAAGTGTACGGATTATCGTGCAAATGACGATTATTGCGAGTCTTGTTATCGTTGTTGACCAGGTGCTTCGTGCATACGCCTACAGCGTCGCGAAAGAGCTATCGGTTTTCGTTGGCTTGATTATCACCAACTGTATCGTCATGGGCCGTGCTGAAGCCTTTGCGATGAAAAGCACCCCAGGCCTTTCGTTCCTGGATGGTATCGGTAACGGTTTAGGTTACTCGGTGGTGTTGCTGTTTGTTGGCTTTATCCGTGAGTTGTTTGGTTCAGGCAGCCTGTTTGGTACACAAATCTTCGCCCTGGCTTCAGAAGGCGGTTGGTATCAACCTGTAGGCTTCCTGTTGTTCCCGCCAAGTGCTTTCTTCGTCATTGGCGCATTTATCTGGATACTGCGTACGTTCCGTCCAGAACAAGTAGAACCGAAGGATTAAGGAGCCGATCATGGAAGCTTATGTAAGTTTATTTATTAAATCGGTATTCATTGAAAACCTTGCCCTGATGTTTTTCCTGGGCATGTGTACATTCCTTGCGGTATCGAAAAAAGTTAGCACTGCGTTTGGTCTGGGTGTTGCAGTTATTGTTGTATTGGGTATCTCAGTACCTGTGAACAATATCATTTACCATAACATCCTGGCACCGGGCGCCTTGGGCTGGGCTGGATTTCCAGACGCCGATCTTAGTTTTCTGCGGTTCTTAGCCTTCATCGGCGTTATCGCGGCGATTGTTCAGATTCTGGAAATGGCGCTGGATAAGTATGTACCTGCTCTTTACAACGCCCTCGGTATTTTCTTGCCGTTAATCACCGTGAACTGTGCCATTTTTGGTGGCGTTTCTTTCATGGTTGAGCGGGACTATAACTTCGGTGAAAGTGTCGTCTACGGTATCGGTAGTGGTGTAGGTTGGGCACTGGCCATTGTTGCTTTGGCGGCTGTGCGCGAGAAGCTGAAATACGCGGATGTTCCTGACGGCCTGCGCGGTCTGGGAATCACCTTTATCTCAGTAGGTCTCATTGGCTTGGGCTTTATGTCATTCTCTGGCGTATCCCTGTAACAGCACCAAGTAACACTAGCAACGAATAAATAAGAGGTACGAGTCGATGCAAGGCCAAGAATTGACATTAATAGCGCTCGGCGTAGGCATGTTTACTCTAATTGTGCTGATTTTGGTGGCGATCATTATGTTCGCTAAATCAAAATTGGTACCTCAGGGTAATGTTGAGATTTTGATTAACGACGACGAAGATAAGAAAATTACCACGCAGCCAGGTACTAAGTTATTAGGCGCCTTGGCGAATGCAGGTATTTTCGTATCCTCGGCTTGTGGTGGCGGTGGCTCATGTGGCCAGTGTACCGTTAAAGTTAAAGAAGGCGGTGGTGATATTCTGCCGACCGAACGCGATCACATTAACAAGAAAGAAGCGCGTGAAGGCGTACGTCTGTCTTGTCAGGTGAACGTGAAACAAGACATGAAAATCGAGCTTCCGGAAGAAGTCTTTGGTATCCGGAAGTGGGATTGTACTGTGAAGTCCAACGACAATGTTGCGACCTTTATTAAAGAATTCGTAGTACAGTTGCCAGAAGGTGAAGAAGTACCTTTCCGTGCCGGTGGTTATATTCAGATCGAAGCTCCACCACACCATGTCCGTTACAAAGATTTCGATATCGAAGAGAAATTCCGTGGCGACTGGGAGCGGTTTGGTTTCCTCGACATCGAGTCCAAAGTTGATGAAGAAGTTGTACGTGCTTACTCGATGGCGAATTATCCGGATGAGAAAGGCATCATCATGTTGAATGTGCGTTGTGCAACACCACCGCCAAACAATCTAAGCTTGCCTGCCGGTAAAATGTCATCTTATATCTTTAGCCTGAGGCCAGGTGACAAGGTGACAATCTCTGGTCCATTTGGTGAGTTCTTTGCCAAGGAAACCGAAGCAGAAATGGTCTTCATTGGTGGTGGTGCAGGTATGGCACCGATGCGCTCGCACATTTTCGATCAGCTGCGCCGCCTGAACACCGATCGTAAGATCTCATTCTGGTACGGTGCGCGGTCGAAGAAAGAAATGTTTTATGTTGAAGATTTCGACATGCTGCAAGATGAGAACGATAACTTCGAATGGCATGTGGCGTTATCTGATCCGCAACCTGAAGACGATTGGGATGGCGATACCGGCTTTATCCATAACGTGCTTTATGAGCGTTACCTGAAAGACCACGAAGCTCCGGAAGATTGTGAGTTCTATATGTGTGGTCCACCAGTGATGAACGCAGCAGTCATCAACATGCTCAAAGATCTGGGTGTGGAAGATGAGAATATCATGTTGGATGATTTCGGCGGATAATGACGGTGAACTATTCATCATTGCGTCTCATCTGGCTAGCCCTCATCGGGCTAGCCTTTTTCGTTTCATGTAGCCATGCGCCGCAGCAGGTTGCTGTGTCAGGCGAGACCATGGGTACGACCTATCATATTCGCTACGTCTCAGCCAATCCGCGGCATGATGCAGAAAAAGTGAAGGAGCGCGTGGACGGGCTTTTGGCGCAAATTAACAGCCAGATGTCGACATACGATCCAGACTCAGAGCTATCAACCTTTAACGCAAAACAAACCACGGAGCCGGTGGTGATTTCACGCTCTCTTGAACACGTTGTTCGTCGGGCGCTGGAGATCGCGGAAGAGACCGATGGTTTGCTTGACGTTACCGTTGGTCCGTTGGTGAACCTCTGGAGTTTTGGTCCTGAGCAACGGCCTGAAGTTATCCCCAGCGCGGCACAGCTTGCAGCCGCGCGAGACGTGACCGGTTACCAGCATTTATCCGTGGAAAACCATCAGCTACAAAAAGACATTGCCGGGTTGTACGTTGATCTTTCTACCATTGCCAAAGGCTATGCTGTGGATCGTGTCGGGCGCTTGCTTGAGCAAATGGAAATTCAAAACTATTTGGTCGAAATCGGCGGCGAAATGCTGATGAAGGGTAGCAAACCGGGGAATCAGCCCTGGCGGATTGCAATTGAACGCCCGGATAGCACGCAACGCGCAGCGCAACGGATTATTGAACCTGGTAACAATGCCGTCGCCACATCAGGCGATTACCGAAATTTCTTTGAACAAGATGGCGTTCGTTATTCACACATAATTGACCCGCGGACAGGGAAGCCTATCCAGCATAATCTAGTTTCAGTTACTGTGGTTACAGAGAGCTGTATGGATGCTGACGCCTACGCCACAGCGTTGACCGTGATGGGGCCAGAGGATGCACTCGCCTTTGCCGAGGCGAAGCAGCTGGCAGTCATGTTGATCACACGTGAAAATGGCGAATTTAAAGAGTACACTAGTACTGCGTTCAAACCTTTTTTGCAGTAACTCAGGAGGTCCGCATGGAGTTATTTTTATTAGTGTTCGCCATCTTTTTAATGGTGGTGTTGGCCATGTCGGTTGGGTTTATCGTGCAACGCAAATCGATTTCAGGCAGTTGTGGTGGTATCTCCGCCCTAGGTATGGATAAAGCTTGCGACTGCGATGAGCCATGTGACAAAAGAAAAGCACGCATGGCCAAAGAAGAAGAATGGCAGAAAAACCGAATTAACTAATTGCTGAATGAACATCCCAAACTAAAGTGGTAAGCATGGTCACACCTGTTCACATACGTCCAAAAGATGACGAAATTTATCTCGACTGTAATGCGACGACGCCAGTATTGCCGCAAATCGCACACGCGGTTTCGCATACTATGGAACAGGTATTTGGCAATCCAAGCAGCAGTCATATTACTGGCCTGCAAGCGCGTTACATCCTCGATAACGCCCGACGTCTCGGGCGCGATGTTATCGGTGCTGACCGTGGTCATTTGGTGTTTACCAGTGGCGCAACCGAAGGAATTCAGACGGCGGTTTTATCGGCACTGATGGCGGCGCGTAAAAGCGGCGCTAACACCCGGGGTAAGTATCTGCTTTACGGAGCTACGGAACACAAAGCGGTACCGCAGGCACTGGCGCACTGGAATGAGATACTCGATACCGGTGCTGAATTAAAAGCGATTCCCGTTGATCGTAATGGCCTTCTTGATCTTGATTTTATCGCTGCGCACCTATCTGAAGCCTTAATCATTTCAACTATGGCGGTCAATAATGAGACCGGGGTTCGACAAGATTTAGCCACTTTAGAAAAAATTATCCGCCAACACGGACCCAAGGTACCGTGGATGGTGGATTGCGTGCAGGTACTCGGCAAAGGCCAGCTGAATTTGGCGCAAACCAGTATCGACTACGCACCGTTTAGCGGGCATAAGTTGTATGGCCCCAAAGGTATTGGATTTCTGTACGTGCGCGAGCACGCGCCTTTTACGCCATTAATCATTGGTGGCGGGCAAGAACAGGGCTTCCGTTCCGGAACTGAAAACCTGCCAGGTATTGCGGCAATGCACACGCTATTTGAACTCTTGCTCGATCAGGAACAGCAGGTGTTCAAGCCGGTGACGACGCTAGTGGATTACCGTGAGCAGTTGCTTGACGCGCTGCGTACTGCTTTTCCTTCCCTCGAGCTGAATCACGCGTTCGAATACTCGGTACCTACAACACTAAACTTTTCAGTGCGAGGCGTTCCATCACGCGACATCATGGATGTATTTGATGCGGCGAACATCCGGGTCAGCTCAGGATCTGCCTGCAGTTCGAAAGTAACCCGCAGTTTTGTACTGGATGCAATGGGACTGGATGACTGGCGCTCACAGTCGGCCATTCGACTGTCGTTCGGGCCGGCAACGGAACAAGCTACAATTGATGCTGCCTGTCAGCGCATCGAAGAGGCAGCGCAAGCGCTGCGTCACTCCTGTTTACTATTAAGTGACACCAATGAAGATTTCGACAGTGAGCTGGACGGTGTTGTGCAACTGCGCTTCGATGCGCAATGTTGCTACCTGGTAATTGATCGTGCCGCCCGGGAAATGGCGGTGATTGACCCGATTCCACAGCTCGCAGAACGCATTGAAAAGTTGGTCGACTGTCAGCATTATCGGGTCAAAGCTGTGGTGACCACTGAACCGCATACGAGCGCTAGCACTGCTGCAATGCTGGCCCAACTGCTTTGTGCCAGTGGCTGTGATGCTGAACGCGATGCGGTAGGGTGGCCTTTGCACGCGCAAGCGGATTGCAGCGCGCCAAAAGATTGTGATGTAGCTACCGATGGCTGTTTGTTGGTCGGCAACCGCCGGTTATATCGGGTCGGTAGTCGTCAGCCCATGTACCTGTTGAGTTCACCGATTACGCCCACCGCCGAGGCCAGTGTGGATTTCGCTTTTGTTGGCGAGCAAGCCGCATTGGACACTTTAGCCGCGGTACTTGGTAAGGAAACACTCGTGTGTCGCAAATGGGATGATGAATTCTCGATCGCTACACAATTGCAGGAACTCAAAGGACAGGCGCAGCCCTGTGAACTGGTAAATATAGCTCCGGAGCAACAGCACGAATGGTTACGGCGGCCTGAGACGCTGGTGATAGACGTGCGTGAGCAGCAAGAACATCAGGTGACTCCGCTGCAATTACCGGCGCAGGTTATGAATGTTCCGCTAACCCGTTTAGTGCAATTTATCTACGATCACCGCAGCGATTTTTCCAACCGTCCGATTATTTGTCTGTGCCGCTCTGGCAATCGTAGCGCAGTTGCGGCACAGGTTCTCACGCGATTCGGTTTTTGTAACGTCAGTCACGTGTCTGGGGGGATGGCGTTACTGGCAAGCTAAGCTTCGCCGTGTAGCCATCTTTGCCGACAAAGTAACAAACACTGCCATGACAGGCAGAATTCCAGATATTCGCATCGCTCAGGGGTACCCAGTCCGTACTGCTTATGGTCGGTAATAGTGCCGCACCTGACGGGTTAGTCACGATAAGTGCCTGACCTGGAGTGACGGTTAAACTGTATAGTGCGCCAGTTAGTGGTGGCTCGCTTAGCGGTGTGAAGGCATCATCTTTATATTCCACCAACCGCGGCCGACGTTCAGGATGGTTCAAGTCACCACCCGCTAGCAGTACATGATCCTCAGCAAATGGCCAGACGCTGGAAATTCCAGCACTTGGTCCAGCGACAATCGGAGTATCTATGGCTTTGAAACGAATGCCAAAGCTCCGCTTTACCAGGAGCCGTGCAGAGCTGGCATTGGCGGTGCCCATGGCCCAGATGCCATCATTAAAACGCACACAGCCGCCACTGGCTGCCAGGCCACCCTCGCCGCTTTGCGGCGGGCTACCAACGGCATTACTGGACGAAAGCCAGTTGCGCCCGTCAGTTGAACGTAAAAGGTCCCATTGCCCGTTCACACTGTCGCCGTAGCCCCAGACTTCGTTCGACTTCGGCGCGACGGCAAAGCAATTCAGAAACTTCTCACCGCTGGCTCGGTAGCGCAATTGCCAACTATTGCCGCCATTACTGGTGTAATAAATACGGGAGTTACCGTTTTTGCCGATACTTAAAGCGAAGGCATGCTGTTCATCAAGCGCTTCAATGTCGCGAAATTGCAGATCTGTGGTAGTCGGCTGACTGTAGTTCCAGCTTTGCCCACCGTCGGTGCTGCGTGCAATCGTCGCCTTGTTGCCACCGATCCAGACCACATCGGGACTTGGTACACTGACTCCGACCCAGTTTACATCCGGGCGCGTTGGTAGTGCCTGTAGCTCGACAGCAGCTGTAGATGCCATCGTACTCGCGATAATACTTGCGATCATGCTTGTGATCATAGCTTACTCTAGGTTGCGGACTTACCTACTAAGATAAACCAAGCGTCACGCGGCCACAATGATTGTCGGACTTACTCAATCATTTCGAAAGCTTGGCACGCTGCAGACGTAGCGCATTTAACACCACTGATACCGAGCTAAGCGCCATCGCGCCGCCTGCTAACCAAGGTGCAAGCAGGCCTGATGCTGCAACCGGAATGCCTAAAGTATTGTAAGCAAAGGCCCAGAACAGGTTTTGTCGTATGTTGCGCAGAGTAAGCTCGCTCATTTCGATGGCATGTACTAAGGTTTCCAAATCCGGCCGAAGTAGAGCTATATCTGCCGCTTCGATGGCGACATCTGTGCCGCTGCCCATTGCCACACCAACATCAGCTACTGCAAGCGCTGGCGCATCATTGACTCCGTCACCAACCATAGCGACAGCTTTACCTTCAGCTTGCAAGGCTTTGATATGCTTTGCTTTATCTTCAGGAAGCACTTCTGCAATGACCTGATCTAATCCCAGCTGTTCCGCAATGGCCTTTGCGGTACGTTGATTATCGCCGGTTAACATGATCAGGTTTAAGCCACGCTTGCGGAGTTTATCCAGCGCTGACTTAGTGCTTTCCCGCACAGTATCGGCGACTGCGACATAGGCCACGAGTTCGTCATCGATGGCAACGGCCATAACGGTTTTACCTTGCTGTTGTAATTCCTCAAAACGCTGTTCGGCGGCTTTGTTAACGATGACCTTGTGTTCGGTTAACAGCCGCAAGCTGCCAATAAGTAAGCTGACAACTTGTGTTGCGCCGGTGGCGGTATCTGTGTCGGTCACCTTCGCGGTGACGCCTTTGCCCTGGACCCCCTTAAACTCATCCACTGTTAACTCGTGTGAGCTGGTGAGCAGGTCGCGGGTACCTGTCACTATGGCTTGGGCGAGGGGATGCTCAGATTGTTTTTCAACCGCGAACAGGTAGCCTGCAACCTGATCTTTTGGGACCGCCTGACTGAGTAATTCAAAGTCTGTCAGCTTGGGCTTGCCTTCTGTTAGTGTGCCGGTTTTATCAAACACTATAGTGTCAACAGCGCTGGTCGTTTCTAAGACCTCGCTTTGTTTAAACAAGACGCCCGCCTGTGCTGCACGGCCGGAACCCGCCATAATTGACGTAGGTGTGGCAAGACCCAGCGCACAGGGGCAGGCAATAACCAGCACTGCGACTGTTGCTTCAAATGCCTGGCGCCAATCTCCGGGCGCTAAATACAATAGCCAGACGAGCAAAGTTAGCAGCGCAATAACCATCACTACCGGAACAAAAATGCCAGCGACGCGATCTGCCAGACGTTGAATCGGAGCTTTCGAGTTCTGCGCCTGCTCGACCACGGCGACAATCTTCGCTAACGCTGTATCTGCACCGGTTTGTTGAACCTCAACACGAAGAAACCCTGTGGTGTTGAGGGTACCACCGAAGACGCGATCATCGGCTGATTTGGTAACAGGCATGCTCTCACCGGTCAGCATGGATTCATCGACAGCACTGGTACCACTGAGGACCTTACCATCGACGGGTATATTCTGACCGGGCCTTACCTGCACAACGTCGCCGACTTTCAGGCTGGCGACAGCAACCTCTTTGGTTGCGTCCTTGCTCTCTTCAAGAATGGCTTTGGCCGGCTGCAGTTCAAGCAACTGACGAATGGCGTTTGACGAACGGCCTTTGGCACGCGCTTCAAACCATTTGCCGAGCACAATCAGGGTGATTAAAATCGCGCTGGTTTCGAAATAGAGACCGTCGTGGGGATCATAATCTGCGGCGAACCAGGCAAGGTAAATACTATAGAAATAAGCCGCAGAGGTGCCTAGCGCGACCAACACATCCATGTTGGCACTCCCGGCACGTAAGGCATGGTAACTCCCGCGGTAAAACTGCCAGCCGATAATAAATTGTACCGGCGTCGCCAAAATCAACTGCAACCACGGTGCCATTAAAACGTCCGGAACCGGAACACCCTGAGTCCAGCTGAAGTGACCGAACATGGTGTACAGCAGCGGCAGTGAGAGCAGGGCAGCAACCACAAATTTAATAAACTGACGCTGCTGGGCGTGTGCGCGGGGGTCACTATCACGCGCCTGGCTATGGTCGATAAGCTCTGCATCATAGCCCGCATCCTTTACGGCTGCGGTCAGTGCTTTGGTATCCAGATCTGAGCCGGCCACAGCTGCCACTTCAGTCGCAAAATTGACCTGCACCTCATCTACACCATTAACAGTTTTAAGGGCGCGTTCAATACTTTTGGCACAGCCAGCACAGCTCATACCGCTAAGCTGAAGTTGTACGTTTTGTTTCATCGACTGCTCCTAATATTGGCGGGACTAACGTTTTAACAGGCGTTCAATTGTGGTATCGAGTTCCTCAAGAACTGCATCATCACCGGCTGCAAGGCGTGTCTTCACGCAGGTTTGCATGTGCTGGCTCAGCAGTTTTTTCGCCACACCATTGAGCGCGGATTGCACGGATGCAACCTGCATAAGCACATCATCGCAGTAGGTATCATTTTCAATGAGCTTCTGTAGCCCACGAACCTGACCTTCGATGCGGCGTAGACGCTGGGTGAGGTTATCTTTCAGTGTCTGGGAGTGAGGGGTTACGGTTTTTTTCATCTTACGCACGCCTGTAGTTGTAACTCTATGCTGAATAAGCTATACCCCCGTACCCTATATGTCAAACAAAAAAACCTCGACCGAAGTCGAGGTTGTGGCATTTACTGGGCGTCGAGGGACTTGCCGTTGACGCCGATGCTTTCATCACTCATCAGATACAGATAGGTGGGCATCAAATCAGCCGGGGTTTTTAGTTTGGTCGCGTCTTCGCCGGGATAGGCTCGTGAGCGCATCGTGGTGCGGGTGGCACCCGGATTGATAACGTTGATACGTACATGGCTACCCTCATACTCATCAGCCATGACTTGTGCCAGGCCCTCAGTGGCGAACTTACTCACTGCGTAGGGACCCCAGAACGCGCGCCCCTTGCGTCCAACCCCTGATGAGGTGAAGACAATGCTAGCCTGTGAGGCTTTCTTCAGTGCCGGCATAAGCGCCTGTGTCATCATGAACTGTGCGGTAACGTTGACCTGTAAAACATCGTTCCAGCTGTCGTGGTCGATATGCTCAAAGGGCGAGAGCACACCCAGCAGGCTGGCGTTTTGCAAAAGCCCGTCAAGATGGCCGAACTGTTCAATGATCGTTGCGCACAGGCCCTGGTAGTGTGTTTTGGTTGCGCCTTTCATGTCGAGTGGCACAATCGCCGGTTCAGGACTACCGGCAGCAACGATGTCATCAAACACCTGTTCTAATTTGCTGACGGTGCGGCCAAGCAAAATTACGGTAGCTCCAGCTTTAGCAAAGGTCATAGCCGCCTCTTTGCCGATGCCATCGCCAGCGCCAGTGACTAAGATTACTTTCCCTTCCAGGTCGTAATTTGCTACTTTATCTTTATGCATATCTGTCATTTTCGGCTTACACTTGCTGTGAATGTTGTGCGCCAGTTTACTGTTTTTTGCCCGGATTCTCAGCTATCAGTGAGAAATTCTTGAAAAATACTTTCAACTTTGGCGTCAGCGGTGTATAAAATTTTGTTAAGTGTGCGTCTTGTCCTACCAGTTAGAAAGAGCGATGATAGGCAAGATAAACAAAAGCATCTGCAGGTGCTCAATACATAACAACACGAACAAGGATTGGGGAAGCCTCATGAAAAAACTCTTGCTTGTAACGGCCATTGCTAGTGCCTTTACCTTAGCTGGTTGCGGAAGCGGCGAAGACGCGCCACCATCAGCAACTACAGATTTCCAAGTTAACGCGACTCGCGCGGTATTTGATCCGAGTAACGGTGAAATACCAGTACCTTCTAATATCCTGTTAAGCGGTAGTGTTGACGGCACCTTAAATATTCCTGTGGCCGATCCGTCGGACAACAGTGATCCGCAAGTCGCTCTGAATGGGCTTGACGGCTGGGGTACGCATTCAACGCTGACCTTCAGTTTTTCATTACCGAAAGATGAAAACGGCAATACCATTGAAGTCGATGCAGCATCCTTAGAGGCTCCGGGTAGTATTCGCCTGTTCGAAACCATCATGGGCGGTAGCGCAGTAAGCGCCGGTTGTGCTGCGGCAAGTCCGGCGGCAACCTGTGCCGTTGCTGGTGAGTTGACTCATGGCGTTGACTTTGTTGTTCGTGCGACTGGACCAGCAGGTGTTGCGGTTATTCCGTTGCGGCCATTAAAAGCCAAAACCGGTTATGTTGCGGTGTTGACGAGCAATATCCAGGACACCATGGGGCGCGATGTTAAACCTTCACAAACCTATGGCTTAATGAAGCGTGACGCGGATGCTAATCCAGTGTCTGGTGATGCCTCAGGGGTTGGCTTACAGCGCTTAATCAACAGCCATGAAGCTGCGTTGGCGGCAGCCGGTGTTGATCCTGAGGAGATTATTCTGACCTCAAGCTTTACTACTCAGTCAATCACCGACGTCTTTAACGCAATCAAAGGTCTGATGACGCAACAATTTTCTCAGGGTGGCGGACCGGCGCTTATGGCGCAACCTACGGGAATGACGGTAGGTGATGTACTGGTCAATGCGGGACGTTTAGAAGCGAATCCGCAAGACCCTGCGTATCTATCGGCAGCTTCTGCGCAGTTGTATCAGGGCCAGGTAACCTTACCCTATTACTCAGCTGTACCCACTGCAGAAAATCCGCAAGCGCCGTTAAATGGTCGCTGGCGCGCAATGTGTGACAGCCCAGCTTCTATTCTTGGTGCTGTGCAGGCAGGTGCTTTACCAGCAGGGGCGATTGACCCAGCTGCTCTGGAAGACCCGTCGCGATTACTGCCGCCGTATAACTGTTACGATTTCCCCGGTATTGACGAAGAGCGTCACCTGACCAAGTACAATCCTGTGCCAGCAACTACGGCTGCCGTTGATGTACCTGCAATTGTAACCGTACCTGACGTTAATACTGCAAATATGGTGCGCGCAGCTCAAGGTCTGGCTCCACTTACCGAGCCTGCTAACGGCTGGCCTGTAGTGATTTTCCAGCACGGCATCACTGGTGAGAAGTCCAATGCATTCGGTATCGCCGGTACCTTAGCTGTGTTTGGTTTTGCTACGGTGGCAATCGACCATCCGTTACATGGTGATCGTGGTTACGGTCCAATTAACGCAACGACCGGCAGTGCAACCGCCTACATGAATTTAGGTAGCCTGCTGACTGCACGTGACAACTTACGTCAATCTATCTCTGACTTGCTGGGTTTGCGCTTGAGCTTAAATGGAGCCATGGGTGCGCCGTTGAATGGCCAGGACGTATTCTTTCTCGGTCACTCATTAGGGGCAATCGCAGGTACTGGTTTCACTGCGTTAGCGAATGAACCTATGTCAGGCGCCTTAGCTCAGGCTTCAGGTCTGTTTAAAGTAAATGCCAGTTCGTTAATGGCTCCAGGCGGTAGTATCGCAAACTTCTTATTGGCGTCGCCATCATTTGGTCCGGTCGTTAAGAGCCAGTTGCTGTACGCAGCTAATGCTGATTTTGCCGCTGCGGCCAACAATGCCGCTGAGCAAGCTGGTGTTACACCAGGCACGCCGCAGTTCCAGGGCGTGTTAATTCAGGTGTATCAGCAGTTCTGGGCGAGTTTATCACCGGCTGAGCAAGCGGAAGTCAATGGTGTATTTGAGCAGTTTGCATTCGCTGCGCAAACCGTGGTCGATTCGGCTGATCCGGTTAACTATGCTGCGCAGGCGGTTGCCAACGACAGTCCGTTCCACGTGATTGAAGTAGTAGGCAACGGCGCAGATGTATTACCTGACCAGGTGATTCCAAACTCTGTACAAGGCAAACCATTGGCCGGAACAGAACCGCTGATCAGGTTATTAGAGTTGCCAGCGATTTCGCAGACAACTGCCAGCACCGACGGTTCGACCATCTCTGGTGCCGTGCGTTTTGTTGCCGGCGACCACGGCTCCATTGTTGACCCAAGTGCTTCGGCTGCAGCGACTATGGAAATGCAATTGCAGGCGGCTGGCTGGTTCAGCACTGATGCAACTGCGATTCCAATCACGAATCCTGCAGTGGTCAAGCAATAAGCTATATACTCAGACTACTTGCGTTGCAAAAGGGCCGCTTGTCGGCCCTTTTTTATGTGACGAGTTTAACCAGCTTTCAGGTGAGGAAATTATGGAGTTCATTTTAGAAATAGCTGATTTTGTCGTAAAAGCAGCAATCATTGTTATGGTGATTATGCTTATTGTCGCCGTGATCAGTAATGCTGCGCAGCGACAACGCCGGCAGGAAGGCGAGCTACAAGTTAGAAATCTGTCGCGCGATTTGCGCTATAGCGCACAAACCATTGAATTAGAAACCCTTAGCAAAAAACAGCGCAAGCATGCGCAAAAGCAGCATAAAAAAGCCGATAAAAACGAGCAGCCAGCGGAGCAGCGGGTCTTTGTTATCGACTTTAAAGGCAGTATGGATGCTCACGAAGTTGAAAACCTGCAGCGTGAAGTCAATGCAGTCATTGGTGCAGCGAAAGCCGGTGAAACGGTATTTGTGCGGCTGGAAAGCCCTGGCGGCGTGGTCCATGGTTATGGTTTAGCAGCAGCACAGTTACAACGCTTGCGTGATGCTGAACTGAAGCTGATTATTGGTGTCGATAAAGTAGCGGCTAGCGGCGGCTACATGATGGCGGCTGTGGCTGAAAAAATTATTGCTGCACCCTTTGCGATTATTGGATCAATTGGTGTTGTTGCCCAACTGCCTAATTTCCATCGTTGGTTAAAAAAGCACGATGTCGATTTTGAACAAGTTACAGCGGGAGATTTTAAGCGCACCTTATCGCTGTTCGGCGAGAATACCGATGCGGGTCGGCGCAAGTTCAAAGAAGACCTTGAGCAGATCCATAAGCAATTTAAACAGCATATTGCTGACTATCGGCCACAGGTCGATTTAGCCAAGGTTGCCACCGGCGAATACTGGACCGCGCAGCATGCTATCGGCCTGGAATTAGTGGATGAGATTTGCACCACCGACGGTTGGTTGCTGGAGCACTGCAAGGATCATGGCATTTACCATATTCGTTACCATGTGAAGCGGCCATTAGGTGAGCGGGTTGGCAAGAATGTCACTGCTGTGTTGACAAGCATTCGGGAGTTTTTGACAAAGTCGTAGACAGGAGTAGTTATGGGTGACGATTTTGATGATTTTTTACGCGAAATGGCCGGGGTAAAGCCTTTAGCCAACGACGTTATTGAGCCGACCAGGGCGAAGCCGAGCGCAGGGCAACTGGCGCGTCGTGAGGCGGCGGAAAAGAATCTTGAAGATGATATCAATTATTTGTCGATGGAGTTCGTCGACTTCGTTGACCCTGACGCGATAGTAGAGTTTCGGCGTGACGGTGTGCAGCACGGCGTATTCAAGCGTCTGAAACAGGGGCAGTATCCGCTCGAAGCGACGCTGGACTTGCATCATCATTCGCTACGACGCGCCCGCGAAGCGTTGTTTGATTTTATTCAGCTGTGTCACCGGCGTGGCGTGCGTTCTGCCATTGTCGTGCACGGCATGGGGCGGCATTCGAAGCCCCATCCGGCATTGCTGAAAAGCTATGTGGCTAAATGGTTAAAACAACTTGATCCGGTAATGGCTTATCACAGTGCGCAGCGGCATCATGGTGGTGCCGGCTCGGTGTATGTGATGTTACGTAAGAACGCCGAACAGAAGCATGAAAACCGCGAACGCCATCAAAAGCGTTAGCACTAAGGAGTAACGCATGAAACTATCGCTACTAACTGCAGGTATTCTGGCACTCGCCGTTTCGGGTTGCGCCGAAGCCGTGCCGGAACAAACTCTTTCAGAAAGGGTTGCGCAGGAGCTTACCGAGCGGGCGGATAAACGTTACAACGCCGGCTTTAGCTACCAGGACTTTGAACTAAATACCCTTACTGCCGAGCTGGTGGCGACCGAGGTGGGGGTGAAAACTCGAGTCGAGCAGCTTGACGCCGGTTTGAACCAGTTATTGTGGGCTGAGCGTGTACGGTTAACCGGAGATTGGCTCACACAACAACAAGATCAGATAAGGCTGGACAGTGCGCAAATCGTCAATGCGCAACTTACAATTGCTTATTACGGTGAAGGTCAGTCGAATCTACATGAGTTGATCGAAGCTATCCAGTCGCAGCTGCCAGTGCAGCGCGCGAGTGAGGAGGTTCTCTGGCACGTCGATAACGTCACCCTTGAGGATGTAGTGGTGAATTTATTCGATCAGGGCATGCCGCTGCTGAGTGTTAAGCTGGAACGCCTGGAATTACCGCCTATCCATAGCCAGCAGACCAGTCAGGAGTGGGTTGATAGTGTGATGGGTCCGTTGCTTACGCAACTTATGCAACAAGCCATGCGTGGTAATACAGAAACCATGACCGTGGATATGCAAGAACTGATGCGCTTTGCCTGGCGGGAAATGGGGGCGTTTTAATCAACACCCCCGATTCACGTTTTGTCAGAGTTGCTCGGAAACGTCGCGTTCTTTTAGATCAGCTTCGGCATCGTTGAAGACTTTCTCATCCAGCTCACCTTCGCTTTTGGCGACAATTAAGCTCACCATGGCGTCACCGGTCACGTTGACAGAGGTCCGGGTCATATCCAGCAAGCGGTCGACACCAATAATCAGGCCGATACCCTCTACCGGAAGGCCTACCTGGCCAAGTACCATAGCGAGCATGATAAGTCCCACGCCAGGTACACCAGCTGTACCTACACTCGCCAGGGTCGCGGTCAGGACCACCATGACATAGTCGGCAAGGGTCAAATCAACCAGATAAACCTGAGCGATGAACACTGTTGCCACACCCTGCATGATAGCCGTACCATCCATATTGATGGTCGCTCCCAGAGGCACGGTAAAGGAACCGATGCTATTGCTGACACCGAGGCGCTTGGTTACGGTTTCAAGAGTCACAGGAATGGTTGCGTTGCTACTGGAAGTACTGAAACCAAAGATTTGAACTTCACGCATTTTCTTCAGGAAGGTCCATGGGCTCAAGCCAGTTAAACCTTTCAGGATGAGTGAGTAGGTGATAACGCCATGCAATATGAGGACGAAGAACACCAGTAAGAAGTACTTACCAAGGCTGAAAATGGTCTCGAATTCAGTTTCACTGAAGAGTTTGGCCATCAGGGCGAATACACCATAAGGGGCAAGGTTCATCAGGATGATGACCAGTTTCATGATGATTTCGTTAAAGTCGTCAAAAAAGGTTTTCAGTCGATCGCCAGACTTACCACCGACCAGTGCCATTGAGATACCGAACAGCAGCGCAAATACGATAATTTGCAGCATGTTGCCGTTGGCCATAGCGGAGAACGGGTTGGTCGGAAACAGGTCGATGATGACTTGCGCTAATGATGGTGCCTGACTTGGTTCGAAGGTCGCGTCGGATTGCAACTCAACGCCTGCGCCAGGTTGAATAAGCACTGCGGCAAAAATAGCGAAGGTAATCGCGATGGCAGTCGTGACCATGTATAAGCCGACGGCTTTACCACCAAGGCGGCCCAACTTACTCGGATCGCTAATGGAGCAGGTACCCACTACCAGGGATACGAACACCAGTGGCACCACCAGCATTTGTAGTGAGCTAATGAAGATTTGTCCGACGACATGGAATAAGCCTTTGGTGAGGTAGCCCTCCACTAAAATGCTGTCGGGAAACAAGAGTTTAAGCAGGAAGCCAACAGCAATACCCGCGAACATACCAATTACGATACGTGTTGTTAGATTTAGTTTTTTCTTATTATCACGCATACATTTACCTGTCGTTGAATAGTTTAATCTGGCACAGACTATCAGAAATTTAGAAATGATTTTACTATTCTACCCATAAGCCGTCCTAAAACCCTATAAACTTGCGATAAAGCGGGACAAGAATATGACGGATAAATAGTTTCAGAACGAGTTAAGCGCACAAAAAAAGCTGGCCTGAGCCAGCTTTTCTTTTAGCTAAATCTATTACATGTATTGGGGCCCGAAGCCGTTGGTCCAGACCATTGCGGAGGTGACCATAAGCACTACCAGCATAATCAAGCCAGCGGTAACCACAGAACTGGCATAGATAAAGCCACGCTCTTCCGGAATATGCATCAAGATTGGCACTCCGGAGTAAAGCAGGTAGACCGAATAGGCGACGCCCGCAAGAAAAGCCATGGTTACAAACCATAATTCCGGATACAGCGCAGCCACGCCAGACATAATTGCTGGTGTTGCGGTGTAGGCGGCAAGCTCCATTGATTGGGTAAATGTTGGTGCGGCACCAAAGGTTTTTGCCATCCAGTGGATCAGATACGCCAGCGCAAAAGCGGCAATAATGATACCGAGATACATGGCAACAGATAGTGTCAGCGCGCTGCTTGGGGTTAAATAGGTAGCCTCACGTGCACCGATGCTCCAGCCTAGTTCAGCCGACGCATAATAAGCTGCGGCACACGGGATTAACGCGATAATGAGAATGTGGCTTAATGCAAATGTCATGCTCTCATGGCGTTGATCAATGCTTTTCCACTCTTCTCGTGGGTGTGCGTACAGTCCCCAAATGTGATTCAAAATCATGGTGAACCTCTACTTCTCGTTGTTTTGTAAAATTTATTATTATTTTTGTACGTCGATTTTATCGTCGACTTATCATCTATATTGGTCGGATTTTCAGCAGAGTCAAGGCTTTTTCAGTGACAACTTTGGCAAATTATTAGTACACTAGCGACTCGATCCGTCAGTCCATCCTCTGCAAATATCGGTTGTTTTCATGAATCTAGCAGCTATCGAACAACTTCTGGTGCCGATTCGGCAATTTCTTCAGTGCGAAACACCTGACGCCTGGCTGGATGAGGCGAAAAAGCCAGAAAACCTGCCGGTATTGCTGCGTGACCACCTGGTATGCGAGCTGAAAGCCGCACAAAGCGCAATGCTATTATTGCGTCGTTATGCCGTTGATAGTGCCAGTGGCGATGCCCTGCTGCAGTGGTTAGCGCCTTATGAAGCCTTTACCTACCGCCGGGAAGGTGACTGGCAGGTGCTGGGTCGGCAAAAAGGTTTAAAACGATCGCTCACGCCGCGCCATGACACGCCTTATAGCCAGGCGCTGGTCGACAAGATGGTGCAACTCATAAAGGAAGAGTTACATCATTTTTATCAGGTTCTTGAGGTTGCTGAAAAGCATGGTATCGAGTACCAGCAAATCCATTCAAGTCGTTATGCTAAAGAGCTGTTGCGACAGGTTCGAACTCATGAGCCCGCGACGCTGGTCGATAAGCTGATCTGTGGTGCTTATATTGAAGCGCGCTCCTGTGAACGGTTTGCCAGGCTGGCGCCCCATCTGCCCAGCGACATAGGAGAGTTTTATATCTCCCTGCTGCGCTCAGAAGCACGCCATTACCAGGACTATCTGGTGTTAGCGGAAAGTATTGCCGAGGAGGATATCAGCGATCGTATTGCAGTTTTTGGCGCGCTGGAAGCTGAGTTAATCAGCTCTGCCGATAGTGATTTTAAGTTTCATAGTGGGCGCCCTCAGGTAACGGTTGCTGGGTAAGTTCAAAGCTTTGCGCGGTCACTTTTAACATACTGCCCTGGGTATACCAGTCGCCGAGTACGATACGTGTTGCTGTCTGGCCGGACGGCAGCTGATGGTGATGCGTTGCAGGGCGATGGGTATGGCCATGAATCATTTGCTGCACATCGTAGCGGGAAAAATAGTCAACCACGGTAGCTGCGTTAGCATCCATAATTGCCAGTTCAGCTTCGCTGAGTGGTTGTTGGGTTTTGCTGGACTGGCGCAACTTCGTCGCAATTTTCATCCGCAGTGACAAGGGTAAACCCAGCAGTAGTCGGGTTAGCCAGGGCTTACGAATCCAATGGCGAAAGCGCTGATAGCTGTGATCGTCACTGCACAATAGATCACCATGCAATAACAAGGTCGGCGTACCATATAAATCGATGACGGTGGGGTCATCAAGTAATTGCATGCCGGTGGCTCGCGCAAAACGCTCACCGATCAGAAAGTCGCGATTGCCGGCAATGAAATACGTTGGAATACCGTGATCGGTAAAACGGCGCAACTCCTGTTGGACTTGCGCCGCAAAAACACTGGTATCATCATCACCAATCCAGGCATCGAACAGATCACCAAGAATAAACAGGCGATCTGCGCCGCGGGCAGAATCGCGCAAAAAATCAAAAAACAAATGCGCGATATCGGGCCGGGCGGGGCTCAAATGTAAATCAGCGATGAACCAGGTTGCCATGGCTCGACTTATTCGCCGTCGACCGTGGCTTTCTCGATGATAACGTCGTCTTTTGGTACGTCCTGATGGAAACCTGCCTGGGTGGTATACACCTGACCAATCTCTTCAACCACGTCCATACCTTCTACAACTTCACCGAACACACAGTAGCCCCAGCCACCCATACTCTCGTTTTTGAAGTTCAGAAATTCATTATCTGCGAGGTTGATAAAAAACTGACTTGTCGCTGAGTGTGGATCCTGAGTACGCGCCATAGCAACGGTACCTTTTTTGTTCTTTAGGCCGTTGTCGGCTTCATTTTCGATCGCTTCATGCGGGGTTTTTTGCACCATCTCATCATTGAAACCTCCGCCTTGAATCATGAATCCTTTGATCACACGGTGAAATAAGGTTCCGCTGTAAAAGCCTTCGCGCACATAACGCAAAAAGTTTTCGACGGTTTTCGGGGCTTGTTCCGGATACAATTCCAGGGTAATCGCACCATGATTCGTGTGCAAAGTAACTTGCATGGGCTCACTCCATTTTCAGGCTGTTAGATTAGATATGAATTAAAACTGCCAATAGTTTAGCACTGTTTGTGAGAAGGCTACACCATGCGTTATCATAACCAGCTTAAGAATCTCAGTTTGGAGTCGTGAATTGCATGTTGACCATTTTTGATACGTTACGCCGTAGTAAAGACGTTTTTAAACCGATCACCCCAGGCGAGGTGAAACTCTATGTATGTGGCGTGACGATTTACGACTACTGTCATATTGGTCATGCACGAACCTATGTTGCCTTTGATGTGGTGGTACGTTACCTGCGGGCCAAAGGTTACAAGGTCACGTATGTGCGTAATATCACTGATGTTGATGACAAGATTATTCGCCGCGCCAATGAAAACAATGAAGCCATTGCCGCAGTGACTGAACGCTATACGCAGGCGATGCATGACGATTTCGATGCGTTAAATTTACTGCGCCCAGATGTAGAGCCCACGGTCACCGGCCATATGGGTGACATCATTACCATGATCGAAACCCTGATTGGTAGCGGTCATGCTTACGTGGCGGACGATGGTGATGTGTTATTCGATGTCAGTAGTTTCGATAACTATGGCCGTTTAAGTAAGCAGAATCTGGAACAACTGCAAGCGGGCTCGCGCGTCGACGTAGCAGAAAACAAAAGCGATCCTCTCGATTTTGTGTTGTGGAAACGGGCCAAAGCAGGTGAACCGAGCTGGGCGTCACCCTGGGGCGAGGGCCGCCCCGGTTGGCATATCGAATGTTCGGCGATGAACAAACGTCATCTTGGCGCCCACTTTGATATTCATGGCGGCGGTTCCGATCTGATTTTTCCCCATCACGAAAATGAGGTTGCACAAAGCTGCTGCGCCAACAACACTGATTATGTGAACTTTTGGATGCACAGTGGCATGGTACAGGTGGACGCTGTAAAAATGTCCAAATCCCTTGGTAACTTTTTTACCATTCGTGATGTGTTGGCAGAGTACGATGCCGAAACTGTGCGTTACTTTTTAGTTTCAAGCCATTATCGGTCGCAACTGAATTACTCAACCGATAACCTTGATCAGGCACGTGCGGGACTAGAGCGTTTGTACACGGCGCTGCGCGATGTAACTACTACCGAGGTCGATGCCGAGCTGGCCAAGCCTTATGTGGAGCGTTTTGAGCAGGCAATGGATGATGATTTTAATGTTCCTGAAGCCTTGCCGGTGCTCTTTGACCTGGCCCGTGAAACGCATCGTGCCGAAAGTCCTGAGCGCGCCGCGCAGTTTGCTGCAATACTTAAGCAATTAGGTGGCATTCTTGGCTTATTACAACAACCGCCAGAAACATTTCTACAAAGTGGCGCCAGTGGCACAGAAGCTGATAACGCAGCGGTAGAAGTACTGATTGAGAAGCGCAATAGCGCGCGGGCAAATAAAGATTGGGCTGCCGCGGATGCAGCCCGCGACGAATTAATTGCACTAGGAATAGAACTTGAAGATACGCCCCAGGGAACACGCTGGCGCCGCATCTAATTTGACAACAACGAGGATAGCTATGGCATTTCCAACAGTTGAAGTAGTTGAAAGTTACAGTGCTGCACATCAGGAGTATGATGCAGTGATCTTAGTGGGTGATTATGCGCAGGCGGTGCCTGCGGAATTTGCTGATTTTGTCAGTCGTGCCCAACAGTTCGACCAACGCGTAGGTAAACAGCCATTACTGGTGCCCGCCGATGTGTTTGGTGGACGCCTAATTACTGCGCCGACTGGGCCGTTAATGCGCGATTATGATGATGTACGAAACATCTCGGACGCTGCTGGCGCTGGTGCCCGAATCGCGCAGCAAGCGGGCGTGCGTAAGCCTTTACTGGTGGTGTTTGGTACGCAGGATGACGGACGCTACGGGCAGGCCGAAGCGGTGGCTTACTGGGGCTTGTGTCAGGCACTTTATGAACCCCTTGAAGCGCGCGAAGCCCTCGGTGAAGAAAGTATTGAAACCATTACCAATGTAGGTGTGGTGGGAACCCTGGATAGCAGCTGGCTGGCTGCGGTTGAATCTGGTAAACGTGTCGCGCGTGACCTTTGCGGTACCGAGCCTGAGCGGATGGCACCAGCACGCTTTGCCGAATATTGTCAGCAAGCCTTTGCTCATACACCGGTAAAAGTTACGGTGATTGATGATGTTCAGCAGCTGCAACATGAATACCCGTTGTTGATGGCGGTAGGACGCGCCTCCCTTGAAGTTGAGCGTCATTGGCCGTGTGTTGTACGACTTGAGTACACCGCGCCAGCAGCGGAGCAGACATTGATGTTTGCCGGCAAGGGGATTGTTTATGATACCGGTGGTGCGGATTTAAAAACCGGTGGCCATATGGCGGGCATGAGTCGTGACAAAGGTGGTGCCGCGGGTGTTGCCGGATTCATGAAAACCGTAGCAGAAATGCGTCCCGAAACAGTGAGTGTGGTCGCTGAGCTTGGTGTAGTCCGCAATAGTATTGGTGGCGATGCCTTTGTAGCGGATGAAATTATTAAAGCCCATAGTGGGGTGCGGGTCCGTATCGGTAATACCGACGCTGAAGGCCGTTTGGTACTGGCTGATTTGCTGTCGCACCTGCGGGTACAGGCTGGGAATTATCCACGTCCACAATTATTTAGTGTGGCAACCCTGACTGGCCATGCGGCGCTGGCGAAAGGGCCTTATAGTGCGTTAGTGCCAAATGGTCCGGCACGGGCGCAAGGCCTACCTGATCGACTTTGGGAAGCGGGCGAAGTCTATGGTGATCCGACCGAGGTAAGCTGGTCGCGTCGTGAGGACTTTGCTTTTGTTGCGCCGCGCACGAAGTCAGATGATGTGTTGTCCAGTAACAATGGACCATCGGCCACGACCAAGCGCGGTCACCAGTTCCCGATGGCATTTTTAACCATCGCTGCAGGGCTTGACGTCCATGGTAACGACAGTGACCATCCGATCCCTTATGTGCATGTTGACATCGCGGGTAGTGGCGTTGAAGGCGGTGACTGGCAGCACGGCAAGCCAAGTGGCGCACCGGTAACCTGTTTTGCGGGTGCCTACCTACATAAGTAGCCGTTAAGCACACCACGCAATTGAATTAAAACGCCGGATTATTCCGGCGTTTCTATTTTTATCGACTCAAGTTCTTCTTTAGTTTTCCCATGCGGCTGGGGTTGTCGACTTGCCGGATCAATATGGACAAAGACAATGTCATCAGCAACACAGATATTTTGCTTGGTTTGTTTATTGCGAACCACGCAGGTCAGGGTGACAGAACTGCGACCTACCTGCTTCACGCCAAGGCCAAACTCGACCACATCGCCCTGATACGCCGAAGTTTCAAAACTAATGGCGCCAATATGTTTAGTGACGAGGCTTTTGGCATCGAGCTGACAGGCAGCAAAAATATAGGCTTCTTCATCGATCCATTCGAGAATACGGCCGCCAAAGAGTGAACCGGCAAAGTTGAGGTCGTTCGGCATAACTAATCGCCGTGAAAGAAAGCGCATCATAAAATCACTCCGTGAATCAAGTTGATGCGCCCAGTATATCTTATTGCAGGTGGCGCGCAAAAAAGTCTGCAATCAGCTGATAGCGGTGAATTGATGTTTCCCGTCCACGCAAACCATGTTGTTTGCCTGGATAGGCCATCAGCTCAAATGGCAGCGTCGCTTGCTGCAGTGCGTACGAGAGCTTTGCCGTATGTGTGTACAGGACATTGTCGTCGGCCATGCCATGATAGATCAGCAAAGGCTGGGTGAGCTGGTCAGCATAGGTCAACACATCGGCAGCTTCATAACCTTCCGGGTTATCCTGCGGTGTGCCCAGATAACGCTCGGTGTAATGGGTATCGTACAAGCGCCAGTCGGTCACAGGTGCTCCGGCGACGGCTGCACTAAAGACCTCAGGATGGCGCAAAACCAAATGTAACGCCATGTAGCCCCCATAACTGTGACCAAATACGCCGATACGTTCGTCATTAATGTAGGGCAGGGATTGTAAAAATTTGGCGCCCTGCAGTTGGTCAGCAACTTCGACTTGGGCCAGCTTACGATGGATCACCTGCTCAAAAGCTTTCCCCCGATTGCCGCTGCCCCGGTTATCCAGTTGAAAAACCACAAAGCCGTGTTGCGCAAGGTATTGGCTGAAATAATCGCCCCAGCTGTTGGTGACCCGTTGCGCCCGGGGGCCACCGTAGACCATTACGATAACAGGGTAGGACTGATTATCGACCATCCGCGGTGGCTTAGTCAGCTGGTAGTAGAGACGTTGGTCATCTGCCGCGCGTAATTCGCCAAACTCTGGGTAGGACCAGTTCGCCAGATAGCTTGCCAAAGGATGCTTTTCGTCGATGAGATTCTGATGTAACCAGACAATGCGCTCACCCGTTGGACCGTGCAAGCTGACTTGCGGCGGCTGGGTACTGCTGGAAAAACTATCGATATAGCTGCGCTGATCACCGGCAAAGGTGATGCTATGCATGCCAGACCGCTGACTCAGCTGAGTCGGTTGATTCGGGCTTGAGGTGGTCATGCTGGCGCGGTACAGATGACGCTCCAGCGGGGTTGTTTTACGGCCGGTAAAATAAACGAATCCGGTGGTATCATCGACTGCGCTAATACTATCGACCGGCCAGTCGCCACTGGTGAGTTGCCGTATCAGGCTGCCGTCGGTGCGATATAAATACAGATGCTTGTAACCACTGCGTTCTGAGGCCCAGATGAAATGCCGGGAATCTTCTAAAAAAACCAGGTCGTCATGGAGGTTGATCCAGCTGTTACTGATTTCGCTGAGTACTGCTGTGGCTTCATCATCAGTGTTGCGGGGCTGGAGATAGAGCGTCAGCTGTTGTTGGTTACGTGTCTGCCACTGGTAGCTAAGCTGTGAACTATCCGGTAACCATTTGACTCGCGCCAGATAGCCTTCGCGATGGCGCTCAGGTAAGTTCAGCCAGTGGATACTGTCGCTGGTACGCTGGTACAAGCCCAAATCAACAGTGGCATTGGCGGTTCCGGTAAAGGGATAACGTTGTTGCACCAGTTCTGTGCGGTCGGCATAGACGTCGGTCCGGGCATGCATGGCGACAGCGCTGTTGTCCACACGGGTGACGGCGATGGTTGCCTCATCAGGGCTCCACCAGTAACCGGTCATGCGCTTCATCTCTTCCTGCGCGACAAATTCTGCACTCGCATAACTCAGGGTCGCGCTCCCGTCCGGAGTAACCTGATGCAGTTCACCGCTGGCCAACTCGACGAAGAATAAGGCCCCATCCTCAACAAAGCTGACGAACTGACCTTGTGGCGAGAAGCGCGCGTCGCTCGCTTTGGTGGTGGCACTGACTAAAGTCTGAACTTCTGGTTGTGCGTCAGGGTTTTCTGGTAATGAAACCAGATGCAGCTGACCAGCAATGGGGATAAGCAACTGGGAACCGTCTGGAGACCACTGGTAATCGACAATGCCGCTGTTACGAATGCGCATGCGTTCACGGCGGGCGCGTTCCGTTGCAGTCATAGCCGTTGGATCCTCAACCAGCTGTGTTGCGGCAACGAGAACACGGTGCTGCTGCTGGCGCACATCGTAGATCCAAAGGTCATTAATTTCGGGATTGCTGGCGCTGGCACGCAAGTAGGCAATACGCTGACCACCCGGGGCAAACTGGAGATTAGCCGGAGCTGTGGTAGTCAGATTTGGTGCAGAAAATATCCGCTCAATGGAGAGTTGTGCGTGGCCGAAACTTTCGTTGCTGGCGGTGCCCTGGGCGGCGACGTCGGCGGTCACCAATAGACTTAATAGAATACTTACCGCGAACGCTCGCATGCCTGCTTCCCTTGTAATCGTTAAACTTCAAACGTTACTAGTGTATCAAAGCAGGCTGCGAGCTACTCTTCACTGCGGTAGATCGTACAACGAATGCGCTAGAATTCGCCGCGTAGCCCAATACTGAAATTACGACCCGCAACCGGGGCGGTTTCTTTCAGGAAGGACGTATGGACATAACCTAATTTATCGGTCAGGTTTTCGCCTTTCAGATAAATACTCAAATTATAATCGGCACCGGCCTGCGGGAACCAGTTGAACTGGGCATTCAACAAGCCATAGCTCGGTGTCGCGGATTCGTAAGCTGCAGTGCGCGACTGTTGGCTGTACCAGATATAACCCACCTGAGTTTCCCAGTTGCCTTGGTTATAGGTGACGTCAGCACCAATACGTTGTGCAGGTAAGCGCGGTAAATTATCCTGCTCATCAGTGGTGTAAGCCCGGGTATAGTCGCTAAATGCGTCCAGGCGCCACTGTTCGTCTAACTGCCAACGTCCACTGATCTCATAGCCGAACAGCAATACATCGCGCTGAGTATACTGAATAACCGGAAGTCCTTCTTCGTGGTCATGCTCAGCTTCAGGTTCATGTCCGATCTCCTCTTCAGGGCCGTGATCAGGCTCATGGTCATGATCGTCTTCAATCACCAGGTCGACGCTATTGAGCGCGGTAAAGGACTCATAGACGTAATTATCAATGCGGTTGGCAAACAGGTTGATATGTAAGTGATTATCACCTGACTCAATATGCGCACCTAAATCAAGGCTGTTCGATTTCTCTAAAAGTGGGCGTCGTTCAGAGGCTTCAATGGCATACACGTGTTCTGCTTCTTCATGCACGCTGTAACCCAGACCAATTTCGTACGTCTGTGTTGCCAGGTGAGCACCGTTAGCGAAGAGTTCATTCGCTGAGGGGGCGCGTTGGGCGTGGCTGAAGTTGGCATTCAGTCGCACCTCAGGACGCCATTGGAAGTTCAGGCCAAACGACGCTGAGAAAGGTTCAAAATCGTAACTTGGCGTACCTAGCGTGAGCGTTGGTGCGTCAATGGATACCCTCTCGTAACGAATGCCCGTTTGCCAGTTCAGACCTTCCTTTTGTGTTTCAGCAAGCCAGAAAAAACCGTGGCGATCGGTTTCACTTGGTGGCGTGTAAGCTTCTTCACCGAAGGCGCTTTGTTTCTGACTGAAACCGTGATACCCAATGGCACCGTACCAGTCACCAGTCAAATGATGGTTAGCAGTCACGCGTAACTCATGCTGCTTATTGGTAAAGGTGGTGGAAGGCGTATCACCTTCGATTTCCTGGTGTTGGTAATCGGTGTAGCCGTAACGAACTTCGAGCTTCTCGATGCCGTTAAAAGGATTGGTAAGGCCGGCATGGAGCTGCACACGATCTTGTTCAAGATCTGCGTAAGGTAAAACTTCTGCCTCGTCGCCGTGCTCGTCTTCATGGCCAGGCTCTTCTTCATGCTCATCCCCATGTTCCTCATGATGATGGCCCGGGATACCGTAACTTTGTTCTAACCGTGAGTAGGACAAGCCAGCGAATCCGTTATCAAACAGGTAGCTGGCACCAAGCGTACCGCCGGCTGCATCGACAAAAGAGTTCTCAATGCTGGAGACCTGTTCGCCGTCTTCATTGGTGAAGGTCGGCACCTGATAATCATCACTGCGGCGAGTGAAGCCGTCGAGGTGCCATACCGTAGAACCGACATCGGTACTTACCCCGGCACTGAAATCACGTAAATCGTCAACGCTTGCAAGATTTCCGCCAAAGAAGCCTCGGGTGCCGCCGACATAGTCCTGAGCGATGCGCTCATCGACCACATTCACAACGCCACCGATCGCGCCACTACCGTACAGCAAGGTCGCCGGACCACGCAGGATCTCAACCTGCTGAGCAACCGAGGTTTCGGTAGTGACTGCATGGTCCGGGCTGCCCCGTGATACGTCAGCAGTATCAAGTCCGTTTTGGGTGATCTTCACCCGTGGTCCATCGAGACCGCGAATAATCGGACTTGAAGCGACACGGGCAAAATGGGTGGCGTTAATGCCTGGTTCTTTAGCCAGCGTCTCACCGAGTGTGTGAGCTTGTTTTTCGCGCAATTCATCGCCACTTAGCACTGAAATTGGCTGAGCTGAGTTAAGCTCAGTCCGCGTTAGCGGAGCGGCATTAATGACAATGACTTCGGTATCTTCGTGCTGATGTGCCTGCTCCTGCTCATCTGCTGCGGCGGGCGCCGCAAGCACTTGCGCAAGAATTAAAGCTAATGGACTGTACTTCAACATGGGGTCTCCTGAAAGCTGGCATTACCGTATCTGATTGTAATGTTATAATATAACAGTCAGGCTTGATTTCAAGTATTTTGAAACAATCCATTACAAAGCTTTGCAACATTCCCTCGTTTCTGGCCTGTCGCTTGGTTAGAATCGAATTTTTAGACCGTAGAAACAGGAAGAATTATGCGAATTCGTACTTTAGTGGCAGCAGCACTGCTGTCGACGGGCTTGTTTGCCTGTGCCGATCAAGCTGTGCCGCCCGCTCATGCTGCGGTGAGCGCCGACGCAAAGAACTTGCAGGCTCATCTGGAATTTCTTGCCAGCGATGCGTTAGAAGGGCGTGATACGGGTAGCCGTGGCCATGAAATTGCCGCCCAGTATATTGCGGCGAAATTTAAGGCTCTGGGCCTGCAACCTGCAGGTGATGACGGTACCTATTATCAACGGATTAAATTTCGCCGTAGCAGCTTAAAAGAGGGCAGTGCCAGCTTTGTTGTTGATACTGGCAGTGAACAGGTTGAGCTGGAATTTGGGAAAGAGTTCCTGACCGGCCCAAGCGCATACGCTGAACAGAGTGAAGTCACAGCGCCGGTGGTTTTTGTTGGCTACGGACTGGTCTCGGAAGAGTTTGGTCTGAATGACTATGCAAATGTCGATGTCGATGGCAAGGTGGTCATGATGTTGAGCGGTCGTCCCGCGGAATTGCCGAGTGAAGAGGGTGCCCACCTCAATAGCAGCAAGACACGATTCGCGGCAGAACGTGGCGCGGTCGGTGTGATTACCTTACACACCCCAGCACGTGAAGAAGTTCGCCCGTTTAAAGTCAGTGCCATGTACCAGCGCGCACCGAGCGTCACCTGGTTAAGTCCTGAGGGTGAGCCAAATGTTGCTTACAAGAACATTGTCGGTGGTGCCTATATTGACTACCAGGCAGCGGAACCTTTATTTGCCAATGCTGCCATTAGCCTTGACGAAATTTTTGCGCAACTGGAAAAAGAAGAGCAGCCGAAGCCTTTTGAACTGGGTGTGTCTGTCACCATGACGCGAGCCTCTGAGCACGAAGAGATCAGCAGTCCGAATGTCGCGGCAATTCTGCCTGGTAGCGATCCGGAACTGAAAAATGAATACGTGCTCTATACGGCGCATTCTGACCACATCGGTATGACTCAGGATTTAAGTCAGGACGACCATATCAACAATGGTGCCATGGATAACGCCAGCGGTGTCAGCGTACTGCTGGAAACTGCGCGTATGTTTGTTGAAGCTGAAGAGCCACCGAAACGTTCGATTATTTTCCTGTCAGTAACTGCGGAAGAGCGTGGTTTATTGGGCGCCGACTATTTTGCGCATTTCCCAACCGTACCTCTGCAACAGATCGTGGCGAACGTTAATCTGGACATGCCGGTGTTACTGTATGACTTTGCCGACGTTATTGCCTTTGGCTCAACGCACTCAACTCTGGGTGAATCTGTTGCCGAAGCCGCGGGTCAGTATGGTATTGAACTTAGCGAAGATCCTATGCCTGAACAGGCTATTTTCACGCGCTCAGATCATTATCCTTTCGTGAAAAAAGGTGTACCGGCAGTATTTCTGATGACCGGTTTTACCGCCAAAGGGGAAGATGAAAATGGCGGCGAGATTTGGGGGCAATTCTTTGCTGAGCACTACCACCGTCCAAGTGACCAGCCGAGCTTACCCATCAATTATGAAGCCGGTGTAGTGTTTACCAACATCAACTATGAGATTGGTAAAACCATCGCGAATGATGCGGAACGTCCGCGCTGGTTGGCAGATTCGTTCTTTGCTGACTTAGATTAATCAGCAATTAAAGACACAAAAAAAACAGCGCCTTGGCGCTGTTTTTTTATGTCCGTCAAACCAGTTAAGCGGATTAAATCGGTGAGCCCGGAGGCAATGCCGGAGCACCTTGTAATGGCCATTCGCCTTCCTCTAGCAGTTGTTCGATGGCATTCAGTGCCAGACTTCTTGCTGCACTCGCCGGAGCATCCTGCCAGGCCTGCTGTTCTGCTTGCAGGAAATGTAAAACGCGACCTTTAAGCACTGGGCTTAATGGCTGTAAGTACAATTCGGCGACTGCCGTTAAAGCTTCGAATGCCACTCGTTCAGCAACAGTGGTGGCTACCCCCGTGCGCGCTGGCGCAATGGCGGTCGTAGCGATTTCATCAAGTACGGCCTGCACGTCAGGCAGATCAGTGTTGTGCTGATGCTGCTGGGCTAGACGTTCAAGCCGCTCCGGGTGCAACACCAGTTGCAGACTAAAACGGGCTGCGCTGGCCGCCATGGTGTCCGGGTCCGGAATCAAACCGGTTTTACCGGTGAAGTTTTCCCGTGTAGCCGAACTGCCGTAGGCGAAGGGCAACAGAACGTCACGCACACTGGCGGGCAGTGCTAAACGGCCGGCATCGAAAGTCTGTGCCAGTACCTGCAGTGCACGGCGTTGCTGAGTGGCATTGACGGGCCGTTGTTGTACCCCACGATCCCCCTTAACTGCATAGTTATAGTGCACGCCAGCCAGCATTTTTACTGCGGCTTCGGTCTGATAACGATGTAACAGATAGGTCGGCACCAGAATCGCACGCAAATCACTTACCGGCAGGCCGGCCTGAAGATTTGCCAGGCCAAACTGTTCCAGCGCTGTTGCGCGCACGGCAAGCACGCGCTCCAGTTCGGTCACAGGATCACTGCCGTTATCCCACAAATGCGCATCAGGGTGAGCGCCGCCCACCGGACGAGCGTCCGCATCGGAGATAAAGGTCAGCCCAAGTTCCCGATTCTCGCGCACGATTCGCTCGAGCGCTTCACCGCCTTCACCGTAACCGTATTTCACAACCTGCTTGTCCCACAGGCCAATGCCTTCAGCATACGCGTCGGCAAGAGTGAGTTTACCGGTATCCGTAGCGATACTAATCAGCGGGTGTGGGTAGTCCATGACAGACGCACGATCATAGCTGCTGGCGGCAAAGTTGTGCGCGATACCCAGCGTGTGGCCAACTTCATGAGCCGATAACTGACGAATGCGCGCCAGTGCCATGGCTTCAATGTCCGCTTCAAGCTGTTGCTGCTGTTCGGCGCTGAGATCTTCTGCATAGGGAGCCAGC
This sequence comes from Pseudidiomarina halophila, assembly GCF_003987215.1. Classification (GTDB taxonomy): domain Bacteria; phylum Pseudomonadota; class Gammaproteobacteria; order Enterobacterales; family Alteromonadaceae; genus Pseudidiomarina; species Pseudidiomarina halophila. The sequence goes on from NZ_PIPW01000001.1 coordinate 240,041, forward strand.
AGGCTCTGAGCAATAAGCATATCCTGGCGGACACGCAATGAGCCTAAGGTTACGTGGCCTTTAAGAATTTCACCGGTGCGAGGATCAATTACCGATGAGCCATAGGACCAGCCACGGGTGGCCCGATGAACCCACTGAATCACGTTATAACGGATGTCCATAGGGTCAGCGTCAGCCGGCAGTTCTTTTACTGCGTAACCGTCAGGATGGCCTGCCGCAGCAAAGGCGTCCTGCCACCAGCGTGCGCCTTCAAGCAGTGCGCTGCGGACCGGTTCCGGCACTCCAGGATCAAGGTAATAGGTGATGGTTTCACCTTGTTCCAGACGATGACGAGGAATGTATTTTACCGCCATCGACTCGCCTAAAGGAGCAGCATAATCACGGTGCTCTTCCGCCCAGAAACCACTTTGCGGATGGAAATCGCGCGTCGCGTAATTGCTGTCCGGCAGACGAATAAAGGAATGATGTAAGTGCAGGGTCAAGTGATCGGCATCCGGCGCAACCTGGCGTACATAACGTCCTTCGCCGTTGCCGCTAAAGGTGACTTTACCTTCGAGTTCAGTATTATCCGGAAATGCTTTACTGCGCTGTGGATAGACCACGCTGCGGTCACTCGCGACTTTATAGCTGCCCTGCTTGGTTTGTGCTAAACGCTCCACCACGCCGTGCGTATCACTTAATAAGAAGGGTGTGTAGTCGACAATGACAGCGTCTGTGTCTGCGGCCACAACGGTAAAGCCGGCAATCACTGAATCGGCAAAGGCTTCGTTAATGCTGGCGCGTTCAGCGATATTCTCAGAGTTGGCCCGGAAATAGGTGTTGTGATGGGTCAGTAATGCTTTATTGCCCTCAATCGCAAAGCTGGCCAGGCTGGTACTTCCCAGTTGGCCGCGATCGAGGCCAATGTCATTGGAGCCTAATCCCCAAGGTAAACTGGTCTGGAAAATGAACTGCTGTTCGGCGCGCGGAATCTTAAGGTAGTACTGACCGCTGTCGCGATCATGATAGAAAGTAAAGAAGCCGTTGTGCGCTTCCATGTCCGCGGTATAATCGTTGATTGAAGGCATTGTTCCAGCCTGTGCGACTAACGCACAGCAGCTGATAATTGAGAACATGAGTGCCAACATGAGCTTTTTCATGAGGGTATCCTTTTACAGAAACTTAAATGAGTCATGCATGCGTTATAACAAACCTAAGGATGAAAGTAACCTGTTCGTACTCGATGAGCGGTTAGCGCACGATTGTTTGCGACTAGGTGCGTTCGGGTTGTGTGAGGTGTTGTTGTTTGACGATACCCGTTATGACTGGTTAGTGCTGGTGCCGCGCAGACCCGGGCTGGTGGAATTTCTGGATTTGTCTAATGCTGAACAGCAGCAACTTGCGCTGGAAATTCAACAGACCAGTCACAGTCTTAAGGAATGGCGGCCAACAGCAAAACTAAATGTCGGCGCATTGGGAAATGTGGTGTCACAACTGCATGTACATTTAGTTTTGCGCGAGTCAGGTGATCCTGCCTGGCCGGGTCCTGTCTGGGGCCATTCAGCTGCCCACCGGCATTCGGCGGGCGATGCGACAGAGCGGTGCGCAGTCTGGCGGCAACGCTTAGGTCTGTAAGCTTAACTAACCTCAGCGATCTCCTGCTGTAGCTGTGCCACCCATTGCTCAATGCGTTCGTCACTTAATTCGTATTGACTGTCCTCATCGAGTGCCAGCCCGACAAAAAATTCGCCATCAGCGGTGAGAGCTTTCGACGCGGCAAAATCGTAGCCCTGATTGGGCCAGAAGCCGATGCGTGTGCTCCCACAGGCGGCAAGTTCATCATGCAGCATGCCCAGCGCATCCTGGAACCAATCGGTGTAGCCCACCTGATCGCCCATGCCAAACAGCGCAACCACTTTACCCTGCAAGTTAAGCTGGCTGATTTCGTCCCAGCGGCTTTCCCAGTCTTCCTGGATCTCACCAAAATCCCAGGTCGATAAGCCAAAGATTAAGGTGTCAAATTGCTCAGCTTCGCTTAGCGGCACATCTTTGATGTTAAAGAGTTCAACCCGACCGGCGGGAAATTGCGCTTGAATTTTCTCCGCAGCAATTTCTGTGTAACAGGTAGTGGAACCGTAAAACAGGCCTATTTTGTCCGTCATGTCGCTAACTTTCACCTCGTCGCGTGGCATGGCATAAATCGTGGTTTGAGTGTACCAGAAAGCCAGGGTTTTGTGGTATTCTGCCGCGCTATTTGCAAGTCAAATTGCTACAAAACAGTGCAGCGCAGTGAGGTAGAACGTGCAACAGGATAACTTTGATCATTTCATTCAACAGTTAGAGCAAGTATTTGATCAAGCCGTGCAAGACGGTGACGACGATGAATTGTTTGCGAGTGGGTACCTTCGTGGCCATTTCGATTTGGTGGTAGCACAGCTAGAGCTGCAGGAAAAAGCTGAGCCAGCAGCAGTCTTGCCGAGTTTAAGGGCTGCTCTTGATGAAACCAAGCATGAGTTAAGTCCGGCGGACCAACAACACATTGCGGCGATGGTAAAAAAGCTCGAAGTAGCTGCCGCTTAACGGTTACACAACCGTTGCGGTTGTAAGCGTTGCCACAGCTGTGCAGGGAGTGGCAACGGCCGCTGCACTAATGCCGCAGTGAGTGCACTGGCAGCAAGCGGCGCCGCGGTAAAACCGCGCGAGCCCAGCCCGCCAAGTAGCCAAAGCCCTGGTTTCAGCTCCCCGACGACGGGCAGATGATCTTTTGTGGTATTGCGAATTGCGGCGCGATCAGCACAGGGGCGAAGCTGTTTTGGCCAGCTGACGGGGGCCAGATTATCGATTAAGTTGCCAAGATTTTCCTGTTGATCGGCAGGGCGAAGCGTTAAGTCCTCGCTATCGCGGTCATAGGTTGCCCCTACGCAATGCCGACCCTGACTTACCGGGGTAAAATATCCCTTGTAGCAGACCACTAGCGGACATTGTGCGGATACCGCACTGGCTTCAACCTGAGTGACCTGGCCGCGGACGTTCTGTAACTGCAAGCCAAAGGGGTGTAACAGCTGTTTCAGGCCAGCTCCGCAGGCAAGGATAACCGTATCGCGCTCAAGCAGCTGACCATCAGCAAATTCCAGTTGCCATGAAGAGCCGTCCTCCGGCGATCGACTGACACGGGTTAGTGTGGCCGATGGCTTCACCTTATGCCCTTGAAAAAGTTGTGTGACCACAGCTGCAGGCGCAAGCCAGCCGCCCGTCGGGTAGTGTAACGCCGGATACGCTGGCAATTCCTGCCAAAGTTGTTGGGTGGCAGCAGTACTGCGGAACTGCACCATGGCCGGATCATAACCGGGACCGCCATTGGTTCGGGCGCTGGCGATTTTTTCATAGCGCTGCTGGCGCGCCTCAGTGTACGCCAGCTGTACCACGCCGGTGGCATGCCAGTGATTGGTTGTGTAGTGCTGGTAAAAGTGGGTAGCGTAGCCAAACGCCAGACTAAAGTATTCAGCCAGAGGGCTGCGCTCGGCGTGTAGCAAGGGATAGACGGCACCCTGGGGATTGCCTGAGGCCGCATCGGCGACGCCGCAGCTGATAATTTCAGTGCTTACACCCGCGCCGCTGAGCTCATGAGCCAGGCATGCCGCGGCGATGCCGCCACCAATGATGGTGACCTGTTTTACATTGTTTGTTACAGGAGCATGTGGTGCTATCGCGCCACGAAGTTCTCCAAACAGCATTTCGCGCTTAACACCGAAACCTTTAGCTTTTTGCACGTTAACGCCGGCCTGCAGTAGTCCGCGGCGTACTTTGCCAGCGGCAGTAAAAGTAGCAAAGGTGGCGCCAGGCGCTGCACTTTGTACCATCGCCTCGTACAATTCGGGTTGCCACATATCCGGGTTTTTGTCGGGCGCAAAACCGTCAAGAAACCAGGCGTCAACCTGCTGTTCGGAATGGGGTAGCCAGGCAGCAATTTGCTCGTCGATAGCGCCAACCCAGAGGTCAAGTACAATCCGCCCCTGAGCGAGAATACGCCTATGGCAACCCGGTTCTGCCGGGGGATACACGGCAAGTAACTCTGCTGCGAGATCGCTTAACTGAGGAAATGCGGCGAGCGCGCGCCGCAGATCGTCGGGGCGCAAGGGATACTTTTCGAATGAAATAAAATGCAGTTTAAGTTCGGCTGGCGCCTGCTCGAGCAGCAACTGCCAGCACGCCAGCAGGTTCAGACCTGTGCCGAAGCCGCTCTCGGCAATGACAAAAGGTCGAACGTAATCAGTTTGCCAGCGCGCCGGGAGATCATTATGCTGAAGGAAGACGTAATTAGTTTCGGCAAGGCCGTTTTCATTGTTAAAGTAGATATCACCGAAAGCGGTAGCTACCGGCAAACCGAATTCATTAAACGTAACTTGCGCGTGAGTAGGGGCTGACACCGGACAATCTCGAGTTTGAGTGATTGTGAATAGGCAATAGTGTAACAATATTTGCTTAGAATTGCGGAAAGCAGACCACTTTTTTACTGAATTAAGCTACCATACACGTGCGCTCAGCAAGACAGGAAACTAGAATGAGAAGAGCAGTGATAACCGGTATCGGCATCGTGTCGAGTATCGGCGTGAACCAAAAGGAAGTACTTGAATCTCTGAAAGCAGGGCGTTCAGGTATTGAATATTCTCAAGAATTTGCCGATATGGGCTTGCGCTGTCAGGTCTGGGGACCGGTTCGCGCAAATCCACAGGATCACATTGATCGCAAAGCGTTGCGTTTCATGGGTGACTCTGCGGCTTACGCCTACATGGCTATGGCCCAGGCCGTCGAAGACGCCGGCTTGGAGGAATCGGAAGTTTCCAATCATCGCACCGGTCTGGTTGTCGGTTCTGGTGGCGCCTCGGGCGAGCATCAGGTTGCTGCTGCTGATACATTGCGGGAAAAAGGTGTGAAGCGAGTAGGCCCCTACATGGTTCCACGCTGTATGGCTTCTACCACCTCTGCCTGTTTGGCAACGCCATTTAAAATTAAGGGCGTGAACTACTCAATTAGTTCAGCTTGTGCGACCTCTGCCCATTGTATTGGTCACGCGGTAGAGCTCATTCAGTTGGGCAAACAAGACCGCGTGTTTGCCGGTGGCGGCGAAGAGCTGCACTGGACCCTGGGCATGGAGTTTGATGCCATGGGGGCGTTGAGCACCAAGTATAACGATGATCCAACTAAAGCATCGCGTACTTACGATACTGACCGCGACGGTTTTGTACCTGCTGGCGGCGGCGGTATTGTCGTGATCGAAGAACTTGAAACTGCATTGGCTCGCGGCGCAAAAATTTACGCTGAGATTGTTGGCTACGGTGCAACTTCCGACGGTTACGACATGGTCGCACCATCGGGTGAAGGTGCGGTGCGTTGCATGCAAATGGCAATGTCAACGGTCGACACACCAGTGGATTATCTTAATACCCATGGCACCAGCACACCTGTTGGCGACACCAAGGAGCTGGAGGCCATTCGTGAAGTGTTTCCTGAGCAAACACCAATGATCAGCGCCACTAAAGCAATGACCGGCCATTCCTTAGGTGCGGCTGGGGTACATGAAGCAATTTACTCCTTGCTGATGCTTGAGCATGGCTTCGTTGCGCCGTCGATCAATGTCGAAAACCTTGATCCTGGTGCGGAAGGAATGAACATCATTACTGAAATGAAGCCGATGGAATTGACCACGGTGATGTCGAACAGTTTCGGTTTTGGTGGTACCAATGCCACTCTGGTTATGCGTAAGTACAAGTAAATTAACGGCTTGACGCAACCTGTTCGGGTTATTTATTAAGCTTAAAAAGGTGCGCTGCGGCGCACCTTTTTGTATGCTTAACCTTTCTCTATGACACTATGGAGCCTATGCACCTACTTGCCGATGTGAATTTGCCAGAACTCGACACTTTAGTGGCCGCGGTTAACGATCAGTGTCCGGGAACGATAAGCCTGGAGCGTTTTACCGGACGTCAGCCCGATGCTGAACAGTTAAGTCGCGCAGAAGTTATGTTCATTCGTTCGGTGACGCAGGTTAACCAGGAGCTCCTGGCTCAGGCGCCCGAACTGCAGTGGCTGGGTAGTGCCACCATAGGTACAGATCATGTTGATCAGGCGGCGCTCGCTAAAGCGGGAGTGACCTTTCACAGTACCCCGGGCGTGAATGCCAACGCGGTCGGAGACTATGTTGCCAGTGCGGTCGCAGCGCTTGCTCTGGCGAACAATGGCTTGCCTGCCGGCGACGTTGCGATCATCGGTGCTGGCAACACCGGGCGTGCCGCTGGGCAGCGCTTAAGTGGCCTCGGCTTAAGCGTACATTATTACGATCCGCCCTTGTGCGCAGCCGGGCAGCCGTTGGTTGAGGTTCATGATGATTGGCAGCGGGTATTGAATTCCAGCGTCATCAGCTGCCATGTGCCGCTACAACGGCAAGGTGCCTATGCGACATATCATTTGCTTGCTGAAAATGAACTTGCGCAGCTGCAGCCGGGCACCTTACTGATAAATGCCAGCCGTGGTGCGGTCGTTGCAGAACAGGCGCTGCTTGCGCGACTTAGCGCAGGTGCTGACCTGCAAGTTGTGCTGGATGTCTGGGAGCATGAGCCGCAGATTTCTGCACAACTGTTACCTCTGGTCAAGCTGGCGACGCCACATATCGCCGGGCATAGTCTGGCGGGTAAACTTGCCGGCAGTTGGCAATTAATGAAGAAATGGTTGACGGATCAGCAGCTCGGCTTACAATTGCCGACATTAACAGAATTGTTGCAGCGCTATCCGCAAGGCCAACCGCAGAGGTTACAGGCGGAGGATCCGCCGCGCTGGCAGGATCTGGCACAGTGGATTTTGCGCTGCTACGATATTCGTAATGACGATCGGGTGTTGCGCGCCGCACCCTGTAACGCTAAAACCTTCGATGCCCTGCGCGCGAATTACGCCGTACGTAGCGAGTTAAATCAGCTACACTTGGACACAGGTCAATGGGCGAATACGGCGGCCTGGCGACAACAACTCGCCCAACTCACATTTCAAACGACAAACTGAAGGGGTAAGCATGTCTCGAGCATTTAACGTTGCGGTTCTCGGTGCTACAGGTCTGGTCGGACAGCACATGATCGAATTATTGGAAGCGCGCAAGTTTCCAGTGGCAAACTTATTTCCGTTGGCAAGCAGTCGTTCTGCGGGCTCGATGATTAAGTTCCGCGGCGAAGAGATTGAAGTGCTTGATGCTGACACCTTTGACTGGACTCAGGTCGAACTCGGCTTTTTTTCCGCCGGCGGCAGCATTTCACGAATTTTTGCACCGCGCGCAGCAGAGGCGGGCTGTATCGTTATCGACAATACTTCGGAATTTCGTTACGAGGAAGATGTTCCGCTGGTGGTGCCAGAAGTAAACGCACACGCTCTGGCTGATTTCCGTAACCGCAATATTATTGCCAATCCGAATTGTTCAACAATTCAAATGTTGGTCGCGCTGAAACCTATCTATGACGCGGTGGGTATTGAGCGAATAAATGTTGCCACCTACCAGTCTGTGTCGGGCGCTGGTAAAGAAGCTATGGATGCGTTGGCTCAGCAAACCGCGCAGTTAATGAATGGACGGCCATTAGAAAGTGATTACTTTGCCCGCCAGATGGCCTTTAACTGCATACCCCAAATTGACGTGTTCATGGATAACGACTACACCAAAGAAGAGATGAAAATGGTGTGGGAGACCCAGAAAATCTTCGCTGACCCCTCGATTCGCGTGAATGCTACAGCGGTTCGGGTGCCAGTGTTCTTCGGTCATGCTGAAGCAGTGCATATCGAAACACAACAACCACTTGACGCTGAACAAGCAAAAGAATTACTTCGTCAGGCGCCGGGCGTGGTGTTGTTTGAAGCGAATGACGACTACCCAACGCAGGTAAGTCATGCAACGGGGAATGATGAAGTCTTTGTTGGCCGCGTGCGGAATGATATTTCCCATCCGCAGGGACTAAATTTATGGGTGGTTGCAGATAATGTGCGAAAAGGCGCAGCAACCAACAGTATTCAAATTGCCGAACATTTGATAAAAGACTATATTTGAATAAGCTTTTGATTTCATTCGCATCCGATACTAACAGCTAGAAGGGACGAAAACGTGATGGCACGGATTATTTTAGCTGCAATAGTGGCAGCATTTGTTGCATTTTCAGCTGCTACCATGGCGCAACAGAGTTCGCGCGCCTCGCGCTGGCAGCCGGATCAATTCGGGCCTATCGTGCAAACTGACACGATGTGGAGCATCGCCACCTATTATGGTCGCCAACGCGGTGTTAGTGTCTATGAAATGATGGATGTCATCGTTGCGGAGAATCCGCGCGCGTTCAGAGATAACCGGCCAGACTTTATGTTAACCGGGTTTTATCTCGACATTCCTCCGGTAGGTAACGTAGCTCAGGCAAACGACACCCCAAAAGCTGCTGTAGCAGAAGCGAATGATACTGCTGAAGCAACGACAACGGATAGCGCGGAAGAAACGCCGCTCGCAGACACTGCAAGCAGTGAAAATGCAGCGGTCAATACCACTGAAGTCGAAAATGAAATTGCCATTTCAGTATCAGAGATGCAGGCACTGCGTGGCCAGCTATCTGAATCAATAGATCTAATTGAAAGTCTGCAGACCGAGAACTCGGATTTACAGCAACGTTTGGAGCTTGTCACCCGCGAACTCGAGTTGCTGCGTCAGGCCGCTGCTGAAGAGCAACGGGCTTCTGCGGAAATGGAGTCCATCGCGCAACAAATTAACGAGCAAGGTACTGAAGAACTTACCCAAGCTACGGTAGGTGAACAGCCGCGCGAGAGTAACCCTGCACTTGATGACACCACCGATGCAGACGCCGGCGCAGCTGTGGATACCGGGAGCGAGGCTGCTACTGATGAGGTTACTACGGACGCACAGGATACCGCAGTAGCTGAGCGTCAGGAAACAGTGACTCCGGCAGCTGAATCGCAGCCAGAACAGGCAAAACCAGCGGTGACGCGGTCATCAGGCAAGCAATCAAGCTGGCTGGATTGGCTGTTAAAGCCTTTGCATCTTGGCTTACTGGCCTTGGTGTTGATTATCGTTTTCGGTAGCTTGTGGTACTTCGCTTATGTCCGCCGACTGGAGCGCGAAATGGCTGAATCACAGGCGGAGCGCGCGGCAGAGAAAGATATTGGCACCGAAACTGAAGATCCTGAGCAGGCAGCGGTGGCAGCTGCGGCACAGGAAGAACAAAATGAAGTAGTGGAACATCGCGATGCGGCAGCTACGGATGCGACCGATGAGCTGGTCAGGGCGACTCGTGAAGAGATCACTGATGATCAGGTCGATCCCACCAGCGAGGAATTTGCGGAACAAACATCTGCGCCGATGGAAGCGGATGACTGGCAGGAACAAGCCACGGATCCTATGACCACTCAGGATCGGGATGTTGAGGTTACTGATGTCGATCTTGATGCCTATCTACGCGAACAGTCTGATGGTGCGACGGGTGCAGAGGAAACGGATGATGACGATCCGATCTCGAAAGAGGTCGATGCGCTACTGGCATTCGAGCCCAGTGTTGAGGAAGACGAGAAACCCGCCGAAACGCGCGATCCCGAGGAAGTCAGTGAATATCGTGTAGTTGACGAACCCGACAGCGAGGATGCCGATTCCTTTGGTGGGCTGCGACTAGATGATGATATGACAACTACGCCAGTACCGGCAAAGGATGACATTGCTGAAACTGAGCGTACTGAAACTGAAAGTACTGAAACCGAAAGCCCCGAAACTGACCTTAACGAAGATCAGGAAACGTCCAGCGACAGCAGCAAAACAACAGCTGAGGACGACGATTATTTATCCATTGAAAGCCTGATGGATGAAGCGGATACCGAGGCCAGTGAAGAGCATGAGGATCCGTACGACAAAGACAAGATCAACGAAGCTCTAGCGGGAGAAGATACTCAGGATCTTGATTATGACCTATCCACAGAAGCCATGCTTGATGAAAGCAAATCGCCTGCGGCCCGGTTAGATCTGGCGCAAGTGTATATCGACATGGGCGAAGTGGACGATGCCCGCAATTTGCTTGAAAGCATCCAGGGTTGTGGTGACGAAGAGGCAGAGCAAGAAGCTGCTGCATTATTAAAGAAGTTAAGTGAACAGGGCGGTCGATGAGTAGTACGCGCTTTGCGCTCGGTATTGAGTATGATGGTAGTAACTATTATGGCTGGCAACGGCAACGGGAAGTGACCTGTGTACAAGAGGTTCTGGAACGGGCGCTGAGTAAAGTTGCGAACCATAGTGTGGAAGTGGTTTGCGCGGGTCGCACCGACGCCGGTGTGCATGCGACAGGGCAGGTGGTGCATTTCGACAGCAACGAGCCACGCACGGTTCCAGCCTGGACCATGGGTGTGAACAGCAACTTACCGGCGGATGTTGCGGTGCGTTGGGTACGTGAGGTGCCGGCTGATTTCAGCGCCAGATTCAGCGCGACCGGTCGCCGTTACCGTTATGTCATTTGCAATACCAGATTGCGCCCGGCGATATTGGGACGCGGCGTAAGCCATTATCACTTCGATTTGAATGTCGAGCACATGCACCAGGCTGCACAAGCGTTGCTCGGAGAACATGATTTCAGCGCTTTTCGCGCTGCCCAGTGCCAGTCCCATTCAGCCAACCGCTGCGTGACCCATATTCAGGTCAGTCGTCACGGTAATTTTGTGGTGATTGATATTGCCGCTAACGCATTTTTACATCACATGGTACGCAATATTGTCGGTACTCTGTTGGAAGTCGGAAAAGGCGAGCAGCCATTAGAATGGCCGGCGCAGCTGTTGGCACAACGGGATCGAACGCTTGCAGCGGCGACGGCAAAGGCTGAAGGGCTCTATTTAGTCCAGGTCGACTATCCGGCCGAGTTTGCTTTGCCAAAGCTTGCTGCGGGCCCCCTCTGGCTGCCTGAAAGCACCCCCGTGAGCTGACTAATAAGACCACTTTTTACTGCAAGGTCAGTGCAGAATGTGCTTTAATACGGGGAGTTTAGGCAATTTGCCACTATCACCAATTGAGATGAATGAAACGATATGAGCTGGATTGAGCGAATTCTTGCAAAGCCAAAAAGCGGTAAACGTCGCAATATTCCCGAGGGAGTTTGGGCGAAATGCAGTAGTTGCGATGCCATCATCTACAGTGCTGATCTTGAGCGCAACCTGCATGTATGTACTAAATGCGATCATCACATGCGGATGTCGGCACGGCGCCGGTTAGACAGTTTCTTAGATAACGGCAGCGGCAGTGAGATCGGTGCTGAGCTCGAACCAAAAGATATTCTGAAATTTCGCGATTCGAAGAAATACAAAGATCGTATTGCCGCAGCCCAAAAAGCCACCGGCGAGAAAGATGCCCTGGTAGCGCAAAAAGGTAAACTGAAAGGAATGCCTGTTGTCGCTGTGGCGTTCGAGTTCGAGTTTATGGGCGGATCTATGGCTTCTGTAGTCGGGGCGCGCTTTGTGAAAGCCGCTGAAGTCTGCTTGCGTGAGCGAATTCCGCTCGTTTGCTTTGCAGCATCGGGCGGTGCGCGTATGCAGGAGGCACTGATGTCATTGATGCAAATGGCTAAGACCTCAGCAGCATTGGCTCGCATGAGTGAAGAGGGACTGCCATTTATTTCAGTGCTGACCGACCCGACCATGGGTGGTGTGTCAGCAAGTTTAGCCATGCTGGGAGACGTCAACATTGCTGAACCTAAAGCTTTGATTGGCTTTGCCGGACCACGGGTTATCCAGCAAACGGTTCGGGAAACTTTACCAGAAGGTTTCCAGCGAGCTGAGTTTCTGCTCGACCACGGCGCAGTTGACATGATTGTTGATCGTCGCCAAATGCGTAATCGGGTTGCGTCTTTATTGGCGAAATTCCAGCACCATGCACCGGTGGCTGACGAATATTAAGCTGACGTATGAACAAGCCGTTAACCGCACCCTTATCCACAGCCGGGCTAGATGCCTGGCTGTCCTATTTAGAAGCCCTTCATCCCAGCACTATCGACCTTGGTCTGGAGCGCGTAGCGCAGGTCGCGCAACGGCTGGAGATCAATCCCGGTAAAGCTCAGGTGATTACCGTTGCCGGCACCAACGGTAAAGGCTCTACGGTACGTTACCTGGAAACTATTCTGCAGGCGTCAGGTTACCGTACCGGGGTCTATATCTCTCCTCATCTGCGGGTGTATGAAGAGCGCGTTCGTATCGACGGCAAACAGCAACCTGCTGCGCTGCACGTACAAGCCTTTGCTGCGGTCGAAGCCGCCCGGGGCGATACCTCATTAACCTACTTTGAATTTGGTAGCCTGGCAGCGTTTTGGCTGATGCAGCAGTTGCCGCTGGATGTCTGGATTCTCGAGGTTGGCTTAGGTGGCCGGTTAGATGCGGTAAATTGTATCGATGCCGATGTCGGTATTCTTACCTCGGTGGGGATTGATCATGTTGATTTTCTTGGACCGGATCGGACTGGGATCGCGCGCGAGAAAGCCGGAATATTTCGTGCCGGCAAAGGCGCAGTTATTGGCGAGCCGGATTTCCCCGCAGAAGTAGTCGCTGAGCTTAAGGCGAAAAATATTTCTCCTGCCCGGGTCGGGAAAGAATTTAACTATCGTGTCACCGATGAACAGCACTGGCATTTTACTGGCCGGGAAAGTGAATTGCGTGATTTGCCAATGCCACAGTTGCCGTTGCCGAATGCCGCGACAGCTTTAATGGCGTTGGAGTTACTTGCATTACCGGTGACTGAGCAAGCGATTCGCCAAGGTCTCAGCAAAGCGCGTGAAAGTGGGCGCTTACAATTGATGGCCGGCAATCCGGATTATTTATTGGATGTTGCACATAACCCGCACGCCGCGGCGTTTCTTCGTGACTATGTACAACGGCGTTTCCCCAAGCGGTCGGTGTATGCTGTGGTGGGAATGCTTAAAGATAAGGATATTGCGGGCACCTTAGCCGCGCTTGAGCCTGTGGTGGACGCTTGGTATCTTGCTGATCTGGAAGGCATACGGGGAGCTTCTGCCGCGGAACTTGCTGATGCACTGAGTACGACAGCAAAACAACGGCCGCTGACACAGTTCAGCGATGTAACTCAGGCATTTACCGCCGCCTGCAGTGACGCGCGCGATTGTGGTGAGCAACCACTAGTATTGGTGTGCGGCTCGTTCTACACTGTGGCTAAAATCCCTGAAGCGGAGTAAGCATGGCATCGCAATTACAAAATCGAATCGTTGGCAGTATTATTTTGATCGCGTTAGCGGTCATTATTTTACCGGAGCTACTGGATGGCAAGCAGATGCGCCAGGAGCAGGATTTCGAAGCTATGCCATTGCAGCCGGAAGCAGATGTAGTTGAACAACAAGTGACGCTGCCAGCGAACGAGCTTGAGGGAACAGCAATTAACGTTGAGCAAGCTAGCGATGACGAAATTACGCTAACTGCCGAAGCAGCGCCAGATCTTGACGAAACGGCCGCCGCTGCGGGTAATGAAAGCCAGTCGGAGCCTGCGCCCACCGTTCCTGATCCTGCCCCAGCAACACTCCAGGAACCAGGCTGGGTGATTCAGCTGGGCGCCTTCAGTAACGCGGATTCAGTGGATAAACTGATGCAACAACTGCAGCAGCAAGGTTTTGCTGCTTACCGGGAAGCAACACAGGTTAACGGAAAAACGCTGATTCGGTTATTCGTTGGGCCGGCTCTTACGCAGGCAGAATTAGAACAACAACTTCCAGAGCTTAAAGAACTCACAGGGCTGAATGGTCGGGTGGTGCGCTTCGAACCGTAAAGCTGAATAAAAAGTGACGTTTTTCTTACTGATTTCTGGTAAACTTCGCGCGTCTTCAACAGCCTTGGGATAACCCTTATGGTCTGGATTGATTATGCCATTTTAATTGTAATTTCGCTGTCGACACTGGTCAGCCTGGTGCGCGGCTTCGTCAAAGAAGCCATGTCGCTTGCTGTCTGGGTGGCTGCGTTTTTTATCGCCAGCTGGTATTACCAAGATCTTGCCAGTTGGTTCACCCGTCTTGATGATCCTATGGTGCGTAACGCCGTTGCCGCGTTAGCACTCTTTGTTAGTACTCTTATTGTTGGCGCGGTAGTGAACTACGTCCTCGGTCAACTTGTCCATAGAACCGGATTGACAGGCACCGACCGTTTGCTCGGTGGAATTTTTGGTGCCTTGCGCGGAGTATTAATCGTTAGCGCTTTATTGTTCTTTATGGATAGTTTTACTGCACTGGCAGACGCTGAGTGGTGGCAACAATCCAGATTGATACCGCATTTCGGTATCTTCATCCAATGGTTTTTTGAGTATTTTGAGCAAACTTCAAGTTTTCTCCCCAACTAAGCAAATGAGGTTGTCGTAGCATGTGTGGCATTGTGGGTATAGTGGGTAAAGATCCGGTCAATCAGGCGTTGTATGATAGTCTGACGATGCTACAGCATCGCGGCCAAGACGCTGCCGGAGTAATGACCGTGCATAATAATACATTGCGTTTGCGTAAGGCCAACGGCTTAGTGCGCGATGTATTCCGTACACGGCACATGCACCGTTTGGCAGGCCGTATTGGTATCGGTCATGTGCGTTATCCAACTGCTGGTAGTTCCAGCTCAGCTGAGGCACAGCCGTTCTACGTGAATTCTCCCTTTGGCATTGCTATAGCGCACAATGGCAATCTGACCAATGCTGAGGAGTTGCAGGAGCAATTGTTTGCCAAGGCGCGTCGGCACATCAACACCACCTCAGATTCCGAGATATTACTGAACATCCTGGCCCATGAAGTTTATCAGCAACAGAGCTTAAAGCTTACCCCTGACGACGTGTTCGCCACAGTAAGTCGCGTGCATCGCCAGATCAAAGGTGCTTATGCTGTGGTGGCCATGATTATTGGGCACGGTATCGTCGCATTCCGCGACCCATGGGGCATTCGGCCGTTGGTGTTGGGGCAGCGTGAAACAGCAAATGGTAACGAGTACATCGTTGCTTCAGAAAGCGTTGCGATTGATGGTACCGGCTTTAAATATATGCGTGATGTTGAGCCAGGTGAAGCTATTTATATCACCGAAGAAGGTGAACTCTTCTCACGTCAGTGCGCGGATAATCCACAACACTGTCCGTGTATTTTTGAGTATGTTTATTTTGCCCGGCCAGACTCTTTTATCGACAAAATTTCAGTTTATGCGTCACGTGTAAATATGGGCCGTAAACTGGGTGAAAAGATCAAACGCGATTACGCCGATCTGGATATCGATGTGGTGATTCCGATCCCGGAAACCAGTTGTGATATCGCATTAGAGATGGCCAATGTGCTGGAGCTTCCTTACCGCCAGGGTTTTGTCAAAAATCGCTACATCGGGCGTACGTTTATCATGCCGGGACAAACGTTACGGCGCAAATCGGTACGTCGTAAGCTGAACGCCATTGGCGCAGAATTCCGCGGTAAGAATGTATTGCTGGTGGATGATTCCATCGTCCGTGGCACCACCTCAGAGCAAATTATTGAGATGGCCCGTGAAGCCGGTGCGAAAAAAGTTTACTTTGCTTCTGCCGCGCCAGAGATTCGCTTTCCCAACGTTTATGGTATCGATATGCCAAGTGCCAATGAGTTGATTGGTCATGGTCGCGAGGCGTCAGAAATCAACGCGTTAATTAAAGCGGATGGGCTTATCTATCAGGACTTATCCGATTTGATTGCTGCGGTACAGGAAGAAAACCCGTCAATTACCCAGTTTGAAACCTCAGTATTTAACGGTGAGTACATTACTGGCGATATCAATCAGGGTTATCTGGATCGCCTGGATGCAGCGCGAAATGATGTGGCACGAAGCAGTGAGAGCGACACCGAAGACGCGAATCTTGAAGTTCATAACGAAGATGATGAAGATTAAACAATTAGAGCGTTAGTCGTTATCAGATAGTGGATAGTAAAAAAAAGCCCGCGGTTGCGGGCTTTTTTTTTAGTCGATTTGAAAGGGATAGACGGAGCCGAGTTTGAGGATTTGGGTGAGCTCGTCAAGTGCTGAGCGTGACTCCTTCAGTAACTGTGGGTCGCGCAGGTCGTCAACACTGAGGGTTTCACGATAATGCTTATCAACCCATTGATTGAGTCGGGCGAATAAACGGTCGTTCATAATGACCGCAGGATTCACCGCGGCCAACTCGTCCTCATTCAATGCGACCCGCAGACGCAGACACGCTGGGCCGCCACCGTTGCGCATACTTTGTTTTACGTCAAAGTAGTGAACACGTTTAATTGGCGTGTCGCGTTGTACTAAGTCTTCCAGGTAGGCTGCTACACGCGGGTTTTCCTGACACTCGGTCGGTGCAATAATGGCCATAGTGCCGTCAGGCATGGTCAACAGCTGTGTGTTAAATAAGTAGGTCTGAACCGCATCGGCAACTGACACTTCACTGGTTTTCACAGCGATAAAGTGTATCTTTTCATCACCAAACTTTTGTTGAATTTCCGCCAGCTTGGCGTCGGTATCGAGAAATGCCTGCTCGTGATAAAACAGCACATTCTGGTTGCCCACTGCAATGACATCATTGTGAAACACACCCTGATCAATGACAGCGGGATTCTGCTGGATATAAACAGTGTTTTCATCACTTAACCCATGCAAGCGAGCGATCGCCTGAGAAGCCTCAAAGGTTTGCCGCGCTGGAAATTTTGTCGGTGCGGGCTTGCTGCTGTCAAAGGCATAGCGACCAAAAGTGAAAATCTCAACGCCGGCATGACCATAGTTGTTACACAAGCGAGTGTGGTTTGCTGCGCCTTCATCACCAAAATGTTCATTGTCCGGTAAGTGCGGGTGATGCTCAAAATAGCGGGAGTTAGCGAACATCGCCTGAAGAATCCGACTGCTGGTCATAGGTTCCAGCGAGCGATGAAATTTGTTGGTCAGGTTGGCTGAAGTGAAATGGACTTTGCCATCAGCTGTATCTGCGCCGGGCGAGACTGTTGCGGCATTGGCGGTCCACATACTTGAAGCGGAGCAGACTGCCTGATAAATCTGTGGTGCCTGCGTCGCTGCCTGCTGCAGTACTTCGCCATCAGTACCGTTAAACCCCAGTCGCCGTAAGGTAGCAATATCTGGCCGCTCATGGGGCGCAAAGACCCCCTGAACCATGCCCATATCGTGCAGGGCTTTCATTTTGGCCAGGCCTTGTTTGGCAGCCGAACGTGGACTCGAAGATGCTTTTGCATTGGAGAGTGACGCCACATTACCAAAAGATAATCCCGCGTAATTATGAGTGGGGCCGACTAAACCATCGAAGTTGACTTCAAAATGCTGAGCGCTCACGAATTCCTCCATTGCAGTTGCAAGCAAATTAACAACAGCTATTATACGCACATGTCGGCAGTTGTGTAAGCACTGATCTTGGCCAACGCCGCGCCATTCGAGGTGATCCGAGATACACTTGCATGGCTATAAGCATTTGACGAATTTTTATGAATTTTGCTCAGCATGGTTGTTTCGGCTGTGCATAAACGATATATCTAAAAAAGAACCCCATCATTAGGTTGCAAAAAGACGAATGGCAAAATCGCTAGTTATTGTCGAGTCGCCAGCCAAGGCGAAGACCATAAATAAATATTTAGGTAACGATTTCGTGGTGAAATCGAGTGTCGGTCATGTACGCGATCTTCCGACACGAGCGACAACTGAGGTTGCAAAAAAATCTCCGGCAGAAGTACGCAAAATGTCGCCGGAGAAGAAAGAGGCCTATCGGCAGCAACGTGAATTTCGCAAACTCGTGGCACGCATGGGTGTTGATCCTGAACACGGCTGGGACGCACAGTACGAAGTGTTACCAGGCAAAGAAAAAGTAGTGAATGAGCTACAAAAATTGGCCAGTAAGGCGGATGCCATCTATCTCGCAACGGATTTGGACCGCGAAGGGGAAGCTATTGCCTGGCATTTACGCGAACTTATCGGCGGTGACAGTGACAGATTCCGTCGGGTGGTGTTTAACGAAATCACCAAGAATGCAATTCAGGAAGCGTTTTCACAGCCAGCTCATTTGAATATCGATCGGGTAAATGCCCAACAGACCCGCCGCTTTCTCGATCGCGTGGTCGGCTTTATGGTATCACCACTGCTCTGGAAGAAGATTGCCCGCGGGCTGTCGGCAGGACGGGTACAATCCGTTGCAGTTCGCCTGGTAGTTGAACGCGAACGTGAAATTAAAGCCTTTGTACCAGAAGAGTACTGGGATATTTATGCCGACTTAAACACGGAACAAAAGCAGGACCTGCGCGTTCAGCTGGCAAAATATCTGGGTAAAACCTTTAAAGCAACAGACCAAGAGCAAGCGCAAAAAGCAGTTGATGCGCTGCAACGGGCAGATTTCAAAGTCCTGGACCGGGAAGACAAGCCGACCAGCAGCCGACCTTCTGCACCATTTATCACGTCGACGTTGCAGCAGGCAGCCAGTACACGCCTTGGTTTTGGCGTGAAGAAGACTATGATGCTTGCGCAACGCTTGTATGAAGCCGGTCACATTACCTACATGCGTACGGACTCGACTAACTTGAGCGGTGAAGCTGTGGCAAGTTGCCGCGATTATGTGACGAAGCAGTTTGGTAAGGAGTACTTGCCGGAAAAACCTAACGTCTACGGGGCAAAACAAAATGCTCAGGAAGCACACGAGGCTATCCGTCCGTCGAGTGTGAAGGTGAAGTCGGAACAGCTCAAAGATATGGAGCGCGACGCACAACGTTTATATGAGTTGATTTGGCGCCAGTTTGTGGCGTGTCAGATGACGCCTGCACGTTACGATGCCACAACCATTACTGTGGGTGCCGGCGACTATGAATTGAAGGCGCGCGGTCGGGTTATGCGTTTTGCGGGTTGGACTAAGGTGCAACCACCAGCGGGTTCGAAAAGTGCTGAAGATGCGACGCTGCCAGACGTTAAAAAAGGTGAGTCCCTGGCCTTGCAAAGCCTGGATCCACAACAGCACTTCACTAAGCCGCCAGCACGTTTCAGCGAAGCTTCGCTGGTAAAAGAGCTGGAAAAGCGCGGCATCGGCCGACCTTCAACTTATGCCTCGATCATTTCGACCATTCAGGATCGTGGGTATGTACGCGTCGACAATCGCCGGTTCTACGCAGAAAAAATGGGCGAAATCGTCAATGATCGCCTGGTGCAAAACTTTTCTCGTCTGCTTAATTACAATTTTACTGCGGAGATGGAACAGGCACTGGATGATATCGCTGAGGGCAAGCGCGACTGGAAAGAAACGCTTGATGCCTTTTACGCCGAGTTTTCGAAGAAGCTGGAACAAGCTGAAATGCCACCAGAAGAGGGAGGAATGCGCGGCAATGAGATGGTGCTGACGGATATTGACTGCCCGAAATGTGGACGGAAAATGGGCATTCGCACCGCGTCAACGGGCGTGTTCCTCGGCTGCTCAGGCTACGAACTTCCGGCGAAAGAACGCTGCACCCAGACCATTAATTTGCTGCCCGGCGAAGAAGCTGTCAAAGTCAGCGACGACGATGAAGCTGAAACAGAAGCTTTGCGGGCGAAAAAGCGTTGTCCGGAATGCGGTACAGCCATGGACAGTTACCTGATTGATAAAGAGCGTAAGCTACACGTCTGCGGTAACAATCCGGCCTGTCCGGGACAGCTGGTTGAATTTGGTGAGTTCAGAATTAAAGGTTATGACGGCCCGGTACTTGAATGTGACCGCTGTGGCAGTGATATGCAGCTGAAAACCGGACGCTTTGGTAAGTATTTCGATTGCACCAATGACGACTGTAAGAATACCCGTAAATTGTTGAAAAACGGGCAGCCGGCGCCACCAAAAGAAGATCCGGTACCTTTCCCTGAGCTCCCTTGCGAAGACTCCAATGCTTATTTCGTGCTACGCGATGGCGCTTCGGGTGTGTTCTTATCTGCCAACACCTTCCCCAAGTCGCGTGAGACGCGTGCGGTTAAGGTGGCTGAGCTTAAACGCTTTAAAGATCGGATCCCGAAAAAATTCCATTATCTCGCGGAAGCGCCGACCCAGGATAGTGCCGGCAATGATGCTATTGTTCGGTATAGCAGAAAACAGAAAGAACAGTACGTGATCACCGAAGAAAACGGTAAACCTACGGGCTGGCAGGCCTATTACCGTGATGGTGAGTGGGTCGAGAAGGAAACTAAAAAACGTAAGAAATAATTCGTTCAAAGTTGCGCTTTTGAACGCTTGTAGCACTTCACTCCAGCGACTAAAGTTGCTAGACATCGTCAAGGACGGCGATGCTTTTATGACACGGAGGTCGTATGCTTATGCAATCAACCTGGACACCTGTCCAATGGCGTTTCGTCGCAAGCAGCATCGTTTTAAGCTGCTTGTTGACGGCGCCAGTCGAGGCGCAACAAAGCTGTCAGCCGTTTGCGTTTGAAGCCAGTACACCCACATCAGAAACTCCACCTGCGGAGCGCGTTGAACTCAGTCTTACCGCTGGTTTATTGCGCCCGCAAATCGAAGATCTGTTACAACAACATTTTGCAATTCGCCAACTGGATTGGCGAGCCTCACCCCATTATCGCTGGTCGACCGACTATACCTTCACCGCAGCTAACTGGGAGACGGCGCTGGAACAGGTGTTGCGACCTTATCAACTGCAACTGACTCTCTATGCTAATCACTCAGCAGTGGTGAGCTCGGCCGCAGGAGCAACGCAATGAAGCTGCTTGCCATCGCTGGTCTGCTACTCAGTGTCGGGGTAACTGCGGGTTGCAGTAGCGCGCCGGGGAAAAGTCCGCTGCAGCAGCACAAAGCGCGGGCATTAGCAGAACTGGCAGCACTTGAATCTACGCCATTGCGTTCTTCTGCCGATGCGACCATTACCCGTTCAGCAGAGCTTTACGTGCCATTACCTGCTGCTGATCTTGCCAGCTTGCCGGATTGGTACACTAAGCCGATCAGGGTGGATGCTTCGGGAATTTCTTTTGCCGAACTACTTACCGATGTGTTCGCTGATCAGCCGGTAAGCCTGTGGTTTAGTCAGGCAGAATTGAAACAATTTCCGGTGAATCTGCGCTTTACCGGGAATCTGGGTGAGTTATTGCAGCGGCTGGCGGATCACACCGGTTGGCATTATGAAGTGGAAGCAAACAGGGTTAGCTGGAATCGCTGGCGCACAGCGGAATTCGATGTCGCTTTTATTGCTGGCGCAACGGAATTCTTTATGGGGAATAAGGAGCTGAAACAAAGTGGCCAACAGCAAAACATGGCGCCGGGCTCTACCCTTTCGGCTGCGGTGGCTGGTAGCGATCAATTCAGTAACTTCAGTGACTCTGCCACAAGCGTATGGCAGGACCTGGAACGGGCGTTGACAATGTTGTTGTCTGAGCAGGGGGAGCTCAGCATCAATCAAAGCTCAACCTCTGTGTTAGTCAAAGACCGCCCCCAGCATGTAACGCAGATAGAAAACTATTTGCGTCAGCAGAACGAGCGACTTACCCGGCAAGTCGCTATCGAAGTACAAATTATCGAAGTAAGTTTCAGTGATGATGACCAACTTGCTGTCGATTGGCAGGCATTGGCACAAACGGCTGGCGGCAATGCGGTGCTGGGACTTGGTAGTGGAGCACTCGGTGAGCTCAGTGGTGAATTGGGCGGACAGTTGTTCTGGCAGCGTCAAAGTGGACGCACTGCGGGCTCAGAACTCTTTATTGAGGCGTTGCAGCAACAAGGTTTGGTGCGCATAAATAATCAGCCGCGGTTGCTGAGCTTAAATAATCAGGTGGCGAAAATCGCACTGCAGGATAACGCCACCTACCTGGCTGCCGCTAGCACCACCAGCACGGTGAATGTCGGGGCGACGACAAATCTACAGCCAGGATTGGTGACGACAGGGTTTGAGCTCTATGTTTTGCCCAGTATTCGTGACAACGAAGTCATTTTGCAGCTCTCCACCGAATTGTCTGACTTGCTGCGGATTGATGAGGTTCGCTCAGGCGAGCAGCTTATTCAGACACCCCACACCAACCGTAAACAGTTCTTTATGCAGGCTGTGGTGGGCGATGGGCAAACACTTCTGCTCTCCGGTTTACGTAACGATCGTCAGCAACTTACTGAGCAAAAAAGCTGGCTAAGTTTCCTACTGGGCGGAAAGCAACTGCAGCAACAACAGCAAAGTGAAACCTTAGTATTGTTAACGCCCACCATTGTTAGTCGTGGAGTAAAACCATGAGTGACTTCTGGCTGGTAAATGGATGGCGTCAACAAAGTCGTGCCACACGAGACATCGATCTTTATCTGCGGCAGGCGCGCGAGCGGGGTTTCCAGAATTATGCCCTGACACGGCAAGGCAAGTGGTACTGGTTGGTATGTAGTGCTGACACAACTCTGAGCCAGCAGTTCGATTTGGCTCTTACCGTCCGCCGTACCTTTGCCAAATTGTATCAGGGTATTTACCTGGCGCTCTGGCAGGGACAAATCGTTTGCGTGGCGTGGCAGGGGCAACGTTTACAGCATTGTGTTGCCTGTCAGCACGATGCTGACGGGCTGCATCATCTTGAATTACTGCTGCAACGCGTCTCTGATAATGGTAATGGTCGGCCCTCGGCACTGCTGGCAAAGTCATTACCAGAAGAGGTGGTACGCTTATGTGAACAGCATCTTTGTCAGTGGCGCTTGTTATTTGAACAATGCACCATGAAAGAGCTGCAACCGACGAAAGCTGCAAAATTAAAATCAATACAGCAGGCGCCGCCATGGCAGCAACGACAGCGTGTTTTTGCATTGAGCCTGGTGTTGATGTTAGCTGCGGCAGCAATAGGTTGGTATGCGTGGCCGGGGAGTGCGACGCATGTGACAACGGGGGCGCCGGTCGCGCGGAAGTTGAACCCGCCGGCAGGGGTTGCTGTTGATCTGCTGCACGAGCTGCCACAGTTACTGGCCGGTTTTCAGCATCTCGCCGGGTGGCAATGGCGATCGACGCAGTTACAGGGCAATCAGTTGCAAGCGATCCTGGTGCCAGGTTACGGGCGAACTGAGGAGCTACCGGTGCAGCTGCCGGCAGGCTGGGAAATGCACGTTCAGGGGCAGCAAGTGCGCTTAACCCATGCGCGAGAGAGTCAGCTGTTAGCTGCAGACCTGCCCGTTGAGAAGTTAAGCTGGCTTGACGACAGTCACCGTTATTTCCCCTCGTTAAACATTCAAGCCGGCGCACCGGGTCAGGACGTTAACTATCAATGGCAGCAGTGGCAGCTGCGCTTGCCGGCCACTGATCTGACCGAGTTAACCCGTCTGGCAGCATTACTGCAGCAACGCAATCTACGCATTACCGGTCTGCGGCTACAAAATGGCAGTCGCTTGCAGGCGGAACTGACGGTTCGTTTGTATCAACTTTTACCTATTTCGCAGGGAGAGAGTACCTCATGATTGGATTCAGCATCTGGTTACTGGTGTTTAGCGAAACAGTGGTGACTCCAGCGGTTGTAGCACCGCCACCATTACATGAACAGCTACGCCATGTGAGCGAACTACGCAACGAGGAGCTCGCGGAGTTAAGGGCAGCGGCACAAGTCAGGAAATTGCAACATGAGTTAAAAGTGGCGCAGTTACGTAGACAAATATCAGCTTTGGATGAGCCCAACCGGGCTCCGGAGTCCGCTTTACCCGTCCCGGAGCATCCGCTAGCGGCGCTGGAGTTACTCAGTGTGGTACGTAGTGGGGAGCAGGTACGCATTTGGCTGCAGCGGGCGCAGCAGCGCTTTAGTGTGCAGCCAAATGACGCCAATGCTTACGATTTAGAGGTAAAGCTACAACACAACCGTCTGACTCTGGCTCAGGGCCAGCATCAGCGCACTTTTTACTTAGAGGGGGAGTGGTAATATGCGCTACATCACCCCGGCAGAGTGGCAGGATGCGGAAGCTGATCAGCAGTACTTACGTGAATGCCTCAGTTTAACCGAGCGTCAACAGGCAACCGATACTGCAGTTGTCGTCACCACGGATGGTTGTCTGATTGCGACCCCAAACGCCTGGCAGGTGGCATCCCTTGAATTGCTCAATTTTCGCTTAGAACTACAGGCGCGGCAGCAATTTCGCACCAGTTTGCTTGCCGAAGCGCGGGACGTGCGAAGCTTTCTTCATGATGCTGAAGCGTTACAGGAACAACAACGGCAACAACCCGGCGATACCAGATTTGACCGTACCCGGGCGCAGCTGGCGCTGGAAGATTTGGTTACCCAGGCATTAATACTTGGTGCCTCGGATATCCACTTAGTGTTTGACCCGCAACGCGCAACTTTGGCCTTTCGGGTTCATGGTCGCATGGTAGGGCATATCGAGCGGCCCCGGGAAACCCTCGCCGCAGCGATTGCCGCGGCGTTGAACACAAGTTCAGATGATTTCCGCGAGCTATTTGATGAGCAGCGTTTATCGAGTGCCAGTATCAATGTGGTGGTGGTACATGAGGGGACGCCGCAACGTTTAAGGTTGCGGGTGCAAAAGTCGCCTACCCGTAATGGCTTTGCGGTCACCATGCGGGTGCAACTGGAACGCCAGGCAATTCAACGCTTTGAGCAATTAGGTGTGCCTTCAGACCTGATCGCCAAACTACGCCTGGCGCTTGAACAGCCGACCGGGCTGCTTATCGTTGCCGGACCTACCGGGCAGGGAAAAACCACCAGTCTGGCGGCACTTAACCTGATGATCCCGCCAGACCATAAAATAATTTCGCTGGAGGACCCCATCGAAATTATCCAGCCCCATATTGAGCAAAAACCAGTGGCGGCGGATCATCCGGAACTGAACTTTGCCAACATGGTGAAAGTCGCTTTGCGAGAAGATCCAGACGTTATCTCTATCAGCGAAATTCGCGACATCAAGACCGCTCAAGCGGCGTATACGGCAGCGCTGACCGGCCATCTGGTCACCGCCACTTTACATGCCCATGATTGTTTTGGGGTACTGCAGCGGCTCAATGACCTGGGCTTAAGCAATGCTGTATTGGCGCAACCTGGGGTGCTGTGCGGCATTTTGGCGCAACGCTTAATGAAACAGGACTGTTCGGTATGCCATGGCGAAGTGCCGGTGCATGGCTGTTCTCATTGCCAGAGCACTGGCGTTGGCGCGCGCCGTTTTGTCGCTGAATATCTGCCGCCTTCAGCAGACTTACTCCGCGCATTGCGTAACGGGCAGCTGGAGGCGTATCGGGAACAACTTGTTGCGGCGGGCTGGCAACCACTTGCGGCGCAGCAGCAGGAGGCCTTATGCAGCGTCTGAAAGCGTCATTAAGCCGGTCGAGTCAGTTGGCATTATTAGAAGACATCGCCTTAGCAGTTGGCGACGGTCTCTCGGCGGCGCAAGCTTGTCAGGAATTGCAGCAACATGCCCAACAGCAGGGATTGAAGCGTGAAGGCGAGGCGGTTGGTGCCATGCAGGGCGCGGTGTTTCGCGGCGTGCCTATGGCGACCGCCATGCGTGACTGGTTCGCCAACGATTTGTGTATGTTGGTCAGTATCGGTGAACGCAGTGGCTTGCTCGATCAGCTGATCGCTGCCCAGCGACAATTTGAATTGCAGCGTGCTGCAGCCATTCAAGGCTTCTGGCGGCCCCTTATTTATCCTCTGATTATGGTCGTAATTACAATGTTCGCGTGCTACGCCGTGGGCCAGAAGGTGATGCCAAAGCTAGCCGATGGTCTGGCTGAACTGCATTGGCCATTATTGAGTCAATACTTGCTGACGCTTAGCGGTGGGCCCTGGTTAGCTATAATCGGTGCGCTGTTGCTGGCCGTCATCTTTAGTTGCTGGGGGCCTTACCCGGCAATTGATTTCCGCTTTCGCTGTTGGCGCTGGTGCGCGAAGCGCGGGGCCTTTGTGATTCGCCGGTATTTCGATGGCGTATTGTTATTGCAATCACTTACGGTATTACTCAGAGCTGGGACACGGCTCGATCGAGCGTTACAGGCGATGCAGGAATTTGGTGCCGGCTCCCTGGCTTATGCTCTGCCCGAATTACGACAACGCCTCGCACGGGGTGAACGTCAACTGGTGGCGATTCTCGATTGCGGATTATTGTCACCGCGCATGTTGTTCCGGCTCAGTAATGGCAGCCGAAATGCGACCGAGCATGGCACCTTGCAACGGGTTGCGAGTTACGCTGCTGCAGATGCAGTGGCGGCATTGCAACGCTTGCGAGTGGCCATTCAAATCAGTTGCTACGCACTGATATTAGCGTTGCTGGTACTCACCGTTGGCGGTATGGGCGCAATGCTCATGGCGGTGACCCAGCAGCATGTAGGTTAACACGTGAAAATTTTACTAAAACATGGAGTGTTTAAAATGAAAAATCAGCAGGGTTTTACTTTTATTGAGGTTCTGACGGTACTGGGAATTATTGCTCTGGCCACCATAGGTACCTTGGCAGTGCGCGACTGGGCAGTTGGCAACTCCCGGGTAAGTGAAGCGAAGAATCAGATCATTACAGTGCAGGCTGGAGCCCAACTTTGGCGTCCGCGGAGCGGCGATTTCACTGGCATTACTATGGCATCGATGTCTGGCATCGCAGCGGTACCTGAAGTCTGGGGTGATGGCACAGGTGTCAACCCATGGGGCGGGGCCATTAATGTCGAGGCCGATTTGAGTGATACCAGTCGCTACGTGGTGACCTTGTCGGGAATTGCCCAGGACGGCGAGGGTGCGCGTCTGGCTCGTGACTTCACCGATTACACCGTCGACAGTACCTACAGCGCCGGCACCCTGACCCTGCGCTTTCAGGGCTAGGGAGAACTATAGATGCGAAGCAACCCCGGAGCCAGTAAAGCAGGCGGCTACCTGATTCTGGAGTGGGTCATTGCCATCAGTTGTCTGGCGGGGTTTGCTTTGCTGGTATTAAGTCTGTTGCAACTGCGTGAACCATTAATTGCCCGGCAACATCAGCAGCGCGAGCAGTTGCAGCAGAATTATCAGCAGCAACAACAGTTGTTGCAGACAGCGGACCAACGTTGGCTACTGGAAATGCAACGAGGACAGTTATGAACCACCGTTACGGTTATATTTTATTTGAGCTGGTTGTCGCTCTCAGTTTACTGGCGGGCCTGATGTTGATGAGTCAGCAATGGTTTGCACGGCAGCAGGCCGTAGCTGAACGAAGCAGCTGGGAGGTCGAGGCACAATCATTTATCACTGCAATTGAACGCTTTTGGCTGAGCGAACGCCGCGTGCCGAGCCCGTTAAGCGAATTAGTAACTAAGGGTTATATCGCCGATATATGGCGTCCATGGGGTGCACCCTGGCAGCTGGAAGCTCAGAATAATCTGCTCCGTTTACAAACTCAGGCACCGACGGTTGGTGACGCGAATTGGCTGGCGCGGCAAGTAGCGGGTGCCAGCACCACCGCCGATAACCAAGTGCAACTCCACATCTGGCAGCCCATCGGCCTGGCGCTGCGCGAACGCTATTTACACCGGGTTGCCGATCCGCTGGCACCAGAGTACAGCGCTATGGCGTCAGATCTTGACATGAACGGTTTCAATATCAGGAACGTCGCAACCCTGCATACCCGCTATCTGCTCGGAACTCAGGCCACCATAGAGCAGGCGGAACTGGCCAATCTGCGGAGCACAGAGGTAGACACAACCCGTTTCAGTGCCGACGAGGCGATCATTGCCGGCTACGATGTCGGCGCGGTTATTCAGCGGTTACAGCTGCTGGAGCAAAAGTGGCAGGCCTGTCGGGCTCAGGGTGGCTGTCAATGAAACAGAACGGGCAGGCAGTGGTGGAGACATTAATTGTCTTGCCGGTGGTTCTGCTTACACTGTTGCTGGTGGTCCAACTGCTGTGGCTGGTGTTCGCAAGCGCGACCTTTCGTGTCGCAGTAAGTTACAGTTTGCGGGCGGGAAGTATCAATCATGGTTCACTGGCGGCGATGGAACGCACACTTGTTGCCGGTATGGCGAGTTTGCAACCGGCGGTGCCGGCGACAGAGTCTGGTGATGAACCCAGTAAATCAGAGCTACAAGGTGTGCAGCTGAAAGTCACGGCACAGCAATGGCTGCATTACCAACTGAGCGGTAAAATCCAGGTGCATCAGCCTAGTTCGGAGATACTGAACTCAGAAGCGGAACGGCGCTACGACCTGGTTAGCGGTACCTGGATAAATGAACTGGCTGTTGATCATGCTCTGGTGCGGATGCAAACAGAAGATCCCGAACGCTGGCAACAACAACGCCAGCTGGAGATTGAAGTTTGGTGGTGTTTGCCGCTCGAAGTACCGCTCGCTGCGCAACTACTGACAGAACTGCGGCAGTGGTGGACGTCCGCTGCGCAAGCGCATTGTCGCTTGCGAGAAGAAGTGGTGGGGCGCCCCTTATGGGCTTTGCAGCAACGCTTGAGTACACCGCTGCAAAGTGGCTACCGTGAGGGGCTTAATGATTAAGCCGGCGCGTGCCAGGTATCACAGGCCTGCAAGGTATTTTCCATTAGGGTTGCTACGGTCATTGGGCCTACACCACCGGGCACCGGGGTAATATAACTCGCACGCTCTGCGGCCGCACCGAACTCGACGTCACCGACGAGTTTGCCGTCGGCACTGCGGTTAATACCCACATCAATCACCACTGCGCCGGGTTTGACCCAGGCGCCGGGAATAAAGTTAGCCTTACCTACCGCCACGACCAACACGTCGGCACGACCGATGTGTTCTTTTAAGTCACGGGTAAAACGATGACAGACAGTGGTCGTTGCACCGCCGAGCAGCAGTTCCAGACTCATAGGCCGACCAACGATATTTGAGGCGCCAACCACTACGGCATTGAGGCCATGTAAGTCGAGTCCGATCGAGTCAAACAGGGTCATTACACCGCGCGGTGTGCAAGGTCGCAAAGCAGGATTACGTTGCGCCAGGCGGCCCATATTGAAGGGATGGAAGCCGTCGACATCTTTAAAGGGATCGATGCGTTCCAGTAAAGCCTGTGCATCGAGATTCGCGGGCAGCGGCAGTTGTACCAAAATACCATCAACGCTGGCATCGGCATTGAGATCATCGATCAACGCCAGCAATTCTGCTTGCGTGGTACTGGCCGGCAAGTCATAAGATTTTGAGGTGAAGCCGACTTCTTCGCAAGCGCGACGTTTACTGCCGACATAAACTTCGGATGCCGGATCGTCGCCGACCAGGATGACCGCTAATCCAGGCGCGCGTAAGCCTAGTTGTATGCGTTGCTGCACACGTTCTCGAACCTGATTACGAACCTGTTGAGCGACTTTTTTTCCGTCAATAAATTGCGCGGTCATGCTATTCCTCAAAAGCTAACTAAAATGAAGGTCTGCGTGGCTGTATATTTTTGCATGTTTCGGTGGCTGAGTGTAGTTAAGTTTACGCCACACTGTTGCTAAGCCGATGGAGTGATGACGAATTAACCGGCGAATTGTTGTAAAATCCAGCAGTCAGCTGATTTGGCCAAAAAAATGTTTGACGCTGCCATAACCAGCAGGTAATATTCGCCCCCGTTGTCAGGCCGCGTCCTGCACGGGTTTTAAAAAAATGTCGGCGAGTAGCGCAGCTTGGTAGCGCACTTGTTTTGGGTACAAGGGGTCGCTGGTTCGAATCCAGTCTCGCCGACCATTTTTACTAGTAGCATGCGCCCGTAGCTCAGTTGGATAGAGCAACGGCCTTCTAAGCCGTGGGTCGCAGGTTCGAATCCTGCCGGGTGCGCCAATTAGCCCTGGCATGACACAAAATTAGTGGTGGCTGTAGCTCAGTTGGTAGAGCCCCGGATTGTGATTCCGGTGGTCGTGGGTTCGAATCCCATCAGCCACCCCATTTTCTGAAATTCCCCAAAAGTATATACGTTCGGCGAGTAGCGCAGCTTGGTAGCGCACTTGTTTTGGGTACAAGGGGTCGCTGGTTCGAATCCAGTCTCGCCGACCATCTGTATACACCGATTAAATCTGCCTTCACCCAGGTTGAAAGTTCATGCAACTTAGCGCATATTGTTTAACGTTTTGTTAAATAATTCGTCTGCGCTACGGAATTGCCTGATAGCCAGTCTAATTTCTCTGTTTGGTCATTTAGCTCACTAAAACAATAAGTAACCGCTATGGCTCAAAATTCTGAAAACTCGTCTGCCCCTGCGCATCCGCCATCGTCGGAAGCGTTCGCTTACCTCATTTCTGAGTTGAGTACCCACCTGATTAATGCCGCGCCTGATGAAGCTGAAGTCCATATTGAACGAGCGCTTGCCGCCCTGGGTAGCAATGACCGTAAAGATCGTTGTTATGTTTTTCTGTTTGATGATGATTACAAGCATATGAGTAATACCCATGAATGGGTGAATCGCGGTATCAGTGCTCACAAAGACGAGCTGCAAAATGTCCCGGTAGAAGCTATGCCATGGTTTTTTACCAGTATGCGCGCGGATGGGCATGTCGTGGTTCCGTCTGCCGATCAGTTGCCTGAGGTTGCCGGTGGCTTTAAGGATGAACTCTTACGCGAGCACATTCAGTCGATGATGGCCGTTGGTATGTATCTGGAAGGCAGACTTATCGGCTTTGTCGGTTGTGATCTGGTCAAGCGTTCGTGCAACTGGACCGAACAAGACGTGCGGCAAATGCAACTGGTAGCCGATATGATCACCAACACACTGGCGCGGCATCGCGCCGAATCAAAACTGCATCAGGTGCAGTGTGAACTGCGGGCGGCGAATGAGCGATTGGCTCAGCTGGCCAACGAAGACGGCTTGACCGGCCTGCTTAATCGCCGTGGGCTCGATGTCGCGCTTGATTATGAATTACGCCGCATGCAGCGCAAGCAACAACAATTAAGTGTCCTGATGGTTGATATCGATCACTTTAAAGCGCTGAATGACAGTCGCGGTCATCTGGCTGGAGATGCAGCTTTGCAACGCGTGGCAGACGAACTGAAAAACGCCTTCAAACGCAGCGGTGAAGTGGTGACGCGATTTGGCGGTGATGAATTTCTAATTATTTGCCCGACTATGAATGAAGAAGAGGCCGAACAACGCGCTGCGGCATTAGTGGAGACTATCGGCAACGGCAAAGGACATGCGCAAATTACCATAAGCGTGGGTGTTGTGAGTTTTATCCCATCGCCTGACACAACCCAGGATGAAGTGATGCGACGGGTGGACAGGGCTGTCTATGAAGCCAAACATCGCGGACGGAACTGCTACGTTCTGCTACCCTACAACGAACTTCAGGCAAAAAGATAAGCCGCACTACTCGACTCTGCGAGCCGCCTTCGCTATAATGCTGCGTCATTTTCAAGAGCCCCAACAGTTGGTGGGCTCAAGGCCAATAGTGAAGCCGAGGTAAGAAAGCAATGCAGGTTTCTGTAGAGACAACCCAAGGATTAGAACGCCGCGCCACCATTACTGTGCCAGCGGCAACCATCGACGAGAAAGTCAAAGAGCTTTTGAAGAGCGAGTACCGTAACCGCCGTATCAACGGTTTCCGTCAAGGAAAGGTACCACCGAATGTATTGCAAAAGCTGTTCGGCAACGAAGCTCGCGCCCGCGCTGCCCAGGAACTGATGCAGAGCAAATATTTTGAAGCGATTATGCAGGAAAAAATTAACCCTGCAGGTCCTCCTTCGATCGAACCCAAAGTAAATGAACCAGGTAAAGACCTTGAGTTTGTTGCTACCTTTGAAGTTTATCCGGAAGTTGCGGTGCAAGGCTTAGATAAAATCGAAGTCGAAAAACCAGACGTTACTGTGACGGATAAAGATGTCGATAACATGCTGGATACCTTGCGCAAGCAACACGCCTCATGGAAAGAAGTAAAGCGTAAGTCGAAGAAAGGTGACCGCATCACTATCGACTTTACCGGTCGTATCGACGGTGAAGAATTCGATGGTGGTAAAGCACAGGACTTCGCTTTAGAACTTGGCCAGGGTCGTATGATTCCAGGTTTCGAAGACGACATCATCGGCATGAAAACCGGTGAAGAGAAGACCATCGAAGTAACTTTCCCGGAAGATTATCACGCAGAAAATCTGAAAGGTAAGAAAGCTGAGTTTGATATCGTCGCGAAAAAAGTTGAAGAGCAAGTGTTACCAGAGCTTAACGATGAGTTTGTGGCGACGTTCGGTGTTACCGAAGGCGGCGTTGACGCACTGAAAGCTGAAGTTCGCAAGAATATGGAACGCGAACTGAAAAACACCGTGCAAAGCAAGGTGAAAGAGCAAGTGCTGAAAGGTTTGGTCGAGAACAACGACGTTGACTTACCAAGCGCAATGGTAAAACAGGAAATCGATGGTTTGCGTCGTCAGGCGATGCAGCGTTTTGGCGATAACCAGGCGCAAATGCCTGAGTTACCAGCTAACTTGTTCGAAGAACAGGCGAAAGAACGCGTTAAAGTCGGCTTATTGTTGGGTGAAGTTATCCGCACCAATGATATTAAAGTTGACGATGCCAAAGTTGACGAGATCATTGCCAATAACGCTTCTGCTTATGAAGATCCGGAAGAAGTTGTTGCCTACTACAAAGGTAACGAAGAGCTGTTGCAACAAGTACGCAATGTTGCGCTCGAAGAGCAGGCAGTTGACTTCATTATCGACAAAGCAAAAGTTTCGGCGAAGAAAACCAGCTTTGATGAGCTGATGAACCCGAAACAGAAGTAAGTTTGCTGATTCCTGACGCTAAGCGTTGACGGAGTCACTCGCAACTTGGTTTAATGGCTCGTATAGTCTTATACGAGCCATTTTTATTTGCAGGAGTAGTTTTATATGTCGGAACTTGGGCACGACCCGATGGCGCAGCTAGTCCCTATGGTGGTTGAACAAACCGCGAAAGGTGAGCGTTCATACGATATTTTTTCGCGCTTATTAAAAGAGCGCGTGATTTTCTTATGTGGTCAGGTAGAAGATCACATGGCAAACCTGATCGTAGCGCAGCTACTGTTTTTAGAGTCAGAAAGCCCTGAAAAAGATATCTTTTTGTATATTAATTCACCGGGCGGTGCGGTCACCGCCGGGATGGCGATTTATGACACCATGCGCTTTATCAAGCCTGATGTCAGTACCGTTTGCATGGGCCAGGCGGCCAGCATGGGCGCGTTCTTATTAGCTGGTGGCGCGCAAGGCAAACGCTATTGTTTACCTAATTCGCGAGTGATGATCCATCAGCCACTCGGCGGTTTTCAGGGTCAGGCTTCTGACTTTGAGATCCATGCGCGGCAAATTTTGGATATTAAAGAGCGGATGAACCGCATGTTAGCGGAGAATACCGGCCGCGATTACGAGCAAATCGCTAAAGATACTGATCGTGATTACTTCATGTCGGCGGAAGAAGCCGTAAAATACGGCGTTGTCGATAAAGTACTCACCCAACGAGCTGGAGAGTAGCATGACTGATAAAACCGAAGGTAATGGTGAACAGCCATTGTTTTGTACCTTTTGCGGGAAAAGTCAGCACGAGGTTCGCAAACTTATTGCTGGACCCTCAGTTTTTATTTGTGACGAGTGTGTAGAGCTGTGCAATGACATCCTGGAAGAAGAGATCCAGAATATTGCGCCGCAGGAAAACTCTGATCGTTTACCGACGCCAAAGGAAATTCGTGACCACCTGGACGCTTACGTCATTGGTCAGGAGTTCGCAAAACGCGTGTTAGCCGTTGCGGTATACAATCACTACAAACGCTTACAAAGTTCGGGTAAAGGTAATAAAGACGAGATTGAATTAGGCAAGAGTAATATCCTGCTGATCGGCCCCACCGGCTCAGGTAAGACCTATTTGGCGGAAACTCTGGCACGATTCCTTGATGTACCTTTTACTATGGCTGACGCGACGACCTTAACTGAAGCGGGTTATGTTGGCGAAGACGTCGAGAACATTATTCAGAAGTTGCTGCAGAAGTGTGACTACGACGCTGAAAAAGCGCAACGCGGGATCGTCTATATCGATGAGATTGACAAGATCTCCCGTAAGTCGGACAACCCGTCAATTACCCGTGATGTCTCTGGTGAAGGGGTGCAACAGGCGCTGCTGAAACTGATTGAGGGCACAGTGGCGGCGGTACCACCACAAGGTGGCCGTAAGCATCCGCAGCAGGAATTTGTGCAGGTCGATACCTCGAAAATTTTGTTTATCTGTGGTGGTGCTTTTGCCGGTCTCGATAAAGTTATCGAACAACGGGTAAGTGTTGGCACCGGGATTGGCTTCGGTGCTCAGGTGAAATCAAAAGCAGCTGAGATGATGGCCAATCTGATCAAGCAGGTAGAGCCGGAAGATCTGGTTAAATACGGCTTGATACCTGAATTTATTGGTCGTTTGCCAGTGCTGGCAACACTGGAAGAGCTGGACGAAGACGCATTGGTGCAGATTTTACAGGAACCGAAGAATGCGTTAACCAAGCAATACGCAGCATTATTCGACATGGAAGGCGTCGAACTGGAATTTCGTGATGATGCGTTACGTGCGATAGCGCGCAAGGCAATGACGCGGAAAACCGGTGCCCGGGGCTTGCGTTCCATCGTTGAAGGTGTGTTGCTGGATACCATGTATGAGCTGCCATCGATTGATAACGTAGCTAAGGTAGTGATTGATGAGTCGGTGATTACCGGTGAGTCCAAGCCTATTATGATCTACGAAAATCAGGAACAGGAACGCCAGGCCTCTGGTGAATAACCTGCCGCGTTAGCTCGGTATTTGTGCAAAAAGGGCCATTTTGGCCCTTTTTTTGTGCAAATCATTGAACTTTATCTGTATGGCCTCATATTAGAGAGTAAGATAACTAAATCTGACATGATGTCATAGAATCTGGAGACATATATGAGCGAAGAACGGGTCGAACACCTGAGTATTCCTGTTTTACCACTGCGTGATGTGGTGGTGTACCCGCATATGGTCATCCCACTCTTCGTGGGACGTGAAAAATCGATCCGTTGCCTGGAAGCGGCAATGGATAATAACAAACAGATTTTTCTGTCGGCGCAAAAAAATGCCGCTATTGATGAACCGGAAGAAAAAGATATTCACACCATTGGCACAGTAGCCAATATTCTGCAGTTGCTTAAGCTACCAGACGGTACGGTGAAAGTACTGGTCGAAGGGGCCCAGCGGGCCGAGATTGACGCCTTTGAAGCAGATGAAGACTTTTTCCGGGCGAAAGTCCATTACCTTGATTCTGAGGCAATGCCGGAAAAAGAAGAAGAGGTGATGATCCGTTCAGCGGTGAACCAGTTTGAAGGCTATGTAAAGCTGAATAAAAAGATTCCGCCGGAGGTGCTGACCTCGCTGTCGGGAATTGAAGAGGCTGATCGGCTGGCGGATACCATGGCAGCTCACATGCCTCTGAAGCTGAATGATAAGCAGAAAGTATTGGAAATTACCGAAGTGCGTGAGCGGCTCGAGTTTCTGATGGCACTGATGGAAGGCGAGATTGATCTATTGCAGGTCGAAAAACGCATCCGTACCCGCGTGAAAAAGCAAATGGAAAAGAGCCAGCGCGAGTACTATCTGAATGAACAGATGAAGGCTATTCAAAAAGAACTGGGTGAAATGGAAGATGGCCCGGACGAATTCGAAGCGCTGGAGAAAAAAATCCAGGAAGCGAAGATGCCAGAAGAAGCTGAGATCAAAACCCGTGCTGAACTGCAGAAACTGAAAATGATGTCACCGATGTCGGCAGAAGCGACGGTCGTGCGTGGCTACATTGACTGGATGGTCTCGGTACCCTGGAAGAAACGTTCACGGATCAAGAAAGATTTAGCCAATGCCGAAAAAATTCTCGATGCCGACCATTATGGTTTAGAGAAAGTGAAAGAGCGTATTCTGGAATATTTAGCGGTGCAACAACGTACCAGCAAAGTTCGCGGCGCGATTCTGTGTCTGGTTGGACCGCCTGGGGTGGGTAAAACTTCATTAGGCCAGTCAATCGCTAGAGCAACCGGTCGTAAGTACATCCGAATGGCACTGGGCGGGATCCGTGATGAAGCGGAAATTCGTGGTCACCGACGCACCTATATTGGCTCGATGCCAGGTAAGCTGATTCAGAAAATGGCCAAAGTAGGGGTGCGCAACCCGCTGTTCCTGCTCGATGAAATCGACAAGATGGCGGCTGATATGCGCGGCGACCCGGCGTCTGCATTGCTTGAGGTGTTGGATCCAGAACAGAACGTCAACTTCAATGACCATTATCTGGAAGTTGATTATGATTTGTCGGATGTCATGTTCGTGGCCACCTCGAATAGTATGAATATTCCCGCGCCATTGTTGGATCGGATGGAAGTGATTCGCCTGTCTGGCTATACCGAGGACGAGAAACTCAATATTGCCAAGAGTCATTTGCTGAACAAGCAGTTAGATCGCAACGGCCTGAAAGAAAATGAGTTAACGATTAAGGATGACGCGATCATCGGCATCATTCGTTATTATACTCGCGAAGCTGGGGTGCGTAATCTCGAGCGCGAAATTTCACGTCTTTGCCGCAAAGCCGTGAAGAAGATCGTGCTTGATAAACGTATCAAGAAAGTCGAAATCAACGCCGACAATCTGAAAGACTATCTGGGTGTGCAAAAGTACGATTACGGTAAAGCTGAAGAGAAAAACCAGATCGGTCAGGTTACCGGATTGGCGTGGACCGAAGTCGGTGGCGATCTCCTCACCATCGAAGCTACTAATGTACCTGGTAAGGGCAAGATCACCTCAACAGGTTCGCTGGGTGATGTCATGCAGGAATCGATTCAGACTGCGTTAACAGTGGTCCGAAGCCGTGCTGACATGCTCGGTTTAGCTGATGATTTCCACGAGAAACGTGATATTCACGTGCACGTACCTGAAGGTGCAACGCCAAAAGATGGGCCGAGTGCAGGTACGGCAATGGCGGTTGCGCTGGTGTCCTCACTGACAAAGATACCAGTACGCGCCGAAGTTGCGATGACAGGCGAAATTACCCTGCGCGGTGAAGTACTGCCAATCGGTGGGCTGAAAGAAAAGTTACTGGCAGCACATCGCGGTGGTATCAAACATGTGTTGATTCCCAAAGATAACGAACGTGATCTGGAAGAAATCAGCGACAACGTTAAAGGTGACCTGATCATCCAGCCAGTTCAGTGGATTGACGAAGTGTTACAAGTTGCGCTTGAACGGCAACCAGAGGGCAAAAAAGCCAGCTAAAACGAAGAAATGCGGCCTTGAAGCCCCTAACATGGCTGCAGGCCGCATTCTTTCGTCAAAAAATTTGTGAAAAAGGGTTCTCAATCGAAATTCTTGTGGTAGCCTAGAGTCAAAGTGATTGGTCAGACATAACCTAAACAAAGCTCTGACATACCACTTGAACGACAGGGATACGTAATATGTAGTCGGGGACCTGTTGAACTGCTTGAACGAAATGTTCAAGCTTGTTATAACCTTCGCTGGCCCATTCGAATTGCAAATGGAACCATGCAAAAATCTGATAATAACAATCTAAGGGGATGATACTGTGAACAAGTCTCAGTTAGTTGACAAAATTGCAGAGGGAGCAGAAATTTCTAAAGCTGCTGCTGGACGTGCTCTGGACTCTTTCATTGAAGCAGTAACTGATGCTTTGAAAAAGGGTGAGCAAGTTGCATTAGTAGGCTTTGGTACTTTCAGTGTGCGTGAGCGTTCAGCTCGCACTGGTCGTAACCCACAAACTGGCCAAACTATTCAAATCGCTGCAGCGAAAGTACCTTCTTTCAAAGCCGGTAAAGCGCTGAAAGATTCAGTAAACTAATCACTGCGGAGCGGTAGTTCAGCTGGTTAGAATACCGGCCTGTCACGCCGGGGGTCGCGGGTTCGAATCCCGTCCGTTCCGCCAGCGAATAGAGAAAGTAACCCGAAGCATGTCTTCGGGTTATTTTTTTTCTGCGTTATGGGATAGAATAAAGCGCGGTAAAAAATAGAACACTTTTTGAGGTTAATAGAATTATGTTGGACAGGATTCGTGAAGGGTCACAGAGCCTTTGGGTAAAGATTTTTCTTGTTCTCATCGCATTAACGTTCGCGTTAGCAGGGATTGGTGGTTATATCGCTAATCAGCCTGAACCAACGGTTGCGTTAGTGAATGGCGAGGAAATCACCCAGGCAGAGTTTGATCGCGCTGTGGAAAATGAACGCAGTCGTCAGCAACAACAATTGGGCGACTTCTACGAGCAACTGGCTCGTGACCCGCGTTACACGCAAAACTTGCGTGCACGTGTGGTAAACGACCTGGTAAATCAGAAATTATTAGAGCAGGCAGCTAAAGCCCAGGGATTGCGCGCATCCGCAGCACAGGTGAAAGCTGCAATTCGCGATATCTCCAGCTTTAAAGTAGCTGGTCAGTTCGACAATGACCTCTATCAAACAACGTTACGCAGCCTCGGCTACACACCTGACGGCTTTGCCGCGCTGATCCGTCGTGATCTAGTCACGCAGCAACTGGTTCAGGGTCTGGTCGATAGTGAGTTTGTCTTACCAAGTGAAGTGGATGCAACGCAGCGCCTGCTTGGTCAGCTTCGTAGTGGTCGTTTTGCCCAAATCAACACCGCAGATTACCTTGACCAGGTTGAGGTGACTGACGCTGCAGTGGAGAGCTGGTACAACGAGAACATCGAACGTTTTGCTGTTCCTGAACAAGTGAAAGTAGCTTACGTGTTGGTGGATGCGGGTACTGTTGCTGAACAAGTTGTAGTGACGGACGAAGAAGTACAAGCCTACTATGAAGGTAATGAAAGCCGCTATTCACAAGCGCCACAATATCGCTTCTCACATATTCTGATTGAGCCGGGCGATGACCCTGCGGCAGCAGAAGCTGAAGCGCAGGCGCTGTTAGAAGAATTGGAAAGCGGTGCTGATTTCGCCACTTTGGCGGAAGAGCATTCTGATGATATTTTCTCCGGTGAGCAGGGCGGTGATTTAGACTGGATCGAACCCGGCACCATGGACGCTGATTTCGAGGAGGCTGCATTTGCCCTGGACGAAGTTGGTAATGTCACAGGTGTGGTAGAGAGTAGTTTTGGTTATCACATTATTAAGCTTACTGATAAGCGACCAGGTTCAGTAACGCCACTGGCCGAAGTACGTGACGAGATTGTAGCCAATTTACGTGAAGAGCGTGTTAAACAGCGTTATTACGAGTTGCAACAAGATGTCACCGAACTGACATTTGAAATTCCGGACACCTTTGCGCCGGTGACTGAAGAGTTGGGAATTGCAGTAGGGGAAACCGACTGGTTCAGCCGCGAAACTGCGCCAGCAGTGATGGATTCACCAGCAGTGCTGGCCGAGGTGTTCAGTAATGAACTGATTGACGAGCGGCTAAATAGTGAATTGATCGAAATCAGCGATACCGAGTCTGTCGTGGTTCGTGTGGTCGATCATAAGAGCGCGACAACCCGACAGTTGAGCGAAGTTCGTGATCAGGTCGTTGAAAATGTACGACGCGAACAAGCCCAGGAGCTGGCATTACAGGCTGCTGATGAAATCATGGCTCAGATTCATGCCGGTGAAGAGGTGAGTTCAGTCGAATTTACTGAGTTGGACGAAGTGTCACGGCAAGCGACGGATTATCCTCGTGCAGTAGTGCAAACTTTGTTTGATATGGCGGCACCAGCGGAAGGTACGGTGAATGTCGATAGCGTGACGACCGGAAATGGTAACGTTGCTGTTGTAGTACTCACCGGAGTAGCCGAAGGAACCGTTGATCCTGCGCGCACTACGCAATTGCAGGAACAGTTGCAAAACAGCTATATGCAACAGGTGTATCAAGCGGTTATTGAGGCTTTACGTGCAGACGCAGAAATAGAAATCATGCTTGGCTCAAACGACGAAACGAGTTAAGCCGGGAGGCTCTTAACGAGCGTCACGCAATCTAAAAACGCACCCTCATACAGAGCGTGCGTTTTTTTATACCTGTCCGACTAGTTGCTGTTGGGATAGAGCGGTGGTAAATCAGAGCTCTGCTGATTAGCTTTAGCGTTTTGCTCGGCAGATTTCAACGCGCTCTGTAAGGCTCGCCACAGAGCTTTGCCTTCATGCCAGTTATAATCCCCGGCAGCAAAGCGACAACGCTGCAGATGCTCTAGCTGGCTGCGGAGCGGGGCATGACCATAGTAATCGGCAATACTGGTGAGTTGCGACGTCGCAACCCCAAGATGCCGCCTGGACCAGCGTTTAAGCAGCAGCTCTACGGCACTTGCATCATCACGCATACAGGCATGTTTGATGGCGCGTAATTCCTGCTGGGGCGCTTCATTATCCTGCGGCATTTGCTCAGGCTGTGCGACGACCTGTTGGCGTCGCCACAGGGCCCAGAGCAGGGTCATTAACCACAATGCAGCAAATACCACAGTGAGAATTTGCCAGAACTTCAATTGCGAGATGAACGGGAGCGTGGAATCCTGTTGTTCATTAAGCGTATCGCGTTGCTCTGCTGAAGTATCTGTTATGGCGGTACTGCTCGCATCTTGCCCGGCTGCGCCTGTGGCCTGAGTTTCTTCGGGCAAGGTTGCCTGATTGCCGGCTGAGGCAACGATGCTAAAGCGCTGTGCTGGGGCTGTCGCGGTGTCACGTTCGCGCAACTGAGTATTAAACCAGACTACGGGTAACGCGGGGATCATCAGCTCGCCGGCCTGATGAGGGATAACTGCCACACGCACGGTTTGTTGCGACACCATTCTGCCATTACGCTGATTGACCGCAGATTCGGGCGCTTCCGGATAAACGCTGGCGCCGACAATCTTCAGTGCTGAAACCAGCTCATCCAAGCGTGGAAATTGGTCCGGCAAGGGACCGACCGCGGTAAGCCGGTAAGTCAGGCTTATCGGCTCGCCCTGGCTGTATTGTTCGGCGGAGCCTTGTTCCTGATCACCACCTTCGCTGCCAACGCTTACCGACAAAGTTACGATTTCCGCGGGCAACCATTCACTTTGTTCGGGCCAGTCTGCGGGAATGGGTAAAACATTCAAGGTCAGGTTTTCAGCTGCGGTAGTAATGGATTCGGTGGAGGAAAACGACGGAAATAAGGTACGGTTGCTATTGACGTTGATTTGCCCCTGAAACAGCGGCCCACGAATGACTTGTTCGCCTGAGCGCTGAGGAATCACAACAAAATCGCGTGAAAATACCTGAAACTTCCGGCCATTAATTATTTCAGTGGTTTCGCTATCCCGTCCGACCTGGCGAATATCAGCGTCTTCAAGTTTTGGGGGGATAATATTACCACTATGCAAATTCGCCGCCAGGTAAAGTTTGGCCGTAAGTTGAACTTGCTCCTGCACATAAGCTTGTGATCGGTTAAGTTCGACGCGCATAAAAGCTTTGCGCTGATCAAGAAGTTGTTCGCTGTCTGCTGCAGCTAAAACCTCCAGCACGATGCTATTACTGGTGGCGCCGAGCAACTCAACGGGGCCAATAGTATAATCACCGGCTGTATCCGGCGCGCGGATGATGGTATTGAAAGTTGTTTGCTCGGAGGTTTCACCATTAATAATCTGGGTACTGCGACTACTTGAGCTGCCTAATACTTGCAGATCATCCAGCACATCCTGCGGGCGCCAGGCGGAATCGTTGACCAGCTGGTTAACGGTGAGGGTCAGAATGAAAGTGTCATTTGCGGCAATAGGGTTCTTATCCACACTGATGGCGACCTCGGCCGTTGCCTGCGACTGTGTCCAGCCGGCGGGTTGCCAGGCGATGAGGGCAAGCACGAGCGCAGCTTTAAGCGCTGATAAAAAATCCGGACGATGAACTACCACTGTTTTTGAACTCCTTGCGGCGGACGTTGTTGGGTGCGACGTTTCTTCGCTTCTTCGAGCATTTTACGTTTTAATAAAAAAGCCGGGTCGTCTTCGATACGATTCAACCACTGCTCCATTTGCTGACGCTGTTCCTCACTCAGCTGCTGCGCTGCAGTTTGCTGTTGTTGCTGTGGTGTTTCACCTTCTTCCTGTTCTGCTTCTGCCGCTGCGTTATCGGACTCTGGTTCAGAGGGTGGCTGGCTTTCGCTTTCGCTTTGCTGTTGTTGCTCTGAGTCTTGCGGACTTTGCTCTGACCCTGACGATGAGCTGTCCTCCTGTTGGCCTTCACCGCTTTGCTGCTGTTGCTCAGATTCCTGCTGCTGTCCCTCACTTTCGCCTTGCTGCTGCTGTTGCTGCTGTTGTTGCTCTGCCGCCTGTTCAGCGAGCGCAAGATTATCACGTGCCTGGGTTAAATCAGGATCCCGTTCAAGGGCCTCGCGGTAGGCATTGGCAGCTTCATCAAAGCGTTCGAGCTGCATCAGGCTGTTCCCCTGATTATAGTAGCCGGCAGCATTATCAACTTGCGAAAAATCTACCAGCGCCTGCTCGTAATTACCACGGCGGTAATTGGCGGTGCCCCGTTGCCAGCGATTTTCAGCGATTTTCGCTGCGCGTTCATAGTTTTCATTACGTAAAGCCTGATCCGTTTGTTGATAGGGGGTCTGCCAGAGCTGCTGATGCCAGGCAAGGCCGTTGTCATCATCGCTCTGCTGAGCCGCCACTGGGGCTATCATCAGCAACTGACTACCGCCGACGACGCTGATCAGGGTCACCAGAAGCACCCCGCGCCGTGCCAGCGGCAACAATGCAAGCACAGCCAGAACCAGCAGCCATGGGCCAAGGTCATACCAGGCATCGCCTTGTTGGTCGTCACGTTCTTTCCCGTCGCGGGTTAGCGGTTCCATGTCACTTAGGTAAAGTATGTCCTGTTGATCCTGGCGTAACTGGGCGAAACGACCACCACTGAGTTGGGCCAGCTGTTCCAGTCGGGCTGGTGTAAGTCGCGGCACTACCACATCACCGCCGGGGGTGCGCAGTAATTTGCCATCCTGCAGTTGTATCGGCGCCCCTTGTTCGGTGCCTACCGCAAGTATTGCAAGGCGATGGGGATGATTACGCACAAAGGTGGTGAGCTCTTGTTGGTCACGGGTATCAATGCCATCGGTGAACCAATAGATGTCACCCTGGGGATAGCCAGCCTCGCGCAGCAAGCGATCTGCCAATTGCAGCGCACTGAGCGGATCACTGCCTTGTTCGGGCATGATTTCCGGACTTAAGGCGCGGATTAAATTACCCAGGCTTCCGGCATCCGCTGTCAGGGGGCTAATGACGAAGGCATCGCCGGCATAGGCAATAAGGCCGGTGTCGCCGTCAAGGTGTTCAGCAGCCAGTTGCATCGCTTTATAGCGCATTTGCGTGAGCCGATCCGGAGTCACGTCGGTAGCCCGCATCGACATCGACATATCAAGCACCAGCACCTGGCCCGCATCAAGCTGATAAACAGGTTGTGGAATACGCTCAAAGGTCGGGCCGGCACTGGCAAAAACTAATGCCAATAGTGCAACCGGCAGACTCCAGCGTAAACTGTTGCGTTGTCGCCGCGCTTTGGAGGTGATCAGCAGTTC
The DNA here is from genome assembly GCF_003987215.1 of Pseudidiomarina halophila. Lineage (GTDB taxonomy): Bacteria > Pseudomonadota > Gammaproteobacteria > Enterobacterales > Alteromonadaceae > Pseudidiomarina > Pseudidiomarina halophila. Next base: position 283,403 of record NZ_PIPW01000001.1, read on the forward strand.
CGCCAGATGTGGTGCGATAACGCTGTGCCAACCATTTGTAGCCCGGGAATTACGCCACAGTAGCCATGTGATCACAACTACGGGCAGCAGTCCGAGCAGCCACCACGGCCGGAGGAAGTGGAATTGTGCCAGTATTTGCTCAATTGGCATCAGAACCCCCTCCGTTGTTGCCACAATAACTTACTCAGGCACAAGCCAAACAATAGCAGTAGGGCAAGCCCGGCAGGCCAATAAAAAAGTTCGGTTTGTGGCCGGCGTAGTTGCTCGTCGCCGGCGACCGGCTCGTATTGGTCAAGGGTTTGATAGATGGCTTCCAGCTCTTCAGTACTGCGGGCGCGAAAATATTCACCCCCCGTTGCTTCTGCGAGACCACGCAACATACCTTCGTCGAGGTCGCGGCTGGGGTTCACTTTACGTTGCCCAAAGAAACTATCGACGATAACTTCGTCAGCGCCGACACCAATGGAATAGATTTTGACGCCATAATAAGCGGCGAGTTGCTGTGCCTGCTCCGGTGAGACATTACCTGCGGTATTCTGGCCATCGGTTAACAGAATAAGAATTTTATTAGTCTGCTCGTTATCGCGAAACCGCTTGACGGCTAACGCCACCGCGTCTCCAATGGCAGTGCGTTCGCCAATTAAGCGTAGTTGCGCTTCCTCTAGTAATTGCTCGACGCTACGCAGATCATAGGTTATGGGCGATTGCACATAGGCGGTGTCGGCAAACAGAATAAGCCCCAGTTTATCGCCTTGCCGGCGGGCAATGAAATCACTGACAACATGTTTGACCATGGCTAAACGATTCACTTCATTGTCATTAATGCGCATATCGGCAATTTCCATACTGCCGGACAAATCAACTGCCAGTACCATTTCTCTGGCTTCGCTACGGATCTGCACGGGTTCCCCAAGCCATTGCGGACGGCATAGTGCGACAATAACAAGAGTCCAGATAAGCAAAGCGAACAAGCCCTGCCAAATGCGTCGCGACGAGGGACCTGGCTGGATGCTGTTTTCTGCCAGTTGCGGCACACGCAAGGTGGAGAATTGGCGCTGCTGCGGTCGCCGCAGCCACCAGAGCAGGGGTGCCAGTATCCATGCCAGGGCAAACCATGGCCAGCCGAATTCAATCATTTGACCTCCGGGGTAAGGCGTGACGAAGCCACAGTCTGGCGAAATCATGGTAGCGCTGGCGTAACTGTTGAGGTTCACTTGTCGATTTTTGGTACGCCGCGTGCTCGACTTCAGTCAGCAGGTCAACGTAGCGTGCTGCGCGCGCTGCAGGCAAACGTTGCAGTAAAAAATCACGCCAGGCAGCACCGGTGAGCGAAGCAATTTGCTGCTGCGGAAAGTAACCGTAGCATGCCCGTTTAACTATCAGCGTTGTGGCATTCAAAGGCAGCGTTGGGTGCAACTCGGCAAGTGCCGCGCGGCGCACCCGGCGCTGCCGGTAACTGCGCACCAGCAGCCAGGCTAATAAGGCGATACTGACGATAACCAGGGCGGCCAGTGCATACCAGCCGGGCGCCAGGGGCCACCAATGTGCTGCCGGCGGAGCCAGAATATCGTGCATTTTTTCAACAGCGGGGGCGGCATCTATCATCGCATGACCTCCGGCCACTGATTCTCAATAGCATCGGCCGCGCTAAACTGGTAAAGCTCAAGGCCAAGCTGCTGAATTTGCTGCATCAGCTGTTGCTGCTGAGTCATGGCATTCGTTCGATAGTGGGCCCGGGAAGCTGCGTCGCCAGCGGCAAAATGCCATGCGTTCCGGCCGTCAGTCAGTGCAATATCCTGTTGTTCGAGTTGTGCAGGAAGGTTAGCTTCGAGCGGGTCAGAACACTGGATCATTTGCAGCGAACAATGCCTTTGTAGTGACCGCAACATCATCGTTGTATGTTCGGTGAAGTGCGCGAAATCGCTGATAATATGAATCACAGTACCTGGCTTAGCGACTTGCTGGGCGCGGCGTAATAAATCATCCAGCACGTTAAGGTTGGTGGTTTTCTTTTGCTGCCAGTCGTTAAAGCCTTCGTTTTGTAGTTCTACTAAGCTATGCAGGATCCGCAGCACGCCGTGTTGTCGCCCCTGCGGACGAACTTCGACGTGCCGGCTGGGGTGACCAATGATGGCACCCACACGATCACCGCGTTGCGCTGCTAACCATGCCATAGCCGCGGTGATGTGGCAGACCTGAACACTTTTTAACAGCAACTGACTGCCTAAATGCATGCTGGCAGCTAAGTCGACAATGAACATGATCGGCCGTTCGCGCTCTTCCCGGAACAATTTGGTATGTGGGGTACCGGTGCGGGCTGTAACACGCCAGTCAATGGCCCGCACATCATCACCCGCCTGGTAGTGACGGACTTCATCAAATTCCATGCCCCGCCCACGGGTTTTACTGAGTAAGGCACCGGCCTGAGATTTCGGCGGATGCAAGCGGCGGTGGCGGGCGAAGGCACCAATTTTGCTGCGATAATACATCAACTCCGCGGTACCGACGCGAATGCCGTCGCTGTGCCACTGTTGGAGCCATTCATGCGCTTGTGTCATAGGCTAGGGTGTCGCCACTTCTTGTAAGATGACCTGTAGCGCCTGATCGGCAGTGACGCCATCGGCTTCGGCCTGATAACTTAAAATAATACGATGGCGCATTACATGCGGGAATACGGCCTGGATATCATCTGGAGTGACAAAGTCGCGGCCGGCTAACCAGGCTTTTGCGCGGGCACAGCGATCCAAAGATATGGTGGCACGAGGGCTGGCACCATAACTGATCCAGCGGGCAAGGTCTTCGTTGTAATGAGCCGGTTGGCGCGAGGCAATGACTAGTTGCACCAGGTAATTTTCCACCGCCTCGTCCATAAATATTTCCAGCACTTCTTTACGCGCGTTAAAAATGTCGCTCTGCTGTAGTGGGGTTGGCATAGCTATTTCACCGTGCAATTCCTCACCGCGGGTCAAGCGCAGAATCTCCAGCTCGGTATCTGCGGCCGGGTAATCCAGATTAAGCTGCATAAGAAACCGATCCAGTTGTGCTTCCGGCAACGGGTAGGTGCCTTCTTGTTCAAGTGGGTTCTGCGTGGCTAACACCATGAACAAGCCCTGCAACGGATAGGTCGTTTGGCCGACGGTAATCTGCCGTTCTGCCATGGCCTCAAGCAGTGCGGACTGCACTTTAGCAGGCGCGCGATTGATTTCGTCTGCGAGAATGACATTATGAAACAACGGACCTTGCTGGAACACAAATTCGCCGGTCTCCGTGCGGTAGATATCGGTGCCGGTAAGATCGGCTGGAAGTAGATCCGGAGTGAACTGAATACGGTGGAAATCGCCCTCAATTCCTTTCGCCAAAGCGTTTACCGCACGGGTTTTAGCAAGTCCTGGGGGGCCTTCGACCAGCAAATGGCCGTCAGCCAGGATCGCAATCAGCAAACTTTCGGTGAATTCTGGTTGCCCTAAAACCTGGCTATCCAGGTAATTGCGCAGGCTTTGAAACTGTTCTGCAGCCATGTCGACCTCTAAAGTGGTAGCGTGTGTCTATACTCTAATATGCACTGTACCGAAAACAAGAGTTTAATTCTTGGGATGAACCCGCTAAAATTTGTAATAAACTATGAGGTCAGACCAGATTAAACGATGGCCCAATTCACTGAACAGAGGTAGTTGAACATGACGTCACGTCAGCAATTGACAACCGCAAAGGGTGACCGTATCGCAATAGTTGCTGGATTGCGGACACCGTTTGCGAAACAGGCAAGTTATTTTCACGGCATTCCGGCACTCGATCTTGGCAAGATGGTGGTCCAGGAAATGCTTAATCGCTACGGCCTGGATGGCAAGGAAGTCGAGCAGTTAGTGTTTGGTCAGGTGGTACAAATGCCTTCAGCTCCAAATATTGCCCGCGAAATCGTGTTAGGTACCAGCCTGCCAGTAAGTACCGACGCTTACAGTGTTTCACGTGCTTGTGCCACCAGTTTTCAGACGACAGCAAATATTGTCGAGGCTATGGTTGCCGGCAATATCAGTGTTGGTATCGCCGGCGGTGCGGATTCGTCTTCGGTATTACCCATTGGCGTGACAAGGAATCTTGCGCTGCGGTTGGTTGAATTAAATAAAGCTCGGAGTATGGGACAGCGGCTTAACATACTGAAACGTCTGAGTTTTAGCGATTTAAAACCCGTACCACCGGAAATTGCGGAATACAGTACCGGTTTAACGATGGGTGAGACTGCTGAGCAAATGGCGAAGACCCATAGTATTAGTCGGGCGGATCAGGATGCGCTTGCGCACCGTTCACATTCCCTGGCACATGAAGCCTGGGAAGACGAGAAACTAAACGATGAGGTAATGACCGCCTACGCCGAGCCCTATAAAGATTTCTTACGCCGCGACAACACCATCCGCAGCGACAGTAAGTTGGACGGCTATGCCAAATTAAAACCGGTATTTGATCGCAAGCACGGCTCGGTTACCGCAGCAAACAGTACGCCATTGACCGACGGCGCTGCGGCAGTGTTGCTAATGACCGAAAGTAAAGCGAAAGCGCTTGGTTACGAGGTGTTAGGCTATATTAAAAGTTACGCGTTCAGTGCCATAGGCGTGGAAAAAGACATGCTGATGGGACCGTCGTTCGCGACTCCGATTGCGCTTGACCGTGCGGGTATGAAATTAGCGGATTTGGATCTCATCGATATGCATGAGGCCTTCGCAGCACAAACTCTGGCGAATATAAAGATGTTTGCCAGTAAGAGCTTTGCCAAAGAAAAACTAGGTCGCAGTGAAGCAATCGGCGAAATCGATATGGATAAATTTAATGTACTTGGTGGTTCCATAGCTTATGGCCATCCCTTTGCAGCAACCGGTGCACGCATGATCACGCAAACCTTGCGCGAATTAAAGCGCCGTGGTGGCGGAACCGCGCTGACTACGGCTTGTGCCGCTGGTGGCTTGGGTGCAGCAATGATTTTGGAGAGTAACTGATGAGTGATACGCAACGCGCATTTAGCTTAGAGTCCCGTGACGATGGCGTCGCGGTCATTCATATTGACGTGCCTGGCGAGTCAATGAATACCCTGAAGGCGAGCTTTGCCGAGGAAGTAAGCGAGGTTTTGGGCAAGCTTGAAGACTTAAGTACCTTGAAGGGTGTCGTTGTTATTAGTGATAAGCCGGGATCATTTGTTGCCGGCGCAGACATCAGCATGATCGACGATTGTGAAAATGCTGCTGATGCGGAGAGTCTCGCGCGCCAGGGGCAAGCCATGTTCGATCGGATCGAACAGCTGAAGGTACCGGTCGTCGCCGCGATCGATGGTGCCTGTCTTGGCGGTGGATTGGAGCTTGCATTGGCTTGTCACTATCGGATCTGTACTGATAGCGATAAAACTAAGATTGGCTTGCCTGAAGTGAAGCTGGGCTTGTTACCTGGCTCCGGCGGTACCCAGCGGCTGCCGCGTCTGATTGGCATTCAGGAAGCCTTACCAATGATTCTTACCGGGAAAGAATTGCGCCCGAAGCAAGCGAAGAAAAAAGGTATCGTAGATGAAGTCGTGCCGGCCAGTATTTTGCTTGATGCTGCGGTTGAGAAAGCGCTAAACAGCAAGCCCAAAGTGCAGAAAGTGAAGCACAATCTCTTTAACAAAGCTTTGGAAGGCACCAGTTTTGGCCGCGGCGTGATTTTCAAAAAAGCACGTGAACAGGCGCAAGACAAAGGTAAAGGCAACTATCCAGCGCTGGATAAAATTGTCGATACCATCGCCTACGGCGCTGATCATGGCTTTGAAGAAGGACTGGCTTACGAAGCGCGGCAGTTCGGTGAATTAGCGATGACACCGGAATCGAAGCAACTTCGTGGCATTTTCTTTGCGACTACAGCGATGAAGAAAGAAACGGGTGCGGGTGATACTCAGCCAGGCAAACTCGAACGTATCGGCGTGTTAGGTGGCGGACTTATGGGGGGCGGCATTTCTTATGTCACAGCCATAAAAGCGGGTTTGCCGGCGCGCATTAAGGATATTGCCGAAGAGGGGATTACCCATGCGCTTAAATACAGCTACGACCTGTTGAAGAAAAAACTGAAGCGCAACCATATCCGCCGCGCGGAACTTGAGAAGTCGATGCTGCGTCTGAGTGGAACACTTGATTACAGTGGTTTTGAACGTGTCGATTTGGTGATTGAAGCGGTCTTCGAAGATCTGGACTTAAAACAGAAGATGGTTGCGGATATCGAGTCTGTTGGTCCTGAGCACGTTATTTTTGCTACCAATACCTCCAGTCTACCGATCACAAAAATCGCCGCTAAAGCAAAACGCCCGGAAAACGTCATTGGTTTGCATTACTTTTCGCCGGTTGACAAAATGCCGCTGGCGGAAATTATTACCCATGAGAAAACCTCTGACAAAACCGTTGCGACCACAGTTTCGCTGGCGAAAAAACAGGGGAAAACACCTATTGTGGTCAGGGATGGCGCCGGTTTTTATGTTAACCGTATCCTGGCTCCTTATATGAATGAAGCTGCACGACTGGTGCTAGCTGGCGAGCCCATCGATGCTGTTGATAAAGCCTTAGTTAAATTCGGATTCCCGGTGGGACCGATAAAATTAATGGATGAAGTCGGTATTGATATCGCGGCTAAAGTAGCGCCCATTATGGCGGATGAGCTGGGCGACCGGTTCCGTGCGCCTGATGCGTTTTCGAAACTGCTGGATGATGATCGTAAGGGCAAAAAGAACAAAAAAGGCTTTTATGAGTATAATGGCAAAAACTCTGGCAAGGATGTCGATACCAGCGTTTATTCGCTGCTTGATATCGAGCCGGACGGCGAACTTTCAGCGTCTGAGATTGCGCAAAGAACCGTGTACCTGATGCTAAATGAAGCGGTGTATTGCTTAGCTGACGATATCATCAGAAGTCCTCGTGACGGCGATATTGGTGCGATCTATGGTATAGGTTTCCCGCCCTTCCGCGGCGGTCCGTTCCGTTACATCGACAGCCTTGGTTGTGCTGAGGTAGTGGGGCAGTTACGTGCTTACGCGAAGCAGCATGGCGAACGTTATGAGCCAGCGCCGCTATTGGTCGAAATGGCGGATAAGGGACGTACGTTTTACCAGAATTAAGTTGTTGTAACCGCTGATGATGTGGCATCTCCCATGTCGTTAGCGGTTAACTTAGGAGGTTAGTGTGTTAATTGCGCTGTGTTGTTTGTTGTCTGCGCTGGTACTTTATATTCAAGCACTTAAGAATGCTATGGCAGCGAAACGCTGGGCCTGTGCCGGCTTGCTGCTTGGTCCTGTGGTGGTTCCGCTTTTCTTTTCGCAAAAACGTCTTAGGCTAATGCGGGCAATGGGCCGCGGAAACGTGTTCTGGCAACCACATTAATCACTGCTGGGTAAGCTGGCCAGAGTCGTTGCGATGTGTGCGAGGAAATGTTCGCGCCGCAGTGGTTCGGCGAACAAGAATCCCTGGGCGAATTCACAGTTCAGATTACTCAAGGTGCTGGCTTGCGCATGATCAACCACGCCTTCAGCGACGACGTCTAGCCCCAGGTTATGCGCCATCGCTACGATGGAGGCGACCATATTACGATCACGTTCGGCACCATTGATATCATCAATAAACGCCTTATCGATTTTCAGGGTCTGGATCGGGAAGCGCTTGAGGTAGGCTAGCGAGGAGTAACCGGTGCCGAAGTCATCAAGTGCTAAGTGGATACCGCAATTATTTAATTCGGTCATGATTTCAATGGCGCGCTCGGGATCGTCCATTACCACGCCTTCGGTTATCTCTAATTCCAGATGCTCCGCGGCCAGACCTTCTTCATTTAAGATCGCCATAATGCGTTTGGTAAGGTCCGGCTGCAGGAACTGCTTGGCTGACAGGTTAACTGCAACACGGCCCTGAACGGCTCCTGCGGCGACCCATTCGCGCATATCCCGACAGGTTTGTCGCAGCACCCGCTCACCGACATCAATGATAAGACCCGTTTCCTCAGCCAGTGGGATAAACTCAGCCGGGCTGACAATACCTGTGCCCGGTATTTCCAGCCGAACCAATGCCTCGAGTCCGACAAAGGTATTGGTGCGCAATGAAACCTTGGGTTGATAATGCACTTGCAGATAATTGTTACGTAATGATTGCCGTAGTTGGTTCTCAACCTGTAAGCGGCGGACAGCGTTCTTGTTCATCGATTCGTTGAAGAACTGATAGGTGTTACCGCCACGATTTTTAGCATGATACATGGCCGTATCGGCATTCTGCAGGAGCTCTTGCGAGGACTGGCCGTCATTTGGATAGACGACGATGCCGATTGAGCTGCTGACGACGATATCATGACCACTAATATGAAACGGCTCCGACAAACATTCGAGTATACGCTTCGCCGCAGTGGTGATAATGCGGACATCTGCTGTATCTTCCAGAATAAGATTAAACTCGTCGCCACCGAGACGGTAAAAGGTGTCCTGCGGCCGGCCAACTTCGGCGACGCGCTCGGCGACATGCATGAGCAAATGGTCACCAATTTCATGTCCGAGCGAATCATTAATTTTTTTAAAGTTATCCAGATCAAAAAGCAATAGGGCGTGCATGATGCGTTTACGCACCAGATTTGAGTGACTCACCTGGAAATAAGAACGGTTCGGTAAGCCGGTCAGGGTATCGGTGTTGGATAAACGACGTAACTCGCGTTCCGCATTTTTACGATCGGTGATATCGGAAAAGGTTGCCACGTAGTAGGAAATTTCGTTGCTGTCGTCGACAATCGCATCAAAAGTTAGCTCCATTTGATAGACGGTGCCATCTTTACGTAAATCCTCGATTTCCCCGTGCCAGCTGCCATGTTGCTGCACCATTTGTTTAATTTGATTCAGATAATCGGGACTATAAAGGGTCAGTTGCAAGGTACGGCCCACCATGTCATCACGACTGTAGCCGGTAATTTTGCTAAATGACTGATTGGTTTCAACAACCTTAAACTGATGGTCGTAGATACAGACGCCATCAGAGATATTGGTGATCGATGCCGCCAGCATCTTTAATCGTTCTTCAGCGGTCACCAGCGGCGTAATATCTTTCAGGGTGCCGGTCATACGGGCGGGTTGTTGCTGATCATCGTAAGTAACGATTTTGCCGCGGTCGAGAACCCATATCCAGCCTTTGTCGGTAGCTATACGATAGGTCTGTTCGTAATGATTGGTGCGGCCATCCAGATAATCGCGCAACGCGCGCTGAACTTTACGGAGATCCGATTCATGGATGTTTGAGGTGTCTTTGCCAACACCTTCCCGAATGCCGTCCTGTGGAAACCCTTTAAGGTTGCGCCAGGTGTTATGACGATGCAGCTCGTTACGGTTAATGTGCCAATCCCATAACTGGTCGCCACTGCCCCATAAACTTAGTTTTAAGCGTTCCTCGCTATCGCGCAATAAATGAATCGCCTGCCGGCGAGCGCCTAAAATGGAGCCAAACGCGAGCAGCAAACCAAGCAATAGCGCAAAATAAATGGCAATTGCCCAGGGGGATAACCAGACTGGCACCGCGACGGTAACGTTAAGCTGACGCTCGCCCAGCCAGGTATCGCCATTAGGTGAGGCCTGTACCATAAAGGTATAATCGCCAAATTCGAGGTTAGTATAGGTGGCGCGCCGATAGTCGGCATCGGTGTAGATCCAGTCTTTATCGAACCCGTCAAGTTTATAACGGTAGTAAAGTCGTTGCGCCGCTGGCGCATAAGGGGCACCGAACTCGATAGTTAAGGGTTGGTCAAGGGTAGGCAAGTACAGGTTTTCTGCGCTATAGAGCTGGGCACGGTTGCGTTCATCAAGCTCAGTAGCGCTGATAGGCTTATTCGCGACACGAAGGGTGATCAACTCAACGCGCCACTCATCCGCATTTGACTGTGCGGTTGCTGGAGCGATAAATGACAAGGCCAAGAGCCCGGTCAACCACCACCTTCTCACTTGTCTGTTGAAGAAGCGCACCTGTCATCCTAATGTTAGGCTGTGTTCTTACACAACTCTTATTTTTGTTATATGGGCATCAAATTAAACAATTTAACGCCTGCTGTCAAAGCTCTTTAGGTGTTGCTGTAATATAGCCGTGGTTCTCTGTAGCACTGAGTTGTTCACGTATTTTTTCAATGAAAAACGAAGTCGTATGACTTTCAAGTAGTTGTGCGATTGCTTCTAAACGGTCGAAATTGACGTTGTATTGGGAAACGCAGGTCCAGAGTCGTTGACTTCTTAACCGTAAATTAGTGTCAGGCTCACGTAATTTGCGCACGAGAAACTTGCGGATATTACCAAGATCGCTCGCACCCAGCTCTTCCAGGTCCTCAATAAAGTGCGTAATAAAGGTATTAATACGTTCGCACAGCGTTGTTGCAGGATAGCGACTACTCTGCACATACAGCAACAGGTGAGGGCGTTGTTCTATCGGCATATAGGTGCTACCAACAACATAACCTAGTTGCTGATGAGTACGTAGTTCATTGAAAAAGTGAGGCTGAATAAACTGGTTGAGTAACAACAAAGTGGCCTGCTGAGTGATATCCAGTGACTTTCCCTGAATCACTAACAATGCTGCATGATCACTGTGCTGGGTTTGCAACTGTCCACGCTGTTCAAGTTTGCCAGACTGCTTCAACTCGGCAACTGAATAGGTGGGCGGTACTTGGGCCTGAAGATTTTCACTGAGTGAGAACTGTTGCTGAACTCCTTCCAGCAAAGGCCCCAGGCGCTCAAGATTGACATCGCCGTGGGCAAATAGCTTAACTTCGGCTGACTGAAAAAGATCGGCCTGCCACTGCTTAAAATCATCCAGACTGACCTCGGCAAGAGCACCCGCCAGATCGCTCAATGCGTACATGTGGGGTTGCAATAGCACATTGAGACGTGCAAACAGTAGGTTCAGCGGCTTATTCGCTAAAGCGGATTGCCAGTTGGCCTGCAGCTTCTGATGAATATCACGCCAACGTGAATCTGCGAAACTCGGTTGTCGGAACTGCGCCAGCAGATGCGCGCTAAGTTCGGCACTACCGACGGAGTAACCACTTACATGCAAGGTGATCCCGTAGTGTTGCGGGTAAATATTAAAGTGCAATCCTGCGATTTCAGCGTCGTAGCAATCTTCATTCAGCCGATCGATCATTAACTCGCTCCAAAGTCTTGCACAGGCGTAATGCCGTGCTGAACGAGTGGCCTCAGGCAAAACGAACTGACAGTAGATATGCGCTTTCGGTGCGCGAAAATCGGGGTCCTGTAGATGCCACAAGGTAATACCGGGGGCGATGGTATGAAGTTGCGGTGTATCAGATCCTGCTTCCGGTAACGGCAGCGGTGCCTTAAGATCATGCAGGTAAGGATTCGGCGGAGGTAATCTTGCCCATGCTGACGCTGGCGCAGACCATCGTTCCAGTTGCTCGTTTGGCAGCGCGGCTAACTGGTAGTCAGTGCCATAAATGGGCTCGTGTTCAGTAACTTCAACTTCTTTATGGATAAAGGTTGCGCGCATATTACCGGGCGTCATGGCTGCCAGTAGCTGCCTGGTCTTCTCGATATTCAGACCAGCCATCCGGTAATCGCCAAAAATAAGGTCCTGGTCGCTATAATGGTGCATGTTGATCGCCAACTGGGCTGCCAGATCTGCTGTGCGGGCAGGCTCCTGGAAGCGGAACGCATTGGCAATTGCGGTTTGACGTTCAACGTACCGCCACTCTTCAAGCCCTTGTTGCTCAATTAATCGTATGGTGGCAAAAACCTGCTCGATGATGATGTCGGTTGCGGCCAACCCCTCGTCGGTGAGTTGCATATTGATGTTAAAGTCTTTGAAGTTACTGCCGCTAATACCACCGCCGGCAGATAAGCTGTTAATCAGATTGCGCTGATGCAGCTCAGCAAACAAACTGCCGGGACCTTCGTAGCCTAACAAGTGTGCGATAAAGCTGGTCGACTTATGGGCGTAGTCATCATCTATGCCCGGCAGTGCAAAAGCAAGGATCAGCCGTCTGGCATCCTTAATCGGACGCACATTCAGCTGCACTCCCAGCTGATCCGGTAAATACAATGGCGCTGTTTCGGCCTTAACCGGGGGGCCGTTCCCACTGACGGGCGCAAAATAAGCTTCTGCCATGGCCGCAAGTTCATCCAGGGATTGCGGTCCGGCCAGCACTAAGGTCATGCGGTTGGCGCGGTACCAGTTGGTGAAAAACTCATGTAATTCTGTCTCCAACCTAGTGGTATCGCCATTGTCAGTTAATGTCGCAAGATTACCAACCGAAAATTTATGGAACGGGTGTGCGGGATTCGCCGTTGTTTTGTGGACCTGATACAGCCTGCGTAATTCATCACTTTTCTTGAGCTTGAACTCTGCTTCAATCGACAGAACTTCTTTGGTTATCCAGTCGGTATTGAAGGTGGGCTGATAGAAAAATCGTGAGAAGCGATCAAGGGCACCGGCAAATGCTGCGCTGTCACAACTGAAGTAGTAACTGCTGAATTCGGTACCGGTCCAGGCGTTATGCTGGCCGCCATGCTGATGAATATAGTCTTGATACTCGGTGGCTTCCGGATAGCCCTGCGTGCCAAGAAAAAGCATATGCTCAAGAAAGTGCGCCAGACCCTGAGTGTGCGAAGGATCATGGAAGTGTCCTGCGGCAACAGCTAAAGCAGCGGTACTTTGTTGCGACTTGAGGTCGTGAACGAGCGCGCAGCGAAGGCCATTAGCCAGAGTGACCATGGCGTAATCACGATGGTCGGTGGGGCTTTGGATAATGTCCGTAAAACGGTCGAGGCGGTTGCTCGGCTTCATACACTCCCCGGAAATGTTCTCTGGTTGCGGAGGTGCGCTGGCAACTGCCTAATTACTGGTCCAGCGGCGTGTCAAAATTCTCTGGGCGATCAAAGTCACCTTCATAAGTGGCGAGTTTGCCATCTTCAAAGGTTAGCGTAACGCGGCGGCGATAATCGTCACCCTGGCCCGCTTCCATATTGAAAACGTAGTACCAGGTATCATTACTAAAAACATTCTCCGCGACAGGAACACCAAGCACATAGGCTACTTGTTCCTTGTTCATGCCAACCCGCAGTTGGTTGACGTCGCGTTGCTCTAGATAATTTCCTTGCGGTACATCGATCCGATACACCAGTTTCTCAAATACGGAGCAACCACTTAAGGCGATCACCATGCCGATTAGCATTAGTTTTTTCATAAAATACGTTTTACTTCTTGTTTGAGGAGCTCATTAATACCGATGATAAACAAAGCTATCGTGAATAACTAGCCTTGCGCACAAGATTGACCCTAATCTTATCGGAATGTTCCCGAAAAACTTAGGACGCTGTGGCGAGTAACTCCGTGGCATTAGCTTTAGTTGTCGCGGTAATGGTATCGCCACCCAGCAATCGAGCAAGTTCAATCACGCGATTATCATGATCGAGTGGGACCATGGATGTCTCAGTACTTTCACCGTCAGTTACCTTATCGACGCGAAGTTGCTGATGAGCAAGCGCTGCCACCTGGGGGAGGTGAGTAACACAGATAACCTGATTGTTTTTACCCAACTGTCGCAACAGTTTGCCGACGGTAGCTGCGGTTGCACCACTAACACCTACATCGACTTCATCGAACATTAATGTAGGGGTGGTAAGCTGTGCCGCGGTGATCACCTGGATCGCCAGACTTATACGCGATAGCTCACCACCTGATGCCACTTTAGCAAGGGGTTGCAACGGCTGACCTGGGTTGGTGGTTACCTGGAAAACCACAGCATCTGTTCCCAGCCGGGTAGCTGGAGCTTGCTCCTGATGTTCGACCGCGATAACGAAGCGACCGTGAGGCATGTTCAACGCCCGCATCGACGCCGAGATTTGCTCAGAGAGTTCCTGCGCAGCGCGTTGCCGTTGCTTGGAAAGTTTGGCAGCAAGTTTCCGGTACTGCTGTGCGGCGGCCTGAACCTGTTCATCGGAACTCGCAAGTTCTGCTTCAGCGGCTTCTAAATCTGCTAGCTCTTGGCTTAATCGCTGGTGTAAGGCCGGCAATTCATCCGGGTCAAGCTGATGTTTGCGCGCTAACTGCACGGCCTGGGTAACCCGGCGTTCGGTTTGATTCAGCAGCTCGTCATCTATTTCAACGTTATCGCTGTACAAACGCAGTTCGCGGGCTGCTTCCTCTATTTGCACGCTGGCTTCACTCAATAACTTCACCGCGGGCTGTAGCTGGGGATCGATACTGAGTTGTTCTTCAAGCCGGCTTAAAGCGGCTTGTACCAGGCTGTAAGCGTTATTATGCTCACCCTCATACAAAGCGTTTAGAGCAAACTGACTATCTTCCTGCAGTGCCGAGCTATTACTTAAGCGGTTATGCTGTTGCTCCAACTCAGGGTATTCGCCTTCGCGCAATGCGAATTGATCGAGTTCTTCAACCTGATAGCGCACCAGTTGCGCGCGGGACTGACGTTCTTCTTGTTGCAGCAAAGCTTGTTTTTGTTGTTTCCGCAACTGATACCAGTGTTGATAAGCTGACGCCACCTCTTTCAGAACATCTGAATGGCGGGCGTAGGCATCGAGAATATCAAGTTGATGCTCAGGTTTACTTAGCAGTTGATGTTCATGTTGTCCGTGAATGTTAACAAGTAGTGGTGCCAGCTGTTTCAGCTGAGCGACATTCACCGGGTAGCCATTAATCCAGGCTTTGGAACGCCCTTCGCGGGTAATGAGACGGCGCAGGACACAGTGATCCGGTTCTTCATCATCACGCAATTCATTTTCTGTTAACCACACTTCAGCCGGAGATTCAGGACGCAGGTGAAAGCTCGCTATCACTTCAGCTTTATCAGCATCGGTGCGGATTGAATCGGTCTCTGCGCGGTCGCCCAGACATAACCCAAGCGCATCCAAGGCAATAGACTTACCGGCACCAGTCTCGCCGGTAATGGCTGTCATGCCAGCTTGAAAATCGACAGTTAATTGACGAACCACGGCGAAGTTGCGAACTTGAAGATGCATCAACATGAGGAACCTCTCTTAATGTGGCGCATGCAGTGAAAACTGCAGGACGCGACAACGTATGAAACTAACCACTGTGTTTACATACAGTAGTTATACAGTATTCATACAGTAATGCAAGGTGGATTTTAGAACAGTCGGCTACCCCAACCCAGTTTGTTTCTTAATACTTTGAAATAACTATGATCTTTAGGGTGAATTAGACGCAAGGTGTGCGGGTATTTGTGGATTAGCACCTCATCTTTAGGGAGTACATCCATGCGGCGATGACCGTCGCAACTGATTTGCAGCGGGCCATTATCAGGTGCCGGGCGCAAATGTAAGGTACAGTCCGCATCGACCACGATCGGGCGGCTGCTTAGGGTATGCGGGAACATCGGAACTAACGATATGGCGTTAAGGTTTGGCATCATGATCGGGCCGCCCCCGGATAATGAATAGGCGGTAGAGCCTGTTGGCGTGCTGACGATTAACCCATCAGAACGTTGGCTGTTAACAAAACCGTGATCGACATAGACTTCAAACTCAATCATGTGGGCGACTTTATCGGAGTGCAGCACCACCTCATTAATGGCGCGCCCGACGTCGCATCGCTCACCGTCACGTACGACTTCAGCCTGGAGCAGGAAACGTTCTTCTGACACATACTCGCCGGCCAGCACCGGCAATAACTGTTCTATTACATGGTCGGGATCAAGGTCGGTGAGAAATCCCAGATTACCGCGATTAACGCCGATCACGGCAATGCCGGTTTCACATAGGACGCGGGCGGCACCCAGCATGTTGCCATCACCGCCGACAACAACGGCCAGATCAGCTTCCTGACCGAGATCGTCAAGACTGAAGGTCGGGCTTTTGCTGTTATTTAATTGCTTTGCCGTTCGCTCTTCAATAATGACGTCGACACCGCAGGCTCTGAGTTCATTTTCCAGAGTCATCAGAGTCGTGCGCGTTGCTTCATGGTTTACTTTGCCCAATAACGCCAGACGCTGGAACGCGTGTTGTTTGGTTTCTGCCATTAAAGTTTCCCCATTATTGTACCGACTAGCCTTGAATCGAAAAACCTGTGCCCCCATAACTGTGCACAAGCTTAGTTATATCACATTGGAAGAGTAACGAAACATGACAAAACACGATTCTGCCAAGGAAAACCAGCAAACAGAAGTTGAATACGATAACGATAAGAAGGTCGACGACGGCGTGGAAACCTCTGCCGATGAGAATGCTGGCAAGCGCGCAAGCGCTGATGCCGATCAGAATGCCGACCAAAGTGCCGACCAAGGTGCGGAGGCACAGCAAGAGCAGCGAGAAGAGAGTGATGCGGTGAATGAAAGAATCGCCGAACTTGAACTTGCTTTAGCGCAAGCCGAGCAACGTGCGGACGAGTCAAAAGACCGCGCCGTTCGCGCTGTTGCTGAAATGGAGAACGTGCGTCGGCGGGCAGCTGCGGACGTTGAGAAAGCGCACAAATTTGCGCTGGAAAAGTTTGCCAACGAACTGCTCACCACGGTTGATAACCTCGAGCGAGCCTTAGCTATTGCTGCTGAAGAAGAAACCATTAATGCCAATTTCCTGGAAGGTATCGAACTGACCCATAAAGGCTTACTCAATACCCTGCAGAAGTTCGGTGTTGAGGCAGTCGGTACAGAAGGTGAAACCTTTAATCCAGACTTACATCAGGCCATGGCAATGCAAGCCGCTGAAGGCAAAGAAAACAATACGATTTTAGCGGTGATGCAAAAAGGCTATACCCTGAGCGGTCGGTTATTGCGACCAGCCATGGTGATGGTTGTAAAAAATTAACCTTAAGAATCAGTGTTTTAATTAGCTTGTGAGTAAAAGTACAATTTAAATTTGTAAAATCTCTCGTATGCATTAGATTATTAATTAACCAAGATGTGAATAAAGGGGCTCAACCTAATCAGTTGTATTCCCTTTTTATCGGTTATTAATAATAATAAATCGAGGGAACACTCCAATGGTTAATTTTGCTGAAGATCTCAAGCTCAGCCGACTTGCCCTGGCAATCGGCTGCGTGTTTGCTGCCAGTAGCACTGCGGCTCTGGCACAAGATACAGGTGACGATGAAGCTGAGAATGCTGAAGAGCCTGTTGAAAAAATTCAGGTCCTGGGTTCACGAATTCGCTCGGACGGACTTGATCAAGCAGCACCGGTCGAAGTCATAAACGCCAGTGAAGCAATTGATCAAGGCCTTGTAACCTTAGGGGACCTGTTGCGTACATCGACCGTAGCAGCAGGTTCGAATCAGGTTACTGCTGCCACCTCAACCGCCTTTGTAACAGAAGGTGGTACAGGTACTGAAACCCTATCTCTGCGTGGTCTTGGGGCAAACCGAACTCTGGTGTTGCTCAATGGGCGTCGGATTGGTCCTGCCGGTACCCGCGGTCAAGTTTCTGCATTTGATTTAAATATTATGCCGTTAGCTGCGGTCGAGCGGATCGAAATTCTGAAAGACGGCGCTTCTTCGCTTTATGGCTCTGATGCTGTCGCTGGGGTAGTGAACATCATTACCAAAGAAGGCGACGACAGCAGCTTAAATTTTAACTTCAGCCAGCCCATGGAATCTGGTGGCGAATCGTTACGAGCCAGCGGAACCCTGGGTCGTAGTTTTGACAACGGTTCATTCCGGATTGTCGGCGATTACCAGCGCACACAGGAGTTAGCGCGTGGCGACCGGGATTTCTTTGCCTGTGCAAACCCTTACATGTTTGACCGTGAATCCGGAGAACGTGTAGATGTGATCGATCCACGTACGGGTGATTACCACTGTAACGATCTGTTATGGGGCCACGTCTGGATTTATGACTATTCCGGCACCGTGCCTCCAGGGGCCAAGGCTCAATTTGATTATGACGGGGACCTCGGGGATTATCTGGATTCTTTCAACGAGCGCGCCAGTGGCCCTGCGGATATGCGTACCCCTGAAGGTTGGTATCCAGTAGCCTATGATCGGGAGTCGTTTGGTCTGACCAACGCAGATCATCCGTTCCAGGACCTGGAAACACTGTCACCGGAACAAGAAGTTGGTACCGTATTTATGCAAGGTGAGTATTGGGCGAGTGACACCACCACCATGTATGCGGAAGTGTTATTAAACCGTCGTAAAACCACTACCAATGGCTACCGCCAGTTCTGGAGCTATATATACAACGAAAACTTCTTCGCTGGAAACAGCTTGAGTGAAGGGTGGACCGGCGCGCAATGGCTTAGTCCTACGCCGATCACTGATCACTCAGGTGGCGAAATCACGGTCGACTATCGGCGTTTTGTAGCTGGAATTGAAGGAAGTATTGGCGATTGGTTCTGGGACATCAACTACCAGGATAGTCGGAGTGACGGCGAGTACATGACTAAGATCATTTATGCCGACGCAATCTATGATCAAAACTTTCTCACCGGTTCCTGTGAAGGGAATACGCTCTCCGTCCGTGGCATTCCATGTAAGGACGTCCCGTGGCTAGACCCCTCCTTTTTAGCAGGAGATATTAGCCAGGAGATGCGTGACTTCCTGTTTGGCTCGGAAGTGGGTAACACTATTTATAATCAACGTACCCTCGAAGGTATGATCACTGGGGAAGCATTAGAGTTGCCAGCTGGAATGCTGGGTGTTGCCGTAGGCTTGTCGTTCCAACAAGACAAGATCAATGACACGCCGGGTGAAACGACGCTCAATGGTAATAGTTGGGGTATGACCTCAGCCGGCATAACCCGGGGTAAATCGATTACCCGGGCTGCTTTTGGCGAGATACAGGTTCCCGTGTTACGCGACGCGCCATTAGCACATCGGCTGGATTTGGCTTTGTCAGCGCGGTATACCGATGTTTCGACGTACGGTGGCGATACCACCTACAAAATTGGTTTAAACTGGGCTTTAACAGACAGTTTCCGCTTCCGCGCATCACGCGGAACCTCATTCCGTTCGCCAGCGCTTTATGAATTGTTCTTGAACAACCAGACAAGTTTCATCGGCCAGCGGAGTATTGACCCTTGTATTAATTGGGGTGAAAAACTTAATACCAACTCGATCGATCCGCTTGTGGCAGCAAACTGCGAAGCTGATGGTATTCCTGCGGATTACCCGGGCGGTGCAATTTCGGCAACGGTATTCACCGGTGGCGGATTTGGTACTCTGGAAGCAGAAACGTCCACTGCACATACTGCAGGTATTGTCTGGACGCCTGGCTTCACTGACTTTGCAGCGAGTATCGACTATTTCGACATCGAGATTGAAGGTGAAGTCACACTGCTGGGCGCAGCACAAATAGTTGGTGGCTGTTATGCCTCACAAGATTTTGAAACTGAACCGCTTTGTGACCAGTTCTTCCGTAATGACACCGATCTTCGGATTGATGAAGTGCAGGGTAACTATCTGAACATCGCCAGTCAGATCAACCGTGGTGTAGATATTCAGATGAATTACCCATTTGCGACTGACTTTGCAGACTTCGAGCTGAATTATGAGCACACAGTGCAACTCGAGGCGTCAAGTAAGTTATTACCTACCAGTCAACCACAAGACCGTGTAGGTCGTCTCGGTAGTCCAGAGCATGTAGGTAACTTTAACTTTGCAATGATGAAGAATGACTGGACCTTCAATTGGACCGCCCGCTATATAGGCAGTGCCTCAAACCATGAATGGTATGGTGACGGAGAATATCGTGATGACGCCAGCTATTTTGGTGAAGAAGTGCGGGTTGATCTTGCCGCGTCTTCAGTTGTCTACCACGCATTCTCAGTAACCCGTGATTTTGTGGAGGAAGGTGCGAGTCTGACTCTGGGGGTTGCTAATGCATTCGACAAAGAACCACCTAAGGTTTCGTCAAGTGCGTACACCACACGTGTTGGTAATGCAGCGTTCTACAGTCAGTACGACTGGTTAGGTCGTCGGGCATTTGTGAATTTGTCCTACAACTTCTAACGCCGTTTAAGCGACAATCAAAAATGCCGACAATCTTGTCGGCATTTTCTTTTCGCGGTAAGTCGAACCTTAAATTAGAGAGAATGTTATGGCGCGAGTTGTTACTAAGCCCGATACCTTAAATGAATTGAACGAGAAATTTGCGCAACAGGTTTTAACTGTACCGGTTTTCCTGAACTCCGTACCCAAATGCGGGACCCACTTGATTCGTAATATTTTTAGAATGTTTGTGCCGGTGAATCAGCAGTACCACGACACCTTTATTCAGATCCCTGTATTACGGCAACACGTCGGCGCATTTCATTATCTGCAGCCTAAATTGAGCTGGGGACATTTACTATTTTCCGATGATTCCGCAATGGCACTGCATAAAGCAAATCACGTGGTTGTGGTGCGTGATCCCTATGACTGGGTGTTAGCGCGGGCACGTTTTTTTCTTTCCGATAACTTCCAGGGCAATTTGGAACACCTCAAAGGCGGGCAAATTTCCCTGGAAGAAATAATGAATATGATGATCTTTGGCATTCATGAAAAAGCGCCTTCATTGCAGGAAATCTATACCCATAATGCGGTTGCCTGGCTGGGAACCGGAGTGAAAATGGTGCGCTATGAAGATCTTCTCAAGCATGTCCAGGCTCTCGACACCGATGCAGCCGAACAGTATTTCCGCGATCTGCTAAGTGTATTGCAGTTACGACAGTTTCCAGACGATTGGCGCGAGCGCGTTAAAGTTGGCTCCGATCGTGAGCAGAGCGGAACCTATCGCGATAATTTGAGTAATACAGCTTTTACGATTCCGGCGACCTTACCCGAACAACAGCGCAAGTTGGTGGAAGTCGCAGCACCAGGGCTGCGAGCATTGCTAGGATACAGCGATGCGGAAACGTAAAATTCTGATTGTCGGTGGTGGCTCCGCAGGTTGGATGACAGCGGCGTACCTTAACGGCGCACTCAATCAACGCGGCGAAGCCCCGCGCGTCGAGATTGAACTGCTGGAGTCGCCTGACACTCCGCGGATATCCGTAGGTGAGGCAACCATCCCATCCATGCGCCACCTGCTGGCAGTGGTTGGAGTGGATGAAATGGAGTTCATGCGGGTCACCGAAGCGACGTTTAAGCAATCGATAAAATATGTGAACTGGGTGCATAACGATAATTCTTTTTACCATCACCCGTTCAGCAGCATGCGCACACAGCCGATTGATTATGCAGGACAAAACTGGCTAATGAGTGATCGTAGCATACCTTTTATGGAGACCTGCTCGATACAGCCATTGGTGTGCGAGTGGGGTCGCGCGCCGCAAATGTTCGGCCAGTGGCAAATGGGGGCAAGGCTTAATTATGCGTATCAAATGAATGCGCAGAAATTTGCTGACTACCTCTGCGACTTCTCTGTAGCGCGCGGTGTGCAACATACCCTTGCCAATCTCAGTGCGGTCCAGAAACATCCGAATGGTTACATAAAGTCTGTACTCACCGACCAGGGCCAAACACTCGAGGCCGATGTCTTTGTTGATGCCACGGGCTTTCGCGCGTTGTTATTAGAAAAAGAAATGGGCGTCGACTTCGAAGATTTCGGCAAGTATTTACTGTGTGATCGCGCAGTAACAATGCATTTACCTTACGATAAGTATTATCCGGGTAGTGTTCGGCCCTATACCACCGCAACCGCTTCATCGAACGGCTGGATATGGGATATCCCGATGCAGACGCGCCGCTCGATTGGTTATGTTCATGCCAGTGCTTTTATTGATGAAGCTGCGGCCGAGCAAGAACTGCGCGCCTACCAGGGGCCCGGTTGCGAGGATGAACCCTGTCGTTTTATTCCATTTAAGGCTGGCCGCCGGCATCAGCAATGGGCTGGCAATTGTGTTGCTATAGGCCTGTCTGGTGGCTTTATAGAACCCCTGGAGTCGACCGGGCTCTACTTAAGTGATCTGGGGGCGGTACTGCTAGCGGAGCATTTCCCCTGGCGTGACGAAGATATGCCCAGGCTAGCAGCTCGCTATAATCGCCTGATGACAAATCGCTACTATGAAATTTTAGACTTCATCAATATGCATTACTGCATGACTAAACGCACCGATACGGATTTCTGGCGGACCGTGCAGGAAAATGAGCATATTACCGACCGGCTGTTGGCAAAACTGAACTTTTGGCGCACTAAACCTCCTTCTGCTCATGACTTTCAGGACCAATGGTTTGCCGGCATGGCAAGTCAAGATACCACTGCCACAGGCTCTTTTGCTGACTCAAGAACTCCGATCGACACGGGAGGTCTCTGGAACCACGAGAGCTACGAGTGCATTCTGTATGGGATGGAGTTTTTACAAGCCGAGTGTGATCGGTGGTTCGGTGAACAGCGGCCGCCAACTAAGGTCCATCCAATGATTATGCAGCGTCTGCAAATGGCACGGCAAATGCTGCCGCCTCATGAAATGTGGCTGCAGCGGGCGCTGGGTATGGCCGATTATCCCACTGCAACACGTCCCAAAGGCTGGGTCGTCTAAAATAATTTGTTCGGCACGCTTGTAATCGCTGATCTCAACCCCATTAATCAGTCATCTTAACGAGAATTCCCTGCGGAAGGTATTGAAAAGCAGTCAATGCCCCCCATATCAGGAATAACGAATTAGTTTTGAATGTTGGAGTTGGAGACAAAACATGGGCAAAATTATTGGAATAGATTTAGGTACCACAAACTCTTGTGTAGCTGTGTTAGACGGCGACAAGCCACGGGTCATTGAAAATGCTGAAGGCGATCGCACGACACCTTCGGTTGTTGCGTTCACTGATGATGGCGAAACTTTGGTTGGACAACCAGCTAAACGCCAGGCAGTAACCAACCCGAATAAAACCTTGTTTGCGATTAAGCGCTTGATTGGACGTCGTTTTAAAGACGAGGAAGTCCAGCGCGACATCGGCATTATGCCGTACAAGATCATTGAAGCTGAAAACGGTGATGCCTGGGTCGAAATTAACGACGACAAGAAAGCACCACCGCAAATTTCTGCAGAAATTCTGAAGAAAATGAAGAAAACTGCAGAGGACTTTCTTGGCGAAAAAGTAACCGAGGCGGTTATCACCGTGCCGGCTTACTTTAACGACGCTCAGCGTCAGGCAACCAAAGATGCTGGTCGTATCGCCGGGCTTGAAGTGAAGCGTATTATAAACGAGCCGACAGCGGCGGCGTTGGCTTATGGCCTTGATAAGAAGAAAGGCGATAACACCATCGCAGTTTATGACTTAGGTGGTGGTACGTTCGACATCTCGATCATCGAAATTGATGAAGTAGAAGGCGAACATACCTTTGAAGTATTGGCGACCAACGGTAATACCCACCTTGGTGGTGAAGACTTTGATAACCGCTTGATTAACTATCTGGTTGAGCAGTTCAACAAAGACCAGGGTATTGATTTACGCAAAGATCCACTGGCGATGCAGCGTCTGAAAGAAGCTGCAGAGAAAGCCAAAATCGAATTGTCGTCTGCGCAACAGACCGAAGTAAACCTGCCGTATATTACTGCAGACAATACTGGTCCGAAGCACTTAGCGATTAAAGTAACGCGGGCGAAGCTGGAATCATTGGTTGAAGATCTGATCACCAAAACACTTGAGCCAGTTAAACAGGCTCTTGCTGACGCTGACCTTTCGGTAAGCGACATCCAGGATATTATCCTGGTCGGTGGTCAAACACGTATGCCGAAGGTATTACAGGCAGTGACGGACTACTTCGGTAAAGAACCGCGTCGTGACGTTAACCCTGATGAAGCTGTGGCCGTAGGTGCAGCCGTTCAGGCAGGTGTCCTGCAGGGTGATGTAAAAGACGTATTGCTGCTTGACGTTACTCCGTTGTCACTGGGTATCGAAACCATGGGCGGCGTAATGACCAAGTTGATCGAGAAGAACACGACGATTCCGACCAAACAGTCGCAAACGTTCTCGACCGCTGACGACAACCAATCGGCTGTAACCGTGCATGTATTGCAGGGTGAGCGTAAGCGCGGTGCTGATAACAAGTCGCTGGGTCAGTTTAACCTTGAAGGTATCCGTCCGGCACCTCGTGGCGTACCGCAAATTGAAGTCACTTTTGACCTCGATGCTGACGGTATTCTGCATGTATCGGCGAAAGACAAAGACACCGGTAAAGAACAGAAGATCACCATTAAAGCATCTTCTGGTCTGAGCGATGAAGATGTCGAGAAAATGGTTCGCGATGCCGAAGCGCACGCTGAAGAAGATCGTAAGTTCGAGGAAATGGTACAAGTACGCAACCAGGCGGATGCATTGGTTCACGCGACCCGGAAGCAGATTGACGAAGTCGGTGATGCCTTAGATAGCGCTGAGAAAGAGAAAATCGAAGCAGCTATCGGCGAACTTGAAACTGCCGTGAAGAGCAACGATAAAGAACAGATCGAAGCGAAGCAGCAGGCGTTAATTGAAGCCTCCAGTAAGCTGATGGAAGCAGCGCAGCAACAGGCACAGCAACAGCAAGGTGCTGAAGGCGGTGCTGGTGGCCAGCAAGCGAAGCAAGACGATGACGTCGTGGATGCTGAGTTTGAAGAAGTCAAAGACGACGAGAAGAAATAATCATACGCCCACCGGGTGTCTG
This sequence comes from Pseudidiomarina halophila, assembly GCF_003987215.1. GTDB lineage: Bacteria > Pseudomonadota > Gammaproteobacteria > Enterobacterales > Alteromonadaceae > Pseudidiomarina > Pseudidiomarina halophila. Next base: position 307,958 of record NZ_PIPW01000001.1, read on the forward strand.
TGATAACAACGCACGGGGGTTGCCAGCAGGTGGCCTCCGTGTATTTGTTTGCGGACTTAGCTAAATAGGAAAGTGGAAGACGCAATATTATGGCGAAACCAGATTTGTATGAAGTGCTGGGCGTAAGCAGAGATGCTAGCGAACGCGACATCAAGAAAGCCTACAAACGCATGGCAATGAAATATCACCCGGATCGTACCAAGGGTGATAAAGACCTCGAACTGAAGTTCAAAGAGGTTAAAACGGCCTACGAAGTGCTTTCAGATCCGCAAAAACGGGCAGCTTATGACCAGTACGGTCATTCCGCATTTGAACAAGGTCAGGGTGGCTTTGGTGGCGGCGGTGCCGGAGCAGCGGATTTTGCCGATATTTTTGGTGATGTGTTCGGTGATATCTTTGGTGGCGGCGGTCGACGTGGTCGGGCGCAGGCAGCACGCGGCGCTGATTTGCGCTATAACCTCGAACTGTCACTGGAAGAGGCTGTACGCGGTAAAGAAGTCGATCTGAAGATCCCTAAATTAACGGAATGCGACGATTGTGATGGTTCAGGCGCTCGCGCAGGTTCAAGTGCTGAAACCTGTTCACACTGTCACGGTAGTGGCCAGATACAGATGCGGCAGGGTTTCTTTGCGGTGCAACAACCCTGTCCTCACTGTCGTGGTCGCGGTAAGGTCATTAAAGATCCGTGCCGCACCTGTCATGGTGAAGGACGCGTTGAACGCACGAAAACATTGAATGTGAAGATTCCTGCTGGAGTGGATACTGGTGATCGTATTCGCCTGAATGGCGAAGGAGAAGCCGGCGAAATGGGCGCTCCTCCGGGCGATTTATACGTTCAGGTACATGTTCGCGAGCACCCAATTTTCAAGCGGGATGGCAATAACCTGTATTGTGAAGTACCTTTAAGTTTCACCCATGCGGCATTAGGCGGTGAAATTCAGGTACCGACGCTGGAAGGCAAAGTGAACCTGAAAATCCCCGCCGAAACCCAAACCGGCAAGCTTTTCCGCTTACGCGGTAAAGGTGTTCGTTCAGTTCGTACCGGGGCGGTGGGTGATTTGATATGTAAGGTTGTCATCGAGACACCTGTGAATCTATCTGATGAGCAACGTGATTTGTTGCGGCAGCTCGATAAGTCAATGGGCACAGGCGATGAAGCAGCACGCTATCGGCCAAAAGAAAAAGGCTTTTTTGATGGGGTGAAGCGCTTCTTTGACGATCTCCGCGGATAAGCGTTTTAACAAGCTAAACTGGAGTAAAGCGATGCGCACGTTAAAGTTCGGACTCATTGCCACGGCCCTTGTGGGTCTGGTGGCATGTACGCAATCACCAACAGGTCGATCGCAGTTACAGCTGTTCAGTAGCGATGAAATCGCTCAGCTAGGTGCGCAAAGCTACAATACCCTCAAAGAGAAAGAGAAGATCTCGACCGACCCGGCCATAAACCGGTACGTACAATGTATCTCTGATGATCTCATTGCTGCGTTGCCGTCACCCTGGGCGCAACAGCAGTGGGAAGTCACCGTCTTTGATAGCGAGGCGGTTAACGCCTTCGCTTTGCCAGGTGGCAAAATTGGCGTTTACACGGGATTGATTGAAGTTGCAGAAAACGCTTCTCAGTTAGCGGCTGTCATTGGTCACGAAATTGGTCACGTGATCGCAGGTCATAGTAACGAACGGATGTCGAATCAGTTTGCCGCTGGCCTTGGTCTACAGCTCGGCGGAGCGCTGATTGGCCAGGAAATGGAAAGTGAACAGGCCGCGATGGTGATGGGCGTGCTGGGCCTTGGTGTACAACTTGGCTACATTTTGCCTTATTCGCGCATCCATGAAAGTGAATCTGATGAGCTGGGTCTGCGTTATATGGCTGCGGCAGGTTATGATCCCCGTGAGGCCGCTGAGTTGTGGCGTAACATGGCGAAGCAGGGTGGGCCGAAGCCACCGGAATTTCTCTCCACCCACCCATCACCACAAACCCGTGTTGATAAACTGGAAGAGTTAGCTGTCGACGCAATGAGCACCTATCGTCAGGCGCCAAAAGCCAGTTGCCGCAAACCCTAACAGCCCGGCGGCCGCACCCCGCGGCCGCTTTATTAGGTGTTTAAACGAACAGCGTAGCGTACGAACAGTGAGACGTAGTCGAACGTACGAATAACGAATAACGAATATCGAATAACCAATCGTTCTAATCCTATCCCACGCATCCCCCGTACAATAGATTCTTTTTGACGATCGACGAGAGGATCTATGCTCAAAACCTGGTTTGCAATTCCGTTCTGGCAACGGGTGCTGGGTGCTTTTGTTCTTGGTGTGACCGCGGGACTCCTGGTGCCGGATTTCGCCGTGGCGCTGAAGCCCTTAGGTGACCTGTTTATTCAAGCTTTAAAGATGCTGGTGGCGCCGCTGATCTTCTGTGCCATCGTTAATGCAATTTTACAGTTTGGTGAAAATGAAAGGCTGGGGAAAATCGGCGCGCAGACCGTTGGTTTGTTCTTGCTGACAGCTGTGCTTGCCAGCATTATTGGCTTAGCCGTAGGTAGTTTGCTGGATGTCTCGCCGACGCAAAATCTGACAGCTGCTGCGGATTACCAGGAGAAGGTTGTCCCGGGCCCAATCGCCGTATTCCTCAATATGATACCGAGCAATCCATTTGCGGCATTGAGTGAAGGTAAAATTCTACAAATTGTTGTTTTCGCGGCTCTAGTCGGTATTGCAATCCGACAGGTAGGCGCGCCGGCACAAGCCCTTGGTAACGTTTTACAGGCAGGCGCTCAGGTGATGTACCGCATCACCAAAATGGTACTGGAGCTGACGCCGCTGGGTGTGCTTGGGTTAATGGCCTGGGTGGTCGGTAGCTATGGTCTGAGCAGTCTTGCGCCGCTGGCTGTGTTTGTTGGCGCTATCTATCTGGCATGTCTGATTCACATCATCTTTGTCTACGGAACCATGGTGCGGCTGGCGGGCATGTCGCCGTGGTATTTCTTTAAATCTGTGTTCTCAGCACAATTGGTGGCTTATACCACCTGCAGTAGCTTTGGCACCATTCCCGCAGCGCATCAGGCAATTACCGAACGCCTTGGTGTAAAAAAATCGTACGCGAGCTTTGTCTTGCCCCTTGGCGCGACCATCAATATGGATGGTTGCGGCGGTATTTATCCTGCAATTGCTGCGATTTTCATTGCCCAGTTGTACGGCATCCCGCTGGACTGGATGGACTACCTGCTGATTACCGGCACTGCGACGCTGGCCTCAATCGGCACCGCTGGTGTGCCGGGGACAGCGCTGGTAATGCTGACGGTTACTTTAAACGTTATCGGTTTACCTCTCGAAGGTATTGCCTTCATTGCCGCTATTGATCGAATTATCGACATGGCACGCACCGCAACCAACGTTACCGGCGATATGGCGGTTGCAGTTGTGCTGGGGCGTGACGATAATAGGGCTAATGAAGATTTTGTCGGCAGGGCGCAGGAACAGTCATGAAAATAGCGGTTATTGGTGCCAGTGGGCGCATGGGGCAAGCGGTAATGACCGAGCTTGCGGAGCAACAGTTGAGCTGCAGTGCGGCAATTGTTGCCGCCGGCTCAAAGCATGTTGGTAAAACGGTTACGCAATTCGCTGAGCAGGGTTTATGTTTCAGCGATGGTAGTGACCTTAGTGCTGCTGAAGTTGATGTCTTCATCGATTTTAGTCTGCCGGAAGCTCTAGCGCATAACCTGACTCTCGCGCAGCGCTTAGGCGCTGCTATTGTGGTCTGTACTACTGGTTTAACTGATGCGCAACGGGCGCTAATAACTGAAGCGGCGCAATCTGTGCCGGTACTCTACGCAGCTAATACCAGTGTCGGTATTTGTGTCATGGAGCAGCTGGTCGCATTAGCCAGTGCTGCGCTGCCTGCTGCTGACGTAGAGATTGTGGAAGCTCATCATCAAGCAAAACGTGATGCTCCTTCGGGAACCGCGTTGGTGTTAGCGGCAGCCGCGGCTAACGGCCGCGGAGAGCAGCTTGCGAAGCTTAATGCCGGATTACGTGGTGCCGGGCAACGCCGGGCGGGAAGTATCGGTTTTGCGGTTGTGCGCGCAGCGGATATTATCGGTGAACATCAGGTGTTGCTGGCCCAGCCAGGGGAGCGTATTGAGCTAACCCATCGGGTAGGCGATCGCAAGGTATTTGCCCGTGGCGCGGTTCAGGCCGCACAGTGGCTGGCATCGCAGCCTACAGGCTATTATGGAATGCGCGACATGTTAGATATGAAGGCAACGCTACAGAGGCTAATACACGAAATTTAGCTGGACTCGGGCGGCACTTTTCTTTACTATAGACCCAATTTGCCAACCTGAAGTTGGTGAGCTGAAAACGCGCACTTTTTAGCTGGTGCAAGGTAATCAACGGGGAAGTCATTTTATGATTCACCCGTTTTTTTATGTACGGAGGTTAACCTTGAGTATCCTAGCGAGCCATTCAGCGAGTAAAGCCATTTTGGTGCTTGCGGATGGAACTGTTTTTCACGGCACTGCTATCGGTGCTGGTGGCACGGCGGTCGGCGAAGTTGTTTTTAATACCGCAATGACCGGCTACCAAGAAATTCTCACCGATCCCTCCTATGCTGAACAAATTGTAACCCTTACTTATCCCCACATTGGCAATTACGGTACCACTCACGAAGACGAAGAATCCAATCGGGTTTGGGCGAAAGGTCTGGTGATCCGTGACTTGTCATTAAAAGCCAGTAATTTCCGTCTTGAGCAGTCCTTAGGTGATTACCTGCGACAGCGCAACGTGGTCGGCATAGCCGATATCGACACGCGGAAACTGACCCGCCTGTTGCGTGAAAAGGGTGCACAGAACGGTTGTATCATGGCAGGGAATGTTGATGGTGAACTGGATATTGACCGGGCGCTGGAGCTGGCGCGAGGTTTTCCAGGTTTGCAGGGCATGGATTTAGCGAAGGACGTTACAATTCGCGCGCCTCATGAGTGGACCAGTCAGAGTTGGCAACTGGGCAAAGGGTTTAGCGAGTTGACGGACCCTAAGTTTCATGTCGTCGCTTATGATTATGGTTGCAAGCGTAATATTTTGCGGATGCTTGCAGATCGCGGTTGTAAAGTAACTTTGGTACCGGCCCAAACACCGGCCAGCGAAGTTTTAGCAATGAATCCCGACGGCGTATTTCTATCCAATGGCCCGGGTGACCCCGAGCCATGTGATTATGCAATTACTGCAATTCGCGAGCTGATGGAAAAGAAAGTTCCGCTGTTTGGTATTTGTCTCGGACACCAATTGCTGGCATTAGCCAGTGGTGCAAAAACTGAGAAGATGAAATTTGGTCACCATGGTGCCAACCATCCGGTACAGGATTTGGCCAGCGGACGGGTGATGATCACGAGTCAGAACCATGGTTTCGCGGTGGCTGAAGACAACCTCCCGGACAATCTTAAAGTGACGCACAAGTCGCTGTTTGATGGCACTTTACAAGGCATCCATCGCACTGACGTGCCAGCCTTCAGTTTCCAGGGGCACCCGGAAGCTAGCCCTGGGCCGCACGATGTGGCGCCTTTGTTTGACCACTTTATTGACTTGATGAGCCAGCGCGCGCAGTAAGCGCTGCCGAACGGAGGACGAACCGACTTATGCCAAAACGTACCGACATAAAAAGCATCCTCATTCTAGGCGCTGGCCCTATTGTTATCGGCCAGGCCTGTGAGTTTGACTATTCCGGCGCCCAAGCTTGTAAAGCCCTGCGTGAAGAGGGTTACAAGGTTATCTTGGTGAACTCAAATCCCGCCACTATCATGACCGACCCGGAAATGGCAGATGTGACCTACATCGAGCCGATTCACTGGGAAGTCGTGGCAAAAATTATTGAAGTTGAACGGCCAGACGCAGTATTGCCGACCATGGGTGGGCAAACCGCACTGAACTGTGCCCTTGAACTCGACAAGCATGGCGTACTGGAAAAATACAATGTTGAAATGATCGGCGCGAATGCTGATGCCATCGACAAAGCCGAAGATCGTGACCGCTTCGATAAAGCAATGAAAGCTATCGGCCTGGAAACGCCTAACGCCGAGGTTGCACATAACCTCGAAGAGGCGTTCGATATTCTCGGCCGACTTGGTTTTCCGTGTATTATCCGACCGTCGTTCACTATGGGTGGCAGCGGTGGCGGTATCGCTTACAACCGCGAAGAGTTTGAAGAAATTTGCCGCCGTGGTTTAGATTTATCGCCGACCAAAGAATTGCTCATCGATGAATCGTTGATCGGCTGGAAAGAATTTGAAATGGAAGTGGTTCGCGATAAAGCGGACAACTGCATTATTGTTTGTGCGATTGAAAACTTTGACGCCATGGGCATCCATACCGGTGACTCCATTACTGTCGCTCCGGCGCAGACCTTAACCGATAAAGAATACCAAATCATGCGTAATGCAGCGATGGCGGTATTGCGGGAGATTGGCGTTGAAACTGGTGGCTCGAACGTACAGTTTGGGATCGATCCCGATACCGGACGTATGGTTATTATTGAGATGAATCCACGAGTCTCGCGCTCATCAGCTCTAGCCTCCAAAGCAACGGGTTTCCCAATTGCTAAAGTGGCAGCGAAACTGGCGGTAGGTTACACCCTGGATGAACTCGAAAATGAGATCACCGGAGGCGTTACACCGGCATCGTTTGAGCCTGCGCTTGACTATGTTGTGACCAAGATCCCACGCTTTAACTTTGAAAAATTTGCAGGCTGTAACGACCGCTTAACGACGCAGATGAAATCAGTAGGCGAAGTGATGGCCATCGGTCGTAACCAGCAGGAGTCTATGCAGAAAGCGCTGCGCGGACTGGAAATTGGCGCCAGTGGATTTGATCCAATGGTTGAGCCAAATGATCCTGAAGCACGTGGCAAGGTGATTCGAGAACTGAAAGAACCTGGCGCTGAGCGTATTTTCTATATTGCTGATGCATTCCGCATTGGCATGACAGTGCGTGAAGTCTTCGAACTGACACGGATTGATGAGTGGTATCTGATTCAGATTGAAGAAATCGTGTTACTGGAAGCGGAAATTAAAAAGCTTGGCATGATTGGACTCGACGAACGGGTATTGCGTTTACTGAAGCGCAAAGGCTTTGCCGACGAGCGGATTGCTGCAATTCTTGATGTTTCTGAAACAGAAGTCCGGCGTCGCCGTCACGAACTGGGCATTCACCCGGTTTACAAACGGGTCGATACCTGCGCTGCAGAATTTGCTTCTGATACCGCCTACATGTATTCGACCTATGATGACGAGTGTGAAGCTAATCCTACGGATCGTGAAAAGATCATGGTTATCGGTGGTGGTCCAAACCGCATCGGTCAGGGGATTGAGTTTGACTACTGCTGCGTTCACGCGGCTTTAGCGCTCCGTGAAGATGGTTACGAAACCATCATGGTGAACTGTAACCCTGAGACTGTGTCCACGGACTATGACACCTCAGATCGGCTGTACTTCGAACCCATTACACTCGAAGATGTGCTGGAAATTGTCAGAATTGAGAAACCTAAAGGCGTTATCGTGCAATACGGTGGCCAGACGCCACTGAAATTAGCGCGCGAGCTGGAAGCTAATGGTGTACCTATTATCGGTACCTCGCCAGATGCGATTGACCGAGCTGAAGATCGTGAGCGTTTCCAGAGCGCAGTCACCCGTTTGGGCTTAAAACAGCCTGAAAATGCAACCGTGACGAAAGTTGATGAAGCTTTACGTGAAGCAGAGCGCATCGGCTACCCTCTAGTTGTCCGGCCAAGCTATGTGCTTGGTGGTCGCGCTATGGAAATCGTGTATGACGAAAGCGACTTGCACCGTTATCTTACCGATGCAGTGAAAGTATCAAACTCAGCACCAGTACTGCTGGATCGTTTCCTTGATAATGCTATTGAGGTTGATGTCGACGCTATTTGTGACGGCGAGCGGGTTTTCATTGGTGGTATCATGCAACACATTGAGCAGGCAGGGGTACATTCCGGTGACTCTGCGTGTTCATTGCCGCCTTACTCGTTGAGTGACAAGATTCAGGACGAGTTGCGTGATCAGATGAGCAAACTGGCGTTTGAACTTAATGTACGAGGTTTAATGAACGCGCAGTTTGCGATTAAAGATGACGAAGTTTATCTGATTGAGGTGAATCCTCGCGCTGCGCGCACCGTGCCATTCGTGTCAAAAGCAACGGGTGTCCCGCTGGCTAAGATCGCGGCACGCGTCATGGTCGGACAGACCCTGCAGCAACAAGGCTATGAGAAAGAAGTTATTCCACCGTATTATTCGGTGAAAGAAGTGGTTATTCCGTTTGCTAAATTCCAGGGAGTGGATCCGATCCGCGGTCCGGAAATGCGCTCTACGGGCGAAGTGATGGGCGTCGGCGAGAGCTTTGAAGAAGCTTATGCAAAAGCTAATTTGGGCGCTGGCGAAGCACTGGCGAAAGCCGGAAAGGCATTGCTCTCAGTGCGAGATGGCGATAAAGCCCGGATCTTTGATCTTGCCCGCGGTTTGATTGCGTTGGGCTTCTCGCTCGAAGCGACCCGCGGCACAGCAAAAATGTTAAATGAAGAGGGCATTACCTGTACCGTTGTCAATAAACTACAGGAAGGCCGACCAAATATTGTTGATGCAATTAAAAACGGCGAGTACAGTTACATAATCAACACCGTTGAAGGTCGCCAGGCAATTGAAGACTCGGTCTACATTCGCCGCGAAGCACTCTTGAATAAAGTGATTTACACCACCACGTTAAATGCAGCCTTTGCGACCGTAAAAGCAAATACTGCAGATGATCGGGCACGAGTAAACTCACTGCAGTCATTACATAAAAGGGTTGAAACAGCATGAGTCAGATTCCAATGACAACCCGTGGCGCTGAGATGCTGCGGGAGGAATTAAAGCGTTTAAAAACTGAAGATCGACCGCGCATCATCCAGGCAATCTCGGATGCGCGTGAGCATGGTGACCTTAAAGAAAATGCTGAGTATCATGCGGCGCGTGAACAGCAGGGCTTTTGTGAAGGTCGGATTCAGGAGATCGAGGCGAAGCTTTCAAACGCACAGATTATTGATGTTACTAAGGTACCTAACCAAGGCAAAATAATTTTTGGTTCGACGGTAACTCTCTACAATACGACGACTGAGAAAGAAGTGACGTACCGCATTGTTGGTGATGATGAAGCTGATATTAAGCAGAATCTAATTTCAGTGAATTCACCGATCTCGCGTGCGCTTATCGGTAAACAAATCGATGACGTTGCCCGCGTGAATACCCCAAGCGGTGAAGTCGAATATGAAGTCGTTAAGGTCGAATACGTCTAGTCCTCGTTAGCGTAATTCGTCAATCATTGTCATTTAAGAGCGCGACCAGTTCGCGCTCTTTTTGTTCCCGATCCTGTTTCGTCGCGATAGCAGGGCCATGATAACTCTCGACATCGGGGAAGACTTCATCTACCGGGCGGCCAAGCGCTTTCGCAATGGCTAACGCCACAGATTTTGAACGCGCTTTGCGTGAAGCTACCTTTGAAATCAGTGAAGGGCTCTTACCCAGAGCTTTAGCAAGCATCGAAAAATCAAATCCGCGCTGGGCTAATTCCTTTTTAATTTTATTACTATCCATCGTCGCTCTGCTGTGGTTGAATGTAGCTCATTGTGAACTTAAGTGGAGTTCACAGTGTATTCAAAAGAACTAAAAAATGGGTCAAAAGACAAAAATTAAGGAAAAATAATGTCAAATGACACAAAAATAAATACTACACATAGGGCGCCGAAAAGCAAAGTAGAAATACTCAGTATGGATGAGTGTATTGCACGATTACGGCTGTATTACGGTGATCTGCCGTTGGCGAAGATCATGCGCAAAATTGGTATTCCTAATTCCACCTATGCAAATTGGGTAAAACGCGGGACGGTCACCAGCGATCAGTTAGTCGCCGGTCTGATTAACGCAGGTATCTCATTAGACTGGTTTTTCTCGCCAGACAAACAGCTGAATTATCCGACACCATCACAATTGCATATTGCTGAAGTGATGCACTCGGAGTATCAACGTGCCTCTGAACGAACTCAGATTATCAAGGCTGTGGAAGCTGTTGAGCCATTATTTGAATTATTTAAACTGGAAAAGAATGAGGATAATCAGGAACTGCTGGTAGAGACCTATCTGGCCCGGCGATCTGACCATGTAACGGTGAACTTTGCCGTGAAACAGGTTGCGAAGGCGCTTGCCAGCGCCCAACGCAGAGCAAAAAAACCGCGCACTTAGTTGCGCGGTAACTGAATTTTCCCTTCTGGACTTGGTTTGTAGAGCGTAAGAATCTTACCCACGACCTGCACCCGATAAGCCTGCGTATGAGCGACTATGGTTGCGTAAATTTGTTCACGCAATTCACGGTCATCTTCGGGTACGCGAACCTTAATAAGCTCATGATGGTTCAAAGCCAGTTCAATCTCAGCCATTACCCCTTCGGTCAGGCCATTGCCGCCTAATAACACCACTGGTTTGAGCTTGTGTGCCAAGCTTTTTAAGTGCTGTTTCTGTTTATTGCTTAAAGTTAACCCTGCAGCCATGTAATAATATCCCACTATCTCTTGAATTTTCGCTATTCTACCGCCATCTGGGTAGTAGAAGCCAGTTTGGTATTGAGACAATGGGTAAAAAACGTTCAGCAAGTAGCACACGATGGTTGCAGGAGCACTTTAGTGACCATTACGTACAGAAGGCCCAGAAGCAGGGGTTGCGTTCGCGTGCGGTATTCAAAATTGATGAAATTCAGCAAAAAGATCGAATCCTGAAGCAAGGAATGACCGTGGTCGATTTAGGCGCGGCACCGGGCGGTTGGTCACAGTATGTGGTTGATAAACTGGACGGTAACTGCCAGGTCATTGCCTGCGATATCCTGCCGATGGATCCTATTGCCGGGGTGGATTTTCTCGAAGGAGACTTCCGCGAAGAAAGTGTTTTAGATGCGCTGCTGACCCGAATTGGTGGGAAAAACGTAGATGTAGTGCTGTCCGATATGGCGCCCAATATGAGCGGCAACGACAATGTCGATTTACCCCGGGCAATGTATCTGGTCGAATTGGCTTTGGAAATGTGCCATCAGGTTTTGAAACCGAACGGTAGTTTTGTCGTCAAAGTCTTTCACGGTCAGGGTTTTGAAGAGTATTTAAAGGCAGTTAGAGCAGCGTTTACCAGCGTTCGCACACGTAAGCCAGACTCCTCCCGAGCCCGCTCTCGAGAGGTCTATTTGGTAGCTACGGGATACAAATTGTAGTACGCTGTGGTGAGCGAGCTAAGCAATGTAAATAAATGAGGTAGTCAGCTTTGAGCGATATGGCAAAAAATTTAATTCTTTGGCTGGTGATTGCTGTCGTATTAATGACGGTGTTCAATAGTTTCAGTCCTGGCAGCGGCACCACCGAACAGGTTCCGTATAGCGAATTTGTTTCGCAGGTGAACAACGGCGGTGTCCGTAAAGCTGATATTGATGGGCGGATGATCACTGCGCAATCGCGTACGGGTGAGTCGTTTACTACGGTGATGCCGATGAGCGACCCTGAACTTATGAATGACTTACTGCAGAATAATGTTGAAGTGGTCGGAAAACCACCAGAAGAGCCGAGTATTCTTACTTCGATCTTCATCTCGTGGTTCCCAATGCTGCTGCTTATTGGTGTGTGGATTTTCTTCATGCGTCAAATGCAAGGCGGTGGCGGTGGTCGCGGGGCGATGAGCTTTGGTAAGAGTAAGGCGCGTCTGATGAGTGAAGAGCAGATCAAAACCACCTTCAGCGACGTTGCAGGCTGTGATGAAGCGAAAGAAGAGGTTTCGGAACTGGTTGAGTACTTGCGTGACCCAACCAAGTTCCAGCGCTTAGGTGGTAAAATTCCTACCGGCGTGCTTATGGTAGGACCTCCTGGTACGGGTAAGACATTGCTTGCCAAAGCGATTTCCGGCGAAGCAAAAGTCCCGTTCTTTTCTATCTCAGGTTCTGACTTCGTCGAAATGTTTGTTGGTGTCGGCGCATCGCGTGTGCGTGACATGTTCGAACAGGCGAAAAAGTCAGCACCTTGCATTATCTTCATCGATGAGATTGATGCCGTGGGTCGTCAGCGGGGCGCAGGTCTTGGTGGCGGACACGATGAACGTGAACAGACCTTGAACCAGATGTTGGTTGAGATGGATGGCTTTGAAGGTAATGAAGGAATTATCGTCATTGCTGCAACCAACCGTCCTGATGTATTGGATCCGGCATTGCTACGACCTGGCCGTTTTGACCGTCAAGTCATGGTGGGTTTACCGGACGTACGCGGACGTGAGCAGATCCTGAAAGTCCATATGCGTAAAGTGCCCTTAGGTGATGATGTTGATGCATCAGTCATTGCGCGTGGTACGCCGGGCTTTTCAGGTGCAGATCTTGCTAACCTGGTTAACGAGGCGGCGTTATTTGCGGCGCGTTCTAACAAGCGTGTAGTCGCTATGGAAGAATTCGACAAAGCGAAAGACAAGATTATGATGGGCGCTGAACGCCGCTCGATGGTTATGACGGATGAAGAGAAAGCAATGACTGCTTATCACGAAGCTGGTCACGCCATCGTCGGTCGCTTGGTTCCTGAGCATGACCCGGTTTACAAAGTTTCGATTATCCCACGCGGCCGCGCTCTTGGGGTAACGATGTACCTGCCGGAGCAGGATCGGGTGAGTCATTCCAAGCAGCATCTGGAAAGCATGATTTCGAGCTTATTTGGTGGTCGTCTGGCCGAGCAAATCATCTATGGTGATGAGAAAGTCACTACAGGTGCCTCGAATGATATTGAGCGGGCTACGCAGATTGCCAAGAAGATGGTCACTCAGTGGGGCTTGTCAGAAAAAATGGGGCCGTTGCTATATGCTGACGATGAGAACGAGGTTTTCCTTGGTCGCTCGGTAACTCAGCACAAACACATGTCCGATGAGACAGCGCGCGCCATTGACCAGGAAGTGAAGCTGTTCATTGACCGTAACTACGATCGTGCGAAGCGGATTCTGGAAGAGAACGTCGATATTCTGCATACCATGAAAGATGCGTTGATGAAGTATGAAACCATCGATGCGGACCAGATTGATGACCTGATGAATCGTCGCGATGTGCGTGAACCACGTGACTGGCAGAAGCCGGATCGCAATGATGATACGAGTGGCGGTGCGACAACGAGTTCCGATGAGGAACCGTTGACGGGTAAGCCCGGCGATGCGCCCGCAAGTTAATGGAGAAAAGCCCCGGTTCGGGGCTTTTTTTTGAGGATAGCAGTATGACAGCTGGAACCGCACAGCCCAAAGTAATGGGTATTCTCAATATCACTCCGGATTCTTTCTCTGATGGTGGTCGATACGATGGACTTGACCGTGCGCTACGGCAAGCACAGCAAATGGTTGCCGATGGTGCCGAATACCTTGATGTTGGCGGCGAGTCTACGCGACCAGGCGCTGAGGCCGTAGGAATTCAGGAAGAGCTTGATCGAGTTATGCCGGTGCTCAACCGGTTACGGGCAGAATTTGATGTTGCTCTGTCGATCGATACCTGCAAGACCGCAGTTATGGCTGAAGCCTTAGGGCAGGGTGTTGACTTAGTAAATGACATTCGCGCTTTGCAGGATGATGGCGCCCTGGCGTTACTGGCTCAACATGATGCTGATGTCTGCCTGATGCATATGCAGGGTGAGCCGCGCACGATGCAGCATGAGCCACGCTACGACGACGTAGTAATTGAGGTGAAGTCATTCCTGCAGGAGCGCCTGCGAGCCTGTGAGCAAGCTGGCATAGCTTTAGAACGGATTTATCTTGATCCAGGCTTTGGCTTTGGTAAAAGCGTCAGGCATAATTATCAGCTGCTGCAACGTATGCAAGCTTTTCACGAGCTGCAACAGCCGTTGCTGATTGGATTATCGCGAAAATCAATGTTGGGTCATGTGACCGGGCGCGAAGTGCCGGAACGCTTGCCGGCGAGTATCGCCGCCGCAACGATAGCAGCAATGAAAGGGGCGCGAATTATTCGTGTACATGATGTCAGGGAAACGGTTGATGCAATGAAAGTGGTTGCAGCAACCTTGGCTGGAGATTTCAGTTGAGTCAACGTAAGTATTTTGGCACCGATGGTGTCCGTGGTCGGGTCGGTGACTTTCCGATTACCCCCGATTTCGCCGTCAAGCTAGGCTGGGCCGCTGGGACGGTTTTGTCTAAGTCAGGTAATCAACGCGTACTAGTGGGTAAAGACACCCGTCTGTCAGGCTACATGTTGGAGTCAGCACTGGAAGCTGGACTGCTTTCGGCGGGCGTTAGTGTCGAGTTTCTCGGCCCTATGCCAACCCCAGCAGTGGCTTATTTGACACGGAATTTCCGTGCTGCTGCCGGAATCGTTATCAGTGCCTCGCATAACCCGTATTACGACAACGGAATTAAGTTTTTCTCTGACTCCGGCAGTAAGCTTGCCGATGCCGTTGAGAGCGAAATTGAGCGATTGCTGGATGAACCGCTCGTTTGCGTTCCATCGGAGCAAATGGGTCGTGCCAGCCGCATCGATGATGCGCCAGGGCGGTATATTGAATTCTGTAAAAGTGTTTTTCCTTCAGAACTGTCGCTAAGCGGTTTAACCATCGTGGTCGATTGTGCTCATGGTGCGACCTATCATATTGCACCAGACGTACTGCGGGAACTCGGTGCCACAGTGCATGAAATTGGTACTGCGCCGAACGGTGTGAATATTAATGCCAAGTGCGGAGCAACGGACTTAGCTGCACTGCAAGCCAGTGTGCGTGAACATAAAGCGGATCTTGGTTTTGCCCTCGATGGTGATGGTGATCGCTTAATGATGGTGACCGCAGAGGGACGGATCGTCGACGGCGATGATGTTATTTATATTCTTGCCCGGGCGGCCCAGCAGGATGGATTACTGCAAGGCGGGATTGTTGGCACGCTGATGTCTAACTTTGCTTTGGAAAAGTTTTTCGCCGACCGCAAAATTCCTTTTGTGCGAGCCAAAGTAGGTGATCGTTATGTCATGGAAGAATTAGTTAAACGTGACTGGAAGATTGGCGGTGAGAATTCCGGACATTTAATCAATCGCCAGTTTCATAGTACCGGTGATGGGATCATCGCCGGATTACAGGTGTTGACGGCAATGCAGCGTGAACAGTGCAGTTTGACTGAGCTGCTGCGCGGCTTTGAAAAGTACCCACAAGCGCTGATTAACGTGCGGTTCCAGGCTGGATCAGATCCACTCAATGATGCCGCGGTGCAATCAGCGGTCGCTGATGTTGAACGCCGCCTTGGCAACGAGGGGCGGGTACTGTTGCGCAAATCGGGCACTGAACCCCTGATCCGGGTGATGGTTGAAGGCCGTGATCCACAGACGGTTAAGACCCTGGCGCAGCAAATTGCCAGTGAAGTTGATGCCGCGGCGAATTAATGAGCAGTCTCACTGTTTTGTAGCATTCAGTACTTGTAAGTTGGCGGCAGGTTATGTAATATCTCGCCGCTCTTGAGGTAGCATTTAAACGCACTTAATAGAGGCATTTATGCAACGGCAACCGTTAGTCATAGCGAACTGGAAAATGAATGGCAGTCGCCTACTAACCAGTCAGTTGGCAGCGGCCTTGCGCGAGCAAGCAGCCTTGCTGAACGATGTTGCTGTGGTGGTTTGCCCACCAGCAGTGTTGTTACCTAACTGGCAACAGGAAGTGTTTTACGATGCCGTGCATCTTGGCGCACAAGACGCCAACGAGCATGCTGCAGGCGCGCACACTGGTGAGCATAGTCTGCAGTTGCTGAGTGAAGCAGGGGCTGACTATGTACTGGTAGGGCACTCTGAACGCCGTCAGTATTACGGTGATTCCAGCGCCCGCGTTCAGGCTAAAGTAGACGCTGTGCTGGCCCATGCAGGACAAAAGTTAAAGGTCGTGCTTTGTGTAGGCGAACAGGAACACGAGCGCGATAACGGCGAGACCGTTAAAGTTATTGAAGGGCAATTAGCTACAGCCTTAGCTAATGTCAGCGCGGCACAACTCGCGCATGTGGTCATCGCCTATGAGCCAGTATGGGCCATAGGTACCGGTAAAACGGCGAGTCCACAACAAGCACAAGAAGTGCATGCATTTATACGTAATTGGTTGCAGCAACAGTACGCTGCTGCAGCAGAAACAGTGCCATTATTGTATGGTGGCAGTGTCAAAGCGGACAGCGCACCTGCGTTATTCGCAGAAACAGACATTGATGGTGGCTTGATCGGCGGCGCAAGTTTAGAACCAGATGCGTTCCTTGCAATTTGCCGCGCAGCCCAAGCCCGGAGAAGCTAACTATGTACGAATTTTTATTGATTGCGTATCTTATCGTTGCCATTGTGCTGGTCGGAATTATTATGATTCAGCAAGGTAAAGGCGCCGATATGGGTGCGTCGTTCGGTGCAGGTTCATCGAACACGGTGTTCGGCTCAGGCGGTTCTGGTAATTTCCTGACGCGGACTACCGCAGTTATTGCGATTCTATTTTTCATATTAAGTTTGATTCTGGGTAATTTGTCTTCAGGTTCAGGCGACGTCGAAAGTGAATTCGAAACTATCGAAACTCCGGCGCCGGTAGCAGAAGAAATTCCAGCGTCTGGCAATGACGTGCCAGAGTCAAACTAAGAAACGATTTATGCGGATGTGGTGGAATTGGTAGACACGCTATCTTGAGGGGGTAGTGCTTTCGGGCGTGCGGGTTCAAGTCCCGCCATCCGCACCAAATTGGCAGCCTGTTTTGGTTGCGTTTCCTGCGGGAATCTTTATAATATGGACACGTTTTCGGACGCGGGGTGGAGCAGTCTGGTAGCTCGTCGGGCTCATAACCCGAAGGTCGTAGGTTCAAATCCTGCCCCCGCAACCATTTAACAAAGGGTCCAGTGTTCTAAAAGCCCCGCAGCAGTTCGGGGCTTTTTACTATGTGACCTCTGCTGCAATGCGGTACGACACAGGTTGTCGAGCGAATTAGCAGTCATAACACTGGGCGTTTACGCCCTTTTTTTGTTTCAGGAGTTCAAGAATTTGGCACGTATTGAAGAACGCTTAGTCACCATGATAGAGCCAGCCGTAGCTGCTTTGGGCTTTGAGTTGTGGGGCGTTGAATTTGTTCGCGCAGGAAAACATTCAACCTTGCGCGTTTATATTGACCATGAAAATGGTATTAGTGTTAACGATTGCGCGGATGTGAGTTACCAGGTCAGCGCGTTGTTGGATGTCGAAGACCCGATCAATAGTGAGTACTTTCTCGAAGTCTCGTCGCCGGGTATGGAACGTCCATTCTTCAGTGCTGCGCAAATGCAGGACTATGTAGGTGAAACGGTTGCGGTGGAACTGACCATGGCGCAACAGAACAAACGTAAATTTAAAGGTGTCATCAAAGCAGTTGATGGCAGCTCTGTTGATTTCGAAGTTGAGGGTGAACCAATGACGGTCAATTACTCAACAGTGAAAAAAGCTCATTTAGTTCCTCAGTTAAACTAAGGATTGCGCAGGCGAGGCAAAATAATGGCAAAAGAAATTTTATTAGTTGCAGAAGCTGTTTCGAACGAAAAAGACGTATCGAAAGAAAAAATCTTTGAGGCTCTTGAGTCTGCGTTAGCGCATGCAACGAAAAAGAAATATGACGGCGACATCGACGTGCGGGTAAGTATTGACCGTAATACCGGTGACTTCGACACCTTCCGCCGCTGGTTAGTGGTCGACGACACGGAACAGCCGCTTGAGCATCCGTATCGCGAGATCAGCCTGGCTGCCGCTCAGTACGAAGACGAATCCGTACAAGCCGGCGATTATGTTGAAGAAGAAATCGCCTCAATTGAATTTGATCGTATTACTACCCAGACAGCGAAACAGGTTATCGTACAAAAAGTACGTGAAGCTGAACGGGCAAAAGTTGTTGATGAGTATCAGGATCAAGTCGGCGAACTGGTGAGCGGTATCGTAAAACGCGCTAACCGCGAGCATGTACTGCTTGATTTAGGTAACAATGCAGAAGCGATGATTTATCGTGAAGAAATGTTACCACGCGAATCCGTTCGGGTTGGCGACCGCGTACGCGGCTTGCTTTATGAAGTGCGTCCTGAGGCGCGCGGTGCGCAGTTGTTTGTCAGCCGTACCAACCCAGATTTCCTGATTGAGCTGTTCCGGATTGAAGTGCCTGAGATCGGCGAAGAAATGATCGAAATCCGCGGCGCGGCGCGTGATCCTGGTTCACGTGCGAAAATCGCAGTGAAGAGCAACGACCGTCGTATTGACCCGGTTGGCGCTTGTGTAGGCATGCGTGGAGCTCGGGTGCAGGCAGTTTCTGGCGAGCTTGGTGGTGAGCGTGTCGACATCGTGTTATGGGACGACAACCCTGCTCAGTTCGTTATCAACGCCATGGCGCCGGCAGAAGTCGCTTCGATTGTGGTCGACGAAGATGCCCACACTATGGATATCGCCGTTGAAGAAGGCAATCTTGCGCAGGCTATTGGTAAGGCTGGACAGAACGTTCGCCTTGCGAGTCAGCTCACCGGCTGGCAGCTCAATGTAATGTCGCAGGACGAATTTACTGAGAAGAACGAAGCCGAAGCGCAACGACTACTGGACTTGTTTACCAAGCATCTTGCTATTGATGAAGATTTTGCTGCAGTTCTGGTCGACGAAGGCTTCTCCTCGTTAGAGGAAGTTGCATACGTACCTATGGATGAGTTATTGACCATCGAAGGTATGGATGAAGAGATTGTAGAAGAGTTGCGGAATCGGGCGCGCGGAGTATTAACTACTAAAGCGCTGGCCGATGAAGAATCGCTAGAGAGCGTCGAACCGGATGAGACCTTACTAAACCTTGAAGGTTTAGACCGTCACCTGGCCTATGTGCTAGCCAGCAAAGGTATCATTACCCTGGAAGATTTGGCTGAACAAGGCATTGACGATCTCGCAGAAATTGAAGAATTAACCGAGCAACGAGCTGGTGAGCTAATTATGCAGGCGCGTAATATTTGCTGGTTCGGTGACGAAGAATAAGATCAACGGGGGTACGACAGACTATGGATGAAGTAACGCTGGATAAACTAGCTAAAGATGTAGGTACGACAGTTGATCGTTTAGTGACGCAGTTTGCTGAGGCTGGCATGAAAAAGCAGCCGGGCGATTCGGTCACTGAAGACGAAAAGCAAGCGTTGTTGGCGCATTTGAATAAGTCGCATGGCGGCAAAGGCCCGCAAGAGCCGAGTAAAATGACGCTGAAACGTAAAGAGAAAAGCACCCTTAGCATTGGCGGTGGCCCGGGTAAGAATAAGTCAGTGCAAGTTGAAGTGCGGAAAAAGCGTACCTACGTGAAGCGCTCTACGCTGGAAGACGAGCAGAAGGCCGAGCAGGAAAAAGCTGAGCAAGAACGCATTGCAGCTGAAGCGAAACGTCAGGAAGAAGAGGCGAAGGCAGCGGCAGAAGCGAAAGCGAAGGCCGAGAAAAAAGCTGCTGAAGAAAAAGCGAAGCAAGAAGCAGCACGCAAAGAGAAAGAAAAAGCCAAAGCCAAGGCTGAAGCCGAGAAACGCGCGGCAATGACGCCTGAAGAGCGTAAGAAGGCTGACGAGGCGAAAGCAGAAGCTGAGCGCTTGCGGAAGAAGCAAGAAGAAGAAGCTCGTAAGAAAGCTGAAGCTGAAGCAGCGCAACAAGCTGAAGAAGCACGTAAATTGGCGGAAGAAAACTCCGCGCGTTGGCAGGAAGAAGAAGCCAAACGCAAGCAAGCCGAACAGGAAGATGTTCACTTCACTACCTCAGAGTACGCGAAAGAAGCCGAAGACGAGCAGGACGTTGATGAAGAGCGTCGTAATCGTAAAAAGCAGAAGCGTCGCCGTGGTGATGATGAACGTGATGAGAATCCGCGTCGTGAAAAACGTCGTAAGGGCTCTAAACGTTCAACCTTGCAGCAAGCATTTAATAAGCCAGCTGCGCCAGTAGAGCGCGAAGTTAAGCTCGGCGAAACCATCACCGTTGGTGAGCTTGCAAGCCGTATGGCGATTAAAGCAAGTGAAGTCATCAAAACCATGATGAAGATGGGTGAGATGGTTACCATTAACCAGGTTCTTGACCAGGAAACTGCCTCATTGGTGGTCGAAGAAATGGGTCATAAAGTGGTGCTGGTAAGCGATAATGCATTGGAACAGGAAGTTCTTGCGGATCGTAACGAAGATGACAGCAAGCCGAAGGCGCCACGCGCTCCGGTAGTTACCGTTATGGGTCACGTTGACCACGGTAAAACATCGCTACTCGATTACATTCGTAAAGCCAAAGTTGCGTCCGGCGAAGCTGGTGGTATTACTCAGCATATTGGTGCGTATCACGTGGAAACCGATCATGGCATGATCACGTTCCTGGATACCCCCGGACACGCCGCCTTTACTTCAATGCGAGCGCGCGGTGCGGGTGCCACGGATATCGTTATTCTGGTCGTTGCAGCTGATGATGGCGTTATGCCACAGACGCTGGAAGCTATCCAGCATGCGAAAGCCGCAGGCGTACCCATCGTTGTCGCCATTAATAAAATGGATAAGCCAGAAGCTGATCCTGACCGGGTGAAAAACGAATTAGCGCAGCGCGACGTTATCCCGGAAGACTGGGGCGGTGAGGTGCAGTTCGTGCCAGTGTCAGCGCACTCCGGTGAAGGTATTGATAGCTTACTCGAAGCCATCCTGTTGCAATCAGAAGTACTTGATTTGCAAGCGGTTGCCGATGGTATGGCGCACGGTATCGTGATTGAATCACGGCTTGATAAAGGTCGCGGTCCAGTTGCTTCAATCCTGGTTCAGGAAGGCACCTTACGCCAGGGCGATATCGTCTTGTGTGGTCTTGAATACGGTCGTATTCGTGCCATGCGTGATGAGCTTGGCCGTGATGTAAAAGAAGCAGGTCCGTCTATTCCCGTTGAGATTTTAGGTCTGTCGGGTGTACCGCAAGCCGGTGACGAAGCGACCGTGGTCAAAGACGAGCGGAAAGCACGTGAAGTAGCCAACTACCGTCAGGGTAAATATCGTGAGGTTAAGCTTGCGAAACAGCAGAAAGCGAAACTGGAGAACATGTTTGCGAACATGGAAGAAGGCGACGTGAAAGAGCTGAATGTGGTCTTGAAATCAGACGTTCAGGGTTCACTTGAAGCTATTGCTGACTCGTTGCAGAAACTGTCTACCGATGAAGTTAAAGTTAACATTATCGGCAGCGGTGTTGGTGGTATCACTGAAACCGACGCATCGTTGGCAGGCGCTTCAGACGCTATCATCGTAGGCTTTAACGTACGTGCAGATGCTGCGGCGAAGAAGGTTATCGAGCAGGAAGCTGTCGACTTACGCTATTACAGCGTCATCTATGACTTGATTGATGAAATTAAGTTGGCAATGGGTGGCATGTTGGCGCCTGAATTTAAGCAACAAATCATTGGTCTGGCGGAAGTCCGCGACGTGTTTAAATCACCGAAGATTGGTGCCATCGCAGGTTGTATGGTTACCGAAGGTGTGGTCAAGCGTTCAGCACCGATTCGCGTATTGCGTGACAATGTAGTTATCTACGAAGGTGAGCTTGAATCACTACGCCGCTTTAAAGATGACATCGCGGAAGTTCGTGCCGGTATGGAATGTGGTATCGGTGTGAAGAATTACAACGATGTTAAAGTCGGCGACCAGATCGAAGTTTTCGAAACCGTACAAATTGAGCGGAGTCTCTAACCCTTATGGCGAAAGACTATAGTCGTACAGAACGGGTTGGTCAGCAATATCAGCGTGAAATTGCGCTGATATTGCAACGCGAAATCAAAGATCCACGCGTGTCGATGGTGACTGTATCGGACGTAGAAGTATCCCGAGACCTTGCCTATGCCAAAGTATTCGTTACCTTTATGCAGGATGACGAAGAGCAGGTAAAGCAGGCCCTGAAGGTACTTAATAATGCCGCTGGTTTTGTCCGTTCTTTACTTGGTAAACGGGTGAAAGCCCGGATCATGCCTGAACTCCGGTTTGTGCATGACCCGTCGTTGAATGAAGGTATTCGGATGTCGAAATTGGTGGATGAAGCCGTTCGTCGCGACGAACAACGCCATACCCCGAAGGATGACAACGGAGACGATTAATGGGACGACGTAAATCGGGTCGCGATATTAGCGGCGTGATTGTCTTAGACAAGCCTCTGGAACTAACCTCAAACGCCGCACTGCAAAAGGTGCGGCGTTTTTTTAATGCCCGCAAAGGCGGACATACGGGCGCGTTAGATCCACTGGCGACAGGCATCCTGCCCTTATGCTTTGGCGAAGCGACAAAGCTGTCGCATTTTGCCCTTGAAGCCGATAAAACCTATGAAGTGACAGCACACTTAGGTGTGCGAACCACCACCAGCGACGGCGAAGGTGAGGTTGTCGAACAACGTGAAGTCAACTTAGACAACGCCACGCTAGAACGCGCATTGCAACATTTCCTGGGCCCGCAACAGCAGTCACCATCAATGTTTTCAGCGTTAAAATATGAAGGCCGACCGCTGTATTATTACGCGCGGCAGGGCATCGAGGTACCACGCAAGTCACGTGAGATAGTAATCCGGAGTATTCGTCTGCTGGAATTTTCAGGTGATTATTTAAGTCTGGAAGTAACCTGCAGCAAAGGTACCTATATTCGAACCCTGATTGACGATATGGGCCAATATTTTGGCTGTGGAGCCTATGTCAGTGCGTTACGGCGAACCTGGATTGAAGGTGTCGAAGGGCCTATGCATACGCTCGCGGAGCTCGAACATCTGGCAGCACAATGTGATCCGGAACAGGGGGATTACCGCGCGCTGGATGCACTCTTGTTACCATGTGACTCGGTGGTCCAGCAAATACCTCAAGTTTGGGTTGTAGATGCTGATGCGGTGCGCTTTGTCGCGGGTAATCCAGCCGCTCCCGTGGCTGGTCAGACGGATGTAGATCATGAGGTGTTAAGGGTTAAACGCGAAAGTGATGATGCGTTACTTGGGTTAGGCAGCTGGCGGGGTGATAAAATTACCCCAAAGCGAGTGCTAAGCATTGCTAAACCCTAGGTGAGTCCGTATAATGCTTGGCGATTCCATCGATGCTGAATTAGTGATTGGCACCGATATTTTATCTAAACTAGGAGTACTTTATGTCACTAACTGCGGCAAAAAAAGCTGAAATCGTTAAAGAATTTGGGCAAGTTGAAAATGACACTGGTTCGCCAGAAGTCCAGGTTGCTTTGCTAACTGCAAACATTAACGAGCTGCAAAGCCACTTTAAAGAACACGCGAAAGATCACCACTCACGTCGTGGTCTGTTACGCATGGTAAGCCAACGTCGTAAACTGTTGGACTACCTGAAGCGTAAAGACAATCAGCGTTATGCATCTCTGATTGAGCGACTCGGTTTACGTCGCTAAGCACTGTTCAAAAAGGGGCCGCAAGGCCCCTTTTTACTTATAGAAAATCGAAATCGAAAGCGTTATTGGTTAGTAAACATCGAAAGCGTTATTGGTTATTAGATATTGGTTAGTAGAGTGAGGTATTGGTTATTCAACTAATAACTAATAACTAATATCTAATATCCAATAACGAAATTGTATTTAAAGAGAAGAAGGTAAAGGAAAAAAACGTGAATCCGATTACAAAACAATTTAAATACGGCCGTCATACCGTAACATTAGAAACCGGCGCGATGGCGCGCCAAGCGACTGGCGCAGTACTTGCCAGTATGGATGACACAACAGTATTGGTTACTGTTGTTGCTAAGAAAGAAGCCAATGAAGGGCAAGATTTCTTCCCACTTACAGTTAATTATCAAGAACGTACTTACGCTGCGGGTAAAATCCCAGGTGGTTTCTTCAAGCGTGAAGGTCGTCCGTCAGAAGGTGAAACTCTGACCTCGCGTTTGATTGACCGTCCAATTCGTCCACTTTTCCCTGAAGGTTTCAAAAACGAAGTGCAAATCATTGCTACCGTCGTTTCTGTAAATCCTCAAATTAGCCCTGATATTGTGGCTTTGATTGGTGCTTCTGCAGCACTTTGCATTGCAGGCGTCCCTTTTGCTGGTCCGATCGGTGCGGCTCGTGTTGGTGTCATCAATGATGAATACGTATTGAACCCTACCCTAGACGAACTGACTGAGTCTAAGCTCGATCTGGTTGTCGCCGGTACCAACAATGCCGTATTGATGGTTGAGTCCGAAGCACAATTGCTGTCAGAAGATGCCATGTTGGGCGCTGTTGTTTATGGTCACGAGCAGATGCAAACCGTGATCGAAAATATTAATGAGTTCACTGCTGAAGCTGGTAAGCCGAAGTGGGAATGGGAAGCTCCGGCGACCAACGAAGAACTGCTTAACAAAATCAAAGCGTTGGCAGAAGAAGGTATCGGTGAAGCCTACCGCATCACTGAAAAGACAGAGCGTTATGAGCAAGTCAAAAAGCTTCGCGACGAAGTGATCGAAAAGCTGACTGCCGAAGACGAAACCTTAGACGCGAAACAAATCGGTAACCTGTTCCACGGTCTTGAGAGTGATGTGGTCCGTCGCCGTATTATTGCTGGTGAGAAGCGTATCGATGGGCGTGAACCGGACATGGTTCGTGCATTGGATATCGCGACTGGTATGTTGCCACGTGTGCACGGTTCTGCGGTATTTACCCGCGGTGAGACACAGGCCTTAGTCGCTGCGACTTTGGGTACAGAGCGTGATGCGCAGATGATTGATGACTTGATCGGTTCAAGCAACAACCGCTTTATGCTGCATTATAACTTTCCTCCGTACTGTGTTGGTGAAACGGGTTTTGTCGGTTCACCTAAGCGTCGTGAAATCGGTCATGGCCGTTTGGCGAAGCGCGGTGTTCAAGCTGTTATGCCAAGCCAGGAAGAATTCCCATACACCATTCGTGTGGTTTCTGAAATCACTGAATCAAATGGTTCAAGCTCAATGGCTTCAGTATGTGGTACCTCGTTAGCATTGATGGACGCTGGTGTACCTATTAAAGCTTCAGTTGCCGGTATCGCTATGGGTCTGGTTAAAGAAGGCGACAAGTTCGTCGTTCTATCTGACATCCTGGGCGATGAAGATCACCTGGGTGACATGGACTTTAAAGTAGCGGGTAGCAAAGAGGGCGTAACTGCCTTGCAGATGGATATCAAAATTGACGGTATCACTCGTGAAATCATGGAAAAGGCACTTGAGCAAGCCAAAGCTGCGCGTTTACACATCCTGAATGTGATGGACGACGCAATTTCTGGTGCGCGCCAGGAGCTGTCTGATTACGCCCCGCGTTATCACACGATGAAGATCAACCCGGACAAGATCCGTGACGTGATTGGTAAAGGCGGAGCGGTGATTCGTGAGCTTACTGAGTCAACCAACACTAACATCGAAATCAACGATGACGGTACGGTTCGCATTGCAGCGACTGATCAAGAATCAGCGCAAGCCGCAATTGACCGCATCAAAGAGTTGACTGAAGATGTCGAAGTAGGTCGTATCTATCAGGGTAAAGTTGCACGTATCGTCGATTTCGGCGCGTTCGTGACCATTCTGCCTGGTAAAGATGGCTTGGTACATATTTCACAAATCGCTGAAGAGCGCGTGAATGATGTCAATGAATACCTTAACGTTGGCGACATCGTGCCAGTTAAAGTGTTAGAAATTGATCGTCAGGGTCGTGTCCGTCTGAGCATGAAAGAAGCCGCTGAGAAGCCTGCAGAAGCAGCGCAGCCAGCAGCTGAAGCCAGCCCGGAGCAAGGTCAGGACGAAGCTGAATAAATCAGCTTACAATTGCAAGATGGAAAGGGGCTTCGGCCCCTTTTCTTTTTTCTGCCAAGGTGCGCTATGATGAACGCAAGGATAGGTATTCAGGAGTACTCATGAGTTTTAATCGCGTTGGCTGGTTAATGTTTGTTTGTTGCTTAGGCATCACTGGCTGCACAACGACCCCTGCACAGAATAACGCTACGCTTGCAAACCTCGTAGTGGTAGAGCCGCAAGCCCCCGATAGCAGGTTTCAGCTTGAATTGGCAAAATTAACCGAAATCATGGCGCAGGAACGTGAACAGCTTGATGCTGAGGCGATGGGGCAACTGCTGTATCGCCGTGGCAGTTTGTACGATGCTCTGGGCCTGACCACGCTCGCGCGGATCGACTTTAATCGTGCCCTCGATTACCAGCCACGCCTGGCTGATGCCTATAATTACCTGGGTATTCATTACACTCAGGTCGGGCAGTTTGATTATGCTTATGAGGCGTTTGAGTCGGTTCTCGAGCTGGAACCTGAGCATCCTTATGCCTATTTAAATCGTGGCGTTGCGGCCTATTACGATAATCGCTTTGATCTCGCGGCAGATGACTTTTCACGTTACTTTGAGACGGATCCCAGCGATCCTTATCGGGCGATTTGGCGCTATCTTGCCGCAGTTGAATTAACACCTGAGGCGGCGCAGCAAAATCTTGCCAAAGCGCGTCTGGAGCATAGCAATGAAGCCTGGGCCTGGCATGTTGTTGATTTGTACCTTGGCGCCACCAGCGAACAAGACTTCCTGACCGCTTATGCAACCAAGGGGCTGGCTGCTGATGAAACGCTTACTGAGCGGATGTGCGAAGCTTACTTCTATCTGGGCAAGCTTAAACAGTTAGAAGGCGAGTGGGATACCGCCGCAGTTTATTTCCGGTTGGCACTGACAACGAATGTGTATATGTTTTTAGAGCATCGTTATGCCGGAATTGAGATGGATTGGAGTCAACAGCAAGCCAATGCGGAAAAAGTTAAGTAATGCCGCGTCCGTTGCAGCGGTGCTGCTCTCCATGTGTGGGCTGATACAGACTGCGAAGAGCGCACAGATTTCGCAGAATTTACCAAGTCTGACCTTAGCCTCATGGTATTCGAGCGACAAGACGGCGAACTATCAACCGGGCTATGCGATCGCTACTGGAGCTGCGTGCGAAGCCGATGATTTACCAGTGCAATTGTGGTTGCCTGAAGGTCAGGCTGAACCCGTGCTGCAAACATTGGCGCAGTGGCCAGAGCATCCTCTGGCAGAATTTTCGAATTGTTTTTCAGTGCGCTGGTATCACGACCTCAAGGATCTGAATTGCGGCGCAACCCGTGGTCGCGGCAGTCAGCAGTGTGATTTAGCATTGTTGCCCCGCGAGCTGCACCAGCGGCAACTGGTCTTTGTCGCTGACGAGCCCCTGATTGCCAGTGCCAGCACCTGGCAGATGGTGTTGCCAATCTCTGCCGGTATTGATGTTCTCGCCCATGAAATCGGCCATTGGTTGGGTTTTGCCGACGAATATGCGATGTCGGCTAACCTGGCCAGAGACTACTGTGAAGGCGATTACCACCACCTTTCAGTTAATGTAGTGACCACCAGCAACGACCAACTTTCCAGTGACGGGCTCAAGGCGCTATGGCAGCGTCTGCCATGGCATGAAGCCGTTGACGACTGGCGCCAGTTAGGCCAACCGGATGGCAACGGAAAGTGGCGCCTGGGCTCGGATGAAACAGTAACGGTAGGTTTATTTCCCAGTAACACCTGTGCGGCCGTCACTGGTGTCTATAGCTGGAAACCGGTGGCCCGAATGACTGCCATGGAATACCACGACGTGAATGTATGGCCACCGATTTATCTCGAAATGTTGCGTCGCTTAAAGTGACAATGCGGTAGCTGTCTGCGCGATCATGATCACCGGACAGAGCAGGGCAAGAAACCAGACTAAACTGCGTAACTTGTCCCGGTTGGCAAGATAGAGAACATGATAGAGAATACGCAGGCCGACAAAAGCAACAGCCAACCACTGATTGACAATCCCGACATGTCCCGTAGCGATGACCAGCAATACTGCCGCCGCAAATAACGGAAAAGCTTCGTAAGCATTGTAATGACCAGCGACGGCGCGCGCACCTATGCCGGTCAAACGTTGCTGCTGAGCACGTGGATGTCGATTGTCATAGCCACTATCACGGTTTTGAAAATAAACCACTGGCGCTTTCGCAGCAATTGGCAATAACCCCGCAATTAGCAAACACCAAATCAGCGTACTCATGGCTAGCCTTCCTGTTTAGTTGAAGCTGTTATTTAACTTCTTTACCGGCCGCTTGTAAGTCAGCATGGTATGACGAGCGTACTAATGGACCGCTGGCGATGTGGGTAAAGCCCATTTTCACACCTTCTTTCCGGAACATCTCGAACTCGTCAGGATGCACGTAGCGTGTTACCGGTAAGTGGTGGCGACTCGGTTGCAGATATTGACCAATGGTCAGCATGTCGACGTCATGGGCACGTAGATCGCGCATAACTTCGAGAATCTCTTCATTGGTTTCGCCAAGGCCTACCATTAAACCTGATTTGGTACGAATATCCGGACGTGCTTCTTTATAGCGCTGCAGCAAATCGAGTGACCACTGGTAATTCGCTCCAGGGCGCGCTGCTTTATACATGCGCGGCACAGTTTCCAGGTTGTGGTTGAATACGTCGGGCGCTTCACCACTTAAAATATCGAGTGCGACATCCATACGGCCACGGAAATCCGGCACCAGTACTTCAACCTGAATACCCGGGCTTTCGGCACGGATCTCCCGGATACAGTCGGCAAAGTGTTGTGCGCCACCATCGCGCAGATCATCACGGTCAACAGAGGTAACCACCACGTATTTGACTTTCATGTCACGAATGGTTGCACCGAGTTTGACTGCCTCTTCTGGATCCGGGGGCAGAGGACGCCCGTGAGCGACATCGCAAAACGGACAACGACGGGTACAAATCGCGCCAAGAATCATAAAGGTCGCGGTACCATGATTGAAACACTCAGGTAAATTTGGGCAGGATGCCTCTTCACAGACCGAATGTAAGCCATGCTTGCGCATCGCTTGTTTTATTTCGTCAATGCGTTGTGTGGAGGCTGGAAGCTTAACTTTCAGCCACTCAGGTTTGCGGAGCATCTGATCCCGCTCAGTTGGGACGACTTTCACCGGAATGAGAGCCATTTTATCGGCGTCGCGAAGTTTTACTCCGGGTTCAACTCTAACTGGCTTGGACATAATTGTTGTCGAATCCTGTGTGTTCGTGAATGTTGTGGTAACCGAGCTGTTCGGCAAATAGGGCAGTAACCCGTTCGGCTGCCGCAGAGACAGTTGCCGGGCCGCCTAACTCTTTACTCTGCACCATCTGCATTCCTGCATAACCACAAGGGTTGATGCGTAAAAATGGACTGAGATCCATATTAACATTTAGTGCTAGTCCATGAAATGAACAGCCTTTGCGAATTCTTAGACCTAATGAGCATAATTTAGCGCCATCGACATAAACACCTGGTGCGTCGGGTCGCGCATTAGCTTCAATACCGGCTTCAGCCATGACCTTTACGATAGTATTTTCGATATGGTTCACCAGCTGACGGACACCAATTTTGAGGCGTCGGATATCCAGCAGAAAGTAAACCACGAGCTGACCCGGCCCATGGTAGGTCACTTGTCCGCCGCGATCGACTTTCACCACCGGGATATCACCGGGAGCGAGAATATGCTCAGCTTTACCTGCCTGCCCCTGGGTAAACACAGGGTCGTGTTCAAGTACCCAGAGCTCATCAGGGGTGTTGGCGTCACGCTCATCAGTAAATGCCTGCATGGCATGCCAAACCGGCTCATAGGCTTGCCGGCCAAGCTGTCGGACAATTAAATCAGAGCACATAACGGACATCTTCAATTGCCGCCAGTGCCCGGTAAAGGGTTTCAACATGTGACTGACTTTCGACTCGGATCTGAATCGATACAGAATGGTAATTGCCCTTACTACTTGGCTTAACTGCCGGAGTGTAATCACCCGGCGCATGTTCTTGTGCGACCGCGACGACGGCATCTGGAAGCTCTGGCTTAGCCAGGCCCATAACCTTAAAGGTAAAGTTGCAAGGGAACTCGACCAGTTCATCGAAACGGGTTTTCTGCATCTGTAACTCCTATGCTAAATGCGCGCGCTTACTTTCGTGGAACGCCTCGATTAACTTCTGCGTTAACGGACCACAGCGGCCATTGCCAATAATTATATCATCTATTTGGCCAATCGGCTGTACCTCGCGACTCGAGCTGGTAAGGAAAAGCTCATCGAGTTGCGCTAGCTCAGAAATGTGGAAGGCTTCTTCACGAACCGGTAACTTGAGCTGCTGTGCTAATTCCAGTACCCACATGCGGGTAATTCCGGGCAAAATCAAGTTATCCCTTGGAGCGGTAAAAATTACGCCGTCTTTTACCGCGAAATAATTACTGGAGGCCCCTTCGGTAACGCTACCGTCACGATGTAACATAGGTTCAATCGCCGCCTGTTGCTGGGCGTACTGTTTCAGCATGATATTACCGAGCAGGCTGATGCTTTTTATATCACAGCGCAGCCAACGGATATCTTCACATAGCACAACTTTAGCTGGCTCCGGAGTATCCCAGTGCAGTTCAAGGGGCGATATGCTGGCAAAGATAGTGGGGGTGACAGGCCCCTGTGGTAAGTGCGAACGTTTGCTTTCGGCACCACGGGTTACCTGAAAGTAGATGAGGCCATTCTGCATCTCATTACGATCAATAAGTTCGACAACCAACGATTGCCAGAACGCGTCCGGCTGATCGGGAATGGCAATTGCAGCCAGTGAGCGGTGCAGTCGATCCAGATGGTATTGAGCGAGAAACGGCCGGCCGTGATAGACAGGTATAACTTCATAAATGCCGTCCGCAAACAAAAAGCCCCGGTCAAAGACCGAGACTTTCGCTTGTTCAGGAACGAGCCATTCGCCATTAAGATAGACTAAACCGCTCATTTGCAGTGTTACTCTTCGTTAAATTTACGGACAACCCAGTCGGTCAGTTGCTTAAAGAGCCCGCCTTCAGCGACATCAGAAAGGGTAACTAACGGATAGCGGGCAATTGTTTCGCCATCCAGCTCAATGCTAACGGTACCTACTTGTACGCCTTTGCTAACTGGTGCTTCGAGTTCAGCATCAAGTTGAATGCTGGCTTTCAGGTTCTCACGTTGGCCGCGGGGTAGCGTAATTATCGCATCTTCGGCGATCCCCAATTGTACCGTGTCCTGCTCACCGCCCCACACGCGTTGATCAACAAAGCTATCGCCGGCACTGTAAGCTTGCACGGTTTCATAATAACGGAAGCCATAGTTAAGTAGCTTCTTGCTCTCGATTTTGCGCGCCTGTTCGCTGGTGGTACCCATAACTACAGCAACTAATCGCGTGTCGCCTTCGACGGCTGAGGTTACCAGACTATAGCCAGCTTCCTCGGTATGTCCGGTTTTAATGCCGTCAACATTCATACTGGCATCCCACAATAATGAATTGCGGTTGTACTGCTTAATAGAATTGAACGTAAATTCTTTCTCTGAGTAGATGGCGTACTCTTCCGGCACATCACGAATCAGAGCGGCACCCAGAATGGCCATATCGCGAGGCGAGGTATATTGCTCTGGGTCAGGCAGACCGTGGCTATTGGAGAAATGCGTGTTGGTCATGCCGAGTTCGAACGCATAATTGTTCATCAGGTCAGCAAAAGCTGACTCACTGCCGGCGATATGCTCTGCCATGGCAACACAGGCATCGTTACCCGATGAGATGATGATGCCACGATTAAGATCGGCAACGCTAATCTGCTTACCTACTTCAATAAACATCTTTGACGATTCAGGGAAATTCTTAGCCCAGGCGTTCTCGCTAATGGTAACCAAATCGGATGGATGAATACGACCCTCCTGGATCTCCCGGCCGATAATATAGCTGGTCATCATTTTGGTCAGACTCGCCGGAGCAAGCTGCTCATCCGCATTACCTTCCGCAATCACATAGCCGGTGGTGTAATCCATCAGGATATAACCTTTGGCATTCACTTTCGGAGGCGGTGGAATAATCGAAGCTTGCGCGACGAGGGCGGTTGCACCAGCGAGCAGTGCAACAGTTCGAATCAACTGTTTAAATACAGAATGCATGGTCGGATTGTCTCTAGTTGTCATCGTTAGTAAGAATACATCGCGCAAATACTAACATAGTTGCGCACTTTAGTTCGATAAAAGGCCAGTGCTAAGGGCTGACTGGTACGCGAAAAACGTCAGTATAACCGTCTGCACGAAGTTGATTAAGCAGCTTGTCCGTTTGTGGTTCAGCAAAGGGTCCCAGCATCACAGCGTGTAGACCATTTTTTGCCTGAGTAGTTGCAGGGACCTGATAGATTTGTGCCAACTTTTCAGCTTCTTGGGTTAGGCGATTTCGATCGCTGCCGGCAACGACCTGGACATAGAACTGAGCCTGGTTCACCGCCTCTAACGGCGTGGTCACCGCGAGTTGTTGATTTTCAGCTTCAGGGTGGAGGGCCTCGATACGCACCCGTGACGTTCCTGTCGCAAGCATACCAAGCTTGTAGGCGGCCACATAGGAAAGGTCGATGATACGGTTATCGTGAAATGGGCCGCGGTCATTGACCCGGACAACGACAGAACGTTGATTCGCCAAATTAGTGACCCGCACATAAGTAGGCAAGGGTAAGGTTTTATGCGCGGCACTCATGGCGTACATATCGTAAATCTCACCATTTGAGGTCAGGTGGCCATGAAACTTTTCGCCATACCATGAAGCCATTCCTTCATCGGTGAAACCGCGGGCGTCAGGCAAGATGTTATAGGTCTGCCCGAAAAGTGAATAGGTGCGGTTACCTTGTCGGCTTGGCACTTCTACCTTTGGAATTGGCTCGACTAGTTCAGCAGAGGTCGGCAGCCGCGACGGTATACTGTCATGGGTTTGACTGTAACGACTTTTCGGGGCTGTGCTACAACCGATTAGCAGTAACGTCAAAACTATGGCAAGGACGCGTTGCATGGCCGGAAATTCCTTTAACGGGCAGCAGCGAGCTGCTGACTAAACTGGTGGACTACCATCGCATAGAGCGGGCTGCGATTGTAACGGGTAATCACGTAAAAGTTATGCAAACCGAGCCAGTAATCGGCGTCATCGGGTTGTTCAAAACGAAATACTTTGGCTTTCATGTCGCCGTCGAGTTCGGTATTTTCCGGCAAGTCGAGACCTTGCTTCTGCAGTTCCGCAATAGTGGCGGTTAACTTGAGTCCATCGCTGGCCAGGTCGGCATTTGCTGCTGTCGCGGGTAGCTCTACCGCGACGCGTTGTTGCGGACGCCAGCCATTTTTCAAAAAGTAGTTGGCCACGCTACCAATGGCATCGACTGGATTGGACAGCAGGTCACGGACCCCATCGGCATCAAAATCGATCGCATAATGGCGGTATGATGACGAAATGAACTGACCATAACCCATAGCGCCGGCGTACGATCCCTTAAGCTCTGTCGGAGATAGTTTCTCCGCCCGGGTTAGTAACAGAAACTCTTTAAGTTCTGAGCGGAAAAATGTCTGCCGCGGTGGGTAATGGAACCCTAGCGTGGTGAGTGCATCAAGCACTTGATACTTGCCTAAATAACTACCGTAAAAGGTTTCAACACCAATAATGGCAACAATAACTTCTGCCGGAACGCCAAATTGTTGCTCGGCGCGGGCTAAAGTTTCAGCATGTTCCTGCCAAAACTCAAGTCCTGCGGCTAAGCGTTTTTCAGTGAGAAAAATCGGATAATACTGATGCCATGGTTTGGCTTCCCATGGGCGTTGAATGGCATCCAGAATTTCTTGATTAGGCTCGGTCTGACTTAACAGTGCGGCCAGCGCTTCGCGCTCGAAGCCGTGCTCCACGACAAGTTCGTCAATAAATGCTAATTGCTCAGCGGTCAAAGCGTCGGTGGCGGCATAACTGGTGGTACAGGTTAGTAGAGCTGCAGCTGCGATGCTTCGTGTGAGTTGTTTGAGCATACCTATCTCCCGGGTTATCGTGGTCAGCGCTTAATAAACTTAAGCATGAATTAAGCGGCGGTTGGTGGCAATAGCCATTAGTAAACCAAAGCCGGCGAGCAATGTCACCATTGATGTCCCACCATAAGAAATCAAAGGCAGTGGTACACCAACGACCGGCAGTAACCCGGATACCATACCGACATTTACCATGACATAAATGAAGAAGGTCATAGTAAGACTACCGGCGAGTAATTTCTGATACACCCGTTGCGCGCGCATGGCGATAATCATGCCGCGAAAGATGATAAAACCATAGAGCAAGAACAAGCCGATTACGCCGACCAGACCAAATTCTTCACTAAACACCGAGAAAATAAAATCGGTATGCCGCTCGGGCAGAAATTCAAGTTGCGACTGGGTGCCCTGCAACCAGCCTTTACCTTCAACTCCGCCGGAGCCTATCGCAATTTTCGACTGGATGATCTGGTAGCCTGCGCCCAATGGATCGCGCTCGGGGTTGAGGAAAGTAAGTACTCTCTGGCGCTGATAATCCCGCATCAGGAAAATCCACAGTATCGGCGTAAATGAACCGATAGCAACGGCAAAAAAGGTAATGATCTTCCAGGACATGCCGGCGAGGAATAACACAAAAATACCGGATGAGGCGATCAGCAACGAGGTGCCTAAATCGGGCTGTTTGGCGATCATCAATACCGGTATCAGCAGTAACAGAAAGGCACCGGCGAGACGTTTCAAGGTCGGCGGCAGACCCTGTTCAGCGATATACCAGGCGACCGCCATGGGCACCGCGAGCTTCATAATTTCTGATGGTTGAATAGTAATAAAGCCAAGATTCAACCAGCGTTGTGCACCCTTACTGGACTCGCCAACCAGCAGTACTGCAAGCAGCAGCACAATACCTACCGCAAACAGTGGCAATGACCAGCGTTGAACCGTGTCCAGCGGAATCTGTGCGATGACGAACATCGCGAAGAACGCAGCACCTACGCGAATAGCCTGGCGCTCTGTCATACCAAGATTTTCACCGCTGGCAGAATAAACCGTAAAAATACTCACCACCGCAGTGATAAGCAGCGCGAACAGAAGTGGAGCGTCCATGTGCACGCGCTGTAGTAATGAAGTGCGTTGCTGATCAGGGTGCATTTTCACCTACCACGGGTTCGTCTTGAAAATAGAAGTCCATAAGCTTGCGCGCCATCGGTGCGGCAACACTACCGCCACCGCCAACCACGTTTTCGGCAGTGATTATGACCACCATCTCTGGCGCCTCGACCGGAGCGTAGCCAACGTACATGGCGTTATCCCGGTATTTTTCGGCAGTGGTTTCCGCGTCATACTCTTCGTCCTGGCCAATGCTGCGAACCTGTGCCGTACCCGTTTTTCCACCGGAGGTGTAGGTGGCGCCTTTAAACGCTGTGCGGGCGGTACCTTTAACGCTGCTGACAACATCTTCCATAGCATTAAGTGCAACACTCCAATTCTCCGGGTTGTTCAGCTGTACCGGCGGCTTTTGTTCGTGCACTGCAGGTAGTTCGACGCCGCCATCGCGGATGGCGCGTAATAATCTCGGGACCGGTCGGCTGCCGCGATTGACAACCACAGCAGTGGCGACCGCAAGTTGCATCGGGGTAACGGTCCAATAACTCTGGCCGATACCAATAGATACGGTTTCACCCGCATACCAGGGTTGGTTAAAGCGAGCACGTTTCCAGCCCCGACTCGGCATAACAGCCGACGATTCTTCACCGATATCAATGCCGGTGAGTTCGCCAAAACCATAACCCACCATATGCTCAGAAATGGTATCGATGCCCAGATTTAACGCCAAATCGTAGTAAAAAGTATCGCAGCTCTCGACAATGGCACGGTCGACGTCGACCCAACCATGGCCCCAGGACAACCAGTCGCGGTAGCGGTGGTCGACACCTTTAATCTGGAACCAGCCCGGATCCCAGATTTGTGTGTCGGTGGTAATAATACCTTCTTCTAAACCAACGATAGCGAGCTGCGGCTTGATGGTTGAAGCCGGCGGATAACCACCTTGCGTAGCACGGTTGAGCAGCGGTGAGTGACGCGAATTTAGCAGTCCCCGATATTGATCAACGGAAATCCCCCGGGCGAACCAGTTGGGATCGTAGCTGGGCTGACTAATCATTGCCATTATCGCGCCATCACGCGGGTCCATGACAATGATAGAGCCACGGTTGTCACCTAATATTTCCTGTGCTTTTTGTTGCAGCGCGATGTCAATCTCCAACACCAGATCCTGACCCGGGATCGGTGGCTCAATTTCCAGCGTTCTTAATGAACGCCCGTGAATATCCACTTCAACCTGCTGGTAACCCACTGCGCCGTGCAGTTGTTCTTCGTAGTAACCTTCAACGCCAAGCTTGCCGATGGTTCGGGTTGCGGCGTAGTTGGCGTCCAGGCCTTGCTCTTTGAGCCGCTGGGCGTCGCGCTGGTTAATCTTGGCAACATAGCCCAATGCGTGAGTGAGACTCTCACCATAAGGGTAATGCCGAACCAGGCGCGCTTCGATGCTGACTCCGGGGAAATCGTGCTGGCGCGCCGCGAAAATAGCAGCCTGTTCTTCGTTAAGTTGATCGAGCAGAATAACCTGTTCAAAGCGGCGCTCACGTTTACGATTGCGTTCGAAGCGCAGCAGTTGTTCAGCGTTGATGTTCAGTAATTCAGCAAGACGGGCTACGGTACTTTCCAGATCTTTAACACGCTCAGGAATCAGTTCTAAGCTTAATACCGGACGGTTTTCGGCCAGAATACGGCCTTCACGATCATAAATAATGCCGCGATTCGGGGCCAGCGGCACGACTTTGATGCGGTTATCGTTGGAGCGGGTCTGGAAACTTTGATGTTGGATAACCTGCAACTGGTACATATTGCCGAGCAATATGCCAAAGACCGCGACCACAATAATTAAGGATACCACCACGCGCCGACCAAACAGAGCTGTCTCGGCGTGATGATCACGAATTGTGGAACGGCGTCTTCTCATGCTTAATCACGGTGATACGGGTGGTTGGCGTTAATGCTCCAGGCTCGGTACAGAGCCTCAGCTACAATAACCCGCACCAAGGGGTGTGGCAAGGTTAAGGGAGATAAACTCCAACGTTCATCGGCGATGGCGCTGCAAGCTTCGGCCAAACCTTCAGGTCCGCCAATTAGTAAACTGACATCGCGGCCGTCCATTTGCCAGTCCGCGAGACGTTCGGCCAGTTTCGGTGTTGCCCACGGCCGACCTTCGACTTCTAACGTGACGACGCGATTACCTTTACCTATGGCGGCCAGCATTGCCTCACCTTCTTGCCTGGTCAGGCGCGCAACATCGGCATTTTTGCCACGCTTACCGGCGGCAATCTCAATCAACTGTAACTGACAGTCGGCCGGTAAACGCTTCGCGTAGGTGGCGAATCCAGTGCTGACCCAACTTGGCATTTTCTGGCCAACTGCAATCAGCTGGATGCGCATTAACGCGGCCCCCAGAGTTTTTCCAACTCATAGAAGTCACGAATAGATTCCTGCATGATGTGAACGACAACATCGCCTAAATCAACCAGTACCCATTCTGAAGTGTCAGCACCTTCGACACCAATGGGGGGCACACCAGAGTGTTTGCTTTCAGTGGCAACGTGGTTGGCAAGACTTTTGACGTGCGTTTTTGAATTGCCTGAACAAACGACCATGTACTCAGCAATGTCAGTTTGTTCGTGGACATCAAGGACTTTGATGTCACGACCCTTGAGGTCTTCTAATTTATCTACAACGAAGTCGCGTAATTGTTCAGCTTGCAAAAGTGAAACTCTCCTAAACAGACGGTTTTAACGGCGCATAGTTTACCACGACTGTTTCGGAAAAGCAGTTGCCTTAAGCTGTTTGATAGAGTTGCTGTTGTTTAATGTAATCCGCGACGCCGGCAGG
Source organism: Pseudidiomarina halophila (assembly GCF_003987215.1). Classification (GTDB taxonomy): domain Bacteria; phylum Pseudomonadota; class Gammaproteobacteria; order Enterobacterales; family Alteromonadaceae; genus Pseudidiomarina; species Pseudidiomarina halophila. The sequence continues at coordinate 345,773 of NZ_PIPW01000001.1, forward strand.
CACGTGTTGCTCCCATGGGCCATGTGCCGCCATAGCCTGGCGCAACTCGGTCGCTGATAATGCAATTTCGGGGGTAGGTAGGCAAATAATCGCGCCGTTAGGGGTTTGGTGCAATTTATCAATTTCCTTCACCTGATGGCGTTGCGCTAAAGCCTGCACTTCGGACGACCATTCTTTGGTTTCGTGGGGGCGTTGCATAACAGCTAAATGGGCAACGTCCAGGAGTTGTTGCCAGCCGTGCCAGGTGTGGAGTTTGGCAAACGCATCATTGCCCAGTAAAAATACGAGCTTATCTTCCGGCCACTGGTTGTGCATTTCCTGTAACGTCAGCAAGCTGTAGGAGGTACGTTCGCGTTGCAATTCCCAGGGCTCTGCGCACACGTCTGGCTGATCGGCATACGCCAGACGTACCATTTCCAGACGCTGAGCCGCGCTAGCGCCGGGAAAATCGCGATGGGGCGGTTGGGCGCTGGGCATGACATGCAGCTGATCACCTTTTAATAAATGAAAGGCGAAGAGTGAGGTCAGCACGTGGCCATTGTGGATGGGGTCGAAGGTGCCACCAAAAATTACGCGTAACATGTGCTTAAAAACTCAGGGTCACGTTGCGGCTGGCATAACAGGATAAGGGCATGGCAGTACAAGGTCGCCAGCGATTCACCGGAGTCGCGCTTGAACGCGAATTCAAGACGTACCAGCAATTGCTGCAGCCGGGCAAGATATTGCGGCTGTACGCGCTGAGCGAATGCACGGTAGGCCGCTTCCTGATTGCGCCAGATGCCCAAGGACATGAGCTCTTTGCTGCTTAACTGGCGTTGCTGCAGTTGCTGCAGTTTTTGCACCTCGCGCTGTAACATCCAGTTGAGAATGGCGATTTCAGTTTCTTCCTCAAGTAAGCGTTGCAAGCGGCGTAAGGCATTTGTAAGGTCGCCTTGTAAAATCGCTTCCTGCAGCGCAAACACGGTGAACCGGCTCTGGTCGTGTGCCGCCTCGGTGATGAACGCTGGGGTTAAAGGCTGCGGAGCATCCATTAGCGCGAGCTTTTGCAACTCCTGATCAAGGGCGAGCAGGTTGCCCTCAAACCAATCAGCCAGCAACTGGGTTGCCTGGCCATCAATAGTCAGTTGATAACGTTGTGCCCGTTGTTGGATAAACTGTGGCAACTGGCGGCGTTCAGGACTATTGGCCTGCACGACGGGGCCGGCGGCTTGTAACAGCTGAAACCACTTCGCTTTCAGTTGCTCTTGTTTGAGTTTAGGCCCGGTGAGTACCAAAATCTGGTCGTCGGGCAGCTCTGCGCAATAACGTTTTAACGCCTCCGCTCCCTCGCGGCCCGGCTTGGCGTCGGGCAGTTCAACTTCGATCATGCGCAGGCTGGAAAAGAGTCCGAGATTCACGCTGTCGGTTTGTAACTGACCCCAGTCAAACTGTGCGTCCTGAATAAAGCGTTGCCGCTCATCAATACCTTGTTGCCGGGCCTGCTGCCGAATCAATTGCAGGGCATCATCAACCAGCAATGGCGTATCGCCAAACACGCAAATTAATGCAGGTAATCCGTGCTGTTGCAGGTGACCTTGCAGTTGCGCTAATTGCATAGGCTTATTCGCTTACCTGAGCGATGACCTGACGCACCAGTTGCTGCGCTGCCTGTTCACGCATTTCGGCAACTAAGACCTCGCGTTCACGGGTTTTTGCCAGAGCAAAATTCGGGTCATCCTGATAGTCCCGATAAACTTCAACCTGCAGTGCCTTACTTTCCCCCTGGCGGGGGACTAGCAGATAATTTACCGCATAAATCAATTCGTATTCTGCCACCTGACCACTCGCTGAAAGGCTTAAGGTACGGCGGCTGAGACTGTCATTGAGGATCTCAACGTGGGTTGCTGAACTGTCATTAACCAGAGTTGCGCCCGCGAGGCGAAAGCGCTCACGGGCTTCATCGGCAAATTCACTAAACTGTGGCGCGCTGACGCGTAACTGCTCCAGCTCGGCAGGAAGTTGGTAATTGCCCTGCAGTTGAAAACCACAGCCAACCAGAAGAAAAATCAGCCCACCAAGCAGCAATGTACGCATGTATCGTCCTAACAGTGTTTAGCTTGCATTAATTCGCAACAATATTTACCAGTTTACCCGGCACGTAGATTTGTTTGCGAATGGTTTTGTCCGCGATAAAGCGCTGGACATTCTCGTCGGCGACCGCAGCAGCAATAACCGAAGCCTGATCAGCGTCAGCCGCAACGTTAATTTTACCGCGAACTTTACCGTTAACCTGAATGACAACCAGGATCGTCGATGCCACTAAAGCCGAAGTATCAACTTCAGGCCATGAGGCAAAGGTAATGTCGTCCTGATGACCCAACTGCTGCCAGAGCACTTCACTCAAGTGCGGGGTGACAGGAGCTAACATTAACACGACTGCGTCCAGTGCCTCACGCATAATGCTGCGATCAACGGCAGTGGTCAGTTCAGCTTTCTGGAGTTTGTTCAACACTTCCATAATTGCTGCAATTGCGGTGTTAAAGTTTTGCCGGCGGCCCATATCATCAGAAACTTTCTCGATGGTACGGTGCACTTCGCGGCGCAGGTCTTCCTGTGTACTGGTTAAGTCGCTGAAATCAGAGCTATGCTCTTGCTCTGCTACGGCTTTGTAGTCCGCGACTAAGCGCCACACACGGCGTAAAAAGCGTTGCGCGCCTTCCACCCCTGAATCTGACCATTCTAATGTTGCTTCAGGCGGAGCTGCGAACATCATAAACAGACGTACGGTATCGGCGCCGTATTTGTCGATCATCAACTGCGGATCAATGCCGTTATTCTTCGACTTCGACATTTTTGTCATGCCGCCGTAGGTGACTTCTTTGCCGTCACTACGCAGTACCGCTTTGGCGATACGGCCCTTGGTATCGCGTTCGACAATGTCGACATCAAGCGGCGAGTACCAGGTGATCTTGCCAGTAGCGTCTTCGCGGAAATAGCTATCGGCCAGCACCATACCTTGCGTCAACAAACGCTTGAACGGCTCATCGGAATTCACCAGACCGGTGTCGCGCAAGAGCTTGTGGAAGAAGCGGGCGTACAACAAATGCAAAATGGCATGTTCAATACCGCCGATGTACTGATCCACAGGTAGCCAGTAGTTTGCTTGTTTCGGATCCAGCATACCCTCATGGAAATTGGCACTACAGTAGCGGGCGTAATACCAGGAAGATTCCATAAAGGTATCAAAGGTATCGGTTTCGTGTTCTGCAGGTTCACCTTTGTAGGTGGTCTTACGCCATTCAGGGTCTGCTTTAATCGGCGATTGTGTACCGCTCATGACCACATCTTCAGGTAAGCGTACCGGCAACTGATCTTCCGGCACCGGCGCGGAACTGCCATCCGCCAGTTTTAGCATTGGAATGGGTGCACCCCAGTAGCGCTGGCGCGACACACCCCAATCGCGCAGACGGTAATTTACCTGGCGGCGGCCAATAGTTTGCTCGGCCAGCGTTTTAGCGATAGCTTCGAATGCTTCTTCACTGCTCAGGCCAGTATAAGGTCCTGAATCAATGGTGGTGCCTTTTTCAGTGATGGCGGCGAGCTTGATATCATGCTCGCCAGTAGCAGGTTCAATGACCGGCTTGATCGGCAGCTCATAGGCGGTGGCGAACTCCCAGTCACGTTGATCGTGAGCGGGTACTGCCATAACTGCACCACTACCGTAATCCATCAGGACAAAGTTCGCGACCCAAATCGGAATCGCCTCGCCGGTCAGCGGATGGGTAGCAAAAAAGCCCGTTGGCATGCCTTTTTTCTCAATAGTGGCAAGCTCGGCTTCGGCCATTTTTGAATTCTTGATCGAGTCAATAAAGCTGGCAAGTTCAGGGTTGGCAGCGGCCGCTTCCTGGGCCAACGGATGTTGTGCTGCGACGGCCATATAAGTGACACCATAAAGGGTATCAGGACGGGTGGTATAAACCGTCAGCGGCTGCTCGTGGTCAACCACTGAAAAGTCAATTTCGACCCCTTCAGACCGGCCAATCCAGTTACGTTGCATGGTTTTAACCTGTTCCGGCCAGCCGTCAAGCTGATCCAGATCTTGCAATAACTCATCGGCATAAGCGGTGATTTTGATAAACCACTGCGGGATCTCTTTCTGTTCGACTTTGGCACCTGAACGCCAGCCACGCCCGTCAATGACCTGTTCATTGGCGAGTACGGTTTGATCGACCGGATCCCAGTTAACTGTCGCATTCTTTTTATACACCAGGCCTTTTTCATAAAGCTTGGTGAAAAACCACTGCTCCCAACGGTAATAGTCGGGGCGGCAGGTCGCGATTTCCCGCGACCAGTCATAACCAAAGCCTAGAGACTTTAGCTGATTGCGCATGTAATCAATATTTTGATAGGTCCACTTTGCCGGCGCTGTTTCATTTTGAATTGCAGCATTCTCAGCAGGTAGACCAAACGCATCCCAGCCCATAGGTTGCAGTACATTTTTGCCTTGCATGCGCTGGTGCCGGGCGACTACGTCGCCAAGGGTATAATTGCGCACATGGCCCATGTGCAGCTTGCCACTTGGGTAGGGGAACATCGACAAGCAATAGAATTTTTCTTTATCCGGCTGCTCGCTGACTTCGAAGACTTTATCACGCTCCCAGCGTTGCTGGACGGCGGTTTCGATTTGCGCTGGATCGTAGTTATCCTGCATAACTTTTGACATCTGAGAATCCATTTATTCGACGGCGTGAGAGTGAAAAACGAGTTACAGGGCGTACCACATCAGGAGCATAACAACGAGGCCTGCCAGACCAAAAAAACCGTATTCGAAGCGGTTACGTTGCTGCGCATCACGATCGTCAGGATCACGATAAAACACAAACATACCCAGGCTAGTAACGCCCAAAGTACCTGCTGCGGTGAGAACCGCAAAAATGATTGCTGCGATGATGTTTTCCATGGTTTGTTCCAGTTTTTGGTTAAGGGACACTAAAACTGCTTACAGTTTACTTATTTTGGCGCCGATTGACTACGGGCAATACGCCGAGAATCACGATCAGGAGCGCAAACATCCAGCTTCCATAAGCCCCCCAAAGGAAGTAGGGAGTCAGTCCGCTGACTAAAGGTACCTGCGCCGACAAGGTGGTGCTGGAAAATTGCGGTGCCCGGGCCAGCCAGTCACCGTTTTCGTCAACCATTGCAGTAATGCCGCTATTGGTCGAGCGTATCAGCGGGCGACCAAGTTCTATCGCTCGCATGCGGGCGATTTGCATATGCTGCGCGGGGCCATGGGAGCGGCCAAACCAGGTATCATTGCTGACGGTTAACAGAAATTCGGTGGTACTGGTGAAGTTTGCCCGCACGTGTCCGGGGAAGGCGATTTCATAACAAATCGCAGTGGCAAATTCCCAGCCGTGAGCTCGCAAAGGCTCTTGCACTGCGTAGCCGCGGGAAAAAGACGACATTGGTAAGTTAAACAGCGGCGCCAGGGGGCGCAATAAATCGCCAAATGGCACAAATTCGCCAATGGGCAGCAACTGATGCTTCTGATAACGGTTACTGTGGCCGTGCTGATAGGCTTCGTGAACCGCTTCAAGACCGTCCTGACCGAGTGCTATCACTGAGTTAAAGTAGTTATCGCGATCAATATCAATGATTCCGGTGATGAAGGCCGTCTGTGTGGTCGCCATCTCATCATGAATTACCGCCAGAATATCGTCAGTATAAGGCTCTGGCATGGTCACCGCAGACTCTGGCCAAATGATAACGTCATGGGTGTTGTACAACGGGCGGCTTAAATCGAGATAGCGACTTAAATTGGGCCAGTGCTGATCCGGATCCCACTTTATCGACTGATTAATATTGCCCTGTACCAGAGCTATGCTGGCATTGTCACCCGTTCGTGAGACAGCGGTTAGCTGCGACAACAACAGTGGCAACAAAAGCAATGATGCGATGAGTGCGGGGGCATGCCAGGAACGCTGTTTAAGCCAATAAACGGTGAGCAAGGCAAGGGTTATCAGTACGGTGGTGATACCGCTGCCGCCGAACCAGGGCGCGTAACTTGCCAGCCAGGTATCGGTTTGCGTGTAACCTAACTCTAGCCAGGGGAACCCAGTTAGCAACCAGCCCCGCAGGGACTCGGCAATAAGCCAGGTTAATGGCAGACTCCAGTACGCCTGCGCATGAACGCGGACGGTGAGCCAGCGCCAGGACCAGAACGCCAGTGCCGGAAACAGACTCAGATAGAGAAACAGTAGCATCAGGATGCCGACAGTAGCGATGGGGTGCAGTCCGCCAAAGGTATCAATACTCACGTAAATCCAGCTGAGCCCCGCGGCAAACCAGCCAAAACCAAAATAGTAACCGAGGCGCCAGACGTCGGCAGGGGCTTTGTCCTGCAACAGCCAGATCATCAGCGCCAGAATTGGCAAGGGTAACCAGGCCTGATTAAATGGGGCGTAGCTGAAAACCAGCAGCACACCCAGTAATACACAAGCAATTCGGGTCAATGCAGCTTGCCAGCGGCGATGCCGAGATGCCATGTTTAATTTTCCGTATCGGTAGTGGTTGTCCGCTCAGGAAAACTAACCTGCAACTGCGATATGCGTCGTTTATCGGCGCCAGTCACCTTAAATGCGATGCCACCGATAGTGATTTCTTCACCTGGTTTGGGTAAGTGACCAAAACCATGGGCCACCATGCCACCGATGGTGTCGTATTCTTCGTCACCAAACTGGGTACTGAAGTAATCGTTGAAATCTTCAATGGTGGTGAGTGCTTTAACCGAAAAACGCGACTTGTTGATGCGTCGGATATCGGCTTTGGAATCTTCGTTGTAGTCGGTTTCGTCTTCTATTTCGCCAACGATTTCTTCCAGAATGTCTTCGATCGTCACCAGACCTGACACGCCGCCATATTCGTCGACTACGATGGCCATGTGGTAACGCTGCGAGCGAAACTCTTTGAGTAACACATCCACCCGTTTGCCTTCTGGGACAATGACTGCCGGGCGAATAACTTTAGCCAGGGAAAACTCGTCGTCGGTCATGCCGAAGCCGTAAGCCAAAAGATCTTTGGCCAGCAGAATGCCTTCAATGTGGTCTTTGTTTTCACTAACGACGGGATAGCGACTGTGCTGGGAGTCAATCACAATAGGTAAGAAGGCATCCACCGTTTGATTGATATCGATGGTTACCATTTGCGAGCGCGGCACCATGATGTCGCGAACCTTGAGTTCCGCAACGTCGAGGACGCCTTCAATCATTTCCTTGGTGTCGTTGTCGATCAGGTCGCGTTCTTCTGCGTCCTGAATCATATCGACTAACTCTTCGCGGCTATTCGGCTCTCCGGTAAACAGTTGCAACAATTTGGTTGCCCACGATTTACTCGCAGAACCGTTGGTAGAGTGGGGATGGTCATCGCTCATTAGCTGGTGCTTGCTCCGTTTGGTTACCAACTTCAGCATAAGGGTCACTATACCCTAAGCCGGTTAGAATCGTTGTTTCAAGGCGCTCCATGTGTTCCGCCTCGGTATCTTCAATATGGTCATAACCTAGCAAATGCAAGGTTCCGTGTACAATCATATGCGCCCAATGTGCGTCCAAGGTCTTACCTTGCTCTTGCGCTTCGCGCGCTACCACCGGAGCACAAACGACCAGATCGCCAAGTAAAGTTACCGGCATCGGAATCGGTGCGCTAAAAGGAAACGATAGCACATTCGTCGCATAGTCGCGTTCACGGTAGTCACGATTGAGTTCGAGACCTTCATCCTCAGCAACGATGCGAACGGTAAGTTCGACCTCGCCATCGTTCCATTCATGCCCTTGCAAGGCGGCCTCTACCCACGACTGAATGTCATCCGTGGAGGGTAGCTTGGCGCCATTGGAGGCATCCTGAATATCTACTGTAACTGTCATTTGCGTTGGTCGAATTCTTCGTAAGCTTGCACAATACGCTGGACTACCGGGTGGCGAACAACATCGGTGGCCTGAAAGAATGTGAAGCTTAAATCTTCTACGTTAGTGAGAACTTCAATAACGTGGCGCAATCCTGATTTTTGTCCGCGTGGTAAGTCAACCTGGGTAATATCACCGGTGATGACCGCGCGTGAGTTGAAACCAATACGGGTCAGGAACATTTTCATTTGTTCGCAGGTGGTATTCTGGCTCTCATCGAGAATGATAAAAGCATCATTTAAGGTACGACCGCGCATGTAGGCCAGCGGTGCGACCTCGATAACATTACGCTCGAGCAATTTTTCAACCCGCTCAAAGCCAAGCATCTCAAATAACGCGTCATAAAGCGGACGTAAATAAGGGTCGACTTTTTGGGCCAGATCGCCAGGCAAAAAGCCTAACTTTTCGCCTGCTTCAACGGCAGGGCGCGTCAGTAAGATACGACGAACTTCCTGGCGTTCCAGCGCATCTACGGCACATGCGACCGCGAGATAGGTTTTGCCGGTACCGGCCGGACCGATGCCAAAGTTGACATCGTGGCTCAGAATCGCGCGCACGTACTCAGCCTGATTGTGATTACGTGGCTTGATCATGCCGCGTTTGGTTTTGATGTGGGTCATTTTTTCTGCAGCCGGGTCGCCTTTGCCCTGCTCCAGAACGTTCGCTTGTTGAATCGCAAGGTGGACCTGCTGCGGTGTAATCTCGCCAGGTGCGCCTTTGACCGTGGCTGTTTCCACATAAAGGTCGCGCAATAATTTCTCTGCGGCTTTGACCGTATGTTGCGGGCCAATCAACCGGAATGCCTGATTGCGGTAAGTAATTTCAACACCCAGTCGCCGTTCAATATGTTTGAGATTTTCATCAAACGGGCCACAGAGTTCAGCTAAACGCCGGCTGTCTGCCGGCTCTAGTTCGATATCAAGGGTGGTAACTTTTGGACTCAAAAGGACCTCTTTGGTTAAGACTGTTGGGGTGGAATGAAGCTCGCCACACCCAATGCATCAGGTTGTGTGCGTGCTTGTTTGGCAAGAATGGTCTGCGGTGCTGTATCCACCCGCAGGCCCATCTCATCTTCCACTCGAATCACGTCGCCGCGCAGTGAATTGGCAAATGCATCGGTAATTTTTACGTCAACAAAGCGACCAATCATGGATGGGTCACCGACAAAGTTAACCACCCGGTTATTTTCCGTGCGTCCACTTAGCTCCATTGGATCTTTTTTCGACGGACCTATCACCAAAATACGTTGTTCAGTAGCAACCATGCGACGTGCGTGAGCATGCGCCTGCTGATTTAAGCGTTGCTGCAGAATTTGTAAGCGCTGTTTCTTGGTCTCTTCACTGATGTCGTCAGGCAGATCTGCCGCTGGCGTGCCTGGTCGCGCGCTGTAAATAAAACTGAAGCTCAGGTCAAAGTCGATAGCCTGAATGAGGTCCATGGTCGCTTCAAAGTCGGCATCAGATTCACCCGGGAAGCCAATAATAAAGTCGGAGGACATTGCCATGTTTGGCCGGATGCGCTTCAGCTTGCGAATTTGCGATTTGTATTCAAGTGCGGTGTGGCCGCGCTTCATTAACGTTAGTACCCGGTCAGAGCCACTTTGCACCGGCAGATGCAGGTGATTGACCAGTTCAGGAATGGTGCCATAAGCTTCAATAATATCGTCGGTAAACTCTACCGGGTGCGACGTGGTATAGCGAATACGGTCAATGCCATCAATCGCAGCAACCAGATGAAGCAGTTCTGAGAAACGGCAAACTGAACCATCGAAGCTTTCGCCGCGATAGGCATTCACATTCTGTCCCAGAAGATTGACTTCACGCACGCCTTGCTCTGCCAGTTGGGCAATTTCATACAGCACATCGTCAACAGGACGACTGACTTCCTCGCCACGGGTGTAAGGCACCACGCAGAAGGTGCAGTACTTACTACAGCCTTCCATAATGGAGACGAACGCAGTCGGGCCTTCAGCTTTTGGCTCGGGCAGGCTGTCGAATTTTTCAATTTCCGGAAACGAGATATCAACCATCGGGGTGTGATTGGTTTGCACTTCTTTCACCATTGCTGGCAAGCGGTGCAGGGTTTGCGGTCCGAACACGATATCAACGTAAGGTGCGCGGGCGCGGATGTGTTCACCTTCTTGTGAGGCAACACAACCACCGACCCCAATCACTAAATCAGGATTTTTATCTTTTAATGTTTTCCAACGGCCAAGCTGATGAAAGACCTTTTCCTGGGCTTTCTCACGAATCGAGCAGGTGTTGAGCAGGATCAAATCGGCATCTTCTGGCTCGTCTGCGACTTCATAGCCATGGGTTGCGCCCAGCAGATCAGCCATCTTCGCTGAATCGTACTCGTTCATTTGGCAGCCCCAAGTTTTGATGTATAACTTCTTGCTCATAACTTCGCTTTACTCACTTGCGTTGGTGTATCTCAAAAGGGACATTATTTTAGCCTGTTCTGTGCTCAACTGCCAACTTTGCCGCCAGTTTCTGCTTTGCGCCGGGTACGAATCGCTAAATAGCCTGCCAGAGTAATAATGGCTGCACCGCTAAGCATGTGCCAGGTAATGGGTTCCTGCCAAAACCAATAGCCCATGAGTGCGGCGAAAATAACTGAACTGTAGGTAAAAACACCGACCTTGGCAGCCGGGGCTAAAGAAAACGCTTTGACCATACCGAGCTGGCCGGTCACCGCAAGTCCACCCATAGCAAAGATACCGAGCCAGTGTTCTGTAGCGATCGGAGAACCCAGCCAAATCAGTGGAATGCCCGAGAGTACTGTCGACAGACCGGAAAAATAAAAAACAATTTTGCTGGATGACTCTGTCGCAGACATCTGACGGATCAGAGTTTTGGTAAATGCTGCCAGACAGGCCGCTATAAATGCGATGCCAACAATCGGTGAGAGCTCAGCGGCAACCGGGTTGAGAAAGATGAATACGCCAACAAAACCGATTGCGATGGCAATCCAGGTTTGCGGTAAGACGCGTTCTGATAACCACAGTCGGCCAATGACCGGAATTAAGAAAGGTGACAACAACAGCACCAGAGTGGCCTGCGCTAAAGGTATATGCGCGATGGCATAGAAGAACAGATACATTGCCGCCAGCCCGGCAATACCGCGGCTCAAATGAAAGCCCCAGGCCTTTGTCTTAAAGGCCGCCGGACCTTTACGCCAGAGCCAGGGCAAGAGCACGACAAAAGCCATCAGACTGCGGAAGAACACCAGCTGTTCCGAAGGTACATCGGTACTCAAATACTTTACCAGGGCACTGACGCCGGCAAAGCAAAGCTCTGCGCCAAGCACAAGTAGTGAAGCGATGACCACGGTACGTTGAGGAGTTTCTATCATTGGCTAGGCCGGACGAGCAATTTAAGTCGTTATATTAGCACGATCCTACCGCCGACTTTTAGCAATGTTTTTGTCGGGAATCCTGTATTCTTCAGGTAGTATTTTTTATGATGTGAGCATGGTTTAGCTAAATCAGTGAAGCGAAAAGGAAACGAGCATGCATGTGGTGATTGTCGGGGGAGGACTGGTGGGTGCCGCCGCAGCGGTAACTGCGCAACAAGCCGGCTACCGGGTGACGTTGCTTGAGCGCGGTGCCTCACCGCTAAGCACGCCAGAGCAAGCGCCATGGGATTTGCGCATTTCTTCAGTGCACGAAAAAAATCGCCACTGGTTACAACGGCTGGGGGTGTGGTCACGTGTCGAATCTTCGAAACACCTTGCCTATGATGCCTTAAGTGTTACAACCCGCGACGGTCTGAGTGTCACTTTTACCGCCGCAGAAGTTGATCAGCCGCAACTCGGCGTTATGGTCGAAAACAATGCACTGATACGTGCCATGTGGCACTACGTCGCTGAACATTCACAGGTGGAGCTGCGCTCTGATACTGCAGTGCAGTCCTATGATCTCAGCGGGCAACAGTTGCATTTTGCAACGGGTGAGGCACTAAGTTATGACTTACTGATTGGCGCTGACGGGGCGAATTCCGCCGTGGCGCGTGCGGCCGGTATCGGTATGCGCGGTTGGGATTACGACATGCGCTGTTTGCTGGCTATCGTCGAGACGGAGAAACCTGTTGCGCCTGCGACCTGGGAAATCTTTCGTGAGCAGGGACCTTATGCTTTGTTACCTTTAGATCAACACCGGGCCTGTCTCATCGATTACCGCTCCGAACAGGAATGGCGCTCAGCGGATGAAGCGGCTATCGCCGAGGGGCTGGAACAAACCTTTGCACCCCATATTGGCAGCTTTGAACTGCAACGTCATGGCAGTTTTCCCCTGCGCCGGCAGCGGGCGCTCAGGTATATCGATACGCGCGGAGTCGTATTAATTGGTGATGCTGCCCACAGCATTCATCCCCTTGCCGGACAAGGTGTAAATCTTGGCTTTGCGGATGTACAGGAACTTTTCGAGCAGCTTGCGCAGAAGCCACTTGACCAGGCTTTACGTGGTTATGAGCGTAAACAAATGGCGGTAAACCAGCAGATGATGCGGGTTATGGATGCGATTCATGTTGGATTCCGCTCGGAGCATCTGGCGGCACGCGCAGCTGTTGCGCTAGGCTTAACTGCAGTGAGCAAGTTGGCGCCATTGCGGAAACAAATTATTCGCGCGGCAATGGGCGATTCGCAGATATAAAAAAAACCGCCAGCTGGCGGTTTCTTCGCTTTGTTGCAAACACCATTAATTAAAATGGTGCGGAGGGGGGGACTTGAACCCCCACGTCCTTTCGGACACTAGCACCTGAAGCTAGCGCGTCTACCAATTCCGCCACCACCGCAACAAGCAGATGAGAGTGGCTGGGGTACCAGGATTTGAACCTGGGAATGGCGGGATCAAAACCCGCTGCCTTACCGCTTGGCTATACCCCAACTCTCGGAAAACAGCTTTTAAGTGGCTGGGGTACCAGGATTTGAACCTGGGAATGGCGGGATCAAAACCCGCTGCCTTACCGCTTGGCTATACCCCAACTTAGGCTTAAAAACTTTGCCCTCGACCGAAGAAGGTTGGTGCGGACGGAGAGACTTGAACTCTCACGCCGTGAGGCACTGGAACCTAAATCCAGCGTGTCTACCAATTCCACCACGTCCGCCCATGCAATTTAATTTTTGGTTGGTGGCTACGGCGAGATTCGAACTTGCGACCCCAGCATTATGAGTGCTGTGCTCTAACCAGCTGAGCTACGTAGCCATACCAAAAACTTTTTAAAACTGCGCTCGGTGAGTGCGGCGCGTATTATGCAAATCAGGGGCTCTAGCGTCAACCTCTTTTTCGCAAAAATACGCGTTTAACCGCGCGATTGATTAAAAAACCGATAGTTTGGTTATTTAATCGGCGAAAGGGGTTACCAGGGTAAAGTTTCGCCGTTGCTATGGCGGAACGAGCCGGTACTGTCGAGGTCAAGTTCATCCATGCGTTGTACAAGCCGGCTGGCTGCTTCGCTGGCGGAGATATCGCCGCGGTTACCGACCATATCGGTTTGCACATAGCCTGGGTGCAGCATGCCAACGGCGATGCCATCATCTTTGAAATCGTTGGCGAGGGATACGCCAGCGGCATTGAGCGCGGCTTTACTCATACGATAACCGTATTGGCCACCAGAACCGTTATCGCCCATAGAGCCCATGCGTGAGGTAATCATAATAACCTTGCTGCCTTGTTTGAGCTGCTGGCGCAGGGCTCGCGTTAATGCCAGCGGACCAATAGCGTTGACTTCAAACTGGCGTTTAAGGTCGGCCTCTTCGAAGTCATGAAACTTATCTCCTTCGAGGATGCCGGCATTGTTAACCAGTAGATCAATGGTTTCATTTTCCAGCCGCTCGGCGAGTAACTGGCGTGCATCAGTATCGGTGACATCAATACCGTCGATGATGGCAACGCCAAGATCTTCGAGTTCTGGTGAAGGCTTACGGCACACGGCAGTGACGTTGTCGCCACGTTCGTGAAATTGTCGGGCCAGAGCAAGACCAATACCGCGATTGGCACCAGTTATAACAACATGCTTAGCACTCATAATTACTCCTTATCGTTTGAGGTCCCGGGGATGCCCCCATGGGTAAGTTGTTTCGGGTCGAGCAGGCGTTCCAGTTCGTCCCGTGAAAGATCGGTCATTTCGTCAGCGACATCGATGATCGGACGTTGTTCTTTGTATGCCTGTTTGGCGATCGCGGCGGCCTGGTTATAACCGATCACCGAGTTCAGGGCGGTGACCAGAATAGGATTGCGTGCTAACGCCTCATTCAGGCGTTCATGCTTAACGGTGAAGTCGGCAATGGCCTGATCTGCCAGTGCTGTCATGGCATTAGCGCTGATTTCAATCGATTCCAGCAAGTGATAAGCCACCAGGGGTAACATCACATTCAACTGAAAGTTACCTTGCTGGGCTGCGGTAGCAACGGTTGAGTAACTGCCGGCAAGATGCGCTGACACCATGGCGACGGCTTCGGGAATGACCGGATTCACTTTGCCCGGCATGATACTACTGCCCGGTTGCAGGGCGCGCAGTTCAATTTCACCTAAGCCGGCCAGAGGGCCGCTGTTCATCCAGCGCAAGTCATTGCTGATTTTCATGAGCACCGCACCACAACTATTCAGGGCGCCTGCCAATTGTAGGTTCAGTTCCTGCCCGGAAATTCCGGCAAAAGGGTTGTCTGCCGCGCGAAATGTCTGTTCGGTGCGCTCGCTTAGTGCGTCACAAAAAAGCCTGCGGAAGTCATGTGGAGCGTTGATGCCGGATCCCACCGCGGTACCCCCTTGCGGTAATTCCCGCAGCCGTTCGATGACCTCATTGACATTGGCCTGACAGTGGTGCAGCTGGGTGCCCCAGGCACGAAGTTCCTGAGCCATGGTGATAGGCATCGCATCCATCAGGTGCGTGCGACCGGTTTTTACGACCTCTTCAAGTTCGCGCGCTTTAGTTTCGATGGTGTGTTGCAGGTGAATAATGGCGGGTAACCAGTGTTGTGTTAAGGCCAGTACCGAACTTACCTGAATACAGGTTGGGATCACGTCGTTACTGCTCTGGCTGCAGTTGACATGGTCATTCGGATGAACCTCCGGGCCGTTGGCACGGCTAACGGTTTCCGCCAGCACTTCATTCATATTCATATTAGTACTGGTACCCGAGCCGGTCTGAAAAATATCCAGCGGAAAGTGTTGGGTAGTTTGTTCATTAATGACACTTTCTGCGGCGCTAACGATGGCGTCAGCTTGCTCTTTAGTAAGCAGGTCGAGCTCAGCATTGGCTTCTGCCGCGGCCGCCTTGATTTGCGCAAGGCTGTGAATAAAGCGCAGCGGAAAGCGCAAGGTGCTGAGGCCAAAGTTTTGCCGTGCGCGTTCCGTTTGCGCTCGCCACAATGCATCTGCTGGTACGTCTATCTCTCCCATGCTATCTTTTTCAGTACGAACTTGAGTCGACATTATAGGTTCCTCATTGATCAAGTGTTTTTGGACAACTAGTGATCTAGTTATAAGCATGGGGTGTAGATGCGAAACTTTCAAATAGCAGCGCTGTTATTTCTTCTGGGGAGCGCTGCTGCCAATTTCAGTCACGCCCGTGAACTCACCGTACGCGTGAACGATGAGAAGGGCGCGCCATTACCAAAAGTCATCGTATCAACCGAACATCCTGGTGCAGAATCTTCGTCGGATAACGCTGTCATGGATCAGGTCGACAGACTATTTAAACCCTTTATTCTCACCATCAAGCCAGGTACAGCGGTAAACTTTCCAAATAGTGACAACATTCGGCACCAGGTGTACTCATTTTCGCCGGCAAAAACCTTTGAAGTGCCACTTTACAGCAATCGGGAGGCGCCGCTGATCACTTTCCCCAGTGCCGGCGTAGTGGTATTAGGTTGTAATATCCATGATCACATGCGCGCATACATTTATGTCAGTCCGCATGCTCAATCAGTGCCGACAGATGCCCAGGGAGAGGCCATCTTGGAAATAGCCGACGGCGCGACCGCAGTCAACTTCTGGTACCCCGGACTGGGTGAAAGTGCCACCGCAGAATACACGGTGGCCGTTGGCGCTGAACAGAGCTCACTGAACGTCACTTTACCGGTGACACGACAGCAACAAAACCCGCCAGAGACATCACCCTTGCAAGAGCGTTTTAACCGGCTGAAGCAGAATGTTAACTAGTTTTCGCAGCAGATTATTATTGCTCTTTATCGGCCTCGCAGGTGGGGTGTTGGTGGTGACGCTCATCGCAGTAACCGTAGCGACACAGAATCAGGCGAAACTGACAGTGGAACGCGAGTTGGTGGTCAGTGAGCGGGTATTGGGCGAGCTGATTAGTATTCGTGGCGAACAGTTGCTGCAAGCCGCTCAGGTACTGGCTGATGATTTTGGCTTCCGCGAAGCCGTAGCCAGCGGTGATCAGGATACTTTGATCTCCGCTATGGTCAATCACGGAGAACGGATTGGTACTCAGTTGATGGCCTTGTACCGGCCTGACGGTACCGAGCTGGCGACCACCCATGATTTACCTGCGATCCAGTCGATTGCTGATTTCCGCGGTATTCGCCGCGTTGATGACGAGTTGTTCCAGCTGGTTACGGTACCGGTGCGGGCGCCGGACGTGATTGCTTATGCGACGCTGGGCTTTGTAGTCGATGATGCCTTAGCGCAATCGATGAAACAGCTGACGAATGCTGATATTACTTTTTTTGATGCCGACAGCAGCCAAATTTTTGCCTCAAGTTTACCGCTTTCCCAACGGCAGGGATTATTAGACGCAGCGCAACAAGAGCGCGTAGAGGACTGGCTTACTGAGGGCGGTCTGGCGGGTCACTTAGCGGAATTGAACGAGGTTAATTTGTTGGTCAGTGCCTCGCGCGCAGAAGCTACTCAGGAATACCAGACCCTGCGCAGTCAGTATTTTGGCTTTGGTCTGGCAACCTTGTTAGTGGCGCTGGCTCTTGCGATTGCCACCGCTCGTCAGTTTAACAAGCCGTTAATGCGTCTGACCGCGGCCGCTGAAGCGCTGCGCCAGGGGGATTATGACGAGCCTGTTGAGCTTGAGCGCGACGATGAGTTCGGTAAGTTGGGTGAAACTTTTAATACCATGCGGGGTGCTATTGCTGAACGTGAACAACGCATTATCTATCAGCTCGAGCACGATATTCTGACGGGTCTACCCAATCGTAAATCTCTGCATCACTATCTTCAGGCGCAACTCGAGGACCAACAAAGTGGTTATGTGGTAACCATGAATATTCTGCGGTTCCGTGCGCTTAACGATCGACTTGGCCAGGGCTTCGGTGACAAAATTCTGCAGTTGGTCGCTCAGCGCCTGAAGCAGGAATTTATGACTGATTGTTTTATTGCGCGTCTGGCGGGTGATGAATTTGTCCTGGCGTGCAATGAGAACTTGAAAAAAGCGGAGTTACAACAGCGTTTACAACGTTTGGTAAATGAACCCTGGCAAGTTGGTGAGACCCCTTACCGACTTGAGTTTCGTGCGGGCCTGGTGCGTTACCCTGAGCAAGGGGATGAGGTTGATGCGTTATTGCGCCGGGCGCAACTGGCGGCACGGTTGGCGCAACAGAGTAAGCAACTGCTGGCGGCCTACCAGCAGGGCAGTGACGAAGACTACATGCGCCGTTTACAAATTCTGCAAGCGCTTCCTGAAGCCATTAGTGCGCGCAAACTTAATCTCCATTATCAGGCAAAGCTTTGTTGTCGCAGCGGTGAAGTTTTAGGTGTTGAAGCCCTGATCCGTTGGCAGCATCCCCAGCTTGGTGTGATCCGTCCTGATGAGTTTATTCCGCTGGCAGAACAATCCGGCGATATCCTGCGGGTAACGCGTTGGGTTTGCGAAACCGCACTTGATCAACAGCAGTACTGGCTGGAACAGGGACGCAAATTGCAGGTGGCGATTAATTTATCAGCAATTGACTTACAGGACGAAAAGCTGGTCGAATTTATTCGACAGCAACTGGAAAAACGCAAGTTAGCGGCGGCTAATCTGACGCTGGAAGTAACTGAAAGTGCGGTAATGGCAGATCTTGAACAGGCGCAGGAGCGCTTAGCTCAGCTACGACATCTGGGCGTAAAAATCGCGCTTGATGACTATGGCACGGGTTACGCATCATTGGCACAACTGAAGTATTTACCCGTTGACGAACTGAAGCTCGATCAAAGCTTCATCCGGGGTTTAAAAGACGATGCCAACGACCGCATTATTGTCCGCTCAACCCTACAGTTAGCCTCGCAACTGCACCTAACGACGGTCGCTGAAGGGGTGGAAGAGCAATCGGTCTGGTACCTGCTGCAGGAAATGGGTTGTGATACATTGCAAGGTTATTACTTTAGTCGCCCTTTAGCCGCACAGGAATTCGAACAATGGCTTGGCGAGCAGGCGTTAACTTTCTCTCAGCAAGCCCGGGACAGCGGAAAACAGCATGATAAAACTCTACTCTAACTTTCTTGTGAGCGGTGTGCTGGCCAGTACTATTCTACTGTGCCCAATCGCCTATGCCGATAATGGTAAACTGCTGGGCACCGGCGCCGTAACCAGTATCGAAGGTGCTGGAGGTGGTGGCATCGTGCCCTGGGCGACCACGGCAAGTTACGCAGAGAAAGGCGAGTGGGGCTTCACTGTGAACGGGAACTTTGCTGATGTTGACGACTTTCAATTAGGAGTCCAAAGCTTAAATGCGACCTACGGCAATCGCATAGAAGTGAGCTACGCGCAGCAGCGGCTGGGCCTGAATACCATTGGTGGTGACTTAAAACAAGAAATCTACGGGTTAAAAGTACGGGTTGCGGGTGATGTGATATACGGCGATTTACCGCAGTTGAGCGTCGGTGTTCAGCATAAACGCAATACCACCTTTGCCTTGCCAGAAGCGGTCGGAGCCACCGATGACACTGGCACCGACGTTTATGTCAGTGCGGCTAAAGCGTGGCTTGCCGGTCCTTTTGCCCGTACCTGGGTGGCGAATCTCACTTTGCGTGCGACCAAGGCAAATCAGTTGGGTTTATTAGGCTTTGGTGGTGATAAAAATGACGACTACGAGGCGATGGCCGAAGCCAGTCTCGGCATGTTTATTAACCGACACTGGCTGGTCGGAGCCGAATACCGGCAGAAACCAGATAACTTAGGTTTTGCTCAGGAATATGACTGGCGTGATGTTTTTGTCGGTTGGTTTCCGAATAAGTCGGTAGCAGTGGTGGTTGCTTATGTCGATCTGAAATCGATTGCCGGGTTGCCCGATCAAAGCGGCGCCTACGCTTCTGTACAAATTAGCTTTTAATAAGGTGAGGCGATGAATTACTTTGCAATTCTGCTTGCTGCGCTGGCGCTATTGCTAGGCTCAACAACCGCGCAAGCCCGCACGGATGCGTCACTCTATCAGGAGTTGGGCGCGAAACAGGGCATAAGCGATCTGATGGCGGTGTTTGTACTGGAAATCGCTCAGGACGAGCGCGTTATCCACCATTTTGATAACGTCGATATCGACCGTTTCCACCGTATGCTAAGCCAGCACTTGTGTGAACTGACCGGCGGCCCTTGTGAATATACAGGAGCTGACATGGTGGAGGTGCATACGGGGATGGCGATCACCAGAGCCGAGTTTAATGCCATTGTTGAAGACTTAATTACCGCCATGGAAAAAGAGGGGATTGCGGTCAGCACCCAGAATCGATTATTGGCGATATTGGCGGAGTTTCATGGGGAAATTGTGGGTCAGTGATTGCGCTGCATAAGCATTGCGAATAATAAAAAAGGCCGCTTCAGTAGCGGCCTTTTTCGATTAGAGCGTATGCAGTTAAACGTTAAAGCGGAACAGAATCACATCACCGTCTTTTACGATATATTCTTTGCCTTCTTCGCGGCGTTTGCCGGCTTCTTTAGCACCTTGCTCACCTTTGTGCGTGACGTAATCGTCAAATGCCACCACGACTGCGCGGATAAAGCCTTTTTCAAAGTCGGTATGAATTTTACCAGCGGCTTGTGGCGCGGTCGCACCGATCGGAATGGTCCAGGCGCGAACTTCTTTCGGTCCAGCGGTAAAGTAGGTCTGCAAGTTCAGTAGTTCATAACCACCACGAATGACCCGGTTCAGGCCTGGCTCTTCAATACCAAGGTCGGCCATAAACTCAGCTTTCTCGTCATCATCAAGCTCGGCGATTTCCGATTCGATCTCGGCGCAGACAGGAACCACGATTGCATCTTCGTTAGCAGCAATTTCGCGGACTTTATCTAAGTACGGATTATTCTCGAAGCCATCATCATTGACGTTGGCAATGTACATGGTCGGCTTCAGAGTTAATAAATTATACGAACGAATGGTCGCGCGCTCATCTTTAGTCAGAGCGATGGAGCGGGCCATCTCGCCATTTTCCAGCGCCGGTAACAGCTTTTCCAGCACCTGAATCTCGGCGACTGCTTGCTTGTCACCACCTTTTGCTTTCTTCGACTGGCGATGAATAGCTTTTTCAACACTGTCTAAGTCAGCCAATGCAAGTTCAGTATTGATGATTTCAATGTCGGCTTGCGGGTCAACTTTGCCTGCAACGTGGACAATATTATCGTTTTCGAAGCAGCGCACGACGTGGCCGATAGCATCGGTTTCACGAATGTTAGCAAGGAACTGGTTACCTAAGCCTTCGCCTTTGGAAGCGCCTTTTACCAATCCGGCAATGTCGACGAACTCCATGGTCGTCGGTAGCACCCGCTGCGGATTAACGATTGCAGCCAGCTCATTTAAACGCGGATCAGGAACCGCAACCACACCAGTGTTTGGCTCAATGGTGCAGAATGGGAAGTTAGCTGCCTCAATACCTGCTTTGGTGAGGGCGTTGAACAAGGTTGACTTACCAACGTTAGGTAAACCAACGATACCGCATTTAAATCCCATCTTAATTCTCGCTCTGTGCTTTGAAACTGTGTAATTGCTGTTGTGCTGCCCGCATGTCGCCATTTATCAATAGCTCGATGCTGGTGCAGGCTTGCGTAATGGTATCGTCCATCAGATGCTGTTCGGCAGCCGGAGCTTTACCGAGTACATAACCTGTCACTTTACTTTTATGGCCAGGATGACCGATACCAATACGTAAGCGATGAAAGTCCGGGCTACCAATAGCCGCGGTGATATCTTTAATTCCATTATGACCGCCACTACCCCCACCGGTTTTAAATTTTGCCACACCGGGTGGTAAGTCGAGCTCGTCGTAAGCCACTAAGATTTCATCAGGTTGGATCTTAAAGAAGTTTGCAAGTGCCGCTACTGCCTTGCCGCTTTTGTTCATAAAGGTCATGGGCTCGAGTAAACGTACGTCCCAACTGCCTTTTTGCAAGCGGGCGGTGTGGCCAAAATATTTAGGTTCGGGCTGCAAGGTTTGTCCGTGTCGGCGAGCGAATTCTTCGACCAACCAGAAGCCTGCATTGTGGCGGGTTTGCAAATATTCGGGGCCTGGATTACCCAGGCCCACGATTAAACGAATTGTCGACATGACAGACTTATTCTTTGTCTTGCTTGTCTTCGTCTTCGCCTTCTTCACTTTCTTTAGTGGTTGGAACTTCCGCAGAAACTTCTTCAGCTTCTGGTTCTGGTTCTTTTTCAATACGTGGTGCAACGATAGATACAACCGCCTGATCGTGATCTTCACCTTTCGTCAACTCAACCAGTTCAACGCCGTTTGGCAATTGCAGGTCGGTCAAGTGCAGGTTACTACCCATCTCAAGGTTTGCTACATCAACTTCCAGATATTCTGGTAAGTCTTTCGGCAAGCACGTAACTTCCACGTCGTTCACATGGTGAACGATAACACCGCCGTCGTCTTTTACGCCTTTCGCAGTCGTCTCGTTCAGGAAGTGCAATGGAACGTGAGTATGCAATTTCTGACCTTTCTCAACGCGTTGGAAGTCAAGGTGAGTCAGTTTTGGCTTGTAAGGGTGGCGTTGGATATCTTTCAAGATCGCCTGATGCTTTTTGCCGTCAATGACTAAAGTCAAAATGTGCGAGTAAAAAGCTTCGAAGTCCGCCATGTTGTTCACTTTGTTGTGATCCAAGGTTAGCGAAACCGCTTCTTTGTTCGCACCGTACAAAATTGCAGGCACTTTTTCTGCGCGACGCAGGCGGCGGCTCGCACCTTTCCCTGTATCCTGACGCAGTTCTGCTTGAATAGTAAAATCTATAGTCGACATATGGAGTGTCTCCGTTAAATAAAAATAAGCCGGCTATTCGCGACCAAATACCCGACACTTTCCTGAAATTCTTTTTGTCAATTTCGAGGGCGCGGAATAGTACCACTCGCGCCCTCGAAATTCAATCAATACTCGAACATTGCCGAGATAGACTCTTCATTGCTGACGCGGCGTAGGGCTTCAGACAACATGCCACTGAGGGTAAGCTGATGAACTTTGTCCAGTGCTTTCATTTCGGCACTCAACGGAATGCTATCGGTAACGATCACCTGATCAATGTTTGATTCGCGAATATTCTTCACCGCATTACCTGAAAATACAGGGTGGGTAGCGTAAGCGAATACCCGTCGTGCGCCGTTTGTTTTTAATGCGTCAGCGGCTTTACACAAGGTGCCGCCGGTGTCGATCATATCGTCAACGATGATGCAGTCACGGTCCTGAACGTCACCAATAATGTGCATGACTTGTGATTCATTAGCGCGTGGGCGACGTTTGTCGATAATCGCCAGGTCAATATCGTTCAACAGTTTGGCGATAGCACGTGCGCGCACTACACCGCCAATATCCGGCGAGACGACGACCGGGTTGTAGAACTCCTGCTGGCGCAGATGTTCGAGTAGTACCGGGCTACCGAATACGTTATCGACCGGAACATCGAAAAAGCCTTGAATCTGTTCGGCATGTAAATCGACGGTCAACACGCGATCAACGCCAACGCTGGATAAAAAGTCAGCGACAACTTTAGAGGTAATAGGAACCCGTGCTGAGCGTACCCGGCGATCCTGGCGAGCATAGCCAAAATAGGGCATTACTGCGGTAATACGACCGGCAGAAGCACGGCGCAGCGCATCAACCATCACGATGAGTTCCATCAGGTTGTCATTGGTTGGTGCGCAGGTAGATTGCAGAATAAAAACGTCAGAACCGCGGACGTTCTCATTAATCATAACGCTGATTTCACCGTCACTAAAACGGCCTACTTCGGCGTCGCCGAGTTTAATAAAGAGTCGGTCAGCAATTTTCTGGGCGAGTTCTGGCGTGGCGTTGCCAGCAAAAAGCTTCATGTCAGGCACACTAAACCTCAATCATGGTTGGTCAGGTTGTCAGTTGAAGCCTGCCGCAGTAGCTGGCAGACCGGGGATTCATTCAGGCCTCGCGCGACAAATCCGGTCCATTGTGCAGGCATCCTTGCAAGGGCAGCGCGTGCCATCTCTTGGCTTTCAAATGATCCGAACAGGCATGCTCCGGTACCGGTAAGCCGAGTCGGCGCGTATTCTACCAACCAGTCGAGGGCATTGGCAACTTCGGGATACAAACGTCGGACCAAAGGTTCGATTACATTTTCTGTTTGTTGGCTCTGCCAGTCATGGCTGGCAATAGGCGGGCAATCGCGCCGCAGGTCCGGATGCTGGAAGATACTCGCTGTGCTTATCTGCACTCTAGGATCAACGACCAGGTACCAGGGGCTGCTCGGCGTTACCGGGGTAAGCTGTTCGCCAACACCTTCCGCAAACGCAGCATGGCCATTAACAAATACCGGCACGTCGGCACCAAGCTGTAAGCCAAGAAGCAATAAATCAGAGGTACTGATCGGCAACTGCCATAGCTGGCGCAGTGCTAATAAAGTGGTTGCAGCATCCGATGAACCACCACCCAAACCACCACCGTAAGGCAATCGTTTGTCGAGAATAATGCGCACCCCTTGTGGTGGCAGCTGGTTTTCCTGTGCCCACTGCTGCAACAGGCGTGCGGCACGCACCACCAGATTATCGTCGTTCTCGAGGACGGGATCGGAACACTGAAACTCCAGTGTTGGTGTCACTAACCGGGTAAAGCTGAGACTGTCCTGGGCATCCAGAAACTGAAATACAGTCTGCAGCTCATGATACCCATCTTCGCGCCGACCGGTAATATGCAGAAATAAATTGAGTTTGGCTGGCGCCGGAAGAATTAAAGTTTCCACTGGCGGACCTTGAGTTTGATTCGCCATTCGGCGCTGGCAAGTTCCAGTTGATGAGCGAGCAGATACTGTTGCTCAGCCTGGTAGTTGCTTAGCTCAACCTGCCAATTTTGCGTCGGGGTGGTCACTACATACCGATTCAACGTGGCGTAAGGCTGACCGTTCAGCTCATGCAACTGATAGCTCAGTTGCACTGCGTCCTCCGGTCGCCGGCCGGTGATGACCTCGCTGAGCAGCTGCAAGGGCAGCTGATAATCGAATATGCGTGCAATCAGTTGCTCGGCAGTGACGCCGTAATAAGCCTGCCCATCCTGATCGAAGAAGGTGGCACCGGTAAGATCTTCCTCGAGCCGCGCCAGGGTGCCTTTCAACGGATGATAAAAACGCAGATTCATTTTGGCAGGGGTGTGACTCCACTCAAGGTAAACCGCGTCACGGTCATCCTCATTGAGATTAATCATCGCGATTTGTCCGCTGATGCTCCAGTCAGTCAAGCTGGCTATGGCCTGCTGGTGGCGAGCAGCGGCATTACGATCGACTTCACTCAGCGGAATTTCCGGAGGTGCTGCCGCACAGCCACTCAGGAGTAAGGCAACGATTAGCAGTAGACGTACTTTCATCAGGGTTTCCCGCAGTTGGTGTGCTTTTCATCATCCGGCCTTTAACGTACAATTAGCGGCGTTTCGCAGTGCCAGAGGCTCGCATACGTTCTCATTATGACTATTTTTGCACTCGGTGTTAACCATAAAACCGCTTCGGTTGATTTGCGCGAGCAAATTGCCTTCTCTCCTGAGCAGCTGCATCAGGCCTTGCCGGCCTTGCGAGCGCAACCAGGTGTGCGCGAAGCTGTTATTGTTTCGACCTGCAACCGTACCGAGATTTATTGTCACGCGGATGGTCATGACGGGCCGTCTGCGGATCTGCTGCTGGGCTGGTTAGCAGGGTACCATGGGGTATCAGCAACCCTATTGCAAGAACACAGCTACTGCCATACGGATGCTGAAGCCATTGACCATCTGATGCGGGTCGCCAGTGGCCTGGATTCACTTATCCTTGGTGAGCCGCAGATTTTAGGGCAGGTAAAGCAGGCTTTTCAATTTGCCAAGAATCAGGCCAGCGTCGGCGGAATTTTAGAGCGTTTGTTTCAACAGACGTTTCATATTGCGAAACGGGTGCGTAGTGAAACTGCGGTCGGCGAGAATGCCGTTTCCGTGGCATTTGCAGCGGTCAATCTGGCGCGGCAGATATTTGCCGATTTAAATCAGGCTTCAGTGCTGTTGGTGGGCGCAGGGGACACCGCCGAATTGGTTGCCCAGCATCTTACTGAAATCGGGGTCAAGCGCCTCAGTGTTGCCAATCGGACGTTAATGCGCGCAGAAGCTGTCGCAGGTATGTTTGGCGGTCAGGCTCATACTCTCGGTGAATTACCCGAGTTACTGCCGCAGGCTGATATCGTTATCAGCTCTACCGCCAGTACCCTGCCTATCATTGGTAAAGGCTTAATCGAGAGTGCCCTGAAGCAGCGCCGGCGCAAACCCATGTTGTTGATTGACCTGGCGGTGCCTCGTGATATTGAAGCTCAGGTGAACGAACTCAATGATGCGTACCTGTATAGTGTCGATGATTTACAGGGCATTATTCAGGAAAACCTGCGTAACCGCGAGGAAGCAGCGAGTCAGGCACACAGCATGATCGCAGAACAAACCGCAAGCTTTATCAGCTGGTTGCGGACCCTTGATCACGTCGATATCCTGCGTGACTTCCGGCAACAGACAGATCAGTTGGCGCAGGAACAATTACAACGGGCGCGCAATCAACTCGCGGCCGGCAAGCCTGCAGAAGAAGTACTGGGTGAGTTAACCCAACGTTTAACCAATCAATTCCTGCACGCACCCACACGGATGATGCGTGAGGCCGGGGCAAAAGGCGATTATCAGACCTTGGCCATATTTCAACAAATCTATAATGATAACGACTAAGGTTTCTTTGCAATGATGAATCCTTCAATTACCCGTAAGCTTGAAGCTTTGCTCGAACGCTATGAAGAAGTCCAGCACTTACTCAGTGACGCGGGGATTATTGCTGATCAAGATCGTTTTCGCGCTTTGTCGCGGGAATACTCGCAGTTAGAAGAATTGGTAAAATGTTTTCGCGATTATCAACAGGTACAGGAAGACGCTCAGGCTGCTGAAGAAATGCTGGCCGAAGATGATGCCGAAATGCGTGAAATGGGCCAGATGGAGCTTGATAGCGCCCAGGCTAAGCAAGAAGAGCTTGAAGAACAGTTACAAATTTTGCTGTTGCCGCGCGATCCCAACGATGACCGGGCGTGTTACCTTGAGATCCGGGCCGGAGCAGGAGGCGATGAAGCCGCTATCTTTGCCGGTGACCTGTTCCGTATGTACAGCCGTTATGCTGAGCAGCAAGGGTGGAAAGTTAGCATTGTGAGCGCCAATGAAGGTGAACACGGTGGTTACAAAGAAGTCATTGCGCATATCTCCGGCGACGGAGCCTATGGACGCATGAAGTTTGAATCTGGCGGCCATCGGGTACAGCGTGTGCCAGAAACTGAATCCCAGGGTCGGGTCCATACCTCGGCCTGCACGGTGGCGGTGTTACCGGAAGTACCGGAAGCGGAAGCTATTGAGATCAACCCAGCTGATCTACGCGTAGATACTTTCCGTGCCTCAGGTGCTGGTGGCCAGCACGTGAACCGTACGGATTCCGCAATACGCATCACCCATCTACCTTCAGGGTTCGTGGTTGAGTGTCAGGACGAGCGTTCACAACACAAAAATCGGGCCAAAGCCATGTCGGTGTTGCAGGCTCGCTTACAGCAACAGGCCGACGACAAACGCCAGCAGGAAGAGCAAACCACTCGTCGCAGCCTGGTAGGTAGTGGCGATCGCTCTGAGCGCATTCGAACTTACAACTATCCCCAGGGCCGCGTGAGTGACCACAGGATCAACCTGACCCTTTATCGGCTGGATGAGGTGCTGGGCGGTTCACTGGATTTGCTGCTTGATGCGATCGTGCAAGAGCACCAGGCCGATCAGCTTGCGGCGCTAGCCGAAGCTCAGGGTTAATGACAGCATCACTGCCAGCGCAGTCTCTGCGTGCAGCCATAGAATGGGCGCAGGGGCAGCTCAACAGCAGCGCATCGGCGCGTCTGGATGCGGAAGTGTTGCTGGCGCATGTGTTGAATAAATCCCGCACCTATTTGCATACCTGGCCCGAGCGCGAGCTCGATGCGCAGCAGCAAAAACAGTACGCGAACCTGGTCGCAGCCCGGGCGAGCGGAAAGCCAGTTGCACACTTAACCGGCACCCGGGAATTCTGGTCACTTGAGCTGTTGGTCAATGACAGCACTTTAATTCCGCGTCCCGATACTGAAATACTGGTCGCCAGGGTGCTGCAACTTGACCTGCCGCAGCAGGCGCAGGTACTCGATTTGGGGACTGGCACCGGTGCCATCGCGCTGGCACTGAAAAGCGAACGGCCCGGCTGGTCGCTGGTCGCGTTGGACCAATCCCCGGCGGCAGTGGCTTTAGCGCAGCGCAACGCCGCTCGTCTGGAACTCGATCTTAAGGTCATGCAAAGTCATTGGTTTAGCGCGCTGCAATCAGCTGAGACAGGCGGTTTCGATGCTATTGTTGCCAATCCACCTTATATAGCTGCTGACGACCCGCACTTACAACAGGGCGACGTGCGCTTCGAACCTCACTCCGCGCTGGTCGCTGAACAAGAAGGTCTGGCTGATCTGATGCACATCATTGCTCAGGCGCGGAGCTTTCTCAATGATGGCGGCTGGTTAGTGCTTGAACATGGCTGGCAACAAGCCGCTGCCTGCCGGGACTATTTAACGGCTGCAGGCTATACAGCTGTAGCGAGTGGCAGGGATTATGCTAATCTGGAACGCATTAGCTATGGTCAGTGGCGCCACACTGGTGGAAAAACAAGGAGCGCAGTTAACCATGTCGAATGATTTTATTTTTGCCAATGATCCGCAAGAGCCTGCGAAAGCGGAAACGTCGAATACTAAGGTGAAATGGAAGTTACTTATTGTCGATGATGAAAAAGAAGTTCATGCAGTAACACGGCTGGCACTGATGGACGTGCTTTTTGAGGGCGCGGGACTGGAGTTTATTAGTGCGCACTCACTGGCAGAGGCAAAACAGCAGATCGACCAGCATCCCGATTTGGCCATCGCCTTATTAGATGTGGTCATGGAAACCGATGATGCTGGTCTTCAGGTCGCGAACTATATCCGCCGTGATCGTGAAAATCGCTTCACCCGCATTATTTTGCGGACCGGGCAACCGGGGCAGGCGCCCGAACGTGCCGTGGTAATGAATTACGATATTAATGATTACAAAGCAAAAACCGAGCTTACTTCGCAGAAATTGTTCACCAGCGTGATGTCGGCGTTACGCTCGTACCGTGACATCATGCGCGTGGAGCGACAACGACAAAGCCTGCAGCGTCGGCTCGATCAGATTAATGATTTATTAAAACACAATTATCCGCAAGCCTGGCAAGCGGTCCAACAACAACAGCAAGAAGAGGACGACACGTGATTCCATTTGAAGCTTTGAAACATCTCCACGTCACTTTTGTAGTCTTAAGTGTGGTATTATTCGCGTTGCGATTTTTTTGGCGGTGTATCGATGCCAAAGTTGCGCAACAAAAATGGGTCAAAATTGTACCGCACATTATTGACACCTTATTGTTGCTGACAATTGTTGGCATGCTGCTGCATTGGCAGCAGTGGCCATGGGATACCGCCTGGTTAGGTAACAAATTATTAGGCCTGATTGGCTACATAGTGTTTGGCTTAGTGGCAATGAAAGCAACTACTCCAGCGTTCCGTTACGGCGGTTTTATCGTCGCTTTAGGCTGGATCGGTTTCTTGTTTCATGTCGCTTTTTCGAAACAAGCTCTTATCGGTTAAAAAAATAGGATTGTATGCAGTTTTCGTACCTTGAACACGTTGATCATGAGCTCCTTCCCACTATTGAAATTCTTTGGGAGGTGAGCCGTGTGTTTAATTCTGACAGTGATCATTATGTCAGCTCCTTTTACCAGCAGCTAAATGGTCTTAAAGACAATTCTGAGTTGGCTGAAAAAGAGGGGAGTGAACGGTTGCGGGAACTCTGTAAACAGTTCTATTTTCAGTTTGCGTTCAGTAAAGCGCCAGAGTCGATGTTGACCACCAAGCGGGTTCTGCTTGACCGGGCAATTCGCTTGCGTACCGGAGAACCACTGACTCTGGCTCTGCTACTACAAGAAGCTGCCTCCTATCATGGTTTAGTTCTGGAACTCATCGACTTCCCAGGTTATCCGTTGTTGCGCTTTGATTATGAACAGTGCAGCTACTTCGTTGACCCTAGCAATGGTGAATTGCTGCTGGATCAACAGGTGCAGGAGCGTTTTGAAGACGCGACCGACGAAGACGACGAGGACTTTAGCTGGGAAATGCTGGAAGCTGCGGATCAAAAGACGGTGATTGTGCGTTACCTGTCCGAATTAAAGCATGCATTGATCGCAGATCGGCGGTTTGCCGACGCATTGACTACAGTGCACATGTTGCTTGCCGTATTACCTGATGACCCTTACGAGATTCGGGATCGCGGCTACATTCTTGAAGAACTTGACTGTAATCATGTTGCGGTTGACGACTATCAGTATTTTGTCGAACAATGCCCCGATGATCCAAGCGCACAGCTGTTGCGCTTACAACTTGAAAACTGGACCACGCCACAGACGGTTCTGCATTAACCTCTGGCGTCTAAACATCCACTAAAATAAGAATAAAGAGGTAGTCGTGGAAGCAACTCCTTTAATTACTAATGATGGCGTTATTTTTGGTCTTCTGACCGTTATTCTTGGCGTCATTTTCTATACCCAGCAAAGTACTCACTCCTTTTGGCAGAAGTTTTACCAGTGGGTACCTGCGCTGTTATTGTGTTACTTCATTCCTTCGCTGTTAAATACCTTTGGCATTGTCGCTGGCGGAACTACCGGTGTTTACCCGTTAGTCATGTCCTATTTGCTGCCCGCGTGTTTGGTTCTACTTACCTTAAGTCTCGATTTAAAAGCGATTCTCCGGTTGGGGCCAAAGCTGCTGATTTTATTTCTGACCGGTACCCTGGGTATCGTCATTGGCGGACCTATCGCATTGCTGCTGGTCTCATTGATTTTCCCTGAAATGCTCGATGGCGCTGGACCTGAAGCTGTATGGCGCGGTATGACAACCGTGGCCGGTAGCTGGATCGGCGGCGGCGCAAACCAGGCGGCAATGAAAGAAGTCTACGAAGTCGGTGGTGAAATATTTTCGGCAATGGTGACGGTCGATATCATTGTTGCCAACTTATGGTTGGCGGTCTTGTTATTTATGGCCGGCAACAGCAAGAAAATTGATCAACGCATTGGTGCGGATACCAGCGCCATTGAAAGTATTAAAACGCGGATTGAAAGCTACGAATCGGAACACCGACGCGAAGCGAAACTTCCCGACTTCATTTTCATTCTGGCGGTTGGTTTCGGTGTGGCGGGCATCGGTCATTTAGGCGCGGATTTTCTCGCGCCTTATATCGCCGAGAACGTTCCTGCACTCGTGGATTTCAGTTTAGATAAGAAATTTTTCTGGTTGATCGTAATCGCAACGACCCTGGGTGTAGCTTTGTCCTTTACGCCGGCGCGTAAGCTTGAAGGAGTAGGTGCCTCAAAAATGGGTTCTCTGATCGTCTATCTGCTGGTCGCCACTATTGGTCTGCAAATGGATATCAGTGCGATTGTTGAAGTGCCTAAATATTTCTTGATTGGTGCTATCTGGATGTTGGTGCATGCCGGCCTTATGCTAGGCGTCGCGCGCTTGCTAAAAGCTCCGGTGTTTTACATGGCTGTGGGTAGTCAGGCCAATGTCGGTGGTGCGGCTTCGGCACCGGTGGTTGCGTCAGCATTCCATCCGTCGCTGGCGCCGGTCGGTGTATTGCTGGCAGTGTTAGGTTATGCGCTTGGTACTTACATGGCCTATATTTGTGGACAAATCCTTCGCGTCATCGCTACCGGCTAAGGAATTAATGTGATCAATACGCAAATTATTAAAGTTGGCGACGTGCAGGTGGGAAACCACTTGCCGTTCGTTTTATTTGGCGGCATGAATGTACTTGAGTCGCGCGATCTGGCGATGCAAGTTGCTGAGCATTACGTTGAAGTGACGCAGCGCTTAGGAATACCCTTCGTGTTTAAAGCCTCATTTGATAAAGCCAATCGCTCATCGATTCATTCTTATCGGGGCCCGGGACTAGATAAAGGACTGGAGATATTTGCGGAGATCAAGCGCACCTTTAATGTACCCATCATTACCGACGTACATGAACCGCAGCAAGCGAAACCTGTTGCTGAAGTAGCCGATATCCTGCAATTGCCTGCATTTCTGGCGCGTCAGACCGACCTGGTGGTGGCGATGGCCGAAACCGGGGCAGTGATCAATGTGAAGAAGCCACAGTTTCTTGCACCTCAGGAAATGCGGCATATTTTGAAAAAATTTGCCGAAGCTGATAATCGCAAGGTTATTTTGTGCGAGCGTGGCAGCTCTTTCGGCTACAACAATTTAGTTGTAGACATGCTCGGCATGGACGAAATGCGACAAATGGCACCGGTGATGTTTGACGCCACGCACGCATTGCAACGGCCAGGTGGTCGTGCGGACTCAGCCGACGGACGGCGGGCGCAAGCTGCTGTGCTGGCACGTTCGGGAATGGCGCTGGGCTTAGCTGGCTTGTTTATTGAAGCTCATCCGGATCCAGATCAGGCAAAATGTGATGGACCCTGCGCTCTGCCGCTTGCAAAACTCGAGCCTTATTTGCAGCAGATGCAGGACGTCGATAATTTAGTCAAGAGCTTTGCGGAATTAGATACCAGCAATTGATCGCGAACGACAAAGAAAAAGGCGCTCAGTTGAGCGCCTTTTTTTTGTTACGGGCGGAAAATTTGAATGCGATGCGTATTATCCCCTGGATTGGAAATCATCGCAGTGCGATAGTCGGTGCTGAACCAGCTCGACTGAACCATCGCGGCATGGAAATTCGACATATAGTCCATCGGGGTATCCAAACCACTAAACTCAACCACGCAGATGGTGGTGCGACATTCGATGCTATTGAGCACTGCTGTTTGTAACTGTTCATTATCTTCATACACATGAGTGATGCTTTCTTGCATGAAATAAGCCCAGTCCTGATCGATGGCTTCGCTCTGCATGCGTTCTTCCAACCCATCAACCAGAAGATGCCTACGAATCAGGTCGTCCAGCTGTTCTGTCGATAGCTTACCGCGCAATTGCTCAAGAGTTTCGTCGATTTCGGCGCTGTTGTTAACGTTGCTCTCTGCGTTTTCGTTTGCTTCGTTATCAGCTGATGTCAGGGTGGCGCTCTGTGTTTCACCGGAAACCGTTTCACCGGATTCTGCTGAGGGTATTGGTTGCGCAGCGGGGGCCTGAATATCGGCGCGGTTTGGAACTTTCATATTTTCAGTATTCGCGCTGGTCAGAGAGTCCGCCGGCATAGGAGTTGTTGCTTGCTGCCATAGGGCTATGGCTAAAAATGCAATCACACTAAGGTAGAGTAGATGGGTAAGTTTATTCATTGTTCTAAGTCCTTCCGCTGGCACGAGATTATGCTAAACTGATCTAAAATTAAAACGCATGTTTAAAATGTACGTTCTAAACAAACAGCTAAAAAGTGAGACGTTTCTATGACGAAGCGAGCAACGACCAAAGATAAAATATTAGACGCCGCAGAGGTGTTGTTTGCGGAACACGGGTTCAAGCAAACTTCGCTGCGCCAAATCACCGCTGAAGCCGAGGTGAATCTTGCTTCAGTAAATTATCACTTTGGCTCAAAAAAAGCGTTGATTCAAGCAGTAATGGCACGTTACCTGGAAGTATTCATGCCATCGCTGGCGACTGAGTTAACCCAGCTGGATGCGGGTTTTTCTACCCGTGATGTTTTTGAATGTTTTCGTACGCCATTAGCCGAGCTGCGACACGTTCGCAAACATGGACCTACGCTATTTCTCAGTTTGCTGGGCTATGCTTACGCGGAAATTCAGGGACACTTGCGACGCTATACCATGGACCAGTTTGGTGACGTTATGGCGCTGTTGCTCGACACCCTGCATCAGGCAAATCCACAATTAAGTCCCATCGATATGTTTTGGCGTCTACACTTTGTATTAGGCGCTACGGTTTTTGCGCAAGTTTCAGGACCAGCATTGCGTGAAATTGCCGCAGCTGACTTTGGTGAGGCCGTCGCTGCAGACCAGGTGATTGATCGCTTAATCCCGTTTTTAGCGGGTGGCGTGGATGCCACTGTCGCTGAGTAGCATTCAAACGAATACGGAACATCATTACCAAACACAAGATTACCAAATACAAATAGAAAGGTAGGTTATGGAAATTTTCATTCTTTTAGTCGTAGCCGTCGTGCTGATATTCGCGGTTAAAGAGATCCGGCGCAGCTTGATCAGCCGGCCCATGTTTGCGTTTTTCAAACGTGTTCTGCCACCACTTTCCAACACCGAACGTGAAGCCATGACCGCCGGCGATGTATGGTGGGACGCCGAGCTTTTCAGTGGCCGTCCGGACTGGCACAAATTCCAGCAAGCGAAACCGCCGCAATTCACTGAAGATGAACAGGCGTTCATTGATGATCAGTTAGAAACTCTGCTGGCTATGCTTGATGATTTTAAAATCGTGCAGCAGGACTGCGACATGCCGAAGAAGGTATGGGATTACATCCGCAAAGAGAAATTCTTTGCCATGATCATTGGTAAAGAGTTTGGCGGTCTTGATTTCTCACCTGCGGCAAACTCACATATTGTTTCGCGCATAGCCACACGCTCGATAAGTGCTGCAGTTTCAGTCATGGTGCCAAATTCCCTTGGCCCTGGCGAATTGTTAACCCATTACGGCACGGATGAGCAGAAAAACTATTGGCTGCCTCGTTTAGCTGACGGCACCGATATTCCCTGCTTTGCGCTGACGGCTCCGGAAGCTGGGTCTGATGCGGGGGCGATACCGGATACCGGTATCATCTGCAAAGGTGAACATGACGGTGAAGAAGTGGTCGGTATTCGTCTCAACTGGGACAAGCGTTACATTACGCTGGCGCCCGTTGCGACAGTGCTTGGCTTAGCATTTAAGCTTTATGATCCTGATGGTTTAATCGGTGATCAGGAAGATATCGGTATTACCTGTGCGTTAATTCCTACGGATCATCCGGGTGTGGAAACCGGAGAACGCCATTTACCCCTTAATCAGGCGTTCATGAACGGGACCACCTACGGTAAAGATGTTTTCATCCCACTAGACTGGATTATCGGCGGTCAGGACTACGCTGGCAAAGGCTGGCGCATGTTGATGGAATGCCTGTCGGCAGGCCGTGGCATTTCACTGCCAGCCCTGGCGACGGCAACCGGACATCTGGCGCAGCGGATGACCGGTGCTTATGCTTATGTCCGCCAACAGTTCGGCCTGCCGATTGGCAAGTTTGAAGGTGTGCAGGAAGCTTTGGGCCGTATTGGCGGGACCAACTACACCATTGAGTCCATGCGCCGGCTAACTGTTGCCGCCCTGTGCGAAGGAAAAAGTCCGTCAGTCATTACGGCGATGACCAAGTACCACATGACTGAGATGGGACGGCAGGTGATTGAAGCCGCAATGGACGTGCATGCCGGTAAAGGC
This sequence comes from Pseudidiomarina halophila, assembly GCF_003987215.1. Lineage (GTDB taxonomy): Bacteria > Pseudomonadota > Gammaproteobacteria > Enterobacterales > Alteromonadaceae > Pseudidiomarina > Pseudidiomarina halophila. The sequence goes on from NZ_PIPW01000001.1 coordinate 380,594, forward strand.
ATTCAGCTTGGACCAAAAAACTACCTCGGGCATGGCTATATGGCCACACCAGTTTCAATTACCGTTGAAGGCGCTAATATTCTGACCCGAAACCTGATGATCTTCGGGCAGGGTGCAACACGTTGCCATCCTTATGTACTAAAAGAGATGGAAGCTGCGGCGAATCCGGATGAAGAACAGGGATTGCGCGAGTTTGACGGGCTGTTGTTGAAGCATATTGGCTTTGCCGCCAGTAATTTCTTCGGTAGCTTGTGGATGGGACTGACGGGTGCCCGGTTCAATTCGAGCCCTGTTAGTGGGCCGACGGCGCGCTATTATCAGCATTTGACCCGGATGAGCCGGGCGTTGGCATTGACGGCAGATGTGGCAATGTTGATTCTGGGCGGCGATTTGAAGCGAAAAGAAATGCTTTCTGCCCGTCTTGGTGACGTACTTAGTCACTTATACATGGCCTCGGCGGTATTGAAACGCTACGAAGACGACGGTAGACAAAATAGTGATTTGGTTTATGTCGACTATGCGATACAACACCACCTGCATGCTATAGGTGAAGCTTTTAATGGGTTTTTTGCTAACTTCCCTAACCGGCCTATTGCCTGGAGTCTGCGACTTGCCATTTTCCCGTTCGGCATCCATTATCAGGCGCCACAAGATGAGGTCTTGCAGGACATTGCAGACAGCATGATGGAACCTGGAGTTACCCGCGATCGGCATACCTTCCTCTGCTACTGGAAAGATGATCCGAAGGATATGACGGGGCATATGGAGTTAGCGTTTACCGCTATGAAAGCCCATGAAGCCATTTATAAGCGTCTGCAGAAAGCTGAGAAGCGCGGCGAAATACCGCAAGATTTGGCTGGAGATGAATTGGTCAAAGCGGCGCGTAAAGCAGATTTATTAAGTGCTGATGAAGCGAAAAGCCTGAAGAAAGTTGAGAAGCTTCGTATCGCTGCTATTGCGGTCGATCAGTTTGCTCCCGGAACCCTGGAGAAGAGAACGTTCGCCAAATAGGCGAACGTTCCTGCAGTACTTAATTACCAACTTAGCCGATCGGTTTATAACGCATGCGGTGCGGTTGCATCGCTTGCTCGCCGAGGCTTTGCTTCATGTAGGCTTCATAATCCGTGTAGTTACCTTCGTAGAAGTTAACCTGGCCTTCGTCACGGTAATCAAGGATGTGAGTCGCAACTCGGTCAAGGAACCAGCGGTCGTGCGAAATCACCATTGCTGAACCCGGAAACTCGAGCAGGGCTTCTTCCAATGCCCGCAATGTTTCGACGTCAAGATCGTTGGTTGGCTCATCGAGTAACAACAGGTTACCGCCGGCTTTCAACAGCGCCGCCAAATGCACGCGATTACGCTCACCCCCGGACAATTCGCCGATGCGCTTCTGCTGATCGTTACCACGGAAGTTGAAACGACCGACGTAAGCACGGCTGTTGATCTCAAAGTTGCCAATGCGCAGGATATCCTGACCTTCTGAAATTTCCTGCCAGACGGTGTTCTTGTCATCCATGTTGTCACGGAACTGATCGACACTGGCGAGTTGTACGGTTTCACCCAGTTCAACTTTACCGCCGTCCGGCTGCTCTTTGCCGGTGATCATCCGGAATAAGGTAGATTTACCCGCGCCGTTCGGACCGATGATGCCGACAATCGCACCTTTAGGGACACTGAAGCTTAGATCGTCGATCAACACGCGACCATCGTAAGCTTTCTGCAGATGCTCAACCTCGAGCACTTTATCACCCAGGCGTGGACCTGGCGGAATAAACAGCTCATTGGTTTCGTTACGCTTCTGATAATCACCACTTTGTAATTCTTCAAAACGCGACATACGGGCTTTGCTCTTCGCCTGCCGGCCTTTCGGATTCTGCCGCACCCATTCAAGCTCCTGCTTAATGCTGCGCTGGCGGGCTTTTTCGCTCTTTTCTTCCTGTTCAAGGCGTTTTTCTTTCTGTTCCAGCCAGGACGAGTAGTTACCTTCCCATGGAATACCGTAACCGCGGTCAAGTTCCAGAATCCAGCCGGCCACATTGTCGAGGAAATAACGGTCGTGGGTAATGGCTACGACAGTACCATCGTACTCGTGCAGGAAGGTTTCCAGCCAGGCGACAGACTCGGCATCCAGGTGGTTGGTCGGTTCGTCAAGCAGCAGCATGTCAGGCTTGCTTAACAGCAAACGACAGATGGCCACGCGGCGGCGCTCACCACCGGATAGAACACCAATTTTGCTGTCCCATGGCGGCAGCCGCAGCGAGTCAGCAGCACGCTCGAGAATATTCTCAAGGTTATGGCCGTCTTTGGCCTGAATAATGGCTTCCAGCTCACCCTGACGTTTTGCCAGAGCATCAAAATCAGCATTTTCGTCAGCGTAGGCAGCGTAGACTTCATCCAGTTCGGTCAACGCGTTTTTCACCTCGGCAACGGCTTCTTCAACAGTTTCGCGAACGGTTTTGGATTCGTCGAGCTGTGGCTCCTGTGGCAGGTAACCGATGTCGATACCGGCCAGCGGGCGTGCTTCACCTTCATACTCTTTATCGACGCCTGCCATAATGCGCAAGAGGGTGGATTTACCCGCACCGTTTAGACCTAATACGCCGATTTTGGCGCCCGGGAAAAACGACAGCGAAATGTCTTTTAAGATGGTCTTTTTCGGCGGGACAACTTTACTCACCCGCGACATTGAGTAGATATACTGTGCCATAGCAGCAACAATTCCTTCGTTCGACTTGAATAAGGCTGCTATTTTAACCCTTAAGTTGGCGTGAACCCAAGTATATTGGTAAACTACGGCGCAAATGATGTCCCGTATGAAGTCAGGAGCCCCGATGTTAAAAAATGACATGAACATTGCCGATTACGATGCTGATCTCTGGCAAGCGATGACTGGCGAGGTTAAGCGCCAGGAAGAACATATTGAGTTGATTGCCTCAGAAAACTACACCAGTCCGCGTGTGCTGCAGGCACAGGGCTCACAGCTGACCAACAAATACGCGGAAGGTTACCCGCACAAGCGTTATTATGGCGGTTGTGAGTACGTCGATATGGTTGAAGATCTGGCCATTGAACGTGCCAAGCAGTTATTTGGTGCCAAGTATGCGAATGTGCAACCGCACGCGGGTTCACAAGCTAACTCGGCGGTGTTTTTAGCGCTACTGCAAGCTGGTGACACTGTACTGGGCATGAGCCTGGCCCACGGTGGTCATTTGACTCACGGCTCTGGCGTTAACTTTTCCGGTAAACTCTATAACGCGATTCAGTATGGCTTAGATGAAAGTACCGGTGAAATTGATTACGCCGAAGTGCGTGAGCTGGCGCATGAGCATAAGCCGAAAATGATTGTCGCTGGTTTCTCGGCGTACTCAGGCATCATCGACTGGTCAAAATTCCGTGAAATTGCCGATGAAGTCGGTGCCTACTTGTTGGTTGATATGGCGCACGTAGCCGGTCTGGTTGCTGCGGGTCTTTATCCAAGCCCGATCCCTCATGCTGACGTTGTCACCACCACTACCCATAAAACGTTAGCAGGCCCACGCAGTGGTTTGATTTTGTCAGGTAAAGATGATGAAGCGCTGCACAAGAAATTAAACAGTGGCGTATTCCCGGGTAGTCAGGGTGGCCCGTTGTGCCATGTTATCGCGGCAAAAGCAGTAGCATTTAAAGAGGCCATGGAGCCTGAATTTAAAGCCTATCAGCAGCAAGTGCTGACCAATGCCAATGCAATGGTAAAAGTGCTGCAGAAACGCGGTTATAAGATCGTGTCTGGCGGTACGCAAAATCATTTGTTCCTGGTGGACCTTATCGACAAAGATATTACCGGTAAAGATGCCGATGCCGCGCTTGGCAACGCATTCATCACGGTAAATAAAAACTCGGTGCCGAACGACCCGCGTTCACCTTTTGTGACCTCAGGTCTGCGTTTAGGCACGCCGGCGATTACCCGTCGCGGTTTCAAGCAAGCTGAAGCCGAGCAGGTCGGTCACTGGATTTGTGATGTACTGGATGACATCAGCAATGAAGATAAAATTGCTGAAGTCCGTGAACAGGTAAAAGCGTTGTGTAAACGCTTCCCGGTTTACGGCTAAGCAGGTTAAAGCTAAAGGGAAGAGTTATGCATTGTCCGTTCTGTGGCACGCAAGATACTAAGGTAATTGACTCACGTCTCGTGGCGGACGGCGCTTCTGTGCGCCGCCGACGCGAGTGCAGTGAATGCAAAGAGCGTTATACGACCTTTGAAACCGCAGAACTGATCATGCCGCGCGTAATCAAGTCGGACGGCTCCCGTGAGCCGTTCAACGAAGATAAATTACGCAACGGTTTGCTGCGCGCGCTGGAAAAACGTCCCGTTAGTCTGGAAGCCATGGAACAGGCAATTCAAAACGTGAAGTCGGCGTTACGGGCAACCGGTGAACGTGAAATTACCAGCCAGGTGATTGGCGGACTGGTAATGGAAAACCTTAAAGCGATCGACAAAGTGGCGTACATTCGTTTTGCGTCAGTGTATCGCGCCTTCGATGATATCCGCGAGTTCGGTGAAGAAATCGCTCGCCTGAACGACTAAGCAGAGGCTTTGGCATGCAGCAGCTCGACGCGCAGTTCATGCAACAAGCACTGGATCTGGCCCAGCGCGGGGCATTTTCGGCGGCACCTAATCCGTTAGTTGGTTGTGTGCTGGTGCGCGATAACGAGATCGTCGGTCAGGGCTGGCACGAACGACCGGGTGAACCCCACGCTGAAGTTTACGCCTTACGCGAAGCGGCGCAGCTGGCGCGCGGCGCGACTGCCTATGTAACTCTCGAACCCTGTAGTCATCATGGACGTACTCCGCCATGCGCCGATGCGCTTATCGCGGCGGGTGTGGCGCGGGTGGTGATTGCCATGCAGGATCCTAATCCGCTGGTCGCGGGAGAGGGCATTACTCGGCTACGTGCCGCTGGCATCGAGGTCAGTGTCGGCGTGTTGGAACAGGCCGCACGTAAGCTTAACCGAGGCTTTATTTCGCGAATGGAAAGGCAACGGCCGTGGTTACGCTTGAAAATGGCGATGAGTCTGGATGGTCGCACCGCCCTTGCCAATGGTCAGAGTCAGTGGATTACCGGCGCAGAAGCGCGCCGTGATGTGCACGCCTATCGGGCCCAGTGCGGCGCGATCCTTACCAGTGCACGCACCGTAATCATGGATCAGGCCCGGATGACAGCGCGACATCCCCAAGCGCAACGACAACCCTTACGGGTGGTGCTTGATCGGCAACAACAGTTGCGCCCGGAACATGATTTCTTTGCTATCACGAGTCCGGTGCTGCGGGTTGTCGATGGTGAAGATAAGGTCGAGAATCATTGGCCTGAACACGTCAGCACACTGGTGTTGCCAGCAACGTCAGGACGCCTGCCATTGCGCGCCTTATTTAGTAAGCTGGCCGAGCTTGAGATCAATGATATCTGGACCGAATGTGGCGCCGAGCTCGCCGGTGCACTGGTTGCGGCCGAGTTGGTCGACGAATGGATTGTCTACGTAGCGCCAAAATTACTTGGCGATAGTAGCCGCGGGGTGCTGCAACTACCGGTATTTCAGGAACTGGTGCAAGCCCCCGAGCTGCGTTATGAAAGTTTTACCCAACTGGGTGAGGATTTAAAAATTTGTGCACGACCGCGCTTTCCCGCCGGTGGTGCCGACAGAGGAGAAGTACAGTCGTGACGACGCTAAACAGTGCAGCTGAAATTATCGAAGATATTCGCCAGGGTAAGATGGTCATCCTGATGGATGACGAAGACCGTGAGAATGAAGGCGATCTCATCATTGCCGCTGAATGCGTCACCCCGGCCGCAATTAACTTCATGGCACGTTTCGGGCGTGGACTGATTTGTCTGACCCTGACCGAGGAGCGTTGTGAGCAACTGCGCCTGCCATTAATGGTGAATCAGAATAATGCGCCCTATGCGACCAACTTTACTGTGTCGATTGAAGCCGCAGAAGGCGTTACAACCGGAATCTCAGCGGCAGACCGCGCCCGCACTGTGCAAGCCGCCGTAGCTAGTGATGCAAAACCTGGCGATCTCGTCATGCCGGGCCACATTTTTCCGTTAAAAGCGAAAAGCGGTGGCGTGCTCAATCGCGCCGGGCATACCGAAGCAGGTTGTGATTTAGCGCGCTTGGCAGGCTTTGAACCGGCAGCCGTGATCGTCGAAGTGTTAAACGAAGATGGCACCATGGCACGGCGACCAGATCTGGAAAAATTCGCGGCCGAGCATGATTTAAAAATGGGCACAATCGCTGACCTTATTGAATACCGCTCGCTCACTGAAAAAACCGTTGAGCGCAAAGCACAGTGCAGCTTACCCACCCGCTATGGCGATTTTGAATTAATTACCTATCAGGACACCATTGATAAACAAGTGCACTATGCACTGGTCAAAGGTGAAATCAATGAACAGGAGCCGGTCAACGTTCGTGTGCACCTGCAAGATACCTTCCATGACTTGTTTTCTACCGACCGGGCAAGCCAGCGCAGCTGGCCGCTTGGGCATGCTATGGAGTTTATTGGTGAGAAGGGCGGAGTCCTTGTGGTGATCGGCCGGGTGCAAACCACCGATGACATTCTGGAACAGGTGAAAAGTTTCGCGGCTGAAGATCGTGGCGAGAGAAAACCAAGTGCGGCTGCGTCTAATGCCTCACGAAATGTCGGTATTGGTTCACAAATACTTGCCGACCTCGGAGTGCATCAAATGCACCTGATGAGCTCACCCAAACGCTACTCTGCGTTGTCTGGTTTTGGTTTAGAGGTGCTCGATTTTATCGAGGATCCCGACCACCAGTAACATCAAGCACCTGTTGCCATAATTGCTGATTGGCAGGGGCTGACAAACCCGCCTCCGCGCTTGCGGAGGCGATAAAACCGTTCAGATAGTCAATTTCTGTGGGGCGTTGTTGTAGATAATCCTGCAGCATCGAGGAGCGATTGTTTGCCGTTGCTTTTACTACTTGCTCAGCCTGTTGTACCAGGTTCTGAGGGCTAAGTTCTACTCCCCGCTGAGTCGCCAGTGCAGCTATTTCATCCGCTACTTGTTGCCACACGTCTGCCCGGATATGCCGCAAAATATCGCCATTTCTGCATTCGTGGATAACGGTGAAAGGATTGATTAAACAATTCACCGCCAGCTTTTGCCAGCGCCGCGGCGCAATGTGGTTGATCCAGGACAATGGCGGCAGTGCCCGCTCTAATTGTTCGACCATGTCAGCGGGTGCACGGTGTTCAGCCTGTTGTGGTCCCAGCCAGCTTTGTCCATGACCGGCATGAATCACCGCATCAGCTTCCCGATAGGCACCATGGGTCGTGATCCAATGCAGATCGGAATCGCGCAACAGTGAGGCCTCGTCAGCTAACATCCCGTTATAACTCACGATTAAAGTTGACGCCTGAAATGCTGCAGAACTACGCAGTTCATGGATTAGTGGTGCGACCTGATAGGCTTTTACCGCAGCGAATATCCAGCTTGGCGCAGTTAAATTCTCAACAGTCGCAAAGCGAAACCGTTCGGCACCTGAACGGATCTTGAGTTCGCCTGTAGTTTCGCGGCCGGCACGAAGCTTTATTTGCACAGGAACATCCAGCGCGGCTAGCCGGACAGCCATTAAACTGCCAATGGCTCCTTGGCCAACAACCAGCCAGGGAGGATTATTCATTCTTTGTTACCTGCTCTGTGCTGTCCTCGGTGGTTGGTGCCTGAATCCGGTGCAGCGCCTTACGCAACAGGATCAAGAGCAATAGCCCCGGGGTAACCATGACCGCAGTGAGAATAAAAAACAGTGACCAGTCGCCGTCAAGCCAATCGACCACAAATCCACTGTAGGATGACAGCAGGGTGCGGCCTAAGTTACCCAATGAAGCCAACAGCGCGTATTGCGTTGCGGTAAAGGCACGGTTGCAGAGCAAACTGATAAACGCGACGAAGGCGACCGTTGACCAGGCACCGGTAAAGCCATCAATAATCACGGCTGCGAGTAACAAATTTGTGTCCGGGCCGACAACAGCGATCCAGGCAAACATCAGGTTACTTGCCGCCATCGCAATACCACCGATGAGAAGGCCGCGCATGGTGCCCAGACGAACATTCACGATACTGCCGATGATGGCGAAGACTATGGTGACCCACCAGGTGACCATTTTTGAGTAAATGGCAATGTCGTCGTTGGTATAACCGATTTCCTTGTAGAAGACGATGCTCATACGACCGAGGAAAGCTTCGCCAATTTTAAACAGGAAAATGAAGCTTAATATGGCGACAGCCAGTTTCCAGCCGGCGCGTTTAAAGAATTCTGAAACAGGGTCGTAGAGGGTGGTGCGAAACCAGTCCTGCCAACGGTTGAAGCTTTTGATTTCAGCGCGATAACGTTTTGATTCACGGACGCACAACACCACCAGTAACTGGATGGCCAATACCACCGCCATGACTTTGTATGCGCCTTGCCAATCCCACTGGGTACCGTCGACCAAAAAGAAGGGTAAGGCACCCAAACCACTATAGCCGGTCCACCAGCCAGCGGTTGCCATTGCGGCCCCGGCAGATTGCAGATTACTCTCGTGTTGGCCAAAGGTTTCGATACGGAAGGCATCAATGGCAATATCCTGGGTTGCTGAGGCAATAGCAATGAGCAGGGCGCCAAAAGCGATCCAGAAGGCATGTTCAGCGAGATTGAGACTGCTCAGTGCTAAAGTGGCGCCAATCAGCACCATTAAGCAAAACGCCATCCAGCTGCGGCGTTGCCCTAACCAGCCGTTAAGTATCGGGAGTTTGACCCTGTCAACAAAAGGTGACCATAAAGCATTAACGGAGTACGCGACAAAAACCATGCCGAACAAGCCGATGTCGCTGCGCGACACGCCTGACTCCTGCAGCCAGGCGGAAAGCATGGAGCCGATCAATACCCAGGGAAAACCACTCATTAAACCGAATAGGAAAATGACCCATATTCGAGGCTCGAGATAAACATTTAAGTCCTTGTACCAGGGCCGTACGGTTCCGGTTGAGGGCATGTCAAAGCGCCTTATTGTTGAGGGAGTATTTCAGCGCGAATTAATACCGGTGGCTCTGACGGAAAATCGCGCCAGCCGGTTTCAGCGTGAAAGGGGAGCGACTCGACTTCAGCCAGTTTATCCAGGGTTTCATAACCACTGGAAATCACCCCAAACACCGCGTAACCCCAATCATCGACAGGATCAAGGGAAGGGTTGTCTTTGAGATTAAAGAAAAATTGCCGGGTGGCGGTGTGCGGATCATTTTCGCGTGCCATGGCAATAGTGCCGTATTTATTTTTGAGACCGTTGCCTGATTCGTTGGGAATTTTAGCTCCCACTGTTTTGCTGTTAAGCTCTTTATCATAACCGCCACCCTGGACTACGAAACCGGGCACGATGCGATGGAAGATAGTGTTGTCGTAGCTGCCGATATCAACATACTTTAGAAAGTTTTCTACTGTTAGTGGCGCCCGATGACGATTGAGCTCAACTACAATATCGCCATGAGAGGTGACCAGCTTGACCCGCGGAAAAGGATTATCGGGTTGGATCTCCTGAGCGCTTACACTGAGCGTTGATAGTGTAATAAAAAAACCAATAAAAACACGCCGGACAAAGCTTTTCATAGTTCACCTTCAGTTAGTTATTCAGCCAGTTATACAGTTAGTTATACAGTTAGTTATACGCGCTCTTTCACGACTAGACCTTGCAGCTGTATACCACGAACTTGGCGTTACTTGCGACTTGATTGACGCGACCAAATAAGCGCTTGAGGGGATGATAATACGGTAGATGTCGATTGGCGACCACCCGCATTTCACCGCCTTTACGCAGTACCCGGCTGGCATCACGGAACATCTGGCGGGCGATATGCTCAGTAATGGCGTGTTCCTGATGAAATGGCGGGTTACACAAGACTAAATCGGCCGAGCCATCCGGCTGTTGGCTGAGACAGTCATCAACCCGGACCTGATACTGGGTTGAGGCAGCTAAATTGGCCTCAATGTTGTGCTGACAAGAAGCCACGGCCAGATAGGATTCGTCGACCCAGGTGATTGCGCTGCGGGGCGACTTTTGTGCATAGGTCAACCCAAGCACACCATTGCCACAGCCTAAATCGATGACCTCTTGTGCGCCTTCGGCAGGTAGGTTATCAAGCAGCAGTCGGGCACCGATATCCAGCTGATTACGGCCAAATACACCGGCATGATGGCTCAACTCAAGCTGCGTTTCAGGAACTTGCCACCGCTGTATGAAACTGTCCTGAGTCATTGGGCGAGAACGAATAGTTGCCCGTAATATACGGCACTTTTTTTGCACCAGCGAAATATCGACTGCATCGCAGTATTGTGCGAAAAGCTCGCGCACTCCCGGTGTAAAATGTTTGCTTCTCGCGGCGATTAAAAGCGGTGTTCCTGGTGTCAGAGATGCACTCATCCGGGCCAGCTGAAAGGCAAGTAAACTTTGATTCTTGGGCAGCTTCATCAAAACGACATCGATGTCTGTTGGCAACGCGGCAAGGGGATCCACCTGTTGTAGTTCGCAATGCAGCTGATTGAGAGCTAGATTGGCGCGTTGTGCCAGATGACTGACATAAGAATCGCTGCAACTGACCACCTGGCGATCGGCCACAGCCATTAACAGGGCGCCAAAGGCGTCGTTAACTAATAATGGAAATGCTGCGGAACCGCCAGCAGTTTCATGGCTGACCAGCGCTTCGTGTAAGAGCTCGTCTGCGGCATCCCATGCCTGTAATGGATCACTGCGACGCATTGGGTAGCGTTGTAACTGCCAACGTCCTGCGACAGTATGAAACCGCGTTGGCGCGGCATTAGCGCCTGATTTTTTCAGTCTTGACTTTTCCATTGGTCGGACATTTCTCTTCGTGACATTCGTGCTATGATAGCGAAAAACGTGCAGTGACTATAGGCTTTAGACAGTGAAAATATACGCAGAAATTACCGGTTGGGGAAAATGTTTACCGCCAGCGATCATGACCAATGACGATTTGGCGACCTTTCTGGATACCTCGGATGAGTGGATCCGCACTCGGACAGGTATCGAAGAGCGCCGCGTCAGCGCCGTCGGCACCTCGAAGCTCGCCACCATTGCTGGACGCAATGCATTGGCTGCAGCAGGCATTGATGCGAATGAGCTCGATCTGATTCTGGTCGGAACCTGTACGCCTGACGAAATTATTCCAAATGTCGCTTCTGCGGTTCAGCGCGACCTAGGCTCCAAGTACGCTGCTGCGTTTGATCTCAATGCTGCCTGCAGTAGCTTCCTTTATGGCATGCACTATGCGACGCAGGCGATCCGCACAGGCGTGCACAAAAAGGTCCTGATCATTGGCGCAGAGCGGCTGACCCGGATTCTTGACTGGACCCAGCGCGAAAGTGCTGTGCTGTTTGGCGATGGCGCCGGTGCTATGGTGTTGGAAGCGAGTGAAAACGAAAGTGGTTTGCTTGCGTCACATGTGACCTGCGATGCGGAAGCGCGCGATGTATTAGCGTTGGAATTCGGCATGAGCTTCGACCGCTTCGGTTTTGACGGCATCATGCCGTTCAGCTTTGTTGGTCAGGAGATATTTAAGCGTGCAGTCAAAGGCATGAATACCGCAGTCGAAAAAGTCTTTGCAGAAACCGGACTCACCACTGACGATATCGACTCACTGATCCCGCATCAGGCCAATAAACGGTTGATCGATTACCTGGCGAAGATGTGTAAAGTGCCAGAAGAAAAAACAGTCATTAACATTCAAAAATACGGTAATACCTCATCTGCAACCTTACCTATCGCGTTTTGTGAAGCGGTAGAGCAGGGCATCGTTAAACCTGGTGACACTATCGTTTCGGCAGTATTCGGCGGCGGCTTGACCTGCGGTGCCGGGATCATTAAGTGGGGCCAGCGGGTTACACCTATACGGCCAAACAACGAAGTATTGCCAAGTGATGGTCAGAGTGCCCTGGACTTGATCTTACCTTTGCATGAGAAAACCAAGCAGGCATGGGAAAAGCGTTAACATGAGTGATTTTATTCTCACAGAACAGCACGACGGGATTGTCTGGGTCACCTTTAATCGACCGGCAAAGAAAAACGCCATCACCCAACAAATGTACCGTGATCTGACAGCGGCGCTGGAGCATGCTGAGCGGGATAGTTCCGTTGCGGCCATTGTGTTGCGCGGTAACGGTGGTTGTTTTACCGCGGGCAATGATCTGCATGACTTTCTGCAAGCGGATGATCTTGACGAAAACTCACCGCCGTTCGAGTTTTTATATACCCTCAGTCGTTTAAGCGTTCCCGTTGTTGCCAGCATTGATGGCCCGGCTATTGGTATTGGTACGACGATCCTGTTGCATTGTGATTTGGTAGTGGCCGGTGCTAATAGCAAGCTGGCGCTACCTTTTATTCATCTGGGCCTGGTACCCGAAGCAGCTTCAAGTCAGTTACTGCCACTGTTATGTGGGCATCTACGGGCCTCGGAGTTACTCCTGTTAGGCGATACCATTGATGCAACCACGGCGCTTAATTATGGTCTGGTAAATAAAGTCGTTGAAAGTGACCGGCTCGAGGCGGAAACTGCAGATCTGGCAGCAATGCTTGCGGCGAAGTCGGTAAGCGGTTTGCGGGCGACCAAAAATCTGCTGAAACAGCCTACTGAAGCCGTTGCTGATCGCATTTCCCGCGAAGCACAGGTATTTATCAAAGCTTTACATTCTGATGCAGCGCGCGAAGCCATTGCACAGAAATTGCACAAAAAAGGTTAATCCAGTCAAAATCGTTTAATTCCTGCTCATCCGCGCCGAGTTCCCTTGCGGCTACGGCGTGGATCATGGATAATGCGCGGCGTTATGGTGGCCTTATTGGTCCCCCCGCAACACGAACTGGTGAACCCGGTCAGGCCCGGAAGGGAGCAGCCGTAGTCAGGGATGTGTGTGCCGGGGTGTGGCTGGTAAGGCCGCCACCCTTCCTTACAAAAAAACAACTGCGTTATTGGATATCAGATATCAGTTATTGGATATCAGATATTAGTTATTGGCGCTACTTGAAGTTTTTCCGCGTACGCGACATTATCCATCACATTATCTATCAATAGTACAGTGAGCGATATCTACCAACTGATATCCAATAACTGATATCCACTATCTAACAACGAAGTTGCCTTCAACATGCCGAAGAATATTGAGCCTGTTTACTACAGCGATTACCTGAAACTTGACAAGTTGCTCGACGCCCAAGTGCCACATAGCCCTAAATATGGCGCTGAAGCTCATGACGAGATGCTATTTATTATCGTGCATCAAGTCTATGAGTTATGGTTCAAGCAGGTCTTGCATGAGTTACGTACCATTCATGGTGACTTTAGTGCGCCACAGCTTGATGATAAAGCGTTGTACCTGGTTGCTCACCGGTTACGACGGATACTTACCATTCAGGATTTGATGAATGACCAGGTTGGCGTGATTGAAACCATGACGCCGCAGGAGTTTCTCGAGTTCCGTGATTACTTAGTGCCGGCGTCCGGCTTTCAAAGTGTGCAATTTAAAGAGTTGGAGATCCGTCTGGGGCTGACGCGCGCAACCCGTATCGCCTTTGACCAGCAATCTTTCTTCAATCGTTTGAATGACGAAGACCGTAACTATCTTGAAGAGCTCGAACAGCAACCGACCTTATTCGATCGGGTCGATGCCTGGTTAGCGCGGATGCCGTTTCTTGAATTTAAAGACTTCAAATTTTGGGAAATGTACCAGGATGCCGTCAACCAGGCGTTGGATCATGATGAAACTATTGTACGTGAAACCGTCGATGATGCGGAGCAACTAGCGACGGAACTCGAGGGAATTCAGGCCAATCGGGATAATTTTGCTGCTTTGTTCGATAACGAACGTTATAAAGTGTTGCAGAAAGAGGGCCGGGTGAAGCTGTCACAACGGGCCATGTTGAGTGCGTTGTTTATTACTCAGTACCGTGAAGAACCTGCTTTTAATCTGGCCTGGCAGGTGATCACCTCGTTAGCAGAAATGGACGAGAAGCTCACCATCTGGCGTTACAAACATGCAATGATGGTGCAAAGAATGCTGGGAACCAAAATCGGTACGGGCGGCAGCTCAGGTCACGACTATTTACGCAAAACGACTGAGCAAAACCGCGTATTCAAGGATTTCTTCGCTATGGCAACCTACTTATTACCGAAGAGTGCCTTACCGGAACTGCCTGCCGACGTACGTAAAGCCCTAGGATTTTCGCTGGAAACACTGTAGCGCCCGCTGCAGTGCTAACATCTGCTGTTCAATACGTACCGCTAACCAACGCTGATTGTCGGCGTTGGTAGCGCGTTCAAGTTGTTTGATATTGGCTTCGACCTCACCGATGTAGTCGCTGGGTTGACTATGCGTAACCTTAAACAGTTGTTGATCAAACCAATCCTGAAACTCTTCCTCACGCACTGAGATGCGCTGCATTTGCTTACGCATGACTGCCAATTGCTGGCGCAAGTTGTAGATCGCATCCTGGAAACCATCGGACATGTGAATACTCTTTATTTGAACACTGCGGTTAAGAGAGAGAAGCGTAGCGGAATAATTTATGCAAGAGAAGCAGAAACAAAAATAATCAGAAGAATGGTATCCGGCGTGTGTATTTGCACTGATTTGTCAATAAAAATAGCGTTCAACGACAGTAATATGAGATGGGGGAACTTTATGGACGTTTTTTAATCAAATAAACTGGCTCATCGGCCAAAATAAGTCACTTTGTTAACGGTCTGTAACTGCATTTTTATGCACGTTCAGGCTACGAATAATCTATGATCGGTGGTTGACAGGGTTTGGCTGATCGTGGGAGTATTGAGCAGATTATTGCTGAGAAATATTTAAGCAATAGGTGCAAGTGTTGATTAAACTCTATTCGTCACTCAAATAACTGGGAAGCTGGTGGCATGTCGTTGTCAGCAGAAGGTTAAGTCAAATTGGTTGGGAACTATGACCAAAGTAATCAATAAAAGCAAAATCGCTGCGGCCTTAATCGGCGCGTTCGCGATCACAGGTAGCGTTACAGCTGCCGCACAATCGATTTCTACGTTGCAAAACGAAGAAGCGAAAATCCACGAAGCTGATATTCGTTCACAAGACAAGATCAATTCGTTGTTCGAACAGTCGCAAGAACTGTTATATGAATATCGTGCCATTGTAGACGAGTATGAACAGCTCAAAGTTTACAACGATCACGTACAACGTTTGGTTGATGATCAGAATGCACAACTGGCTTCTCTACAGCGTCAGATCGATAGCGTTGAAGACACCAAGCAAGGTGTTGTTCCGTTGATGTACAAAATGATCGACGCTTTGGAGCAGTTTGTTAAGCTTGATATTCCAATCCATCGCGATGCTCGTCTTGCTCGTGTTGAACGTCTTCGCGACATTATGTCCAACGCGAACGTAACGACCTCTGAACAGTTCCGTCAAATCACTGAAGCTTACCAAGCTGAAATGGATTACGGTTCTGGTTTGATTGCCTATGAAGGTAAATTGAACTTCGGCGGTGAAGAAATCTCAGTTGACTTCTTCCACCTGGGTCGCGCTGCGCTTATGGCGCAATCGCTGGATCTGAAAAACGGCTGGATTTTCAACGATGATACTAATGAGTGGGAAGTTTTAGACGACGCCTACCTGAGTGCATTGACGAAAGCTATCCGTATGGCGCGTAAACAAACCGCCCCAGATCTTCTTAAATTGCCAATTTATGCAGCGGAGCGTGCAGAATGAACAAACTAGTGAAATCCTTGCTGGTAGCAACAGCATTCTCTCTTTCGATCGGCGCAAGCTCTGCATTTGCGCAAGAACAAACAGCGTCAGAAGCTAAATCACTTGAGCAGCTGCTTGAGCTGGTAAAAGAGAACCGCGCTGCATCTCAGCGTATTAATGCTCAGCGTGAAGCTGAATTCACATCAGAGCGTGCTGACAAGCAGGCGCTGTTGAATCAGGCGAAACGTCAACTGGCTGAAGAGCAAGCTCGCGGCCAGCGTTTGCAGACAGAGTTCTCTGAGAATGAAATTGCTCTGGCAAATAAAGAAACTGAACTGCAAAACCAACTGGGTACACTTGGTGAAATCGTCGGTGTAGCACGTGGTGCTGCCAGCGAAACTATCGGTCGTATCGCGACTTCAATCGTGAGTGCACAGTATCCAGGTCGTGAAGACGTACTTGAAGACATTGCTAATGCTCGCGAAGTTCCAACTATCCAGGAGCTCGAAGAGCTTTGGTTAGCTTGGTTAACTGAGATGAAAGAGTCAGGCAAAGTTGTAACCTTCCCATCGGAAGTTACTTTGTTAGACGGTACTACTGAACAGCGTGATGTTACCCGTATCGGCGTATTCAACCTGTTATCAGGTGGTGAATATTTCGTATACAACGACCAGGCCGAAGAAATTCAGCCGTTAGGTCGCCAGCCA
The DNA here is from genome assembly GCF_003987215.1 of Pseudidiomarina halophila. Classification (GTDB taxonomy): domain Bacteria; phylum Pseudomonadota; class Gammaproteobacteria; order Enterobacterales; family Alteromonadaceae; genus Pseudidiomarina; species Pseudidiomarina halophila. Next base: position 397,063 of record NZ_PIPW01000001.1, read on the forward strand.
GAAGGTTATATCCTTTCAGCGGCACAAGAGTTCCTGAATACCGAATCTGGTTATGAAGGCGTTTTTGTTGACCCTGCAAGAGGACAAATCTTAAGCTTGGCAACGCAGAAAGCAACGCTTGAAGAACAGTATCACCAAGGTGGAACTGTAGGTTACGTTATCACCGTAGTCTTGATTCTTGGCTTGCTGATCGCGATTTGGAAAATTATTACTCTGGGTGCTATTGGCGCGAAAATCCGTGCTCAGTTGAAAAATACTGGTAACCCTTCAGAGAAAAATCCACTTGGCCGTATCTTGAAAGTCTACCATGACAACAAGAACGACGATGTTGAGAACCTTGAACTGAAACTTGACGAAGCAATCTTGCGTGAAACACCTAGCATTGATGCCGGCGTCAACATGATCAAGATCTTCGCTGCAATCGCTCCGTTGCTTGGTCTATTGGGTACGGTAATCGGTATGATTGGTACTTTCCAGTCGATTACATTGTACGGTACAGGTGATCCGAAAATCATGGCAGGCGATATCTCAATGGCGTTGGTAACAACGGCTATGGGTCTAATCGCAGCATTACCATTAATTCTGATCCACGCAGTTGTTGCGGGTCGTGCGAAGAAGATCGTTCACATTCTGGACGAGCAGGCGGCAGGCATTGTAGCCGCGCACTCGGAGAAGGAGTAATCCTATGCTTTACCTGATGGAGCTTTGGGAATCTATCAGGGATTTTCTGAGTACCGGTGGCGATGTATTGTACTTCGTCATGGGAGCGCTCTTTCTCATGTGGGTTCTCATGATTGAGCGCTTCTGGTTCCTGACCACGGCTTATCCAAAGATGAAAAAGGATATCATCGCTAAATGGGAAGCCCGGCAGGATACTACATCCTGGTATGCTCATAAGATCCGTGAAGCATGGATTTCTGAGGCATCGGATAAACTTAACGCACGTATGTTGTTGGTCAAAACGACGATTGCTATGTGTCCGTTGATCGGACTATTAGGTACGGTAACCGGTATGATTGCCGTATTTGAAACCATGGCGACACAGGGTACCGGTAACCCACGTTTGATGGCCGATGGTATCTCCATGGCGACGATACCGACAATGGCTGGCATGGTAGCCGCCCTGTCCGGCATGTTTTTCTCGACTCGCTTAGAGTCACGGGTTAAACGCGCACGGGACAAATTGATCGACAGTTTGCCACATCATTAAGAGAGAAGAATTATGGCACGTAAACGTTTTCGTGAAGAGGAAGATGCAGCGATCGATATGACGCCGATGCTCGACATCGTTTTCATCATGTTGATCTTCTTCATCGTAACTACCTCTTTCGTAAAAGAAGCTGGTATTGACGTGAACAAGCCAGAAGCTAGTCAGGCGCAGAAGAAACCTTCTGCCAACATCTTCATCGCAATTCGAGCGAATGGCGAAGTGTGGATGGACAAGCGGATGGTTGATGTTGAGCGCGTAGGCGCAAACATCGAACGTCTATTGGCAGAACAGCCAACTGATATCGTAGTGATTCAGGCGGACGAAGAAGCCAAGCATGGTGTTGTCGTTAAAGTCATGGATCAAATTAAGGAAGCGGGTATTGACAAGATATCCATAGCCGCAGAGGACGATTAATATGGTGCGCTTTATAGTATCAATACTATTAGGTGCTGCAGCTACGTTCCTTCTGTTCGCGTTCATGGCATTCTTGATCAGCGGGGGCGAAGGGCGTAATGCACCGCCTCCGCCGTCATCAGTCATTGAGATTGTGACGTCGCCGCCGGACTCGGAAGTGGATCAGCGTCGCCGTACGCCACCACCACCGCCGCCGCCGCCGTCTCAGCCGCCTGAGACGCCGCCAAATGAGCCAGACACGTCTGACGATGCAGGCATGAACATGGACTTAGGTTTTGACGTCGATGTAGGTGGTACCGACACTGGGTTTGACGCAAGTGGAGCAATGGCTCGAGATGGTGAAGCTACACCTATCGTGCGTATTAATCCGCGTTATCCCCCAGCTGCAGCTCGTGATGGGATTTCAGGTTGGGTACTGCTGCGTTTCACGATTGATGAAACCGGTGGTGTAACTGATGTTGAAGTTCTGGACTCTGAGCCGCGTCGCGTATTTGATCAGGAAGCTCGTCGAGCGTTGTTGCGCTGGAAGTATAAGCCGAAGATTGTCGACGGTGAGCCTGTGCGTCAGCCAGGACAAACTGTCCAGCTCGACTTCAATCTGGATCAGGAGTAATTAGCGATGATGCACAAAAAACTCACTTTGCTGATTAGTGCGAGTGTATTGTGTGGTGTTTTAGTGGCAGGTTCTCCTGTCGCTAAGGCACAAGACATTAATTACAACTTGCCTACTGCAGAACAGATCGAACAACGCAAGGCCAATCGTGACAACCGTACGGTTTCAGAGCGGATCGGTCGACGTATAATGGAAGCTTTTGAGCTTTACAGCGAACAGGAAGATATCCAGGGCGCTATTGCGGTTCTGGAAGATGTTTCTCCTCGTGAAGCTTATGATGTTGCCTACGTTAACCGTTTCCTTGGTAATCTTTACGCAGCGAACAATCAACTTGAAGCTGCGATGGAGAGAACCAAGTCAGCAGCTGACGCTGATGTATTGGGTTGGAACGATCAGTCTGCGGCATTGAAGCTGGCAGCGGACATTAGTTTGCAGTTGGAAAACTACCGTCAAGCTCTGAACTACTATGAGAAATGGCTGCAGTTTACCGGTGAAGCTGATCCTGATGTTTTCTTACGGATTGCGAATGCATTTTATGAATTGAAACAGTTCGATAAAATTATTCGTCCGGCAGATTTGGCGATTCAGTATTACGAAGAACCTAACAAGAACCCTTATGTTCTTAAAGTTGCTTCGTACTACGAGCGTAAAATGTACAGCGATGCAATCGACGTGTTGGAAACTGCGCTCGAAATTATGCCGACCGAAAAGGTTTGGTGGAGCCAGTTGGGCATGATGTATATGCTCGAAGAGAAGATCGATAAAGCTCTTCAGACACTTGAGATTGCCTATCTTGCGGGTTATCTCGACAAAGAAAGCCAGATCAAAGCGGTCATTCAGTTGTATGCCAACAACGGTATCCCGTACGATGCGGCCCGTTTGATGGTGAAGCATCTGGAAGCCGGAGAAGTAGAGAAAACTGCACGTCATTACTATAGTGCAGCGACAAACTTCGAGATGGCGCGGGAATACGCTCGTGCAGCTGATATGTATGAATTAGCAGCACAGATGGAAGATGACGTAGCAACGCGTGCTGATTACTATCGCCGTAAAGGCACTGCACACTTGCGTGCAGAAGAGTATCAGCAAGCTGCAGACGCTTATTTGACAGCGATCGATTTGGGCTACGATGAGCCAGGTAACGTATACATGTCTCTGACAGAAGCTTACTTCTATCAGAACAAATTCAGCCAGGCGCTGGAGTATGTGTTAGAAGCTCAGAAGTACTCAGAACAACGTCGTAACGCACGAAGCTGGGAATCTTACATTCGCAGCAAAGCAAGCAACCTCGGTATTTCACTGTAAATTGTATTGCTTTTCGTAAAGTACGCGTAAAACCCCGCTTCGATAGCGGGGTTTTTTTTGTGCTTTTGCGCTATAGTAAGGGGTGAATACACGCAAAAGAGAAAGAGGGTTGAACAATGAATAACATGAAGAAATCTGTAGCAGTAACAGTAGGCGCACTTCTTGCCGGTGGTATGTCGGTTCAGGCAGCGAGCGCGAACCCGTTCAGCTATTCTGATCTTGGCAGTGGCTATCAGCAAGAACAGAGTAAAGAACGCGAAGCCAAATGTGGTGAAGGCAAATGTGGTGAAGAGCGCAAAGCTAAAATGGCCGAGAAAGCCAAGGAAGCCAAGTGTGGCGAAGGCAAATGTGGCGAAGAAATGAAAGCCAAAATGGCTGAAAAAGCCAAAGAAGGCAAATGCGGCGAAGGCAAATGCGGCGAAGACATGAAAGCCAAAATGAGCGAGCATGAGCACGAGAAGAAAGCCGAGAAAGCCAAAGAAGGCAAATGTGGCGAAGGTAAATGCGGTGAAGGGAAGTGCGGCGGACAGTAGGACTTGGTCTGCGCCGCGAATTTCTCGCTGACGTATTGGCGCAAGCTCCTGATGTTGATTTCTGGGAGCTAGCGCCAGAAAACTGGTTTCCACGAGGCGTCCAGGCTCAACGCACGCTCGATCGTGTGCGTGAGCAGGCGCCTTTAACTAGCCATGGATTGTCACTTTCCATTGGCAGTCCTGATCCCCTTGACGTTGACTTCGTAAAAGAGGTCAAGCGCTTCCTCGATCGCTTTGATATTGATATTTACAGTGAGCATCTGAGCTATTGTTCGGCAGCGGGACATCTTTATGATCTTCTCCCGTTACCCTTCACCGCAGAAGCAGCCTCCTACGTGGCGGAGCGGGTTCGACAGGTGCAAGACATCATCGAACGGCCGTTAGTGCTGGAGAACGTATCTTATTATGCCAATTTTGGCGGCGAACTCAGCGAAACGGAATTTATCAGCCAGGTGCTCGAACAGGCCGATTGCCGCTTATTACTCGACGTAAATAACGTGTATGTGAACAGTGTTAACCACGGTTACGATGCGCACGAATTTATCCGAAGTATGCCCAGCGAGCGGATTGTTTACGGACATATTGCCGGACATACCGAGGAATATGATGATTTGTTTGTCGATACTCACGGTGCTGATGTTAAGCAGGAAGTCTGGCAACTTTTAGACTTTGCTTATCAATGTCATGGTGTGTTTCCGACAGTTTTAGAGCGTGACTTTAATATTCCACCGTTGCCGCAGTTGTTGAACGAGGCGAGCAGGGTAGCGAAGTGTCAACAAAACTACGAGCAGGAGCAACGTGGCGAAGTCCTTTCAACAGACCCAGCTTGAATTTGCTAAGTGGCTGCGTTCACCCAATGCCTCAGCATCTGAGTTCGCTGATATAGAGCCGCGGCGGCTGGCGATTTACCGACGCTTGATTCATTCCAATATCCGGCAATTCATCAGCTCAGGCTTTCCTGTACTGCAGTCATTACTGACGGCACAGCAATGGCAGTCGTTGATAGCTGAGTTTGTAGCACAGCACCGGGCGGATTCACCGTTATTTTCGGATATCGGTGCAGAATTTGTCGCATTTTTATCGCGTGATGGGCTGCAATTGGATGATTATCCGGGCTGGCTATTCGATCTGGCGCGCTATGAGCGTATGGAAGTGGATGTTCAGTTTGCCAGCCTAAGTGCCGACTATATTCCCTATGTAGAGATGTCTACGACGCAGTTGTTACACCTCAATCCGACCGCTGAGATCGGCATTTTTGACTATCCGGTGGCGCAAATTAATAGCGATTTTATGCCACAAGAGCCGCTGCCAACGCCCTATTTCGTGTTGGTGTATCAAACTCCTGCCGGGCAGGTGCAGTTCATTGAGCTAAACTCACTAACCGCGTTAGCGCTCGATTTTTTGCAACAAAAGCCGCGTAACCTGTTGCAGCTTAGTGAAGCGCTGGCAAAACAACTACCGGATTTTACCGAGCAACAGCTACGAGAAGGCTTTGCTGCGGTGGCTGCGGATCTGGCTGAGCGGTTCGTGTTGTTAGACAAGCCGTAATCGAGTATGATCCGCACCGCAAAAATTTAAGCGTTAGCGCTGCAATGATCGCGGGCAGCTAACGTAGCAAGTAATAAAGTAAGTAACGAGGTAACCAATATGGCAAATGATCAGGATTTCCGTGACCCTTCGGGTCCGTTAATAGGATGGATTGCAGTGCTAGTAGTTGTAGCTGTGCCGTTGTTACCAGCGGTCTTACGGTGGATTCAGCTGCTTAGTGCTTAATCGGGTAATTAACCGCCGTTAGTCAATCCAAAAGGCAAACTATGTCAAATAAGCTACTGCTGGTGGAGGACAATCCTTCCACACGCGCGAACCTTCTTGAAATTCTTGCAGCAACACCTTTTATGGTGAGCTGTGCAACAGACGGCCTCGATGGCCTTAACCGGGCAAAAAACACCCGTTACGACGTGGTACTTATTGACCACAAAATGCCGTTAATGGATGGTCTTACTCTGTTACGTAATCTGCGTAGCCTTCCTGAATACCAACAAGCGCCATTACTGTTAATGTCGACGCAGGATATAAAACAGCTGGAAGCGGTAGCGAGCCGTGCTGGAGCCAACCTGAGTCTGGCGAAACCTATCAATGCCGAACGCTTACTCGAACTGCTTGCAGACCTGTGGCAGACCATGCAAATTCCAAAGCAATCTGCTGCATCATGAAGAGCTCACTAGCTCAACACATTCGCGCTATTGAGGATTATCCTAAAGCGGGTATCACCTTTCGTGATATCACGCCGTTGCTAGCGGACGGTGAGGCCTTCGGACACACCATTACACATCTGGCCGAGCGTTATGCTGAGCAGGGTATTACCAGGATCGTGGGAATTGAAGCGCGTGGATTTATTTTTGCGACGGCATTGGCCTATGCCATGGGCGTGGGTTTTGTGCCGTTACGCAAGCCGGGCAAGTTGCCAGCTAAAACCATCAGCAAAAGTTACCAGCTGGAATATGGTGACGACGCATTAGAAATGCACGTTGACGCCTTATCGGCCACTGACAAGGTGGTGATTATTGACGATTTACTGGCAACGGGTGGCACGGTGCTCGCGGGTATTGAATTGATTGAGCAAGCCGGGGCCGAGCTTCACGAGTGTGCTTTTATCATCACCTTAAATGACTTGCCAGGTGTTCAACGCCTGAACGATGCAGCCATTCCTTACTATACCCTGTGTGAATTTTGAGGTAACGTAAGGGCATTAACCTGTCAGACATTACCGTAGTTCTACAAGGAAGCTAGCATGAGTTACCAGGTGCTCGCCCGTAAATGGCGACCGCATAAATTCGCAGAGGTAGTGGGTCAGCAACATGTGCTGAAGCCACTTATGAATGCGTTGCAATCGGGACGCTTGCACCATGCCTGGTTGCTTACCGGTACCCGCGGCGTGGGTAAGACAACGATTGCGCGAATTCTGGCGAAAAGTCTGAACTGCGAGAGCGGAATTACCGCCGAACCTTGCGGCACCTGTAGCGCTTGCGTTGCGATCGATGAAGGTCGCTTTGTTGATCTGCTGGAAATCGACGCTGCCTCGCGAACAAAAGTCGAAGACACCCGCGAATTACTCGACAACGTGCAGTACCGGCCAACCCACGGCCGCTATAAAGTGTACCTCATCGATGAAGTTCACATGTTGTCGCGCCACAGCTTTAATGCGCTGCTGAAAACCCTGGAAGAGCCACCGGAACACGTCAAGTTCCTGCTGGCGACAACGGATCCGCAGAAACTCCCGATTACGGTCCTGTCGCGCTGCTTGCAGTTTAACCTGAAGGCGCTCGATCGGCAGGAAATTGCCGGCCACCTGGCCTACGTGCTGCAACAAGAAACGATACCCTTTGAAGAAGCTGCATTGACTGCCATTGCCCGTGCTGCACGCGGCAGTATGCGCGATGCTCTTAGTCTTACCGATCAGGCCATCGCGCAGAGCGAACAGCAAGTGACTATGGCGGGTGTGCAACAAATGCTGGGTGCCGTGCCTAGTTTTGAATTAGCAACGTTGTTAGAACAGGTCCTCGCCGGTAAAGGTGAAGCCATGCTGACTACCCTGAGCCGGGTAGCGGGCCAGGTGCCGGATTTGAGTAACTTGCTGGCCGAATTACAAAATTTCGTCCACCAACTGGCGCTCTTTCAAGCCGTACCGGAAGCTGCCGAGACGCTGGGTTTAACCAGCGAAGACCAACATCTGGCAGAGCATCTGCCGGCGGAGCTGTTGCAGGTTTATTACGATATTTTAGTGCAGGGTCGCCGTGACCTTGATTACGCTGCTGATGTTCGTAGCGGCGTCGAGATGACGTTGCTACGCCTGATGGCGTTCCGCCCGCAGAAACTTTCCGTGGTTGAACGTGGTCCGGCAGATACCACCAGGGTCGAAACCCACAGCTCTCCGGCAGCGGCGGCACAGCAGCCAACCAGCCAGGTGCCGGAATCGCGACTGGGCAACGAGCCGCCGTCGCCAGCACCTGTTGCTGCGCCAGAGCCGGCTCCACAGTCTGCTTCAGCACCAGAGCCTATGCCAGTATCAGCGCCAGAGCCGATGCCGGCACCAGAGCCCGCTCCTGAGCCAGTATCAGCGCCAGAGCCAACGCCAGCTCCGGAGCCCGTGCCTGAACCTGTGCCTGAACCAAGCTCAGCCGCAGCGTCAGAGGCAAGTGAACGTGCCGATAGTCTGTCGTCATTGCTTGAAACACGCGAACTCTTGCAGCAAAAAAAAAATCCTGAAATCCTAGCGGAAACGCGAAGTGCCGCCGAAGTTGACCGTTGGGCGGCGCTGATTGATACCCTGGAAGTTGAAGGGCTGGCCCGCCAGCTCGCGCGTAACAGTGTGCTGGAGAAGACCGAACAAGGGTACCTGTTACACGTTCGTGAGGCATGGCAGCATCTGCTCAGTGATGGCGCCTGTGAAGCGATTCGATTAGCCTTACAAGACAGTCTTGATTTACAATTACTGGACATTGTTATTGGCAATACGGAACAAGCAACGCCGTTTGAGATTCAACAACAAATCGATGCCGAACGGCTCGCGCAAGCCAAACAAATCCTGGCCGCGGATCCAGTCGTGCAGGGGTTACAGAAACATTTTGGTGCTGAGTTACAAGATGACTCAGTGAAACCACTTTAGCGAACACAAAGAAGAGGTAGTTATGTTTAAAGGTGGAATGGGAAATATGATGAAGCAAGCGCAACAAATGCAGGAGCGCATGCAACAAGCCCAGGAAGAAATTGCTAATCTGGAAGTGACTGGTGAAGCGGGTGCTGGCATGGTCAAAGTTACTATGTTGGGCAACCACAACGTCCGTCGCGTTCATGTTGATCCAAGTCTGTTAGAAGATGACGATCAGGAGATGCTGGAAGATTTAATCGCTGCGGCAATTAACGACGCGGTACGTCGTGTCGAGCAGACAACCAAAGAGCGTATGGCTGAAGTAACTGGCGGTATGAACTTACCACCAGGTATGAAACTACCGTTTTAAGGTTGTCATTGATGCGTTTAAGTCCGGCCATTACTGAATTGATGCGCGCGCTGCGAACCTTACCCGGCGTGGGTCCAAAATCTGCTCAGCGGATGGCGTTTCAGATCCTGGAACGGCAGCGGGATGCGGGTTTGCAGCTAGCGCAAGCCCTCAGTGAGGCGATCGAGCGGGTCGGCCACTGCAGCGTTTGCCGCACCCTGACCGAGAGTGAGATCTGCGAGCTGTGTGCCAATGAGGGCCGGCGCCAGGCTGGACTTTTATGCATTGTTGAAACTCCGGCTGATGTGTTAGCGATTGAGCAAACGGGTCAGTATCAGGGCTGTTATTTCGTGCTGATGGGGCATTTGTCGCCACTCGATGGCATAGGCCCTGAAGATATCGGCCTTGATAAGCTGGCTGAACGCCTGGCAAACGAGTCTGTGGCAGAAATTATTTTGGCCACCAATCCTACCATTGAAGGTGAAGCTACGGCACATTACATCGCCGAACTAGCCCGCCAGCATAGTATTCAGACGTCGCGCATAGCTCATGGTGTGCCGGTCGGCGGGGAACTGGAATATGTTGATCAGGCCACTCTGGGGCATGCCTTTAGCGGTCGCAAACGTATCGATTTTGATGCCTTTTAACTCTTGAAATAAGTAATTACGTCCCCATCTCTGCTGTAGTGTTTATCAACAATAGTGCAGGAGAGTCCACTATGGCGGAGACCCGTCAAGCCGAAACTCATGGATTTCAGACTGAAGTGAAGCAGTTGCTTCATCTGATGATTCATTCGCTTTATTCCAACAAGGAAATCTTTTTACGCGAGCTGGTATCCAACGCTTCGGATGCTGCTGATAAGTTGCGTTTTAAAGCACTAAGCGACAGTAGCCTGATTGCCGACGATGCCGAACTGCGCGTCCGCGTGAGTGTCGATAAAGACGCTGGCACCATTACCATCAGCGACAACGGTATTGGTATGACGCGTGATGAAGTGATGAGCAACTTAGGTACCATCGCCAAGTCGGGAACCTCAGAATTCTTTAGCCAACTTTCTGGTGATGAAGCGCGCGACAGCCGTTTGATCGGTCAGTTTGGTGTTGGTTTCTACTCAGCCTTTATCGTTGCTGACAGTGTCACAGTACGTACCCGTGCTGCCGGTATGGCCAGTAATGAAGGGGTGGAGTGGACGTCGAAAGGTGAAGGTGAGTTTGATCTTCGCGAAATCGACAAAGCCCAACGCGGTACTGACATCATTTTGCATGTGCGTGAAGATGCCAAAGATTTTCTTGATGAGTCGCGGTTGCGCGGCATTATCACTAAGTACTCGGATCATTTAAGTATCCCGGTGCAAATGCCGGAGCGCGATGATGACGGTAAAGTCAAGGAATGGCAGGCCGTCAACTCGGGACAGGCGCTGTGGACGCGCGAGAAAAGCGAAATCAGCGACGAGGAATACCGCGAGTTCTACAAAACCATCGCGCATGATTTTGAGGACCCATTACTGTGGAGCCACAACAAAGTTGAGGGTACGCAGGAGTATACCAGCCTGCTTTATATCCCAAAACGCGCGCCATGGGACTTATGGAACCGTGAACAGCAGCATGGAATTAAGCTGTACGTGAAACGCGTGTTTATTATGGATGATGCGCAACAGTTGATGCCAACCTACCTGCGCTTCGTGCGTGGTTTGATGGATTCCAACGACCTGCCACTGAATGTGTCGCGGGAAATCCTGCAAGACAATAAGATCACCCGTGCTATGCGCAGCGGTAGTACGAAGAAAGTCCTTGGCATGTTAAGTAAGCTCGCCAAAGACGATCCGGAAGCTTATCAGGAGTTCTGGAATACCTTTGGTAGTGTGCTGAAAGAAGGTCCGGCGGAAGATTACGCCAACCAGGAAAAGATTGCCGCTTTACTGCGTTTTGCTACAACCCATGAAGATAAACCGGAAGCGACGGTCAGTCTGGACACCTATCTGGAGCGGATGCCTGAGCAGCAGGAAAAAATCTACTACATTGTAGCGGACAGTTATGAAGCTGCGCGCGATAACCCGGCATTGGAAATTTTCCGCAAGAAAGGAATCGAAGTTCTGTTATTGTCTGAGCGTATCGATGAGTGGTTAATGAGCCATCTTAGCGAATACAAAGACAAAGGATTCCAGAGTGTTACCCGTGGTGATCTTGACCTCGGCGATCTGGAAGATGAGGACGCGAAACAACAGCAGGAAGAGCTGGAAAAAACCTTCGAAGAACAAGTTAAGCGCTTTGAAACTGCGCTTGGCGAGAAAGTTAAAAGTGTTCGTGTGACTCACCGTCTGACCACTTCACCAGCCTGTATCGTGACCGACGAGAACGATATGAGCACACAAATGGCGAAGCTGATGGAAGCGGCGGGACAGAAGGTTCCGGAAACCAAGTACATCTTCGAGCTGAACCCTGAGCACACTTTGGTTCAACGTGTGATTGACCTTGAAGACGACAGTAAATTCGCTGAATGGGCGCAGTTACTGCTTGATCAGGCAACGCTTGCGGAGCGAGGTAGCCTGAAAGATCCGGCGCAATTTGTCAGCCGCCTGAATCGTCTGATGCTGGAACTGACCGACGCGTCTTAAACGAACGTTGTTATGACTTTACAAAACCGGGCAGTACCGACGAAAGTCGGCATTGCCCGGACTTGTAAAGCTGACCTCTAGACGGTAAAGTTCGACCTGAATTGAACGCAAACAAAAACTAGGAAAAGAGGTTGTACATGCGCATTATCCTTTTAGGCGCGCCAGGCGCAGGGAAAGGTACTCAGGCGCAGTTCTTGATGAAGACCTTTGGGATCCCACAGATTTCAACAGGTGACATGTTACGAGCTGCCATCAAAGCCGGTACTGAATTGGGACAACAGGCAAAAGCGGTCATGGACGCGGGTAAACTGGTGTCTGACGATATCATGATTGGTCTTGTCAAAGAGCGCATTGCGCAACCCGACTGCCAGAACGGCTTCCTTTTAGATGGTTTCCCACGCACGATCCCGCAAGCCGATGCCATGCAGGAAGCAGGTATTGCAGTTGACGTAGTACTTGAGTTTGCGGTGCCTGATGATGTGATTGTTGAGCGTATGAGCGGCCGCCGCGTGCATCCTGGCTCGGGTCGCGTGTACCATGTCAAACACAATCCACCAAAAACCGAAGGTAAAGACGACGTTACCGGTGAAGACTTAATCATCCGTGATGATGATAAAGAAGAGACCGTACGTAAGCGTCTGGCGATTTATCATGAACAAACCGAGCCATTAGTTTCGTATTATCGTAAACTAGCTGAGCAAGGCCAGACGACGTTCCATAAAGTTGATGGAACGCGTAACGTTGAAACGATCAGTAAAGAACTCGGTGAGCTGTTGGGCTAATACTTTGCCAGAATATGCCCCGAGTTGTACTTGTTCGACAGAAGCCCACCTTGTGTGGGCTTTTTTGTAAACGACACTAAGGAAAAATAATAATGGCGATCGAACTACCTATTAGCATGCTCTACGCCGGCTTACTGGCGTTACTCTATTTCGCTTTAGCGGTGGTGGTTATCCGTTTACGCTGGCGCGATAAAGTTGGGATTGGCACGGGCACGTCCAAAGATCTTGAGGTTGCGGTGCGTATTCACGGTAATTTTGCCGAGTATGTGCCATTTACCTTGTTACTGTTAGTACTGATGGAACTCACCGGTGCCAGCGGCATGTTATTGCACGCCATTGGTGGGTTGCTGTTTGTTGCCCGCGTGTGCCATGCCATTGGTTTACGTATGAGTGTGGGGCCATCCTGGGCGCGCACCGTGGGGGTACTTGGTACTTTCATCGTGTTATTGGTTGAAGCCGGCTACATGCTTGGTTACGTGATGGGTATGCAGGCATGACCGCAGCGTTATCTGCGGGGGTGCACGTCAGTGGGTCGGCAGATAAGCCGGCCGTGGTGTTACTGCACAGCTCGCAAAGCAATACCGGTCAGTGGCGTGCCCTTATCCAGTTACTACGTGAGGACTTCTACCTGATAGGCATCGATCTGTTGGGTTACGGCAAAGCACCGGCGGCAGAGGTTTCGTCGCCGGAAGCCTTCCGGTTTAGTGATGAAGTGCCACGGATTGTCGCCGCGGTAGAGCAATTATGCCCGGATCAGCCGGTCATTTTAGTGGGCCACTCGTATGGGGCGGCGGTTGCCCTCAAACTGGCTCTGGAGCAACTCCTGCCAGTGCGCGCGATGGCGTTATTCGAGCCGGTAGCATTTCATGTGCTTGATGCTATTGATCCGGCGCGACAGGAGGTTGAAGCCATCGCCGCGCAGATGGATCAGGATGACAAGCATGCCGCCACCAAGGCGTTTGTAGATTACTGGAATTCTCCGGGGTACTTCGATGCATTACCGGAAAAAGTGCAAAAGCTGATGATCAGTCAGGCGGATAAAGTCGCAATGGATTTTGCTGCCCTGATGGGCGAGCCGCATAAGCTGGTGGATTACCGGCGGGTGGACGTTCCGGTGTTGCTATTAACCGGTAGTCAGACTCAGGCCAGTGCGAAACGTGTCGCGGAACAGCTGCAACAGGTATTGCCTCAGGTTGATGTCCATGAGCTTGAGTGCGGACATATGGGGCCCCTGACAGATGCGAATTTAGTCAACCCGTTGATTGTTAAATTTCTCGAGCGTCATGCACTGGAGTCAAGCGGTGCCTGAGCAAAAACAGCAGGGCTACCAGGTACCTCGCGCTGAGTTTGCACTCTGGCGGGAGCAGCCGGATTTAGTCTATTTAGACAGTGCGGCCAGCTGTCAGGTCCCCGATAGGGTGCTGCAGCGTTTTATGCGCTATTACCAGCATGAGCATGCCAACGCGCACCGTGGTGCGTATCCGCTGGCGCAACAGGCGACCCAGCAGCTTGAGCATGCTCGCAGTAGTTTAGCCAGCTGGATCGGCACCGATGCTGAGCACCTGGTGTTTACTGCCGGGGCCACCCACAGCCTTAATTTGCTGGCTCAGGGCTTAAACATCGACTGGCAGGCGGGTGATGAAATTGTCATTAGTCGCGCCGAGCACCATGCGAACTTTCTGCCCTGGCAACGTCTGGCGGCACAGCATCAGCTGAAGATCCGCTGGTTAGACCTTGATCCGGTAACGGGTGCGTTAAGATCATCCTGGCCGGAACTCATCACACCGCGATGTAAATTACTGGCGGTGACGCTGGCGAGCAATGTTACCGGGCAAATTTTCCCCATTGCTGAACTTTGTCAGCGTGCTGCAGCAATGGGCGCGCTGAGTATAATAGATGCCGCTCAGGCGGTAGGCTCAGTGCCCCTCGATGTGGCTGCGCTGGGCTGTGATGCGCTGACGTTTTCTGCACATAAAATGTACAGTGTTACGGGCTGTGGTGTGTTGTACCTGTCGGATCAGATGCAGCAGAAACTTGAACCCGCATTACTCGGTGGCGGCATGGTAGCCCGGGTCGGAACGGACACCAGCCAGTGGCTCAGCGGTGTGCAAAAATACGAAGCAGGAACGCCAAATACGGCGGCAATACTTGCCTGCGCTGAAGCGGCGGTCTGGCTCACGGAACAACGTGAGCAGGGGCTTACTCCTTATCTGGCAGAGCTCAATATCACACTTGCGCAGCAGCTTGCCGAGCGTGACTGGATCCGGGTTTTACCGCGTCAGGAACCGACGTTACCGGTGCTTAGCTTTTACAGTCCGCAGGTTCATGCTTATGATCTGGCCAGCTTTCTTGCCGAACAAGGCATTGCCGTGCGGGCTGGCGGACATTGTGCGCAGCCGTTATTAGACTATTGGCAGCATGAAGCGGTGGTCAGAGTGTCTCTTGCTGCCTATACTACCCGCGCCGATAGCGAGCGGTTGCTCGCTGCCCTTGATCAGGCTTATCAGCTGTTTGCTGAAGACTAAACCATAAGAGAAGAATCATGCGCCGTGCAGCCGACCACTGGTGGACTGAGTCAAAAAAACTCGCAAAGTTAACCGGTCCCATACTTATTGCCCAGCTTACGCAGATGTTGATGAGCGTGGTGGATACAGTCATGGCTGGCCGCGTAAGCGCAGTAGATCTTGCCGCGGTGTCTGTCGGCGCCAGTATCTGGTTGCCATCGACCTTGCTGGTGTTTGGTTTGGCATTGGCGTTAGCGCCGATTATCTCCCACTTCGATGGGGCTCAGAAACAGCATAAGATAGCCAATATTGTCCAGCAGGGCTTCTACGCCGCCCTTATAGGCAGTCTGGTGTGCGTCGCCGTTATCTTGTCGGCGCCACTGATCCTGAATGCCATGAACGTTGAAGATGGCTTCCGCATCATCACCTTAGACTACCTGTTCTATTTGCTCTGGGCGGTGCCGGCACTGGTAATTTACATGGTGCTGCGCAACTTCTGTGAGGGCTTATCCCATACCATGCCGTCGCTGGTGATTGGCATTATCGGACTGCTGGTAAATATTCCGGCCAACTATATCCTGATTTACGGTAAGTTTGGCGCGCCTGCGCTCGGTGGCGCCGGCTGTGGTGTGGCTACCGCGATTGTGTTGTGGGTGATGGCCTTAGGTCTGGTGCTCTACGTGCTTTGGGCAAAACGCTTTAAGTCGCTGACCTTGTTCAAGCACTGGCACCGGCCCGACTGGGACGATATCTGGTACATTATCCGGCTGGGCTTTCCTATCGCCACTTCGATGTTCTTTGAAGTGAGTCTGTTCGCCGCTGCAGCATTGGTGATTGCGCCGCTGGGGGCAACGGTGGTGGCCAGTCATCAGATCGCGCTGAATATTTCCTCACTGGTGTATATGGTGCCGCTGAGCTTGTCGATGGCGGTAACCTTGCGGGTGGGCTTTGCTCTGGGCGCCGGGAATCCGGCCAACGCCATGTTAAGCCATAAACTGGCGACCTGGTATGGCATGACCTTCGCTGGGATAAATGGCCTGATCATGTATCTGGGCGGTGCCTGGCTTGCCAGCTTGTACACCAACGACCAGGCGGTGATCCAGTTGGCGGCAACACTGATGGGCCTGGCGGCGATTTTTACCTTATCGGATACCTTCCAGGCGGTCGCTATGGGTACGCTGCGGGGTTACAAAGACACCAAAGTGGTGATGTTTATTACCTTTTTATCCTACTGGCCGCTGGGCTTGACGGTGGGTATCCTGCTGTCGCTGACCGACGTAATTGTGCCGGCAATGGGCGCTGCCGGCATGTGGATTGGCTTTATTGTCGGCTTAAGCTGCGCCGCAGTATTACTGACCTGGCGCTTGCGCGTAGTGAGTCGCCGCTACGCGCGTGAACACCAGCTGAATCTTAACGGCGACGCTGATGCAGAACTGCAAGCACGTCAGTAAGTTCAAGATCTTTACTGCGTAGCAGTACCAATAAGTGATAAAGCAAATCCGCACTCTCGTTGAGTAACTCGTCGCGATCATCGGCAACTGCGGCGAGTGCTGTTTCCACACCTTCTTCGCCAACTTTTTGTGCCACCCGTTTACTGCCTTCCGCCAGCAGGCGTTCAGTATAACTGTTGCCTTCGGCATTAGCGGAACGGTCCTGAATAATCCGCATCAGCTGGTTCAACAAGGGTTGCTCGCTGTGATCTTCAGCGCTGAAACAGCTCTCGGTACCCAGGTGACAGGTCGGCCCTTGTGGTAATGCCAGCGCGAGCAGACTGTCCTGATCACAGTCGGTGTGTAAACTCACCAGTTGCAGATAATGACCTGAGCTTTCACCTTTACACCATAAGCGCTGCTTGCTGCGACTGTAAAAGGTGACGCGTTGCTCAGCCAGGGTTGCGGCCACAGCCTCTGCATTCATATAGCCCTGCATCAGTACTGCTCCGGTCAGCGCATGTTGCACAATGGCCGGTACCAGATCCTGCTGCTTACTAAAATCGATTTGCTCTTGATTGGATTCGTTAATACGCATTTTTTTATCCTAGTTGCCTGGTTCCAGTGGCCGAATGGCGATACCGCTATCGCTCAGGGCTTGTTTTAGCTCACCAATGACGACGGTATTTTTATGAAACACCGAGGCGGCGAGGGCGCCATCAACCTGTGCCTGCTGGAAAACGTCAGCAAAATGTTCAATACAGCCAGCTCCGCCTGAGGCGATCAGCGGCACCGGACACAAAGCTCGCATGGCTTGCAGTTGCCTGATGTCATAACCTTTGCGCACGCCATCCTGATTCATACAGTTGAGAACGATCTCGCCAGCGCCGCGATTGACCACTTCCTGTAACCATTCGGCGGTTTGCCAGCGGGTGCGCTGGCTCTTGCTTTCATCACCAGTGAACTGATAAACCAGATAACGCTCAGTTTCGGCATCATAAAAGCTATCGATACCGATAACGATACATTGCTGACCAAATTCCTCGACCAGCGTGTTGATCAAGTCAGGATCACGTAGCGCAGGCGAATTAATTGAGATTTTATCTGCGCCCATGGCCAGCAACTCACGCGCCTGATCAATCGAGCTAATACCGCCGGCTACGGTAAAAGGGATGTCAATATGGCGGGCGATCCGCTCCACCCAGGATTTGTCGACCACGCGGGCGTCCGATGAGGCGGTGATATCGTAAAATACCAGTTCGTCAGCACCGGCGGCGGCGTAGCGCTCGGCTAACGGCTCGATAGCGCCAATAATTTCGTGATTGCGAAACTGCACGCCTTTAACCACTTCACCATCGCGGACATCAAGGCATGGAATTATGCGTTTTGCCAGCATTGCAGTGCCTCCTCAAGGGTAAACTGACCGGTCAGCAGCGCTTTGCCAAGTATGGCGCTATCACAGTTGATTGCACGTAGTTGCTTCAGGTCGTCCAGTTTAGCGGCGCCACCGGAAGCCTGAATAACAAGCTTAGGGTAATCCCGCTTGAGTTTCGCATAGAGCTCAGTATTGTAACCGCCCAACATACCATCGCGGGAAATATCGGTGCATAACACATGGCGCAGGCCGTCAGGCAGAAATCGCTCGATGGCTTGTTCCAACGTCAGTTCTGAGGTTTGCTGCCAACCATGGGTGGCGACATAGGCCTGACCGTCGTCGGCAATACTGACATCGAGAGAAAGCACAATGGCATCGCTGCCGTACTCTTGCAGCCAGCCCGATACCAACGCTGGATTCTGTACCGCCAGCGAGCCAATAACGACCCGTTGCACGCCGCACTGAAACAGCTCATCGAGATCTGCTTGCTGACGGATGCCACCACCGACCTGAATGGCCATAGGTACAGCTTCCGCCAGACGGCGCAGGGTGCTTATTTGCCGCTGCGCGGGATCACGCGCACCATCAAGATCGACAATGTGCAGCCAGTCCGCGCCGGCTTTTGCATAATTTTGCGCAAGCGGTAACGGATCGCTGGCGTAGGTGGTCTGGCGGGCGAAATCACCTTGTTGCAGGCGTACCACTTCGCCATTAATTAAATCAAGCGCGGGTATCAGCATCTGTTAACTCCATAAAATTTTTCAAAATGGTCGCGCCTACCTTGCCTGAACGCTCCGGATGGAACTGCGCGCCAAAGAAATTGCCATGGCCGATCATTGAGGCAAAGCTAGTGTTGCCATAGCGCGTGGTTGCCAGAGTATAGCGGTCGGTTGCTACGGCGAAACTATGGACAAAGTAGCAGTACGCCGGGTCGCGCAAATTTTTCAGCAATGGATTAGCCGGATTCACCTCGATCGTGTTCCAGCCCATATGTGGCAAGGGGTAAAGCAGGGGCTGCCCCTGCTGCTGTGGGTCGGTGGTTTGCATGGCGATGGTGCGGGTGGGGATGACACCCAGACAGTCGACGTTGCCTTCCTCTGATGATTCGGTCAGTAACTGCATGCCCAGACAAATACCCAGCACCGGTTGCTGCAACTGGCGCAAGGTCGTAACCAGATCGAGCTGCTGCAGGTTACGCATGGCCGCTTTAGCGGTGCCCACCCCTGGTAATATGACCCGCTCGGCAGCCGCGATGACGCTGGCATCGGCGCTGATAACCGGATTGACGCCGAGACGCTCAATGGCAAACTTAACCGAAGACAAGTTAGCGCAGGAGGTATCAACAATAACAACACTCATGCCAGCATCCCCTTACTTGAAGGCAAGGCACCGTCCTCTGTACGCTGCACCGCCTGACGTAAGGCGCGACCAAAGACTTTGAATAAACTCTCCACCTGATGGTGGCAGTTGCCCTCGGTAGTGCTTAAGTGTAATGAAATCGCCATGGCGTCACTCAGTGAACGGTAAAAGTGACCCACCATTTCGGTGGCCATGCCACCGACGTCGGCGCGGCTAAAGTCCGCTTCCAGCTGTAAATACGGGCGGCCGGAGAGATCAAGCAAGCATTCCGCGCGGCACTCATCCATGGGCAGGGCAAAGCCAAACCGCGCGATCCCGCGTTTATCGCCCAAAGCCTGCCGTAGCGCCTGACCCAGAGCCAGCGCGGTATCTTCGACGGTATGGTGCTCGTCAATGTGCAGATCGCCTTTTACCTGAGCGCGCAAAGAAATGCCTGCGTGGGTAGCGATTTGCTCCAGCATGTGGTCAAAGAAACCGATGCCGGTGGCAATTTCAATTGGCGCCTGCGCATCAAGGTCAACGTCGATCTTGATCTCAGTTTCTTTGGTGTTGCGACTTACACTGGCGGTGCGCGGACGATCCAGCAGCTGATGCTGAATCGCACTCCAGTTCAGCTTCTTGCGATCATAACGAAGGCCACGAATTCCCATATTCTCTGCTAACTGCAGGTCGGTATCACGGTCGCCAATAACATAAGACTCGGCAAAGTTAATACGGCCCTGCTGCAGGTAATCTTTCACCAGCCCAAGGTTCGGTTTACGACAACTGCAGTTGTCTTCCGGAAAGTGTGGACAAATAAGCACATCATCAAAGCGCACGCCTTGTGAGGTAAATATCGCCATCATCAGATCATGGGGCGCATCAAAGTCAGCCTGGGGAAAACTATCGGTCCCTAAACCGTCCTGATTCGAGACCATGACTAAGCGGTAGCCGGCATTTTGCAGGGCCAGCAAAGCTGGAATCACTTGTGGCTCGAACTCTAATTTGGCAACGCTGTCGAGCTGCTTATCTACCGGTGGTTCTTCAACCAGTGTGCCGTCGCGGTCGATAAAGAGTATTTTTTGCTGACTCATTGTGGCAAAACCTCCAGTAATTGATTCATTTCTTGTTCGCTGCCGATACTGATACGAATGCACTGACCTAAGCCGCGCTGACTGGACTGATTGCGGATCAGTACGCCTTGGGCCTGACATTGAGCGACTAACCCGGCTGCATCGGCAACCGAAACTAAGACAAAGTTGGTTGCCGTTGGCCAGATGCGTTGCACCCAGCTGCGTGTGCTTAGTTCATCGAGTAGGCGTTGGCGCTGCTGCTTAATGGTAGCCAGTTGCGCGCGCATGGCACTGATGCCGGCAGCCGATAACGCCTGTTCTGCACCCACCAGGGTGGGGGCAGGAAGCGGGTATGGCGCAATAACCTTACGCAGGATCTCGATTAACGCCGGTTGGCCAAGTGCAAAGCCACAGCGCAATGCAGCCAAGCCAAAAGCCTTGGACAAGGTGCGCAGCACCACCAACTGAGGATAATCAGCAAGCCATGCGGCGATGTCAGCCTGCTCTGAATCGGCGCTGACAAATTCAATATAGGCCTGATCGAGCACCACCAGCGCGCGTTCACCCACACCCTCTAACAAGGAGCGAATTGCCTTCGCATCAACCTCATTGCCCAGTGGATTCGACGGGCTGCAAACAAAAATTAATTTTACCCGCGCGGCGCTCTCATCGTCGAGTCGCGCCAGCATGCCCGGCACATCAAGTTGTAGCTCGCCCTGACTGTCGGCCTGCAGCGGACAATCGACCACTTTCGCACCGTGGGTGGCTGCACTGATAGCGTACATGCCATAGGTCGGGGTGGTGATCATCACGGCCTCGGAGCCTGGCTCGCAAAAACTGCGCACCAAGAGTTCGATGGCTTCGTCACTGCCACGACAGCTCAACACCTGCTCGCGCTGCACCCCAGCGTAATTGGCATAGGCCTGATTCAGGCTATCGCTTTGGAAGCTTGGGTAGCGGTTCCAGCTGTTTTGTTCGGGAAACGCCGGAGTTGCTGGCGCTTCATTGGCATTTAACCACACCGAACCGCCTGACATACTGCGTCGCGCCGACTGATAGGGCGTTAAATCTACCAGGTGAGGACGTTGCAGCTTGGCAATAAAGTCACTCATGACTCGTCCTCCAGTCGCACGGTAACGGCACGGGCGTGGGCATCTAAGCCCTCGGTACGCGCCAGTTCGACAATGGCGTCAGCAAGTCCCGCAAGACCTTCACGGGTGGCTTTCTGACTGGTGTAGCGCCGATAGAAATCAAGTAAGCCCAGACTGCTCGCGGTGCTGGCAAAGCCATAGGTTGGCAACACGTGATTGGTGCCAGTGGCATAGTCACCGCCTGATTCCGGCGTGTAAGGACCAATAAACAACGAACCAACGTGAGTTAAGCGCTCAGCTAATTGCTCGGCATCTGCTGTTTGTACAGATAAATGCTCAGGTGCGTAGTCCTGACTGATGGCCACCGCCTCATCAAGATCAGCAACCTGTATCAAGGCACTGTTAGCCAGTGCTTGTTCTGCAGTGGTGACGCGGGAAAGTTGCTGCAATTGCGTGACCAGCTGCTCGCGCACTGCGGTGATCATAGCGGCGCTTGGGCTTAGCAGCACCACTTGTGAATCGGCGCCGTGCTCAGCCTGCGACAGCAGATCGGCAGCCACATAGGCCGGATTAGCTTGCTCATCAGCGATAACTAAGAGTTCGGACGGCCCGGCCGGCATATCAATTGCCGCGCCCCGGGGATCCTGCGAGACCGCTTGTTTGGCTGCGGTGACAAAGCTATTGCCGGGACCAAAGATTTTGTTCACTTTACCGACAGATTCGGTACCGTACGCCATGGCGGCGATGGCCTGAGCACCACCACAACGGTAAATTTCAGTAATGCCACAGCATTGGGCTGCGTAGAGCAGGGCCGGTGCTAAATCGCCGTTACGGTCTGGCGGACTTGCCAATACCACCCGCGGGCAGTCGGCAAGTTGTGCCGGCACACCAAGCATTAATGCGGTTGAAGGCAACACTGCGGTACCGCCAGGCACGTAAAGACCAACTGCGGCCAGAGGTGCGTAACGCAATTCACATTCGATACCCGGCGCGGTTTCGATTTTGATGCCTTGCGGACGCTGCGCTTCATGAAAGCGCCGGATGGTAGCGTACGCCGTGTCTATGGCTGCTTTGGTGGCCGCAGGTAGTTTTGCCACCTGGCGGGCAATGGCCTCAGCCGGGTAACGTAACTCGGTCAGTGTCGGACAATCAAACTGTTGCGTGTAGCGCACGACTGCAGCATCGCCTTCGGCGCGCACAGCGGCGATGATGGCATTCACGGTGCTGTTGAGTTCGCCTGAAACCCGTTGCGCGGGACGCTCCAGCAGCTCTGTTCGCGCGCTCGCTGAGAGCTGCGACCAGGCAAACTGGCGGGTGGTTAAATCGAGACGACGTTCGGCCATATCCATTACCCCATCATTTTTTCGATTGGCAGCACCAGAATCGAGCTGCAACCCACGGCTTTCAGCTCTTCCATGGTTTCCCAGAACAAGGTTTCGGTACTGACCACGTGTACTGCGACAAGCTTATCGGTGTGGCTCAATGGCAAAATCGTCGGGTCTTCCGCGCCCGGCAACAGAGCAACCACTTCATCCAGAGCAGCACGGGGTGCGTGCAACATGATGTACTTACTTTCCCGTGCCATCTGTACGCCGTCAAGGCGCGGCAATAACTGCTCGATCAACGCCTGTTTGGCACTGTTGAGGGCTTCAGGTCGCTGAATCAGCTGGGCCTGACTGCGGAAAATGACGTCTTGCTCAACCAGTCCGTTGGCTTCCAGTGTGGCTCCGGTTGAAACCAGATCACAAACCGCATCGGCTAATCCGGCGCGGGGGGCGACTTCAACACTACCAGTAAGGACTGCGGTGCTGGCGCTGAAGCCCTGACGTTGCAGGTAATCTTGCAGCAGGTACGGATAAGTGGTGGCAATACGCTTGCCATTTAAGTCGCTAAGGCCGTTGTAGGTATCTTCTTTTGGCACCGCGATAGACAAACGGCATGCGCCAAACTCAAGCGCACGCAAGCGTTTAAATTCAGCCGGTAACTTAGTAGCGACCCGCTCCAGACGGGCTTCTTCGAGCACGTTCTCACCGACCAGACCAAGATCGACCACACCGTCCATCACCAGACCAGGGATATCATCGTCGCGCACGCGCAACAGATCAATGGGTTGGTTACTGCTGTGTGCCAGCAGTCGTGCTTCATGCAGACTAAATTTAACACCACAGGCCTGCAGTAAGTTCATCGACTCTTTACTTAAACGCCCTGATTTTTGAATCGCGATGGTTAAGCGCGATGAATTGGTATCGACAACCATGTTAAAAAACTCCTATAAAAAAACCCCAAAAGGTTGCCTTTCGGGGTTCGTAATGGGTGAAGGCAACCACCAGGTGTTAGCCTTCCGCGTACAATACGAGGCTAACGTCGTCGTTGGAAATGATGGTGATGCCAGGTTGTGTAACGCATTTGTGTTCCTTAAATTTCGTAATGAGCGAATTGTATAGATTTAAAAAATACGATTCAACCCTTTATATATATGTTTGTTGTATTTCTTGTATGGCAAGTTGTATAGTTTCTTATTGAGCGCTTACATACGGATTCAACGTAGCGAATTGGAATTAGTTACGCTAACCTAGCGGCTATCGATCACCCCCAAT
This sequence comes from Pseudidiomarina halophila, assembly GCF_003987215.1. Taxonomy (GTDB): domain Bacteria; phylum Pseudomonadota; class Gammaproteobacteria; order Enterobacterales; family Alteromonadaceae; genus Pseudidiomarina; species Pseudidiomarina halophila. The sequence continues at coordinate 420,939 of NZ_PIPW01000001.1, forward strand.
GAAGACCGCACCCAGCGATGACATCCGTAGCCGAATATTTTCAATCCGACAGTGTGTTAACCACAGCGTTACCTGGCTTTGCTCCGCGCCCGGCGCAGACTGAAATGGCGACGGCGATTGCGAAAACTTTAAAAGCAAAAACGCAACTGGTGGTTGAGGCGGAAACGGGCACCGGGAAAACCTACGCGTATCTGGTGCCTATTCTAAAAAGTAAAGGCTCAGCGATTATCTCGACGGGCACCAAAGCCCTGCAGGAACAGCTCTACCACCGCGATCTGCCCGCTTTACGTGATGCTATTGCGCCGCAAAAGCAGGTAAGTCTGCTAAAAGGCCGGAGTAATTATTTGTGTCTGCATCGGCTGGCGCAAAGTCAGGCGCACGCCAGCGAGCTCTCGCCAACGGTGCAAAAGCAAGTGGTTGAGGTGAAGCGCTGGGCAGTACGTACCGAAGATGGTGACGTTGGCGGCCTGAGCAGCCTGCCAGAAGATGCAGAGGTACTGCCGCATGTGACCAGTACGGTCGATAACTGTCTGGGTCGTGATTGTCCGGATTATGACGACTGCTACTTGGTCAAGGCGCGAAAAAGCGCGTTGGAAGCTGATGTCGTGGTGGTCAATCATCATCTTTTCTTCGCCGATATGGCACTCAAGGATGTCGGCTTCGGTGAATTGATCCCCCATGCTGATGCACTGGTATTCGATGAGGCGCATCAGTTGCCGGATATAGCCAGTCAATACTTTGGTGAGGCGGTGGGCAGCCGACAGTTACAGGAACTGGCGCAGGAAGCAAAGGTGCTTTATCTGACTGAGCTGAAAGACTTACGGCAACTGGATAAAGCCGCAGATAAATTGCTCGGCAGTTTACGTGACTGGCGCCTGGCATTTCCGGTTGATCCACAGCGGGGCAACTGGCGGCAGGCGCAGCAGCAACCGCAAATCCAGGAAGCTGCCGCACAGGTCAGTGAAACCATGCAGTTCTTTGCTGACGTGGCCAAAGGTGCACTGGGGCGTAATCAGGATTTAGACAGCATCTATGAACGCTGCGTGCAGTTTATGCACACCTGGGAGTTACTGCAGAATACCCAGCGTACCGGTTTCAGTTTCTGGTTTGAAACCACACCAAGACAAATTACCGTGCACCAGACGCCGCTGCAGGTTGCTGATAAATTTGGCAGCTACGTGGCAAACTCAGAATCGAGCTGGGTGTTTACCTCAGCGACTCTGGCAATAGGCAAAGATTTTTCGCATTTCACCCGTTTGTTAGGGTTGGATCAGGCGGCAACCTTGTGTTTGCCCAGTCCTTTTGCTTTTGCCGAGCAGGGCATGCTCTGTGTGCCGCGTTATTTACCACAGCCCCATGAACGGGAAATGTTGGATCACTTACTGCAGGTCACCACGCAGGTGCTGGACGTCAACCAGCAGGGTGGTACTTTCGTGTTATTCACCAGTCATCGCATGTTACAACGGGTCGCCGAGCGTCTCGAAACACTGACGGATAGGCCATTGTTTGTGCAAGGTTCGACCAACAAACGCGAGCTGCTGGCAGATTTTATCGCCGCCGGTAATGGTGTATTGCTCGGTACCTCGTCATTTTGGGAAGGGGTGGATGTGCGCGGCAAGGCGCTGACCTGCGTCATTATTGACAAACTGCCGTTTGGTTCGCCCGATGATCCCTTGCTGCAGGCACGGATCGAAGATTGCCGATTACGTGGAGCTGAGCCCTTCACTCAGGTACAATTACCACCAGCTGTCATCGCCCTGAAGCAGGGTGCCGGGCGACTTATTCGCGATAGCAGCGATCGCGGTGTCTTAATCGTTTGTGACCAACGTCTGGTCACCAAGCCTTATGGCCAATTATTCCTGGCCAGCTTGCCACCGCTGCGGCGCACGCGCGACTTATCTCAGGCCCTCGACTTTTTAGCAGAAATTAACGGAGACTCATCTGCATGACCGCGGTTTTACTGGCAATAGACACAGCGACCGAGCAATGTTCAGTAGCCTTACGCTACCAGGATCAGGTATTTCAGCGCGCAGCGGTAACGCCACGCGAGCATTCGCAACGGGTGCTTGGCTTTGTTGAAGAGGTTTTAGCAGAAGCTGGTATTACACTGGCGGCTGTGGATGGCATTGTTTGTGGCTATGGTCCGGGGAGCTTTACCGGCGTCCGCATTGGTGTAGCGATCAGTCAGGGACTCGCGTTCAGTCACACTTTGCCGGTCTATCCCGTCTCTACTTTAGCGGCACTGGCACAACAAGCTATTCGGTGCCATGCCGCGGATACTATTGTGAGCGCCATTGATGCGCGCATGCAGGAAGTTTATGTCGCCAGTTTCAACAACCAGGATGGTGTGGCCCAGCCACTGATGGAACCGCAAATGGCTGCGCTAAGCGACCTGACCGAGCAACCCTGGTGGCCCGCAACGGAAACCGTTGTGGGTGCTGGCACGGGCTGGCAGGCCTACGGGCCGCAACTGGACCCACAGCAACAGGTCAGGGTTCTTGCTGATGTGACCTTGCCGCTGGCCGCAGACATGTTGATTCTGGCGGACCATGTTGAACCTGTGGCGGCGGAAAAACTTGAACCGCTGTATGTGCGTAATGAAGTGACGTGGAAAAAATTACCGGGGCGTTAATGACGCTGTCCGGGAACGCAAGTTAACTAGAATGAGGAGTACGAACATGTTGAAGTATTGGCTAACAGCACTAGGCGCATTAACCCTGAGTGCATGTTCGACAGTTCCGGATGAGCTCGCCGTCGCTGAAGGTACAAATCTAACCCCGTACGCGATGGCGTTAGAGAACCCGGAACAGGCACAAGGTAAAATGGCGCGATGGGGCGGTGTTATCGCTGACGTAAGTAACAGCGACGATGGCACCACCGTTGAAGTGGTCAACTATGAGTTGAGCTCCTATGGGCGCCCGGCAGTAACCGATAGTAGCGATGGCCGTTTTCGCGCTAAGATCGATGGTTTTGTCGACCCAATGGTCTATAAAAAGGGGCGAAGCATTACCTTTACCGGTATGATCAGTGCGCCTGAAGAAGGTAAAATTGACGAGTTTCGTTACCTCTTTCCAACCCTGGATGTGACTGGAAAACACCTGTGGAAAGAAAACAATAAACAGCCAATGGAAGTGGACTACAGTTCACTCTGGTACCGCCACCATTGGTATTCGCCGCCGTATCGTGTGTACTACCCAGTCCCCGTGCGAAGAGACGGTGGTAATCAGGACGACAATAACAATTAATCCTATGACACAAATCTATCAACAGGCTCGGCAGCATGCTGAGCCTGTTTCATTTCAGCTCGACTGGGGCGTTATTGCCGGTTTGCAGTGGGGCAACCCACAAGGCAAACCGATTCTGGCCTTACATGGCTGGCTGGATAACGCGCACAGCTTTTTACCTATTGCCGCACAGTTTATTGACTCTGAACTGGCCAGCACACACCGTCTGATCGCACTGGATTGGCCAGGTCATGGCTTATCCGATCATCGTCCGGCAGGGAATCATTACCCCTTTCTGGATTACGTTTACGACATGGTGCAAATCTGTGAACAACAGAACTGGTCAAAAGTAGCAGTGATTGCTCATTCGATGGGTGCCTTTGTTGGTAATTTATGGGCTGGTATTGAGCCGCAGCGCGTGCAGGCTTTACTCGCCATTGAAGCCTTTGGCCTCTTAACTAGTCCGGAAACTGCTATCCTGGAGGATATACGTCAGGGGTTTCGCAGTCGGCTGAAGCAGCAGGGCAAACGACGCCCACATTATCCTGATTTCGCCGCCGCGGTTCAGGCGCGCAAGCAGGCCGGTGACTTTGATGAGCAGGTGGCAGAACTACTGGTTGAACGCGGCGTTGAGCAACTTGCCGCTGATGATTTTCGGTTTCGCGCCGATGGTCAGTTACGGGTCAAGTCCGTGCTGCGATTAACGCCTCTGCAGATCCGTACTATTTTGGCGGCGATCGAATGTCCGATAACACTGGTGCTGGGTCGCAATGGTCATCGTGAACGCATCGAACTGGCGCTTAATGAGTGGCAGGATGCGGTACCGCAACTGCAAATCGCCGAAGCCGAAGGTGGGCACCATGTGCATATGGAAGCAGCTGATGCGGTGTGGAGCGAGTTTACTGCGATATTGGCATCTGCAAACGGCTAGTTTAAACTGGTCGGATATGCGAATATCGGAAGAAAATAATTAGTCAGGAGCAGCAACGCGTGGAAAAAATTTGGTTAAAACGCTATCCAGCCGGGGTTCCGGAAACCATCGATCCAGATCACTTTAATTCACTGGTCGATATTTTCGAGCAAAGCATCGAAGCTTATGGCGATAAAATCGCTTATGTAAACATGGATCATGAAATGTCGTTCCATGAACTCGATGCCGAAACCAAAAAGTTTGCCGCTTACCTGCAAAGCAAAGGCTTGCAAAAAGGTGATGCGATTGCGGTAATGATGCCTAACCTATTGCAGTATCCGGTGGCGTTGTTCGGTATTTTGCGTGCCGGTCTGACCGTGGTCAACGTTAACCCGCTGTATACCGCCCGGGAACTGAAACATCAGTTAAGCGATTCCAAATGTAAGGGCATCGTGATTCTGGACAATTTCGCGCATACCCTTGAAAAAGTTATCGACGATCTGGAATTGCCCCACGTCATTCTGACCAGCATTGGTGACTTATTACCCGCACCGAAGCGCTGGATCGTTAATTTTGTTGTTAAGCATGTGAAACGCATGGTGCCAGCTTATAAGCTAAGTGGCACGGTGCGATTTTGCGATGTGTTAGCTAAAGGTGCCAAGGCAGAGTACAAACGCCCGGAAATGAGCGGCGATGATCTGGCCTTTTTGCAGTACACCGGCGGTACTACTGGATTAGCCAAGGGAGCGATGCTCTCGCACCGTAACATGGTCGCGAATCTGGAGCAGGTGTCGGCGGTTGTGGCGCCGCTGGTTAACGATGGTGAAGAAACCATCATCACGGCGCTGCCGCTGTACCATATCTTCGCACTAACGGCGAACTGCCTGACCTTCCTCAAACACGGTGGTAAAAACATACTTATTACCAATCCGCGGGATATGCCGGGCTTTATCAAAGAATTAAGCAAGCATGATTTCTCGATTATCTCTGGTGTAAATACGTTGTTTAACGGATTGCTGCACACCGAAGGCTTCAAAGATCTCGACTTCTCGCATCTGAAAATTGCGCTCGGTGGCGGTATGGCTGTACAGCGCTCGGTTGCTGAGCACTGGGAGCGGGTCACCAAACAGCGTTTGCTTGAAGGTTACGGTCTGACTGAGTGTTCACCCGTGGTCACAGTGAATCCAACTGACATCGAGCATTACAACGGTACTATCGGTGTTCCGCTGCCTTCTACGGATGTCCGGGTGGTTGACGCTGATACGGGCGAAGTACTCGAGCAGGGCAAAGAAGGTGAACTTCAGGTGCGTGGCCCGCAAGTCATGGTGGGTTACTTAAATCAGCCGGAAGAAACGGACAAAGTCATGAAAGACGGTTGGTTCCTGACCGGTGACATCGGCTTGATGGATGAAAATGGCTTCTTCAAGATTGTCGACCGCAAGAAAGACATGATCCTGGTGTCAGGTTTTAACGTCTATCCGAACGAAATTGAAGATGTGATTGCTGAGCATCCGAAAGTACTGGAAGTTGCTGCTGTCGGTGTGCCACACGATTCGTCAGGCGAAGCCGTGAAAGTTTTCGTGGTGCGCAAAGACAAATCCCTTAGTGAGCGTGAGTTGACTGATTACGCGCGTGAAAATATGACGGGCTACAAAGTGCCTAAGTTTGTTGAATTCCGTGACGAATTACCGAAAACCAATGTCGGTAAAATTCTACGTCGTGAGTTACGTGACGAAGAAGAAGCGAAAGCGAAAAATCAATCGTGAGCATTGCTTATCAATTGATAACCACGGTGCCAGCGCTGGAAGACTTTTGTCAGTATGCGCAGGGCGCTGGCTTCCTGGCTGTTGATACCGAGTTTGTCCGCACCCGCACTTACTATGCGCGGCTGGGTCTGGTGCAGGTGCAAGCGGCGGAGCGCACGGCATTGATCGACCCGGTAGTACTGGTGAACGAGGGGGGTGAGTCAGCTATGGCGCCCTTGTGGCAGCTGTTTGCCGATGCCGATATGACGCTGGTTATCCATGCGGGGGGCGAAGATTATGAAATCCTGCATCAGCACATGGGCAAGCTCCCTAACGCCATTTTTGATACGCAGATTGCCAGCGCTATGCTTGGCGATGGTGATGCGCTGGGTTACGCCGCGCTCGTTGAGCAACGACTGGGCGTCGCCATTGATAAATCGCAATCGCGTACGGACTGGATGAAGCGACCGTTGGCGGACGAGCAACTCGATTACGCCGCGGCAGACGTATTCTACCTGCAACAATTGTACCCGCAGCTATATGAGCTGGCTGGGACTCAGGGCAAGCTTGAGCTTATTTTGCAGGAAAGCGCCTGGCAGGCCGACAAACGCGCGCAGACAGTGCCCGACGAATGGCAGTTCCTGTACTTTGGCAACGCCTGGCAATGTAATGCTGAGCAACTCAGCGTGTTGCGGGAGCTCGTGGCCTGGCGCTATCAGCGGGCGCGTAGCTCGGATTTACCGCTCGGTTTTATCGCCAAAGACCATACGCTGCTGGATCTTGCACGGCAGATGCCGGACAGCAAAAACCAACTGCGACAGTTTAAAGACCTGTCGCCCGTGACCATAAAATATGCCGGTGATGCCTTACTTGAGGTGATCGCCCGCGGTCGGGCGAATGGACCCTTAGATATTCCGTTGCGGCGTCTGACCGATTTACCGAACTACAAAACGATGTTTAATGAGATTAAACAGCTGGCGCAAAATGTTGCCAATGAGCTTGGCATCAATGTGGCGCTAATTGCGTCACGCCGACAGATCAATGATGTGTTACATTGGTGCTGGCAAATTCCACCGCAGGCACAGGCCCAACTGCCGCTGCCAGACTTGTTCACAAGTTGGCGAGGGGCTAAGCTGAAGCAGCCGATTGAACAATTATTGAAATGAGTGGTAGCAATCTATGTTGTGTGCTGTCTATCGTAGCCCGAAACGGGTCGATACCTACCTTTATATGGTGCATCCTGCCGATTTCTCTGTGTTGCCGGAACCTTTAGCAAAAAGTTTCGGTCAACCTCAACATGTGATGACGCTTGCGCTGACTGACGAACGCAAACTCGCGCGGCTGTCCGTCGCGGAATTAAAAGAACATTTGCAGGATCCTGGTTATTATTTGCAGATCCCGCCACCGCCAGAAAATTTACTTAAAAAGGAGTTGGCAAAATGAACAAATTGATGTCGATGGCATTGGTTGCCACTGCGCTGCTGCTTGCACCTAAGCAAGTTGTTGCCCAGGACGAAGCCGGATTTGCCGACTACGTAGAAAAAATCAAAATTGAAGCTTTGGAACATGGGTATAGCGAAAGCACTCTGGAGAAAGCTTTTGCAAACGCTAAGTTTTATCAGCGCTCGGTTAGTGCTGATAAGAATCAACCAGAATTCAAACTCACTTTAGACACCTATCTGCCGCGCGCGGTACCTGAGTGGAAAGCCAAACAAGCGCTTGAAAAGTACAACGAGCACAAAGAGTTACTGGAAAAGATTGGTGAAGAGTACGGCGTGCAACCGCGCTTTATCGTCGCGTTATGGGGTATCGAAACCAACTTTGGCTCCTACACTGGTGGGTTTGACGTGGTCTCTGCCTTGACCACCATGGCCTATGAAGGTCGTCGCGAAGAGTTCTTCAAGAAGCAACTCTGGCAGGCGCTGACGATAATTCAGGAAGGTCACATTGACGTCGAGCAGATGAAAGGGTCATGGGCCGGTGCGATGGGCCAGACCCAGTTTATGCCAAGCTCATTTATGGCCTATGCGGTCGATTACGACGGTGATGGTCGCAAGGATATCTGGAACTCGATGGGTGACGTGTTTGCCTCAGCGGCAAACTACCTGAAGAACGCCGGTTGGCGTGATGATGTGACCTGGGGTCGTCAAGTGCAGTTGCCGGCAGACTTTGACGTGTCCATTGCCGAGTTAAAGAATAAAAAGACCTTAGCTGAATGGCAGGCGCTAGGTGTGCGCCGTATGGATGGCAGCGATTTGCCGCAGCGCAGCGATATTGAAGCTGCGGTGGTGATCCCCGACGACAAAGAAGGGCGCGTTTACCTCGCCTATGCAAATTATGATGCATTGATGCGCTGGAACCGTTCGCATTATTTCGTCGCGGCGGTGGGTTACTTATCTGACCGTATTCGCTTTCCACGCTAAGTCTTATGATGAAACCCTCAAAAATCGTCTGCGTGGGTCGCAATTATGCGGCCCATGCAGCCGAATTGAATAACCCCATTCCGGCCGAGCCGCTGTTATTTATTAAACCCCCCAGTAGCCTGGCATCGCTGCCAAATGTGGCCATTCCGACGCAACAGGGTGCCTGTCACCACGAGCTTGAGCTAGCGGTGCAGGTAGGCGAACGACTGCGACGAGTTACACCACAGCGGGCGCTAGAGGCGCTGTGTCAGGTCACCCTGGCGTTAGATTTAACCTTGCGAGACGTGCAGGATAAGCTGAAGCAGCAGGGGCAGCCCTGGGAACGCGCCAAAGCCTTTGATGGTGCCTGTGTGCTTGCGCCCTGGTTGCCGATAACTGACAGCGCTGCGTTACAAAGCGCGACATTTGAACTTTACTGCGATGCGCAATTGCGCCAACAGGGCGATGCGCAACAGATGTTGCTGCCGATTGCTGAGCTGGTGGCACATATCAGCCATGTTTTCACGCTGGAGCCGGGAGATATCGTATTAACCGGTACGCCGGCGGGTGTTGGTCCTCTAACCGTCGGGCAGCAGCTGGATCTGCATTTGCACATTGCCGGGCAGAGCTACCAGTGGCAGGGTCAGGTGCAGGCCAATGACTGAGGCACCTTTCTGGCAGCGCAAAAGCTTTGCCGAAATGACTCATGCGGAATGGGAATCCCTGTGTGACGGCTGCGGTAAATGCTGCCTGCATAAGCTTATTGATAGCGATGATCACGACGAAACTGTGCACTACACTGATGTTGCCTGTGCGCTGTTAGACACCGGGACTGCGCGCTGTAGTAATTATGCCGAGCGCACCAAGCATGTACCTGATTGTGTGGTCATCACGCCGGAGAACGTCTACGAGCTGGATTATATGCCAACGTCTTGTGCCTACCGGCGCCTGGCAGAAGGGCGCGATCTGGCAAGCTGGCATCCGCTGCGTCACAACGGCTCTACTGCGGCAATGGTAGCCGCCGGTATGAGTGCGGCAGGGCGGGTGGTAAACGAAAACGAGGCCCTGGCTGAGGACCTCGAATTACGTATCGTCACTTGGCCGCTAGAGCCTGGCCGTTAAAAGACGGCAGTTAAAACTTACGCGCAGCAATTAAACGTAGCAGCAGCACCACAACACCGACAATGGCATAGCTGGCAAAGATGATACGCATCCACTCAGGCATGCTCATGTCGAGAAATGACCAGTTAATATCACCGCATAGGCCGGTAGCACTGAAAAGATCCGGTAACCACTGATGCAACGGCATCCAGTCAGGGAAGTTCGGGAAGGTATCGCAGACTGCGAAAAACGAGTTTTTCGCTTGCTGGGCCGCAACATGGTTGTTGGCTATGATAAAGCCCCAAATTGCAGCAGTGAGCCAGCCAGCGAAGCCGACCAGGCGCGCCAGGGCAAACTTAGGAGCCAGCAGTGGCACCAGCGCCGCGAAACCGATACTAAGCACAGCAACGCGCTGATAGATGCATTTTACGCAAGGCTCGAGACCCATCTGGTATTGCATGTAGAGTGCAGTAGCGAACAGACCAAAAGCGGTCGCTGCAAGCAGTGCCCAGGCACCACGGCGTTCAGGAAGTTGAGCGAAAAAGCGCATGTTATTCAGGTCTCTTATAATTGGTTTTGCGGAAAAGATAGCGAAGCGCGTAAGGGTTGTCGATAGATTTCTGTAAAGCAAGTACGACAAAACTTGTCCGACCATTGGAAAGCCTGATAAAATCATCGGTCATAACATTAATAATAATCGAGCCTCTACCGGTTTTGATTCACATTAAATAGGTCACTTCATGATCATCAAGGCACAGAGTCCAGCAGGGTTCGCGGAAGAATATATAGTGAAGTCCATTTGGAATGGACACTTTGCTCCAGGTACAATTTTGCCTGCAGAACGTGAGCTGTCGGAACTGATCGGCGTCACGCGAACGACTTTGCGTGAAGTTTTGCAACGCCTTGCGCGCGACGGCTGGCTGACCATTCAGCATGGTAAGCCAACGCGGGTGAACAATTTCTGGCAGACCTCAGGATTAAATATTCTTGAAACTCTGGCACGGCTCGATGAAGACGGCATGCCAGAACTCGTCGATCAGCTGCTTTCCGCCCGCACCAATATCAGCGCCATCTACATTCGCGCAGCAGTGCGCAACGCGCCTGAACGTGTTGCTGAATTGTTAGCTGAGGCGGAAGAGTTAGACGATACGGCGGATGCATTCAGCGAGTACGATTACCGCCTGAACCACGATTTAGCCATGGCCTCGGGTAATCCGATTTATGTGTTGGTGCTGAACGGTTTTAAAGGCTTGTACTCGCGCATTGGTAATTTCTATTTTTCCAATGATGAAGCGCGTAAGCTGGCACGCAAATACTACGCTGATCTAAAAGCTGTCGCGACCGAAGAAAAACGCGAACAGGCTGCATTGTTGGTGCGCGATTACGGTTACGCGTCCGGGCGGATTTGGGATAAATTACGCGGCGATCTCCCCGCCGATTTGGTTGAATAGTACGCTTAGTTCAAACGATGAAAAATAAAAAGCCCCGCAATTTTTGCGGGGCTTTTTCGTTAGACTTACTCTTAAGCTGAGCTGCTAGCGGTTAACCGAAGTTTTTCGCAACGAAGTCCCAGTTGACCAATTTCCAGAAGGCGTTCAAGTAGTTTGGACGCGCATTGCGGTAATCGATGTAGTAGGCATGTTCCCATACATCAACGGTCATAAGTGGTGTTACTGCATCGTCAGTTACAGGTGTTTTGGCATCGTCAGTGTTGACAATAGCAACTGAACCGTCAGCTTTTTTCACTAACCAGGTCCAGCCTGAACCGAAGTTGCCGGCAGCTTTAGCATTGAACTCTTCTTTGAATTTATCAAAAGAGCCAAATGCAGAGTTAATTGCATCGGCAAGTTCGCCAGTAGGCTCACCGCCACCATTTGGGCTTAAGCAGTGCCAGTAGAACGTGTGGTTCCACACTTGCGCTGCGTTGTTAAACACGCCACCAGATGAAGACTTGATGATGTCTTCGAGTGACTTATTTTCCATGTCGGTGCCTTTCACAGCATCGTTCAACTTGCTTACGTAAGCAGCGTGGTGCTTGCCGTAATGGTATTCTAGTGTTTCCGCAGAAATATGCGGTTCAAGAGCATTTTTCTCATAAGGTAATGCTGGTAGTTCGAACGCCATATGTAGACTCTCCATTCTTGGTGTTGTGAATTTATCGGGTTCGTTTTCATTTTGCCGTTGAAAACGAATCTTTAAGTCTCAATATACCTAGATTGAGGCAGATAAGTTTATTTCAAGGGTAGTAGGTTATTTTTAAATTGTCAGTAGTTGGTCCATTTGCCGACGCGCTGTACTGCAATCATACTGCTTGATGTGGTAAACTTGCCTTCATCAACTCGCTGAAAGAAGTAAGGACGAATGCATGGAAACTGTAGAAAAAATTAAGCAGCAAATCAGTGAAAACCCGATACTGCTTTATATGAAGGGTTCACCAAAATTACCTAGCTGTGGTTTCTCATCACAAGCCTCACAGGCACTGATGGGCTGTGGTCAGCCGTTTGCTTACGTTGATATCCTACAGAATCCTGAAATTCGTGCTGAATTACCAAATTACGCAGATTGGCCAACCTTCCCGCAGTTGTGGGTTGAAGGTGAACTGATCGGCGGTTGTGATATCATTCTGGAGATGTTCCAGAAAGGCGAATTACAAGAATTAATTAATGAAGTTGCAGCACGTCATCCTGCGCCTTCAGAAGATTAAGTTTCATTTAGTACAACAACATTACGGAGAAAAGAAATGGGTGTATTAGTAGGCCGTAAAGCTCCTAATTTCACTGCAGCAGCAGTATTAGGAACAGGTGAAATTGTTGAAGACTTTAACTTGCACAAAGAAATCAAAGGCAAGAAAGCTGTCGTATTCTTCTATCCGCTGGACTTCACGTTCGTATGTCCTTCTGAGTTGATCGCATTTGATCACCGTTTAGAAGAGTTCAAAAAGCGTGGCGTTGAAGTCATCGGTGTTTCTATCGATTCACAGTTCACCCACAACGCATGGCGCAACACCAGTGAAGAAAATGGTGGTATCGGTGAAGTTAAATACCCACTGGTAGCTGACGTTAAGCACACTATCTGTAAAGCATATGACGTTGAGCACCCAGAAGCTGGCGTTGCTTTCCGTGCATCATTCCTGATCGACGAAGACGGTACTGTACGTCACCAGATCGTTAACGACCTGCCATTAGGCCGTAACATTGACGAAATGATCCGTCTGGTTGACGCACTGAACTTCCACCAGAAACACGGCGATGTATGCCCAGCTGGCTGGAAAGAAGGTGATGAAGGTATGAAAGCTGACGCTAAAGGCGTAGCTGACTACCTGTCTAAGAACGCCGGTAAGCTTTAAAAAGCTAAAGCGTTATTGGTTGTTGGTTATTGGTTATTCGATAAAACTACAACCGTTAGAGAAGGTCGCCTTTGGGCGGCCTTTTTTGTTGGTTGGGGCGGGAGAATTGTGTGATGTTAGTAGCGCTGGAGAAAGAGGACTTTGAGATGGTGGCGGGTTGGCTGGCTGATCCGGAGGACCATTTTAAGGTGTGCGGAAATGCTTTTGGTTACCCGCTTAAGCGCGAAGTTTTTGAGGCTTTTTTCGTGGAAACTGCGGGCGACCCGAATGTACGACTGTGTTTTAAGTACTGCGTGGATGGCCGGGCGGTGGGCATGGTGCACTTCACCCGCATCGATCGGCAAAATGACTTTGGCCATATCGGCGTAGCGATGGTCGATCCAACAACGCGTTCGGCGGGGTATGGTCGAGCGATGTTTGCCGCGATACTCAAGAAAGGTTTCGAAGAACTGAACTTTCACCGCATCGACTTAAATGTCTTTGAATCTAATCCGCGCGCGCTGAAGTTCTACCAGGACGCCTTTGGCTTCAGGGTTGAAGGCTTAGCGCGCGACACCATCAAAAAAGACGGCCATTATCAGGGCTGGTATACCCTGAGTCTGTTGCGTCCTGAATGGCAGGCTTAAGACTCAGACCACACGGCGTACTCGTTGCCGCTGGGGCAGGTGAAATGAAAGCGACGGCCACCGGGAAAGTCAAAGATAGGCTTAACGATGGTGCCACCAGCTTTCTCAACGTCCTGTTGAGCTTGCTCTAAGGCACTGCTGTAAAGCACCACCAAAGCGCTCCCTTGTGCAGTGGTTGCCGTGAGCTCTGAACGATAAAAGCCGCCATCTAATCCCGCTCCCTGAATGGCGACGTAATCGGGACCGTAGTCCACGAAGCTCCAACCAAAGGCGTCGGTGAAAAACTTTTTCGTCGCTTCTATGTTGGTTGCTGGCAGCTCTACATAATTAATTAATACATTAGCCATCGTCTGTAGTCCTTGCGTGAATCGGCGTGTTACAACGCCCATGCCCGAAAGCGTTTCGCTTTGATTTTGTCGTTATTAATTAATGCGAGCGCATGATTTAGCTTCGAGGTTTTTACCGCCACATAAGCCCATTGTGCTTGCACCTTAATCTTACCAATATCCTCGACACTCAGTTTTTTGTCGCGCGTAAGTGCGCCGACAATATCACCTGGACGCAATTTGTGTTTCTTGCCGCCGTTGATTTGCACTGTTGTGTACTCGGCCTGTAAGGGGCGTGCGGCGGAGTTCAGGGCGGGTAACTCGAGCAACTTGATGGGAGCCGAGAGCGTGTCTTCGAGCATGCGCATCTTGTAATCATCTTTCGCGCCAATGAGCGTGACTGCAAGGCCTTCGGCACCCGCGCGCCCGGTACGGCCGATGCGGTGGGTGTGGGTCGCTAAATCGTGCGCCATGCCGACATTGATAACCAAATCGAGTTCGGCAATATCCAAACCGCGTGCGGCGAGGTCGGTGGCGACTAAGACGCGTCCGCTGCCATTGGCAAATTGCACCATGGTCTGATCGCGATCTTTTTGTTCCAAATCACCGTGTAGCGCAAGGGTGCTGAATCCTTTGCTTTTGAGTGCATCAGCAATGCTTTGGGTTTCAACTTTGGTGGTGCAGAACACCATGCAATTGCCCGGTTGCAACTCCAGTAGTAACGCTCGTACCGCCTGCGCAGGTGAGGCATCTCCTAACTGATAGAAGCTTTGCTGAATTGAGGTTTGCGTTTTGCTTGCTGCTACTTTGATGATTTCAGCATCGGTACACACCTGTTTCGTCAGTTGGCGGATACCTTGCGGGTAGGTCGCGCTAAAGAGCAAGGTCTGGCGCACGCCAGGGGTCTTCGCGATAATACCGGCTAACTCGTCCTGAAAGCCCATTTCCAGCATGCGATCGGCTTCATCGAGAACCAAGGTTTGTAACTGCGCCAGGTTTAAGCGCTCAGCTTGTAAATGGTCCAATACGCGGCCTGGTGTCCCGACCAGAACATGGGCACCATGTTCAAGGGATGCCGCCTGTACCCGTGAAGGGGCGCCGCCACAAAGCGTTAATACCTTAACGTTTGCTAGTGACTTGGCTAAGCCACGAATCGCTTCAGCGACCTGCTCAGCGAGCTCACGGGTGGGGCATAGTACCAGCGCCTGGGGAGCAAAGGAGTTGGTATCCAGCTTCGACAATAGGCCCAAGGCAAAGGCGACGGTTTTACCAGAGCCGGTTTCCGCCTGCACCACGACATCTTCACCACGCAGAATTTTCGGCAAACTGAACGCCTGTACGTCGGTCATTTGCTCGAACCCAGCGTCGTTCAGGCTGCTCAATAGCGCATCGGACAGCTTAAGTTCGTTAAAGTGACGCACGGTTGGAGTTGTTTCTGGCGTGTTTGCTGGGCTTGATTCTGACATTGTTTTGTTCACTTATTCGGAGATCGCGTGGCGAGGCGCATGGTGCCTAAAGCACTTACGCATAAGGCGCTTAAAATTAGCGCGCTAGTATAACAGACTCTGCACGCCGCGCGATCTTATCGATGTTTTTTGTCACCTTATTCAGGTGGCGTTCAGATCCGCGCCTCGAGCTCAATCTCGAGCATGAATTCGGGCAACGCCAGACCTTTCACTTCCAGCCAGGAACCAGTAGGAAAGTGCTTGGTATACAGCTCACCGCGATACTCTGACACCGCCAGAAACGCTGCCATATCAGTGGTAAAGACATTCTCAACGATGACGTCGTCGAAGGTGCAGCCATAATGCGCGAGAACCTTCTTCAGGTCGGCATAGACGTTCTTCATCTGTTGCTCAATGTCGCCAGCGGCCGTCGGCACGCCCTGATCATCCATACTTACCGCGCCTGAAATCTTGATTTCATCACCGATTTTAACGGCATGCGTGTAGCCATAAGCCTTTTCGACTTCCGGCCGTAACTGAAAGTAATCCCGTTGAACGCCCATCTGCCTTGCTCCTCAGAACTGTTCGCATAAGCGACTTAAGAAGCTTTTAAGTTAGTTGAGGAAAGCGATGCTGGCAATGTTAGGTGGTGTGTGATCTGCTCACAAACGCTTTAAGTACTATACTCAAAGAAGTCTTTATAGAACGCATGTGGTGGAGGAATCTAAATGAAAAAGGTTACAGGTTTGGCGTTGGCATTGTTCATACCTGCGCTTTGCTTTCAAACAGCATTAGCACAGGAAGATAAAGCAGCTCTGGTGCCTTTACCGTCGCTCGATGATTTCTCGAGGGGAGAGGACGGCTGGAGCTTTGGGCTGGGCCTGGGTGTTGAATATGAATCTGCCTACGAAGGGTCGGATGAATTCGGCTTCGAAGCTCAGCCTGCCGGGGCGGTGCAATGGCGCAGCGGTGATAATATTTTCTACTTTGCCGGTGAAGCGCTGGGTTGGCGTGGTCTTCGCGATGACAAGTGGCTGTTAGAAGCGACCCTGGGCTTCGATGAGGGGCGCGAAGAAAGTGATTCCGATGAGGGTCATTTGGACGGACTCGGCACGACAGATGAGGGCGTTGAGCTCGTGCTTCAGGCGCGTCGTGCGTTCGATGCTGATTGGCGTTATTGGCTGGATGGCCGGGTTGTCGCCGGTGAAAACGGCAGCCTTGGTATTTTTGGCGTGGGTCGTCGCTTCGGCGAGCGGACCGACGGATCCGGTTCTGAATTTTCTGTCGTTGCAGTGTTCCACGATAGCGATCTTGCCAACGAACAGTTTGGCGTAAACTCAATGCAGGCAGCTGCATCGGGGCTGGATGAAACCTATCTGAGCGGAGGCTTTCGCTCGATTGGCGCCCACTACAATTATCGCAATTACATCAACGATAATTGGCAGATTTTCGGCGAAGTGCTCTATGAGCGCTACAGTAGCGACATTACGGACAGCCCCGTAGCTCGCAACGACTATGAAGCCGAAGTCGGCATCGGCTTCATTTACGTGTTCTAGGATGCCTTAGCCACCTGGCACCGAGACTGGCGAATCTATCATGTAGCCATCCGCGCATGGTCAGGCCCTCGGTGCTGCTTTAAGGCCTATAAACTCATCGGCATTCAGGACCCATCGAACTCTGCAACCGCGTCAGCAGGTTGCTGTCCGGCCAGGAGCCGGTGGCAAAACGCTGGTTCGCCGGAACATCAAGATTCGGGCATTTCAAGGGCGCCGAACATCTGGCCGATGATGCTGTACAGGTTTTGCTGGTCGAATTCGTAATCGGTTTCGGTGTGCACGCGATGAACGAAAACCAAGTCAGAGCTTGGGTAAACACCGAGCATGTGGATGCCAACACCAGTATGGAAGAACGCGCGGTGGGGGCGCTTATCGTTGGGGTTGATGACGTTCCAGAGCATGCCATATCCGAAGTCCATGTAGCGATTGGTTAAGGAGTAGGACGTGGTGCTTTGCTCAATCCACTGACGTGACAAAATACGCTGGCCATTCCACACACCGAAGTTTTCATAGAGCTGCCCGTAAAGGGCCATATCATAAGCAGACATACGAAAATGGAAAGCTGGGAATTTTGATTTCTCAGGTTCATATTGATAAAAACCATCCACCTCAAGCTGACTGATATCAGTGTCATCATCAATGGTCGTGTAGCGTCCCTTAAAATCTTGCATACCTAGCGGCTTAGCAATTTCCCGGTGGAAGGCGGTGTAGATTGATTCGCCCGTCAACTTTTCAAAAATCGCGCCGGCGACGTTGAAGTCCCAGTTGTTGTAAATGTACTGCTCACCAGGCTTGAATTCACCGCGTGGCGGCATTGCTGCAAGCATACCCTTTGATGTTGCGGCAGAGGGTAAATAGATACCGGAGCGAGATTTCAGCAGTTGAGCTAACGTAGCTGTTTTCTCGGTCGCGGTAAGCGGTGTCGAATCATCAATGCCCAATTCAGCCAAAGTCGCGTCAAGGTCGATAACACCACGCTCAACGTAAATGCCGTAAAGCGAATTCAGCATGGCCTTGCGAATGGAGTGGATGGTGTGCTTGTCATGAATGTCGCCAAACTCAAACACTACTTCTCCGGCGCGCATGAGTACCATGGACGAGGTGCCCGTGGTTTGCAGAAACTGCTCTAACTCGCCTAGCTTGTCGTTATTAAAGGATGACTTGCTGTCAAAACAGACCGGGTTTTTAATCGCGGCGACTGCTCGGCGCAGAATGTCCTGCTGCGCCGCAGCATTCGCTTCTGGGCCGCCGCCCAGGACAATCGTCTGCGAGTTGCCAAGTGTGGCCTCGGTAAGGTTACTCGGCAACCCGGGCGCGATGACATGGCCCGCGGCCGGATAAATGGTTGTTGTCACCCGCGATGCCAGTCCTGCTGTAGCAAGCTGCGTCTGGATGGCCTGTGCCATTTCGTCGGCAGGCCAGAGCTGGTCATCTGCACCGGCAAACAACAACACTTCTGCCTGAATAGAATCGACAGCAATGCGCGCTGCGGCGGCATCTGCATGTTGTAAATCCTGCTGAAAGTAGCCTCGGCCAACAAAACGTTGCGCCGAATAATCAGGTTTTGAGTGACGCGGCACAAAGGTCAGCGGCTCGCCATTGAGGGTCCAGGCTGACGCCTTAGTATCACCCATCGCACCCCAAACATGGGAACTGGGCGAAATTGCCATCACCGGGCCATAGTCGCTGAAGTTAGCACCGAGTACTAAAGCAAGTTCTGCACCTCGTGAGCTGCCTATAACAGGCACTTGCTGGCACTGATTGCGACTCAGTTGTGTTGAGGTATCAATATAGTTAAGCGCCGCATCAAAATACTCAAGTGGAATACTGTTAAGCGTTTCCGGCAAATTTGGCAGGCCAAAATAGCCGACGGCAAGCGCTGCAATACCTTCTTCAGCAAGAGCTTGTGCGGTCGCTTTGGCACCACCTAATCCGCCATCTGAGCCGCCTAGCACGATCACTGTTGGGATCGCTTCTTCGCTCGTTTTTGGCGCAATCAAGAGCGCCTGAAAATCGCTTTGGTCAATACGTTGCACCTGTAAATGCTCTGGATAACCAGCTTCATTACAGCCGCTCAAAAGGAGTGCAGAGGCCACTAGCCCCATGCGTATGCTATTAATAATCATGATTTTTTCTCTTTTTTTTATTTATTACACCCGCAAGCGGTTGCAGAGGCAAGTTGAATTTGTAAACAGGTGTTAGAGGATGTCACGGGCGGTATTCGGGTCGGGTATCCCAAAGCTTTAATCGTTCGACCTAACGGTGATACTGCGGCAGCGGGAGTAGTGCCGGATCAACCTATCGGCAACCTAGACCAGGCGCTTAACTATATTAAATCGCAGTAGTGCTGCTACTTATCGAGCTTCAGCATCAATGCTAAAAGCTCGCTCATGACTAAATCAGGCTCGTCAAATTGTACAAAATGGCCGCTTTTTTCAGTTAAAACAGATTTACCTTGGGGAAACGCATTTGCCCATTTTTGCCATAGTTCTCCCCACATTTTCCTTCCTCGATCGGTAAAGAATAAGTTAGGTGGGTTTTCCATTTTCTTTACTGAAGTAATGACCGTTACAGGCATATCTTTAATTTGAGGATAATCCGGTAATGGGCGCTTACTCCAAAAGTCCAAATATTGATTAGACATTCCGTGTTTCATATCTGCGAGTTTGATTTGAGCAATTTCTTCATTGCCTTTTTCCAGGTCTATGGCGCGTAAAATATCAACATCATGCTCGGACGAAGGATCTAACATCATCAGCGCTTTGATCTGTTCGGGGTAAGCTGCCGCAAAGTCTCTTGCAATACTTCCCCCATAAGAGTGAGCGACAACTATGACAGGTTGTCGAATACCTAATTCAGTTAGCAAAGCGCTAGCTTGGTCAGCATAGTCTCGCGAAGTAAAGTGCTGCTTGATTGCAGTAGAGTTACCATTACCGACTCGAGAATAGCGAATAACTTTTGCGTGCTCTGATATTTTTTCAAAAACGGGTTCCCATTCAGACATGCCTGCGCTGCCGCCGGCCTCCAAGAGAATGACTTCACTGCCATTCCCTGCAATCTCATATTCGAGATCATACCCCTTAACTTTCACAAAATCGGGATTAGCAAAAGCAACCACAGGAAATACCAAAGCAAGAAACAACCAACCAAACTTCATTATTTTTCCTTAAAAATCTAACCGCTCATTAGGGGAGGTTATTGCAGAAGATGCCGGTACAAAATAATATCAGAGCTACTCTGTAATGTCTGTTCGGAGTCAGGAGCAAATGATGACTATGCGAGTCGCTTTAAAAGTTCTTATGGTTTGGGCGGGGATCCTTGTCCTGGCTATTGCCAACGGATTACTGCGCGAGTCTGTACTTCTACCCACTTTTGGCACTCCGGCCGCACTCGTACTAAGTGGACTGATACTCTCAGGCTTGATCCTTGTCGTCGCGTATTTGTCGCTTCCCTGGCTGCAGCTTAAAAGCAACGCTCAGCTGTTTTTGGTTGGGATAAGCTGGCTCGTTCTGACGCTTGTTTTTGAATTTTCATTCGGCCTTTGGCAAGGCAAGTCGTGGCCTGAATTGCTTGAGGCCTACTCATTTAAAGACGGCAATATCTGGCTTGTGGTTCTTCTGATAACAACTTTTTCGCCGTATGTGGCGGCTAGGCTTAGAGGTTGGTGGAAGTGAGTCTGGTAAAGGGTGATTTTACTGAACAGTTTACGTAACTGAGTGTTGTTCCGAATTGTTCGCTTTGGAGGCTGCACCGACTGTCAGCTGATTGGTTTGAGGTTACCATGCGCATAGCGGATTAAAAATGATGTCACCACGAGAGTACAACCCTCTCAAACTGGCAAGTTAGCACTGTCCGTTTTAGCGGGGGCAACTACACTATTCGCCGACTTGCTCGAACAAAAAGACTTTGTTACATTGTTTCAATGAAATAACAAAAATAATAAAATTTCTTTCAAAAGGATGTGTCGTGAAAGCAAGGATACTTTTCCCGCTGTTATTTATCTTGGTTGTATTAACGTCATTACTCTCTGGCTGCGCTAGCACTCCCAAATCGAGTAAACATCACCAAGGTAAAATTAAACACGACCTTTTCCCACCTTACGCTGATCGGTCGCTTGATATTCACGTGCAAGAAGCGCTTATGCGTCGTGGGTTAATTCAAGATGTTCGCGGTGAGGTTTTACCTGCGAGTAAGCACAGCTGCCCTATTTATACATACTGGGAGCCAGAGTCGTTTACCTCGGATTATATGAAAGAGAATTTTATCCCGCTATACGATGGTATCCATCTCACTATTGTCGAACGCCGGGATGAATTGTTTATTGAGTCGCGTGACGGTTCTAGCCTTCCGCTTACGACGGTAACTATCGAAAAAATTAAATCAGCACTGCCAAAACGAGCGTTCCTCCGATTCGACTTGCAGCAGGTTAGGAACACTAAACGTTTGGCGTCGGTAGGTGCGAGTTTAAGAGCTCAGTTTGTAACGGACGTGGTAACTTTGGTCACGGCGATCGAAGTTTTGCCGCGTGCTCGCAATGTTTATGTGGATATAAACAATGTAAAAGCCATCTGGGATGACGGGCGCGTTTTCGCAAGAAACGAGGAAAGTATTAGCGATGTGCTCTACCAAACCTTTACTACTATGGTTGAGCGGAATGATTACAATTTATCTGCCGACAGTATAAGTGTAACGGGTAATTTACTTGGTGTGTGCCAGCAGTTAACTAATTTTGTTTATGCACCGGAACAGCCACTGACACAAGCCGTTGAAGGTAATGTTCCCCTGACTTCAGTGATATTAGGTTTGCCGAAAAATGCGAACTTCAATCGATTAAATGATCAACGGAACTTAATCGCTTCTGGAAAATATCTTCGTTTCGATGGACAGGTGGTGCAATTAGCAGATCAGCTTGCAGTCGGAAAAGTTAAAACAAATTGCGAAACGTTAAGCCCTACCGACCCAGACTATCGTTATTGCCAAGTGCGACATAACGATGAAGTGGAAACAAATGATGAAACTGTCATCATTCGCACAGGGAATAACTAGCTATGAGGTTCAACTACCGAATTCCACTCATCTTTTTGTTTTTCGCTGTTTATATACTGCTAGAAATCAACTTGAATCTTAAGCTGATTGATCTCTACTCAAACCCAGTTACATCGGTGCTTGGAGCAAAGGCTGAAGAGGCTCACTTTGTCGAGTTCCTTGGGCGGATGATTACTGGGTTTGGTTTAGCTTTGGCGCTGGTTACATTAATTCCGGAGCTGTCATTTGAGCGTAAATACCGAAGTGCGTTTGTGCGCAGAAGTATTCGATTGCTCATGTTTCTTGCGTTGTGGGCAGTGCTAATTCCCTCGATTCGAGTGGTGGTGGATTCTGTTGTTGAGAATTCATCACCAGAACAAAAGATGAATGCGGTTCGTGCGGTTATTTTCAAAGAGGCTTATTTGGCCGATATGGTCGCGATTGACGATCTCGAGCGATTATCCGTATCTAACGAAACGCAAAGCGAAAAGAAGTTGGTTGTATCACTAATTCCATCGTTGGCGTATTTTTCAGAAAGATTTAATGGTTACATTGGTCGCCAGTTAGATGAGCTAACCAATGTTTATATTAGAAACTATCAAAATGCTGCTTTTACTCGTGATGCAGTGCCAAAGTTAAATAGCTTGAGTTCGTTGTATGAGCAAGAAATGGAATTGTATAGCTCGGCGCAACGTGATGCGCGCGAGGTTATGGGAACGGTTCAAAATTACGATAATTTAGAGGCTAAGACGCGAGAATGGCACGACCAAGCAGTGCAATTATTGAATACGAGTTGGGATTCGTATGTTAGTGAATACGAAAAGGCTTCAGATCTTGCTGATACGATAACTGAACAAATTTACGATGATTATCGTGATCAAGCAAAAGACTATGAACGGGTGAGCTGTAATGCGGATTGTAAGGAGCGAATTCGTGTCAACTGGTCTAACTTTATCACGAGCCTCACGTGGGAAGATGGTTCCAAGATTCAACTCTATTTTGAGCCCGATGAACCTCATTTTTATTTGCTGTATTTGTTCGGCCGAGAGAACCATTTTAAGGCCTATATTCAAAACGCTCGCCGAGCATTTTTGAACAAATTGTGGGGTGTAGAGGAAGACGTAACTTATGAGAGCTTCATTAATAATGACAAGGTGATTAGCTTTGTTATAACCCAAGTACGAAAGTTAGAGATGCCGCTCTCGGTTAATTGGAAGCCCACCCGTATGGATATCACGCGGAGTGATGTCGAGAAATATTATGCGGGCAAGGGAGAGTCGGTTTGGAAACGCTACTATGAGCGTTCGGAATTTGATGTTAGTAACCGCTCACTGAACCGAGTTGAGTTTTTTAAGCTGCCGCAAATTAAGGCTTATGCACGCGACGAACTGGACTCGTTTTATATTGATGCCTACGAGCCCTATTTGTCTAACAGTGAGTATTATGAGCTCTGGAATAATCGGCAAAAAGAAAAAAACCTCTCGTTTGTGCAGCTGATTAGCTCAACGGTTGCCGATGCAGCTTTTTCACCTGGCGGTTCATTCCACCAAATAGGTATTGAAGCCGTTAAGTTTGCTGTGATCCCACCTATTTCGATCATGCTTAGTTTTTTAGCCATCTTTCTTCTTGTCCTGAAGGCGAGTCGTTATTTGCGTGACGAGTGGGCGTATGCAGCGAATAAGATCCTATGGGCCTTTGTTGCACTTGGTTTGATTATTCCGGTCGCAATTTCGGTGCTGTCTTCAAATTCCTATACGCGAATGATGGCTGACTTTGTAGGTAAAAAGCAAAGTCCAAGCGTATATGAGTCGTTTGTGAGTTATGGCTTTGGGGTTTTCTTAGATTTAGAGAGCACAATTTATCATCAGCGGGACGTTTTAAAGATTCCAGGGTTCGGTGACTATGAAGAGAAGGACCCAGTTAAAGCGATCTATGAGCGTGTAAGAGATTACGATGATGCGATGTATGAAAGCCTTCGTTTTGCGCCTGAGCTGATTAACCTTTCAGAAGTTCCAGAGCCCTACGATATTAACTTATCGATACTCAAGCGTGACTTAAATGTCGGGATGTTCATGGGCGTTAAGATGGACGGCATGGCTGTTGATTCAGTGAGTATTCCTAATGTCTTTGGCAATGACAAGCTCGGTTATATTTTTGAATCACGTTTTATTTTGGACCCGAATTATGACGATCTGTTCGTGAGCCATATGTTGAATGCGCGTGATCCGGACTATTGGTTGAAGCTTGCATCGAACGACGTGGGCCGCATCTCACTGTTAAATAAGTTAGAGCAAAAGACTGCTGATTTCTTGCGGTCGCGATCTGACTTAACGGCGAACATTAATAGCAGTATTGCTCAGGGGTATCGAAACATTATCTTCATTCAATTGAATCGTGAAGATCAGTATGAATGTCTTCGTTTGCCGGAGTTTACTATTTCAACATTTGTAGAGATGTTCTCCGGGGCCGACATTTCGACCACTGAGAAATATCGTTGTGGGGGAGTCTTTTAATGAAGAAGTTCACGCAAAAAATAGCTCAGCTAATGATCAATAATTTTCTTTTGGTGGCTGTCCTTTTTGGTGGTTTGTTGTTCGTGTCATATCACCAGCAAGCGGCTTTTAATAAAGAATACTCAAAGGCTCTCGAGTCAGTTCAACGCATCAAAACCAAAATCGCACTAACCCTAAATCACTCATAAAGTTAAAGGAAGCATGTCATGGAGAATCGGTTTTTTAATATCAAGATTGAGCTGTCAATGCTTTTCTCTTTCGGTATTGCTGTCTACTTAATGGTGACCGCACACAATGCCAATCTAGAAAATGCCCAAAAGCTAAATGAAATGCTGGTTAAGTATGAGCACCAGCTCGATAGCATGATTTCCTCTGATCAGGAAACCTTAAAAATTTATAAGGAGAACCTTGATAAGGCGGCAAGTTCACTTTCAGATGAAGAAAAAGAGTTTCTTCTGCGTGTACTAGAACTGGAAGGTTGATCATTCCCTAGGGTTGGAGTTTCAAGAAGGAATAAAAAATGTTCGACATGCTAAACCATAATTTGGAGGTCGTTGCCAACAAGTTTTTTTATGACTGGTTCATGCAGATTGTTTACATTCTTTGCGTTTTATATATACCTATCTTTCTTGCCCGAAGAAAAGAAGATGGATTCTTCGGCATAACGGTTATTTACTTTGTAGCGACTATTGTGCCCTTCGCTCAGCTATTGCTTTTGCTCATAGCACTACCAATTTCCTTGGGTAGTATTCTTAGCTTGATCAAAGACTCTTAGTAACCTTCCTTGGGCTCGGTTTTTGGTTAACCAGTAACCACTGACAAACGAACCATGTTAATTTGAGACCTCTGGCCTAATACATGGCAGAAATCCCGCCTTTCCAAACTTGCATGAGGGAGGGCAGCCCTCTCTCATGAACAGCTGATTTATTCTGCGAGTGGTTCTAAAAATGGGGGCCTGTCGCAAAACTGAAATCTGATTGAAAATATGGTGTTATTTCAGGGAAAATGTCAACTTTCTCCCGCCCAAGCACCCCAAAAACGGAAATAAACTGCGGCGCACGCGGATCTGCGTTAGAATGGGCGCTCTTATCACAATTGAGTAGCATATTTATACATGACTTTTTCTGAACTCGGACTTTGCCCTGAAATTCTTACCGCCCTTACACGCCAAGGTTATACCGAACCCACCCCCATTCAAGCACAGGCGATTCCAGCTGTACTTGCGGGCAATGACGTGATGGCGGCAGCACAAACAGGCACGGGCAAAACCGCGGGATTTACCTTACCGATTTTAGAACGGCTCAAAGATGGCGAGCGCGCAAAACCCAACACGGCGCGGGTATTGATCCTTACGCCGACGCGCGAACTCGCGGCGCAGGTGGGTGAGAGTGTTGCAACCTACGGTGCTGGCCTCTCGTTAAACTACGCGGTCGTCTTCGGCGGTGTGAAAATCAATCCGCAGATGATGAAGCTGCGCAAAGGCGTGGACATCCTCGTCGCCACACCAGGTCGTTTGATGGACCTGTACCAGCAGAATGCCGTGCGTTTCCCGAAATTAGACGTGTTAGTGCTTGATGAAGCCGATCGCATGCTCGACATGGGCTTCATCCACGACATTAAGAAAATTATTAAATTGTTGCCAGCCAAGCGCCAGACGTTGATGTTCTCAGCGACCTTCTCCAGCGAAATTCGCACCCTCGCTAAAACGCTGGTCAACAATCCGGTTGAGATCTCAGTAGCACCGCCGAACTCGACCGCAGAGCGCATCGATCAGATCATGTACGCGGCTGCGAAGAGCGAAAAACCGCGCATGCTCATGCAATTGTTGCGTAACCTTAACTTACCGCAGGTACTGGTGTTTTCACGCACCAAACACGGCGCCAATCGCTTGGTTAAACAGCTCGAAGCAGATGGATTTCTCGCCGCCGCGATTCACGGCAACAAGAGCCAGGGCGCGCGAACCAAAGCTTTGTCTGAGTTTAAATCCGGCAAGGTGAATGTGTTGGTCGCGACCGACATTGCCGCGCGTGGACTCGACATCGAGAAACTGCCGTACGTGATCAATTACGATCTGCCGCAGGTTCCTGAAGACTATGTGCACCGCATTGGCCGTACCGGCCGCGCAGGGCAGGTCGGTCACGCGATTTCATTGGTGATGGACGAAGAATTCAGAACTCTGAAAGCCATTGAAAAGCTGATCGGTCAGCCGATTGAACGCCATACACTGGAAGGCTTTGCCGACGTTGCCCTGACGGGCAAAACGCCACCGCCAAAGCAAGGTCAACGTGCACCGCGCGCGCCGCGTAAACCGCAAGGTAGTGGTGGCAACAAGCGTCCAGGCGGCAGTGGCAATAAAGGCCGTGATGCCAGCCGCAGAAGTAATCATCGTAAGGGTGATTAACTCGTTGTACTGCCGCCGACGAGCTCTGAGTTAGCTACGTCGGCGGTAGATCTCACCTATGACCCCGTAACCTTACTATTTGTTACATTGCAGTGTTGTGACTCGCAAACTATAACTAGTGCAAGCCTTTCGTTATAAGAGCGCGTCACTATGAACTCAACGAACACTGCCATCTCTCAGCAGCAAATCTCAGGCATGCGCTTTGCGCTTATCGGCGCTATCTTAATTGCCATAAGCTTTGGTTTAGCACGCTTTGCGTTTGGTTTGTTCATACCGCAAATACGCGATGAACTTGGCATGAGCGCTAGTACCATCGGTGTTATCGCCGCTCTTCCCTTGATCAGTTTCGTGATTGTCAGTTTAGTTGCCCCCTTAGTCACCAAATATTTTGGCGCGCGAAACACCACCGTTTTATCGGCTTCGTTTAGTGTTCTCGGTCTGGCTCTCATTAGTCTGGCAACTGGCCCTATCAGTCTCGGCATAGGAGTTTTCGCTTGTGGTATATCTGCCGGATTAATGATGCCAGCGTTAACCTCGGCTATGCAGGCGTTGGTAGATCGTTCTATCCATGGGCGCGTCAGCTCAGTTATGAATGCGGGTACTAGCATTGGTGTCGCGCTCTCTGTGCCGGCTGTACTATTTTTAGTCGGTGCATGGCGCTACGCGTATTTATCATTCACGCTAATAGCCATTATTGGTGTTCTTCTTGCTTGGTATTTAATTCCCTCGGTTTCCAGGGTCACTCCCGCAAATGCAGCGCCGCCACCCAAAATTACCGTTAGACAGTGGTGGAATCTGTTAAAGCTAGCCTTGTTTGCCTTCGCCATGGGCTTTATTGCTTCAGCTTACTGGACCTTTGCGCCGGATTTAGCCACCAATTTAGGCTCATTATCATCCAGGCAGACGGGTTGGTTATGGTTGGCATTAGGTATTGCAGGCTTAGGAGGAGCTATTGTCAGTGACTTGGCAGACAGGAATAACCCTGCCATCACCCACGCACTCATGCTGATGATGTTGACAACCAGTTTAACTTTGTTGGCCGCTAGTCCAGGTCAAATCTATCTTGCGGTTTTTTCAGCTGTTATCTTTGGTCTGGCTTATATGAGTTTAACCGGACTTTACTTAATGACAGGTATCCGCTTATTGCCGGGACGTTTGTCGATAGGACCTGTGTTGCCCTTTTTGGCGGTTGCCTTAGGCCAGGCAGCAGGGACGCCGCTTGTCGGCGTGCTCGTCGGTGAGCTGGGTTATGCAGAAAGCTTCTCCATCTTTGCAGCGGTGGGAATTCTTATCGCACTGATATCGCCATTTTATCCGGGCCATAGTGAAGAGGACGCTGGTATACCTGAAGATGAGACCGGCCTTCAGGCTGCCTTTGATTATCAGCTTCAGGATGAAGAAGGCGAGCCTCTGGAGATTACCAATACTCAACAAACGGATAAGGGCGATGAGACCTAGATTATCCGAGGGCAAAAAAACGGCTGAAATTATAGCCGTGCGGGGATAACTATCATCTCAAATGAGAGTGAATTGGATGGCGATCGGAGAATTAAGCTCTAATGTCCTATTGAATGTCCGGCACTCGTCACAGGTATAGCAAAAAACGCAATGGCCAACATCGCAACGACAAGTAGACCAAAACCTATCCCGCGGGCGATATGGCGCTCATTTCCGATAGAACTGATCGCATGAACTGCGGCGATCAAGCATTGCAGCGCATAGTAAAGGGCAAAAGCGCGGGACGCGTAGGCGATAATGGAGAATATATCGGTGGACCACAGCAGACCAATGGCTAAGATCGCCACTGTGAGGTATGCGGTATGCTTTGAGATACTCTTGTCGGATGCCTCTTCGACCAGGCCTCCGGAGCCAATCATGTCGGCAACTGCTGCCGAGAACTGGCTCATGACTGCGGCGATAATCAAAAGCCACGGAAGAACAAAGGCGATTTCTGCAGATAAGTCGATGACCCCGGTTTCACTGATGGTTTCAAATTCATCGAACAGCGTAGTCGCTAACGCAATAAAACAGACATAGATCGCTGCCGCAATCAGCTGTCCATATCGCATGGTCTTAATGCGAAGATGGGCCGGGTAGTCGCCTCGTAAATAACGCGATGTTTCAAACCCCTGAACAATCAGAAATGAGCCAAGCAGGATGCGCACCGTCTCGAGGTTAAAGTCAGGATCAAGTTGTGGCACTTGCCAGTCGCCACTAAGCGCCTGTTCCGCGTTGAAAAAGGCGAGCCCAAGGATGAAAGCGCTAATAATTGCCAATTTAACGTTAACTGAGGATTCCTCAAGGGCTTCAAGGAGTCTCAGGCCGCGTAACCAACCGAAAAGTCCGATAAATATAAGCAGTAGGGTAGCGATAGTTTTCTGAGCCACTGGGTTTTCATAGCCCACTAACCGCAAGGAAAAAGCGCCAAGCAGCTCAAGGTAAAAAGTAATGGCGATAATATAGGCGAAAGCCAGAACGAGTTTGGCCAGCTCACCTGCCCACGTCAGGGCTTTGTAGGTTGTTTGCTGATCTGTTTCTGTCAGAGGTTCCGAGAATTTAATATTGTAACGCACCGCTTTGCCCACCAGAAAAGCCAGTGCGAGTATCGCGATAACCGCTACTATGGCCCAGGCCCCCACGGTAAAAGCCAGTAATGGAGCGACAATGAGAAAGCCACTGCCGATAATTGAAGCAAGCGGGATAGCTGTGGCACGCCAAAGTTCAGAGTCACGAATCTTGGGCAGGAAAAGAATAATTACAACAGCAACGGCTAACAACGTCACAATGACGTTGAGAGACCAATCGGCTGCACTTAATGAATGAAAGTTGGTTTCAGGCATTCATCTGACTCTAAGTTAATCTTCCGGTAAGTGAACGGGCGCGTTAAATTTCCCTGTCTTATCTGAGCTGATTCTCTTTTAATATCGGCCGCAAGTCATCCAGCTTATCAAACAGGTGCCAGATGTAGTTCTTGGTGCCATTCTCGCGGTGCGGATGCAGATCGGCCAGTGCCGGATCGTCGCAGTAACTTTCGAACGCTTCTTTTGATTCCCATTCGACCAGGATAAGCACGGTGCGTGGGGTGATGTCGCCTTGCGCAGCTTCTTTGAACTTGCCGAGCGAGATAACTTTGCCGCCGTGGGCTTCAACTTCTTTTGCAGACCGGCGTGCGTAGGCGAGGTATTCGTCTTTGTTGGCAATATCAAAAAGATTGAGCGCGTAAACAGGCATGGGCAGAGCTCCTTGTTCGTTTTGTTCGATGATAACCAATTTATGCGTTAACCGCATTAACACAAATAAGTCGTGGCACGGAGCGGATACTGCTCGATCTATCCGAAGTGTCGCGGTATGTTGAGCTATGTCTTGAACTGATGGATACCTTGATTGCCGCGCATCCAGCGCTTTGCTTAGAATGAGGATAGTGAGGAGTAAATAGCATGGAAACTAATGATAGTCGCTCTAACTCTGATTACGCGGAAGAAACGCTTACGTTTGACCAGGTTGGCGAGTTGTCCGGCGACGTCTTACTTGAGTTTGGTGCGCCCTGGTGTGGACACTGTCAGGCCGCAAACTCTGCAATAACAGAAGTAGTAGCTGAACATCCGAGACTGCGTCATATTAAAATATATGACGGAAAGGGCAAACGACTTGGCCGTGGCTTCAGGGTAAAGCTCTGGCCGACACTGATACTGCTGCGCGACGGCAAGGAAGTGGACCGTCTGGTGCGGCCACTGCGCGCTGCCGAGGTTCGTGAGTTAATGTCGAAAAGCAGTTAAAAGCTGCCCACGGGAGACTTCAATATGCCGTCTTGGCGTTGGAGTTGGTGGTGAGAACCAAATCTTCATGGTTGCTGAAGAATATTACGTTTGAAGGCTAAACCTAGGCATAAAAAATGACGGGCGCAGAGTCCTGGTGCCCGCCATTTCATTTGGATTCTAAATGCATATTCCCGGAGTAAATGAATCATCTATCTCAACGTCACGGATATCACTGCAAACGCCTTCTGCTGTATTACAGCCTCTTAATCGATAGTATGCATAAGTATTGTCGAACAAGAATGAACCTTTGTTGTAGCTATTAATAAGCTCGTATTTTTCGCCGTCATTACTGCCGTAAAAACGATATCGAATGTCTGCGAATCGATCATTTAACAAATAGCCATCCATACGATAAGTGGTGCACATATTCTTATTAAACTCTTGCGCTTTAGACAAAAATGAGGAGTCTTCGCGACTTAAGTTGTTGGCCAGGTAATGTGACGCTTTCGGTTGAGTTAAAATTTCGCCTCCAAGCAAAATACGCATAGTGTTTTCAAAGTTAACCGCACCTGCGCCACAACCAATAACCGCGCAAGATGTATCACCACCATTTGCACCTACTGTCAGATCCCTTGCACCTGATTTCATTATATTACGCACTTCTTCACCCGTTAGGGTTTTGTCGTAAAGTTTAATAAGACCCGCAAGACCCGCTACGATAGGACCTGAAAATGATGTACCACTTACTCCTGAATAATCAGTTTCAAGCGCTTCAAGTGTTTTAGTAGCAGTTGCAGCACGGACAGAAGAACCAAGCGCCATTAAATCAATACCAGTACCGTAGTTTGTAAAGTTTGTAGGATTACCCCATTCGGTTACTGCACCCACACTTACAAAATAAGGACAACCAGCGACTGAACCATCTGACATATGATAACGACTGTTACCAGCAGAGACAATCAATACAACGCCACGATCAGAAGCCATTTTCGCAAATTCAGCCAATGCACCAGTAGAACCCGACTGATCAACAGAACAGTACCAACCTTCACTACCAAAAGACATATTAATAACATCGGCTGGATATTGGGTTTTCGGTGTCAGTGTTTCATTAAAACCTGCACTATAAAATGCTGGCAACTCTAACTCACCAATAGACCAGTACATCGCCATAAGGTTAAAGCTTGAATAACCACCACAATCATCAACAGCAAGAGCAGAAACAAGGTTTACATTATCTTGTGGGATAATACCTGCGATACCAATGTTGTTATTTGAAGTCGCACCGATAATTGATGCAGCATTCAAACCGTGTGATGATTTAATCGCTGTACCATCTGTTTCGTAACGAATCCAATCGTATTCAGCAGCCTGTTCAGCAGTTGGTTCATTTTGTAAGTAACCATAACCATTATTAGAACGGTTGCTGCATGATTCATAAATCGCATAATCTGGACGACTTGGATCTTGTGAACCATTTAACCAAATAACACCGTCATCACCTTCATCATAATCATAAGTGTACTTAATATCCATATACTCAGCGTATTGCACATCTTCATGCTCAATAAAACCTGAATCAATTACATGAACATTTACTTTATCATTTGTGTTAAATACACCGTGGCGTGACATTAAATCAATTGCCGCTTCAATTGAAGCGGCACCATAATAACCTGATGATTGCTTAGCAAAGTGGATTTGCTCTGGATAAACAGGATCGTTAAAGCTGCTTGGGTTTAATACAGACATACCACCCACATCACCTTCATCACCCTTTGATTGCAAAGTAATATACTGATCTTCTTCAACATAGTTAAAATAACCCGTGCTAAATAAATTGTCAGCGACTTTATTTAATGGAGCTCTATCTGTTGTAGCTACCGTAATAATATGGATATCATTAAAAAAACTATGAAATTGTACTTCGTATCCGAATAGTCGTTTAATTTCACTTTTGAAAGACTGATCGGTTTTGAAGTCATTGATATCGCGAGTATGAACTTGTCCTTTATATGAGAAACTAACTCCAGAACCGCTGTTTTTTCGTCGAAGCTCTTCATTATTAACAAGCGACATGGATAAATTTTCATCTTTAAAGGACACCATAAAACGATACAAAGTTTTGTTGCTATTTTCCGCGTAAAACTGGTTGTTGGTCGTTTCTTGTGCAAAGGATTCAATATACGATTGTGAGTTAGATTCTATCGCTAAAGCTGACGAAGACATAAGAAGTAACACAGCAGAATGAGTTAATAGCTTTGAAATAAGTGATTTCATGATTAATTCCCTAATCGGTATCTAAAAGTCTTCGTGACTATCGAATAAGCTCAAAGAACAAGTCCTGGCTACTTGCATGAACACCAACAAGATAAGAATATGCGCCGTCAAACAGCCAGATGTCATTGGCGTAGCTGCCGTAATTGCTATTACCCACAAGCAAACTGTATGTTTCAGCCGAGGATACAGTATTAGGGTATATACCACTGTATAGGTCAGCATTTAGCAAACCATAGTTTGTACCGTTTATACGGTTGTACTCTGTAACATAATCATTAATCATACGAACTTTATATTCAGCCGCATTATTAACCGATTCTTTACGAGATTTACTATCAACATCAAACAATTTTACTGACATTTCGCCCTTATATTGAAGAATCATATCATTCCAAAAATCAATATTTACAACAGAGGCAAAATTAAGACCGACACTGTAATCCACTGTATTTTCAGCATAAACCATGCGGTATAAACGACCCACCAGAGTAACCATAGTTTTATTATACTGTTCAAGATTACGGGTGATCAGGTATGGTTCATTCATCTGCGCATAACCATTTGCTTCAAAGGTTTCCATCCAAAAGTTTAAAACCATATCAAGCTCTAATTCAGAAGCAGCCAATTTAATATACTCAACTAATAGATCTTCTGCCTCTTTACGGTTTTGAACAAAAGTTGAATATTCATTAACGCTTAGCAAAAATGGTGCATAAGAAACAGTAACACTATCATTTAAACGATTACCGCTTTCATCCAACAAGTAATACACAATACCCAGATAGAATGGAGAAATCCAATCCTGATTCGTGTCAATCAAACCTTCTGGATCACTTAATTTAAAAGTCAGTTCATTAGCATCATATGACCAAGTGAAGTCAATATCATTCGCTGAATCCCCAAAAGTCGGGCGGTATAACACATCAACAACCTCAATTTCACGATAATCTTGTGTAAACGCATAATCATCCAATGGTCGCAAATCAGCATAAGTGTATTCTTTATCCAATTCTGCAATGTTAACTGTCGTAAATGGTTCAAGAACAGAACCCGACATTAGGTTTGAATAAGCAAAATAGACATCATAATATTTTGATTGCGAATCACCATCTGCGTTGGTTACAGTAAATTCAAGCACAACATCACGATCATGAGTTAAATGATCGGTTAACACTGTTATTTCCTGCGCATAAGAATCATGCTTAACAACAGCTTCACCAACAAGCGTCTTGG
Organism: Pseudidiomarina halophila; assembly: GCF_003987215.1. Lineage (GTDB taxonomy): Bacteria > Pseudomonadota > Gammaproteobacteria > Enterobacterales > Alteromonadaceae > Pseudidiomarina > Pseudidiomarina halophila. Next base: position 454,830 of record NZ_PIPW01000001.1, read on the forward strand.
GATCTTCATCAGTATTCTTATTAGTATCCAAATTGAATACTGTTACCACTACTGATTCAACATCACCAAAATCTTGATTAATTTCATAAGAGAAATTAGCGGTAGCACCTATACTTGCCTGATAATGAGCTGTTACTTCTAATGATTCATTGCCACGAGGATTAAACGTTGCTGGTTGCTCGCCGTTGCAGTAACCGACCAAACAAAATGCCGTCACATAGGCACTGGTGTCGGAGGTAACATCAACGTTAACAGTAAAAGTCGTAGACAAATCGACAGCATTGGTGACGGTTAGCGTCATGGTTTCAAACTGGCCGAGCACGGCGTTATCATTGACATCAAGTGTTATTCCGCTGGTCCCATCTAAGGTGTAGTCGAGACCTTCGGTTGTGGACGCTGTTACCTTAACCGTTTCGTCAGAGTTATTGGCGGCAATACTCCAGGCTAGCGAGGTTGAACCCTGCAGAGGGAGGCTGATGTTAATTTCACCACCACTGACGTCTTGTTCGTTATAAGTTATTGAGGGTGTCCGCGGGATTTCGTCGAAGCTTGCAGTGATGGTGCAGTTAGCAGTCACTGCATTAGTGGTAAAAACGTTAGCATCCAGAGCGCCGCCACAAGAACTGGTTACTTCGCCTATTTCGAAATGCTCTTCCTGAGTAAGGGTGACCGAGGCTTTTTCGTTTTCCTTAACTTTCTGGCTGGTTGGGCTGACGCTGCCGCCTGAACCATCAACGCTCGCTGATACCTCGTAAAAAGTCGTAGTGGCACCACCACCACCACCACCACCGCCGCTTGGAGACGAATCACCGCCACCGCCACAAGCTGATAATAGGAAAAGCGTCGAAAAAACAATGAGGGGACGTAGTGCTGTCATATGTAGGTAAACTCCATTTATAAGTAATCCCTAACTATTTGTTACATAGCAATACAGTAATGTCAAAAAATAATCAACATGAATTCATCAAGTCAGTGTGCTTAGCGTTCAGGAGGATTCCGATTTCGTGTTGTTGCTTGCAGCAAGATACCCTAAGCTTTCTAAGTAATACTCAGAGCTAGATTTGATTGAGCACTAGGCAAGGAACAATTATGGACAACTTCATGCAAGCCGCCATTGAAGAGGCGAAAAAAGGACTGGAAGAGGGCGGTGTACCCATCGGCTCCGTCATTGTGTATCACGGTAAGATTATTGGTCGTGGGCACAATCGTCGTGTGCAAAGCGGCAGTCCTATTTTGCATGGCGAAATGGACGCTTTTGCTGACGCCGGTCGGCAGCCAGCATCGGTCTACAAAGAGTGCGTCATTTACACGACGTTATCACCCTGCTGTATGTGCTCAGGGGCAATCGAGCTGTACGGCATTCCTCATGTTGTTGTCGGAGAGAACCAGACCTTCATGGGCGCCGAGGACCGCCTGCGTAAAGCTGGCGTGAAAGTCGAGGTGTTGCAGGATCCGACCTGTATTGAGCTGATGACAACGTTCATCGCCGACAAGCCCGAGCTCTGGTTTGAAGATATTGGTGAATAGTGTTGAATCCAGCAAACTATTCTCAGTGATCGAACGTATTAAATCCAAACTCTAAAGGGGACACCATAATGTTTGGATTATTTAAGTCGAACCCGACTAAAAAGATGCGTAAACAGCTGGAGCAGCTCCAGCTAAAAGCTGTGGAAATGCAGCGCAATGGCGATATCCGCGGCAGTTTAGGGATCAGCCAGGAAGCCGACGAGCTTTGGAAGAAGATCCAGGCGATGGAAGTAGAACAAAAGTAAACGCAAGGCGCGGGTTTACCGCGCCGGTTTAACCCAGCGCGAAAACACGAACAGTAGCAAGGCAAAAATTGCGCCTAAGGTGTCGGCGAGCATGTCTTTCTGGGCATCCCAGACGTCGCCTTGTGAACCGAGGAACTCGATGCCGGCGTCGCCGCCTTCGATGACGGCGAACTGCCATTCAATGATTTCGTATGCAGCAGCCACGGACATAATGAAAAACAAGCCGAAGAACATCGCGGTAACGGGACGGGCCCATTGCTTGCGAAGCAATAACTCGGCGGCAGGGTAGGCGTAAAAGCCGACACTGAAGTGTGACATGCGATCGTAGTGATTGCGTTCGAAACCGAAGAAGTCGCTGAACCAGTCAAAGGGCACGTTGGCAAAGGTGTAGTGTGCGCCTATGGTATGCAGGATCAGGAGCACGCTCATTAAAACGTAGCTGGTGTTGCTGAAGCGAAACTTTGGATAGGTCACCACCAAACCAAGGAAAATGGCGATGATAGGCACCATCTCCGCCCACCACACGGTCATGTCGGCAGGATTTATGTAAGACCACACCATGGTGGCAATAATAACAACAGCAAGAAAATGTGGAATTCGATACTGCCAACCATTGCCTGAAGTGGTCATGAGATTAATCCTTCTCGGTGTGTCCCGCTAAGGGCCAGCCGCCAAGGTTTTTGTAGCGGTTGACCATCCAACAAAAGAGTTCTGCGGTGCGTTCGGTGTCGTACAAGGCCGAGTGCGCCTGTTTACTGTCAAAAGCGATACCGGCGGCCTGACAGGCTTTAATCAATACCGTCTGACCTAAGGTAAGCGCTGCCAGTGCAGCGGTATCGAAGGTGACAAACGGGTGGAACGGATTACGTTTCAGGTTGCTACGCTCGGCGGCAGCCATCATGAAACCCAGATCAAAGGTCGCGTTATGTCCGACCAGCACTGAGCGCTGACAACCTGCGTCTTTCTGCGCTTTGCGGATCGGCTTGAACATTTCTTTGAGCGCTTCATCTTCAGGTACCGCGCCACGCAATGGCGAATGCGGATCAATGCCATTAAAATCTATTGCTGCCTGCTCAATGTTGGCGCCCTCGAAAGGACTCACGTGGTAATGAATGCGCTCAGCGGGATGCAGCCAGCCTTGCTCATCAAATTCGAGGGTAACCGCAGCGATTTCCAGCAGCGCATCGGTCGTGGCGTTAAAACCTGCGGTTTCAACGTCGATGACCACCGGCAGATAGCCGCGGAAGCGTTGTTTCATTAAGCTCGGCTCGGCGTCGCTCATAAGTCGTCGCTTTCTTTACGTTCAATCAGTTCAATAGCATAACCATCAGGATCACGAACAAAGGCAATCACGGTTTTACCGCCTTTAACGGGACCAGGTTTACGGTAAACATCAGCACCTTTGGCTTCTAAATCTTCACATAAACCATAGATATCTTCGACGCCAATGGCGATATGGCCATAACCGTCACCCAGGTCGTATTCGCTCTTGTCCCAATTGTACGTCAGCTCAAGCACTGTATGGTCTTTTTCATCGCCGTAACCAACGAAGGCGAGGGTGTAGGTGTACTCTTCATTATCCGTCTGGCGTAGTAGTTTCATGCCCATCAGTTCAGTGTAGAACTTGATAGAGCGGTCCAGATCGCCGACACGCAACATGGTGTGTAGCATTCGCATAGCGTACTCCTTACTTGTCTGAATTCAGCGGTCGAAATCAATCGTCCGAGGTTTTGTCTTTATACTCGCATAAATCTTCGATAATGCAGCTGCCGCAACGGGGTTTACGTGCGATGCAGGTGTAGCGACCGTGCAGGATAAACCAATGGTGCGCATCCACTTTAAACTCGCTCGGTATCACTTTCTCTAGTTTGTCTTCAACGGCACGAACCGTTTTACCAGGCGCAAACTTCGTGCGGTTCGAAACCCGAAAAATGTGGGTATCCACGGCAATGGTTGGCCAGCCGAAGGCAGTATTGAGAACCACGTTGGCGGTCTTGCGGCCCACTCCCGGAAGCGCTTCTAATGCGGCACGGTCTTCGGGTACTTCGCCGTCGTGTTTGTCGACCAGAATTTTTGCGGTTTTAATTACGTTTTCAGCTTTGGCGTTAAATAAACCGATGGTTTTAATGTAATCCTTGACGCCATCGACGCCAAGTTCGAGCATTTGCTCTGGTGTGTTGGCGACCGGGAAGAGTTTGCGGGTAGCTTTGTTCACGCCGACATCGGTGGCCTGCGCCGAAAGCATCACCGCAATCAGCAACTCGAAACTTGAGTCAAACTCAAGTTCCGTGGTGGGGTTGGGATTATTCTCCCGCAGGCGCGTTAATATCTCGATACGTTTTTGTTTGTTCATGATTCCGGTAAATTGTTATTGCGCTGTGACGCGAACACGGGTGACTTCTTTCGCCGGCTTGGTGGCACGCTGCTCACGGTAATGATCAATCAGATTCTTAATCGCAATGATAAAGCCCATGGCAATAAATGCACCAGGCGGTAATATCGCCAGTAACAGTGGGTAATCCACTGCAAACAGCTCAATTCTTAATGCTGCGGCCCAGTCGCCGAGCAGCAGTTCAGCACCATCGAACAGGGTGCCGTTGCCGATGACTTCACGAATGCCGCCTAACACGATAAGCACTAAGGTAAAGCCAAGCCCCATCATTAAACCGTCAAACGCCGAGCGCCGCCACGGATTCTTTGAGGCGAAAGCTTCGGCCCGACCTATGATGGCACAGTTGGTGACAATCAGTGGAATAAAAATCCCCAACGACTGATATAAGCCATACACGTAGGCATTCATCAGTAACTGAATCATAGTCACAAAGGTGGCAATGACCATCACAAACACCGGAATTCGAATTTCTTTCGGAACCCAGTTGCGGACCAGCGAAACGGTAATATTCGAACCTACCAGCACCAGCAAGGTGGCCAGCCCCAGCCCCAGAGCATTGGTGACCGTGGCGGTCACTGCTAATAATGGGCACAGGCCAAGCAGTTGTACTAAGGCCGGATTGTTTTCCCAGAGTCCTTGCCAGGTAATACTCTTGTAGCTCATGACGATTGACCTCCGCAGGCGGTGGTTTGTTGCAGCCACTGGTCTTTATTGCGTTTAAATTTGGAGACGGTGCGCGCGACCGCTTGCACGACTGCGCGTGGGGTAATAGTAGCACCGGTAAATTGATCGAAGACGCCACCGTCGCGTTGCACGGCCCAGCGCTGATCATCAGGTCCGGTCACGGTCATGCCGTTGAAGCTGGTGATCCAGTCGCTTTTGCGGCGCTCGATTTTATCGCCCAGTCCCGGCGTTTCCTGATGCTTGAGGGTACGCACCCCGGCAACGGTATTGTCCCAGTTAATGGCGACCAGCAAGCGAATACCACCGGAATAGCCATTGGGCGCGACCACTTCGAAAGCGGCGGCGGTGGGTTCGCCGTTTTGGGTTGCCAGATACATAGGCGTCGGCGATGCAGCCAGGGCGGGATCGTCAATTAACCGGCAACTCGCATAAAGGTCGTTGTCGTGCGCTTGCGGTGGGATCAATTGATTCAGCACCTGCAGCAGTTCACGCTGTTGTTCACGGGCGATGGGCTCGGCGGTCAGCCGCGCAGTCAGCATCACCAACAGGGTAGCGACCACGGCAAAAGCCGCGAGGATGAGTCCGTTACGTTGCATACTGCGGGCGATCATGATTTCTCTCCATGGCCGTAGGCGACGGGCTGGGTGTACTTATCAATCACGGGAACCGTCATGTTGGCCAGCAACACGGCAAAAGCTACGGCGTCAGGGTAACCACCCCAGGTACGGATTGCGAATACCAGGAAGCCGATGAGTAAGCCGAAATACAGGCGGCCGCGGTTTGAGGTCGCAGCAGTGACCGGATCCGTGGCAATAAAGAAGGCGCCGAGCATGGTGGCACCGCTGAACAGGTGCATGACCGGCGACACGCTCTGGTCAGGGCTGAACATCCAGGCCAGGGCAGCTGGAACGGCTAAACCGAGCAACATACCTACCGGAATGTGCCAGTTGATCACCCGCACTTTAAGTAGGACTAGACCACCTAACAGGAACGCGGCGTTGACCCATTGCCAGCCCAAACCGGCAATACTGCCGAAAATCGGTTGTTGCAGTGCTTCGTCGATGGTCATTTCGTGATTCAGGGCAGTGCGCAGGCTGTCCAGTGGCGTTGCCATGGTCATGCCATCGGCGCCCATGCGCAATTGTTCTAAATCGTAACCACTGGGGGTGTAGCCGGTGAAAATAAGTACCGCGCTGTCAAAGAAACTAAGGTCGATCTGGCTCAGTTGCACCGGCAGCGGCCAGCTGGTCATTTGTACCGGAAAACTAATCAGCAGTACCACGTAACCGGCCATGGCGGGATTAAAGATGTTCATTCCGACGCCACCGTAAACATGTTTAACGATGATGATGGAGAACGCCGTACCTATGACAATAATCCACCAGGGGGCGAAACCAGGAATGCTGATGCCCAGTAAAATTGCGGTAACCAGGGCGGTATGATCGTGCCAGGCGGATTCTATTGGCCGGCCGCGGAGTTTCATGCACAGTGCTTCGGCGACCCAGGCGGTGATAACGGCCAGCATAAGCTGCCAAATCACACCCCAACCGAAGAAATAAATAATCGTCAGTAAACCCGGTACCAGAGCCAGATAAACCCAGCGCATGACCTGTTTTGTGGTGCGACGTTGATGACTGTGCGGCGACGCAGCGAGTTTAAAGGTCATGCGTTATCCTCGTCGTTTGATGACGCTTGTTCATCGGCAGCTTTTTGTTGTGCGGCTTTGCGCGCTTTGGCGCGGGCAATGGCGGCCTGAACCGCGTCCTGCGGATTATCACCGCCAGATTTTACTTGTTCCTGCTGCGCTTTCTTACGCGCTTCCGCAGCTTTGCGATGGCGCTCCAGCCGTTGTTCTTTTTCGCGTTCTAAGCGTTCGTTGCGCGCTTCAAAGCGCTCGCGGGCAATTTCCGCTTTGGCTTTCTCGCGCGCGATATTACGGATCTCGGCTTTTGCCTTACGGTAATAATGTACCAGCGGAATTTCACTCGGGCAGACGTAAGCGCATGCGCCGCATTCGATACAATCAAACAGATTCTGCTTTTCCAGACCTTCGTGATCTTTGGCTTTCGCCAACCACTGCAGCTGTTGCGGTAACAGCTCGGCCGGGCAGACATCGGAACAGGCGCCGCAACGGATGCAGGGCATTTCCTGTTGTGCAGGAGCCAGCTCAGTGGTGCTGGGAACCAGCAGGCAGTTACTGATTTTCACAATGGGTACATCGACGTCGGGCAGGGTAAAGCCCATCATGGGTCCGCCCATGATAATGCGTTGTTCGTTATCCTGCGCCTGAAAGCCGGTTTGCTGCAGCACATGGGCCACCGGTGTGCCAATCCGCACCCAATAGTTGCCCGGTTTGGCGACGGCTTCACCGGTCACCGTAACCACCCGTTCGGTCAGCGCTTCACCGTGACGAATGGCGCGGCTCACGGCGTAAGCGGTACCGACGTTCTGCATGATCAGGCCGATATCAATGGGTAAACCACGGCTTGGCACCTGGCGTCCGGTTAATAACTGGATCAGTTGTTTTTCACCGCCCGACGGATATTTGGTGGGCACCACCCGTAAACTGAAATGCGGGTGCTGTTGCAGCACGTCCTGCATTGCTGCGATAGCTTCAGGCTTATTGTCTTCAATGGCGACCAGACCTTTGTTGCAACCGGCAAGGTGCAACAAAATTTCCGCGCCGTCGATAATACTCTCGGCATGCTCGCGCATCAGCCGATCGTCGGCACTGATGTAGGGTTCACACTCGACACCGTTAATAATCAGGTAATCAATCGGGCGTTGCAGAGCTAGTTTCTGTGCTGTCGGGAAGCCGGCGCCACCTAAGCCGGCAATACCGGCGAGGCGAATGCTGTCCAGCAGCTCGGCGCGGGAAACCTGAGTGTAATCGGTTAGCCCTTGTTGCGGTACGCTCTCATCTTCACCGTCAGCACGGATGCGGATGACGATATCCGCCATACCGGACGGATGCGCGATGCGGCCGGGACCAATCGCTGTCACCGTGCCCGAAGTTGGTGCATGCACAGGCAAACCCTGGCCCGTGGTCGATTGGGTTAACGGTTGACCGCGCAAAACGCGCTCGTCGACCGCAACACAGATCTCGCCAGGTGCGCCGGTATGTTGTTTGATCGGCACCACGTAGGTGGCAGCCAATGCCAATTGGCCGATGGGCGAGTGATTGGACAGTTCTTTTCGCTCTGGTGGATGAATGCCACCCGGGAATGTCCAGATTTTACCAGTTTCGATAGCCTTCTTGGCTGCTGCGGACATCAGGACTTTGCCTCCACAATCTGTACTGGAATTTTTTCCAGATCCCACTGCCAGTTATCTGGTCGCGTTGGCACCGGTACCATATCGATACAATCGACGGGGCAGGGCTCGACACAAAGATCACAACCGGTGCACTCATGGGCAATCACTGTATGCATATGTTTGGCAGCGCCCAAAATCGCATCGACCGGACACGCCTGGATACACTTAGTACAACCGATACATTCATCTTCGCGAATCACCGCGACCTTCTTCACGTCTTCGGTGCCATGGGCCGAGTCGAGCGGTTTTGGCTCGACGCCCAGCAAGTCCGCTAAAGCTTTGATGGTCGCTTCGCCACCCGGCGGGCATTTATTGATGTCTTCGCCGTTGGCGATAGCCTGGGCGTATGGCCGACAGCCGGGATAACCGCACTGGCCGCACTGGGTTTGTGGTAACAGGGCGTCGATTTGTTCAACGATAGGATCGCTTTCCACCCGGAAGCGCACCGCGGCAAAACCGAGCACCAGACCGAAGATAAGCGCTAATACGCCAATGGCAATCAGAGCGGTAACAATACTCATGAAAGGGTCACCAGGCCGCTAAAGCCCATAAAGGCAAGTGACATTAAGCCCGCCGTGATCATGCCAACCGCCGCACCTTTGAAGGGTAAAGGTACGTCTGCTGCAGCGAGGCGTTCACGCAGGGCAGAGAATAAAATTAACACCAGTGAGAAGCCGATAGCGGCACCGAAGCCGTACACGATAGACTCAATGAAATTGTGTTGTTCGTTGATGTTCAGCAGCGCCACACCCAGCACCGCACAGTTCGTGGTGATCAAGGGTAAGAAGATGCCCAGCAAGCGATACAAGGTCGGGCTGGTTTTATGCACCACCATTTCGGTGAACTGCACCACCACGGCGATAACCAAGATAAAGCTAAGGGTCTGCAGGGCGAGCAGATCAAAAGGTGCCAGTAAATAATGATTTACCAGGTAGCTGCACACCGATGCGAGCGTCAGCACGAAGGTCGTGGCCGCAGACATACCGATGGCGGTCTCAAGCTTGTTGGAAACCCCCATAAAGGGGCACAAACCGAGAAACTTCACCAATACGAAGTTGTTGACTAGTACTGTCGCTACCAGCAGTAGCAAATACTCACCCATTTGAATCGCCCGAATCAGCTATTAAATCTTGCGTATTATCGAATGTTTAGCGCTATGAAACAACCGACAGACTGTAGTGTTATTGAACTTTGTCACGGAATCTTCACGGTGCTGTAGCAAAACCGCCATTTTTACCGGGTAAATTGACCGCAACAACAGGAACGAAGGAGCCTGTTATGGTTCGCTGGTTAGCTACTTTGAGTCGCTATGACCAACAATGGTTTTGTTGGTGTTCGCAACGGTCGCAAAGCTTTCAGCAACAACGCTGGATACGCGTGTTGTCACGCACAGGTGACGGTCACTGTTACGCACTCATTGCACTGCTTTTAGGCTCCACCAGCGCGGCTCCCGGCAACGCATTCGTACTGACCTTAGCTGCCGGCTTTAGCATCGAAATTCCATTGTTCATCTTAATCAAGCGCTGGCTCAAACGCCCCCGTCCTTATCAAACCTTATCAATCACTGCGGTGATACGCGCGCACGACCAGTTTAGTTTTCCGTCGGGCCACACCACCGCGGCATTCTTATTCGCCGGTATCGCCAGTAGCTTTTATCCGGCGTGGACCCCGCTGTGGATGAGCTGGGCTACCGGCGTCGGACTTTCCCGTATCTTGCTTGGTGTGCATTACCCCGGCGATATTCTCGCCGGAGCAGTACTTGGCAGCGGTTTAGCATTCATAGCGTTGCAACTGATAAGTTAACAGGAGTTTATCTATGCGCATATTAGTCGGAGTTCAAGGCACTGGGAACGGTCATCTAAGTCGTTGTACGGCTTTAGCTGAAGCGTTGCAACAGCATCCCTCGGTGCAGGTTGATTATTTAATATCCGGCCGCGCCCGTGAACACTTTTTTGATATGGAGGCATTCCCTGGCTGGCAATGGCGCAAAGGCCTATCCTTTGCAGTCGAGCACGGTCAGATCAATGTGCGTAAAACCCTGGCCCAGAACGACTGGAAACAGTTCTGGGACGATGTTAAAGCACTGGATTTAACTGCCTATGATTTAGTGGTAACGGATTATGAACCGGTGGTTGCCTGGGCGGCGCGGCGTCAGGGTAAACGTTGTATCGGTATCGGCCGGCAATATGCCTTTTATAAACCGACGCAGACCCTGAAATTGCCCTGGTTCTATCAACAGCTGATCCGCTGGTTCGCGCCAGTACAGGATGTCGTCGGCATGCATTGGGTGGCTGACGGCAATCATATTTTGCCGCCTATCGTGCATCATCGCGCGGTTGCCGAGCAAATTGAAACGGATCGTTACCTGGTTTATCTGCCCTTTGAGTCGCTGCTTAATGTCCATCGTTTGCTGGTGCAGTTTCCCCAGTACAAATTCAGTGTCTTCCATCCTGATGCCAAGCGTCAGCGCATCGCCGGTATCGATTATTACCCACCGTCCAGACAGCGCTTTGCTGAGCATTTTGTTAAGGCGGAAGGGGTCATTAGCAATGCCGGCTTTGAAACCAGCTGTGAGGCTCTGGCGTACGGTAAAAAGCTATTAGTACGACCACTGGCAGGGCAATTTGAACAACTGGCAAATGCCCGCTGTCTGGCCGAGCTGGGATTGGCGTCGCAACTGAGTGAGATTACCCCTTCGAGTCTTGCCGATTGGTTTGCGACCGCTCAGCGGAATCAATGCTTCTGGCCTGATGTCGGCGCGGAAATTGCGGCCTGGTTGGCGGCTGGGGCGGAGACGCCGGTGGCAGAACTAAGTCGTCGCTTATGGCGACAGGCGGATCAAAGTGATTATCGGGATTTATTACGGAGTGATTTACGAAGTGATTTGCGTTTGCAACGAAGCTAGCTGGCTCCCCAGGTTGGATTCGAACCAACGACACATGGATTAACAGTCCACCGCTCTAACCAACTGAGCTACTGGGGAATTGCAAGGGTATGGGTCGTGTTAGAGATGATGAGAGTTGGCTCCCCAGGTTGGATTCGAACCAACGACACATGGATTAACAGTCCACCGCTCTAACCAACTGAGCTACTGGGGAACTCATCGAACTCACCTAACAACGGGAGCGAATGTTAAAGGTGCCTGCGCGGCCTGTCAATAGTAAAAATGCGCGTTTGCGCGTTTTCTGTTCAGGGCTGCAAAAAATAGTTTTTGTCAAGTCACGGAAACTTGCGCGACTATAACATAAAGCATAATGCGCAATCGTTGTCGGTTATCCACAGCGAGGGCAAAGGCACGTCACTCATGGGCTTGCAGATCTTATCCACTAAATCTGTGGATAACCTTGTGAACAGATATGTGAGAAGCCTTAAATTACGCTGGTTTGCGGGCGATTAAGAGATTGATTAAAAAGTGAGTTTAAAAATATAAACAACGATGAATCAATAGCTTACACTAAACCATTGATATCGTCTCAATTTCTTTTTTTAATTATTTTTGCTTGTACAGCGATTCACCAGTAGTTGTGTATTTCTTCATTCATTTGATGAATTTTTGGCACAAAAAATGCCCCGAAACCGTGAAGATCGGGGCATTTTATAAATTATGTTGTGGCGAGAATAACTTACTTAATTGTTAGCAAAAGCTGTAATGCGTGCTACGGCTTCTTTGAGCGTGTCCAGATCCGTCGCGAAGGACAGGCGACAATGTCCGGGCGCACCAAATGCTGAACCTGGTACCAGTGCCACTTTGTTTTCTTTCAGAAGTGCTTCACACCACTCGATATCAGAGATTAAACCTTTCTCTGCCATCATTGCTTCGATATTAGCGAAAACATAGAAGGTGCCATCGCCCTCAATGCAGCGCATGCCCGGAATAGCGTTCAGTGCTGCAACTAAATAGTCGTGGCGTTTTTTGAACTCGCTGACCATATTGGTGATGCAGCTCTGGTCGCCGTTGAGTGCTGCGAGCGCTGCGTACTGGCTGATACTGGCCGGGTTTGACGTGCTTTGTGACTGCATCTTCTTCATCGCAGCGATGAGAGGTTTAGGTCCCGCAGCATAGCCAATGCGCCAACCGGTCATCGCATAAGCTTTGGAAACTCCCGACAGCAGGACAATGCGGTGACGTAAATCAGGCGCGGCCATGGCGATGTTGGCGAACGGGAAGTCTGCCCACAGAATATGTTCATACATATCGTCGCTGGCAATCAGTACCTGAGGGTGACTGCGCAATACATCAGCCAGCGCCGCCAGTTCTTCTTTCGTATAGGCCGTGCCCGTAGGGTTCGACGGACTATTAAGGAACAACAAGCGGGTTTTCGGGGTAATGGCTGCGGCCAGTTGTTCAGGGGTAATTTTATAGCGCTGCTCGATGCCTGCATTGATGAACTTAGGTTCAGCACCGACAAGTTTGGCCATATCCGGGTAGGAAACCCAATAAGGTGCCGGAATCAAAACTTCGTCGCCCGGATTCAGCCACACGCTCAGTAAGTTAAAAATGCTGTGCTTACCACCGGCTGAAATTAAGATCTCAGGCAGCTCGTAGGTCAGTTCATTGTCGCGTTTAAACTTGTTGATAACGGCTTGTTTGAGTTCGACGATACCGTCAACTGCCGTGTATTTTGTATGACCTGCATCAATCGCAGCCTTGGCTGCTGTTTTTATAAACTCAGGGGTATCAAAGTCCGGCTCACCAACGCCCAGACCAATGACATCATGGCCTGCTGATTTTAACTCGGCGGCTTTTTGCGACACGGCCAGCGTTGGAGAAGGTTGTATTGCATTGATGCGATCGGATAATGGGTAGTTCACGGCACTTTCCTGTGGGTCTAAATGAAGGTGTTTACTATATGATCCCAAGCTGTTTTTGTCCATGATCGCAACTCGTATCAGGGCATTCTTTTGTGCGCTACATGGCGTCAATGGGGTAAATCCGTTACACTAGCTGACTTCGCATACGTCTGACAATAATCGTGAAATCTAACTTACAATCACTGGTGTAAATGGAACTCTGAATGGCCTCAGCAGTATCGGCAAAATCACTAACCAATGACCCAATTCCAGCTACGCTCTGGCAAATGACCTGGCCAGTGATCATTGGTGTCCTGACTCTGATCAGCTTTAATGTTGTTGATACCTTCTTTGTCGGGATGTTGGGTACGGATCCGCTTGCTGCTGTGAGCTTTACCTTCCCGGTAACTTTTAGTGTGGTAAGTCTGGCCATAGGTCTGGGGATTGGTACCTCCGCCGTGCTGGCGCGTAAGCGTGGAGCGGGCAATGTTGATCATGCGCGCTTTGATGGGGTTATTGCCTTAACGGTTTCGGCATTACTGGTTGCGGCATTGTCACTGCTCGGCTTCTTATTCATGGATCCGATTTTTGCCGCGTTGCAGGCGCAGGAACGACTGTTACCACTGATCCACGACTACATGATCTTATGGTTCGCCGGCGCGACCTTTTTAGTGATTCCTATGGTCGGTAACGCGGTGCTGCGCTCGTCCGGCGATACCCGCACACCCTCTATCATCATGGCTTCCGGCGGTCTGTTAAACGCCATTTTCGATCCCATTCTGATTTTTGGCCTGGGTCCTATTCCGGCAATGGGTGTGCAGGGTGCAGCACTTGCCAGTGTGCTGAGCTGGTCCATTGGTACGATACTGGTGCTGTGGTACCTGTACTACAAAGGGTTAATTAGCTTTAAAGTGCCTGAGCATGCGCACCCGGTGAAGTCAGCCCGGCAAATTCTTAATATTGGTTTACCTGCAGCTGGTGCCAATATGCTTACGCCCTTAGCCATGGCGGTAATGACCGCGATTATTGCATCTTACGGCGCCCCTGCAGTGGCAGCTTTTGGCGTTGGCACGCGGCTGGAATCTTTAGCGAGTGTCATCATTCTGGCACTGTCGATGAGTCTGCCGCCACTTATCAGTCAAAACCTTGGTGCAATGCAACATGACCGGGTGCGCGAGGCCTATCTGACAGCGATCCGCAGTGTGGTAGTGGTGCAGTTGGTGATTTATCTTATTTTAGTGATTGGCGCCCCTTATATTGCTCAGGTCTTTACCGACGATGCTGAAGTGGCGCGTATTATCCGCTTATTTATTTATATTATGCCGCTGGGTTATGGCATGCAGGGCATTATCATTTTGACCAACTCGAGCTTTAATGCGATGCACGAGCCGATGTCGGCGTTAGCACTAAGTATTGTGCGGCTATTTGTGATGTTTGTGCCCCTTAGCTATCTCGGCTCATTAATTGCTGATATTCCGGGCTTATTTGTCGGGGGCGTGGTTGCGAATGTACTCACCGCTGGCATTGCCTGGCAATGGTTTCAGCGCGGTCTGCGAAAACAACGAAACGAGGAGGTTGCTTAATGGCACGTTCGTTCGAATTAGTCTCTGAGTATAAACCGGCCGGGGACCAACCCCAGGCCATCGAAAGCTTAGTGGACAATCTTGAAGCAGGCCTGGCGCATCAAACCTTGCTGGGGGTCACCGGCTCGGGTAAGACCTTTACTATGGCCAATGTGATTCAAAACGTGCAACGGCCAACTTTGATTCTGGCACACAATAAGACGCTGGCGGCACAGCTGTATGGCGAGATGAAAGAATTCTTCCCCAATAATGCGGTGGAGTACTTCGTTTCCTATTACGACTATTATCAGCCAGAAGCTTATGTGCCAACCACCGATACCTTTATTGAAAAAGACGCATCGATAAACGATCACATCGAGCAAATGCGACTGTCAGCGACCAAAGCGCTGATGGAGCGTCGCGACGTTATTCTGGTCGCCTCAGTGTCCTGTATTTACGGTTTGGGTGATCCTGAATCCTATATGAAAATGATGCTTCACCTGCGCCGCGGTGACATCATTGATCAGCGCGATGTACTGCGCCGTCTGGCGCAGTTGCAATACAAACGCAACGACGCAGCATTTGAGCGTGGTACCTACCGGGTACGCGGTGAAGTTATCGATATTTTTCCTGCTGAATCTGAAGAAATGGCGGTACGGCTTGAGTTATTTGACGATGAAATTGATCGCATCAGCTTTTTCGAGCCGCTGACCGGGCAGGTGACGCAGGCCGATGTCGCGCGCGCAACGATTTATCCGAAAACGCACTATGTGACACCACGCGAAACCATTTTAAAAGCTATTGAGCAGATCAAAGAAGAGCTGAAAGATCGCAAGCAGGAGCTGCTTGCGGCAAACAAGCTGGTAGAAGAGCAGCGGGTTTCTCAGCGCACCCAGTACGATATTGAAATGATGCTGGAGCTCGGCTATTGCTCGGGCATTGAAAACTATTCCCGTTACCTGTCTGGCCGTGCGCCGGGCGAGCCACCACCGACCTTGCTGGATTATCTGCCGGACGATGCCTTGTTGATTATCGACGAATCGCACGTGACGGTGTCGCAAGTGGGCGCCATGTACAAAGGGGATCGCTCGCGCAAAGAGAATCTGGTTAATTATGGCTTCCGTCTGCCTTCAGCACTGGATAACCGGCCACTGAAGTTTGCTGAATTTGAGTCCATTGCGCCGCAAACGATTTATGTCTCGGCGACACCGGGTAAGTATGAAATCGAAAAATCCGCGGGCGAAGTGATTGAGCAGGTGGTGCGACCCACGGGGCTGATTGACCCGATAATTGAAGTGCGTCCGGTGGCGACTCAGGTGGATGATCTGATGTCTGAAGTGCGGCTCCGGGTTGAACGGAAAGAACGCGTGCTGGCGACCACTCTGACCAAGAAAATGGCAGAGGATCTCAGCGACTACCTTGATGAACACGGTATTAAAGTACGTTACCTCCACTCAGATATCGACACGGTGGAGCGGATGGAAATTATTCGCGACTTGCGACTGGGTGAATTTGACGTACTGGTTGGTATCAACCTGCTGCGTGAGGGTCTGGATATGCCGGAAGTCAGCCTGGTTGCAATTCTGGATGCCGATAAAGAGGGCTTTTTACGCTCTGACCGCGCTTTGATTCAGACCATTGGTCGCGCGGCGCGTAATGTTAACGGTAAAGCGATTTTATACGGTGATAAAATTACCGGCTCGATGCAGCGTGCCATTGACGAAACCGATCGCCGCCGTGAGAAGCAGGTGGCGTACAACGTAGAACATGGTATTACGCCGAAAGGGCTGACCAAAGGTGTGACCGATGTCATGGATTTAGGCGGCGCGAGAAAACGTCGTAAGAGCCATGACGAGCGTCGTGCGGTAGCCGAAGCGGAAGCCAAATACGACGTGAACTTGAATGATCCGGTGGCGTTGATGAAGGTGTTAGAGCGCACCGAAAAAGAAATGTACCAGGCGGCGAAAGACCTCGAGTTTGAAAAAGCAGCACAACTGCGTGATGACGTCGGTAGCTTACGCGAACGACTGAAACTTCTGGGGTAGGTGTATGCAACTGCAACTGGGTGATGAACGTTATATTACGGCCGATGGTCAGCTGCGCACACCATTGGCGCTGATGTTTGTCCTGGCGCTATTTTTGCGCGGCTATCTGGCCTGGATCATCTCGCTCACCTTTAGTGAAGATCGCTCGCGTTTGTTGCAGTTCTTCTACTCCAACACGGAACAGTTTGTGCTGACCTTGAGTGTCGGTTTGCCGGCGCTTGCCGTAGTGGTGATGCTGACGCAGATAAAAGCGGATATGCCAGCCTGGGTGCCAAGGTTTGCACGTATCGCGCCAGTATTACTATGGCTCAGCTGGCTTGCTGATGGGGTTTTATTATTTAGCTTAGTGGCGGCAAATTGGCCGCATTTCGCATTTGTTAAAGCGCTGATTATTTTTGCCTGGCTGATTGCGTTCTGGTTACTGCTGTATTCGCGCCATCTGAAACGCTTTTTCGAGTTATTAGCAAGTGAAAAAGCAAGCGACGAGGGGTAGTTTAGCGAAGTGAATTACATTGCGGAGATGGCAGGTTTTGCCCAGTGAGGTACATTGCGGAACCGGCTAGCTTCCCCGTAGTAGAACTACGGGCTACTAAACGCTTGGGAAGTGGTGGATGGTACTGGGCTCGAACCAGTGACCCCCGCCTTGTAAGGGCGGTGCTCTCCCAGCTGAGCTAACCATCCATCTGGGTAGTGCTTGCAACGTTTTGCAGAGGAGTAGAGTGGTGGATGGTACTGGGCTCGAACCAGTGACCCTCGCCTTGTAAGGGCGATGCTCTCCCAACTGAGCTAACCATCCGTTTTCTCTGCGTTGCGGGGCGGTATTATAGGGAGCTACGCTGCCCTGTCAATAAAAAATATCACCCTTATGTACTGACTGCTGCCTTTTTATTCAATTCGCCGACGATTCATTGACGAATAACACAGGATTCACCAAAACCAGTGATGCGAGTCCGCGCGGTTGTTGGTAAACTACGCTGCAAAATAACCCGAATGATGCGGAGAATGCAACTATTATGACGGTAGTCACTCGATTTGCCCCCAGTCCAACTGGATACCTACATGTCGGCGGCGCGCGCACGGCACTTTATTCCTGGCTGGTTGCCAAAGCAGCCGGTGGGAAGTTCGTATTACGTATTGAAGATACTGACCGCGAACGTTCTACTCAGCCCGCAATCGATGCCATTCTGGAAGGTATGGAATGGTTAGGATTAACCTGGGACGACGGTCCGTACTACCAAACCAAACGTTTCGATCGTTACACCCACTTTATCGACAAGCTGCTGGCGGAAGATAAAGCTTACAAATGCTATTGCTCGACTGAACGCCTGGAAAAAATGCGGGAAGAACAAATGGAGCGGGGCGAAAAGCCGCGTTACGACGGTCATTGCCGCGACAACCCAAATGTCAGTGGCGATCGCTTTGTAGTGCGTTTTCGCAATCCGCAAACGGGTTCGGTTAAGTTTAACGACCATATTCGTGGACCAATCGAATTCGCCAACACCGAACTTGATGATTTGATCATCTCACGTAGCGACGGCACACCGACCTATAACTTCTGCGTGGTCATCGACGACTGGGAAATGGACATCACCCACGTGGTGCGTGGCGAAGACCATATTAATAATACGCCGCGGCAGATCAATATTCTGCAAGCCCTTGGTGCGCCAGTGCCTGAGTACGCGCATGTTTCGATGATTCTTGGCGATGATGGCAAGAAGCTGTCAAAACGTCACGGTGCGGTTAGCGTGATGCAATACCGCGATGATGGCTACCTGCCCGAAGCAGTACTGAACTATCTGGTGCGTTTGGGCTGGTCACATGGCGATCAGGAAATCTTCAGCCTGGACGAGATGATTAAGTACTTCCGCTTAGATGACGTCAATAAAGCTGCGTCAGCCTTTAACACGGAAAAATTAAACTGGCTTAACCAACACTATATGAAAGCCTTGCCGGTTGGCGAAGTGGCCGAGCATTTGCAGTGGCACTTCAGTGACCAGGCCATTGACGTCAGCAAAGGTCCAGCGTTGGAAAAAATCATCCCGTTATTGGCTGATCGGGTGAAAACCTTAAAAGAAATGGCAACCTCAGCGCGCTATTTCTACGAAGAATTTGAAGCCTTTGATGAAGCTGCAGCGAAAAAGCACTTACGTCCTGTGGCGCGCGAAGCTCTTGAGGCAGTCAAAGATCGTCTGGCCAGTTTGGATGACTGGAATGCTGCAACCATTCAAGCGGCGATCCAGACCACGGCTGATGATCTCGGGGTCGGTATGGGTAAAGTAGGGATGCCATTACGCGTTGCTGCGACCGGTTCTGGTAATTCACCGTCGCTGGATGTCACGCTTGAGCTCCTGGATCAGAAGCAGGTGATTGGACGCATCGCGCGAGCGATTTCGTTCATTAATGAGCGTGAACAAGCACAACAATAGGACGCCCGAGCGATGCCAAAAATTCGACAGTTACTCGCCAAGAACAGAGAGTGGGCGCAGCGTCAGCTCGAGCTTGATCCTGAGTTTTTTGCCAATTTGGTAAACCAGCAGACGCCGGAATTTCTCTGGATTGGCTGTTCCGACAGCCGTGTTCCTGCCAATCAGGTGGTGGACATGGCACCGGGAGAATTGTTTGTTCATCGCAATGTGGCGAACCAGGTGATTCAGACGGATTTCAACTGTTTGTCAGTGGTGCAGTACGCGGTAGATGCATTAAAGGTAAAGCACATACTGGTGGTTGGTCATTACGGCTGTGGTGGCGTTCGTGCTGCTACAGAGAGCTGCTCGCATGGTTTAGTCGATCACTGGTTGTATCCCATTAAAGATATTTACCGTGAGCATCATGATGAACTTGAAGGGCTTGATGATGACGCCCGGGTCGACCGTTTATGCGAATTAAACGTTATCGAGCAAGTCCGCAACCTGGCAAAAACAACTATTGTGCAAAGTGCCTGGGATCGCGGCCAGGAGCTGGCGATTCACGGTTGGGTTTACAGCCTGAAAGATGGCTTAGTTCGTAATATGGATGTCACCGTGCGGGATCGCGAATCGCTGGACCGGATTTATCATTTCGACGCTTAACCACAGTGCTGTGCGATAAATTTTATCGCACAATTTTAAGGCGGTTCGGCGAGGTTTTGCGCGAACTGCCTAAAAATGGAGCAAACGCTTCATTTTGCCAAAAAAAAGGTTGACGGTGAGGCCGCAATTACCATAGAATTCGCCCCGCTGTCAGGGTACTGAAGTACTGGGGCTATAGCTCAGCTGGGAGAGCGCTTGCATGGCATGCAAGAGGTCAGCGGTTCGATCCCGCTTAGCTCCACCAATTCACTTCAGCACTCGTGTTGCAAAGTAAGATATGCGTCCCCTTCGTCTAGAGGCCTAGGACACCGCCCTTTCACGGCGGTAACAGGGGTTCGAATCCCCTAGGGGACGCCAACTTACTCAACGCAACCAGCCGATTGCAAGTCCGGGGTCCCCTTCGTCTAGAGGCCTAGGACACCGCCCTTTCACGGCGGTAACAGGGGTTCGAATCCCCTAGGGGACGCCACATATTCAAAACGTTACGCACCATGGCTTGTGCACTACGCAAAAGCCAGCAAGTCCAGGGTCCCCTTCGTCTAGAGGCCTAGGACACCGCCCTTTCACGGCGGTAACAGGGGTTCGAATCCCCTAGGGGACGCCACTTCTTCAAGATAAAAATCCAACCGTTACTCGTTACTCGTACATTCGCTACGCTCACTATTCGTTGTTCGTAATTTCACTTCCGAACAGCAAAGCGTACGAATAACGAACAACGGAGCGTACGATTAACGCTCTAGCAAGTTCAAAAGATGCGGCTCCATAATGTCAGCGATATCATCTTGCGCGTCTTCATTGGGGTGTATGCCATCGTTCTGCATCAATTCCGGGTTTAATGCAATCTGCTCCATAAAGAAGGGTACCAGCAGGGTATCGGTCGATGTCGTCAGGTCTGGGAAAATATCCGCAAACATGTCGCTGTAGCGCCGGCCGTAGTTCGGCGGAATTCTTATCTGACTCACCGCAACTTTAATATTCTCCGCTTGTAACCGGTTTATGATTTGTAACAAATTAGCTTTGATCGTAGTTGGCGTGAAGCCACGTAAACCATCATTACCACCGAGCTCAACGAATACCGCATCGGGTTGATGGGTTTTGATAATACCTTCGAGACGGTTTAAGGCGCCCTGAGTGGTGTCACCGCTGATACTGGCGTTAATGAGTTCGATCGAGGGATGCGTTTGTTGCCAGCGTTGCTGCAACACGCCAACCCATGACTGTTGTTGTGACATGCCGTAACCGGCACTTAAGCTATCGCCTAAAACGACCAGTGAGACATTTCCGTAAACTGGACGTACAAGTACTAATAATGCGACGATAAATCCAAATTTTATTAGGAAATTTTTCATAAATGCTTATTCAAACCACTCAATTAAGAAAAGATGTCGAGACTAGTGAAGGTATTCTACACATTTTACAACCTACGAGCTTACAAATTGAAGCCGGCGAAACCGTCGCTATTGTAGGCGCATCGGGTTCCGGTAAGTCGACTCTGTTAAGTCTGCTTGCCGGTTTAGACCTCGCTAGTGCCGGAGATGTTTCAATAGATAACGTAAATTTGGGCGATTTGGATGAGGAGCAGCGGGCAAAAGTTCGCGCCGACAAGGTTGGCTTCATTTTTCAATCGTTTTTACTTATTCCAAGTTTGACGGCTTTGGAGAACGTTATGTTGCCGGCTGAACTGGCGGGTAATAAAAATGCAGAAAAGCAAGCACGCGAGCTGCTTGGCAAGGTGGGGCTGGGTGATCGTCTGACCCATTATCCGAATCAGCTCTCAGGGGGCGAACAACAGCGGGTAGCGATTGCGCGCGCGTTTGTCGGCACTCCGAAGATTTTGTTTGCTGATGAGCCAACCGGGAATCTGGATGCGGCAACGGGCCACAAAGTCGAAGATCTGTTGTTTGAAATGAATCAGGAGTCGGGAACCACTTTAATCATGGTGACGCACGACAGCGAACTGGCAGAGCGCTGTCAACGGGTGTTGCGGATGGAGGCCGGTAAACTGGCCGAGGTGGAACGCGATGTGGCATAAAATTTCCTGGCGACTATTAAAGCACGAGTTGCGCCGGGGTGAACTGACGATTATGGCTGCAGCCATAGTGTTGTCGGTGACTGCGGTGCTTTCTCTTGCGTTATTTACCGAACGCTTACAGGCCGGTTTAACCGAGCGCAGCGCCGAATTCCTGGCAGCGGATCGGGTGCTGAGCTCACGGCGGGATATTCCCCAGGACTGGCTCGATCGCGCCAAGGAGGAAGGGCTTCGGACCGCCGATCGGGTGGTGTTTAACTCGATGGCGTTTGCCAATGAAGAACTGGCTTTGGTTGATGTGAAAGCCGTCAGCGAGGGTTATCCGTTGCGCGGCGAGCTGCGCACTGCCCAGCAACCCTATGCCGCTGATGAACTGGCGCAAGGCTTGCCGGATGCAGGTGAAGCCTGGGTTGCCGCGGCACTGTTTCAGGAACTGAACTTAAGCGTCGGCGATAATCTTGAGATAGGTGACAGTACCTTTGCGGTGACCCGGGTTTTAACCTATGAACCTGACGTTGGTTTTTCGGTATTTACCGACAGCCCCAACGTGTTAATTAATTACAGCGAACTGGAAGGTACCGGGCTTATCCAACCCGGCAGTCGAGTGCGGTTTAATCTGCTCTTTGCCGGTGAAAATGACGCCCTGAATCGCTACGAAGAGTGGTTGAAGCCACAGCTCAATGACGACACCCACAATTGGCGCAGCATTGAAGATGGTGATTCGCCACTGGCACGCAGTTTACGCCGGGCCGAGCGCTTTATGTTGCTGGCCAGCTTGTTAGGCGTGGTGCTGGCCGCAACTGCGGTGGCAGTCGCTGCGCAACGTTATTGTCAGCGTAATTACGATGTGGTGGCCATCTTTAAAACCCTCGGGGCACAACGGGCGCAAATCCAAAAGGTGTTTATCCTGCATCTGCTGTTGTTGACGGGGTTCAGTATTGTCACTGGTTTGGTGCTGGGGTGGCTGATCCAGGGGCAGGTGGTCGATCTGGTGGCACGCTACTTTGACGTCAATCTGCCAGCCGGAAGTGGCCGCGGTTATTTACTTGCGGCGGGCACAGGTTTGGTCAGTGCAGTGATGTTTACCTTGTACCCGTTGTTGCGGTTGATCGAAATTCCGCCATTACGGGTGTTAAACCGCGAACTCACCGGTACCGATCGCTGGCGCTGGCTACACTGGGTCGCCTCGGGTGGTACCATTTATTTATTGTTATGGCTGTACAGTCAGCAGTGGCTGTTATCGACAGCACTCTTCGCAGGTGGTGCTTTGGCGGCGGTAGTGTTGCTGCTGGTGAGCCGCTTCTTTATTCGCGCCAGTCGTCAGGCGGGCATGCAAGCTGGCAGCGCCTGGCGCCTGGCAATGGCAGGGCTGCAACGGCGGGCGCAGGCGAACAGTGTGCAAATGCTAAGCTTCTCGACCGCAATCATGTTGTTACTGATGGTGCTGGCATTACGCCACGAATTGCTGGCGGATTGGCAAAAGCAACTGCCGGATGATGCGCCGAACTATTTCTTAGTGAATGTCGCTGAAGATAGTGTTGAGCAGTTAAAACAGCGTTTTGATGAGCGCGATGTCCAGGTCAACGACATGTACCCTATTGTGCCGGGTCGCATGACCGCCGTAAATGATGTGGCCGTGGTCGACGAGGTGAGTAAGGAGGAACGCGAGAGTGAAGAAGCGCCATCCTCGGAGCAGCGCGAGGGGTTTGGGCGTGAATTATCCTTAACCTGGCGCGACACCTTACCACCGAATAATACTGTCGTAGCAGGCCAATGGTGGGGTGATGATCCAAAGCCACAAGTGTCAATTGAAAGTGAAGTTGCTGAACGCATGCGTCTTGGTATTGGCGATGAGTTGACCTTTAATATTGGTGGCGAGGTCTTTAGTGTCCCGGTTACCAGTATTCGTGAAGTGAACTGGGGCTCGTTGCAACCGAATTTCTATATGATATTCAACACAGCAACACTGTCCGATTTCCCGGCCAGCTACATTTCCAGCTTCAATCTGCCGGAAGAACGGAAAAGCGAACTCTATGAACTGTTCAAGCCGTTTCCGCAGGTTTCCCTGATCGATCTTGATGCCATTATGGATCAGCTGCGCGAGGTGATTGACCAGGTCAGTATTGCCATTCTGTTTGTCCTGATCTTAGTTATTGTAGCCGGCATTCTGGTGTTATTGGCCCAGGTACAGGCGTCAATGGAGGAGCGGCAAAAGGAACTGGTGATCCTAAGAACCTTAGGTGCTCCGGCAAAATTATTAAGTCGTAGTGTGACCTATGAGTTTATCGTGCTGGGAGCCATCAGTGGTTTTATTGCCACAATTGCGATGGAACTGTCCTTGTATATATTGCAGACGCAGGTGTTTGAACTGGCCGCGACATTCCATTGGCGCTTCTGGCTCATTGGTCCGCTGGCAGGTGCTGTAATTGTCGGTACTATGGGACGTTTAGCCTGTAATCGGCTGGTCCGCCGTAACACTGCTCAGCTTATTCGACGCTTGGCATAGCCCGGTCGGTCGGCAATTCGGCAGTAAATTGCGGTAACAGGAGTTCCGCCCACAGTTTCTCAAAACGTGGGCGGAATAACGCAAAATGGCCAATGCTGGTTAAATCAAAGTCGGCGGGTTCAATGCGTAGCCGGCGTTGCGGCGCACTGCGATAGAAGTCATGCATGGCATCGATGTTGCGATAGGTCAGTAGCTCGTCATCACTGAAGCCTATGCTGATGATGGGTGTTTTGACTGCGGCATAGGTCTGGTACAGATGTTCTGCGCCGACCAGGTAATCCGGATGTAAACACCAGCGGCGCCATTGTGCCATGGCTGATTTCGGAACATTACCAACAATCCCCAGACGGGCGCCCGGGAAATAGCCAACTAAAGGAAGTAACCAGGGCACGATGGCCCACCACAGCAGCAAGGACTTGTATTTGAGGCTGGGCTTAGTATCGCGCCAGTACCCGGTCCCGGTGGCGACGGTGATCATGCGCTCGACCTGATCGGTGTGCTTGAGCATGCCAAACAGCTGGCCGCCGATACTGTGCGCGAACCAAACTACTGGTAATTCAGGAAAGTCAGTCAGACATTTATCTAATACTGCTTGGGCATCAAGGGTTGCCCAGTCGGTTATCGAACTATCAAAATGGCGTAAGGAGTCTTCCTGAGCCAGACCAATGCCGTAATAGTCAAAACCGATGACGTGATAGCCTTGCTGTGACAGCCAACTGCAAAAATCAGCATAATAGCTGTGCGGTACCGCCATCGCTGGTGCCATAATGACGACTTTGCTGGCGTTGTCAGCGGGATAATGATGTAAATAAATGGTCCGCCCCGGAGCACTGTCCAGGGGGATCCGCTTATTCAATTTCTTCGGCATCTTTTTCCCGATCGGTGTGGTGCTTAAACATGTAGGCACCGGTGAATATGGTGAACACTAATGTCGCTCCCAGAGTACCGAACACTTTAAAGTTGACCCAGGCATCAAGGGTCCAGTATTCGGCGATATAAAGGTTTACCGCCGCCAGTGCCAGCGTGAAGATGACCCAGGCATAGGTCAGCCGGCGCCAGGCAAAATCGGGTAGGTTGATTTCTTCACCGAGAAATTGCTGCAGCGGGCTGCGTTTTTTCCACCACAGACCGATAAGTAGCAACAATGCAATGGCGACATAAATGACCGTGACTTTGAGTTTGATGAACCACTCGTCATGCAGTAACAGAGTTACGGCGCCGAAAATCAAAACGACACACAAGATAATCCAGTGGCGTGGAGTGATGACCTCACGCATAAATTTGAGTGAGATGATTTGTAAAACCGTACCGAGCATCAGTACGCCGGTCGCCAAAAAGATATCGCCTATTAGGTAAAAGACGAAAAACAGTGCGATAGGTAAATATTCGAGCACAAACAGCATGGTCATTTCCAAAAATACACAATAATACGAGTTTGCCAGAAAAGTTTGTTGCCGACTACCAACAATGACTAAACTTAAAGGTAGTCTAGCTACCACAAGGAGTCGAATGATGAAATTACTGATCACCGGAGGAACCGGACTGATTGGCACCGAGCTTATAGGTCGGTTACGCGACAGGTACGAGATCACGGTGCTAAGTCGCGAGCCGGAGGAAGCTTCGAAGCGTTTTGGCAAGGGCGTACAGGCGCTGAGGAGCCTCGACGATGTGAGCGATTTAAGCGATTTCTATGGTGTTATTAACCTGCAAGGCGAGGGCATTGCTGATAAACGCTGGACCGCGCGCCAGAAAACCCGGTTACAGGAAAGCCGTTGGGAAATCACCCGCAAGCTGAGCGAGCGGATGCGAGCCTGTGAGCAGCCGCCGAAGGTATTTATTAGTGGCTCGGCGATTGGCTACTATGGTGCACAGGGCGACGAAGTGATGACCGAAGATAAGACGGTCGACTTGCCCGATGATTTCGCCCACAAGTTATGTGCTGAATGGGAGCGCCTGGCGCTTGAAGCACAGTCGGTAACCCGCGTATGCGTGGTGCGCACCGGTGTGGTTTTAGCCAGCGATGACAGCGCCCTGCAAAAAATGTTACCGCCTTACCTGCTGGGCCTTGGTGGGCCATTAGGTAACGGTAAGCAATACTTCTCGTGGATTCATCTGCAGGACATCGCGAGGGTATTTGAATTTTTACTCGAGCACGATGACTGTCAGGGCGTTTATAACGGCACTGCGCCAGATCCGCTGCCGCAGGAGCTGTTTAGTGCCAAAATTGCCAAAGTGTTACGGAAGTCGCATTTCATGCGCGTGCCAGCATGGGTTTTGAAGCTGCTGCTAGGTGAAATGTCGCAAATGCTGCTAACCGGCCAGCGGGTCGAACCGGCACGGTTGCAGCAAGCGGGATTTGAGTTTGAGTTTAGCTCTGCTGAAGCAGCGCTGCGCGATTGTTTGTTGCCTTCTTCATCTTCCGAACAAAACTCGTAAGCTCTTCTTTCAGACGCGTTGGGTCCTGGTGGTGGTTAGCGATAAAGTTAACCACTGCCGAGCCACTGATAGCACCCGCAGCACCAGCTGCCAGCGCTGCTTCTACGTGTTCCGGCTGAGCGATACCAAAACCCAACAGTGGCGGCGCACTGTCGGCGTCTTTTAAGGCTTGAATAACCGCGGTCGCAGGCTTTTGCATACTACTTTCCGTGCCTGTAACACCGGCGCGACTCAGCAGGTAGACGTAACCCTCGCTGCGCGCGGCGATGCTTTTTAACCGTTCATTGCTGGCGTCCGGCGGCGCAATAAATATAGGTGCCACGCCGTGAGCGTGTGCAGCTTCAATGAAAGGCGCACTTTCCCGCTCGGGCACATCGGCGATCAGTACTGAATCGACACCCGCGGCCGCGCAGCGTTGATAGAAATTATCCAGACCTGCGCTGGCAACCAGATTCGCGTACACCAGCAAGCCGATAGGGATATCAGCGTGACGGGCGCGAATTTCGGTGAGCATGGCAAAGCAATCGGAAATCTTCGTGCCAGCTGCTAAGGCGCGAATCGCTGCTTTTTGGATGGTCGGGCCGTCGGCAACGGGATCGGAAAACGGGAAACCGAGCTCCAGTGCGTCCGCACCGCCAGCGACCAGCGCCTCGATCACCTCAAGGCTCTGGCTGGGGTTGGGGTCGCCCAGGGTAACAAAAGGGACAAAAGCGCCTTGATCGGCAGCGTCAAGTCGTTCAAACATGGCTTGATAGCGATTCATTAGGCCTGCTCCTGCTGTTGAAAGATGCGACGGACGTGGTCAATGTCTTTATCGCCACGGCCCGATAAATTAATCAGTAGAATTTCCGGTGCATCAGGCTCGGCTGCACGCTTAAGTGCATAGGCCAGCGCATGAGCGGACTCCAGTGCCGGAATGATACCTTCTTTTTCTGCTAACAGTTTAAAAGCGTCCAGCGCCTCGTCGTCAGTGACCGACTCATAGCGCGCCCGGCCAATGCTTTGCAGATAAGCATGCTGCGGCCCTACGCCGGGGTAATCGAGCCCGGCAGAGACCGAATAGCTTTCTTCGATTTGTCCTTCGTCGGTTTGCATCAGGAACGATTTGCAGCCATGTAAAATGCCCGGATGACCGGCGGTCAGGGTGGCACCGTGGTGCGCGGTCTTCAGGCCTTTGCCAGCAGGCTCCACGCCAACCAGCTCGACGCCTTCTTCATCAATGAACTCTGCGAACATACCGATGGCATTTGAACCGCCGCCGACACAGGCGATAACTTCATCAGGCAAACGTCCGGCGCGCTCTATAACTTGCGCTTTAGCTTCGGCACCGATCATGCGATGGAACTCCCGCACAATTGTTGGGAAGGGGTGCGGGCCTGCGGCTGTACCGAGCAGATAGTGGGTGTCGTGGTAGCTTGCCGTCCAGTCGCGTAAAGCTTCGTTTACCGCGTCTTTCAGGGTGCCGCTGCCGGTGTCTACCGGTACAACTTTAGCGCCCATCAACTCCATGCGAAACACATTCGGCTGTTGCCGTTCGACATCTTTCTTGCCCATGTAAATAATGCACTCAAGATCAAGCAAGGCGCAGGCAAGGGCGGTGGCGGTACCGTGTTGACCGGCGCCGGTTTCAGCGATGATGCGCTTTTTACCCATACGCTTGGCCAGTAGGGCCTGACCGAGCACCTGGTTGGTTTTGTGCGCGCCGCCGTGCAATAAATCTTCCCGTTTAAGGTAGATTTTTGTGCCGTTAGGGCTATCAACAGGCAGGTTACGGCACAGTGACAGCGGGGTCGGCCGACCCAGATAGTTTTTCAGTAAATCTTTAAATTCTTTTTGGAATTCGGGATCTTGCTGAGCATCGGCAAAAGCCTGCTCAAGCTGGTCCAGAGCCGGGAGTAGGATCTCCGGGACAAACTGTCCGCCAAACTCTCCGAAATAAGCTGGATAGTTACTCATGATTTTGTTTCCCATACTGACGAATCTGTTGAAACAACTGCGCGATTTTACCGGCGTCTTTGACGCCTTTGTCACGCTCTAAACTTGAATTGAAATCGAAACGGGCGAGCCCGGTTTGCCGCGCTGCGTCGAGGTTATGAAGCCCCAGACCGCCGGCCAGAATACAGCGCTGGCGTTCGCTCTGGCTAAGATCGGCTAACAGCTCCCAGGCAAAGGTTTCACCGCTGCCGCCCTGCAGGTTATCCAGCAGAATGTGATCTGCGGCACTTTGCGGTAACAATAACGGAGCTTCCGCGCGGTGAACCTGCCAGATCTGGGTGTTCGCGGGCAGCGCCTGTTTTAGCTGAGCAATGTAATCGCTATCTTCATGGCCATGCAGCTGTACCGCATGCAATCCTAAACGTGTCGCGGTGCTGGCAACTTCCTTCAGGGGCCGGTCCGCAAAGACGCCCACCCAACCCAGATCCGGTTCAGCAGCGATGAGCTGTTGTGCTTGCTCCGGAGTCACCGACCGCGGCGAGGCTGGTACAAAGATCAACCCGCCGTAAGCGGCACCGGCAGCACGGACGACGTGTGCATCGCTCACCTGACTGAGACCGCAAACTTTGTGCTTACCGTAAATCAGCTCGCGGCAGGCTTGATCAATATTGGCTTGTGACGTGAGGGCGCTGCCGATGAGAAAACCATCAACGTAAGGCGCGGTCTCCCGCACATCCTCGTGGCTGCTGTAACCTGACTCCGCCACCAGCAGCACGCCTTCAGGCGCCAAGTTGCTGAGTTCACGACTGCGCTGCGGATCAATACTTAAATCGTGTAGGTTACGGTTGTTGATGCCAATAATAGTGGCACCAAGGTCTCCGGCGCGCTGCATTTCCGCCTCGGTGCTGACCTCGGTCAGTACATCCATATTGTAGTCGGCAGCCAGCTGGGCTAACGTCCGATACTGCTCATCATTAAGAATCGACAGCATCAGCAAAATTGCGTCGGCCCCAAAGTGGCGTGCCAGCAGCACCTGCAACGGCTCGACAATGAAATCCTTGCACAATACCGGCACATCGACCGCGCAACTTACGGCAGTGAGATAGTTAAAGTCACCTTGGAAATAATCCGGTTCAGTCAGCACTGAAATGGCGTCGGCGTAACGGCTATAGGTCTGAGCAATGTGCACCGGATGAAAGTTGTCGCGGATCAAGCCTTTCGACGGTGACGCCTTCTTGCACTCAAGGATAAAACTGCTGCGAGGTTTGCTAAGGGCACGTGCCAGACTACGCTGGCTGAGCTGTAGCTCGCGCTTTAGCTCGTCAACCGGGTAGGCGGCTGCCATTTCTGCCAGGCGTTCGCGGCGTTTGGCAACAATGGTTTGTAAGATAGTATCAGCCACGGTTGAACTCCTGTAACTGCTGCAAGTGAATCATGGCCTGGCCGCTGGCCAAATGTTCAAGTACGGCGTCGGTTGCCAGATGCAGGGTATCGTACTGGCCAGCAAGATAAAGTAATCCGGCTGTACTGATAGCCACCGCGTGGGCGTGGGCATCCGGTGCTGTGCCTGCAAGAATACGTTTTAAGGCAATGGCGTTGAAGTCAGCGTCGCCGCCCTGCAATGCACTGACCGGTGATGACTGAAGACCGAAGTCACTTGGTTGCAGTTGATATTCATGCAACTCGCCGTCCCGCAATTCGACCACCTGGGTGGCACCGTGTAAAGCAATTTCATCCAGCCCTGAACCGTGTACGACCATGGCGCGCTGGCAGCCTAATAGTCTGAGGGTTTCAGCCAGCGGCCGGCACCAGGCCGGGTCGTACACGCCAAGCTGTTGCACGTCGGGTCGCGCCGGATTGACCAATGGCCCAAGCAGATTAAACAGAGTACGGGTTTTCAGGGTTTGCCTTACCGGCATCGCATAGCGAACCCCGGGGTGATAATGGGGCGCGAATAAAAAGCAAAAATTAAAGGCATCAAGCTGTTGCGCCGCAACGGCTGGATCCTGCGTGACCGAAAGGCCGAGACTTTCCAGTACATCGGCAGAACCTGAACGGGATGACACGCTACGGTTACCGTGTTTGGCAACTGTGAGTCCCATACTTGCCGCAAGCAAGGCCGCCGTGGTGGAAATATTAATGGTATTGCTGCCATCGCCACCGGTACCGCAGCTGTCGACTACCAGGCGGTCAGGGCGGTTAAAGGTTTTGGCTGCACGACGCAGGGCAAGTGCCGCTCCAGCCATCTCTTCCGGTTTCTCACCACGCATTTTCATGCTGATCAACAACGCAGTGATCTGGATTTCGTTGAGCTCACCTTTTACCAGATGGTCAAATAACCGCTCACTTGCGGTCATGGATAAGCTGGATCCGGCTAGAAGTTGTTTAATTGCTTCCATTACTGCTGCTCCGTACGGAAAAGAAATTCAATGGTTTGCGCCAGCAGCTGACTGCCGCGCCCAGTAAGTATAGATTCAGGATGAAATTGAAAACCCACAGCGCGGTGTGCGGCAAAATAAGCGGCCATCGGGATACTTTCTGTTCCACTGCTACCAGTACTCTGAAAGTCCGCCAATAGTTCAATACTTTCAGGTAATTCATAGCCCGCAAGGCTATGGTAACGTGCGACCGGCAACTGCTGTGGTAAATCAGCAAAAATAGGATGCTTACGGCAGCTGACGGTACTGCTTTTACCGTGCACGGTTTCACCGCAACGACGAACCTGCGCGCCGTAAGCTTCCAGCAGTGCCTGAAACCCTAAGCAGATCCCCAGCAAAGGATAACGTCCTTTAGCATAGTCGATCACCTGCATCAGGTTGCCAGCTTGCTGCGGATGGCCCGGTCCCGGCGACAGGCAAATCAGCTGTGGCCCCTGGTATGCGTCAAGACTGCGCTGCAGGGTGCTCATTGCCACGGTATTACGGTAAACCACCAATGGGTAGCCGAGTTGCCGTAACTCATCTACCAGGTTGTAACTAAAGGAGTCGATGTTGTCGATCATTACGATACGTGCCGGCTTCATGGCTGTGACTCCTGTGTTGACTCAGTGTCTTCGCTGGCATACGTGGCGCGAATGGCAGCAATCACTGCCTGAGCTTTACCTTCGGTTTCGGCGACTTCCGCCGCTGCCACTGAGTCGGCAACTACGCCAGCGCCCGCTTGCACATAGGCCTTGCCATCGCGCACCAGAGCAGAGCGAATGACGATACAGGTATCCATGTCGCCGCGTCCTGACAAATAACCTACGGCGCCACCGTAGCTGCCGCGGCGCTGTTGCTCGTACTGGCGGATCAAGCGGGCGGCACTGACTTTCGGCGCGCCGACCAGGGTGCCCATGTTCATGCAGGCGCGGTAAGCATTAAGCGCATCCAGATCATCGGCCAGCTGGGCCACCACTCGTGAAACAAGATGCATGACGTGGGAATAGCGGTCGACTTGCAACAGGTCCGCGACATAACGGCTGCCCGGATTGGCAATACGTGCCAGATCGTTGCGGGCGAGGTCTACCAGCATGAGATGCTCCGCCAGTTCTTTCTGATCGCAGCGTAACTCCAGCTCAAGTCGGCTATCCAAATCATAGTTAATACTACCGTCGGAGTTCTTACCGCGCGGTCGGGTGCCGGCAATAGGGTAGAGCTCAACTTGATTGGTGGCTGCGGTGTACTTCAGGGCCGACTCGGGCGACGCGCCGAACAGGACAAAGTCTTCGGTCTGCAGGTAAAACATGTAAGGCGAAGGATTTGCAGCTTTAAGTTGGGCATAGGCCGCGAGACTGTCGGGACAGGCCAGGGCAAACTGACGCGATGGCACCACCTGAAAAATATCGCCGTCGGCAATGTGTTCCTGCAGCTCCGTTACCCAGGTCGCATAAACGTCGCGGCTCGGCGTTGCTGCAACATTCTGATCGACCACCTGCTGTGAATGACGAACCACGTCGGCAGCTGCCATGGGCAGTTGGCAGTGGGCAACGATCTCGCCGAGCTGTTGGGTCAATGTCGCATAATAATTTGCTGAGTCAGGGCCGCTGAGCAGGGTGGCAAGTAACTCAGTCGTTCGCTCCTGATGATCGACTACCAGCAGGCTTTCGGCCAGATAAAACTGATAATCCGGGCAATTATTGTCGGCCTCGGGAACCTCAGGTAACTGCTCCATACTGGCAATGTAGTCGTAGCCGAACACGCCAGCTACGAAAAGTGAGAAATCATGGTCGCTGCTGCCTGTCAGTGCGGTTAACTGGTGTTGCACAATACGCAATGGCTGCTCGGTACTCTGATGGCGTAACCGTTGCTCTTCATCGAGCTCGTTCAGGGCGGTGCTGGCGGTGTAAAAGTTGCACTCAAGCTGGCTGTCGCTTGCCGTGATTTCGGCAAGATCCTGCAAACGTTGCTGCAGGTAGGGCAATAACTGCGCGCCGTTCGCGGTTAAAGCGCGAATAACCACGCTGCTGCCGTTGCAGGTAAATTGCAGCGCAGCCTGCACCATGATCAGACTTTTCAGATGCTTGCGTGACTGTATTTCTGCTGAATCAAGCAGCAATGTATTGGGTTTGTCAGCGCACAGCCGTTGGTACAACTGCTGGGTATCGGCGGTATACGGCAAGCGCAGATGTAGCGAATGATAGTAGCCGGATTGTTGTTCAAATTGCACGTGATTGCCCTTACTTAAGTTATCAAAACTGTTGGTATTTTTTTCATGACAACGGGCATAAAAAAAAACCCGCTGACTTAGCGGGTTTTCATCAAATTACGTGTTAAATACGCACAGATGCATCGCCCGCTAGTTCGGGAAATGCCACCACCACTGTACTGATTTCTGCACGTAATTTTTTGTCATCACTAGCTCTCAAGTGTTCTTTCAGTTCTTTCTGTTCTTTCAAAACAAAAATCTCAAAAAGAGAAGTTGTATAAGTTGCAAGTGGCTAAATTAACCGATGCCAAAGGTGACTGTCAACCGCTTTTTTAAGCGCTGCTTACCGCGCGTTGTGTTTTAAGATCCGTGATTTCTGGCGTTGCCAATCGCGTTCTTTGACCGTGTCACGTTTGTCGTGCGATTTTTTACCTTTAGCTAAGTAGATTTCCAGCTTAACCAGATGCTGTTTCCAGTACATCGCGGTGGCAACAATCGAGTAGCCTTCGCGTTCACTGGCACCGATCAACTTGTCTAACTCGCGCTTCTTTAATAGCAGCTTGCGCGAACGCTCCGGGTCACAGACCACATGGGAGGACGCGGCCAGCAAGGGTTGAATTTGCGCACCCAGCAGGTAGGCCTCACCATCGCGGATAATGACGTAGGTATCGGAGATATTCGCCTTACCGGCGCGAATACTCTTAACTTCCCAGCCTTGCAACGCAATGCCAGCTTCGAATTTGTCTTCCAGGAAATACTCATGGCGCGCTTTCTTGTTTAGCGCGATGGTTCCGGAATTATTTGGGGATTTAGATTTGCTCATGCCGGCTATTATACGCATACGATTTAAAAAGAAAATTTGTTTATCGGGCAAACTTTAGAATGGGTGATTCAACCGGCAAAGTACGCTATCATGCGGACATTTTTAACAGGCCAAGGAACCCATTATGCCAAGCATTGAGCGAAGCGCGTTAGTGCCTTACAGCGACGCGCAAATGTTTGCATTAGTGAACGACATTGAAAGTTATCCAGAATTTGTTCCGGGCTGTCGCTCGGCGCGGGTCGTAGAACAGGACGCCACCACTAAAGTTGCGCGGCTGGATATAAGTAAAGCGGGAATTGGCAAGTCGTTTACCACGCGCAATCAGCTTGAGCCACCAGGACGCATCGGTATGGAACTGGTTGACGGCCCGTTTAAATACCTGCGTGGCGGTTGGCACTTCGAGCCGTTAAGTGATAATGCCTGTAAAATTGTGCTGAAATTAGAGTTTGAATTTGCCAATCGTTTCCTGGGATTAGCTTTTGGCAATATTTTTAATGAAATACAAAGCCGAATGGTAGATGCTTTTGTGAAGCGTGCCGAACAGGTTTATGGAACTGCGTAAATGAGCTTAAAGCACATTCAAATTGAAGTGGCTTATGCGACCCCTGAACGCCAGCAGATCATTCCGGTCCGCGTGGTGGAAGGTGCGACTGTTGCTGAATGTATCGCGCAGTCGAATATTACGCGCTACTTCCCTGAAATTGATCTCGAACAGCAGAAAGTCGGTATCTGGAGTAAAGCAGTTAAACTTGACCATCAACCGCGAGAGGGTGATCGTATCGAGATCTACCGGCCGCTCATAGCTGATCCCAAAGCCATTCGACGTCAACGCGCCGAACGGGCAAAAGATGACGGTCGTGCAGATCCTGTCACTGGAGGCCGTCGGCGTGAGCAAACCAGTTAAGTTATATATTATCCGCCATGGTGAGGCGCAGCCGCCACAAGGGTTGCGGGGCGATGCCATTCGTCCGCTAAGTACCTACGGTGAACAGGAAGTCATGGCCAGCGGCCACTGGTTAGCCAATTATCTGGCTGAGCAAAATGCTGACGCCCTCGACTGGCTGATCGTCAGTCCTTATATTCGCGCCCGGCAAACCGCTTCGTTGTTACGCCGCCAGGTCAAGGTGCAGAACGAACAAGTTAACGATGCGATTACCCCGGATGGCCAGGCGGAACAAGTCAGCGACTGGCTGTTCGCCGAGCTGCAGCATCGTGGTTCTAAAGTCAAACACGTTGCTATCGTGTCGCACATGCCTTTTGTCAGTTATCTTGTGGCGGCACTCGATAAAACCATCGAACCTATGCTGTTTCCGACTGCGGGCATTGCTGAACTGGTGCTTGACGCCGAACAATGGCGGGGCAAGTTTATCCGTATGGCCGTTGCCGAGCCTGATTAACTTTTTGGAGTGTTTTGTGGAATCACCTATTCACGAACTCGTTAGTGTTGAAGATTATTGGCGCTGGGGCATCAGCTCGTTACAGCGTGCTGATGTATTCTTTGGTCATGGTACGGACAATGCGGCAAGTGAAACCTTAGTGTTGCTGGCACATGTGGTGCACCTGGATATCGCGCAACTGGATGAATTTCGTGGGGCGCGGCTGACACTGAGCGAGCGCGAAGCCTTCGTTAAACTGGTACAACGCCGGATCGAGGAACGTAAGCCCGCCGCCTATTTAACCGGTGAAGCCTGGTTTGCGGGATTACCCTTTAAAGTTGACGAGCGGGTGCTGGTACCGCGCTCACCCATCGCTGAGCTCATTGAACAAGAATTTCAGCCCTGGTTGGCCGAAGCCCCGCAGCATATTCTCGATTTATGTACCGGTAGTGCCTGTATCGCCATTGCCTGTGCTTATGCATTTCCGGAAGCTGAAGTGGATGCGCTGGATATCTCAACGGATGCGTTGGCCGTGGCCGAAGAGAATATCGCCTTTCACCAGCTTGAACACCGGGTATTTCCGATGCAGTCTGATCTGTACAGCGCAGTTGCCGGTCAGCGGTACGATTTAATCGTGACGAATCCGCCTTATGTTGATGCCGAAGACATGGCTGACCTGCCGGCTGAGTTCCACCACGAACCCGAATTGGGTCTGGCCGCAGGCGACGATGGTCTTGATTTGGTGCGCACCATACTGCGCGAAGCGCCGGACCATTTAACCGAGCAGGGCATTCTTATCTGTGAAGTGGGCAATTCCATGGTGCATCTGGCCGAGCTGTACCCTGATGTGCCATTTACCTGGCTCTCTTTCGAACGCGGCGGTGATGGCGTATTCTTACTGACACGACATGAACTGCTTGAACACCAGAGCAAATTTTAGGAACCACTATGCCGGGCAATAGTTTTGGAGAGTTATTTCGGGTGACCACCTTTGGCGAAAGCCATGGTCCTGCGATTGGTGCTATTGTCGATGGCTGTCCGGCGGGCCTAAAGCTAAGTGAAGCAGATTTACAACACGAACTCGATCGCCGTAAGCCGGGCCAGAATCGTTATACCACAGCGCGGCGCGAAGCCGACGAGGTGAAAATCCTGTCGGGCGTATTTGAAGGTGTCACCACCGGCACGCCGATAGGTTTACTGATCGAAAACACCGATCAGCGCAGCAAAGACTATTCAGACATTAAAGACCTGTTTCGCCCGGGGCATGCGGATTACACTTACCATCATAAGTACGGTGTGCGTGATTACCGCGGCGGTGGTCGCTCCTCAGCACGGGAAACCGCAATGCGGGTTGCCGCTGGTGCCATTGCTAAGAAACTGCTGGCCGAGCAGTTTGGCGTCGCCTTTAACGCTGGGGTGGTGCAAATTGGTCCGCATCAGACGGCACCGGATAAAGCTTCCTTTGACTGGCAACAGGTGCGGGAAAATCCGTTATTCTGCCCCGATGCCGTGCTTGCGGAAAAAGCTGGCGAGTACCTGCGGGAGTTATTAAAGCAGGGCGACTCAGTAGGTGCACGGGTGCGCCTGGAAGTGACAGGTGTGCCGGTAGGCCTTGGCGAGCCGGTTTTTGATCGTTTTGATGCTGATTTAGCTAAAGCGCTGATGAGCATCAACGCAGTGAAAGCCGTCAGCATTGGTGATGGCTTTGCCGTCGCCGCACAATTAGGTAGCGAGCATCGCGATGAAATCAGTGCCACTGAGGGCTTCCTTAGTAATCATGCCGGTGGCGTGCTGGGTGGCATCACGAGTGGGCAGACGGTAATTGCTGAAGTCGCTTTCAAGCCGACCTCGAGTATCACCAAGCCTGGCCAGACCATTGATCGGTTCGGCCAACAACAGACCGTGGTCACCCGCGGCCGGCACGATCCCTGTGTGGGTATTCGTGGTGTGCCTATTGTTGAAGCAATGGCAGCTTTGGTGATCGTTGATCATTGGTTAAGACAGCGCGCACAAAACCCAAATCCACAGCTATAAGCCATGTCGCACGCAGATTATCAGACGCTCATAAAACTATTTGACGACTGTTTTTACGCAGATTATCGCACGCGCCTGGTCGCCGGTGATGATGAACCTTTGTATCGCGCCGCAAGCACGCCCGCTGCTGACCACGAGATTGTTTTCGCGCACGGCTTCTTCGCCTCGGCGCTGCATGAGATTGCCCACTGGTGTATTGCCGGTCCGGCGCGCCGGCAGCTTGAAGATTATGGCTACTGGTACGAACCTGATGGCCGTGACGCCGCTCAACAAGCTCAATTTGAGCAGGTTGAGCGCAAGCCTCAGGCACTGGAATGGCTGTTCTCGTTGTGCGCGGGCGTTCCTTTTCAGGTGAGTGTCGATAACTTAAATGGTGCGTCAGTGGATCGCCAGGCTTTCACCGCTGCCGTGCAGCAGCAGCTGGTAACCTATCTGACCGAAGGGCTTCCGCCGCGGGCGGAGCGTTTCGCCCGGGCGTTGGCCCAAACCTATCAACAACCCTGGCCAAGCGCCCGGCAGTTGCTCAACTATCAAGGTGTTGCATGAACAGGTTTCATATTGGCTTAGTCGTTAATCCATTGGCGGGTCTGGGTGGCAGTGTGGCCTTAAAGGGCAGTGACGGTGCTGATACCGCTGCATTAGCCCAGCAACTCGGGGCTGAAGCGAAAGCACCGCAACGGGCGGCTCAGGCGCTTGAGCAACTCCTGAATGATGCAGCACAGATTAAGATTTCAACAGGGGCGGGCCTGTTAGGGGAGCAAAGTTGCCAGCTTGCCGGACTGCAGTGCGAGGTTGTTTATCAGGGCGCCGACCCCTCTACCGCAACGGATAGCAAGGAGCTGGCGCGCCGGCTGATTGAGGACGCCAAGGTTGACCTGCTGGTGTTTGCCGGCGGTGACGGTACAGCCCGTGATATCCATGGGATATGCCCGGCAGAGCAGCCGGTGTTAGGCATTCCTGCCGGGGTTAAGATTCACTCGGGCGTTTATGCGGTCAGCCCACGCGCAGCTGGCAAAGTTATGGCGCAAATGGTGCGTGGTGAGTTAACCACAGTGACTCACGCCGATGTCATGGATATTGATGAAACCGCATTTCGCCAGGGCACAGTGCGGGCGAAACGCTTCGGTGAATTACTGGTGCCGGCCGAGCTGCGTTATGTGCAGGCGGTAAAAATGGGCGGCAGGGAAAGTGATGAACTGGTGCTTGCTGATATTGCCGCTGATTTCATTGAAAGTATGGAAGACGATGTGCTGTACATTATGGGCTCAGGCTCGACTGTGGCCGCCATCATGGAAGACTTACAGCTGCCGAATACGTTGTTAGGCGTGGATGTTGTCAAAAATGGCAAGTTATTCGCGCAGGATGTCACGGCAAAGCAGCTTGAACAATGGATCATCAAGGAACAACAAGCGGCGGTGATCGTCGTCACCGTCATTGGCGGGCAAGGGCACTTATTTGGTCGCGGTAACCAACAACTCAGTTCTAAACTGCTGGCGCATTTAGGTAAAGATGCTATTCGGGTCGTTGCCAGCAAGCGTAAACTGCAACACCTGGACGGCAGACCCTTATTGGTCGATACCGGTGATCATCAGGTTGATGACGCGTTAAGTGGCGTGATCCGTGTGACCACCGGTTATCATGATGAAGTCTTTATGCAGATTGCCGCGCCCTAAAATTGCGAGCGCGGTAAATAAACGGTAATTCCATCAAGCTCGTCGGTCATTTCGATCTGACAACTTAAGCGACTATTTTCTTTCGGATCGATGGCCATATCCAGCATATCTTCTTCGCGTTCGGAAGCCGGTGGTAGTTTATCTTCCCACTCTTTTGCGACATAACAGTGGCAGGTTGCACAGGACATCACGCCGCCGCATTCGCCAATAATACCGTCAATCATGTTATCCACGGCACCTTCCATCAGGCTCTGTCCAACTGGGATCTCAGCTTCAAACTGGCCACCGTCATGATCGATAAAAATAGCTTTTGGCATCTATAACTCCTTACTTACAGCTCATGCTGAGCGGTCTCTGTGAATCTATTTTAGTCGGACATTCTACCATAGGTAAGTTAGGCAATTGGACTCAGATTCAGGTAAAATGGCGCGATTTTTTTAACTGCAACTTAGCTACGGGCCAAGAGTGGGGAACACGAATGCAGGCGGTGTTAGAAAAACTTTTTCAAATAAAAGCACAGGGAAGTTCGGTAAAAGCTGAGATGATAGGTGGTGTCACGACCTTCCTGACGATGGCCTACATTATTTTCGTCAATCCATCTATTCTCAGTCAGGCGGGCATGGATTATGGTGCGGTCTTTGTCGCTACCTGCCTGGCCGCCGCTATTGGCTGTTTGATCATGGGCTTATGGGCGAACTACCCGGTTGCCCTCGCTCCTGGAATGGGGCTAAACGCGTTTTTCACCTACAGCGTTGTGCTCGGCATGGGATATGAATGGCAGGCCGCATTGGGGGCCGTGTTCTTCTCAGGTATTCTGTTTTTTGTTTTATCGGCACTAAAGATCCGCGCCTGGATCATTAATTCGATTCCGGTGACGCTGCGGCTTGCGATAGCTGCGGGTATTGGCGCGTTTCTCGCGCTCATCGGTCTGCAAAACGCCAATATCATTGTCGGACATGATGCGACTCTGGTGACTTTAGGTGATCTGTCTCAAATCTCGGTGCTTCTGGCTGGGTTAGGATTCTTCTTGATCATCGGGTTAGTTGCCCGCAAGGTTCAGGGTGCAGCACTTATCAGCATTTTGTTTATCACCCTGCTCGGTTGGTTGTTGGGCGATGTCAGCTATCAGGGGATAGTCGCTATGCCCCCGAGTCTGGCACCCACCTTTATGCAACTCGATATTGCCGGCGCTTTTGATGTAGCGATGCTAAGCGTTATTTTCGCGTTTTTATTCGTTGACTTGTTCGATACCTCGGGCACCTTAATGGCCGTGGCGCAACGGGCGGGCATGACTGATGCGAAGGGAAATCTACCCCGACTAGAGAAAGCGTTGATGGCGGATAGCACTGCCTCTGTTGCAGGTTCTATGCTGGGTACCTCAACGACAACGAGTTATATTGAGTCAGCATCGGGTGTCGCTTCTGGTGGTAAAACAGGACTGACCGCCGTTATCGTCGGCCTGTTGTTTATATTAGCTATATTTTTTGCCCCGCTTGCGGGCATGGTGCCAGCCTATGCTACGGCTGGCGCAATTATTTATGTATCGGTGTTAATGTTATTTACGTTACGTTCGGTAGACTGGGACGATGTCACCGAGGCCGCACCTGTTGCGGTGGTATTGTTAATGACACCTTTAACGTATTCAATTGCTGACGGTATCGCGTTAGGCTTTATTAGTTATGTGGTGGTGAAAGCCCTGGGAGGGCGTTACCACGATCTTAACTGGAGTGTCGCTATACTGGCTGCTTTATTCATCGCAAAATTTATCTGGTTGGGGTAATTCATCATGGGATGGCATGAAAATCGCGAATTTTTCGTATCTTGGGAAGAACTGCACCGCGCTACGAAAGAGTTGGCGCGCCGGCAACTACCTGCTGAGCAATGGCAGGGCATAATCGCGGTGAGCCGCGGCGGTCTGGTTCCAGCTGCCATTGTGGCACGTGAGCTGAATGTGCGCTTAGTTGAAAGCGTTTGCGTGAGCTCGTACGACCATGACAGCCAGCGTGACAGCGTCACTCTGGTTAAAGATGTGAGCTGCACCGACGACGGCGCTGGCTTCCTGGTCATTGATGACTTGGTCGATACCGGTAACACTATGAAGTTCTTACGTCAGCGCTTGCCCAAAGCAAAATTTATTACGGTGTATGCAAAACCGGCAGGCATGAAGTTGGTCGATGATTACGTCGCCGATCTCGAGCAGGAAACCTGGATCCACTTCCCATGGGACATGCACCTGCACTACGTCGAGCCGCTGGCTGGGCAGGAAAGCTAAAGATAAAAAAGCCGGGCATTTTGCCCGGCTTCGCATGATCTTTATAAAGTCATGGAATAAGTGGAAAAGACCCCTTAGCGTATAGCGCCAAAAGCGTCGATCCGGTTATGAATCTCACTAACTTCAATTGGCTCTGAAAAGTAATAGCCTTGGATCTGCTCACAGTGAAAGGCTCTGACGAGTTGAAACTGCTCGACCGATTCTACGCCTTCGGCCAGGCAGGTCATGCCCATATCCCTCGCAGTTCTTATAATATTCAAACACATTGATGCTGCTTTCTGTTCCTCAACGATCTCATTAATAAATGACTTGTCGATCTTAAGCGTCGAGATCGGAAGCTGCTTCAAATAGGCCAGACTTGAATAACCTGTGCCAAAATCATCCAACGAGAAGCTGAACCCCATGTCGATAATCTTATGCATGGCTTCAACAACCGAATCGAAGTCTTCAATGATAGAACTTTCGACTATCTCAATGTCGATACAAGAAGGCTTGATAATGCCGCCATCGATATGCAGTCTTAACCAGCTATGAAATTCTTTAGACTGAATAGTATCGGCAGAGATATTTACAGAAATTTTGGCTGTAAATAAGCCTTGGCGTTCCCATCGGGAAAATTCCCTGGCCGCGCTATCGATGACCCATTGATCCAGACGTAACATTTTCCCGCTCTCTTTCGCGGATTCGACGATTTCTAATGGCGAAACAACCCCAAGTGTAGGATGGTTCCAGCGCAACAGAGCTTCAAACCCAACGACATTTTGATCAACAGAACGAACCTTTGGTTGATACACCAACCTCAATTTATCGTTAAAAATAGCGTCATCAAGACCACGAGTGACTTCAAAGAAACGCTCTGACTGTGCTCTTCGCCAAGGGGATACTATTTCATATTGAATACCTTTATTTTTCTGGAGGTAGTCGAGGGAAATATCAAGACTCTTTAAGACTTCTTGATAAGGATGAGAGGCTTCCTCGGAGATGAAGACTACATTGATATTGGGAGTAAAATCCTCAACCGACGTTCTAAATGGGTCAAGCAGCGCTTCTTTTAGCTTGCGAAGTAACTCATGTTGGGCTTTTTCACTCGTAAACTCTTCTTTTGAATCCGAGAAATAGGTGATGAGTCGATCAGATTTCGTTATTGCAAAAACAACCTTTTCAAAGTCAGCAAAAAAGCGCTGAACCCGGTTCGACAACTCATACAAGATCTCATCGCCCACAGCACGGCCGTACGCTCTTGATATTACGGGGAAGTTGGCTCCTTCGAGAGCTGCTATGCAATAGGGAGATGAAGCGCTCTCCGGGGTCGAGATGCGACTTATCTCATCGGCAAAGGCATGCTCCCAATACGCATTCGTTACTGGATCCTTTGACAACTTCAGTTGCATTGACGCGCGCTCAATAGTGTCCTCTGTGGTCTGGAAAATCTCGTGTTGTGCGACGTCGAGGAGTGCGATGAGGGTACGTTCTTCCCGTTCAGACATTTTCCGCGGGCGCGGGTCAAAGATGCAGAGGGTACCGAGTGGTAGACCCTCAGGATCTCGAAGTACTGCGCCAGCGTAGAAGCGGATATAGGGGGATCCCGTAACCAGAGGATTATCCTTGAACCTCTCATCAGC
The DNA here is from genome assembly GCF_003987215.1 of Pseudidiomarina halophila. GTDB lineage: Bacteria > Pseudomonadota > Gammaproteobacteria > Enterobacterales > Alteromonadaceae > Pseudidiomarina > Pseudidiomarina halophila. Next base: position 497,791 of record NZ_PIPW01000001.1, read on the forward strand.
GCGTGCATCTTCGATCACCAAAATTTCATCTTCATGGATAGCATGAGCACAAAAAGCGACTTCTCTCGACGTCTCTTTTGCGTCTAATCCACACTTGGACAAAAACCACTGCCTGTTTACATCAATAAGGGAAATTGTTGCGACCTCAACATCAAAGATGGTCTGTGCTAACCGGGTAATACGGTCAAACTGTGCTCCGGGTTGCGAGTCCAGTAAATTCGATGCGTGTAGAGAAGCAAGTCTTTCTTTTTCTCTTCGGTGGTCGGCGGGTATCGACGCATCTTTTTGGTTCGAGTGTTCCTTCGACTGTGACATTGGCCGTTTCCCTCAGGCTTCTAGTTGAACATCAATTCTAAAATTTATTTAGTACGATGACAAATAGCGACAAAAATTCACCATTTAGTGAATTGTTGCAATCCCTAATTTGTATAATGGCTCAAAGGCAGATCTCATATCAGATGCGGGCTCTAACCCACCAGCTGAATATGCAAAACAGGCGGCATACATGACGGTCCCCCCAAAATAGAACCATGACATAGGTGACATTTTCATAAATTTGACAGGCCCCAGTCGCTGGAATGTCCAACGCTGGGGCGCTTCAATTTTGTTCGGATGTTTTATGTTGATATGGCAGCGATTAGTCGTGCAAAGCCTTTTGGAGGGTCTGCAAAGCTTCGGCAATAGCGACTTTCGTTTTCTCGCCGCTACGGCGGTTTTTGTATTCGACTGCTTGCTCGTCAAGATTGCGCTCGCCAATTACGATTTGATGCGGTATTCCGATCAATTCCATGTCGGCAAACATGACGCCCGGACGCTCTTTGCGATCATCAAATAACACGTCGATTCCGGCGGTTTTCAGTTCAGCATAGAGTTGCTCTGCTGTCTCTTGTACCCGCACGGATTTGTGCATATTCATTGGCACGATAGCGACCTGGAAAGGCGCTAACGCGTCAGGCCAGGTGATGCCAAATTTGTCGTGGTTCTGCTCGATAGCAGAGGCGACAATACGGGAAACGCCAATACCATAGCAGCCCATGGTTAACATCTCGTGTTTCCCGGTGTCGGTCAGCACACCCACTTTCATCGCTTCTGAATACTTGGTGCCCAATTGGAAAATATGGCCGACTTCAATTCCCCGCTTAATTTGCAGGGTACCCTGACCACACGGGCTTGGATCGCCTTCTACCACGTTGCGTAAATCTGCGACTGCTGGCAATGCAACGTCACGCTCCCAGTTGATACCGAAGAAATGATAGCCATCTTCGTTGGCGCCTGCGGCAAAATCTGCCATCACGGCAACGCTGCGATCAATAACCAGCTCCAGTGGCAGATCCACAGGACCTAAAGAGCCGGGGCCTGCGCCTATTGCTGCGCGAATTTCTTCTTCGCTTGCGAAAACTAACGGACTTGTAACTTGTGGCAATTTCGCCGCTTTAATTTCATTCAGGTTGTGGTCACCGCGGATCATCAGGGCCACCAACTGGCCTTCTTCAGCGCCATGCACAATCAGAGTTTTTACAGTTTGGGTAACCGGCAGTTTGAATTGCTCGGTTAAAGCATCGATGGTTTTCGCGTTAGGTGTGGCGATTTTTTCCATCTGCGCTTGTCCAGCAGGGCGTTCTTGCGCCGGTGCAACAGCTTCGGCTAACTCAACGTTTGCGGCGTAATCAGAGCTGTCAGAGAAAGCAATGTCATCTTCGCCGGACTCAGCCAGAACATGAAATTCGTGGGAGGAGCTACCACCAATCGAGCCGGTATCGGCAATCACCGGACGGAAGTCTAATCCGAGGCGCTCAAAAATCCGACAGTAAGCTTTATGCATAGCGTCATAGGTTTCTTGCAAGCTGGCCTGATCCAGGTGGAAAGAGTAGGCATCTTTCATAATAAACTCGCGCGCACGCATCACACCAAAGCGCGGGCGGATCTCATCGCGGAACTTCGTCTGAATCTGGAACAAGTTCAGCGGCAACTGTTTGTAGCTGTTAATTTCTTTACGGACTAACTCTGAGATAACTTCTTCATGGGTTGGACCAAGCACGAAATCACGTTGGTTACGGTCATGCAAACGCAGTAGCTCCGGGCCATAGTCTTCCCATCGGCCTGACTCTTCCCATAAATCTGCCGGCTGCACCATTGGCATCAGGACTTCTAAGGCACCCGCATTTTCCATTTCTTCCCGAACCACAGCTTCGACTTTGCGTAACACCCGCAATCCGGTTGGCGTCCAGGTATACAATCCCGCCGCAACTTTCCGGATCATACCCGCGCGCAGCATGAGTTGATGGCTGATGACTTCTGCATCAGCGGGCGTTTCTTTCAAAGTACCTAATAAATAGTGACTGGTACGCATGATTCCCGATAGTCCTTGTGCGAATGAATAGATAGAGTGAAATTCTATCAGCAGCAGCACCTAGTCAAAAGGCTTTACTGATGTTTATCACATGATTTTCGTTATTTTCGACCTGCCATTGCACATTGAGATCATACAAGCGGACACCGTAGACCTTATCCGTCACCTTTTGCTGGTGGTAAGCAGGTCGTGGATCTTGTTGCAGCACCTGGGTAATCAGCTGCTCTAGCTGCGGATAGCTGTCAGCAAGCTGTTCGATACTGCGCTTAGCAGCGCTGGAAAACCGCACGGCCATCGCTGCAGCAGGTGCATGTTGCGCAAAGCTTGCTTGCGCCTCAGGTAAGGCATCGGCGTAGGGAACATAAGGTTTGATGTCGATAACCGGCGTCCCCTGCACCCAATCACCACCTTCGACATGCAAGAAGGTCTGCTGATGGTGCTGTTCAATGCCGAGCAGCTTGACCACCGACATGCCGATGCCATTCGGACGGAAGGTCGAGCGCGTGGCAAACACGCCGACCTTCTGATTGCCACCAAGCCGCGGCGGGCGCACCAGTGGTTGCCAGCCCTGGGCGAGGTTCTGATGAAACAGGAATAACACCCAGATATGACTAAAACGGTCGAGTCCGCGGGTGGTTTCCGGCACCGCGTAGTCACCGTTAAGCACAATGGTCGCTGTGGCCGCAGTGACCAGGCCCGGTTGACGGGGCACCGCAAACTTTTCCGCGTAGGGCGAGCGAATCTCGCCGATGGGTTCGAGTGAGTAGGTCATGGCTCTGCTTGCTTGGGATGATTGGCGAATTTCAACATAAAATTGCGGAATTGGCGAACTTAGAATCGCTTGCGTTGGGTGCTGTTGTTTGTAAGATTCTGATAAATAACAAAAATGTTGTTTTGGCACGTTATCTGCATATACATCTTCATAGTTTCAATAAACGACTTGAACTAACGATTAATAATTAACTAAGAAATGTGGGAGATTTAACATGACACGTCAACAAAGCGTTTGGTTTTCAGCTTTATTTTTAATCGCCTCAGTAACGGCATTAAGTTTACCTTTAGCCAGCGTTGCTAACGCTCACGAGCGTACCATCGAAGCAAGCTACAGTGTGAGTGAAGCAACGGAATTAAGTATCGAATCCGGTGTCGGCACTGTCACTTTTGAACGTGCGAAAGGAAGTACTTTAGAAATCGAGCTTCATGTCGAAGAAAGTGACGCATCGTTTTTTGGTGAAGCTAACCTGGATGCAGTTGAGCTTGTTGCTGAGCAAAACGGTGATCGGTTAGATTTGCGCGTACCGGAGCAAGAGAACATCAAGCTCGATTGGACCATTCGATTACCACAGGTTGCTGCAGTGGAACTTGACCTTGGCGTTGGCGAAATTACTGGTTCTCTTGATGCTGCAGATATGAATGTTGATCTGGGTGTTGGCGAGATTGACCTGGTGATTGTGGGCGCTATCGCTGATGTAAAAACGGACGTTGGTATCGGTGAAGTTAAGATCATCGGCGGCGACAGCACTTCAAACGAGCGCCACTTTATCAGCGCGTCAGGCAAAGCCCGCGGGCAGGGTGATGCGCGGGTTAATATCGATGTAGGTATCGGTGAAATCCGGATCGAAATTCAATAATTGCCAATAAGCTTAATTTCATAAATAAAAAAGGCGCACGAAGCGCCTTTTTTATATTTCCAGTAGCACTTAAAAAGTACCACTGGCGGGGGCCATCAGTTAATTGTTATCAATTAACGTTGTCACGTAATCCGCTTCAAACACCTGGCCTTCGAAAAGGTCGGTATCGATAACACCGGTGACGCTGACCACGTCATTTACGTCAACTTGTTGATAACCTTCGTCGTCGACTGGATTGTACGCCATTTCATCCACTTCGACCGTGAGCAAGCGGGCACCTGTGTTAAGAGTGAACTCTTCTGCGCCGGCATCAACAGAGGTGACTGTGCCGCGTACAGTTGCCTGAGAGACCACAATCGGCACCGTGAAGGTGAAGACTTGATCTTCCTCATCGATACTATTGGCGTAAAAATAGGTACCAATGTTTTCTACGTAGACACTGCTCGCTTCAATGCTCGTCATCTCATAGAAATCATCGTCAATTAACCCGGAAACAGTAACATTATCGCCAGGCAAAAGCTTATAAGCATCGGCATCGCGATCACCGTCATCCATTTCTACCGTTACCAGTCCGTCACCATAATCAAGTTCAAAAGTATCGGCCGAGACTGATTCTACGGTACCGCTGATTTGAATCCAGGTGTCGTCAGCTTGTAAATAAGGATTCTGAGCCCACGCTGGAGCCGTAAGTAAAACGCTGGAAATTAGTGCTACCAATTTATTGGTTTTCATAGTTTCCTCCTTGTTTTAACTAGCTTAAAAAGCATAGGAAATGGTTAGTAAGTTTGTCAAGTTTATGGGGAATGTGCGGCGGTGTATTATTAAAGCTTAGCAAAGCTAATTAACTGGATGAAGAAATAAAAAAAAGCCCCGCAAAAGCGGAGCTTTTATTATTAAAACGTATTTTCAAAGATTATTTAATTAAGTATTTATCCAGGCTATGACCTTTTGCCAGGGCATCTTTAAGTGCGTTTGGCATGCGTCCCTGACCGGTCCAGGTGATACGCTCACCATTGGCATCACTAATAGCATATTTAGGTGGTTTAGGCGTGCGTTTACGCTGTTTTTTAGCGCTTGGCAGCGGACCATCAACCAAATCATCAACGCCAATGCCAGCGTCGTTCATGGCTTTTCTAAGCTCTTGAATTTTTTCCTGCTTCTCAGCTTCTAATTTTCTTAACTCTGCTTCTTCTTCGCGACGGTCATCTATGACTTTCGCTAATTTAGTTTGTACGGATTCTAATTCAGCAATAGATAATTCCTTTACAGCAGCTTTAAGACGTCGTCCGTGTGTCAGAATATCTATAAAGTCACTCATATTATTTTCCAATTTTCGTTGATTAATGAACTAAGGAACCGCTATTAAATATAAATTAAAAGCAGACAGCAAGCTTATTTTTCTGTCTGCTTTCGCTTACTTTTACATATTAGGATAAGTTGGACCACCGCCACCTTCTGGGGTAACCCAGGTTATATTCTGGCTCGGATCTTTAATATCGCAAGTTTTACAGTGAATACAGTTTTGCGCGTTTATTTTAAATACCGCCTGACCTTCTTCTTCGACCACTTCATAAACACCAGCAGGACAATAACGCTGGGCGGGTTCAGCGTATTCAGGAAGATTTACCGTCAACGGAATATCTGCGTCTTTCAATTGCAAATGGCAGGGTTGATCTTCTGCATGGTTGGTATTTGAAATATACACCGACGACAAACGATCAAAAGTTAGTTTATTGTCGGGTTTAGGATAATCAATAGGTTCATATTTAGTCGCTTTGCCCGTGCATTTAAAATCTGGGTTTTCATCTTTAATGGTGAACGGAAGCTTACCACCGAACCAATTCTGGTCGAGCGTGTTATATGCGCCACCTAGCCAGGTTCCGAGTTTATGAATCGCCGGGCCGAAATTACGCGAACGGTACAACTCGTCATAAAGCCATGATTGCTTAAAGCGCTCAGTGAACTCTGTGAGTTCAGTCTGCGATTGCCCGTCGGAGATGGCGTCAAAAAGTGATTCAGCCGCCAATAAGCCGGATTTCATTGCGGTGTGATTACCTTTGATCTTAGCGAAATTCAACGTACCGGCATTACAGCCGACCAGCAGGCCGCCAGGCAGGGTCATTTTAGGTAGTGAGTAAAAACCACCTTTAGTAATCGCACGGGCGCCGTAGGTGACACGTTTTCCGTCCTTCAGCACTTTGGCAATTTCTGGGTGAGTTTTAAACTGTTGGAACTCCTGAAACGGATTCAGATAAGGATTGGCGTAGTTTAAGTCGATGATCAAGCCAACGTAGACCTGACCGTCTTCCGCGTGATAGAGATAGCCGCCACCGCTGGCATCGTTAGTAAGTGGCCAACCGGCACTGTGGACTACCAGGCCGGGTTGATGTTGTTCGGCGGGAACATCCCAGATCTCTTTAAAGCCAATGGCATAATGCTGCGGCGATGTGCCTTCGGCTAAATCAAACTCGGCCTGCAGGCGTTTGCCTAAATGACCACGGCAGCCTTCGGCAAAGACCGTATATTTAGCGCGCAATTCCATACCTGGTTCATAGCCGTCTTTCTTCTCGCCCTCAGCGTTAACGCCCATGTCGCCGGTAATGACACCGGCCACTTTGCCGTCTTCAATGATGACATCAGCGGCTGGGAAGCCTGGGAATATTTCCACCCCCATGCTTTCTGCCTGCTCAGCCAGCCAGCGGCATAACTTACCCATGCTGGCAATGTAATTTCCTTTGTTATGAAAGGTCTTCGGCACCATGAAATTTGGTAACCGACGTGCTGATTGCGCGTCTTTAAAATAAAAAATGTGGTCGTCTGTGACCTCGGTAGTTAACGGCGCACCACGCTCTTGCCAATCAGGAAATAGCTCATCAAGTGCACGGGTTTCGAATACTGCGCCGGAGAGAATATGGGCACCGACTTCAGAGCCTTTTTCAACCACACAGATCATGAGTTCTTGTTCTTTTTCCTGAGCGAGTTGTGCGAGACGACAGGCGGTGGCAAGTCCCGCCGGTCCGGCACCGACGATAACGACATCAAATTCCATACTTTCGCGTTGCATAAGGGACTCCTGTTAAAACACTGATGGGCGTTGCTGTTGCAGAGTAAAAGGTTGTTGCAGCAGTGCCGTTAGTTCTTCTGCGGGAAGCGCCGGCGCTAAATAGTGGCCTTGCGCGAGCACGCAATTTCGTTGTAATAGAAAATCGGTTTGTTGTTGCTCTTCGACGGCAACAGCAATGACTTGCAAATTAAGATTCTGAGCAAGACGGATAACACTTTCAACTAGTTCGGTTTGCACCGCCTGTGCTGGTACTTCAGCAATTAGTTCTGGTGCAATTTTTACCACATGCGGCGGACAGTAGCTAATCGCTTCGAGTAATGAATTGCTGACCCCGGTAACGTTAACGCACACACGCATGCCAAGTTTCTTAAGTTGTTCAACGGTCACTTTATGGCTACGACAAAGTTGCAGGTAAACCGATTCATCAAATTCAAGCTGGAGACTGTCCGGACTTAATTGGGCACGTTTACGGTAATGGGTGACCAGTTCTGGCAATTCCGGCATGGTTAATTGGCGTAGCGACAAGTTAAGACACATGGTGAGTTTACTGTCGTACTGTTTTTGCCATTGGGACAATTGCTGGTATGCAGTTTTAAAAATGAACTCGGTGATGGAAAAAATTAATCCGGTCTGTTCCAACAGGTCGAGAAACTTGCGTGGTTCAATCAGCTCGCCGTCCGCAGTTCGCCAGCGTAACAGGGCTTCAACCCCGACAATTGTCGATTCGCGTAACTGTATGATGGGTTGGTAATGCAACTCCAGCTGATTGTTCTCCAATGCAGATCGTAACGCTTGCAAACGCTCACGGCGTTGATTGAGTTCAAGTTGCTGATCGCGATGATAAAACTCGATGCCGAAGTAACCTTGTTGCCGCGCACAGTAAAGTGCACTGTCGGCATTGTATAGCAAGCTGTCGACATCGTAGTTGGCGTCTTTCGCGTAAGCGATGCCAATTGAGGCGGAGCAATAGATTTCATGCTGATCGATAAATAGCTGCGGCATGATATTGTGGCGGATCGCTTCGGCCAATGCCTGCGTGAGCTCATCATTAGCAAGTTCGCAAACCACAACAAAGGTATCAACGGTGGTGCGGGAAATAAAAGCGCCTGCAGGCAGGACTTTTTGCACGCGCAAGGCAATGCGTTTGATAATCTCATCGCCGATCGTGTGACCAAGCGCATGGTTCAGATCGCGAAAAGCATCAATGCTTATCACTAATATTACCAACGGGCGCTGATTGCGTTCCACATCGGGAATCTTATTCTGTAAATAGCGCAGTAAGCCGTTGCGATTAGGTAACTCTGTCAGTGCGTCATGATCCGAAAGGAAAATCAGTCTGTCTTCGGTCTTATGCATTTGCTTGAGTTGCTCGGTTGCCTGTCTGACCAACTGCTGGCGTGCGTGCAGGCGTTGGTGCAACTGATGTGAGCGCCAACCGAGGAAAAGCCCGCCCAGACTCAATAACAAGCCGCCGAAAAGCACCATGGGAACACTGGCGGAATACATATCATCCAAACGTTCCGGGGTTGGCCAAAGTTGCACCTGCCATTCGTTCGAAGCAAATTTTAACGGTAGATTTACCGCCCATTTATCGCGTAAATCATCATTTCCCGCAAAGCGATAGACGGTTTGTTCGTCCATGCTGATTTCGACTTGATAACCTTCGGTGATCTCACTCCGGATCAGGCCATCAAAGAAATGATCAATATCGACCACCAGGGTTAGAAAGTTAGATGTTTGGCCATTTTCGTAGCCAGCAGCAAGTACGATATCGCCTATTGCGTCAGAAAAAGGCCCGGCGCGGCCACTGCGGGCGTGGGGCAGAAGTGGATTCGCGCTAAGTTTCGCGGCAATTTCAGAATCACGGAAATTCTCTGTAGTTAGCGGCTGAACTTGTTTCGATGCCCGTTCAAAAAGCACATCAAAGTTTTCATCCAGCACTAAAATGCGACGTAAAGACGGATAATACAAAAACAAAGCTGTTGATTCGTCGGCCAGTGTCAGTAATTCCTGTTCGGGGTCACGGGCCAGATTTCGGGCAGTCCATTCGGTAGCGAACGCGTAGGTCAGCAAGACCTGGCGGAAATGATCTTCCAGCTGGCGGGTGTCTTCCTGCAAACGCTCTGCTATCGCTTTATTTTCTGAGCGCAGCACCACCTGTGCGGCCAATAGGGTAAGCACGATGCCAAGTAAGGCTATCAATAGCAGTCGTCGTGCTAATCCCCAGTGGCCGCGCATGGTCAGTTCAGTTCCTTACGATTGGCAAATTGTTCAAGGGCTTCCGGGTTTGCCAGCGCATCGGTATTTTTCACGGTTTCACCGTGGATCACCTGACGCACGGCCAGTTCAACGATCTTCCCGCTGATGGTGCGCGGAATATCGTTCACTTGTGCGATGATCGCGGGTACATGACGCGGAGTCGCATTCGCCCGAATGGTTTGACGGATTTGCTGCTGTAGTTCGTCATCCAGTGTTACGCCTTCACGTAGCCGAACAAACAACACCACACGTTCGTCGTCCTGCCAACTTTGTCCGACTGCAATGCTCTCCAGTACCGCATCAATTTTCTCCACCTGACGGTAAATTTCAGCCGTACCTATACGCACACCGCCGGGGTTGAGCACCGCATCGGAGCGCCCGTAAATAATAACTCCGTCATGTTCGGTGAGTTCAGCGTAATCGCCATGTGCCCAGGTGTTGTCGAAGCGGGCAAAGTAAGCGTTAAAATAGCGCTGGCCGTCGTCATCGTTCCAGAACCCAATAGGCATGCAGGGAAAGCTATTGCGGCAGACCAGTTCGCCTTTTTCACCTTTTACGCATTCGCCTTGATCGTTGTATACCTGCACATCCAGACCCAGTCCGCGGCACTGCAATTCGCCACGGTACACTGGAAGGACAGGGCAGCCCAGCGCAAAACACGAAACAATGTCGGTACCGCCTGAGATCGAAGACAAACAGAGATCGGTTTTGATATCACGATAGACGTAATCAAAGCTCTCCGGAGCCAGTACTGAACCGGTAGTCAGGATACTACGCAGAGCTCTCAAGTCATGTGATTGTGCTGGTTTACAGTCAGCTTTTTCTAATGCTGAAAGGTACTTAGCACTGGTGCCAAACACGCTGATACCTTCCTGTTCAGCAATGTCCCACAGTATCGACGGTTGTGGATAAAACGGTGAGCCGTCGAATAACACCAGGGTTGAGCCCTGGGCGAGGCCTGAAACCAGCCAGTTCCACATCATCCAGCCACAGGTGGTGAAGTAGAAGAACACGTCGTCGCGGCCAAGATCCGTATGCAGTGCATGCTCTTTCATGTGCTGCAGCAAGGTGCCGCCAGCACCATGCACGATGCACTTCGGCACGCCGGTGGTGCCTGAGCTAAACATGATATAGAGCGGGTCATTAAAGCCGGTGGTGACAAATTCGAGAGGGGCAGACGGCGCATCTTCAGCAATCCAGTCATGCCACCACTGGTTATCCTGCGGTTGGGCCTGGTCAACGTTTGCAAATTTAACCATAACAAAGAGTTCGACGCTGCTAAGCTCAGCCCGGATTGCCTGGGTCTTGTCACTGATATCGAGACGTTTACCGTTATAGAAATAACCGTCCACAGTTAAAAATACTTTGGGTTCAATTTGGCCGAAGCGGTCGAGTACACCTTGTACACCGAAATCCGGCGAACAGGACGACCAGATTGCACCAAGACTGGTCGTGGCGAGCATCGCGACGATGGTTTCGATGCAGTTGGGCATCATCGCAGCAACGCGGTCGCCTTTTTTAATCCCATGCTGCTTGAACTGATAGGCCACGGCCGCGACTTGTCGGTGCAGTTCCTGATAGCTGATGGCTTCACGGCTGCCGTCTTCACCGCGGAACACAATAGCGGTGCGATCATCGTTATAACGCAGAAGATTTTCGGCAAAGTTTAATTGGGCTTGCGGAAACCAGGTTGCGCCTGGCATTTTCTCTTGCCCGGTTACCGTAGTCGTTCCTGGATCACCCATTACTTCGAGGTAGTTCCAAAGGTAACGCCAGAATTCGGCGCTATGATCGACTGACCAGGCGTGGAGATCGTGATAGTTAGCCAAAGCGAGGCCAAAATCTAAATTGATGCGCTGCATGAAATCAGTCATGCGCGCTTCAGCTATGGTATCTGCGGATGGTTGCCACATCATTTTCGTTGTCATTTTGGGCCTCCCGGTGTTTTTAGTTACTGGTTTGCTTAGCTAACTCGGCAAGCGCTACGTTAGAGCGTGGTTGCTGCCCAAGACTCTGGCAAATCCGCTGTCCGGCGCCAATTAAGGCTGCTAAGTCAATGCCCGTGTCATAGCCCATACCGTGGAGCATATACACCACATCTTCTGTGGCCAGGTTACCACTGGCACCTTTGGCATAAGGGCAGCCGCCTAAACCGGCCACGGCGCTATCAATGGTGCGCACGCCTAAAGGTAGGCAACTGGCGATATTGGCCAATGCCTGGCCGTAGGTGTTGTGAAAGTGCAGCGCCAGGTGGGGCATTGGCACCTTCTCTGCGACAGCTGCAAGCATGCGCTGCGCTTTGAGCGGTGTGCCGACGCCAATGGTATCGCCAAGGGATACTTCGTAGCAGCCCATGGCGAATAGCTGCTCTGCGACCCAGGCGACTTGCGCAGGGGCAATTTCGCCATCATAGGGACAACCTAAAACGCAACTGACATAGCCGCGGACACGGATATTTGCCTGCTGTGCAGCTTCAATAACCGGCTCAAACCGGGCCAGACTCTCGGCAATTGAGCAGTTGATATTTTTCTGGCTGAAGCCTTCTGAAGCCGCACCAAAAATAGCGACTTCGTCAGCGCCTGCTGCACGGGCGGCTTCAAAACCTTTGAGGTTAGGTGTCAGCGCGGCATAAGTTACACCAGATCGGCGTTCAATCGCGGCGAACACGTCGGCGCTGTCAGCCATTTGCGGCACCCATTTGGGGCTGACAAATGAACCGGTTTCAATATAGCCAAGGCCAGCAGCACTGAGATCGTCTACCAGTTGAATTTTCGCAGCCAGGGTTACCGCCTGCTCATTTTGCAAGCCATCGCGCGGTCCAACTTCAACAATTTTTACCGTTGCTTCGCTCATGCTTACTCCTCGTCTGCTGCGATACTCAGCAGCTCAGCGCCATCGCTGACCAGGTCACCGGCGGCAAAGAACACCTGTTCCACTTCACCAGCATAGGCTGCCCGGATGGTGTATTCCATTTTCATGGCTTCCATGATGACCAGCGGTTGCTCGGCTTCGACTTTATCACCGGCTTTGACCAATACTTCGACAATGGTGCCGTTCATTGGTGCGGTCATTGAACCTTCGCCGGCGTCCTGAATTAAGGTATCGGCAACTAAATGGCGCGCGAAGCGCACACTGTGCTGGTCGGAAAATACGGTAATATCCTGTGCCGTGGCCATGACATAGACGAAGTATTGATGGCCATCGCGGGTAACCTGCAAACGGTCACCGTGCAAGCTTGCCAGCCATGCGGAGTCATCAAAATTGCTGTACCAGTGGCCGTCACGTTGGCGCATACGCACATCTAACGAGGTGTCGTTGTGTTTTAGCTCAAGACTGAACTGTTCGCTTTGGTTAACGCGAAAACCGCGGGCCTGTTGCCAGATAGTGGCGTCCGCCTGCTGTTTTTCATAAAGATTTTCTGCCAGCGCTGCCAATACAGCATAACTTTCGATAGCGTCGGGTAGAGCGGCACTGAATAAGGCATCGTGATGCTGTTCAATGAAACGAGTGGTCAGCTCAGCACGCTGAAAATCAGGATGTCGGGCAATACTGCGCAAGAAGTCGATATTGGTGCGCACACCAGCGATACGGTAGTCATCCAGCGCCCGAACCAAACGCCGCAGGGCAATCGTACGATTCTCGCCCCAGACCACCAGTTTGGCGATCATGGGATCATAATAGGCACTGACTTCGTCGCCTTCGATGACACCGCTATCAATGCGCACATTGGCTGAGGTTTCCGGGGTTCTCAGATGATGCAAGACGCCGGTGCTGGGCAGAAAGTCATGCGCTGGGTCTTCGGCATAGATACGTGCCTCGAAAGCATGGCCGGTCAGCTGGATCTGATCCTGACTTAACGGCAAAGTGTCACCACTGGCGACCATTAACTGCCAGGCCACGAGATCCTGTCCGGTCACCATCTCGGTCACCGGATGCTCGACCTGCAGACGAGTATTCATTTCCATGAAATAGAAACTGTTATCCACATCAAGCAAGAATTCGACGGTACCTGCGCCGATATAATCAATGGCTTGTGCGGCGCGGATGGCCGCTTCACCCATGGCCTGGCGGGTGCGTTCGCTCAATGCCGGTGCCGGCGCCTCTTCGATGACCTTCTGGTGGCGTCGTTGTACTGAACAATCACGTTCAGCAAGGTACACAGCGTTGCCGTGCTGGTCACAGAACACCTGAATTTCAACATGGCGGGGGCGGGTGATGTATTTTTCCACCAGCATTTTGTCGTTGCCAAAGGATGCCTGTGCTTCGCGTTTGGCTGAATCGAATGCGGCTTTGAATTCACTGGTCTTTTCGACGACCCGCATGCCTTTACCACCGCCACCGTAAGCGGCTTTCAATAACACCGGATAACCAATAGTTTCCGCTTCGGCAGCAAGTTTTTCCAAACCCTGTTCATTGCCGTGATAGCCAGGTACCAGGGGTACTTCGGCCTCACTCATGATGGATTTAGCGGCACTTTTAGAGCCCATGGCTGCGATCGCACTGGTAGGCGGACCGACAAATATGATGTTTTCCCCCGCACAGGCATCGGCGAACGCTTCATTTTCCGATAAAAAGCCATAGCCGGGGTGAATGGCATCGGCGCCAGTTTGCTTGGCCGCGGCAATAATTTTATCGATCACCAGGTAACTTTCGGCACTCGGAGCCGGACCAATAAAGACACTCTCATCCGCCATCAGCACGTGCTGGGCGTGACGATCTGCCTCTGAATAGACGGCTACCGTAGCTATACCGAGCTCGCGCGCTGTGCGCATAATGCGACAGGCGATTTCACCACGGTTGGCAATTAGCAATTTGTTGATCATTGCGAATCCTTCTTCCAATTTGGGCTGCGCTTTTCTAAAAACGCTGAGAGACCTTCTTGTCCTTCTGACGACACACGAATCGCAGCAATGCGTTCGATGGTCAGGCGTTGATGCGTGGCATCAATAGGCTGTTGGTCAAGGTCGGCGATGAGTTGCTTAGCAGCACTAACGGCAGCGGGACTGTTGCCCAGCATGGCATCGGTATAACGCGTTAACGCGGTATCAAAATCGTCAACAATTTCGTGTACCAGACCCATTTGTAACGCTTCAGTGGCAGCAAAACGTTCCGCTGTAAGCATGTAGCGGCGTGCCTGCCGGGTACCGATAGCGCGCATGACATAAGGACTGATCACCGCTGGAATGAGACCAATTTTTACTTCGCTCAAACAAAAACTGGTGCGCTGTTCAGCCAGCACGATGTCGCAACAGGCTGCCAGACCAACCGCGCCACCAAATGCTGCGCCCTGGACCAGGGCAATCGTTGGCTTACTGAGTTCATCCAGACGTTGCATCAGTTGCGCCAGTTCTCCGGCATCGGCCATATTTTCATCGTAGTTCTTATCGGCCATTGAGCGCATCCAGCCTAAATCAGCACCAGCGGAAAAGTTGCGGCCATTGGACGCCAGCACGACCAGACGGCAGTCCGGCGCTTGCTCAATTTGCTGGAAGGCGTCAAGTAGCTCACTGATCATGACATCGTCAAAGGCGTTATGCACTTCGGGACGGTTCAACCTGAGCGTGGCGACCTGATTAGCAAAGGTCAGCGTGATAAAGCGATAACTCATGCGAACTCCTGTTACATCCGGAATACGCCGAACTTAGTGTCGGCAATCGGTGCGTTGTTGGCAGCGGCAAGGCTTAAACCTAAAACTGTACGCGTCTGCGCCGGATCGATGATGCCATCATCCCATAGCCGGCCTGAGGCGTAGTAGGGGTGACCCTGCTTCTCGTATTGTTCGACGATCGGTTGTTTTAGTTTTTTCTCGTCGGCGGCTGACATGGTTTCACCCTTACGGGCAAGATTGTCTTTGGTGACCTGCGCCATAACGCCTGCGGCTTGCTCGCCGCCCATCACGGAGATACGGGCATTGGGCCACATGAACATCAGCGTGGGGTCATAAGCACGGCCACACATACCGTAATTACCCGCACCATAACTGCCACCGATCAACACCGTAAACTTAGGCACCTGGGCACAGCTGACGGCGGTTACCATTTTGGCGCCGTGTTTGGCGATGCCCTCGGCTTCATATTTTTTCCCGACCATAAAGCCGGTGATGTTTTGTAAAAACACCAGTGGAATTTTGCGTTGCGCGCAGAGTTCAATAAAGTGCGCGCCTTTTTGTGCTGATTCGGAAAACAAAATACCGTTATTGGCGACAATCCCCACCGGGTATCCGTGGATGCGGGCGAAGCCTGTCACCAGGGTATTACCGTAGTTTTGTTTAAATTCATCAAAGTCCGAATCATCGACCACCCGGGCTATGACTTCACGCACGTCGTAGGGCTTGCGTAAGTCGGTACCGACGATGCCATACAGCTCTTTACTGTCGTAGCGGGGCGGTTTCACTGGCGTCGGCGTATTCGGTTTCGCAGGCTGGAAGTTCAGCCGTGCGACCGAACGTCGTGCCAGGGCTAATGCATGTTCATCGTTCATAGCAAAATGATCAGCAACCCCGGAAACCCGGGTGTGCACATCAGCACCACCTAGTTCTTCGGCACTGACTTCTTCGCCCGTAGCTGCTTTAACCAACGGCGGTCCGGCAAGGAAAATAGTGCCTTGCTCTTTAACGATGATACTTTCGTCAGCCATCGCCGGCACATAAGCACCGCCAGCGGTACACAAGCCCATCACCACGGCAATCTGCGGAATGCCTTTAGCGGACATATTGGCCTGGTTGAAAAAGATCCGGCCGAAATGGTCGCGATCCGGAAATACTTCGTCCTGGCGGGGTAAAAATGCACCGCCAGAGTCGACTAAATAGATGCAGGGCAGGTGACAACGTTCGGCAATTTCTTGTGCGCGCAGATGCTTTTTCACGGTCAACGGGTAGTAGGTACCGCCCTTTACCGTGGCATCATTAGCGACGATCATGCATTGTACGCCTTCCACCTGACCGATACCGGCGACCACACCCGCTGCCGGTACGTCATCGTCGTAGCATTCCCAGGCAGCGAACTGACCAAGTTCGAGGAACGGCGAGCCACTATCAACCAGCTTCTCAATGCGCTGGCGCGCCAGTAATTTGCCGCGTGAGAGATGGCGTTCCTGATATTTCGGACCACCACCTTGTTTAATTTTTTCAACGTTGGCGAACAGGTCATCAACGACTTCCTGCATCGACTCGGCGTTGGCGAGAAAGGTCTCGTCTTTGGTATTCACTGAGCTGGATAGAACCGTCACAATTACGCTCCTCTAGCTTAAGCTGATTCACTGAACAGTTCGCGACCGATCAGCATGCGGCGAATTTCCGACGTACCGGCACCGATTTCATACAGTTTGG
This sequence comes from Pseudidiomarina halophila, assembly GCF_003987215.1. Taxonomy (GTDB): domain Bacteria; phylum Pseudomonadota; class Gammaproteobacteria; order Enterobacterales; family Alteromonadaceae; genus Pseudidiomarina; species Pseudidiomarina halophila. The sequence goes on from NZ_PIPW01000001.1 coordinate 514,422, forward strand.
CGTCACGTAACAGGCGTCCAGTCGGGTACTCGTTAATGTAGCCGTTACCGCCTAATAATTGAATGGCATCCAAAGCAAGTTGTGTTGCCAGTTCAGCGGCGTAAAGAATTGCACCGGCGGCGTCTTTACGGGTGGTTTCACCGCGGTCACAGCTTTGTGCCACGGCGTAGACATAGGCACGGGCCGCATTGGTTCGGGTGTACATGTCGGCAACTTTACCTTGCACCAACTGGAACTGACCGATGCTTTGGCCAAACTGCTTGCGGTCGTGTAAATAAGGTACGACGACATCAAGACAGGCCTGCATGATCCCTAACGGGCCGGCCGCCAGTACAGCGCGTTCGTAATCAAGGCCGCTCATCAGTACTTCGACGCCACCGTCGACTTCGCCTAATACGTTTTCCGCGGGAACTTTGCAGTCTTCAAAGACCAGTTCACAGGTGTTGGAACCGCGCATGCCCAGTTTGTCGAGCTTCTGTGCGGTACGAAAACCAGGGTAATTCTTTTCGATGATGAACGCCGTGATACCACGGGAATTCTTATCAGGACTAGTTTTTGCGTAAACCACCAGCACATCGGCCTCAGGGCCGTTGGTGATCCACATTTTGTTGCCGTTTAAGAGGTAATGGTCACCTTGCAAATCAGCACGTAGTTTCATGCTGACCACATCGGAGCCGGCGTTGGGTTCACTCATTGCCAGAGCGCCCACGTGCTCACCTGAACATAATTTCGGCAGGTATTTTTTCTTTTGATCTTCACTACCGTTGCGTGCTATCTGGTTAACACACAGGTTCGAGTGTGCGCCGTAGCTGAGGCCGACGGAAGCTGATGCGCGACTGATTTCTTCCATGGCAATCACATGCTCAAGATAACCCAGGCCTGAACCGCCATATTGCTCCGGCACCGTCATGCCCAGCAAGCCAAGCTCGCCAAATTTTTGCCATAGATCGGCGGGAAATTCGTTTTTCTCATCAATTTCCGCGGCACGTGGTGCTATTTCATCACGCGCAAAGGCGTTGACGCTTTCACGAATCATATTGGCGGTTTCGCCTAAACCAAAATTTAAACTGCTGAATTGGCTAATCATAACTACTCCTGCGTAATCTATTGCTGCGCTGAGCCCGAAGGCTGCAAATCGTTAAGTTCGTCCCGACAACGTTCTTCCAGGTTGCCCAGTTCGACTAATAAAACTTTAATATCTTCAAGTTGTTGATGCAGCGATGTCCGCTTGTCATCAATCAACTCCAACACCGTATGTAGCTGGCGGACACTACTATTTTCCATGTCGTACAGGTCGAATAGTCGCTTGGTCTCAGCCAGTGAGAATCCCAACCGTTTGCCGCGCAGAATTAGCTTCAGACGCACACGGTCTTTGTTGGTGTAGAGACGGGTTTGCCCCTGACGCGTTGGCGCCAGCAGGCCCTGATCTTCGTAGAAGCGAATACTGCGGGTGGTAATGTCAAATTCCCGTGCCAGTTCGCCGATGCTGTATGTGGTGATATCGTTCATTTTACTTGCATTTTGGCTTGGTAGAGCGTTAAGCTTAAATCAAGTTGACGTTAACGTAAAGGTAAGAACAGCAACTGCGTTATTAGTTAGCAGATATTAGTTATTGGTTGAACGCGTTAAACTCCAATAACTACTATCCAATAACGGATAACGCTTTTGTGTTTTTTGAGGAGATTTTATGTCTGATGCAGTGGTAATTGTTGCGGCGAAGCGCACCCCAATGGGTGGCTTTCAGGGTAGTTTGAGTGCTGTCGATGCAGCCAACCTGGGTGCGACAGCAATCAAGTCAGCGGTCGCCGAGAGTGGCCTAAGTCCTGACGATGTTAGTGAAGTTATCATGGGTAATGTGTTACCTGCGGGGATCGGTCAGGCGCCGGCGCGGCAGGCGACACTGTATGCCGGACTGCCAAAAAGTGCTGGCGCGACCACCATCAATAAAGTCTGTGGCTCAGGCTTAAAAGCCGTCATGTTCGCCCATGACTTGTTGCATGTGGGTTCGGCGGATGTGGTTATTGCGGGAGGCATGGAAAGTATGACGAACGCACCTTACTTGCTGAAGAAAGCACGTGCTGGCTTTCGTATGGGCCACGATACGATCTACGACCATATGATGCTGGACGGTCTGGAAGACGCCTATGAAGGCAAAGCGATGGGTGGCTACGCGCAAGGTACTGCCGATGACTATAAACTTGGCCGTGAAGCGATGGATGCGTTTGCGCTTGAGTCGCTACGTCGGGCGCAAGCTGCGATTGCTGATGGTGCGTTTGCCGATGAAATAGCTGATGTTACTTACAGCACGCGCAAAGGCGATGTAACGGTAAGTATCGATGAGCAACCGGGCAAGGCTATGCCTGAGAAGATCCCTTCGTTACGCCCGGCCTTTGCCAAAGACGGTACCATTACAGCGGCCAATTCAAGTTCGATTTCCGATGGCGCCGCAGCATTAGTGCTGATGCGTGAAAGTGAAGCGAAAAAACGTGGTTTACAGCCACTGGCACGCGTGGTGGGGCATGCGACTCATTCGCAGGCACCGGCAGAATTCACCGTTGCCCCTATCGGTGCGATGACCAAACTTCTGGAACGCATCGGCTGGCAGAAAGACGACGTCGACCTGTGGGAAATTAATGAAGCGTTCGCCATGGTGACGATGTTGGCGATGCAGGAAATGGAACTCGACCATAACAAAGTGAATGTTCATGGTGGTGCCTGTGCACTGGGTCACCCGATCGGCGCCAGTGGTGCACGCTTACTGGTGACCTTATTGCACGCACTGCGCCGTCACGGTAAACAGCGCGGCGTCACCTCACTTTGTATTGGTGGTGGTGAAGCGGTTGCGGTAGCGGTTGAGCTAATTTAACCGCCGTCGCAACGAGGCAACATAGACAGCGCTGCCAAGGATGACAGCGCCAATTGCCAGGCGTAGCCAATCGACCTGATTCCCCCAAAAGATGAAGTTAACTAAGAGTCCGGCGGGGATCAGCATATTGTTCATAGTGGCCAGTTGCGCAGTATTCACGCGTTTGCTGGCAAGGTTCCAGGCCAGGTAGCCAACGCCGGATGCGGCCAGACCGAGCCAAAGTAAAATACCCCATTGCAGCTGAGTACTGGGGCGCAGGCTGAAGTCGGCGAAAGCGGCCATGGCAATTCCGGTAGTGACGGTTGCGCCGATAAAAAAGAGCGCAAATACGTGCACCTGATTGCGTTCGTCACCCAGAGGCAAACGTTTGTAGAATACCTGCCCGGCGGCAAAGCAAAGGTTGGCCCCCTGAATGAGCAAGAAGCCTGTTAGAAACTCGTCGCTCAGTGGGTTGAAACGAATCACTGCGGCGCCGAGTACGGCCAGCACTGCCGCCAACCACCAGGAAGCCGGCAGATGTTTGCGTTGAAATAGCACGTCGTCAATTAAGGTCACATACAGCGGTGTAAAAATCGTAAAGAGCAGAACTTCAGCGACGCTCAGATAAATAAATGCGTGATAGAGCAACAGATACATTATGCCAATTTGGATGGCACCGATGCCGGCCAGCAGCAGTTGTTTTCGTGCAGCTAACCGTTTGGGGCGCCAGAAGGGCAGAAAGAGCAGCAAGGCGAGCAGCATCCGGATGAATACGGCAATATAGCCGTCGACGTTGCCAGCGAGAAACTCACCGATAAGTGAGAAACTTGCGGCCCATAACGCCGTGACTGCCCAAAGAATCCACATGTTGCCTGCTCCTGACGTTTAGTTATGTCCCTGGTGACTGTCACGATAAGCGCTGGGTGCTAAACCCATGACTTTCTTGAACAGTCGGGAAAAATAGTAGGGGTCATCAAACCCTAAACTTTGTGCGATGGTACGCACGGTGTCTGTGCTGCTGTCGAGTTGCTGACAGGCGAGTTTAATTTTCAGCTCGTTAAAATAGCGCATCGGTGATGTGCCGGTAACGGTTTTAAATTTTTTCGCAAAATGAAAACGCGATAAGCCAGCGACGCGGGCAAAATCGGCGAGGTCCAGATTGCGGTGGCTATTGTCTTGCATGAACCGTTCGAGTGCAAGCAGGTCAAAGTCCTGTGCTTGTTGCGCCTGACTTGCCAGGTCGGGCAGCTGAGCAAACAGGCTTTGTAGCAAGGTCGCGGCACGAACCGCGCGCTGCCGTTGCCAGCGCTGGTGTTGCAGGTTGAGTAAATCGGTGACGTTTGGCAACAGACTGCGCCAGTTATCCAGCGTCAGCACAAACTGGTTCGGAGCAAGACCAAGTATGTCCATGCACCTTGCTGACTCTGAGCCGCTGAAATGGGTCCAGTAGATGCTCCAGGGCGTTTCAGCATCAGCTTGGTAAGCATGTGGCAGGCCTGCCGGCAGCAGTAACAGCTGGCCTGCATTAAGGCTGCCAAACTGAGTGCCTTGCGCGGTTTCGACACGATAATGGCCGCTACCGCGGTGACAAAATATGAGCAAGTGATCGGTGTGCATGGAACGTTTAACGCGGTGGCCGGTCGCTTCCAGGTAATGACCGTATGCCAGCGGATAGAAGTGTTTGCTGAGCGGGTGCCGGGCCAGATGCTCGGTGAGCTCGAGTGGCAACACAATACGTGAACTTCCGGTCGGCAAGGGCCAGCTGGACGGTTGGCTCATAAAAGAATCTCAAATAACAATTTTGTCCATTATAGGGGCAAAATCGTTAATGTTAAAGAATCTGGTTCAGTGCTTAAATACGAGCCATAAATCATTAGTCAGCACAACGAGGTAATTCACATGACTAAAAAAGTACCCCTTTATATTGATGGCGAATTTGTTCAATCCAAAACATCGCAGTGGATTGATGTAACTAACCCGGCAACGCAGGAAGTGATTGCCCAAGCGCCATGTGCGACCAAAGAAGAAATGGACGCTGCGGTTGCCAGTGCCAAAAAGGCTTTCCTGACCTGGAAAGAAACGCCAGTTTCTGAGCGTGCCCGCGTGATGATGCGTTATCAGGCGTTACTGAAAGAACATCATGATGAAATTGCCGAAATTCTTGCCAGCGAAACCGGGAAGACCTTTGATGACGCTAAAGGTGACGTCTGGCGTGGTATCGAAGTCGTTGAACATGCAGCGAATATCCCATCGTTATTGATGGGTGAAACCGTAGAGAACGTCGCTCGCGGCATCGACACCTACAGCTATACTCAGCCGTTAGGCGTCTGCGCGGGTATTACGCCGTTTAACTTCCCGGCGATGATTCCATTGTGGATGTTCCCATTAGCGATTTCCTGCGGTAATACCTTTATTCTGAAGCCCTCTGAACAGGATCCATTAACGCCGACCCGTCTGGTCGAGTTATTTGAACAAGCTGGCGCACCAAAAGGCGTGTTGCAAGTAATTCATGGTGCCAAAGACCAGGTCGACTTTATTCTTGATGAACCTGCTGTGCGGGCTATCTCTTTTGTTGGCTCTGTGCCGGTGGGTCAGTACATCTACCGTCGCGGTACCGAGAACATGAAGCGCGTTCAGGCCTTTGCGGGTGCGAAGAACCACTGCGTTATCATGCCTGATGCCAATAAGAGTCAGGTGATCAGTAACCTGGTCGGCGCTTCTGTAGGTGCAGCCGGACAACGTTGTATGGCAATTTCTGTTGCGGTATTTGTCGGCGCAGCGAAAGACTGGATCCCTGAGATTGCAGAAGAACTGAAAAAAGTTCGTCCGGGTGCCTGGAATGATAAAGCAGCGGCTTATGGTCCATTAATCAGCCCACAAGCGAAACAACGGGTTGAGAACTTCATTAAGCAAGGACAAGAAGAGGGCGCTACCTTACTGGTCGACGGTCGGAACTGTGAAGTGAAAGACTTCCCGGATGGCAACTGGGTAGGACCGACCATGTTTAGCGATGTTACTACGGATATGGAGATCTATAAGAACGAGATCTTTGGTCCGGTACTTTGCGCGACCAGTACCGATACGCTGGAAGAGGCAATTGAGTTAGTCAATGCTAATCCATACGGCAACGGTACTTCAATGTTCACCGCAAGTGGTGCGGCAGCGCGTAAATACCAACACGAAGTTGAAGTCGGCCAGGTTGGTATCAACATTCCAATTCCGGTACCACTGCCGTTCTTCTCGTTCACCGGCTGGAAAGGCTCTTTCTTCGGCGACTTGCATGCGTATGGCAAGCAAGGGGTGCGGTTCTACAGTGAAACTAAGACCATCACCGCACGTTGGTTCGAAAGCGATATCGCTGACGTCAACGGTCCGAATATGACCATTAACTTGAACTAACGGGGTGTGGCATGGATTTTAATTTAACTGATGATCAACAGGCGTTTGTCGATACTGCAAAAGCTTTTGCTGAGAAAGAGTTAGCACCTTTTGCCGCGGAGTGGGATGAAACATCTCACTTTCCGGTTGAAGTATTCCGCAAAGCTGGCGAGATGGGTTTTATGGGCATGTACACGCCAGAAGATGCCGGCGGCTTCGGTATGAGCCGACTCGATTCTGCGTTAATTTTCGAACAATTAGCGATGGGTTGTACCGCCACCACGGCAATGATGACCATTCACAATATGGTAACCTGGATGATCGGCTCGTTCGGCACTGCTGAGGCAGTTGAAGAGTGGGTACCTGAGCTGGTCACCGGCGAGAAACTCGGTTCCTATTGTTTAACTGAACCGGGTGCCGGTTCAGATGCCGCGAGTCTGCGTACCAGTGCCAAAAAAGACGGCGATGACTATGTTCTGAATGGCTCGAAAATGTTTATCTCTGGCGCTGGCAGCACCGATGTTCTGGTCGTTATGGCACGAACCGGTGAAGCCGGACCCAAAGGCGTTTCAGCCTTTGTGGTGCCTGCTGATGCAGAAGGCGTCAGTTACGGTAAGAAAGAAGCGAAAATGGGTTGGAACGCACAACCTACGCGTCTGGTTACCTTCGAAGATGTCCGTATTCCGGCGAAGTACTTACTTGGCGCCGAGGGTGAAGGTTTCAAATTTGCCATGATGGGTCTCGATGGCGGGCGTATTAACATTGCCGTTTGTTCAGTGGGTACGGCACAGGCCGCACTGGATACCGCGCGTAACTACATGTTGGAGCGTACGCAATTTGGCAAGGAACTGGGACAGTTTCAGGCGTTGCAGTTTAAACTGGCTGATATGGCCACTGAACTGGTTGCGGCTCGCCAGATGGTGCGCCTGGCAGCATTTAAAGTGGACAACAATGACGCCGATAAAACCACCTACTGTGCGATGGCAAAGCGCTTTGCTACTGATGTTGGTTTCCAGGTGTGTAATGAAGCATTGCAGATTCATGGTGGCTACGGTTACATCAAGGAATACCCACTTGAACGTCATGTCCGTGATGTCCGGGTGCACCAGATCCTTGAGGGTACAAATGAGATCATGCGGGTGATTATTGGCCGTCGCTTATTAGCGGACATTGATCGCGCAATTCTTTAATTTTGTAACTTAAATCGCAAACAACAAGGAATCATCATGAGTACAGTGGTTAAGTTCGAAGAACGGCAAACCGCCTGTGGAAAACGCCTTGGTATTGCCCGGTTAAACTCTGAAAAATCGCTGAACGCGCTGAGTCTGGAGATGATCCAGCAGTTGCAGCCGCAACTTGATAGTTGGGCCGGGGACGATGAAATTGCCTGTGTCTGGCTGGAAGGCGCGGGCGAAAAAGCATTCTGCGCCGGCGGTGATATTGTTGCTATGTATCATGCGATGCGCGATCAGCCTGGTGAGTTGGTTGATGAAGTGGCTGATTTCTTCAGTCAGGAATACCGTCTCGATCACACTATACACAGCTACCCAAAACCTTTTGTGGTCTGGGGCGATGGCATTGTGATGGGCGGTGGTATGGGTCTGATGAATGGTGCAAGTCATCGTGTGGTCACTGAGCGGTCGCTGCTGGCCATGCCTGAAATCACTATCGGCTTATACCCTGATGTTGGCGCCACGCATTTCCTTAATCAGATGCCAAAAGGTTGTGGGCTGTTTTTAGGCCTGACCGGTGCCCAAATGAATGCCAGCGACGCGCTGTTTCTGAACCTTGCAGACCATTTTGTGGCGAGCGAAAATAAGCAGCAAGTGGTCGACGCCTTAACTGAAATCCAGTGGGGCGAGACACCGAGTTTGAACCAGCAAAAAGTTACCGACGTGCTGGCACAATTTGGTGAGTCCGATAGTAAGCTGCGTCCAGCAGCTCAGGTTGAGCCAAATCACGACCTAATTCAGGAGCTCACCTCGGGTGATGACATTACTGAAGTAACGGACGCAATCATCAAGCTGGATAGCGATGATAAATGGTTGAGTCGGGCCAGCAAAACCCTTGCCGGCGGTTGCCCAATGACAGCACATATCGTCTGGAATCAGTTGCAGGCGGGTAAAGATTTGCAACTTGCCGACTGCTTCCGCCTCGAGCTCACTCTGTCAGTTAAATGTGCCACACGCGGTGATTTCGCTGAAGGTATTCGGGCCTTGTTAATTGATAAAGATAAGCAACCTAAATGGCAACATGACTCGGTTGCTGAGGTGTCAGCTGAAGAAGTTGATAGTTTTTTCACCTCGCCGTGGTCGCAGGACGAACATCCGCTGGCTGATTTAGGAAAATAAGGGGAAGCTAATGGCAACCGTAGGTTTTATTGGACTTGGTAATATGGGCGGCCCAATGGCTGCCAATCTGGTTAAAGCGGATCATAAAGTTACCGTTTTTGATCTTTCTGAAGCAGCGCTGGATCAAGCGCGCGAAGCCGGCTGTGCAGTTGCATCTGATGTGCAAAGCGTAACAGAAGGTGCCGATTTTGTTATTTCCATGCTGCCAGCCGACCATCATGTGGAGGGTGTTTATCTGGGCGACAAAGGCCTGAAAAATGTCCTCGATAAAAATACCCTGGTTATCGATTGCAGTACCATCAGTGCTGAAACAGTCCGTAAAGTTGCAGCGGAACTTGCAGAAAGTGGCATCGCCTTTATTGACGCGCCGGTATCTGGTGGGGTTGGTGGCGCAAAAGCCGGTACCTTAACCTTTATCTGTGGTGGTGCTGAAACTTCGGTCGATCGCGCCCGTGACGTACTCAATGCGATGGGTAAAAACGTATTCCGTGCCGGTGATGCGGGCTCAGGTCAGGTAGCAAAAATCTGCAATAACATGCTGCTTTCCGTACTTATGGCGGGAACTTCAGAAGCGTTGCAGCTCGGTATTGCCCATGGCCTGGATGCCAAAGTTTTATCAGAAATCATGCTGCAAAGTTCGGGACGCAACTGGACCTTGGAGGTTTATAACCCATGTCCGGGCGTAATGGATGGTGTACCGTCCAGCAATGACTATCAGGGCGGCTTCCTGGTCGACTTGATGGCAAAGGACCTGGGGCTGGCGCAACAAGCTGCACTGCGCAGCGGAGCGAGTACGCCTATGGGCTCGTTAACCCTCAACCTATACCGCAGTTGGTCACAGCTCGGCCATGGTCGGGAAGACTTCTCGAGCATTTTCAAGTATGTTACGCCACAAATGAAAAAGTAGGAGCAACGGATGGATATTGCAGCAAGTACAATTGTGATTACTGGTGGTGCCCAGGGGCTTGGGCGTGCCATGGCGGAACATTTTGCCGAAGCGGGCGCTGCACTGGCGCTGATCGACATGAATCAGGAAACGCTGGACGAAGCGGAGCAGGTTTGCGCAGCTAAGGGTGCCAAAAAAGTTAAAGGTTACCTCGCTAACGTGACCGATGAAGCAGCGGTTGAAGAGGTTTTTGCCACCATTAACACTGACTTCGGTGGTATCAATGTGTTGGTCAATAATGCCGGTATTTTGCGTGATGGCCTGTTAATCAAGTGCAAAGACGGCGAAATCACCCACAAAATGCCATTACAGCAGTTTCAGTCGGTTCTCGATGTGAATCTGACCGGTAGCTTTCTTTGTGGTCGTGAAGCTGCAGCACATATGGCAAAAGCCGGTAACGGCGGCGTGATTATCAATATTTCAAGCGTCGCGCGAGCGGGGAACATGGGCCAGACCAATTACTCAGCGACCAAAGCTGGTGTGGTTGCCATGACAGTCACCTGGGCGCGTGAGTTAGGTCGTTTCGGTATCCGTTGTGGTGCTATTGCTCCGGGCTTTATTGAAACACCGATGACTGCGCAAATGAAACCCGAAGCTATTGAACGTGCTCTGAGTATGGTGCCGTTGCGACGTTGGGGACAACCTGATGAAATTGCGCACAGTGCCCGTTACATCATAGAGAATGACTTTTTCAGCGGACGTGTGTTAGAAATAGACGGAGGCGTCCGACTTTAATCGATCAAACATGCGAAAATTACCCCCATTAAATGCACTCAAGGCTTTCGAGGCTGCTGCCCGACACTTAAGTTTTACCCGCGCTGCGGATGAACTCTTTGTTACCCAGGCAGCAGTGAGCCATCAGGTCAAAGCATTAGAGGAGTTTTTGGGGGTAAAGCTGTTTATCCGGCGCAACCGTTCACTGCTACTTACCCCCGAAGGGCAAACCTATTACCTTGAGCTGAAAGAGATTTTTGATCATCTGCAGCAAGCGACGGAACGCTTGAAAAGTGCCTCCGAACGTGGCTCGTTAACCATTAGTTTGCCGCCAAGTTTCGCGATTTTATGGTTTGTGCCCCGGCTGAGTCGGTTCCACGAAGCCTGTCCGGAAATCGATGTGCGGATCCGTGCCGTAGATGAAGTCGATGGTTCGCTGACTGACGACGTCGATGTCGCGATTTACTATGGTTCGGGCAAGTGGCCTGGCTTAAAAGCCTATAAGTTACATAATGAGTTTTTACTGCCTGTTTGTTCGCCGTTATTGTTAAATGGCGCCAAGCCATTACGCGAGCCAAAAGATCTACTCAATCAGACCTTATTGCATGATGAGACCCGTAATGCCTGGAAGGACTGGTTTAAGTTAGTAGGTATTGATAAAAATAAAGGCGATAACGGGCCGATTTTCAGTCATTCTAACCTTGCTCTGAAGGCCGCGGTTCACGGCCAGGGCATTGCTTTGGCAAACAATGTTCTGGTGAAACCGGAAATTGATGCCGGTCACTTGATTCAAATATTTCCGGAAGCCCTGCCACGGGAAAAATCATTTTATTTAGTTTGTCGTGACTCTCAGTCAGAAATCGGTAAAATCGCCACCTTTCGCAATTGGCTGCTTAGCGTAGTCGAAGAGGAAGAGGACGCTTATGAATGATTCACAACGCGTCGCGGTACAGCGTGATAATCCTGACGGCTCGGTGCGGGTGATCTTTGCCCACGGCGCGGGTGCAGGCTTACAAAGCGATTTCATGCAATATTTTGCGCTAGGTTTAGCGATGAACGATATTGACGTGGTCCGTTTTAACTTCCCTTACTGGCAAAAATTTATGGATACGGGGGTACGCCGACCACCTAACCCAATGCCCCAGCTTGAGCATTCCATGCGTACGGTCATCCAGCAGTTTGATGATGATAAACCTTTATTTTTAATGGGAAAATCTATGGGGTCGCGGGTAGCGTTCCGGCTTGCTGATGAAGCTAAAGCGACGGCGGCAATTGCATTGGGTTTTCCGTTTCACCCGACGGGTAAGCCCGAGAAATTGCGGGTAACGGATTTACACAATAACTGTGGCAAGAATTTGATCATACAAGGCGAACGTGATGGTTTTGGTAAACCTGCTGAAGTTGCCAGCTACCAATTACCAGAAACGATCGCCGTGCACTGGCTACGCTATGGTGACCATAGTTTTGAGCCGACCAAACGCAGCGGGCTGGACCGGCGTGCGTTATGGCAAGAGGCCATCGATACGGTGCGCGCTTTTATTACGGAGAGAACATGAGTGGATTATTAGCCTACTGCCGGCCTGGTTTTGAAAGCGACTGTGCCGCTGAGCTGCAGGATAAAACTGCGCTGTTAGGCAGCTTTGGCTATTGTCAGACCAAAGCAAATCAAGGCTATGTGATTTATCGCTGTGCAGCTGAAGAAGCTGAGCATCTGGCGAAAAAGTTAGTTCTGAATGAATTGATCTTTACCCGTCAATTTATTGCCATTCTGGCCGAGGTCAAAGATTTACCAGCCGAAGACAGGGTGTCTGCGGTGCAGCTGGCGTTGCTTGATGAAGGTTTACAAGAGGTCTTTAGTGGCATTAAGCCGGCGGGTGATTTACGGATCGAAACACCGGACACCAACGAAGGTAAAGAGCTGACCAAGTTTTGCCGTAAGTTTACCGTGCCGTTACGGCAGGGACTACGCAAAGCTGGCTGGATGACGACAAAAGAGAGCGATCGCCGGCCGACCTTGCATGCCTTTTTTATCTCCAGTAGCCATGTGGTGATTGGTTTTTCGTTCAGCTTCAATCAGTCGCCCTGGCTGATGGGTATTCCCCGTTTACGGATGCCAGGCGATGCACCGAGTCGCTCGACGCTGAAACTCGATGAAGCGTTTCAAGTATTTGTGCCTGCGCATGAGCGTGAAGAACGCATCAGCTCAGGTATGAACGCTGTTGACCTGGGTGCCGCACCAGGCGGTTGGACCTATCAGCTGGTACGCCGCGGCATGATGGTGCAAGCCGTTGATAACGGACCTATGGCTGAGAGTCTGATGGATACCGGGCAGGTCAAACACATTAAGGAAGATGGGTTTAAGTACCGGCCGAAAAAGAAAAATGTTACCTGGCTGGTATGCGATATGGTTGAAAAACCGTCCCGTGTGAGTGCGTTAATCACCGATTGGCTGGTGCAAGGCGACTGTAAGGAAGCCATTTTTAATTTGAAATTACCAATGAAACGGCGCTATGCGGCTGTTACTGAATATCTGGATCAAATTAAAGAAACCTTGATGGAACAAGGGCGGGGACGGCTCGAATTACAGGCGAAACAGCTCTACCATGACCGTGAAGAAATCACGGTGCACCTGCGCTGGCTTTAATCGCTGGCCTAAAAGTCCTGATAATCTTGATAAGCATCGGCTCCCCAGGCAATCAGGGAGCCGTTCTTAAAGAGTAGTGGCGTACATTCGTCGCGGGTGGTAATGCCATCAGATTTGACGTGGTGAGTTCGATAGAACAGCACCAGAACCTCTTCACCCGTTGCAGTCGACTTAGCTTCACTTATGTCTGGCGAGCCAAGCAGGCGGATAACATCTTCTTTTGGAATACCAAGATCTAACCGACCAATCTGCTTCAGGTTAAAGGTTTCCCGTTCCTGCCAGCTCATATTGTCCGGGTCAGCCTGGTAAACCGCCAGGATCAGCGCTGTTGCCGTCAGATAAATGACAAAGCCAATCAGTATTATTTTCATCATTTTCGACATACAGCGCCTCGCGTTATGTGCAGATCAATCGGGTATCAGTCGGTGATGACACGATAACAAGGATGATACACTGAACCTGGTAGTTTCATCCGGCCTTGTTCGACGAATGCCTGTAACAACACGTCGAGTTTCCGCATCATTTCACGTTCACCATGAATTTCAAATACACCATGAGCACGAATGGCACGAATGCCTTCGTCTTTGACGTTACCGGCAACAATTGCAGAAAAGGCGCGGCGCAGATCTGCGGCCAGTAACTGTGCTTCCTGATCCCGGTGCAGATTAAGATTTGCAACGTTCTCATGGGTTGGGGTAAATGGCCGCTGGAACGGCTCATCAATGTGCAAGGTCCAGTTAAAGCAATAAGAATCACCAGTATCACGGCGGTATTCTTTCACATCGTTGGTGCTTTCACACATGGCTCGTGCGACTTTGACCGGATCGTCGATGATTATGGTGTAAAGACTACGGGCATCCTCACCCAGCGTGGCGACGACAAAGTCATCAATAGCCTCAAAGTAGGCTTTACTGCTCGCTGGCCCGGTTAAGACTATTGGATAAACCTGACGTTCATTTGCCGGGTGCATGAGAATACCGAGAATATAAAGCAGCTCTTCGGCTGTACCTGCGCCACCAGGGAAGATAACGATGCCGTGGGCACAACGAACAAAGGCTTCCAGACGTTTTTCGATATCGGGCAGAATCACCAATTCGTTAACGATAGGATTCGGCGGCTCAGCAGCAATGATACCTGGCTCAGTAAAGCCTAAATAGCGACCATCAGGGATACGCTGCTTAGCATGACCGATGGTGGCACCTTTCATGGGACCTTTCATTGCCCCCGGACCACAGCCAGTGCAAATATTCAGGCCACGCAAGCCCATGTGGTAGCCCACTTCTTTGGTGTATTTGTATTCGATTTCGTTGATCGAATGACCACCCCAACAGACAATGATATTGGGATCAAGGTTAGGTTGCACGACCTGCGCATTACGCAGAATATCGAAGACCACATGGGTCAGGGTATGCGTATCGGCAGAGTCCAGAGTTTGTGCATTGTAGCGCTCACCGGTGAACAGAATATCGCGCAGTACGGCTTCTACCAGTTCTTGCATACCGGCGATCAATTTACCGTCGACAAAGGCTTCTGCGGGCGGATTGATGAGTTCAAGCTGCACACCACGTTCGCACTTGATGACATTTACATCAAAATCTTTGTATTTTTCGAAAATCTCTGCACTGCTGTCGGTGGTACTGCCGGCGTTTAATACGGCCAGACAGCAATTACGAAATAAACGGTACAGTTGTTCGTCACTTGACTCTTGTAAGCGGTCAATTTCCAGTTGCGACAGCAAACTCATGCTGCCCCGTGGCGAAATAGTTACTTTCATTCTGATTCCTTTTCTTCTTGTTCTTACTGACGACTCAATCGCGTCATTGCCGGAGCCGTTTCAAAGTTCGAGCGGAACGGGTTGATATCGAGCCCTCCGCGTCGGGTATAGCGTGCGTACACCGTTAGTTTCTCGATGTCGAGGCGCTGACTTAAATCCATAAAAATACGTTCAACACATTGTTCATGAAATTCATTGTGATTACGGAACGAGACGATGTAACGCAGTAACGCTGCACGATCAATCACCCGGCCCTGATAATGAATATACAGTGACCCCCAATCCGGTTGATTGGTAATTAAACAGTTTGATTTCAACAGGTGACTGCGTAACTGTTCGGTTACTCTGGCGTCGCCGGCATGCTGCAGCACACTGGGTGTGTAATCATAATTGCTTATCGCAAGGTCGTTATTATCAATGGATTCAGCTGTCCACTCGCCGACGCTGTGGCGGGCATGATCCAGTTCCACTAGTTGTACCTCAACGGCAGCGCCGGCACAATCACTAAGGTCGCGTTGCAACGTGGCTTTGACCTCATCCCAGCTCGTCCACTGACTGCCATTTAAGCTGTTGAGATACAGCTTAAATGACTTGGATTCAATCAGGTTTGGGCTGGTGCAGGGCACAGTAAAATAGCCAATCGCGACCTGTGGCAGTCCATTTGGCAGTAGCCAGGAGATCTCGTACGCAGTCCAATAGTCATCGCCATGAAAAGGTAACGGGGTGTGCTCAGCAAGGCCGATAGGAGTGCGGTTGAGTTGCCGCGGAACGGCTTTTAATAATCCTGCGTCGTAGTGTTCGGGGTACTGGGTGGCCTGACCTAATTCCAGGTGTGCCAGTGGATGTTCTGCAGGAGTTTGCTTCATTGCGTTTGATTACCTTGTTACACTTAGGGACGACTTAGCTTAACGGCCGCTGGTTCTCTTAGGTTGCCGGCAGCCAGTCGAGCATTGTACCGCTGCTATTCTTGAGATGCTAGTTTGCGCACCAAGCGCTGCGTAGCAATTCACGCTTTCAACCTACGCGAGACCTATTGATGACGATCAACGACGCTCTAGATGATTTAATCGCCCGCTATATCGCTGCCTATGAAGCAGCCCGGGTGCCGTTAGTGACGGAAGCCAATGATGCCTGGCAAGCGCCCATTTATACCGCGGCTGTTGGCAATGACGATACGGTTAGCTGGCAACCGGTCCGGCAGCAGCAGGCGTTAGATTTTACCGACCTGGTTAACGCACTTGAAGAACCTTTTCATGAAGATTTTGTGGCATATTTTTCGCGTTGGTTCAGCGCTGATTTAGCGGTGTTATGGGATGAGCATCCACTTTGGTTACTGCATTTACATGGCGATGACGATGCTGAACGTATGCTGGCAAATCAGGCCGGGCACGTGCTGATGAAACGGCGCTTAAAGCAACCGATTACATTGTTTCTGGGGTTGGCAGAGGAATCTGATGATCTGTTGATCACCCTTGATAACCAAACGGGTGTGGTAGGGTTAGAGTTTGTCGGACAAGAACAACACGAAACTCTGGCAGCGACATTGGCGGAATTTTTAACAAAAAGTACTCCAAGAGTGGTAGAAAAGGATGCGGCAATCGGCTAGTTTGTAAGCATTGAACGTTGCAACTGTCTGCAACGCTGAGGTAATTCAGGTGTAACAATGACAACAACAAACAATGAGCAACCAGCGACAGCAACAGCTAAAGGCGAATTGCGTTATCTGGTGGCGGAAGAATTGAAGTTAGCCGCTTCGCTGCTTTATCAGGCTTATCATGACGATCAATTGTTGATGTCACTATTTCAGGCCGACAAAACCGATTACGAAAAACGTTTGCGCGCAGCAATCCGCGAAGAGCTTGCTGCCTTTTGGGAAGCACAACAGCCGATGATTGGCGTTTTTACCGGCGACAGCTTAATTGGCGTTGCCTGTTTAACTGAGCCTGGCAAGAGTTTTGGTCCGGGCCGTTACTGGCATTGGCGCCTGAAAATGCTCCTTACCGCGGGTTACGTGAGTACCAAGCAACTGGTCGATAAAGAAGGGCGGATTCAGGCGGCCATGCAGAAAGAGTTGGGATCTGATCACTATCATATGCTGGCGTTTATCGCGGTGAATCCGCGCTATCAACATCAGGGTTGGGGCGATGTCCTGGTCCAGGCGGCGCAACAGGCACTGACTGACACACCAAGTTCGCAGGGAATTGCCGTGTTTGTCACGCAGCCTCAACATAAACAGTTATTTATTCAGCATGACTACCAGTTGGTTACGCAACTTACGATTGGTGATGTTGCGGGCGAACTGTATTTCTGTCCCAGTGAATCGGCGCGGGCAGCAGTGACGGAGGCGGCTCATGGCTAAAGAAGCGAGTAAAGAGTTTCAATCATTCCGGGAGTTTTATCCCTATTACCTGGCCGAGCATGCTAATCCAAAATGTCGCGCTTTGCATTATATCGGTAGCACTCTGGTGGTGCTGATTTGTGTTGCGGCGGTGGTTCTGCAGCAATGGTGGTGGCTGCTGGCTGTGCCTGTGGTGGGTTACGGCTTTGCCTGGGTTGGACATTTCTTTTTTGAGCATAACCGGCCCGCCACCTTCAAGCATCCCTGGTATTCACTGTTAGGCGACTGGGTTATGTACGGCGAGTTCTTACGCCGCACATTTACTGGCGGCAAAAATCATTCGGGTAGCCGGTAAGCTGGCGTCTGAATAGATAGTAAACGTAAGTTAAGCATCTCTAAATCGCCTTCGTAACGACTTTCGCGGTCGCTACTGAAGGCAAACTGATAATGACTGAGCCAGCCAAGGTGTCGGCCACGACGGGCGATGCGGCCTCCTTGCCAGGCAATATCAAGAAACTGTAGTTCGTTTTGATTACAGTACCGCTGGGCATGCACCCGTGCCAGTTCTGCCTGCCGCCGGCCCTGCCAGAACAACAGGCCAACAAAGCCAATACCAATCAGCAAAATCGCATCAAATAACACCACTTAACGGGCTCCTGTAAATGTTTGCCAGGCCTGGCGAATTTGCTGCGGCAAATCATCGCGTTGCAATAAAATCAGTAGATGTGGTCGCAATCCTGGCAGTCGCAGAAGGTCCGTAAGCAGGGCCGCAAAAATGGCAGCTTGTTGTTGCGCCATCGCATGCAGTAACAGCTCTAAGGCTACTGGATGTTCGGCCATAGGATCGAACGCCCGCCATAATCGCGCGCAGCAAATCACCACTTCATCGGCAGAGGCTTGTTGCAGCACATGTTCGATGGCTGCAGCACTACACTCGGATTGCTCCTGACTTGCCAGACTACGCAACAAATCCGCCCGCAGCTCGTTTGCTTCCGGCTGTTGTTGCAGTTGAGACGCCAGGGATTCGATCATAGCAACGGGCAACTGCTGATGTTCCAAAGCAATGGCCAGTGCCTGGCGCAGCTGCGGCGGATAGCTGACAAAGTTATCACAGATGGCGCGTTGACTGGCAGGTAATTCACCAAGCCGGGCACAGACATCATGTAAACCTTGTACGCCAACATCTTGCCACTGGTCAGGCGTCTCCAGATTACTCTGGGCTAACTCAAAATGGACTGAAGGTGGACGCTGCCAGTGCACACGTAACTGCGCATGTAAGGCGGCACGTTTATCCTCCGCCGGAGTAAACAAATAGGGGCTTTGTTGTAACTGCTGCTCTTGTTCTGAGGTCAGCGCCTGTGTCACTTGCTGACCGAGCAGGGTAATCACCTGCGTAATAAACTCATAAACAGTGCTTTGCTCGAGCAGGCCACGCTCATCAATAGGAAATTTTAAAAACCAGAGAAAAGGATCCTGATTGCTGTCGGCGAGTTTCGGCCAAAACACCAAAGCAAAGCAGGCGTGGCCCTGAATAGGGTAAGGATAGGGCATCGCTTGCTGTTCGATTGCGGCGAAATCGGCGTTGCTGATAGGCTGCACCAGACGGCCTAAGTCGTAACAAAGGTAGCTGCTTTGCCCTTCGTGAAGTAACTGCGTTAAGGTAGAAATACTCATTAAACTTGCATCGGGCTTAATTTTGCTGAAAGATGTGCGCCATTATAACGATTAATCGGTCGTGGAGGTAGTAATGGACCAACGACAACGTGCTGCGCGTTTGTTAGAACGTATCGAAGCCGAGTTAAATGGCCTTGGATTGTGGCAAAGTGAATATCCTGCCGCGCATGAATTGCAGAGCAGTGAACCTTTTGCCATTGATAAACTGGACTTTCACCAGTGGTTGCAGTTCATCATGTTGCCGCGTATGTGGGATGTGATTGACGGTGAACATCCGCTGCCACAAAACATTGCGGTAAGCCCTATGGCGGCGCATGTGTATCGCAATGAACTGGATAATCATGAAGGCCTGATCATTATTCTGCGCGAATTTGATATTTTACTCAGTGGAACGGATCCGCTGGCTGAAGATGTCTGATCTCGACGTCGTTTATGACGATGCTTACCTTATAGCTATAGATAAACCCAGTGGTTTACTTGTCCACCGCAGTTGGCTCGCCAGAGAAGCAACAGAATTCGCGTTGCAACGGGTACGCGATCAAATTGGACAACGGGTCTACCCGGTGCACCGGCTTGATCGGCCCACCTCAGGAATTTTATTATTCGCAAAAGACGCAGATACTGCCCGACTGTTGACCAGCGCTTTTGCCGAGCGCCAGGTACAGAAAGGTTATCATGCAGTAGTGCGGGGCTATCTCGGAGACGGTCAGTTAGATTACCCACTGCGCGAAGAGCTGGACAAAATCGCGGACAAATACGCAGAACAAGATAAAGCAGCGCAGCCGGCCATAACTGACTATCAGTGTTTAGCGCAGATCGAGCTGCCTTTTGCGGTCAGTAAAAAGCATGCGACCACGCGTTATTCATTGATGCACCTGCAACCAAAAACTGGCCGAAAACACCAGTTACGGCGGCACATGTCACATTTGCGTCATCCAATCATCGGTGATACCAATCATGGCGATGGCCGGCACAATAGATTCTTCCGTGACCACTTTGGTTGCCAGCGGCTGTTGCTGGCGGCAACCTCGCTAGAATTCCAGCATCCACATACGCAACAGGCAGTCCAACTTGAACTGCCTGTACCGGAAGAGCTTATGCGGGCGTTTCAGCCGACGGCTTAGTCAGCCGAACGTAAGAGTTCATTGATGCCAACTTTGGCGCGCGTTTTGGCATCTACTTTTTTGACAATGATGGCAGCGTATAAACTGTAGTTGCCATCCTTACCTGGCAGCGAACCTGGCACTACCACCGCTCCTGCCGGCACCCGGCCATAATGAATTTCACCCGTTTCGCGGTCAAAAATGCGGGTACTCTGGCCAATGTAAACCCCCATAGAAATCACCGCACCTTCTTCAACGATGACACCCTCGACGATTTCTGAGCGGGCGCCAATAAAGCAGTTATCTTCGATGATAGTTGGAGTGGCCTGCAATGGCTCAAGCACGCCACCAATACCGACTCCGCCGGACAAATGCACGTTGGCACCGATTTGTGCGCACGAGCCCACAGTTGCCCAGGTGTCAACCATAGTGCCAGCACCGACATAGGCACCAATATTGACGTAGGAGGGCATGAGCACCACGTTGCGGCCAATAAAGGCGCCTTTACGAACCATTGCCGGTGGTACTACGCGCATCCCTTCGGCGCGAAAACGCGCGTCATCATAGCCAATAAATTTACTGTCGACCTTATCGAAGAAGCGTGTTTCACCACCATTCATCAGATGATTGTCGTTAATACGAAATGACAGCAGCACCGCTTTTTTCAACCATTCATTGACGATCCATTTACCGTCCTGTTTTTCCGCTACCCGAAGAGTACCGTTGTCCATACTGGCAATGACGCTGTCTAAGTCTTTGCGTAATTGCGCAGGGACGTGTTTAGGCGAAAGTTCGGCACGTTGCTCGAAAGCGTCTTCGATACGCTGTTGTAATTCAATCATGGTATTTCCTTAACGAATGTAATGCGCCTAGGCGTCGTCTAGTGTCTTCACTATTTGCTCGCGCAATGCTTGTCGCTGCGATTCATCCAGGGCAGTGTTCGCTTCAGTTGCGACAATGAATAAATCCTCAGCTTGCTCGCCAACGGTGGAGATTTTAGCAGTAAGAATATTTAAATCGAGTTCCTGTAACACGCGCGCTACCTGAGCCACTAAACCGGGGCGGTCGAGCGCGGTCAGTTCAAAGGCCGTCCGGCGGGCATTGCGTGATGGTACGAATTCGACTTTCGTGGGCACGGTGAAGCTGCGTAAGCGGCGAGGCAGGCGACGTTGGCTACTCGGCACGGGACGGCGGGCGCGCAAGACATCATGCAATTCCTGCTTCAGCCGTTCAATGTGGCGTGGATCCGTTAGCGGATCGCCGTCGTCCTGCAGCACCACAAAGGTATCCATAACAAAGCCATCGCGGGTCGCGAGGATCTGCGCATCATGAATGCTCAGATTTTGATGATCCAGCACCGCAGCAACTTCTGCAAACAAGTGTTCATGTTCCAGGTGATAGATAAACAGTTCGGTGGTGCCCTGGCGATTTTCGTCACCGACTAAGATCAGGGGCAGCAGCTCATCGTCACTGACTGCCATAATGTACTGCGAATGCCAGGCGATTTGCTCGGGCTGGTGGCGCAGAAAATAATCGGCGGTAAAACGTGACCAGAGTTCTTGCACCTGGCGTACCGGAAAACCTGCGCTAAGCAACAACGCCATAGCATGGGACTGATGCTCGTGGATGCGTTGGCGCATCTCCCGTTGCGGAGACGGCTGCTGCTGTTTCAGGTAATTTGTGGTGGCCTGATAGAGGTTTTCCAGCAAGGTTGCCTTCCAGTTATTCCATAAACTGTTATTGGTGGCACGGATATCGGCAACGGTAAGACAATAGAGGTAGTCGAGTCGGGTCTGGTTATCCACCTGCTTGGCAAACTCTTCAATCACTTCAGGATCATGAATGTCACGCTTTTGTGCGGTGACGGACATGTACAGGTGATGGCGCACTAACCAGGCCACCAGATCCGTGTCGGTTTCTTCCAGTCCATGTTGCAGCCCGAAGTTGCGGGCGTCGAGTTCACCTAATTCTGAGTGATCGCCGCCACGGCCCTTGGCAATGTCATGAAAGATGCCTGCTAAATACAGTAATTCCGGCTTCTCCATATCTTCGACAATGCTGGCACAGAGAGGGAACTCCTCTTCGCCACTTTCAAGGGTGTAGCGGTAAAGGTTTCGTACCAGGCGGAAGGTATGTTCATCGACGGTGTAGGCGTGAAACAAATCAAACTGCATTTGACCGACGATCTGTGCCCATTGTGGCAAGTAGTGGGCCAGCACCTTGTGGCGGTGCATCAGTTCAAACGCCAGGCCGCAACCACGCGGATGCCGCAGCAAACGCATGAATAATTCACGGCATCGTGGCGAATCACTGAGCGGGGCGTTTAGTTCGCGTCTGGCGTTTCGCAACAGGCGTATGGTATGCGCGCGGATGTAGCCAATCTCCGGATGCTCCGCGATCGCCAGAAACAGTTCCAGCAGCTGCTCAGGCTCGGCAAACACGGCATCGCTTTGCGCCGCAATACTCTCGCCCAGCACCTTAAAGTTCGCGTCGATGGTAAAGGTATTCAGATCTTTGGCACTACTGAGAATGGTCTGTGCGAAGAATTGCAGCAACATGTCATTGAGCTCACTGACATCAACCACAGCGTTGAAGTAATCCTTCATCATGGCCTCAACCGCTGCTTTACCACGACCTTCGTAACCCATGCGGGCGGCAACCGCCGGCTGATGATCGAATAACAGCCGGTCTTCTTTTTTGTCAGCCTCAAGATGCAGGGCAAAGCGGATACGCCAGAGGAATTCCTGACATTCACGCAGCTCCAGCAGCTCGGCGGCACTGATGTAGTTGTACTGGACTAAACTCTCATCGCTTTGGGTGTGAAAGTGGCGCTTGGCGATCCAGCCTATGGTTTGAATATCACGTAATCCGCCTGGGCTACTCTTTATATTGGGCTCAAGATTATACGACGTGCCATGAAATTGCTGATGACGCTCATTCTGCTCTGCCAGTTTGGCGTGATAAAACTGGTCACTGGTCCAGGGGAAGCGGTTATGAATCAGTTGTCGCAGGGCTTGTTCTAAATCGGCGTTACCGCTGATGAAGCGTTGTTCCAGCAGACTCGTGGCAACACTTGTGTCGGCAGCAGCTTCGCGTTCGCAATCCTCAATGGTGCGCACACTATGGCCCACGTCCAGGCGTAAATCCCAGAGCATTTGTAGCATGCTGGCGATGGCATCCTGCACGCGTGGAGCTAAGGCTCCGCTATGCAGGAATAACAGATCAATATCCGAGTGTGGATGCAGGGTGCCGCGGCCGTAGCCGCCAACGGCAATCAGCGCCAGGTCGGTTTCGGCTAAATCGAGTTGCTGCCAGAGTTGGTGTAACAAGCTATCGATGAAGGCGCTGCGATCCGTCAGCAGGCTTTCAATGTCAGCGGTAACAAAGGCTTCTGCCGACCAACGTTGATAGCGTTCTAAACACTCTCGCCCAGCACTTACGGTAATCGGGCTGGGCCAGTGTATGTCAGCTACCGAGCTGGTCATTAAGAGGCTTCCGCATGCTCGATGACCCGGGGAAAATCTTCGTCTTTACGTAACGTCAGAACTTCGACGCCAGTTTCAGTGACCAACAGAGTATGCTCCCATTGCGCGCTCAAGCTGCGGTCTTTGGTGAGTACGGTCCAGCCGTCACGTAATAGTTTGGTGTGACGTTTACCAGCATTGACCATAGGTTCGATGGTAAAACACATCCCCGCCTTTAACACTTCACCGGTACCCGGCGAACCGTAATGTAAAATCTGTGGTTCTTCATGGAAGACTGCACCGATACCATGGCCACAGTATTCGCGAACAATGGAGTAACCATGTTGCTCAGCGTGCTTCTGGATAACCGCCGCAAAGTCGCCAATATGTAGGCCGGGACGAACCATCTTTATGGCTTTATAGAGTGATTCCTGAGTGACCCGGATTAAGCGTTCAGCCAAAATACTGGGCTGGCCGACAACAAACATCTTGGACGTATCACCATGGTAGCCGTCGAGTTTGACGGTAACGTCCAGGTTCATGATGTCGCCGTCTTTCAGCGGTTTGTCGTTGGGAATACCGTGACAGACAACATGATTTAACGACGTACAAACCGATTTCGGGAAGCCATGGTAGTTTAAAGGTGCGGGGTAGGCGTTGTGCTCGACAATATAGTCGTGGCAGATTTTATCCAACGCTTCGGTGGTAACGCCGGCCTTTATATGCGGTTCAATCATTTCCAATACGGAGGCCGCCAGTTTACCGGCAGCGCGCATTTTTTCAATTTCATCCGGCGTTTTAATCGTAATACTCATGCGTTGTCCTATGTCTCCTACCGCAGTCTCGTACTGCGTCTCGTACTGTGTCGTACTCTAACCTCGTGTAATGGCGCGTATAATAGCATTTGCAAGACGGTCGGGAAAGCGCTTCGAACGCCAATAAAGCTTGCGCCACGTGGCTTTTTCATGGTATAAAGCGCCCGCAATTTCAATTGCAAAAACGATATTAACTAAACCACACACATACATCGACACATAGATCGGGGTGCTCAAAGGCGAAAGCTGCGGGTCGAACTATGGGATGTATGGAGGCATAACCCCTTAAAAAGGAAAGATAAAATGGCTAACGTATCAATGCGTGATATGCTCAAAGCTGGTGTCCATTTCGGTCACCAAACCCGCTTCTGGAACCCGAAAATGAAACCTTTTATTTTCGGCGCACGTAACAAAATTCATATCATCAACCTGGAAAAAACAGTGCCAATGTTCAACGACGCGTTGAACTCATTGCAACACGTTGCTGCAAACAAAGGTAAAATCTTGTTTGTCGGTACTAAGCGTGCGGCAGCTGAATCTGTACAAGAAGCAGCGGTTAACTGTAATCAGTTCTTCGTCAACCATCGTTGGTTGGGCGGCATGTTGACTAACTGGAAAACAGTTCGTCAGTCAATCAAGCGCCTGAAAGAACTCGAAATCATGAGCCAGGACGGTACTTTTGAGAAGTTAACCAAGAAAGAAGCCTTGGTAAACACCCGCGAAATGGAAAAGCTTGAAAAGAGCCTTGGCGGTATCAAGAACATGGCTGGCCTGCCAGACGTATTGTTTGTTATCGATGCTGATCACGAACACATCGCTATCAAAGAAGCGAATAACCTTGGGATTCCAGTTATCGCAGTCGTTGATACGAACTCAAACCCTGATGGCGTAGATTACGTTATTCCAGGTAACGACGATGCGATCCGCGCAATTCAATTGTACTTGAACGCTGCCGCAGCAGCTGTAAACGACGCACGTGGTGCAGTTGTTGAAGGTAAAGCTGACGACTTCGTTGAAGCGGAAGAAACTGAATAAAACATCCGAATAGAGGAAATTTACACATGGCTATTACAGCAGCTCTGGTAAAAGAACTGCGCGAGCGCACTGGCGCTGGCATGATGGATTGCAAAAAAGCTTTGGAAGAAACCAATGGTGACATCGAAGCGGCCATCGAGAACATGCGTAAGAGTGGTCAGGCGAAAGCAGCTAAGAAAGCTGGTCGCGTAGCCGCTGAAGGTGTCATTTTGACTAAGACTGACGGCAACGTTGGTACTTTGGTTGAATTGAACTGTGAAACTGACTTTGTTGCCCGTGATGAAAACTTCTTGTCGTTTGGTGAGAAAGTTATCGACGCAGCCTTCGCCAACAAAGAAACTGATGTTGAGAAGCTGAAAGCGACCGAGATCGACGACGGTACCGTTGAAGAAGTTCGTGAGCGTCTGGTTGCTAAAATCGGTGAGAACATGAATGTTCGCCGGGTTATCACCGTTGAAGGTGGTGATTTGGTTGAAGCTTATGTTCACGGCGGTCGTATCGGTGTATTGGTTGCCATTACTGGTGGTGATCAGGAACTGGCGAAAGACCTGGCAATGCACGTTGCAGCAAGCGCTCCACAGTTTGTGAAGCCGGAAAATGTTGACGCTGAAGTTGTTGACCGTGAGCGTCAGATTCAGCTGGACATCGCTATGCAAAGTGGCAAGCCACAAGAAATCGCTGAGAAAATGGTCGAAGGTCGTATGCGCAAATTCACTGGCGAAATCAGTTTGACTGGCCAGGCATTTGTGAAAGATCCTTCTATCACCGTTGGCGATTTGCTCAAGCAGAAAGGTGCTGATGTACTTACTTTTGTACGTTTCGAAGTAGGTGAAGGTATTGAGAAGAAATCTGAAGATTTCGCTGCCGAAGTACAAGCTCAAATGGCTGCTGCGAAAAAGGCGTAATGCCCATGTCGCTATCGACGACGCACAGTTAAAGCTAAAAACCGCATTCCATGTAGTTGGGATGCGGTTTTTTTTCGCGTAAAGTGAGACCATGCGCTTAACGCAATTCAATTTCACCGTTTATGCTGCACAGGGAGCAACCAAATGACCGCAATGACAAAACCGGCCTACCGACGAATTTTACTGAAGCTAAGTGGCGAAGCATTAATGGGCGAAGAACCCTTTGGTATCGATGCAAAAGTACTCGACCGGATGGCCCATGAAATTAAAGAACTGGTAGAACTCGGTGTACAGGTTGGCCTGGTCATCGGTGGCGGTAACCTGTTCCGCGGTGAAGGTTTAGCGAAGGCGGGTATGAACCGGGTGGTCGGCGACCATATGGGGATGCTGGCGACCGTGATGAACGGTTTAGCCATGCGCGATGCATTGCATCGGGCATTTGTAAACGCGCGCTTAATGTCAGCAATTGAACTTAACGGCGTATGCGATAGTTACAATTGGGCTGATGCGATTAGTTTACTCAAGTCAGGCCGGGTTGTGATTTTCTGTGCTGGTACCGGAAATCCGTTTTTTACAACGGATTCGGCGGCTTGCTTGCGCGGCATCGAAATTGAAGCCGAGTTGGTTTTGAAAGGCACCAAGGTTGATGGCGTTTACTCAGCAGATCCAAATACTGACAGCAATGCACAACTCTATCCGCAAATCAGTTATAATGATGTACTGCAACAACAATTGAAAGTGATGGACCTTGCTGCATTCACCCTGGCACGCGATCATAAATTACCGATTCGGGTATTTAATATGAATAAGCCAGGCGCACTGCGAGCGGTGATTATGGGCTCAGAAGAGGGCACCTTAATCGCCAGCGACGAAATGCTTGAACGGTTGTCATCAAGAATTTAAAAGGGAAAGTACAGTGATTAACGAAATTAAATTAGATGCCAAACAACGCATGGAAAAAACAGTTGAATCCTTGCGTTCACAAATCTCAAAAGTCCGCACCGGCCGTGCACACCCAAGTATACTTGATAGTGTGACGGTGAATTATTACGGTGTCGAAACACCGCTGAAGCAGCTTGCTAATATTACCATTGAAGATTCGCGTACTTTAGCTCTTACGGTATTTGATAAGTCATCAAGTGGTGCTGTTGAAAAAGCCATCATGACTTCTGATCTGGGCTTGAATCCAGCTGCGGCAGGAGCTGTTATTCGTATTCCATTACCTGCATTGACGGAAGAACGTCGCCGCGATCTGGTGAAAATTGTTCGAGCTGAAGCTGAACAAGGTCGCGTGGCGATCCGCAACATCCGTCGTGATGCCAACAGCGATCTGAAAGAACTGCTGAAAGAAAAAGAAATTACTGAAGATGAAGAACATCGCGGTAACGAAGAAATCCAGAAATTGACAGATACTTTCGTAGCAAAAATCGATGACTTATTGGCGGATAAAGAACGCGACTTGATGGAAGTCTAATTCACCGCTTTATCTCTCATTGGTTCCAGGCGCCGTGTTCGGTTACACTCGCACGGCGTTTTTATTTTTACGGCAGCGCGAATGGAAACTATCGATTTCGAACAAATCAGGCTACCCAAACATGTCGCTATCATCATGGATGGTAATGGTAGATGGGCACAGTTACGCGGTAAGCATCGCACCTTCGGGCATAAAGCCGGCGCTGAAGCAGTTCGCCGGGCTGTTACCTTTGCCCGACAAAAGGGAATTCAATCGCTGACGCTGTTCGCGTTTAGCAGCGAAAACTGGAAACGACCGCAACAGGAAGTTTCCGTGCTGATGGACTTATTTTTTACTGTCCTTAAGCGAGAAGTAAAAAAACTACATAAACACAATGTGCGGTTGCGAATTATTGGTGACAAACAAGCGTTTTCCGATAAGTTGCAGCAACGCATTGCTGAAGCCGAAGCTCTGACCGCAGCAAATACCGCCTTAACCTTGAACATCGCCGCCAACTATGGTGGTCGTTGGGACATTGCCCACGCCGCAAAGCAGTTGGCGGAAGCGGTGCAAGCAGGTAAGCTAAGTGTTGAAGATATTTCTGAGGACAAGCTTGCTGACAAGCTTTGTTTAGCCGAGCAACCGGCGCCGGACTTACTCATCCGGACCGGGGGCGAGCACCGGGTAAGCAACTTTTTATTGTGGCAGCTTGCTTATGCCGAGTTCTACTTTGCCGATGTGTTATGGCCCGACTTTGACGAGCACGCGTTTGCGCGTGCCATAGCCGACTTTAGTTGTCGTGAGCGGCGGTTTGGCCTAACCAGTGCACAGGTACAACAAGCCATCCTCGATACTGATGTAACTACTGGGGAGTAAGCGTGTTAAAACAACGTCTGATAACAGCTCTCATTCTTCTACCCCTAGCGTTGTACTGTGTTTTTGGTCTCGCATTAGAGTGGTTTGCGGCCGTCATCACTGTGGTGATGATTGGCGCTGCATGGGAATGGTCGCCGATCATGGGTCTGAAACGCCCCCTAAGCCGGGTGCTCTATACCTTATCGGTAGGCCTGGCGCTGGCGGGATTACAGTGGTGGATCCCACTTTCACAGATCTGGCAAGCTGAACAGCTTCACCCCGTTTATTTCTGGCTGCTGATCGCTGGCGGCGGTTGGTGGGCAATCGCCACATTGCTGGTATTAAATTACCCCGGAAGCCGGCGTTTGTGGTCGCGAACGCGTTCGATTGTAGGCGTGTTTGGCTATTTAACCTTAATTCCTGCGGCGGCCGGTATGTTTGCCGTCCGTTCACTAAATTATACGACGGAGCCGTTATTTGGTGGTTTCGTTCTGTTGTTCATTTTGCTGTTGGTTTGGGCGGCCGATGTTGGTGCTTATTTCGCCGGTGTGCGCTATGGCCGCAATAAACTTATGCCAGCCGTTAGTCCGGGAAAAACCATGGAAGGCCTATGTGGCGGTGTTGCGTTAGCATTCGTGGTGATGATGGTGGTCGCCCAGTGGATACAGGTCCCGGCTGCGGATTACAGTGGCTTTTATTTTACCGGATTATTAACCGTGGTGGTTTCAGTATTTGGTGATTTAACTGAAAGTATGTTCAAGCGCTGTGCTGGAGTAAAAGACAGTGGCGCTTTGCTGCCGGGTCATGGTGGATTACTGGACCGTATCGATAGCCTTACCGCCGCCTTACCTGTCTTTACCCTCGCTTATTTATGGTTACTGCTATGATGCACCGGCTTTGCCTTCTTGGTGCAACCGGTTCAATCGGCGCAAGCACCTTAGCAGTATTACGGCAACAACCGCAGCGTTTTAAGTTATATGCGGTAACAGCACACAGCAATGTCGAACAGTTGCTGGCGATTTGCCAGGAGTTCCAACCGGAAGTGGCCGTCATGGTTGATGAACAGGCGGCACAGCGACTGGCAGCAGCCTTAACTCATTCGACGACGCGCGTCCTGAGCGGCGCCAAAGCCGTCGCTGAAATAGCTGCCGATAGCCATAGCGATACAGTTATGGCGGCAATTGTCGGGGGCGCTGGGCTAGTACCTACGTTTGCTGCCGTGCGCGCGGGCAAACGGGTTTTGTTGGCAAACAAAGAAGCGCTGGTAATGTCGGGCCAACTCTTTATTGATGCTGCAGCGGCGAGTGGAGCACAAATCCTACCCGTAGACAGTGAGCACAACGCCATTTTTCAGTGTTTGCCCGGCGCAGTACAAGACCAGTTGGGGCATTGTGACCTCAGCGGCGCGGGGATTCACAAAATTCTGTTGACCGGCTCCGGCGGGCCCTTTCGCGATCTGCCGTTGACGGAGCTCGCGCAACAAACTCCTGCCGCGGCGTGTGCCCATCCGAACTGGGATATGGGGCAAAAGATTTCAGTCGATTCTGCCACCATGATGAATAAAGGGTTGGAGTATATTGAAGCCCGCTGGCTGTTTAATTGTACCGCCGAGCAGCTTGATGTGGTACTGCACCCACAGAGCGTCATTCATTCGATGGTCAGCTATGCTGACGGTTCGGTTCTGGCGCAAATGGGACAACCGGATATGCGTACTCCTATCGCGCACTGCTTAAGTTATCCTGAACGGATTTCGAGTGGAGTAAAACCGCTGGATTTCTTAACTATCGGCAATTTAAGTTTTGCAGCCGCAGACAGCGCGCGTTACCCTTGCCTCGATTTGGCCATGCAGGCATGTTGGCAAGGGCAATGGGCGACCACCACACTCAATGCAGCGAATGAAGTTGCCGTTGCTGCTTTTTTGGCGGAACAGATTAAATTCACCTCGATTGCGACTATCTGTGCAGAGGTGATCGAGCAGGTACAGCGAGCGAATAACGTGACTGCATTGAACTCCATCGATGCAATTTTGTCTCTTGATGGTCAAGCGCGTGCCTATGCACGTGAACGAATTAAACGGGTTGAGACATGCTAGATATTATTTGGTCACTTGGGGCATTTATTGTCACGCTGGGCGTGCTGGTGACCTTTCATGAATTTGGTCACTTCTGGGTCGCGCGCAAGTGTGGGGTAAAAGTACTCACTTTCTCCGTCGGCTTTGGCAAAGCGTTTTGGCAACGCCGGGGCAAGGACGGCACCCTTTATCAGCTGAGTCGTATTCCCCTTGGTGGCTATGTACGCATGCTCGACGAGCGGGTCGATGATGTGTCAGCCGCCGATCGCGATAAAAGCTTCAATTCGAAATCTGTAGCTAAGCGGGCGGCGATTGTGGCAGCGGGTCCTGTAGCTAACTTTATTTTGGCAATTGTGGTGTTGTGGGGCATGTTTCTGATTGGCGTGCCTTCGGTCAAGCCTATGCTCGGAAGTATCACGCCTGACTCAGTTGCAGCGCAGGCTGAATGGCCAACCCCGAGTGAAGTTGTGGCCGTCAATGGCACCGAAACCGTGGACTGGCAACAAGTGAATCTGGCTTTTGCTGCAGCCCTTGGCGACGATACTGCAACGGTAACAGTGGAAGACGAACAACAACGCTTACATACCGTAACGCTTGATATAAGCTCGTGGCGCTTGAGCGAAGAACAGATACCAACGTTTATGGCGCTGGGTTTACAACCCTACCAGCCTGAAGTCTTCACTGAACTTGCGTATATACAGGAGAACTCACCGGCTGCAGCGGCAGGCTTGCAGGAAGGGGATAAAATTCTCGCGTTCGATGGAACTCTCATGCGCGATTGGTCTCAAATACGAGATGCAATCATGGCGGCGCCAGGAGCATCGGTTGAGCTAACGATTGAAAGGCAACAACAGCAGCTGACTGTGCCGGTGGAAATCGGCGAACGAGAGGTGGCAGGAGAAAACTATGGTTTTCTCGGAGTGGAACCTCGTCGCGAAGCCTATCCGGAAGCGTATCGATTTGTACAACAATACGGTATAGTGGATGGCCTAGTGAAAGGTGCTGAACGCACCTGGGGGTTAATGGTCCTCAGTGTGCAAATGATTGGCAAATTGATTACCGGAACAGTATCGGTCACAAATCTAAGTGGCCCGGTAGCAATCGCAGAGGGTGCAGGTGTTTCTGCGAGCTATGGATTGGTTTACTTTTTAGGGTTTCTCGCGCTAATCAGTGTTAATCTCGGTATCATTAATCTGGTACCCTTACCGATGCTTGATGGCGGGCATTTAATGTTCCTCGCGATTGAAAGTGTTCGTAAGAAAGCGGTCTCGGAACGAGTCCAGGAGATTAGTTACCGTATAGGTGGCGCACTGATTTTTGCACTGATGGCAATTGCAATCAGCAATGATGTTTTGCGATTACTTCGGTGAGAATAAATTTACAATAAACAAATAAGTAGCACAGAATGACGTTGAAAAAGCTATTTTTAAGTGCCCTTGTAGCGGGTGCTGCATTACCAGCCTACAGTGCTGACGAATTTGTCGTAGAAGATATTCGGGTTCGCGGTTTACAGCGTGTCGCTTTAGGCGCTGCTTTAACCTACATTCCTATTCGCGTTGGCGACAGTGTTGATAGTGAGAACATTCAAACCTCTATTCGCGCATTGTACTCCTCGACGCATTTTAACGACATCGTCGTGCGTCGTGTCGGTGACACTTTAGTTTTCGAAGTGACTGAGCGTCCGACCATTAGTGCCATCGAATTTGATGGTAATAGTGATATTAAAGATGAACAGTTGGTCCAGAGCTTGACTGATCAGGGCATCATCGAAGGTGAGCCCCTTGATCTGACGACGATTTCCAGCATTGAAACTGGCCTGGAAGACTTCTATCACTCTATCGGTAAGTATAGCGCCGAGGTCAACGTCAATATCATCAAGTTGCCGCGTAATCGCGTGCGACTTGAAATCGATTTTGATGAGGGCGAGTCTGCTGAAATTCAGCAAATTAACATCGTCGGCAATAGTATGTTTAGTGACGATGAATTACTCGCGAACCTTGAACTGAAAGATAAGTTGCCGTGGTGGAATTTCCTCGGCGCGCGTCAATATCAAAAGCAACAGCTTAGCGGTGACCTTGAAACCTTAGAGTCGTTCTATAAAGACCGTGGTTATCTGACATTCCGCCTTGAGTCTGTGCAAGTTAGTATGACACCTGATCGTTCAGGGGTTTATATCACCCTGAATATCGATGAGGGCGAGATTTTTAATGTCCGCGAAACCAGCGTGATTGGTGATTTACGTGGGCAGGGTGAAGTCGTGAAGCGACTGACTAAAATCGAACCTGGTACACGTTACAGTGCTGCACAAATTACCTATCTGGAAGAGCTGGTTGCTAAGGTCTATGGTCGTTACGGCTATGCCTATCCGGAAGTTCGCGCAATCCCTGAAATTGATGAAGAGACCAACGAAGTTGATCTTATCTTCTCCGTTGACCCGGGCAAACGGGTTTACGTTAACCGCATCAAATTCCGCGGTAACAGTGTGACCCAGGACGAAGTACTGCGCCGCGAAATGCGCCAGTTCGAAGGCGCACCGTTAAACGATGATATGGTCGAGCAGGGCAAAGTTAGGCTTGAACGTCTGGGTTTTTTTGAGACTGTAGAAAGCAGCACCAATCGCGTAAACGGTCGTGAGGATCTGGTCGATATCGAATATCTGGTTAAGGAACAGCCATCCGGCTCATTCAACTTTATGTTGGGTTACGGTGACTATTCCAAGTTGCAGATCGGTGTCGGTGTTTCACAGGACAACTTCCTGGGTACAGGTAACCGTGCAGCAATTAACATCAATACCAACCGTTTCAATAAATCCGTTAGCTTGTCGTACATGGATCGCTATTTCACCAAAGATGGCGTGAACTTGTCAGGACAGGTGTTTATGAGCGAATTTGACGCCGGGCGTCAGGAAAACCTGATCCGCTATAACACCAAGCGGATAGGCATTGGCGGTAATCTGAGCTTTCCAATTAACGAAGTGAGCAGTTTAAGCATTGGTGCCATGGCACGTCGTGAAGAAGTCACTAACGTTGAAGGCTATGAACAGGTTAAACGTTTCTACCAGCCGTACCTGGATGAGCAAAATCCAAACTCTGGTGTAGCGTTCGATATGCTGTCACTGGAAGCTGGTTGGCAACGGGTCACACTTAATCGTGGAACTTATCCAACAGCGGGAACGTCAAACCGTATTAATGCGGAAGTTACGGTGCCAGGAAGTGACATTCGCTATTTCCGGGTGAGCTACGACTTTAAGCATTATTTGCCGATTACCAACGACCATAGCTTTGTATTACTGACACGTTTTAATGTGGGCTACGGTAACGGTTACGGTTCCGATGACAATGGCAACGATTATATATTCCCGTTCTACGAGAATTTCCGTATTGGCGGTAAAGACGATTTACGTGGTTTTGAAGCCAATACTGTAGGGCCACGTGCTGTCTACCGTTATCCGGACTCGATCTCAGGACCGCCGAACTATTACGGTATTCCAAGTGATTTGCCAGTTGGTCCTGGTGCTGATACGTTAGCAGTGAGTCAGTACTCAGTAGGCGGTAACGCTATGTACACCGGCGGTATCGAATTAATTGTACCGACACCTTTTGTTAACGAAGAGACCAAGAACTCAGTTCGTACCAGTATCTATGTTGACGTAGGTAGCGTTTGGGATACAGAATTCCAATACGAAGAGTTCAGTCAGTTAGAACAAACCGGGAACCCGGATTTCCGTTTGTATGACTTTAGTTCACCGAGTTTATATCGGGCGTCTGCAGGTATAGCCGTACAATGGATATCACCTATGGGCCCATTGACCTTTGCTTTAGGTCGTCCAATCAAGACCTACGAGGGCGATCGTACGCAATCATTTAGTTTCAACTTTGGCACGACGTTCTAATAAGTAAGAATAATACGTCGGGCTATTACATTTTGAAGAACAGGAGTATTCACGTGAAAGTATTAATGAAAACCACAGTTGCAGCAGCACTTTTATCTACAGCATTTTTTGCCAACGCTGCTGAAGCACAGCAAAAAATCGGCTTTGTCAGCATGCAGAATGTGTTCCAACAGCTGCCACAAGCACAGCAAATTTCTGAGCGTTTGCAACAAGAGTTCGCTGATGATTTTGCTGCATTGGAGAAAATGACAACCGAGCTACAAGGCCTGCAGGAAAAAGCCGAGCGTGATGCGCAAATCATGTCTCCGACTGAGCGTCTCGAAATTAGCCGTGAAATCGAAATGCTGGAAACACGTCGTCAACTTAAGTACAAAGCACTTCGTGAAGACAGTGAACGCCGTCAGCAGGAAGAGCGTAACAAGCTTATGCGTGACATCGTCCGTGAAGCACAGACCGTTGCACAAGCGGAAGGTTACGACATGGTATTGAACGATGGTTCAGTCCTTTACGCTGGTGAAGAGCTTGACCTTACCGATGAAGTTATTGCGAAAATGACTGGCGGAAACTAAGTCAGATGCAGCAACAAACTTTGCAACAATTAGCATCGGTGATTGATGCTGAGATTGTCGGTGATGAGCAGCAGTTTATCACCGGCGTTGCAACTCTTGCCTCGGCCAAGCCGGGGCAAATTGCATTTTTAGCCAACGAAAAATATCGTTCTCAGCTTGAAGCAACCAAGGCCAGCGCGGTTATTGTTGCGCCGAACGTTGAATTGCCGAAAGGGTTATCCGCGTTAGTGACGAAAAACCCCTATGCTGGGTTTGCCAAAATCGCGCAACAGCTGGATACCACACCCAAGGCAGCGCAGGGCATTGATCCTTCGGCTCAGATCGCCAGCAGTGCTGAACTCGGTGCTGGTGTTGCTATTGGCCCATTAACCATTATCGCGGACAACGTGGTAATTGGCGACAATGTGCAAATTGGCGCCGGCAGTTATATCGGTCCCGGGGTTAAGATTCAGGCAAACACTAAGATTTGGCAGCAGGTAGTGATTTACCATAACTGTGAAATTGGTGCGGACTGTTTGATCCATAGTGGTGTCGTTATAGGTGCAGATGGTTTTGGTTGGGCGAACGAAGCCGGCAAGTGGGTTAAGATCCCGCAGCTTGGCCGGGTGATTATTCATGATCGCGTCGATATTGGTGCCAATACCACTATTGATCGTGGCGCACTAGATGACACCATTATCAGCAGTGGCTGTATAATCGATAATCAGTGCCAGATCGCTCATAATGTGTTTATTGATGAAGACACAGCGATAGCCGGTTGCACCGTGCTTGCGGGTAGTTGCCGAATTGGCAAACGCTGCCTAATCGGTGGCGCAACGGCGATTAACGGCCACATTGAGATTTGTGACGATGTCCAAATCAGCGGTTTTTCGATGGTTATCAAAGGCATCACTGAACCCGGTGTGTACGCGTCAGGAATTCCGGCGGCACCGCATCGCGAATGGCGCCGTAATGGTGCGCGTTATCGTCAGCTTGATGATTTGTTCCAACGCGTCAAAACAATCGAGAAAAAACTCGCCGATTAAATTCAATAATTGGAGATCCAATTTTGTCTGCCTCTGACTCAGCTTTTAATATTCAAGAAATTATGCGGTTGTTACCGCATCGTTATCCTTTTTTACTGGTCGACAAAGTCATCAGTTGTGATGCACAAACGCAAATTCATGCGGTGAAAAATATCACCGTAAATGAAGACTTATTTAATGGTCACTTCCCTGGTAACCCGATTTTTCCGGGCGTACTGATTCTGGAGGCGTTAGCCCAGGCTGCCGGTCTGTTAGGTTTTAAAATCACCGAAAGCAAGCCCGGAGCCAATGACCTATACTTATTCGCAGGCGTCGATAACGCGCGTTTTAAGCGTCAGGTCATTCCCGGTGACGCGCTGCATTTGCATGTGACTTTTGAAAAGGAACGTCGCGGTATATGGGTGTTCAAGGGAAGAGCTGAAGTCGACGGTCAACTGGCCTGCAGTGCCGATATCATTTGCGCGAGAAGAGAAACTTAAGTGATTCATTCAACAGCGATTATTGATAGTAAAGCCGTAATTGGAAAGAACGTCGAGATCGGCCCTTACAGCATTGTCGGGGCCGATGTCGTGATTGGTGATGATTGCTGGATAGGTCCGCATGTGGTACTTAAAGGCCCGACGGTCCTGGGCAAAGGTAACCGCATCTTTCAGTTCGCTTCAGTTGGCGAAGATTGCCAGGACAAAAAGTATAATGGCGAACCCACCCGGCTTGAAATTGGCGATAACAATGTCATTCGCGAATGTGTCACTATTCATCGCGGCACGGTTCAGGATCAAAGCCTTACCAGAATTGGCAGCAATAACTTACTCATGGCTTATGTGCATGTGGCTCATGATTGCATCGTCGGTGATAACGTGATTCTTGCCAACAATACAACTCTTGCTGGTCACGTGCATGTTGGCGACTGGGCAATTTTGGGCGGCTTTACCGGCGTCCACCAGTTCTGCCATATTGGTGAGCATGCATTTACCGCAGTGAACTCTGTGGTGGTGCAGGATGTTCCCCCTTATGTCATGGCGCAGGGGCATAACGCAGTACCCCGTACCATTAACAGCGAAGGCTTAAAACGCCGCGGCTTTAGCAAAGAGCAGGTCATGACGATAAAACGCGCCTTTAAGACGCTGTATCGGAAAGGCCTTACTGTTGATGAAGCAGTCCACGAAATGAAAACCTGGCAAGCCGAAGAACTCAATGAATTGATTCGTTTTGTCCAGCATAGCTCCCGCGGCATTATTCGTTAACCAATGCGTACAGATAAACCGCTTTTGATTGCTGTGATCGCCGGTGAACATTCCGGCGATTTGCTTGGCGCTGGTTTGCTAAGGGAATTACGGCAACGGCAGCCAAACATCGAGTTTATTGGGGTCGGTGGGCCCTTAATGGAAGCCGAAGGTTTGACCAGCTTAGTGCCGATGGATGACCTGGCGGTGATGGGCCTGGCCGAAGTTCTGGGCCGTCTGCGGACATTGTTAGCGCACCGCAAATTTCTCATTACGACCTTCCTTGAGCGTCAACCTGACTTGTTTATTGGTGTCGATGCGCCTGACTTTAACCTGCCGGTAGCGAAACGTCTTAAGGCTGCGGGTATTCCAACTATGCATTATGTAAGTCCAAGCGTTTGGGCGTGGCGTCAGGGACGGATCAAAGGTATTAAACAAAGCGTTGACCATGTGCTGTGTTTATTGCCATTTGAAAAAGAGTTTTACGACAAGCATCAGTTGCCCGCAACGTTTGTCGGGCATCCTCTGGCAGATTCTATTCCGCTGGAATGGGATCAGAAGCAAGCGCGGCAGGACATTAATCTGACCGCAAGCGACGTCGAACAACGCCAGGTAGTGGCGTTATTACCTGGTAGCAGGGCTGGTGAAATTGCGCGTTTAGGGCCCGTGTTTTTGCAGGCAGCGCAGCAGTATCTGCAACGTCATCCACAGACATTATTTATTAGTCCGATGATTTCAGCCGCGCGGGCAGAACAGTTTCGAACACTGCAGCAGCAACTTGCCCCGGAGTTACCGTTAAAACTTATTGATGGTCAGTCGCGCACAGCGATGGCCGCCGCCGATGCGCTGGTGCTGACGTCAGGTACAGTAACCCTGGAGGCCATGCTGATAAAACGGCCAATGGTGGTCGCCTATCGTTTTAACTGGCTGACCTATCAAATTATGCGGCACATGTTTAAGGCTCCTTTCTTTAGTTTGCCTAACCTGCTTGCCGGCCGCG
This sequence comes from Pseudidiomarina halophila, assembly GCF_003987215.1. Classification (GTDB taxonomy): domain Bacteria; phylum Pseudomonadota; class Gammaproteobacteria; order Enterobacterales; family Alteromonadaceae; genus Pseudidiomarina; species Pseudidiomarina halophila. The sequence continues at coordinate 552,496 of NZ_PIPW01000001.1, forward strand.
AGCTGGTGCCGGAACTGCTGCAAAGTGAAGTGAACCCTGAAACTATCGTAAAAGCGCTGGAACGGCAGCTGGCCGCAGCTGATCATGGCGGCCTTATTACCACTTTCACAGAATTACACCAACAGTTACGGCGCGATGCCGACAAGGTGAGTGCAGAGGTTGCGCTGAGCTTAGTAACAGAGGGAAATAGTTCGCTTTAATCGAACGAAAAGCGCTTATTTTCGCACTAATTATTCAATTTAATTCCAGCTATACTATGAGTTCACAGGTTAAATGAGGTGAACCATGGGATTATTAGTAGAAGGTCAATGGCAAGATAAATGGTACGACACCGAGGAAAACGAGGGTCGTTTCGAGCGTAGCGCCGCACAGTTTCGTAACTGGATAAGTGCCGATACTGAGGCGGAATTTCCAGCGCAATCCGGTCGCTATCACTTGTATGTTTCCTATGCTTGTCCGTGGGCACACCGTACCCTGATCTTCCGCAAGCTTAAGGGCCTGGAAGAGCATATTTCGGTTTCAGCAGTACATCCACTGATGCTTGAAAATGGCTGGGAGTTTGGCGCCGATGAGCTTGCCGATCCGCTCTACCAGAATGACTACCTGTATCAGTTGTATTTGCGTGCCGACTCCGACTATAGCGGGCGGGTTACCGTACCGGTGCTATGGGACAAAGAGAAGCAAACCATTGTCAGCAATGAGTCGGCGGATATTATTCGCATGCTGAACAGCGAATTTAATGCTATTACCGGCAACACACATGACTTCTACCCTGAGCGCCTGCGTGACGAAATCGATTCCGTCAACGATCTGGTTTATGACACCATTAATAATGGCGTTTACAAGTGTGGTTTTGCTACCCGGCAGGCAGCCTATAACGAAGCCTTTGATGCGTTATTCGCGACTCTCGACAAGCTTGAAAAACGACTGAGCGGGCAACGGTTTTTGGCGGGTGATCAGGTGACTGAGGCCGATTGGCGGCTGTTTACCACACTGGTAAGGTTTGACACGGTGTATTTCAGCCATTTTAAAACTAACCAACAACGCATCATTGATTATCCGGCTCTGTGGGACTACGTAAAAGCGCTTTATCAAGTGCCTGGAGTTGCCGGAACCGTGGTTATGGATCACATTAAAACCCATTACTATGCAAGTCACACCATGATTAATCCGACGCAGATCATTCCGCGCGGTCCGGCAATTGATTTCCATGCATCACATCGGCGTGGGGAGGTACTATGAGTGTTATTTTAAGTCGTCATCGGGGCATACCTGCACAAGATGGTGCGGGAGTTAAGCTGACCCGAATTGTCAATCAACCGAGCTTGCGCTATCAGGATCCCTTTCTGATGCTTGATGAATTTCGCTCCGACAACCCTAATGACTATATTGCCGGTTTCCCGCCGCACCCGCATCGTGGTTTTGTGACCCTGACCTATATGCTGGCCGGACGTATGGAACATAAAGATTCCGTTGGCAACACCGGCCTGGTGGCAGGTGGCGGGGCGCAATGGATGAAGGCCGCACGTGGTATCATTCATGCAGAGATGCCACAACAGGTGGACGGCCTGATGTGGGGCTTTCAGTTGTGGATTAACCTGCCAGCTAAAGACAAAATGGCGGCAGCTGAGTGGGCGGACTATCCGGCCGAGAAAATTCCGGAACTGCAGGTTGGCGCAGTCACAGTAAGAGTTGTTGCCGGTGAGTTAGCTGCTGCGGAAGGCCCTTTGCTGGGGCCGGTACAGCAAACTGAGCAAGGCTTTCAAATGCTGGATGTGCGGTTTACTGGCAGCGATGAATGGCAGCATCATGGGGACGGTCAGGAAACCCGTTTGGCGTATGTCTATCAGGGCGAGGTCGAGGTGAATGGCGAGGCAGTCGCGCGTGGCGAACTGGTCCGTCTTGATCCCAATGCTGTACTGACATTGCGTTCCGCTGGTGAGGCTGGCATGCTGCTGTTATCAGGTCGGCCGATTGGCGAACCCGTCGCACAATACGGTCCATTTGTGATGAATACACAAGCGGAAATTGAGCAAGCCATCCGAGATTATCAAAGTGGCAAACTGACCGCGTAGCAACAGGAGTTATCCATCGCCATGCCAAGCATCGCCAGCGGCTTTATTGTTGAACAAGGACAGCCCAAACAGACCGACTTTGACCTGGCAACCCCGGTTGCCGATGAGGTCGTGATCGCCATTAGCCATAGCGGTATTAACCGCGCGGACTTAATGCAGTTGGCGGGACATTACCCACCGCCAGCTGGTGCCTCGGAGATACTTGGCCTGGAGGCGAGCGGACGTGTGGTTGCGGTCGGGCCTGCGGTCAGTCGTCTGCAGGTTGGTGATGAGGTCTGCGCACTTTTGGCCGCCGGTGGTTATGCCAGTCATGTATTGGTAAGTGAACAGCAAGTTGCGAAACTACCGCAGGGCCTCAGCCTCGAGCAAGGCGCAGCGATTTGCGAAGCTTATGCGACAGCGTGGTTTAACCTTTATGAGATAGCTGCATTACAGGCGAATGAGCGGCTAGTTTTGCATGCGGGTGCCAGTAGTGTTGGTCTGGCAGCACTGCAGTTGGCGGTACAGTCGGGTAATCCGGTGTTTGTGACCGCCGGTAGTGACGAGAAGCTAAAGCTGTGCCAACAACTTGGTGCCAGTGGTGGCTGGAATCGTCACCAGGGCTCATTTGTTGATGCGGTTAAAGCCTGGGGCGGCGCGGATGTCATTATCGATCCAGTAGCCGGCGATTATCTGGCTGACGATCAGCAGGTACTGAATGTTGATGGTCGTATTGTGGTTCTCGGTCTCATGGGAGGTCGCAGCGCGCAATTGGATGCCGGGCGCTTATTGATGAAACGCCAGCGGATTCAGGGCAGCACGTTGCGTAATCAGTCGTTAACCGTTAAGGGACGAATTATGCGCGCGTTAGAGCAAAATGTATGGCCCTTGCTAAGCAGCGGCAAGTGTACAGCGCGAGTCGAGCAGGTGTATCCTATTGCTGACATGGCGCAAGCGCTGCAGCAACTAAAAGAAAACCGAACGATGGGGAAATTAGTTTTAGCCTGGTAAGAAAATGGTGGAGGGGGCAGGATTCGAACCTGCGAAGGCTGAGCCGTCAGATTTACAGTCTGATCCCTTTGGCCGCTCGGGAACCCCTCCACGAAGACGCCGCATCATAGCAGATTGAGGCAGGCTGTAAACCCCGCTATGATGAATGTCCGGAATTTATCGCCCGACTTGAACAGGCTGCTTATTTTGTCGACAACTACTGCTGAATTAATCAACACCTTCCTTGAGCGACTCTGGTTAAAGCAGGGCGTCAGTAAGAACACATCATCTGCTTATGGCACGGACCTGAAAAAGTTTTATCAGTTTTTACTCGATTTTCAGGGTGAAGACGCGGATTTGTTAAACGTCGAAACCGAGATCATCGAAAATTATATGTTGTGGCGACGCCAGCAGGGGTTGTCACCACGCAGCACCGCCCGCGCGCTGAGCGCATTGAAAAAGTTTTACAATTACGCGGTGACCGAGCGATTGGTTAACACTGACCCGACCACCCGGTTGCGCCAGCCGAAACAGCCGCAGGCGATTCCCCACAGTCTTGCCGAGAGTGAAGTCGAAGCCCTGCTGGAAGCGCCGGATTTAGATGATCCTGTGCAGTTGCGTGACCGCGCCATGCTGGAAGTCCTCTACGCCACTGGCTTACGGGTAACCGAACTGGTGCATTTGAGCTTTGTCCAGGTATCCATGCAGCAGGAGCTGGTACGGGTGGTCGGGAAAGGCAACAAAGAGCGCCTGGTACCGCTTGGTGAGACAGCGTTGGAGTGGTTACAGCGGTATCAACAGTACGGCCGGCCGGCGTTAAGCGCCAGTCCCAGTGAGTTTGTGTTTATCACCCGTCGCGGGGGACCACTGACCCGTCAGGCGTTCTGGCATCGGATTAAGTTGTACGCGCAACGGGCAGACATTCGCTCACACCTGTCTCCGCACACATTGCGGCATGCGTTTGCTACGCATTTACTCAATCACGGTGCCGATTTGCGGGTGCTACAGATGTTACTAGGTCATAGCGACTTATCCACCACACAAATCTATACCCACGTTGCGCGTGAACGTTTACAGCAACTTCATGCCAGTCACCATCCGCGCGCTTAAAAGTGCTGCAGCTGGGCGGAATTCACGATAAACTGACGGCATTATAATGAGCAGCTGAAAATTAGGAAATCCATGAAACAACTACTCGTAGTGGCCAGCGTAATTGGCTTACTGGCCTGCAGTCCACAGGGCGCAGCGCAAGATGATACAAGCTTCAACAGTCAACACCTTGAGCGTATGGGCTTCAAAATTGAAGCGGTAAACGACTCGACCATTGCTGGCGTTTATGAAGTCATTACCGATCAGGGTCTGGTTTATGTCACCGCTGATGGTGAAACCTTAATTGGCGGGCGCCTGTATGACATTACCGGCAGTGAGCCGGTCAATGTGAGTGAAGCGTCTATCCGTGAAATGCGTAAAACTGACATCGCTAAGGTCAGTGATGAAGCTATTGTTTATCCGGCAGCCGATGAAGACTACATGATCACTGTTTTTACTGATCCAACCTGTGGTTATTGCCGCCAGTTGCATAGTAATCTCGATACCTACCATGACCTTGGCATTTCTGTCCGTTACCTGGCCTGGCCACGCAGTGGTTTGCAGGGAAGTGCGTATCAGCAATTAAAAACCGTCTGGTGTTCAGACGATCAGCAAGCAGCGCTCGATGCTGCGAAAAATGACCAGCGTTTAACTGCCGCCAGCTGTGATGACCCAGTCGACGAACATTTTGCTTTAGGTAACAAATTCGGGGTGCGCGGTACGCCTGCGATCGTTTTACCTTCAGGCGAGATGTTACCGGGATTAGTGCCGGCTGAGCGGTTGCTCGGAATGCTGAAAAGCGGACAATAATGTTGTTTCACAGTGGTTGATTTAGCAGTGGAGATACAACGCCGGGCGGACGTTCCGCTCGGCGATTTGCCAGCGGGAATGCCCCTGATTTTGCGCCAGATTCTGGCCCGGCGTGGGGTATCCGATGCGACCCAGCTTGACTTGCGGGTGCAGCATTTACCGCATTTTCAGCAGCTGCGCGATTGCGAGAAAGCGGCTGCGCGGATTTTGGATGCGATTATTGCCGATCAGGTGATCTGTATTTGCGGCGATTTCGACGCCGATGGCGCCACCTCGACCGCGTTAATGGTGTCCGTATTACGAGCGATGGGCGCGACTAAGGTCAATTACTGTGTGCCGAATCGCTTTACCGATGGCTACGGACTCTCACCAAATTTAGTGCGTGCGGCGCAGCAACAAGGTGCAGAACTGTTGATCACCGTTGACAGCGGTATTTCCTGTCATGCCGGTGTTGCTGCAGCGAACGCGGCGGGGCTGGATGTCATCGTTACCGATCATCATCTGGCGGGCGCCGAATTACCTCCGGCTTTTGCCATTGTAAATCCTAACCAACCGGCGTGTAACTTTCCTAGCAAGTCTATTGCCGGGGTGGGGGTTGCGTTTTACCTGTTGCTGGCGGTGCGTGCCGCCGCGCGGCAACGGCAACATGCCGCGGCACAGGTTAACCTTGCCGACTGGCTTGATCTGGTCGCGTTAGGCACTGTGGCTGACGTGGTTAAGCTTGATGGTGTCAACCGGATTCTGGTGCAGCAAGGTTTGCAACGCATCCGTAGCGGGCATTGCCGGCCAGGCATTCAGGCGTTGCTCGCTGTTACTCAGCGTGATGCCGCCCGGTTGCAGGCGAGTGATCTGGGCTTTGCGCTGGCACCGAGAATCAATGCGGCGGGTCGGTTGGATGATATGGGCTTAGGCATCGAGTGTTTACTAAGTCCAAACTATGATCATGCAGAATCACTGGCGCAACACCTTAATGAGCTCAACGGTCAGCGACGTGAAATTGAGACCGAAATGCGCGAGAGTGCTGCAGCCTATGTCAGTCAGTTACAGCTCGATAGTAGTGAGCTGCCAGCGTTGTTGGTGTTACATCAGGAAAACTGGCATCAGGGCGTCATTGGTATTGTAGCGGGGCGGGTGAAAGAGCAGTTTCATCGACCGACCATTACCTTTGCCGAAGGCGATGATGGCTTGCTGAAGGGCTCAGCGCGCTCGATTCCGGGGTTGCACATGCGCGATTTGTTAGAACGCATTCACAGCCTTGAACCTGAACTTATCAGTCGTTTTGGCGGGCATGCCATGGCCGCGGGACTGTCTTTGCCGGAAGAAAACCTTGAGCGTTTCAAAGTCATGGCTGAACAAGTTGCCCAAGAATGGCTTAATGAACACGATCTAAAACGCCAAATCTGGAGCGACGGCGAACTCGACGGCTCCTGCTTCACTGTACCCTTTGTGGAGCAGTTGCAAGGTTTAGGACCATGGGGGCAGGGGTTTCCGGAACCGAGTTTTGATGCGGTTTTTGAGCTGGTGCAACAGCGTATTGTCGGACAAAATCACCTTAAACTGGTATTGCGCAGTGCTGACGGCGTGATGATTGATGCCATTGCTTTTAACGTGGATACACAGTTATGGCCAGATTTGGCTGTACGCCAGGTGAAAATCGTCTACAAATTACAGTTAAATCATTTCCGTGGCCGCACCAATGTGCAGCTGCTGGTGGAGCATTTAGAACCTTTACGGTAAAATGCCGCCCTTTGTATTCATCAATGGACGAGCCGGATTCACTATGTTTGAAACTAATGCGACCTATGTTGCCCTGAAAGAGATGCGTGAGCGCAGTGAAGCGCTTCGGGGGTATCTTTGACTACGCTCAAAAAGTTGAGCGTTTAGAAGAGGTTACCCGTGAACTTGAAGACCCGAAAGTATGGGAAGATCAAGAGCGGGCGCAATCCTTAGGTAAGGAGCGGGCAAGCCTGGAAGAGGTCGTGGAAACCTTAGACCAGCTCGCCCAGGGCCTGGAAGATGTTGAAGGGCTCGTCGATCTGGCCGTTGAGGCAGAAGACGAAACTACCTATAACGAAGCCGTGGCGGAACTTGAGCAACTGGAACAGCAGTTAGCTAAGTTAGAGTTTCGGCGGATGTTTTCCGGAGAACAGGATTCCTCCGACTGCTACCTTGATATTCAGTCGGGGTCAGGTGGCACAGAGGCACAAGATTGGGCGAATATGCTGCTGCGCATGTATTTGCGTTGGGCAGAGAGTCACGAGTTTAAAACTGAACTGACGGAATTGTCGGAGGGCGAAGTGGCCGGGATTAAATCCGCCACGGTGCGGGTTCAGGGTGACTATGCTTACGGTTGGTTACGTACCGAAACCGGTGTACATCGCTTGGTACGCAAGTCGCCGTTTGATTCTGGTAACCGTCGGCATACATCTTTTGCTTCGGTTTTTGTTTACCCGGAAATTGATGATTCAATTGAAATTGAAATCAACCCGGCAGATTTACGGGTCGATACTTATCGAGCTTCGGGCGCTGGTGGACAGCACGTCAACCGCACCGACTCAGCGATTCGTATTACCCATGAACCAACGGGCATTGTGGTGCAGTGCCAAAGTGATCGTTCGCAACATAAAAACCGTGATGCGGCGATGAAACAGTTGCGCGCAAAATTATTCGAACTCGAATTGCAAAAGCAATTGTCAGAGAAACAGGCATTGGAAGACAGTAAATCGGATATCGGCTGGGGTAGTCAAATCCGCTCTTATGTTCTGGACGACGCGCGAATTAAAGATTTACGCACGGGAATCGAGAATCGCAATACTCAGGCGGTGCTTGACGGTGCATTAGACCCATTTATTGAAGCGAGCTTAAAGTCCGGACTTTAAGCGTGGCTTTTGTGAGTACCTTTTCAGTAGCAGTAAAGAAACTATAGGATTTTTGACCATGACAGATAAAACGCAAGGCAATGAAGTTGTTGATGTTAACGAACAGATTGCGCAGCGAAAGGCGAAATTAAAAGCTTTGCGTGAACGCGGTGTGGCGTTTCCAAACGACTTTCGTCGCGAACACCTTGCCGCTGACCTGCATGCTGAATTTGATGACGTTGAAAAAGAAGAACTAGCATCTAAGGGCATTCGGGTTGCGGTTGCAGGTCGTATGATGACCCGCCGGATTATGGGCAAAGCGAGTTTTGCGACCATTAAAGACATGTCTGGTCAGATTCAACTTTACGTTGCCCGTGATAATCTGCCGGAAGGATTCTATAACCAGGAATTTAAAAAATGGGATTTGGGTGACATTATAGGCGCCACTGGTACCTTATTTATTACCGGTACTGGTGAACTGAGTGTTCAGGTGGATGACATCCGCCTGTTGACCAAAGCGCTACGGCCACTACCGGATAAATTCCATGGTCTGGCAGATCAGGAAACCCGTTACCGTCAACGCTATCTTGACCTTATTGCCAATGATGACTCTCGTCGTACCTTTATCGTACGCTCGAAAGTTGTTGATTACATTCGTCGCTTTCTGGCTGAACAGCAATTTCTGGAAGTTGAAACACCGATGATGCAGACCATTCCTGGTGGCGCTGCGGCACGTCCTTTTATGACGCACCATAACGCTCTGGATATGGAATTGTACCTACGAATTGCCCCTGAGTTGTACTTGAAGCGTCTGGTGGTTGGTGGTTTCGAGAAGGTGTTCGAGATCAATCGTAACTTCCGTAATGAAGGTCTTTCCACTCGACATAACCCAGAATTCACCATGCTTGAATTTTACTGGGCCTACGCGGATTTCAATGACTTAATGGATTTAACCGAGTCGATGCTTCGTGGCATGACTAAGGAAATTCTTGGTTCTAACCAGTTTACCAGTGAAGGTGTGGAATACGATTTTAGTCAGCCGTTCGCACGGATGACAGTGAACGAGGCGATTTTACAACATCTGCCAAGTGCGTCTGCCGAGCAACTTGCGACCCTTGAACAAGCGTCATCCCTGGCGGAGAGTCTTGGTATTCATGTGAAGAAGAATTGGGGCCTGGGCAAGGTGCAAATCGAGATTTTCGAGACGGTTGCTGAGCATAAGCTTATCCAGCCAACCTTTATTACGGCTTATCCGGCAGAAGTTTCGCCGTTAGCACGCCGTAATGATAATGACCCACACATCACCGATCGTTTTGAGTTCTTTGTTGGCGGCCGTGAGTTAGCGAATGGCTTTTCTGAGTTGAACGATGCCGAAGATCAGGCGGCGCGTTTCCAGCATCAGGTGGAGCAAAAAGAGGCTGGTGACGATGAAGCGATGTTCTTCGATGAAGATTACATCACGGCACTTGAACATGGTTTACCGCCTACGGCCGGTGAAGGCATCGGCATTGACCGGCTGGTGATGTTGTTGACCGACTCGCCATCGATCCGTGATGTGCTGTTATTCCCGCACATGCGTCCCCGTAAAGCTACTTCTGCTTAGGCGCAAGTAAAAAGCGGTAGCCGATGCCCGGCAGTGTTTCGATGATGCCTGGGTCCCGGCTACTGTCGTTTAATTTGCGCCGGAGCTGGCTGATGAAAATACGTAAATAGTGAGTATCCTGGCGATGCTGGACACCCCAGACTGAGGTCAGGATATCTTTCTGAAGCAGTAGCTTTTGGTAATTACTGGCTAGCAACCAAAGTAACTCAAACTCCTTCGGCGACAACTTTACAACCGCATCGTTGTGGACGACAGTATGTTGTGGGTAGTCGATGGTAAGCCCATCAAACGCAAGTCGTTGTTGTGGCGCTGGTGTGTCATACTTCGCTAAATCTCTAATCAGCACTTTCAGGCGTGCGACCAGCTCGCGAATACCGAAAGGCTTGGTTAAATAATCATTTGCCCCGGCGTCGAACGCTCTTATCTTCTCTTCTTCATCATCGCGTGCGCTCAGAACTAAAATAGGTAAGCTTTCCTGCCGGCGCAATTCCACTATTAATTCCTGACCGTCCTGATCAGGTAATCCAAGATCCAGAATAACGATGTCGCAGTCGATCTCTGAGAATAGCTCTCGACCTAACTGGGCGTTTCCAGCTTCAACGACCGAAAATCCTTCGGCTTGCAGGGAGATCCGGATAAACGCACGAATTCGTGCTTCATCCTCGATGAGTAATACCACGGGTTTGGTCTGCGTCATGAGTCGTTTGCCCCTGCAGTTAGAGCTTCAGTAGCTATGTCACGAAAGATAATGCTGACACTTAGTTCGCGTTGGTGCTCGTCCAGCTCGGCAGTAATTTCACCTTCATGGGCGGCAATGATACCGTAGGCGACCGCAATACCAAGTCCCAGTCCGCCATCACCCCGATCGCGTATGCGATGACTGATAAATGGCTGCCCCCAGGACTCAAGTTGTTTGGCGTCGAAATCCTCGCGAACTGAGTTAACGATAGTGAGTTGTAGCTGATTTGTCAGGGCGTTGTAGTGGCTGCGAACCTGAACCTGCGTTTCTGTCGCGCGGTAGCGAAAAGCATTATCAAGAATATTGTATATGGCTTGCTCCAGTAGTGCTGGCTGGGCGTTAACACAAACGCCATTCGCCTCAATTTCCAGCAGTGCCGGCGATTCTTCCGGGTCAAACCGATCAATGACGGCTTGCATCAATTGTGTGATAGCTATGGGTTGTTTGTTCACCTGGACGGATTTGTATTCCAGACGCGTGGCTTGCAGTAAATTCTCGAGATAATGTTGTAACCGATCAGCTTCACGGATGGCGTTACTTATCAGCTCGTTTTGTTCGGTACGGGTTAGCCGGGGGCTGTAATCAAGCAGTGTGGTCAGGTTACCGACAACACTTGCTAACGGCGTGCGTAAATCGTGAGACAAGGAGAGCAAAAGTTGCGATTTTAACTCAGCGGCCCGCAGCTCAGAGCGCGCAAAACGATCGCGAAGAACCCAATAGCTGCTGATCATAGCTGTCCCAATGAACACCCCGAGCGTCGCGATCTCGTCCAGCTCGGCCATGTGTAAGGTGCCCCGCGGGGTGGTGAACATCACGTTAAAGGTAAGTGCACCAATAAACGCAGCAAAGACAGCGCCCCGGAACGAAGTAAGCACCGCTGAACCTATAACGCCGAGCAGCAGCAGCAACGCGGTGCCCGAACTTGGCAGTAACCAACGCTCAAGAATAAAGGCCAGCACACCGGTCAATGCCATCACTGCGAGAACCAGGATAAATTCCATCACCAGCTGATGTCGGGACCAGACAAAACGCGATTTCATAACTTACTCCAAAAGCTAGCCACGCCAGAAAGTAGGCAATAGTAGGGCGATTAGTGTGAAGTATTCAAGCCGGCCTAACAACATGGCTAAATTTAAAAGCCAGATCCCGGTATCGCTAACCACGATGAAATTGCTGCCGACTTCACCAAAGCCAGGACCCAGCACATTGATACAGGCTGAGACAGCGGTAAAAGAGCTCCAGAAGTCGAGTCCCGTCGCCATCAATAAGACAGTAAAAACCAGAGTGGTCGCGGCGGCAATGGTCATAAAAGCCAGGACGGCACTGACGATGGTATGGGAAACCGTTTGCTGATGGTAGCGAATGGTTTTTACTGCATGGGGATGAACCAGCAAAAACAATTGCTGCCGCACGACTTTGAATGTAATGATGTCGCGGATGACTTTGTTGCCGCCGGCGGTTGAGCCTGCGCAGCCGCCAAGGTAACTCATAAAAACCAGAAACAGCGGTGTTGCACTTGGCCAGAGCGATAAATCTGTCGCTCCATAACCGGTACTGGTCATGAAAGAAACAATATGGAAGCTGGCCTGAGTTAGTGCGGTAAAGTTATCTGAATAGCTGGAGCTTACGATGAGATAACCTGTCATGAGCAGACAGGCAACGACAATAATGCTGACAAATACCCGGGTTTCTTCATCGCGCCAGTAACCGAGCCATTCCCGCTTACTGTGAACCCGATAGTGCAAGGCAAAACTAATCGCACCTAAACACATAAATACGTTTGCAACCCAAAGTAACAATGGACTTTCAAAATAGCCCATACTGGCATCATGCGTTGAAAAACCACCGGTTGAGACAGTGGTAAAACTATGGGCAACGGCATCGTACGCAGACATGCCGGCAAGCCAGTAGGCAAAAGCGCACAGACAGGTGAGCGTCACGTATACAAGCCACAAATAGCGCGTTGCTGATTTAACTCGCGGAGCTACCTTATCATTTTTCATCGGCCCGGGAGTTTCGGCCATAAGCAGCCGCATACCACCGACGTTGAGCATGGGCAAAATGGCAACCACGAAAATAACGACGCCCAGTCCGCCGGTCCACTGTAAAAACTGCCGGTACATCAGAAAACTGGGGGGCATAGCGTCCAGCCCGACAAGAATTGTCGCCCCCGTCGTGGTCAGGCCACTGATGGACTCAAACACAGAATCGGTGAAGCCCACATTGGTAATGAAATAGATGGGTATTGCGCCGGCAAAACCAGCAATAATCCAGGTAAGTACCGCGAAGACCAGACCATCCTGATTCGACAGGGACTGGTAATTAATTTTGGGCGTCCGAAGCAGGACAATGGCGCTTAGAACGGCGAGGGCTGCGCTGCTCGCGAAAAATACAGTGGCGACACCGTCGGCAAAGACAACGACGGACAGGCTGGCAAAAACCGCCTGGATCGCACTGAACCACAACAATGGGAAAGCTAATAAGCGGGTAACTGTATTAAAGCGAACCATGCTTGTTGTGCGTTGGGAAAGGTTCCAGCTAGCATAATTACTCGCTGCGTAAAGATACTAGCTGGCAATAGCCGATTGCCGTAAAAATTATATAAAGGTTTTTAAGGCTTGCAGAAAATCCTCGAGCAATTCGTGTTTGTCCTCGATGCCGCACGACATACGTAGTAAATCGTCAGGGCAGGGGGTACCAGTGCCTTCAATACTGGCTCGATGCTCAATGAGACTCTCGACCCCGCCAAGTGACGTTGCCCGCTTCCATAACCGGGTATGAGCAGCCACGTGGATCGCAGCCGCAGCACCATCGCGTAACCGTACCGACAGCATACCGCCAAAACCACCGTGCATTTGTTGCCTGGCAATGGCATGGCCAGCGAAGGATGGCAAGCCAGGATAAAGAACTTCTGCAACAGCCTCATGCTGTTCCAGTTGCTCCGCGATAAACTGCGCGGTGCTGCAGGACTCGCGCACACGCAAGTGCATGGTGCGCATGCCTCGTAGCAGCTGCGCTGCATCGTGTGGGCTTGGCACCGCTCCGCCCTGTGAGCGTACCAGGCGGATACGTTGCCAATAGGCGTCATCGCGGGCGGTGATCAGTGCGCCGGCAATCACATCTGAGTGGCCGTTAAGGTATTTAGTCGCCGAGTGCATGACAATATCCGCGCCCAGAACCAGTGGTTGGCTTAATAACGGCGTTGCACATGTCGAATCGACCGCAACCTTGGCGCCCGCGGCATGTGCGTGTTCGGCAATGGCGGCGATATCACTGACGCACCAGAGCGGATTCCCAGGCGTCTCTAACCATACCAACTTTGTACGTTGGGGTTGCAGGTGCCGGGCCAAGGTATCCACATCGGTCATATCGATAAACTCAATCTGCAAGCCCCAGTCGGTGGCAAAGTTCAGCAGCCAGTTGCGCAGGGACCAGTACATCACTTTTGGTGCAAGCACATGGTCGCCGGGACGTAAGCCTTGGAAGACGGCAGTGGCAGCAGCCATTCCCGAGCCGAAAAGCAACGCTTCGTGCCCCTGTTCGAGCTGGCATAGCAATGCTTCCACCGGTTGATAGGTTGGATTATCCGCACGCGAATAGACACGGCCGTTGGGATAACTGTTGTCAGTACCGCGCAGGTAGGTGGTGGCTACGTGAATGGGCGGTACGACAGCCTGGGTTTCCTGATCAATTTTGCCCAAAGACTGAGCCAAAGCGGTTGCAGCAGAGTACGGGTAGGTTTTCCCAGACATAAGGTTTCTCGTGAGCGGTTACAAAGGTTTGAGACGCTTAGATTATAGAAATGATGAGCGGTTGAAAAGGACTAGCAAGGAATAAAAAAACGCAGCCTGATAGGCTGCGCTTTTCAATGGTGCTTGGTGCATAACGGACATCGTGTATTAACGACTATCCGCTGATGCGATTAAGCGTGATCGTGATCGCCGTCAGTGTGAACATGACCGTGCTCAAGCTCGCTTGGGTCAGCATCACGTACTTCAACAACTTCAACGTCAAAGGTAAGCTCAGTTCCCGCTAATGGATGGTTACCATCGACAGTGACTTGCTCGTCGTTAACTTCGACAATAACTACTGACTGTTCACCATGATCAGTGCTGGCACGGAACTGCATGCCTGGTTCGACTGGGTTGTCGCCGAACAAGTTACGGGGAACTGTCTGGATCAAGCCGTCGTGACGCTCGCCGTACGCGTTTTCAGGCGCGATAGTGGTGTTAAATTTGTCGCCTTCGCTTTTACCTGCAAGTGCGTCTTCGAGACCTTTAATCAACATGCCGCGACCAAAGATAAACTGTAACGGTTGACCTTCTTTAGATTGGTCTAACGTTTGTCCTTCGGCAGTTTTCACGGTGTAGTGAATGCCGACAACTTTGTCTTGGCTAATGGTTTGAGTCATGATTCATCCAATTTATAGGGCAGTGGGTAAATTTCCAGAAGACTCGCGTCATCATCTTTAATGCGTAGTGGTGTGGTGCTTTCGATATCACTCGGAAGTACCGCTAACACATCAAGATGTTGGTCAGCACGGCTCACTGCATTTATTACCGTGCCTGCACGTCGCCAGTTTTCACCAAGCTGTTGTTCAACAATTGCACCTGTTGTAACTGGCTTGCCGTGTCCACTTAGGCGAAATAGTGCACGCTTTTGCTTGCCCAAATATTTCATTCGGGCCACCGTCTCCTGGCCGATATAACACCCCTTACTAAAACTTATGCCGTTCAGTGCCTGAACATTCAGCATTTGGGGTACGAATTCTTGTATTGTACCTGAAAACAGGGTCGGCCGGCCACGTTCGATTTCCAACGCATGCCAATAGCGTAGATCCGAGTTGGTCGGCAGAGGCTCGCCCTGATTCAGGCAAAGGTACTGATCCGGTTGAGTGCCCAGACTTAGTACAACAGCCTGGTCGCTGCGACTGACGCTGTTGCTGTCGGCTTCGTTAAGTGGCGTCCCCAGTGACTCTGCCAGCCGGGCAGGTGCCGCTGTGCCAAACACACCCAGCAATTGAAAGTCGGCGGTGGCATCGCGGATCTCAACCTTATTAAAGACACCATACTTCTGCAGTTGGTTTAATGTTGCTTCTAAGCCCGGCTGAGACGTAACTATGAGTACGCCATCGCCATAACGCAGAATCCAAAATACACTCAGGGTTTTACCCTTATTGTCGCAATGGGCACCGTATAACCAATCCTGTTCAGATAGCTGAGCAAGGTCACAGGTGAACTGTCCTTGCAAAAATCTTTCAGTATCGGGGCCCGAAACCTGAAGAATCCCATGATCATCAAGTGAAACCGTTACGTATTCGGGCGGAGCTTTGGTAAACTCTGTCGTTAACACAATCAACCTCGTTGTTTCGCGTCTATGTCAGATAGGTGGGGACAGATTTTTATTTAACAAGGGGCACAACAGGATCCTATGCAAAAGTTACAACAAAATGCAGACAGCTTACGTAATAAGAACCGTATGCGATGGGCGTGTCGCCGTGGCATGTTGGAACTCGATGTACTTTTCATGCCATTTGTCGAGGAGGCTTATGATGATTTGGATGAGGCCCAGCAAGCGGCTTTCCGGCGCTTATTAACCTGTGATGATCCTGATCTTTTTGCCTGGTTTATGGGGCATCAGGCCTGCGAAGATGAAGAACTTAAAGGCATGGTTGATTTTATTCTGAGTCGGGTGAAAGTCTGAGATGTGGCTCTGTTGCCAGAGCCCCTGGCGCTGGTGCCGTCTGGCACCGTCAGTGTGGGCGGTGGATACAGAGCAACGACAACTCTGGCGACTGGATACTTTTGCGCTTTGGCAAATGACCCAACCCGGTGCAATTTTTATAACACCCTGGTTCATTATCGTGCGA
The DNA here is from genome assembly GCF_003987215.1 of Pseudidiomarina halophila. Classification (GTDB taxonomy): domain Bacteria; phylum Pseudomonadota; class Gammaproteobacteria; order Enterobacterales; family Alteromonadaceae; genus Pseudidiomarina; species Pseudidiomarina halophila. Next base: position 568,508 of record NZ_PIPW01000001.1, read on the forward strand.
TTTGATCGGGTGCAATGTGGTGAGCTACAGAGCGCACCACGGTGGTGGATGTGTTGCGCATTCTGGACCGACGGCCTCGCATTTGCGCGTTGCCGACGACTATTTCTGGCCTGGCGTGAGCACTGACGGATGGGCCAGTGTTAGCGTTTCCGGATAATCCAGATTGTAATGCAGGCCGCGGCTTTCTTTACGTTGCATGGCTGAGCGGACAATGAGTTCCGCTACCTGTACCAGATTGCGCAGTTCCAGCAGGTTATTACTCACCCTGAAATGACTATAGTACTCATGGATTTCCTGCTGCAACAATTCGATTCGCCGTAAAGCTCGCTCCAAACGTTTATTGGTGCGCACAATACCTACGTAATCCCACATAAATAAACGCAGTTCATGCCAGTTATGCTGAATGATTACCTCTTCATCAGAATTGGTGACCTTGCTTTCATCCCAGCCGGGTAAGTCTAAATGCAGTTGGGCGCCGGCTAATTGTATACAGATATCTTCAGCGGCGGCCTGAGCGAACACCACACATTCCAGCAATGAGTTACTGGCCATTCGGTTTGCGCCGTGCAAACCCGTGCAGGCAACCTCACCAATCGCATATAAATGCGGGATGTCGGTTTGCGCGTGTAAATCTGTCATCACGCCGCCACAGGTGTAATGCGCCGCTGGCACGACAGGCATGGCTTCGCGGGTAATATCAATGCCTAAACTTAGACATTTTTCGTAGATGGTGGGAAAGTGATCGCGAATGAATTCTGCAGGTTTATGCGAGATATCAAGGTACATACAGTCTGCACCCAGTCGCTTCATTTCATAATCGATGGCGCGGGCCACAACATCCCGTGGCGCAAGTTCCGCAGCGTCATGAAAGTCTGGCATAAAACGACTTCCATCCGGACGCTTTAACACCGCACCTTCACCGCGCAGGGCTTCGGTGAGCAGGAATGAATGTGCATTAGGATGGAACAAACAGGTTGGGTGGAACTGATTGAACTCCATGTTACCTACGCGGCAACCGGCTCGCCACGCCATGGCAATACCATCACCACTGGCAACATCCGGATTCGAGGTGTACTGATAGACTTTGCTGGCGCCACCGGTGGCCAGAGCTACAAATTTAGCGGCAACGGTTTCGACACGTTCCGCGGCCCGGTTCCAGATATAGGCTCCGTATACCTGTTGTTGTTTATTGGTTTGCCGGCTGGTAATCAGATCAACCGCATTGTAGCGCTCCAGAATACGAATGTTGGAATGCGCTTTAACTTTACCAACGAGCGTGGTTTGTACGGCCTTACCGGTAGCATCAGCGGCGTGTAAAATCCGGCGGTGGCTGTGGCCACCTTCCTGGTTCAGGTGAAATTTAGACGCGCTGTCGGCGGCGTCGACACGATCAAAACCAACGCCGAGGTCAATCAGCCACTGTAAACTTTTTCGTGCGTTTGACGTCGTATAAGCAACCGCCTCAGGGTCGCAGAGACCCGCACCAGCGACCAACGTATCCTGAATGTGGCTTTCAATGCTATCATCTTCATCGAAGACCGCGGCGATACCGCCCTGCGCGTAATAGGTCGATCCTTCAGTGAGCGGGCCTTTGGAAAGCACCAGAACCTGAGCGTGATCAGCAAGGTGCAGAGCCAGTGTGAGACCAGCAGCGCCACTGCCGATAATAAGTACGTCGCATTGATAATCGATGACTTGTTTCATAAAGTAGGGGAATAGCCCGGCGCAAAGCGCTGTTTTACCGATGGAATAACAGCGATTTTACTCTTTTAGAATTATTTTGCGAACTTTTTACCAAAGCTCCGGTCTGAATTTGCAACATGCATTTCATAAGAGCTTGGGCCTGGTTCGCAGTACACGATATGGGTTGAGGAGAACAGGCTCAGATGAGCGAACAAGATACTGATAAAGCCCTCGTACTGCGAGTACAGCAGGGTGACCAACAGGCTTTTGACCTGTTGGTTAAAAAATATCAGCACAAAGTAATGAGCCTGATTTCGCGTTACGTAAAGCAGGCAGCAGATGTTCCGGACGTGGCTCAGGAAGCTTTTATAAAAGCTTACCGGGCGATTGGGAACTTTCGGGGCGAGAGTGCGTTCTACACATGGTTGTACCGCATTGCCGTGAATACTGCGAAAAATTATCTGGTGTCTCAGGGGCGTAAGCCACCGGCTTCAGATGTTGATGCAGAGGATGCAGATTACTACGAAGGTGCAGGTGCACTGCGTGATTCTGCATCACCGGAAAGTTTGTTGTTGACGGATGAGATCCGCGATGTGGTGATGCGCACAATAGAAGCATTACCGGAAGACCTCCGCCGGGCAATTACCTTACGTGAAATAGAAGGGCTAGGGTACGAAGAAATTGCAATCGAGATGGATTGTCCAATTGGAACAGTGCGGTCACGCATTTTCCGGGCTCGAGAAGCAATCGACGCGCAATTAAAACCCTTATTAGAGCGCTAAAAAGTTAAAGGAAACCTTATGACAGACCGTAGCTATGAACAAGTATCAGCACTGCTCGATAACGCGATCGACGATACGCGGGAGCAGGAGCAGCAATTGGATACTTTGTTAAGCGATTCCGAAGCGCAAGAAGCTTGGGGACGTTATGCGTTAATTGGTCGTGTAATGAAAGGCGATGCGACAACTGAGCAACCACTGGATATTAGTGCTGCCGTTGCCGCACGAGTGAGTAACGAAGCACAACCGGGCAAAGTTGTTCAGGGTCGGTTTGGTAAACAAAGCATACAACGCTGGTTGCGACCTACTGGCAGTATCGCAATCGCCGCAAGTGTTGCTCTGGTTGCTGTACTTTCTGTGCAACAAACGGCACCTGTGGTGCCAGAAGAGACAGTGCAGCCTGCTTTTGCCACAGCACCTATTGGTGGTCGTAACCCAGTAAGTTACAATACTGTGCTGCAATCGAATGAACCAACGCAAGCTGAGCTTGCGCAGCAAAGCCGTTTGCTGCAATCCTATATGTTGGATCATCAACAGCAACTTCAGCTTTCATTGCAGGCGCAGCAGTTAAATGAGAATCTTGAAACAAATTCTGAATCGGACAAAAAACCAGTGGAAAATGACCAGTAACTGGTGGCGTGGCAGCCTTGCCGGGCTGCTACTGGTGAGTTTTACCGCCCCTGTCATTGCGCAAACTCCTGTCGCAGAAGCCCCTTCGTCGTCCGCCGAGTATTGGTTTAACCAAATGTCGAGTGCGCTTCGTGAACTCAATTTCGAAGCGACTTTAGTGAAAAGTAGCGGTGCCCGTCTCGAACCTATGACCTGGCTTCATGGCGTGTATGAGGACGGCCTCGAAGTCGAACTGGTGGTGCGTCTGAATGGCGCCGATGTGCGTAGCGTACGAATCGGCGACGATACCTCTTATTATTCACAGCCAAGCGACAGCTCTTACACCCTGCACAGTGATGTGACCTACGGCTTATTGCCCGCAGCCTTCTATCAGCCTTTCGAAAATCTGCAGCCTCATTACCAGGTTCTGGTTGACCGGGGCATGCGTGTTACAGGGCGTTCGACCTATTTTCTGAGGATTTTAAGTCGCGACAATGACCGTTACCACTATGGATTATGGGTCGACCGGAAGAGTGGTATGCTGTTAAAAATGCAGATGACCACGCCGCAAGGTGAGGTACTCGAACAGATCCAACTCACCACGTTTGTCGAGCGTGAATCGATGCCGATCAGCCTCAGTGACTTACGTGGTGTACCCCGTCCGCCGCGACTGCATGAAATACGCAATATGGAACCGCCGCAGTTTAGCCTCGAACCGCAATGGCTGCCTGCTGGGTTTAAACTATTGCGGGCCAGCCACCGACGGATCGCAGAGACACGACTACCGAGTGACTACTTCCTTTATACTGATGGGCTTACTGAAGTCTCGATTTACGTTAGCCAGAGTCAGCAACAGGCATTGCCTGAACTGGCGTTGAAAGGACCTGAGTCACTGTTTAATCTCAATCAGGGAGAGTTTGCCATCACTGTTGTCGGTAAACTTCCAGTCAGCACCTTGCAGCGAATTGCTGAAAGCATGCAGCCAGCTACCTAGTTAAACGGCCAAGCTAATGATTAGAGAAGTCGCCATCATAAAAACCGTCGAGCAGGATACCTTGCTGGTAACTACTGAGCTTAAATCTGGCTGTTCAGGCTGCGCCCAGCAGTCAAATTGCGGCGCAGGTATTATTTCCAAGGCATTTTCCGATCGCCGGGCAGAATTCAGAGTGGCAAAACCGGCGGGTATGAATTTTACCGCGGGCGAACAAATTGAATTGCTGCTACCCGAACAAATGTTAACCCGAGCCTCGTTGCTAATTTATGGTGTCCCCCTGATGGCACTGTTAATAACGGCTATAGTAGCGCAACTGCTGTTTGGTATCAGCGAGGGTAGGGCCATCCTACTCTCCCTGGCAGGCTTTGCTGCCTCGTTTTGGGGGCTGAAACGCTGGTTCCAAATGCGTGATGTTAAAGTTAGTCAATTGCTCCAGGTGCAACAATTGCACTGAAATCTCCCGAAAATCCTTTGTTATGAGCCGTATTATCAGTATGATCACCGGTTATTCACGTATTTCATTTAGTAGTTGCGGGGGCATGAATGCCAGAACGGGCGTTTAAGCAAGAAAACATTCGAAATTTTTCGATTATTGCGCATATTGACCACGGTAAATCGACTTTATCTGACCGACTTATTCAGGATTGCGGCGGCCTATCCGATCGTGAAATGGCTGAACAGGTCCTCGACTCCATGGATCTTGAGCGTGAACGTGGCATTACCATCAAGGCGCAGAGTGTCACCTTGCATTACACCGCCGAAGACGGTGAAAGCTATCAACTGAATTTTATCGATACCCCGGGGCACGTTGACTTCTCTTACGAGGTCTCGCGTAGCTTAGCTGGTTGTGAAGGTGCATTGCTCGTGGTTGATGCTGCTCAGGGTGTGGAAGCGCAAACTCTGGCGAACTGCTATACCGCGATCGAAATGGATCTGGAAGTGGTGCCGGTTCTGAACAAAATCGACTTGCCGCAAGCAGATCCGATGCGGGTGGCTGAAGAAATTGAAGACATTGTCGGGATTGAAGCGATCGATGCAGTACAGTGCTCGGCAAAAACCGGTGTCGGTATAACCGAAGTACTGGAACGTATTGTGCGTCAAATTCCGCCGCCGCAAGGTGATCCCGACGCGCCTTTACAAGCACTGATTATTGACTCATGGTTTGATAACTATCAGGGCGTGGTGTCGTTAGTACGTGTGAAAAACGGTACCCTGCGCGCTGGCGATAAAATGAAAGTAATGTCGACCGGGCAAAGTCATCAAATCGATAAAGTTGGCTTTTTCTCGCCGAAACCAACGGAAACCGGCATTTTACGCTGTGGTGAAGTTGGCTTTGTGATTGCCGGTATCAAAGACATTCTGGGTGCGCCCGTGGGCGATACCCTGACCTTGGCAAAAACTCCGGCCGAGCGTGCGTTACCAGGTTTTAAAAAAGTGAAACCGCAGGTGTATGCCGGCATGTTCCCCATCTCGTCCGACGATTACGAGAATTTCCGTGATGCCCTTGGCAAGCTGTCATTGAACGATGCCTCGTTATTTTATGAACCTGAAAACTCGTCGGCACTTGGCTTTGGTTTTCGTTGTGGCTTCCTTGGCATGCTGCACATGGAAATTATTCAGGAGCGGCTGGAACGTGAATACGATATTGATCTGATCACTACAGCACCGACTGTTGTTTACAAGGTAGTGAAAACCGACGGTACAGAACTTAGCGTCGATAACCCGACGAACTTACCACCGGTCAACGATATTGAAGCGATTTACGAACCTATTGTCGAAGCCAATATTCTGGTACCACAGGATTACCTTGGTAATGTGATTACCTTGTGTGTCGATAAGCGCGGCGTGCAGACGAAAATGGCTTACCACGGTAAACAGGTGGCGGTGACCTATGAATTGCCAATGGCAGAAGTGGTCATGGACTTTTTCGACCGCCTGAAATCAACTTCACGTGGCTACGCATCCCTGGATTACCAGTTCAAACGCTTCCAGGAAGCCGATATGGTTCGTGTCGATGTGTTGATTAACGGTGATCGTGTGGATGCTCTTGCCATGATTACTCACCGTGATCACTCGCAGGGCCGTGGGCGGTTACTGGTTGAGAAAATGCGCGAACTGATACCGCGGCAAATGTTTGATATCGCAATTCAGGCGACCATTGGCAATCACGTCATTGCGCGCTCGACAGTGAAACAGCTACGTAAAAACGTGACCGCAAAATGTTATGGCGGTGATGTGAGTCGCAAGAAGAAACTGTTACAGAAGCAGAAAGAAGGTAAAAAGCGGATGAAACAGTTAGGGAATGTCGAGGTTCCGCAAGAGGCATTCCTCGCGGTGCTTAAAGTAGGGAAATAACCACAAGGTCAAGCATGGCAAACTTTTATTCGGTACTGCTTACGGTCGTGACAATTGTCGCGGGACTCATTTGGTTGTTTGACGCTAAGGTTTTAAAGCCGAAACGTCAACAGCGTATATCAGCTGAGGAACAGCGTTTACAGCAAAGCCTTGACAGCGAAGCACAACAACGTATTGCACCGCAAAGCAACGTTGCAGAGTTTGCCCAGTCGGTGTTCCCGATTTTGTTTGTGATACTGATTTTGCGTTCTTTCTTCTATGAACCTTTTCGGATCCCGTCAGCTTCGATGATGCCTACCTTGCTTGAGGGCGATTTCATTCTGGTGGAAAAATTCAGCTACGGTTTACGTGATCCCATCTGGCGTCATGAACTGATCGAAACAGGTAAACCGGAACGTGGTGATATTGCGGTCTTCAAATATCCACCAGAACCGACATTAGATTTTATTAAAAGAGTGGTTGGGTTACCCGGGGATCGCGTCATTTATCGCAATAAAACACTTTATATTGAGCCAGCATGTGAGGACAGTCAGACAGAGTGTCCGCCACTGAAAGTGATCGCGCGGAATCTGGTGCGGGCCGATGCTTTCTACTTTAATGGTGCTACGCCGCTGCAACGCTTTGATGAACAGCTTGGTTCAACGGAACACGCGACGTTGATCGACCCTACAGTGGGTGGCCGTGAGCGTTTCTATTTTCAACAACAGGGCACCGCACGTGATGAGTGGATAGTGCCTGAAGCCAGTTACTTTGTTATGGGCGATAATCGTGATAATTCAGAAGACAGCCGCTACTGGGGGTTCGTACCCGAAGAGAACCTCGTGGGTGAGGCGGTTTTCATCTGGATGAGTTTCGAAATGGAACGGCCTGAATCCAGCTGGCTACCAACATGGATACCCAGTGGTATACGTTGGGAAAGGTTAGGCGGGGTAGATTAACAGTGAGCTTACCAAAGCCACCATTGAGTGAATTAGAACAAGCCTTTGGCTATACATTTATTAACCGGGAGCGCTTCGAACAAGCGTTAACTCACCGGAGTGCCAACGCACAGCATAATGAACGACTGGAGTTCCTCGGGGATTCGGTACTGGGTATTATCATCAGCGAAGCTCTGTATGAGCGTTTCCCCAATATCGATGAAGGCGACCTCAGCCGTATGCGTGCGACCCTGGTCTGTGGTCGTTCCCTTGCCAAACTGGCACAGAAATTTCAGCTCGGTCGCCATTTATGGTTAGGGCCAGGTGAGATGAAAAGTGGTGGTCATCGCCGCGAGTCTATTCTTGCCGACGCAGTTGAAGCCTTGTTAGGGGCAATGTACCTGGAAAGCGATTTAGAAAATTGTCGCAACGTGGTGCTGAACTGGTACCAAGCGCAACTGAATCATATTAAACCGGGCGCTGGACATAAAGACCCAAAAACCCGTTTGCAGGAATACTTGCAAGGACGTCAATTACCCTTGCCCTTATACGAAGTTGTGACTATTCAAGGGCAGGCGCATAATCAACGCTTTACAGTAAGTTGCAAAACGGAGCTGCTCGCCGAACCAGTATTAGGTAGCGGCACCAGTCGCCGTAAAGCCGAACAACAAGCTGCCGAACAAACTTTAGAAGTATTGCAAGCGCAGGAGCAAACGAAAAAATGACCAATGAAAACGACTTAACAGAATCTGCATCCGCGTTTGTGGCTATCGTTGGCCGTCCTAATGTAGGTAAATCCACACTATTAAACCGCATTCTCGGGCAGAAAATCAGTATTACTTCGAGCAAACCGCAAACGACTCGCCATCGTATTCTGGGTATTGAAACTGAAGGCGAACGGCAAATTGTTTATGTCGATACACCGGGTCTTCACAAAGACGAGAAGAAAGCCATCAACCGCTTAATGAACCGTGCTGCCACCAGTTCAATTAGTGGTGTTGAAGTGGTTCTGTTTGTGGTCGAAGCCGAGCGCTGGACGCAGGAAGATGACATGGTGTTGGCCAAGTTAATAAAGAGCCGACAGCCGATCATTCTGGTGGTTAATAAAGTCGATCAGATTAAAGACAAAGCTGCGTTATTACCGCTGCTACAAAAGTTTGCCGAACGTCACGACTTTGCCGAAATCATTCCTTTATCGGCAAAAACGGGTGACAAAGTCGAAGGGCTCCGCCAACTGGTTCACAGCTATGCTAAACCCGGTGTGCACCACTATCCTGAAGACTATGTTACGGATCGTTCCATGCGGTTTATGGCGGCGGAAATTATCCGTGAAAAGCTGATGCGTTTTACCGGTGATGAATTACCTTACAGCACCACAGTCGAAATCGAACGCTTTCAAACAGCCCCTACTGGAACCACCCATATAAATGCACTCATTCTGGTGGAACGCGATGGCCAGAAACGTATGGTTATCGGCGCTGGTGGCAGTAAGCTGAAAACCGTCGGTACTGAAGCGCGCCGTGATATTGAAAAGCTGATCGGTGGCAAGGTTCATTTAGAACTCTGGGTTAAAGTAAAATCCGGCTGGGCCGATGACGAGCGCGCGTTACGCAGTTTAGGCTACAACGAGGATTAGCGGGGGTGGAACCAGCTTTTGTTCTGCATCGCTGGCCCTACCAGGACTCGAGTCTCATTGTCGAGCTGCTAAGCCGTGATCAGGGGCGCTTCCGGGTCGTTGCCAAGGGCGCACGCCGGCCGAAAAGCCAGTGGCGCGCCATCCTGCAACCCTTCACACCGTTACTCATTAAATCGCGCGGGCGGCATGAACTACAGACGCTTACCCATGCCGAAGCGCTTGGCGATAGCGTGCCGTTGCACGGTGTGGCGCTATACAGCGGATTTTACCTGAATGAACTGGTACAACGTTTAACCTCCAACTATCAGCCGCTTGATGGCCTGTTTAGTGATTACCAGAATGCCATTGCACAACTTGGTCAGGCGACTCAGGTTGAGCCCGTGCTAAGGGAATTTGAATGGCGTCTGTTATGTCAGCTGGGCCATGGTTTTGATTGGTTTACCGATGATCAGGGCGAGGCGATAACACCCTCTGGCTATTATCGCTTTGCCGCAGAGCAGGGGTTTTGCCGGGTTAGCGAAGCGCGACCAGGTGACCTGCCTGGCACTCAGATACAGCAACTGGCAACATTTGAGCTAACAAATCCTGGCCTGCTAAACTCAATGAAGCTCATCATGCGCCAGGCACTGCTGCCGTACCTCGGTGAGCAACCGTTAAAAAGTCGTCAGCTGTTCGCTCAGTTGTCACAACTTTCACAAAAGTCTAAACAATAAGGAACGAACGATGCATCATGTTGCTCTCGGTAATCCCATTCTGCTTGGTGTGAATATTGATCATGTTGCTACGGTTCGCAATGCGCGTGGTGTGGCCTATCCCGATCCAGTCGCCGCGGCAGCCATTGCCGAACAGGCCGGGGCGGACGGCATCACCATACATCTGCGCGAAGATCGTCGCCATATTACAGATCGTGATGTCGATTTGCTCGCCGAAACACTGCAAACCCGGATGAATCTGGAGATGGCTGTTACCGAGGAGATGCTCGGCATCGCTTGTCGGGTAAAACCCGCCTATTGCTGTCTGGTACCAGAAAAGCGAGAAGAACTGACGACGGAAGGCGGTCTGGATGTTGCCCGGCAACAGGATAAAATCAAAGATGCTGTTTCGCGGCTAGCGGAACATGGCATCGAAACATCATTATTTATTGATGCTGACAGAAAACAAATTGATGCAGCGGTAGCAACCGGTGCCAAAATTATCGAATTACATACGGGACACTACGCAGAACAATCGGACCTAGCGCAACAACATCACAGTCTGGTGATGCTCCATGATGCGGCTAAACACGCGCAAGCCGCTGGCTTGCAGGTCAATGCCGGACATGGCTTACATTACTCCAACACTGCAGCCGTAGCAGCGCTGCCAGAACTGGTTGAACTCAATATCGGCCACGCAATTATTGCTCGTGCGGTGTTGGTGGGCCTCGACCAGGCGGTCCGTGATATGAAAAATCTTATGCTTCATGCGCGGGCTAACTCGCGTGCCGTAAAAGGCTGACATGGCGCAGGTTTATCGTCCTTCGCGAGCCGGCAAGCACAAGGCTAAGCAAGCGGCCATCCAACGCGACGTCAAAGTCAGCGCACTCGACCATCAGGGAAGGGGGGTGGTGCGTGATACCCGTGGTGTACGTTTTGTTAGCGGCGCGCTGAGCAACGAGGTAATTGATTTTCAACCGCAGGGAAAGTGGCAGGGTGAGTTAGTCAAGATAAAAGAACCCGCAGCAGAGCGTGTCTCTGCGCCTTGTCCTTATTACCAGGACTGCGGTGGCTGCGACCTGCAACACCTGGAGCTTGCCGCACAACGGCAGCATAAACAGCAAGTCGTGAGCGAATTGTTTGCCAAGTTTGCCGAACATCAAATCGCCAACTGGGAGTCTCCCCTTACCGCGGACGCCTGGCGCTACCGTAGGCGCTTACGGCTGGCCTGCCATTGGGATGGTAAACGGCGCAGATTAAAACTTGGCCTGCGGCAGGCGAGCAGTAAAGCTATCGTTGAAATTAATGACTGCCTGATAAGTGATGAGGCATTGACCAGGTTACTGGCACCATTACGCGATTTGTTGGCGCAGTTGGCCCTGGTCAGCCAGTTGGGGCATGTCGAATTAATTGCCACTAACGTCGTTAGTGTAGTGTTACGCCTGCACCATATGCCGGCCGCTGCCGATCTGGGTCGGCTGACGAATTTTGCGCAGCAGCATCAAGTGCATTTCTGGCTGCAATCTGACGGGGCAGCCCCGCAGCCGCTCGATCCGCAGCAGGGAATGCCGAGCTATACCAGCTGGCTAACGGAGTTAAGCTTTCAACCCGGCGACTTTTTGCAGGCCCACGGACAATTAAGTGTGGCGCTGGTTAAACAGGCATTACACTGGCTCGACCCACAAGCTCAGGATAAGGTTCTCGAACTCTATGCCGGTAGCGGTAACTTTAGTCTGCCTATGGCAAAACAAGGCGCACAAGTCACCGCCATTGAAGGGGTGCAGTCAATGGTGGACCGGCTGTTGCAAAACGCCCATCAGCATGGGCTGGATATTAGTGCGTTTCAGGCTGACCTTAGCCAGGATTGGCAGCACTATGATTGGGCGCATACTGAGTTTAACAAAGTACTACTTGACCCAGCGCGGGCGGGCGCTGCACACGCTATCAAAGAAGTCTGTGCGCGGCAGCCACAGCGGGTGATTTACGTGTCCTGTGCACCCGATACTCTGGCGCGCGATGCGAAGATTCTACTCGCCGCCGGTTATCGTCTGGAGCGGGCGCAAATCGTTGACATGTTCCCGCAAACCCATCACATTGAATGTCTGACTTGGTTTGAACGGGAGGCATAGCTGTGGTCCACGTGCGCAGTACCCATGTTGACAGGCCTGAGCAACACGGCGATTGGTTGCAGCATATTGCTGCGGACGAGGTAAAGGCGCAACTGACCAGCCACTATCAGCAGCTAAAGCAACATACGAAATCGCAACCTGAACTGCTTATAAAAGGGCAGGAAATGGTAGAGATTCTGGCCGCTTTGAATCTTGATACCGAGTCGCTGCTGGCGGCACTCTATAGTCCTGCGTACCAGGCGCAGAAAGTCAGCGCAGAACAGCTGCAGCAGCAGGACCCGAAACTTGCCGAATTGGTCGCCTTGCTTGATGCTGTCCAGCAAATGCAGATGATCAGCGATCTGCAGCATTTCCAACATGGTAAACCTAATGCTGAACAAATTGATAATGTGCGGCGCATGTTGCTGTCAATGGTGGCAGATGTAAGAGCTGTCTTGATCAAATTGGCAGAACGTATTTGTCGACTTCGCGAAGTTAAAAATGATGACGAAGAGACCCGCGTTCTGGTTGCAAAAGAATGTCAGGATATCTACGCGCCACTGGCAAACCGGCTGGGCATAGGCCAGCTGAAGTGGGAGCTTGAAGATCTGGCGTTTCGTTATCTGCATCCGCAAACCTACAAAAGTATCGCAAAACAACTGCATGAACGACGTCTGGATCGTGAAGAGTATATTGAACAGTTTGTCGCGAATTTAAGTAAGGAATTACGGCACGAAGGTGTAGATGCCGATGTTTATGGTCGTCCCAAGCATATCTATTCCATCTGGCGAAAGATGCAGAAAAAGCATCTTAACTTTGAACAGCTGTACGATATCCGTGCGGTTCGGATCATCACCCAGTCACTGAAGGACTGCTATGCTGCGCTTGGTGTGGTGCATAGCCAGTGCCGGCACATTCAGTCAGAATTTGACGACTATATTGCGACGCCCAAAGCCAACGGTTACCAGTCTATCCACACCGTGGTGATTGGCCCTGAAGCTAAACATGTCGAGATTCAAATCCGTACTCAGGCCATGCACGACGATGCCGAACTCGGTGTCGCCGCCCATTGGCTTTATAAAGAAGGTTCCAGTAGCAAAGCTGGTGGATTTGAAGAGAAAATCGCCTGGTTACGCAAATTGCTCGCCTGGCACGAAGACATGGCCGAGAACGATGAACTGGTGGCTGAAGTCCGGTCTCAGGTGTTTGAAGATCGGGTCTATGTTTTTACCCCGAAAGGCGAAGTGATTGATTTACCTCAGGGTGCGACACCTTTAGATTTTGCCTATTACATCCACTCTCAGGTCGGCCACCGCTGCGTGGGAGCAAAGGTTGACGGTCACATAGTGCCGTTTACCTATACTTTGAAGAATGGTGAGCGGGTGGAAATATTGACCCAGAAAGCGGTCAAACCCCGCCGTGACTGGCTCAACCCAGCGTTGGGGTATTTATGTACCTCGCGTGCCCGTAGCAAAGTGGTTACCTATTTCAAAAAACTCGACCGTGATAAAAATTTGAAAGCGGGCCGTGAGTTGCTGGAAGCCGAATTGAACAAGTTTGACGTTCCGCTCAGTCAGGCAACCACGGTGTTAGCGCGTTTCAATTTTAACCATTTGGACGATCTCTTAGCAGCGATAGGCGCTGGAGATGTGCGTCTGAATCAGGTGGTGAATCAACTCAAGCCGGCACCGGATGCTGCATCTGAGCGATTGGAACGGTTACAGAAGCGGCCACAGCGTAAACCGGGCAAACAAAGTGATGTTAGTGTGCAGGGCATAGGTAATTTGTTAGTGCAATTTGCCAAGTGCTGTCAGCCCTTACCAGGTGAGCCGATTATGGGCTTTGTCACGCAGGGACGGGGCGTTTCGGTGCATCACCGCGCTTGTGAACAGCTTAAGCATTTATTAGAAACGCACCCTGAACGTGGTTTGCAAGTGAGCTGGAGCCGCACCGATTACGGCCGTTATCGTGCTGACTTACAAATCGATGCGGACGACCGTAACGGCTTGCTGCATGATGTCACGGCAATTTTGGCAAACGAAAAGACCAGTGTGGCGCAGTTAGACTCACAGACTGATGCTGCGACCCAGCAAGCACGAATATCGCTCGGGGTATTTATTGAGAGTCAAACCAGTTTGCAAAGGATCATTGCGCGGTTGCAGCAGGTAAAAGGTATTCATAAGGTGGAACGAAGTGGCAACAACTAATACAAATGTGACGGATCGCTTTCCCGGCGTAGCAGCATTACTCACCGTGATGCAGCGATTACGCGATCCTGAGAATGGCTGCCCATGGGATTTAAAGCAAAGCTTAACCAGTTTGATTCCCTACACCATTGAAGAAGCCTATGAAGTGGCTGCTGCGTTGACCGAAGGTGATGATGACGCGATAAAAGATGAATTGGGCGACCTCTTGTTTCAGGTGGTTTTTTATACGCAGCTGACGCAGGAAGAGGATAAATTCGGCTTTGATGATGTCGCGCAGCAAACTGCGGATAAACTGATTCGCCGTCATCCTCATGTATTTGGTGATGCTGCTGCGCAAAGTGATGCGGAAATTAAAGCGCAGTGGGAGCAAATAAAACAACAAGAGCGCGCGGAGCAGGGCGTTGATCATTCGGTTTTTGCGGGCATACCAGATAATTTACCAAGTATTTTACTGGCACAGAAACTGCAAAAACGTGCGGCGAACGTCGGTTTCGACTGGCATAGTATAGAGCCGGTGATTGCCAAAATTAAAGAAGAAATAGCTGAGGTGGAAGCCGAACTCGATGCACCGCAGCCAGATCAGCAGGCCATCGAGGATGAGATCGGTGATGTACTCTTTGCGGTAGTGAATCTGGCGCGTCACGCTCAGGTAAATCCTGAACACGCATTGCGGCGTACCAATTTAAAGTTCAAACAACGTTTTCAAGCTATCGAACAGCGCCTGGCAGAGCGAGGGCTTACCGCTAACGAATTGAGTCTCGAGGAATTGGAAGATGAGTGGCAGCAGGTTAAACGGCTTTGATATTCCGATGAATTTTAAATTGTCGGAATTCAGTCCTTAAGGTATACTGTTTTCCCGTCTTGAAGCAATTCCCTTATTTTACCTGACGACTTAGGTTTCGCATGACAACTAATTATATTTTCGTCACCGGCGGTGTAGTATCTTCGCTGGGCAAAGGTATTGCTGCAGCTTCATTGGCGGCAATTCTCGAAGCACGTGGCTTACAGGTCACAATCCTTAAACTCGACCCTTACATCAACGTCGATCCGGGCACGATGAGCCCGATTCAGCATGGTGAGGTTTTTGTTACCGAAGATGGTGCCGAGACCGATCTCGACCTTGGACATTACGAACGTTTTATTCGTACGCGTATGTCGAAGAAGAACAACTTCACCGCAGGCCGTGTCTACGAAGATATTATTCGTCGTGAGCGTCGTGGTGAATTTCTTGGCGCGACCATTCAGGTGATTCCACATATCACCAACGAAATAAAACGTCGCATTGTCGAGGGTGGTGAAGGTTACGATATCGCGATTATTGAGATCGGCGGTACTGTGGGTGACATCGAGTCACAACCTTTCCTCGAAGCCATTCGACAGCTAGGTACCGAAGTTACCCGTGACCGCACGCTGTTTATGCATTTGACCCTGGTACCTTTTCTTGGCGCGGCCGGCGAAGTTAAAACCAAACCGACCCAGCATTCAGTCAAAGAATTACGTTCTATTGGTATTCAGCCAGATATTCTAATCTGTCGTTCCGATCGCGCTTTGCCGGCGAATGAGCGCTCTAAAATTGCGCTATTCACCAACGTTGAAGAACGTGCGGTCATTGGTCTGAAAGACGTTGATAGCATTTATAAGATTCCGGCGATTCTGAAATCCCAGGGGCTTGATGAAATTGTCGTCAACCGTTTTCGTTTGGATCGCCCGGAAGCCGATTTGGCGGAATGGGAGCAAGTGCTTTATCAGGAATCCAATCCAAGCGGTGAAGTGACCATTGGTTTTGTTGGCAAATATATAGAATTGCCAGATGCGTACAAGTCAGTGAACGAGGCACTTGCCCACGCTGGTCTGAAAAATCGTCTGACGGTTAACCTGCGCTATATCGATGCGCAGGATGTTGAAACCAAAGGTGTTGCAAAGTTGGCTGATGTGGATGCCATCATTGTTCCCGGCGGTTTTGGCGAGCGCGGAATTCGTGGCAAGATCATGGCTGCGCAATATGCCCGCGAACACAAAATTCCTTACCTGGGTATTTGTCTGGGTATGCAAATTGCGTTGATTGAATATGCCCGTAACGTCGCCGGTTTAGAAGGTGCGAATAGTACCGAATTCGATGAAAATACCAAACATCCGGTGGTGGGTCTGATCACCGAGTGGATGGATGAAAAAGGGCAAAAAGAGTTACGTGATCAACATTCTGACTTAGGCGGCACCATGCGCTTAGGTGCACAGCCGTGTAACCTGGTGGCAGGCAGCCGTGCCCGCGACTTGTATGGCGAAGATGTGATTCGTGAGCGTCATCGCCATCGTTACGAAGTGAACGGTAATTACATCGAACGGTTGGAATCTGCGGGACTGAAAATTTCCGGTTGGTCGCACGATAACCGTTTGGTAGAGATTATTGAAATACCTGAACATCCGTGGTTTGTTGCGGCGCAATTCCATCCGGAGTTTACCTCGACCCCACGTGATGGACATCCGTTGTTCCGCGGCTTTATTGAAGCTGCCGGTAAGTATCAAAAGCAACGACGTGGCTAACCGTCGCTGAACACAGGAGTGAAGTTTTAGCATGGCAACAATTCAATCTATTGTAGCTCGCGAGATTATGGATTCGCGCGGTAATCCGACTATTGAAGTCGATGTGCATTTAAGTGATGGTCACTGGGGACGTGCGGCAGCGCCGAGTGGCGCTTCAACGGGCTCGCGTGAGGCGCTCGAACTGCGCGACGGCGATAAGCAGCGCTATCTCGGCAAAGGCGTATTGCAGGCAGTGGCGAATGTGAACGACCGTATTGCTGGCAAATTAATGGGCGTTGAGGCAGCCGATCAACAACAGGTTGACCGTCTTATGCTTGAACTGGATGGTACCGAGAATAAAGAGAACCTGGGTGCGAATGCCATTTTAGCCGTCTCCCTGGCCACCGCTAAAGCTGCTGCAGCCAGCGCGGGTGTGCCATTATACGCTCATATCGCAAATTTGAACGGCACCAGCGGTCGTTACAGCATGCCGTTACCGATGATGAATATTCTTAACGGTGGTGAACACGCCGATAACAATGTTGATATTCAGGAATTCATGATTCAGCCAGTGGGTGCAGAAAACTTCCGCGAAGGCTTGCGAATGGGCGCTGAGATTTTCCATGCTCTTAAAAAAGTACTGCAAGAGCGCGGCCTGAGCACAGCTGTTGGTGATGAAGGCGGTTTTGCACCTAACCTGAGCTCTAACGAAGAAGCACTTACCGTTATTGTTGAAGCGGTGGAAAAAGCTGGTTACCGGATGGGTGATGACGTTACCCTGGCACTCGACTGCGCTGCATCTGAGTTCTATCGTGACGGCAAATACCAACTGAGCGGTGAAGGAAAATCGTTCACTGCCGCAGAATTCGCTGAGTATCTGGCAGGATTGTGTGAACGTTATCCGATCATTTCGATTGAAGATGGCTTGGACGAGAGTGACTGGGAGGGCTGGAAAATTCTGACTGAGCGGTTAGGAGAGAAAGTTCAGCTGGTCGGTGATGACTTGTTCGTGACCAATACCAAGATCCTTAAGCGCGGTATCGACGAAGGTATCGGTAACTCAATTCTGATCAAGTTTAACCAGATTGGCAGTTTGAGCGAAACCCTTGCGGCCATCCGCATGGCAAATGAAGCAGGTTTTACCGCGGTTATTTCTCATCGTTCTGGTGAGACAGAAGATGCGACCATTGCAGATCTGGCGGTAGGTACAGCCGCAGGACAAATCAAAACCGGTTCACTATGTCGGTCTGATCGGGTAGCTAAGTACAACCAGCTACTGCGCATCGAGCAAGAGCTCAATGGCAGCGCACCTTATCGGGGCCGAGCTGAAGTTCGCGCGGCGAACTGAACTCGAGTGAGCTGGCGGTGAGCGACCAACGCGATATATTCGAAGTTGTCGAACGGCAGCCGGGCTACGACCCGGCTGCCTTCCCAGAGCTTTGCACTGCACTTTATGAACGTGAACTTATTTTTCTTGCCGGCCTGCAAGTGCAATCACCTATGGGGTTGCAACGGCGATTAAAGAGCCTCAGTTATTACGTAAAAACTGCTGCGCGGGCAATGTTAGATAGTAACTGTCCCTGTGAACTCGATATTCAGAATGCCAGTTGGCAAACACCGCAGAAACGTTCGTTAAAGCCTGCAGCAAACCGGGCAACCAAACTTGAAAGCTGGCTGTCGACGGGCAAAGTTCAACTTGGTACCACGGTGCCTATCTTAAATCTTGATCCACGTTTACAACAGGTTCGTCTCGATTCCATCGATCGTATTGATCGTGATGGTCGGCGAGTACATTGCAACGAATTTGGCTGGTTTCTTTATACCGGGGAAAGTACTGAAGCCGATGGCGATCATGTTTATCTGGCAAAACCCGAGACGGCGCTGTTAAAGGCTGCAGTCAGCGGTCACCAATGGTCGCATAAAGGCCGTACGGACCCACGCACCTTATCGTTGCGTGAACTCCTGTTAGCAACTGCCATAAAATGGAACTAACCACCTCAGCTAACTGGTCAGCAGTACCATTAACCCAGCACCAATGACCACCACCAGAGTTAGTTTACGAAAAAGTGTCTCAGGTAACAGATGACTGACACGATGACCGAAATAAGCTCCGGCTATTGCACCAGCTAAAAGCGCTATAAGTTTCGGTGAACCTGCATGGCTGTAGCTGCCCTGAGCAGCGAAAGAGATAACATTGGTTACACCTAATACCAGAAAAAATAGTGCCAGCGTAGCGCGAAAATGACTACGCTCGAGCCGACTGGCGGTCAGAAATAGTACGACGGGTGGACCACCCAGGGTAAGTGCACCATTGGCAAAACCAGATAATAAGCCGGTAAATGCTTGTTGCGACGTGGTTGCGCGAAGTTTTATCTGCACGCCAAACCAAAATAATAAACCCGCGCAGATAACAAATACGGCCATGCCTTGTTGCAGGGTGATGACAGGCAGATAAGCAAGGGCAAAATTACCAACTAAGGTGCCAACAACGCCCGCTGCAAGCAACCCGTGCCATTTTTTAAAGCTGAAATAGTGCCGCAGTAACCAGCACAAATAGATTGCCATCACCACATTGATTACGGATAACAGCGGGGTGAGCTGGGGTAAGGGGATCAGCAGGCTCAACAGGGGCACGGCAACCAGCCCGGAGCCAAAGCCGGTAATTCCTTGTAAAGAAGCTCCCGCAAACATGATCAATGCGATAAGGTAGTATTCCATGTTAGCCTTGAATTACTTGGTTCATAACAAAAGAAAGGTATACTTAGGACATCATACCATGCGAGTGAAACGATGCGCCTGCTAAAACTTTTCTTGTTCGTGCTGCTGGTGGTGCTGCAATACCGACTTTGGTTCGGTAAAAACAGCCTGCCGGAATATTGGCATCTGCAAGAAGACGTCGCGCGACAAGAGCAAACGAATCAAAAATTACGCCAGCGTAATCAGGTGCTTATTGCTGATATCGAAGATCTGCGCGAAGGCGAGGTGGCGCTTGAAGAGCGGGCCCGCAATGAACTTGGTCTGATAAAACAAGATGAAACCTTTTTCCGCTTGATACCGGTGAAACCAAAATCCTATGACGACGATTAAGCAGGTTGCTGCAGTAATTCCGGCCGCAGGTATTGGTCGGCGAATGCAATCTGAATGCCCTAAACAATATCTGCAGCTTGGCCAGAAGACTGTACTTGAGTGGACGGTGCAGGCATTGTGCCAAGATCCCCGAATTAGCCATATTTACATTGCTACCAGTAACGATGACCCCTACTTTAGTGCCCAGCAGTTCAAGGTTAAGCAACCTATTGTGCGCGTCCAGGGTGGTGCCACCCGGGCAGCTTCCGTTGCTGCCGGAGTACAAGCCGCGATCGCGGATGGTTTCAGCTGGGTCGCGGTACATGATGCTGCGCGCCCCTGTTTAACCGCTGCGGAGTTGACGGCGGTGCTCGATGCGGCACTGAGTGATCCCGTCGGAGCACTGTTAGCTCTACCTGTGGCAGACACCTTAAAACGCAGTGAGGCGGGCCAGCGTAGTTCTGGCAGTGTTTGCCGTGAACAGTTATGGCAGGCACAGACACCGCAGGTTTTTCCCGCAGCAGAACTGCAGCGGGGGTGGCAGTTGCTTGGTACTGACCATCCGGATTTAACCGATGAAGCGTCCGTCATGGAGGCTTTAGGCTTGCAACCACAGTTGGTGGTGGGACGCCGTAGTAATTTAAAGATAACTCAGCCGGGTGATGAAGCGATCGCCCGCTTAATTGTATTGGACAAGGAGTAAATATGCGGATTGGCCACGGCTATGACGTGCATAAATTTGGTGGTGATAAACCACTTATGCTGGGAGGTATCGAAGTTCCTCATACCCGGGGCGTGATCGCCCACTCAGATGGCGATGTGATCCTGCATGCTGTTGCTGACGCTGTACTTGGTGCGCTTGCTCTAGGCGATATTGGCCATCACTTTCCAGATACAGACGCTGCATACGCCGGTGCCGACAGTGCGGTGTTACTGGCGGACGTTGTCAGTCAGGCACAGAGCAAAGGCTTTGAGCTCGGCAACCTGGATGTCACCGTAGTGGCGCAGGAACCACGTCTTGCTCCTTATATTGCAAAAATGAAAGTCCGCATAGCGCAACTCTTTAATGCCGCTGACGATAGCGTCAATGTAAAAGCGACTACTACGGAAAAACTGGGTTTTGTTGGTCGCAAAGAGGGCATCGCCTGTCATGCTGTGGTCATCATGAAGGCGGTAACTAATGACGGATAATGTTCTGAACGAGTTAGCTTATTGGCACGGAAAGCCCGTGGTCACCGGCAAGTTCCGGCAGTCGAACCAGGATTTTCAGGTGGTTGAGCAATTAGTCGTTGGCGATGATGAGCCTGGTGAACATCAGTGGCTGTGGGTTTATAAAAACGGCGCAAACACCAACTTTGTTGCCCGTCAGCTGGCCGATTTTGCCGGTGTTTCCGAGCGCCAGGTGAGCTACGCGGGTTTAAAAGACCGCCATGCCGAAACCTGGCAGTGGTTTTCAGTGCAGTTGCCTGGTCAGGAGCTGCTGGCGTGGCATGAGCTTGAACATCCCGAGTTCCGGGTCGAACGTGCGGTGCAGCAGCAAAAAAAATTAAAGCAGGGCTACCATCAGGGCAACCGTTTTGTATTGCGGCTGCGCGACGTGAGTGACAGCGATGCACTTTTCGCGCGCTGGCAGCAGGTTGTTGCGCAAGGTGTGCCGAATTACTTTGGTGAGCAGCGGTTTGGTCATGGCGGGCAGAATTTAAGCAAAGCACGGGCGTGGTTAACTGGTGAGTTAAGCCGCAAACAGGTCAGGAAATGGAGTCGCCAGCAACAAGGCTTATTGCTTTCTGCGGCGCGTAGTCATCTGTTTAATACCATCGTAAGTGCGCGTATTGCCGCAGGCCGTCTGACGCCGGAACAAGGCGACTTTATGATTCTGGCGGGCAGCCGTTCATTCTTTCAGATTGAGACCATGGATGAGGAATTACTGGCGCGGTGGCGTTCGGGTGATATCTTATTATCGGCACCTCTGGCGGGTAGTTGGCCTGAACCACGCGAGGCGCATCTGACTGACTTTGAGTTTACTTTGTTGCAGACCGATGCCGAGCTGCTTCAGGGGCTTAAACAGCAACGCGTGGATCTGGCGCGGCGCGCTTTGCTGGTAAAACCTGCGGAGCCAGAGTTTGAACAACTCGATGCAAGCACGGCTGAAATACGTTTTACTTTGCCGAGCGGCAGTTTTGCCACTGGCCTATTGCGTGAACTACTGAACACCAACTCAGCAGACGAACATGATAAGAGAGAAGGTTAATCATTATGATGAAATTATTAGTGAGTAATGACGATGGCGTACATGCTCCCGGTATCGCTGCGTTATACGAAGCCCTGAATGAAATTGCCCAGGTGCGGGTTATTGCACCGGATCGCAACTGCAGCGGCGCGAGCAACTCGTTGACCTTACACAATCCGTTACGGGTGCAACGCTTAGCTAATGGTTTCTACTCACTCAATGGAACCCCAACGGACTGTGTGCATCTGGGCACCAATTCACCCCTGACGGATGATGTTGACCTGGTCGTTTCAGGAATTAATGATGGCCCTAACATGGGCGACGATGTACTTTATTCAGGCACCGTTGCTGCAGCGATGGAAGGGCGTTACATGGGCTTTCCAGCTATCGCAGTATCAATGGGGTCACGCAGTGAAGATTACTATGATGTGGCAGCGCGGGTAGTTGCCGATGTGGTCAAAAAAATGGCAGATAACCCGTTGCGACTTGATACCATCCTGAATATCAATGTGCCAGCCATGCCATATGACGAGCTGAAAGGTATTAAAGTCACGCGCCTGGGACGCCGGCATCGGGCGGAAACCATGGTCGAGTCCAAAGATCCTTTTGGCCGTAAAATCTACTGGTATGGCCCTATTGGTGGTCATCAGGATGACGGCGAGGATACCGATTTTTATGCTGTACGAGAAGGTTACGTCTCAATTACACCGATTAGTCTTGATATGACTGCGCGGAGTCATCAGGAGACGCTGGCCGATTGGTTAACCGAAAAATAAGAATAACACTACCATGATTCAAAATTTCCAGGGAATGGCTAAGCGCTTGGTCGCTCAGCTGCGCAACCAGGGTATTACCAATGAGCAGGTACTCGAGGTTATTGGCTCGACGCCCAGGCATCAGTTTATGCCGGAGTCATTGGCACATAAAGCCTATGAGAATACCGCATTGCCGATTGGCAAGGGGCAAACGATCTCGCAGCCACTCATAGTCGCGTCAATGACGCAGTTACTGATGCAGCATCATTGTCATTCGGTATTAGAAATCGGCACGGGAAGTGGTTATCAGACCGCGATTCTCGCGCAATTAGTGGATCGCGTGTTCTCTGTTGAACGCATCGCTGAACTGCAATATCAGGCCAAACGTCGCTTGAAAAAGCTGGATCTGCACAACATCAGTATGCGCCATGGTGATGGCTGGCAGGGCTGGCAGTCAAAAGCTCCTTTCGATGGCATTATTGTCACAGCCGCGGCAAGTGATATCCCTCATGCGCTGATGGAACAACTGGCTGACGGTGGGGTGATGATCATCCCGGTGGGCTCGGTAAAACAGCGGTTAGTCGTTATCCGCCGCTTTGGCGATGACTATGAACATAAACAACTTGGTGACGTTAAATTCGTTCCGTTAGTACCTGGAAGTCTGGCATGAAGCTATTTAGTTCGTTATATGATCGCGTACTGGTTTGGTCGCAGCATCGCCGCGCTCCTTCAATTTTGGCTGCGATCAGCTTTACTGAAGCGGTCGTATTCCCGATACCGCCCGATGTCATGCTGGCACCAATGGCAATGACCCAGCCTAAACGTGCATGGTTCTTCGCATTTATTACGACTATTGCCTCAGTGCTCGGCGGTATTGCCGGTTATTGGCTGGGTTACTTTGCTTTTGACCCCCTTGTTCTGCCATTAATCGAGTGGGCAGGCTATGAAGAGAAACTCGCCACCATTACCCGCTGGTTCCAGGATTACGGCTTCTGGATTATTTTCATAGCGGGTTTTTCGCCGTTGCCTTACAAGTTATTTACGGTTACAGGTGGTATGTTGCAGGTGCTTTTTGTACCTTTTGTGTTAGGTTCACTTATTAGTCGCGGTTTACGTTATTACTTAGTAGCCTGGCTATTACGAACAGGCGGCCCAGTCATGGCCGTAAAACTTCGAACCTATGTTGACCGAATTGGGTGGGCATTGGTTATTCTTGCGGTAATTGCCTATGTATGGACACGTTTTTAGGATTGTCTGGGTTAGCACAGTGCTGTTGACTCTGGTCGCCTGCGCGCAACGCCAGGCGCCTGCTCCTGTTACACGTGTCTATCAAGGGCCCAGCATTCACGACTTCGAGCCTAATAGTCTTGCTGGTGACACCTATCATGTGGCACCAGGCGATACCCTGTATTCTATTGCTTTTCGGGCAAATGTCGATGTCCGAACTCTGGCGGATTACAACAACCTTAGCGAACCCTATACCATATTCCCGGGACAGGAATTGCGACTAACTCCGCGCATAACCTCAGTTAGCTCAGGCCCTAAGACAACGAGAACGCCACAAGTCGTTGATTCCGCCGAAAAGAAAGGGTATCGTGAGGTTAAAAGTAAACAAAAGGTTACGAATTCAGAGCCGAAGCCTGAGGCGCAACCAGCACCGGCACGCCAACCTGGCGTGGTAAAACCCTCGACGGAGAGGTTTCCGGACAGTAATGCGCTGGGATGGCAATGGCCGACTAAGAATAAAGTGATTCGTGATTTTTCAACGGCCGCGGCCGGTAATAAAGGATTGGATTTTGCCGGAACTAAAGGTGACCCAGTACACGCGGCAGCCGCCGGTAAAGTTGTTTATGCAGGTAATGCTTTAAAAGGATATGGTAATTTAATTATTCTGAAACATAACGATGATTATATAACTGCGTACGCCCACAACGATAAATTGCTAATCAAAGAGCAGCAATGGGTCAGCGCAGGGGACATAATTGCTGAAATGGGGAATACAGAAGCGGAACGGGTGAAGTTGCATTTTGAAGTCCGGTTTCGCGGGAAGTCTGTAAATCCGAGGCACTATTTACCACGGGGGTCACAATGAGTCGACAAAATGACGTGGACGACGTTGACGAGAAAGAAGTCATGTCGGAAATGGAAAAGTCTGCTGCTTCTGATACCGACACGGATGATTCCGAGTTTGACGAAATCATCGCTAACCGAGCGACGTATCAGAAAAAAATGGATGCTACCCAGCTATACCTCAGCGAGATTGGTTTTTCTCCGCTACTGACCGCAGAAGAAGAAGTTCACTTCTCGCGGCTGGCACTTAAGGGTGATAAGGCCGCACGCGCTCGGATGATCGAGAGCAACCTGCGGTTAGTTGTTAAAATTGCGCGCCGTTATACCAATCGGGGCCTACCTCTGCTTGACCTGGTGGAAGAAGGGAATTTAGGCCTTATTCGCGCCGTCGAAAAGTTCGACCCTGAACGAGGGTTTCGTTTCTCAACCTATGCAACCTGGTGGATCCGCCAAACGATTGAACGCGCAATTATGAATCAGACGCGTACCATCCGTTTGCCTATTCATGTGGTAAAAGAGCTAAACAGTTACCTGCGCGCATCGCGTGAGCTTGCACATAAGCTCGATCATGAGCCTACAGCGGAAGACATAGCTGAACAATTGGATGTGTCTGTTGCTGACGTCAGTCGTATGCTGCGTTTAAACGAGCGTATTGCTTCCGTTGACACGCCTTTAGGTGGCGATAACGATAAATCCCTGGTTGATTTGTTAACTGACGAAAATGACCATGGCCCAGAAGGGGTCATGCAAGACGATGACCTGAAAGAGCATATCGTTGATTGGTTGGCCAGTCTGAATGGCAAACAACGCGAAGTTCTTGCGCGACGGTTTGGCTTAATGGGCTACGAGCCAGCAACCTTAGAAGATGTTGGCAGAGAAATTGGCTTAACCCGTGAGCGGGTAAGACAGATTCAAGTCGAGGCCCTGCGTCGCTTACGTGACATGTTACGCCAACAGGGCCTGAGTCTGGATGCGCTGTTCCAGGTGGATTAGTCTTTCTCAGTGAGACGCTGTTGCCAGTGAGCTAACCATTGCAGCGCTTCAAGTGGAGTCATGGTGTTTAACCTGAGCTCGCTGAGCGCTTGCAGTGCACCTTGCTCTAATTGCTTTTCAGGGGCCAGTTCAGTAGCTGGTGAATCACTGATAGCGTCACGGTTCACTAACTGCTTAGGTTGATGTTCCAGTTCAGCCAATACTTGTCTGGCGCGCAGTAGCACGTCTTTTGGTAATCCCGCAAGTTGCGCCACCTGAACCCCAAAACTACGGTTTGCTGCACCACGCGTGACACGATGTTCAAAAACAATGCTATCACCATGTTCGGTTGCTTCAACATGCACATTCACGCAACCATCTTGCTCGCCGATACTCTGCGTTAGCTCAAAGTAATGGGTTGCAAATAATGTCAGCGAGCGGTTGTTGTCCAATAACGCTTCAGCACAGGCCCAGGCCAGGGCTAAACCGTCATAAGTTGAAGTGCCGCGGCCAATTTCATCCATCAATACCAGACTGTGTGCCGTTGCATTATGAAGGATGGTCGCAGCTTCCGTCATTTCCACCATAAACGTCGATCGTCCTGAGGCAAGATCGTCGGACGCACCGATACGGGTGAAGATCCGGTCAACCGGGCCAAAACAGGCTGACTCAGCCGGCACGAAACTGCCGCAGTGGGCCATAATAACCAGCAAGGCCGCCTGACGCATGTAGGTTGATTTACCCCCCATATTGGGACCTGTGACCAACAACATGCGCTGCTCTTCATTAATGCTTAGGTCGTTGGCGATAAAGGGCTCTTCGAGTTGCTGCTCAATAACCGGATGACGGGCATCGCGCAGCTCAATACCGATTGTTTGCTGTAATTCTGGCCGGCAATAGTTCTGACGAATGGCCAAGGCGGCGAAGCTTCGCAGCACATCAATTTCAGCCAGCGCTTGGGCGGTCTGTTGCAGCGGAGTCAGATGTTCAGCAACTTCATTTAATAAAGCTTCGTACAGCCATTTTTCTCTTACCAACGCCCGCGATTGCGCCTGCAAAACCTTGTCTTCATAGGTTTTTAATTCAGGAATAATGTAGCGTTCAGCATTTTTTAAGGTTTGCCGGCGCTGATAATCTGCCGGAATATGCTGTGCGCTGGCACGACTGGCCTCCAAATAATAGCCATGCACCTTGTTGTAACCGACCTTTAAGGTTTGAATACCAGTGCGTTGCCGTTCCCGCGTTTCGATTTGCCGAAGGAAGTCAGTCGCGCCCGCTGCAAGCTGACGTTGCTCATCAAGCTCCTCGTCAAAGCCATCAGCAATGACACCGCCATCACGGATCAGCATCGGTGGTGTTTCAATAAGTGCTTGCTGCAGGGTTTGGAGTAGCTCAGGGAAGTCCTGCAGCCGCGCGGTCCAGGGCGTTAATGCCTCAGCATTACCCAGTGTACTGCGCAGTTCAGGTAAACTCTGTAGCGCGCTGCGCAGACGGGTGAGATCGCGCGGACGGGCGCTGCGTAACCCAATGCGCGAAAGAATTCGCTCTAAATCACCGATATTACGCAGCAGCTTGCGTAGATCATCTAACTCAAGGCGTTGCAATTCGGCTACCGCATCGTAGCGCTGGCGTAGCACCTGTTGATCCCGCAGTGGTCGTTGTAGCCAGCGGCGGAATAACCGACCACCCATTGCCGTTGCGGTGGTATTCAGCGTGGCAAACAACGACGTCGCGGCACCGCTAAGAGAGGTCACCAACTCAAGATTACGCTGGCTTGCGGCATCCATCTGAATCGCGTCATCGCCTTGTTCAGCGCGAATACTTTGAATATGCGGAAGCGCCGATCGCTGAGTGAGTTTTACGTAACTTAAAAGTGCACCCGCGGCACCAATTGCACGGGTCAGAGCAGTAATGCCAAAGCCGTCAAGATGTTGAACCTGAAATTGCCGACATAGCAATGCAACACCGCTGTCGCTGGCAAACTCCCAGTCTGGGCGCGGTCGGATCGAGCCGTTCTGGTACCAGTTTTTTTGCCAGGTCATGGTGTCCGGATGCAAGAGTTCTGCAGGTTGTAAGCGTTGTAGTTCAGCTTGCAGTTGTTGCTCGTCCTTACACTCCAGGACACTAAAACGACCGCTGGCTAAATCGAGACAGGCAATCCCGAATAGGTTGTCGTAGGTGACTGCGACCAACAGATTCTCGCTGGTTTCTGAGAGCAAAGCTTCGTCGGTTACTGTCCCCGGAGTAAGTACCCGAACTACTTGACGTTCAACCGGCCCTTTACTGGTAGCGGGATCGCCGATTTGTTCGCAGATAGCGACGGACTCACCCATCTGCAGTAACCGCGCAAGGTAGTTTTCGGCAGCATGATAAGGTACACCCGCCATCGGAATGGGCTTGCCATTACTTGCACCGCGTTGAGTCAGCGAAATATCCAGCAATTCAGCAGCTTTGCGCGCATCATCGAAGAAGAGTTCGTAGAAGTCTCCCATACGATAGAACAAAAGCGTGTCCGCGTGTTCTGCCTTGATGCGTAAGTATTGCTGCATCATGGGTGTATGCGAAGAAAAATCTGCACTGGCTGTTGTCGCTGTCGGCATGCCTGCTATTATCCGTTTAGAGTAAGTTTTTATGGGAGCTTGATGGCAAAATGGTAACACAATCTCATTCTGATCTGGCACAACAAATCGGCCGCTGGTTGCTGGAAAAAAATTGGCGCATGGCAACCGCAGAGTCCTGTACCGGTGGCGGAATAGGTTATGCTTTAACTTCAGTCGCCGGAAGTTCACAGTGGTTTGAAGGTGGTTTTATAACCTATAGCAACGCCCTGAAGCAGCACTTGTTGGACGTTCCTGCATCGACATTGGAGCAAAGTGGCGCGGTATCAGGCGCTACGGCAGAGGCAATGGCCAGAGGCGCGCGCAAAAAAGCTGACACAGAGCTTGCGGTTGCCGTTACTGGTGTAGCCGGACCTACTGGTGGCAGCAATGACAAACCCATAGGTTTAGTCTGGTTCGGCCTGGCCTGGCCTGAGGGAAGTTGCAGCTGGTCAAAACAATTTGGCGGCGCCCGGGAGGAGGTCAGGGATGCCACAATAAGCGAAGCATTAAGGTGTTATGAAAAAATTTCTTGATACTGTATAAAAATACAGTATACTCAGTTTTTATCGCAATCACTAGAACGGACATTATCATGAGCAACGACAAACAAAAAGCACTCGACGCGGCACTTAGTCAGATCGAACGTCAATTTGGTAAAGGTTCCATTATGCGCTTGGGCGACAACCAAACGCTAGACATCGACTTTGTTTCTACAGGGTCACTTAGTTTAGATATCGCCCTGGGTATCGGTGGTTTGCCGTTTGGCCGTGTTGTCGAAGTTTATGGTCCTGAATCGAGCGGTAAAACGACCTTAACGTTGCAGGTAATTGCCGAAGCACAAAAAGCCGGCAAGGTTTGTGCTTTTGTCGACGCGGAACATGCTCTTGATCCAATTTATGCTGCGAAACTTGGTGTAAACGTTGATGAACTGTTGGTTTCACAACCGGATAACGGCGAGCAAGCACTGGAAATTTGCGACATGCTGGTGCGTTCAGCGGCGGTTGACGTGGTTATCGTTGACTCCGTAGCCGCATTAACACCAAAAGCTGAAATCGAAGGTGAGATGGGGGACAGTCATGTAGGTTTGCAGGCGCGTCTGATGTCGCAAGCATTACGTAAGCTGACCGCCAATATTAAGCGTTCGAACAGCTTGTGTATCTTCATTAACCAAATCCGGATGAAGATTGGCGTTATGTTTGGTAACCCAGAAACCACCACTGGTGGTAATGCGCTGAAATTCTACTCGTCAGTACGTCTGGATATTCGCCGCACCGGTGCCGTAAAAGAAGGTGATGAAGTCGTCGGCAACGAGACCCGGGTTAAAGTTGTGAAGAACAAAGTCGCGCCACCGTTCAAGCAAGCTGAATTCCAGATCATGTACGGATCAGGTATTTCTAAAGAAGGTGAGTTGGTTGACCTGGGTGTAAAACAGAAGATTGTTGATAAAGCCGGTGCATGGTATAGCTATAACGGTGATAAGATCGGTCAGGGTAAAGCGAACGCAATGAAGTTTCTCAAGGAGAATCCGAAGATTGCGGCCGATATTGAAAAACGCATCCGTGAGCAGTTATTGGCTAAGCCAGTGAAGGCTGAGAAGTCCGCTGAGAAACCAGATGCTGAAGTGACGGATGAAGATTTGATTTGATAAAAAGGAATGTTCAGCGATGAGTAGTGATGTGAAAGTTGCTCTCGCACTTGGTTCTGGTGCAGCTCGTGGATGGTCCCATATTGGCGTGATTAAAGCGTTGAAAGAAATGGGCATTGAAGTTGATATCGTTGCAGGAACATCTATCGGCTCCCTTGTGGGGGCCGGTTTTGCTTCCGGCCGACTCGATGAGCTTGAGAATTGGGTTCGGGACATGGGCCGTTGGCAGGTGTTTAACCTGCTGGATTTTGGTTTTAGCCACGGCGGTATTATTCAGGGCGAAAAAGTTTTTAGCCACGCGCGCGAGCGTTTTGGCGGCGTTGAAATCGAAAATCTTGATGTTGTCTATGGCGCAGTCGCTACGGATCTCTATACGGGGCGGGAAGTGTGGTTACGGGAAGGCGATATTTACCATGCCGCACGCGCTTCATGTTCAATGCCAGGGTTATTAGCTCCATCTGCGCATAATGGTCGTTGGCTGGTTGATGGCGGTTTGGTTAATCCGGTGCCGGTCTCATTATGTCGTGCTCTGGGCGGTGACTTTGTTATTGCAGTACATCTTAATTCACAGCTGAATAATGCTGCTATAGAAGCACGGGGACGTGATAATCCACCACAACCCGAACCTGAAGCAGATGTACATGCCATGCCAAAAACGGCAACCACAGCGGTTGAAAGTGGATCTGCCTCTGAGACGTCTGAGTTGACGATTCAGCAAGAGGAAGAAGCTGACGAAGGCTTCTTCAAAAACTTCCTGTCTGCCAGCAGTCAGTACTGGGATGGCGTGATGGATAAATTCAGTGGTCCGTCGCACAAGGCTCCCGGGATGTTCGGTGTTATGGCAGGTGCCATCGATATCATGCAGGAACGTATTACCAAAGGGCGTATTGCCGGTGACCCGCCAGATATACTGGTGCAGCCTAAATTAGGTCATATTGGTCTGCTGGAGTTTGAGCGTGGTAACGAAGCCATCGATTTAGGTTATGAAACGACAATGCGGATGAAGGATTATATCCTCAGTGAACTCGAGCTCTACACCGAGCGTCGTGGCTAGTTTTTAGCAACGAAGCAGCGGCAACAATCATAAAATACCTATCGCAAAGCAAAAAAAACCGCAGCCGGAGCTGCGGTTTTTTGTTGAGCGCTAATGCGTTTATTTAAGCATCTCACGTTCCATTTCTTCAAAGGTACTACGTATATTCTGCTCGGGTTCTGCAGTAGCAAGACTGCCGATAATCACTGCCAGGGTACAAACGATAAACCCGGGAATGATCTCGTAAATGAAGCTACTTAGCGGCTGACCGTCGATGACGGGGACATAGATACAGAACAGTACCGTCGCAGCGCCGGTTAGCATGCCAGCTAATGCACCATTACGGTTCATACGTTTCCAGAACAAGCTGAGAATAATAACCGGACCAAAGGCTGCGCCAAATCCTGCCCAGGCATTCGCAACTAAGCTGAGAATGGTGTTTTCCGGGTTCCAGGCAAGCGCAATGGCCACCAGTGAAACGATAAGCACAGAAATCCGTCCGACCAGTACCAATTCCTTCTGGCTCGCATCACGGCGTAAAAAGGCTTTATAAAAGTCTTCCGTCAGCGAGCTGGAGGTCACCAGCAACTGCGATGAGATGGTACTCATGATGGCGGCAAGAATCGCAGCTAACAAGAAACCAGCAATGAGCGGATGGAACAGGAATTGCGAGAAGATGATAAAGATCGTCTCGGCATCATTGAGTACCATCTTGGTTTCAGCTACATAGGCGATACCTACGAAACCTGTGATCATCGCACCAATGATTGACACGGTCATCCAGACGATACCAATGCGACGTGCTTTTGGGATATCCTTAACTGAACGAATGGCCATGAAACGGACAATGATGTGTGGTTGCCCGAAGTAACCCAGGCCCCATGCCAGCAGGGAAATAATTCCCAAAAAGGATAACTGGTTTAACATGGGGTCGGCAATCGAGCCATCTCGGAAGAAGCTCAGGAAGTCAGGATTAATGGCTGCCACCTGATCCGTTACAGAGGTGATTCCTCCCAGGTCGAATATTGCGACAATAGGGACGAGCACCAAGGCCACGAACATAATACAACCTTGTACAAAGTCCGTCATGCTCACGGCTAAGAAGCCGCCGAACAAGGTGTAGGCACAAACCACTCCAGCGGTCACCCAAAGCCCTAAACTGTATTCCAGGCCAAAGGCTGAGCTGGCGAACAATTTGCCGCCCGCTACCAGACTCGCTGAGGTGTAGAGGGTAAAGAAAATAATAATGACCAGGGATGAAAAAACGCGCAACATGCGCGCTTTGTCATTGAAGCGGTTCGCAAAGTAATCAGGAATGGTGATGGAATCGTTTGCGACTTCGGTGTACATGCGTAAACGGGGTGCAACAATGATGTAGTTCAAGTAGGCGCCAACGACCAAACCTACAGCTATCCATAGTTGTGAAACACCTGAGACGTAAATAGCACCTGGCAGCCCCATGAGCATCCAACCGCTCATATCTGATGCCCCGGCTGACAGAGCGGTGACCCCCGGACCTAATCCACGGCCGCCCAGCATATAGCCAGAAACGTCATCGGTAGATTTCTTATACGCGTACAGACCAATCCCCAGCATTGCAATGAAATAGAGCGCTAATGATAGAAGCGTACCTGTTTCCAAAGCTTTACTCCTTCGTTGTTGAGTGTAACGGCACTTTGTAATTATGTTCCGAGTGCAACAAGGTTTTCGTGAGTTGCTCCTCAGGATGATTTATCAGTGCCTGTGTGGTTCCAAACTCGATCATACTACCACGATGCATTATCAAGATCTTGTCTGAAACATGCTTCACAATCTCCGCCGAATGTGAGACGAAAATGAACGAAATACCCATATCTTGCTGAAGATCGAGGATAAGGTTAATGATTTGAGCTCTAATCGATGGGTCGAGTGCGACAAAGGCTTCATCGGCCATCACGATCTGCGGTTCAAGCACTATGGCACGGGCAATACACACCCGTTGCTGCTGACCACTCGAGAGCATGTGCGGATAAAACCCGTAATGATCAGGCAGCAAGCCGACTTTACTCAGAGTTTCGTAAACGTGTTGTTTCTGTTTTTCAGGCGTCCAGTCGGTATTAAAAATCAAAGGTTCGGTAAGTTGTTGGCCGACAGTAATCTGCGGATTCAGTGAACGCAAACTATCCTGAAAGATCATGCGTACGTAGCGGCAACGTTGTTGGTCTGTCATGGCGCTCAGTGCCTGACCGTTGAGAAACAACTCACCACTTGAAGGACGCTCAGCACCCGCAATAATTTTTGCAATGGTCGATTTTCCAGACCCGGTTTCGCCCATAATTGCTAAAGTTTCACCGCGTTCCAGATCAAAACTTAAAGGCTCTAGCGCGCAAATGCGTTTGCCAGGCATCCAGCCGTCTTTGTGTACGTAATACTTACTGATCTCGCGAACTTCCAGCAGTTTAGTCATGCCCGGAGTCCTCCCACAGCGGATAATGGCAGGCGTACTGCTGCTGCTGACGTTTTTCCAATGGCGGCTGAATCACGCACGCCCGACGTGCGTAGGGGCAACGGGGTCCTAAACGACACCCAATCGGCATGTGTTGTAAGGTCGGGATGGCCCCCGAAAGCGTCGGTAGCCGGGTTTTAGGCCCGGCATTTTGATTAAACAAACTCATGCTCAACATGGCATCGGTGTACGGGTGAAGAGGTGACTGCATAACTTGTTCAGTGGGCCCGGATTCCATTAGCTGGCCACAGTAAATTAAACTGATACGTTGACTTTCTGGTACCACAGCAGTGAGATCCTGGGTAATCATCAGAATCGACATTCCTTGGCCCGCGCTCAGCTTTGCCAGCAACCGATAGATTTGTGCACGCGTATTCGGTTCCATAGCGGTTGTTGGCTCATCCGCAATCAGTAACTTGGGATTATGGGCAATGGCCATAGCAATGCTGACTTTCTGTGCCAGACCTTCAGAAAGCTCATGGGGATAGCTCTCCATCACTTCCTTGGTGTCTTTGATACCGACACGATGCAGCAGACGTTCAGCCCGTGTTTGACGGTCGGCCCGGCGTTTGAGGTAAATTCCAGTCAGTTCACCAGCGGGAATGGTTTCCCGCAGCTGCGCGCCAACCTTATCGTTAGGATCAAGATAAGTGCTGGGATCCTGAAAAATCATCGCCATATCGCGACCTGTCACAATGCGGCGCTGTGCGTTGTTGAGTGCGAGCAGATCGTAATGACGCCACCATAAGCGATCGGCGGTGATCTTCCAGCGCGGATTGATAAAGCCCAATATGGCCTTGGCCAGCAAGCTTTTACCTGAGCCGGACTCACCGATCAAGGTGTGTATTTCGCCTTCAGCTAACTGCAGATTAAAGCGATCAAGCACACGCACCGGACCGTTGTCAGTTTCCAGTTCAATAGTAAGGTTACGAATATCGAGAATGGTCATGAATTGCGTACCCGTTCAGCGATGGCGGCACGAATGCTGTCGCCAAGCACATTGATCGAGAGAATCGTAAGAAACAGAGCCAGACCTGGCAGTATCATCATCCAGGGTGATACGTACACTTGATCAAGGCTGCGCGCCAGCATGGTCCCCCATTCAGGCGCAGGTGCCTGAACACCTAAACCGAGAAAACCAAGTGCGGCAATATCGAGAATCGCGGTGGATAGTGCAAAAGTTGTCTGCATAACCAAAACACTGGTGATATTCGGGAAGATAACCCGGGTCAGCATGTACCATCGATTCACCCCGTTTAAGCGTGAGGCCGTGACATACTCTTTGTAACGCTCGTCATAGATGGCGTTGTGGACCACATGAATGAACTGTGGAATTAACACCAGGGTAATTGCCAACATGACGTTAATCAGTGACGGCCCAAGAATGGCAATAATGACCAATGCCAGCAATAACGATGGAATCGATAAGATGACGTCGAGCATGTGGTTCAGGGTTGATGACTGTACCCCACGTGACATACCGGCCCAGGCGCCGATACTGACACCGATCAAAGCAGCGATAAGTACAGCAATGAGCGGATAGCCAAGGCTGTAAACCGACCCGGCAATGATTCTGGAGAGTATGTCCCGACCTAAATCGTCAGTGCCGAATAAATAGGTAATTTCACCTTGGGCATCCCAACTTGGCGGTTGCAGGATAGCATCGGTAAATTGCGCATCTGGATTGTACGGCGTGATTACGGGCGACAGCAGCATTACCAACAAGGCCAACGCAAGAATATAAAACGCGACCACAGCGAATGGGTTGGCGTTCATGTGCAGCCAAATTTGACGCAGCGGCGACGGCTCGCGTTGCTGAAAGTAAATATTAGCGTTCTGCATAAAGTTCCTTGCGTACCTGCGGGTAGCGCCAAGCATGAAACAGCTCAACTAACACATTGACTAAGAGTATCAGTGCTGCAAAAGCGAATAAACCACCTTGCATGACCGGATAATCACGTTCGTAAATACTTTTCACCAGCCAGCTGCCTAAGCCGGGCCAGTTAAAGATTACTTCAGTGATGATAATGTTGCTCATAAGAATACTGAACATCAGACCTAGCTGGCGGACCACAGGCTGCATGGCGTTTGGCAAAACGTGCCGCAGCAGGATACGGGTTTCGGTAAGGCCGCGCGCCCGCGCTGCCCGAATATAATTTTGCTGTAAAACCTCAAGCATGCTGTTCCGCGTGATGCGCATTAGCATAGTGGCGGGCATGATGGCCAAAACAATGACCGGTAACCACAGGTGATTGATGGCATCAAGCAGGGCCGCTTGTTTGTAGGGGTTATCACTTATCAGAATATCTACAATGATTGAGCCACTGTAGACATCGATATCAAACAGCGGATTAATTTGGCCGGAGATAGGGGTCCAGCGGAGTTTGACAGCAAACAACAAGATCAGCAGCTGTGCCAGCCAGAATACTGGAATTGAGTAAGCGCTCAGGCTCACCCCCATAGCTAAACGATCCATACTGCCACGTTGCTGCCCAGCGGCGTAAAGGCCGAGCGGGGCGCCAATCACCATGGCGAGGATCATAGCTAACAGGCTAAGCTCAAGAGTACCGCCGAGCAACGGAATCAAATCCGTGAAGACATCGCGTTGGGTAGTCAGAGACTGACCCCAGTCACCGCGGACAAAATGCCCGACAAAGTTGATGTACTGGCTAATGATTGACGCGTCAAAGCCGCGCGCTTCAGCAGCAAGTTGATAGCTCAGGGTGTTGCTGGCCCGAATCCCGGTCATATTGGTTAACGGGTCGCCGGGGAAGAAATAATTTAAGCTAAACAGAAAAACCGTCAGCAACCATAGGGTGACAATCAATAAGGTCAGACGCCGTAAAGTATAACGAATCATGGTTGCGCCTCTTGCTCACGTTTGCCGTCCCGGTAGGCATTACGGAAGCTTACACCACCATAAGCTGGTACTTCGACGCCATGAACATCGCTGCGATGGGCTTGAAAACGCATCGAGTTGGCTATGGGAACTAAAGGCGCTTCGCGGTAAACCCAGTTTTCGACTTCCTGATAGAGCTTCTTACGACTGTCGGTATTTTCTTCACTAATGGCTTGTACGAGTAAATCATCAAATCCGGGTTCACACCAGTTGGCCCGGTTGGTGCCAACGTTAAGTGCGTTGCAACTGAGTAAGGGGCGGAAAAAATTGTCCGGATCCGCATTATCCGCAATCCAGCCAATCAGCACGCTGTCGTGCTCATCCCGCGCCAGACGCCGGCGGAAAGCATTCCACTCATAACTAACGATGTTAGCTGTGACGCCAATTTGTGCCAGATCGGATTGAATGAGCTCTGCCATCTTCTGTGCGTTTGGGTTATAAGCACGTTGCACGGGCATCGCCCAGATGTCGAATTCAAAGCCGTCACCATAACCGGCTTCAATGAGTAGTTCGCGGGCACGCTCCGGGTTATAACCATAGGTCTGGTCGACCGGGCTGTATGCCCAGGACGTCTCCGGTAGCACACCCGTCGCTAATTTAGCGTTACCGTTGTATATGGTCTGAATAATGGCTTTGCGATTTATGGCACTGGCCATAGCGCGGCGCACGAGTACATCATCAAACGGCGGATGCTCGGTATTAAAAGCCCAGAAAGCAATATTGGGATTCACAGTACTGGAGATTTGGATTTCATCGCCGGTATCAAGTTGGGCAAGCTCTTCCACCAGTGGGTAGGGGATGACATCACATTCGCCGGTAATCAGCTTCAGCATCCGCTTATTTGCGTTAGGGGTGATGGAATACACCAGTTGTTCAATATGAGCCGGTTCCCGCCAATAATCATCATGACGCTGATAACGAATGATTAAATCTTTACGGAACTCTTCAAATACAAAGGGGCCGGTACCAATAGGCTGTTTATCAATTTCAGCAGGTTCGCCACGAACAAGTAGTTCAGCGCCATACTCGGCGGAGAGGATTACGGCGAAGTCAGTCGCCAGATTAGCTAAGAAGGAACTATTGCTGTGCTTTAGATAGAAATCTACGGTGGTTTCGTTTACTGCAACAACATCGGTAATTAATCGACTCAGACCACTGGCGGTAAAAAATGGGTAACTGCCACCATTAACCTCATGGTAGGGGTGATCCTCATTTAACCAACGCTTGAATGTAAAGACGACATCATCGGCATTGAAGGCGCGACTTGGAGTAAACCAGGGCGCCTGGTGGAACTGCACATTAGGCCTGAGCGTAAAGCGGTAACGGGTGCCGTTATCCAGCGTCTGCCATGATTCGGCTAACGCAGGTACAAATTTCTGCTGGTGGTCATCGTAGTCAATCAGCCGATCATAGATCTGTGCTGACGTGGCATCAATGGTGGTTCCGGAGGTTCCAAGCTGAGGGTTGAAACTCTCAGGGTTACCCTCGGAACAATAGACAATGCCATTGCGCAGCGGTGCGACATCGTGACTGGCAGGCGTACACGCCGCCAGAGTGAGTATCGGTGTAAGTAGCCAAAGTCGCCAAATGCTCATTTAATTGGTAGATCCATCGAGTAATTGATATTTTTTCAAGTAGCCCCGTAGTTGATGATAGGTGAGCCCCAGCAGTTCTGCTGTTTTCTTTTGATTGAATTGTGCATGGCGCAGCGCCTGTT
Organism: Pseudidiomarina halophila; assembly: GCF_003987215.1. Taxonomy (GTDB): domain Bacteria; phylum Pseudomonadota; class Gammaproteobacteria; order Enterobacterales; family Alteromonadaceae; genus Pseudidiomarina; species Pseudidiomarina halophila. The sequence goes on from NZ_PIPW01000001.1 coordinate 606,480, forward strand.
GTAAAACTTCAGTTTCATAATCGGCGGTAACTTCCTTAAAATCGATAGCGCCGCAATTGAAATCAATCGCTGAAGCCGTGGCAATCACTGCTGAACTATCATCACCTGAAGTTTCCGTAGTGCTATCCGCAGCGACAGAGTTCGCAACCTCCCGATGGGGTGCAGGTTGCGGCCGCCAGGGGCTGGCAAAGGGGTCGATGACAATGTTATCCAGCGGTACAGCACCGCTACCGAGGCGGTACACGGAGCGCTCAACGACGTTTTTTAGCTCGCGGATATTACCTGGCCATGGGTGTGCCAGTAGGGTTTGCCGGGCGCGTTGGGTAAAGCCGCTAAAAAGCTCGTAACCGAGTTCCCGTGCCATGTGGATGGCGAAATGCTCTGCCAATATAAGGATATCTTCGCGCCGCTCACGTAAGGGCGGCAGGGTAATGACGTCGAACGCCAGGCGGTCCAATAAGTCAGCGCGGAATTTGCCCTGTTCTGCCAACTGCGGCAAATCCTCGTTAGTCGCGGCAATGAGACGGACATCGGTGCGCACTGTTTTTGAGCCACCGACGCGCTCAAATTCGCCGTATTCTATTACGCGTAGGATTTTTTCTTGAACTAACGGTGAGGTATTAGCTAGCTCATCGAGAAATAAGGTACCCTGATCGGCTCGCTCAAACCTACCCTCATGGCGTTTTTGTGCACCTGTAAAAGCACCAGCCTCATGGCCGAATAATTCGCTTTCTAACAGGGTTTCGCTTAATGCGGCGCAGTTGAGCTTCACATAGTTTTGCTGCCAGCGTTGTGACAAAAAGTGTAGCCGGGCGGCGATAAGCTCTTTACCCGTGCCGCGCTCACCGATAATTAATACAGGTTTAGCAAGCGGCGCGATTTGCGACACTTGTTCTAATACTGCGAGAAAGCTATTTGCTTCACCAATGAGGTTATCCGCTTCGCGTGGGGGACTCATTTCAAGCCTCGTTGTTATTGTTATGCGATCGTTGTACTGCTGGTGTGGTTAATTTGGCTAATATTTAGTGTATTTGATAACTCGTCAGGGTCAAACAAAAATTTGATATTCTCTGATAAATAGCTAAAAATCAGCGAATTAAGCAGGTTTTTAAAAGTTGGCATGGTATCTGCATTATCAATCGTGACCGTAAAGTAACAGTTTCGAATCAATTAATGAGGACACGAACATGGGTATCTTTTCACGATTTTCAGATATCGTAAATTCGAACATCAACGCATTACTGGATAAAGCAGAAGATCCAGAAAAAATGGTGCGCCTGATTATTCAAGAAATGGAAGACACTTTGGTAGAAGTACGCTCAACATCAGCCCGGCTGATTGCGGAGAAGAAAGATACCGAGCGTCAAATGAGCCGCTATGAAAACGATGTAGCGGAATGGGAAAAGAAAGCTGAATTAGCGTTAAGCAAAGATCGCGACGACCTGGCACGTTTAGCTTTAGTTGAAAAACGTAAAGCTGATGACGCTGTTGCCAGCCTGAATGTCGATATCGATCGCATTAACGAACACCTGAACCGCTTAAATGAAGAAGTAGGTCAGTTGCAAGAGAAATTAGCTGACGCTAAAGCTCGGCAGAAAACCATTATCATGCGTCAACGCGCTGTTAGCAGCCGTTTAGAAGTGAAAAAACGCATTGATAGCGGAAAAATTGATGATGCAATGCTTCGTTTTGAACGCTATGAGTCTAAAATTGATGATTTAGAGTCACAGGTCGAAGCTTACGATATGGGCAAGAAAACCTTGCGCGATGAATTTGCTGAACTTGAAGGCGAAGACAAAATTAACGACGAGCTGGAAGCATTAAAAGCACGCGTTAAGAAAGAAAAGAAAGCTGACTAATTGACTCGAAACTTTGGCTCCACCCGCAGTTGCGGGTGCACGCCAAAACTAAAACGACCATAGGGAACCTTTACAATGGCAGACATACTTGTACCGATGATTGCTGTGCCACTGATTCTGTTTATGATTTTTGTGGCGCCCGTTTGGATCATCATGCATTACCGCAGCAAACGGAAAATGAGTCAGGGCCTTTCTGAAACAGAATTGCAGGACTTACAACAGTTAGCGCGGCAAGCCGAACAGATGCGTGAGCGTATTAAGACGTTAGAGTCGATTCTTGATGCCGATGCGCCAACCTGGAGGGAACGGAAATGAGTTACTCCGATGATAACCACAAACCACGCAAGCAATTGCTCCGGGATAAAAAGAACGCCAAGGTTGCAGGTGTTTGCGCCGGAATAGCGAACTACTTCAACATTGAAGCCTGGCTGGTGCGTATTATTGTCGTCACCGCTGTAATTTTTGGCCATGGTTTTGTCGTCATTCTTTATATTGCTGCCTGGATGATTCTGGATGAGAAGCCAGTGCAAAAGAACAATGGTGATCACCAACCGATAGGTTTAAAGACCAAAGTTTATGGTGCGGGTGAGCCGCCGCGTCAGGCGTACCAGGAAATCGACGAGGAATTTCGTGAACTTGAGGGACGTTTGCAGGAAATGGAGCGTTACGTTACCTCGAATGCTTATCAAGTCGATCGCGAGTTGAGAAAGCTTTAACTTTGCGCTCCATCAAGCTTCAGGTGGAAAATTAGCGTTACACCCAGGCCGCATCTCTGTCACCCTGACAAGTTGCGTTGCGCAAAGGCAGCATGCACTCTTTGATGTCGACAACAAGAGGACGTACTGCCAATGCGCAACAATAAAAACCAAAAATCGCAATGGCAGCCAGCGACCATGACGATTCACGGTGGCAAACAGCCGGATCAACATGGAGCACTGGTTGCACCGCTCTACCAGACCGCAACATTCGCGTTTAACACCACTGCGGAAGGCTCAGCTCGCTTTGCCGGTGAAGAAAGCGGTTATATCTATTCACGTCTTGGCAACCCAACGACTAATGAACTCGAAGCACGGGTCGCACAACTTGAAGGCTTTCCTGCAGGGGCTGCATGTGCCACAGGTATGGGCGCGGTTTCCGCTGCAATGCTGGCATTTTTGCAGCAAGGCGATCATGTTGTTGTTGCCGACGCCATCTACGGTTGTAGTTTTGCACTCTTTTCTCATCTGTTTAAGAAATTCGGTATTGAAGTCGAGTTTGTTGACATGACTGATGCAGAGAATGTTCGTGGCGCCATGCGCGACAACACGAAAATGGTGTTTATTGAAACCCCGGCTAACCCACATTTAAAAATTATCGATATTGCCGCGGTTGCGGCCATCGCCCATGAACGTCAGGCTCGGGTCATTGTCGACAATACCTTTATGACGCCGTTATTACAGCAGCCACGTAAGCAGGGCGCTGATCTTGTTATTCACAGTGCAACTAAATTTTTAAACGGTCATGGCGACGTCGTTGCTGGCCTCATTTGCGGTAGCGCTGAAGATATTGAGATGATCAAGTCGACCACTCTGAAAGATATGGGCGCAACCATGAGTCCGCATGATGCCTGGTTGATTTTGCGTGGCTTGAAAACTCTCGACGTACGGATGGAACGCCACTGCCAAAATGCCGTCAAAGTAGCTGAGTATCTGGTTCAGCAGCCGTTTGTGCGGGATGTTTATTTCCCGGGGTTGCCGGATCATCCGGCACAGCGCCTGATGGGAACGCAAATGCATGGCAGCGGTGCTGTTATCGCCTTTGAATTGCACGGCGACAGTCAAGACGCCCAGCGACTATTGGACTATTTAGAGTTGATCACCATTGCGGTAAGCTTAGGTGACGCAGAAACACTTATTCAGCATCCCGCGTCGATGACACATTCGCCCTATTCGGCGGAAGCGCGTGCCCGTGCAGGGATTAGTGAGACTTTGATCCGCATTGCCGTAGGCTTAGAAGCGGCCGACGATATTATTAATGATTTAGCACAAGCGTTTGCCAAGACATTCGTAATAGACAACACTAAAGAACAGCAACAAGGGGAAACTGTGAGTTATGGGTAAACAAAGCCAATACGTTTCACGCCAGCCAGACGAGAACGGTATTATCGACTGGAGTGACGAAGAGAACGCGGTATGGCGCGATTTGGTTGCTCGCCAGTTAAAACACATCCCGGGTAAAGCCTGTGATGAATACATGCATGGCCTGGATTTGCTGGACTTGCCGCAGGATCGCTTACCGCAGTTACATGAAGTGAATAAAGTGCTGGAGGCAACAACCGGGTGGCAGGTCGCCCAGGTTCCGGCGTTGATTCCGTTTGACGAGTTTTTCCGGTTATTGGCGAACAAGCAATTTCCGGTAGCTACGTTTATTCGCACACGCGAAGAGTTTGATTATTTACAAGAGCCTGATATTTTTCATGAAATATTTGGCCATTGTCCGTTACTGACCAACCCGGCGTTCGCCCATTTCACCCACCAATACGGTAAGCTCGGGCTGAATGCGACACCCAAAGAACGGGTTTATCTAGCACGGTTATATTGGTTTACCGTGGAGTTTGGTTTGTTGAATACCCCTGACGGACTGCGCATCTATGGTGGCGGTATTTTATCTTCGCCAGGCGAAACGGAATATGCGATCCACAGCGATGTGCCTGAACGTAACCCCTTAGTACCGCTGGATGCGTTGCGTACGCCTTATCGCATCGACATTATGCAACCGATTTACTACACCATTGAAAGTACTGAGAAGCTGTTTGAAATTGCGGATCTGGATATCATGGCGCTAGTTCATGAAGCGATGGAACTTGGTTTGTTTGAACCGAAGTTTCCACCTAAAGATGCCGCCTGACAGTTCAACGACAGAAAAGGGAGTTAATATGAGTGACTTGAAAGAACAAAAATGTGAAGCCTGTAATGCTGAGGCTCCGAAAGTGACTGACGAAGAGTTAGCGGAGCTAATGCGCGAAATTCCTGAATGGACGCCGGTAACGCGCGATGGCGTGATGCAGCTCGAGCGCGAGTTTAAGTTTAAAAACTTCAAACAAGCGCTGGCTTTCACAGTTAAAATTGGTGCTATTGCCGAAGACGAAGCTCATCACCCAACTCTGGTGACCGAGTGGGGCAAAGTCACTGTTACCTGGTGGACCCATTCAATTAATGGTCTGCACAAAAATGATTTTATTATGGCGGCACGGACTGACGAAGCAAGAAACGAAGACTAAATCCGCCAGCTTGCGCCGGTTCGCGTAAAGCTATCGACAAAGAGCCTCTGCCCTAGTGACGGGTGGAGGCTTTTTTATGTATACTTATGTTTACATAATAACCAACCTATAAGTTGTGCTGATGCGTCTCGAAATTACCTGTGATGACCGCCTTGGTCTTTGCCAGGATGTGCTGCAAATCCTGCGTTCCCGCGAAATTGATCTACGTGGTATTGAAGTTGATCCGAAAGGAAAAATCTTTCTGAATTTCCCGGAGCTTGAGTTTAAAGATTTTCAGCATCTGATGCCTGAAATTCGCCGCATACCTAATGTGAAAGATGTAAAAACCGTAGCTTTTATGCCCTCAGAGCGGGAGCATTTTGAGTTTAGTTTACTATTAAATAAGCTTCCTGATCCCGTCCTTTCCATTGATGCCAGAGGCTTCATCGACATCGCCAATGATGCCGCCGGTCTATTACTTACTGATACGCGTCAGCATTTACCGGGCACCGTTATTACTCAATGGCTTAGTGGCTTTAACATCAGTCGCTGGCTGGAACGTCAGCCGACGGAGCCACAGGTGAGCCAGGTTACCATCAATGGTGCCAAGTACTTTGCTGAGTTGATGCCTATCTGGGTCGCTGATGAGCATAAAAAAACCAGTTTCGCGGGCGCGGTACTGACCTGCAAGCCACAACCTCTGAGTAGCCAGTGGCAGCGTACCGGCCAACAGGATGCGTTTCATCAGCTGCTCGGTGAACATGCCAGCATGAAGCGCCTGCGCAAAGAAGCACGGCGTATGGCAGAACTTAATGTCCCCTTGTTAGTGCAAGGTGAAACTGGAGTCGGTAAAGAGCTGCTGGCGCGCGCCTGTCATCAATCCAGTCATCGTGCGGAGCAACCGTTTTTGGCGGTCAATTGTGCGGCTCTACCTGATAATGTCGCCGAAAGTGAATTGTTCGGGCATGGCAAAGGTAGTCTCGGACCGCACACCGAGGCGAAGAAGGGGATCTTCGAGCAGGCCAATGGCGGTACTGTACTTTTAGATGCAGTAGGGGAAATGTCGAATGGCTTGCAAGCGAAATTGCTGCGCTTTATTCAGGATGGCAAATTTCGGCGTATTGGTGAGGAACAAGAGGTATCGGTTGATGTGCGAATTATCTGTTCGGCACGCGATGATTTATTGCTGCGTGTTGAGGCCGGTACTTTCCGGGAGGATTTGTTCTACCGCTTAAACGTTCTGAGCCTGCAGCTGCCTCCATTGCGCGAGCGCAAATCCGACATTCCGTTGTTGGCTGAGCATTTTGGTCTGCAGGCCTGCCAACGTCTGGGCCGTAGCCTGGTACTTTTGACCCGGGATTGCCGTGAGTTACTGCAGCGCTATCAGTGGCCCGGCAACGTGCGCCAGCTGGAAAATGTATTGTTTCGTTCTATCTCCATGCTTGAAGGCGATCGCCTGACTGCAGCCGACGTTTATCTTCCTGAAGCGGAAGGCTTACACGAAAACGTCGCGGTCGATCTTGAAGAGGGAAGTCTGGATGAGGCGGTTAAAAAATTTGAAAGCACAATATTACGCCGCTTGTATCCAAGCTATCCAAGCACCCGTCAATTAGCGAAAAAGCTGGGACTTTCACATACTGCAGTGGCGAATAAATTGCGTGAGTACGGTATCGGCAAACAACGACGGCGAGCCACAACTAAACCTCAGTAGTAAAGCTTTGTTTACGTTAAAGACGGACGCTGTATGGAAAAGCGTACATATCTAACGCAGATTGTTAGCTAAAGTTGATCTGTATCAACATGTTTACAAAAGTACGGGTTGCTACAGTGCTGAAGCATTCCATGCCAGCACTAGTAGTTGACCGACAGGCATAGTAGAACATAGGCACTATTAAAGCCTAACGTACGAACGAGGACTACAGAATGACTGACATTAACTATAACCCATTACAAACTGACGGATTCGAATTCGTTGAATACACTGCCCCTGATGCAAAAGGCATCGCCGCCCTGAAAGACCTGTTTGTAAAACTTGGTTTTACTGAAGTAGCAAAACACAAGAGCAAAGAAGTCTGGTTGTACAAACAAAACGACATTAATTTTGTGATTAATGCTGAAACTGGTGGTCAGGCCGAAGCCTTTGCCAAGGATCATGGACCTAGTGTTTGTGGCATGGCGTGGCGGGTCAAGGATGCGCAACACGCATTTGAGCATGCCGTTGAAAATGGTGCGAAACCATTTAAACGCACGCCGGGCGCCGGTGAAGCTGATTTTCCAGCGGTTTATGGGATTGGCGAAAGCGTGTTGTACTTTATTGACGACTATGAAGGTTTAGGTGTTTACGCAGATGATTTTGACTTCTACGATAACTGGGAAGCGAAAATGAAAGACCACGCTGCCGGACTCTATGAAGTGGATCACCTTACTCACAATGTTTTCCGCGGCAACATGGATACCTGGGCAGGATTTTACGAGCGTATCGGTAACTTCCGCGAGATCCGTTATTTCGACATCGAAGGCAAGTTAACCGGCTTGTTGAGCCGCGCAATGACCGCACCGTGCGGCAAGATTCGTATTCCGATTAACGAATCACACGATGACAAATCACAAATCGAAGAGTACTTGCGTGAGTACCAGGGTGAAGGCATCCAGCATATCGCCCTGACTTCAGACAATATCTATAAAACCGTGCGCGACCTGCGCGAAATTGGTATGGACTTCATGCCTACGCCAGACACCTACTATGAGAAAGTAAACGACCGGGTTGAAGGCCATGAGGAAAATCTTGAGGATTTACGTGAGTTACAGATTTTGATTGATGGCGCGCCGATGAAAGACGGTATTTTGCTGCAGATCTTTACCAAAACTGTGATTGGCCCGGTATTCTTTGAAATCATTCAGCGCAAAGGTAACGAAGGCTTTGGTGAAGGTAACTTTAAAGCCTTGTTTGAATCCATTGAAGAAGATCAAATTCGCCGCGGAGTATTAAGCGATGCGTAAATGGATTAGCTTTCCGAAACAAGTGGGAGTGAGCTCGAAACAAGCTCACGCCGACTTTCCGGAGCAGGCGATCTATGAACGTGAAGTCGGCCGCAGTGGCTTTTTTGGGCCGGCGACGCACTTTCATCACCGCCATGCACCGACCGGGTGGAGTGAGTGGGAAGGTGAGTTACGTCCACGTAACTTCGACTTCAACAAGCTTGATAACGTCGCGACTGAATCGCCGTGGCAAGTGCCGCTGCTATTGCATAATGCGCAGTGCAAGTTTCGGATCTGGCACTGTAACGAAGCAATGCCATTTCTGGTGCGCAATGCCGATGGTGATGAGCTGCTGTTCATTCATGAGGGACGTGGCGAACTGTTTTGTGATTATGGCCACATTACCCTTGAGAAGGGCGATTATTTTGCCATTCCGCGCTCCACCAACTGGCGTATTGAGCCGTTGGAGCCCATGCAAATCGTAATGATTGAGGCGACCAACAGTGCTTATCAGTTGCCGGAAAAGGGCTTGGTCGGAAATCACGCCATCTTTGATCCAGCTTGTTTGGATACGCCGGATATCGATGCTGCATTTAAACAGCAGTACAGCGAAGAGCAATGGCGGATTGAGGTGAAACGACATAATCAGATCTCGCGGATTACCTATCCTTATAATCCGTTGGATGCTGTGGGCTGGCATGGTGATTTAGCGCCTGTGCGGATCAACTGGCGTGATATACGCCCGCTGATGAGCCATCGCTATCATTTACCACCATCGGCGCATACTACCTTTGTTGCCGAAGGTTTTGTGGTATGTACTTTCGTGCCGCGGCCGATTGAATCGGACCCCGGCGCACTGAAGGTGCCTTTCTACCATAATAACGACGATTACGACGAAGTCTTGTTCTATCATGAAGGTGATTTTTTCAGTCGTGACAATATCGATAAAGGCATGGTGACCTTTCATCCTGCAGGCTTCACCCACGGTCCGCACCCGAAAGCGTTCCAGGCAGGGCGGGAGTATCGGAAAAAATTCACCGACGAAGTTGCGGTGATGCTGGATACCCGCAATGCATTGGAAATGGGCGATGTCTGTGCGCAAGTTGAAAACCCAGACTATGTGTATAGCTGGCAAGCAAAAGACGAAAAGGCTAAATAATCTATGAAATTTGCAACCTATCGAAATGGTACACGCGATGGCCAACTGATGGTGGTGAGTCGTGATCTGACGAAAGCTGTTGCGGTTCCAGCTTTAGCTGAAACCTTACAGGAAGTTCTTGATGACTGGGATGGCATTGCGCCTGAACTGGAACGGGTTTATACCGCGCTGAATAACGGCGAGCTTGATGATGCTGTGGCATTTGATGAGAGCCTTTGTGAGTCGCCGTTACCGCGCGCTTACCAGTGGGCCGACGGCAGCGCCTATGTTAACCATGTGGAATTGGTGCGCCGTGCGCGCAATGCGGAAATGCCGGAAAGTTTCTGGACCGATCCACTGATGTATCAGGGTGGTTCCGACGATTTTCTGGGTCCAAAAGACGTTATCGAAATGGGTGACACCGCCTGGGGCATCGATTTTGAAGGTGAAGTTGCCATTATTACCGACGACGTACCTATGGGTGTTACGGCAGCAGATGCTGGCCAGTACATTCGCTTGTTGATGTTGGTAAATGATGTGTCGCTGCGAGGACTCATCCCTAATGAACTAGGTAAAGGATTTGGTTTCTTCCAGTCGAAACCGTCGTCGGCGTTTTCTCCGGTTGCGGTGACTCCGGATGAACTCGGTGATGCCTGGAGTGACAATAAGGTGCATTTACCTTTGCTGAGTGAATACAACGGTAAGCCATTTGGCAAGCCGAACGCTGGTGAGGATATGACCTTTGATTTTGCCCAGTTGGTCGCTCATGCGGCGAAAACCCGCCATTTGGGAGCGGGTGCCATCATAGGTTCAGGTACTGTTTCGAATAAACAAGGGACTGAGCATGGTAGCGCTATCGAGGAAGGCGGTGTGGGCTATAGCTGTATTGCCGAAGTCCGGATGATTGAAACCATTCGTGACGGCAAGCCAACTACCGGCTTTATGCAGTTTGGCGATACCATCAAAATTGAGATGAAAGACGCGCAAGGTGAAAGTATTTTTGGCAGTATTGACCAAAAGGTCCTACAGTATCAGCCAGACTAAAATTCATCGGCGGAGTCTATGCTATGGAACTCTACGGTTACTGGCGCTCCAGCGCCAGTTATCGGGCGCGTATCGCCCTTAATTTTAAAAACATTGATTACAACTACGTCCCTGTTCACCTGCTTAAGGATGGTGGCCAGCAACATCAGCAGGCCTATCGTCAGCTTAACCCTAACGGGCTGGTGCCGACCCTGGTTGATGGGCAGGTCATTCTGCATCAGTCACTGGCAATCATTGAGTATCTGGAAGAAAAGTATCCAGACCCGTCGTTGTTGCCGGGTAAACCCAAACAGCGAGGGGCGATCCGAGCCTTAGCGCTGGATCTTTCCAGTGAACTGCAGCCCTTGATCAACCTGCGCGTTCAACAGTACTTAAAGCAGCAGCTGAAGGTTACTGACGAGCAGAAACAGGAATGGTTAAATCATTGGTTTGCTGAAAGCTTTAAAGCGTTCGAAAAAAATCTCGAAGAAGTCTCAGGGCGCTACTGTGTGGGCGATGAGTTTTCTCTTGCGGACGTATGCTTAGTACCACAGATGTACAGTGCCCAAAGATTTGCTGTTGAGTTAAAGGAATATCCTTTATTGAATGCAATCTACGAGCGCGTACAGGAACTGCCCTGGGTCAAAGATGCACATCCGGCAAAACAGCCTGATGCGGAATCCTGAACGCAGGAAATTACAATTTCATCGCAATCATTAAATGCCCGGCTCGTATCTTGCCGGGCATTTTGCTTTAATGGCAGTGACTCACATGAAAGGGAAACATAAGAATGAAAACCAAATTTACTGTTTCGATACTTGCCGCCATGATTGCGGCATCGTGCGCAACAACAAACGTACCTGATACGACGACAGCGTCTGCCACAGCACCGGAAACCCTTAGTTTAGCTGAAACCAATACCAGTGCGGTTGCGGAAACGGGTGAATTAACCATCAAACAGATCATGGCTGATCAGGAATGGGTGGCCCGTTCACCGGAGTCTGCATACTGGATGCTTGATGGTAGCGGAGTCATCTATCAGCAGGAACGCGCAGGAAGTGTGCTCAGCGACTGGTACCATTTACCACTGGACGAGGATGATGCCCATCCAATTCCCGCCGAGCGCCTGCATAACTACGCCTACGAAGATGCAATTTACAACGATGACCGCAGTCTTGTCGCCTACACCTTCGAGGGCAACATATTTGTTCGTGATGTCGAGACCGATGAAGTGCGTCAGTTAACCCGGGATGAAGCCAGCCAGTCGCAGTTGAATTTTCTTAATGATGGCCGTCTTAGTTACCGCCAGGGGAACGATTTCTACGTGGTCGATCCGCGCAGTGGTATGACCCAACAGGTGGTTGCGCTGGCTACGCGGGATAAACCTGAAGCCGTGGCAGAGCCGAAAGACTTCGTTGCCCGTGAGCAAATCGAACTTATTGAATTCGTGCAAAAAGAACGTCAGGATCGTCAAGCCCGCGCTGATCAGCAAGCCGAGCTTGCCAGAGTGAATGACTCACTGGCGCCACAACCGTTTTACTTAGGCAACAACAAACAGATTGTTGCCGCCAGTTTGTCGCCGGCCGGTGATAAGGTTCTGGTCGCGATCAGTGACCCTCAGAGCTGGCGTGATGACGGTGACATTATGCCGAATTACGTTGCCGAAGATGGCCGGGTGAAAGCTGAGTCAGTGCGTCGTCGAGTCGCTGATGCAGAGCCCGTTGAGCATCAGCTGCTATTACTTGATTTAGCCACTGGTGAGCAAACACCTTTCACCTATAACACCTTGCCTGGTTGGAACGAAGATGTACTGGCTGAGGTGAAGGCGGAGAATTACGCTGCTCAGGGCAAAGAGTACGAGTCCAAAGAAGCACCTCGTCCGATCACTCTGATGCAGGATTGGGGCTGGCAGGAAGGCGCAATCCGCTGGTCCGAGACCGGTGAGAACGCCATTGTTATGCTCGAAGCATGGGACAATAAAGATCGCTGGATAGCGTCCATTGATTTTGCCGGAAAACAACTGGTCAATCAGCATCGTTTGCATGACGACGCATGGATCAATTACACGCATAACGAGTTTGGTTTCTTACCTGATTCTGAAGATAAAATCTGGTTCCAAAGTGAAGAAGACGGTTATGCACACCTTTACACGAAAGAGCTTGGTGGTAAGCAACAGCAATTAACCCAAGGTAAATTTGTGACGGAAAGCCCAACAGTAAACGGGCAGGCAGAATCCATTTATTACACTGCGAACGTATCACATCCGGGTATCTATGAGCTTTACCGGGTGAATTACCAAACCGGTGAGAGTGAGCAGATCACTGACCTCGACGGCATGGTGCAGTCCTACGACGTAAGCCCTGCGAACGATAAAGTGGTGCTTACTTACTCAAGTGCATTACAACCGCCAGAGCTCTACGTGCAGTTGTTGGCCGAAGGTGCGACGGCGGAACGTGTTACGCATACTGCAACTGAAAAATTCAATAGCTTTGACTGGAGTGTGCCTGAGATCGTTCCGGTGCCATCAAGCCATGTTGATGAGCCAATTTACACACGCGTGTACTATCCGGAAAACTATGATCCAAACCGGGCAGAGAAATACCCGGCAGTCGTATTTATTCACGGTGCGGGCTATTTACAGAATGCCCACGCCGGATGGTCGAACTATCAACGTGAATTCATGTTCCATACCTTCTTAAACCGTCAGGGTTACGTGGTACTGGATCTTGATTACCGTGGCTCGAAAGGTTATGGACGTGACTGGCGTACAGCGATTTATCGCAATATGGGCTGGCCAGAAGTAGAAGATCTGGTTGATGTCGTGGAGTGGGCCGGTGAAAACACTAACGTTGATACGGACCGCATGGGCACTTATGGTGGCTCTTATGGTGGTTTCTTAACCTTTATGGCGTTGTTTAATGAACCCGGTTTATTCAAAGCTGGTGCAGCATTGCGTCCCGTATCTGATTGGGCACATTACAATACAGGGTACACGTCAAATATTCTGAATTTGCCCGATGATGATCCAATTGCGTATCGTCGCAGCTCGCCGATCTACTTTACTGAAGGTCTTGAGGATGCCTTGTTGATTAACTCTCCGATGGTAGACGATAACGTATTCTTCCAGGACAGTGTGCGGCTTGTACAGCGTCTGATTGAGCATGAGAAAGAAGACTTTGAGACCGCTATTTTCCCGGTCGAGCCGCATGGCTTCCGTCAGCCATCAAGCTGGCTTGATGAATACCGCCGGATCTTTGAGTTATTTGAAGAGAACCTCAAATAACAAAGGCAAGGTTAATGCAAGTTGTTAAATAAAGTCCGTTAAGGATAAAAGAAAAGGCCGAAATCGATGATTTCGGCCTTTTTATTTTGGCGTGGGTCAAAGGTATAGTTTGACCAGTTTAGCCTTTAGAGCTTTCACATTTAGCCATTTCAGCATGGGCTTTGGCCCGCGCCTGGCCATAGCTTGCTACGGCTTCAGCTTTACTGAAATTGGCACGTTGGCTTTCATCAGCTGCTGGTAAAGGCGAATAAGCTCCAGTGCGCGGTTGCGCGCTCGCTTTTGCCATAGGTGCGCTAACTTTGCGACCGGTGGCAACTTTAGCCACAGACTGTGCTTTTGCTGCCGGCTTTTTCATTTCAGGCTTAGCTTCGGCTTTCGGCTCGGCTTTGGCTTCAGGCTCAGCTTTGGCTTCAGGCTTAGCTTCGGCTTCAGGCTCGGCTTTGGCGTCAGGCTCAGCTTTGGCTTCAGGCTTAGCTTCGGCTTCAGGCTTAGCTTCGGCTTCAGGCTCAGCTTTGGCTTCAGGCTTAGCTTCGGCTTCAGGCTCAGCTTTGGCTTCAGGCTTAGCTTTGGCTTCAGGCTTAGCTTCGGTTTCAGGCTTAGCTTCGGCTTCAGGCTCAGCTTTGGCTTCAGGCTTAGCTTCGGCTTTCGGCTCAGCTTTGGCTTCAGGCTCAGCTTTGGCTTCAGGCTTAGCTTCGGTTTTCGGCTCAGCTTTCGGCTTAGCTTCGGCTTCGGACTTAGCTTCGGCTTCAGGTTTAGCTTCAGCAGCTTTTTTCTCGGCAGCGACATCCCGTGCTGCTTGCTCCATGCGTGCGGAACGTTTTCTCGGCTTGGCGTCGTCAGTAGTCTTAGCAGGCGTTGCCTCTGTCTCGGCGTCTTTATTCGCTTGCTCTTCGGTAGCTGCATCGTCCTGCTGCGATTCTGCTTTGCGACGTTGACCTGCAGCGCGCTGGTGACGAGGGCTGCGCCGTGAACGGTTACGACCTTCGCGCTTTTCACCATCTTGTTCAGTTGTAGTTGCATCCTGCTCTGGCGCACTTACATCTGTTGCTGTTTCTGCAGATTGCTTAGCATCGCTGGTAGCGGCAGCTTTTGTCGACGTTTTGGTAGCAGCATCTGACGATTCATCGAGTTTCAAATCAGGCACTGCAGTCTCTTTCTTCGCAGCTTGCTCGTCCTGGCCCATGCGCACAGATTTGTCGAGCTTACGACGTTGACGACGCGGCTTCACTTTGGCCTCAGTTTCCTGTTTCGGCTCTGTTGTGGTTTCCGTTGTCTCGTCTTTTGGCTTCTGCGTCGCATCAGCTTGTTGACGATTACGGTTTCTACCACCGCGGCGCTGCTGGCCTCGTTCGTTTTTCTTACCGTCTTTAGCTGTGTCTGCTACTTTATCTTTCGCTTCTTCAGGCTTCTCGGCGGCACCTTTTCGCTCATCATCACGAGGACGTGAACGATTGGTGTTGCGGCGGCGTTGTTGATTACCACCACGTTGATTACGGCCCTGACCACCACGACGGTTGCCATTGCGACTGCGGTTATCATCGCGTTTCGGCTGCTGACCTTGTTGTTGTTCATCTTCGTCACTGGCGAACAATTTATTCAGCCATTTGCCAAGTCGTTTGAACAGGGATGGGGCAGTGTTGACCACGGCCTTCGCTGCAGCCTCCGGCACAGGTGTCGGAGCTGGTGCAGCCGGAGCCTGTAAACCTTTTAACGCTGGTTCCTCAAAGCTTGGCTTGTCTTTATTTAAGACGACTTCTGTAGTGGTATCTTCTGGTTTCTCAATCAGTTTGAAACTATTCGCTTCTTCTACTTCATCGTTACGCAAACGTCGCACGTCGAAGTGAGGGGTTTCCAAATGTAAGTTCGGAATTACCAGCACCGACACTGAATGACGTTTTTCAACTTCAGCAATAGCTTTACGTTTTTCATTCAGCAAATAGGTAGCAACAGTTACGGGCACCTGAGCCTGAACCTGAATAGTATTGTCTTTCAGCGCTTCTTCTTCGATCAGGCGTAAAATCGACAGTGCCAGGGATTCGGCTGAACGAATCGTGCCATGGCCATCACATCGTGGGCACACATGATTAGACGATTCACCCAGCGATGGGCGTAACCGCTGACGTGACATTTCTAATAGGCCGAAGCGCGAGATCCGGGCAACCTGAATACGCGCCCGATCTTGCTTCAGGCTATCGCGTAAGCGGTTTTCAACTTCGCGTTGATGCTTCATAGGAGTCATATCGATAAAATCGATAACCACCAGACCGCCGACATCACGTAAGCGCAGCTGGCGGGCAATTTCTTCGGCAGCTTCTAAATTGGTTTGAAATGCTGTTTCTTCGATATCGCCGCCTTTCGTCGCGCGGGCAGAGTTGATATCGATTGAAGTAAGAGCTTCGGTCGGGTCAATAACAATTGAGCCACCTGATGGTAACCGCACCTGACGTTGAAATGCTGATTCAATCTGGCTTTCAATCTGATAGTGATTGAATAAGGGGATATCACCGTCGTAAATTTTAACGCGGCTTACGAAATCAGGGCGGATCAGTGTGACGTGATCACGAACCTGTTCGAACACTTTAGGATTATCGATAAGCACTTCGCCGATGTCGCGACGCAAATAATCACGAATGGCGCGGAATACAACGTTGCTTTCCTGGTGAATCAGAAATGGAGCAGGGCGTTGTTCGGCGGCTTTCTCGATGGCCTGCCAGTGATGTACCAGAACATTGAGGTCCCAATCCAGCTCTTCGGCTGATTTTCCAACACCTGCGGTACGTACAATCAGACCCATACCGTCGGGCAAATGCAAGTCGCGCATGGCGTCTTTCAGTTCAGTCCGCTCGTCGCCTTCAATCCGGCGAGAAATACCACCCGCACGCGGATTATTTGGCATCAGTACGAGGTAGCTTCCGGCTAACGAGATAAAGGTGGTGAGTGCTGCGCCTTTCTGGCCACGCTCTTCTTTATCAATCTGGACAATAACTTCCTGACCTTCTTTGATGACATCTTTGATGTTAGGGCGACCTGAGAAGGTGTAGCCTTTCGGAAAGTAGGTTTTGGCAATTTCTTTTAACGGAAGGAAACCATGGCGCTCAGCACCATAATCAACGAATGCGGCTTCAAGACTTGGCTCGATGCGGGTAATTTTACCCTTGTAGATATTCGCTTTTTTTTGTTCGTGGCCCGGACTTTCGATATCTAAATCGTATAATCGTTGTCCGTCCACCAAAGCAACGCGCAGCTCTTCTTGCTGAGTTGCATTGATCAACATTCTTTTCATAGTTGTGACTCTTTCTTTTGTGCCACAACACAGTACGAAGGCGCACTCGCCATCGCTATTTCGAGGTTGAATTGTAGACTGCCATCGCGCTATCGCAGCGTTTGATGACACCTCCCGTCGTGCTACTTAACACCAACGTGAGGTATGCAATTGGTTACCAAGCCGAAATACGCTTGTGTTCGTACCGTGTCGTCGCAAAATGCGTTGACAATATAGTGACTCGGTCTCGTGCATGTTCCGTGCCATCAAGATCTCAAAGACGTTGTGTGCGCGTTTGTATCCTGAGGTGGAGGTTTCGTTGCAATCGCTTTCGATGCGCCAAGTCACCACTAAATTTTTTTCGCTAATACCGCTCTCAAACTGTCCGGTGCGGGTTTTTCCGGAGGTTTATTATCCCATGAACAGGGTTGTCAGTACAAGATAAAATAAAGACACAAAAATGCAGTCAGAAAAAACGGAAAATGATAAACTTTGCGGCATGAGCGAAAATCAACAAATACAAGTACGTTGGGTCACCATAGAAGCTGATTATGCTGGCCAGCGAATCGACAATTTCCTGCTTGCGCAGCTGAAGGGAGTACCAAAGTCCTTGGTCTACCGGATCGTGCGTAAGGGCGAAGTGCGGATCAACAAAAAGCGCTGTAAGCCGGACTATAAGCTGCGAGAGGGGGATCAGGTACGAATTCCTCCAGTGCGCGTGGCTGAAAGTAACCCGCTGCCGTCAGCGAACCTGGATCAGGTACAGGCACTTAATAATCAGGTGCTGTATGAAGATGACCTGTTACTGGTGCTAAATAAACCTGCGGGGTTAGCTGTGCATGGCGGGTCAGGTTTGCAATTTGGCCTGATAGAGAGTCTGCGGTCATTGCGTCCTGATGCCAAACAGCTTGAACTGGTTCATCGGCTGGATCGTGAAACCAGTGGTTGTATCCTGATATCTAAACGGCGTTCGGCACTGCGTTCATTGCATGAGCAATTGCGCGAGAAGACCATGGACAAGCAGTATCTGGCATTGGTGCGTGGTCACTGGCAGGAGCATGTTAAATTTATTGCCGCACCTTTATTAAAGAACACGCTGAAGTCGGGTGAGCGAGTGGTGCGGGTCGATGCTGCCGGGAAACCGTCGGAAACCCGCTTTCGGGTAAAACAAAAGTATGCGAACTGTACTCTGGTTGAAGCTTCGCCGATAACCGGTCGCACCCACCAGATTCGCGTGCACGCACTTTATGCCGGCCATCCTATCGCCTGTGACCCCAAATACGGTGATCAAGTCTTTGATTCTGTGATGAATGAGGTTGGCCTTAAGCGTCTATTTTTGCACGCCCATAAGTTAACTTTCCGGCATCCGCAGAGTGGGAAAATGATTACTGTCGAAGCGCCACTGGATGAAAGCTTAACTGACACGTTAAAACGTTTAGATGCATGAAGTATCAACTACTTATTTTTGACTGGGATGGCACTCTGATGGACTCTGTTGGCCGTATCGTTTCCTCGATGCAAGCCACCGCTGCCCATTTGGCGTTGCCGATCCCGTCGGACACCCAGGTCCGGGATATTATTGGTTTGAGTCTCGAACCCGCCATTGAACGCTTGTTCGGGGTACTTGAAACGGATCGCCATAGCCAGTTTCTGGCGCGTTACCGCGATCAGTATGTCGATCTAGATCCAACACCAACCCCATTATTTAACGGCGTCCGCGAAATGCTTACCGATTTGAGGGGGCAGGGCTACCAGCTCGCAGTCGCAACGGGTAAAGCACGTCGAGGCCTGGTACGGGTCTGGCAGGAGACGGATACTGCGCAGTATTTTGATGTTTCGCGCTGTGCAGACGAATCCATTTCGAAACCAGACCCGCGCATGTTGTTCGAGCTGCTTGAAGAAACCGGGTGTGATTTGGATAAGGCCTTAATGATCGGCGACTCAATTCATGATCTGCGCATGGCGCAGGCCGCCGGAATGGATCGTGTCGGCGTTGATTTTGGGGTTCACTCAGCGCAACAGTTGGCAGCTTATGCGCCGTTGGCGGTGCTGTCTTCATGGCAACAATTTCCAGCGGTATTGAGTGGCGAGCGCAATCAGGAGGACACTGCATGCCAGCTATAGTTTTAGCATCGACATCACCCTACAGACGAATGCTACTTGAGAAGGTACTGCCTGATTTTATCTGTGCAGCTCCTCATGTAGACGAGACGGCCGGGCAGGGGGAAGCCGCCGAAGTTCTGGTTGAACGGCTGGCAATAGCTAAGGCGCGGGCATTGGCTGACGACTTTCCGAATCATCTGCTGATTGGTTCTGATCAGGTGGCGGTGGTCGATGGTCGTATTCTTGGCAAGCCCGGCAATGCTGAAAATGCTATTGATCAACTCACCGCCGCAAAGGGGAAGACCGTCACCTTTTATACCGGTTTAGCGGTATATCATAGCGGTCAGGATGAACTGTTATCCTGTGTTGAGCCTTTTCAGGTTACTTTTCGCAAACTTTCGGCCGCTGAAATCAAAGGTTACGTCGAATTAGAGCAACCCTTCAACTGCGCCGGAAGCTTTAAAAGTGAAGGCCTCGGTATTAGTTTGTTCGAATCATTGCGCGGTGATGATCCTAATAGTTTAGTTGGTTTGCCGGTGATTCAACTGCTCAAAATGTTGCGCCATTGGCAGGTGAACCCGTTACTGCCAGAGAACAACACAAAAAGCTGAAAATCACTTGTTTTCAGTACCTGAATCCTTTAATATTCGCGCCCTATGCAGAAGGTTCGTATACCCATTTCGGTCGATCCGGTAAAAAGTGCCGGTAAACAGTTGAGTTATCTTGGTGTTGTGCCAGGGACTTCGCTCAATCGTTTACAAGAGCTTTTGGTTGCTCCTTGTGCTGATGTTGATGCTGAGCTGGAATTTGCAGTCGACGCACAGAACGTCAAGCACATGCGCGGGCATGCCGAGGTCAAAGTCACAGTCGCTTGCGAGCGCTGCGGCGACCCCATGGCAGTTGAACTGGTGAGTGACTTTGTTTACGCACCAATCACTAAACGCCAAACGGCCACCGATATGCCGAGTGAGTACGAAGCTATTGAAGTGGATGAGCTTGGCGAAATCCAACTGCATCGAATTATTGAAGATGAACTGATATTAGCGATGCCAGTTGTTGTAAAACACGATGAGCGCGAATGTCGTATAGATAGTAATGCAATGCAGTGGGGCGAAATTGATACAGCCTCGGAAACAAAGGAAAATCCTTTTGCTGTGTTGCAGGAATTGAAGCGCAAATAAACTTAGGAGATAGCGTAAATGGCTGTACAAAAGAGTAAGAAAAGTCGTTCACGTCGCGATATGCGTCGTTCTCACGATTCACTGAATGGCCCTACACTGTCGGTTGACTCTACCTCTGGTGAAACGCATCGTCGTCACCATGTAACAGCTGACGGGTTTTATAAAGGCCGTAAAGTAATTAACAAGTAACCAGTACAAGGAAGTGAGGCTATGGCCGCACTGACTCTGGCACTTGATGCAATGGGGGGCGATAATGGCCCCTCAATTGTTATTGACGCATTAGTCGATGCGTTATCAGCATTCCCCCAACATCACTTTATCGTCGTCGGCGATGAAGCTGAACTCGAACCTCTGTTAGCTGCGCGAAAGCTTGATCAGCACGATCGCGTTACCTTAAAACACGCTAGTCAAACCGTCGAAATGAGTGATAAGCCCGGTTACTCGCTGCGAGCAAAACCAGATTCATCTATGCGCGTTGCGCTGGAACTGGTCGCCAGTGGTGAAGCTGCAGCTTGTGTCAGCTCCGGTAATACTGGCGCGTTGATGACCAAAGCCTATTTTTCACTGAAAACCTTGCCAGGAGTGCTGCGACCGGCACTGATGTCTGCTATTCCACAAGCTTCTGGTGGCAGTGCCTTTTTGTTGGACTTAGGCGCAAATCCGGTCTGTGACAGCGATACCTTGTTTCAATTTGGGCTTATGGGCTCGGTTGCCGCCAGCGAAGTACTGCACAAAGAAAATCCGCGCGTTGCACTGCTGAATATGGGTGAGGAAGATATCAAAGGAAATGATGTCGTGAAATCAACGGCGCAGCTATTTCAGCAGTCTAAGACACTCAATTATATTGGTTTTATCGAAGGCGACGATCTTTTCGCTGATAAAGCAGATGTTATTGTCTGTGATGGCTTTGTCGGTAATATTGCGCTGAAAAGTTGTGAAGGACTGGCTGAGTTACTGCTGACCAATATTCGTGCCAACATCCATGCCCACTGGTTAACACGCTGGTTCGTTAAACTTTTTTATAGCCGTTTACAGCGTTCGTGGGATTGGTTGAAGCCCGACCACTACAACGGCGCAAGTCTGATAGGATTGCGGGGCGTCGTAATTAAAAGTCACGGTGATGCCAACGCGAAAGCTTTTCTTAGTGCGATTGAGCAGGCCGTGTCGGAGACGCAACAGGACCTCCCGACACGTATTCGTGATCAGGTGGAAAACGTACTCCTAGAGCAGGAATAAAGGTTCTTATGTTTTCTAGAATCGCAGGCACTGGGCATTATTTGCCAGAGCAGTGCTTGACCAATGCCATGCTTGAGCAACGCGTCGACACGACTCACGATTGGATTGTTGAACGTACAGGTATTCATCAGCGTCATATTGCCAGTAACGGCGAAAATGCTGCCACCATGGCCGTGGCCGCAGCCCGCCAGGCGTTGGCTGCAGCAGAAACAGACATCGCCGAAATCGATTTGATTGTGGTGGCCACGACTTCCGGAGACCGCGCTTTTCCAAGTGTGGCTTGCGAGGTTCAAGCCGCGTTAACAGACGAAAATATCCCCGCTTTTGACGTTGCCGCAGCGTGTTCAGGCTTTATTTTTGCCATGAGCGTGGCGGATCAGTACATTCGTAGCGGTACCTATCGTTCGGTGTTGGTGATTGGGACGGATGTACTTTCACGTCTCTGCCGCCCAGACGACCGCAACACCATTGTGTTATTCGGTGATGGCGCCGGAGCGGTCGTTTTGCAGGCCAGCAACGTACCCGGAATAGAATCCACCCATTTACACAGCGCGGGTGAATTCGCCGATCTGTTAGGCGTAAATCATCCCCAGCGCAGGGAATCGGATCACGCCGAAGCACTTAGTGAAGCCTGGATGTACATGAAGGGCAACGAAGTATTCAAGGTTGCGGTCAGCAAGTTAAGCGAACTGGTAAATGAAACCCTAGTTGCCAACGGGTTAACGCCGGACGACCTGGACTGGTTGGTTCCCCATCAAGCGAATTTGCGTATAATCAAAGCAACCGCTAAAAAACTTAAAATGCCGATGTCGCAGGTCGTAACGACACTCGCTGATACCGGTAATACTTCGGCGGCATCGGTGCCAATCGCACTTGATGTCGCGGTTCGCGACGGACGCATTCAACGCGGTCACAAGTTATTGTTAGAAGCCTTTGGCGGTGGATTCGCCTGGGGTTCGGCATTAATCACGTATTAACTACAAAGAAAAGGAAGGCACCATGCGCGCATATGTTTTTCCAGGGCAAGGGTCACAAGCCGTCGGTATGTTAGCTGATGTAGCTGCAGAATATTCTGCCGTCAGTGAGACCTTTGCTGAAGCCAGTGAAGTGCTTGGGTACGACCTCTGGGAACTGGTTCAGGATGGTCCGGCCGAACGGCTGAACGAAACACAGCGGACGCAGCCAGCACTTTTAACTGCCAGTGTCGCGTTGTACCGCGCCCTCGAACAAGCCGGGGTGGTGGCGCCACGCTGGCTTGCAGGACACAGTCTGGGTGAATACTCGGCGTTGGTCTGCAGCGGTTGTTTAGACTTTAAAGAAGCGGTCGCGCTGGTGGCGAAACGCGGCGAGTTTATGCAACAGGCAGTACCTAGTGGTGTTGGCGCGATGGCTGCTGTCATTGGGCTTGATGATGCGTTGGTTGAAGAAGCCTGTGCCGCAGCAGCCGGCGATCAGATTGTCAGCGCGGTAAACTACAATTCACCAGGTCAGGTGGTTATTGCAGGGCACGAAGAAGCTGTCGAACGCGCCGGTGAAGCCTGTAAAGAGCGTGGCGCCAAGCGGGTATTACCACTACCGGTGAGTGTGCCTTCTCATTGCGCCCTGATGCAGCCTGCTGCGGAAAAGCTTGCCGTCGAACTCGGTAAAATCACGTTAACGACGCCGAATATTCCTGTGATAAACAATGTTGATGTCAAAGTTGAACGTGACGCGGATAAAATCCGTGATGCGCTGATTCGTCAACTTTATTCGCCGGTACGTTGGACTGAAACTGTCCGTTGTCTGGTTGAACAGGGTGTTACTGAAATTTATGAAATTGGTCCGGGTAAAGTGTTGACCGGACTGAATAAACGTATCGATAAAACAGTGCAGGGCGATGCTGTAAATACTGTTGAAGCCATTAAAGCAAGGATTTAGATCATGACAACAACTATGCAAGGTCAAGTTGCACTCGTTACCGGGGCCAGTCGTGGGATTGGTAAAGCCATTGCTGAGCAACTCGCGGCGCAGGGCGTAAAAGTTATTGGTACTGCTACAAGCGAAAAAGGTGCCGAAGCCATTTCAGCGTATTTGGGCGAGCACGGCGAGGGTCGTCAACTTGATGTCACTGATGCTGACAGTGTTGCTGGCGTTTTGGCCGCTATTGATGAGACCTACGGGCAACTGGATATTCTGGTTAACAATGCCGGTATCACCAAAGATAATTTATTAATGCGCTTAAAAGATGATGACTGGGACGCCGTTATGGACACCAATCTGAAATCTGTCTATCGCCTTTCAAAGGCGGTCATGCGTGGCATGATGAAGCGCCGCAGTGGTCGAATTATTAATATTTCGTCAGTGGTTGGAACTACCGGCAATCCCGGACAGACTAACTACTGTGCGGCAAAAGCCGGATTGGTTGGTTTTAGCAAGGCGCTTGCGCAAGAGATTGCCGCGCGCGGCATTACGGTAAACTGCGTTGCCCCAGGTTTTATCGATACAGATATGACCAAGTCTTTGACGGAAGACCAGAAACAAGCCATTTTCGCGAATATTCCGGCCAGCCGTTTAGGTCAGCCTGAAGAAGTTGCCGCCGCAGTGGTATTCTTAGCTTCTCCGGGAGCTGCCTATATCACTGGCGAAACCATCCATGTGAATGGTGGTCTGGCAATGGTGTAAGGAAATCGGCAGGCAAGGGGTATGACCTCTCGGGAATTAGCTAATTTTTCCTTTATTAATGCCGCCGCATTCACTACACTAAGCGCAAATTTGAACACGATACCTAAATGAAGGGACATTGAAACAATGAGCACTATTGAAGAACGCGTTAAAAAAATCATCATCGAACAGTTGGGCGTTAAAGAAGAAGAAGTGAAATCTGAAGCTTCTTTTGAGAACGACCTGGGTGCTGACTCACTTGATACAGTTGAGTTGGTCATGGCTCTTGAAGAAGAGTTCGAAACTGAGATTCCAGACGAAGAAGCTGAGAAGATCAAAACTGTTCAAGCCGCTATCGATTACGTGACTAATCACGCAAACGACTAAGTGCAAGTTTGTTGAAAAGGGCGGAATGAAAATTCCGCCTTTTTTCTATGTGGCATAACGGTAACGAGTTACCCGACCAGGCTCTTGATCGCGGTCTCCAATTTGGCGACGGCCACTTTACTACGCTTACTATTGAAAACGGTCGTATCCGCTGGTGGGCATGCCATTGGCAGCGCTTGCAGGCAGCAAGCGAACGATTACACATCTGTTTACCTACTGAAGCCGAACTCTTCAGCTGCTTAACTCAGCTTACCCAAGCTCATCCAAAACGAGATTTAGTAGTTAAAATCATCGTAACTCGTGGCCCTGGCGCCCGTGGTTATGGGTTTAACGAGCAAGCTAATCCGCACTGGTATATCACTACAACAGCGCTATCAGAACGCACACACAAACCGTTAAAGGTTGATATTGCAGAATTGCGCTTAAGTCGTTCGGAGCATCTGGCCGGTTTAAAGACACTCAATCGGCTCGAACAGGTTTTGCTAAGCCATGAACGGCAACAGCGAGAGCTTGATGAGCTGATCGTTTTAGATAGCACTGAGCAAGTGGTCGAGGCTATTTCCAGTAATTTAATCTGGCGACAGGGTGACTCCTGGTATACCCCAAGCCTTGATTATGCAGGGGTAAACGGGGTTGTCCGGACACAATTGTTGAGCGATCAACCGGTAAACCTTGACGTCTGTGACACAGCATCGTTGGCGCAAGTGCTGGCCGCTGATCAGGTGATTCTCACAAATAGTGTTTTAGGCTTGCGCCCGGTTGCGCAAATAGGCGAACATAGACCCACTGATCCGACATTACCGAAGGCATTAATAAATTGGTGGCAGGCATCCGACGTTTCTTCTTAATTAGCTTAATCCTAATCGCTTCTGGCGGGGTAGTTGCTGGCTATTGGAGTTACCAGTTGGCACAGCAGGAGTTACACTTAACGGGTGCGCCGGAGTTGTTAGAGATTAAACGCGGCGACCATGCTAAATCAATTCTAAACGATCTGGCGCAGCGCGGTTGGTTGACCCAGGCAGTGACGCCTAGTTATTTTGCCAGTCGCGTTTGGGCACGACCTGAAGGCTTACAGGCTGGGGTCTATCAGGTTCGGGACGGCCAATCCTTATTTGAGTTGTGGCAACAGCTGCGTCAGGGCGATCAATATCAGTTTAGTATTGCCCTGATAGAGGGGCAGACTCTGGCCCAATGGCTGACGGCTATTGGCGCGCATCCTTATCTGGCAGGTACAGAGGAACTCCGCTCCGGAGGCGAACTGGTGACGAAAGTGACTGGCAGCGATCAGCTTAACTCGCTGGAAGGCTATCTGGCGCCAGATACCTATCATTTTTACGCTGGTACAGCCGCTCTGAAATTGCTGCGCACAGCGTATACTGCCCAGCAACAGCGCTTGCTTGACGCGTGGCAGCAACGTGCAGATGACTTGCCATACGCAACGCCCTACGAATTATTAATTATGGCCTCGATCATCGAGAAAGAAACAGGCCTTGGTAGTGAGCGGGATTTGGTTAGTTCAGTGTTTGTAAACCGCCTGAATACCGGGATGCGCTTGCAGTCTGATCCCACCACTATTTATGGAATTGACAACTTTGATGGCAATCTTACTCGTGCCCATTTACGCGAGACGACCGCCTACAATACCTATCGGATCGACGGTTTGCCGCCGACACCGATTGCGATGCCGAGTCAAGCGAGTCTGATTGCCGCGGCGCAGCCTGCGACATCACCATACTTCTATTTTGTTGCCGATGGCTCGGGCGGTCATGTATTTTCCGAGACACTGACGGAGCACAACCGTGCGGTCAATCGTTATCAACGAGGAAAGCATTAATATCATGCAGGGAAAATTTATCGTTGTTGAAGGTCTGGAAGGTGCCGGTAAAAGCTCGGCAATTGCCAGTTTGGTCAGTCACCTGCAAGCCAAAAGCATAGCTACGCTAACGGTGCGTGAGCCCGGTGGTACGCCACTTGCAGAAGCGTTACGTGATTTAGTTAAGCAGGAATGGCAGGAGACCGTTACTGCGGAAACTGAATTGCTGTTGATGTATGCAAGCCGGGTGCAACTGGTCGAAAACGTGATCAAACCTGCGTTAAAGGCGGGCAAATGGGTCATTGCAGATCGTCACGACTTGTCGTCGCGCGCCTATCAGGGCGGTGGACGGGAATTGGGCGATAGTAAGTTACGGACGTTGAAACAGCTGGTATTAGGCGATTTTGCGCCGGATCTGACGCTGTTGCTCGACCTTGATCCGGAAATAGGCCTGCAACGCGCCCGTGAGCGTGGTGAGCTGGATCGTATCGAACAGGAAACGGTAGCTTTCTTTGAACGTACCCGGGCGCGCTATCTCGAGATTGCGGAAGCAGATCGCAGTATTCAGGTGATTGATGCTGAACAGCCAATGGGCGAAGTGCATCAGGCTTTAGTGAATGCGCTTGAAATTGCTCTATTTGGTGAGCGGGGATACCCTTCGTGAGCCTGCCCTGGTTACGTGAGAACTGGCGACAGCTGGTCAATGAGTACGCCAGCGGCAACCTTAATCATGCCCATTGTTTGCCATGGCAACCGGATCTTGGTGCTGAAGCCTTTATTAAAGAGTGGCTTAAGTTATTGCTCTGTACCCAGGCCAGAAATCGGGCGTGTGGCGTGTGCAAGAGTTGCTTATTGCACAAGGCCGGTAATCATCCTGATTATTATGAAGTTGCCAGTCAGGACGGTAAGGTCGTTAGTGTTGATCAAATTCGTGAGCTCACAGGCAAACTTCAACAAACGCCAAATCAGGCGGGTGCTAAAGTGGTTTGGTTACGTGACGCAGAGCGCATGTCAATCACTGCCGCAAATGCACTGCTGAAAACTCTGGAAGAACCGACGCAATCGACTTACTTTGTCGTGAGTCCGGAACGCACTGAACGTTTATTGCCAACCTTACGTAGTCGTATGCAGCTGCATCGCTTTAATGTGCCGGATGAAACTGCAGTTGCGCAATGGCTGGCACAACAGTTAGAAAGGGTCTTAACCGCAGCCGAACAACAGCTGTGCAAACGGTATCACCACCGGCCTCTGGCCCTGCTGGAGTGGCTCGAGAATGATTCTGTGCCAGCGGATTATCCGCAGCAGCTTGCGTCAGCGTTGCTTGGCGATAGTGGCTGGCCAGCGCCGGATAAATCAAGTTGGCGCGACTGGTTGCTGGCAACGGAACACTTACTTAATGAGTTGGTGCGGTTAAAGCAGGGGCTGGGAAATGAGCATCTGCAGTTGGTTTCGCAGCAGGAACAACTGACCCGCTGGCTGACGGAAAAAAATTATCAGGTGACAGAATTAAATCATTGGTTAAAATCATGTTATGATGTGCGAAGAAAATTAGCAGAACAAAGCGGTCTTAATGGCCCATTACTACTCCAAGAACTCTGGACGAGGTTGCGTTAACAATGGCAGCGAAGCGCATACATTTAAAATCAGAAGAACAGTTACGCCGGATGTATATGCCGTTTATTAAAGGTGGCGCGCTATTTGTTGGGACCGATGATCCTTACAGCATTGGTGATGAATTAGCATTACTGGTTCGACTGCCTGGTGATAGCGATGATACTCTGGTGAAAGGCAAAGTCGTCTGGCTGGCACCTGCACGTCCCGGCCGAGCCGATCAACGTGGGGTTGGCGTACAGTTTCTGGAAGATAAGTCGCACCTACGTAATCGTATCGAGACCTTACTCGGTCATCTCGGCGAATCAAACGCACCTACCGCTACCATGTAACGTCTCAGTTGCAGATAAATTTCTGACACAACGTTAAGGAGTCGCTGTGTATATCGATTCACATTGTCATCTCGACAAACTAAAACTTGATGAATTTGACGGTTCAATCGCTAAGGTTATAGCCGAAGCGAAGCAAGCTGGTGTCCAGCAGATGCTTTGTATCGGCGTTACGCTTGAAGACTTTCCCGGCATGCGTGATCTGGTGCGTGAGTACCCGGAAGTTGCTATTTCCTGTGGTGTCCATCCGTTGTACATCGCCAAGCACCCGTTCGCGCAGCAGCAGCTAAAAGAATTTGCAAGCAGTGACGAAGTCGTTGCGATCGGCGAAACCGGACTGGATTACTTTTACGATAGTGAGAGCAAAACCGTACAACAAAACAGTTTTGCTTATCACATTGAACTTGCCAATGAGTTGCGTAAACCTCTAATTATTCATACCCGGGACGCTCAGCAGGATACTTTAGGTTTATTGCGAGAAGGTCATGCCGAGCGTTGTGGCGGGGTATTGCATTGCTTTACCGAGTCGTACGAGATGGCGAAAGAAGCAATTGATGAGTTTGATTTTTATATTTCGATATCCGGAATAGCAAGTTTTCGCAATGCGACTGAATTACGTGATGTGGTGAAACGGTTACCCCTGGACAAACTTTTAATTGAAACGGACAGCCCCTGGTTGGCGCCGGTTCCGCATCGCGGCAAACAGAATCAGCCCGCTTACGTGGCGGACGTTGCCAAGTGTGTTGCCGATATCAAAGGTATCAGTCTGGCCGAAGTTGCCGCCACCACAACTGCGAATTTTTTCCGCTTATTTGACCGGGTAACTCCTGTTTCCCGATAAAATTTCGCAAAGAAAGACAAAAAAATTAGCAAAATTCTAATTGTTGTCTACACTAAATTTTACCTTCTAAATTTATCGAGTTAGCGCACGGCTCAATCCCTTGAGCCATTCCCCTAAGCTCGGGACTTATCAATTGGTCCCGAGCATTTTTTTATCTGAAAACCAACAACATTGAAGAGGTAAAGCTATGGGAACAGCTACCGGAACAGCAAAGGATCGTACGGATCGTCCAGACTTTGATGCTGAATTACAAGCTATTGCCGATTACGTGATGACCAGTTCCATCGACAGCGATCTGGCCTGGCAAACTGCGCGTTACTGTTTTATGGACACCCTCGGTTGCGGGTTGCTGGCGTTACGCTATCCCGAGTGCCTGAAGCACCTGGGCCCGTTGGTCGAAGGCACGACGGTACCGCACGGTTCACGTGTGCCGGGTACCTCTTTTCGACTCGATCCGGTTAAGGCCGCGTGGGACATCGGTTGTTGTGTGCGCTGGCTGGACTTTAATGATACCTGGCTGGCGGCTGAATGGGGCCATCCTTCAGATAATCTGGGTGCAATTCTGGCAATCTGTGATCATGAATCGCAGCAACGAGTGGCGCGGGGTGATAAACCTCTGACCATGCAAACCGTATTGGAAGCAATGATTAAAGCTCATGAAATTCAAGGCGTGCTGGCGTTGCAGAATAGCTTTAACCGGGTAGGCCTGGATCATGTGCTACTGGTTAAAGTGGCATCAACTGCCGTGGCGACCTGGTTGCTGGGTGGCAGTCGTGAGCAGGTTTTGTCGGCGTTGTCTCATGCCTGGGTAGATGGGCAGGCACTGCGTACCTATCGCCATGCGCCCAATGCGGGATCACGTAAATCCTGGGCAGCGGGTGACGCTACGAGTCGTGCCGTCCGGCTGGCCGGCATCGCGATGAGCGGTGAAATGGGAATACCGGGCGCACTGACAGCAAAAGGTTGGGGTTTTTACGACGTAACCTTTAACAAGCCGTTGCAACGTGAGCAGGACTACGACAGCTACGTGATGGAGAATATTCTCTTTAAACTGTCTTTTCCGGCGGAGTTTCATGCGCAAACGGCCTGTGAAGCAGCAATGACCTTACATCCATCTGTTAAGAACCGCATTGACGAAATTGAGAAGATTGTCATCACTACTCATGAATCCGCAGTTCGGATTATCGCCAAAGAGGGCAAATTAGCCAATCCAGCTGATCGTGATCATTGCTTACAGTATATGGTCGCAGTGCCATTACTCTTCGGTGAGTTGAACGCTGACCACTATGAAGATGGTTTTCACGCCGCACATCCCGAAATCGATGAATTACGGGCCAAAATGGAGGTTGTTGAAAACCAGGCGTACAGCCGCGACTATCTGGATCCTGAGAAACGTTCGATTGCTAATGCGTTGCAGGTGTTCTTTAAAGATGGATCAAGTTCAGAACAGATTGAAGTACAGTATCCGATTGGACATCGCCAGCGCCGCGACGAGGGACTACCGGTGCTGGAGGCGAAGTTTGCCGACAATCTAGCCACCCGCTTTCCGCAACAACGGGTGGCTGAATTGCTAAATGTCTGCTCTGACCATGCGCGTTTTGTACAAACGCCGGTGCATGAAATGATGGCGTGGTTAACAATTTAACCGCGCCAAATCACCAATAGAATAAGTATCGGGCAAACAAACTTCACATACCAGGGCCAGATTTTCCAGAACCATGAGGTCTGGATTTCTGGCGACCCGTCTTGCAGCGCTTTCAACAAAAAGTGCTGGCGTAAGATCCAGGTTAATAGCACACCAAAGGTTAATCCCAATAGTGGCTGCATATAGACCGTGGTAATGGTAATGACCAGGCCAAATAAACTTTCAAAGTTAAAAATGATGACGGCGGAGATAAGACCAATGGTGAGTCCTACCACCCACGCCATTTGTGAGCGCGGCTGACCGGTTTCTTCACGGAGAGCATTGACCGGTGCTTCAAGCATTGAAATCGATGAAGTGATGGCGGCGATAACCATTAAGGTAAAGAACGCGAAGGCTACCCATAAGCCAGCGCTGCCCATTGAGTCAAACATTGCTGGCAACACGGCGAATACCAGAGTATCAGAGGAAAGCAGGGCGCCGGCATCATCATAAATCACCACGCCCAGCTCTTGCGCCGCGAACATAGCTGGCAAAATAAGTAAGCCAGCCAGAAAAGCTACCGAGGTATCCAGGCCAGCGACCCATCCCGCTGTTTTAGGCAAATTCTCTTGTTTAGAAAGGTAGGCGCCGTAAGTCATCATGCAAGCAGCACCTATAGATAACGAGAAAAAGGCTTGTCCCATTGCGCGAATAATGAGGTTCGGATCAAAAACACGGCTGAAATCGGGCGTCAGGTACATTTTTAAACCGTCGGTTGCGCCAGGCAATGTCAGGATGTAAACCACCATAGCGATCAATAAGACGAACAGTAGCGGCATTAAACGCGTTGACCAGCGTTCAATACCATCAGTTACGCCGGAGCGCACGACATGAATGGTGAGCAGCAAAAATAAAACCATCATGCTCAGGTTACGTGCAACACTAAATTCAGTAAGCCAGTCCGCGGCTGCAGGGAAACCAAGCAATTCAGCTACCGGGGCGAACATAAAGGCGAGTAACCAGCCGGAAACAATCGCATAAAAACTCAGAATAAGTGATAAAACCACTAAGGCCACCACCCCGGTTAAGGCACCGAAGCCTCGCCATAGCGGTTTCTCGCTCAGCGCGCGAAGTGCTTCAACGGGATTTTGTTGACGCATGCGGCCAATGGTAAGTTCGGCCACCAGCATTGGATAGGCAAGCGCCAGGATCATAAAGAGGTAAACCAATAAAAAAGCACCACCGCCATTACTTGCGGCTTGTGTCGGGAAGCCCCAGATGTTGCCAACCCCGACTGCGGAGCCAGCTGCTGCCAGAATAAAGCCGATGCGCGAAGAAAATGCAGGTGATGAGGATGCCATAATTTGATTCTTTTTATTGTTATTAGGAATTAGGTTTACGGCGAAAGCTCGCCACGAAGATCAGTTTGCAGACAGCGTTCAAGTTCAGCCTGGCTCAGGTCTTGCGAAAGCAGGTAATGAAGCTTGGTCAACGCAGCCTCTACGGTCATGTCGAAACCGCTTATGACGCCAATTTCTGCCAATGCATTGCCGGTTGCGTAACCGCCCATGTTCACTTTTCCTTTGAAACACTGGGTACAGTTCAAAATGGTGACCCCTGAATTTACCCCGCGGGCAAGGCTCGCCAGCAGTTGTTCATTTTGCGGGGCATTGCCAACCCCATAACTTTGCATAATCAGGGCTCGCACCGGCTGCTGTAGCAAGTGATCGAACAACACCGGAGAAATACCAGGATACAGAGTTATCACGCCAATATGCTGCGGTGTCACGCCACGCACGCGCAATGGGCTTTCGTCTAAGGGCTTTACTGTACCAGCTTTCACTGTGATCTGAATGCCGGCTTCGAGTAACGGGCGGAAGTTCGGCGAGTCGAATGCATTAAAACCATTGGCATCAGCTTTGGTCGCGCGGTTGCCGCGATATAACTGATTATTAAAGAATAATCCGACCTCATGTATGGGGTAATTTGCGGCAATATAAAGCGCGTTAAGAAGATTCGTCTGTCCATCAGAACGTAACGCCGCCAAGGGAATTTGCGAACCTGTAATAATGACTGGCTTGCCGAGATTCTCAAACATAAACGACAGCGCCGAAGCGGTGTAGGCCATGGTATCGGTGCCATGCAGAATGACGAAACCGTCGTAGTCGGCATAGTGCGCCTGAATATCATCGGCAATACGCTGCCAGTCATTTGGCGACATGTCCGATGAATCCATTAAGGGGGTGTACTCATGAATATCAAACAGGGGCATTTCGGCGCGAAAAAACTCCGGCATTTTATTGACGCATTCGGTCAAAAAGCCGGGCGCAGGGACATAGCCCTGCGCCGATTTTTGCATACCTATGGTGCCGCCTGTATAGGCGACGTAAATACGCTTACGTTTTGCTGTCATGCACTCTATAACCCTACTGCCAATTGTTACGGCGATTAGTTAATGGGGCAGACTTCGCACAGCAGATAGATACCATTTGGGTCGTTAAACTTAGAGGTCAACTGCAACTCGCGCCAGACACCCATTAACTTTTGTTTCATGGGGTCGATGGTACGTGGAGACTCGCTGACAGGCAAGAAAACTTGCGCCTGACCAAACAGGTCGCGCAAGAAACGTTCACGGGCGTTGAGCTCCGGTTCAACATTGACGACATTATAGTCGTTGATCTGAGCCAGGTTTGCAGCAGCGATAATTGCCTGATCTAAATCACCAAGGCGGTCGACTAAACCCAGTTCCTGGGCTTTGGCTCCTGTCCAGACACGGCCTTGCGCAACTTCATGCACCTGGTCATAAGTCATGTCACGACTTTCCGCGACCATGCTGACAAAGTCGTGATAAAACTTTTCAATTGAAGTCTGCACAATTTCAGCAGCGGCTTCCGGCAACGGCCGGGTAATATCCATTACCGGCATCTCGGTGGTGTGATAACCATCGTTATAAACGCCAACGTGCGCCAGTGAGTCTTCGATGGTAAAAAACATACCGAATACGCCGATTGAGCCGGTAATAGTGGTCGGGGCTGCCCATATTTCATCAGCACTTGCGGCAATCCAATAGCCACCTGATGCTGCTACCGATGACATCGAGGCAATGACGGGTATACCCGCAGCTTGCAATTCAAGGACTTCCTGGCGAATTACCTCAGATGCAAAACCACTGCCGCCGGGGCTATCGATACGCAAGACCACTGCTTTAGTTGCATCATTGAGACGCGCTTTACGCAGCAGTGCCGCCGTACTGTCACCACCAATAGAACCTGGTTTCTGATAACCATCGACAATGACACCGCGCGCCACAACAACGGCAATCTCATCCTTTTCTTCATCCTCATCAATAAACTCTGGAAGCTGGGCGTCCAGGTAGTTTTTGTGACTGATCTTGCGCCAGCTTTTCTCATCCTTGTCCAGACCGGTTAACTCGATCATTTGGCTGCGGAAGGCTTCGCGGGTTAACAGTTCATCAACCAAGCCACCATTTAGTGTCATTTGTGCCAGGTCTTCATTGCTTTCAGCTAACACAGCTTTGAAATCTTCAATAGTGCCTGACAGTAAACGCGGATCGATTTCCCGTAATTGCTGCAATGAAGTGACATAGTCAGCCCAAAGTGCGTCATAAAGTTCAGCACTTGCTTCACGCGCCTGCTCCGACATATCGTTACGGGTGTAGGGTTCGACGGCTGATTTGTAAGCTCCGACTTTAAATACGTGGGTGCTGACTTTGAGCTTGTTCAATAGTTCATTAAAATAGAGTCGGTATCCCCCCATGCCCTCGAACATCATAGAACCAAGCGGATTCAGGTAAATTTTTTCGCCATGGGCCGCAATAAAATATTGTGCTTGCGAGTAGTAGTCGCCATAGCTATAAACGGGTTTGCCGGAATCACGGAAACTTGCCAGTGCTTCGCCAACTTGTTTCATTTTGTTCAGACCACCACCGGCGAATTCTGATAAATGCAGATAAATACCGCTGATACGCGGATCATCTTTGGCTTTCTCGATACTTTCCAAAACATCGCTGAGTAAGGTTTCAGGCGGCGTCCCCTGACCACCGAAGGCTTCATCAAAGAAGGAATCCATAGGATCCACCCAGGTCTTTTCTTCCACCAGAGTTCCGCGCAATTCCACCACAAGAACGCCGTTGTCAGGCACTATGACAGGTTCATCACCGGCCAGCATGATGACAACAACCACCGCCAGCAAGAAAAAGAAGATGACATTCAAGAGGATCTTGCGGATCCCATTGATTAAGCCGAATAGTTTTTTGAATACGTTGGCAATTCCGCTCATTACTGTGCGTCCCTTGTGGTTATCAGATCGAGGTTATTAGTGTGCAGAATACTGAAGATTTAATGATTAAACCAGTAGCACAATGTAACAGAGCGTGATCCTTTGATAAGCTAACGGCAGTTAAATTTTATCCGTATTGCAATCCAAGGAACTACTATGCAGGCGATCGAGTTACTTACCACACGTTCCTCAATGCCCCGACTGATTGAGCCAGGACCTAACGCTGCGCAATTTCAACTGTTACAACGTGCAGCAGCAAGGGCTCCGGATCATATGGCACTGATGCCTTATCGTTTCGTAGTTTACAAGGCTGACGCAAGGCAGCGACTCGGAGCAATTTTTCGCCGCGCCGCAGAAGCCAAAGGATTATCCGATGAGGCTTGTCTGCAAGCCAGTCAGTTGCCATTACGGGCACCGATGGTGATCGTGTGTCTACTGGACTATCAACCACATGATAAGGTGCCACGCGACGAGCAATTCGCCAGTGCAGCCTGTGCAACACTATTAATGCAGCAAGCTTCCTTTGCACAGAACCTGGGCGCAATCTGGCGGACGGGTTGGTTTGCCGAAGATCCCCAGGTATTGCGGGAGATCGGCGGAAAGAGTGATGATGCCATCGTTGGCTTTCTCTATGTTGGCACCCCTGCGGTGCCAACACCCATTAAGCCGGATAAAGACGTCGCTGAAAAATTCAGCGACGGCTAAAGGGATCAGAATTCGAGGTTTTTCGGTGCCCGGGGGAAGGGGATCACGTCGCGAATGTTGGTCATGCCAGTAACATAGGTGACCAGACGTTCAAACCCCAGACCAAAGCCAGCGTGTGGCACGGTACCGTAACGGCGCAGATCGCGATACCAGCTGTAGTGTTCCATGGGTAAGCCCATTTCCTGCATACGCTCATCAAGCTTACTCAGGCGCTCTTCACGGGCACTGCCACCGATGATCTCGCCGATGCCCGGGGCCAGAATATCCATGGCGGCAACGGTTTTACCGTCATCATTCTGGCGCATGTAAAAGGCTTTGATATCTTTCGGGTAATTTTTCAGCACTATGGGGGCGCCAACATGCTCTTCCGCAAGGTAGCGCTCATGCTCAGACTGCAAGTCTGTGCCCCATTCAACGCCGTACTCAAACTTCTTCCCGCAGTTCTGTAAAATCTCGACGGCTTCGCTGTAATCCATATGGACAAACTTGTTGCTAACCAGATGTTGCAGCCGGTCCAGCACATTTTTGTCAATGCGTTGCTGGAAAAATGCCATATCGTCCGCACGCTCTTCAAGAACCGCGTTAATGCAGTACTTCAGCATAGCTTCGGCGAGGTCGGCAATGTCATTCAGATCAGCAAACGCAAGTTCCGGTTCAACCATCCAGAATTCGGCCAGATGACGACTGGTATTGGAATTTTCCGCCCGGAACGTCGGGCCAAAGGTGTACACTTTTGACAGCGCACAGGCATAGGTTTCGACGTTGAGTTGTCCTGATACGGTCAGGAAGGATTCTTTACCGAAGAAATCTTTGCTGTAATCGACAGTACCTTGTTCATTCAACGGCAGGTTCATTGCATCCAGGGTGGATACGCGGAACATTTCGCCAGCGCCTTCGGCATCTGAAGCCGTTAAGATAGGGGTCGCAACCCACAGGTAGCCGTGCTCATGGAAAAAGCGGTGAATGGCCTGGGCCAGACAGTTGCGCACCCGCATGACAGCACCGGTAACATTGGTGCGCGGGCGTAAATGGGCGTACTCGCGCAAGTATTCCATAGAGTGAGGCTTGGGCGACATAGGGTAGGTGTCAGGGTCTTCGACCAGACCGTAGACCTCTACTTTGGTGGCCTGCAGTTCGAAGGCTTGGCCTTTACCTGCAGATTCCGCAACGGTACCAGTAATAGCAACGCTTGCGCCTGTGGTGAGTTTTAATACTTCATCTTCATAATTATCGAGTTCATTGGGCACCACCGCCTGGATAGGATCAAAGCACGAACCATCATGGATATTGATAAACGAGATACCCGCTTTTGAGTCGCGGCGGGTTCTTACCCAACCACGCACGGTAACCTGTTCACCAACAGCGACTTTACCGGCTAAAACATCGACAACTGTTGCGAAGGACATACGTCTTAAAACTCCGTGTACAAGGTGAAATACAGCAAATTTAGATTGATTCAGAGGTTAATCCGAAAAAGAACGTCTATGTTACCTTGCTTTGTCCAAGACTCAAGTGAAAATCAACCTTGTCGGGCAAGTTCAGCAATGGCCTTGGTCAACTTTGAGAGTTGCTCCGGGGTGATGATGTACGGTGGCATCAGGTAAACTAATCGGCCAAACGGGCGGATCCAAACCCCGGCTTCGACAAATTGCTGTTGGGCGTTCGCAACATCGACTGGCGCCACCATCTCCACCACGCCAATAGCACCGAAACAGCGCACATCAGCGACACTAGCGAGTTGGCGCAAGGGTTCCAGTTCGGTTTTCAGTTGTGCTGCAATAGCAGCTACCTGTTCCTGCCATTCATTACGTTCCAGCAACTCGAGGCTGGCATTGGCGACGGCACAGGCGAGCGGGTTTCCCATAAAGGTCGGGCCGTGCATGAAGGTACCGTTCGCCGGACCATGACTGATGGTGGTTGCAATATCGTCACTGCAGAGTACTGCCGCCTGCGTCATATAGCCTCCGGTTAATGCTTTACCGACACACATGATATCCGGACTCACGTCGGCATGGTCACAGGCGAACCAGCGTCCGGTGCGACCAAAGCCTGTGGCTATTTCATCGGCGATCAACAGCACCTGATAACGTTTACACAGTGCGGCCGCTTCTTGCAGATACCTAGGGTGGTAAAACCGCATTCCGCCAGCACCTTGCACTATAGGTTCAAGGATCAATGCCGCAAGCTCGTGTTGATGTTCTGCAAGTAAGTGTTCCAGCGGCGCTATGGCGCTTGGATCCCATTCATCGTCAGGGGTTAAGCTAGGCACTGGCGCGAACAGTTGCTCGCGAAGGCTGCCGCGAAACAAGCTGTGCATGCCGTTAACCGGGTCACATACGGACATCGCGGCAAAGGTATCGCCATGGTAGCCACCGCGCAGGGTAGCAAGACGGTTTTTCGCCGGCAGTTCGCGGGCAACCCAGTATTGCACGGCCATTTTTATGGCGACTTCGACTGCGACCGAACCAGAATCAGCGAGGAATACACGCTGCAGGCCCGCGGGCGAATGTTTGACCAGACGTCGACAAAGGTCAACAGCGGGCTGATGCGTAATACCGCCAAACATAACATGACTCATCTCCTGTAATTGCTGCTGTGCCGCGGCATTAAGTTCGGGGTGATTATAGCCATGGATTGCCGCCCACCAGGAGGACATGCCGTCGATCAGACGTCTGCCGTCCGTTAGCTCAAGCTCACAGCCCTGTGCCCGTTGAACAGGGTAGACGGGCAGCGGATTGTTAAAAGAAGTGTAGGGATGCCAGATGTGGTCGCGGTCGAAATTTAAGTCGCTTGATTGCATAAAAAATAACCAGACGTAATAATTATGAATAGGATAATGTTGACAGTGTACCGATAAAAGGTATCCTCTTCG
The DNA here is from genome assembly GCF_003987215.1 of Pseudidiomarina halophila. GTDB lineage: Bacteria > Pseudomonadota > Gammaproteobacteria > Enterobacterales > Alteromonadaceae > Pseudidiomarina > Pseudidiomarina halophila. The sequence goes on from NZ_PIPW01000001.1 coordinate 644,903, forward strand.
AGCATAAATTCGAATCAAAAAACATGACAACGGATGCATCCTCATGACCGCACAAACAGTTCGCCACGATTGGCAACGCACCGAAATTGAAGCGCTATTTGACCTGCCATTTAATGACTTGCTGTTTCAGGCGCAACAAGTACATCGCGCAAATTTTGACGCTAATAAGGTACAGGTAAGCACCTTACTTTCGATTAAAACAGGAGCCTGTCCTGAGGACTGCAAATATTGCCCGCAAAGTGCGCATTATCATACCGGAGTGGACCGGGAACGCCTTATGGCTGTTGAGAAAGTCCTTACGGAAGCGCGTGCTGCGAAAGAACAAGGTGCCAGCCGTTTTTGCATGGGCGCTGCCTGGCGTAACCCGAAAGCCCGCGACATGCCTTATGTCGTTGAAATGGTCAAAGGGGTTAAAGAACTGGGACTCGAAACTTGTATGACCCTCGGCATGCTGTCTGCTGAACAAGCGAAAATTCTGCAACAGGCGGGCCTTGACTACTATAACCACAATCTCGATACGTCGCCGGAGTTTTACGGTGAAATCATCAGTACCCGTACCTACCACGATCGCTTAGAGACATTGAGCAACGTTCGCGACGCTGGCATGAAAGTCTGTGCCGGAGGAATTGTCGGCATGGGCGAAAGCCGCTCAGACCGGGCTGGATTACTGCAGCAGTTAGCAAACCTGCCCAAGCATCCGGAAAGTGTACCGGTAAACATGCTGGTAAAAGTGCAGGGTACGCCATTTGCAGAACTTGATGATCTCGATCCGTTCGAGTTTGTTCGCACCGTAGCCATTGCTCGCATTTTAATGCCGGCATCCTACGTACGCCTATCGGCCGGGCGCGAAACCATGAGTGATGAACTGCAGGCGCTGTGCTTTATGGCTGGTGCCAATTCTATCTTTTACGGCGAGCGGCTGTTAACCACCGCGAATCCTGAAGCCGATAAAGACCAACTGCTGTTTCGCCGGCTTGGACTCGAACCACTCGAAATCGATGACTACAGCGACGATGTTTACGAAGCTGTGATTGCTGATGCCGTTGCCGAAGAAGAGCAACCGCCACTTTATTATGAAGTAAGCTAACAGGACTCTCAGGTGCAACCGGCGATCCAGGCAAAACTTCAGGCGGCTCTGGCCAAACGGCAACAACAACAGCGCTTGCGCGCACTGACAACGATTACCACGCTCAACGCGACCGAAGTTATTATCGGTGAACGGCGGTACCTATCGTTTTCAACTAACGATTATCTTGGCTTGAGTCATCATTCGCAGGTTGTGAACGCATTGCGCAATGCCGACCATGCTGGTAGCCGCGCGTCTCCGTTAGTCACCGGTTACAGCCCGGCACATGCTGATCTTGCCGCGCAGTTAGCCGAGTTCCTGCAACGTGACAAAGTGCTACTTTTCAGCTCGGCGTTTGCCGCTAATGTCGGCGCTTTGGCAAGTCTGGGTCGGCATTATGATCAGCTTTGGCTTGATCGCCTGGCTCATGCTTCGCTACTGAGTGGCGCCCGCCAATGCGGCTCACCCTGGCGTCGGTTCGCGCATCAGGGTTACCAGCAGCTTGCAGAAAAAACTGCTGCCGGCGGGCAAACCCATTTGCTGGTAGCTGAGTCCGTTTACAGCATGGATGGTGACGTCCTGGACCAACAGGGGTTTCGGAAGGTGCTCGGCGCATCCTGTTGTGATGGCTATATCGATGATGCCCATGGGTTTGGGGTGATGGGTGAACAAGGCCGTGGTATCAGCGCCAACTTTAACCAAACTGAGCTTGCGGTAGTAAGTCTGGCATTTGGTAAAGCATGTGGCGTCGCCGGCGGCGCGATTGCTGTCACTGCGGATGTTGCAGACTACCTGATTAATTTCTGTCCCGAGTTTATTTACTCAACGGCAATGCCTGCGGCACAAGCGCGTGCTGTTCAGGCTGCGGTAGACGTGTTGCAGAGCGCTGACGGCGAACAGCTACGGCAGCGGCTGCAGGGGAATATTGAACAATTTAAACAGCGGTGTACAGCCTTGCAATTACCTATAGAGCCATCTTCGCATGCAATTCAGACGCTGATTGTTGGCAGTGACGATGCAGCAGTGCAACAGAGCGAGGCGTTAAAGCAACGGGGTATCTGGTGCACTGCCATCCGGCCACCGACGGTTCCTGAGGGCAGTGCGCGCCTCCGCATTACCCTGACCGCCGCGCACTCCAGCGCACAGATTCAGCAATTAACAGAGGCGTTGGCAGCAACGCAGCAGCAGCGATGATCACTGATCCCCCGGTGACTGAGTGTGTTACGCGCTATGACAAAACGCGTGTAGCCAGACAATTTGGCCGCGCGGCCGAAAGTTACATCAGTTATGATCGTCTGCAACGGCAAGTCGCGGCGGTGCTGATCGATAAACTACTGCGCCAGTCCGGCGCTTTGCTTGATATTGGTTGTGGGCCTGCGCATCACGCCGGCGTTTTACAAAGGTTTACTGAACACTATATTGGCGTTGATCTGGCAACAGCAATGCTGGAGCAGGCACAACGGCAGCAAACGGCAGGTCACTGGGTGCTGGCAGATATGGAACAGTTGCCGTTCGTAACAGCTTCAGTTCAGACGTTGTTCTCTAATCTGGCCATGCAATGGGCCAATGATTTACCTGCTTTGTTGCGCGAATGGTTACGGGTATTAAAGCCGGGCGGTCAACTGTTAGCGTCTACCGTTCTGCCTGGCTCAATGTGGCCTTTAGGCCAGTGTTTTGAAGAACTTGACGGTGAGCGCCATCATAATCAGTGGCCGAGCTATGCAGTACTTAAACAGGCGCTGACTGAACTGGATAGCGGTTTAACTCTGACCGAACAAAAGTTTGTGCTGAGCTACGATACGGTGTTGCAGATGCTCCGCGAACTGAAAGGGATCGGCGCCAATTACACCGTCCGTGATAGCCGCGGTTTGTACCGGCGCGAGCGCTTCGAGCAGCTGGCGGAGACTATGGAAAGTTACCGTACAGCAGACGGCAAGCTTGCGCTGCACTGGAATATCGGCTTAATAAGCGGCTTTAAATCAATTGAGTAAAATTAAACATGAATTGTGTTTTTGTGACTGGAACAGATACCGACGCAGGCAAGACGCTGGTGACTACAGCTTTGCTGCAGCGCCTGGCAGATGGCGGATTTAAAACCCTGGCGATGAAGCCGATTGCTGCTGGCGCGGAAGCTACGCCACAGGGATTGCGCAATAGCGACGCGCTGCAACTCGCCAACGTAATGACAGTTGCTGAGGTGCCCTACAGCCAGCTTAACCCTGTTTGTCTTGCGCCACCAGTAGCGCCGCATTTAGCCGCAGCACAAGTCCAGCAGCGACTCTGCGTGAGTGATTTAGTGAAGGCAGTTACGATGTTGCGGCAGGGTTATGAGCATGACTTATTTGTGATTGAGGGGGCCGGCGGATGGCAGGTTCCACTCAACGACGAGGAAACCCTTGCCGATCTGGTCAGTGAAATTGGCGCAAAAGTTGTGTTGGTGGTCGGCCTTAAGCTTGGCTGCCTGAATCACGCATTATTGACCATGGCTGATTTAGACCGGCGCGGCATTGAAGTTGTGGGCTGGGTTGCGAATCAGGTTAATCCTGAACCAATGGCTTTGCAGGCGGAGAATGTGGCCTGGTTACAACGCCGCTTAACCGTGCCGTTGCTGGCCACAATTCCGTACTTACCTGTTGCGCAACGGGCGACTGTTACGGGCTATTTGCCCGCCAGCCATGAACTGATGTCACTGTTGCAAGGTAAATGAAGTTTATGCCCGCCCTGAAAAACAAAGCCATCCTGATCACCAAGTAATACCATCTGCTCATTTTTAATCTGTAGCGCGGTGCCTTCACGAATGGCGAGCACAGGAGTTTCTGGTGCGATGGTCATGAATTCAGCTAGCCGTTGATCCCGGGTTTCGCCATGAAATCCGGGTGGCTGATAATCACTGTAATGGGGGTTCAGCTGAAACGGCACCAGTGCCAGAGCAGAAAATGACTCGGGCTCAATGATAGGCATATCGTTGGTGGTGCGAATTGAGATCCCCGCGATATTCGAACCGGCACTCCAGCCCACATAGGGAATGCCCGCAGCAACAGCATCTTGTAACGGCGTAATTAACTTTTGTTGTTGTAACTGTGCCAATAAATGAAAGGTATTGCCGCCGCCGACCAGAATCGCATTCGCCTCAGCGATTGCTTTAGCTGGGTGGCTTGCCAGATGTAGACCAGTAACAGTGAAACCATGGGGTTCAAGCTGTGCTGCTACTTTAGCGGTGTAATCATCATAGCTCATGCCAACGCCAGCAAAAGGGACGAACAGCAGCTCTCCCGGCTCGCCAAGATGTTGCAGCAGGTGCGGTACAACAGGCTCAAGATAATAGCTGTCAGCAACTTTAGAACTCGAGCACAACAAGATTCTACGCAGGTCCATTTGTTTCCCCAAAAACCACTAAAAAAGTGCACCTATGCTAACAAAAAGTTAGTCACCAAGCGATTGAAATAGGGTAAAATTAGCAGCCTACCTAGGGCATTACGAGTGTTGAACTACGAGGTCGAAGCAGTATGAAACGCATAGCTCTGTTTTTAGCCACTAACCTGGCTATTTTGGTGGTTCTTGGTGTTGTCATGAATCTGGTTATGCCAGCCATGGGCATGGATCCATCGAGTTATACTGGTTTATTTATTTTCGCGGCGTTATTTGGTTTTGGTGGTGCTTTTATTTCACTGGCACTGTCAAAATGGATGGCAAAGCGCAGTGTCGGCGCGCAAGCCATTACCACACCAAGAAATAGTACCGAGCGCTGGCTGCTGCAGACCGTGGCAAAACACGCAAAGCAGGCGGGGATCCCGATGCCCGAAGTGGCACTTTACGATTCACCGGAGCCTAATGCGTTTGCCACAGGTGCGACTAAGAACAGCTCGTTAGTCGCGGTCAGCACTGGCCTGTTGCGGGCAATGAATGAAGATGAAGTAGAGGCGGTAATAGCCCACGAAATCAGCCATATTGCCAATGGCGATATGGTCACCCTGACCTTGATCCAGGGCGTGGTAAATACCTTCGTTATTTTCTTCGCGCGGGTGATCGCATCGATCATCGATAATGCAACGCGAAGCAACTCGCAAAACGGACAAGGTCTGGGGGGGATCGCTTATTTCGCGATTGTCATGGTGTTAGAGGTTGTATTCGGGATTCTTGCCAGTATTATCGTAATGTGGTTCTCGCGTCACCGCGAATACCGTGCAGATGCTGGTGCAGCGCAGCTTTGTGGTCGACACAAAATGATTGCGGCGTTACGACGTTTGCAAAATGCTCAGGAATCACAACTTGATGGCACCATGGTGGCCTTCGGAATTCAGACGAAACGTAGCTTCAGTGAACTATTTATGAGCCATCCGCCGCTGGCAAAACGGATTGCTGCACTGGAACAGATGAAACGCTAAGTAGTAAGTAAGGATTATCATGACGAATTGGAGTGCGCGGAGTTGGCGTGACAAGCCGATCCAACAACAGCCAAATTACACCGATCCAGATCAGTTGAAAACCGTTGAACATCAGCTAAAAACCTATCCACCGTTAGTTTTTGCTGAGGAAATCCGCGCCCTACGGACGCAACTTGGACGGGTGAGCCAGGGTAAAGGTTTCTTGCTGCAAGGCGGCGACTGCGCAGAATCATTTGCTGATTTTAACGCACCTAAAATCCGCGATACCTTTAAAGTTATCCTGCAGATGGCTGTGGTGTTGACCTTTGCTGGCTCATGTCCGGTGACTAAAGTCGCACGGATGGCGGGGCAGTATGCGAAACCGCGCTCGAGCGATTTAGAAAGCATTGACGGCGTCGAACTACCAAGTTACCGCGGCGATATCATTAATGGCTCGGAGTTTACTTCAGCTGCGCGTCAGCCTGATCCTCAGCGGATGATGCAGGCGTACCATCACTCAGCGGCAACCTTAAACCTGCTGCGCGCCTTTGCCCAGGGTGGTCTGGCCGACCTGCATAAAGTGCATAAATGGAATATGAGCTTTGTTGCTGCTAATCCGTTGAAAGATCAGTACCTGAAAGTGGCTGAACAAATTCAGTCGGCGCTAAAATTTATGGAAGTCATGGGGATTACAGCTGAAACCAATGCCACCATTCATGAGACCCAACTGTTCACTTCTCATGAAGCTTTGTTGCTGCCCTATGAAGAAGCATTAACGCGCACCGATACGCTCACCGGTTTACCTTACGACTGCTCGGCGCACATGGTATGGATTGGCGAGCGCACCCGCCAGTTGGATCATGCCCATGTCGAGTTCATGCGTGGCATTCATAACCCAATTGGTGTTAAAATAGGTCCGACCACTAAGCCTGATGATGTGATTCATTTGCTTGATGCCCTGAACCCTGAGAATGAAATGGGCCGCATGACACTGATCACCCGGATGGGGGCTGGCAATTTAGCTGACGCACTACCGGCACTTGTACGCCGTGTTAAAGCGGAAGGTCGTCATGTGGTTTGGTCAAGTGACCCCATGCATGGCAATACGGTGAAAGCCGAAAATGGCTTGAAAACCCGTAATTTCGACGCCATCCATCAGGAATTACGACAATTTTTCGCGGTCCATCAAGCCGAGGGGACATACCCTGGTGGCGTCCATCTGGAGATGACCGGCGAAGACGTAACTGAATGCACCGGTGGTGCTTATCAGATTAGTGAACAAGATTTGACGCAACGCTATCGTACCCAGTGCGATCCGCGTTTGAATGCAGACCAGGTGCTTGAATTAGCGTTTCTGGTTGCAGACTCTCTCCGTGAGGCACGTCAAGGCCGCGGGTAAACGACATTTTCGAGGTTTAAGCAGTATATGTCACAACAGGTTGAGCAGTTTTTCGAGAACCTTTGGAACGATTACATCAAACTCACGCCATCGGCCGCAAAAGTACATCAGGTACTGGGTCAGGGCCGCGAAATCATCAATGACCATGTGGCGTTTCGTACCTTTAACATGGCGCCGGTACGCTTAGAGACACTCGCGCAACATTTTATCGCGATGGGTTATAAGCCATGCGGTGATTATGAGTTCGCAGCGAAACGGCTGGTCGCAAAGCACTTTGAGCACGCTGATCCACGGCTGCCGAAGATCTTTATCAGCGAGTTGCTGGTGGAAGAATTTTCACCTGCAGTGCAGAACATTGTCAGCCAGCTGGTCGCACAGATTGATCCTGAAGCGGTACAGCAACCTGAATTTCTGTACTCTGGTAAGCACTGGCAGATCAGCAGCAGCGACTATGAACTCCTGCTGGAAGAAAGCGAGTATGCAGCATGGATGGCAGCATTTGGTTTCCGCGCCAACCACTTTACCGTAAACGTCAATGAGCTACCGGATTATGAGTCCCTTGAACAGGTGAACCAAACCCTGAAAACCGCCGGGTTTCGTTTAAATAGTTCAGGCGGCGAAATTAAAGGCTCACCGGATGTGTACCTGGAGCAGTCGTCTACCATGGCGGACCATACTCCAGTGCGGTTCAGTGATATGGAAAAGGTTATTCCAAGCTGTTTTTATGAGTTTGCTAAGCGCTACGAAGTAGCTCCGAACAAACTCTATACCGGCTTTGTGGCCGCCTCAGCAGATAAGATTTTTGAAAGCACTGATGCCCGTGCTGCCACAGAACAAGACAGCTAGGAACGACCTGGCTGCCTAGTAATGATGCCGTTCAAGATTCGTCTCCGCGAGAATCTTGGCGGCAATCTCTTCTACTGAAAAGCGCGTTGAATCGAGAAATGGAATGGCTTCACGGCGGTACATTTTCTCCACTTCCTGTAATTCAAACCGACATTGCTGCATCGACGCATAACGTGAACCTTCACGGCGTTTGCTTCTGATTTCATGTAAACGCTGGGCTTCTAACGTTAAGCCAAAAATCTTGTGCCGATGAGGCTTTAAAGGCTTCGGCAGTTGCAAGTTCTCCATGTTATCGTCTTCAGTCAAAGGATAGTTCGCCGCTTTAATGCCGTAATGCAAAGCCAGATAAAGACTGGTAGGAGTTTTACCGGTACGCGATACGCCAAGTAAGATGATATCTGCGTCTTCGTAATCGGAAATATTGCTGCCGTCATCGTTTGCCAGTGAGTAGTTAACTGCCTCAATACGGCTGTCATAACTGTCCCGCACACCGTTTTCCTGGATACCATGGGTTCTGTGGGTTTTGGGACGGGCTTCCATTTCTAATTCGGCGCTGAGTGGTGCGACAAAATAGTCTAAAAAGTCGTAGCTACTGCCTTTCGATGAAGTAATAACCCGTTTTAAATCCAGGCTCACAAAAGTATGGAAGATGATAGGGCGCGTGCCCGTAGACTCGTAAGCTGCGTTTATTTTGTTGACCGCCTGCTGGGCTTTCTCGATCGAATCGACAAAAGCCAGGGTTTTATGCTCAACTTTAAGTGGGAACATCGACAGCATTGCACGTCCGAAAGCCTCGGCGGTGAGTGCTGTACCGTCGGAGATATAGAATATAGTCCGCATGAATGGTTTCTCTGGCTAGAAATGCTTGATGAATCTTAACCTTTTCCTCGCTTACGTGTAAAATGTTCTACCATCTCACGCGCCAAACGGCAAAGCTCTCCAATGACGAGGAATGACACGTGCAACAAAACGTAACCGACTACGTACTTTGGTATGATCAATTAGGGATGAATGATGTAGGACGCGTAGGAGGTAAAAACGCGTCGCTTGGAGAAATGATCAGCAATTTGACCGGCGCTGGCGTTGTAGTTCCAAATGGTTTTGCCACCACCGCCGAAGCATTCAATGAGTTTCTCGAGCAGTCGGGCGTGAATGACCGGATCCATGCTGTGTTAGACGATCTTGATACCGATGATGTTAAAGCTCTTGCTGAAGCCGGTAAAAAAATTCGGCAGTGGATTATTGATACCCCTTTTCAGGCGCCGCTGGATGAAGCTATTCGGGCGGCCTATCAAAATTTGAGTGGCGGTAATGCCGAAGTCAGCTTTGCCGTGCGCAGCTCGGCTACCGCTGAAGATATGCCCGACGCCTCGTTTGCCGGACAGCAGGAAACCTTTCTGAACGTGCGTGGCATTGAGCAGATCATGGAGGCTATCAAACATGTATTTGCCTCCTTGTTTAATGATCGAGCCATCTCCTATCGTGTACACCAGGGCTATGATCATCGCGGCGTAGCATTGTCTGCCGGCATTCAGCGCATGGTGCGCAGTGACATCGCTTCATCAGGGGTAATGTTTACCATTGATACGGAGTCAGGTTTTGACGACGTGGTGTTCATTACTTCATCGTTTGGCCTTGGTGAAATGGTGGTGCAGGGGGCAGTTAACCCCGACGAATTTTATGTCCACAAACCGACCTTAAAAGCTGAACGTCCTGCGGTTTTACGCCGTAACCTGGGTAGTAAAAAGATCCAGATGGTGTACTCGCAGAGCGACGAGCATGGTAAGCAAACGGACATCGTTGAGATCCCGGTTGAGCAATCGCGTAGCTTCTCAGTTACGGATGCTGAAGTGGAAGATTTAGCCCGCCAGGCCGTGATTATTGAAAAGCATTACGGGCGGCCGATGGACATTGAGTGGGCCAAAGACGGTATTGACGGCAAGTTGTACATTGTTCAGGCGCGTCCTGAAACGGTGCAGTCAAATAAAAACAGCCAGGCGGTTGAGCGTTTTAGTTTGTCCCAGAAGAGTGAGGTTATTGCCACCGGGCGGGCGATTGGCCAACGTATTGGCAGCGGCGTAGCGCGGGTGTTAGCAGATATCTCGGAAATGGATCAGGTGCAGCCCGGCGATGTGCTTGTCACTGACATGACGGATCCGGACTGGGAGCCGATTATGAAACGCGCTGCTGCCATCGTCACCAATCGTGGTGGACGTACCTGCCACGCGGCAATTATTGCCCGTGAGCTCGGCATTCCGGCCGTGGTGGGGTGTAACGACGCTACCGATTTGATTAAAGATGGCCAGGCTGTGACAGTATCTTGTGCTGAGGGCGACACTGGCTTTATTTATGACGGCAAGCTGGATTTTGCGGTGAACCGTTCTGATATCGGCGACATGCCTGACCTGCCACTTAAAATTATGATGAACGTTGGTAATCCGGATCGGGCCTTTGATTTTGCCGGTTTGCCGCATGCCGGAGTTGGCCTTGCCCGGCTTGAATTTATTATTAATCGGATGATTGGTGTGCATCCAAAAGCATTGTTGAACTTTGATAAGCAGTCGGCAGAGTTGCAAGCTCAGATCAACGAGTTTATTGCCGGGTACCCATCCCCCCGCGAATATTATGTGACCAAGCTGGTTGAAGGTATAGCAACGCTTGGTGCCGCATTTTCACCAGAGCGGGTCATCGTGCGGATGTCCGACTTTAAATCAAACGAGTATGCCAACTTACTCGGTGGCCGCCAATACGAGCCGCACGAAGAAAACCCGATGCTAGGCTTCCGTGGTGCATCGCGTTATATCTCAGAAGATTTCCGTGACTGTTTCGCGATGGAGTGCGAAGCCATCAAGCGTGTGCGTAACGACATGGGCTTGCGTAATGTCGAGATCATGATCCCGTTCGTCCGAACCCTCGAAGAGGGCCGCAAAGTGATTGAATTGCTGGCTGAACAAGGTCTGGTTCAGGGCGATAACGGTCTACGGGTGATTATGATGTGTGAACTACCATCAAATGCACTGCTTGCTGACCAATTCCTCGACATTTTTGATGGTTTCTCCATCGGTTCCAACGACTTAACTCAGCTAACCCTGGGACTCGATCGTGATTCCGGGGTTATTGCCCACTTGTTCGACGAACGCAATGAAGCAGTAAAGGCTCTACTGGCAATGGCAATCCAGGCCGCGAAAAAGAAAGGCAAGTACGTTGGAATTTGTGGTCAGGGTCCATCTGATCACGCTGATTTTGCCCAGTGGCTGGTGGAACAGGGGATCGACTCGGTGTCACTGAATCCTGATACTGTGGTTGATACCTGGCTTTATCTCGCAAAACAGCCGCACTAACCCTTTAACGCTGCGGCGAGGAGTTCAACTTGGCAAACTCAGCAGTACAGGTGCTTTCGGTTTTAACGGACCACGAAGCACCTGAACCTGTCTACCGACGGTATGTTCATGCACTTGAGCAGGCTGGATTTGCCGGGGACATCGACGCAAGTTACGGTGGTCGGCTTATCGCCGCCACCGATAACAGCGTTTATCAACAGCTACCGCAGGCAGTGCTCTATCCGCGAACGACCGAAGCCTTGCAGCTGGCACTTACCCTTGCTCAGGATGGCGACTTTCAGCAATTGCAATTCAGTCCACGCGGGGGCGGGACCGGTACCAATGGCCAGAGTCTTACCCACGGCATCATTATCGATTTAAGCCGCTATTTTAAGCAGGTGCTTGAGGCTGAGTTGGAGCAGGGCTGGGTACGTTGCCAGAGCGGCGTGATCAAAGATGAGTTGAATGACGCCGTACGCAATGGCGGCTGGTTTTTCTCTCCTGACCTGTCAACCAGTAACCGCGCCACGATAGGCGGTATGATTAACACCGACGCCTCGGGTCAGGGCTCGTTAGTGTACGGCAAAACCAGCGATCATATTCTTGCTCTGGAGGCCGTTCTTATCAACGGTGAGGTGATCAAGACAGGCCCAATGCCACTTGCTGAGGCCGAAGCTATTGCCGCAGGTGAGAACATGGAAGCGGCGTTGTACCGCCAGGCCATCGCCACCTGCGTAGATAAACGCGAGCAGATCGATGCTAAATTTCCTGCCTTGAATCGTTTTCTGACCGGCTATGATCTCAAGCACTGTTACGATCCAGATCAGCAAACCCTCGACTTGTCACGGTTACTGGCCGGATCTGAAGGTACGTTGGCGTTTATCACCGAGGCTCGACTAAATTTAACCCGGCTTCCGCGGCACAAAGTGCTGGTCAATATCAGCTACCGCGACTTCGATGCCGCCCTACGGCACGCTCCGGTATTGGTCAAAGCCAAAGCCACTTCGGTAGAAACCGTCGACAGTACCGTGTTAAACCTCGCGCGCAACGACATTATCTGGCATAACGTGCGCGATCATTTATCTGAAGGTCAGGCCGATCAGCCCATGGATGGCATCAATATGGTCGAGTTTACCGCCGTTGATGAAGCTGAAATAGACTCTAAACTTAACGATTTGCTCACCACCTTAGATCAGGAATTGGCCGCAGGAACCCACCTGCATGGCGTGGTCGGCTATAAAGTCTGCCGCGACGCCCAGAGTATTCAAATGATTTATGCCATGCGCAAGAAATCTGTTGGTTTGCTCGGTGCTGTTAAAGGTGAACGCAAACCCATAGCTTTTGCTGAAGATACCGCCGTACCGCCGGAATCATTGGCCGATTTTATTGCTGATTTTCGCCAGTTGCTGGATGCCCATGGCCTCAACTACGGGATGTTTGGTCATGTCGATGCAGGGGTGCTGCATGTACGCCCGGCACTGGATATGAAGGAGCCTGAAGATGAGCAGTTGTTACGAACTATAAGCGATCAGGTTGCCGAACTGACGGCCAGATACGGTGGCTTGATGTGGGGGGAGCATGGCAAAGGCTACAGATCTGAGTACGCGCCGAAGTTCTTTGGTCCGGAGCTCTATGCTGAGCTACAAAAGATAAAAGCAGCTTTTGATCCGGATAATCGACTCAATCCGGGCAAACTGGCGACGCCCTATGGGCATGCGACCGCAAAACTGGTCTCAGTGGATGCCCGCAAGCGCGGTTACTATGATCGACAAATACCGGTAAGTATACGGGATGAGTATGCTGCGGCAATGAACTGTAATGGCAACGGCCTGTGCTTTAACTACGCCAAAGATTCCCCCATGTGTCCGTCATATAAAATCAGCGGTGATCGGCGACATTCACCGAAAGGGCGGGCGACCTTAATCCGGGAGTGGCTGCGTCTTAATGCGAATAATGGGCTTGATGTCAGTCAAAAGCCGCAAAGTAAGCTGTCTTTTTTGCTTAAACCTAAACGGCTTAAACCTAAAGGTAAGGACACAAGTCAGGATTTCAATCAGCAGGTAAAGCAGTCCATGGACGCTTGTCTGGCCTGCAAAGCCTGCGCTAGCCAGTGCCCGGTGAAAGTTGATGTGCCATCGTTTAGGGCTAAATTTTTGCAGTGGTACTATCAACTTTACCGGCGGCCGCTGCGTGATTACCTGGTGGCCAGTATCGAGCGTTCAGCGCCGATCATGGCAAAGTTACCACGCGTTAGTAATGCCTTGACTCACAATGGCGTCAGTCAGTGGCTATTCGCGAAGGCTCTTGGCTACGTGGATACGCCTCAGCTATCGGTGCCTAACCTGGCTACACGCTGGCAGCAGCATGGCTGGCGGCGCGCTTCGGTTGCACAACTGTGCGCACAACCGCCGCAGGATGCCGCGAAACAGCTGATCATTGTGCAGGATCCCTTCACCAGCTTTTATCAGGCTGAGGTTATCGAGGCGATGGGCGAAGTGGCCGCAAAACTGGGCTATCAACCGGTGTTGCTGGACTTTATTGGTAATGGTAAAGCGCAACATGTGAAAGGATTTTTACGACAGTTTCGTGCTACAGCAACGCGGGTCACGAAGCAGTTGAACCAGCTTGCTGAGTTCGGTTACCCAATGGTGGGCATGGACGCTTCAACAGTGCTTTGTATGCGTGATGAATACCAGGCTTATGCTGCGGAACCCGTGCGCTTTAAAGTTGCTTTAGCACAGGAGTGGTTGGTGGAACAGCAGTCGCAACTCGCGACGTTGGCTAAGGATGACCGGTCCACGCAAGCCGAATTGTTCGTTCACTGTACGGAGCAGACAGCACTGCCGGATACAGGGAAGCTTTGGCAGCAATTGTTCGCGGTATTAGCAAGCGATATTACCGTGGTCGCAACCGGCTGCTGTGGTATGGCGGGTACCTACGGACATGAACAAGAGCAGCAGAAGAACAGTGAAGGGCTTTTTGCAATGAGCTGGCAACAGCCACTTGCTGCGAGTACTCAACCGCTGGTTACAGGTTTTTCCTGCCGCTGTCAGGCCGGTCGTTTTGGTTCCGCGGATACAAAAAAGCTGCAACAGGTACAACACCCGGTGCAGCTTTTCGCACAACTATTAAAGTAAATTTACTGTTTTGCCGCTTTTGCTTTGGCGATCACTTCACGGGCAAGTTCATCGGCGATTTCGCCGGTTGGCCGTTGCTCGGCAGTGGAGCGGGTGAAGATAACATCAAGGGTGTCGTAGATATCGCGCACACGCTTATCGGTTTCTTCACGGCTCATATTCGCAGCTTCGCTACAAACATGAATAACGCCGCCCGCGTTAATGACGTAATCAGGCGCATATAAAATGCCCAGATCCATAAGCTTTTTATCGTGCGCTGGAGTGGCGAGCTGGTTGTTCGCGCTACCGGCGATAATTTTCGCTTTGAATTGTGGCAAGGTGTCGTTATTGATGGTTGCACCTAATGCACAAGGCGCGTAAACATCAACATCTAAGCCATAGATGTCATCTAAACCAACCACGGTCGCACCCAGTTCTTTCGCTGCGCGCTCGCAGGCTTCTTCATTGATATCAGTAACAAAGAGTTTAGCGCCTTCTTTGGCACAGTAGACAGCAAAGTCGTAACCGACTGCACCAAGACCTTGTACGGCGATAGAGAGGCCTGACAGATCATCAGTGCCAAACTTGTGCTTGGCTGCTGCTTTTAAACCAAGATAGGTACCTAAGGCAGTATGTGGTGAAGGGTCACCGGCTTTTTCTGCGGTTCCAGCAACAAAGCTTGTTTCTTCAGCAACTATAGCAATATCGCTGGTGCGGATATTGACGTCTTCTGCGGTGATATAACGCCCGCTTAGTGATTCGATAAAGCGACCGTAAGCGCGAAACAGTTCAGCTGATTTAATCTTCTTGGCATCACCGATAATCACGGCTTTACCGCCACCGAGAGGTAAGCCGGCGAGGGCGCTCTTGTAAGTCATACCGCGAGACAGCCGCAGTACATCGGTTAGCGCTTCCGCTGAAGACGGGTAGTTCCATAGGCGCGTACCACCTAAAGAGGGACCTAAAGTCGTGTCATGAATCGCGATAATCGCTTTTAAACCGGTTTCTTTATCATGACAAAAGACGACTTGCTCGTGTTGGTCGAACTCTTGATGCTCAAATAGCGACATGAGTGATGTTTCCTCGTTCATCCCAAAAATTTCGCGCACATTATCATTTTACTTTTACCTGCGCTAGTAAATGCAAAAAATAAAACGTTTACGTTAACGTAAACTTTTGCAAGCTAAGTTTACAGCATTTCGGGCTTTGCCCTT
Source organism: Pseudidiomarina halophila (assembly GCF_003987215.1). GTDB lineage: Bacteria > Pseudomonadota > Gammaproteobacteria > Enterobacterales > Alteromonadaceae > Pseudidiomarina > Pseudidiomarina halophila. The sequence goes on from NZ_PIPW01000001.1 coordinate 660,228, forward strand.
AAGGCCTTTCACGGTACTATGTCCGGGTGATGGTACGCGTGATAGGTACGCGTGATGTACGACTACTACTTAGCAAAGGATGAACCCTGATTATGGCAAATGAACAGCCGCAAATGAGTCCAGAAGAAATGTCTGCGTGGGTGCGTGAGCAATTCCAGGCAGCTAATAAATACCTGGCGGAAAACGGCATTATCAGCGATCGTGTGCTTACCAAAGATTCGCGCTACCTGGCGCCTTACGTCGCGATCTGGAAATTTACTACCCAGGACAAAAAAGAACTGTGGTTAGTTAACGGCGATGTGCCAACAGATGTGGCAGGCAAGAATGCCGCGGATAATGCACGTGATGTTCTACGTTACTTTTCGTTCCAGTGGCAAATGAAAGCACAAAGCATTTTGGACGACCCTAAAGCAAGTGCCAACCCAGAGCAGCAACGCTACGCACAGTATCTGGTTGACCGTGCTGAAGCGCTGTACGACGTGGTCGGTATGGAAGAGCTTTGGGCAGCGCCGGAAGAGCAGGGCAACAGTTAGTCTGTTGCCTCATCTTCTGCTAATTCCTGCACCAAATGAAGTACGCCCAAATTCAGCAATTCAGCTAAACAGCTGAGCGCCGCGGTGTCAGCGAACACTGCTTTACAGTCAGCAAGGGGCACCTCCTGATCGAGCTGAAGCAATTCCTGAAAGCCATCGCTCATCTGCGCTGGTGCCGCGACGCATTCACCGTTGGCGTAAAGTTTACCGTCGCACCCTAATAGTAAACGCGCCCCAGGTGTGCGGCAGAGCAACATCTCAGTGGTCGCATAACTTGCTAACTCAACCAGAGTGATCTCGCGTTCAGGTTGCGGCAACGGGCGTTTGGCTTGTGACATCACCTGTTGGATCGCTTGCAGACCACTCTCCGACTCCAGTTGTTGCAACAGCAATTGTTTCACTTGCGCAACCTCGTTGGTACTGATGAGGTAGGGGGCAGTTTCTGCGCTTAACTGCGGATCCCTGTAGCGGGGGAAATTTTGCTCGCTGGCAAGCAACTGATCTGCAAGTTGGGCCAGCCATTCCGCGCTATTGGGTGCGCGGAAGCCGATCGAGTAATTGAGGCTTGGTTCTAACGCCACCCCATGATGAGGGCACCCGGCAGGAATATAAAGTACATCCCCAGGTTGCAGGACAGTATCAATACAAGTCGCAAAGTCACTGTTACGCAGTTGCTTCAGATCCGGATGGGGACAAAATTCTTCGGCGCCCTCAAGGCGCTCACCCACGCGCCAATGCCGTTGACCGGTACCTTGAATAATGAAGACATCATATTGATCAAGGTGCGCTCCAACACTGCCATTTTCCGTCGCGAAACTCACCATCACGTCGTCAACCCGCCAGTCGGGTAAAAAGCGGAACGGTAGTAGCAGGTTTTGTACGTCGGGAAACCACTCGTTAACGGCCTGGACTAACAGCGTCCAATCCGCTTCACCGAATTCTTCGTAATCCTCAAACGGACCATGCTCAACATGCCAGTCTGTGTCCTGACGCTGAATAATGCGCGCATCAACACCTTCTTCCATAGCGAGACCCGCCAACAGCTCGGGCGCGATGGGATCCTCGAACTGAGCAAGACCGCCACGTATCAGCAGTGGCCGTTGCTGCCAGTAATCGCGAAGAAATTCAGCATGATCAACCTTGAGCAGCACTGCCATTAGTTTAACTCGTCAACAAATTCTACCGCACGGCCAATGTAAGAAGCAGGCGTTAACAGTTTAAGCTCAGCTTTTACCGTCTCAGGTAGCGCAAGGCTATCAATGAAGTCAGCCATGGCTGCCTGATTAACGCGTTTACCGCGGGTGAGCTCTTTCAGCTTTTCGTATGGTTTTTCAATCCCGTAGCGGCGCATGACTGTCTGGATCGGTTCGGCTAATAACTCCCAGTTCTGATCAAGCTCGCGTAACAGGTTATCGGCATTGACTTCGAGTTTGCTAACACCCTTGAGGGTTGCCTGGTAGGCAATCAAGGCATAAGCAAAGCCAACACCTAAGTTGCGCAACACTGTTGAATCCGTGAGGTCGCGTTGCCAGCGGCTAACGGGGAGCTTGCTGGCCAGGTGCTGCATAATGGCATTGGCAATGCCAAGGTTGCCTTCAGAATTTTCAAAATCAATCGGGTTCACTTTATGCGGCATAGTGGAAGAACCGACTTCTCCCTCAACGGTGCGCTGTTTAAAGTGATTCAGTGCAATATAACCCCAGACATCGCGGTTAAAATCAATGACGATGGTATTGAAGCGCGCCACTGCATCGAATAACTCGGCAATATAATCATGCGGCTCGATTTGCGTGGTGTAGGCGTTCCAGGTCAGGCCCAGTCCAGTTACAAACTGCTCTGATACCTGATGCCAGTCGACGTTCGGATAAGCCACTTGATGGGCATTATAGTTACCGACGGCACCGTTGATTTTGCCCATCAAAGGTACTGCACGCAGCTGCTCAAGTTGGCGCTGCAGGCGCACATAGACGTTTGCCATTTCTTTCCCCATGGTACTTGGCGTCGCCGGCTGACCGTGGGTACGCGCCATCATAGGCACTGCTTTGTGTTCCTGTGCCAGTTGTTTGATGGCATCACTGAGTTGCTGCATCTGGGGCAACATGACCGCGTCGAGTGCTTCACGGAGCATCAGCGCGTGGGAAAGGTTGTTGATGTCTTCCGAAGTGCAGGCAAAGTGAATGAACTCACTGACCGCATGCAGTTCGGCTTGCTCAGCAACACGCTCTTTTAGGAAGTACTCGACCGCTTTAACATCATGATTGGTGGTTGCTTCGATCGCTTTTACCCGTTCAGCGTCAGTTTCGCTGAAGTTATCGATAAGCGCATCAAGAAAGGCATTGGCTTGTTCAGAAAACGCCGGTACTTCGCCAATTTCCGCTGTTGCCGCAAGTTGCTGAAGCCAGCGAACTTCGACGATGACGCGATTACGGATAAGACCATATTCACTGAACATAGGCCGTAATGCGGCAGCTTTAGAGCCGTAACGGCCATCGACTGGAGAGAGAGCGGTTAAAGCGGATAATGTGGTCATTCTGAGGACTCCGATTGTGAGCTTAATGCGCGTAAAAGTTCGTTTGCGGTGGCAATCATGCGTGTCCGCGAAAATAAGAAGTGTCGGCGTTTACCGCCAACCTGACGCCAGAGTACGGCGCTGCGAATGGCTGCCAACAGCAGTGAGCGGATCTGATTCTGTACCGACTGTTGTTGTAAATGTTCGGGCTTGCCGTGAATCTGAATCGGACGGCCAAGCGGTGAGATGCAGTCGCTGTAGGTGCTTGCCATGCCGGTATAAATGGTCTCTTGCTCAAACTGGAACTGGTGTTGCTGGCGGTGCAGTTGCTCAATTCGTTCACCAAGTTGGGCGAAAGCTTTTGGTTGCCGTTGGATACGTCGTGCTAAGGCCAACACGCCAACGATATAGCGTGTAGTTTCAATGTCTTTATCGCGGGTGGTTCCCAGTTGGGCAAGCAATACGCGCAAGCCGACTTTCAGCTTGCTGACATCACCATAAATACTGGCAAAAGACTCAGGATTTTGCACCAGCACACTATTGAGCAAGGCTTGGCGCTCGTAACTTTCGTCGAGCTTACCCTGCCGGGCCAGGGTCTTTACTGCAGCTGCGGCCTGAGCAATAGCAGCAAGCGCAATTACGCGTTGTTGCCACTCATTCACAGCAACACCTCGTGATCCGCTAAGCGCTGTTCAATGATCCCACCACCTAAGCAAACCTCACCTGAGTAGAAAACCGCTGACTGTCCTGGCGTAACGGCCGCAACAGGCGCGTCGAATTCTACCACTACTGAGCCATCGGCTCTGGGAGTAAGCTGACAGGGGATATCCTGTTGCCGGTAGCGCGTTTTTACCGTGCAACTGAGTGTTTGTTGCGGGCCAACCCGGTCGACCCAATGCAGCTGGCCGGCAATTAAACCTTTGGAGTAAAGCCGCGGGTGGTGTTTGCCCTGAGCCACGATCAAAACGTTGCGCTCAACATCTTTGTCTACCACATACCATGGCTCATCACCGGCATTCGCTAAACCACCTATATGCAGCCCTTTACGTTGCCCCAGGGTGTGATACATCAGCCCTTCATGCTCACCGAGATGGGTACCATCGACACTTTCAATGGCACCTGGACGCGCGGGCAGGTAGGTTTGCAAAAAATCTTTAAACTTGCGCTCACCAATAAAGCAAATGCCCGTTGAGTCTTTCTTATCGGCAGTCACCAGGTCTTGTTCTTCGGCAATACGGCGCACTTCCGGTTTTTCGAGCTCGCCGACGGGGAATAGTGTTTGTGCCACATGTTCGTGAGACAAAGTATAGAGAAAGTAACTCTGGTCTTTATTGGCATCGCGACCACGCAGCAGCTGAAATTTTCCGTCATGCTCGGTGCGCCGGACATAATGACCGGTCGCAATATAGTCGGCATTCAGGGCTTCTGCAGCGAATTCCAGAAAGGCTTTAAATTTAATTTCTTTATTGCACATGATGTCGGGATTTGGTGTGCGTCCAGCCCGATATTCATCAAGGAAATACTCGAACACATTATCCCAGTATTCGGCAGCAAAATTTACCGTGTGCAACTCAATACCAAGTTTGGCGCAGACAGCTTCCGCATCAGCCAGATCAGTAGCTGCGGCACAGTATTCATCGGTGTCGTCTTCTTCCCAGTTTTTCATGAACAAGCCTTCAACCTGATACCCCTTTTGCAGAAGTAAATAGGCGGAAACGGACGAGTCTACGCCGCCGGACATGCCGACGATGACTTTTTTACTGGCATTCAAGTTTTCTGTATTCGACATGACGACCTTATTGATGGCTGCTAGGCGCGCGAATTCTACCACACTGGCGGCACTTCACGCCACTGACCCGGCTGCATTCCTGCCAGCCGCCAGGGACCGATTGCCGCACGAATTAAACGCAAGGTTGGGTGTCCCACGGCAGCGGTCATACGCCGTACCTGGCGGTTGCGGCCTTCACGGATGACCAGACAAAGCCAGGTGTCCGGAATTGTTTGCCGCTCACGAATCGGTGGGTTACGTGGCCACAGGTTATCCGGCTCTGCCATGACAAAAGCTTCGGCGGGTAAGGTCATGCCATCATTTAATTCAACGCCGTCGCGCAACTGTTGCAGCACTGCCTCGTCTGGCTCGCCTTCGACCTGAACCCAATAGGTCTTTGGTAATTTATGTTTGGGATGGCTAATCTTGTCCTGCAGACTGCCGTCGTTGGTCAGCAGCAACAAACCCTCACTGTCTTTATCGAGACGACCGGCAGGATAGACATCGTTGTAGGGGATGTAAGGTTTTAATGTGAGCTCATCCTCACTCCCGGAAAACTGGGTCAAAACGCCATAGGGCTTATTGAACAGTACCAGTTTGGGATTCGCCGGGCCGGGCTGTGACTTGGTTTTCCGACGTTTTTGATAGGGCTTTTTCATATGCGGCTCCTGCTTTTCTCGACGAGTACCGTCCAGCGTGTGATTAATGTTAGAATATGTTCTGCTCTAAACGTCAGCCATTAAAAAAACAACAGTATAAAGGAAAAGCTAGCGATGCAGGACTCCAATCCCAAAGATTCACAAAGTCAGGCGACCACGCAGGATAATTTTGCCGCCGCCTTGCGCGGTGAAGTGCCATTAAGAGTGGGCGACGTCATTCAACGAAGCTGGGATATCACCTTACGGGCATTACCGATAATGCTGCTCGGTATGGTCATTTTATTTTTGGCAAACTGGGTTATTTCAAGTATCTCGGCACAATTTTTCCCGGTTGAGGAAGAAACTTTCAACTTGGTCAATATCTCTGGCCAGTCCATCCTTAGTGGCTTATTGATTGCACCTTTTACCGCCATTATGACGTTGATGGGGCTGCAAAATGCACGTGACAAGAAACCAACGGTAGCGACCATCACAACAGCTCTGAGCTACGCACCTAAAATGATTGCGGTAGCGGCAATATTAATGACGTTAATGGCCATTCCGGGTGTCTTGTTGTTCTTGCTTTTCGGTTCCAGTGGTACATTTTTCGCACTGTTCGTGCTCATTGCCATTTATCTGCAGCTGAGCTTTACCTTAGCGACACCTCTTATTCTCGAGCGACAGCTATCAGTATCACGGGCAATTTTTGCATCTGTTCTGATTTTAAATAAACAAATGCTGCCGTTAATTGCAATTTATGCGATTTTTACGATTATCGTTATTATCAGTGCATTACCCCTGTTACTGGGGTTAATTTTCACCATTCCGATGAGCTTTAATGTAATTGGTGTCATCTATAATCGTCTAATTGGCGTACCAGAAGAGACGACAACTATAGAAACAACAGTTACAGAGGAGAGTTAATGTTACGCGGTCTCGTTATTGTGTTAAGTATTCTTGCCGTTGCGGCAGCTATAGTCGCGCCCAATGCGCTTCACCTCGCGAATCCGTATCGCCTGTATAACAATGTTGTCCCGGCGCAGGATATTGCTGTGGCCGCGCCCACCGTGACTGAACTGCCTGATTTTGCCGGTTACCAGCAAAGTGCCGATAAGAAGCAGGCGTTTTTCGGTTTTTTAGCACCCTTAGTGGAAGCGGAAAATGCGCTGATTCGTGAGCAACGCAGTGGACTCGAAGCACTTTATACCAAATGGCGGTTAAAGCCTGATTCGTTATCTCAGGAGCAACTAAGCTGGTTGGAGTATCTGGCTAAGCGCTATCGGGTTGAGTTTAGTATTGCTTCCGAAGCTGAGGCTGAAGAAACCTTCGCATTGCTTATGCGCCGTGTGGACGTGGTTCCGGAAACCCTGGTTCTGGTGCAGGCCGCAAATGAGTCGGCATGGGGCACGTCACGCTTTGCAACAGAAGCACTTAACCTGTTCGGTCAATGGTGCTTCACCGAGGGCTGCGGGTTAATTCCAGCAGCACGTGGGGAAGAAGCCACCCACGAGGTGCAAAAGTTTGATTCGATTAACGCATCCATTCGCAGCTATCTACGCAACCTGAATACGCATCCCGCTTATTTTGAAATGCGTCAGCTACGTGCAGAACAACGCGAACGTCGAGCAGACATTCGGGCTTTGGACCTGACGCCGGGCTTATTGAGTTATTCTGAACGTGGCGAAGACTATGTTGAAGAACTGAACGCCATGATCCGCGTCAACCGGCCAATCATTCTGGAAACGATGGGTGCTGAAGAGCCAGTTGCTGAGCCGGGCTTTACGCCTAGCTCAGATTCCGCACCTGAATAACCCCGTTGCGGTCGGCATTAGTGATGTCGATCGCTTCTTCTTCTTCTGTTTCGTCCCGGTAATTCATAAAGGCGTCAGGCACACTATGATCAAATGCTGTGTCGCCGTCGGCGTTGGCCTGACCATCAGCCGCAATGGTTTTAAAACTAAACAGGGCAGGGTCAGCCAGATGAGAAGGTACGACATTTTGCATCGCGGTGAACATGCTTTCTAACCGCCCCGGATAGTTCCGATCCCAGCTGCGTAACAGCTCTTTGATAACCTTGCGTTGCAAATTCTCCTGTGAGCCGCAAAGGTTGCACGGGATAATCGGGAAGCCTTTATGTATAGCATAACGTTCAATATCTTTTTCACGTGCATAAGCTAAAGGTCGAATCACCACGTGTTCGCCATTATCACTTACCAGCTTTGGCGGCATTGATTTGAGCTTGCCACCATAAAACATATTCAGCATCATGGTTTCCAGCATGTCGTCACGATGATGGCCGAGCGCGATCTTGGTTGCGCCGATTTCCTTTGCTACCCGGTAAAGAATACCTCTGCGCAGACGTGAACATAACGAACAGGTGGTTTTCCCGGCTGGAATTTTTTCTTTGACGATACTGTAGGTATCTTCCTCGATAATACGGAAATCTACACCCTCAGCCTCAAGGTACGCGGGCAGAATGTGTTCAGGGAAGCCTGGTTGTTTCTGATCGAGGTTCACGGCAACAATAGAAAACTGGATCGGTGCGATCTTTTGCAGAAAGCGCAGAATCGCCAAAAGAGTGTAGCTGTCTTTACCGCCAGACAAACAGACCATGACCTTATCGCCGTCTTCGATCATATTAAAATCTTCGATGGCACGACCAACATGACGACGTAAGCGCTTCTCTAACTTATTAAAATTATAACGTTGTTTCTTCGTCTGCTCGTCAGGTGTAAGCCCACTCTGACCTGCATCGGTGGCCTGACTATTGACTGAACTACTTTTTGCTAAACTCATTGAACTCACTTGCTCGTTACTGTTGCTGCCCAAAAACGGCCGGATTATACCTTAACTGGCGATTCAAATCCCGCAGGTTTTACCGCAAGTAAATCACAATTGATTTGTTCAATGACATGTTCGGCAGTGTTGCCTAGCAAAGCCGCGCTAATACCAGTTCGGCCAATGGTGCCTAAGACCACAAGTTCAGCGTCGAGCTCTTCTGCCAGTTCAGGAATAACCTGCTCAGGCAGACCTTCGCGGACGTGCTGGCAGTTTTCAGTGATATCGAACCGCTCCGCGTGTTGCGCCAGCGCCTGTTTGTGATTTTCTGCAATTACCTCACGATAATTCCCCGTGTCGAATTCAGGGATTTCAGCGGCAATAGTCACCGGGGCGCCGGGATAAGCATTAACTAAATGAACTTCGCTATGCAGGCAATTGGCGAAGCGCTGAGCAGCTTCGGTAATGCGGTGATTAAGACTATCGTGATGGTCATTTTCGCCGGTGGTATGGATGGCTGCTAAAACTTTGCCATTTTCTGGCCATTCATGTTCTTTTACCAGTAATACCAGACAGGGGGCCTTGCGCAATAGGTGCCAGTCTGTCGGCGTAAAAATCAAGTGGGCGAGACCTTCATGGGGGTGCGTAGCTTTAACGATGATGTCATGCTCACCTGTGATCGCGGTTTCGATAATCGCCTCATAGGGGCGATTGTGCCATAACACAGTAATCGTTATGTCGAGTTCGCGGGTATTGTAATCCTCAAGTAAATCTTCCACCCAAACTTTACGATCTTTGATTAAACTATCGCGCATAGTGTCGCGCTCTTCAGCCGCAAGCATAGTGGTCATTTCATAGGAAAAATCATAAATTGAAAGCATCAGTGTGATCGATGCCTGACTGATCCGGGCCAGATGCAACGCGCGATTTAACGCTTTCTGTTGCTGTTTATCAGGATCGAGAACTACCAATATATTATTGACGCAAGACATAGCCTACCTCGTTGAATCGCCTACTTTATTGATTAAGTTTAGTAGGGAATTCAGCGCCTGGCTAATTATCCCATCAACAAAGTTTGACGAAGCGCGATAGTTGCCACCCAAAGGCCGTAGACGATCATGATGACACCCATTGCCTGACGAAATCCCCGCGCTTTTAATATGCTTTGCAGCGCGCCACTAAACCAGCCAAAAGCCAACATGGCGGGCAGGGTGCCCAGACCAAATGCGAGCATGTACAAGGCGCCGGAACTTACCGAGCCGCTAAGCGCAGCCCAGCTTAAGGCGCTGTAGACTAGGCCACATGGTAGCCAGCCCCAGAGCATGCCCGCAGCAAAACGGCTGACAAGGGAGTTGTTGTTGCGTAAGCGGGTCGCATAGGGGGCGAGCGTACGCCACAGCGGGCGGCCGATTCTTTCCAGCTTTTGCAAGCCAAGCCACCAGCCGCCAAAATAGCAACCCAGGGCAATAAGAAAGAAGGCTGCTACAAAGCGTAGTCCGATCAACGCGGGAGCAAAACTGCTCAATAACAACTGACTGAACAGACCGACGACGACGCCCGCAAACATATAGGAAGTAATGCGGCCGAGGTTGTAAATGATGAGTTCAGACAATGCTGGTTTGGCTCCCAGAGCACCTGCCAAACCGCCGCACATCATCAGACAATGACCCGCACCAGCCAACCCCATTAAAAAAGCGGCCGCTACATCAAGATTCATCTTTCTTTTGCTTATCTGTGGGGTGAGTTTCGGCTTTATCTTTCGCCTGATGTTCCGACGTGTCCGGCGCATCATCATCGAGCAATACATTCATTCCCTGGCGCTCGAGATCTTCAAACTGATCGCTGCGGACCGCCCAAAAGAACACTGCCACGGCGATAATGACAAACAGAATGGCGATTGGAATTAATATATAAAGACTTTCCAAGGCTACCTCGATGGTTTTTTAACAGTGTCGCTACGATAGAGTCTAAGGGAGTTTGCCAGAACTAACAATGAACTGAGCGACATGCCAATAGCAGCGATATAGGGGGTTACAAATCCCAACACCGCAACTGGAATGATGCCAACGTTATAGAGCAACGCCCAGGTGATATTCTGCTTAAGAATGCGCCGACTTTTCCCGGTACTTGCCAGTAGCGCGGTGACCGCGGCAAAATCATTGCGCATTGCGACGATATCCGCTGCCTGACGCGCCAGATCAGCCGCATGGCCAAAGGTCATAGAGACATCAGCCTGCGCTAATACCGGGCCGTCATTAATGCCGTCGCCAATCATGAATACCGGGCCCTGTTGCTGTAGTTCGCGTACAAAAGCAAGCTTATCTTCAGGTAGGCATTCTGCTTTTACCTGAGCAATATCGAGCTGTTGCGCCACGCGTTCAGCGTTGCGCTGACTGTCACCCGTTAACATGATAATTTCAAAGCCAGCTTGACGCAGGTCGGCGAGGGTGGCTGGAACATCATCACGTAATGTGTCTGTGACCTGATACCAGGCTAATAACTCACTGCGCGTAGCGAGGACCACGTTGGCATCACTCAGCCGGAGCACCTCGGGGTGCCATTGGGCAATAAAACGTGGGTTGCCGATCCGTACCTGTTGTTGCACAGTTTCCGTGTGCCAAATTGCTTCAATCCCAGCTCCGGGTTCCACCTTAACTTCATCTAACTGAATCTGCTCAGGATTAGCCAAACTTGCAAATGGTGCAGCCAGCGGGTGTTCTGAGTGTTGTTCGAGGGCGGAGGCTAAGCTGTCGATGCTGGCTGGCGCGTGCTGTGCGGTCAGATACTCTTTGCCGGCAATACTAAACTTGCCGCTGGTCAGGGTGCCGGTTTTATCGACGACCAGGGTACGGCAGTCGCGTAGCGCTTCGATTACATCGGTATTTCTTAATATAATGCCTTGCTTGTTAAGACGATGAATAACTCCTGTTACCGCCGTCGGGGCCGCCAGAGCCAAAGCGCAAGGGCAGGTAGCAACAAGCACTGCCAAGGTGACCCAAAAGGCTTCAGCAGGCTCAACAAAGCTCCATACCAGAAAAGTAAGAGCGGCCAGAATCAAAAGTTGTTTCACAAATTGATTAGCTAAGCGTTCCGCCTGAATCGCCAACTTTGGTTTGTCTGCCAGAGCCTGGTCCTGCAACGCAGCAATTTTCGCCATAACGGTGCCTTGTTGTGTGGCTTGCACCAGCACCCGGATGGGCTGCGTCTGATTCAAGGTACCCGCGAAGACCGTCTCACCTTGCAGACGATTCACCGGTACGCTTTCGCCCGTAAGCATGCTTTCATTAATGGCTGCATGCGCGGTTAATAACTCGCCATCGGCCGGCAAGGTCTGACCCGGCAAAACACGGACAATATCACCTTGCTTTAGTTTGTGTACGGCAATGGCTTCGAGTTGTCCGTCACTGTTCTCGCGTTGCGCAGTTGCCGGCAGTAACTTAACCAGATTTGCTGCGGTCGCGATGGCGCGCTGCTTGGCCAGCAATTCCAGATAACGGCCCACCAGGAGCAGAAACGTGAACATACTGACGGACTCAAAATAGACTTCGCCATGATTAATGAAGGTCGCGTAGGCACTTGCGCCGTATGCACTCAACAAGGCTAAGCTGACCGGTACATCCATATTCAGCTGCTTTGCCTGTATGCTGCGCAGCGCCGACATATAAAATGGTTGGGCACTGTAGAGTAAAACCGGAGTTGCAAACAACAGACTAATCCACCAGAAGAATTGCCGCATGGTTGGATCAAGCTCAGACACCATGCCAAAATAAAGCGCGATTGCAATCATCATGACTTGCATAGTTGCAAGTCCGGCAATGCCTATGCGACGCACAAAGTAGCGCCGCCGCCGTTTAAAATCCTGCTCCTGCATGGCGGCCTGAAAGGGCAGTGCGCGATAGCCCAGACCAGCAATTTGTTGCAGCATGGCACTTAATTTCACTTGTTCCGGTTGCCAGCTGATTAATACGCGTTCAGTGGTGGCATTGACCTGAGCTTTATGCACTCCTTTGAGACGCTGCAATTGTTGTTCGATCAGCCACGCGCACGCTGCGCAGGTCATGCCTTCGACCGATAAGGTTGTCGATTTCAGCCCAGCGGCAGAGGTTTGCGTAAATTGATCCTGCAGCTCAGCTTGATCATAGGCTTCAAGCTGCTGAAGTTCTTCCGGCAACAAGGGGATTTGCAATGGATTGCTGGTATCGCGAAACTGATAAAAATGTAATAGCTTTTGATCGTTAATGGTTTGTGCGACCGCCTGACAGCCGTAACAACAGACAGCACGACTTTCATCCGCGACGGTTACCTGATAACCACCATCTTCAGGCAAGGGCTGCAGGCAATGGAAACAATGACCGGCTGGGGGATGCGGCAGCGCACTAACCATAAGATCAAACGCCGTAAGTTAGCGGTTCGAGTGTTAATTCCCGACTTGTGGGTAACTGGATCTGCTGGCTTAAGCGCCAACTACCGTCAAATGGTGTGATAGTTAGTGTCCATTTTCCTGCCGCAGTTGCGACTTCTGCTGGCAGCTTGCCACGAAAGCGGCCGTCACCATCCGCGGTGAGTCTCAGGGTAAAGTCTTTATCAGCTAACGTGGTGTGATAAAAACTGACTGTCAGGGCCGTAAGTTCATCTGGCTCCCCGGTTTTATATGCCAAAACCAGATCGCGCCCGTCGTGGCTGAAAGAAAAGGAAATGCCTCGCGCCTGCGCTTCCTGCACCTTCTCCACTTGCGTGTTAATGCCGCGGCCCTGTTTGTAATAGTCATCAACCACCATCGGATTGTCGTAATCTGATGCTACAGTCAAGGTAATGAACATTGCGATCACCACAGAAAAGGGAATTGACATCAATACCCAAGGCCATACCTGCTTGTACCAAGGCTTGCTCATTACCGCTATCCTCGAATCGTCATGTTGCTATAAAAAACCCCGCAGTAGCGGGGTTTTCAGCTTAGTCGTTTGAAAGCCCGTACACATAGGCACTGATTACGTGTATTTTATCCTCACCGAGGATATCCTCCCACGCTGGCATCACGCCTCTGCGACCGTTCTTCAATGTTTCTTCAATGGCGTCTTGCGAGCCACCATAGAGCCAAACGTTGTCAGTTAAGTTTGGCGCACCCAATTGCTGATTACCTTTGCCATCCTGACCGTGACAGGCAGCGCAAACGGCGTAGTTTTGTTTGCCGGCTTGTGCAAGCTCCGGGTCAACTTTACGTCCGCTTAAGCTCAACACATAGGTCGCTAACTCAGTAATTTGCTGTTCATTGAACTGCCCACTGAAACTTGGCATCTGGCCCTGCCGACCCTCGAGCAAGCTGGTTTTGATCGCCTCTGGTGAGCCGCCATAAAGCCATGCGTCATCAGTCAGGTTAGGGAAACCTTTACCACCCATAGCGTTTGAGCCATGACATTGCGCACAGTTCTGCAGAAACAAGCGTTTGCCAATTTCTGTCGCGTCAGGATTTTGTGCGAGTTCCTTAATCGGCTGTTTCGCATAAGCTTCGAAAATTGGGCCAAAACGTTCTTCTGCAGCCCGCATTTCACGATCATATTGCACGATAAGGCCAGCTTCGCGAGCTTCTTCCGTCGCCGCGCGTGACTCTTCGATTGATTGCACGTCTTGGTTCGAGCTTTTCCAACCTAATAAACCTTGAAAGTTACCCAGACCAGGATACAGGGCAAGGTAGATCAGCCCCCACACGATGGTGACCCAGAATAAGATCATCCACCAGCGGGGTAGCGGGTTGTTGATTTCAACAATACCGTCGAACTCATGATCCATGAGTTCACCTTCTTTGATTCCGGTAAAGTTGGTCATAGTCCAACGCAATAGCCAGATAATACCGACTAAGAACGCCAGGGTAAGGACAATAATCCATGCACTCCAGAAGCTACTCATTATTCTTCGACTCCTGTTTAGTATTGTCGTCTTGCTTTGTGCGTTTTAATTCATCTTCTTCGAAGATTGACTTGGCGGCTTCATCAAAGTGCTTCTTGCGACCTTTGCTGTATGCCCAGAACACAATGCCAATGAACAATACGAAAACTAAAACTGTGTAAAAACTACGCCAGGTGATGTAATCCATCTTAATTGGCCTGTTGTTGCAAACTCGTACCTAACGATTGTAGGTAGGCGATCAACGCTTCCATTTCGGTTTTTCCGGCTACGGCTTCTTTTGCACCAGCAATATCTTCTTCAGTGTAAGGTACGCCGTAAAACTGGAAAACTTCCATTTTCTTCGCTGTGTACTCACCATCGAGTTTGTTTTCCGCTAACCATGGATAACCTGGCATGTTTGATTCTGGTACCACGTCGCGAGGATCCATGAGGTGAACATAGTGCCATTCGTCACTGTAACGACCACCAACGCGAGCCAGGTCAGGTCCTGTACGTTTTGAACCCCAGAGGAAAGGATGCTCCCATACATGTTCACCAGCCAGTGAATAATGTCCATAACGCTCGGTTTCCGCGCGGAAAGGACGAATCATCTGGCTATGACAGTTGTTACAACCTTCGCGTATATAAATATCGCGCCCTTCGAGCTCAAGTGCCGTGTAGGGCGTTAAGCCAACCACAGGCTCGTTGGTTTGGTCCTGGAAAATTAATGGCGTAATTTCCACTAAACCACCGATTGAAATGGCGATGGTAGCAAAAATTGCTAACCAGCCTACGCGTTTTTCAACGAAATCATGCTTAATGTTTTTACTCATTATTATGACTCCTTAAGCTGATGGCGTTGCTGCTTCGCGCGGCGCAACATCGATGGTTTCAGAAGTTGGTTTACCTGCCTTAATCGTACGGTAACCGTTCCATGCCATCAGTAACATACCGGCAACGATGAACAGACCACCGACAAAGCGGATGAACCAGAATGGATAGGAAGCTTCGACACTCTCAACAAAACTATAGGTGAGTGTTCCGTCTTCGGCATTAACCGCACGCCACATCAGACCTTGCATGACGCCGGAAATCCAGAGCGCTACGATATAAAGCACGGTACCAATGGTATGTAACCAGAAGTGTGCATTTATCGCGCGCACACTGTGCATCTGGGTTTGTCCCCATAGGCGTGGGATCAGATAATACATCGAGCCGATGGTGATCATTGCGACCCAGCCCAACGCACCTGAATGCACGTGACCAATGGTCCAGTCAGTGTAATGTGAGAGGGCGTTGACTGATTTAATCGACATCATCGGGCCTTCAAACGTCGACATACCGTAAAACGATAGGGAGACAATTAAGAAGCGCAGAATTGGATCGGTCTTCAGCTTATGCCAGGCACCTGATAACGTCATGATACCGTTAATCATACCGCCCCATGATGGCACGAATAATATGACTGACATCACCATACCTAATGACTGAGTCCAGTCAGGTAAAGCGGTGTAGTGCAAGTGGTGAGGGCCTGCCCAGATATACAGTGAAATCAACGCCCAGAAGTGCACCACTGATAGGCGGTAGGAATATACTGGCCGCTCAGCTTGCTTAGGTACGAAATAGTACATCATCCCCAGAAAGCCTGCAGTCAACAGGAAGCCAACGGCGTTGTGGCCATACCACCATTGAATCATGGCATCCACCGCACCTGCATAGATACTGTAAGACTTTACGAAAGAGACCGGCATTGCCATGCTATTGACGATGTGCAGGACCGCAACGGTAATTATAAAGCCCCCGTAGAACCAGTTTGCAACATAGATATGCGAGGTGTTGCGCTTAACCAGGGTGCCAAAGAAAACAATGATGTAGGCGATCCAGGACAATGCGATCAAAATGTCAATTGGCCACTCGAGTTCCCCGTACTCCTTTGATGACGTGAGACCAAGCGGTAACGTGATCACAGCAAGAACGATAACAGTCTGCCAGGACCAAAACACAAAGGCAGCAAGCTTGTCTGAGAACAAGCTGGTACGACAGGTTTTTTGTACAATGTAGAACGAGGTTCCCATCAGCGCGGAGGTACCAAAGGCGAAAATAACCGCATTGGTATGTAAAGGACGCAGACGAGAGTAGGTAAGCCATGGTGTGTCGAAATTTAGCTCAGGCCAGATCAGCTGAGCGGCAATCCAAACACCTAATGCCATACCGATGATACCCCAAATAACCGTCATGATAGTAAACTGTCTGACGACTTTCAGGTTGTATTCGATTTGCTGTGGATTTGTTTGACTCATTTTTGTTTTCCGCGTTGATGCTCGTGCATGGGAAGCGATAATTTCATAACTGTCGCCTCGCTTAACCGAGTAACGTGACATTGATGATCGCTTGTCGGATACTTCAACAAACATGCATATTTTATGATGTTTAGTCGCAAAAATACAGCGATAAACCGTTAAAATATCAAGCGGGACGGCAGCTTGAAGAAAAATTAATCAATGCCACACTATGGCCTAAAAAAACTTATGACTCAAGAAATTAACCGCACAGTATGTAAGGGCTTTATTCTATTGGCCTGCGCGTTCATTCTATTAAGCTGTCGGCCCAGCGAAGAACGAGCATTAGCCATGACCGAATATTCCTTCTTCGATGGCGTGGTCCGACTGATCATGCCCGCTCCAGATGTCCCCGTTGAGCATCCTCTGACACTCGAATTAGTGTTGCCAGACCGCGTCGTTCCTGGGTTAAGCCTGGTTGAAGGGGAGTCTATGTACATGGGAAGTATCCCCTTGCAGTGGAAAGTAAATGATACAGGGCGGTGGCAAACAACTTTGTACCTCGGTGCCTGCTCCGAGCCGCGAATGACCTGGCGCTTAACCGTGCCTTTACAGGATCCTCAGAATCAGCTTCCACCGCAGCTCAGCCTCACCTTTACCAGCGTAGCAAATTGAAACAATTGTCTTGCCGCGTTGCGTAAACGGCGTGTTATAGTCAGTTTTAATGACATGTTAACCAGCTGAGGAAACGCGATGTCTGTGGCGTTAATTTGGATCGTAATAGGTATCTTTCTGATACTGTCTGAGCTGCTCCTGACCAGCGTAATTGCTGTTTTTCTGGGGATTGGAGCAATCGTGACGGGGCTTTTACTGCACTGGGACTTGATTGCGGAAAGCTCAACTCAGTTTGCGGTTTTTGGAGTTGTTAGCCTGGCGTTTTTAATCCTCGCCCGGGGTCAGTTTAAACGTTGGTTTATGGGCTACTCGACCGACGAAGACGATGCCAAACCAAACTTTCAGCGTGACATTGGTGCTCGGGTAAAAGTCATCCGTGACTTTAACCACGGCGCTGGACGGGTGATGCTGAACGGCGTGCAATGGGATGCGTTTTCGGAAGACGAGTTAAAAGCTGGCGAAACAGCCTGGGTCTTAGCAAATGAAGGCATCCAACTTACCGTAGGCCGGGAAAAACCGGAAAAATAATAAGATCAAAAGGAAGCTGCTATGTTGGAGTTAAATGTTGGAACGGTACTGGCGTTAGGTTTTGCGCTTGCCGTTATCATTATAATCTTAAAAACCGCGCGAATTGTGCCCCAGCGGACCAATTTTGTTATCGAACGGCTAGGGCGGTATAGCCGCACGCTGGAATCAGGTTTTCATCTGCTGATTCCTTTTGTCGATAAAGTTGCCTACCAGCACGTACTCAAAGAAGAAGTTATCGATGTTGAACGTCAGGCCTGTGTAACACGAGATAATATCCAGGTTGGCATCAACGGCGTACTTTATATTCAGGTAGTGGACGCCCATAAAGCAAGCTATGGCATCAACGATTATCGTTACGCAGCCTCGCAACTGGCACAAACTACCATGCGTTCGGTGATTGGTCAGACCGATCTTGATAAAACCTTCGAGGAGCGCGCACGCATCAACGAAATCGTCGTCCAGGCATTAGATGAAGCGGCCGCCCCCTGGGGAATTAAAGTCCTGCGTTACGAGATCTCCGATATTGAACTGCCAGCCAGTATTAAAGACGCACTCGAGCAGCAAATGCGGGCTGAACGCGAGCGGCGTGCAGCCATTGCTAAATCAGAAGGTGAACGCCAGGCCATGATCAATGTATCTGAAGGCCAGAAGCAGGAAGTTATTAATTTGTCAGAAGCTGAAAAGCAAAAACAAATTAACGAAGCTGAAGGTCGTGCCCGGGAAATCGAACTGATTGCAGTAGCGACTGCAGAAGGGTTGCGTAAAATCGCCAGTGCTATTCAGGAGCCGGGTGGTCAGGATGCAGTAAGTCTGCGGGTTGCCGAACAGTATGTGAAAGAGTTTGGCAAACTGGCGAAAGAAACCAACACCTTAATATTGCCAGCGCAACTGGCAGATATCGGCGGTGCCGTGGCTGGACTCACTGAAGTCCTCAAAGCTAAGCCCAGCCAACAGTAATTTGTTAAACTGGCGTATCTAAAAGACTGTTCATCGTAGATGAGCAGTCTTTTTTGATCGTATTTGCTGAAATGCGCATAGTCTTTAGCAAGTACATCACCTCGTGCATAAGGAAATCGAATTCAATGAAGTTGTCCACCGCTCTAACTGTTTCCATTCTCACCATTGGCTTAACTGTGCCTTCAGTTGTTACAACCGTTGCAGCGCAACAATGGGGAAATTCTGAGCAAGCGGCGTTAGTCGTGCAGCAACCTTTAGGGTTCGAGCGCGAGCGTAAGCAAGTCGAAGCCGTGGCCTATGCTGAGGCACTGCAATCTGTCGAGCTTTATCCAGCCGTGGGGGATGTGGTGACTGCAGTCAATTTTGAGCCCGGCGACCAGGTGGAACAGGGTCAGGTGTTGGTGCAGCTCGATGATCGACGTCAGCGTATTGCATTGCAGCGGGCAAAATTGCAGTTAGCTGATGCTGAACGCACCGTTGAACGATTAAAAGCAAGCCAACTGGAGGGCGCGATTCCGCAAAGCCAGTTGGATGAAGCAGTTATCGCCCGTGATCTACTAGAGGTTGCGGTTGATGAAGCACAAACCAATTTAGATGATCGTCAGGTTGTCGCTCCGTTCAGCGGCGTGATTGGAATTACAGATGTGGAAGCGGGCGATCGCATTACTCCGCAAACCTTAATTGCAACCCTGGATAAGCGCGAGCGTCTGTATATTGATTTTCAGGCCCCTGAAGCCTCTGTTGCGATGCTTGAACAAGGTGCTGACTTGAAAGTCTATTCCTGGCAGCGAATGCAAGACCCACTGTCGGCAGAGGTCGCGGAAATTGGCTCCCGGATAGATCCCACTAGCCGCACATTAAGGATCCGAGCGATCATAGATAATAATAATGATACTTACCGTCCTGGCATGAGCTTTCGTGTGGCCTTAACATTAACCGGTGACAGTTACCCTTCGGTGCCCGAAGCCGCCTTGATGTGGGGGCCGGAAGGTGCCTATGTCTGGATTGTTGAAGACGATAAAGCAAAGCGCGTCGATGTATCCATTAAGCAACGTCTGCCAGGACGTGTGCTGGTCGACGGTAATCTGCAACTTGGCGATGAACTGATTGTTGAGGGTGTGCAGAGCTTGCGCGAAGGCCAGACTGTTAAAGAGTTAGAATTAGCCAGTGGGAGTTCTGACTAATGAAATGGGCACCGCAATTAAATGATTTACCGTCGCTGTCGATTCGTCGTCCGGTACTGATCGTTGTCTTAAATTTACTTATTATTATTGCCGGCCTTGCCGCAATTCAGGGCGTTGAAGTTCGTGAATTACCCGATGTTGATCGGCCAGTCATTTCCGTTACTGCCAGTTATCCGGGCGCAGCGCCAGAGACTGTTGATACAGAAGTCACCAGCCGTCTGGAAGGCGCCGTGGCGCGCGTTAGCGGCGTTAAATCCATACGGGCCTCAAGTGAAGAGGGCAGCTCGCGGGTAGTGGTTGAATTCCGGCCGGGCATTGATCTCGATAATGCTGCAAACGAAACCCGCGAGTCGGTAAGTCGGGTGCAACGCGGACTGCCGGAACAGGTGGAAAACGTTGCGATTATTAAAGCGGATAACGATGCGGAATCTGTGATTTCCCTGGCAATCTCCAGCGAGACACTTGATCTTCCAGCATTGACCGAGCGGGTAGAAACGGATCTTGCTCCCAACTTCCTGAATATCCCGGGCGTAGCTGATGTGCGTTTAACCGGTGATCGCCGCCGGGTGATGCGGGTGGTTATCGAACCTTTGCTATTGGCAAGCTATCAGCTAACGGTAAGTGACGTGGCGGCAGTACTTCGACAGGCGCCGTTCGATGTTCCTGCAGGCAGCCTGAAATCGACGGACCAACAACTGATCGTACGTGCCGATGCGAGTTCGGTGACGACCAAAGATGTCGAAGACATTATTATTAACGAAACCACCAGAATCGGTGACGTCGCTACCGTTTATTTTGGCCCTGCAGATGCGAGCAGTATTACCAGACTCGATGGCAAGCAGGTTCTCGGTTTAGGCATTATTCGTCAGGCTCGCTCGAATACCATCGAAATCTCGAATGAAGTGTTGCGTCTGGTTGAAGATCTGAAAAAACAGTATCCTGAACTCACTCTGCGAGTGACCAGTGACGATGCTGAATTCATTCGTGGCTCGGTGGAAGAGGTCATCACCTCGTTAGCTCTGACTATTTTACTTGTGGTTGCCACCTTATGGCTATTTATTGGTTCCGGACGCGCAACCATTATCCCGGCAGTCTCAATACCTGTAGCCCTGATCGGATCCATTGCGGTGATCTGGGCGTTGGGTTTCTCGATCAACATACTTACCTTACTTGCCCTGGTGCTGGCCACCGGTTTAATTGTCGATGATGCCATCGTCGTTTCAGAGAATATCCAGCGCCGGCGCAGTATGGGGCTTGGCGCGCGAGCCGCTGCTGTAATCGGTACCCGTGAAGTGTTTTTCGCAGTCGTCGCAACAACAGCAGTGCTGGTTGCGGTGTTTGTTCCGATCGCCTTCTTACCATCAACCGCGGGCCGCCTGTTCCGGGAGTTTGGCGGGGTATTAGCAGCAGCGGTAATTATTTCATCCTTTGTTGCACTCTCGCTGGTACCGGCACTGACCGCGCGCTTACCTTTGAAAGATCATAAAGAAACATTTTTAACCCGGCTTGGTAGCCGCTTCCGTAATCGCTATGTGAAAACCCTTCACTGGGTGCTGGATCATGCCAAACTGGTGTTTGCCATTTGTGTGCTGATTGCCGGCAGTGCCGTCGGTTTCTATATGAATGTTGATAGTGAGCTGATGCCTTCTGAGGATCGTGGTCAGATTCGTATTTTTGCCCGGGGCCCCGATGGGGTTGGGCTTAACTTTATGAACCGCCAGGCGCAGCAAATGGAAGAAATCTTACTTCCCTATGTTAATGGCGGAGCCGTTGACAGCATTAATACCCGTGTGGGTCAGTGGGATCCAAACCTGGTGTTTATCACCGTGCGGTTAACTGACTGGGAGGAACGCGATCGTTCGCAACAGGAGATTATTGATGAGATCAGCGAGCCGCTTAGCCGTATTCCCGGAGCACCCGCGCGCGCATTTGGATCGAACAGTTTAAATCTGCGCGGCCAGGGCGGTGGTTTGGAAGTTGCTTTAACCGGCGACAATTACCGTGAAATTTACGACGCCGCATTAGCCTTTGGTAAAGCTGCGCAGGAGGCGATGCCAGAAATTGGCTTTCCGCGCGTAGGCTATCAACCAACACAGCCACAGCTGCGGGTGAATATTGACCGGCGCCGGGCGTCAGATCTCGGTGTTTCCCTCAGTGATGTCGCGGCCACCTTACGGGTTGCTATCAATGGCGATGACATTGTCGATTTGAACATTGGCGATCAGGCTGTGCCAATCATGTTGCAAGCTGAGCGCAGTCAGATTAAATCACCTACGGATCTCTCTAACCTGTACGTGGGCAGCGCGGATGGCTCATTAGTGCCACTTTCAAGTGTTGCTACGATTAGCGAGGAGGGGGTTGCTGCAGAGCTTGAGCGTCGTGCCCAACGTCGTGCAATCGAAGTCGACATGCAGATGCCGACCAGTATCCCAATTGAACAGGTGGTTGAGAAATTACGTGAAATCGCAGCTGAAACATTACCTGATAACATAGGTATGGTATTGCTGGGCGAGGCGGAAGCTTATGAAGAAACTGAACGCGAAATCATGATGACTTATGTGCTGGCTTTCTTAATTGTATTGCTGGTACTCGCAGCTCAGTTTGAAAGCGTAAACAGTGCTATTGTGGTTATGGCGACGGTACCTTTTGGTATTGCTGCTGCATTCTTCGCATTGTTCCTTACCGGTACGTCGATAAATATTTTCTCGCAAATTGGCTTGGTTATGCTGATTGGCTTAATAGCGAAAAACTCCATCTTGTTGGTTGAGTTTGCTGACCAGCTGCGTGATAAGGGCCAATCTGTGCGCGAAGCTGTTGAAAATGCCGCTGATATCCGTTTACGCCCAATTATGATGACACTGGTATCAACATTGCTTGGCGCCTTGCCATTGATACTCTCGGTCGGCGCCGGAGCTGAAGCCCGTAATTCGATTGGTTGGGTGGTGTTCGGTGGACTTGCCTTTGCAGTCGTGTTTACGCTTTACTTAACTCCGGTTATCTACCTGGGATTGGCGCGTTTTACCAAGCCGCGTGCTGATGAAACCCAGCGTTTAGAGAATGAAATGGAAAAAGCGGAAGAACAGCAATGATAAAGTCAGCCGGATTTAAATTAATAGTCGCACTTGCAACGGTAACATTCACAGTGAGTGCGGCCGCAGAGGTCACGGATAGTCGGCATGACGGATTTACTTTAAACTTCGAACGTCGGCTTCCGGTAAACCCTGTTGGAGCTTTCGCGGCCATGACCAGTGAAATAGATAACTGGTGGATTGCTGCACACACCTGGTATGGCGACAGCCAAAACATGTACCTTGATGCTAAACTCGGTGGTTGTCTGTGCGAAGTCGCAAAGCAGGGACAAACCGAACACCTGCGGGTGATTAAAGTTGAGCCAGGCAAACTCATTCGTTTTAGTGGTGGTCTTGGGCCATTGCAGGGCGAAGGTTTACACGGCGTAATGGACTGGCGCCTGCAAGCAACCGATGACCCCAATCAAAGTATCCTCAAAGTTTATTACCGTGTCGGTGGCTACTCGCCGAACGATCTTTCCGAGTGGGCACCAGCAGTCGATGGCGTGCTGCAACAACAGATGGATTCGCTAAAAGCCTATCTGGAACAGTAAGCAGAATCGTGCGCTACGTGAAATCTGTACTATTCATAGGGCAGTTACTGCCAAATAATTACGTAAGAACACCAAATTATGTGAACACCCACTTAGGTTTATATTACTTATCCATAGACCATTTAACATAATATACATTATGCGCAATTGGTAAAATGGTAAATAGAGGGGGTTTCACGCCCCCGGTGAATTGTGTCTGGCGGTGCTTCAGCTTAAACTGCACCTAGGTTTAACAATGATTCAAAAAAACTCATAAGGACATCAGGACATGTTGAAAAGATTTTCCACGCTTATGGCCGCTGGCATTTTGTCAGTTGGCAGTGCTCAGGCGTCGCTGCTTTATAAAATCAGCGGTAACGAAATGGCAGAACCCTCTTACCTGTTTGGTACCATTCACATGATTTGCGCGAACGATTTTACCGTTCACGAACAAACAGCAACGGCTTTTAATGAAGCTGATCGTTTGATTATGGAGCTTGATATGGCGGATCCGGGCGTCATGCAATCAATGCAAACGAAGTTACTTGACCCTCAGGGTCGTAAACTTTCGGCCCAGCTAAGCGAGGATCAATACGTGCTACTGGATAACTTTTTGACCGAAACCATGGGTATGGGATTAACCACCTTCGATGGTATGCGGCCATTTATCTTAAGTAGCATGGTCATGACCTCGCAAATGGGTTGTGAGCAGCAAATGTCTTATGAAGGCCACTTCACTCAGCAAGCCGTGCAACAGCAAAAAGCGGTTGATGGCCTGGAAAGCGTTGATTTCCAGTTTGGTATATTCGACCAAATCCCCTATGAAGAGCAGGTACAGTGGTTAATTGAAGCCTTAGAAGATGAATCTGCTGCAAAGGCTGAACTGGATAAAATGATCAAATTGTATGTCGCAGAAGACATGGAAGGCCTTTACCGGATGATTGCGGATACCGACGCCTATGCAGAATACACCGCGTTATTACTGGATGATCGCAACCGTAACTGGCAACAACAGCTGGATGCTGAATTACAGGCTCCGGGAAGCGAATTTATTGCGGTCGGTGCAGGCCATTTAGGTGGCAATGCTGGTATGATCAAGCTGCTTAAGGACTTAGGCTATTCGGTTGAAGCTGTTTCAACCCAGGTTCAAGATTAAAGTAAATAATTAAGGATAAATTGATGCGCGTCGCCGCTGAACAATTGCAGCCTCCCATAGATGAATGGGCGCAACAGCGCCCTGCTTCTCCGCAAGCTAATCCACTTATTGGTCAGGATCGGGCGTTAGCCGCGATTAAACAAACCATGCGTATTGGCGGACGTTATGCGCACGGCTACGTGGTAACTTCGCCAGGATTGCGTGTAGTGGATGTACTACAAGAGTTACAGGCGCGTCATCAATGGATTCATTTTGAACGGTTCGATTGGTTGTACCTGGCGAATCCTGATTCCGCGAACGAACCTTTATGTGTCAATGTGCCAGCAGGTACTGCCCGCGCAGTATTAGAAGGCTTAATGGCAATTTTCGAGTTGGATCCAGATGCCCGGGCCAGCGCAATGAAAAAATTAACCGACACCTTTGTCAGTGAGCGACTCGCCAGTTATCTGGAGAAAATCAAAGACAAGAGTCTGGCCGATTTGCCCGGTAAAGAACTGGCTATGGTTATCGTCGAATCGGATGCTCAGTCAGACGATTTCGTGCTTTGCGATCGGGTTACAGAAACCAGTTTGTTCGGCAGTATTCGACTGCAGTCAGTTGAAGGGACAATATCCTCAGAGTTACATTTGATCCAACCGGGCGCGCTATTAAAAGCAAACGGTGGCGTCCTGGCCATCGATGCCGAAGAATTGCTGATGCAGCCTGGCTTATGGCGGAAATTGAAGTATATCCTGCGCACCAGCCTATTTCACTGGCCCCAGCCAGGTGAAGCAAATATCGCTGCCTATTATCAACCAGAGCCGGTACCGATTCATTTAAAAGTACTGCTACTTGGTGATCGTTCAATCTATGCACAACTTCGTGAATTGGATCGTGATTTTGATAACCTTTTCCCTTATCTGGCGGACTTTTCTTCCCATTACCCGGTAAGTCAAAACCCACTGGTGCCCTACTTTGATTATCTAAGTTATGTTGAACGTGAAGCTGCTACCTTGCCGCTCGCACGCTCGGCGATCCCGCTTGTATTGAAGTACGCGTCGCGCTTAAGCGACTATCAAACCGAGCTATCCCTCGACACCATAGCGCTCATGCAGCTTTTGCGGGAGGCAGCTGCGCTGGCAGTCGAGCAAGAGCGTGACTGCATTGATCACGATACGATTCTGGCGGTATTACAACAACGCCTGCATCGCGATGGTTACATCGCTGAACTAAGCCGGCGGCAAATTCTTGAAGGCCAGGTTTATATTGAAACCAGCGGTAGCGTTGTCGGCCAGGTTAACGGTCTGACGGTGGTCTCCATGGGTGGCACTGAATTTGGTGAACCGACACGGATTACTGCCACGGTGCATTATGGCGACGGTGACATCATTGATATCGACCGAAAGTCAGAGTTAAGCGGTAATATTCATACTAAAGGTGTGATGATTTTGTCGGCCTACATCGCCAATGTCTTTGCCCGCAGTGAAGAAATGCGTTTATCCGCCACTATTGTGTTCGAACAGTCGTACTACGAAGTGGATGGTGATAGTGCCTCCCTCGCCGAACTCTGCTGTTTGCTTTCGGCGTTAGCCGAAGCACCAATTGCCCAGGGGCTGGCAATCACCGGCGCAGTCGATCAATTTGGTCGTGTACAAGCCATTGGTGCAGTAAATGAAAAAATTGAAGGGCATTTTGCATTGTGTCAGGAACGTGGTTTTGATGGCAAGCAAGGGGTGATTATTCCAAGTGCTAATCTGAGTCAGCTCAATCTCGAGCCTGACGTGATTGCAGCTGTGGTTGCTGGTCATTACCATGTTTATGCTATTGATGACGTGGCAGAGGCGCTCACTCTACTAACTGGTGAGAAACAGAACCACCTTTATGCCCGAATTGAGAAGCGTCTGGACGAGCTGCAACACTGCGAACCAGAGCAACCATGGTACAAGCGAATCTGGTAAAGTGACTAGTCGGACTTGTTTAGCGTACAAGTGTTCGCTAAGCTAGCTGCACTTTTCACGCCGCAGACAAGGTGTTTATGACTCAATCAAGCTTAAATCGCGAAGACCTGCTCGCTTGCTCCGAAGGCAAGATGTTTGGTCCAGGGAATAGCCAGTTGCCCGCCCCCAACATGCTGATGATGGATCGCATTGTCACCATTAGTGACGAAGGCGGCGAATACGGTAAAGGCTTCATCCACGCTGAACTCGATATCACCCCGGATCTTTGGTTCTTTGAATGCCATTTTAAAGGTGATCCGGTTATGCCGGGCTGTCTCGGATTAGATGCCATGTGGCAGTTGACGGGCTTCTTTCTGGCCTGGAGCGGCGGCCCCGGCCGTGGCCGTGCGCTAGGTGTTGGCGAAGTAAAATTCACTGGTCAGATTCTCCCGACAGCCAAGAAAGTAAGCTATTTCATTGATATGAAGCGCGTAATTAAGCGTAAATTATTCATGGGCGTAGCTGACGGTCGCGTTGAAGTTGACGGTAAGACCATCTATACCGCTAAGGATCTTAAGGTAGGATTGTTCACCGACACATCCAACTTCTGATTCCGTCTGGCACAATCACGTTTTCATAAAAAAGCCCGCTTTATGCGGGCTTTGTTTTTTCAGAAGTTGATAATCTTTAGCTAATTTGCCTTGGACAGATTAACGATATAATCCTACACTCCGCGCTTCTTGCGCGTCGCGCCAACCGCCTAACCACTGACAACGAATTTCTTGATTTTGATACGGACATAGCTCTTTTGATCGACCCGCTACACCAGCTTGGAAACCTTTTGCATGTGCCCGTTCCAGGCGATCGCGTTTCTGTCTTTTCATCATTAATTTCCTCGTCCAGTTGTTCTTGTAATCTTTCTTACTAAGAGCGAATTTTTTTTCGCTCTTGTATTATAGATAGCAACTTAGAGAGGGAGTTCAATAGCAAAAAAAAACGCTTTTCCAGTTCGCCGGCTAAGCTGCTGAAAAAGCGTCAGATCTGCGTTCAATTTTTTTTAGAACAAGTTTTTCCGTTAAGCTTTGATCCAACGACGAACCGTAATAAGGCCACCGATCAAGAACATAGCGAAGAGACCTCCGAAGCCAGTCGCAGCGCCCTGGCGCTCAACACGATTATCTATAACTGAACATTGATTGGGTTCCCCCGAGGTGGGATCCAGGATAATCGTCTTGGCAAACTGCTCAGTTCGCATATTGCCTTCATCATCGACAATTTCAGTTTCGTTAATTGTCGTTGCGGCAATCACACCATCATTATTAATGCCATCGGCAGTGGCAATAAATAACTCAGCTTCGCAGTCAACAGTAGTATTGAGATCGACAAAGGCTACGTTTTCCGCGGCGCTATCGTAGCTGAAGCCAACCCGGCGACGTTGCGTCGACAAGCTTGCTTCAATCTCACCAGAACCAACGATCACGCCGGCATTATTAATTGCTGCTGGTAAGGTACTGGACCCCACGAAAAATCCCGGGAGTTCGGTAAAGGTGTCAGTATCAATTTCATACATGAAGCCAACATTACGTTGAATCCCCTGAATGCTGCGGATGACAAAACCAATCACCTGGTTTTCATCATTAATGTCCGTTGCAGCGCCCCAGATATAATCTGGATTTTCAGTGATTGGCAGGGTTTCGCCATCTTTAAAAATTGCAGGCATTTTGATCCGGCGATTTGCTTCGGCAATGCCTTCGTAATAGGTCCAGCTTTGGCCCACTGCAATACCATTATTATTGATTGCGAACGCATAGCTGGAGAAATCAGCGTCGTCGTCCTCAGCGCGTTCCATCAAGGTCGGATAGTAATCCACAGTGATGATGTCACCGTTGGCATCGAGCTGCCACACTGCTGCCTGTATGTCGTAAATAGACTGATTGCTGGCAATGCTGGTGCGGTTGTAATAATTCTGCAGGTTTGTTGCTGTAGCATTGCGCAACGAAAACCAGCGCTGCCACATACAGCCGTAGACGGAACGGATCGCGTCACCTTCCGCAAGTGCGGTTTCACACTGTTCCGCATACTCTATGGCGTCCGGACTCAAGGCCGTACTGACAAAACCGACCGCCATATTTTGATCGTTGATCTCCATCATGGCTGATTCACCACCCAAATAGGCCTGTTCTGGCGCTGGGTAGGTCTTGGTCTGGTTACCGTCTGCCCACATTGCCTGACGTATAAAATCGCGCTCAGCGGCTTCATAGGTAATAGTTTCCGGGTCATCGCCATCGGTGGTGTAAGTAAAACTCTCGTAGCGATAAGGTGCAGTGCCCCAACCTACCCGAATATCATTGTTATTCAGACCGTAAAAATAGTGGTCAGAAGTGTTCGCTAATTCTGGGGTTTCGGGGTCGGTATCGTTAAAAAAGTTATTAAAAGTAACACTCTGGCCATCGAAATAGCCCGCAAAATAGAAGCTGATGCGTGGATTCCGAAGCTGTGGACTGACGCTATCGCGCAATATGCGAACCAATTCGCTGTACTGGTTATAACTCAGTGAATAATCGGCCAGGTCTTCTGACTCAGGATCAATACCAATTGAGGCCAGTGTGCTTGGCTGAACCTTGGTTAAATCAATTTCAAGATCGTTAGGAAACTGTCCTAATAGCGTTGTATGCCGATTGTCGTTGATATCCGTTGGATACAAATGGCGGACTTCTTCAGGGGTTTCAAGTTGTTGAAACGTGAAGACTTCGGCCTTTGCCGGGCTTAAAAAAGACGAAGCGACAGCTACGCTAAGCACCCCTAAAGTAAATTTTTTCATATGTGATTCAACTGCTCTCTTTTTGTAAATTTTCGAGTTCTTCCCAACGTTCAAGCGCAGCAATAAGCTCGTCTTCCAGAGCGGCTAAACGCTCAAGAACCGGCCCTGTTACTTCATGCGGCTGATCATAAAAGTCAGCGTTGCTGGCTTGCGCTTGTAACTCCTGTTGCTCTGCCTCTAATGATTCGATGCGCTTGGGTAGCATATCAAGTTCACGTTGCAGCTTATAGGATAACTTTTTCTTTATTGGCTCTGAAGCTTTGCTTGCAGGCTTTTCTGACTGCGGCTGTACTGGTTTAGTTCCCTTACTCGTTTGATGCGCTAAATAATGTTCAACATCGTTAAAATCCCCAACGATTTCGGTGATTTTACCAGCGCCCTCAAACAACAGAATACTGGTCGCGGTATTGTTAACGAATTCGCGATCGTGGCTCACCAGAATCACTGTCCCCTGGTAGTCTGCGATGATTTGTTCAAGCAGTTCGAGGGTATCTATATCAAGATCATTAGTGGGCTCATCAAGCACCAGCAGATTACTTGGCTGCAAAAACAGCTTGGCCAACAATGCCCGATTACGCTCTCCACCAGACAGCGCATGTACCGGCGTGCGTGCTTGTTGCGGAACAAACAGAAAATCCTGTAAATAGCTCAGGATATGGCGGGTGCGCCCGTTAAAGGTAACATCCTGCTTGCCTTCGCCTACGTTTTCGGCCACTGATTTCTGCGGATCAAGTTTCGCGCGGTGTTGGTCGAAGTAAGCCACTTCGAGGTTGGTCCCCAGCTTCAACACACCACTATCGATTTCCTGCTGCCCCAACACCACCCGGATTAAGGTACTCTTACCACAACCGTTTGGCCCCACAAGCGCGATCTTATCGCCTCGTTGTAGGGTAAGGTTAAAATCTTTAAAGATTGGCTGACCGGCAAAGCTTAAGCTCATGTTCTCGCCTTCGAACACCAACTTACCCGAGCGTTGCGACTCCTGTACTGCGAGTTTGGCAGACCCTTGTTGCTCCCGGCGTCGTTTGCGTTCATTGCGTAAGGCCTGCAACGCACGCACCCGGCCTTCGTTGCGTGTGCGTCGCGCTTTAACGCCTTGCCGGATCCAGGTTTCTTCCTGTGCCAGTTTTTTATCAAACTCGGCGTTGTGCTTAGCTTCAACTTCTAACAGTTCTTGTTTTGCGGTTAAATACTGATCGTAGTCGCCAGGAAACGAGCTCAATTTTCCGCGATCAAGATCAATAATACGGGTTGCCAGACGGCGAATGAACATACGGTCGTGGCTAATAAACAATACCGCACCCTGAAAATCCAGCAATACGCTTTCTAACCACTGCACCATATTGATGTCGAGGTGGTTGGTTGGCTCATCGAGCAGCAATAAATCAGGATCAACAACCAAAGCACGCGCCAGAGCTACGCGCCGTAACCAGCCGCCGGACAAGCTCGCCATCGAGGTGTTTTCGTCCAGCCCTAAGCGCGTCAGTGTTTGCTCGATGCGCGTTTGTAACTGCCAGCCATCCGCGGCTTCAAGCTGGGTTTGCAAGGTTGCAAGTTTATCTAACAGCTTATCGTCGGGTACTTCCTCGGTAAGTTGTTGCGAGACTTCATGGTACTGCTTCAATACTTCGCCGACATCAGCCAGGGCTTCGGCAACATAATCGTAGACACGTTGATCCGAGTTCGCAGGAGGATCCTGAGGCAACCTCGCCACCACTGTATCCCCTACTTTCTGTATGGTTCCCTCGTCGAGCTGGATGTCTCCGGCAATCGCTTTTAGCAGGGTTGATTTGCCGGCACCATTGCGGCCTACCAGACAGAGTCGTTCGCCTGCTTCGATAAGCAAGTCAACACGATCTAATATGGGTTCATTACCAAAGGCGAGCTGTGCCTGTTGCACGCGTAAAACCGTCATACTGTTACAAACTCCATTAATTGCTCACCGAACGGCCAACGTAGTTCCGCATCGTCTGCTTCTCGCACTAACACCGGGACCAGTAAGGCGTATTCTTCATAAAGTTCCGGTTGTTCACTGATATCGACCCAATGCAGACGAATCGGCTCCTCCAGTTGCAACTGATGCAACTGGGCAAGGGCTTCATTACACAATGGGCAATTCGGCTTACTCAATAAATAAAAATCAGTCGACACGCTGAGTCACCTTATACAGCTGATGAATACCTTTATGTCTTGCAAAGTCCGGGCTAATCGAGCGTTTGGTCCAGTCTTCTGCCTGCAAAAAAGCCTCAGCCAGGCCAGCTTCATCCAGTTTGAAGCGACGTTTGTTGTTCGAAAAGATAATCACGCCATCATCTTTCAATAATCGCGCGGCAAGCTTGAGCAACTGCACATGGTCACGTTGAATATCAAGCACATCATGCATCCGTTTCGAATTGGAAAAGGTTGGTGGATCGAGAAATATCAGATCAAAACGTTGCTGTGGCGGTTGTCGCTGTAACCATTGCATGCAATCGGCCTGTATAAAGCTATGTGGTCGCAGCTGCAGGCCATTGAGACGAAAATTCTCTTCGCCCCAGGCAAGGTATGTTTTGGATAGATCCACAGAGGTAACTGCCCGCGCGCCACCTAATGCCGCATGTACAGAAGCACTACAGGTATAGGCGAACAGGTTCAGAACAACTTTATTCTGGCTCAATTCGCCAATGGTTTTTCGTGCCCAACGATGGTCAAGAAACAGACCGGTATCCAGATAGTCACTTAAATTGACGATAAACTGTGCGTTGTACTCGTGAACAACGGTAGTAATGGCCCGCAAGTGTTGACGCTGGTACTGCTGTTTGCCCGCTTGTTTCTGGCGCACTTTTAAATGCATATTAGCGGCTGAGAACGGCAATACTTCAGCCAGGGTATCAAGCAAATGCCATAAGCGTTCTTTTGCCAAGGCTGGCGGAATATCTTTAGGTGCTGCATATTCCTGAATGACGAGATGTTCGTTATACACATCCACTGCCGCGTTGTATTCGGGCAGGTCTGCATCATACATGCGCCAGGCGCTAAGACTTTCTTTTGCCGCCCATTTTTCAAATTTTTGGTAATTCTTTTTAAGCCGGTTAGCTAAATCATCAGATTGCTCTTTAGTAAACTCAACTTGCTCCTGACTCAAGTCATAAAGCGCCAGAATCACCTCAAGGGCACCGTTATACAGCTTGTATTTTTTGTGGCTGCGCAGTTTAACTCGTTTTAACAGACTCTCGTCACCGGCTAAAATCGCTATTTGCCAGCCGTTAAATTCCTGCCGTAACCGTTGACCAAAGCGACGATACAACAACAAGGTCTCGACTTCTTCGCCTAGCCGTTCTCCATAGGGGGGATTACAAAGCAGCAATGAGCTTTGCTCGGAAGCCCCCCTCTCTGGCGCATTGAGTTTGGTTGCATCACTGGATTCCCAGGTGAAAAAGCCATTCAGTTCAAGCCGTTGCGCGTTTTGATCAGCAATAGCCAATACCCGGGGATCATTGTCCGAACCATACAGACGCAGTGGTCGTGCCGCTTTTGCCTGTTGGTGTTGTTGCTCTGCCTGACTGAGGAGCTGTTGCCAGATTTGTGGTTGATGTTGCTGCCAATGGCTGAAACCCCAGTGGGTGCGACGCAAGCCTGGCGCATGCTCAAGCACAATCATGGCGGCTTCAATAAGCAAAGTACCCGAGCCACAAAATGGATCAACAATAACTTCTGTCGCGGAATTTACCCCGGCGCGAATAGCAATCGCTGCCGCCAGGGTTTCACGTAGTGGTGCCTGCCCCTGTTGCAGGCGGTAGCCCCGTCGATGTAGCGCTTCACCGCTTAAATCCAGGTACCAGGTCAATTGATCACGCTGTAGATGGGCGTTAATGCGAATGTCCGGCTCCGCTTTATCAACGTTGGGCCGCCCTAGCCCGGCGTGGCGGAAGTGATCGACAATACCGTCCTTGACCAGCTGTGCACCAAACTGGGTATGTCGGATCTGTTGATTCTGGCCGGTGAAATCGACCACAAAGGACTGCTCGGCAGTCATGTGCTCGGGCCATGGCGTGGCAGCCACTTCAGCACTAACCGCGGCCAGATCTGAGCCCACGGGACATTGACCAAGCTGTAGGAGTACCCGGCTCGCCAGGCGGCTCCACAAACATACGCGGTACGCACCTTCGAGATCGCAGCTAAAGCGACAACCGGCTAGGGTTTGTTGTACATCATCGATGCCCAGGCTATGTAACTCATCGAACAGCAGTGGTTCGAGACCTTTGGCACAGGTTGCAAAAAGTTGCAAAGCTGACGTCATAATTGTGGATGATCCTTTTGCGTCATTGAAAACGGCTCGATTATACGTGATGCAGAGCGCACTGTATTGTCGCAATTGTGCTAAAAAGCAGCAGTCGGACCGGAATCGGTGAAATAATCAGCAGTTGCTGCGAATAAGCATTGCGTTATCCTGAAAGCTTGGTAACATGCGCAGCATCGGACGCGGGGTGGAGCAGTCTGGTAGCTCGTCGGGCTCATAACCCGAAGGTCGTAGGTTCAAATCCTGCCCCCGCAACCAATTCCGATAACTTGCCAATGTTCCTCGATTTGTTCCTGATAGCTATTTTCTGGTAGTGACCCAATATAACCTAACAACACGTCTGACAGCATGTCTGCGCCGCGGGCTACGATATTTTGTCCGTCCAGCGACGGGAAATCTCCCCCGCCGGTAGCGCGGTAGTTGTTGGTTGCCACATAAAATTCATCGTCTGCGGCCACGGGTTGAGCCCGGTACGTTAAATTAACGATCCTGTCACCGACTGGCTGGCGGACGTCGATGTTATAATCGACTCCCAGAATCATATCAAAATTATAATGCGGGAAATCTTCGTTAATAAGTGACCAGCATTGTTCTGATTGCTTCCCTGCTACTGTCGCGGCGGATAACAATCCCTCAGCGCTGTGTTCTAACCAGGCTTTCAGTTGCGCACCATTAACTTTAACGACATCCAGAGTATTAGGATAACGGTAGAGATCACCAATAGCCCCGCGAGTGATCGGCCCCGCGGCAATAGTAGTCGCCCGATCATTGGCAGCAAATGCTGCATCAAAAGGCGCGGCCGCGCTTAGCAACGGCAAATCAGCTAAGCCATGGGCCGTTAGCAACTGCTGTGCCTGCCAGGCCTGCGCTCGTTGTACAAACTGTACTGCACTACTTGGCTGCACACGCGCGGTCTTATAACTCAAAGGTACCAGGGTCTGCCCTATTGGCTGCTGCATGAAATCCAGAGTTGCTTTGTGCGCAGGGTCTATCTGTTGTTTTATGACGGGAGCTTCGTGCATGCTGTCATTAACAGCACGCACGCTTGTCTGGAAATCACTTACCTGCCACTTCTTGTCGGCAAAATCATAGGTAAGCTGTAAGTCGATAATGCCCAGATGGCTGCCATAAATTCCTGGCTGTACGGCGGGAATACCGCGGATAGTGCCGAGATTGCTATTTACTTCAGGCAACAGGTCATAAACATTAGTGCCAGGGAAAACTTCATGTTGATGCCCTAACAGCAACGCATCAATGTCCTTGATGCCGGCCAATAACCAGCCAGTTTGCTCGGCATCTTCTGGGTTGGCGGTATGCTTTGGCATGCCGGTGTGGGCCGCGAGAATTACCACATCAGCGCCCTGGTGACGCGCTTGCCGGGCAGCATCACGGGCACTACTTAGCATGTCGTCAACCTGGACCTTATGCTCGAGATGGTGCTGATCCCATTGCATGATTTGCGGCGGAACTACGCCGATTACCGCAACTTTTAAAGGAACAGGCGCGGACGACGGTGGCGTCACTGAATAGTCAAACCAGGCAATAGGTGTTAGTTGCGCTGCGAGCGCCGAAGGCGCTTGCTCAAGTAACTGCAGGTTACTGCTAACAATTGGAAACTCTGCATCGCGGTAGCTATGGGCAAGAAAATCCAGGCCAAAATTGAATTCGTGGTTGCCAAGGTTGGCAACATCGTACTTTAACTGATTCAGAACAGCGATAATGGGATGCGTCGCCTGTGCCACTGGAAATTCAGCCACAGCCCAATCGGCAAGTGCTGAGCCCTGGAGCAAATCGCCATTCTCAATCAGTAAGTTAAGTGGGGCTTCTTTTCGGGCCTCGGCAATGAGCAGCGCTGTGGCAGCCAGACCCAGGCCGGGTTTATTCTGTTCAGAAAAATAGTCGTAACTCAGCAATTGACCATGAACATCACTGGTTTCCATGATCCGCAAAGAGGTCGTATAACTGCCATGATTGGGCATCGTTCGCTCGCAACTGCTTAATCCGCCGATAAGTATGGCAGAAATTGTAAGGAATTTGAGACTATGCAACACCAGAAGCTCACTTATGCGTGGCGTAAATGATCGTCGTCGTAGTGTAATTGCAGGTAATGACTGGGTTGAAGACGATTATGCAGAACTTTCACCGACTCGAATTGCTGCATGACTTTGACATCAGATATTGTCAGTGAATTGGTCAGCAGCATACATTCAGCGAATTCATCGTCGATGGTCATGATTGCAAAAATGCCGGTTTCGGTACCTGAATTGAGCTCGATTAAGGCTCCCGTTTCGAGGGTATAATTTGGCACCGTTTCACAGGACTGAAAGTACCAGCTTTGGGGCATCTGTGGGCGCCCGAAACGTTCCAGAATTGTGCGATTAATGGCCGCTTGAGTGAGCAACATCGGATCCCATAATTCATAAGCTGACAGGGCGTCGTAAAACTCCTGAAAACAGCTCGCATCTTCCATGGTGAAGGCAGCATGCATGGGTTTCATCGGAATTAAGCGGGAAGGTTTGTAGGGACACTTGTGCACAAGACCATGGTCAAGTTCAATAACGAGCTGTTGCTGCTCGGGGTCATATATCCAGCGCCAGTGCTGAGATGCGTGCACGGTTATCCCCTTTTTATAGTTATTAGATGCTGCTTAACATAGCTAAGATAAGATTAAATTACAAGCGATTCACTATGTCCGCAATTAATTTTGGACCTTTATAAATAAAGCCTGAGTAAATCTGTACTAAACTGGCTCCTGCAGCTAGTTTTGCCTTGGCAGCAGCGTGCGAATCAACACCACCTGCAGCGATAATAGGTACAGCACCGTCGAGCAATCCGGATAGTTTCCGCACAATACGGGTGCTGTCCTCAAATAACACCGCCCCACTTAAGCCTCCGGCCTCTTTGGCATGGGGTAATCCTGCTACCGCGTCGCGGCTGAGCGTGGTATTGGTCGCAATTACCGCATCGATCTCATGTTTCACTAATGCACGAGCCATGGCCTGCAGTTCTTCATCTGTCAGGTCCGGCGCAATTTTTACGGCAACAGGAACATAACGGCCATGTTTAGTGGTTAGTGCTGCTTGTTCCCGCTTCAGAGCGCTGAGTAACTTATCCAACGCTTCCCCATGTTGAAAAGCGCGCAGACCAGGGGTATTTGGAGAGGAAATATTCACTGTGATGTAACTGGCGTATGGATACACCTTACGCATACAGTAAACATAGTCTTCGACGGCACGCTCTTCCGGCGTATCCTTATTCTTGCCAATATTAATGCCAAGTACGCCATTGAACTTTGTGTTCTTTACTTGTTCAACAAGATAATCCACACCTTTATTATTGAATCCCATCCGATTAATGATCGCTTCCTTTTCCGGAATGCGGAATAAACGCGGTTTCGGATTCCCCTCCTGCGGCCTTGGAGTTACCGTCCCTACCTCAATGAAACCGAAGCCCATTTGCGCGAAGGCCTCGATACATTCAGCATTTTTATCCAGGCCTGCAGCCAGGCCAATCGGATTCGGGAACGTTATACCCATAACTTTAACCGGTTTAGGCGTTACTTTTTGCCGCCAAAACATGGCTAAAGGCGTGCGCGCATAACGACTCAACAGGTTGAGTGTGAGTTCATGTGCTTGCTCTGCATCTTTGCGAAAGAGCCACGCCTTAGCCAGTCCGTACATTAAGAAGTCACCGTGCAGTTATGGTTAAGTAACATTAGCTCGCGTAAAGCCACTGAGAACTTGGCAAATTCATGGCTCTTAGTGGTACGGAAATCGGCCAACATATGCAACCAGCGATCTACATAGGCTTGATTTTCCTTCATCCAAAGATCCAAGACTTCAAGCCCGTCAGTTTTAGCATCACCGCTTTTCAGCATACTCATGGTTAATGAGCGCTGTTGCCAGTCAAGCTCTTCACGGAACGCCGCGCGCGCTAAAGCCTGCCAGTGGTTGTCAACGGGTTGTGTATTGATTTGCTCAAGGAACCAATGCAGAGATACCCGCGCGCCCAGATGGAAATAGGCGAGCGCTACGCTGCGTACCTTACGGTTCGTTTCATGCACAATATCGGCAATATCAAGAGCTGAGAACAAGGTCGATAACGTGCCTATCTGCTGTGCCAGTTTTGCTGGTACACCAGCATTGGTTAAACGTTCAATTTCTTTCTCAAGACCAGCTCGCTCTTCGGGAACCAAATAATCCAGCACATTCTTGCGCAGATCATTAAAGGCGCCCTGATAAAAGTCGAGACGTTGCTGAATTGTCATATGCTCTGGTTTGCGATGGCGCAGGAACCAACGAGTGGCGCGGCGTACCACGCGACGTAGCTGGAACAGCATATGGTTTTGCATTTGCGCCGGTATTTTATTATTGCCAGCTTCAATCTGCTCCATTAAGCCGCGAAGATCGAAGCACTCACGCGCAACTACGTAGGCTGAGGCCACTTCCGCTGCGGTTGAGCCGGTCGCATCCATTTTTCTGAACACGAAATTAGGTCCCATATCGTTGACAATATTATTTGCCAGGCGGGTCGCAATAATCTGTGCCCGCAATGGGTGCGCCTGCATCGCGTCCGCATAAGGTTCTTGCAGCGGTTTCGGGAATGCATTAATCAATGAACGCGCATGGAATGGATCCTCCATCACCGCGTCATCGAGCAAATCTTCTTTCAAAACCATCTTGCCGTAAGCGGTAATAACCGCAAGCTCAGGTCGTGTGAAGCCTTCATTATTGGCCTGACGCTCCGCCAGTTCATCATCATCCGGTAAAAATTCCAGACTACGATTAAGCTGACCTTCACGCTCCAGATGGTGAATAAAGCGTTGCAGCTCTTTGATCTGGTCAGCGCCACGCAGGGCCGTTACGGAAATCGACTGGGACTGACGGTGACAATCCTTGATAACGATTTGTGAGACTTCATCGGTCATGTCGTAAAGTAATTTATCACGCTGCTTGCGCGTGAGTTCACCATCAGCAACAAGCCCGTTCAGTAAAATCTTGATGTTTACTTCGTTATCCGAACAGTCAACACCACCAACGTTATCAATGGCATCGGTATTGATACGTCCACCGTTGCGCGCATATTCGATGCGGCCAAGCTGGGTAAGTCCCAGGTTACCGCCCTCTCCAACAATTTTAGTGCGCAGTTCGTTACCATTCACCCGCAAAGCATCGTTGGCGCGATCGCCAACATCACTGTCGCTTTCTTTGCTGCATTTCACATAGGTGCCGATACCACCGTTCCACAACAAATCGACCGGCAGCGTTAAAATGGCGCGGATCATATCCGTTGGGGTCATGGATTTCTTCTGTGTATTAAACAGTTTTTTCATTTCCGGGCTGAGTTCAATGGCTTTCGAACTCCGTGAGAATACGCCACCACCCTGAGAAATCAGTTTACTGTCATAATCCTCCCACGACGAGCGTGGCAACTGGAACAAACGTTCCCGCTCAGCGTAGGTTTTCTTCGCATCTGGATCCGGGTCGATGAAGATATGTAAATGGTTGAACGCAGCGATTAAACGCGTGTGCTTAGATAACAACATGCCATTACCAAACACATCACCCGCCATGTCACCTATGCCAACTGCAGTGAAATCGGTGGTCTGACAATCGACCCCCATTTCACGGAAGTGCCGTTTGACCGACTCCCAGGCGCCGCGCGCAGTAATACCCATTTTCTTGTGGTCGTAACCGACTGAGCCGCCTGAAGCAAACGCATCCCCCAACCAGAAGTTGTAGTCATTAGAAATTCCATTGGCGATATCAGAGAACGTTGCAGTACCTTTATCTGCAGCCACCACGAGATAGGTGTCATCGTCATCATGACGGACCACGTCTTTTGGTGGAACAACATCACCGGCCACAATATTGTCGGTGATGTCTAATAATGCCCGGATAAAGGTGCGGTAGCATTCTTTGCCTTCTTCAAAGAAGGCTTCGCGTTCTTCCGGCAGTTTTTTGCAGTAGAAGCCGCCTTTTGCACCCACTGGCACAATCACGGTATTCTTAACTTGTTGCGCTTTTACCAGACCAAGAACTTCGGTACGGAAATCTTCGCG
Organism: Pseudidiomarina halophila; assembly: GCF_003987215.1. Taxonomy (GTDB): domain Bacteria; phylum Pseudomonadota; class Gammaproteobacteria; order Enterobacterales; family Alteromonadaceae; genus Pseudidiomarina; species Pseudidiomarina halophila. Next base: position 699,794 of record NZ_PIPW01000001.1, read on the forward strand.
TCGGTCTGACCAACGCAAGCCGCCGCGTGCAACTTTACCGCCGCGCAGGTGCACACCCTCAACCCGCGGCGAATAAACGAAAATTTCGTATTTCGGCAGCGGTAAAGGCATTTCCGGAACTTTTTCAGGTAAGAACTTAATTGAGATGTACGGTTTTTCCTGATCATTTGCATCATTCTGGAAAAAGTTAGTACGTAAAGCAGCAAGAATTAATTCGACATAGCGGCGAATAATCCGGTCATCATCAAGGTTCGCAACATTATCGAGCTCACTGGTGATGCGCGTTTCCAGGGCTTCGATTTTTTTGTTGCGGCTTTTAGCTGCGGGATCAAATTTGCTGTAAAAGAGTTTCACGATCAGCGTTGCGATAACCGGGTACTTGCTGAAAGTACTCTCAATATAGCTTTGGCTGAAGGTGGTACCAATCTGCCGCATGTATTTGGCAAACATGCGCAGAATAATAACCTGACGTCCGGTTAAGCCAGCGCTTAATACCAGACGGTTAAAACCGTCGTCTTCATAGTGCCCGTCCCAGACCCGCGCGAACGCGTTCTGGAATAAGTCACGACTGGCTTCAAGATCAAGCTTGGTGTTGCTGTGTAACATCTGGAAATCCAATACCCAGAACACATCACCATTGGTCGCTTTGATTTGATAAGGGCTCTCGCCAATTATGCGCAAGCCAAAATTTTCCAGCATCGGCAGCACGTCTGACAAATGTATCGGCTCGTCTTTGTGGAACAGCTTCAGGCGGATACGCTTACTTTGTTCGTTTTCTTCACGCGAACGGTAGAACAACATACCCAGCTTGTGCTCGTTATCGAGCGCTTCCAGTTGCTGAATGTCAGCAATGGCCACCGATGGCAATACTTCTTCTTTGTATGCGCGGGGGAAGGCATTGGCATATTTCTTATTGAGTGCATTGGTCTTGGATTCACCAAACGTGCTACGCAATATACGCTCAAAGTTGTCTTCCCAAGTACGCGCTGCTTCAACCAGGTCGTGTTCCAGTTCTTTCACGTCAATGTCCTGTACGTGGTCACCAACGCGCACAGTATAATGCGTGCGCGCCAGAGAGGATTCAGAGAAATAAGTAGTAAATTCCACATCGTATTTGCTGCCCAGTCGTGCAGATAAAATCGCCTGAGTTTTTTGGCGCAGCAATGTGTTGTAACGCTCTTTAGGAACATACACCATACATGAGGCAAAGCGTCCAAAGATGTCGCGGCGCACAAACAAACGGGTCATGTCACGTTCCTGCATTTGCAGGACGCCCAGGCCAACATCTAGTAAGTCGTCTTCGCTGGCCTGCACCACTTCGTCGCGTGGATAGGTTTCCAGAATGTTTAGCAGCGCTTTTGCGGCGTGTGAGTTCGAAGCAAAGCCAGACTCATCCATCACCCGTTTAATTTTTTCACGAACTAATGGTACGTCACGCGCGCTGTTGTTATAGAAGCTACTTGAGTAGAGACCAATAAAGCGGTCTTCACCTATCACCTTGCCATTTTTATCAAAGCGTTTAACACCAATATAGTCGCAGTACGCCGGACGATGTACCCGCGATCTTGAGTTGGTTTTGGTCACCAGCAATAAGGTATTGTTAAAGGTTAGCTCACGCGCTATTTCCGGCAGTGAGGAAACCAGACGTTCCTTATTGGTCGCCGATTTTCGCATGAGACCTAAGCTCGACCCTGCCACCTGTCGAATCTGATGATCGCCTTCTACCGCTTTCAGGTCATAGCGTCTATAGCCCATCAGGGTAAAGTTGTCTTGCGCCAGCCATTTTAAGAAGCGCTGCGCTTCTTTGAGCTCATTGGCATCGCCGGGATAATTTATGTCGCTCAGCTCTTTCGCTACACTTTCAAGGCGCTCACGCATTGGTTGCCAGTCGCTAACCGACACCGTGACATCATCCATCACTGAAGCCAGCTCACGTTTTAACTGAGCCATTGCATCTTTGCTGGTCTGACGATCAATTTCTATCAGGAATACCGTGTCGACTTCATTGTCACCGCGGGTGCCGGCTTTTAGTAACTTGGTAATCCGGTGCTTTTCATCACGCTCATGACTCAGCGGCAAATGCAGCAATAAATGCGAATTAATGCCTAACCGTGACAATGCCATGCGAATGGAGTCGACCATAAATGGCATATCACTTTGGATGATCTCGATGATGGTGTGCGCGGATTCCCAGCCATGCCGGGCAACTTCAGGATTGTAAGCTTTAATTAAGGCTTTGTCGCCCGGGCGGTACTCATTAAAACTATGCCAAAGCCCCATGATTGCGCCATAGAGATCGCTGTCGTTGCGTTGCGCCAGTTCATCGGACGAAACATTTCGGAACATACGTAAGGCAAAGTCTTGGATGATATCAGCACGGTCGCTCGCGCGTTGCTGAATGAGGGTGGCCACTTTTTGCAATATCACGGGAGTCTGGCTATCGCCAACAGAGTTCATGCTAAGTATCCTTGTAACCTTGAAAGGTGTAACGCTACTTTGTTTTTATCAAAAAACGATGTTAGCTAGTATTGTCGGACATTTAGCTAAGCTATTCAATGCTTATTACTGGGAAAAAGTAGTGTTCAGACCACGTCTGACGCGGCCTGAACATGATTATGACAGGTTACTGCATGATTATTGCTGTGATTCCCCTTTCTGCTCCAGGGCACTGGCAATTTTCTCATCAAGATCTGGCGCTAAATCAGCAAGTTGTTGCAGCTGAAGCAGGCTTTCTTTGAGCATTTCCTGACGTCTTGTATCAAATCGCCGCCATTGCATGAAAGGTGTAATTAAGCGTGACGCGACCTGCGGGTTTAGCGTATTCAGTTGCGTAATTATGCGTTGTAATAATTTATAGCCACTACCGTCCTGTTGATGGAAGCGTAAGCTGTTGCGGCTGAAGCTCGCAAGCAGCGCATAAACACGGTTCGGATTGCGCAAAGAAAACGCCGGATGGTCCAGTAAATCGTTCACCCGCTCGACGGTCTTCTCGTGCAATGCGTTGGCTTGTACAGCGAACCATTTATCCATTACTAACGGCGTATCCTGCCATTGCTCAGCAAACTCCTCCAATACCTGTTCGGCGCATGGCAACTGATGTTGCACGGCAATTTCGAGTGCGCCCCGCTGTACTGTCATATTGCCCTGCTGTAACGCGAGTCGCGCAACTTCCGCATCGTATTGTTGCGGTTGCGCGAGCGCTAAGAAATACAGGCAACGCTGACGCAAAGCCCGGTCCGCCATAGCTTCGCCACTTAAGTCTTCAGGTTGATCATCGAGAGCATTGTAGGTCTCCGTAAAAGCCCCAACCAAAGCTTCAGCAAGTGCACGATCTAGGCTCGTTACGGCTTGCTCAATGGCGTCCAGTGGTGCATCGGTAGGATAATATTCCAGCAATTCTTCGGCACTTGGCAAAGTGAAAATGAGAGCCTTTAAGGCATTATCAATCGGCGCCTTCAGTACTTTTACTAAGGCTTGCAGTTGGGTTTCAGAGAGTTCTGCGGATCCTTTAACGTTTACTGCCTGCTGCAAACACGTCAGGTAAATTTGTTGCGCCGCTTCCCAGCGGGTTACTTCTTGTTCCGCGTGACCAAGTAAAAGCTCAAGCTCGGCAGTCGTCATCGACGCATGTAATTTCACCGGTGCGCTAAAATTTTCCAGCCAGGCAATTACAGGTTCCTCTTCAACATTGTCAAAGCTCAGTGTGGCCGAGCTATCATTTAGTACATACAGCTGGCTGCCCGACTCATGTTCACTGACCTGCTCCGAACCTTTCAGCAGTATACGCTGACCCGTTGTGCTATAGGCACTGAAGAGTAATGGAATAGTCAGAGGCGCTTTGTCCGTCTGACCCGGTGTCGCGGGAGTTCGTTGCGCAAAATTAAGAGTCAAAGTGCGTTGTTCGGCGTCATAATTCTGCTTGATCCGTACTTCGGGGGTACCGGCCTGACTATACCAACGACGGAATTGCTGCAAATCAACCGGATTAGCGGTTTCCATGGCCGCCACGAAGTCTTCACAGGTGACAGCCTGTCCATCATGGCGCTCGCGGTACAGTTGCATGCCGGTCTGAAATCCCTGTTCGCCTAACAAGGTATGTAACATGCGAATAACTTCCGCCCCCTTGTTATACACAGTGACGGTATAGAAGTTATTCATTTCAATGACTTTGTCAGGACGGATAGGATGCGCCATAGGGCTTGCATCTTCATTAAACTGAAAACTGCGCATGACCCGAATGGCGTCGATACGATGCACTGCACGGGAGCCTAAATCGGAACTGAATTCCTGATCGCGGAACACCGTCAGGCCTTCTTTCAGGCTTAACTGGAACCAGTCACGACAGGTAATACGGTTGCCCGTCCAATTATGGAAATACTCATGGCCAATTACCGACTCAACATGAACAAAATCCCAGTCTGTAGCCGTTGCCTGATCCGCAAGAACATATTTCGAGTTAAAAATATTGAGGCCTTTGTTTTCCATGGCGCCCATGTTGAAGAACTCAACGGCGACGACCATGTAGCGATCGAGGTCATAAGCAAAGCCGAATCTTTCTTCATCCCATTGCATCGCCCTTTTTAGTGATTCCATGGCGTATGTCGCGCGGCTCAGATTACCTTTATCGACAAATAATTCGAGGCGCACATCACGGTCTTCTACTGTGCGATAGTGATCTTCAAGACGGTCGAAATCGCCCGCCACTAAAGCAAACAGGTAGGCCGGTTTCGGATGAGGATCGTGCCAGGTTGCATAATGGCGACCGTTATCCTGCTCGCCTTCGGCAATCAGATTACCGTTACTAAGCAAGTACGGATACTGTTCGCGATCGGCGGTAAGGGTTGTGGTAAACACCGCCAGGACATCGGGACGATCAAGGTAATAAGTGATCCGACGGAAACCTTCGGCCTCACATTGGGTACAAAATGCCCCACCCGACTTGTATAAGCCTTCTAATGCGCTGTTGGCACTGGGGTTAACCTGAGTAATGATATCCAGAGTAAATTCGTCCGGTACGTCATTCAGGATTAACTGCTTGTCCGTCAATTGGTAACTATCCGCTGAGCGTGTCTGGCCATCGACGGCAAGCTCAAGTAATTCGAGGTGTTCACCGTCGAGTTCGAGTGCCCCGGGATGTTGTCTTTTAAGCTGTAATTGTGAGTGAACGCGGGTTGCATGATCGTCAAGATCAATGCTCAGATGAACCTTCACTATAGTAAATGCCGGAGCGCGATAATCGCTCCGGTATTTTGCTGACTTCTTCGACATAACGACTCTTAACTGCTTGCGTGGATTGGTGTATTAGGTGCTTTGTCACGGTGTAAAATACGAATACCCGTGTAACCATAAAACATTGCGATGAGTGGCGTTAACCAATTAAAGAATGCAAATGGTGCGTACTCCCACGGGCTTACCGCGAGCGTTCCCATCATAAATGCACCACAGGTGTTCCATGGAATCAACGCGGAGGTTAAGGTACCGCTGTCTTCCAGGGTACGTGAGAGAACTCGCGCATCAAGCCCGCGTTTTTCATATTCTTCCCGGAACATACGACCTGGAATCACAATGGCCATGTATTGGTCTGCTGTGAGCAAGTTCGCACCAAAACAGGTAAATAATGTTGCTGCAATCAAGTTCCCGGTTGATTTGGCAAAGCCTAGAACGCCCGAGATAAGACGTTGCAACAGACCGATTTTTTCGACAATTGCGCCAAATGTCATGGCGCTAAGAATCAACCAGACGGTGTTGAGCATACTGGACATACCGCCGCCACTCAGAAGTGAATCAAGCTGCTCGCTGCCTGTTTCCACTACGATACCGTCAGTAAGGGCCATCCACACCACCTTGAGTGAGGCTACAGCAGAGCCGTCACCGGCAAGTTTCTCGATTAATTCAGGCTGAAAGATCACAGCCCAGGCGCCGCCTAATAAGGCGCCAAAGAATACCGTGGGTAACGCAGGTTTGCGGGTCGCAGCCAGGTACAAGAGGACCAACAGTGGGACTAACATCTCCCAGCCAATATTATATGCGTTGGTCAATTCCAGCTGCATCGTTTCGAGTTTTAGCGCACTGGTTGTAGCTTCGACATTTAAACCAAGCAAGAAAAAAAGCACTAACGAGATAAGGTAAGCAGGCCCTGCGGTGTAAACCATGTATCTGATGTGCGCAAATAACTCGGTGCCGGCCACCGCAGGTGCAAGGTTTGTAGTATCTGACAAAGGCGACATTTTATCGCCAAAATAGGCGCCTGAAACCACTGCTCCGGCAGTAATGCCGGGAGATAATTCCATTCCTGCTGCAACCCCCATTAACGCAACACCTATAGTTGCTGCGGTGGTCCATGAACTACCAATGGCAAGCGCGATGATGCCGCAAATCAGCGCGCTGGCGGCGTAGAACCAACTCGGGTTAAGAAGCTCCAAGCCATAATAGATCATGGTTGGTACCGTTCCGGATAATAACCAGGTACCAATCAGGGAGCCAACAGCAAGGATAATAAGTAAGGCACCCAGAGCAACAGAGACCCCTTCCTTAATGCCTTCTTCAATGTCGTCCCAGCGGTAATTGTTGACAAACCCTATGATAACCGCAACACCACCGGCCACCCATAGTGCAATCTGGTTGGGACCGTAGGACGAGTCTTCTCCAAACAGGTAGACCGAACCTGCAAGAGCGCAAATGAGAACCAGCAATGGAATTGTAGCCTGCAGCAAGCTCGGCTCTTTAAAAACTGTAAGGGATTGATTTCGCATAATTGTCTCTGAAAGTTACCTTTAATGTTTTTGTCGTTATCTGCTCAGTGGAACAATTTATTTTAAAAATTAAGTACGCCAATCAACTGCATAAAAATGATTGCGATGATAACCGGAGCTAACCAGCGCACCATAAACAACCAAAGACGGAACAATGTCGGGTTGGTATCGAGTTCATCCTGGCTTGCAGAGCGCGTCATTATCCAACCACTAAACACCGCTAATAACAGGCCACCAAGTGGCAGTAAAATTGAGCCGGTGGCGTAATCAATAAGATCAAACCAACTACCGAGTGTCTTGCCCGGAACCTGCCAGTCTATCTGCGTCCAGGGTGCTCCGGCAAAGGAGTAAATAGTAACCTGCCCTAACAGCCATAAGCTAAAAACGGCAACAATAGTAGCTTTCCAACGGCCCCAGTCACATTTTTCTTCAAGAAACGCAACTGCCGATTCTATCATCGCGATAGCTGAGGTAAATGCGGCGATAACCAACATGACGAAGAAAGCTGTACCGACCAGAACACCACCTGGCATCGTACTAAAAGCTACGGGCAAAGTCTTGAAAATAAGACCCGGTCCGGCTTCTGGAGCCAGCTGGCTACCAAAGACGATAGGGAATATAGCCAAGCCAGCCAGCAGAGCCACGAAAGTGTCGGCCAACGCCACCCATAAGGTGGTTTGTACAATTGATGTTTCTCGTGGCAGATAAGCGCCGTACATAATCACCACACCTGAGGCAAGGCCCAGAGAAAAGAACGCATGGCCAAGAGCAAGTAACACCCCGTTGATCGAAAGGTCAGCGAAATTAGGAGCGAACATAAAGCTCATTGCACTGCTAAAATCACCAATCGACGCCGCATATATGGCGATCAGGATTAATAGCCCAACCATTATCGGCAGCATCCAACGTACGGTGCGTTCCAGACCATCTTTCAGGCCTTTGCCAACCACCACTGCCACGGCCAACAGAACAATTGCATGCCATACGGTTAGTCTTAGTGATGAACTGACAAGTTGATCAAAGACGCCGCTGATTTGCGCAACAGACTGGCCCTGAAAGGCGCCGCTGGCTGATTCGTAGACATAGGCCGCAGCCCATCCTGCAATCACGGCGTAAAAGCTAAGTACTAAAAAACCGGTCGCCATACCCAGCCAACCGGTAATTTGCCAGAGGCTACTGCGTCCCGACTCCTTGGCAACTTCACGAGCGGCAATCCCCGGGCTATGCCGCCCACGCCGGCCGATAATGATTTCTGCCATCATCACCGGGATGCCGATCACTGCAATACAGAGTAAGTAGACCAGAACGAAGGCGCCGCCACCGTTTTCGCCGGTAATGTAGGGAAACTTCCAGATATTTCCCAAGCCGACCGCAGCCGCTGTTGAAGCAAGAATAAATGCCATGCGGCTTGACCAGCGACTGGCAATTAGTTTAGGACGTGTCATAACCGGGTTGTTCCGTAATGTTATTATTGTTTTAGGTTTAGTTTAGTCTATAAAAAAGCCGCCAAGGGCGGCTTTTGCGGTGACAAACCACAGTTAGTGCATGGCGAGCTTCATGTTATCAATCAGTTCGAAGCCTAACACTAAGGTTTCATTTAAATAAGGGTCTGGCACTTCAAAATCATCCGGTACATTTTCAAGGCTTTCGACCGGTTCGAAGCCGGCTCTAACCAGACGCTCATTGGCACGCTCTAACGCTTTTTCTTCACCTTCCTGCTCTTCGGCTTTACGTTCAGCAAGTACCAGGCTTACCCAGGTTTTATCTTTTTCACGCTGGTATTCAGCGGCATCTTCGAGGATATAAGAAAACTCTGGGTTTTCCTCAATATTTTTCTCTTTTAACGCCTGCAACTCGTTAAGCTTCGCCGCAGAAATTAATTCCAATTGTTGATAATCGGCTGTGTCAATTTTATCCCAGGGCAAAGCATTCTCCTGACTACTTTCGCCAAAAGTTTCCGAGTCGGTCACCGTAGGAAATTTCACATCAGGTTCAACGCCCCGCATCTGGGTGCTACCACCATTTATCCGGTAAAATTTAGCGATGGTGTATTGCACACTGCCGAGCGGTTCATCAAAAAAGTCGAAGCGACGTTCCAGACCTCGATGCTGCTGCACTGTGCCTTTACCGTAGGTATTCTCACCAACAATCAGCGCGCGCTCGTAATCTTGCAACGCTGCCGCAAAAATCTCAGAGGCTGAAGCGCTGTACCGGTCAACCATGACCACTAACGGGCCCTGATAAAAGATTTCGCCATCGCGATCGCCGTTGACTTCGCGGCGTCCGCTTCCGTCAGTCACCTGAACCACCGGACCTTCATCGATAAACAGACCCGTTAAGCTTATTGATTCCTGTAAAGAACCGCCACCATTGCCACGCAAGTCAATAATTACGCCTTCAGCATCGGCAGCTGTGACTTCCTCAATGAGCTTTTTAACATCATCCGTAAGCTTATGGTAAAAACTTGGAATAGTGATTACACCCATGGTCCGACCGGCGTAAGGCCCCTCTTCCATAGTTTTAATCTCAACTTTCGCGGCCCGGTCTTCAAGCTTTACTTTATCGCGAACAATAGAAATTTCAGTAGGTTTTGCGCCTGCCGCCTGGTTTGCTTTTAACACCTGCAGTTGCACCGTGGTGCCTTTTGGACCTTTAATCAGTTCAACCACTTCATCTAAGCGCCAACCGACGATATCGACAAACTCCGCGTCTTCATCATCACCCTGGGCAACCGCCACAATTTTATCTTCTGGTGCAATCTCGCCAGACTTATCGGCCGGACCGCCGGGAACCAAACTACGAATCACGGTGTAGTCAAATTCAGACTGCAGCACCGCACCGATGCCTTCCAACGAAAGATTCATATTTTGCTCAAAGCGTTCAGCATTTGCCGGAGACAGATAACTGGTATGGGCTTCGACACTGCGGGCAAAGGCGTTCATGACAGTCTGAAACACGTCTTCGCTGTTGGTCTGAGTCAAACGTTTAAGCGCGTTGTTGTAACGCTTACCCAACGTCTCAACCACTTCAGGCCACTCTTTCCCGGCCATGGTGAGGTTCAGGGCATCGTATTTAACCCGCTGCCGCCATAACTCATCGAGTTCTTCGCTGGTGGTTGCCCACTCGGCGTCTTCACGATCATAGTGATAACGGTCGCCTTCGGCAGCGAAGTCAAATGGCTTTTCTTCGTCGAGCAAGCTGAGCGCATAGACATAGCGTTGATAATTACGCTGCAGTGCTTTTTCGAACAAAGAATACGCCGGACTGAGCTTTCCGGAATGGATCATGTCATCAAATAAATGCTTGTATTCACTGGCTTGCTCGACATCTGAGCGCAGCAAGAACATCTTATTGTAGTCAAGCATTTCGAGGTAACGATCTAAAATTTGCTCCGATAAAGCATTGTCTAACTCCATGTTTTTAAAATGGTAACGGGTAAAATAAGTAGTCACCCGTTGACTGACAACGCTGTGTTGATCTTCCTGACTCAAGGCCGGTAGCTCGTCGATTTCATGTGCTGGCGGCAGCGCAATAGCTGCGGACACCAGACCACACTGCAAAGCGACAGCGATAGCTAAATTTTTAATCGTTACCTGTGGCATATAATTACTCCTGCTGCGCTAGAAATATAGCATCTACCGTCACTTTGACCGTCAAGCCATTGTGAAGTTGCACGACAACATCATTTCGATCCACTTCAACCACTTCGCCGGCGATAGGTTGTTTACCCGCTTTAACCTGAACCTTTTGTCCCGTGCGCAAGTTTGCTTTTTCCGCAGCTTGTAATTTAGGTTGAGTCACTTTCTTGCTAGCCCGCTTCGTCGGGGCTTTGGTTTCAGCTGTAGTTTTTTCCGCAGTTTTATTTCGATTCGGAACCTTTGCCCGTTGCGGTGTCGCCCGAGGCTTTGCGGTTGCAGCTTTTTTGCGCTCTGCTGCCGCGGCCTTGGATTGGGCCAAAGCCTCTGCCGCATGGGTTTGCTGCTCTTCATCTACTTTACTTACCGGCTCTCCAGTAAGATCAACGCGTTCAGCGCCTTGCTTCATCGCGCGCAGGTAACGCCAGCTATTGGTGTAATGGCGCAGCGCCGTGCGCAAGCGCGTTTTACTGACACTGTCATCGTCTTCCAGCTGCTTTGCCAGATCTTCAAAAATTCCAATTTTTAATGGTTTGGCATCGCCATCGAGAGAAAAACATGCAGGGAATTTTTCCGCAAGATAAGCCAGAACCTCTTTGTTATTACTCAATTTCTTAACTTCAGTCATGATCTTCAATTTCCTGCTGACGGGCGTCAGCTAGTTGTTCCAAAATATACGCCTGCATTTCATCACTCTCGAGGCCCAGCAAATCCGGGTTCTCTATCCAATCGAAAAGTGTACGGCGAACGACTTCTTCCAATACGTCCAGATTATCATCTTCTTCACGGTAGCTATTGATATAGTGTAATAGCTCATTCATCTGATCGACAGCTACTTCGGCGTCGTCATCAAAAAAAACCATGTCTTGCACGCTGACAAGATAAGCGTAGACATCAAACTCACTATACATTTTCAGACCAACGCAGCTGCGACCAGTTTAGGCTTTCAATGAAACGACCAAGTTTACTCAATCCGTCAGCATCATGTTGCGTAAAGCGATCGACTGTAGGACTATCAAGGTCAAACACCCCTACTACCTGTTGATCAACAACCAGTGGCACTACAACCTCTGCGTTGGAGGCGCTATCACAAGCGATATGCCCGGGAAATTCATGCACGTCACGTACCAGTTGCGTGGTGCGCGTCGCTGCTGCCGTTCCGCACACACCTTTACCAAAAGCGATACGTAAACAAGCGACTTTGCCCTGAAACGGACCGAGAACCAGTGTTTCCGATGCTCGGGTCAGGTAGAAACCTACCCAATTGACATCTTCCAGCTGATCATAAACCAGGGCAGATATATTACTTAAGTTGGCAATTAAATCCGGCTCACCTGACGTGATGGCTTCGGCCTGGGCTAACAGTAAATCGTAATCAGTTTTGCTCATGCAATTAGGACTCGTCGGCTGACTGTGGAAAGGTTGCGATGGTCTGCCGGCTATCTGATCGCAGGCTATCACGCAGTTCGCGTTTGCTGCGGGTAACCAGCAATCCGTCGGCACCGATACGGAAAGGTTCTTCTGATGGACAATAGGTGGCCTGATAGGCCATCACCAATTGTACGGTATTTTCTTTTTGTGCTTCGGTAAGCGCGACACCATCGGGCCAGCGACCGGTCTCTACCGCTTGTACCAGGCGCTCGTAGGTATCCGGTGAGATACTGGCCAGTAAGTCCTGAAACTCCATCAACGGCCTCTTTTCAATAACATGATGCGGACGCGGTTAATCAAAAACCAAATCACGCTAAGGCCCATTAAGCCATAGCTTACTTTGGCGTACCACGAGTCAGGATGAGGTTGTTCCAGAAAAACATAAGTGAATGCGCCTATAGCTAAAAGTAGCGCTAGCATGGACTGACTAAGCAGCTTATCCTTCCGGCGTTGCACCGCGCGCAACTGTTCGCGTTCGATGTCTTCACTGGTGCGGCCTGCGAGTACAAATTCGCAGTGCGGACAGGTTTTCGCTTTATCCGAAATTCGCTTATTACAGGAAGGGCAATGAATGAGTGCCATAATGTCCTCTATCTTCATACTTCGAACTAAGCAATATAAGGGTTTGGGCGCTAAATTCAAGCATGGATCCCTGCTCAGTTAAAAAAGAACCCGCGACGAAGCGCGGGTTCCTCTAAGATCAAAGAGCAAATTACTGTTCTTCTTTCTTTTTCGCTTGCTCGGCATCAAAATCCTGCCAGTAGGCTTTGACGGTATCTTTCATCTCGCGTCGCAACAGCATGATGCCCAGTAAGTTAGGCAAGGTCATCAGTACAATCGCAACGTACGACAATGTCCATACCAGGGTAGTATCCGCAAACGAGGCGATGAAAAAGCCAGCTACGTAGATGATGCGGTATGGCATTACCCCGCGTTGGCCGAATAAGTAGACCACCGCCCGGTCGCCATAATAAGACCAGGCGATCGCAGTCGAAAATGCAAACATAAGTAAGCTGATAGGAACAATATACTCGCCCCAGTCTCCCAGGAAACCATTACTGAAGGCGATGGACGTCAAGGCTGCGGAATGGACCAGGCTCTCGCCCATGATGACGATGTCCTCTTTCATTAAGCGGCCATCTTCGATGCGCAAGGTACCCGAATATGGATCTTCGCCGGCCACGATAAAGCGCACATCTTCAGCAACAGAACGCGCATGCAGCATGGTGTAACCATTATTAACAGCTTCACCACCTTGCACCTCAATGATGCCGGTATATTTTTCGATGGTGTTTTGGTCAGTACTGTTTAAATAGTGGTACAGCGCTGTCCGGTCTGCTTCGTTATTATCATTGTAGCTACCAGCGACAATCTCAAGGTCGGTACGCGAGAATACGTTTTCGTGTTTCTGGTTCCAAACCCCTGAAGACAAAATCACCAGGCCGGTTAGGGTACAAACGATAATGGTATCGATGAAGGGCTCGAGGATAGATACAAGACCTTCTGACACTGGCTCATCCGCCCGCGCTGACGCGTGCGCAATTGGCGCAGAACCCTGACCCGCTTCGTTTGAGAACAAGCCCCGGTTAACACCGCGGTTGAACGCATAGGCGAAGGTTGCACCAAGGAAACCACCTGTCGCCGCTGAACCGGTAAAGGCATCAGTGAAGATCGCCGCAAAAGAAGGGCCAATTTGATCCAGATTGTAGAAAATAACACTGAATGCACCCAGCACATACAGCAAGCCCATGATCGGCACGATGCGCGAGGTGACCGCGGCGATGCGCTTAATACCGCCAATGATAACCATGGCTAACAGAATCGCCAGGATACCGCCGGTCAGCATTGGATCAACGCCAAAGCTCATTTGCATACTCTGAGCGATGTTGTTGATTTGCGGCATATTACCTGTGCCGAAGGAGCTGATGATGGTGGCGATAGCGAAAATCACTGCGAGCCACTTCATGTTCAGGCGGCGATCCATGTAATACATAGGACCACCTGCCATAGTGCCATCTTCGGTCTGCACCCGGTATTTATGTGAGAGTGTGACCTCTACAAACTTGGTCGTCATACCCAAAAAGGCGGTAATCCACATCCAGAATAATGCGGCAGGACCACCGAGGAAGATCGCCAGCGCCACACCACCAATGTTACCGGTACCTACGGTGCCCGAAAGGGCTGTTGAGAGTGCCTGAAAGTGACTGGTGTCCCCTTTTGCGCCCTTTTTATCGAACTTACCGGTGACGACTTTCCAGGCATGTCCGAAAAAACGGATTTGCGGAAAACCCAGGTAAAGCGTGAAAAAGATACCTACACCCAGCAGTATGTATGGGAAATAGGCCGCTGAACCAAGATAGCTGTCCAACAGTAAAAGAAAGTTATTGATGGCTTCCAAGGTAGCCCCCTTGTCCAATTGTTATCGTTATTTATTGTGGTTATTGTGGTAAAGCTAACTTGCGCGAATTAATCGCGCAAGTTATTTGCAACAGCATAGACCGCACTGAGTACATCAGCACCTAATTGTGCACTGCGGTTTGCCGACCAGCCAAAGTCTTCATCCGGCAGGTTCGCATTATCTTTGAACGGCATTTCCAGAGTGAACGCTAAGCAATTGAAACGCTCTGCTACGGCATTACTTGCCACCGTCAGATTTGCTTCACCCGGGCCGTCGACCTCGTAGCCATGTTCAACCTGAAACTCTGGCGTAATGGCTAACAAAGTATCTTTAAAGCGCTGCGCCAGTTTTGCGTGGCTGGCATCATAGCAAGGAACACCCTCACAACCGGCAAGGAAGTTATAAGGTAAATTCTCATCACCGTGAATATCTAAGTACAAATCAACGCCGGTTTCCTGCATTGCCTGCAAGACATAATAAACTTCCGGGCTGCGTTCTAACGACGGTTCCTGCCATTCGCGATTCAGGTTGGTGCCGACGGCATTGGTGCGTAAATGACCGCGTACGCTGCCATCAGGGTTCATATTAGGTACGACATAGAATACCGTGTCCTGCAATAACTTCCGCGCCGCACCATCTTCATCATCAAGCAGACGCCCAAGTAAACCTTCAATAAACCATTCTGCCATGCTCTCACCCGGATGCTGGCGTGCAGTCACCCAGATCTTGCGCTTCGCATCGGAAGGCTCACCGATCACCAGCAGGTTCATATCGCGACCATCAAGTGTCGCGCCAAGCCAGACGTGTTCAACCAAACTTGATTGTTGCGCGGACTGAATCAGATCCTGATGACGTTCATAGGAATATGGTGTGAAGTACGCAAAATAAACACTTTCCTGCTCAAGGGTATGGCGAATGGTAAGTGTTTTGCCATCGAAACTGGTAGGTACACGGAACCAGGTTTCGCGGTCATAGGAAGCTACCGCTGAATAGTCTTTCCAGCCATCAGGATAAGCTGAATCACCGGCATTAGTAATGCGCATGACGTGTTCAGCACCGACTTCGCCATAGAGTTTAAAGTGAAACCATTGATAAAAATCTGATTGATGATCCTTGCGGATCTGCAGCTCAATGGCATCTTCATTGGTTGCGTCGATAACTTCGATATTACCGCTATCGAATTGGGCAGTGATAAACATTCGCTTATTTCCTGTAGTTTATATATTTAGTTCAAAACAAAAGCGCCATAAGGCGCTTTTGTAGAGAAAAAACCGTATTACACCGGCAAGTTCATAAGTTGCTGGCCAGCCATTTGCTCCGCCACACGAATCACCTGGCAACTGTAGCCGAATTCATTGTCATACCAAACATATAACACTGCCCGGTCTTCGTCTACGATGGTGGCATGGGAATCAATGACGCCGGCATAGCGCGAACCAACCAGGTCAGTTGATACGATTTCGGTTGAGGCTGTGAAATCGATCTGAGCTTGCAAGTCAGAATGTAAAGCCTGCTCACGTAAAAAGCTATTGAGCTCTTCTTTACTGGTTTCTTTCTTCAGGTTCAGATTCATAATCGCCATCGAAACATTCGGCGTCGGCACCCGAATCGCATTTCCGGTCAACTTGCCAGCCAGCTCAGGTAATGCTTTTGCCACAGCTTTTGCGGCGCCCGTAGTGGTCAGAACCATATTTAATGGCGCTGACCGTCCCCGCCGTTCGGCTGAGTGATAATTATCAATGAGGTTCTGGTCATTGGTGTAGGAATGCACGGTCTCAACATGGCCATTACGGATGCCATAATTATCGTTAATCACCTTCAGGACTGGGGTGATGGCATTGGTGGTGCAGCTTGCCGCGCTGACAATTAGGTCGTCCGGCTGAATATCGCGGTGGTTGACGCCGTACACGACATTTTTAATTGCGCCTTTTGAAGGAGCCGTTAACAGAACCTTCTTTACACCTTTCGATTTAAGGTGCAGACCTAAGCCCGCTTCATCTTTCCAGATACCCGTGTTATCGATGACGATGGCATCATTGATACCATACTGTGTGTAATCAACCTGATCCGGGCCGTTCGAATAGATGACCTTAATGCTGGTGCCATTGGCACGGATCGCAGAATTTTCATGATCAACAGTGATTGAGCCGTTAAACGGCCCGTGAATTGAATCACGACGCAACAGACTTGCACGTTTCTCCAGGTCACCATCACGTCCACCACGGACAACAATCGCACGCAAGCGCATTTTATTATTGCTGCCGTTACGCTCAATCAGCAAGCGAGCTAATAGTCGACCAATGCGGCCAAATCCGTAGAGCACCACATCCTGCGCGGGAATTTCGTCTGCTTTATCAACAATGTCGACCAGCTCACGATGTAAGTAATCTTCTATAGAAGCACCGTTGCCGGCGTCTTTGTGTAAATAATTAAAAGCTAATTTACCTAAGTCGACACGGGCCGGTGCAAGCTTCATTTTGGCCAGAGCTTCAATGAAAGGGAAGCTCTCACGTAACCGCAGTTTGATACCCTCATGCCGGCGGATAAGGCGATGCGCCTTGATAATGTTAATGGTGTCGACATTTAACAGAGAACGGCCATAAACTAAAATTTCGACGCCGTAGTTGCGGTACAGACGGCCGATTAATGGCTGCATTAGCTCTGCGTATTCTTGGCGTTCCTGCCAGCTTTGAAGGGTCATATCCTGCTGCTGATCACTCATGCGATTACCTTTACGTTGCATTGGAAAGAAGATAAACAAAAAGTGCGCGCTATTGTACTTAAAACACCGGTTCAGTGCCAGAAACTCTGTATCCTCAGTATCAGCGTGATATAATCTGCGACCTGTTTATTGATTTCAAAGCATACTAAAAGGCTTGCCCACCGAGGAGTTTACCATGTTACGCCGTACCAAAATTGTGACGACATTAGGTCCCGCAACTGATGACCCAAGCACGCTCGAAGCGTTAATTAAAGCAGGTGCGAATGTTGTCCGTTTAAACTTTTCTCACGGTAAGCCGGAAGATCATCAACAGCGCGCAGCCATGGTACGCTCGATTTGCGAGCGGCTGGGAACTCATGTGGCCATCCTTGGTGACTTACAGGGTCCAAAAATTCGCATCGCGAAATTTGTACATGACACGGTCACCCTTGACGAGGGCGATACTTTTATTCTGGATGCTGAACTGGGTACCAATGACGGAACCGGACAAAGCGTCGGTATCGACTACAAAGAACTGCCTGAAGATGTGCAGCCAGGCGATATTCTGCTATTGGATGACGGCCGTGTTCGTTTGCAGGTTGAACGGGTCGAGGGAGCCAAAGTACACACCACTGTTACTATCGGTGGCAAGCTCTCCAACAACAAAGGCATTAATCGCCTTGGTGGCGGTTTGTCAGCCGCTGCGTTAACAGAAAAAGATTATGACGATATTAAATTAGCTGCCCAGATTGGGGTGGATTACTTAGCCGTGTCGTTTCCGCGTTCAGGTGAAGACATGCATGAGGCGCGCCGGTTATTTCGCGCAGCAAACGGTACTGGCATGTTGTGCGCCAAAATCGAACGCGCAGAAGCAGTGGCCACGGACGCTGCACTCGACGACATTATTCGCGCCTCCGAGGCGGTAATGGTTGCCCGTGGTGACCTCGGTGTGGAAATTGGCGATGCTCAGTTGGTCGGTAAGCAGAAACGTATCATCGAGCGGGCGCGCCAACTCAACAAAGTTGTTATTACCGCCACACAGATGATGGAATCGATGATTGAAAATCCAATGCCAACGCGGGCGGAAGTTATGGACGTTGCCAACGCCGTGCTGGATGGCACTGACGCCGTCATGTTGTCGGCGGAAACTGCAGCCGGCAAGTTCCCGGTAGCCACCGTAAAAGCAATGGCGGAAATTTGTCTGGGTGCGGAAACCCATCCTTCGGCGCGGATCGATAACAGCGAACTGGAAGAGACCTTTACCAATATTCAGGAAGCGACGGCAATAACCTCCATGTACGCGGCAACGCATCTGACGGGGGTCAAAGCCATTATTGCGTTAACCGAGTCCGGGTCAACGGCAAAATTAATGTCCCGCATCCACACCATATTGCCGATCTTCTCGCTATCACGCCATCAGGAAAGCCGTAACCGTTGCGCGTTGTATCGCGGCGTTTATCCGGTAGCTTTCGATTCGACCAAAAGTAAGCCCGAAAATTTAGTCTACGACGCTATTGCCCAAATTAAGGCCCGTGGCCATCTGGCAACCGGCGACCTGGTGGTACTGACGCATGGTGATGTGATGGAAACCGTCGGCTCGACCAATACCTGCAAAATCATTGAGGTTAAGTAGCAAAGTTTTTGATAAGACTATCAACGGTTGCGCGATAGTCGGCTAACTTATTGCGCAAGTGGCGCTTTTGCCCAAAGGAAAGTGTCTGGTAAAGATCCAGCAGTAATTGCTGGGTCAGCGCCCGGTTATACTGGTTAGCTTCAACCAGGACCTGGCTACGCAGACCGTCTGGCGCTGTAATCAACAGGCTCATGCGATCGGCATAATCCGGCGCCGCAGGGTCTCGCAGTGTTGTTGCAAAAAGCTCCAGCCAGGTCTCCTGGTACGCCAGCCATTCCGCCTCGTTGTTTACCCGGTCATCAAGCCAGCGCCGTAGCAAGGTGCGCTGCTCTGCCTGCAACGGACCTAACCACTCTTTTGCGCGTTCCAGGGTTCGCTCGAGACGCTCTCTGCGTCGCTCCGACGGGTCAAGTTCTGCATCTTCTTCGCGTTCTTCCTCAAGCCGCTCATGTAAATTGCTGATGAGCTGTTCCCGCTGTTCAACAGAGAGTTGCGGCAGGTAGGTTAGCGCATAAGGTTCGAGCTGATTGCGAATGGTCGCCCAGAAGTCAAAAAGCCGATCGCTGTAACTAATAATATCGCGTGCCCCGAGTTCGTCCTGATCAAGGGTGACAATCAGTTCGTCCAACATGGTCCGGTAGCGGGGTAACTGTGTGCGGGCGTGCCATAGATGAAGTTCATCAATACTGCGATCGACGTTGTCTTCGAGTTGCCCGGATAGGTCGACATATTTCGCCAATTGCCATTCGACAAAGGTATCGGCAAAACGGTAGCCAAATTGGGTTGAGCAACCACCGAGAATAAGCAGCAACGAAAGCAAACAAACACGACCAAGTAAAACTTTTAACATGGGGTTTGTTGCTCCCTTTTACAGATAGGTTAGGTTGTAAGAATCAGTCGTTTAATACGTTCTTTGTAACTGCGACTCACTTTCAGTTCTTTGCCATTTTTCAACACAATATGGTATTCACCATTTTGCCGGCTGCAGAGTTTTTCAATTTGTTCTAAGTTAACAATTGCCGAGCGATGAATGCGCTGGAAACGGTTCGGATTCAACTCATCTTCGAGTTCTTTCATGGTACGGCGCAAAATATGCGTCTCGTTTCCTGCATGAATACACATGTAATCACCCGCCGCATCAACCCATTCAATGGAGTTTATTGCGACTCGGGTAATTTCCCCACTTTCTTTAATCGCAATATGTTCAGGATAGCGAACATGACCGACATCTTCGTTGTCAGCTAATTTTTTCAGAATCGCTTCACAATCTTCACCAGTAGCATCTGCAAGTAAATTAAGCATACGTTGCTGTTGCTGATCGCGTTCACGTTGCGCGAGATTTTTTTCCACCCGGCTTAAAGTCTGACGTAACCGATCATGATCAACAGGCTTTAATAAGTAATCGATGGCGCGCACTTCAAACGCTTTAATGGCGTACTGATCGTAGGCTGTGACAAAAACTACGATGGGCAATTCGGCACCGCGGGCCTTGGCCTCGCGCAGTAGCTCAAAGCCATTCATACCCGGCATCTGGATATCGAGGAAAACTAAATCCGGCTTTAATTCAATAATCTTTTCCAGCGCCTGACGGGCATTCGGGCATTCGTCGAGCAGCTCAACCTGCGGGAATTCCTGCAAACGCACAGTCAGACCACGGCGCGCAAGCGATTCATCATCAACAATAAGTGTACGAATTTTGCTAGTCATTAAAGGTCAACCTGTTCGAAAGGAATGCGAATTTCCACACGCATGCCGCTGGGCTCGTTAGCTGATAATGTAAATGAGTAACGCTTACCATACAAGGCTTGCAATCGATCGCGTGTGTTTGCAAGGCCAACACCGCCCCGGTTGACTAAATCGTCGGCCGGCTGTTTTACGCCAGGTCCGTTATCGGAAATAACGACCACAAGATCCTCACCCTCATGCTCTGCATGCACAATAACCTCACCACCCTCTTCCATTTTGGCGATGGCATATTTAATCGAGTTCTCGATCAATGGCTGCAGGAAGAGACTGGGAACCAGCGCATTTTCGACGCTCTCATCGACTTCAATAGTGACTTTGAGGCGCTCGTCAAAACGTACTTTCTCGATATCCAGATACAACATCAAGGCTTCAATTTCCCGCGCTAACGGGATCTTTTTTATCGGCTCGTTATCCAACGAAAAGCGCAGGAATGAACTTAATTTGGTCATCATGCGGTTGGCAAGCTCGTTTTCCTTGATCAAGATTAACGTCGAGATCGCGTTTAAGGTATTAAACAGAAAATGTGGATTAAGCTGATAACGCAACATCTTCAATTGCGCCTGATGCGCCATAGATGTCGCCATTAAGGCTTTTTGTTTCTCATCCTGAAGCATCTGGTAGTACTTAATACCAAAGTAAAGGCCACTCCAGCTCAGCATGATATAAAACTTAGCGGTGGTATTTTTAAAGTAAAACCAGTTACTTTCGGGTCGGAATCCGAATTTGTAGATTTCCCAGTAGGTTGCATTATCAATCACGGCCCAGATACTGGCGCTGGCGTAGGCGGAACCAAGTACAACCAAAATCAGGAACCAGGGCTTGCTGTCCCATATCTGACGATACAAATAGCGCAGTGGAACGGTTAACAAAAAACCGGCATAGGCACCAAGCAGGATAATAATGGCATAGATGTCACGCATTTCGTGCATCAGTGAGCCGATGTAATGCACCAGTGCATAACCGCTCCAGCCAGCTGCCTGCAGCACCCAGAAAAACCGGTTTCGATCATCTAATAAAGCTTGCCAGCGTCCCATCATTGTTACAGCCGTTATCTTAGTGGTGTAACGATTATACCGGTAGTTGTCGTCGCTGTCGGTTCATTTATCGCAGACAACCCACTGTATAGCGTGTCTCTGCCGTGCTAACCTTTTTCTAAATAAGCTGAAATCAAAGAGGTCGCCGTGCTGCATTACGAAATCACTCCCCTTGACCCTAACGGACATCAATTTGCTGTCACAATTCGGGTGACGCCAAAGCAACATGAGGCATTAGAACTCAAACTTCCCGCGTGGATACCCGGTAGTTACATGATTCGGGATTTTGCCAGGAACATTCTTGATTTGCATGCCGAGGCCAATGGCCAAGCGCTGGCAATTACCGCTATTGATAAGCAAACCTGGCGCGTTGCGCCTACCGATGCAACGGTGCAGATCCACTATCAGGTCTATGCCTTTGATTTATCCGTTCGTAGCGCTTACCTCGATCAGTTTTTCGGTTTCTTTAACAACTCAAGCCTGTGTCTCGCGGTTAACGGCCATACTAAAGAATCCGTTGAGCTTTCGGTGGTGCTGCCTCAGCAATTAGCCCATTGGCAGGTTGCCACGGGAATGCCGCGCCGCTCTGGCGATGCTTTTGCGGCTGGTACCTTTAAGGCAGACGATTACGAATCTTTAATTGACTATCCGTTTTTGCTTGGTGAGCTTGATATTCATGAATTCATCGCCGGTGGCAAAAAGCATGCGTTCGTTACTGCTGGAAGAAACTTCGCTGATTATGAGCGAATTTGCGGTGATCTGGCGCGAATATGCGAGCATCAGATTAATATGTTCGACAAACAAGTGCCCTTTGAAAATTATCTGTTTCTAACGATGGTTGTGGGTAAAGGCTTTGGCGGCTTGGAACATCGCAACTCCACCGCTTTAGTCTGTAGCCGCAAAGATCTTGTCAGCAAAGGTATTCGCCAGACCATCGACAGTGACTACCGGACATTTTTAAGCCTTTGCAGTCATGAATATTTCCACAGTTGGAATATAAAAACCCTGAAGCCAAAAGACTTCATCCCCTATCGACTGGATGCCGAGCAGTACACGCGACAGCTGTGGTTTTATGAAGGTATTACCTCTTATTATGACGATTACGTGTTACATCAGGCGGGCTTAATTGACGCCAACACTTATCTGAACCTTATCGGCGATACCCTGGCACGGGTTCACCGCGGTGTTGGGGTGGATCGTCATACGGTCGGTGATTCCAGTTTGCAAGCCTGGAATCGTTTCTACAAGCAAGATGAAAACGCGCCAAACTCCATTGTCAGTTACTACGCCAAAGGTGCGTTAATCGCTTTATGCCTGGATCTGATGATTCGCCTGGAAAGCGATGGCCGGATAACGCTGGCACAGGTCATGGCCAAGTTTTGGCAAGCCTACGGCGCCAATCAGCAAGGCACCACAGACACCAGTTTTGCCGAGTTTCTCGCCGCTACCTACGAGTTGCATCTGGGCGCCTTTATTGAACGTGCGGTAACTACGACGGAACCCTTGCCAATGATCGAATTGCTGGAACAGTTCGGTATTGATGTGCAACGCCGCCCGCCGCAGGATGATACCGGCTTTGGTGGTAAGCCAGCAGCACAGCCCCTTCCTGTGGCATTAGGCGCTAAATTTAAAGGCTCCGCTGCGGGGCTGGAATTACAGGTGGTGTTTGCTGATGAAGCTGCCCATGAGGCAGGTTTAAGTGCCCAGGATAGGATCATTGCGATTGATAACCTGCAGGTGACTGACGCCAACATGCGTGAAGTGTTCGAGCGTTACCAGCCCGATGATGTGGTTACCGTGCACGCCTTTCGCCGCGATGAATTACTGACCCTGGAATTGCGCTGGCAGGCACCAAAAGCCAATAATTATATTCTTACTGTTGCCGATCGTAAGCGCGCACAAGGCTGGCTGGCGTTAGCCACCTAAAAGTGTTCCAGCACCAGCGCCGGATCAAGCCGCACATTGCGCCAGTTAACGCGCCAGTCAAGGTGAGGTCCGGTCGCCCGGCCGGTCGCACCAATGGCACCAATGACAGAGCCCTGAACAAGTTCATCACCAACCTCGACATCAACCCTGCTCAGGTGGATATAGGTGGTGGTAACGCCGTGGCCATGGTCAACGATAATGGTACCGCCGGAATAAAATAAGTCATTTGCAGCAAATACCACCTGCCCCGGCCACACCACTTTAACCGGTGTCCCCGTTGGCGCAGCTACATCAAGCCCAAAATGTGGATTGCGTGGCTCACCATTAAAGATACGTTGACTCCCGTAGACGCCGCTGATGCGGCCCTGCGCAGGCTCAATCACAGGTGTCAGGAAATCATGCCGCGGACTGAAGGTCTGCCGGGCCCGCCACACTGCAGTGGCCTCTTCTCTGGCACGAGCGACCTGTTTAGGGTCTGGCGTGACAGTGCGCTGTGGTACCCCTTCGACGCGATCAATTTTATACTCACGCGGCGCTAAATCGAGCTGCCGGGTTATCTGTTCACCACCGGGGCGGGTAACAACTAATTCCTGTGTTCCGGTCGCGTCGCGGCCAAATCCAAACACCACCACCCCTTCCGCAGAAACTGTCAGTTGCTCGCCGTTTAAGCTAACTGAATTTGCCGGGTCGGTTTTACCAACCATGAGCGCACCTGAGGTTGTCGCCCCGGTTAATTCGATAACGTCCTGCTCAGCAGCTTCGCTGGCATAGCTCACGGCATTTAGCCCCAGCAACACCAGCAGTGAAGTAATAAACATCTTTACTTTAGGCATAGCCAATAGCTCCTTTACCTACGCCCTCGTAGGCCTTAACCGTCACTGCAGCCTTATCTTTAAGTTCAGCGTGGATGGCCTGTGCCAGATATTCGGCAATGCATTCCACTGTTGAATCGTTGTCGATAATGTAATTTTCCGCTTTTGGCACAATCAGTTCAAAGCGCCCCTGATCAGCTACATAACCATAGCCAACATGGGTCTCATCGCTGCACTTTAATGCTTCAGCTGAGCGTTGTAACGCGGCCACCGGACTGACATCCTCACTGGAGCCAAGATAAATATCGCGCCATCGCTCAGCCCAGCTTTGCTCAACCGCAGGAGCACGGGCGCCGTCTAGCTCGACTTGTATGCGGGAACGGTGACCATGGGCAATACGTTGACAGTTGCCATCGTGCTTTTTCAAACCATGGGTGTAGTGATAATAAGCACCTTCGATTTCTTCCGCGCGCAAAGTCACTTCCAGCCCGGCAACATTGCCGGGTAGCTCACGCTTGATGACAGCGCGCAAATAGGCATTGATGGATGCCATAGTTACCTGCTCTGCATCAATAAACGCAAAGGCATCGGCTGGGCAGAATAAATGGATGGAACCTTGCTCCGGGCGCAAAAAATCAACCCAGTAACAGCTGTCATCGGCGTCGTGCGTCACCAGAGTGTATGGATGATTCGCCGGTACCGCGAGTTTGTGATCCACGGCATCGTCAATGATCCGCTTAATCTGTTTTTTTACCCGGCCAAAGTCCAATACCATGGACTGTTCGTTCAGGCTGCCATCAAGCACAATATCAACGATCCAACTTTCTCCCACGATGCCACGTTCAGGACACAGGTAGGAAAAATCAATGACCGTCAGATCGTTTACAAATAACTGCATAGAAATCTCTGTTGGAAACTAGGTTTTATCGCTGCCAATAATAGCATCATCAGGTCTTGACGAGAACTTGAATTACCGCAAACCAGTCGACGATAAGCTTGAAGCACAAAAGTAACAGTAACACTCCCATAACCCGGTCAAGCCAATGTCCGTAGTGCCAGATGCGCTGATAGAATGCCGGCACCGTCAGTAAGGTGGCAAGCAGCACAAACCAGAGCCCGGTAGCAACCGCCATATAAAGTCCATAACCGACTTTTAGCAATGTCGGTGTTTCGGGGCTAATTACCGCAGTAAACAGCGCCATAAAAAACAGTGTTGCTTTGACATTCAGGCCGTTGGTGATAAATCCCACGCGAAAGGCTTTACGTCGGGAAAGCTCACCAGCCGCAGCAGCGGCATCAGGTTGCGCGTTGCGTGGCTGCGATTTTATCGCCTGCCAGCCAATCCAGCCCAGATACAAGGCACCGAGCAGCAACAATGTCGCATAAACCCATTGGTAACGGTGAATAATTAAGGTCACCCCCAACAGCGAGTACGCGATATGGACAAGAATTCCGACGCCTATACCTGCGGCCACCCAACGCCCGATGCGACGTCCATAGGCCAGGCTGTAGCGCGCAGTAACGGCAAAATCCGGCCCCGGGGAGGCAACTGCGAGAAAATGCAAAATAGCTATTTCGATAAATTCACGTAAATACATTGCTCAGTGACTCTATAAAGTTTAAATTTACGCAATACAAATTTACTTAACTGCAAATTCATTTTAATGCGAAAAGGTTGCTACCGTGAGCTTGAAAGACTATTCGTTAAACGCCCTGAGAGTTTTTGCTGTGGCCGCAAACGCGCCATCATTTAAGCATGCCGCACAACAACTCGAGCTTTCGCAATCCGCCATTACCCGCCATATTCAAACTCTGGAACAACAGCTCGGCACACCATTATTTCATCGTGATAACCGGGTTCATGCGTTAACCCCCGCCGGTGAACTACTCGCACCTACGCTGCTCAGTCTTTTTCAGCAGCTGGAGCAAGCCGTGCAACAAGCACGGACCTGTGGTGACGAAGAGCTTACCACATTGCGGGTACTGGTCCCTGACACTTTCTTACGTTGGTGGCTGGCCTCACGACTGGCTGATTTTTCTGCAATTTATCCGCATATTCGGGTCCAGGTCGATACCTATGCCGAAGATGAACAAGATGTTCAGCTGTCGCAAATTGGCCAGGCGTTACAACATGGTCGAGTCGACCTGGCGGTACTCAGCGGCAAGCTTAAAGATCGCAGCTTACAACAGCAATTACTTTATCAACCGCAATTTTGCCCTATTGGCTCACCGGCAACGGCCACTTCAGCCGCAGCGGCATGGTATGCCAATCCGGCAAGTGCGGTATGGCAAGCTTTCTGTAAGCAACACAAACAGCTAAGCCAGTCCTACCCGGTACAAAGTGTTCCTAAGGCTAGCATTGGCCTTGATCTGCTCACCAGTCTGTCGGGTTTTAGCCTGATTAATACGCTTTACGCTCAACATCCCCAGTTTAATCAATGGCCACTACAGGCCGAAGCCGCAATTACCGCAAAATCCGGCGTTTATATTTGCCTGAAAGCACGCGAACGCCATCCCGTTGCAGTTATTGCCTTCAGCAAATGGTTAGCTAACCGCGTGCAACAGAGTATGGCCGCTTTAAGTCAGACGCCGGGCGTTTAGCCAGGCGGCGGCTAAAATCGCACTGAAAGTGAGTAAGATTGCCGTTGGTGACCAGCCGGTATCAATCAGAATCCCCATTAAAAACGGTGCTAATGCGGTAGAAAATACCATCATGGCGTGAACTAAAGCACGCACCGTTGCTAAGTACCTGGTGCCATAAACTTCTGCCCAGAGCGTTCCTGAAAGTGCCGAGTTAATGCCAGCACTGACCCCCGCCAGTCCCAGGAAAGCCCACCAGGACCAGACCCCGAAATTGGCTGCCAGCAGCACAGTACCAAAGGTTACCGGCAAGATATTTAAGCCAATGAAACGCTTTGACCCCAAGCGATCAATCCAGTCGCCGGCGAACACAGAAACCGTCACCCTGCTTAGAGAAAAAATCATAATTGCGCTAGCAGTTGCTGCAACAGACCAGCTTTGCTGATCGGCCAGCCATAATTGGTTTAACAATAGTGCCGTAACCACAAAAGGAAGCCCCAGCAAGGCTGGGAGCACCACCCAAAACTTTCGCTGGCGGAGCAAATCACGCTGCCGTAATGCCACCTCCAGTGCGGCGGCCTCGTCAGGGGCACTGACCGCTGCGGGGACTTCATTCTTGGGTTTATGGGTCTGCAACCAGAGCATCACTGGCAGTCCACAGATTAAAAATACGGCGAACAGCCACCAGGTTACCTGCCAGTCATAGGCGGCAACCAAAGCAACGATAAGTACCGGTAACAGTAACTCGCCTAAAGGAAATCCCATTCCCGCAAACGCCACCGCTTTACCGCGCTGTTCGACGAAATAGCGGCCCATGCTGGTCATGGCAATGTGACCCATAAAGCCCTGCCCAAAAAACCGCAGTCCGGCAAGCCCGATAAAAAGCGTAACTAAATGAATTGGCCAGGTGATCACGAGCGCAGATAAGGCAATACCAATAAAGGTAAAACTGGTGAACTGTGCCAGACTTACGTTGTCGAGTTGCTTCCCAATGCGCATCAGCAACAGCCCACCGATAAAGGTCGCGGCTGCATAGATAGCGCCGTATTCTCCGTGACTGAGCGAGTGCGCCGTGCGGAAGGAATCGGTAAACAAGCCCAGCAAAAAGGTTTGTCCGAAGCTTGAGAAAAATGTAGCCAGAAACCCAAAGGCTAAAAACTGCGGGTGTTGCCGCAGCAATCTGAAATACTGCCTGAACATCTTTATTTTAACTACCTTGGTGCTTTTGGTGGATACCGCTCAGCAAGACTCACACTATCGCCGGTATGGGTGACAACGCGAGCATGGCGCCGATTTAATTGCCGTGGATCAGAAACGCCACAGGAGTGAGCGATGATGTTAACGCCGTATTCCAGGTACTTATGGTAGTTGGCGACGCGCACGGATTTATCTTCCGGATCGAGACCACGTTGCAGCTTTTTATTATGCGTTGTAACGCCCGTCGGACAGGTGTTTTTATTACATTGCATCGCCTGAATACAGCCAATCGAAAACATGAAGCCGCGGGCTGAAACAATAAAGTCAGCACCTATCGCCAAAGCCCATGCGACATCCGCAGGCGAAATCATTTTGCCTGAGGCTATGACCCTGATCCGGTCTTTAAGTCCGGCGGCGATGAGTTTATCAATTAAAATAGGCAGGCTTTCAGACAGCTTTAATCCTACATAATCCATCAACGGCTGCGGCGCCGCGCCGGTTCCTCCATCTGCGCTGTCTAAAGTTATGAAATCAGGCGCCGCTTCACTGCCACGCCGTTGAATGGTATCAATCAGCTCATCGATCCAGCTGGGATCGCCCATGACAAACTTTATGCCTGTTGGTTTGCCGGTAATCTTGCGGATCTTACCGACCATATCGAGCAGGTCGTCGTCGGTTTTTATTTCCGGATGACGATTCGGGCTAATGGAGTCTTCGCCCTCGGGAATTCCCCTAATTTCAGCAATTTCCTTATTAACTTTTAAAGCCGGCAAAATACCACCTTTACCAGGTTTGGCACCCTGACTAAGCTTCAACTCAAACATTTTAATTAATTTATGTTCGCCAAGCTCCTTCAGCCGCAATTCATTTAACGAGCCGTCATGATTACGGACACCATATTTAGCGGTACCGATTTGGAAAACCACATCGCATTTACCTTCAAGATGATACGGACTTAACCCGCCCTCCCCGGTATTGAGCCAACAGCCGGCAAGCTTGGCTCCTTTCGACAGCGCTCGAACTGCGACTGGTGATAGCGCTCCGTAGCTCATCCCTGAAATATGAAAGTACGACACGGGTTCATAAGGATGATCACAAAAAGGCCCGATTTGAACGGGTTCTGGGTGGGTTTTCTCTTCGGTCTGACGGGGATAAGGCGCGTTGGCAAAAATGATGGTGCCACTTTTGGTCAGGTCACGGGTTGAACCGAATGCCAGGGTTCGATCAGCATTTTTCGCAGCGCGATAGACCCAGCTGCGCTGCGCGCGATTGAACGGCATCTCTTCCCGATCCATAGCAAAAAAGTATTGCCGGAAGAATTCACCGAGATGTTCAAAAATGTAACGAAACCGCCCTACTACGGGAAAGTTATGACGGATCGTATGCTTGGTTTGGGTTTTATCAACAATGTACATCACCACCACTGAAATGATGCCGACAATGATAAGTAACACAAACAAGCCCAACAGCCACTGGGCCACGATAAGCAGCGTACCACTGTTCATCCATGGGTTATCGGTCATTAAAATCACCTCAAAATCTGATTCGCTGCTTCTAATGTACAGGGCTGCGGGCTTCGCAACAAGCCTAACTATCCGTGATCTCCGGATGCCTTAAGGCACTGAATACCTCTGCAAAAGTTGTTGCTTTTGGATAGAGTCTTACCGATTCACCGGTACGTTCCATGATCTTTAACGCGGCAATCCAACCGATGATCTCACCGTCATTAGTGACCATAACAAAATCCCGGCTGGCCGCCTGCATGGTTGCGGCTATATCGCCAATCTTGGCGCGTTGTACCTGCGCGAGCGTCAACATCGGCATGCGATTCAACGGTTGCATCAGGAATCGCGCTTCAATCTGGCTCCAGGGCAGTTGTAATAAGCTACAGAGTGAACCGCTATACCGACTGTGCAGCTCACGTGCCATCAATACACCGGCAATTGCGCCATCATTATCAATAACACAAGCATAGCGAGCGGAACCGCCGTCGAAGGCCTCTTCAACTTCTGGTAACCGCAACGAGCCCTTGAGCACCAACGGCGGATTACGGCTGAAATCTTCGAGCACAGCACTGGCAGGTGCATGCCAGTCAAGTTTGCCCGTGGTGACAGTTACGGGTTCAGGTAAACGTAAGTTTGCGGGCGTATTTTTCCACGCAAGAGTATGAAATTCGGACATATAAAGCCCCTTAATAAAGTTAACTGAATAAGGTTGGGTAACTTGTATTAAGCGTGGCTGGGTGGTGCTCGTGGCTGGGGGACTAAATAGTAAGTAACGCGCAACTGCTGCTGCGTATGCCGTGCAACAACACTCTGACACACAGGTTGTGCTGTTATCGCAGAGTGCAGCGTCAGATCCGCATCACTGTCACTTTCATTGTTCGGTACTGGTAATACTGCAAGCGGAGCACTGCTGGCGGCCTGATAACCACTGTCATGCGAAGTCGCACGCTGCACCGTGGATGTAGCGCCTAGGCTGACAAGCGTAAAGAACAGTAACAGACGGATGAACACGAGCGTTCCAGAGAAATTAGATTTCGATGGATTAAATATGGGACTGGAAGAAATTAAATTCAAGCTGAGAAGCTAAATAAAGTGGTGCCCGGGGCCGGACTTGAACCGGCACGCTGTTGCCAGCGAGGGATTTTAAATCCCTTGTGTCTACCAATTTCACCACCCGGGCATAACTAAGTATTACCTGAGGTTTTATTCGATGGAGGCGGGACCCGGAGTCGAACCGAGATCCACGGATTTGCAATCCGCTGCATAGCCATTCTGCCATCCCGCCATCAAATTTGGAGCGGGAAACGAGATTCGAACTCGCGACCCCAACCTTGGCAAGGTTGTGCTCTACCACTGAGCTATTCCCGCATCCAGTGCCGACGCATTCTACTGTCTATTTCGGCAAGGTCAACGATTTTTTGCCATTAAGCGGTTTGTTTGCTTATTTTTAATCCACTTGGCTTAAATCTGACCAGGCTGCTCGCAAATACTCCCACATTGACCATAAAGTCAGCACAAATGCGACGTACAGCAGCAGTGTTGCCAGCACTACAACAAAGGTATTGGCTTCCCAGATGAGTCCGCCAATCGCGACCATTTGTGCAATTGTCTTGAACTTACCTAAGTTGGAAACCTTAACGTGCTCTTGGCGCCCTATTCTCGCCATCCATTCGCGCAGCGCCGAAACCACCAGCTCACGGCTGACGATGGCAAGTGCGGGAATACTGATCCACCAGGTCGCATAGGTTTCGACCACGACGATCAATGATGCGGCAACCATGACTTTATCTGCCACCGGGTCGAGAAACTCACCGAACTTCGTGAATTGATTAAATTTCCGTGCGATATAACCGTCCAGCGCGTCTGTAATTGCAGCCAGTGCAAAAACAAACGCCGCCCAAAAGTTCGCATCACTGCCGGGTAAATAATAAATGCCGAGAAACACCGGAATTAGCAGTATTCGGAAGCTTGTGAGCAGATTTGGCACATTCCACATAGGGTTTGTCAGTCCTTTATTCATCACGAAAAGCATGGTAAATGGTTTCAGCGAGTTCACGGCTGACACCGGGTACGGCAGCAAGTTGGTCAATACTAGCCTGTTTTACCTGCTGTAATCCACCTAGATTTTGCAGCAATTTTTGTCGCCGCTTGGCGCCAATGCCAGGAATATCTTCTAAGCGCGAGGTCCTTCTTACTTTGGCCCGCCGCTGACGGTGTCCGGTAATCGCAAACCGGTGTGATTCATCGCGGATATGTTGCACCAGATGCAACGCAGGGGCATCGGCTGATAAAGGCACAGTGGCATGGCTACCGGCCAATATCAGCGTCTCTAATCCCGGTTTACGCGATTCACCTTTGGCCACACCGATAAGTAGTGGCGCAGCTTTATCAACTTCACTCGACCAGTCAGCAAAATAGTTCTCGGCCTGACTTAACTGGCCTTTACCACCGTCAATAAAGAGAATATCAGGCATGGGCGCAGCATCAATCCTGGCATTTTTAACAGGATCAAAGCGGCGCCGCAAAGCCTGCGCCATCGCCGCATAATCATCACCCGGGGTAATACCTTTAATATTGTAACGCCGGTAATCGCTCTTCTTTGGCCCTTGCTGGTCGAATACCACGCAGGATGCTACGGTTTCCTGCCCCATAGTATGGCTGATATCAAAACATTCCATGCGCGTTATTGGCCGGCCAAAATCAAGCACCTGCTCCAGCGCCTGGGTGCGCATCATCATAGTACTGGCCTGATGGGATTTACTTTCCAGTGCATTCAAAGCGTTTTTCTGAGCCAGAACCTGGTACTGGCGGCGTTCACCACGCACGCTGTGGGTCATGCGTATTTGTTGCGCTAACGCCTGTTCCAACGCCGCTAATTCCTGATTGGGATCTAATACTGTTGCGGCATTTTGCTCAGGTAAAATGATCTCTTTGGGTAATCGGCGTTCGACCTGATCATTCAGATAGAACTGCAACAGGAAGGCCAATAACACCTCACTGTCTTCGGTATTCGCCGGTACTTTCGGGAAATAACTACGACTGCCCTGCACTGAACCGTCGCGAATAAAGAGTAGGTGGACAGCGGCAATACCACCCTGCCGGGCGTAACCAATCACATCCAGTTCCTGCTGATTACCAGTGACTGCATTGCGCTCCTGTATCTGTCTTAGCGCACCAATCTGGTCGCGATACCCCGCTGCCCGTTCAAATTCCAGTTCGCTACTGGCGGACTCCATTTTGATCACCAGCCGATCGATGACCTGCTGGTTCTTGCCCTGCAAAAATTGTGTCGCCAACTCTACCTGCTCACGGTACTCGGTGTCGGTACAATAGCCTTCGACACAGGGCGCCAGGCAGCGTTTGAGCTGATACTGTAAACAGGGACGACTACGGGCACGATAATAAGAATCATCGCATTGCCGCACGGGAAAGAGTTTCTGCATCAGGCGTAAACTGTTGCGCACCGCGACACCATTTGGAAAAGGTCCAAAATAGCGGCCTTTTTCGCGCCGCGTACCACGGTGAAATGCCAGGCGTGGATGCTGATGCTCGCTTACCAGAATATAGGGGTAAGATTTATCGTCACGTAATAAAACGTTGTAGCGCGGCCGATATTTCTTGATGAAATTATTCTCAAGGATCAGCGCTTCGGCTTCGGTATTGGTAACAGTAACGTCAATGTCGACGATCTGCTTGACCAGGGTTTGGGTTTTTGGGCTATCGACCTGAGCACGGAAGTAGCTGCCCACGCGCTTACGCAGGTCTTTGGCTTTGCCAACATAGATAATATCGCCTGACGCATCGTACATACGGTACACGCCTGGTTGATGGGTCAGGCTACGCAAAAACTGCTTTGCGTTAAATGGCTCCCTCGATTTCTTCATTTAAAACAATGGTTACCTTTGGTTCAATTTCGACGAGACCCGTCTGTATAGCCAAATGGGTTAAGGCGACGTCTCCGGATAACTGCAGTTTATCAAAGATTCGGTACCTAAAGGTATTTACTGTTTTACTACTGATATTAAGTAGCCGGGCGATTTCGGCAACACGCTTGCCCTGCCCAATCATTTGCGCCACCTGAATCTCACGTTTACTCAGGCAGGTAAGCAACACCGTTTGCTTCTGCCGCGCGGGATTTTTGGCCAGATATTCTGCTACGCTCGCAGCAACGTACATGCGGCCACGGCTGAGTGTGGTGCATGCTTGTTTGAATTCATCAAGGCTGGATGAGGCAAGCAAAAAGCCGTCCACCCGTTCCACGTTGCACTGAAAGTCGAGCACATCCTGGAAACGAGCTGCCCATAACAGCAATTGAATATCCGTGTAACGACGCTGTAGGCGCCGCCAGATTTCGATGGTCCCGTCACCACATAAGCTACTACCCAGAATGACGGTTGCGTAGGGTGATGCCTGGATCGCCTCACGCAATTGGTGTTGATTAAAAACTATCGCGACAACATTAAACTGCGACTCCATAGATGCCAGGACGGTTGTCATGCCCTGGCTGATCAGTTCCGAAGGGACTGCCACAATGAACTGCGTCATGTGAGTTTCCTTATCCCAAAGTTCCGAAAGATTTCGGCATTCACACTAAACCCGTTTTAGTGCGTTTCAAGATATGCCCTGTCTCTTTAATATGCGCAAGATTAAATATGATAATTTTGTTGAAATACATGGATCTTTACATTGTAAAGGTCAAAATAACTCAGTTTTTATTCATTTGATTCCAGGCTTTTCTTCGCCACGGACGTTAGCGAAATCCTCAACCAAAAACCGTCACTGTCTGGCGGCTGATTGCGACCAACTGACCATCGTCATCCCAGATATGCGCATGGGTATGTCCGTAGCCGTCTGCGGCATAATCAATTGTAGCCACATAGTGCCACCAGGCATGTGATGACTTTGCCGGAAGTTCACTTGGAAACTCTATGGTCCAGGTTAACGAACTTGCCGGGGTAGGCTTGGTTAGATGGGTGAGTAAAGCTGGCGGCCAGGCATCAACCAACGCTAGTAAATGTCCGATGCTTACCACAGAGTCGAGTTCACGAAACCGCATATAGCCACCAAACTGGCGGCTTTTGCTGCCGCAGAAAGGTAGGCCACCCAATGTGACCCGATAATCGAAGGCACGGGTAAACTCGGGAACAGCAGCTCCCTCTGGAAAGCTTTGCCCTTCTTCTGCGCGTTGACCTTCATCAGGATCAGGGGTATCCGTCATCTGCACCACGGAGCTCCGCGCCCGACCGTAACTCAGGAATGCCGCGAGCACCACTTCATTTTGCTGGATGATCTCTACCGCAATCTGGGTCACATTCTTGCCTTGCCGCAGAACTCGTCGCTGCAGCTGGGCAGCACCGTCTAATACAGGTGCCACGAAGGATACGGTCATAGCACGTAACTGCTGGTCAGCTGCGGCTCCAGCTGCGGCATGACGCCAGGCGATGGCGGCAGTTAAGCCTCCGAATAACGCGCGCCCCTGCCCCCAACCCTCTGGTAGTTGAATCTCTTGCTCAGCAGCTTCGGTGATTTGTGCGAGAATAGCGTCAAAATTTTGCATAGCGGACTCATCTGGTTTTTGTTTTTTTTAGTATAAACAGGTACGACCAGATGTGAAAGAGGCAATAAAAAAGCCCGCTAACAAGGTAGCGGGCTTTTCTGGAATTTGGCGGAGAGAGAGGGATTCGAACCCCCGGTGAGTGTGAACCCACGCCTGATTTCAAGTCAGGTGCATTAAACCGAGCTCTGCCATCTCTCCGGTGTCACAAGGCTGTATGCCTCAAGACGAAGCGAATGATAAAGAGCCGAAACGCGGTTGTAAAGCAAAAAATTGAATCTTCCGGGCCGTTTGCTGTCATTTTATACAATCAGACACAAAATTCACTTGAAAGCATTGCGACTCACCCCCACTTTTGAGATACACTGGGAACAGTTATTTATTATCGGAGAATGAAATGAACAACCAAGTTCACGTTTCGACCACACAACGTGGTGAATCTGTTATACAGACCAATAAAGTTTTACGAAACACCTATATGTTGCTGGGGTTAACGCTGGCTTTTAGTGCCTTTACTGCATTTTTATCAGCGAGCATGAATTTACCTCACCCGGGCTTGATTATTACCCTGGTTGGTTTTTATGGCCTACTGTTTCTTATTCATAAGAACGCCAACAGCACGATGGGGCTGGTGCTAACTTTTGCCCTGACAGGTTTCATGGGGTACACCCTTGGCCCTATCTTGAGTATGGTGAATGCCATTGGTCCGCATGGTGCTGAGATTATTATGACCGCACTTGGCGGTACTGCATTGATTTTCTTCTCGTTATCCGCGTACGTGCTGACCACTAAAAAAGATATGTCATTCTTAGGCGGTATGATGGTGGCGGGTTTCTTCGTTATCATCGCACTGTTTATTGCCAACTTCTTTCTGAATATGCCAATACTTGGTCTGGCGTTGTCAGGACTCTTTATCCTGTTCTCAGCCGGTGCCATTCTGATGCAAACCAGCTCGATCATTCATGGCGGTGAACGCAATTACGTACTGGCCACAGTGACCTTGTATGTGTCCATCTACAACATTTTTGTCAGCTTACTGCATATTCTGATGGCCTTTGGTGGCGACGAATAACTGCTTGTGACTGATCTTGTCATCTCGGTGCATGCGGCACCTTCAACCGCCGCAGCACCGCCTTCGACCCGCAGCCTGTTAGCGTTAACCTACGCCCAGGCTGCGCTTGCGTTAGGCCACACGTTAAAGCATGTCTTTTTCTATCAGGCTGGCGTATTGCACGCGCAGCTGGATCAGGATCAACAATTGACACCCGTTGCCGCTGAATGGGTGCGCTTAAGCCAAAAACATGGTTTCCCACTGATCGTCTGTTCAACCGTCATCGAAAACGATTACCAACTTGAGGCAACGCACCTGCACTCTGCTTATGAACTGGGCGGACTGACTGAGTTCAGTATGGCTGTAGCGCAAGCCGAGCGCGTGGTGCAATTCTGATGAGCATTTTTATTGTACAAAGTCAGCAGCCTGATGCTCTGGCAACGTGGCACGGTCAGGATATGTTGCTGGCACTTGCAACCTTAGAGCTCAATCCGCAGTTGGTCGTGCTTGGTGAGGCGCTGCGTCAGTTGCAAACTGGCCATGACGCCCGTCGCCACGAGCGCTCATTACAAAAACGTTATGCGCTGATGGAGTTGTATGACTGCCCGCCGCCGCTCGTTGTGACGGAAGAACTCGCGCAACAACAGCTTAATACCGAAGATTTCGTCTGCGACGTGCAGACCGTCAGTTATAGCGAATTAAGCCAGTTGCTTGCCTCCAGCAGTAAAGTGATAAGGTTCTAGCTTATGTTTGACGCTCCAGCGGTAACCGAACAAACTGTTTTTTATGTTCGCAGCTGGCCTCTGGCTAAGCATGATTCTGCTTTATTGCAGGAATCAGCGCTACAGCAACAGGTGATTTTGATACTTACCGAAACCGCGCTGGTGCAACTTTGGCAGCAGCCGGATGAGTTGGCTCAGTTTCCGTATACCTGTTATGCCATTCAAACAGAGATCCAGGCGTTACGTGATACAGTAGCGGAACTCAATGAACTGCCCTTTCCCGCATTTATCATGCAGCTAAATGATGCAAGCTGGGTAGAACTGACGTTACAATCGCAACTGGTCACCTACTTTGCTTAACTTTAAGTAACCTACAACTATGTTTGAACTGAACGGTCAGCAGTACGCCACAGATAAACACGAGTACCTTGCCAACTTTAATGAATGGAACCCTGAGCTTGCCCGGCATATCGCTGAATTAGAGGGTATTGAACTCACTGAGGCGCATTGGGAAGTGGTTAACTTTGTCCGTGATTTTTATCAGGAATTTGACACCAGTCCGGCGATGCGGGTGCTGGTAAAAGCGATAGGCCAGCGCTTAGGTGCGGACAAAGCCAATAGTCGCTACCTGTACCGATTATTTCCTAAGGGTCCGGCAAAGCAGGCAACCCGTATTGCCGGGCTGCCTAAACCAGCGAAGTGTATTTAAACTTTTATCTCGTTTTTACCACCCATGTAAGGCTGCAGTACGGTTGGGATCTTTACTGAACCATCCGCCTGCTGGTAATTTTCTAATACCGCGACCAGAGCCCGGCCCACCGCAAGACCTGAACCATTAAGCGTATGCATTAACTCAGGCTTTTTTGCCCCCTTACGACGGAATCGTGCTTGCATACGACGCGCCTGAAAGTCACCCATGTTTGAGCACGAACTGATCTCGCGATAGGTTTGCTGGCTCGGCAGCCAGACTTCCAGATCGTAAGTTTTGCAGGCGCCAAAGCCCATATCGCCAGTGCAGAGCAGAACTTTACGGTACGGCAATTCAAGATGCTGTAACACCCGCTCAGCGTTCTCAGTAAGGGTTTCTAAGGTCGCCATTGAGTCTTCCGGCTTCACCAGCCAGACCAGCTCGACTTTATCGAACTGATGCTGGCGGATCAGGCCGCGGGTGTCACGGCCATGAGAGCCTGCTTCACTACGGAAGCATGGCGTGTGCGCCGCGTATTGCAGCGGTAGCTGATCTTCATCAGCAATCTCGTCACGCCACAAATTAGTCAGCGGAACTTCTGCTGTTGGTATCAATGACATCGGCACCTGATTTTCTGTCGCGCCCTGGACATGAAACAGATCCTCGCCAAACTTAGGCAACTGACCGGTGCCAAACAAAGTATCGTGATTAACCAGGTACGGCACATAAGCTTCAGTATACCCGTGCTCATTCACATGCAGGTTCAGCATAAACTGCGCCAACGCCCGGTGCAGCTGGGCAATGGCCCCTTGCAGCACGACAAAACGCGCCCCGGCCAGCTTGGCGCCGCGAGCGAAATCCATGCCCTGCGCAAGCTCATGGGCGACGTCTACATGATCCTTAGGTTCAAACTCAAAATCACGCGGCTCACCCCAGCGGCTGATTTCCTTATTGTCTTCCTCATCCTTACCCAAAGGCACGGAACTGTCAGGAAGGTTAGGTACACCAGAAATGATCTGGTGCAATTCCGCCTGAATATCATTTAAATCAGCTTTCGCCTGGTCGAGCTGGTTACCAAGATCATCTACAGCGGCCAGCAGCGGTTCAATGTCTTCGCCCTGAGCTTTGGCTTTACCAATCGCTTTGGATCGTGCATTACGCTCTGCCTGTAAGTTCTCAGTACGGACCTGAAGTTCCTTACGACGTTGTTCCAACTGCTGAAGTTGCACGACATCTAAAGAAAAATCCCGCGTTTCGGCGAGGCGAGCTGCGGTTTCTGTGAGTTCACTACGAAATAACCTGGCGTCTAACATGCTAATTCCAAATCGATAAAAAATAAGTTTTAAGCCCCAGCGCAATCAGCACTGCAGCGATACAACAGACAAAATTTAAACTGGCGTAGGCCAAGGCTTTCAGAGTTGCTCCAGCCTGTAGCATTAACACGACATCAAGTGAAAACGCCGAGAAGGTGGTGAAGGCGCCGAGCACCCCAACCCCAAGAAACAACCAGGTCGATGAGGTCACCGCCCCTTGCTGCTGCCCCAGGAACAAAATTGCCAGTAAAAAAGAGCCTACTATGTTAACGATAAGTGTGCCGAAAGGGAATGACTTGCCGAACAAAGCCAGGCTTCCAACTGTCACGCCATAACGGGCCAACGCACCCAGCGCTCCACCTAGCGCAATATAAAGCCAGTTAGTCAGCATCATCATCCCGCTTCCAGTCGCTGGCCTGGTCATTTTGCTGCAACCATTCGAGTTTTGCCCGCAACTGCTTCTCTAAGCCACGATCACTTGGCTGATACAGATCCGGCTCGCCGATAACGCTGGGTAAATAACGCTCGCCCGGCACGATCGCCTGCGGGAAGTCATGGGCGTAACGATACCCGGCACCAAAACCTTCTTGCTTGTGAACCTTGGTAGGCGCATTGCGCAGGTGATTGGGTACCGGTGCATCAGGATAATCCGCAGCGAGCTTCTTAGCTGCGTTAAAGGCACGGTATAAAGCATTACTTTTCGGCGCCAACGCACAGTAAACCAAAGCCTCGGCAATCGCCCGCTCACCTTCAGCAGGGCCGACTCGATGGAAGGTATCCCAGGCATTCAACGCCAGTTGTAGAGCGCGGGGATCAGCAGTGCCTATATCTTCTGAGGCGATCGCTAACAACCGCCGGGCAGCGATCAAAGGATCGCCACCGCCTTGCAGGATCCGTGCGTACCAATACAGCGCACCGTCTGCAGACGAGCCGCGAACGGACTTATGCAACGCCGAGAGCAAATCGTAATAAACATCACCTTGCTTATCGAAACCGGCCTGGCGTCCGCCAATAGCTTCCACCACCAGTGTGCGTTCAATGGTCGCGCCGTCACTCACCGAATCTGAGCAGATCTCGAGATAATTCAATAAGCGCCGGGCATCACCCCCCGCCACATCAAGTAAGTAGTCTTTTGCCGCGCTGGTAAGTTGCAGTTGGCGCTTGCCGAGTCCGCGTTCCTGATCGGTCAAAGCCTGTTCAAGCAGCCCCGCGAGTTCATCAGTGGTGAGTGATTTCAGCCGATAGACCCGGGCCCTTGATAATAACGCGCCATTTAACTCAAACGCCGGATTCTCTGTGGTCGCCCCCACAAAAATAATGGTGCCATCTTCAATATGAGGCAGAAAAGCATCTTGCTGGCTTTTATTAAAACGGTGAACTTCATCAACGAAAAGTAAGGTGCGTACGCCCTGCTGTTGATTGTCTTTTGCCTTGACGATGGCCTGACGAATTTCTTTGACGCCGGAAGTGACCGCACTTAAACGTTCAAGGGAAGCAGCACCGGTTTGCGCAATAATTTCAGCAAGTGTAGTTTTGCCGGTACCTGGCGGTCCCCAGAGTACCATGGAGTGTAACTGCCCCTGCTGAATTGCATCACGCAGGGGCTTGCCGGGCCCCAGTAAGTGGCTTTGCCCAGCATAGTCGTCGAGTTTAAGTGGCCGCATCCGCGCCGCCAACGGGCGAAAATCTGGCGCAAAATCAAAACTTTGGTTGTTCACCAGCCACCTTAGTCGTTGTCGCCTCGTTGATCATCGATCGCTACGCCTGCAGGCATTTCAAACTGAAAGGTGCTGGGTGGTAGCGCGGCATTAAGTTGCACATTACTGAGCGCAATGCGGGTAAGTTGATTTTGCCCGTCATCAAGAATCACTTCGCTCAGCACATCATCGGCAAAGTTTAATTGCAGGCTTTGCTGAGCTTCAGCACCGTCCACGGGCTCGAGCTGATAGCTGGTGCCTGCTGCTGTCACCTGATAATCAGCCCATGCCGTGGCGTCACCATCTAACAGCAACAAAAAGGGACTCTGGCTTGCTGAATTCTGCTGATGGTTTAACGTAACCTGTTCGACAAAGGGGTCATAGTAGTAAATGGTGGAACCATCAGCGACCAGCACTAACTCATCGGGTGCATCACTTTGCCAGAAGAATTTATTGGGCCGCGCCATAGCTAAACGACCCTGCAGCTCTTGCACTAACTCGCCCTGGGCGTCAACCACCTGCTGCACGAAGTCAGCTTGCAAGGTACTGACTGGCGCCAGGCGTTCCTGCAATTCAGCGCGGGCATCACTGGCCCAGCTTGCGCCCGAGAACAACAATGCGGTCATCGCCAGGGTAGTACTCATGAGAAGCTTCATAGTTTTTCCTTAATCGCGTGGTGGGCGTGGCGCGAGAACATCGCGTTGGCCGTTACTAGCTGCACTACTAACGACACCGCTAGCTTCCATTTGTTCAACAATACGTGCGGCGCGATTGTAACCAATTCTGAATTTCCGCTGCACACTGGACACCGAAACGCGCTGGGTTTCAGTGATAAAGGCAACGGCTTCATCGTACAAGGGATCGCTTTCGCCGTCGTCATCGCCCGCACTTTCTCCGGGTAACAAGGCATCGTCACTTTGGTCACCACTCAAAATTTCTTCCAGGTAATTTGGTTTACCACGGCGCTTCCAGTCGGCCACGACGGCGTGCACTTCATGGTCGTCAATAAAGGCCCCGTGAACCCGCGTCGGAACGCCACTACCTGGCGGCAAGTAAAGCATATCACCCTGCCCCAGCAACTGGTCAGCGCCAGGCTGATCGAGGATGG
The DNA here is from genome assembly GCF_003987215.1 of Pseudidiomarina halophila. GTDB lineage: Bacteria > Pseudomonadota > Gammaproteobacteria > Enterobacterales > Alteromonadaceae > Pseudidiomarina > Pseudidiomarina halophila. Next base: position 741,277 of record NZ_PIPW01000001.1, read on the forward strand.
TTCGTGAGTCGATTTTTGATTGCACCTGGAAAGCGATACGGGTCGGAATGTTGGCTTTGATTAAGCCGGTAATTACGTCCACTGAGGGCCGCTGGGTTGCCAGAATCAAATGGATACCGGCCGCCCGCGCTTTCTGAGCAATACGCGCAATGAGTTCTTCGACTTTCTTGCCGACGATCATCATCATGTCAGCAAATTCATCAATAACGACCACAATACTTGGCAGGCTTTCGAGTAGCGGCGGCATTTCGTCCATTGAATCGCCGGGTTTCCACAACGGGTCGCGCAGTGGTTCACCTTTTGCTGCAGCCTCTTCGACTTTCACGTTGTAGCCTTTCAGATTACGCACACCAAGCGCCGACATGAGTTTATAGCGACGTTCCATCTCGCCGACGCACCAGCGCAAGGCATTGGCTGCATCTTTCATGTCGGTGACCACTTCCGTCAGCAAATGCGGGATCCCCTCATACACCGAGAGCTCCAGCATCTTCGGATCAATCATGATCAAGCGCACTTCTTCTGGCGTGCTCTTGTACAGCAGGCTCAGAATCATGACGTTAACGCCAACGGATTTACCTGAACCTGTGGTTCCGGCGACCAGCAGATGCGGCATTTTGGCCAGATCTACAATCACTGGCTGCCCGGCAATGCCTTTGCCCAGCACCATGGTTAACGGTGAGGCGGCTTGTTGAAATGCATCGCAGCTGATTACGTCGCTGAAGAACACCGTTTCACGGCTCTTATTTGGTAACTCCAGACCAACGTAGGATTTGCCTGGAATAACTTCCACGACCCGCACTGAAATTGCCGATAGCGAGCGGGCAATATCCTTATCAAGATTTGAGATCTTTGACACCTTCACGCCCGGCGCGAGGTCAAGTTCAAAACGCGTAATCACCGGGCCCGGCTGCACGTTTGCCACCTTCACTTCGACACCAAAATCCTGCAACACGGCTTCGACGGTCTGGCTTATTTGTTCCAGTTCCTCTGGTGTCAGTGGATTACCCGTTTTTGCCGGTTTGTCGAGCAAGGCAATTGAAGGTAAGGGATCAATGGGACCCTGAACATCAGTGACTGGATAATCGTCGTCATCCGCTTCATCCGCTGCCTCATCTTCCGCTTCGACCTGTGCTCTGGGTTTAGCATCCGCACGGGCAATCTTCATCGATTTCTTCTCTGCCGCGCCAAACAAGCCGAGATCGGGCTCGTTCTCTTCTTCTGCGGTGGTCAGGGTAATATCTAAATCCAAATCAGGCTCACGACGTTCAAAAATATCGTCCGCGGCATCATCATCTGCGGTCGGTAACGGCTTCACTTTACGGCGCTTTTTCTTACGCTCCCGTGGCTCGTCATTTGCCGTACGCAGGCGTTTAATCAGCGCTTTACTGCGTTCAAACAACCATAGAGTCGCCTGAATTGCCCATTCTCCCAGTTTATCCGCCAGCCATACCCAGGAGATACCGGTGACCAGGGTCAAACCGGTGCATAAGAAGGTCAATAACAATAAGGTGGTGCCAATCAGATTGAAATAAGGCAGTAAGGAACTGCTAATGACATCGCCAACGACCCCACCGGCAGAAAACGAATACAGTTCAGAGAAGTTCAGTGATGCCAGCGCCGAGGCGCCAACCAGAGTCAGAATAAGACCAATCAGGCGCAGACCCAGGGCCAGATAATCGAGTTCAATCAGTTTGTGGGGCTGCCGGAACATCACATAGCCAAGCCCCGCCAGGCCAAAAGGAATCGCATAAGCCACGAAACCAAAAGAGAATAGCAAGGCATCGGCAAACCAGGCGCCAATGGCTCCTGCCGCATTTTCAATGGCTCCCTGATAACCTGTTTGCGACCAGCTCGGATCGGCGGGATTAAAACTCACCAAAGCGAGAAAAAGAAAAATCGCAAAGGCCCCACACAAGATGAGCCCGACTTCGAGTACGCGCTGAGCACCGCTCATGACGTAACCTGCGGTCGTTGTTGCACCACTGCCATGCTGATCATCGTTGTTCCCTGTTAGCGTCTGTTTTTATTTTAATACATGCTGTTTTTGCTTAGTTTCACTAGTGTAGCTTGTCAGCGCGAGAGATTCAGCTGTTTTACGCTGACTTTGCTAACCTTTTATCAGAACTTTATTATCGTTTTTCACTTCTTCCATAACCACATAGGTGCGCGATTCATTTACACCTGGCATCATCAACAAGGTTTCCCCCAGGAGCTTGCGGTAAGACGGCATATCCGGCACCCGGGCTTTAATCAAAAAATCGAAATCTCCGGCAACCAAATGGCATTCCAGAATTTCCGGCGTTCGTTGCACCGCTTCACCAAATTCCGCGAATGCGTCTGACGAGGTCCGCGTCAGGGTGATTTCAACAAACACCATCAGGTTGGCGCCCAGCTTTGCCGGGTTAATGCGCGCATGATAGCCTTCAATCACCCCCTCCTTCTCCAGCTTCCGTATCCGTTCGCTGCATGCCGTTGGGCTAAGCCCCACCCGCCGGGCGATTGCGACGTTACTGAGACGGCCTTCCTGCTGCAACAGCCTTAGAATTTTCCGGTCTATTCTGTCAATAGTTATTTCAACGGGTTCTTCAGCATTAAACATTGTTTTTCACTATCATTTGTTTATTTAGGTTCATTATAGACGGAAAACTATAGCAAAAAAAGTACGAAACAAACCCGGTAGTTCGCCTATAATTGCCGCCGTAAATCCTTATGTTTAACCGACAACCTGAATGGGAAGCAATCCATGTTAATTGGTGTACCTAAAGAGATTAAAAACCACGAATATCGTATCGGCCTTACTCCAGCAGCTGTACGTGAATATGTTGCCCATGGCCATGAGGTTATGGTGGAAAATAACGGTGGTGCGGCAATTGGTTTTCTTAATGAAGACTACGAGCTTGCAGGAGCCACTATCGTCGCTGACCCTGCTGAGATCTTTGCCAAAGCGGATATGATTATCAAGGTAAAGGAACCGCAGCCAAATGAATGTATGCAGTTGCGTGAAGGCCAGATCCTGTACACCTATTTGCACTTAGCACCAGATCCAACGCAAACCGAATTATTAGCAAAATCTGGCGTAACAGCGATTGCTTACGAAACCGTTACTGACCGCAACGGTGGTTTACCGTTGTTGGCACCGATGAGTGAAGTGGCTGGCCGTATGTCAATTCAGGCCGGTGCGCACAATCTGGAAAAGGTTAATGGCGGCAGCGGCGTCTTATTAGGCGGCGTACCTGGCGTTGAGCCGGGTAAAGTTCTGGTGATCGGTGGTGGTGTTGTCGGTACTCAGGCTGCCAAAATGGCCGTTGGCATGGGCGCAGAAGTGACCATCCTTGATCGTTCTTTACCGCGTTTACGCCAGTTGGATGATATCTTTGCCGGTCGGGTTAAAACAATTTACTCCACTGTTGATGCGATCGATCATTTCTCACGCCAGGCTGATCTGGTTGTTGGTGCAGTCCTTATTCCAGGTGCCGCAGCACCTAAATTGCTGACTCGTGAACACCTGAAAAACATGAAGCCAGGCTCAGTTGTTGTCGATGTTGCCATCGACCAGGGTGGCTGCTTTGAAACTTCTAAAGCGACCACGCATCAGGAACCAACCTACATCGTTGACGACATTGTTCATTACTGTGTGGCAAACATGCCAGGTGGTGTGGCCCGCACTTCAACTATCGCGTTGAACAATGCCACCCTACCTTTTGGTATAGCACTTGCAAACCATGGTCTTGCTGCAATGGAGAACAACGAGCACCTGCGCAATGGTCTGAACATGCACAAAGGTAAGATCACCTATAAAGCAGTTCATGACGATCTGGGTGAGAAACTCGGCCTTGAGTATCAGGATCCGTCTGACGCCATTCGTGGCTAAGTCCTTCTGGTAGAAAATGGTTACAGTCAGAGACCCGCACAATGTTTGCGGGTCTCTTGTTTGTGGCCGTTGTAATCCATACAATCGTCCCCTATGTATATAAGCATGTCACAAACAAATTAAATAATAACGGAGTACATCGATTATGGCAGACGCCAAACATTGCCGCCTTCTTATTCTGGGCTCAGGCCCCGCCGGCTATACCGCAGCCGTATACGCTGCGCGCGCTAACCTTGATCCGGTGATGGTAACGGGAATGCAGCAAGGTGGTCAGTTAACCACCACCACCGACGTCGAAAACTGGCCGGGCGATGCTGAAGGACTAACCGGCCCCGATCTCATGGTGCGCATGCAGCAACACGCGGAAAAATTTAATACCGAAATCGTCTTTGACCATATCAACAAAGTCGACTTCAGCAGCAAACCGTTCCGTCTCTATGGTGATAGCCATGAATTTACCGCAGACGCGGTGGTCATCTCTACCGGAGCATCGGCGAAGTACCTTGGTCTGGACTCTGAAGAAGCCTTCATGGGTAAAGGCGTATCTGCCTGCGCGACCTGCGATGGTTTCTTTTACCGGAACCAGAAGGTATGTGTCGTTGGTGGTGGTAATACTGCGGTTGAAGAAGCGCTTTATCTGGCCAATATTGCCAGCGAAGTGCATGTGATCCACCGTCGCGAGCAATTCCGCGCTGAGAAAATTCTGGTCGACCGGTTGATGGATAAAGCGGCAAACGGCAATGTCACTCTGCATCTGAACAAGACGCTCGATGAAGTTTTAGGCGATGACAGCGGTGTAACCGGTGTGCGGATTCAGGATACCGAGGACGGCAGCTTGTCAGAGCTGGAGGTTATGGGTTGCTTTATTGCCATCGGGCATCAGCCTAATACTGGTATTTTTGACGGTCAGTTAGAAATGCATGACGGCTATATCGTAGTCCGCTCAGGTCTCACCGGGAATGCGACAGCGACCAGTGTACCCGGCGTATTCGCTGCCGGTGACGTCATGGATCATGTCTACCGTCAGGCGATCACCTCGGCAGGCACCGGCTGCATGGCGGCACTTGACGCAGAACGCTATCTCGACGCCCTGACTAAAGCCTGATCAGCAGATGTTTCGCTTAGCGGCGGATGATTTTAGTTTTCCACGTCCGGAACTGGCGTTACGCGATCCTAATGGTTTACTGGCGATCGGTGGTGACCTGCACCCCGATCGCCTGATAAACGCCTACCGTAACGGCATTTTCCCCTGGTTTGCCGATGACACGCCACCCTTATGGTGGAGCCCCGACCCACGTGCTGTCTTTAGCCCGCAGAGCTTGCATCAAAGTCGCAGTATGCTGCGCTTTCGGCAACGTACAGACTTTAACGTAACTCTGAACTACGACTTCACCCAGGTGATTAGCGCTTGTGCGCGCGCTCATGAGGCAGGTCCTGAAGGAACCTGGATCACTCCGGCACTGCAGCAGGCATTTATTGAGCTTCATCGCCTGGGACATGCTCATTCTGTTGAAGTTTGGGCGCAGGATGAGCTGGTCGGTGGCATGTACGGCGTCGCCGTTGGCAACCTGTTCTGCGGCGAAAGCATGTTCCATCAACGAAGTAATGCGTCAAAGCTCGCATTGCTGGTATTTGCCGAGCATTTTTTCGCTGCTGGTGGACAACTTATCGATGCTCAGGTTGAAAATCCGCATCTTAAACGCCTTGGAATGCGGGAAATCCCGCGCCAACAATTTCTCCATCAATTGCGTTTAAGTTTGCGTACAACTCCGGCTTTAACGGCAGAATTTTGGCAGGCGCGGCCATTGCCACATAAATCAAGTGGTAATTGTCGCTGAAAACAGCTAGAATTCTGACCACTTTTTCTAGAGCATTTGCTTTTAACTGAGAAATCGAGGATTTGAATGGCAAAAGAAGACAGTATTGAAATGCAAGGCACGGTTCTGGATACCCTGCCGAACACCATGTTCCGCGTTGAATTGGAAAACGGTCATGTGGTGACGGCGCATATTTCCGGGAAGATGCGCAAGCACTACATCCGTATTTTGACCGGTGATACCGTCACCGTGCAATTGACGCCCTACGACCTGACCAAAGGTCGCATTGTCTTCCGCGCGCGTTAATTATCGCCGCCGCCGTTAGCCCGTGGTTGAACCACGGGCTTCACGCTCGCTTACCTTCAATTTCAGCGCATCATTGACGACGCTAACGCGAACATTGCCACCGTTGGTAAGTTTGCCAAACAGGATTTCGTTCGCTAACGGTTTCTTCAGGTACTCCTGAATCACCCGCGCCATTGGCCGCGCACCCATCGCTTTGTCATAGCCTTTTGCTGCCAACCAGGCATAGGATGCATCGTCCAGCTCCAGACTGACTTGTTTACGGTCAAGCTGCGCCTGCAATTCGGTCACGAACTTATCGACCACCTGAGTAATAACTTCTGTGGAAAGGTGATTGAACCAAACCACAGCATCCAGGCGATTGCGAAACTCCGGACTGAAGGTGCGGTTGATTTCCAGCATCGCATCGGGCGCATGATCCTGTTGCTTGAAACCAATGGACTGACGCACTGTTTCCTGCACACCAGCATTGGTGGTCATCACCAGAATCACATTGCGGAAGTCTGCTTTGCGACCGTTATTGTCCGTTAAGGTACCGTGATCCATCACCTGCAATAAGATGTTATAGATATCACTGTGCGCTTTTTCGATCTCATCCAGCAGCACTACTGAGTGTGGGTGCTTGATCACCGCTTCCGTTAACAAGCCGCCCTGATCAAAACCAACGTAGCCTGGCGGCGCACCAATCAGCCGACTGACGGCATGACGTTCCATGTATTCCGACATGTCAAAACGTTGGAATTCAATGCCCAGAGCTTTCGCCAGTTGCTGGGTAATTTCCGTTTTACCTACGCCCGTTGGCCCGGCAAATAAGAATGAACCTATAGGTTTATGCTCTTCGCTCAGGCCTGAACGGGACAGGCGAATCGCTGACGTAAGCTGGTCAATGGCCTGATCCTGACCGAAAACCACAAGTTTCAGATTACGATCCAGCTGTTTCAGCAGTTGCTGATCAGAACGGGAAACGCTCTGCTCAGGAATTCGGGCAATTTTGGCAATAATCTGTTCAATATCGCCTACCCCAACGGTTTTTTTGCGTCGTGATGGTGTGACCAGGCGTTGGCTTGCTCCAGCTTCATCAATGACATCAATAGCTTTGTCCGGCAGGTGACGTTCATTTATGTAACGTGCCGACAGCTCTGCCGCAGCACGAATCGCATTCTGCGTGTAACGAATACCGTGATGCTCTTCGTAGCGTTCTTTCAAACCCATCAGGATTTTAGTGGTGTCGTCTACAGACGGCTCAACCACATCAATTTTCTGGAAACGCCGTACCAGCGCCCGATCCTTTTCGAAAATGTTTTTGTACTCACCGTAGGTGGTAGAACCGATACATTTCAGTTCACCACTACTTAGCAAAGGCTTGAGCAGATTGGAGGCATCTAATACCCCTCCACTTGCGGCTCCCGCCCCGACAATGGTGTGGATCTCATCGATAAATAAAATCGCATGTTCATGGGCCTGAACTTCTTTCAGTAACTGCTTGAACCGTTTTTCAAAATCGCCCCGGTATTTGGTACCGGCCAACAAGCCGCCCATATCCAGAGAATACAAAGTAGCGTCTTTCATCACCTCTGGCACATCACCCTGCACAATGCGATAGGCTAAACCTTCAGCGATTGCGGTTTTACCAACGCCTGCCTCGCCCACCAATAGTGGATTATTCTTGCGGCGACGGCAGAGCACCTGCACGCAGCGCTCAAGTTCGCTGTCACGGCCAATAAGGGGATCAATAAGTCCACTACGCGCCCGTGCATTAAGATTGGTGCAAAAACGTTTCAGGTAACTCTGTTGCTCTTCTCCGGCAGCTTCTTGCTGTTCTGTCTCATCCACATCCGGACGAATGATCGGATCGTCAACTTTTGAGAGTCCGTGCGACAGAAAGTGCACCAGATCAAGCCGGGTGATATCGTGTTTATTCAAGAGGAATACGGCGTGGGATTCTTGTTCACTAAAAATCGCCACCAATACGTTTGCCCCTGTGACTTCACTGTTTCCCGATGATTGCACGTGAAATACCGCGCGTTGCAACACGCGTTGAAATCCTAACGTAGGCTGGGTATCACTTTCCGAGGATTCCGTATCAAAACAGGGCGTACTGCGATCGATGTAAGACAACAGTTCCTGCTTTAGTTTGGTAAATTCCAGTCCGCACGCGCGCAAGGCTTTTGAAGCTTCAGGGTTATCAAGAAGTGCCAATAACAGATGTTCGACCGTCATCAATTCATGACGGCGGTCACGGGCGATGCGAAAGGCATCATTTAAAGTAATTTCTAACGCTTTATTTAGCATATAAGCACTCCTCGACTACGCCAGACGACTACGCATTCAGGCTTTATGCCTGTTCCATGGTGCACAGCAACGGATGCTGATGCTCACGTGCGTACTGGTTCACTTGTACTACTTTGGTCTCTGCGACTTCTGCAGAATAGACCCCGCATACCGCTTGGCCTTTATAATGAATGGTCAGCATCGTGTCGGTTGCACGTTCCTCATCCATTCGAAAAAATTTGATGAGCACCTCAATCACAAAATCCATCGGGGTGTAGTCATCGTTATTGAGAATGACCTTGTACATGGGCGGTGGCTGCAGTTTTTGCTTCTCGCTTTCACGGTCATGGACTGCGCCCTGCTGATGTTGGTCCATACTACTCATAACGTTTCTTTACCTATATATAGCCACAAAATTGGAATTTCGCTCACCGAAACTGAAATTAACGACTTGGTCGTACATTAAATAATCAAATTTCGACTTGACTCTGTACAGAACTCACCTAGAGTAAAACATGGCGTTAACAATTGGCTTTTTCAATGGCTCTGCTGTTGGCGCTATTCTAACAATAACTAAATAGTAAATGCAGAATAAAGGAAGTAGAAGTATGGCAACCGGTAAAGTGAAATGGTTCAATAATTCCAAAGGTTTTGGATTCATTGAAGCAGAAGACCGTGAAGGTGATATCTTCGCGCACTATTCAACAATTGAAATGGAAGGTTATCGTACCTTAAAAGCAGGACAAGATGTCGAGTTCCAACTCGAAGAAGGTCCTAAAGGTCTTCATGCCACGAATATCACCCCCGTGCAAAAGTAAGATCACGCAACGTTTCGTTGCAAAAACGCCAGCAACCGCTGGCGTTTTTTATTATTAACTATCTATACCATTAACTATCTATACCAAAGTAACGTCGCAACTGATCACGGAGATTTGGCGGCGTGCCGTGAATGGTAAGCTTATCGCTGTGCGGATCGTACTCGACCCGTTCACTTAACAAGTCCTGATCGAAGGAAACACTGAGTCCACCGCCCTGCCCCTGGAATTTCACCAGTTTGCGCATAGTTGAACGATCCGTTGGAAACTCATCAACTAATGCACGCTCCTGTTGGGCCTGATTGAAATCAGCGAAACTACGTTCGCGCGGCAGTGACTCACTAAGTTGTTCGGACAAGTCTTTTACCCGCACTGGCTCGCCTTGCTGCCACTGATTGTCACAGATCTCGTACACCGACTTACGTAATTGGCGCGCTTGTTCTTCCTCCAGCTGCTCTTCCTGCGCATATCGGGTAACGCTATCGACCAGCTGCTGCGACTGCTTCTTCGGATTTAGACCTTCGGCGCAGCCGAGGAAATCAAGAAAGAAATCGGACACTTTGCGTCCGGCACGACCTTTGATAAAGGAGATATAAGTAGTTGAGTCCGGTTCTTCATGCCACTCGCGTAAGTTAATCGATGCCGCCAGCTGAACTTTACTTATCGCCAGTTGTGAGGAGCGATCGACGCTTAGGTCGGGAGCAATAGTGACACCGTCCTGACTTGGCAGGAATGCAACCACCAGAAAATCCTCACCGCGCTCTGCATAGGTGGCCAACAGCAAGAAGCCTGGTTCCAGAATACCGTAGTGCTGTAACTGCTGATGCAGCAGTTTGGCGGCCTGTTGCGAGAAGTCTACAAACTCCAGCTCATCCTTGCGCCATTGCGCCAACAGCTCGGGGAAATCACTCTTTAAAGTGGTTTCCTGCTCGTCCTCGGCGGTCAGAAAGCGTGCATAGCCTTTGCTTGGCTTTGCCTGGTAAACCTCGGTTAGCTCGTCCAGCAACAAACCGACTTCGTCGTTGATAGCGAGCGTACTGGGTGCAACACGCAGTCCGATTTGCCCGTCGTTGGTGTAAAACTGGTGAATAATGCTGTGCTTAACATCTGCTTGCATGGTGCTACTACTGTCCTTCTGCAATCCCTGTGGTAAGATTGCGCTCATTCTAACATGTGAGGAAAGTTTTCGATGCCGATCGTTTCAAAATATGCCGTCGAGCAACAAGAGAAACTACTTAATGACGTTCTGGAAACGCTGCAAAACGAAGAAACTCCTGTTGATCTTGCCCTGATGACCCTGGGTAATGCAGTAACCCATATCATTGCTGAACACTACTCACCTCAGCAAGCACAGCAAGTCGCTGAACAATTTGGTAAAGTACTGCTACAATCTTTAGGGAAATCAGCATAAGCTGGTTTAACTTAAACGTTAAAGCTACTCGCTTAGGGCAACTATGATACAACGGAGACAGCGTCGCGATAAAATAGCTCGACTGATCAGTTGGGGCCATTGGTTCACCTTTTTCAATATCCTGATTGCTCTCGCTATTGGTACGCTGTACATCGAAGCAGCAGAGACACCAGCCACTTTTCTCGGTGGGGTTTATCTGATTATCAGCTGGCTCGGTCACTTTGCCTTTTTGCCCTTTATTCTGTTTATACTGCTCATCTTTCCGTTTTGCCTGATTATTCCGTACTCCCGTGTGTTACGCGGTATCGCGACACTGGTGGCGTCCTTTGGCCTGATTGCACTGGTCGCCGATGCATTGTTTTTCCGGCAGTACGGCTATCACCTCAACACCTACTCGTTATCGCAACTCGCATTAGACGCTGAGGCAGCCTTTGCGGGTGCCAGCTTTGTGCTACTTTTGAGTATGCTGTTATTGTTTGTAGTGTTGCTGGTGTTCGAACTGGCGCTGGCAAATCTCGCCTGGAAACGTTTGGATCGCTTACGCGCGCATCATTGGGGAGCCTCATTTAGCGCCGTCTTTGTGCTCTGCTTTTTAACCAGTCACAGTATCCATATTTGGGCTGATGCGGTGTTTTACACGCCCATTACTAAGCAAGATGACTTATTTCCGGTGTCCTATCCAACTACTGCCCGTACGCTGATGAGCAAACAGGGCTGGTTAACTGAAGAACGATTACAGGCGACCGATAAGTTATTACGTGAAACCTCAAGCATTGAACTTAATTACCCGCCCCGACCGCTGATGTGTGCGCGCCTGCCACAAGATCGCAATACCCTGTTCGTGGTCTTTAATCATTTGACCAAAGCACAGCAACAGCAACTGGAACTGAGCCTACCGGAGTTGCAGAGCTATGCCAGTCCGGTACTTGGCCAAACTAGTACTCAGGCCGGTATTTTTGAGCTGCTTTACGGCTTGGCGGATATCTACGCACCACCGGTGATCAAAGCAGAACAACCTCCTGCCTACTGGCGACAGTTAAGCGATTATCAGGTGCGCTTTGAAATCCAGGGTGATAGTGCAGCATTTGCCGTTCCTGACTTTCTGCTAGAAAGCGACAGCAGCGGCTACCGGACGCGTATCGATGTGGCGCTGAGTGCCAACGTCGATGCCGAGTTAGTGGCACAGATTAAGCAGGCGCTGGCAACCGAACAACAGGTGGTGATTACTGCGTTGACGCCTAATCAGGGACTCGACCATGACGCTGAGGGTTACGCAATGCACCGCCTGCAGGTGCCACTTTACCATTCGCCGGGATTGAATTTTCAGCCTCAGGATGTGGTGATTCTGACCGATCTCATGCCCACTATTGTCAACGGTTATATGCACTGCTCGGAAGGTGTCCGCGCTTACGCAACAGGGCGTAATATTGCTGAACCCGACGCCCGCGAGTTTCCGGTGATGACCAGTTTTGGCCGTGATTTAGTTATTTACGACCAGCAGACTACCTCTATTATTAACAGTAATGGCAGCATGCGCTCGTTTGATAACATAACCTTCGAACCGCGGCCTAATGTGTCGCCTGCGACCCCGGTGTTGGTTGACGGATTAAAACACCTGCAGCGCTTCAGCCGCAAATCTGATGAATAAATAGGCGTTCGTCTCCGGTTGTGCATCGGAGAGCTTGAGTAATTGCCAAAAACCAGTAATATAACGGCCTCGGTCGGCGTGTAGCGCAGCTTGGTAGCGCACTGTCATGGGGTGTCAGGGGTCGGAGGTTCAAATCCTCTCACGCCGACCACTAAATACAGAAAGGGGTATAGGTGCATGCCTATACCCCTTTTTTATCGATCAGTTCCAGGATATCCCTTCTGGCAACCGCCGCCAGCCTCCTAAAGTAAGCCAACGCCTTTAGTTCATCGGTATTCCCTATTGCATCATTCGTTTTATATCGCTTTTATCATCCAAACTAATCCTTAAGATGCGACGCAATTGAAATAGCGTCGTACGGATGATTGACTATACTTTATGTGTAGTAGTCATCTGAAGGAGAGAGAATGACAACTGAGTACGAAAAGGAACGTCTGGCCCGCTTACGCAAACTGGACTTATTGGATACCTTGCCGAGTGAAAGCTTTGATCGTATCACTCGCATGGCCAGCCAACTGTTTGAGCTGCCCATTGCTGCAGTTTCACTGACTGATCAGGATCGCCAGTGGTTTAAATCACGTGTTGGCGTTGAACACTGGGAAATTCCCCGTGAAAAAGCGCCTTGCGGTGAAGTTGCAGACTGCGCTGATGTCGTCATCATCAACGATATGTTGGCCTCGGATCATTACAAGGACAGTGTGCTGGCAGAGTCCGGCATTCGTTTCTACGCGGGGGCACCGCTGGTTACCCGTGATGGTTTCTCGCTGGGTGCAATGTGTGTACTAGGCACAGAGCCACGCGAAGTTACGGAGCAGGAATTAGCTGCTTTGCAGGATCTTTCAAGTATGGTCATGGCGCAAATCGAATTGCGTCACGCTGTCGGACGGGTGGACTCAGGTACCGGGCTGCCGAATTACCTGCAATTCGTTGAGGACCTTGAGGATTTGGCACGCGACTACCCGGATAAGGCCTATTTCGCACTCAGTACTGAGCTGGTTGATCTTAGTGAAGCCAGCACTTTGCAGCGGGTGATGGGTCCCTCCTACCTTGAAGATCTGTCCATTGCTGGCAGTCAATTAATGCAGGAAGTGCTCAACGATGAAACCCGTATTTACCATATCGGCCCTGGTCAATTTGCCTATATCGACTCCGGCTCACGCGACGCTGTACTCAAACAGGCGAAAGAGTTGCAGCAAGCGCTGCTGAGTATTCGTTTGCAAGACACGTCTCCGTTTATGCTGCGTCCGGTGGTTGGAGTTGCCCCGTTTAAACTCGGTGTAAATCCACCGGGGAACATCTTGCGTATTGCCCACAGTGCTTCTCGCGATGCGCGTAGCAAAGAAGAAGCCGTGGGCTGGTACAACAAAGCATCGGACCAATCCCATCAACGGCGGTTTGGTCTTATTGCTCATTTTGCCGAGGCGCTTAAAGCGGATGACCAGTTGTATCTGGTGTACCAGCCCCGACTCGATGCAGTCTCCGGTGAGTGTGTCGGGGTTGAGGCGTTAATCCGCTGGGACCATAATCAGCTGGGAGCGATTTCACCGGCCGAGTTCGTGCCCTTGGTTGAGAAGACACCTTTGGTCAGAGAGCTGACTGACTGGGTGCTACGTCAGGCCATCCACCAGGCTGCGCAGTGGCATCGGGAAGGTAAAAAACTGACTGTATCAGTGAATATTGCGGCAGCGAACCTCGATGAGAAAGGCTTCTGCGATCGGCTGCTGGGCTACCTCGAAAGTGCGAAATTGCCACGTTCTGCTATTGAACTTGAGCTGACCGAGAACAGCCTGATGAAAAATAGTCGGGCAGCCCGACAGCAACTCGAGTGTCTTGGCGCCAGTGGCATTTCACTGGCGATTGATGACTTTGGTACCGGTTACAGTAGTCTTGCGTATTTACAAAACATCCCGGCGCAAGTCGTCAAAATTGATCGCTCATTTATTGATGCGCTTGAAGAGGAAGAACGTAACCAGAAGCTGGTTAAATCAATGATCTCGATGACCCATGATCTCGGCTACCGGGTTGTCGCAGAAGGCGTTGAGACAGCAGCAGCCTATGAAATGCTGCAGCAGCTGGGTTGTGATGAGGTCCAAGGTTATTTCTTCGCTAAACCACTGCCGCAGCGGGACTTTCAGCATTGGTTGGACGCGCGTCGCTAGTGACGCGCGGTTCAACCATTAACCCTTAGCTTTATCAGTTACAGTTAACTGATGCAGGTAGCTGGCCAGATCCCGGGTGATCTGGTTTTTGTCCAGACCCGGTTGATCCTGTAGCACCGGGCTCAGAATTTCCTCAATCGTACGGAACGCGTCGCGTGACAAGCGGTGCTCTTGCGCTACGGTCACCGCATCGGTGGCGGCATGCCCACGCTGACTAAGTTGCTCGAGTAAATAAAGCTGACGCCCGGTAATTGTAGCTAAAGTGGCAGCATCCACCCCAAGTTCGCGCTCGCCCTGAATACGTTGTCTGAGTTTTTCGCCAAAATGGCGCCAACTCTGATACAAACCACCCGCCGCGGCGCCCAGCGCAGCGGCCAAGCCCAGACTCATACCGCCAACCATTAAATCTATTCCAGCGCCTGCTGCCGCGCCAGCGCCTACACCAAACCCGGTATCTTTGCTCCAGACCTTCAGCGTGTCACTGGCAAACAGATCGTCATGCCATTGACCGGAGCCAATATCAACTAACTCAAATACTGCGTCATCAGGTAAAAACGCAAACCGTGCCAGTAGATCCTGTACCGCAGCGTGCTCACGCTGCCGTACCCGTTCCTGCAACGCCAGAATTTCACGTTTTACAGCGTCTTCTGGCAGCTCTAAGGGCACTTTGTGCCGCATTGCCGCCACGTCTGTCAGTAACTCAGCAATGGCCAGCAACGCTCGTTGCCGACGTTCCTCACGTTCACGCTGGCGTTGCTCAATCAGTTGTTGCAATATCTTTTGTGCCGCGGGCAACACCACTGCCAGGCTTTGCAGCAATTGTTTCTCTCCGCCTTCCGGTGGCGTCACTGTGTCAAAAGCCACCACCACGTGCAGATTTAGTTTGGTTAAGGCAGCCTGCCAGTCCGCCTGACGATTATTCTGCGCCGCAGTAAAGTTCAGTACCGGCAACAGCGGCTTGCCACAGCGGGCCAGTACGTGTAACTCATCCTGATACTTCGGTAACACCGGGTCGCGGCAATCGATGACGTAAAAAGCGGCGTCCGACTGTAACAGTTGCCGTAATACTTTGGCCTCTTGCGCATACAGCGTCTCGGCCTGTGGGCTTTCCAGCAAGCGCCGGATCTGCGCCGGACCATCGTGGCGAAACTGGTCACCGTAGGTTTCAATTTCTGCATACAAATCCGAGCCTGACTCCAGTCCCGGTGTGTCAAAGAAACTCATAACCTGAGTTGAACCCAGCCATACCCCCTGCTCCAGCACACTGCGGGTGGTACTGGGACGTTGATCGACTTCGCCGAATTCACGGCTTTGCAATAAAGTCCGTAGCAATGAAGTTTTGCCGGCGTTGGTGTGGCCTACCACGGCAATATCTAAAATGGCGTCAGAGCGTGACATAGGGCACTCCATGTTGGTTCAACAAGCGTTGCCACTGGGTCAGATAGGTGTCACCTTCAAGGGCGATAAGCTGTACTGACAGCTGCATGGTAAAAGGTGCAATTTGCGCCAGGAAACGCAGACTGCTGCGATCCGGGGTTAAATTTGCGGCAATCCGAAGTTCAACCTGACGTCGTGCTTGCTTGGCTAACGCCGCCAGAAAAGCCTTTTTCTGTGCATGGCTGTCAAGCACACCAAAGTAATGATCCGGTGGTTGCTCAAGCCAGCGCGCGTTGGCCTCGTAATCAAGACTGGCGCTAATGCGTCCTTCACCGGTATCAGCGTAATTCATCACGACCGTCTCATGGGTGGTGCCCTGATCCGCGTCGACGACCTGTGGCCGATGGTTCTGCTTATGTATCGCCTGTAACACCGCGATATGCCCTGAGGCAGCGCAATCTAAATGCATGCGTTGCAACCTTAACTGATACCAAATCAGACTTGCCAGCACTAACAGCGCACGCGGCACTACCGCATAAATCAGCACACAGGCCGCCAGCCAGCGGCCGGCTAAATTGGCAAAATTGCCAGCGGAGTCGCTTTCGCCCGGCATCGGCACGGTTATGCCCAGTATTAAGTCAGGAAGAAAATTTAAGCTTTGGGCAATGGCTGCCAATTGGGGTTGTTGCAGAATGGTAGTGGCCCAATGGAACTGGTAGTCATTGAAACTCAGATAAAGTAATAAGGTCAGCCAACTGCTCAAACTTATCAGCAGCCAGAATCCATGGGAAGCGATCGCCATCAGTGGTGCTAACAACCGCTGTTGCTGCACATGCTGCAACCAGGCCTGGCCCAGTTGCTGGCGTTCACCAGGGGAACCATGGCTCGCCCCGGCCTTACCATTCAGCCACTGCATAACATGTAAGCCAATGGCAGTAATACCGTGAGGTTCGTTCGCGCGTAATGTGACCAGCAGCCAAAGCAACAACATGGCCAGATTAGGCAACAACAACAGCACCAGGGCAAACAATAAGGAGAGCGGTTGCGGTTGTGCCAGCACAGTTTGCGACGCAACAATGCCAAGCACCACTGCGATGAATGCAGCGATAACTGTTAACAGCCTGCGGCTGCGCTGCCACGCGGCCAGTTGTGAGGAGACCCCGCGACGTTCAGCGATCTTAACAGCGCGGGTCAGCAGCTGTTGCTGGTCGTTTTGATCGGATTCAAGCTCGCCCACATCAAACGCCTGCAACTGCCTGGGCAAGTCGTCCTGATCATGCATACGTTGGTATTCAGCCAACCAAAATTGTTCAAATCGCGAAAAAACCAAGGAGGTCCTTCCCTGTGCAATGGCGGAAGGTTTAAGATACTGGAGCGAACAAATCAGGTAAAGGGGCTTTTACGCTCTGTTACAATCGCGTACGTGCCTGACAGCTCGCTGTCTGTAGTTGCGGGTCGACGGCAACATAGTGGCCGTGAGGACATTCCAACTTAAGCTGGGTGGGATCTTTTTCCGTTGCTTTGCGTTTTAATTCACCTGCAACCTGGCCTAAATCCACATCGGGCATCAAGTGCGCACCGAACCCACCATAGAAGTATTGGTAAAATGCCGCCGCAAAAATTGCTAATATCAATAACTTGCGCATTTTCTTCTTAACTCCACTAAAAACAACGGGGATACCGGGTTATTGTACCTCCCGTTACTTTAATAGCAGTGAATAAAAAAAATACAAATTTATCCGTAAATTTTAAGTAAAGCCTGGCTTATAAGCTACTTTGCTCGCCGGGTTTCGAGGCACTGGAATCATCAGTAAGTTTTACCGCTGTTCCATAAACCAGCAACTCTGCAGCACCTTGCGCCAGTAAAGAAGTGGTAAACCTGCTGCTGACAATGGCGTCAGCGCCCAGCGCACGAGCTTCGTCGACCATTCGATCGAGCGCTTGCTCACGGCTTTCTGCCATGAGCTTGGTGTAATCATTAATCTCGCCACCAACAATATTACGAAACGCCGCAAGTATATCGCGACCAATGTGCCGGGCTCGAATGGTATTACCACGCACAATACCGCAGGTTTCGGTGATGATTTTGCCTGGAACGGTTTCCGTCGTCACAATAAGAATCGATTTCATAACTGTACCTTTTTATATTTGTCATTCTTCGCGATTACGTAGCGTTGCCGGGCGACATAAGCAAATAATACCAATAACCCGACGCTGGTGCTCACGATCGCAAGTTTCACCCAAAGCGGCAAGGTTTCATCAAGCATAAACTGATAAATCGCGTAAGCAATCAGCGGCAACACACCGGCTGCCAGCAATGCCCAGCCGAATAAAGGCCAGAATCGCGCGCCACTGGTCACTTCCCTGGATTGTAACGGGTGACTGATGGCACGACCTTTTTGCAGCTCAATTTGCACCGCCGCCAGTTCGTCAAAGATTTGGCGACACCTGTCACAGTGGTTTAAATGCTGTTGCAGATGCTGTTGCTGCTGCTGGGTTAGTTCACCGTCCAGTGCGCCGCTAATCAATGGTTCAAACACTGCACATGAATTGTCATTGGTGATCATTTAAATTCTCCCCACTACGCTTGTTAAATTCATCACGTAACGCCAGGCGGGCCTTATGCAAACGCGACATAACAGTGCCCTCAGGGATGCCCACAATTAACGCAATATCCTTATAGCTGCAGTCGTTTAATTCGCGTAATACGATTAAATCGCGAAGCTCAAACGGCAATGCTGCCAGCGCCTGATAAACACATCGGGTAGTTGCCGTGCCTGGTGCTTGCAAATGCTCTTCCGGCAACGTCAGTGCAGCTAACGGCGTGTCGTCGGTAAACTTCTGCTGTTGCCTTAACTGATCGATACACTTGTTCCGCACTACCTGAAAAAACCAGGCTTTCGTTTTGTCCGGCGCCGGAAAGTTGGCAGTGGTTAACGCAATTTCGAGTGCGTCCTGAACAACATCAGCAGCATTCTGCGGGCAGCGTAACAGCTGCTCGCCAAGTACCCGAGCGCCCGCGGTATGCGGCGCAACGCGCCGTAAACGGGTGGCCCTTTGTTGCGCTTTTTTCTTTGACACTAGCTCCGCCATGATCCCTACCTGATTACGTGTTCCTTTATTAAGACGAAGCAAGGCCATAATTTATTCTCAGTTTTTCGCATTAGTTTTTTACTCAGCGATAAAACCACCCGACTGCCGCGCCCAGAGACTTGCATACAAACCATCATGTGCCAGCAGCTCGGCATGGGTACCCTGTTCAACAATTCGTCCTTCGTCCATCACGACCAGGCGATCCATGGCAGCGATGGTGGACAAACGGTGGGCAATGGCAATAACGGTTTTACCTTCCATCAGACGGTACAGGTTTTCCTGAATGGCGGCTTCAACTTCTGAATCAAGTGCTGACGTTGCTTCGTCAAGGATCAGGATCGGCGCATCTTTAAGCATCACCCGCGCAATCGCGATACGTTGACGTTGCCCGCCGGAGAGTTTTACGCCCCGCTCACCAACATGCGCCTCATAACCCCGGCGACCGGCGGCATCCTCAAGATCGGCAATAAAGGTCGTTGCCTCCGCACGCCCTGCCGCTTGTTCTATCATGTCCTGATCCGCATCAGGTCGGCCATACGCAATGTTGCCGCTTACCGAGCGGTGCAACAAGGAGGTATCCTGGGTAACCATGCCGATTTGCGCGCGCAGACTATCCTGAGTGACTTTGGCTATGTCCTGGCCGTCGATAGCAATACTGCCTGAATTAAGCTCATAAAACCGCAGCAGCAAGTTGACCAGCGTTGATTTACCGGCTCCGGAGCGGCCCACCAGGCCAATCTTCTCACCGGGTTTAATGTGCAGGTTAAAATCACGAAGTACCGGTTTATCATCGGAGTAATGAAAATTGACCTGGTCAAACGTCACCTCCCCGTGGGTCACTTTCAAGGGAGCAGCTTGTTCGTCATCTTTGATCACCTGAGGCACCGATATCGTTTTAATACCATCCTGCACAGTGCCAATATTTTCAAATAACGCCGAAACTTCCCACATGATCCACTGGCTCATGCCCCACAGCCGCAACACCAGACTCAATGCCACAGCGATGGCACCGACCGTAATGAGCTCATCAACCCACAAGCTTATAGCGAGTGCCGCGACACTGAACAGAAGCAGTGAGTTCAGCACATACAAACAGGTGTACAGTTTGGTGACCAGACGCATTTGCCGGTGTACGGTGCCAAGAAATTCGTTCATGCCTGCTTTGGCAAAGGCACTCTCCCGCTGTGCATGAGAGAATAACTTTACCGTTTGAATATTGGTGTAACTATCAACGATACGTCCGGTCATGACAGAGCGGGCATCTGCCTGCGCAGCCGCCACTTTACCGAGCTTGGGCACAAAATAACGCAGCAACACCACATAACAGCCAAGCCAGGCCAGCAGCGGCAACGCCAGACGCCAGTCTGCGGTGGCAACAATAACCACGGTACCAATGAAGTACACGCTGACGTAATTGAGTACATCAAACAACTTGATAACGCTTTCACGTACCGCCAGTGCCGTTTGCATCACCTTGGTGGCAATGCGACCGGCAAACTCATCCTGATAGAACACCATGGATTGTTGCAACAGGTAGTTATGCACCAACCAGCGTATCCGCATGGGGTAATTACCAAGCAGTGACTGGAAGGTAACTAATGAATGCATCACCACTAATGCTGGCAGCAGAATTAACACTACCGCCGCCATGCCAATCAGGTACCACAACTGATCACCAACAAAGCTCTCGCGCGACTGTTCACTCAGCCAGTCGACAATATTGCCTATAAAGCTGAACAACCAGACCTCGGTGATGGCAATTGCCATCATTAACAGACCTGCAATAAAGATATAAAGCCAGGCACCCTGAGTGTAATACCGGCAAAACGCAATCAATCCCTTCGGCGGTTGTTCGTGCGAGGGAGGCGGGAATGGATTCAAACGGTTTTCAAACCAGCGAAACATAACTATCCTTTAGCTAAATGATCGAACAGCAACTCGACCTTGGTCGAATGTCATAACCGCGTCTGTCTGCCGTATCATGAAGCAGTTAATTTGTAAGCCTTTGACTTCATAATAAACGAAAAAGGTACCACATGAACGCTATTTTACTGATGTTGCTTGGTTTAGGTGGCATGTTTCTGGGCTATGTTTTCTACTCGAAATACGTCGCTGAAAAGATCTATAAGCTGGATCCGGACTTTCGTACCCCCGCCCATGAATTCGAAGATGGCATTGATTTTGTGCCAACTAATAAATATGTGCTTTGGGGGCACCACTTCACTTCCGTAGCAGGGGCTGCCCCTATCATTGGTCCCGCAATCGCGGTCATTTGGGGCTGGGTACCCGCATTTTTATGGGTCATTTTCGGTACCATTTTCTTTGCCGGTGTGCACGATGCTGGCGCTATCTGGGCCTCCAGCCGTAATCGCGCCCGCTCTATCGGTGCGCTAACCGGAGACGTTGTCGGTAAGCGTTCGCAATCGTTATTTATGATTGTTATTTTTTTAGTGCTTCTGATGGTCAATGCGGTCTTTGCCACAGCGATTTCAGGCTTACTTATTAACTTCCCCAGCTCCGTAGTCCCCGTTTGGGGCGCTATTTTTGTCGCACTGATTATCGGTCAGATTATTTTCCGCAAATGGATGGGGCTGGGAACAATATCCATACTCGGCGTGCTCGCTTTATATGCCATGATTTTCGTTGGCCCGGCAGTCCCCTTAGCCTTGCCGGAAACGGTGATGGGCCTGTCGGATAATGCCAGCTGGATCCTGATTCTGTTCTTCTACGCTGCGATTGCATCATTATTGCCGGTCTGGATGTTGTTGCAGCCGCGCGATTACATTAATGGTTTGCAGCTCTTTATCGGCTTGTTCCTCATCTACGGCGCGGTACTTATCAGTGGTCCGGAGCTGGTTGCTCCGGCATTTAATACCAACACACCCGAGGGTACGCCGTCGCTGGTTCCGTTACTTTTTGTCACCATTGCCTGCGGCGCGATTTCCGGATTTCACGGGCTGGTGGCCTCGGGCACGACTTCCAAACAACTCGACAAGGAAACGGACGCCCGCTTTGTCGGTTACTTTGGCGCTATTGGTGAAGGCTCGTTATCGCTGGCAACCATCATTGCCGTTACCGCGGGGTTTGCGACGCTTGCTGACTGGCAGGCGGTTTATCACAGCTTTGGTCAGGGCGGTGTTTCCGCTTTCGTCTCCGGTGGTGCGCAAATCCTGCAACAGGGTTTAAGTCTGGATGTGGAGATTTCTGAAACTCTGCTAACAGTGATGGCAGTATTATTTGCCGGCACGACGATGGACACCGGGATACGCCTGCAGCGCTATATTTTTCAGGAATGGGGTGGCATTTACAACATTAAATGGATGGAAAAAGCCGCGCCTGCAACGCTGCTGGCCGTGGGTTCATGTTTAATTCTTGCGTTCGGCGCTGGTGGTGCCGATGGTACGGGTGGACTGGCAATATGGCCACTTTTCGGTACCACCAATCAATTGTTGGCAGGACTAACTCTATTGGTTATAACGACTATGTTGGTGCGGCTCAAACGACCCATGTATGTCACCCTGCTACCCTTACTATTTTTGTTAGTGATGACCATTTATGCGCTGCTCATTCAGCTGAAAGGTTTCTATGACGACGCCAACTGGTTCCTGTTCAGCCTTGACCTGCTGGTGTTAATCGCAGCCATCTGGATTGCCCTCGAATCAGCCAGCGCTCTGACCCGCATTCGTCGCGAGAATGCAGCTGATCAGGCGGGAGAGAATGCAACCGAGAACAAAGCGAACCGCTCATGAAAATTACCGCCATACGTAACTGGCTCTCACGAGCGAATAAACTGGCTAATGAGTACTACAATGCCCCCTACCGCGCTGCGGTAGCGCGGGCAAAACGCGAGCAGGACGATCTCTTCATGCTCTACGTTTACGCCGAGATGATGGGCATTCCTAATCCCGCAAGTTACTACACCCTGGAGCTGCAGCCCCTATTGCTGGAACAATTTCACGAATGGCATTTGCGCATGGGCATGGAACATTCACCTTTTGATGAGTTCAGGTGCTGTTAATGGCGGCTCCAGAGTTTCTTGCGCAGCTCCCCCCCATTGTCTTTATCGGCGGTAAAGGCGGTGTCGGTAAAACCTCAGTTGCTTCTGCGCTGGCACTAAAGCTTGCCCGCAGTGGAAAACGTGTACTCATTGTTTCAACGGATCCGGCACACAGTTTAAGTGATGCGTTTGACATCGCTATCGGTGGCCAGACAACGTCCATTGAGACAGATCTTGATGCCCTGGAGATCGATCCGGATGAACAGGTAAACGCGCACATTGAAAATGTGCTTGCCAGCATGAAAGATCTGGTCAAGCCAACCTTATACCCGCAAATTGAAAAGCAGATGAAACTTACAGCGCAATCACCGGGAACCCAGGAAGCGGCATTACTTGAGTCAATCGCTAAAATCATCGATCAACGAACCGCAACGGGCTATGACCACGTACTCTTTGACACCGCGCCGACGGGCCATACCCTGCGTCTGTTGATCCTTCCTGAAGCGATGTCTGCATGGACGCAGGGATTGATGCAGCACAGTGAAAAAGCGCAGCAATTACAGGGCGTCGTCGATCATTTAGCATCCGCCCGGCAAACCGCCCCGCAGCACCCGATGGCCGAACCGCGACAACACGGAGTTGCCAACTTAAGTGATCGCAACGCGAAAATTGCTGAGCGATTGCGTGAGCGGCAACAGCTGTTTCAACGGGTGCGCAGCACCATCAAGAATACTGACGAAACGGCTATTCTTTTAGTTCTGACGCCAGAAAAGTTACCCATATTAGAAACACAGCGGGCGGTAAAACAACTGCATGAGCACAACCTGCCACTGGCAGCACTTATCGTGAACCGCAACCTGCCGGACTATCTGTCAGACCAGCGACAAGGTGAATTTCTGTTGCGACGCAAACAGCAGGAAAACATCTACCATGAAAAAATTGAGCAGTGCTTTGCGCGGGAGCTGAAAACTTACCTGCCGCTTTTCCCAACAGATCTTGATGGCATAAGTGGCTTAGAACAGTTGCTGCAAGCACTAAAAGACTGCAACTTCCACAGGTCAGTTTAAAACCACGAGCAGATAAATAGCGATACCCACAGCAAGTACGCCCCAGCCAAGCCGTTGCTGATGTTGCTCCCACCAGTTCAGAATACGCTCGCCAAGCCAGATCACCAGCAGTGCCAGACCGTAATAACGGATGCCGCGGGCGATGAGAGCTGCCAGAAAAAATAACAGATAAGGATAATTTGAACTACCAGCTGCGAGCATCCCTACCTGAAAGGGTATCGGCGTTATACCGACCAGCAGCAAAGTTGCAAAGCCATGTTCGCTAAAGTCCTGCTGAAACTCTGAGAACTCAGCGCTAACACCAAACCATTCAATTAACCATTGCCCGGCGGTATCGAAAAAGAACACGCCAATAGTGTAGCCAATAGTGGCGCCCACAAGACACCCGGCCAAAGCTACGGTCGCGATGGAAAACCAACGGTCACGCTCATGAATTAGCAGTGGGATCAGCACCAGCTCCAGTGGCACCGGCAAAATAATCGACTCCAACATCGAAAGCAGGAAAATCATCCAGAGGATATGATTGGAGTCGAGAATACGTGCCAACCACTTGTTGGCACGTTGGTCGTCAGGAGTGCGCATTATTCGCCGAATGCACCCGCCGGACCAGGAAATACCACAGGGCTTTCAAAGCCGTCTTTACTGACACTGGCAACGCCAAAGAAATAATTATCAATGACGATATTCTCAAGCGTGTATTCGTTTACCAGGCCAACATCACGACTAAACTCCCAGTTAGGCGCATCGGTATGACGCCAGTACACCCGATAACCGGCGATATGATCACCTTCATCGCCGGCAGCAGCCTGCCATTTCAGGGTCGTGCTGGGGCTGACGGCACCGGCAATGCTGACATCCGCTGGTGGACTTGGTGCCCAGGCCATA
The DNA here is from genome assembly GCF_003987215.1 of Pseudidiomarina halophila. Taxonomy (GTDB): domain Bacteria; phylum Pseudomonadota; class Gammaproteobacteria; order Enterobacterales; family Alteromonadaceae; genus Pseudidiomarina; species Pseudidiomarina halophila. The sequence continues at coordinate 765,991 of NZ_PIPW01000001.1, forward strand.
CTGGCTAAAGAGACGGCATTAAGCGCAGTCAGTTTTGCCGCATAATCAAAATCAACACCATCCAGGGTATCGCCATATTCAATCCCGTCTTCGACTCTTAAATCCTGATGCTGGCGATTGTAATTCTCGTTGGTTTCCATGATCCGCACGCCCGGAAAGCCCAGATCATTAAACGGACGGTGATGGCCCCCGCGGCCAAATCGATCGAGGCGGTAAATCACCATGGTATCCAGGTTTGGAATATAACGGTCGGCCATCCAATCGATGTAGCGCGCCAGGTTACGACTTGGGGAATCAACTTCACCACCGGTGTAACGACGACGCCGCGCTTCTTCTTCGGTCTCATCCATGCGTGTGCCTTCAGCGAAAATACGCGCAGTGCTGTTGTTGATCACGCCATTGACACCTTCAATATTGCCAATCATATCGTTATTCAACACGGCTTTAATGCGCCAACCATCAGCCTGGGCCTGTTCCGCCATAATTTTACCACCGAACAAGCCTTGTTCTTCCCCCGCTAAGGCTGCATATACAATAGTGCCGGCGAACTCATATTGACTCAGAACCCGCGCTGCTTCGAGAGTACCCGCTACACCCGAGGCATTGTCATTGGCGCCCGGCGCATCAGAGGTGGCGTCCATAACATCAGAAACGCGTGAATCGATGTCACCGGACATAATGACATAACGGTTGGGATCAACGCTGCCCCGTTGCACGGCAATGACGCTCACAACTTCTGTGGCATTGGGGATCCGTGCTTCGCCACTAATCACGTCAGACTGGAAGTAGACTTCCAGGCAACCGCCGCAGGCCGCTGAAATTTCCTCGAACTCGGCTTTAATCCAGCGCCGTGCCGCACCAATTCCCCGGGTGTCAGATTCGGTTTCTGAAAGTGTATGGCGGGTACCAAAACTCACCAGTTTAGTAATATCCTGCTCAATACGCTCGGCAGAAACAGCCCCGGCAATCGCGTGCAGGCGTTCCTGATCGTTATAGGTTATTGTGTCTGCTTGTACGCTGCTTGCTAGCGTAAGCCCAAACACGGTCGATAGAACTATGGATTTCATAGGTGAACCTCTTATTCACAATCTTCTGGAGTAAAGCGCAAAGTAAACAGATTTAGTTCGTTCTGATCTAAATAACGGAACTCAACAAAATCAGCCTCTTCCCGATAGAATTTTAATGCCTCGCCCGTACAATACTCGCGCAGCATAGCGGGCCTGACCTGCTGTTCAAAATCATTTTCATCATGCACGAAGCGATCCACACGAATCAGTGTGTAGTAGAAACGCATACCATAATTTGCTACTTCAGCGCGATCAAAACGCGTTTGTTGATCGAGCATACGCGGTAAGTCACGGTTTAGCTTACCGGAAAGTTCCAGCAACTCCTGATAGAGTTTACTGCGTTGTTTCGAACCGTCCCGTTGCGCGGTGCTGTGCCATAGCCAACTTGCCAGACTACCGATAATTAATACGATAATTGCTGCAACCAGACTCTTTTTAAACGTTGCTGACATAAACTTTTACCCTTTAAAGCACGTAGCACTCAATGAAGTTGAGATTTCCACTTACAAACATTCATGTATGTATGTATAATTACGGCCATCTATACAAGCTCACTAAGCTTTACGCAAAAATTCAAAAAATGAGGTAGTCATTACATGCGTCAACGTACCCTATCACCACTGGCCATTGCAGTCTTTAGCAGCGCGATGCTGATTGCCGGTTGCAGTGATGCTGAACAGTCTGACCCGCAACAACAACAGCAACAGCAGACCGTCGGCGTGGTCACGCTTGAGACCCAATCTCTTGATTTAACAACAACGCTACCTGGCCGTGCCACTGCGTATCGTAGCGCAGAAGTTCGCCCGCAAGTAAGTGGTATTTTGGAACAACAACTGTTTACAGAAGGCAGCGACGTTGAAGCGGGCCAGTCACTCTATCGCATTGACCCGGCAATTTATAAAGCCGACCTGGCTGCAGCAGAAGCTGCGGTAGCGCAAGCGCAAGCCACTTTGAGTGCAGCAACCGCACGGTTCAAGCGGTTTCAGGACTTACTGGCTGACAACGCTATCAGTCAGCAGGAATTTGACGAAGCTGAAGCCGCCTACCTGGAAGCGCAGGCGCAACTCAAAGTTGCTGAAGCACAGCAACAACGTGCCGCTGTGAACCTTGAATACACAGCAGTTAAAGCTCCGATTAGTGGACGCATTGGACGCTCGGTCCTCACCGAGGGCGCACTAGTGAGCGTCGGTCAAAGCTTGCCATTAACCACCATTCACCAGCTGGACCCGATTTATGTTGATATTCAGCAAAGCAGCGAAGCGTACCTGGAGATGCAGGAAGCTATTGCCGCGGGTCGTATTCGGGTTGATGAGAATAATCAGGCAAAGGTAAAACTTTATGCCAACAACGGTACTGAAGCGATCGCCGAGGGCAAATTACTATTTAATGAGGTGACGGTCGACCCGTCGACCAGTTCGATTGCACTGCGTGCCCAGTTTGATAATCCACAACGCCGCATTCTGCCGGGTATGTTTGTCAACGCGGAGATCGCCACCGGTACTCTTACCGATGCCCTGCTCGCCCCGCAGACTGGCGTGTCCCGCGATCCGCGCGGGCGGGCTGTGGTGTTGCTGGTCACATCTGAAGGTAAAGTTGAGCAACGTTACATCGAGGTAACCGAGACGTCCGGCAGTCACTGGATTGTTCGGTCAGGACTTGAAGCGGGCGATAAAATCATTGTCGAGGGCCTGCAAAAGGTCCAACCCGGAGCGACAGTACAAACGGAAGAAGTGAAATAAGATATGGCTAAGTTTTTCATCGATCGTCCGATCTTCGCCTGGGTTATTGCCATTATTATTATGCTCGCTGGTAGCTTGGCGATAACGCAATTGCCAGTAGAGCAGTACCCACAGATTGCGCCACCATCGGTGCAGATCAATGCCACCTACCCGGGTGCGACTGCGGAAACACTGGAAGAAAGTGTTACTCAGATTATTGAGCAGAACCTTAATGGTATTGATAATTTGCAGTACTTCTCGTCGACCAGCGATTCAGCGGGCAATACCAGCATTACACTGACCTTTGCCGCCGGAACGGATCCCGATATAGCTCAGGTACAGGTGCAGAATAAAATACAGCTGGTGGTGCCATTATTGCCTCAGGCCGTGCAGGATCAGGGGATTATCGTCGCGAAATCCAATGATTCCTTTCTGATGGTTCTGGCATTAGTATCTGATAACCCGGAATTCAATCAAATCGATCTGGGCGACTATATTGCCAGCAATATTCAAGATCCCATTGCGCGTACACCGGGCGTTGGTAATGTGCAATTGTTCGGCTCTCCCTATGCCATGCGTATTTGGTTGGACCCACAAAAATTAACCCGATTTAGCCTGACCACTGAAGACGTTGTGTTAGCTTTACGCGAACAGAACAACCAGGTGGCTGCGGGTCGACTGGGGGGTACGCCAGCCGTTGAAGGGCAGCGCCTGACCGCGTCTATTATCGCGCAAACTCGACTCGAAAGCGTCGAGCAGTTCGAAGAAATCCTGCTGCGGGTAAACAACGATGGCTCAGCTGTGACCGTCGGTGACGTTGCTCATGTTGAGCTAGGGGGAGAAAATTACGGCACTATTGCCCGCTACAACCGTCAGGCAGCCTCAGGCATTGCCATCAATCTGGCGACGGGCGCTAATGCCCTAGATACTGCAGCAGCGGTGAAAGAAACTGTGGCTGAGCTGGAGCAATTCTTTCCTCCTGGTGTTGAACTCGTTATACCCTATGACACTACTCCTTTCGTCGAGATTTCCATTACTGAAGTGGTTAAGATCCTCTTTGAGGCTGTAGTTCTGGTATTCCTGCTGATGTTCATTTTTCTGCAGAACTTACGCGCTACGTTGATACCGGCACTTGCGATTCCAGTGGTATTGCTGGGTACCTTCGGCATTATGTCGGCGTTCGGTTTCACCATAAATACCCTGACCATGTTTGGTATCGTACTGGCGATAGGTTTGCTGGTTGATGACGCCATCGTGGTGGTCGAAAACGTCGAACGGCTGATGAGCGAAGAAAAACTCTCGCCCCGCAAAGCCACGATAAAATCGATGAAACAGATTACCGGGGCGCTGATCGCTATCGGCCTGGTCATGGCCGCGGTGTTTGTTCCTATGGCGTTCTTCGGTGGCTCAACCGGAGCAGTTTACCGGCAGTTTTCCATTACCATTATCTCGGCGATGGCACTGTCAGTCATGGTGGCAATTATCTTCAGCCCTGCTCTGTGCGCGACCATTCTCAAACCTGTTGATCATGAAAAACAGAATAAAGGGATCCTCGGCGCCTTTAACCGCGGTCTGAATCGACTGATCGAGCGTTATACCGATTCGGTACAAAGCATTATTAAGCGCAGTGTCCGTTTCATTTTCATTTACCTGGCGCTGGTCGTTGTGCTTGGCATTATGTTTGTGCGCATGCCAAGCTCCTTTATTCCTGACGAAGATCGTGGTGTATTTTTAACTCAGATGCAGTTACCAGCAGGTGCAACCCAGGAACAGTCATTTGAAACCATGCGCAAAATCGAGGATTACTACCTTGATCAAGCGGAAGGTATACGCTCGGTATTCTCCGTTGTTGGCTTCAGCTTTAGTGGCCAGGGACAGAATTCGGGTCTGGCGTTTGTACGCATGACGCCCTGGTCCGAGCGTACTACACCGGAATTACAGATAGATGCCATCATTGGTCGCGCTATGGGTCATTTGAGTCAAATCCGGGAAGCCATGATCTTTGCGTTTAATCTGCCTTCCATCCCTGCTCTTGGCAATGCAACAGGGTTTAATTTGTACCTGCAGGATCGCGGCGGGCTGGGTCATGAGGCGTTATTGGAAGCACGCAATGAATTGCTCGGGATGGCAGCACAACAGGAAGAGTTGACTGGCGTCCGACCCAATGGCCTGGAAGATACCTCACAATTTCGCATCGATGTAGATTTCCAAAAGGCCAAAGCACTGGGTCTGTCTATCAGCTCGATCAATGCCACACTTAGTTCGGCCTTTGGTTCGACCTACGTTAATGACTTTATTGATCGCGGCCGGGTGAAACAGGTTTATATTCAGGGTAAGGCTGAAAGTCGTATGGATCCTGAGGACCTTAAGCAATGGTACGTGCGCAACGATGAAGGCGAAATGGTTCCTTTCTCAGCCTTTGCCTCATCAAGCTGGACCTTTGGCCCACAACGACTGGAGCGTTATAACGGTGTGCCGGCCATGAATATTCAGGGGCAAGCAGCCGAGGGATACGCATCAGGTGCTGCCATGATGACCATGGAACGTCTTATCAGCCAACTGCCTGACGGTATCGGCTTTGAGTGGACCGGTATTTCACTTGAAGAAAGAAAGTCCGGTGATCAGGCGCCGTTGCTCTATGCCTTATCGCTCCTGATCGTGTTTCTCTGTTTAGCAGCATTGTACGAGAGTTGGTCGATTCCATTTGCGGTAATGCTGGTGGTGCCGCTCGGCATCCTGGGTGCAGTTATTGCTGCGACCATGCGTGGACTGGAGAATGACGTCTACTTCCAGGTAGGTCTGTTAACCACCGTCGGTGTGTCGTCCCGTAATGCCATCCTGATCGTTGAGTTTGCCAAAGATCTGCAGGCTCAGGGTAAGGAGTTGCTTGACGCGACACTCGAAGCCGTGCGTCTGCGGCTGCGTCCTATTCTGATGACCTCATTGGCATTTACCTTTGGTGTGCTGCCCCTGGCGTTATCAACCGGAGCTGGTGCGGTCAGCCGACAAGCCATAGGTACAGGTGTTATTGGCGGAATGCTGGGCGGAACCATTCTTGCGATCTTCTTCGTCCCACTCCTGTTCTATATTGTTCGGCGCACTTTCCCGCCGAAGGAGCGTGAAGAAGACTAGTTGCTGCAACCACTGTCATGCTATGGTTATCTCATGTTTACCGGGGTAGCCATAGCTTATGATTTATCGATACTTCATTCTTTGTCTTGCTGCCGGCGCCCTGCTTATTGGCATCCAGGCGCCCAATTTACTGACCCAGTATAAACAACGCCTCGCTGCACAATACGCAGAGGCCATGGTCTATTACCGCCAGTATCAGGCTATCGCCGATAAATATTATGATGGCGAGATAAGTGGTCTGATCGAGGATCATGAAGCGAGCCAACAACCGGCCTTTCAGGCCGAAGCTGCAATTATTCGCAATCTGGTGCAGCGCGTGCAAACCTTCGAACAGCAACAACGCTATTTCCAGACGGATTATCCACGCCAGCTATGGGCTTTAGCCTGGCGACATGATGAAGAATTAATGACTGGCACGCTGGAGCATTACAGTTTCAATGTGCCGCTAAATCAACAAGCCATAGCGACTGGGGCATTATTTGCGTTGGCGCTGGTGGTGCTGTTCGACACCTGCGGGGCGGCTTGCAAAGGGATGTGGCGGCGGCGCCGCCGGCATCGTTATACTAGTCGTCGTTCTTAACCGAATACTCGCCGTCAATGACTGAGCTGTCATTCTGGTTGTCCCGTTGTTCGCGCTGACGTTCATGGCGTTCGCGCGCGTCCCGCTGAGCCTGTTGTGCGGCTTTGTTAAATTGCCACATTTGCTTGATTTGACGCCGCTTCCGCCACAGTACCGGTAACAGTAGGATCCAACCGACCAATAGGAAGATAAGACCCAACCCCAGTGCTACCAGCAACATGATACCCAGCAGTAACCAACTCAACACCACCATAAAAGGATTGGCACCGGGTTGCGGTGTCATCTTGTTTTTCCATTGGCGAATATAAATCATCATAATAACGGACTACTCACTATTTCTGCTTCCTACTAGTTACTATTGAGGCGAGCAGCCAAAATTACAAGGTTCGGGCACGTTTATCCTGTAACAATTTAAGAATAATACTGGTCAAATTGACGATATTGAAAATCGTCCCAGACACACTACCAACAATGATCGCATAAATAAGCCCTAATGACTCCGCTAACAAAAACCAACGGCGGATCCGTTCGGGATCATTCAGTTTTATCGAGCCAACGGTGAAAATAATCGACGAGGTATAGGCGATCCAGATGGACCAGTGGCTCGGTTCAGTCGAAAAGGTAACAGCTACACCACTGGTCGAAAACTGTAGCGAAGCAATAGGAAACAGCCATTCTATAAAAAGAAAGACAATATTAAGGGCAACAAACCCCCACAGTACCCATGGCCCCTGCCAACGCAGTGCAATGAAGTTTCGCAGTACCGCGATACCGGTAACGATACCCCCTGCTATTGCATCCAGCATGAAGAAATGGATCGATAATGCGCCCAGTGCCAGAGCCGAAACGATGCGATAACGATCTGCAGTCGGTTGCCGGTAGGCAATAAAGTTAGTTATTAGCGCCATGAACCCAAAGAGTTCAGCTACAGAAATAAAGCTCAATTTCTAATCCCTTCTAAGCAAAAAAACGGCGGCCACCTTTGCAAGTCGCCGCCGTTTAACGCAATGAACTTAGCCGTTACTGGCGTTCTTCTGCAGTTGCGTCACGAATTGCACGGAACTCGTTACCTTCGTACCAGTTTGGCCAGGCTTCGGAGTTTGCTAACTCGTTACCAATCCAATAGTACAACCAGAGATCTTGTTGCACGCCGCGTAAATCCCACTCCGGATCATATTCATCCGCCGGTTTATGGTAAGCAACCTGTACGTATTCAGCGCGCTTTTCTTTACCGTATTCAACGCCAAATTCGACGTGATCATTACCGCCTTTTGCGTACAGCATGGGTACACCGCGTTTGGCCAGATTGAAATGATCTGAACGGTAAAATGAGCCGGCTTCAGGCGTAGGCTCAGGCGCAACATAACGATCCTGCTGCTCAACATAGCGAGCTAAATATTCTTCCAGCTCCGAGTTGCCATAGCCTACCACCACCATATCTTTCATCGGGCCGTAAACGTTTAGTACGTCCATGTTGATACCTGCAACAGCTTTACTTAGCGGTAGCATCGGATTGTTGGCATACCAGTTCGAACCAAGCAAGCCCCGCTCCTCTGCGGTAACCAACACGAACACCACAGAACGCTCGGGCTGTGGCTGACTGGCAAAGAACTCAGCCAGAGCCATAACTCCTGCTGTGCCGCTTGCGTTATCCTGAGCACCATTGTAAATCTGGTCATCACTGGTAATTGGATTCATGCCAAGATGATCCCAGTGCGCCATATAAATAATGTGCTCTTCAGGTCGTTCGCTGCCTTCGATGAAACCAATCAAGTTTGGTGAGCTGAGGTATTCAAAATCCGATTTCACGGTGATTGACATCGCCGTATTCAATGCTACCGGGGCAAAGTCTGGCTGTTGCGCTTGTTCTCGCATCTCCTCATAGGAAGACCCGACACGGGCAAACAATTTATCTGCTGCCTCCTGCGTGATCCAACCCTCAATTTGGGTGCGATCCATATTTTTATTGTCACGCGCTAAATCGAATCGAACCGGAGAACCACCAGCGATGACGCCCCAGCCATAGCCTGCCGGACCCGTCTCGTGAATAACGATAATTCCTGCAGCACCCTGACGGGCGGCTTCTTCAAATTTGTAGGTCCAACGACCGTAATAGGTCATTGCACGGCCATTGAAGACCTCTTCGTCACCTGAGTCGTAGCCTGGGTCATTGACCAGAACAACTACTGTCTTACCTTCGACATCAAGCCCCTGATAATCATCCCAACCAAACTCAGGTGCGACAATGCCGTAACCGGCGAATACCATCTCGCTGCCTTCAAGGCTAACTTCTTCCTGCACACGCGGTGACCAGGCCATCATATCCTGTTTATAAGAAAAAGCGCCCAGATCGCTGTCACTGAAGTTCATTTCAGACACGCTGTATGGTGTCATTTTCACTAATGGAACTTCCTGACGGTAACTATTGGCTTCCCCATCGTAGGGCTTTAAGCCCCAATTGCGGAATTTGTTTTCAATAAATGCGACGGTCAGTTCTTCACCTTTGCTCGCTGGCGCCCGTCCTTCAAACTCGTCAGAGCTTAAAGTTGCGAGATACTCACGATAGTTTTCGTTGAAACTATAAGGGTCGACTTCCATTTGTGGATGCATCGACGTTTCGGGTTCACTTGCGGGCGAGCATGCGACAATAAGCAAGCTGGCAGCAAGCACCGAGAATTTTCTCATCGGTCGTTCTCCTGTTTTTCGCATTGTTGTAATTGAGTTCCTTGCTGGATACCCTGTTCGGCAAAATATCCAGCGGGCATTTCAAGTGCGCCCCAATAACTCACACCGGGACGATAAGCTGGGCAATTACGCGGATTAACGCTTGTACACGGGCGCATCGTAAAGGTTTTTACGACCTTTAATGATTTGTCGAGATAAGCGATATCTAGTGGGATTTTAGTGTTAAACATCCAAAAGCCAGAATAGCCTGGTCGTTCCTGATCGTAGACAAACCACATACCCTGGTGTTCGGCCAGACTTTCACGGTGCATTAAGCCACGCTCACGTTTGGCGAAAGTATCGGCGATCTCGACAGTCATGGCTGGCTGTCCAGTTGCACCACAAAGCTTCACCACTTCATACTGACACACTGCGTCTTTATCGGTGGAACATTCCCCTTGCGCCAACGCCCGTGGTGAGACACTAAATAAAGCTGCAATGAGGCCGGCGAAAATGAAAGTTCGAATAAGCACGATCAGCAACCTTTTAAAACAAAACGGATATCAAGTATGGCCTGATTCGCAGGGAAAAAAAAGCCCCTTTCCGGGGCTTTAACGTACAAAGTAAAAAGATGCTATTCAATTAGCATTGATGCATGTTCAATCTATTAACTAATTTGCTTCGGAAATAGTTACATCAGTCACAGCTTCTTCGCCATCGACGTTCACGTTTACAGTTCCGTTGAAAGTTATATCATCATTAGCTTCTGGATCGTCTTCAGTTTGACAACTCCAGGCCGCAGTATAATCTCCAACAGCAACATAGCCGATAGAGAAATCGTATACCGAGACACCATCAAAATAAACCGCTGCAACAGCATAGGGCTCATTTGTTTCTGATCCACCCACATCTGCCAAAGTAGAGATATCCAAATCGCTTCCCTGGTACAAGTAAACAGCTGCCACAGGTTCTGTAACATCACCCGGAGCTACGGTACATGAATTTTGGATTAATAAAGCTTCTGCCACCGTACCTTCTATATGGCCAACCTCTAAATTATTAACTAAACGAACACCGCGAGGCTTTAAGAAATAGCCCGCCTGGCCGACAGGATTTACTAATGCCTGGCGTAAATCAAACTCCACCGTATAAGCTACGTTACCGCCGGCATCTAGGGTTAAGCTGTCAAACTTAAGTTCATTTGAAGGTACGCTTAACGGGATCTGCTCTTCGCCAACCTGGACATATGACCCTTGGGCCATAATTAAGCGTAATTGACCGTAAGTTCCAGCTTGAACCTCAGCGCCAGAAATCAACGCAGCAGAGTCTGAGCCCGTGTAACTCATTAAATCAACACCAAAGGTGTTAGGCACAACATCGCCATCGCCGTCTTTACATACATCGTTCGCTGCGACAGTATTGCCGGACTCACCCACTAAGAATGTTAATGGTTCTCCACCATTACCGACCAGCTCGACAGCACTAAAGCAAGCGATAACTGCATCGGCACTATCCACTGGAGCATCACTAACAGAGAGTGAAAATTGTGTTGGTTGATCATCTTCACTGGAACCACCGCAAGCTGCCAGAGATAAAAGCGCGGATCCCACCAAAATGTGGCGTAAACTATAGATGTGTTTCATCTTTCTGACCCTCATATTTGTTACAAATTAACGTTGACTACAAGTATGATCGATAGCCCTTGGTTTACAAGTCGCTTTACCCTTAACTTACAGTTTGGTTAAGTTTCTGATTACATGTGCGTTATCAACAAACGCAACAAAGTTAGCCTAAATTGATTAAATGCCCGCAGAAGCTTAAAGTAATCAATTAAAATATACATCAAGAACTCATGAAGGTACCACCAGAATGGCAGAGCAAGGGCCAGGTGCTCAATTAGCGGACCAGTGTCTGGTCAATCAACTTAAACGCGTGACAGCTATTGGCGGCGGCCACGGCTTAGGCCGCGTATTAGCGAGCTTGCAATTTCTGCAAAGCCGCCTGGTAGGTATAGTTGCGACCACCGACAACGGCGGTGCCAGCGGCTTGCTGCGCCGATCACATCAGACCATTGCCTGGGGCGATATTCGCAACTGTTTGTCACAATTAGTTGAACAGCCGCTGGCCGCTGACGTACTTAACTATCGCTTTACTGATGACCCTACCCTTGCCGGGCATAACTTCGGCAACCTGCTTCTGCATACCCTTAACCAACTGAGTGCGCGCCCCCTGGACGGCATTCAGCTGCTTAGCCGTCTGCTCAACGTCAACACCCGACTGTTACCTATGTCGGAGTCACCGGTCGATCTGGTGGCCGATACTCAGGAAGGACTGGAATGCTTTGGCGAACTGCTGGTCGACCAACTTCATCATATGCCGCAAATCCTGCGCTTGTCGGCACCGGTTACAGCAACCCCTGAAGCGTTACGTCAACTGCGCCGCAGTGATCTGATTATTATTGGTCCCGGCAGTTTTCTGACCTCGATCATGCCGCCGTTGTTGGTGGACAAAATTGTGGAAACCATCGCTTCTAGCAAGGCACCTGTCATATTTATTGATAATCTGCTACCTGAGTATAGTCCAGCGGGTGAATTGCCGTTGAGTCAGCGCTTAGACTGGTTAACGTCAACCATCGGGCATGACATTATTGATCTGGTGATCACCAATAATGCCGACGCAGGACTGACGACACCGCATATCAACAGTATTAAAGCGGCCGCGGATGCTCCGCAGCGACATGATAAAGAAAGTTTACGCAACGCGCTGAACCTTGCTCTAAAGCAACTCAACGCTGCCCGACCCCCAAACTAAGGGAATCAACAATGAAAAAAACCTTAATCGCCGCCTTGTTCGCCGTCGCCGGTCTTGGCACGGTGCAGGCTGATACCAACTCGCTCGGTCTTGACACGGATTACCGTTCAGCGACACCGAGTGTCGAAAGCGTCCTGGGTTATCCCATCGGCTCACGTATCTCCAGTCCTGCTGCAATGTACGACTATTTTAATGCGCTGCAACAAGCCCATCCTGACCAGGTTAAGCTTTTCAATTATGGCGAAACCTGGGAAGGCCGCCCGCTTTACTATGTAGCGATTTCCAGCCCAGAAAACGTAGCAACTCTGGGTGATTTTAAAGAAGGGATGCAGGCCCTGGCTAACCCGCAGAGAACCAGCGCAGATGAAGCTCAGCGCCTTATTAATGAGCTGCCCGCCAGCATCTGGCTGTCCTACGGTGTTCATGGTAATGAAATTTCTTCACCCGAGGCAGCAATGCTGACCGCCTGGCACCTCCTGGCAGCAGATGATCAAGCCACGCAGGACATGCTGGCTAACACCGTCGTGTTTATTGACCCTATTCAAAACCCTGATGGCCGCAGCCGCTTTGTCAGTCGCTATTATATGAACACAGGAATGGAACATAGTGCCGACAGAATTTCCGTTGAGCATAACGAGCCATGGCCAAACGGACGTAGCAATCACTACTTATTTGACCTGAATCGGGACTGGATCGCTCTCACCCAACCAGAAGTTTCCGGACAAGTTGAAGAGTTGCTGGAAACCTACCCACTGATTTTTGTTGACTTGCATGAGATGGGCGGTGATCAAACCTATTATTTTACCCCTGAAGCACGCCCCTACAACCCGCTTATTGCCAAAAGTCAACGCGAGTCCCTGTGGACTATCGGGGAAAATAACGGACGCTGGTTTGATGAACAGGGTTTCGATTACTTCACCCGTGAGATTTTTGACGCCTTCTACCCCGGTTATGGTGCCAGCTGGCCGCTTTATCACGGCACACTTGCCATGACCTACGAAATGGCATCTGCACGTGGCCATAAATTCCGCACCGAAGATGGCGAAATTCTTACCTACGGTGACGGTGTTCAGCGTCACTTTATTGCCTCTCTTGCGACCATCGAAACTGCCAGTAATGAGCGTAAACGCTTATTGCAGGACTTTTGGAACTACCGGAATCAAGCTATCGAAGAAGGCAAAGAAAGCGATGAGCGTTATATCGTCATCGATAGCAAACAAGATCCTGCTGCTAGCAAGCGTCTGGCTGGATTATTAACTCAACATGGCGTACAGGTACAACAAAGCGCAGAAAGTTTCGAAGCTTGTGGCGTTGACCTAAGCGCTGGCAGTTACGTAATCGATACCGCGCAACCTGCTCATTTCATGGTCAGAACTCTGCTTGATGAACAAGTTAATATGGCACCTGACTTTCTTGCTGAGCAAGAGCGTTTACGCAGCAACAACCTGCCTGACCAAATCTACGACGTGACCGCCTGGTCACTGCCACTGATGTTTAACCTGGAACAACAACGCTGTGCGCGCCTGCCGCGGGTAGAGCTGAGTCAGGTTTCCGGTGAACTGATTGCACCTGGTGAACTGACGAATCCTGATGCCGAGGTTGCTTTTGTCGCAGCCTGGGGTGATATGAACTCAGGTCGTTTACTTACTGCAGCTTTACGTGATGGCCTGTCGGTAAAACAAAGCGATTTAGCCTTCACGTTTAAAGATGGCACCCGCTATCCAGCCGGCTCACTTATCTTCACCCGTGCGGATAACCCTGATGATTTAAGTTCACGTCTTGCTGAACTGGCAATAGCCTCGGGCGCCAAGGTCCACGGTGTCGATACCAGCTGGATTGTCGACGGTCCGAACTTCGGTTCAAACAATGTCCAACAAGTGCATGCACCACGTATCGCATTGGCCTGGGATGAACCTTTTAGCAGCCTCAATGCCGGCCACACGCGTTACCTGATCGAACGTAAGTTCGGTTATCCGGTCACCGCGATACGTGCAGACCAGTTGCGCCAGGCGAACCTCAGTCGTTACCAGGTGCTGATTTTACCTACCAGTTACGGTTCACTGACCGAGGCCTTCGGTGAGCAGGGTCAGAAAAACCTGACTCAGTGGGTCGAACGCGGTGGTGTATTGATTACGTTTGCCAATGCAACCAAGTGGGCTGTGGAAGCTGACTTATTGGCGAGTGCCTTAGAAAAAGAGGCGAAGACAAACGACATCGAAACGCCTACGGAGAAACGTGTAGAGGGTTTACTGCTAAACAGCGCCGAGCATTTGCATCAATACGTTAATGCAGCGGATGCCGACCCGTACTGGACCTCTGGTGTACTCACCAAGCTGGATGTCGATCAGGAGCACTGGTTAACCGCGGGGGTACCGGATTCTGTTATCAGCCTCACCGTGGGAAATCAGATCTTCCGACCGCTAACTATTAATAACGGCCGCAACCTGATGACCTACGCTGCAGCCGATGAATTAGCGGTGAGCGGCTATCTGTGGGCGGAAAACAAGCAACAGCTTGCGTATAAACCTTACCTGATGTGGCAGCCACGCGGCCGCGGTATGGTTATCAGCTTCACTCAGGAACCGACCTACCGTGCCTACCTGGACGGTCTTAACGTGGCCTTGATGAACGCCATTTTCGGCGGTGCATCGCACGCCCGGCCACTGCGCTAATCCAGGCATCTGGATAGCCAGTTCGGCAACAAAAAAGCCCGCAATCGCGGGCTTTTTCTTTATTCGCAAATCGTTTTTTTATTCGGTATCGGCACTGATTCGTGAGGCCACTGCACCACGTTGATCTTTGTACTTAGCATCTTGCCGCTTACTGTAAGGGCGTCCACAGGGCTGATCAAGCTGCTCAAAACTCAACGCACCAATTTTCATATGTGGGCGCAACGCAAGCGGTAACTTGCCGCTGTTAAAAAATTCCAATACCACCTGGCCTGACCAACCCGGATCAATGCGGTGAGCGGTCACATGCACCATCAAGCCTAAACGCGCAAGTGACGAGCGGCCGTCGAGCCAACCCACCATATCTGCCGGCAGCGTGACACTTTCATGGGTAACAGCAAGTGCAAATTCGCCGGGATGGATAAAGAACGCCTGCTCCGGCTGTAAAATAATCGCATCGCTCATGACCTGAGCAATCGCGCGTTCAATGTCCTCGCGGGGCCCACTGATGTCGATAAACGGTGCAGCATGGTCCTGCAGCACCCGAAATTCATTACCAAGATGTATATCCACGGTAACGCCGCTGATATCTGCGCTTAATGGACGCGGCTCAATGCCGATGGTACCGGCATCCAGGTAGTTTTCGATTTGTTCATCAGTTAAGCGCATGTTCTGTCTCCATAAAAATGTAGGTTCACTATACCGGTTTTTTTGCTTGCTGATACAGTTGTGCTGCTACCGCTGTGGCCATCTCTCTGATGGCTGCATTGAGCGGATGCTGCGGCTCTGCTGTTAACAACGGCTGACCTTGATCAAGCGCTTGTCGGATTGGGCTCGCAAGTGGCAACTGAGCAAGCAGCGGTACCTGATGTGATTCAGCGGTTTTACGGCCGCCATGCTGACCAAAAATGGCTTCTTCGTGACCGCACGCAGGACAATGGTAATGGCTCATGTTTTCAATCAAACCGGTTAATGGAATGCCGACTTTACGGAACATGGCGATGCCCTTCTCGGCATCCGCTAAGGCAACGTTCTGCGGTGTGGTGACCACCACCGCCCCTGTGACCGGCAACTTCTGCGCGATGGTAAGCTGGATATCACCCGTGCCTGGGGGTAAGTCGACAATCAAATAGTCCAACCGTGGCCAGGCGGTGTCGCGAAATAGCTGCTGCAGGGCCGCACTGGCCATAGGACCGCGCCAAATTGCAGCATCTTTACTGTCGGCAAGAAAACCCAGTGAACTAACGTAAACACCATGGCGCAGGTGCGGTTGCATTTTATTCTGGTCGTTGATTTGTTGCTTTTCATCAGCGCCGCCCAACATGGTCGGCAGTGACGGGCCGTAGATGTCGGCATCAAGTAAACCGACGCTGGCACCATTTTCTGCCAGGGCTACTGCCAACTGGACGGCTACCGATGATTTACCCACGCCACCTTTACCTGATGAAATCACGATGACATTGCCATAAATTAACGGCAGCTCAGGTTGCGAATTGGGTAACTTTTCCACCTGACAGTCAAGCTGCCATTGATAGTGACCTAGTTGTGCATCCTGCTGCAGCTTCTCGAGTACCTGAGGCCCGGCTGAAAAGGGTAAGCTCAGACGGGCTTGTTGCCCTTGCCTGGAAAACCACGCCGCGGGTAACGGCCCTTCGTAGCCAGGGATACGGAATTGTTGCAACTGCTCGCGCTCTGCAGCAGTGAATGTCTCATCGTTTTCCGGCGCTGATTTTTTTCCGAGCCATTTACCCAACATTCGATTCTCCAATTCTAGCGTTAACGCCGCATGATACGGTGACTGTATGTGGATTGCCAGTGCTGTTTCAGGTACACTTCGAGCTTTCAGAAACTCGTAAGTTATTGGACGAAATACATGACCACAGCAACGCGTAAGATTCTTGTCACGAATGCGCTGCCGTATGCAAATGGACCAATTCATATCGGTCACATGCTCGGCTACATACAAGCTGATATTTGGGTGCGTTTTCAAAAAATGCGTGGCCACGAGTGCCATTACATGTGTGCTGACGACGCGCACGGCACCCCTATTATGCTGAAAGCACAGCAACTAGGCATTGAGCCAGAACAAATGATTGCCGAGATGAATCGCGCCCATCAGGCGGATTTCGCCGATTTTCATGTTGCTTTTGATCATTATTATTCGACCCACAGCCCGGAAAATAAAGAGCTGGCTGAGCTTATTTATACCCGTTTACGCGATGCGGGCCATATAAAAACCAAAACCATATCTCAATTGTTTGATCCGCAAAAAGAAATGTTCCTGCCTGATCGCTTCGTTAAAGGCGATTGCCCGAAATGTGGCGCAGCGGATCAGTATGGCGATAACTGCGACGTCTGCGGTGCAACCTACGCCCCGACGGAGTTAAAGAACCCTGTTTCTGCGGTTTCGGGGGCTACACCAGAGTTACGTGACTCAGAACATTACTTCTTCGATTTGCCCGCTTTTGAAGCGATGTTGAAGGCATGGACGCGCTCAGGATCCTTGCAGGAAGAAATGGCCAACAAACTAAACGAATGGTTTGAGTCAGGGCTGCAACGCTGGGACATCAGCCGCGATGCGCCCTACTTTGGCTTTGAGATCCCTGATGCTCCGGGCAAGTACTTTTATGTCTGGCTCGACGCGCCTATTGGTTACATGAGCAGCTTTAAACACTACTGCACCACAACGGGTAACGCCGATTTCGAGAGTTACTGGGAAAAGGACAGCACTGCCGAGCTGTACCACTTTATCGGCAAGGACATCATTTATTTCCATAGCCTGTTCTGGCCAGCCATGTTGAACGGCGCTGATTTCCGCCAGCCAACCAATGTCTGGGCCCATGGTTTTATCACCGTGAACGGCACCAAGATGTCGAAATCAAAAGGCACTTTTATTATGGCGCGCACCTATCTGGATCATCTTGATCCCGATTACCTGCGCTATTATTTCGCCGCCAAGCTGACCAGCAGAATTGACGACCTCGATTTGAATCTGACTGATTTCACCCAACGGGTGAACAGCGATTTGGTCGGTAAAGTGGTGAATATTGCCAGTCGCTGCGCTGGCTTTATTCAGAAAAAATTTGATGGCAAGCTCGCGGCCAACATCAACGAAACCGCCCTGTTAGATGAGTTTCAGGCAGCGGCGGCGACCATCGCAGAATCTTACGAGAAACGTGAGTTTTCGCGGGCAATGCGCGACATCATGGCGCTTGCTGATAAGGCCAATTTTTATATTGCTGAAGAAGAGCCATGGCAGCTGATCAAAGATCCTGCTAAAGCAGAGCGGGTGCATGAAATTTGCTCCATCGGCATTAATTTATTCCGTCTGCTGATGATTTATCTGACCCCAGTGGTTCCTGAACTGGCGCAACGTGTGCAGGCTTTCCTGAACGAAGAGTTTAACTGGGACAGTCACCGCAATATTCTTAAAGACCATCAGATTCAGCCGTTTAAGGCATTGCTACAACGCATTGATATGGAGCATGTAGAGAAAATGATTGACGCATCAAAAGCAGCTAATACTGCGGCAGCGCCTGCCCCGGCGAGCAATGATGAATTAAAAAATGACCCGCTTAGTGAAGAGATTAATTTTGACGACTTCGCCAAAGTTGACTTGCGGGTGGCACTGATCGCCAACGCTGAACACGTTGAAGGCGCTGACAAATTATTGAAGCTTACCCTCGACCTCGGTGGCGAAACACGCCAGGTGTTTGCCGGTATAAAATCAGCCTATGATCCAGCGACTTTGATCGGCCAGCACACGGTGATGGTGGCAAATCTGGCGCCACGGAAAATGCGCTTTGGTTTGTCTGAAGGCATGGTTCTGGCGGCCGGTCCTGGTGGTGAAGAGCTCTATATTCTGAATCCTCACGAAGGTGCCAAGCCTGGCATGCGGGTCAAATAGTAAATGACTGCTACCGTTCATTTAAAACCACAAAAGTGTAAATCGTTGCGCCGCTTGCATCCATGGGTGTTCAGCGGTGCGATTGCCAGAGTCAAAGGCGACCCGCAGCTTGGCGACACGGTCAGTGTGCATAGTGCCGAAGGCGACTGGCTTGGCGCTGGTGCCTGGTCACCGCACTCGCAAATCCGTGTGCGGATCTGGAGTTTTCAGGCGAACGAAATCATCAATGAAGACTTTTTTAAGCAACGCATTGGCGCAGCCAAAGCCTTACGCGAAGGCTTAGCTATTAATAGTGACGCCTGGCGTGTGGTCGCCGCTGAAGCCGATGAGCTTCCCGGCGTTACCATCGACAAATACGGTGACTGGTTGGTCTGCCAACTGTTAAGTGCCGGCGCAGACAGCTGGCGCGAGGCCATTGTTGCCGCCCTGCGCGAACATTTCCCTGAATGCAGCATCTACGAGCGTTCCGACGTCGACGTCCGCAAAAAGGAGGGGCTGCCCCTTGTGGATAAGTTGCTGTACAGCGCTAGTAGCGAGGGTCCGCCGGACATCGTTTGGATCCATGAAAATGGACTCGAACTTGGCGTTGATCTGAAGCAAGGTCATAAGACCGGCTATTATCTGGATCAACGTGACAGCCGTCACGCGGTGATGCGCTATGCTGCGGGCAAACGGGTCCTTAATGCCTTTAGCTACACCGGCGGGTTTGGCTTATTTGCCGCCCAGGCTGGCGCCCGTGAGGTAGTGAATCTTGATGTCTCGGCACCCGCCCTGGCGCAAGCCGAAGCAAATCATACCCGTAATGGTTTTGACGCGGCACTGCTGGACAACCAGCAACAAGACGTGTTCCAGGCGTTACGCGATTTTCATCATCGTGGAGAACGCTTCGATGTGATCGTGCTCGACCCGCCTAAGTTTGTCGACAGTAAAGCAAACTTAATCAGTGCCTGTCGGGGTTACAAAGACATTAACCGCATGGCGTGTAAGATATTAAATCCGGGTGGTACGCTTATCACCTTCTCCTGTTCGGGCTTGCTCAGTGCTGAATTATTTCAAAAAGTGGTTGCCGATGCTGCACTGGATGCCAAACGTCCGCTGCACATTATCGAACGACTGTTTCAGGGTGCCGATCACCCGGTACGGACAAATTTCCCGGAGTCTCTGTATCTTAAAGGGCTGGTACTGCGCGGTTGAGTTGACTAATATGAGGCTAAGCTTTTGAGTCACAAGAGGTAACTTATGACAGATACAACAATTTTCGACAAAATCATCAATCGGGAGATCCCCGCAGATGTGGTTTACGAAGATGACATCAGCCTGGCGTTCAAAGATGTTAACCCACAGGCACCGGTGCATTTACTGATTATCCCAAAAAAACGAATTGCAACGGTGAATGATATTGCCGAAGACGAACGTGAGCTGGTTGGCCATTTATTCGTGGTAGCGCGAAAAATCGCGGTGCAGCACGGCTTTGCCAAAGACGGTTATCGCCTGGTCATGAACTGTAATGAAGACGGCGGTCAATCGGTGTATCACATCCACTTGCACCTGCTCGCAGGAAAAACTCTCGGTTGGCCGCCCTACGCCAACGCTGAGCCCAAACAAGGCTAGCTCTCTATGCCCGCAGAGTTATGGTGGCGACTAGGATGTTTTGTCGGGGTACTTGCCACCATGCTGCTGTGGGAACGCCTGAAGCCAAAACGCCAACCGCAATTACCAGCTAAGCGCCGCTGGCCAGCGAATCTCGGTATCGTCGCCGTCAATACCATCGTCGTCCGACTTTTGATCCCCGCTGGCGCAATTGGCGCTGCGTTGTGGTCAACTGAGGCTGACTTCGGTCTGATGCACTATTTTGACTGGCCCCTGGCGTTAACTGTGGTAATTGGATTTCTGCTACTCGATTGTGCGATTTACTGGCAGCACCGCATCTTCCATCAAATCCCTATACTCTGGCGCATTCACCGCATGCACCACGCCGACACCGACTTTGATACCACCACTGGATTACGCTTCCATCCACTGGAAATCGTCCTGAGTATGCTGATTAAAATTGGTATTGTCGTGCTCTTTGGCATACCTGCCATTGCGGTGCTGATCTTTGAGATATTGCTAAACGCGACCTCCTTGTTCAACCACGGTAACGTAGCATTGCCAAGCCGCTGGGAATGGCCGGTGCGCCGTTTAATTGTGACCCAGGAAATGCACCGCATTCATCATAGTCAGCTGCCCGCTGAAACCAACAGTAATTACAGCTTTAATCTTTCGGTCTGGGATCGGATCTTCCGCTCTTACACTGCCCGCCCGCAAGCTGGCTCCGATGGCATCAAGATCGGCCTTAAAGAGTATCCGGCTTTGCCGCAAAGCACCAAACTCAGCTACCTTTTGGCAATTCCCTTTCGACAACCGGAGGCAACTGACGCAACGTCTGAAAACCAAGATAAAGACGAGTCAACGCCGTAAGCCAACACAGCCCTGCGAAGATTAAACCGGTAACGGGAAAGGCTGCCGGCCACAAACAGAAAACGACAAATGCCAGAATAGTTTCAAAACCTTCGGTTATGCCACCCATGTAATGCAACGACTTGTTGGGATAGTTAGGGTTGACGATGCCATGCTTGCCAGCCAGTACCGCAAACGCAAGAAACGTTGCGGCTGTGCCCATAAAACTAAACATCAGTAAACCAGCTACCACACCAAAAGTACCGGGATCCGCCAGTAAAAATCCAAATGGCACGGAACTGTAGAAGATAAAATCCATGACGCTATCGAGATAGCCCCCGGCATCAGTAGGCTGGGTATGCCGTGCAATCGCCCCATCAAGACCATCAGAAAGCCGATTTAGTAAAATACAGAGTAACGCCAGGTCGTAACGTTGCCAGGCGAGCGCCGGCAGTGCGCCAAGTCCGATAATAAACCCCACGATAGTGACGGTATTCGCTCCGACTCCCAGCCGCACCAAAGGCTTAGCTACGCCATCAAGCACAGGCCGTAGCCGGCGGTATAAAATTGCATCAATCATTCGGAAACTCCTTCTGGCCAGCTCACATGCTGGTCCACATACGTCAGATCATCTGCCTGGTGACTCACAATAATACTGCTTATCCCGCGTTGTTTGAGGAAAGCGAACGTCCAATCCCGAACCTGTTGACGGCGTTGGCTATCAAGCGCATTAAAAGGCTCATCCAGCAGCACCAAAGCAGGTTCGGCAAGTACCGTACGCAGCAATCCTATACGTGCCCGCTGACCGCCACTGAGCTGCCCTGGCAGGCGATCAATAAAATCGGCCATACCTAACAGCGCTAGTTGGGATGCAATCATCTGGTTCTGCTCAGCACGACTGACGTTTTTCTTTTGCAGGGCAAAGGCTAAGTTCTTGCGGACGCTGTAGTGCGGAAACAACGGATTATCCTGCAGCAAGATACCTATATTACGGTCCTCGATGGCAAGCTTACTTATCTCTCGATCCCGTACATAAAATTCACCAGTCAGCTTTACGTGCCCCACCGCTTCGCCTAATAAACAGCGTAACCAACTCGATTTACCGCAACCGCTCGGCCCCATGACTCCAGCGCTCTGCCCTTTTGCTAAAATGATATCGGGTAATGCCAGGGTGGTTCCGCTCTCCTGCCAGTGCAACAGCTGCTCACGAAAACAGATTTCAGGTGATTCAGAACTCATCGTAACACTCTCTTTTTACGGGTGATCTGGGTTAGCATGAGCGCGCTGAAGGCAATCAGCCATAACAAAGTGGCATAGAGTGCCGGTAACTGCCATTCGCCACCACTGCTTACCGCAACCAGTTCAGTGGTCAAGGTCGGTAGACGTCCGGCACTTAGCAGCAAGGTCGGTACATACTGCGCCACACTAACTAAAAAGGTCACCATGAAGCAATGCGCCAGGGCACTATGCAATAAAGGGCGTTTAAACCACCACCAACTGTGCCAGTACCGGTAACCCAAACTGCGGCCCACAGATAAATGTATCTGCGTTACCGCGCGCTCAGCCGGCGCATAAACCAGATAGCCATAGGCAAATGAAAACCAAACATGCGCAACAAGAACGCTGATATAGGTTGATGACATGAATGTTGACCAATCACTGGCGAGCCAGGCCACCACCAAACTGAGCTGTGGCACAAATAACGCCAGCAGCAGCCAGGCATCAGCAAGCTCATAACTACGGTAGCGCTGCCACTCGCGCAGCCAGACAATCATTAAGGTCGCCAGTGTTGCGGTTGCCAGCGCAAGACCAAGGGTGGTTGTTGCAAGGGTAAGCGCGTCACCGCTGCGCTCAAGCCAATGCTCAAAGTTCCAGACTTGCGGTAAAACCTGCGGATAGAACCAACCACGCCCCAGACTAAGAGCGACTAAAGCGACTAAAGCCATACAGCTAACCACCACGAAAATCCCCCGCGCAGTGAAGCTGAACCAGTGGGTTGCAGCGGCAGCTATGCGGGTGACAGCTGGCTTGACCCGGCTCCCGATGCGCCATCCGATCAGTTTCGTTAAGCTGCGTTCCAGCAAGTAAAAAGCAACCACCATGACCACGCCGAAAGCAATAAGTAGCCAGGTCCCCTGTGCGGCAAGACTTTGACTTACGGCATCGAACTGCAACTGCCAACTGACAATCAGGGGTGCCAGTAAGGGTGGATTCAATGGTCCGGCAACCTGCGCTAAATCCACCACCGCGACACTGTAAATTGCCACAGCAAAGAGGATCAACCGCATCGCCCGTAACCACGCCGGAAATACCACTAACCACCAGCTTCGGTCCGGCGCAGTGCCCAGCGCCTGACCTTGCAGTAGCCATTGCCGATAAGGTAACTGGCCCAGTTGCTGACGACCCATCACCACTAAAAACGGCGTTTCTTTAATGACCAGAATAGTGATCAGGGTGACCAATGACTGCTGTTCAAACCAGGGCAACGAAAACGGCAGTAAGCGATCAAACCAGCCATACGGCGTAAACAGCCATAAGAAGGCAATGGCAAAAGCCAGATGCGGTGCCGCAAAGGTTATTCCTACGTCATTTCTGGCCGGATTCAGCGCAACCGCATCACGGGCCATGATCAACGAGGCACAGGCCAACGCCAGCAAGCTGCTCAGCAGACCGACCAACAGTGTTTTACCGACAACGGTTGCGATTCCCGGGTAGTCCCAGAAGCCAGTACCAGTTAAAGGCAGTGCCATCGGCAAACCCTGTCCCGCGAACCACCAGGGCGCAAGTAATGCGCCCCCAGTCAGTACCAGGCCCAGAACCCACATCGCTTGCCGAATCATCGCTGGTACCTCTGCAGCCATGCTTGCTCAAGCACAGCTGTCCATTGCACATGAGGCTCAGGATGACTGGGGAAAAGTGTTACATCTGTTGTCGCTGTGGATGGCTTGATAACCATAGGATCGCCCCAGCCATCAAGAGCAGCTTTGCGTTGCTGAGCCTTTTCACTAAGCAGAAAGTTTATAACCTTCAAGGCAGCAGGATGTTGGGCACTGGCCCGTGGAATAGCAAGGTAATGAAAATTGGTTAACGCGGTAGTACCCAGGCTCACTGCTCGTGCTGCCGGCGTCAGCCTTAACTGTTGTTGCAGTGCAGGGATCTCGTTGGGATTGAAGGTTACAGCGTTATCTAAAGTGCCGTGATTTAACCATTGGCGTTGTTGTGCGGCAGACCCCGGAAACTCCCGTCCCTGACGCCACAGATGTGGATGTAACTGATCCAGGTAACGCCAGAGTGGTGCCAACACCTGTTCGATCGACACTGTCTTCGGATCCCGTTGCAGTAACTGCGGCTGGTCGACTAATTCATAGGCTAAAGCTTTTAGCCAGCTGGTACCGTGGAAGGACGGCGGTTTTGGATACGACAAGCGACCCGGAAAATTTTTTGCGAGCTGCAAAAATTGTTTGGTCGTAAGCATACTGTCAGCGCCGATGTCCGTTAGCAATGCATCGCGGACTACCAACTGAAATTGAGCTATGCCCCAGGGTAATTCCTGCCCATCGACAGCAACCCCAAAGTCAGTCTGCCAATTGAGGTCATCACGGAGTAAGCTGGTATTAGGTACCTTCGCGGGCAATCCGGTAAGCAACTTGTCAGCTTCTTTTAATACCTGAAAGTTTTCACCATTGATCCATAACAGATCGATTTTGCTGGCTGCCGGCGTCCGTTCGGCCAGCAGTAACGCGACCGCCTCGCCAATATCAGCAACTTTCACATGCTGTAAGCGAATCCCCTCTTCAGCCGCCAGCTGTTGCTGCACCCAGCGCAGGTAGGCATTTACCGATTCCGAACCGCCCCAGGCGTAAAAATAGACCACCTCCTGCTCTGGAGCTTCCGACTCCGGCGCTGCAGCACTGGCTGATACCGTCAACGGCAGACCACACAGCACGAGTCCGAGCAACAACCTAGACAATGCCGCTTTGCTGAACAACCAGCAGTTAAGGGGCGACTCCTTGAGTAGCAACGTAAGTGACAACGTAAATGACAACGTAAAGTTCCGTAACTGAATGGTGTGCCAATAGTTATGTATTTGCCGTACGTTGATCTAGAGTATAGTGATCTGCGTAATTAATCTATAACCAACAATGGAGCTTGTCATGTTAAAGAAAATCGGATCATTGCTAATTATTATAGGTTTTTTGGCCGCTTTTATGTTGTTAGTGGCAGGCCCGCTGTACCGCTGGCAACTACTTGATCTTGGCATTGCGTTTACCTTGTTGCGCTGGGCTGCCTATGTTGGTGTTGCAGCTGTTGTCCTCATCATTATCTATTTAATCTGGCAGCGCCCGCGCGGTGGCCGTCTGGCCCTGCTTACCGTTGCTGCTATTGCAGGCACGATAAGCTTCTATCTGCCTTATCAGCAGTTACAGACCGCACGCAGCGTTCCGCCTATTCATGACATATCTACAGACCTGCAGCAGCCGCCTGAGTTTGCCGCCATTGCGCCTTTACGTGCCGATGCACCGAATCCGTTACCCTATCCGGGCGAAGAAACTGCTGAACAACAACGCAGTGCTTATCCTGACCTTGGACCAATCTATTTTTCACAAGATCTGGAGCGGGTATTTCAGGCCGCGTTAACGGTAGTTAACGATATGGGCTGGCAACTTGTCGCCAGTGACCTTGCCGAAGGACGCATTGAAGCGACTGCATCAACCTTTTGGTTTGGCTTTAAAGATGACGTGGTGATTCGGCTGCGTAGCGAAGATCAACAAACACGGGTTGACGTCCGCAGTAAATCACGGGTGGGCCGCAGCGACGTCGGTAAAAATGCGGCACGTATACGTGACTTTCAACAACAACTACAAGGAATTCTATGAGGTTAATTACGATAGCTCTGTGGTTCGGGCTAGCGCTGACCAGCACCGCAACCTTCAGCCAATCGAGCGATGAAAAGGTCGCCACCTTTGCTGGCGGTTGTTTCTGGTGTGTTGAGAAAGCGTTTGAGGATGTCCCGGGTGTGCGCGAGGCTGTCTCCGGCTATGCCGGTGGCACCGAAGTCGATCCGAGCTACGAGCAGGTAGCTGGCGGACAGACGAGCCACACCGAAGCGGTACAGGTTTATTATGACCCCTCGGTAGTCAGCTATACAGGATTGCTGCAGGCGTTCTGGCGTATGATGGATCCGACGGATCTTGATGGTCAGTTCGTTGACCGTGGCCAGCAGTACCGTCCGGCCATCTTCTATCACAATGAACAGCAACGCGAAATTGCCTTGCGCGAACGGGAAAAGTTACGCGAGCAAAACCGCTATGAGGATCCTGTTGTGGTACCTGTTGAGCCATTCACAACCTTTTATCGGGCAGAAGACTATCACCAGGACTACTATAAGAAGAGTTCGGTACGCTATTGGATTTACACCCGTAACTCTGGTCGTTTCCAGTTCACCGAAAAAGTCTGGGGCGACGATTACGACGTCGATTTTCGCAAATTTGAGGATAAACCAGCTATGAGTGACGCAGAACAGCCACAAGCAAGTCTGGATTTCAGCGACTATCAGAAGCCAGCAGATGAAACCCTGCGCGAACAATTAACGCCGTTACAATACTCGGTATCACAACGCGGTAAGACCGAGCGTGCGTTCAATAACGAGTATTGGGATGAAGAACGCGCCGGGATTTATGTCGATATTGTCAGCGGCGAACCACTGTTTTCGTCTGCCGACAAATTTGAATCTGGCACGGGTTGGCCAAGCTTTACTAAGCCAATTGATGACAAATTTGTAGTCACCAAAACTGACCGCTCCTGGTTCATGACCCGCACCGAAGTTAAAAGTCGCTATGCAGACTCACACCTGGGGCATGTCTTTGAAGATGGTCCGGAGCCCACCGGCTTAAGGTATTGCATGAATTCCGCTGCCATGCGGTTTATTCCATTAGACGACATGGCAGAAGAAGGCTACAGCGAATACATTGATCAGGTGAAGGACTAAGTTTAGTCTTGTTCACCCAGAGCTACCCCTTCGCGGCGTGGATCGGCGCCGCCCAACAATTGCCCGTTCGGTAAGATGGAAATACCATGCAAACCGCTATTTAGCCCAGTGACCCGCACGTTATGACCCATTGCTTTTAATGCTTTAGCGAGTTCAGCCATTTCAGTGCCCTCTTCCAACGCCGTGTAGTTATTAAGGTTGGTAACATGCGGCTGGTCGATGGCTTGCTGCATATTCATATTCCAGTCAAGCACACCCAATAATGTCTGTGCCACATAATTGATGATTCTCGCGCCGCCGGGTGACCCTACCACGTGTAGCAGATCATCACCCTCAGCATCAAACACCATGGTTGGCGCCATTGAACTTCGGGGGCGTTTGCCACCTTGTACCCGATTGGCGATAAGTTCCCCATTGACTCGGGGTTGTAACGAAAAGTCAGTGAGCTGGTTATTTAACAGGAAGCCACTTGCCATCACCGACGAGCCAAAGCCCATTTCGATGCTGGTAGTCATGGATACCGCATTACCGTTCGCGTCGACGATCGAAATATGACTGGTGTTAGGAAATTCCGGCGAGCGATCATCAGCAAAAGCATAATTTGCAAATATGCCCGGTTCGGCATGGGTAAGGTCACGATTACCTATCTGACGCGCACGGGACGCTAAATAGGCCTTTTTCAGCATATCCTGCACGGGAACCGTGACAAAATCGCTATCCGCGATATAACGATTGCGGTCGGCAAAGGCAAGCCGGGAAGCCTGAGTAAAGTGATGGGCTGCCTCTTTGCTGACAGGTTGCCACTGGGCAACCGGGAAGTTCTCTAAAATCCCGAGGATTTGCAATACCGTCAAACCGCCGGAGCTCGGTGGCCCCATACCACATACAGTGTAAATACGATAAGCGTTACACACGGGTTCGCGCACTACAGCCTGATAATTTGCGAGATCTTCAAGGGTCAGCAAGCCAGGTGCGAGCGCGCTGGTTTGCACTGCATTTACAACCTTTTCAGCAATAGGTCCGCGATAAAATGCATCGGCACCCTGCTCCGCAACTAAGCGCAGAGCCCAGGCGAGCTCAGGGTTTTGTTTTAGCGTACCAGCTTGCAGTGCTTGTCCGTCGGGGTAGAAATACTCTTTCGCAGGACTTAATTTTCGTAAACCGGGGTTCAGATCCATTTCCAATAACATCTGTAACCGCCTGGACACTTCAAATCCCTGTTCAGCAGCTTCTATAGTAGCGCTAAAAAGCTCTTCCCATGGACGCTTTCCCCAACGGTTATGCGCAACTTCAAGGCCCTTCAGAACACCGGGTGCACCTACAGAACGGCCACCAACAACCGCATCCCAGAAATCTTCCGGTGGTTTACCATTGGCATTTAAGAACAGAGTTTCGTCAGCATTGGCTGGCGCTTTTTCCCGTGCGTCAATCGTATAAAGATGTTCTTCGGCAGCATCCCAATACAAAATAAAGGCGCCGCCGCCAATACCTGAAGACTGAGGTTCAGTAAGGGTTAACATCGCCTGAACTGCGACGGCTGCATCGATCGCTGATCCGCCATCCGCCAACACAGCGCGACCTGCTGCGGCCGCCTCAGGCGTTGCTGCAGCAACCATATATTCGTTGGCATAAACGGCATTTTTATCAACCACGCCTGTTGCGGCTTCGGGTTCGCGTTTATCGCGTTGATTACCTTCAGTGATTTGAGGCGAACAGGCCCCTAGCGTAAAGCTGGTAAGCAAAAAAACTGCTAAAGCGGTAGATTTCATGCGGTGATTCCTTTACGGCCAGACAACCAGCAGTCTGATTCATTGGCGTATTTACAGATGATAAACTCCTGCCTATCATAAAGCCCTCGACCACTTATCACAATGCGCGAAGCACTAACTCGACCTATGTCTAATAAAATGCAAGTCATCCTATGTGGGGCATTGCTCTGCCTGATCAGTATCTGGGCGTACTTTTACCAATTCGAGTCGGCACAGTTTCTCAGTCGCTTCGATTATCATGCTGAGCAGATCTGGCAGCAACCCTGGCGTCTGGTCACCGCCCATTTCCTGCATTTATCGACCCTGCACTGGGTCGGAAATGTACTTGCTTTTGCTGGGGTAACCATTGTTTTTGCCCGTCACTTTACCGTTCGTACCTACCTTAATGCGCTACTGATTCTTACGGTCGGTAGCGCTGCATTGCTATGGTTTGCCGGCTACCAACAACGGTTTGTTGGCTTATCCGCGGTGGTTCATGGCTTGTTAGTAATGGGCATTCTGTTGGAGTATCGTGGTGATGACACACCAGCACATAAACGCCTGCTGCTGCTGGCACTCGGCCTCTTGCTGGCGAAGTTAGCCGCAGAATGGCTAGGCTGGTGGACAAGTCCGTTAACGACTGGGCAAGATGATCAACTCTGGCAATTGCATGGCGCCGGTATTATCTGCGGCATCCTTGCCTGGTGGCTCCATAACCGGCGATTGGCGAAACTTGCCCAGTCGTAACAGCAGAACAGTGGCTTAAAATCAGAACTCGATACGCTCTTTATTAAGTTCCAGTAAGCGGGGACCTATCCCCTTAATCTGCATCAACTGATTGATATCACTGAAACCGCCTAACTGTTCCCGCAGGGCAATAATTGCTTCTGCGCGTTTTTGTCCGACACCGGTCAACGCCATACTTAGCTCAGCGGCGGACGCGGTATTCAGATTAACCTTCATCACCGCCTGCTGAGCAGCTGCTTGTTGCGTTGGTTGAACCGTGGGCATGGCGTAAGCACCAGGCAGCAAAGTTGATCCGATGACCAGCGCAGATAATGCTGTTTTCCGTAACATTTTAAGCTCCTTAGTTGTCACTGCGAATGCAGTACTAAAAGCTTAAATGGATGCTGACCGGTTAGCTAATCACAAACACGGATTATCCCGTAAGCGATGCCTGTATTGCCGCGAGAGCTGCAGCCGGGTCATCAGCCTGAGTAATAGGCCGGCCAATAACTAACACCTGAATGCCTTGCTTTGCCGCTTCTTCAGGAGTCATAACCCGTCGTTGATCACCTTGTTCAGCGCCTGCTGGTCGGATACCCGGGGTGACCAAGACAAAATCCTTGCCGCATTCTTGTTGGATCATTGCAGCTTCTTGCGCCGAACAGACCACGCCATCGAGCCCCACCCCCTGCGCTAATGCCGCCAGGTACTTAACCTGTTCAGCGGGTTGTCGTTGCACGCCTACTTCGGCGAGATCACTCGCTTCCATGCTGGTGAGTACTGTCACCGCTATTAGAAGCGGCGGATTTGGATAATCCGCAAGTGCATCACGTGCAGCCACAAGCATCCGCCGCCCGCCCGATGCATGCACATTGATCATCCACACGCCAAGGTCAGCCGCAGCGCGCACAGCTTTCGCTACGGTGGTCGGGATGTCATGGAATTTTAAGTCCAAAAACACACGAAAATCACGCGCCACCAGCTCGCGGACAAACTCCGGCCCTGCTGCGGTAAATAATTCCTTACCAACTTTTAGCCCGCACTGCTCCGGGTTAAGTTGTTCGATAAGAGGCCATGCAGCTTCGGCATTTGCATAATCAAGCGCAACAAAAACAGTCGATTGCTGTGTCATCTAATCTCCATCTAATCCTGTTATCGGTTTAATTTCACCCCAAACCCGGCACGAGGGGCAGTGCCAATACAATGTTTTGCCGGAGAAGCCACAATGGCGGCAGCGATACTTGGGCCGTTGCTGCATCTGTTGTTGCACAAGACGTTGCAACATCATTAAGCTGTCGCGCGCCTTCCCAACATCAGCTGCGCGAATATGGAAGTCCATGAGTTGGTGAAAGCCTTTCATGGTTGGGTTGCGTAGTAACGCCGATTGCATAAACTTTTCAGCTTCTTCGATGGTTCCGGCTTTGGCGATCGCCTCAGACAACAGCATCGCGGCCGCGGTTGAATTGGCTTCGCTCACACATTTATGCAGGAAACGTACGAAACCGGCTTCATCCTGTTGACTGGTAAAACAGGCATTTAAAATCGGTAGCGCCTCAGGAATAAACGCCGGATCCGCATCAAGGATACTCATCAGCATAGTTTGTGCTTTCGATACTTCCCCCTGTTCGAACCACATACGACCTAAGGAAAGTGCCGCCCGAACGTTATCTGGATCGTGTTTACGGGCTTTTAAATAGTATTTTTCTGTTGCTGCAGGTTCGTTCTGCAAATTTGCCAGTTCACAATAAAGTTGCGCCACTACCGGTTCTGTACTGGCATCGTTGCGGGCTAACTTTAGTGCTACCTTTATTGCTTTGTCCCATTCATGGGTGGCTTCATAAAGTTCGAGCAGGTAACGCTGACAAGGCTCGGCGAATTCTTTGTCCGTTTGCAGCGCCAACAGCATTTCTTCAGCGCGATCAAATATACCTGCTGCCAGGTAATCCAAACCCAGTTCAAACATTGCATGACGGCGTTGCTGTTCACTGATTGCCGGACGGGATGTCAGGTTCTGGTGGATTTTTATCGCCCGATCGATCTCGCCACGACGGCGAAATAATTTACCCAGTGCCCAGTGGGTTTCCAAGGTATCGGAATCCACATCTAATAATTCAATAAATAAATCGACGGCTTTATCTGGTTGATCGGAGAGAAGCAGGTTAAGACCTGTAACATATTGCTTTGAAAACTCTTCCTGCTCGCGGCGCTCTTCATTACGGACACTGTTGCGCCCCATGAACCAGCCATACGCTGCAGCTACCGGTAACAGCAGGAACAGCAACTCAAGCATCGGCAGAATCCCGTGCTACCAGTTGTTTGCGCAGTTTTCGGTTTTCATTTTTTAGTACCCACAGGCGGCCCAGCATACTTAGCAGGCCCAGTAAGAATCCGAACAGGATAAAAACACCGGTCAGAACTGAAACGGGCAGCGTAATCTGGCCAATGAGAAAATCAAAAGGAATCGCTTGTTTGTTCAGCGCGCCAAAGGCCACAGCTAAAACAAACAGCAGTAAAAGGGGTAAGCCAATAAAGATAAATCGCAGCATTGCTGGGTCCTAGCAGTCATAAAAAAACGGCATGCTTTACTATAGCATGCCGTTTTGCTGAACTCGACGCGAAAATGGCGCCCGTCTAACTAATGTTGTCTACGCGTTCGCGTAGCTCTTTACCAGGTTTGAAATGGGGAACATGCTTGCCCTCCAGTTCAACCTTGTCACCAGTTTTCGGGTTGCGCCCAACACGCGGTGCGCGGTAATGCAGTGAAAAACTACCAAACCCTCGAATCTCGATTCGATCGCCACCAGCAAGCTGCTGGGCCATTTGTTCGATAAGCTCTTTCACCGCATCCTCAACCTGACGCGGAGAAAGCTCGGGATACAATGTCGCTAACTGTTGGATCAGCTCCGATTTTGTCATCTTAAGCTCCTCTTTGTTGCGTCGCTACCGAGCACGCTTAGGTTCTTAGTCGTCGTTCTTAGCCGCTTTGAAGGCTTCAGCCATTGCGTTACTAAAGTCAGCATCGTCTTGCTGCTTAGTATTCACAGAATCTAAGGCTTCTTTCTCTTCAACTTCGTCTTTCGCACGAATCGACAGGCTCAACGTACGGTTCTTACGATCCACGCCCATAAAGCGCGCTTCAATGTCGTCACCTACTTTCAACACAGTGCTCGCATCTTCAATGCGGTCACGTGAGATGTCAGCTACGCGGACGTAACCTTCTACGCTGTCAGCCAGTTCAACTTTAGCGCCCTTGGCATCAACTTCGATGACCTTACCAGTAACGATAGCACCTTTTTTGTTCGCCGCCAGATAATTGTTGAACGGATCTTCTTCTAGTTGCTTGATACCTAGAGAAATACGCTCACGCTCTGCGTCGACTTGTAAGACCACAGCAGTGACTTCTTCGCCTTTCTTGAATTCACGAACAGCTTCTTCACCTGGAGCGTTCCAGCTGATATCTGACAAGTGAACAAGACCATCGATGCCGCCGTCAAGACCGATAAAGATACCGAAGTCAGTAATTGACTTGATCTTACCGCTGACTTTTTCACCTTTGTTGAAGTTCTTAGCGAACTCTTCCCAAGGGTTAGGCTTACATTGTTTCAGGCCAAGTGAAATGCGACGACGTTCTTCGTCAATTTCAAGAACCATAACTTCAACCACGTCATCAAGGTTTACAACCTTAGATGGGTGAACGTTTTTGTTGGTCCAATCCATTTCTGAAACGTGAACCAAACCTTCTACGCCTTCTTCGATTTCAACGAAACAACCGTAGTCAGTTAAGTTAGTCACACGACCTTCAAGGCGGTGCCCTTCTGGGTAACGCGCTGCGATATCTGACCATGGATCTTCGCCAAGCTGTTTCAAGCCTAGTGATACGCGTGTGCGTTCACGATCAAATTTCAATACTTTAACGGTGATTTCGTCACCAACGTTCACAACTTCACTTGGGTGCTTAACGCGCTTCCAAGCCATATCTGTGATGTGCAACAGACCATCGACGCCGCCTAAATCAACGAACGCGCCGTAATCAGTCAGGTTCTTAACAATACCCTGAACTTCCTGGCCTTCTTGCAGATTTTCAAGCAATGCATCGCGCTCAGCACTGTTTTCAGTTTCAATAACAGCACGGCGTGAGACCACAACGTTGTTACGCTTCTGGTCAAGCTTGATAACTTTGAATTCTAAATCTTTATTTTCCAGGTGTGCAGTTTCGCGAACTGGACGAACGTCTACCAAAGAACCTGGTAAGAACGCACGTACGCCACCAAGGTCAACTGTGAAACCACCTTTAACTTTACCGCTAATGATACCGGTAACAGTTTCCTGGTCTTCGTAGGCTTTTTCCAGTTGTAACCATGCTTCATGACGCTTAGCTTTCTCGCGTGACAAGATTGTCTCGCCGAAGCCGTCTTCTACTGCGTCTAGAGCTACATCGACCTGGTCGCCGACGCTGATTTCAATTTCGCCTTCCGCATTGCGGAATTGCTCGACTGGAATAGCACTTTCAGATTTCAGGCCTGCGTCAACCAGGACAACGTCACGGTTAATAGCAACGACAGTACCTTTTACGATAGAACCTGGGCGAGTTTCGACCTCTTTTAGGCTTTCTTCAAACAGCTGTGCAAAATTTTCTGACATATGAGTTGACTTACTTCAGTTAAGTACATCCATCAAACAATCCGGTGAGATGGGGTTGTTAAAATCAATCTGTTCGCATCCTTACTACAGACCCCTAAGCTGGCAACAATTACGAGGTTGCCTTCTCAGTATTGGTGAGCTTGCCATGGGCAAACTGCAAGATTTGATCCACGACTTCGTCAATGCTCAAATCTGTTGAATCTACATACAGCGAATCCTCAGCAGCCTTCAATGGGGCAACCGAGCGATTCATATCGCGTTCATCACGTTCTTTGATTTCGGCGATTAATTGGTCGATTTTAGCAGTAAAACCTTTCTCGAGCAATTGTTTGTGGCGCCGGTCGGCCCGTTCTTCAGCAGTCGCGGTAAGAAATACCTTTGCCGCAGCATTTGGAAACACCACAGTACCCATATCACGGCCATCAGCGATCAGCCCAGGTAACTCGCGAAAGGCCCGCTGGCGGCGCAATAAGGCTTCGCGCACGCGCGGTAAGGCGGCGATTTTGGATGCCATATTACCGACCGCTTCAGTACGGATAGACATGGTCACGTCTTCGCCTTCAAGAATGATGTGCGTCAAGGACTTTTCATTCTCAACTTCAAACTTAACATCAAGGTTGCTGGCTAAGGCGACCAAACTCTCTTCATCGTCTGGGGCGAAGTCATGATGCAACGCCGCCAAAGCTAATACCCGATAGATAGCGCCGCTATCGAGCAAGTGCCAGCCCAGTTGGTCCGCCAGAATACGGCTTACTGTGCCTTTACCCGCCCCACCAGGGCCATCAATCGTTATTACGGGAATCGATTCGGTCATAACATCCTCTACCAACTAAAAGCGCCGCAATTATACGGATCTGGCAGAAAATTGCACCTTTATTAGGTAATGCGTTGTAGTTCGCTGAAATAATTTGGGTAGGTTTTCGCACAACACTCAGGGTCTTCAATCGTTACCCCGGCCTCACTGAAACCAAGCAGCGAGAAGCACATCGCCAGGCGGTGGTCATCGTAGGTCGCGATTTGGGCGTGCTTTATCTGTGCCGGAGGGTCAATGATCAGGTAGTCATGACCTTCTTCAACCCGTGCCCCGGTTTTCCGTAATTCGGTCGCCATCGCATGCAGTCGATCGGTTTCTTTAATGCGCCAGTTGGCAACATTGCGAATCGCCGTACGGCCTTTGGCAAACAACGCTAAGGTGGCAAAGGTCATGGCTGCGTCCGGGATGGCGTTTAAATCGGCATCGATGCCAATTAATTCGCCCCCGTTTACCTCAATGTATTCGTCATGCAGCGTGGCGCTGGCACCCATCTTACGCAGGTAATCGACAAAGCCGATATCGCCCTGAATGCTTTTACGTCCGACACCCTCGATACGCAAGGGACCACCGCCCAGAACCCCGGCTCCAAGCCAGTAACTTGCAGCGCTGGCATCCCCTTCAATCCAATAGGTTGTGGGTGAGCTATAGCGCTGTCCGCCGCTAATAGTGAAGGCTTGGCGCTCGTGTTGTTCAATCTTGATGCCAAAATCGCGTAACATTGCCAGAGTGAGCTCAATGTAAGGCCAGGACACCACCTCACCGGTCAAAATGAGGTGACTCGGTGCGGAAACTAAAGGTAATGCCATCAACAATGCAGAAATGTATTGGCTCGAAGCGCTACCATCAACGTGGATGGTGCCGCCTTGCAGAGGTTTGTTGATCTGCAGCGGCGGAAAACCTTGTTGCTTTTGGTACTCTACAGCCGCACCGCCTTCTAGCAGTGCTGCTACCAGATCAGCGATAGGCCGCTGTTGCATGCGGGCATCACCGGTAAGGCAGACCGGAGCTGCGGACGTTGCCGCCAGCACCGCAGTGAGCGGCCGCATGGCTGTACCGGCATTTCCCAGATAAAGCTCGTCGGGCTGCAACGGCCAGGCACCACCACAGCCAGTTACCCTTACTGTGGTCGCATTCAGCTCCTCGATGGTCACGCCAAGCGCGCGCAGGGCTTCAAGCATGCGCTGCGTATCATCACTGCGCAACATGTGGCGCAGTTCAGTAACTCCGCCACATAACGCTGCCATCAGCAATGCACGGTTGGCAATGCTCTTCGAACCTGGCAAATCAACCGTGCCACGACAGCTGGTTAAGCCCTTAAGCGTTAGCGTCTTAGCCACCCGGGGATTAGCCCAATAACTTACGCATGGCGCGGATGAAAGCTTCATTTTCTTCCGGCAGGCCGATACTTACCCGTAAATGCCGTGGCAATTCGTAACCTGCAACCGGGCGCACGATGACCCCTTCGTGCAACAGCTGCTGATAAAGCTCGGCAGCATTATCGCCAACTTCGATGGTCAGGAAGTTGCCGTGTGACGGAATATAATTAAGGCCTGCTGATTCGCAAAACGCAATCAGCTGCTCCATACCTGCTGCGTTTACCGCAACGGATTGTTGCAGATAATCCTCATCATCGAGGGCAACTTCCGCCGCGCGCAGACTTAAACTGTTCATGTTAAATGGCTGACGACCACGATTCATTAAATCCGCGATGTCAGGATGCGATACCGCATAGCCGGCACGCAGACCCGCTAACCCATAAGCTTTGGAGAAGGTGCGGGTAACGATGAGATTAGGATACTCTGCAACCCATGCAAACGATGGTGCGCGCTCATCTTCCGCAACATATTCAGAATAGGCCTCGTCGAGAATGATCAAGACATTTTCCGGCACTTTACTAATGAATGACTGCAGCGCTTCGCTGCTTAAAAAGGTACCCGTAGGGTTATTCGGGTTAGCGACAAAGATCATCCGTGTTTTATCAGTAATGGCAGCCAGCATGGTATCCAGATCATGGCCATAATCTTTCGCCGGTACCGCGATCCCCTTAGCACCTATCGCTTGGGTAACAAGCGGATAAACGACGAAAGCATGTTGGGAAAAGATAACTTCGTGCTCAGCATTAACAAAGGTCCGTGCCACCAACTCAAGCACGTCATTGGAGCCATTACCAAGGGTAAGTTGCGCGCTATCAAGGCCGAACTTTTTGGCTAGTTTCGACTTAAGGTAAAAGCCATTTGCGTCCGGATAGCGTGCCAGACCGCTTAGGGTTTCCTGCAATGCCGCACGCACTTTTGAGCTCAGGCCCAGCGGATTCTCATTTGACGCAAGTTTAACAATACCCTGAATACCGAGTTCACGTTCAAGCTCTTCGATAGGTTTACCTGCCTGATAAGGCTGCAGATTACGTATGCCCTGGTTAGCTAACTGTTTTGCATCAAACATAATTTATGTGTCTTTTTATTAGGAGTGTTTTTGCTCAAATTCACGCATAAAGTCGACCAGTGCGACCACGCCCTCAAGCGGCATTGCGTTATAGATACTCGCCCGCATACCACCAACAAAACGATGTCCCTTTAAGCCCAGCAGCCCTTGTTGCTCTGCTGCTTTAAGGAAGTCACCATCGCGCTGCGCATCGGCAAGCACAAAGGGTACGTTCATTTTCGAACGAAAGTCAGGATGCACCTGATTACGATAGAAGTCGGAACTGTCAATAAGGTTATACAAAAGGTCCGCTTTGCGCTGATTCACCTGCCCCATGGCTGCTAAGCCACCCTGCTCTTTAAGCCATTCAAAGACCAGTCCGGACAGGTACCACGCCCAGGTGTTCGGCGTATTGTACATCGAGCGCTCCTTGGCCTGCGCCGTGTAGTCCATGATGGTGGAGGTATTGCTCTGAGCGCGGCCAAGCAGATCGTCACGAACGATAGCAATAGCAAAACCTGACGGTCCGATATTTTTCTGGGCTCCGGCATAGATAACACCAAAGCGTTCTACCGCCAGAGGTTCAGACAGGATATTCGAAGACATATCAGCCACGACGGGTGCGGTAACTGCTTCGGGGATGTCATGCAGAGCGACACCGTCCATGGTCTCGTTGGGACAATAATGGAAGTAGGCAGCGTCGGCACTTAACTGCCAGGACTCAGGTGAAGCAAGAGCGCGACCCCGTTTGGTATCAATGGCGCCGCCAACGACGTTTACCTGAGCGACATATTTTTGTGCTTCGCGGATGGCAAAGTCCGACCAGATACCACTGTTCAGATAATCGACCGTAGCATGGGGACCGGCAATATTTTGCGGTACCGCGCTAAACTGACCACGGCCGCCGCCGTGCATAAACAAGACCTGATAGTTCTCCGGAATAGCCATGAGATCACGCAAGTCTTGTTCTGCTTTGGCTGCCATTTGCATAAATGCCGGATCACGATGACTGATTTCCATCACCGAAGTGCCGCTGCCCCGCCAACTTCGTAACTCCTTTTGCGCACGTTCCAATACCGCACGCGGTAACATCGCTGGACCAGCAGAGAAATTATACGGGGCCGTCATCATGCTTTATTACTCCTCGTTCACATCCGTTGCGTTGTCGCCATCGTTACCCGTCGAGCTCTCAGTAGAGTCAGCTGCATCCAGCTCAGCTGCTTCAAGTTCTTCGACATCATCAAGCTCATCGATACGCTGCATACCGACCACTTTTTCATCAGCGGCGGTGCGAATCAAACGTACACCCTGGGTATTACGGCCAACAATTGAAACTTCATTCACACGGGTGCGCACCAGCGTACCCTTGTTACTGATCAACATGATCTGGTTGGTATCAACAACTTCCATCGCACCAACCACGGAGCCGTTACGCTCACTGACTTTAATTGAGACAACGCCTTTAGTGGCACGGCTCTTCGCAGGATAGTCAGTAATCGGTGTACGTTTACCAAAACCGTTCTCGGTGACCGTAAGAATGGTCGGAACTTCTTCTTCGATCTTACGCGGTACAATCAGTGATACAACCCGCTGACCTTCAGCCAGACGGATACCACGAACACCTGTGGCCGTACGGCCCATCGAACGTACCTGGTCTTCACTGAAGCGGA
This sequence comes from Pseudidiomarina halophila, assembly GCF_003987215.1. Taxonomy (GTDB): domain Bacteria; phylum Pseudomonadota; class Gammaproteobacteria; order Enterobacterales; family Alteromonadaceae; genus Pseudidiomarina; species Pseudidiomarina halophila. Next base: position 804,987 of record NZ_PIPW01000001.1, read on the forward strand.
CCACTTTACCAGCATCAGAGAACAACATGACCTCGTCGCCTGCAGAGGTCATATCAACCCCGATAAGCTCGTCCCCTTCAACCAGATTTAGCGCGATAATGCCGCCATTACGCGGCCGTGAGTAATCCACCATCGGGGTTTTCTTGACGGTGCCGTGCTTGGTCGCCATCAGAATAAACTTGTCTTCCGGGTAATCACGGGTTGGCAGAATTGCGGTAATCCGCTCATCCGCTTCCAACGGCAACAGGTTGACGATAGGCCGGCCGCGGGATGCACGGCTTGCTAACGGCAACTGGTACACTTTCATCCAGTAAATCCGGCCACGGGTCGAGAAGCACAAAATAGTGTCGTGGGTATTCGCTACCCATAAGCGTTCGATGAAGTCTTCATCCTTCATCTTCGTTGCTGCTTTACCCTTACCGCCACGGCGTTGTGCTTCGTACTCAGTCAATGGCTGATACTTCACATAACCGTGGTGCGACAAGGTCACCACAACATCTTCTTCGTTAATCAGGTCTTCCATGGAGATGTCATGAGCCGCTGCGGTAATTTCAGTGCGGCGCACATCACCATATTCTGCTTTGATTTTTTCCAGCTCTTCACGGATGACTTCCATCAGCCGCTCTGAACTATTCAGAATCAGCAATAACTCTTCAATCTGGCCAAGCAAATTCTTGTATTCTTCAAGAATTTTCTCATGTTCAAGCCCGGTCAGCTTGTGCAAACGCAAATCAAGAATTGCCTGTGCCTGTTCTTCAGTCAGGTGGTACTGACCGTCACGAATACCATACTCCGGCGCCAGGTGGTCTGGCCGCGCAGCATCAACGCCTGCGCGTTCGAGCATGTTGGCCACGTCACCTAAGATCCAGGCGCGGCTGACTAAACCAGCTTTTGCTTCCGCTGCAGTTTGCGAGCGGCGAATTAATTCAATGACATCATCAATGTTAGCCAGAGCAATAGCTAAGCCTTCAAGGATATGAGCCCGTTCACGGGCTTTACGCAATTCGTATACCGAGCGACGCGTCACCACTTCACGACGATGCAAAATAAAGCAATCGATCATGTCACGCAGATTGAACAGGCGCGGCTGGTTTTTATCCAGTGCAACCATGTTGATACCAAAGACCACTTGCATCTGCGTATTCGCATACAAGTGATTCAGTACCACTTCGCCAACTTCGCCACGTTTCAGCTCAATAACGATGCGCATGCCATCTTTATCAGACTCATCGCGTAAACCGCTGATACCTTCAAGGCGTTTTTCTTTAACCAACTCAGCGATTTTTTCAATCAACTTCGCTTTGTTAACCTGGTAAGGAATTTCGTTGACGATGATGGCTTCGCGGCCATTCGAATCCGTTTCAATTTCTGCTTTAGCGCGCAGGTGAATGCGGCCACGGCCCGTGCGGTAAGCTTCAACGATGCCGGCGCGGCCGGAAATTGAAGCCGCGGTTGGAAAATCCGGGCCTGGAATAAATTCCATGAGTTCATCGATAGTAATATCAGGGCGCTCGATCATGGCTAAGCAGCCATCGATAACCTCACCCAAATTATGTGGCGGTATATTCGTCGCCATGCCTACCGCAATACCCGAAGAGCCATTCACCAGAAGGTTAGGCACACGGGTTGGCAGGACATCTGGAATTTGCTCGGTGCCGTCGTAGTTAGGCACAAAGTCGACGGTTTCTTTATCTAAGTCAGAGAGCAATTCACTGGCGATTTTTGCCATCCGAATTTCGGTATAACGCATGGCGGCGGCGGAGTCACCGTCGACGGAACCAAAGTTACCCTGACCATCAACCAACATGTAGCGCAATGAAAACGGCTGTGCCATCCGGACGATAGTGTCGTAGACCGCACTATCACCGTGCGGATGGTATTTACCAATAACATCACCGACGATACGGGCTGACTTTTTATACGGCTTGTTGAAATCGTTGCGCAATTCGTTCATCGCAAATAATACCCGGCGATGAACCGGTTTTAACCCATCGCGCACATCTGGTAGTGCACGGCCAACAATGACGCTCATTGCATAGTCGAGATACGAACTTTTCAGTTCATCTTCGATATTGACCGGAACGACTTCTCTGGCGAGATCACTCATAGTTATATCCCTAAACGCTCAATCTTTCTTATAATTGTCTTAGTAGCAGCATTGTACCCTTAGCGCTGCCCTCTCGCATCCTTTTTCCGACGCTTTTTAGCCGTCGTGTGCTTTACCTCGACTTTTTTTAATTCGAGAGCTCCAGTACACTGTACCGAGTTTTTCAACTAAGCAGAAGTACTATGCAGCAATCTAATAATGTCGACCCAAAGGAAATTGAAAAGTTTGGTGCCCTCGCCTCAAGATGGTGGGATCCCGATGGCGAATTTAAACCGCTTCACCAAATTAATCCACTGCGTGTTGATTTTATTCAACGCCAGAGCGACGGCGTATTCGGTAAACGTGTACTGGACATCGGTTGCGGTGGCGGACTGGTGACTGAGGCGCTCGCGCAAGCCGGCGCTAAGGTCACCGGAATAGATTTAGCTGAACAATCATTGCAAGTGGCACGACTGCATGCTCTGGAAAGCAAACTCGACATCGATTATCAATGTATCGCGGCGGAAGACTTTGCCGCTCAGCATGCCGGTGAATTCGATGTCGTAACCTGTCTGGAAATGCTCGAGCACGTGCCCGCCCCCGCGAGTATCGTCGAAGCGGCCGCGAAGTTGGTTAAACCCGGTGGTACGCTGGTGTTTTCGACGCTCAACCGTAATTTTAAATCCTGGTTACTCGGTATTGTCGCCGCTGAATATGTGCTGCGCTGGGTGCCTAAGGGTACACACGAGCACGCTAAGTTCATTCAGCCGGCGGAGTTACTGCGGGTCACCGATGCAGTGGGGGCAAGCGCAAAAGCAATTACCGGCATTCATTATTTGCCATGGCGAGGGTTCTACCTCGACGACAGTAATGTTGACGTCAATTACATTGTTGCCTTATCCAAAGACGCTTGAGCTTGCCAATGAGTAAAGTAAAAGCAGTTCTTTTTGACTTGGATGGTACCTTACTCGATACCGCCGCCGACATGGGCGCCGCGCTGAATAACGTGCTTGGTGACGAAGGTCGCGCGCCGCTGGGCATTGAGGTGGCTCGCGCGTTAGCCTCACATGGTTCGCGCGGTCTGCTTGAACACGCGTACGGGCCTGAATTTCACACTCGGAAAAGCGAATTACGTAAGGCATTTCTGGATCATTATGCGAATGCTATTGCCGTGAACACCACGCTCTTTCCCGGTGTTGCCGAGCTATTAGGTGAACTGGCAACAGCACAAATTGCCGTTGCCATTGTCACCAATAAACCCAAAGACTTAACCGAGCAGCTTGTGCCCTATTACCCTGAACTCGCAGCTATTCAGGTCAGAGTCAGTGGTGACACCTTAGCCGTTGCCAAGCCCCACCCCGACCCCATCTTACATGCCGCGGATGCGCTTGGGTTTGCAGCACACGAGTGCTGGTATGTCGGTGACGCGGAGCGCGATATTGTGGCCGGGCGTGCGGCGGGTATGCGAACCGTACTGGCGCGCTACGGTTATATTGGCGCTGAAGAGCAGCCAGAAAGCTGGGCAGCAGACTACGAAATCCAGCAACCTCTGCAGTTACTCGAGCACCTCCGCAATCACCACATCTAGTGCCGCGCTGTTTTTATAACGCTAGATGTTGTGCAAGCCTTTAAAATTAAGGCTTAGAGTTTTGTTCTATTAACATCAGGTTTGAAAGAGCAAAAAGTTATTTAAAAATAATTATTTTGCCTTGCATTTGCTAAACCTTTAGAACGGCAAGACTTTTAGCGAAAGCCCTGGCAACTGTCACAAATCTCCTTCGGAATTTTAACGCAAACACGCTTGATCCCCTTGCGATAAGTGCTAGCATACGATTATCAAATCCAACCCAAGATATTGTGTAAATTTCACACAGAATGCCTATTCAACACTATATCTTGTGGTTCGCAACTAAAAACATAACGATAAAATTGGTGGGTGCGCCGCATGAATCAAAAGCTTTTTGTTACCAAGCGTAGTGGTGAACGGGAACCGCTCGATCTGGATAAAATCCATCGTGTTATCAGCTGGGCTGCCGAAGGCCTCGATAACGTTTCGGTCTCAGAAGTCGAAATCAAGTCACGAATTCAATTCTACGATGGCATCAAAACCGAAGACATCCACGAAACCATTATCAAAGCGGCTGCCGATTTAATCTCTGAAGATGCACCGGATTACCAGTACCTGGCCGCGCGCCTCGCTATTTTCCATCTGCGTAAACTCGCTTACGGCAAGTTCGAGCCGCCTCACCTGTATGACCAGGTAACTTCAATGGTCAACAACGGGCGCTACGATGAACACCTGCTGAACGATTACAGCAAGGAAGAATTCGAGCAGATGAACGAATTCATGGACCATTCACGGGACCTCAACTTCTCTTATGCTGCGGTAAAACAGCTTGAGGGCAAGTATCTGGTGCAGAATCGGGTGACCGGTGAGATTTACGAGAGCGCGCAGTTCTTGTATGTACTCGTCGCCGCCTGCTTGTTTGCGGACTATCCCAAAGATACCCGACTGGATTACGTGAAGCGCTTTTATGATGCGACATCACTATTTAAAATTTCATTGCCGACACCTATTATGTCGGGTGTTCGTACCCCGACCCGTCAGTTCAGCTCCTGCGTACTGATTGAAGCTGGTGATAGCCTTGATTCAATTAATGCCACCGCAAGTGCCATCGTTAAGTATGTATCACAACGCGCCGGTATAGGTATCAACGCCGGTCGTATTCGCGCTCTAGGCAGCCCTATCCGCGGTGGTGAAGCTTTCCACACTGGCTGTATTCCGTTCTATAAATACTTTCAGACGGCAGTTAAAAGCTGTTCGCAGGGCGGTGTGCGCGGTGGTGCAGCAACCTTGTTTTATCCGCTTTGGCATCTTGAAGTCGAAAGCCTTCTGGTCCTGAAAAACAACCGTGGGGTTGAAGAGAACCGGGTTCGTCACCTTGATTACGGCGTGCAGTTTAACCGCCTGATGTACTCGCGTCTGGTTAAAGACGATTACATCACCTTGTTCAGCCCGTCTGACACTCCGGGCCTGTACGATGCTTTCTTTGCAGACCAGGCCGAATTTGAGCGTTTGTACGTGCAATATGAAAATGATGACTCGATTCGCAAAAAGCGTATTAAAGCGCTGGAGTTATTTGGTTTGTTTATGCAAGAACGCGCCAGTACCGGGCGTATCTACCTGCAGAACGTGGACCATTGCAACACCCACAGCCCATTCGATCCAAAAGTCGCGCCCATTCGCCAGAGTAACCTGTGCCTGGAAATTGCGCTGCCAACCAAGCCGCTGGCTCATGTTAATGACGAAGAAGGTGAAATTGCCCTCTGTACGCTGTCAGCCTTTAACCTTGGCGCAATAAATACCCTTGATGATCTGGAGGAAATGGCTGACCTGGCAGTGCGCGCTCTTGATAACCTGCTGAACTACCAGGAGTATCCGGTACCAGCAGCACGCAATGCGACCATGGGCCGTCGCACGTTAGGAATCGGCGTCATTAACTTTGCCTACTATCTGGCGAAAAATGGCGTACGTTATTCCGATGGTTCTGCCAATGGGCTGGTTCACCGTACCTTCGAAGCTATCCAGTATTATCTGATGAAAGCCTCGGTAAACCTGGCCAAAGAGCGCGGCGCCTGTCCGAAGTTTAACGAGACCACTTACTCGCAAGGTATCATGCCGATTGATACCTACAAGAAAGATCTGGATGCGGTGTGTACCGAAGCTTTGCAACTAGACTGGGATCAATTACGCGCAGATGTGAAAAAGTACGGCATGCGTAACTCTACCCTGTCCGCATTAATGCCGTCTGAGACGTCATCGCAGATCTCGAATGCGACCAACGGTATTGAACCGCCACGGGGCCATATCAGTATCAAAGCATCCAAAGATGGTGTTACCAAGCAAGTGGTGCCAGATTACGAAAATCTGAAAGACGCTTATGAGTTGCTGTGGACGATTCCAAATAACAAAGGCTATCTGGAACTGGTCGGCATCATGCAGAAATTCGTCGACCAAACCATTTCGGCGAATACCAATTATGACCCGAGTAAATTTGAAAGCGGTAAGGTTTCCATGAAGCAGTTGCTGCAAGACTTGCTTTATGCCTACAAACTCGGCGTGAAAACCTTGTATTACCACAACACGCGTGACGGCGCCTCAGATAACCAGGTGGACTTACGCGACAAGATTGACGCCAAGCAACGCGAACAAGAGAACCAGCAAGCAACGGTAGACGTCACTGAAGAAGATGACGATTGTGCCGGCGGTGCGTGTAAAATATAGGACCTGTGTTTTTCAAAGTGTAACATTGTTGTGGATAACTTTCCGTTATTCTAACTAAATCAATAAGTTACAAAGGGGCGCTTGACGCCCCTTTTTTACTGACTATACTCTGAATATCTTACCTTAGTTTCAAGTGTAACATTTCGATGCGTTATTCAGTTCTAAGCTTACCTCACCCGCAGTACAACGATCAGAGGCTACCATTGCTGATCGATAAAAATAATTTTAGCGTCCCCGAGCCTAGTTCAGCGTTATGGGTGTGGGATTTATGGCTTTCCGGGAAGTTCAATACGGTAGAAGCTAGAGCACGCGATCTTTGCGTGTTTTATGAGTTCATAAGCACTGAATATAGCGATTTCTTTTCTGATGCTGCACGGTTAAAAACACTGTCTTCAAGGCAAGTGAATCAACTCACAAGTTTTCTGTTACTCAACTTTAACCATAACATTGAAGACCATATTTTGATCGCTCCCTCCACGTTTAATCGCAGGTTGGACTCCATTCGATCCTTTTTAAGATTTCACTACTCACGTTATATAGCCCGTGTAGAGAATATTGAAATGGCAGATATTCATCAGAAGAGAGTGGATAAGCTGGACGCTCTACTCAAGAAGAAGAAATATTCAACTGGGGATGTAGAAAACCAAACCCACCAGACTACTCCTCTTTCACCAGCTGAAATTGAAATAATCAAGCTTGTGATCCGCCCCTCAAGCGACGACATCAAAAACGACGTAAACCCCTTCCGTAAGAGCCTTCAAGTTAGAAATGCATGCCTTATATTGCTTTTAATTGAACTTGGCTGTAGGGCTTCTGAGTTGGTTTTGCTAAGGAATAACGACCTGGACTTAAAATTAACTCATAATGCCACGGTCGTTATTCAACAGTCCGCCGCGGGAAACAACTTAAAACGACATCGTCGAGACGGTGCATCTCACAAAACACGAAACCGCGAACTCCCTATCAGTCCTGGATTACGTGATTTAATCGTGGAATACGTTGAAGATCACCGGCCAAAGCTTCGCAAGCCTTATAAAGGACAATTGACAGATTATCTTTTTGTGAGTGAGCACGACGGCGGCGCAATGACAACTTCAGGCCTTGAGTATGTGGTCGAAACAATCTTTAATAGGACCAAAGGATTAGCTGGTGTTATAACACCCCATCGCTTTCGCGTAGCAAGAATGAATGAATTGCGAGAGTCGGTTGACAATAAATATGCGAACAGCAACTCTCCTATGATTAAAGCTGGTGACATGCAAGATACTCTTACAACTTGGGGGGGATGGACTGGCACAAGCTCGATGCCTAAGCGCTACACTAACGCTCATCTAATGAGAAAGATAAACGAATATTTAGCCGATAAAGATACTAATAAGGGGCCTGTGGATGGCGCATGCAAACACACTTTATCTAGCACATGAGAGCGTAGATTGTTATGAATACTTATACGAGGAAGCAAAGCGCTTAAATCATGATTACGAACCACTTCCTTTCGAGATAGAGACTTTTTTTGGTCAAAAGGTCAAGCTTCGGAAGTCAGACGGGCGTTTAAAAAAAACAGTCCGACTAATTAATTTAGGCAGCAATACGAGCAATTATAGACTGAGCGATACGTACTCGAAATATGCCTATTTAAGTTATATTGCCATACAATGCTGGGTCGACACAGCTATCTCCCGCAGTCCATCCATGATCAACCACTTATGTGAGGGTCTTTCTACACTTCAACACGTTTCACTTTCTGATGAAGCGCTAAATAATGAGGCAGTATTTGCTAAGGAGATCGCTTCTCAATTATCCAGGCTGATATTAGAAAACAAAGACAATCAAAGGGTCTGGCTGTCTATTCGCGCGTTTGCTAATTACGCTATTGAAAACTGCTATTGGGGTTTTGACGAGACCCTTGTGTTTAAACTTGCTGAAACAAAAATTAAAAATCATGGCCAGAAAGCGCGTGTATCTCTCCTGGATCATGAATACGGGCCTTTTACACGATCAGAAATAGGAGAGATCACGCAGGCATTGCAAAATGATGACGTAACTATCCATGAACGGGTCATGATAAAGTTAGCAATGCAGTTTGGTTTACGCCCTATTCAACTCGCGCTGTTGCGTGAATCAGACATTTATTATGACACCTCTAAGCTGGGTTGGTATATCAATATCCCTCGCGTAAAAGGGAAAGTATCCCAGCTTCGCCGAAATCAAAATAACTTCGTGCTTCGGGAGTTATCAGATGATCTGGCAAATGAGATTGGTGAACTAATCAAGCAGGATGCCGTTAGGTCACTAACTCATCCTAAAGGCACCCCACTTCCTCGTCCCCTGTTTAAAAGAGAGCAAGTCGACAAGGAGTTAATCGTAGATGATAAGTTAACAGAATATGCATGGCATAAAAATTCGAATGCGTTAACTCATAAATTCATTTCATTAGGCAAGCGATTAAACATATTTTCAAGACACGTAAAGGATGATAACGGCGGCCCCACGCTACTGAGAATTTCATGTTACCGGTTCAGGTATACCTTGGGTACTCGTATGGTTCTTGAGGGGAAAACCCCAGAAGAGGTCGCTATCGCTTTAGATCACGGCTCCACTGACTCAGTTCAACATTACTTTCGTTACAATAGAGACTTAATTGATTTTATTGATGACACATTTGACTCTTCAATAGTGCTAGAAAATGCCGTCATGCGATGGAAAGGATTCCTTATTGATGAAAACGACAGTTCCGTCGGAGGAAGGCTGATTCGGACGAGCTCAATTGCAAGTCTTGGGAAATGTTTAAAACAGGCCAGCTGTGAGTTTCATCCTACTGTTAGTTGCTATGGATGCGGAAAATTCAGGCCGTTTAAAAATGCAGACCACCAAGCCCAATTAAAAGTTATCGAAGCAGAGAGAGAGTTCGTCCAACAACATTCATCTGGGCCCGTAAAGCATCAATTAAATGAAGCGCTACAAGGGGCCATCGAGATCTGTGAGGCCCAAAAGTTGTTGAATAAGGAATCGGACTCATGAGTAGTGTCGAGAACCTCGGTAAGATTCGTGAAAATAAGCGTTTACGAGATGTTATATTACGATTAGGTGAACTGGAAAATAATGCCCAAGAAGAGTTCGAAGCTTTACGCCGAAAAGATCCTCTATTGGGTGTATGGTCAGATAACGTATGGCGATACCAAAATGGTAGTATCTATTTCACAAAGCCGGTCGACGTAAATGGAAATTTAATTACTGGAAAAAGTAAAAAATCCGATAGAGAGCCTGTAAACGGTGTCTGGGCAATTATAATGCGACTGTGGGCTCTAAAGGGCTTAAAGAAGGGCAAGAATAGGAAGTCTATTGCCTCAGAGATTGGAGCCTTATCGTGGTTAGCTGACTCTTTGTCATATAGTAATGAATCACTTATTAACTTTGACCAATCTACTCTGGATGCAACCATCCCGCTTCTTGAGTCTAAATTTCAACGGCGTGGCCCATTCGAGCGCTATAAAACCATGGTGTCCATTGCAAAAAACTTGTTGATTCCATTCAAAATTGTGCCGCGATTTAACCCAAAAATTAATATGAACAACCCTTCCAGAGAGCAAACTGACGTTACAACAAGTGAATACGAAAACCGCCGAGATAGAAAGTATGAGCAAGATATAGATAGGTATCTAGGACTGGTCAAAGCCAAGTTTGACAATTTTAAAATCCAGCTTGAAAATGGAGAGATTTGCTCCAATCCAGAGCCTAAAGAGGGTTACGATGAAATCAGGCTCCTTGCGGTTCCATTTTTGATGGCATTCGGATTACGCATAGGTGAATTATGTAGACTTACAGAAGATTGCCTCCAATATGACGAAATTAACGAGAAATACTACCTTAAAGTTTTAACGGAAAAAGGCGAACTACCTAGCCCTCGCCCGGTACCACGCATGTGGGAAGATGTTATTTTAAAATCTTACAAGCGGATACTAGAGCTGACTGAGGAGCACCGTTTATTTGCTAAAAGTGTCGAGTTGAATGGGCCTTTGGCTTTTATTGATGCTCTTAAGATGGAGTCGCGACCAGTTCCAATGGTCAAAGCCTTGGAAGAAAAAGGCTTCAATCCAGACTTGTTTTTGTTACGTTGCGAATTCGGACCGAATATTAAAGCACTGCACGCAAGTGGACTTAGTTACAGCAGCTTAAGAACTAACTACAAAGCAGCTGAAGTAGGTCGGATTAAATATAAAGGCCAAAATTCAAGAAATACAACGCTACACACCGTCTACAGCAAAAAAGAAATTGCATCAATAGCGTTTCAGAAGTACCAAACTTATCGACAGAAAGTCTACCAAGAAAACCACCTTGATGAGAATGAATCCGGGAGCTATTCGTCAAGCAGCTTCTCCGCATCCGTCTCGTTTAGTCAACTGCTCTTTATAGTAAAAGACGAAACATTTAAGAGCCAATCCTCAGGTCATGGATTCATCCCTCTCCCAATGACACCGAAGTCGTTTACGAGTTGGATAACAAACGATAAAACATCGAGGAATAAAACAGTTTTCGAGCGATACGATATAAGGGATCGAGACGGAAACGTAGTGTCGCTAAAGACCCATAAATTTCGTCATTGGCTCACGACTGCGCTTAAGCGTTCAGGGAAAAATGAAATGATGATTGACCTGTTCATGGGCCGAACACCGGGACAAGGTCGACATTATGATCATCGAACATCAAAAGAACGCGCTGAAACCATTCGTGAGCGCTATTTGAGCCAGACCCCACCAGATGATGCCCTTGGCCGACGAATAAAGCGTATGCGCGATAACGATGTCCCTGAAGGCGAGATAGATTGGGTTCTAAACCATACAATGTCGGTGATTCACTATACTCCGTGGGGTACATGCAAGAGAGACCTAGACGTAAGTCCTTGCGAAAAAGGTATGATGTGCCTAAGGGGAGATACAGGTGAAGGGTGCGAACATTTTGGTATCGACCCGGACGATTTAGAAGCAAAGCAAAACATCTTAAATACAAAAACTCACTACGAAAATCAGCTTGCCGCACTAATTCCAAATTACCGCGAATTAACTGAAAAACTCAATACAGAAGAACCTCTAGATCAGCATATTAAGTTTTGCATTGACACGGTAAAAGGATGTGAGAATGCTTTAAAGTCCTATGAAAACTGGAATGGGAAGAAGAACCAAAGAATAGACGTCGTTCAAGTGTATGACCCGGAGGCGATGTAGATGGCTAACAGAAATTGGGAATCTAAAGCGTTATCGTCCTTGCAGTGGTTTGCCGAAAACCCAGAATTTAAAGGTGAGTTTGGTCACCAGTATTTTGTCGATAACCTAGGTGTCAGCAGAATGACGCTTAATCGCAGTAAGAAATACATGAAGCGGTACAGAGAGGTGAAAGAAATACTTAAAGGGTACCAATCCACCGAGCCAAATACAGGCCCTGCTCCAGCTGACGGAATGAAGCAGAAGCTTGCAAGTAAGAATAAACAAATTGAAGACTTAAAGAATCAAGTTGAGAAGTTGCAGTTACGGCTTAACGACTGCTACCAAATGTTAGAAGACCACAATATAGACCCTCAATTTGTATACACTCAGCGACTGAAAAAACATAGAGAGGTCTAAGGTGGCTAATCCCCAGGCTGAAAAAAATTATCAAACCTTCAGAGCCTTTGTGCAATTGCACTGCATTGAAAATGATTGGGACGATTATGTCCTGCCAGACAAGCTTGATTTGAACAAAAAACGAATTGCAAGAGAATGCGAATTTGACCGCAAAAGGATTACAGGGAATACCAAGATCCTTAGGCTTTATAACCTAATAAAACGAAAACTTGTAAAGAAAGGCATACTCGTCACCGACTCTCGTTCAGGAACCGAAAAGCGGCAGCACGAGACTGCTTTGAAAATCGCTAGCAAAGACTCGAAACTTATGAGTTCTCAACAGCAACAAAATGCATCGTTACAGGCACAACTATACGACGTTACAAGGGACTTGAAAGAGGCTAACGAGAAGCTCAAGCACTTGAAGGCAATAGAGGACTACCTCATGGCCACTGGGAGACTTTAACGAAATGTTTGAAGGTCTCCTGCAAATTAGAAAGGTTCGTAACAGAGGTCCCTTTGGTGGGGTTATTTTTTCTGCGGCTACCTTGGAGGCCAGGCCCAAAAGATATGTCGTTAAAGCTGATTGGAAAATAGCTCGCTCCCCCAGTCTATTCAAAGATAGGCATATCTGGCGCGTCAAAGGCGCTGTCAAAGATGAAACCATAATTTGGAAAGACGGTACGACAGCGAATGAGCGCGTAATTGAAGCAGAGTCCCTCACGTTTGAAAAAGCAAAAAACGAGAACCTAGCGAAGCTTCTCGCGCAATCCAGTGACTTCAAAGGAATTAGCGACCTCAAAGCAGAAAAGCTTGTTGAGTGTTTTGGAGACGGGTTAATAAAGATCGCAGTTGAGGGAGATATTGAGCGTTTACTACCCGTCGTCGGTCGAAATGTAGCGGAACGTATCATTACTGGCTTAAGAGAATACGAACAGCTTGGGACGTTGCAGCTTCTCGATGAATTAGGTGTGCCGCCCCGTGTCGGGGAGTCAGTATTAGAAATCTGGAAGAGCAATGCCTATGAGCAAATAAAGAAAAACCCGTATTTTCTTACTGCATTTATGGCCGACATGCACATGATCGATGGCTACGCAATCGACCGGTTAGGGATGGCACCAGATTCACCCCAAAGACTCATAGCGTATACCAAAGAGGTGTTATTTAAAGCCTTTAATAGTGGGCATACGTGCCTTCCGGTCAACGAACTTAGATATCGATTAAAACGGACTTTGCCTCAACCACTAGACGCGGCTCAAGCGATAGAGGTCGCGAGAGCACACGATGAAATAGTAATCATTGGTGACTTTGCACAAGTTAAGAGTATGGCAATTGTTGAAGCTACTGTCGCTGACATCATTACAAAATCACAAATCAGAGTTGTTTCAGACACTTTAGATAAAGACCTTAGTCACGCAATTGAATACTACGAGAAGAATAGTGGGATTAAATTAACGGACGAACAAACGAATGCCGTATTCCAGTGCTGCAAGCACTCTTTCACTCTTCTAACAGGTGGTGCCGGTTGTGGTAAGACAACCGTAATAGCGGCTATATGCTCATCTCTGGAGGCTTTAGGCTACACAAGCCAGGTCATCCTACTCGCATTGGCTGGAAAGGCTGCACAGCGAATTACCGAGGCTACTGGCCGAGAGGCAATGACTATAGCGAAATTTGTGCTTGCTTTAGAGCAGGAAGAGATATCGGATGATGCAGTAATAATTGTCGATGAAGCCTCAATGGTCGATATTTTGTCATTGCTTAAGATTTTAAAACGGTTTCCAAACAAGGGGCGTATTATTCTCACTGGTGATGAAGAACAATTACCTCCGGTGGGGGTTGGCTTAGGGTTGCATACTCTGGTTAAGTTGCCACTACCCCATCCCCAACTAACTGCAATTCAAAGGCAAACTAAGGAGTCTGGAATACCGGCAGTTGCAATGGCGATAAGACGTTATCCTCAAGTTCCAGGTGAAATTAAATTTGAACCGTACAAAGGATTAAAAGATGGCGTTAGCTTTATTGAGTGCAATGAGTCAGAGTTAAACACCCGAGCCCTTGAGGTTTATCAAGCATTAGGAGGGAATGGAACTTCCAATGAAGTTGCAATGGTTTCCCCGGTTAAACACCAGATAGGAGGTGTTGACGCCTTGAATTTGCTTGTTCATGACTCTCTCGCCAAAGGGGAGTCGATGTCCTTTAGTTCATCCGACTTCGGCTATTTTAATCACACCATATTAGGTAGCGCCTTACGTATTGGTGAATTGGTCATGTGCACTGTGAACGACTATGAGCGCGATATTCGTAATGGGTCGATTGGAAAAGTTATTGAACAAAAAGGAAATGAGGTCATTATTGATTTTACAGGACGAATCGTGAACCTCCCTGCCTCCAAGCTTTGCTCTCTGGACTTTGCCTACGCATTGACTGTACACAAGTCGCAAGGTAGTCAATTTGATCGGGTTGTAGTGATTGTTAAGCAGAGTCGAAATTTGGATAGACACATGCTTTACACTGCAATCACGAGAGCAAAAAAACAGGTTGTTTTAATTGGCGATCGAAACGCATTCATCGATGCTCTTTCTCAATCGAATGCCTTGAATAGGCACACTTTGCTTACACATCACTTCGAAGAGCACACTAGCTATCATTCACTCGGGACGCTAAATAATGCATCAGCTTTCTAGACAGATTTTAAAGTTACTGGAAGACACATCCTTCCCCGCTCGTTAGACCTAACGGGGAATGGGGTGAAGGTAAAACCTATTATGTCATGGAAAATTTAATCCCAGACCTAAAAAAGGACCAACAAGAATGTGTTTACTTCTCTCTAACTGGTCTATCGGGTTCTGACTTCAAGCTCCGATTGTTGTCTTTACATCACTCCGGCAGACACAGTTGCAGCTTGAAATTGAACACGGTATTCTAACCTTGTTAATGTAAATGGCTAAGGTTTGAAATGCTTAGACTGGGATTTTTATTACTAGTGATTGCTGCCGTTCTGACTCAAATCAGTCAGTCGGTTGCTGACGTGCATCAATCTCACCAGTCATCTTCTGAGCAACACCTCAATTTTGAGCATGACGAATCGCACATCGATAAGCGAAACCTACCTAAAAGTGGCGAAATCAGCTTTGACTGCCATCATTGCTGTCACTGCCATGGTTCATTTCATTTATATGCCATGAAGGCTGAAAAAACTCTCGCGTTACCACGAATGGGCACAATACGTCCTGGGTATACTGAGTTTTACACTAACCCTCTATCATCTCCGCTGTTCCGGCCTCCCATCTCCTCATAACTGCCTAATAAGCTGCGTTAGCAGCGCAAGAAATCATTATTTTACGCAGTAATATGACTGAGGAGTCTATCTATGGGTCCGTTTTCGACACATAGCAAACGCTTGTTTGTTGCCGTAAGTCTGGCAATAAGTTCAAGCTACGCCAATGCACAACAGTTGCCCGAGCAATGGCAAAAAACTGTGCAGCAACACCCCAGTGTTGAAGCCGCTCAACAGCAGGCTGAAGCGCTGATCCAACAGGGCAAACAATTAAATCAGCCTTTGTACAACCCTAGCTTATCGTCACGCTTAGAGCGCGAGGGTGACATCAATAATTACGCTGTTGGTCTAAGCCAGACGCTGGACTGGAGCACTCGCAATGAAGCAAGGGCCAGTCAGAGTGACGCCATGACGGCTATGGCAGTGAGTATTTATCGCCAGTCGGCGACATCGCATGCTAAAACTTTGTTGAATGCCTATGTGCAATGGCTGGACGCAAAACAGCGTTACGCACTGGCTGAGCAGCAAGAGAAAATCGTTAAACAGGCGATAAGCCTGGTTGCCGAACGACGTAAAGCCGGTGACTTAGGTGCCGTCGACGAACAACTGACGGTACTCGCGCTAAGTCGGCAACTGCAACAAACGGCAGCGGCTTATCAACAACTGCAATCCGCTGAAGCAGAGTTAAACGCTCTGCTAACAACGTCTGATGTCGGTCAACTCTCCATTAATGAGGAGCTATTTAACGTTGAACCTGCGTTAACGGCTCGTTGGCAACAACATCCAGCGTTAAAAGCCGCTTACCTGCAATGGCAATTAAAGCGCGCCGATGTCGACTGGAAACGCTCGTTAACCACCGCCAACCCAACCGTAGGCGTCGAAGCGGGCGAGAGCGATAACGAAACAGTAATTGGCTTATCATTCAGCATTCCACTACAGGTTCGCAATAACTACAGCGATGCGGTGCGCGCAGCCAATAGCGAAGCTGTTGCTGAAGAAAAACGTTTGATTGCACTAAGGCAACAATGGCAAGCAGCACTGAAATCGTCTCTTAACAATTATCGTTTTGTGAAAAAACAGTGGCAAAGCTGGCAAAGAGACTTTCAATCTCGGCAGGATGAGTCGATGCAGGTGATTGAACAATCCTGGCTCGCCGGTGACCTATCCACCACCGACTACCTCACCGCTGTGCAACAGCAGCTCGATAGCCAATTTGCAGGGATAGCGCTGCAAACACAATATCGGTTGGCCGCCATTGAATGGTTGTACCGTTCGGGCGAACTCAGTAAAGCGCTGACGTTATCGCCGTTAAGCCAGCAAACAAACGCAGAGATTGGAGAGTAAACGATGTCAGTAAAACCTTTATACGCAGCAATAGCACTTGCGCTGAGCTTTTCGGTTATGGCGCAGGATGAACACGGACACGACGAAAAAGAAGATACCCACAAGGAAGAAGGCAAACACGAGCAAGGTGAACATAAGGAAAGCTCAGGCGTGGAGCTATCCAGCAAGCAGCTATCCATGGCAGATATCACCACGCGAACCTTGCAAACTCAAGTCATTGAATATCCGGTTTATGCCCCGGGCGAGGTGGTTGCTAACGACTTTAATAGCTATATCGTGAGTCCGCGCATCGACTCGACCGTGCTCAAACGTTTTGTCAGTATTGGCGACCACGTCGAAAAAGGTGAGCCGCTGGCAACCCTCTTCAGCGCGACCATGGCGGAGGCGCAAAGTCAGTATTTGGTCACACTTAACGAGTGGCAACGCGTGCAGTCACTCGGCGAGTCAACGGTGGGTGAAAAACGCTTTGTCGAAGCGAAAAACGCCTTTACCTCAGCGCAAGCGCAACTCAAAGCATTTGGTATGTCAGCCAGCGACATTAAGCGTTTAAGTAAAGCTAACTACCCTATCGGCGAATACCAACTGACCTCAGAAATTGGCGGGATTGTGGTTAGCGATAACTTCAAGCAAGGCCAGCAAGTTAATGCCGGTAATCACTTGGTTGAAGTGCTGCAAGAAGAAACCTTGTGGGTTAATGCTCGTCTACCAGGCTCAGCTGACCTTAGTGTGCAGTTTGGTGATCCTGTTACAGTGAGTGTCGACAATCAGCGCTTTGCGGCAAAAGTCATTCAGGAAGGCCACACAATAGACCATAAAACCCGCACTCGAACGGTACGACTTGCGGTAAATAACGAAAAGGACCAATTACACCCTGGTTTATTTGCGGATGTTTATTTCTCAGTCAAGTCGGATGGACCGGTGCTTGCAGTTAAGGACTCAGCCTTAATGCGGGCCCCTGATGGTGACTGGCAGATATTCATTGAGCACGAACCCGGAAAGTTTGAACCGAAGAAAGTCGAATTGGTTGATGAAAAGGGTCCGTGGAAAGTTATTCGAGGCGTTAAGGAAGGCACAAAATACGTAGACAACGGCGCGTTTTTCGTTCGCTCACAAATCGCTAAAGGCGGTTTTGACCCACATAACCACTAACAGGAGGTTGTATGTTTCAGCGCATTATTCAGTTTGCTGTCGCCAATCGCCTGTTATTGGTATTGGCTTTATTCAGCATCAGCATTGCGTCATTTTTTATTATTCCCAAACTTAATCTGGATGCCTTTCCCGATGTTACCAACGTTCAGGTAACGGTAAATACGGAAGCACCCGGATTAGCAGCGACCGAAGTCGAGCAGCTGATTACCTATCCGATAGAGTCGGTGATGTATGCCCTGCCCGACGTCAAAGAAGTTCGGTCAATCTCAAAAACAGGTTTATCGGGCATTACCGTGGTATTTGACGAGAGTGTCGATATCTACTTTGCCCGGCAACTGGTATTCGAGCGGCTGCAAGCGGCAAAGGAATTGATTCCAGAGGGAGTCGGCACGCCCGAAATGGGCCCTAACTCTTCCGGTCTCGGCCAGGTTTATCAGTATCTGCTACTTGCCGAGCCGGGCTCTGATGTCAGTAGCATGGAGCTACGCAGTCTTAACGACTATGTGGTTAAACTGCTACTGATGCCCGTTGAGGGAATTACCGAAGTCTTGTCCTTTGGCGGTGAAGTTAAGCAATATCAGGTTAACCTCAATCCCGCCAAGCTGCTGTCTTACGACCTTACCCAGCAAGACGTCATGGGCGCGGTCAACAAGAATAACGGTAACGTTGGTGGTTGGTATATGCCCCGCGGTCAGGAGCAGTTGGTTATTCGCGGCACCGGCTGGCTGGAAAGCGGTAAAAAAGGTCTACAGCAGATACAACAAATACCGCTCAAAACCGTTGACGGCGTTTCCGTAACACTGGGCCAGGTTGCCGACGTCGAAATCGGCAGTGAAATTCGCCAGGGAGCGGTCTCAATGTCGCGTAAAGTCGACGGCGAGGTCAACCAGCTGGGCGAAGTGGTGTCGGGTATTGTGCTCAAACGCATGGGCTCGAATACCAAAGCCACCATCGACGGTATTAAAAAGCGCATTCCGCTTATTCAGCAAGCATTACCCGAGGGTGTCACCTTTGAGCCGTATTATGATCAGGCCGATTTAATACAAAAAGCCGTATCTACGGTCGCATATTCACTGCTCATTGCCTTTGTCTTTATTATCGCAGTATTAGCACTGTTTTTGCTCAACATACGCGCTACTTTTTTAGTGTTACTGTCCATTCCCGTTTCTATCGCCATTGCCCTGATGGTAATGTCCGCGATGGGCATGTCAGCTAACCTGATGTCGCTGGGCGGGATTGCTGTTGCCATTGGTATGCTGGTCGACGGCTCCGTGGTGATGGTTGAAAACATCTTTAAGCACTTAAGTCGTCCGGATAGTGAACACCAAGGCGACGCCGAGCAACGCACAGAGCACCGCGACCCGGATCTTCAGGCAGCCAAACTCGATAGCCATGGTATCAAGCTGCGAGTTAAGGAAGCGGCTAACGAAGTGGCACGACCGGTATTCTTTGCCGCCATGATTATCTTGGTGGTCTTTATGCCACTGTTTAGTTTTCAGGGTGTTGAAGCTAAATTATTTGAGCCCATGGCGATCAGTATTATGTTGGCCATTATCTCCGCGGTTTTTGTGGCCATTATGGTTGTCCCGGCATTAGCCAGTTACTTTTTCAGTCGGGGTATTAAGCCTCGTGAAAATAAACTGCTTAAACCACTAGATAATGGTTATAAAAGACTATTATCGGTGGCGTTACGCAGTAAAAAGGCTGTTATTACCCTGGCCGGTGTGCTGTTTGTCGGCGCTTTGGTGTTAGTGCCTCGTCTCGGCACAGAATTTGCGCCCGAATTGGAAGAAGGCACGATTAATATTCGCGTGACATTAGCCCCCTCCTCTAACCTTGAAACGGCCTTAGAGGTGGCTCCGAAGCTTGAAAAAATCCTGATGTCGTTCCCGGAAACCACCTACGCACTCAGCCGCATTGGACGAGCTGAAGTGGGTGGTGATCCAGAGCCTATCAGCAACATCGAGATATACGTGGGTCTCAAGCCGCAGTCTGAATGGACAACAGCATCGGATCGCTACGCCTTACAAGAAAAAATGGAGGCAAAACTCGATGCTCACCCAGGCTTGTTGTTTAATTTTTCACAACCTATCGCAACACGGGTTGATGAACTGCTCTCAGGTGTAAAATCGCAGCTAGCCATCAAACTATTTGGACCCGAGCTTGACGTGTTGGCCCGTAAAGGCCAGGAAATAGAAAGTGCCGTCAAGCAAGTTGACGGGGCCGTTGCAGTAGCGATGGAGCAAATAAAAGGTGAAGCACAACTCGTGGTTTCGCCGAAACGCCAACAACTCTCACGCTACGGCTTAAATGTCTCCGATGTACTGAGCGTTGTCGACAATGGCTTGGGTGGCGCTTCGGCAGGCCAGATCATTCGCGGTAATGAGCGCTATGATATTTACGTGCGGCTGGCCAAGCAATTCCGCGATACGCCGGAGTCTATTCGCTCGTTACGCTTGTTAACTCCTTCGGGAGCCTGGGTAACCGTAGGCGAAGTCGCCCACGTCGCAATTGAATCAGGACCACCGCAAATCCGTCGTGATGACGTACAGCGTCGCGTTGTGATTCAATCGAACGTTCAGGGTCGTGACATGGGTAGCGTGGTTGCCGATATTAGGAAGGCGATTGACGAGAAGGTGGATTTACCAACCGGTTACTCAGTCGACATTGGTGGCCAGTTCGAAAGTCAACAACGAGCACAGGAGCGCTTGTCCATTGTCGTTCCCATATCGCTGGCACTCATCGCCCTGCTGCTTTATTTTGCTTTCGGCACCATGGGTCAAGCCATGTTGATTTTGGTGAATGTACCATTGGCAGTCATCGGCGGTATTGTGGCACTCTATGTGTCAGGACAGTACTTATCGGTGCCCAGCGCCGTGGGTTTCATCACACTGTTTGGTGTGGCGGTACTAAACGGTGTGGTTCTGGTCGAGAGTATTAACCAGAGAATAACCGATGGGCATGCGGTTAATGATGCCGTGTTTGATGGCGCGTGGTCGCGACTACGCCCGGTATTAATGACAGCAATAACCTCAGCGTTAGGACTCATTCCCATGCTGTTTGCAACCGGTGCAGGGGCTGAAATTCAACGCCCACTGGCTACCGTCATTGTTGGTGGTTTGGTATCAGCTACTCTGCTGACATTGGTTATCTTACCCGTGCTCTATCCTTGGTTTTCGAAACAAAAAATTAAGGATCTGAGCCGTTAGGGTTCAATAGCATTTAAGGGGGCGGTTATTGTCGCCCCCTTTTATTAAAAGAGGAACGTATTATGGGACATCACCATAACCATGATCACTCAAAGGACATGCCGTCCAACCGATTAGGTTGGGCATTCCTGCTTAACTTTGTTTTTACCATTATTGAGTTCATTGGTGGTTTTCTTACCAACAGTACCGCCATTTTAGCTGATGCCGTTCATGATCTTGGCGATAGCCTGTCGTTAGGTCTCGCGTGGATACTAAATAAACTTGGCAAAAAACAGGCTAACCAACACTTTACCTACGGTTATAAAAGACTGAATCTTGCCGGTGCATTTATTAATGCCGTTGTGTTAATCGCAGGCTCTGCCTGGGTACTTGTGGAAGCAATTCCCAGACTCTGGAACCCTCAGATGCCCGTCGCTGATGGCATGATTGCTTTAGCCGTCGTTGGCATTACAGTTAATGGATTTGCTGCTTACAAATTGTCAGAGGGCAAAACGTTAAACGAACGCGTTATTAACTGGCACTTGCTGGAGGATGTTCTCGGCTGGGTCGCTGTACTTATCGTTGGTATTGTTTTGCTGTTTGTGGATTGGCCAATTCTCGATCCGCTACTGTCGATTGGTTTTACTCTATTTATTTTAGTGAATGTGCTGCGCAACCTGTGGGCAACGCTGAAACTCTTCATACAAGCAACTCCGGACAAAGAAACCTACAGACAAGTCGCTGACACTTTGCTGGAGCTACCTCATGTTGCTGACCTACACCATCTGCATTTTTGGTCACTAGATGGCGAGGAGCATGTATTAACCGTTCATTTGGTGTTATCTAAAAACCTTGATATCGAGGCCCGTAGCGATTTAAAACAGCGCATCGATGACGTCCTTGCGCCCTATGCTTTAAGCCATACAACGGTAGAACTAGAAGATCCTGATGAAGCCTGTAGGGACAACTGATAATGAGTGCATTATTTTTAATGAAAACATTGGGCTTATTTATTGCCACCGCAATTGCTGAAATTGTCGGATGCTATTTACCCTACCTATGGCTCAAAGAGGGCCATTCGGTTTGGTTGCTCATTCCGGCGGCAGTGAGCTTAGCCTTATTTGCTTACTTGTTAACACTTCATCCGGCGGAAAGCGGGCGGGTCTACGCAGCTTATGGTGGTATTTACGTGTTAACTGCCATAGTCTGGCTGCGAATTGTCGATAAATCGCCACTATCCAATTTCGACCTGATTGGCACGGCGTTTGTGCTAACCGGTATGGGGATTCTTGTGTATGGCTGGCGTTAGCTATAAAGCAATTCAGTTAAAGAACTCCGCTCAAAAGTTTTACTACACAGACTAACGCACCTTATGTTTGTCCGTGGTAGCGTCCTCAACCCCGTCATTAAGCGAGGCCATCAGTGGACAATAGACATCTCCGTGTCCGGCGCTGCATTTTTGCACCAGCTCATTCAACGCTCGTTCAATTTGCTGTAAGTGCGATATCTTTCGACGAACACTGGTGAGCTTTTGCTCCCCAAGCTCCCGTGCCTCATCGCAATGAGCGCCATCTTGCAGAGTTAATAGCTCACCAATTTCATCCAGACTAAATCCAAGCCATTGAGACGCGCGAATAAAATGAAGCCGAGCAAGCGCTTGTTCGTCGTAATGTCGGATCCCCCCATACGGCTTTTCCGGCTCGCTCATTAGCCCTCGGCGCTGATAATAGCGCACCGTTTCCACGCCCACGCCGGCTGTTTTGGCCAGCGTGCCAATTGTCATTACGTTGCGTTTTTTTAACATAGCTATTGCTTCCGTAGTGAGGTACGGGTTTAAGATTAACACATTAAAGCAAAATGCCCGAAGGAGTTACTCTTATGTCAAATTCAAAATCTGGTCGGGGCTCTCTTCTCGCGGGAGGGATCGCAGCGACTCTGGCATCTGCGTGTTGTCTGGGTCCCCTCATATTACTTGCACTCGGTGTATCCGGGGCCTGGATTGGGAGCCTCACAGCACTTGAGCCTTATCGACCCATTTTTATTACCATTGCATTGATTGCCATATTCTTTGCCTGGCGTCGAATATACCGGCGTGCTGATGACTGCAACCCTGATAACACCTGCGCAACGCCAAATGCTCGTAAGAGCTACAAAGTGATGTTTTGGCTCGTTGCGGTGCTTACTTTAACAGCATTGGCTTACCCCTATGTTGTTCCTTTGTTTTACTAGGAGGCAATACACGATGAAAAAAACAATGATAACAACCATTTTATTTTTACTGTTTAGCATGCCCGCATTGGCGGTTGAGAAAACGGTTACGCTATCAGTACCCGGTATGACATGCGTCACCTGCCCAATTACTGTCAAAGCTGCACTTGGCCAAGTTGCAGGTGTGAGCGCCGTCGATGTCCGTTTTGAAGAGCGGGATGCAACCGTGACATTCGACGACGAAAAAACGTCAGTTAAGCAGCTCACTGAAGCAACGACAAATGCAGGATACCCATCAACACTGAAAGCAACGGCACCAAAAAATCAGTCATGAAACATCACAATGCCTTATAGCTGCTGTAAAACTGAAAGACCAAGGAGTAACCGTTATGAGTAATAACAATTTACACATTGCTGTCATTGGTAGCGGCGGCAGTGCGATGGCTGCGGCACTCAAAGCGACCGAGGGAGGTGCCCGAGTGACGCTCATTGAGAGAGGTACTATTGGCGGAACTTGTGTCAATATTGGCTGTGTCCCGTCTAAAATCATGATCCGAGCGGCTCATATCGCCCAACTGCGGCGAGAAAGCCCTTTTGATAAAGGCTTAAGTACCCATACTCTTAAGGTAAATCGATCAGCTCTCCTCGAGCAACAACAGGCTCGGGTAGAAGAACTCCGTGAATCCAAATACCAGAGTATTCTTAGAGAGAATTCCGCCATTACCGTTATTAACGGCGAAGCCCGCTTTATAAACGATGAAACTCTTTCCGTATCACTTTGCGATGGCGGTGAGCAAACGGTTCACTTTGACCGTGCTTTTATCGGCACCGGGGCCCGACCCGCACAACCACCCATCCCCGGCTTAGCTGAAACCCCTTACCTTACTTCGACAAGCGCATTAGGGCTAAGTAACATTCCTAAGCGCCTCGCTATTATTGGAGCCTCGGTCGTTGCTCTTGAATTAGCACAGGCCTTCGCGCGTCTCGGTAGTGAAGTTACTGTTTTGGCTCGCAGTCGGGTGTTATCCCAAGACGAGCCTGCCATTGGTGAGGCAATAGCCACTGTTTTTTATCACGAAGGCATCAATGTGCTTGAGCATACAGAAGCCAGCGAAGTGCGTTACGACGGACAACACTTCATTCTCAAAACCAATGCCGGAACATTAAAAGCAGAACAACTGCTCGTGGCCACAGGCCGCACGCCCAATACGGAAAACCTCGATTTAGAAACCATCGCCGTACAAACCGAGCGCGGTGCCATAACGATTAACGATCGCATGCAAACCTCTAACTCAAGAGTATATGCGGCAGGCGACTGTACGAATCAGCCGAAGTTTGTCTATGTCGCCGCCGCAGGCGGCAGCCGAGCCGCTATTAACATGACGGGCGGTGATGCGCATCTTGATCTCAGTGCCATGCCCGAGGTTATCTTTACTGATCCACAAGTCGCCACGGTGGGTTTATCAGAAGCTGATGCTAAAACTGGTGGTTACGTCACCGAAAGCCGCACGTTGGGCCTTGAAAATGTCCCACGGGCATTGGTTAACTTCGATACCCAAGGGTTTATAAAAATTGTCGCAGAAAGTGGCAGCGGCCGGCTGCTCGGTGTTCAAGTCGTCGCAGGAGAAGCTGGTGAGTTGATTCAAGCTGCTGTAATGGCGATAAGAGCAGGAATGACAGTCAATGAGTTGGCTGATGAGCTCTTCCCATACCTTACGATGGTAGAAGGCTTAAAGTTATGTGCTCAAACATTCACTAAAGATGTTAAGCAATTATCTTGCTGCGCTGGATGAGACAATTGATAGGGAGAAGACAAGACCAACGGCAGATCAATAAGCAGTAAAAGTACGCTTGAGAAGGGTTCGCAACTACGAGCTGCTGGCTCCTACCAAGAGCAGTAGTACATTTATAAAACAAAAGATACGGGTTCATTGCATGCAATACATCGTGAAACATTGAGAATTTTCAGACTGTTCGCGAGCAAGTACCGTCAGTAAGGCTCGGGCACCTAAATTTGTACCATTGACGACGATGTTATTCACATTGATGATTTATTTCTTAATGAAGCGCACCGCTAATACGGAATTGGCAGTGGCCTGGTAGAGACACTGCTCAATACTAGACTCCGAAAATTTTACGAGAAGTTCGGTCTCTACTTCGATGAATAACCCGACGACCGTGGGCAACAGCCATTTAGATTGCATTTAGTTGACGCCGTAGAGCACTAGAGCAGAAAGCTTCGGCCGCTATCAGCGCAAGATACCTTAGATGTCCTGGATCCATTCTATCCAATCTGGTTACTTTCCAACAGGACACACGATTAAGTTAAAAATCCACAATTATCAATTGAGTAGACTAGGTTTGGCGATTTCTGTATAAATCCCGGCTTACCCTCTATTTCATTATCTTTACGGACTGGTGCTATAAAGTCTTATTTTGTTTTTGGTTGCTCAATAATTGAGGGGATTTTGGCAAGTCGGGGAGAACTTTTAGCCGTATCAAAGGCAGCTATCTAAGAAGTCATTTGGTAAATTGTTGACAGCTTGGTCAACCGATGGTGTTCCGCGTGAAGAGATTGCAGCTATATGGGATGGCTTGAATTTGCTGCTTGAGTACAGAAATTTTATACACGTAGGGAAGGCCGTACGAAACGAAAATGCATACTGGCAAAACATTCTTAATAGGGAGCCAGAACTGATTTCCGCAGTCGATCGATGCCTAGAGTATTTGTCTGATTGCTGCAATGGATTATAGCCAACTTTTCCGCAAACCCCTTTCCAACTTGATGGCAGTAGTTTACTGTTGAAGCTTAGACAAAGGCCGGGGTACTTTAGGTCATTCGCATTCTCTTAGAGATTAAGTTTGATGATGGCAGGTCTGCTAACAGGCGCTGTTATAACGCCCTTACAAGACAAGAAAAACCGTGAATAATATCTCCTGCACCAAAATACTCAACCGTTAAACAGTTGAAGGTGGGAAACATCCTCAACCGTTCAACGGAGGATCTGAGTAATGAAATGTAACATTTTGACGCTTTTGCACTTGTATCAAAAGGGTTCTTTTTTGCTCAAATAGAGCCTGATTTTGTGATACATTAGAGGGCAGTTACAAATTATGTTGCTATGTAAGTAAAGAGTGAGTGTAGTGAGCTATAGTCGGCGGGATTCAGAACCGACCCACCCACCCAGCTGTTACATAAAAACTAACTACATAGCAAAATCTAATAATAAGGCGCTAATTTAATGAGTTATTCAACCTTTAATAAGAACCAGATTAATCCGTTGCAGGAACCGATGTTCTTCGGAAATTCGGTCAACGTAGCGCGGTATGATCAGCAAAAACATAGTATTTTTGAAAAGCTCATCGAGAAACAAATCAGCTTTTTCTGGCGCCCGGAAGAGATTGATGTCAGTCGCGATCGCGTTGACTTTCAAAACCTAACCGAAAGCGAAAAACATATTTTTATCTCGAATCTGAAATACCAGACGTTGCTGGACTCGGTACAGGGACGCAGTCCGAATATCGCCCTGCTCCCGATCGTTTCCATTCCTGAATTGGAGACCTGGATAGAAACATGGTCATTCTTTGAGACCATTCATTCGCGCTCGTATACCCACATTTTGCGTAACCTGTTTACCGACCCAAGCCAGGTTTTTGAAGACATCGTCATTAATGAAGAAATTCAGAAGCGGGCTAATGATATTTCGCAATACTATGACGACCTGATATTTTACACCCAGCTTTGGCAAACCCATGGTGAGGGTGATATCGAAATTGATGGTGAGGTTCATCACGTCTCCATGCGCGAGCTCAAAAAGAAGCTGTTTCTGTGTATCAACTCTGTGAACGCCCTTGAAGCCATCCGCTTCTATGTCAGTTTCGCCTGTACTTTCGCCTTCGCTGAGCGTGATTTAATGGAAGGTAACTCGAAGATCATTCGTTTGATCGCGCGCGATGAAAACTTACATTTAGTCTCGACGCAGAACATCTTGAATCTGTGGCAATACGGTCAGGACGACCCAGAAATGAAGGAAATTGCCGAAGAGCTTCGTGATGAAGCCCTGGCGATATTCATGAAAGCGGTTGAACAAGAGAAAGAATGGGCGCATTACCTGTTTCAGCACGGCTCAATGATTGGTCTCAACGAAGAGATCCTGTGCCAGTATGTTGAATACATCGCCAACATGCGCATGGAAGCTATAGGTTTTGATGCGCCGTTTAAACAGCGCAATAATCCATTACCCTGGATGAACAAATATTTAGTCTCGGATAACGTTCAGGTTGCACCACAGGAAGCGGAGATTTCGTCTTACCTGGTCGGCCAAATCGATAGCTCGGTGAGCGCATCGGATTTAGGGGATTTTGAGCTGTAACTGCCATGAGCACCACCTTTAAAGTACGCGTCAACGGTCAGCATGAGCTGACCGTTGATCCATCCGAGGGCTCTTCTTTGCTCGAAGCGATGGAAGCAGCTGGCATCGAAACACGCTACCACTGCCGTGACGGTTTTTGCGGCGCCTGTCGCACACAAGTTACCAGCGGCACCATTGCCTACATCAACGAACCCCTCGCTATCGTTCGCCCGGGCGACTGTCTGGCGTGCTGTTGCGTACCCACCTCAGATTTAGAAATTGACCACTAATCGATTAAACCGATACCGGCAATAGATCGAGATCATTGGCGATCACCAGCCATTTCAGGCAGAATACGCCACATAGTATGTAGTTTAAAAATTGTGGGAGTAAGTATGTTTACAGTAATTTTTGGTCGCCCTGGTTGTCCGTTTTGTGTCCGCGCCAAGCAAATCGCAGAGAAATTGGTCGAAGATCGTGACGACTTCGAGTTTCGTTACATCGACATGCACGCAGAAGGGATCAGCAAAGCTGATCTTGAAAAAACCGTAGGCGCGCCGGTACTAACAGTGCCGCAGATTTTCATCGATGAAAAACACATTGGTGGCTGCACAGAGTTTGAAGCTTACGCACGAGAAAACTTAGACTTGTACGCTGCCTAAGTTTTCACCGCTGCCAGCGCTTGTTGAACCCGCTTCTCCGACACCGGATAGCGGGTTCCTAGTTTTTGGGCGAAGAAACTTACCCGCAACTCCTCCAGCATCCAGCGAATTTCGACAACCGGTTCAGGCAGTGCCTGTCCCGCTGGCCATTTGGCCTTAAGCTCTTTATACGCAGCAGTCAGTTTTTGTAAAGTGAGTAAATGCAACCGATCGCGATTTGGATCCACCGGCAATTTCTCGAGACGCTGCTCAATGGCCTTCAAATAGCGCTCAATATCCATTAATCGCTGCGCTCCTGCCTCACTGACAAAACCTGGATACACCAGCTCATCAAGTTGTTGTTTTATGTCCGCATGCGCCTGAATTTGATCCAGTGCCACCGAACCTTTCAATTGTTTACGAATTTTTTGCGTACGCACTAAGCAAGGTTCAACCTGCCGGGCGATGGCAGTTACACGTTCATTGAGCTCCCCCCGAGCCAGTTCTACCACATCGCGAAAGGCCGTTTCGTTACGAATCGGTTGTGCTGCAATAAATTCATCGAGGGCAGCAACAATGCAGTCTTCAATTAAAGCATCGACTTTGCCCCAGGGGTTGTAGTACATCGCCAGCTTAGCTTTATTCGATAAGCTTTGCTGCAAGTAACGCACCGGTGACGGCAGTTGCAGTTGCAACAGTTTTCGTAATGCTTTTTGATGCGAGTATATCGCCTGCTCAGGCTTATCAAATAAGGTTTCCCGCACGCCGTCTTTGGTCGCTTCCAGAGCCGGATAAGCTTTGACCGAGTAGCCACGGTGCTGACGTTCACGAACTTCCACTAAGGTTCCAAACTGCCAGTCTGTTACCGCCTTCTGCGCTGGCTGTTCCGCCACAGCTTCACGTAACGCATGCTGCACCTTGCCCTGTAAGCGCTGTTGCAGCATCAAAAGATCACGACCATCAGCAACAGTAGCGCCCTTTTCATCTTCGATAACAAACCGCAACTGCAGATAGTCTGGTAGCTGGGCGGCATCCCAGGCATCGTCAGGCACAGTTACCCCCGTCATACGCCGTAACTTCTCGCTCAGTACCTCAAGCAAAGGACGCTGCAGTAACGCATGAGGATCTTTTTCCTCAGCACAGGCCTGCAGGAATGCCTGCGCGTAATTCGGCGCAGGCACGAAATGGCGGCGCCAGTTTTTTGGCAGGGATTTGATCCAGTGCACCACCAGCTGCTCGCGCAACGCCGGTACCTGCCAGTCGAAGCCCTCGGGTTTAAGCTGGTTCACCAACGTCAATGGTACATGCACCGCCACCCCATCAATGGGATCATTGGGCTCAAAGTGATAGCTCAACGGCAAGGTCAGATCCCCTTGTTGCCAGCTATCCGGGTAATCCAGCTCGGTGACATGGCCGGCATCCTGCGTCATCAAATCTGTACGTTCAAAGAACAGCAGTTGCGGATCATTCTTCGCAGCTTTATGCCACCACCCTGCCAGCAACTGTTCGTTGTAAATGCCCGCCGGGATTTCTGCTTCATAAGCATGGAAGAGTGCTTCATCGTCCACCAGGATGTCGCGCCGTCGCGACTTATCCTCAAGTTCACGAATTTCTTCTATTAAGGCCCGGTTATGTCTGATAAAGGGTAACTGCCGTTTCAGTTCACCGCTCACCAGACCGTCACGAATAAAAATTTCACGGGCAGCTACCGGATCAACCGGGCCATACTGCACCCGCCGCCGCGGTACGATGATCAAGCCGTATAATGTCACCTGCTCATCCGCAACCACAGAGCCTGACTTTTTCGAAAAGTGTGGCTCGAAATAGTTACGTTTCACCAGATGCCTGGCCGCGGGCTCAATCCACTCAGGTTCAATGCGGGCATTAACGCGCGCAAATAAACGACTGGTTTCCACCAGTTCTGCCGCCATTACCCATTTCGGTGGCTTTTTAAACAGACCAGAGCCGGGGAAAATGTAAAACTTGCGATTACGCGCCCCTAAAAACTCGTGACCTTCCTGCTTATTACCTAAATGCGACAATAAGCCGGTTAACAGTGCCCGATGTACGGCCTCAAAACTCGCTTGTTCCTGATTGATCTTATACCCCAGACCGCGAACCGTCTGCCGGATTTGGCTGTAAACATCCTGCCACTCACGCACCCGCAGAAAATGCAAAAACTCAGCTTTTAACTGTTTCCTGAACTGGCTTTTTGATAGTGTCCGCTGTTGCTCCTGCAAATAATTCCAAAGATTCAGATAGCCATTGAAATCAGAATCTTTGTCATGAAAACGTTGATGGAACTCATCTGCCTTTTGCCGTGCTTCCTGGGGCCGTTCCCGCGGATCCTGAATACTCAGCGCAGCCGTAATCACCATAACTTCCTGCATACAACCGAATTCATTGGCGGCCAATACCATCCGTGCCAGACGAGGATCTATGGGCAATTGTGCCAGTTGTCGGCCCAATCCGGTCAATTGCGGCCCCGGCGGCTGGCCGCGACGCCGCTTACCTTTACTAAGCTGTAAGGCATGCAGTTCCTGCAACAGATTCATGCCATCTTTAACAAAGCGCTCATCAGGTCGGTCAATAAAGGGAAATTTGCGGATATCGCCAAGCTTCGCTGCGGTCATCTGCAAAATAACCGCTGCCAGGTTAGTACGTAGTATTTCCGGCTCGGTATATTCCGGCCGCTGCAGAAAGTCTTCTTCGCTGTACAGACGGATACAAATGCCTGGCGCGACCCGGCCACAGCGCCCCATACGTTGATTGGCACTGGCCTGGGAAATCTTTTCAATAGGCAGGCGCTGAACTTTAGTGCGGTAACTGTAACGGCTGATTCGCGCCGTACCCGGGTCGATTACAAAGCGAATTCCGGGGACGGTTAAGGAGGTTTCTGCAACGTTGGTTGCTATTACAATCCGCCGCTGACTGTGACTTTGAAAGACACGGTTCTGCTCGTTCGCTGACAAACGGGCGAACAAGGGCAGGATTTCCGTATTCGGCAAGTCCAGCTCGCTAATTGCTTCGGCAAAGTCGCGTATCTCCCGCTCGCCCGAGCCAAATATCAAAATATCGCCGCTGGCCTCACGAAAGAGTTCCTGCACTGCATCGCAAACACCCTGTACCACATCGCCGCTATCCTCATCCCCTTCAAGTGGGCGATAGCGTGTTTCAACGGGATAGGTACGGCCACTTACGGAAATCACCGGCGCGTTATTAAAATGCTTGGCGAAGCGCTCGGTTTCAATGGTTGCTGAGGTGATCACCAGTTTCAAGTCAGGACGCTTAGGCAGGAGTTTGGCCAGTACACCCAGCATAAAATCGATATTCAGACTGCGCTCATGCGCCTCATCGATAATAAGTGCATCGTACTGGCGTAGCATGCGGTCATTCTGTAACTCAGCCAGCAACATACCGTCCGTCACTAACTTGATGGCGGTACTGGGCGCGGTCTGATCCTGAAAGCGAACTTTATAACCAACGGTTTCGCCTAACGGTGTCTTTAACTCGTCGGCAATACGTTGCGCTACACTGCGGGCAGCGAGGCGCCGCGGCTGGGTATGGCCAATCAGGGTACCCTGTTGATGCTGGCCGTAACCAAGTTCTAAGAGCATTTTGGGCAGTTGCGTGGTTTTACCTGAACCAGTCTCGCCCGCCACGATAACCACCTGGTTATCACGTATCGCTTGTTGGATCTCAGCTTTGGCCTGGACGACCGGTAGGTCGTCAGGGAAATGAATCGTCGTTTGCACGCACTATCCTGCAGTTACATCAGCGGAAAGGCCAGAGTTTACCAGTGTCGCGCCAGCTTGTTAACGGCGTCGGTAAGAATCGAGGAAATAGCAGTCAATAGCGCCGAGTATATCGGTGCGCGAAATAACCCCAACCAGCTGGCGGTTGTCATCATCGAGCACCGGATAGACCTTTGGCTTTTTCGCATCCATACGCTGGGCGATGTCAGTAATAGAGTCACCGGCGAAAACACTTAAAACTTCACCTTTGAACATACAATCGCCAACATTAGCCGACATTTCCTTATGATAAGTATCGCGCAGCATGGTCGCGAGGCAATCCTGCTCAGACAAAAAGCCGATTACACGCCGTTGGTCATCAACCACAGGACCGCCACGCTGGCGAGTCTGCAGTAATCTTTCCACAGCCACCTCGATAGGCATTGTGGCCGTAAAAACAGCCGGACGACGATTCATAAAATCAGCAACTTTCATCGATTCCATAATTACCTCGCTTTCGCTTACCGCAAACCAAACGCGTTATGCCTTAAGCTAATTATAGTCAATCTTTATAGATCGCAACCTCAGCTTCAGCGTTGCCGACGCGACTGGCCCGATACATCCCTTCAGTATTAAACGGCATGTGCACGTTACCCTCAGCATCAAGGATAATTACGCCACCCGTGCCGCCAGCGGGAAGTAGAACGTCATGAATAACCGTATCGCCTGCAGTTTCTACCGACTCACCTAAGTATTTCACCCGGCTACAGATATCTGCAGCAACATGGTAGCGAATGAAGTATTCACCGTGGCCGGTCGCGGAAACTGCACAGCTAGCATTATCGGCCCAAGTGCCGGCGCCAATAATTGGTGAGTCGCCAATACGTCCATAACGTTTTGCCGTCATGCCACCGGTTGATGTTGCCGCACTCAGATTACCGTACTTATCAACCGCGACCGCACCCACGGTGCCATACTTGTATTTCTCATCGAGTTCTAAATAGGCTTGCTTATCGGCAACGCCAAGTTTTTCCCGCGCTTGCTCAAGTTGCTGGTAACGATGCTCGGTATCAAAATAATCATTGGGTACCTGCTCCAGGCCTTGTTCGGCTGCAAACTGCTCGGCGCCTTCGCCGCTCAACATCACATGTACCGAGTTTTCCATGACACTACGCGCCAGTGCAATTGGGCTTTTGATGGTCTTTACGCCGGCAACAGCACCAGCTTCAAGGGTCGCACCGTCCATAATAGAGGCGTCAAGTTCGTGCCCGCCATCAAAGGTATAAACCGCGCCAAGTCCGGCGTTAAACAGCGGCGAAGCTTCCATAATTTGCACCGCTGCGATAACCGCATCCATGCTGGTGCCGCCTTCGGCTAAAATTGCATGACCCGCGTTTAACGCTTCGGTCAGCTTTGCAGTGTATGCCGCTTCCTGTTCCTCGGTTAAATCTGCCCGGGTAATCGTACCGGCGCCACCATGAATGGCGATGGCAAACGTATTATCTTCAGTTGCAGACGATGCAAAAGCCGGTTGTGCGATGCTCAATGTGGCACTGACCGCCACGAGCGCTGCGGCAAGAGTCGAAAATTTAATCATATCGCTACCTTTTTTGGTTGAAATCTGGTTGAAATAACAGAGTCGTCATTTATCCTGCCATGCAGCAGGCTTAACTACTAGTTCTAAATGCGCGGTCGAGCGCAGCAATTGCGGCAGCTATCGCAATCAGGTAGTCTGATCTTCAGTTTTCCTTCAACACGTTACCTTCATATGAGCGAAGCAAGCTTTTACTGGCACGACTACGAGACCTGGGGCGCAAACCCGCAAGTTGATCGACCGGCTCAGTTCGCCGGACTGCGAACGACACTTGATTTTGAACCGCTACAGCGGCCACTGACGATCTACAGTCAGCCCACCCCTGATTTTTTGCCGCACCCGCAGGCTGTGCTCATTACTGGAATCACGCCGCAGCATGCATTAGCGCAGGGCATGAACGAAACCTCGTTTGCTGGCAAAATCGCGCAACAGATGAGTGAACCTAACACCACAATTGTGGGTTACAACTCTATTGCATTTGATGATGAAGTGACGCGCCATCTGTTCTACCGCAACTTTATCGATCCTTATGCACATACCTGGCAGCACAACAACTCGCGCTGGGACCTGATTGACGTGGTGCGCGCGTGTTATGCGCTGCGACCAGAGGGCATTAGCTGGCCTGAAAATGAAGCTGGACAGGTAAGCATGCGACTCGAGCATTTAACCAAAGCGAACGGCATCGATCATGGTCAGGCGCATGACGCTATGGCTGATGTTTATGCCACTATCGGCATCGCCAAACTGCTGAAAAAAGCCCAGCCGAAGTTGTTTGATTACGCTTATAACATACGCCGCAAACAAGCACTGAAACCCTTAATTGACTTAGTCAACTTTACCCCCATCGTACATATTGCCGGCTTCTATGGGGCCGACAACGGTTACCTCTCGCTAATCATGCCGCTTGGGTTTAAAGATGATAATCCAAATGCGCTGGTGTACTGGAACTTACGTCAGGATCCGCGCGAATTAGCGCAACTTAACGCTGACCAATTACAGCAACGTCGCTTCGCCCCACGCGAGCAACGCGATGCGGCTGGCTGGGGCGTCTACGGTGCGCAGCAGTTGCAACTTAATCGCTGTCCGTTTCTGGCACCGCGTAGCGTACTCAGCACCGAAGTTCAGCAACGTTGGCAACTGCCACTTGAGGAAATGTTAGCCCGCGCTGCCTGGCTGCAGCAACAACCGGAATTCCGTGAGCGATTGCTTGCCAGCACCGATTCCAATTTTCAGGACACGGGTCCGTTGGATCCTGAGTTGCAGCTTTATGCAGGCGAGTTCTTTAGCGACCAGGATCGCTCCGCCATGGCAATTATCCGGGCTACCGAACCTGAACAACTTGCTGCGCTGGAGCTGAATTTTTCCGACGCACGCCTACCGGAAATGCTGTTCCGCTATCGTGCGCGGAACTTCCCTGCCACCCTGAACGATACAGAACTTCAGCGCTGGCGGCAGTTCTGCCAGACACGCATGCTGGAGCCCTTGCCTAAAGCGCTGTCAGCGGAACAGTTCATGGTGGAATTAGACCAATGCGCGAGCTTGTACGCTGATGATGGCCGTAAGCAGCGTTTACTGAAAGACCTTTACCACTATGTCCAAAATCTCTGATGCGCGCTCTACATTTGATTATATTATCGTCGGCGCAGGCTCCGCCGGTTGCGTTCTGGCGGAAAAGCTCTCGCACGATGGCCGTTTCCGAGTCGCATTAGTTGAAGCCGGCGGCGATGGCACATCCCCTTTCGTAACCATGCCGGGCGGTGTCGCGCTACTATTGCACCACAAAGGCTTAAACTGGCAATTACGCAGTGAGGATGCCAGTTTGCGCCAGGGCAAGGGTCTCTATACCCCGCGGGGCAAGGGGCTGGGTGGCAGCAGCGCCATCAACGCCATGATCTACACCCGTGGCGCAGCCAGCGACTATGACAGTTGGGCAAAAGTAAGCAGCGCGGACTGGGCCTGGCAGGCACTACTGCCGCGCTTTCGCCAGCTGGAAAACAACCAACGCGGGGCCGATGCTTTCCATGGCGATCAGGGTCCCCTGCGCGTGAGTGATGTAGCACCCTACTACAAGGTATCTGAACGCTTTATTGACGCCGCTGTGCAGGCAGGGATCCCGCATAATCATGATTTCAATGGTGCTGACCTGTATGGAGTCGGCGCGTTTCAGTTCACCATCCATGAGGGCAAACGCTTTGGCGTGCGCCAGGCATTTCTCGAACCGGCAACGGAACGCAGAAATTTGTCTATCCTGACCGGGTCTCAGGTTGAACGGGTGGTGATTAAGCAACAACGCGCCACCGGTGTATTACTTCGCACCGGCGCAAGTAGCCACGAATTCATTGCTGCAAGCCGTGAAGTCATCCTTAGTGCCGGCGCGTTTCACTCACCCCAGTTGCTCATGTTGTCCGGCATCGGACCAGCTGACGAGTTGCACCGCCATGGCATTATTCCTATCGTTGACAGTCCTGATGTTGGCGCTAATCTGCAAGAGCACGTCGATATATTAGTGCACTATCGCAACCGCCAAAAAGACAGTATCAGTCTGGGTCCTGTCGGTCTTGCCAAACTGGGTTGGCAAACGCTGCGCTACTGGCGCAAGGGCGATGGCGCCATGGCACACCCGCCCGCGGAAGTCGGCGGCTTTTTACGGAGCTCAGCAGAGGTGACAACACCCGATATTCAGTTGCATCTGGTGCCTACCCGTTTCGACGATAGCGGCTACGACCTGCGGCCCGCGTTTGGCCATGGTTTTGCCTGCCATGCTTGTGTCTTACGGCCGGAAACCCGTGGCCGGCTTTATCTGCATAGTGCTGACGTTCGTCAGGCCCCCGGCTTCACTTATGACTTTATGCGAAACCACAACGATAGCCAGGTGTTGCTATCAGGGGTACGCCAAATTCGCGAGATCATGAATCAGCCGGCGATGGCGGAACATAACGGCGGTGAAGTGTTGCCGGGAGCAACACAGGATGAAGAACAGCTACTCGCGCAAATGCGCAAACACTGTGGACTGATTTACCATCCGACCAGCACCTGCCGCATGGGCAACGATATCAATGCGGTTGTCGATGCGCAGTTGCGGGTAAGAGGCGTTGACAGTTTGCGGGTAATTGACGCATCAGTGATGCCCACAGTGATTAGTGGAAATACCAACGCGCCAACTATGGTGATCGCAGATGCAGGTGCCGACCTTATCCTTGCCGACACCTGATCCTTTACCAGGTTTACTTAATGGATACGCTTGCCAAACCGCGAGAATAACCGCGCCAGCGCTGGAATCAATATCAATGCACCTAACATATTCCAGATGAACATGAAGGTTAACAAGATCCCCATATCTGCCTGGAACTTGATGGGTGAAAAGATCCATGTGGCTACGCCAATCGCCAGAGTTAGTCCCGTAAAGCCAACGGCCTTACCCGTACTATCGAGGGCATATTTATAGCAGTCATCCAGATGCATTCCACGCTCAAGACCTTCCTTCATCTTGGCGTAAATATAGATACCATAGTCGACCCCGATACCGACACCGAGCGCAATTACCGGCAAAGTGGCAACCTTAACGCCGATACCGAGCGTGGCCATCAGACCTTGACTCATAACTGTGGTTAGCGCCAATGGTAAAACAATACAAGCGACCGTGCGTAAACTGCGGAAGGTGATAAATACCAGGACAATCACTACGCCATAAACCCACAACAACATTTCGTACTGGGCATCTTCAATGACCGCATTGGTCGCCGCTTCAATACCTGAGTTACCAGCGGCCATCAGCAATTCCAGGCCTTCCTGCTGGTAATTCGCATTAAAGGTATTAACCGCTTCAACCACCGTCCGCAGCGTCTCTGCTTTGTGATCGTTAAGGTAAATTATGATAGGTGCCATGGAGCAGTCAGGGTTAATTAAGCCCGGAGGTGTCCGTCCCGTGTTTGCGTTAAGCACGTACTGGTTGCGGTTAAGACTAAACCACTTCAAGTTGCCTTCATTAAGCGCAAAAGAGCCCATTTTGGCTACATAGACGACGGATTTTACATCCTGCACACCTGGGGTATTTTCCATATGCCAGCTGAAGCGGTCCATGACCTCTAAGTTATCATAGGCGATGCATTGAGAAGGTTCAGTCTCCGCCATCACTACAAAAATATCCGTGCTGGAACTGTAGTTATCAACGATAAACTGGTTATCCAGATTATAACGACTGTCAGGGCGTAATTCCGGCGCGCCAGCGTCAAGGTCCCCTATCTTCAGTTGTTGCCCCTGAATAATCCCCCAGCTTAATCCGATGAGCGCAACAGCGAGCGCACTGTACGCCCATTTTGGCTGCGAAAAACGTGAGAACAAGGTCAGTACCGGGTGGTCTTCGTCACGAACACGCTCGCTATATCGCCGCCCGCGCTCAGAAATCCCAAAGTAGGACATCAAAATCGGCAACAAACCAAGGTTAGTCAGCACGACCACGGCAACCCCAATACTTGCCGCAATTGCCAGCTCTTGAATCACCGCAATATCAATGACCATCAGGGTGGTAAAGCCGATTGCATCGGAAATCAATGCAGTTAAACCGGCAATGTAAAGCGCGCGAAATGCAAGACGCGACGACATCAGCCGATTATGGCCCTCGACCCGATTGCTGCTCATCGCGTTGATGATTTGCACACCGTGACTCACGCCTATGGCGAAGACCAAAAACGGTACCAGCATAGAGTACGGGTTAATTCCGCTGCCAATCAGTTTGATGATGCCCAGCTGCCAGACCACGGCGATAATTGAGCAACCTAAAACGGCAAAGGAACTGCGCCAGCAGCGACTATAGGCAAACAACATAACCAGCGTGATAATGATGGCAATGAGGAAGAAAAGCCCAACCTGCATCGCTCCTTCGATCAGGTCGCCGATGATCTTTGCAAACCCGGTAATATGAATTTTAATATCATCGGATTGATACTTTTCCCGTACCCGATTTTCCAGTTCTTCGGAAAACGCCTGATAATCGAGGGGCTCACCGGTGTCTGGATTGATCTCATTCAACGGCACATAAATCAGTGCTGACTTGAAGTTATTGGCGACCAGGTTACCTACTTCACCCGAGCGTAATACGTTGGTTCGTAACTGTTCCAGCGACTCTTCTGAGGCATCCCAGTTATCAGGTATCACAGGTCCGCCGACAAAGCCTTCTTCGGTAACCTCACTCCAGCGGACATTGGGTGTCCAGAGGCTTTTTAACCCGGTTCGATCAACCCCCGGAATAAAAAACACTTCATCCGTGATTTCCTGCAAGGTCTTTTGGAAGTCGGCAGTAAAAATAGTGTCGTCGGTGGTTTCGACCGCAATCCGCACTACATTACCTAAACTTGCCAAATCATCGCGGTGTTCAAAAAAGTTTTGAATAAACGGATGATTGGTCGGGATCATTTTCATCAAGCTCGCTTCCGGGCGCACCTGACTTGCATGCCAACCTAAAAACACGGTCAGCAAGGCAAAAAGTACCACCCAAAGCGGTCGGAAATTAAAAATTAAGCGCTCGAGAAAAACGCTTTTATCTGCTTTTTTTTCTACTTGCTGTTCAGACATTGCGATTCTAGTCCTTCTCGGTTAGCGCACTGCTTGGCATTGATAACACGCCGCGTTGCCCTACGAATGTCAAATTACCATCTGCGTTAATAACCAAATCGGTTAAAACAGCGCCACTTTTATGGGTGTGTTCAACCAGTTCACCGTCCGCTGACAAATAGGCGACCACGCCGCCATTGCCAACGAAATATAAGCCGTCGTCAGGCGCATCAATAGCAGCGTTGATGTTAACCGGGTCTTCAAGTTTCACCTGGGTAAATGACTCACCCTGGTCTTCACTGACAAAGATATTACCTCGCAGGCCGTACACCCACAGACGCTCCTGTTGATCGATATACATCCCGAAAAACGAACCATAATAGGGTGAAGTTAACGTTTCCCAGCTTAGACCGCGGTCATCACTACGAAACAGCTGCCCTGCTTCACCGGCAAGAAATAGGGTATCACCCAGATTCTGTATTGCATTCAGATGAAAGCCATCGGGGTTCTCGATGCGGTCATCGCGGATTTGCCAGGATGCACCTCCATCATTACTGGAGAGCAGCGCTCCGTATGCCCCACTGACGATCAGCTCGTCGGCAGAAAGAGCAAGGACATCAAGAAAGGGCTTGGTCGGGCCTTCTTCTTGTGCGAAAACGGCGTTATCCAGCTGAAACAAAGCATTATCCAGCTGAAACTCCAGCTCCATTTGCTGTTCAGGATCAAGCTCATCGCTGGCGAGTTCAGCCTCGAGTTCGGCAACGCGCTCTTCATAATAAGCCAGTTGCAAATCAATATACTGAAAACCATCAAGCTGGCGTTCCCAGGTTTGTCCGCCATCGGTGGTCTGCAGAATCACGCCGTGATGACCAACCGCCCAGCCGATACTGTCATTGGCAAAGTCAACGCTGGTAAGAAATACACTGGTTGGTACGTCAGCCTGCTGCCAATCATCACTGCCGTGCTCACGGGTCACGATCACGCCGTAATCCCCTACTGCAACTTGCCGGTCAGCGGTCGTTGCAATCTCTGTTAACACCGCCGATGTCGCCTCAGGTGCAATCATCGCTGGTGCGTAGATAACGTCATAGTCGTCTACCGGCGCTTCCTGCGCTGCAGCAGCCAAGCTAAACGCCAGAGCCACTGCGCTTGCACAGACTCTAGTTCTTATCATGGAACCCTCTTGCTTTTTCTCTGTCTTAGAATTGTTATGTTTACTGTTGCAAATTTTTCCGAAGCCGTACATGCTATGGATAAATTCGTACAGGTCAAACCAGCTGCTACCTTACCGTGAGATGTTTGTAAACGCTAGTACCAGCTGGGCAATTAATTTAGACTCTTATTACTATAGCTTTAGACGATTAACTTTAGTAAAAGTACGTAAAGTAAAAGTACATAGAACAAACAAGGAAATCCAATCATGAATAAATTGATGCTGAAGGCTGGGGTTTTTGCGCTATCTGTTATTTCAGCAAGCGTGATGGCAAAAGTACCACCGGAAGAAGCGGCACGCTTAGGCCAGGATTTAACGCCTGTCGGTGCCGAAATGGCAGGTAATGCAGATGGCTCTATCCCACCCTGGACAGGTGGCTACAGCGTCGAACCTGAAGTGATAGGTGAAGCACCGGAACGTCCGGCGGATCCGTTTGCCGATGATGAAATTCTTTTCACCATCACCAAGGACAACCTTGATGAACACAAAGACATGCTTTCAGCGGGTCAGATTGCAATGTTCAGCAAGTACCCTGATTACAAAATGAACATTTACCCCACGCATCGTTCTGCGGCATACCCGCAAATCGTTTATGATGTGATTAAGCATAATGCATTAAATACCGAGTTAGTTGCCGGTGGTAACGGTTTAGAGGACTTCAGACGCCATATTCCGTTCCCAATTCCAAAGAGCGGTGTGGAGATCATCTGGAACCACATTACCCGCTATCGCGGCGGCGCGGTACAACGATTGGTGAATCAATTCCCCGTGCTTGAAGATGGTAATTTCGTACCCGTATTATTGCGCGAATCATTAGTGTTCCCTGAGTACCTGGAAAGTGGCCGTCAAGACGCTGATAACAATATTCTGTTCTATTTCTTACAGGAAGTTTTAGCGCCCGCACGACAAACCGGTACCGTACTGTTAGTACACGAAACCATTAACCAGGTTAAAGAAGGTCGCCGCGCATGGCTTTACAACGCCGGTCAGCGTCGCGTACGTCGTGCACCTAACGTAGCTTATGATGGCCCGGGTACAGCATCTGACGGTCTGCGTACTTCTGACGGTCTTGATATGTTCAACGGCGCGCCTAACAAGTACAACTGGGAGCTGGTTGGTAAGCGTGAAATGTACATTCCGTACAACAACTACAAGCTGATGGACACCAGCCTGGACTATGATGACATCATTAATCCTGGTCACATGGATCAAGACCTGGTGCGTTATGAAAAACACCGTGTATGGGAAGTTAAAGCCACGCTGAAAGATGGTGAGCGTCACATTTATCAAACCCGTCATATGTTTATTGACGAAGATACCTGGACTGCCAGCGTCATCGATCATTACGATAATCGTGGTGAACTATGGCGTGTCGCTGAAGCTTACAACACCCAGTTCTACTATCACGATACTCCGTGGATGGCAGCAGAAGCACTCTACGACCTGAACTCAGGCCGTTACATTGTGCTTGGCCTTGCGAATGAAGAATCTGAGTACATGGATTTTCATATTCAACCAGAGCGCAGTGATTTCACTACATCTGCATTACGCCGCATGGGTATTCGTTAAGAACACCCAGAGCGTTAATGGATAACAGTTATTGGTTAATAAAAACCCCGCATCAGCGGGGTTTTTTGTGGTGGAAGACAAGGTAGCCCGTAGTTCTACTACGGGGGAAACCCGCCGACACCGCAGTTGCTGAGAATTGAACCCGTAGTAGAACTACGGGCTACTTTTCCAACCGGGCGAGCAGACTTGAGGTGTCCCAGCGGCTGCCACCCATCTGCTGAACTTCAGCATAAAACTGGTCAACAAGCGCAGTCAGCGGCATACTCAGCCCGTTGCGATCTGCTTCAGCCAAAGCAATTTTCAGATCTTTACGCATCCAATCGACCGCAAAACCATGCTCATAGTGACCCTCCCACATGGTTTTATAGCGATTCTGCATTTGCCATGAACCCGCAGCGCCCTGACTGATCGCGCGAATCAGGGTATCCGCATCCAAGCCAACCTTACGCGCTAACTGCAGGCCTTCCGCTAAGCCCTGAACTACCCCGGCAATACATATCTGGTTCACCATTTTCGCCAGTTGTCCGTGTCCTGCCGGCCCCATGTACTCACGGGTCTTGCAGTAACACTCAAGCACCGCCTGGGCATCTTCAAAAGCTTCTTTATCGCCACCGATCATGGCCGTTAACACGCCATTAATCGCGCCCTGCTCACCACCTGAGACAGGCGCGTCAAGAAACACTGCGATGCGCTGATGGACTTCATCAGCTAATTCCCGGGCAAGTTCAGCTGAAGCCGTAGTATGGTCGATGACAATGGTATTTTCGCTGATGCTGGCGAGCAAGC
Source organism: Pseudidiomarina halophila (assembly GCF_003987215.1). Classification (GTDB taxonomy): domain Bacteria; phylum Pseudomonadota; class Gammaproteobacteria; order Enterobacterales; family Alteromonadaceae; genus Pseudidiomarina; species Pseudidiomarina halophila. The sequence goes on from NZ_PIPW01000001.1 coordinate 847,563, forward strand.
CATCGTCACCATAGAACACGCTACGCACGTCATCATCGTTGCCGACACAGACCAACACCACGTCAGCTTCAAGCACTGCTTCACGCGGCGTTTCTGCCATTCTGCCGCCAAACTCATCAACCCATTGCTCAGCTTTTTTGCTGGTACGGTTGTAGACCGTTGTTGTAAAACCCTTGTTCTGTAAATGACCGGCCATGGGGTAACCCATAACACCCAGTCCAATAAAGGCACATTTCATAATGGTATCCCTTCTTTACTATTGACTACGAGGGCGCCGCACGGCCAGGCCGCCGACACAAATCTCTACTGTTACCGGACCGCGTAACTGCACACAATCGCCATCCAGTTCAATCAGGTTTTCGGAATCAGCAAAAGTCACGCTGGTGGCCTCCCGGAAATGTACCAGCCGACTTCGCTGCGGCTGTTGTCGCAGCAACCAGAACAGTACATTGAGTTGCTGCCAACGCGGACGCTTCGGCACACGCAGCAGAGCAAGCTGCTTCTGCGTTAAACTGGCATCAGGATACACCACAATGCCACCGCCTATGGTGCGGTTCACCGCGACCACCTGCAGCTCGTCATAACTAATCGAGCCGTCGGCTGCAGTCACAGCTATCCGACAACGGCGACTCGGTAACCAGAATATATAACGTAGCAAGGCCCAGAGATAACTGTATCGCCCTAACCAGCGTTTACTGAAACCTCCCTGTAAGTGTTGCAGTGCCAGGCTAATCCCGCAACCAGCGTGATTAATAAAATAATAGCCGTTAATTTTACCCAGCGATCGCTCAACCCGTTCACCCTCGTCTCGCAGTCGCCAGCGCCAGTTAGTAATTCCCAGTGCATAAGCAAAGTCATTGCCGGTACCACTTGGCACCACGCTAAGCTCGAATTTATGTTTCGCTGCTACCTGAGCGACGATATTAACGCTGCCATCGCCACCTATGACAACGCACTCCCGGGCGTCATGGTCGGCGGTATTAGCGCACCAGTCACGCAACTGTTCGATATCGTTTTCGCGCTCAGGCTGGCTGGCGATCAGGTGAATGGGGTTAAAACGGTAGTGCTGACTGAGCTGCTGCTGATAAATCTCCGCGTAGTTTCGAGCTCGCGCAGAATTCGAGTTGTAATAAATCGCCAGAGCTTTAGTCGGCATGACAGATTTGCCAGTGCTGGTAACGTCCTAATGCTGCAAAGGGAGCAGTTTGATTGTACTGCAGCTCAAGCCGCAACAGCTGTTCGAAACGTTCCGCAGCAAGCGGGTCGCGCAGGTAATCATGAAAACACCGGACTCCGGTCCGCTCGGTCACTTCGAGCTGGTGTTGTTTTAACCAAGCTGTCATTTGCGCAGGCGCAATCGGTTGCTGGGGGCTCATGCGCACACGTTTTTTTACCTGCAGGTTCGCTTCAACATAGTCAAAGTTACCAAATACCATATTCGCCATGAGTTTGGCGTCACGATTGTAAAACATCAGTGACAAACAGCCGTCTATGGCAAGCAAATGCTTAAGTAGCGGCAGCGCTGACTCAGGCTCCGCCAGCCACTCCAGTACCGCATGACACAACACCACATCAAACTTCTTTGCAGCAAGGTGCTCAGGGAGTTCCTGCAACGGCGCAGCGATATAAGTATACTGCTCCTGCAATCCTGCCTTACGATGATGACGTTCTGCCTCGGCCACCATATCCGGGGCAATGTCTGTGTGTATCACGTGGTGTCCATGACGGGCAAATTGCTGCGATAGCTGCCCTATGCCGCCACCAACATCAAGCACTGACAGTGGTTTTTTACTGGTAAATAGCGGAGCGAGATCACGCTCAAGTACAGCCAACCGTATCTTGCCTTTAGCAGTCGCGTAGATATTCTTAGCAAATTTATCGGTCAGGCCGTCAAAGCTCTGGTCTGTTGGTGGTTTGCTCATCGTCAGTTATGCCGGACTATCGACATCAATGAACTGATGATCTAAACCAAACTTTTCCGCCAGGTGCTCACCCAGCGCCTGTATGCCATAGCGCTCAGTGGCATGATGTCCGGCCGCAAAAAATGCGATGCCCTGCTCTCGTGCGCTATGTACGGTGGGTTCGGAAACCTCACCGGTAATAAACAGATCGCAGTCAGCTTGCGCTGCAGCATCAATAAACCCCTGTCCGCCGCCGGTACACCAGGCGATACGACGAATTTTTTGTGCTGGCTCGTGTACCGCACAGACCAAACTACGGCCCAATCGTGTCTCCAGTTGAGTAGCCACTTGTTCAACAGTTTCGTCGTGGGAAAGTTCGGTATACATCACCACGCCCTCCGGCTCGATTTCACTCAGTACTGAAGGGTCAGGCCAATCCATTAGCCGGGCCAGCTGCGCATTATTACCAAGCCGTGGATGCACGTCGAGGGGCAGATGGTAGGCAAACAAGTTCAGGTCATGCCGTAACAAGGTTTGCAGACGGCGCTTTTTCATACCTTTTACCGGCTGCGGCTCACCCTTCCAGAAATACCCGTGATGTACCAGAACTGCGTCGGCATCCACCATGACGGCACGTTCCAGTAACTCCTGACAGGCCGTCACCCCAGTAACGATTTTTTGGATCTGGTCGCGTCCTTCAACTTGCAGGCCGTTCGGACAATAATCACTGATTTTGTCGGTTGCCAGAAACTGGCGTAAATAAGCTTCTAATTGTTCACGTTCCACGAGTTTTACCTCTCGTTTTAACATTTTGCGTCAAATAATAGACATAGTGCGCAAAAAGCGGTATAAAAATGGAGAACTTTTACTCAATATGCAAGGGATTTATCCATGAGCAAACTTGATAAAGACCAGGTCATCGCTGATTTTACTGCAGCTTACGAAAAGGCTCACGGTAAAAAGCCAGTTATCGAAGCAAGTAGCGGTTGGTACAGTGTTGATGGTGGCAAAAATATGCGTTTAGCACAACTCGCAGACGAAGCTAAAACGCTGGTTGGTGGCAGTAAGCCTGCTGCTGCGAAAACCAAAACGAAACCAGAGGCTAAAGCTGAGAAGCAACCTACTGCGAAAGTTGCAAAAAAACCTGCATCGAAAAGACTCGCAGAAAATAAATCTACAGCGAAAAAATCTGCAAAATCTGGTGGGTTAACTGCACGCGAACTGTGGCGCGAGAAACTGGAACAGGGTAGCTCTTTATCGCGCTTACCACGCGGTTTCTAAGCCCTTTTCTATTCAAAAAAAAAGCAGCTCAGTGAGCTGCTTTTTTTATTGACGGTTTATCAGGTTACTTTTTACCGATATAAAGCGTAATCTCACCGACGTTAATACCGTATTTATACATTTGCGTTCGATTTATCATGTTGTCTTTATCAACCAGATAAAGCCAGTCATCTAACTTCACCGCAAAGGGTTCACCGTCCATTTCAATATTTAATACGTAACTCCAGTTCAATACGTTGCCTGCAACTTTACCGTAAGCCACATCCTCAACGTCGCTGGCCCGCCCTTCATACTGATCGGGTGCTGTTTTGGTTAGATACCAGATACGTTTTTCTTCTCTGCCATCGGCGTAATAAAAGGTCTCATCAAGCACCCCTTCATTACCTTCCCAGCTACCTTCAAGTTCAACCCGAAAACGCTGGATCACTTCGCCACTGTAGTCCTGAACCATGCCGTAAGCGACCAGTTCACCGTTAAAAAACTCTTCTAATTTAAGGTGTGGTTCTTCATCACGATAAGTATCAAGTGACGTAGAACAGCCAATGAGCGTAAACATGACCACTACCAGGGTTACTGCAATTAGTTTTTTCATTTGCTTACTCCAATTAGCTCGTTACGTTCGCTCTTGAATTTTGAGTCGGGACTCAGCCAAATCGCCAGAAAGTCATCCGTAAACTCGCTAGATTCGATGGTTCCGAGTTTACCTTCGGCGTTAAAAAACTCACTGTGCCCCTGCTCCGTTTCGACCAGCATCAAACAGTCGCCTTCCTGTACGTCCGGCCACATCTGGTTCAACCGCTTGAGCCACTCATCATGCTTTGCTGTCACAGTTATATCGTCCATCCGCTGCCATTCTTCCCTGGTGGTCTCAACCAATTCAGTCGCTTCAATCTCTCGCAAATAACTCAACCGTAGTGCACGCCGCTCATAATCTTCATAATTGCCGGTGTCTGTCAGCAACTCTGCGTCATAAACATCCCAAAACCAAACGGTAAGGCGCGTTTTGCCTACGGTCTCAAGATCCTTGCCCGCATCCGGGTTACAATTTGCCGCCGCCACTGTACTCGTCAGTGCGGTCAGGAGCGTGATAACCGGTAAACTTAATTTAACCATTTGATTCCTCCTTACTTCTGGCATATGCCACCGCATTACGTTGCATCAGGTATGCAAAGACAACCATATAAGCTGCCCATAACACACCGTAAGCAATCCACATCAGGTACTCATCGACCAATAATTCAGCTGCACCTAGCCGACTACCTATCGCATAAGTTAAAGGCCCTGAGGCAGCTCCCAACAAACCCGCCAGTACATAGCGTCCGGACAACCAGTCCAGTGTTGTGGTAACCATAGCAGCAAAGCCAAGCCACAAAGCAATCAGCCACAAGGGTAACCAGCCGCCGGTGAAATCCAGAATCCCCAGCACAACCACCGTGCCTTCCAGTGCTAACCCCAGCACCAGCAGTTGCACATATAGCAGCCAGTTAAAACCTTGCCGGGTGCTGCTCAGGTAAATTTGCACCGCAACTATGGGAACTGCTATCAGCAACCAATCATTGCGCCCTGCGACGGTACTAAACCACACCAGATCAAACCACAACAGACCTGCGATCCGTCGCAGGTTATCTTTCGCCAGCCAGCCTGCCACAGTTAGCGACATGCGGGTTTACTGGCAACAAGCTGAACGGCGGAAACACTCCGTTCGAGAAAGCCACCTTCGCAATAGCAAAGGTAAAAATTCCACAAACGCCCAAACTGCGCATCGTAACCTTGCTCCTGCAATTGTGGATGCGCGTGATTGAACCGTTCGCGCCAGTCACGCAAGGTGCGGGCATAATCAAAACCTATATCCTGCAGCTGACGCACCACCATATCCGTATGCTTAGTAAACATTTCAGTGATCATGGTCAGCGACGGCAAAAAGCCACCCGGGAAGATATGTTGCTGGATAAAGTCAACAGAATTGGCATAACTGCGCATGCGTTGATCAGCTATGGTAATGGCCTGCAGCGCCATTTTCCCATGGGGTTTTAACAATTGGCTACAGGTTTGAAAATAGGTTGCCATGTACTGACGACCGACAGCTTCGATCATCTCTACCGAGATAAGCTTGTCGTACTGGCCCTCAAGATCACGATAATCTTTTTTTAATACCGTCACTTTGTCCGTTAATCCAGCATTCGCGACCTGCTGTTTGGCGTACTCATACTGTTCATTTGAGATCGTCGTTGTTGTTACCTTGCAACCATAATGCCGGGCTGCGTATATCGCTAAACCACCCCAGCCCGTGCCAATCTCAAGCAAATGATCGTCGGCCTGCAGTTCAAGGCTGTCACAGAGTCGCTTAAGTTTATATTGTTGCGCTTCAGCCAGCGTACTTTGGGGAGTTGGATAAACCGCACTGGAATACTGCATGGCCGGATCGAGAAAACTTTCATAGAGATCGTTACCTAAATCGTAATGTGCAGAGATATTTTCTTTTGCTTGTTGCTTATGATTACGACGCTGCCAATGCTGAAATTTCTGCCAGGGCAGCAACAACCAGCTAAATTTCGCCTCGAACGCATCAAGCGCGGGCAAATTGCGGGCGAATAGCTGAATAACTTTGGTTAAATCAGGTGTTTCCCAGGATTTATCAATAAAGGTCTCACCCGAGGCGATACTTCCACCAAGCAACATGCGGCGATAAAAACCCGGCTTCAGCACATTGATTTCAGCTTTGAGATCACTTTGTTCACGGCCGAAGTGGCCCAGCAACTCGCCTTGCTCACGCAAAGTGACATAACCGTCTTCTAATTCACTTAATAACCGTACTACGGCCCGACGCGCCCATTTATCGGTCGTCGTGCCCTGTTTCATAGTAACTAGCGCTGTTTCTGTATTCATCGGATCCTCAAACCTTTCCGCTTTAATTGTTATGGATGGTTGTAAACTGGTGTACGTTTCAACCACAACCGCAGGGCTTGCCAATAAATTGCCGCAACGGTGGTCACTGTATTTATCGGATATCTCAGTAATACGCCGCGAATCGTCCGACGGTTCAGTTCCTGCCGCTGTAATTTCACCGTCGCAATAAAATGCCGTTCACCTTTTCGCACTGCCAGGTGAATTGAACTTTGATGATTAGCTCGCATCAGCGGTGGCTTGATTTGCCACTCATAACGCATGTCCATTGGGTTAAACGGGGATACATGAAACTCTTTATCATGACTTGGCGCTTCGCGAAGATCGAGTAAATAGTATTGACGTTCATTCCATGGCGTATTACTCACTTCTGCAAGCATATGAGTGTAGCTTTGCTCGCCCGGAGGCTGCAGAAAATAGCAATTGATGGGACTGAAATAGAGTCCAAAAGTCCGTAAGTTACCGAGGAAAAAGACCCGGCCTTCGAGCCGCTTGTTAGCCAACTTTGTCATTTTCTCCCGCACCGCGGTCGCTAAGTCACCGTGCGTGCCGCGCAGGTAATCTTGCCGGCGAAACCATAAAGGGGCGAAGCCGCGGGTAGATAACAGCTTGCTTTGCTGATGCAGTTGCTCAAGTTCATCGAGCGCAACCCACCACTGGGCAGTGGCGTAATCAAACTGATGCTGGGTCGGTTGCAGCCGGCGATGAAACACCCGGCCACGCATAATTGCGCTACTAAGCATGCCATTCAACTCCTAACCGTCGCACAACATCAAGGGCACTGCGCACGCCATCTTCATGAAACCCGTTGTACCAGTAGGCGCCGCAATAATGGGTATGCTGCTGCCCACAGATAGTGTCACGCTCAGCGCGCGCCTGCATTGAGGCCAAACTGTACACCGGATGCGCATAGGTAAAACGCTTTAAAATGCGGTCCGGATGAATCGCAGCAGTATTATTTAAGGTGACACAAAAGGTTTCCGGTGCTTCGAGTCCCTGCAGGATATTCATATTATAGGTTACTGAACTCGGCCGTTGCCGGGCGTCTTCGCTGCTGTGCAGCAAATAATTCCAACTGGCCCAGGCTCGTGGCTCCCGCGGTAACAATCGAATATCGGTGTGCAGAACCACGTCATTATCCTGGTAAGGAATAGCTGCCAGCACCTGTTGTTCAGCTGCGCTTGGCTGGGCCAGCAAGGCTAAAGCCTGGTCACTGTGGGTGGCGATGATGATTTCATCAAAATCGCGCATTTCACCCGAGCCAAACTCCAGGGTTACCGCCCCATCACGGCCATGCAATTGCCGGTGTACAGCTTTGATATCTGCCTGCAGATGGACCCGCCCGCTGTTTATCAGATCGCCAATAAGGGGCTCGATATAGGCCGATGAACCGCCACATACGGTCGCCCATTGGGGACGGTCAGCAACATTTAACAAGCCGTGGTTTTCGAAAAAGCGCAGGAAAAAGTCTAACGGGAAATCAGCGGCTTCATCAATGCTGGCCGACCAGATGGCGGCCACCATGGGTAACAGATAGTAATCGGCGACATCTCGCGGCAGCTGCTGAGCACGCAGGAACTCGCCTAAGGTTTGATTTACCGGACCATCAAGTTGCCGGTGTGCTGCTTTAGCTTGTTTATTGAACTTAAGGATGCCGTTGATCAATCGGTAAAACGAAGGCCGCAACAGATTCTTACGTTGTGCGAATAAGGTATTGATTGAGTTGCCGTTGTACTCAAGCCCAGAGGCAGGATCGCGCACACTGAAACTCATTTCGGTATCGCGCCAGGAAACGCCAACTTTTCGCATCAGCGCCCGGAAATTGGGGTAGGTACGGTCATTGAATACGATAAAACCGGTGTCAACAGCAAAGCTTCTGCCTTGGACTTCAACGTCGACGGTGTGGGTATGGCCACCAATATAATCGTTCTTTTCATACAGCTGCACATCGTGCTGGTCATGTAGAAAATGGGCAGCAGTCATGCCTGCGATGCCACTGCCTAATACTGCTATTCTCATTGATTTATCCTGCTCAATGCCAACTTGAAGTGGCTTAACTGGCTTGTTTAAAACGCCGCGATAAAGCCAGTTGCCAGCTTTGGGGCAACCGTGATGCAAATTTTAAAAACCAACCAAAGGTTCTGGGAAACGTGATGTCGAGGCGATTTTTGTCAATACCCTTGCGGATAAATTGCGATGCAAATTCCACGCTGACTTGCATTGGCATCTCAAAATCGTTTTGTTCGGTCATCGGTGTTTCGACAAAACCTGGCGATACACTCAACACTTTGATGCCACGATCTTCTAGATCCACCTGCAGGCTGCGGGTAATGTAATGAATCGCGGCTTTAGAGCCACCATAAGCTTCTGCTCTTGTGAAGGGCAACAGACGCGCGGTGCTACCTACGATCACCAGCTTCGAGCCAGATTTTAAATTAGGTAAAACGGCTTCAACACAACGCATGGTTCCTACCACATTGACATCGAACACCCGGGCGAATAAATCGGCACTGAAGGCATCCATGTCAAGGTATTCACAAACACCAGCAACCAGGATCACCAAATCGACATCGGTGTAACCGCGCAAGTCACGCACGGTTGCCTCGGCGTCAGTGATATCCAGTTTTTGTCCGGCAATATGGTCAGGGAATTGTTGCTGCAATGCAGCCAGGGCCTCTTCGTTGCGTCCGCAAGCCACAATATGATGACCGGCTTTCGCGTAATCGATGGTAAGTTGTTTACCAATTCCGGATGTCGCTCCGGTAATAAGAATATTCATTCTGGCACCATTCGCGCTTTGACCTTGCCAATGATGTAACCGAGCAGCGTTATGTGCTCGTATATCATTGCCCCCAGGTCGTAATAATCGCGCTGTTTAATAATTTTATCGTCTTCAAACTCAAGGTGGCTGACGCCCGGGACTACAATCTCTGAACCATTGGCTAATTTCGGATGACACAGACGCATTTGCCAGTTTACAAACCACTGGTCATTGTTCTGAGCATAATCAGTGAAAACAAAATGGCATTGTTCGACGCCTTCCATGGTTCCTTTAAAGTAACTCTTTAAATCGTCTAAGCCATGTAGTTGATGGATCGGATCAATGAAAGTGACATCTTCGTGATAAAGTTTATCGAGCTCGTCTATCTTGACGTCGCTAAACTCATCGTAGTAATCAACCAGCCGTTGAATGGTCTCAGGATAGTCCTCTGGGTAGTTTTCCTGCTCAGCAAGTTCTTCAGCTTTATTTTCCGCCATACATTGCCTCCTTGTTGCATACCCTACTATGAAAAAATCATCACTTTTAAGTGTAGCTGATTTTCTACAATGCTTTGAACTTACTTAAAAAAACTTCCCGCGCTTGCTTATGATCAACAATCGGTTGCGGGTAATCTACCGAATGCTTTTTCACCCATTTTCCGGGTTCATGAATCTCACTGGCCGGGCAAGCAGCCAACTGTTCGACATACTTACGAATATAGCTGCCGTCCGGATCAACTTTTCGGCTTTGTGAGGTTGGATTAAACACCCGGAAATAAGGCACCGCATCGGTGCCTGTAGAAGCGCTCCATTGCCAACCGCCATTATTCGCCGGAAAACTCCCATCGATCAGATTTTCCATAAAAAACTGTTCGCCCTTACGCCAATCGATATGCAGATCTTTGACCAAAAAGTTGGCAACAATCATACGTACGCGATTGTGCATCCAGCCTTCGGCTTGTAGCTGACGCATACCTGCGTCAACGATAGGATAGCCCGTACGCCCCTGGCACCACGCCACAAAATCTTCTTCGCTGTCATTCCAGCTAAAGGCTTCGGTATGCTGTTGAAAGGCCTTACCGTAGCTAAGTCGGGGTACGGCATCCATCAGGTGCTGATAGAACTCACGCCAGGCCAACTCACTAAGCCAGGTTTTAGCGCCTTCCGGTAAACCATCGGGGAATTCCGGTGCCAACTTTTGCAACTGTCGTGCAGCTGTTTGTGGTGCAAGGACACCGAGCTCCCAGTAGGGTGAGAGTTTTGATGTACCGTCGAGCGCCGGCAAATCACGATCTTCATCATAATCGGCAACAGTGTTATCAATAAATTGCTTTAGTTGCTCATAGCAGGCGTTTTCGCCTACCACCCAGGCGCTGCTGTCACGCTGCGGGTAGTCGATACGTTCAGGAAAATCCGGGCAAGCTACGGAGCTACGTTCAGGCTTACCATAAGGCTCAGGCAACCCGCGTAATCGCAGATGTTCCAGCCAGGAACGGTAATAGGGAGTGAACTTTTTATAATAATCACCAGCCTGAGTTCGCAACACCGGCGGTACCAGCACCATGCCATGGAAACTTTGTACGCCAATCCCTTGTTCAGCAAGCCAGCTACGGGTGGCCCGGTCACGTTTTTGTTCGTCGACTGGATACTCGCTGTTGTAGGTCACATCGGTAATGTCGTATTGCGCACAAAAGTCGCGAACCACGCGAGGCACGGTATGCCAGTCACGCACGCCTTTAATATGCAGTGCGATGCCCCACTCTGCGGCCTCCTGCTGTAATGATCGTAACTGCCGGAGTAACAAATCAACTTTTATTGGCGCCCAGTTATGCCGTTGCCATTGCTTTTCACTATAGAGGAATAAGCCATAAATGGCTTCGTCATTAGCCTCGGTCGCAGCCAGAGCACTAGCCACAGCGGGGTTATCACGCAAGCGTAAATCGTTACGGAACCAGACAAGGTGTGCCATTACAATCCATACCTCAGTTTTAGGTCTTTCGGATAGGGATTGAGGTAACGTTGCCCTGTCAGATAATCACTGGGGTATTCGCGTAAATAATGGCGCAGCAAGGTTAAAGGCACCAGTAGTGGCTCGGTTCCCTGACGATAGGACAAAATGCTATCAGTCAGTTCTTCGCGCTGATCTGAGCTCAGATGCTGCTTGAAGTAACCCTGAATATGCTGCAACACATTCGTGTGATTCGCGCGGGTCGCCGGGCTGGCCAGTGCAGACATGACTCCTTCAATATAGGTTTTGCGGGCAGCGTCGTTGACAGTCTGAAGCTGCGCAACTTCACGACCCAGTGAGCGGTACGCCTGCTGATTGTGGGCCAGTAATAACAATTTGAGACTGGTATGGAAGTTCAGCAAGTCCGCTTTGCTGAACGCCTCAGGCAAACTCTGCCAGGCCGCATAAACAAAGACGCGCATCACGAAATTTTCGCGCAGTTGAGGGTCCTGTAAGCGACCATCTTCTTCAAGTGGCAAGGCTGGGAACCGCTGTCTCAACTGTGCAGCAAAAATCCCTTCTCCCGCTTTTTGCGCGTGACCGTTATCCGGGTTATACAGTTTCACACGCTCCATACCACAGCTGGGTGATTTCGCACACAACACGTAACCACTCACCTGCGTGATGTGTGATTGCGCCCGATCAGCGAAAGCTATCAGTCTTGCAGTGACATCTTCACCGGTTTTTGGCACCACAGCACGGGCTTCGCCATTGTGCTGCTCCAGCCGGATTGTGGGGCGCGGCACCGGCATGCCTATGCCGACTTCGGGGCAGAGCTTAACGAACTCGACATGACGGCCCAATTCCTCAGTGCAAAATGCTGAGCGCTTATGACCCCCATCAAAGCGTACTTCATCCCCTAGCAAACATGCACTGATCCCGACTTTGATTTGTTGCATACATCCCTCTAAAAGCATTGTTACTCCGAACATTACGCGTTTGTTCGAAAAAAGTTCAATCACAACGATCTTATCTAAGCCAATGAGCGTAATCACATCATAACTAAAGATACAGGCCAACAGCTCAAGAGGCTAACGTCATGAACCGTGCACTATCAAATTTACCATTGTTCCCGTTGTCAGGGCATGTTCTGCCTGGTGGCACAATGCGCCTGCGTATTTTTGAACCGCGCTATTTAAGGATGGTGCGCGAAGTTTGCGCAAGAGGTGATGATGGCCGGATCGGCATGTGCATGTACAACGAACACGGTTCGGTTGAACAAAATACCCATATTCATCCGGTCGCAACCCTGGCACGAATTATCGATTTCGAACACTGTGATGACGGTCTCCTGGGCATAACCGTTGAGGGCGTCGAGGCCTGTGAAATTAAACAAATTAAAGTTGATGGCGATGGCTTACGCTGTGGCGAGGTAGAAATCATAAACCACTGGCAGGAAACACCACTGCAGCGGCAGCATCAGCATTTGGCGGACCGTTTGTGTCAGGTCTATGCAGAGTACCCGGAACTTGGGAAGTGCCCCAGTGACGAGCGATTGAGTTGTGCAGATTGGGTCTGCCGGCGCTGGCTGGAGTTACTGCCATTAAATGCCGAGGTTAAACAGGAACTTTTACGCGAGCCTTCATGCGAGCCCACGCTCGACTATTTAAATGGACTCATTGATGAAAGTGAAAAACAATTATGATCCACTTTTTCAGCAGTGGCGTAATTGCAAAGTAACTTGAGGAAATTTGCCACAGGTAATACTATGCAGACAGTGACTGAAACTAAAACAAAACGGAACATTATGTCCTCTGCGCAGCCTGATGACCCTGAGCATGCTGCGGCTTTACTCGCCCTTGTTGCGACCGAACAATCTCGCCAGGCATTCAGCGAGCTGTTCAGATATTTCGCACCACGCCTGAAAGCCTACGCGACTCGCCAGTTCGGCAATGAACAAACCGCCATGGATCTGGTGCAAGAGACGATGACCAACGTTTGGAACAAAGCACATCTGTTCAAGCCTGATCGCGGTTCAGCATCAACCTGGATTTTTACTATTGCACGAAATATACGCTTTGACTTTCTTCGTAAGAACAAGCATCGCCAACACGATCTTAGTGCTGACGAACTATGGCCAGTGCTTGCGGAGCAGAACGAAAGCCTCGACGATGATTATGCACTTGATGATGACCTTCTCATGCAGCAGCTCGCTGTCTATTGTGAAGCGTTGCCGAAAGCGCAACGAACCGTTATTGAACTGATCTATGTGGCAGGGAAGTCTCAACAGGAAGTTGCGGATGCGTTGGGCATCCCCCTGGGTACTGTGAAATCCCGTACTCGTTTAGCATTGCAAAAGTTAAGAGAGTTGATACAAAGCGATGATTAAGTTTCACCCTAGCGAAGAGCATTTATTTCACTACGTGACCGGCGATTTATCTCCGGCCATGTTAATGATGGTTGGCACCCATGTGGATATGTGTTCCCAGTGTCAACGCCATGTTCAACATATTGAAGAAGATTTGGCGCAGAAAGTATTTGGTCAGCGTCAGCTTCCTGCCGAGTTTGCAGCAGCGAATGACAGCTTTGCGGACGATGCCATGCTTGCCAGAATTATGGCGCAAGCTCCACAGCCAACCAGTATGGTAATGGATAAGAGTCCAACTGAACTGGTACTGGAAGGCAAACGTTTTCAGTTGCCAGCAACTCTGGCGCGCAACCATCATCGTATAGGCCACTGGCACAAGCTCATTGGCCAAATGTGGCGGGCTCCCGTGCAGATATCCGGCGAAGACGTCCTGACCTTTATATATATGGCGGAAAATACCCGGGTCCCCGAGCATACCCATAAAGGTAACGAAGCAACACTGGTGGTCAATGGTGTGTTTAATGACGAAACATCAGAATACCGCGATGGCGACTTCGTGTTTCTGGATGGCAGCGTGAAGCACACGCCGCAAACCCGTGATGAAGACTGTCTGACGCTTGCCGCGCTGGATGCACCCATGCACTTTACGTCGGGTCTCAGCCGCTTGTTGAATCCGTTCAGCAGCTTATTTTTTAAATAACAGGTTAGTGCAGACACAAAAAAGCCGCTCCTGATTTCAGGAGCGGCTTTTTTATGTCACTAAGACTGGAAATCTGACAATTATGTTTTCGGCTTGGCGTTGCTAACCCTTTGCTTAAGCTTCTGCCCAGGACGAAATGTCACAACCCGTCGTGCTGAAATAGGGATATCTTCACCGGTTTTCGGATTTCTTCCCGGGCGTTCATTCTTAGTCCGCAATTCAAAATTACCAAAACCGGAGAGTTTTACTTCCTCTCCCTGCTCCAAAGTACGACGTATCTCTTCAAAGAAGTTCTCGACCAAATCTTTAGCATCACGTTTATTGATGCCAAATTTTTCAAATAAATGTTCTGCCATTTCTGCTTTGGTCAGCGCCATAGCTTACTCCCTCAGGGTTGCCCCGAATTCGTTAGTCAGCATTTCAACCACTGCTTTGACTGCTGCATTGATTTCTTGATCTTCAAGAGTGCGTTCCGTGTGTTGCAGGATAAGTGATAACGCCAGACTGCGATAACCATCGGCGACTCCTGAACCTTCGTAAACGTCAAATAAGTTTAGGTCAACTAAATGATTTACGCCAACATTTTCAATAGCCTTGAGAATTTCTCCTGCAGCTAACTGGGTCGGCACCACGATAGCCAGATCACGTCGAATTGAAGGAAAACGTGAAATCGGCTGCGCCGCTGGCAGACGACGCTGTTGCACTGCGCTTAACTCTAACTCGAATACGAAGGTACGACCGTTAAGCCCCAATTTTTTCTCGAACTGTGGATGCACCGCGCCAAGGTAGCCAACGGTTTTGCCATTTTTGAAAATAGCTGCTGACTGACCCGGATGTAATGCCGGGTGTGAGTCGGCTACAAAGGTGTACTGCCCTGCTTCACCAGTCGCCGCCAATAGCGCCTCAACATCACCTTTGATGTCGAAGAAATCAACCGCTCGCTCACCCTCGTTCCAGTGTTCAGCGTTCGCTTTACCACCACGAATACCAGCGATCATCGCTTGCTGAGTAACACCGTTTTCAGCTTTATCATCAGGTAAGAAGCGTAATCCGGTTTCACAAAACGCCAGACTCTGTTGCTGACGCTTCTGATTATGCGCCACAGCTCCTATCAAACCTGGCCACAAGCTGACACGCATAGACGACATTTCTACACTGATTGGGAATGGCAGCGTTAAGGCAGCCGAATCATCAAACAACATCGCCTGATGCTTAGGATCAACAAAGCTATAAGTAATCGCTTCCTGATAACCCCGGTGAACCAGTAAATTCTTCAGTTTATTCGTTGTCAGTTGTGCTTCCTGACGCGGCACCATGCGTAGCTGCGCTGCCGGGGCTGTGGCCTCGATACGATGATAGCCGTAAATCCGCGCAACTTCTTCAATAAGGTCTTCTTCAATTGCGATGTCAAAGCGGAACGTCGGTACGCTGACCTGCCAGGCCTCAGCGTCTGCCTCTACAGTAAAGCCTAAGCGTTGCAGGATCTCCGTCACTTCATCGTCTGCGATGCGGATGCCCAGTACATTAGCCAAACGTTCTTTGCGTAACTTCACGCTCTGTGGTTGTGGCAGGTAGCGCTCGTCTTTGGCTTCAATAACCGGACCGGCCTCACCACCGCAGATATCAATAATCAGTTGCGTCGCACGCTCCATGGCGGTGCGCTGGAGTTCCGGATCAACTCCACGCTCATAGCGATGGGAAGCATCGGTATGCAAACCAAAACGGCGTGCACGCCCGGCGATAGCTTCTGGAGCAAAGAACGCACTTTCAAGGAAAATGGTGCTGCTTTCAGCGGTGACGCCACTCGCCTCGCCGCCAAAAATACCGGCCATAGCCAGAGCTTTATCAGCGTCAGCAATCACCAGTACGTCATCCTGCAAGGTCACTTCGTTGCCATCAAGCAGGGTCAGTTTTTCATTCGCTTTCGCCATGCGAATTTGCACCGCGCCGCTGAGTTTGTCGTTGTCGAATGCATGCATCGGATGACCGAGCTCAAGCAACACGTAGTTGGTCACGTCGACCACTGGGTCAATACTGCGAACACCACTACGGCGCAGGCGTTCGCGTAACCACAAGGGGGTTTCAGCCTGGATGTTAACATTGGTAACCACACGACCTAGATACCGTGGGCAAGCTTCTGCAGCGACCAGTTCAATCGACCGTGACTGGTCATGACTGGTTTTGACTTCGTTAATTTCCGGTTCAGTGACGGTCATACGGTTGAGGACGCCTACTTCCCGGGCAATTCCACGTAAACCGAGACAATCTGCGCGATTAGGCGTTAAATCGACATCGAAGGTAACATCATTGAGCTCAAGGTACTCGCGGTAGTCCATGCCGATCGGTGCGTCAGCGGGCAACTCCACGATACCATCGTGATCGTCGCTTAAACCAAGCTCAGCATTTGAGCACAGCATGCCCAGTGATGGCTGGCCGCGCAATTTCGCTTTTTTAATTTTAAAATCACCTGGCAACACTGCACCAACGGTCGCTACTGCAACTTTGATACCCTGCCGGCAATTAGGTGCACCACAGACAATGGTGGTTGGCTCATCGGTACCAATATTCACTTCGGTGACTTGCAGCTTATCGGCATCCGGATGTTGCCAGCACTTCACAACTTCGCCTACAACTACTGAATTAAAGGCTTCAGCCACCGGCGTGATGTCATCAACTTCCAGTCCCGCCATGCTTAATTGCTCAGCTAACTGGACTTGATCAAGAGTAGGGTTTACCCAACTACGTAGCCATTTTTCACTAAATTTCATCTCTGCACCCGGACTTAATTAAACTGTTTCAAGAAGCGCACGTCGTTTTCAAAAAACGCACGTAGATCGTTCACGCCATAACGCAACATGGTCAGACGTTCAACGCCCATACCGAAGGCAAAACCAGTGTATTTCTCACTGTCGATGCCGACTGCCTGCAATACTTTCGGGTGCACCATGCCGCAACCTAATACTTCCAGCCACTGGCCATCTTTACGGCGTACATCAACCTCTGCTGAGGGCTCGGTAAAGGGGAAATAGGAAGGACGGAAGCGGACTTCCAGTGACTCTTCAAAGAAGTTCACCAGAAAATCTTCCAGAATGCCTTTTAATTGGGTAAAGCTGACATCAGTGTCGACCATTAAACCTTCAACCTGATGGAACATTGGCGTGTGAGTTTGATCGTAGTCATTGCGGTACACACGGCCCGGCGAAATGATTCGCAACGGTGGCTGCTCGTGTTCCATCGTACGAATCTGTACGCCGGATGTCTGCGTCCGCAACATCGTCTTCGGGGTGAAATAAAAGGTGTCGTGATCCGCTCTGGCCGGATGATTGGCAGGAATATTTAACGCATCAAAATTATGGAAGTCATCTTCAACTTCAGGGCCTTCGACAACACGGAAGCCTAAATCACCAAAGAATTGCTCAATCCGTTGAATGGTTTGGGTTACCGGGTGCAAGCCGCCTACTGCAGCGCGACGACCTGGCAGCGTAACGTCGATACGTTCCGCAGCGAGCTTCTCGGCCAGTTGTGCTTGTTTTAGCTCTTCATTGCGCGCATTAATGGCTTGCTGAACCTGCTGTTTGGCCTGGTTGATTGCCTGACCTGCAGCTGGGCGCTCTTCCGCTGAGAGCTTACCTAAGCTCTTTAATTGTTCGGTAAGCAGACCTTTCTTGCCCATGTATTCAACGCGAACGGTATCCAGTTCTTGTGGTGTCGTTGCGGCTGCGACGGCGGTTTCGGCCTTCGCGACAATGTCATTTAACTCCATGACGTTCCTCGATGATGCGTGAATGCCGACCAGCGGCATGATTCAAACCCTGTAATTGCGCCTATCATAGCGAAAAACCATAAAAAAAGGGAGCAGTGATGCTCCCTTTTTCGACTTTCTTCTTGGCTTACAGAGAGCTTTTTGCTTTCTCTACCAACGCAGCAAAACCTTTCTGGTCGTGCACTGCGATGTCGGCCAGGATTTTACGATCGATTTCTACCGATGCTTTTTTCAAGCCGTTAATAAAGCGGCTGTATGACAAACCGTTTTGACGGGCCGCAGCATTGATACGCACAATCCACAATTGACGGAATTGACGTTTCTTGTTGCGACGGTCACGATAAGCATATTGACCTGCTTTGATAACCGCTTGCTTCGCTACGCGATAAACACGTGAACGAGCACCATAATAACCTTTCGCCTGCTTCAGGACTTTCTTGTGACGCGCGCGCGCTATCACACCACGTTTTACTCGTGCCATTTGCTGTCTCCTTCCTTATGCGTACGGTAACATACGGGCGACTAATTGAACGTCGGCTTCGTGCACCATGCTTTTCGCACGCAGGTGACGTTTCCGCTTAGAGCTCTTCTTAGTCAGGATGTGACGCAAGTGTGATTGCTTGCACTTGAAACCGCCTGAAGCGGTTTTTTTAAAGCGCTTTGACGCGCCTTTATTGGATTTCATTTTCGGCATGAAAATAACTCCGCATTGTTAACATAAAAGTGTAACAGGGTGAGCTCGGTCGAAACCTAACTACTTGTTAGACCACAGTTACTTCTTGGCAGGGGCCAGAACCATAATCATCTGGCGACCCTCAGCCCGTCTTGGGAACGACTCAAGAGTTGATATTTCTTGCAAATCGTCTTTAATACGATTCAACAATTCGATACCAATTTCCTGATGCGCCATTTCACGGCCACGGAAACGGATAGTGACTTTAGTTTTGTCACCTCCCTCTAAAAAGCGAGCCAGGTTGCGCAGTTTTACCTGGTAATCGCCTTCATCAGTACCAGGTCGGAACTTCACTTCCTTCACCTGAATTTGTTTCTGATTTTTCTTCTGCTCTTTCGCGTTCTTAGCTTTCTCGTAGAGGAACTTGCCATAATCCATCAGACGACACACTGGTGGCTCCGCATTTGGGCTAATTTCCACCAGATCAACACCGGCCGCTTCGGCCTTTTCAAGAGCTTCTTGAATACTTACGACACCAATCTGTTCACCTTCAACGCCGATCAAGCGCACTTCGTTAACGCGAATATCTTCGTTGATACGATTTTTGTCAGCAGGTTTCTGAGTTCTTTTTCCGCCTTTAATGGGTCATTCCTCCAATCAATTAACTAATTTTGCGACTACGTACTTCGTCGGTAAGCTCTGCAATAAATTGCTCCAGGCCTTTTACGCCTTGGTCTTCACCGCGACGCGTACGTACCGCAACCGCTTGGTTCTCGATCTCTTTATCGCCGACAACCAACATATAAGGAACACGTTTTAATGTGTGCTCGCGAATTTTAAAGCCTATTTTCTCATTTCTCAAGTCGGCTGTCGCCCTAAATCCGAGTTTATTCAACTCTTTTACGGTATTTTTGACGTAATCCGCCTGATTATCGGTAATATTCATCACCACAATCTGCGTTGGTGCCAACCAAAGTGGGAAATAACCGGCATATTCCTCAATTAAAATACCCATAAAGCGTTCAAGGGAACCCAGAATCGCCCGGTGAATCATCACTGGTGTGTGACGTTCGTTATCTTCACCGACGTAAGTCGCACCTAAACGACCTGGTAAGGCGAAATCGAGTTGCACGGTACCGCACTGCCAGGCACGACCTAAACAGTCATGCAGGGTAAATTCGATTTTCGGGCCGTAGAACGCGCCCTCGCCTGGCAAGTATTCAAATTTAATGCCGTTATTCTTCAACGCTTCTGCCAGGGCTTGCTCAGAATGATCCCAGGTTGCATCATCACCTAAACGCTTTTCCGGGCGGGTTGAGAGCTTGACGACGATGTCTTCGAAACCAAAGGTTTTATAGGTTTCATAGACCATCTTGATACAGCTGCTTACTTCATCCTGCACCTGTTTTGGCGTACAGAAAATGTGAGCGTCATCCTGGGTAAATCCACGCACCCGCATCAAACCGTG
Organism: Pseudidiomarina halophila; assembly: GCF_003987215.1. Taxonomy (GTDB): domain Bacteria; phylum Pseudomonadota; class Gammaproteobacteria; order Enterobacterales; family Alteromonadaceae; genus Pseudidiomarina; species Pseudidiomarina halophila. The sequence continues at coordinate 867,329 of NZ_PIPW01000001.1, forward strand.
TAATGCACCTGATGGCTCATTACGGTGGCAACAACCAAACTCCGCCATCCGCAGCGGTAAGTCACGGTAGGATTTCAGGCCCTGATTAAAGATCTGCACGTGGCCCGGACAGTTCATTGGCTTAATTGCGTACTCGCGGTTTTCCGATGCGGTGGTGAACATCAGCTCTGAGAACTTCTCCCAGTGTCCGGATTTTTCCCACAACACCCGATCCATCATGAACGGACCTTTTACTTCCTGATAATCATATTCACGCAACTTTTCGCGCACATAGTTTTCAAGTTCCTGGAAGATGGTCCAGCCATTGTGGTGCCAAAACACCATGCCCGGCGCTTCTTCCTGCCAATGGAACAAATCCTGGGACTTGCCAATCTTCCGGTGGTCGCGTTTTTCCGCTTCTTCCAGTCGTTGCAGGTAAGCTTTGAGCTGTTTCTTATCCGCCCATGCGGTGCCATAGACCCGTTGCAGCATTTTATTGTCAGAGTTACCACGCCAATAAGCACCAGCAACTTTCATCACTTTAAAGTGCTGACAGAAACGCATATTCGGTACATGCGGGCCACGACACATGTCGACATACTCTTCATGATGATACAACGCGGGGCGTTCGTCCTGACCGATGTTTTCATCAAGAATTTCAATTTTGTAGGGTTCGTGACGTTCGACGAAAGTTTCCCGGGCTTGTTGCCAGCTGACGCGGTTTTTCACCACCTCATACTCGGTTTTTGCCAACTCTTTCATTCGCTTTTCCAGCGCATCAAGGTCATCTTGTGTCAGGGCTTTGTCGATGTCGATATCGTAGTAAAAGCCGTTATCAATCACTGGACCAATAGCCATCTTCGCTTTGGGGAACAACTGTTTTAACGCATGGCCAAGCAGGTGCGCGCACGAGTGGCGAATAATATGGACGCCTTCATCATCTTTCGGGGTGATAATATGCACCGTCGCATCGTCGGTGATCAGATCACAAGCATCCACCAGTTCGCCATCAATTTTGCCAGCGACGGTGGCTTTTGCCAGACCAGGACCGATATCTTGAGCTACTTCGAGGATTGAGACGGGTTTATCGAAAGCGCGTTGACTTCCATCAGGCAGCGTTACTACAGGCATTCTCTTGTTCCTTTAACAGTGGTGGCACCTACCAAGTGTCACTTGTGATTCAACGAAAAACGAACTATACCGCACCGTGACATTTGGCGCAACGCGCCTATTGGCCTGAGTTTCAAGTCCAGCTAAGATAGTTGCTTATGGAATGGATTATCGGCCCCCTGGCCGCACTCTTTGCTGCCTTATTCTGGGCCCTTGCCACCTTGCTTTACAGTCAGGCTGGTAGCTTTTTGTCTGCCAGCCAGCTCAATCTGGTAAAAGGCTTTGTCGCCGTTCCGCTGCTATTTTTAGTTGGTTTAATCAGCGGTCAGCTGGTGCAATTTGATGGCAGTGCAGCAGCGTGGTTGTTGCTGGCAAGTGGCGTCATCGGCATCACCCTCGGTGACACCCTCTACTTTACTGCACTACGCCGTATCGGTCCCTGGCATACTATGTTGTTCGAGTACCTGGCGCCGCCTTTTGCTGCGCTCATCGCCTGGCTCTGGTTGCGCGAAGCTATGAGTCTGGCAGAAGTAGTTGCTGCGCTGATTGTGCTTCTTGGTATTCTGGTTATCGTCACCGAACGTGGTCAGCAGCGTCAGTCAAAGCCACTTACCCGAGCTGGTATGCTTGCGGCCACTGGTGCAGCACTGTGTCAGGCGTTAGGACTCGTCATGGCGTTTGAGGCACTTGCCAGCTTTGCGGTTAACCCTCTCCAGGCCGCTTTTGTCCGACTGGCGGCCGGCACCGCAGCGCTCACCCTGGCTTTGTTGTTGCTCAAGCCCGCCATTATCGTACAAACCCGTAGTGCGCTGCGTCATACGTCACTGCCCTGGTTGTTCGTGGCAATTGTGATGGGCACATTTCTGGCAATTTGGTTACAGCAGACCGCCATTGCTTACCTGCACCCTGGTCTGGCGCAAACCTTGTTAGCGACGGCACCATTATGGCTGATACCCATCCAGTGGTTGCGCGGTGAGCCGCCATCATTGCGCAGTATTGTCGGCGCCTTTATCGCTGTAACCGGCATTGCACTGTTATTTTCGCGTTAAAGTTGGCACACACCGCAACTCATGATCCATACTCAGGTTAAGTCCAGCAACCATTGAGGTTATCGAATGAATGCGGAAAAGCTTCACGATGCGGGGATAGCTTGTCCCCACTGTGGTCATCATATTCATGTTGCTATTGATGCTTCACAGGGTGATCAGGATTATCAGGATGAATGCCCTGCCTGTGGTAATGATGTCCATATTGAGGTTACGCTTGATGATGTGCGCGATAAAATTATTGTAAAAATCCGCAGCGACGATGAAAATTACTATTAAAAACGTTATTCGTGCGCTGCGCTGTTCGTTGTTCGTACGCTGCGCTACTCGTTGTATTCTTTTACGAACAGCGAAGCGTACGAACAGCGCAGCGTACGATCAACGAGCAACGTTTTGCTCTTGCAGGATGCGCTCGACGGTTTCGACGATAGTAATGGTTTGTTGATCGAATTCGAGATTAACCCGGGTACCAGGTTCCGCCTTCGCCAGATTAGTTAGCCGCAGCGTTTCCGGTATTAAGTGCAGAGAAAAACGATTGTCATGCACCTGACCGATAGTCAGACTGGCACCGTTGACACTAATAAAGCCCTTGGCGAATACATAAGGTTTAAACGTCGCTGGGAAATCGATCCACATCGCCACATTGTCGTCGGTGGTCGTAATGGTCTCGATAGTGCCTACGGTGTGAATATGCCCGGAAACATGATGCCCACCGATTTCATCCCCTACTTTCAAAGAACGCTCGAGATTCACCAGTGAACCGATTTGCAAATCACCCAAATTGGTGAGGCGAAGGGTTTCGTCGATCACATCAAAACTTACTGTATCTGTGCTAAATTTAACTACCGTAAGACAACATCCGTTAATCGCGATACTCGCGCCAATGTCTAATTGGGTCAGAAATTTTGATGCAACACGCAGTTGCAGCTGGCGAAACTGCTCGCGCTGCTCGATAGCAATCACTTCTGCCTGCGTCTGAACAATACCGGTAAACATATGAAACAACATCCTCGACAATTCGTGAATGAAATTATTGTACGGTTTTACCAACGCGTTTGCTACGCGATTTGTGGTCTTGCTGCTATTGCGCTTTTGAGTGCGTGTAGCCCCTGGCCCGCTGCCCTCGATCCGCTGGTTGATTACCAGCAGCGCATTGCTAAAACCCTGGAACAGGAGCCCGTTGCCTACCAGAGCGTTGAAGTGCCACGAATACCCGAAGTACGGCAACTCACGGTGGCAATACCGCGTGTCAGTATTTCCTTAACGGACTCCTGGCGCATTGACCAGTGCGCTGCAGGCAACCTAATTGCAAGGCGCAACAGCGCGCTGGGCAAACTGGAGGAAGGTCTGAGTCGTCTGCACACCGATGTACTATTGGTCGAAGCCATGCAGGATTGTGTCAACGAGTTGCGCAGCAAAGATAGCAGCTTAGCCGATCGGATGGCGGAAGCATTGGCAAAGAAAAAAGCCAATCTGGCCGCTGAACAAGCGCATGCGCTGGCCACTGATGAAGCGCTTCGCCATGCCCTGCGGGTTGGCGCTGATACCTTAGCTGAAGCTGATCCGGATCGTTTCGCCAACGCTCTAAGTGCCCTGGGAACCGTCCTGCAGTTGCTTAAAAGCGACGTGCTCAACGGTAAAACGGACGCACCAGCGGTCCCCTCTCGCGACCAAATAGATGAAGCGATGGAAATCCTATACCAAAGCAATTACCTACCCTACCTCTGGCGTACCTTATTCGAACAGGAAGCTTATTTGCGCCGTTTACAACCGATGCTGGATAACTTAGTGGAGGCAAGCGGATGTAGCTCTGACTCGACGCCCGAGCGCGCCCACGTGCTGCATGACGTATTCAACACGGTCTTTATTGAACAGGTGCAGCCACAACTTGCCAGCTTCACCGAGCAAGGCTATGTCGCAAATGAATCATTAAGCGAGTTAAATGCCGAGATTAATTCGCCCAAATTGACCGCCTACCTTAAGGAGCTGACTGAAATTTCAGAGCAATTGAACCAGGCAACAAAAGCGCACGTGCAAAGCTGGCAAGATTTCTTTGCGGCCTGTAACTTTGCTGTAGGTGACTAGAGCTTAACCCGAAGGAGTAACCCGGTTGGTGTATCGACAAGGTTCAGGTATTATTGATAATGATTCGCATTAATAGTATTTCCAACTTAGCGAAGCCAAGGAGTTTACGATGAAACTTAAGATAATTACTGCTAACGCATTACTATGCGTTTCCTTTTTTACAACAACCACGGTGATGGCAGAGCAAGACGAGCGCTATGAGCACTATAAAGGTCAGCCAGCTAAGACGCTGGATCAAGCCTTGTTTAACCTGGCTAACTACAATGAAAAAATGGCTGAATTAATCAAGGACGGCGAACTTAGCGCAGAAGATATGGCCAACATCCACCAACTCAGCTACACCCTGGAAAACGCGTTACAAAAATTGGATAAAGAAGTGGACACCTTGCAGGAAGTGTTAGAAGAGGTGCACCTTGCGTCAGAAACAATGGATTATGAAACCGTTAAAAACCAAGGTAAGGTTTATCTGGATACTTCGGCGAAAATCGTCAAAAAATAAGGATTTTTCATGCAGTTTAGCAGTACCTCAAACTATATCGTTGCAGATGAGTTAGCCCTGGCGGTGCAAGCCGCGGTGATCCTGGAGAAACCACTTTTACTTAAAGGTGAGCCGGGTACCGGTAAAACCAAACTGGCGGAAGAGCTTGCCACGAGTCTTGGGGTACCCTTGTTGCGCTGGCAGATTAAATCTACCTCAAAAGCACAGCAAGGCCTGTACGAGTACGATGCCGTATCGCGTTTACGCGACAGTCAGCTCGGCAGCGACAAAGTGCATGACATTGCCAACTACATTAAACCGGGCAAGCTTTGGCAGGCGTTTACCGCTGCCGAGCGGCCGGTACTATTGATCGATGAGATTGATAAAGCAGATATTGAATTTCCCAATGATTTGCTACATGAGCTCGATCAGATGGAGTTTCATGTTTATGAGACTGGCGAGCAAGTCAGTGCGAAGCACCGCCCTATTGTGGTGATCACCTCAAATAATGAAAAAGAGCTGCCTGATGCGTTTTTGCGGCGTTGCTTCTTTCATTACATCAACTTCCCTGATAAAGAAACCTTAGCGAAAATCGTTCACGTCCATCATCCTGATATACAGCGCGATTTGCTGCAGACGGCGCTGGAAGTATTTTTCGACGTTCGCAAATTACCCAATCTGAAGAAAAAGCCATCCACCTCAGAACTTATTGACTGGCTCAAGCTGCTATTAGTAGAAGATATTGGAGCGCAGGAGCTGAAGGAGAGCAGTGGTCTCATGCCCATGTTTGGCGCTTTGCTTAAGAATGAGCAAGACGTGCAACTGGTCGAGAAGCTGGCCTTTATGTCACGCCGCCGGGAAAGCTGATGCTGATTGAGTTTTTCTTTTGTCTGCGCAAGCATGGTTTAAAAACCAGTATTACCGAACTGCTCGATTTGCTTGCTGCACTCAAACAGCAGATCGTCTTTGCCGATGTTGAAGCTTTTTATTATCTTGCACGGCTGACCTTAGTCAAAGATGAAAGTCAGTTCGATCGCTTTGATCGGGCCTTTGCCGAATACTTTGAAGGTGTCGAACAGGTCGACTTGTCGAGCGCCATTCCCGAGGAATGGTTACGCCGTTCGCTGCAACGCCAACTGACCGACGAAGATAAAGCTAAACTGCAAGCCATGGGCGGACTGGATGAATTGCTCAAGGCTTTTCAAGAGCGCATGAAAGAGCAGCAGGAACGTCATGCCGGCGGCAACAAGTGGATTGGCACCGGTGGTACTTCTCCATTTGGTGCTTACGGCTACAATCCGGAGGGCATTCGCATCGGTCAGGACGGTTCCAACGCGCGGCGTGCAGTTAAAGTCTGGGATAAGCGCGAGTTCCGTGATCTGGACACCGAAGGTGAGCTCAATAATCGCACCATGCAACTCGCGCTACGTAAATTGCGGAAATTTGCGCGTACCGGAAGTGCTGAAGAGCTGGATCTGGACGAAACCATCCGGGCAACCTCGAAAAAAGCCGGGTTACTTGATTTGCAATGGCGCCCCGAGCGTCATAACGCAGTCAAAGTACTGTTGTTGTTTGATGTTGGTGGCTCAATGGATGACTTTATCTATGAGTGCCAACAACTATTTGCCGCAGCACGCAGTGAATTTAAGCATCTTGAGTTTTACTACTTTCACAACTGCGTTTACGAAGAAGTCTGGCAGTCGAATGACCGTCGGTTTAGCGAAAAGACACCGACCCGCGAGCTGATAAACCGTTACGGGCGTGACTACAAATTGATTTTTGTCGGTGATGCCACCATGGGTCCATACGAAATCGCCTACCCCGGCGGTAGTGTTGAGCACTGGAATGAAGAGCCGGGTGAGGTTTGGATGCAACGTTTGTTACAGCATTTCGACAGCGCCGTGTGGCTGAATCCACAACCTCAGGAACACTGGCGCTGGCACCATTCCATCGACATGATGCATGAGTTGCTGGGAGGCCGCATGTACCCGTTAACCCTTGACGGGATCAGCAACGCAATTACGGCGTTGTTGAAAAAATCTGCCGCAACTGCCCCTGTTTCTTAAGCAGGTCATTCAGGGTGAACTGCGCTAAATACTCATAAAACAGCTCTTTACCGCGCGCCACGATGCCGTTTAACTCACACGCCGGTAATGCCACACAATAAGGGTTGTGGCATTCAATCCAGGGCTCATCGCCCTCCAACTGACGAATAACATAATCCAGCGTGATTTCGCCCGGCGCTTTCGCCAGAAAAAACCCACCGTTTTTGCCACGCCGCGTTTCAATTAGCTGCAACCGTCCCAAATGGTGAACCACTTTATTCACATGGTTCGCCGAGAGACCAAAGGTTTCGCAAATATCCCGTATTGTCGTCAATTTAGGCGCATCTGCATGGGTTTCATGAGCACCCAAGTACATCAAAATGCGCAGACCGTAGTCCGTATACTTCTTTAACTGCATGAGCAGGCCTTCCAGAAAACTTGATCTTCGTCAAAGATACATGAATAATGCACTTTATCAAACATGCATTAAGGATGTTGGTTATGACAGCAAACACTCTTTTACGTAGTGCCAATGCCGCTATGGTCATCTTTTTAGCTTTGTTTCTAATTGTTGCTTACATGGCATGGGGAATGGAAGCGCAATTTCCGTTAATGTTGATCGCAGTGTTACATTTTCTGCAGATTTTTCTGGCGGGTTTGTTTAAAGTTTCTTATGTCGTGAGGTTGATTGCGCAGAATCAGCTTGGCCAGGTGTTGCGCTAGTCACCTCAACTTGCGCAGCAGCCAGCAAACGAAACTTGAACAGCTTCAGTTGCTCGATTGTTAAGCAGTCAGCGCGATGCAGCGGTTTTTTTGATAAAAATGGCTTGCGTCACCGCAGCAGAATGAATAATATAGCGGCCGTTCACGCAACGTGAACAACGTATCCAAAGTGTACGACCGTAGCTCAGTTGGTTAGAGCGCTACCTTGACATGGTAGAGGTCGGTGGTTCGAATCCACTCGGTCGTACCAATTAATCCCCCATCCGGTTTTCGATTTGTCATACCACACCTTCTTTTTCTAAAACTCAGGCCGACGCGGGTCATTTGAGGGTTAAAGTCTGCGACTCAAGGACTGAATAGAATCCAATTTATCTTGCGGTATGTTAAATAGCGCACATTACTGCCCTGTGATGGGAGCTATAATCTGAGCTCAACCAATTCGGTTGATTGCTATAGGATTAACAGCTCATGAACACCCGTAACCTTTTTATGGTGCTTTTTCTTTGTTTAAGTGGATTAATACTAACCGGTTGTGGCGCATCGCCACAGCGAGAAAGCACCGGTGAATACTTTGATGATTCAGTTATAACTACTAAAGTTAAAGCCGCCATCTTCAATCATCCCGATTTGGCCGTCAGTGAAATTAACGTTGAAACTTTTAAAGGCGTAGTCCAACTCAGCGGTTTCGTTAGCTCAACCGCTGATATGAACACAGCTATAAGGCTAGCCCGTGACGTAACAGGTGTAACTTCAGTAAAAAATTCCATGCGACTGAAATAACCTAACTATCCTCGCCACTAGTCCTAAAAGGATTAGATGATGCCAGTAACATCTTTATGGACTGCCAGTCAGCCAAAAAAACTGGCTGGTTTCGTCCCATTCACCTACCCAAACTATTAGTCTAAAAGTCTATCCGCCGAAATCTCGGCGTTTGGCTCTGTCTATCCAGCTGACTTGCTAAATTTCGATAGCATGCCCTAGGATAAAATTGGCTTCAATTACTCTAATAGGTTTTATCTTCTGCAAATGATACTCTGCTTAAGCACGTGACTTACCACCGGGATTTTTCTGTCGCCTTTAATAACTGCTTTTTCACCACCTTGAAAAACTGAGTTCACCAAATGCCAAAAAACAACCAAATGACTGACTACAAAAAAGTATTCGACAATAGCCTGTCTCCTGTGGTTGTTTTTGATACGTCGTTTTCAGTGGTGACCTGTAATCAATCTTATGAAAAATTGGTGGGATTGAAAAAGACGAGCATGGTCGGTCGAACGCTTTTAGATGCGTTGAATAGTGGTAACGACGAACAAAATGAACAATTACTAGCGTCTTTTCGGCGGGTGATCGAGTCTAAACAACCCGACCGTATTCCGCTTCTTCGATACGACTGGCAAAGTCCAGGTGAATCCGGTAATTCCGCAGGTGAAAGTCGTTATTGGGCAGTGGTGAAAGCCCCGGTATTAGACGACCAGGGCAATGTTGAATATATTCTAAATCAACCTTCAGATATCACCGAACTCGTCAATTTGAAAGACAAAAACTACCCCTCTTCACTTGGCATTACGAACTCAAACGATCAGTTCGATCAGCATATTAGCTTCTTAGACCTGCTCTCTTCCGAGCGTGCCCGAATTCATGAGTTATTTAAACAACCGCCAGGTTTTATCTGCATACTTAGCGGTGATGATTATCGTTTTGAAATGGCAAACCAAGCCTACACCGAACTTGTGGCGCAGTACGATATTGTCGGTAAAACGCTGGTAGAGGCGATCCCTAAAGTTGAAGAACAAGGTCTCGTTGCGCTTGTTGATGAAGTGGTTCGCTCAGGGCAACCCTATTCAGCCCATGCTTTGGAGTTTTATGCGTATCCGGAGGGTGAAACTAAGCCGCGCAAAACTTTTGTCGATTTCATTTTTCAACCCATTACTGATACCAGCGGCAAGGTTACCGGTATTTTTGTGCAAGGACACGATGTAACCGAAGCGCATAATTTAACGCAAACGGTATCTTATCAAGCGACCCACGATCCGCTCACTGGACTATTTAATCGCCGGGAATTGCAAAAACGAAGCACTGAACTAGCAAATAAGAAAGGCTCTCAGGCGCTGATATATCTGGATTTAGATCATTTTAAAATAATCAATGACCGTTGCGGCCACAATGCCGGTGATGAATTATTAGTACAGGTCGCGGACGCCTTACAAAAAGAAACTCAGCGCGGTTTTTTGTCACGTGTGGGGGGTGATGAGTTCATTATGCTGCTACCTGATTACACCGCAGATCAGGCACTCGGGGTTGCAGAAGCTTTAAGTCAGTGCATAAATGATATTTGCTTTTTCTGGGATGGTCATCGATATAGCGTTACTGCAAGTATGGGCATTGCGGAATTTGGCAGCTCCATCGGCATCAGTTATACCGATGCACTGAGCTTGGCTGATTCGGCATGTTTCCTGGCAAAAGATAAAGGCCGTAACCGAATTCAGGTGAGTCATTCAAGTGACGCTGATATCTATCAACAACTAAAAGATATGGACTGGGTCAGTCGTCTGAAAGAAGCAATGCGCGAAGATCGTATTGTCCTTTATGCACAAGAGATTGTTGCCTTGAGTCATCCTGAGACTGCCTGTCATAAGGAGATTTTAAGTCGACTTATCGACGTCGATGGCACCCTGGTGCCCCCCGGCTCATTTATCACTGCGGCTGAACGATTTGGCCTTATTGAGCAGCTTGATCGACATATCATCCGTAAGGTATGCCAAACTATTGTAACAATGCAGGAATCCGGAACGGCTATCCCAAAGTTATTTATAAACACTTCGGGGATTACCCTGAGTAATCCAGATTTCAAAGATTATATTCAGCAATTACTTGTCGACTTCCCCAGTGTGAATCCTCAGAATTTGTGCCTGGAAGTAACTGAAACCGCAGCGGTAGCAAATTTATCGCGAACGGCGGTAATGATGCAGCAGATAGCTGAACTCGGAATAAACTTTGCGCTTGATGATTTCGGAAGTGGCGTTGCAACTTTTAATTATCTCGACAAATTGCCGATTAAATACATAAAAATAGATGGCGGTTTCATCACCAATATTCTTACCAACCAGATTGGTGAGATGATCGTCCAGTCCATTCAAAATATCGCGGGCGTAATGGATGTTGCCACTATAGCCGAGTGTATTGAAGACACCGCATTGATTCCACATTTGCAAAGTATTGGTATCGACTATGGACAAGGTTATGGAATTCACAAGCCAGCACCATTCCTTTAGCTGAACGATTTATTTTGAAATAAAGTTTGACTTAGCTAAGGATTAGCGTAGTCTTCGCTTCGTTGGATAAGAATTCGAAAGTTAAACCTCTCTACGTCGCATTATTAGCAGTAAATCTTCGTCCTGTAGTTTTAAATCTCCATTTTTTACCCGCATGATCCCGTCAACTGGCATCAGCCATGGCGGCTAATTTTATAAAATTTCAGGATAAATATTATGTCTAATACAGTAAATGGCGTTGTAAAGTGGTTTAACGAAGCGAAAGGTTTTGGTTTTATCGAGCAGCAAGGTGGCGCAGACGTGTTTGCACACTTTAGCGCAATCGCTAGCACCGGTTTCAAAACCTTAGCCGAAGGCCAAAACGTATCGTTCACGATTACGCAAGGTCCTAAAGGCCCGCAAGCAGAAAACATCGTCGCGCTTTAATTTAAAGCGAACGACCAAAAAGGGACCTCTAAGGTCCCTTTTTTTATGCCCGCGCGGCACGAGTTACCAGTTAAATTAATTGCAGAAGCTTAAACACCAGCGCCGCCGTTGATACAGCGGCGCCTACCAGTGGCAAAGTGCGCGGCAAATTAAAGTACCGGGATTGCTGTTTTCCGTCCTGCCCTTTCAGCCACCACAGCGCAAAATTGACCAGACTAAACACCGCCAGCAGTACCAGACTGGTTACGTTAGCCAGCGTGGTCATCTCTAACAATACTGCCAGCACAGCGATTACAACTGTCGCCAGTAGCGTTGCCAGCCACGGGGTCTTTGTGCGCTCGCTAACCCTGCCAAGTAGTTGCGGCGCGTAATTCCTATCGGCCATGCCGTAGGCCACGCGAGAAACCATTACAATTTGCACTAACGCACTGTTCACCGCCGACAAAATGCTTATCACGCCTATTGCGGCTACGGCCACGGAGCCATGGTGACGCACAGCTGCAGCAAGTGGCGTTTTGGCTTCGGCCAGAGTTTCTGGTGGAATAGCCAGTACTAACGCAGCACTGACAATGACATACAGTAATGCGGTAAGAATAAGACTAAGAACCAGCGCCCATGGCAGACTTTTTCTAACGTCACGCACCTCTTCCGCCATAGTGACCATGTCTTCAAAGCCGATGAACGCATAAAACGCCAGAAAAGCAGCGCTCAAAACGCCTAGCCAGGCTGTGCTCTCCAGTGGAGGCCAAAGCTCGGTCCAGCTCACGGCGGTCGATTCAGGCACCGTGGTGGAAGCAAAAATCACATACAGCAAGGTGGCTATTTGCAAAACTGAAATGCCGACCACCACCCCGACCGCCATGCGCACACCCCAGGCAGCGATTCCGCCAAGGATTAATGCGACCACAACGGTACTGATTTGCTCGGGCACGCTGATAAAATCCTGGATGAACCTTACCGTGGCCACCGTCAAGGTTGCTGAGGATACGATACCGGTGACAATGATCAGCCAGCCAATGACTGCGGATAACCACTTTTTGCCGAATGCTTCCTCGACATAACGTGCAGAGCCGCCAGCATGGGGAAGCCTGGATGACAGCTCGGCAAATGCCAGCGCACTAAATAAAGCGAGCAAGCCAGCTACCCCAAACGCGACCGGGGCAAATAACCCAGCGACTCCTGCCACCTTGCCTGCCAGCGCGTAGAAACCAGCACCTACCATGGTGCCCATACCGTACAGCACCAACAGAGGAAACCGGATGGTGCGCTGCAGCTTCTTCGAGTTATCTTGTTTTTTATTATTCGCCATGGAACAAGCGTCTCATAAAATTAAATGAATTAAAATTTGACTTAGCTACAAATAAGCGTATTGTGGGCGGCGTTGGATAAGAATTTGAAAGTTAAACCTCTCTACGTCGCATTATTAGCAGTAAATCTTCGTCCTGTAGTTTTAAATCTCCATTTTTTACCCGCATGATCCCGTCAACTGGCATCAGCCATGGCGGCTATTTTTATAAAAATTTCAGGATAAATATTATGTCTAATACAGTAAATGGCGTTGTAAAGTGGTTTAACGAAGCGAAAGGTTTTGGTTTTATCGAGCAGCAAGGTGGCGCAGACGTGTTTGCACACTTTAGCGCAATCGCTAGCACCGGTTTCAAAACCTTAGCCGAAGGCCAAAACGTATCGTTCACGATTACGCAAGGTCCTAAAGGCCCGCAAGCAGAAAACATCGTCGCGCTTTAATTTAAGCGAACGACCAAAAAGGGACCTCTAAGGTCCCTTTTTTTATGGCCGCGCGGCAGCACTTAAGCGCGTGATCTCTTGCCAGTTTTTTGCAGCTATTGCGGTTTTTGGCAGGATCCACGAACCACCGACACAGCGCACATTGGGTAACGCTAAATAGTCGCGGAAGTTATTTTGATGAATTCCACCCGTCGGGCAAAATTGTACGTCGGGAAACGGACCAGCAATAGATTTCAACATCGCTGTGCCCCCTGCTGCTTCGGCAGGAAAGAACTTAAGATAACGATACCCCAGGGCATGCGCCTGCATTAACTCAGAGATTGTCGCAACCCCCGGTAATAAGGGTATGGGTCCAGCTGCACCGGCCTTGAGTAACTCTATGGTAATTCCCGGACTAATAGCGAATTGCGCACCAGCTGCAGTGACCTCAGCTAATTGCTCTGGGGTGGTCACCGTCCCAGCGCCCACCACAGCTTCAGGCAACGCGTCACGTAATAACCGAATGGCTTCCAGCGCCACAGAGGTACGTAAAGTAACTTCTAATACGCGGATATCCGCAGCCAACAACGCTTCAGCCAGTGGTAACGCATCGGCTATGTCGTCGATGACCATCACTGGCACCACGGGACCCATGCTAAATAATTCTTCAGGACTTAATGCCCAGTTGGGGAAACTCATAGTTTGCTCTTTTTTGATTGCTGCAAGGTCTGCTTCAAATACTGACCAACGCCACGCAAACCGGCGTAATCAGCGGTGATGACGAAACAAGGGATGGCTTCGGCAACTTTGCAAAAGCGCCCTTTATGTTCGAACCGGGCACGAAAGTTTGACGTACTCATCAGTCCCATAAGCTTTGGCACCACGCCTCCGGCAACATAGACGCCGCCATAGGTATTCAGGGTAAGGGCCAGGTTTCCGGCAAAACTGCCGAGACTCGCAAAAAACTGATTTACAGTTTCAACCGCTAAGGTATCGATACCACTTAGTGCCCGTTGGCCAATTTTCGCAGCACTCAGCGGTACCACATTGCGCCCATGATAATCTGCCAGCGCCAGATAAAGGGTTTCTAAACCTGGACCAGATAACACCCGTTCAGCGGACACCCGGCCAAAACGATTGGCAATAAAGCGATGAATGGCCCACTCTTTCTCATTCGTTGGCGCCCAATCAACATGCCCACCTTCGCCAGGTAGAGGCATGACCGTGCCGTCAGGCATTTTAACCAAATGACCAACGCCCAATCCGGTGCCTGCGCCTAACACAGCTTTCGGAGCATTGGGGTCAACTTTACCACCACCGATCTGCTTTAACTCATGCGGTTCCAGCGTGACCAGGCTCATCGCTGCTGCCGCGAAGTCATTCAGTACAATAAAGGTTTTCAATCCCATAGACTTACGAACACCCCGAATTGAAAACTGCCAGTGATGGTTAGTCATATCAATCTGGTCAGAATCTACCGGACAGGCAATTGCGATAGCAACGTGTTCTAACGCAACCTCCTGCTCATCCCGGTAGGCTTCCATAACGTCATTCAGGGTTGGATAGTCAGCACAGGCAAACACCTGAATACGATCAAGCTCGAAAGTCGCCAGGTTAATACGACAAAAGCGCGCATTGGTGCCCCCGATATCGGCGACCACAGCATGACCTTCAATGTTAATATCCGTGGTATCAGTTACCATAGTTGTCACTTTTAAAAGTTAGTGTTAAGTATCGGCAAAAAGCACACAGGCGCCCTGCTCGGCACCACTGAACTGTGCCCGGAAGCCACCAAATAACTCACGCCCCATGCCCTCATGGCTGGCGCTCAAATCTAATGTAGCTTGCGGACGCTGTTCAAGTTCTTTGCTGTCAACTAATAACTCCAGCGCACCGCTCCCGGCATCAACCCGAACCAGATCGCCATCCTGAATTTTGCCGATCAGACCACCATCCACCGCTTCCGGCGTTACGTGAATAGCTGCGGGCACTTTGCCTGATGCACCTGACATACGACCGTCAGTCACCAGTGCGACCCGGTAACCGCGTTGTTGTAACACAGCTAAAGGCGGTGTCAGCTTGTGCAGTTCGGGCATGCCAATCGCTTTGGGCCCCTGAAAACGCACCACCACGACACAGTCGCGGTCAAGCTCACCTGCTTTGAATGCAGCATCCAAATGGTGCTGACTCGACATCACTACGGCAGGTGCGGTAATACTAGTGCGATCTTCCGGTAAGGCCGAGGTCTTAAGAATCGCGCGGCCTAAATTGCCCTGCAATACCGATAAGCCACCGTGATCGCTAAAAGGTGTGGCACTGCTACGCAGCACATCAGTATCCAGTGATTCCGTAGGTCCATCGACCCATTGCACTTTACCGTCAACCAGTTCAGGACGTTTGGTGTAGCGCCGCAATCCGGGGCCGGCAACCGTTTGCACGTCTTCATGCAGCAAGCCAGCATCAAGCAGTGTGCGCACCAGAAAAGCCATACCACCTGCGCGTTGAAAGTGGTTAATATCAGCTTCACCATTTGGATAAATACGGGTAACAGACGGCGTGACGCTGGAAAGCTCAGCAAAGTCATCCCAGTCGATGATGTAACCCGCGGCCCGGGCAATGGCGACTAAATGCATGGTGTGGTTGGTGGATCCGCCAGTAGCCAGTAAACCAACGATACCGTTAACCAGACTCTTCGCAGTTACAATGGAGCTTATGGGTTGGTAATCCGTGCCTAAATCGGTAATCCGGGTGACCTGCTGTGCGGCCACGCGCGTCAGCTCGTCGCGCAAGCCTGAGCCGGGGTTGACGAATGATGACCCAGGCAATTGCAAGCCCATGATTTCAATAATCAACTGATTTGAATTCGCGGTACCATAAAAGGTACAGGTACCGGGGCTATGGTACGAAGCCGCTTCAGCTTCCAGTAAATCATCTTTACTGACCTTGCCTTCAGCGTAAAGCTCTCGCACGCGTGCCTTTTGCTTATTGGTAATACCTGAAGGCATAGGTCCGGCCGGGACAAAGACAAAAGGTAAGTGACCAAAACTTAAGGCTGCGAGCAAAAGCCCAGGCACGATCTTGTCACAAATACCCAGTAGCAAACCACCGTCAAACATATTGTGTGACAGACTTACCGCCGTTGACATGGCAATGACGTCACGGCTGATAAGACTGAGCTCCATACCCGGCTGCCCTTGCGTAACCCCGTCACACATGGCGGGCACACCACCGGCAACTTGCGCCACACTACCCACGTCACGGATAGCGTTTTTCAACTTTTCCGGGTAATCATGGTAAGGCTGATGCGCCGACAGCATGTCATTGTAGGCGGTAACAATCGCGATATTTGCTTTGGTCAGGCTGCGCAGCCCACCTTTATCTTCTTTACCACAAGCGGCAAAGCCATGGGCCAGGTTGCCACAGGATAAGGCCCCGCGATGAGGACCCTTTTCCCGGGCGCGCGCAACTTTGTCTAAATAGCGTTGCCGCTCAGCCTCACTGCGGGCTTCGATGCGTTGGGTAACACGTTCAATAACCGGATGCATACTAAAACTCCTTGAACTCTTAAGCTGATGCTAACAACACCTCAACGGGAACCTGCTGCTGGTGCAGAAAAGCCCGCACCGGCATCGACGCAACGTCTTGCTCAGCCAGAGCCTCGTCAAGCACCGCAGCTTTCGCTCCGCCGCTTAAATGAAAATAGATTTGACGACTGTCCAATAGCCGCTTTTTACTCATTGACATACGCGCTAAAGGTGCGTCTTTTGGTGTAACCGCCAGGGCTGCGGCATCGGTAGTTAAACCGCACTGCAGTTCTTCTGCGCCGGGAAAGAGTGATGCAGTGTGTCCATCTTCGCCCATGCCTAAAATCACCGCATCAAAGGTGGGCAACTGCGCCAGGCGCTCGCTGATTTCTTCTTCAGCTTCATAAGGATCCTCCTCCGCACTCAACAAACTGACGAATTTAGCTGCCGCAGCTTGTTCCTGCAGCAAATGTTCACGAACCAGTTTTTCATTGCTGGCGGCATCACTTGGCGGAACCCAGCGCTCGTCAGCGAGGACGATAGTAACCTGCGGCCACGCCAGTTGCTGTTTCGCCAGTGTTTTAAATAACGGAATCGGGGTACGTCCGCCCGACACCACTAAATAAGCGTGTCCGCGCTCGGCGATGGCCTGTTCAAGCTGTAAACGGAGCTTGCGGTTAAAATAAGCAACCAGATCTTTGTCGTTAGCAAAGCGTTGTATACTTACTGTCATGATTCGTCATCCCATTCACGACCATCCTGCGCCAGCAGCGCGACTGAAGCGACGGGACCCCAGGTTCCTGCCGGATAGGACTTAGGCGCTTCATCAACTTCTGACCATGCTGAACGAATTCCATCAATCCAGCGCCAGGCATGTTCCACTTCTTCCCGATGCACAAACAGGTATTGATTGCCTTCAATGGCTTCCAGCAACAACCGTTCATAAGCATCCGCAATACGCTTACTTTCAAAGGTTTCATAAAAGCTTAGGTCGAGCGTAGTGGGCTTCAGTTGCATGCGTTTACCAAGCCCCGGGATCTTATTCATCATCTGAATTTCGACGCCTTCGTCGGGCTGCAAACGAATGATCAAGCGGTTAGGTGGTAACTGACTTAAGGTTTCATGAAAAATATTATGCGGCTGAGCCTTGAAGGTGATCACGACCTCGGTACGTTTTTGCGGCATACGTTTACCAGTGCGCAGGTAAAAAGGTACGCCAGACCAGCGCCAGTTGTCGATATGAGCTTTCAGGCCAACAAAGGTTTCGGTCTTGCTCTTACCACTGGCACCCTCTTCTTCCATGTAGCCAGGTACTTTTCGGTCGCCAACAAAGCCAGCAGCGTACTGACCACGCACGGTATCTTCGCGGACATTGTTCTGGGTGATGGGCCGCAACGATTTGAGTACTTTTAGTTTTTCTTCGCGGATGCTGTCTGCATCAAGCCGGGTCGGCGGCTCCATGGCAATCAGTGACATTACCTGTAATAAGTGGTTCTGCACCATATCGCGCAGCTGCCCGGCGTCATCATAATAGCCCCAGCGTCCTTCAACACCTACCTGCTCTGCGGCGGTGATCTGAATGTGGTCGATGGTGTTGTAATTCCAGTGATCGGAAAAAATCGAGTTGGCGAATCGCAAGGCTAATAAATTGAGAACGGTTTCTTTACCCAGGTAATGATCAATCCGATAGACCTGCGACTCGTCAAAATAACACGCCACGTGCTGATTGATCTTACGTGATGAGGCTAAATCATGGCCCAGAGGCTTCTCCAGAACGACCCGTGCTGGAGCCTGATTCAGCTCGATGCTGGCCAGACCGTCACAAATCACTGGGAATAAACTGGGTGGTGTTGCAAAATAACAGATTGGCGTGCGCTGCTTGGGTGTCGCGAGCTCAGCTAACTCAGTGTAGGCGTCCAGGTCAGCCAGGTCGATGGCACAATAATGCAGCTTACTGGCAAAGCGTTGCCATACATCCTCGTCGATTTGTTCTTTAGTTACGAATTCTTTTAGACTCTGCTTTACGCGTTCACGGAAATCATCCGCCGATAGTGCTTCGCGCGCTACTCCGATGACACGGGAGTCTTCGTGCAAAAGTTCTGCCTTTTCAAGCTGATAAAGCGCTGGCAGTAACTTGCGCCGGGCCAGATCGCCGAGCGAACCAAATAGAATGAGATCGCAACATTCAGCAGCTGTTGTCATTATTTGCCTCTTGGTTATGTAATTTTGCAACAAATCAGCTAGGATGCTAACAGTGAATTCTCGATAAATCCAATAAATGTAATAAAATTACAAAAGATAATCTGGAACATCAAACATGAACTTGCTTGAGAAACTGCACAGTGAAGTCGCCTCTTTAAGTAAATCGGAGCGTAAAGTCGCGGATGTCATCCTGGCTGACCCACAGGGTGCAATTCATAAAAGTATAGCCACGCTGGCTCAGCTTGCCGAAGTAAGTGAGCCGACGGTAAACCGGTTTTGCCGCACCTTAGGTACGAAAGGTTATCCAGATTTCAAACTCTTACTTGCCCAAAGCTTGGTCAAAGGAACTCCTTTTGTAAACCGTCACGTAGAACAAGATGACAGCACCGAGGATTTTACCGGTAAGATCTTCGAATCCACTATGGCGGCGCTCAACGTAACCCGCAAGCATATCGACATCGACCGTTTAGAGCAGGCAATTGAGGCCTTGAGTAACGCTACCAAGATTTCATTTTTCGGACTTGGTGCGTCGGCCTCAGTTGCCCATGACGCGCAGAATAAGTTTCTGCGTTTTGATACGCCAGTGCTGTTTTCCGACGATGTCATGATGCAACGTATGGCAGCCATCAACTCAGGTCCCACCGATGTGCTGGTGTTTATCAGCCATACCGGCCGCACCAAAGCTCTGTGTGAAATTGCCGCCATCGCGCGTCAGACGCAAGCTACAGTGTTAGGGATTACCGCAGATCCAAGTCCGCTCGCCGACGAATGCTCGATCGTACTTTCCAGCCAGGTACCTGAAGACACCGATGTCTACATGCCAATGGCATCACGGATTGCACAACTGGTGTTGATTGATGTCTTAATCACCGGCTATACCCTGCGCCGTGGACCAGATTTTCGTGACAAGTTGCGGCTGATAAAGGAAAGCTTACGCGATTCAAGGTTCGACAAACATAAAGGCTAGGATGTAATTATTTTACATTTTCGCACTCACCCACTTGATCGTTTGCGGTTTCAGTGTAATTTTATTACATAATTTTATCTGTGAACCAGCAAAACTGATCAAGTGAGGACTTTATGACCATTCGAGTCGCAATCAACGGCTTTGGCCGTATTGGTAAAAACATTCTGCGGGCATGGTGCGAGCGTAAACTGCACGACGACATCGAAATTGTGGCTATCAATGACCTCGGCGAACCCGCTATCCACGCCCACCTGCTTAAATTTGATTCGGTACACGGTATTTTTCCGGGGAATATTCAACAAAGTTCGAATACACTCACCATCAATGACAAGACCATCAAGCTTTTCAGTCAACGCGATCCGGCGCAACTTCCCTGGGGTGAGCTAAATATTGATATCATATACGAATGTACTGGTTTGTTTACCGACCGTGAAGGTGCCTCAGCGCATCTGCAGGCAGGCGCACAGAAAGTTCTGATTTCAGCGCCTGCTAAAAATGCTGACGCCACTATAGTGTATGGCGTTAACCATCAACAACTTAGCCAGAATATGACGATTGTCTCCAATGCCTCCTGTACGACCAACTGTCTGGCTCCCATCGCCCAACCACTGCATCAGCAGCTCTGCATAGAATCAGGTGTGATGACCACCATTCATGCCTATACCAATGATCAAAACCTGCTAGACGCCTATCACAGCGACCCGCAACGTGCGCGTGCTGCTGCGACTTCAATGATCCCATCAAAAACTGGCGCAGCAGCTGCAGTAGGACTCGTTATCCCCGAACTCCAGGGTCGCTTCGAAGGATTAGCTGTACGGGTCCCGACTCAAAATGTCTCACTGGTGGACTTATCTTTCATTGCCGGACGGCAAACCAATGTGGCTGAAGTAAATGACATTATTAGTAACGCGGCAAAACAGCAGCCGTTAGCTGATGTACTCAGCATTAACTCCCTGCCGCTGGTATCCATTGATTTTAATCACAACCCAAGCTCATCCGTGTTCGATACCAGCCAAACCCGCGTCAACGGCCGTCTGGTAAAGGTCATGGCCTGGTACGATAATGAGTGGGGCTTCAGCCAGCGCATGCTTGATACCACACTGGCCTGGTATAAACGCAACTAATCTGAGTTAAATCATTATCTTGACGATCTGATGCATAGTTTTTAAGCAGAGACGATTGACGCTCAGAAGTTCTTGTTCTATGGTATGAAAGCGCTTACATTATAGCAAATCGTAAGCTTCGGCGTGACGATTACAGAACAACAACAGAACAACGCGAGTAAACAATCAGGAACTCAGTTATGCACAACACAATAATAAAAAAGAGTCACATTGCGGCTCTCTTTGTAACGCTTGGCCTTGCCGGATGTGGTGGTGGTAGCGATGTAAAGACCAATTCGGACTTTGACGCAATCGATACCACTGCACCGGTAAGTGACTGGCAGTTGGTTTGGAGTGACGAATTTTCCGGCAGCTCTGTCAACACGAATAAATGGAATTTCGAGGTCAACTGTCAGGGTGGCGGGAACCAGGAGCAGCAGTGCTATACGGACAGTTCTGCCAATGCGTTTGTTTCTAACGACACGCTCAAGATCGTCGCTCTGCCCGCAGACGAAGGAGCTGAAAAACCTTACACATCAGCACGCCTGAATAGTAAATACAAAGGCGACTTTACCTACGGCCGCATTGAAGTACGTGCGAAAATGCCGTATGGACAAGGTTCATGGCCGGCAGTCTGGATGTTTCCAACAGACGAAGTTTACGGCGGTTGGCCAAACTCAGGTGAAATCGATATCGTCGAAGCAGTCAACCTGAAAACCGAAGACGACGAAGGTAACCTTGAGTCAAAGGTTTACGGTACCTTGCATTACGGTCGTGACGCGCCAAACAACTCGTCATCAGGTAAAGCCTACACCCTGCCCGGCGGTGAGAATCCGGCTGACGATTTCCACACCTACACTATTGAATGGCAGGAAGGTGAAATTCGCTGGTACGTTGACGGCTATTTGTATCAAACCCAAATGCAGTCGCTTGTTCGCTACAACAGTAAAGGCGAAGCTGTTGGCCTGCGTCATCGCGGCTGGTTTGCCGAGTTCTTTAATCAAGCCACGGGCGAACTGGAAACCGTGTATGACGCGGCACCCTTTGATCAGCGGTTTCATTTAATCATGAACTTAGCGGTCGGTGGCACCTGGCCCGAGAACGTGAATAACTTAGGCGTCGATCCGGAAGCTTTTGCTAATGGCCAGACCTTCGAAATTGATTACGTTCGGGTTTACGAATGTGCGCAAAATCCGCAAACGGGTCGTGGTTGCGAAACTATTCGCGCTGGCTATAAAGACGAAGAAACTCTGGTTGAGGGTGAAGCTCCAATCCCCTCACCCCCTTCGGACGGTATCGCCCGTAACTTAACTATTTTTGACGGTACGCCTAATCCAAACTGGCCGGCATGGGACTGCTGTGGCGGTTCAACTCCAGAGATTGTTGAGGATCCAGAAGCCGGTAACGCCTATCGCTTTACCGTGGGTTCCGCGCCGACAGTTAACGGTTTTATCAGCCGTGCTGCGTTTATCACCGATCCCAACGGCACGCCATCACCATTTGATGCTTCACCGATCCTGGAAACCGGTTCAGTAAGCTTTGATATGAAAGTGGTGTCACAACCTGCCAACCCGGATTCTACCTGGCTGTTCAAGGTAGAGAGCAATGAAGGCTCAACTTTCGCTGAACTTCCGATCTCAGCAAGCAGCGAAGGCGTCTCACCGGTTGCTGGTGAATGGCAAACCTATACGTTCCCACTGCAAATGCTTTCCGATGCAGGTCTTGATGTCTCAGCCATAGATGTAGTTATGGTCTTCCCTGCCTGGGGTACCGGAGAAGGTGCGGAATATCTACTCACTAATGTCGAGATTGCGGCGCCTGAAGGCCCTTCACCCGAATTAGTGTTATTCGGCGACACAGAAAACCCTGAGTGGCCACTGTGGGACTGCTGTGGCGGAACCACGCCAAGCGTTGTCGATGATCAGGAGCGCGGCTCAGTAGCAGAATTTTCAATCGGCGCAACGCCAACGGTCATGGGCTTTAAACCACCGGATGGCAGTGGTATTCAGTTCGATGCATCAGCTATTCAAATTGAAGGTGTGGTGCAATTCGATATGAAAGTTGTCAGTCCGCCAGCAGGACCTGATGCAGTCTGGAAGTTTAAGATCGAATCCGATGGCGCCTCAACTGCAGTTGAAGTTGATTTGGCAACAGGTAACGCCGGCACTGCGCCTGTTATCGGTGAGTGGACCACTTATACCTTCCCATTACAGACATTAAGCGACTTGGGTCTAGATGTGTCAGCAATCGATGTCGTCATGATCTTCCCTGCCTGGGGCACTGGCGAGGGCGCTGTCTATCGTGTCGATGAAGCGCGTATTTATAACCCTAGCGCTGGCAATGACGGTCTGACCGTATTCGAAAATAACATCGCTTCTGGCTGGTCATTGTGGGACTGCTGTGCCGGCACCACGCCACAAGTCGTTGACGCTGGTGCGCCTTATGGCTCAGTCGCGCAGTTTGAAATTCCCGGCTGGCCTGAAACAGTGCTTGGTTTCCTGGCCGAAGAAGGAGTCTCTTATGATGCTTCTCCGCTGGTGGCAAACGGCGCAGTGAGTTTTGACATGCGCATTGTTACTGCGCCAAGTGGCGGTGAAACCGACTGGTTCTTTAAACTTGAATCGACCGGTGCAGCAACAGCTGTTGAATTACCCTTAGCTGCAGGTAACTACGACCAGGCTCCAGTAGTCGGTGAATGGGCGCGTTATAACTTCCCGCTGCAAGATTTATTCGATGCGGGTCTCGATATCAGTGATATCAACGTCATTATGGTCTTCCCCGCCTGGGGTACCGGCCAGGGCGTGGTCTATCAGATTGATAACGTTGAAATTGCAAACTTTTAACGCGTACGACAACAGAAACGGAATAAAACAATTATGAAAACCATTACGTTTATGAAAAGTCCGGTCGCTGCAGCAATCTCCCTGGTACTTACAGCAGGTCTAATTGCGCCCGTATATGCACAGGACAATGCTCAAAATAACGAGCAAGAGCAAGAACAGACCCAGCAACAGCAATCGGCTCAACAAACCGGTCAGGAAGAAGCGGTAGAAGTCATTAAAGTACGGGGTATCCGTGGTAGTCTGGCTCGCTCCGTCGATTTCAAACGCAATAGTAGTGGCGTTGTTGACGCCATTAGTGCGGAAGAAATGGGAAAATTCCCTGACACCAACCTGGCTGAATCGTTACAACGCATTACCGGTGTATCGGTCAGCCGGGTCAATGGTGAAGGTAGTCAGATCACGGTGAGGGGCTTCGGTCCTGACTTCAACCTGATTACCTTGAACGGACGGCAAATGCCGGGTACCGGTAACACCCGTTCGTACAATCTGGAAAACCTGTCGTCAGAGGGTGTAAGTGCGCTTGAGGTGTACAAAACCGCAAGAGCAGCACTGCCTAGTGGCGGTCTGGGTGCGACTGTTAATATCGTCACCACTCGCCCTCTCGAGCGCCCCGGCGAAGCCTTTTCCATTATGGCCAAAGGCATGCATGATACTTCGGTGGAGAAAGGTGACGACATCACTCCCGAAATAGCAGCTGTTTATAGTAACAGTTTTGCAGATGACACCTTTGGTGTCGCCTTCTCTTTCTCCAACTACCGTCGCGACTTCCAGGTACAACGGGCGAATATTCAGGGTTGGCAGGCCAACGTCGGTTTACCCGACCTGGCTGAAGGCGAATTTATTGACCCACGTCCGGTCGATGAGGAAGGCAACCGCATCGGTAATCATTTCTTCCCGAAAGATATGAACTACGGAATTGAAGATCTCAGCCAGGAACGGACAAACGGTCAACTGACCTTACAGTTTGCGCCAATTCGCGATCTGATGATCACCGCTGACTACACGGCGAGCCGCTCGCTCACTGGCCGCACCGCTTTCGGCTGGGGGATCTGGAATGAGTTTGGTGGCAATATCAACTCCTACGAACTGGATGAGAATGGGACAGCACTGTACGCCGATATCTCCGGTAATGACGGTTCTTTTACTGCAGAGAAAGGCACCACTGAAGTTAAGGCTGAGTCTGTTGGCCTGAATATTACCTATGACGTCAACAATGACTTAAAACTTTGGTTCGACGCTCATGATTCAAGTAATGAAACCGATGACGGCGTCGACCCGGGCAGCAACTTTTTTGGTCAGGTGATTTTGGGTTCAGATCAACTGAACTCAAAAATCTACGACTACCGTACCGGTGAAATACCACAAGTCCTGATTAACTGGGCCAACGGCACCAACGAGCTGATGCCAAGTGAAATTGACTCAAACTTTAGTCAGTTTTTCCGGCGTCCGGGCGAGTCGACGGTGAAACAGTACCAGTTCAAATCGGAGTGGTTTAACAACGGAACTTTTGATCTACCCTTGGTTAAAGTGACTGCTGGCCTGTCACGTACCGACCAGACCTTTGGCGGTTATACAGCCTGGAGCGGCTTAGAAGGTGGTCCGGGATTCAATCCGTCATTTGCCTTTATCTTCCCGGATGGGATGTTTACCCGTAATGACACCGGTGATTTTCTCGATCAGTTTGCCGGTGGCGGTAGCGATTTGTTAACCAACTACTATTACACCTACGACTTTGATGAAGCAGTTGCCCGCCAGCGTGCCTACCTGACCGAAGCGCTTATGGGCAGCGACGCTTATTTAGCAGACCCATTTAGCAACGGGATCGACAGTCAGTCTGGCGTCAATGAAGTTACCGATGCAATCTTTATTCAGTCCGATTGGGACTTTGAGATCGCTGGCTACTATTCGCAACTGAATGTTGGCGTTCGCTACGAACAAACCGATGTCAGCAGTACCACCAAACAACGGGTTGAGCGTCAGGTCAACTGGGTCAGTGCATCAGAATGGATCATGCAATACGAACCGGAAGATCAAGCGAGCTTCTTAACCCTGAATGGTGAACATGACGTATTCTTACCAATGTTTGACCTGAAGGTTGAGTTAGCACCAGACCTTATCGGCCGTTTCTCTTACGGTAAATCCATCACCCGCGCACCTTTAGGTGCATTAGCCGGTGGCCGCTCCTTAAGCGGTAGTCCAAAACCTGGCTCACGTGTGGGTGGTCAGGGTAATACCAACCTACTGCCCTATGAGTCTACCAACTTCGACGTTGCGCTTGAGTACTACTACGGGCCGGCAAGTTATGCTTCGATTGGTTACTTCCGTAAAGACGTGGATAACTTCATTCAGAACACCATCACCGAAATCACTATTGATGGCCTGCATGACATTTTCCAGGGACCTCGTTATCAGGAGGCAATTGCCTCACTTGAAGCCCGTAACGAACAGGCCACAAGCACAGCGATTTTTGAAGAAATGTTGGCGCTTGGATATGGCAACGGCGAAGGCGTGATTGAGCCAAACTCCGATGATCCTCTGATTGTCTGGAACATTACCCAGCCGAGCAATACCGATAGCAAAATGGTTGAAGGCGTTGAAATGGCCGTACAACACGTGTTTGGCGAAAGTGGCTTTGGTTTAGGCGCCAACGCAACCGTCGTCGACGGCGATGTTGAGTTTGATACGGATAGCCTGACCCAACAAGCACCACTGACGGGATTAAGTAACTCAGCAAACTTCCAGGCTTTCTATGAAAAGCATGGCTTTTCAGTCAAAGTTACTTATGCCTGGCGCGACAGTTACCTGATTGGTGTGGGTCAGGCACAAGGTTCCGCTGATGCTCCTCCACAGTATGCCCGTGAATACGGCCAGTGGGACATGAGTGTGAATTATGACATCACCGATCGCTTTACAGTCTTCTTCGAAGGTATCAACCTGAACAATGAGACTGAGCAAGGATACGGACGGTATGAAGAACAGTTCCTCTTCGCCCGTCAGTATGGTCCGCGGTACTCGTTGGGAGCTAGATATAGCTTCTGATGAGTGTCAGGACACAGGTTTGAGCAAACCTGAAACGAAGAAAGAAACGACCCTGGAACTGAAGAAAAGCCTGCGTAAGCAGGCTTTTTTTTGGAAGGAAGAAAGCTAAAGTTAATATGCAATTATAAACAGATACTGCTGTTGTCAGCCTCAGGTTCCAATCGCACATCGTTAAAACTAACACTCCATTGCTCACTTGAAGCAAGACCGAAGATGCCACTTACTTTGGCCATATCCAGACCTAAATCCTGTAAGCACGCAACATCGAACGCCAGCGTCTGCCATTCGCCTGCGGTTAAGGCGCGCAAATGCTCGCCAACGGGGACTGCAATACCGCAATTTTCGCCACAGTAAAGCGTTAGCTTCGCATCATCCGGCACATCCGATTCCAGCCGCAGGGTAACGACCAGCGCACCGTCTTTCTCTGCATAGGCACGTAAATCACGTGGGAACGGACTGACAAAGTTAAAAGCCGCTGCGTCAGTACCGGCAAATTGCATGGTACGCGCATCTTCCTGCACTTGATCGTCGAAAGTTTCAGTGGTGATAGCGCCCAGAGACTGGATACTGCTTTCGACAATGCTGCGTTCAGCACCGCTGCGCAACTCGATCAGCCAGGGCGACTGCGGCGCACGATCAAACACCGGCAGTGTCGCTGTAGTGCTGGCGTCACCGAATTGCACCGGTAGCTCAGTGGCGAGCTCATCGCTTTCGCCGTAGCTTAAGCCAAAACCGACTGGCAACAACGGTGGATTTTCCGGGTTTAACGAACGGCGATCGGCCTGAGCAGGAGTGGCTGGCCAGGAAAATGGTAAACGTCCCTGTACCGGATACTGAATCTCGCCCGCAGCGTTACGCAAAATAACATCTGCAATACCTGCGCCTTCGCTGCCAGGCAACCACACGGCGACAAAGGCATCGGACGCGTTCAGCTCAGGATTCACCCACAACGGGCGGCCACTGATAAACAAACTTACCACCGGAATGCCCTGTTCTTGCAACTGTTGCAGTAACGCCAGATCTGTGGCGTTGCCACGCTGATAGTCGAGGTTGGCGATATCGCCATTGCCTTCGGCATACGGCTCTTCGCCAAAGACGACAATGGCAACGTCAGGGCGTTCTTCAAATCGGCCGTCAGTTGCCAGCACCGCTTTTCCGCCAGCGGCACTCACTTGCTCGGCAATACCAGTATAAATCGAGGTACCGCCCGGGAAGTCGTCATTCGTGTTACCGGTGCCCTGCCAACTGATGGTCCAGCCGCCGGATTGCTGACCGATGTTATCAGCCCCTGACCCTGCCACCAGAATATGCTGGCCCGGATCAAGCGGTAACAGTTGGTTCTGGTTCTTCAGCAGCACCAGCGACTGGCGCACTGCGGCGCGCGCAACGCTGCGGTGTTCACTGCTACCAATCAACTCGGTTTTCCCCGCCAACGGCCGCTCTGCCGGGCTCGGCTTATTAAACAGCCCAGCGCGCATTTTCACCCGCAGGATGCGGCGCACCGCGTCATCAACCCTACTCTGCGGGATAACACCGTCACGCACCTGTTGTACCAGATTTTCATACAAAGGCTTCCAGGCTCCGGTCGGCACCATGTAAACGTCTAAGCCGGCATTGGCAGCCTGCGGACAATCGTGATTACTGCAGCCCGGAATTTGCCCATGACCGTTCCAGTCACCGACCACAAAGCCATCAAAGCCCATCTTCTGCTTCAGCACATCCGTCAATAAATACTCACTGCCATGAATCTTTTCACCATTCCAGCTATTGAAACTCGCCATTACCGTTTGTGCGCCAGCTTCCAGACCACCGACATAACCTTGGGCGTGAATACGATACAAAGTTTTTTCATCAACTTCGGTATTGCCCTGATCGATACCGTCAGTGGTACCGCCGTCACCAACGAAGTGTTTGACGGTACTGATGACATGCTGCTCGCTGAGGAAATTCTCACCCGGTTTGCCTTGTAACCCACGCACAATAGCGGCGGCATAATCGCGCACGATAGCCGGGTTTTCCGAATAGCTCTCGTAGGTACGACCCCAGCGCAGGTTCTGCGCAACCGCAACCGTAGGCGCAAACACCCAGTCAATACCGGTGACCATGACCTCACGCGCTGTCACCGCAGCAATCTGTTCAATCAGATCGGGGTTATTTGCTGCACCCAGGCCAATGTTATGGGGAAAAATCGTCGCACCAATCACGTTGTTGTGACCATGTACAGCATCGGTGCCCCACATGGTCGGGATACTGCTGCCGTCCTGGGTATCGTCCACAGACGCCTGATACATGGCTTCCGCAAGCGCGATCCAGTCCTGTGGGGTGGCGTATTTATCATTGTTTGGAAACGCGCCACCGCCGTTCAGATAAGAACCAAAACCATAGCGGCGCATGTCGTCCACGGTAATATCGCGGATTTCCGGCTGGATCATCTGGGCGACTTTTTGCTCCAGAGTCATCTCGGCCAGCATCTCCGTGATTTTTTGCTCGAGGGCTGGATCCAGCGCAACAGGTGATGCAATTGCGGGCCAGATCGGTGTATTTGCAGGTTCTGACTGTTTCTCAGTTGCGACCTCTGTACACCCCATCAAAGCTAATGCGATGCACGTCGCTAAAACCTTCTTTGGTAATTTACTCTGCTGCATTAGCTGCCTCCTGCACCACTTGTGATTGCCGCGGTTTATACCCGCTCATGCCATAATATGCAATGTAGACATAGCATACCAACGGCACTATAAAGGCCATCTGAATGCCAACACGGTCAGCGAGGAAGCCTTGGATCAACGGTACAATTGCGCCGCCGACAATCGCCAGACATAAAATGCCCGACCCCTGACCACGACATTGTTTGAGATCCTGCAATGCCAGACTGAAAATGGTCGGGAACATAATCGAATTACATAAGCCGACAAACAACAGGGACCACATCGCCAGAGCACCTGAGCTCAGCATGGTGGTGGCCACTAAAATGACCGCAGCCAGTGCATTGAATGCCAACACCCGGTTACCACTGATCCGCTGCATGATTGCCGCACCGAGGAAACGTCCGACCATCGCACCACCGAAATACCAGGAAATATAATGGGACGCTTTTGACATGCTCATGTCGCCGATAGCCGGGTCGGCGATATACATCGCCAGAAAACTGCCTATTCCTACTTCGGCGCCGACATAAACAAAGATACCCACGGCACCCAACATCAGATGCTTCTGTTTCCAGGCTTTGGCGTCACTTGGAATATATTCGGTTGGATCAACCTTGCCCATATTCGGCAACTTCAGACGCATGAAAATAAACGCCATCAGTACCAGGGTACCGGCCAGAATAAAATACGGCAGGCTGACGGTATCTTTAGAGACGCCGGTAACTTCCGGATCCGCCACGCCACCAAAAATCAGCCAGGCACCAAAGAACGGTGCCACGGTGGTGCCCAGCGAGTTGAATGCTTGCGTCATGGTCAGACGACTGGACGCTGTGCGCGGGTCGCCTAGCACCGTCACATAAGGATTAGCCGCAACCTGTAAAATAGTAATCCCCGATGCCAGCACGAATAGTGCCAACAGGAATAATCCGTAGACTTCTGCCTGGGCGGCTGGATAAAACAATATACAGCCCGCGCCGGAAATCATCAGACCGGTGACGATACCTGACTTGTAGCCAATCTTACCAATCAGATGACCGGCCGGCACCGACACGATGAAATAGGCACCAAAGAAACAGAACTGAATCAACATCGACTGGGCATAATTAAGATCAAACAGCAGCCGCAGGTAAGGGATCAGAATGTCATTCATGCAGGTGATAAAGCCCCACATGAAGAATAACGAGGTTAACGCCGTAAGCGCGAACCGATAATTTGTTGTCTGTTGGGTCATAACGGCCTCAATCTTTATTATTTTTTGACGATAGGTTGTTTAATAGCCTATGATGAAAGCGCTTTCATTTATAGCATAATTGAGTTTAATCGCAATCCTTTGGCGGAAACTCTTCGGCAACTGAGAACACGACTTTTATGACAAAAATAAGCTTACCGAAGCATTCCAGACTGTTATCCAGCGACTTCCTGTTCGGTGTTGCTACCTCTTCCTTCCAGATTGAAGGTGGTGCGGCACAACGCGAACCTTGTATTTGGGATACCTTTTGCGCCGAACCCGGACGTATTAAAGACGGCTCCGATGGCCTGGTGGCCTGTGAGCATATTAAGCACTGGCGCGAAGACCTGCAGATTATCCGCGACCTCGGCGTCGACGCTTATCGTTTTTCCATTGCCTGGGGACGGGTTATCAACGCCGACGGCTCAGTGAATCGCCAGGGCCTGCAATTTTATATCGATTTGGTTAACGCGCTGCGTGCTGATGGGATCCAGGCCCATGTGACTTTGTACCATTGGGACCTGCCCCAGTACCTTGAAGATCAGGGGGGCTGGCTCAATCGTGAAACCGCGTACCGTTTTGCTGAATACGCCGAGGTGATTGGCCAGGCGCTGGGCAATAAAGTTGCCAGTTACGCCACTATCAATGAACCCTTTTGCAGTGCTTATTTAAGTTACGAGGCAGGCATTCACGCACCAGGCCATAAAAACCGCCGCGAAGGCCGTCAGGCGGCACATCACCTGCTGCTCGCCCACGGTCTGGCAATGCCTGTGCTACGCAAGCACGCGCCGCAGGCACAACATGGCATCGTGCTGAATTTTAGTCCCTGCCATCCAGCTTCCGACAGTAAAGCCGACCGTCAGGCCGCCTGGCAGGCACATCAATACCATAATCTCTGGTATTTACAGCCGCTGTTAAGCGCAAGTTACCCGGATTTACTGCAGCAACTGCAGGAGGAAGATCAACCCTCAGTTGCCGCCGGAGACATGGAGATTATTTCCCAACCCCTGGATTTTCTCGGGGTTAACTATTACACCCGTACGGTATTTCGTGCAAAGAACAACTGGTTCTCAGATGTGCCACCGACAATACCGCCACTAACAGAAATGGGATGGGAAATTTATCCACAGGGATTGACGGAGATACTGACCGACCTGAACCGCAGCTTCACAAACCTGCCACCGATTTATATCACTGAAAATGGCGCAGCGTTTCCCGATCAGGTAATTAACAATAGCGTGCGTGACGATGCCCGTATTGTTTACTATCAGCAGCATTTGATGGCAGTACACGATTGCATTGAGGCCGGAGTGACAATCAACGGCTATTTTGCCTGGAGCTTGCTCGATAACTTCGAATGGGCGGAAGGCTACAGTAAACGCTTTGGTATCGTCTATGTAGACTTTGACACCCAACAACGTATATTAAAGTCCAGTGCACGGGCCTTACAGGCCTTCTGGCTTCAACGGAAATCACAGTTACCAGCTGTGGAGGCGTTATGATTTCTCGCCGCGAAAAAGTTGCGTACGGTTTAGGCGATACAGCCAGCAATCTTATTTTCCAGACCGTAATGCTGTTTTTAGCGTTTTTCTACACCGATATTTTTGGCATCTCAGCGGCGACGGTCGGCACCATGTTTTTGGTGGTACGGCTGATTGATGCGGTCACCGATCCCATGATGGGCTTACTGGCGGATAAAACCCGGACGCGCTTTGGCCAGTTCCGTCCTTATTTATTGTGGCTGGTGATTCCTTTTGCAGTCTGCAGTATTCTCGCCTTCACCACACCTGATTTAAACAACACCGGCAAAGTTATCTATGCCTATGTCACCTATACCTTGCTGATGCTGGCTTACACCGCCATTAACATCCCTTACTCGGCGCTGGGTGGCGTGCTGACCAAGGATCCTGAAGAACGGGTCTCGGTGCAATCCTACCGCTTCGTGTTCGGCATGCTTGGTGGTCTCATTGTCACCCTGCTCACCCTGCCCCTGGTCGACTTTTTCGGTCAGGGCGATCGTGCGCTTGGCTATCAACTGACTATCGGCGCCATGAGTGTATTTGGTGTAATGTTGTTTTTACTGTGTTTCGCCGGCACCAAAGAACGGGTTCATCCCCCTGCTACACAACACCTGACACTGGGCTCTGGATTGCGCAACCTCTGGCAGAACGATGCCTTGCGCACCCTGGCTATTGTCGCTGTGGTGCTGCTGATCGGTATCGCCATTAAAAATACCCTGGCGATTTATTACGTAAAATATTATTTGCTGCGTGAAGATTTGATCACCGCATTCATCTCTCTGGGCATGGTTGGCAATATTCTCGGTTGCGCGGTGGCCAATCCACTGACCCGCAGAGTCGATAAAGTTATCGCCTACAAAGCCCTGCAAATTATTGCCGCGGTAATGTCCGTAGCGGCGTTCTGGGTAGATCCGGATCAGCTTGTACTGGCTTTTATTCTGTACTTTCTCTGGAGCTTCTTCCTGCAGATGGCAACGCCCATGCTGTGGGCGAAAATTGCCGATGTGGTCGATTTCGGGCAACGGCAATCGGGCATTCGCGCCACCGGCCTGGTGTATTCCTCGGTGGTGTTCTTCATTAAGATTGGCATTGCCTTAGGTGGTGCCATTGCTGGCTGGTGGCTGGCGTTTTATAACTATCAGGCCGATCAAATACAGACCGAACACACCCAGTTTGGCATTTTAGTGGCCTTTACCGTGTTGCCCGCCATCGCCTCACTACTTGTTGCCTGGATAATGCGCAGGTACACTCTTGATCAGGCGCGGGTAATAAAAATTGCTCAAGAGCTAACAAACGAATCCTAAGAAAAACAGAAGCTAACAAGAGTCCTGCACGAGATGGCAACAATTTACGAAGTGTCCAGGTTGGCCGGCGTATCACTGGCGACAGTATCGCGTGTTATCAATAACACCGCGCCGGTACGCGAAGCGACCCGGGTAAAAGTCGAAGCCGCCATGAATGAGCTCGGCTACCGGCCTAATTCAGTTGCGCAATCTCTCGCCAGCAATCGCTCGAACAGTATCGGCATTCTGGTATCAGAGCTGAGCGGTCCGTTTTACGGCGAGCTCTTGAGTCGTATCGAAGCTGAATTCCGCGCCGTCGGTAAACACGTCATTATTGCCGCTGGTCATAGCGACGCCGAAATGGAACGCGAGAGTATCGAATTCCTGCGCAGCCGTAATTGCGATGCACTAATTCTGCACGTTGAATCTGTCAGCGACAATTATCTGCGCGGTCTGGCCGACGGCGGCTGTGCCTTTGTTTTGATCAACCGCTACGTGCGCGCCATTGCCGAGCGCTGTATCACCCTGGATAACCGCCATGGTGGCTATCTTGCCACCCGCCACATGCTGCAACTTGGCCATCGTGAAATCGCTTATGTATCCGGTCCAATGTGGAAAAATGACGCCAAAGAACGCTACGCCGGGCATCTGGAAGCACTGGCTGAATTTGGCGTTAGTGAAAACAAAGCGTTGTTCTTCGAAGGTGACTTCCAGGAAACCGGCGGTGTGCGTGCCCTACAACATTTTTTGGCTGCCGATGCCAGCTTTAGCGCATTGGTTTGCGCCAACGATGAAATGGCTTCAGGTGCCATTACCGCAGCTCACGATATTCCACTGGAACTGCCTGACCAACTCTCAGTCATTGGCTTCGATAACGTTAATTTCTCCCATTACACCTACCCGAAGCTTACGACCATTGATTACCCAATTGCTGAAATCGGCCAGATGGCAGCACGCTGGGTGCTCAAGAATGTCTATTCACAAACAACAACAGAACTGAAAGCGATCTTTGAACCGCGGGTGATAGAGCGCGACTCAACACAAAAAATTTAACCAAGAATAATAACTACTAAAAGGAACTTAGCCGTGAGCGACGCTGCGCAATTACAACTACAAGAGCAAGAGCAGGAACAACAACCACAGCAACAAAAACAATTAAAAGGTATCGGCGGATGGCTCTATCTGGTCGCCTTTGGCGTGATTATGAGCCCTTTGTTTTTGAGCGTTGAGTACATTCCTATGTTCGTTGACTATGTTAACGGTGCCTATGAACTCACATCCAACCCAAACTCAAAATTCTACGTTCCTTACCTGGAACTATTACTGAATGTGGAGATGCTGGCTAACGCATTCATGCTGCTTGTTTCGCTTTGGCTGGTGTATCTGTTTTTCAGTAAACACCGCTGGTTTCCAAGGGTATTTATTTTCTTATGCGCGTTTTCACCTTTGTTGTTAATTGCTGACGCCTGGATCGTTCTTAAGCTAATGCCTGATCTCGTTACCATTGATCAAGCCACAGTTGTCGATATAATCCGCGCAATTATCTATGCTCTGATATGGATTCCCTACATGCTGATCTCAAAACGAGTGAAGAATACCTTCTGAAATCTTCTGAGACCTTCACAGGATTTGATTTCGTTCGCTTATAAAAGGAGTAAAGTCGTAATGAAACTGACAATCGACATCAGTAAATACCCCCTCGCTGACAATTATATTGAGCCCATCAAAGGTTTTATTGATGAGCTCAATAAGTTCGAGGAGTTGCACATCATCACCAATAGCCTGAGCACTCAGGTATTTGGTGATTACGATGAAGTTATGGCTGCGTTACAGGCATGCATTAAGTGGTCGTTTGAACGTTACGGCAAAGTCGTCTTTGTCGTTAAGTTCCTGCATGGTGACCTGCGCCCAGAGAGTTAATTCGACGGCTAGTTTTTCATTACGCTGGCAGTGAAAACCTGGTCGACCTTGTCCTCAGTGACCAGATCATCAAAGCTGTCGACCAGGGCTTTTTCAATGGCGTCGCGTTCCGAGGCGCCTTTAACCATATAGTTCACCGCGGTCGCAGCGATGCGCTCGTATTCATCGTAATTGTCATTTTCCTGACAGCAGGTGTTCATTGGGTCAGTTTCAAATAACGCCTTGTTGAAACGTTCCAGTAGTTGCTCAAGTTCAGGGTCGGTATAAGCCGTTTTCATTCCATGTACTCCTTTGCTTAAGATGAACGAGTTGTAGGCCTAAGTGTAGTTTATTTTTATGACAATTTGCGCCGTCTCGCCACGTCTCTGATGACTGACGTTACCACTACCACCACTGTGACCGGCAGGATCACATACCAGGTCAGTGACATCAGCGAACTGACCCAGGCCTCACCTTTCGCCGCACCGACCAACAATGCGGTGTACAGAACGTAGAGGCCGAAAAACAGCGCGCCTTCGCTGCGACTTAAGGTGGAACCTGTTATCACCAACGGCAAGGTCAGGATAGCAACACCCAACATGATGGGTAAATCCTGCTGCACCAGCTGTGTATTTGCTGTCAAACCATCAAAACTTACTACACCTGAAATACCAAGCACAGCCAGCAGGTTAAAGGTATTACTACCGACCACGTTACCTACCGCGATGTCGCGCTGACCTTTAATACTGGCAACAATTGAGGTGACAACTTCAGGTAACGAAGTACCGATCGCCAGAATAGTCAAACCTATCACCGCCTCGCTCACGCCGAAGGTACGCGCGATGTTCACCGCGCTGTTGACCAGCAAACTCGCACCGGCAATAAGCAGCGCAAGGCCAACCACCAACCACAACAAACTCTGCCAGGCCGGGTGATTGCCCTGCGTCAGTTCTGCTAATTCATCACCACCCGGAGCATCCGATTTGGCGTTTTCAGACTTTCTCCCCTGGACAAATAGGAAAGCGGTGTAAATTACCAAGAGCGCTACCAACAAGGCACATTCGAAGAAGCTAAGCACGCCATCGGAGGCCAGATAGAATACCAGTGCACTGACCAGCACCATGATGGGCACATCCTGACGGATCAGCTGCCGTGATATGACCAAAGGCGTGATAACAGCCGCCAGACCCAGAATAAACAGCACGTTAAAAATGTTACTGCCAACCACATTCGCCATGGCCAGCTCGCTTTTCCCAGCTATCGCCGAGTTAATACTTACCGCCAGCTCGGGGGCGCTGGTACCAAATGCGACAACAGTCAAACCAATGACAATGGTCGGAATGCCAATGCTTGCCGCCAAGCGCGCAGCACCGCGAACCAGACCGTCAGCGCCGGAAATCAATAAGACCAGGCCTAATGCCAAAAGAACGTAATCCATGTTTACCTCAAGTCTTTATTGCCAATTGTAATAACAGCTAGTGTATTACATTGAAATTAGGCTTCCCATAAGCGCGCAGAATATTTTTCTGGCAACGGCTGTCCGGTAAATGATGATGGTTATCAACTTTTGAACTGGTTAAAGTAGGTAACCTGAAGGTATCGAAAAGGAGAGTGCTATTGTTAATGGATAAAACTGAGCAGTTGTCGCCTGCCTATTTTGGTTTTGTGATGGCGACCGGAATCATTGCCATCGCGGCGCACCAGCAGCAGTATCCCTGGATAGCCTATACACTGTTCGCTATCTCCTGCCTTGGCTGGGTCACGCTTAGTTTCCTTTACAGTTACCGCGCCGCGCGATTTACCCATGTTTTTGTCGATGACTTGACTAGTCATAGCCGCGGGCCAGGTTTTTTCACCAGTGTCGCAGGCACCGCACTGGTTGGTAGTCAGGCTTTCATTCTGTTCGACGCTTATTGGGTGGCGTTTGTAAGCTGGATCATCGCATTACTGCTGTGGATTGTACTTACCTACACAATTTTTACAGCGCTGACTATTCGCCGCGACAAACCCACGCTTGATAAAGGTATCAGTGGAGCATGGCTGCTGGCGGTCGTCGCTACGCAATCGGTAGCAGTTTTAAGTGCCATTTTAGCCACTAACACCGCCCAGCCCTGGAAACTCGAGCTTAACTTCTTAGCGCTATCGATGTGGCTATGGAGTGGGATGCTCTACATCTGGATGATGTCGCTGATTTTTTACCGCTATACGTTTTTCCAGTTCGTACCAAGCGACCTGGCGCCGCCCTACTGGATCAATATGGGCGCTATGGCGATCTCAACGCTGGCCGGATCATTGCTGGTCATTAACTCGACGGAGGCGCCCTTTCTCTTAACCTTAACGCCCTTTATCAAAGGCTTTACCATCTTCTACTGGGCCACCGGAACCTGGTGGATTCCGATGCTGCTGATTTTAGGGATATGGCGCCACGTCGTGCGCAAGTTTCCGTTTGCCTATGACCCACTCTACTGGGGCGCAGTGTTCCCGCTTGGCATGTACAGCGCCTGTACCTACGTGATGCTGCAAGCCATGGAATTTAACTTCCTGCACGGACTACCCACGGCCTTTTTCTATATCGCGTTGCTAGTCTGGGGCGTAACGTTCTGGGGATTGTGTAAAGCCGTTGCAGCTCGCGTGGCGTGAGTCTGATCATACAGTGGCGTGAGCCTGACCATACAAACGAGGGCGCGTCGCGGGGTACGTACGCGCCCGTGTCTATGTTTACCCTATTCGTCGTCGCCGTTGAGCTTTTTCTTGGCCTCAAGAATATCCGCTAAATAATCCTGTTCCGGACCAGGCATATTCTCTTCCGTAGCGACCTGGAGCTCCAGAGCGTCATACTCCCATTGATCCAGAACTTGCTTTTTCTGATCATGAGTCAGATTGCTGTCGTTCAATACGTCCTCGGGGTTCTCATACGCTTTAGACGGATCTTGTAAGATGGCTTCCAGCTTCATAACGCCTCCTGTATCCAGTAGCAATTCAAAAGTGGGATCATTTATAATCCCTACCTCCTTTAAGACTAGACGACATCTGTGAAATCGCCACCGTTGCGAGTGACTGAATGCGAGGAATTTTTAGGAAAGCGCAGACATTGCACGTTTGGATTATTCGGTGCAATCTACACTGCTCGAGCGGCGCACAATGTTTTAGAATTGCACGATGCCGCGGCATTTCGGGTAAGCGCCGCAGCCCCAGAATTGCTGCCCGGCGGTTTCCCCACGCTTACTTTCCCGCAACACCATCGCACCGCCGCATTTCGGGCAAGTGATATTGCCTGTAGCGCTGGCTTTGGCATTCAGCGTTTCGCGCACGTGACGCACGTGGTCACGGTTCGTCTTGAACGAACGCTCCAAGCGTCCTTGCTCGATTTGTTGCTTCAGCTGAAACACCTGATCGCTGCTCAGCACCGGTTAGGTTTTACTCTTGATGTAGGAGATATAAGCACCACCGTAGGCCACATTAGCAGGCATAGCAGTCTTAAACACACTATCCCCGATAAACACTACGACAGAATGAATCTGCTCATCACTCAGGTCCAACAGCGACTGCAGCGTTTTAACGTGCTTGTAGTTCTGATGCAGAGGATTCTGAAACTTGGTCGTATGCCGATAAATTTTCTGGGTCCAGGTCTTCTGGTTCTCTGCGCCGAAAATCCACCCCTTCATATACTTGGTTTCCACCACGAAAACGCCATAGACCGAAACAATAATATGATCGATCTGCGTGGTTCCGGTGTCCGTCAAAAGGGTCACATCTTTAATCAGGTGATAGGTATCATGGTCCAGACGGAAATACGCCGCCATGTTAACCAGAAATTCACCCAACTTTCCCTTAAACCAAGCCGAGGTGAAAAAGGCAGCCAGTACCGCGAACGCGACAACATAGCCACCATAAGTCAGCAGCAAGCCAGTCGCCTGCTCAATCAATACCGCCGTCACATCCATTTATTTATTCTCCATCAAAACTTGAACTGTTAGCAGCTGGTCGAGGCGCTGGTGGCTGCGCTGGTGCTGGCTGCCATAATCGCCGGCATTATCGCGGCCATCATGACGGCTACCTCAACCGCGGCGATGACATCTTTCGCAGTTTTACCCAATAGCTCGCCGTTTACCACTTGTTCAATACGTTCCTTATTTGCCTTCAACTCTTCTTTACTGAAGACCTGCGGCAATAACCGAGCGCCTTTGGCTAAGGAAACAATGACCGCAATTCGTGGATCAATTTCCAGTGGCCGATCAAGAATCAACCGACGCATTTCACTGCGCAGATGTTGTTCCGGCGCCGGATTCACTTCCGGATACACCCGCTTGGTAAACAGCCAGAGCACCTTCTTCTCTTCCAACTCGACGATACCGTCCGCCACCAATGCCTGCGCAACTTTATGCTTCAACTTAGGGATTGCCCCTACGCGCATCACCCAGTCTTTCAGTTTGCCACGACGTTTCGCAGTGGCCATCTTCTGGAGAGCTTCGTCAAACACCTGATCACCCGTTGGCGTGTCATCCAGCACTCGTACTTTGTCTTTATTTTCCGCGTCAACTTCAATACGCTTCATCAAAAGCAGTTCGGCCAGAATCGCAGCCGCCACACCATAATTGATATAAGCCGCATTCATGGTGCCCTTCTCTTCGCAAAGCGCCAGCAACATCAATGCTTCATAAAGCTTCAGCTGCGATTCAGTAGTCGGGGTTCCAGTAGGCATAGAAATCTTCCCATTTTTGTTGTCTTAGACGATTGCGTGGCAAGCTCCGTTTGATCTAATCCATAGCCCGCACGTTCATGTTGCAACAAGTAGCCAAGTTGCCGCGCGAACTCGCGCACCACCTTAGTCGTTTGTTCCATTTCGCCTTGCTGCTCCAAATTCATAGTAACCTCCATGTTATCTCCCATAAATTCAGTCTACCCTATACCCGTAGCTTCTGAGCATGACAAAAACGTAACATTCTGTGAGCAATCCTAGCTTCCGGAGTCTCCATAAAACCACAATCTCATCAACCGTAGCGGCGATCGGAGCCTGGAATTAAGCACTGAACTAAGAGTAGAACAGAGCACAAAACTCAAACGGGAACTAGAACTAAATCGAGAGCTAATCCTATACCGAGAGCTAACCCTATATACACATCGTCGAATGAAATGAGATATCTAATACTCATTTCAAATCAACAGCTTAAATCATAGGGTTGTTATCCCCACAGGTATGCAGCTGCTATAAGG
This sequence comes from Pseudidiomarina halophila, assembly GCF_003987215.1. GTDB lineage: Bacteria > Pseudomonadota > Gammaproteobacteria > Enterobacterales > Alteromonadaceae > Pseudidiomarina > Pseudidiomarina halophila. The sequence continues at coordinate 907,685 of NZ_PIPW01000001.1, forward strand.
CATTATTTTCGGCTTTTTAAACAAGGCTACGCACACATTCATCGCTATTTAAACTGCCTGCAGCGGAGACGCTCGGCCGGCAGCACAGGCGCTAAGCGGTGGCGGAATTATGGATAGAGGCTAAAAGCTGGAGCCTGGTTGCTGCATGAAGGCGTGTTCTTCGGCGGTGGTGGTTCGGCCTAGAATTGCGTTTCTGTGGGGATATCGGCCGAACCGCAAAAGAATATCGCGGTGCTTTACTTCAAAGTCATAGTTGTTCTCGAGGCCCGGCTGGTTAAAGAGTTGCATGGCTTGCTCATGAATCACCAAAGATTCGCTATGCATGTAGGGCATGTACAGAAACGCTTTTTCGGTTGCATCAAGCTTTTGATCAACGCCTAATCGCACGGCCTCCTGGGCGAGCGCTAATGACATAGGATCCTGGGCAAATGCCCGCGGGGAGTCGCGATAGACATTGCGTGAAAATTGATCGAGTACGATGATCTCAGCCAACCGTCCGTGTGCAGATTCGCGCCACTGCCAGCACTCTCCTGCTGCCGCAGCTTCCAGCACGGCACCGAAGCGCTCGGTGATAGTCGCATCCAGCTGATCATTTTTGCTGAACCAATCGTCAGGTGTCAGCTCGTCGAACCAAAACTCTAAAACGTCGTTTGCATTCATTACGCTCTCTCCCAAAGTTGACTTAGCATAGCCCAACCGGCGCTAATAATAAAAAGCCCCATGCAACAGCTGTTGCACAGGGCCTTGAGAAAAACCTAAAGCGTCAGAAAACGCTGTTATTCCTCTCTTACTTCCAACTGATTTTCCACTCCTACTACGCCTTCAGTATCACGAGCGATACGTCCAAACTCGATGTAGTCGTCATGGGTGGGAACTACGCCACTGAGGATGACAACCCCTCCTTTTGTTTCCACTGTGACTTGCGCGCCACTTGCGTGCGCCATCAGTGCGCTTTGAACTTTGGCTGTAATGGCTGCATCACTGACGTGGTCGCCGCCATCCTGGGTTGCAACCTCGGTGGCTTGACCTGCGGGAGTTACCTGCGTTGTCGCCATGGCAAAAGTACCAAAGGTTAACGCCATAATCGAAGCCAGTGTGGTAAATACATGTTTAATTTTCATGAGATTCCTCCTCATTTCACGTAGCAAAATTGCTTTGTCACTATCACTATAGCTATCTGAGTAAGAATATAAAGTTGCTTTGCACGGCTTTAGCTTTGCGAAGATTAGGTTAATTTCTGAACATCGACTAAACCTATAAGGTAATACTATGCCAATGGAGGCAATCAAATGAACCGCATTTTAGCTATTTTTACCAGCCTGACCTTGGCGCTAAGCTCGACCGCTGTTTTCGCGCAGGCGCAGGAGCAGGATTCCAGCAAAACTAAAGGTGCTGATCAGGCGGTCGATGCGAAGACGCAGGCCCGAGAGCTCGATAAAGCAACACCCAAGCTTGCCGAATCCCTTGTCCGTCCGGAAGTCGAACCCGATTTCATTGATGAGGATTCAGACGATGACGGCTTGGCCGAAACCACAGTAGACACGGCACCTACGCCGGTTCAGGCTACTGATGAGGCTGCACCTATTTACCAGCAAGATCCTGGCCGAATTAAGGTCGGTGAGGTGACCCTGGAAAAGCAGGAAGACATTGACGCGGATGCTTATGGTGACGGTGCTGACAGTGCAGAAAGCACAGAACGTAAGCGCCCGGGGCGCACTAAGTACAGTGACATTACGCTGAAAAAACAAAACACTTCAGGCGACGGCACTGAAGAAGATACCGAGCAAGCTGAAGAGAAGAAAACCGAGAAGAAAAAAGGCGGCAACCGATAGTTACCGCCTTAGGTCACTAATTAAACTGGATGACCACCCCCGCCAACACGGCGATAGCAACCTGATCCTGTTGTTGCAACAAGAAAGTAGCGTTTTGCCGTTGTTGGGGGCGTGATCCAGGGATCGAGCGCGGATTCACCAACACCGGTAGATGGGTGCTGATGCTCAGAATTCTGGCGTCACCATTAAAGTGGGTGAAGCCTTCTTTCATCAGGTTCAGGTACTCATGATGTGAAAGAGTCAGACCTTCATCTGGAATGGTATAGGCCTTGCCTGCTTTATAGGTGAGCTCTTTGGCATCATGACGCTCGAATGCGGGAAACACCGACAAGTCGCCAACTTCGCGGATATAGCCGTTCTGTCGTGCGTCTGAACTACGATTGATACCAATATCGATACGGTAGGTATGTTCGCCATCGACCACCTGTACTGCATCGAAGATCACGTCTTTAAAGCTATTCGAATTGTTCATCGGGATGCTGTGGTATGGCTCCAGCGATACGTCTGCATAGGCTTCGCTGGCGATACTGTCGAGCGCCCGCACCAACATCGCGACGTTCACTGCGCGGGCTTTCTGCCGGTTTGGATCCTGCGGATATGCGCCTGACTCAATCAGAATAGTGCTGATGCCCATCGCCGAGAAATTATCGCCAAACGCGCGTGGCGCAAAGGTGTCGTTATAGCGGCCGACATGACCGGGGATCATCGCATCCGTTACTGCACCCAGATCGCCGATTAGCTGCATGGCACGGCCACGGCTGCCATTGATATCCTTAGCATGGTTGTAAGCGGGCGCCAGCACCGAGATGGTTGCGGTTTTACCTGTGTTGCCGACTTCATAGTAACGACTTTGGTCATGCAGGTTAAAGCCAAAATCCGGCTGCAATACCCTGCCTTGTGCCATTAACATACGTCCTTCTGGCGTCTGTTGTGCCATAGCGTCACGGTTTACATCGATACCCTGCACGTTATAGCGTTGCGCAAGTTCTGCTCCGTCTGGGTTGACCATAGGAATCATGTGCAAGGTGATGTCATCGGCCCAGCTCGCCCGCCATTCGGGATCCGTTTCAATTTTTTGCATCAGATCGAATAACGCAGGTGTGGCAGTCGATTCATCACCATGCATCTGTGACCACATGAACACCACAGTATCGCCTTCACCGACACTGATGCGATAAATTGGCCGGCCCTGATAGGAGCTACCCACCTGCTCGATACGAAACAGGTCGTTTTGCTTTACCTGCTCAATTAATGGCTCGATGTCAGCGAAACGAATCTGCTGTTTATCTAATCCAGGCACCAGCTCCGGGTCATAATGATGATTATGTTGATGTTCATCATGAGTTTTCGGGTCATGGGCCAACGCGCTTGCAGGCATTACTGTAGCAGCGATAAAGGCACTAACGATAAGGGGGTACATAAGTTTTTTCATTATTTATTGCTTCTCAGGGTTCAATTACTAATAAATTATTACTAGGATTGAGAGTAGCCGTTGACGTCGAACTGCGTCAACCAGCAAAAGTTAAACAGGCCCAAATCTAAGACTAATAAAAGGTAACCTTGTTATGGATCGCAGATCGTTCATAAAAACTCTGGCCGCTGGTGCGGTCGCAACGCAGTTTATGTCTCCTGCTAAACTCGCTGCCTCGCCTTTCGCTGCGGGCTCTTCGGCGCTAGGTGCCGGCCGCTTGCCGAAGCGGCTGAAAGCAGGTGATACAGTGCGTATGGTTGCCCCTGCCAGTGCGGTACAGGACCGTCATCATGTGCTGATCGCCAAGGAAACCTTTGAACAGTTAGGCTTTAAGGTGCAACTCGGCGAGCATGTATTCGGTCGCTATGGCTACCTTTCCGGCACGGACCAGCAACGTGCCGAAGACGTCAATAAAGCTTTTGCGGACGACAAGGTCGATGCCGTCATCGCTGTGCGTGGCGGCTGGGGCTGTAATCGCATTCTGCCGTTGCTCGACTACGACATGATTAAACAGAACAACAAAGTCTTACTTGGTTACAGTGATATCACCTCGTTAATGAATGCGCTCTATGTAAAAACCGGCATGGTTTCGTTTCATGGTCCAAACGGCTACTCCTACTGGGCTGATTTTCAGGCGCAGCAGTTCAAAGATATGCTCATGGAAGGTAAAGCGACTACCATGCGCAACTACAAAGAAAAAGAAGAAACCCTGACCATGATGACCAATCGCACCACCACGGTAAATGGCGGCAAGGCGCAGGGCGTTATGGTAGGCGGTAACCTGACGGTATTGACCAGCTTATGCGGAACACCCTACTTCCCCGACTTGCGCGGCAAGATCCTGATGCTCGAAGACGTTGGCGAAAATATCTATCGCATTGACCGCTTCTTGTCCCAGTTACAACTTGCCGGCCACCTCGATGACGTTGCTGGTATTGTGTTCGGCCATTGCACCGAATGCGATCCAGGTGGTGGCTTTGGTAGTTTCACCCTGCATGAAATTTTCGAGCATTACTTTAAACCGCTCGGCGTGCCGACCTACACCGGCGCCCAGTTCGGCCACATCCGCGACAATCATATTTTGCCAGTGGGTCATGTGGTTGAACTCGACGCCGATGCTGCAACCGTTAGCTTACTCGGTAGCGCGGTCAAGACGGTTGCGTAAGGCTTGCCACTCTTCACCTTCCGGCAGGGGTTCCAGCCAGATGGTCGCCTGCTGCTGCTGATCCAGCTCATGCAAAGCGTAGTACAGCGCATGCGCGTACTGCGCTGGTGTGGCGCCCAGTTCCTGTTGCTCGCCGGCCCAGTCGTGGCGCCGGCTGCGCACTAGAAGTACACCCTCTTTAGCAGCCTCAGGGTCAGACAACCAGCGCAGTTTCGCCTTTGGCTGATAATGTCTGGCCATATTACCCGCTACGGCAACGTCGTGTTCCGGCGGCGTCTGCACCGACTGTCCGAGCAACTCACTGATTTGCTTAGCGGTAACAGGACCCGGTCGTAATATCTGTATACCGCTCTTGGGGTCCCGTAAATCGAGAATGGTGGATTCAATACCCACCTGACAGCGGCCACCATCAAGTACCGCATCGATTTTGCCCTCCAGTTGCTCCAGCACATGTGCACTTGTCGTTGGGCTCAACTGTTGGTGCATATTGGCCGACGGCGCAATCACGCCGAGCCGGTGTTGTTTAAGCAACTGTTGCAACTGTGGCTGTGCCGGAAGCCGGACTGCAATGCTATGGCTCCCGCCGGTAATCAGCGGTGATACCCGCGGATGGCGTTTTAACAACAGCGTCAGCGGACCCGGCCAGAAATGCTCGGCCAGTTGATAGGCGAAATCGGGTAGATCGCTGGCCCAGTCCGTTAACTGCTCGATGCTGCCGACGTGAACGATGGCAGGATGCCCTTGCGGCCGTTGTTTCGCTGCGTAAACTTTGCGAATCGCCTCCGCGTTCGTTGCATCGGCCGCCAGACCATAAACGGTTTCCGTGGGCACCGCGACAATGCCGCCAAGTGTCAGCAGGCGACCGGCATGCTGAAGATGTGTCTCGTTATCCGCCTGAAGTACTAGCGTCATGCTCTTGCCTCTTCTTTTGAATTCATTTCATGTTGCGTGTTTGCTACAGCTTGCCAGCCGTCGGCACTGCGTTGTTGCGGCTGCAGTTGCTGCCCGGGCTGCCACTGCCACAGGTACAGCCATTCATTCTCAATCAGCTGCCGTACCACGGGTTGTTCGGCGATAACCCGATCAATCGCCGCCTGGCTTGCGGCGATAACAACGGTGAGTCGCAACGGCTCGTGATACCAGTTTCTCCCATCATGCAGCGATTGCTTCGACAAGCCGATGCGAATATCGCCACCATTGCCCTCAAACACCCCTAGCCCATCTGCCACCACGTTATGCAGCAATTTATTACCGCTACCGAACTGTTGTGGCGCTACCGTCGATGCGTAGTACTGCATGTTGATCCAGTGGGCCACCACCATAGGCGCAGTCATCAGCTGGGTCAGAATCTTCTGCTCAGGATCCCGATCTGCGTGGTAATCATGCAGAAAAGCGCGCGCATCAAAATGACAGTTTCGGGTCGCCGTGCGCGGTGCAAAGATAATTGCAGCATTTCGTGCCAGGCCCCATTCGGGACGCACTTCTGCCCAGCTGCCGGCACGCTTCTGCAACTGCACCGCACAGGACTCCTGCTTACCCTTTTTTTGCCGTGCAGGCAGACGCTGAACCTGTTCCTGCTGGGCTTGTGTATTGGCGTTCTCCAGCCAGTCCCGCAGTTGTTCATCATCACTTGCGGTCAAGAGGTTGAGCCGCTGCTGGGTGGTGTCATGCAACGCCGGCAGAAACTCTGTCGCCTCAGGAATGGCTATCCCATGCTGCTCCTTAAGTACCGCCCGTACCTCGTGTTGATTCAGGATCTGGGCCAGCACTTGTGCGTTCGCTGAGCCCGATTGTCCGCCACAGGCGCCACATTCGAGGCTCGCGGCATGCGGATTATTACGCGTCGAAGCGCTATGCCCGACCAGTAAAATACGCGCTGCAAATTGCTCCGTAAGACCCATGCCATTCAGGGCATTCGCGGCAAGTTGCGCCAATTCAGAAGCTTGGGCAGGTTGACCATCACGGGTGATTTGCCATCTTTGTTGATTCATGGCTGAGTTGGCCACCCGCCGCTGCGGCTTGTAGGTAAGGCTGCGTTTTAATAATTTCCAGGCCTTGGTCAGGCCACTCATTTCAACCCAGCCATAGGCGCCGGCGGGGCTCTCGTGCGCCCGGTGCCAACTGGCGGAGCGCCAGGTTTCAATCTGTTTGCGCTGGCTGTCAGCGTCTTCCGCCTGGCACACTTGCCACTGCGGTGCCAGTAAGCCTGGCAACTGTGGCTTGCTGTAGCCCGGGCTAATCTGATACTCGACGGGCAGACCGAAGAAACCAGCAAAACCCAGCGTCTGAATACTGTCCGCTTGCGCTTCCAGAGCTCGCCGCATCGGCTCTGAACGCACGTCGATGCAGAGTACCGCCTGCAGCTCTGGCTGCGCCGAACCGGTTGCAGGGGCGCGTTGCAATTGCGCGGCCAACTGTTGCTGATAACGCAGCTCAGACTGCTGCTGTCGCTGCCACATCGGCGCCTGCAGCTGTTTCACCTCAGCTTTAACCTGTTCGTAACTGGCCCACTGGCGCTCAAATTGTTGCCGGGTTTCAGCGCTGACACTGTGCCAGCAGACCAGATCCCAGGCCAACCGGATGGTCAGTAACTGCGACAGCTCATCATTGAAGTGTGGCTGCTGTTGCAACTCACGTTGCCAGCGGCGCTGAGCAAATACACTGGCCCAGCCATAAATATCATGCAGCAGTACCTGCAGGTAAACGGACCATTGCGCTTCGTTTAATGGCAACTCCAGCGCTTGCTGATAGAGCTCCTGATAATCCGTCGACAATGCATGCAACTGACGTTTCACATTAGAGTTGTTTAGCAGCAACTGAATCCCGCGATCCTGCCGGGTGATACTCAACCACTGCTTGTACATCCGCTCGCTGATGTTCTGATCCTGGCCAACTTGCTCCGGGTAGCTCACCCATAGCGCACAGAACTGGCTCATCTGCTGTTTGATCTCAGTTAGCCAGGGCAAGGCGCGGGCGCCGTTTTGGCGCAGGTTAACATCCTGCACGGCGGCCACAGAGCCAGCCCAGTCCGGGTAATCTTCTCTTGCCGGCGTCGCTGGCATCAGCATCGAGATGCCAAACCATGCCTGTTGTTCTGCGGCGACGTCCTCAACGGAACGGTCACGCTGTTGCCACCACGGATTGACTGCAATGCTGCGATCCAATGGCCAGGTCGGCGCCACCTCAGCGGTCGCCGCTGCCACTAACGCGACAAGATCAGGTTGTTGTAAACGCGCAGCTGTCATCCCCGTCATGATGAGACTCCTTGTGATTTCGTTGTACGTAATGGCCAGATGGAGAGCGTTAGCCGGGTGGCCCACTCATCGAGATAAAGTCCCGCATTAAGGGCCACGAACAACCGACTGCTATGCGCCGACTGCGGGCGGTACAACAGCCACAAATAAACCCCTGTGATACCGAGCAAAACCATGCAGATCCAGACATCCAGTTGCCATAAATACGGCGTCGCGGCGAAGTTTAGCTGTTGACTGAGGGCCCAGACTGCGACCAGATAAACACCGAACCACACCGCTGCTGCACAGATTGCCCGCACTAACTCGCTCAACCTGAAGCGCTCAAACATGGTCGACAACCACAGCCCCAGGGCCAGACTCACCGCTAGCCAGGGGGCAACATAGTCAAATTGTGTGGTGCTCATCACAAAACCTGTTACCAGGCCGACCACCGCTAGCACACCGCCAATGACTGCGGCAAACGGCGGCAGGCCAAGTTGCACGAAGCGCTGCCGTTCGCGCTGTTCAACCGCCGAGCCTGAGGTCAGGAAGGCGTAAGCTTTGTAGCAGGAGTGCGCGAGTAAATGCAGCGCCGCCAGGGTGTAATAACCAAGGCTGATTTCCACCAGCATTAACGCCATTTGCGCAACCGTTGACCAGGCGAGCCGCACTTTCACACTGATGCGGGTCATGGTTACGGTGGCCGCGACCAGCATACTGATGCCGGCGACCACCGCCAGCAGCCAGCGCGCCACCGGAGCATCGGTAAGTAATGGCGAAAACTGCAGGAGTAAAAAGCCGCCCAGATTAATAATGCCAGCATGCAACAAGGCCGAAACCGCAGTAGGCGCCTCGACCACTTGCAGCAGCCAGCCATGCATCGGCAGTTGCGCACATTTTAATAACGCCACAATGACCAGCAGTATGGCAATCCATTCGCTACCTGAGGCGCTACCTAAGAGGCTAGCTGAGACACTGTCAGCCAGTGGCGTAGCACTTAACTCGGAAATATGCAGGATGTCGAACTGCCACCACAAGCCAAAAAGGGCAGCCCCTAAGGAGGTTTCTGCAAGCCGGGCAAAAATAAACTTTTTGTGCGCCGCAAGTTGTGCGCGTGGCCGCTCAGGATAAAACAGCAGCAGCCGGTGGAGGCTCAGGCTCACACTGACCCAGCCCAGCCAGAACAGCAGAAAATGGTCACTCACCGCAGTGAACAAAATGGCAGCCAGAACTGCCGTCAGCCAGCAATGGAAACGCTTGCCCTCATGTTCATCGCGCATTTGCACGGCAGCAAATCGCACCACAACAAAGCCGATGAAGCTGATCATTGCTGCAAAGCCTGCGCTTAGCGGGGTTAATCCGAATCCCCAGGCATAAAATGGCGCTGCACCACCAATCCCTGTTACCAGACTTACACTGAGAAAACCCAGCGACAACACTGCCAAAATGCTTGCGGTAATGCGCCAGCGCATAATGCCTCCACTGCCTTATTTTGATATGCCGGCATTGTGCGCTATTGCGATCTATTTAAAAAATACATATATTTTATTTATACGTTCTATTTTAGAGAACGTTTTGACAAGGGAGCTGACAGTGTCGCGTTTAAATTATCACCATCTGTATTATTTCTGGCGTGTTGCCAAGCATGGCAATTTAACCGCTACCGCGCAGCAGCTAGCGGTTTCTCAGTCGGCATTATCTGCGCAGATCAATCAGCTCGAACACAGCATAGGCCAGCCATTATTCGCACGTGAAGGCCGCACGCTGGTGCTGACCGAACTGGGACAGACGGTGCTCAACTACGCAGAAGATATTTTCCAGCGTGGCGAAGAACTTCAGCAGTTATTGAAACAAGGCACCCTTGCCCTGCCGAGCCTGAGAATCGGTGTGCTATCGAGCATGTCACGTAATTTTATCGATACCTTTATCCAACCCCTGATGCAACAGAACGATGTGCACTTTCAACTGATTGCCCGCCCGCAACCTGAATTGCAGGAGCTGTTAGCCCAGCATCAGCTGGATGTAATCCTGACCAACCATGAGTTACCAAGTAACGATGAAATTGCCTGGCAGTCACAGTTACTGGCCCGCCAACCGCTAAGCGTTATCGCCCCGCAGGCGTTGGCTCAGTTGCCCACCCAGGTGGATGAAAGTTATCGTGGACAACGCTGGGTGGTACCCTCGTATGCTTCGCCATTGCGCGCGGCTTTTGAATCTTTTTGCACCCAGCACGAGCTGGCTCCTGATATTGTCGCCGAAGCCGACGACATGGCCATGCTGCGCCTGCTCGCCCGGGACAGTGGCGCATTAGCTGTTATGCCGGCGGTCGTGGTGCGGGATGAACTCGTATCCGGGCTGCTCAGTAAGCGCTTCGAGCTACCCAACTCATTTGAAAACTTTTATGCGGTCACCCTGTCCCGGAAATATCAGCATCCATTGCTTTCCCCTTTGCTACAGGCGACACAGCATCTATCCTGAGTATCAGGGTCAACGTTCACCAGCAAAGAATGTTAGGATAACTAACAACGCTCAGTTGATACTTTCGGGCTGTCCGTTTTAGCAAGGAGATGTAATGAAAACCGAGCAAAGCTATCCGCGTTTAGACCCGCGTCTGGCCGCTGCTGTCGAGCCTACACCCGTTATGGATCCGCAATGGATCGCATTTAATGACGACCTCGCTCAGCAGCTCGAAATTCCGTCAGCCCACCGTGCCACGGACGATGGACTGCAAATCTTTTCGGGCAACCGCACACCGGACTGGGCCCAACCCCACGCGCTTGCTTACGCTGGCCATCAGTTTGCTAACTATGTGCCACAACTAGGCGACGGCCGCGCCGTATTGCTCACTGAAGTTATCGGCACTGACGGCGTGCGCTACGATATTCAGCTCAAAGGTTCGGGGCGTACCCCTTATTCACGCGGTGGTGATGGCCGCTCGCCGCTTGGCCCGGTGCTGCGTGAATACCTGGTGAGTGAAGCTATGCACCAGTTGGGGGTACCAACCACCCGCGCACTGGCGGCAGTCGCCACGGGCGAAATGGTACAACGCGAAGAGGCGCTGCCCGGTGCGATTCTGACCCGCGTTGCGGCAAGTCATCTGCGGGTCGGCACTGCACAATACGTGCTGGCGTTTAAAGAACGGGAGTTACTGCAAAAGTTCGCCGATTACGTGATTGAACGGCACTATCCCCAGTGCGCCGAAACTGATGCGCCCTATTTAGCTTTACTCGCTGCGGTGGTCGACAAACAGGCTGCGCTTATTGCCCAATGGATGAGTCTGGGCTTTATTCATGGGGTGATGAATACCGATAACATGACCTTGTCCGGTGAAACCATCGATTACGGTCCCTGCGCTTTTATGGAGGCTTATGATCCGGCGACTGTGTTTAGCTTTATTGACCGCCGTGGCCGTTATGCTTATCAGAACCAGCCTGCAATCGGCACCTGGAATCTGGCCCGCTTCGCTGAAACTCTGTTGCCACTAATTGCCAGTGATCGCGATGATGCGGAGAGCGCTATCGCCAAAGCCACTGCTGCCGTCGAGAATTTCCAGCAGGTCTATGAGGGGTATTACTGGCAACGTATGACAGCAAAACTTGGTCTGACACCCGAAGCCGCTGACGCGAAATCACTCACTCAGGATTATCTTGACCTGATGCAGCAGCATCAGGTCGACTTCACCCTGGCTTTTCGCTTTCTTGCTGATACTGACAGCAATCGGCTCGCCGAATTATTTGAAAATACCCAAGCGTGGCAGGACTGGCATCAGCGCTGGACGCGGGCGGTAAAGGCTGAGCACAGTTCGATGACTGATGCGCAAAACCAACTCAAACAAACCAACCCAGCTTATATTCCGCGTAATCATCTGGTAGAAGCGGCAATTCAGCAAGCTATGGAAGACGGTTCCCTGAAGTTGTTCAATCAACTTAACCGGGTGTTGCAAACGCCGTTTGTCGAACAGGACGATGCGGAAGAGTTTCTGCAACCGGCGACGCCCGAGCAAGCCGTTCCCCGTACGTTCTGTGGTACCTGATGTCCACAAACCCTGCAGACATAAAAAACCCCGAACAGATCCTTCTGTACGGGGTATCCTCGCGGGAGAGTTCGAACTTCTCTGCATAGTGCAGAAGTTCAACTTCACTATAACGAGGAGGGATTGACCCTGCTGCTGCTTTACGAGCTTTTTGCAGTTTTTACAAAACGTAAGGATTGAGCTGCCAGATGCTGTAATTCAGAAACATCGCGAAACTCACCCATACCAGGTACGGCAACATTAAAATCGCAGCTGCCCTGTTGAGCCGCCAGTAAAGAACAATCGTTGCGACAATGGCGCACCACAGCAGAATGATTTCAACAAAGCTGACGGCGCCCAGATACCAGGCAAAGAACAGCCAACTCCACAGCATATTGAGGCCCAGCTGCACCAAATTCACCTGCAATGCCCGCTTCGCCAGTCCGCTAAAGCCATACTCACGCCATACCAGCCAGGCAGCAATGGCCATCATGGTGTAAAGCGTGGTCCACACCGGACCAAATAACCACGCCGGCGGCGCCCACTCGGGCAGCATCAGTTCACGATAAAACACCGGCGCATTGGCTGAGCCCCAGCCACCAATAGCGGCAACAATGAATGACAACGCCAACCAACCGAGTAAACCACCTATCTGCTTCATTAACGACATAAAACATCCTCTGTAGTATCACTATTTATTAACATACCATTTCTATCTTAGTGAAATTCGTACAGAATACGAATTATTGCCCGATTTGGATGGCTTGCAAGTGGCCCAAATGAAAACAAATCATTCCAAAAACACTTTTTCATTGCTTGATGTTGGTCATGCTCTGGTGCGTTTCACACCGCGTCTGCCACGTCTCGTTATGACCTTACTGCAATTGGCCCGCACCGATAAAAACCAACGTGGCTCAACCGGCTATTACCTGCAACAAGCGGCCGCCCGCCATCCAGACCGTATTCTGCTGAAATTTGCCGACAGACAGTACAGCTATGCCGATTTTAATCACTGGGTGAATCAACTCGCGCATACCTTAAAAGATTACGGTATCAAGCGCGGAGACTGTGTCGGCCTGCTGTTTCGCAACAGCCCTGAACAAGTTGCCTGGGCCTTCGCGATTAACAAGCTTGGCGCAACCGCTGGCATGCTGAATCCGAAGCAACGCAATGGACAGCTGGCCCATAGCATTCGGGTGATTCAGCCCTGTTTAGTGATTGCGACGAATGAGTTCGCGGAAAACCTGAACGAGGTGACAGGCGAACTATCGGCCTCGTGCCGTATTTTCCTGAGCGGGCCCGATAGCAAAGCTGCGCCATTAGATACCGGGCAAGAAAAATTTGTGGATCTGCAACCTTATCTGGCGCCTTACCGGGACCTCAGGCACTGTAGTAACCCACCCGAAACCGCAGACATTCGTCTTGGTGAAAACAGTTTTTACGTGCTTACATCCGGCACCACAGGCCTCCCTAAGGCGGCAGCCATGACTCATCTGCGCTGGTACAAAGCCGGTATTGGCTTTGGCCGTATGGCTATCGGCCTGAAGCCAGAAGACACGGTGTACAACACCCTGCCGCTCTACCACAACACAGCCTTATCCATCGCTCTCAGTTCGGTGATCATGACCGGCTGCACCTTAGCTTTAGCTGAAAAGTTCAGCGCCACCCAGTTCTGGTCTGAAGTCAGACGTTTCAATGCGACCTGTTTTGTTTATGTGGGCGAGCTTTGCCGCTACCTGCTGCAGCAACCGAAGGACGTCATGGACGCTAGCAATCCGGTGCATGCGATACTTGGCAACGGTCTGCGACCGGAGCTCTGGGACCAGTTTCAAAAGCGCTTCGCCATTCCCCGGATCTGCGAACTCTATGGCGCCAGTGAGGGCAACGTAGCCTTTGTTAATGCCTTCAATCTAAAGCGTACCGTTGGCTTTTCGCCGATGACCTACGCCATTGTGCAGTTTGACTTTGAGCATGAAACGCCTCGGCGTGACGCTACCGGTCGACTGCAAAAGGTTGCCAAAGGTGAGGTTGGCCTGCTGCTTACCGAAGTCTCTGCCAAGGCACCTTTTGATGGCTACACCCATAACCCTGAAGCCAACCAGGCCAAGTTATTCCACGATGTGTTTAAGCCCGGCGACTGCTGGTTTAATACGGGCGATTTGGTGCGCCGGCAGGGCTATCGGCATATCGCCTTCGTTGATCGGGTTGGCGATACTTTTCGCTGGAAGTCAGAGAACGTTGCCACCACAGAAGTTGAAGCGCAAGTTACGACGTTTAGTGATGTCGTAGAAGCCGTTGCTTATGGTGTCAAAGTTCCCTTTACCGAAGGTCGGGCGGGAATGGTTTCGGTGGTGTTACAACAGGGCCGCGAGTTTAATCCACACGCCTTCTATCAGCACTTATCCGCAAAGCTACCCGATTACGCCCTGCCCCGGTTTGTACGCCTGCGCGACGCACACGAGCTCACCACCACCTTTAAAGTGAAGAAATCCCAGTTAAAACGCGAAAGTTTTAGTCTGACCGACATTACCGACAAACTTTTTGTTCTGCTGGATACGCAGCAGGGCTACCAACCTCTGGACGAACCGACTTACCGGGCCATTAACTCAGGCAAGGTGCGCTTCTGAGAGGACACAATTAAAGTTGTTTTTTAAATTTTAATGACTAGGATTAAACGTCAAAATAACAACTAAAAAGAGTTTAATCATGACCACCCTCACCCGCCCTGTTAGTGCCAACGAGCGCATCCACATGCTTGATGTCATTCGTGGTTTTGCGCTGCTTGGTATTCTGCTAATGAACATCGAGTTTTTCCAACGGCCGTTGACCGCGATGATGTTTGGCTTTGATAATAGCCTTACAGGTATCGACCGCAGCGTTGGCTGGATCGTATTTACCTTTGTTCAGGGTAAGTTCTACACCATGTTTTCGTTACTGTTTGGCATTGGTTTCGTAATTTTTTATGATCGTGCTAAACAGCATCATGACAGCCCGCGCTGGTTGTTTTTTCGCCGCCTGTTAATCCTTGGCCTGTTTGGCTTCGTCCATATCGCCTACATCTGGGGAGGTGATATATTGCTGACCTACGCCATAGTTGGCCTGCTGTTGTTGTTTTTTATCAATAGCAGTGCGGCACGGCTGTGGAAATGGGGGGTGGCGTTTTTCCTGCTTCCGGTCCTGATGTTCTGGTTAGGTGCTGTCAGCCTGCATTTTGCCATGCAGTCACCGGAGTTTGCGCAAGGCGTGATGGCCGACCAGGAGCAAATGCAGCAAACGGCAAACGCAGTAATTGCCAGTGCCGAACAGGCTTATGCTACGGGATCCTATGCTGATGTACTGCAAGCCCGTCAGGCTGAATTAATGATGATTTATGGCGGCGGTGGTGCGATCTTCTTCCTGCCCACCATACTAGGGATTTTCCTGATTGGCGCATCATTTGCCCGTAACGGCATTTTTACCTCGTTTGATAAACGTCCTACTGCGTATAAACAATTACTGCGCTGGGGGCTTATTCTGGGCTTACCTTCGGCGCTTTATGTCGGCTTTTACGGCACCGACGTTGAGATGATGATACCAACACTTGAATCAGCGCTTGGCTACACCATCATGCAAATCGCAAACTTTGGTCTGTGTTTTGCGTACATGGCGATAATTGCCCTTGCCATGCGTGGTGCCTATCGGGCCAAACGTGAACATTGGCTGCAGAACTTAGCACCAGCCGGACGTATGGCCTTAACTAACTACCTTACCCACTCCATTGTCTTCACCACATTGTTTTATGGTTATGGATTAAGTCTGTACGGTGAGTATGGCCGGGCGACAGCAACGGCAATGGCGATTGTGCTGTGGTTGCTGCAGATCCCATTCAGCAAATGGTGGCTCAGCCGCTTCAAGTACGGTCCGTGTGAATGGCTGTGGCGCTGCGCAACTTACGGTAAGTTTTTTGCTTTTAAATAGAACCAGCGACCGTCCTCTTTGACAAATTCAGAGAGTTCTTCGTGCATGCCAATATCAGAGCCGACCTGAAAATAGGCGCGAAAGTGGACCTGGCCCTGCGCGCCTTTTTGACTGCTATTCACAATCTGTAACTGCACCCATTTGGGATTGTCTGTAAGATCAAGGGTGTGGGGACGCGTCGATGGATGCCAGGTATTTAACAGATAATCACGTAACCCCAATGCAAAGGCACTGTAGCGTGATCGCATTAACTGCTCTGGCGAGGAAGGTAAAGCCGCTTCACCCGCATTTTGCAGGTGAAAACGGCCACAACATTTGCGGTACAAACCACCACCACAGGGGCATTTCTTCGGAGCCTTAACCGGCATTAGAAGCAATCACCCGGTACCCGTACCCAACCTTCCATCAATACCCGCGCACTGCGGCTCATGATAGCTTTGGTCACGGTCCATTCGCCGTTGGTTTGTTTAGCTTCAGCACCCACCTGCAAGGTACCAGACGGGTGCCCGAAACGAATCGAGGTGCGATCGCCACCACCGGCAGCAAGATTCACCAAGGTACCGGGTACCGCGGCTGCGGCGGCAATAGCAACTGCTGCGGTGCCCATCATTGCATGATGCAATTTACCCATGGACATCGCACGCACCAGCACATCAATATCGGTCAGATGGATCTGTTTGCCACTGGAGGCCATGTAGTCCTGCGGCGGCGCAACAAAGGCAATTTTCGGCGTGTGCTGACGGTTACCCGCCTCGGCTACATCATCGATTAAGCCCATTTTCACTGCACCATGGGCGCGCAGGCTCTCAAACATCTGCAAGGCCTGGGGATCTTCATTGATTGCCCCTTGCAGCTCCGTACCCGTATAACCGATAGCTTCGGCATTGACGAAAATCGTCGGGATACCGGCGTTGATAAAGGTGGCCTGCAACTCTCCTAAGCCGGGAACTTCGAAGCTATCCACCACGTTGCCGGTTGGGAACATGGCGCCACTACCTTCACCGTCATCGGCCGCCGGGTCCATAAACTCAACCTGCACTTCCGCGGCCGGAAAGGTTACACCGTCAAGCTCGAAATCACCGGTTTCCTGTACTTCGCCATTGCACATAGGCACCCGGGCGACGATCGTCTTCTCGATATTGGCCTGCCAGATCCGCACCGTGCAAATACCATTTTCAGGGATCTGATCCGCTTCGACCAGGCCATTACTGATGGCAAAGGATCCCACCGCTGCGGTTAAGTTGCCGCAGTTACCGCTCCAGTCGATAAAAGGCTTATCAATTGACACCTGACCAAACAAATAGTCGACATCATGATCGGCTTTGTTGCTGCGCGATAAGATCACCGTTTTACTCGTGCTCGAGGTCGCGCCACCCATGCCATCGGTATGCTTGCCATAAGGATCGGGACTGCCGATCACCCGCAACAATAACTTATCGCGCGCGGCACCTGGTTGCTGTGCCACTTCTGGCAAATCGTCGAGGCGGAAGAATACCCCTTTTGACGTCCCGCCACGCATATAGGTGGCGGGAATTTTGATTTGCGGAGCAAAGGTCGTTGTATCTGCCATAACTAGCTTGCCTCGGCTTCTAAGAAGTCCTGAGCGAAGCGCTGCAGCACACCACCGGCGGAGTAAATCGATAACTCTTCAGCAGTATCCAGACGACATTTCACCGGCACTTCGACAGTTTCAGTTGCATTGCGATGGATAACCAGTGTCATGGTTGCACCAGGGGCAATATCACCTTTCACGTCGTAGGTTTCGGTACCGTTAAGCTCCAGGGTTTTGCGTGTGGTTCCCGCTTCGAACTCCAGCGGCAGCACGCCCATACCGATCAGGTTGGTACGGTGAATACGCTCGAAACCTTCGGCGACGATACATTCCACGCCAGCTAAGCGTACGCCTTTGGCCGCCCAGTCACGTGACGAGCCCTGACCGTAGTCAGCACCAGCCACGATAATCAATGGCTGCTTACGTTCCATGTAGGTTTCAATCGCTTCCCACATGCGCAGCACTTCGCCTTCCGGTTCAACCCGGGCCCATGAGCCCTGAATCACCGCACCCTTCTCATCACGAACCATCTCATTGAAGAGTTTCGGGTTAGCAAAAGTTGCACGTTGCGCCGTCAGGTGATCACCCCTATGGGTTGCATAGGAGTTAAAGTCTTCTTCCGGTACGCCCATTTTGGTCAGGTACTCACCGGCAGCACTGTCGGCCATGATCGCATTTGAAGGCGATAAATGATCCGTGGTGATGTTGTCACCTAAAATTGCCAGTGGCCGCATCCCTTTCAGCTGATTTTCCGAAGCGAACGAACCTTCCCAGTACGGCGGACGGCGGATATAAGTACTCATCTTGCGCCAGTCGTACAATGGATTGGTTTGATCCCCATAATCCACCGACAAGCTGAACATAGGGTCGTATACTTTACGGAACTGTTCCGGTTTCACCGACGATTTTACAATGGCGTCGATTTCTTCATCGCTAGGCCAGATATCTTTCAGCGTAATCGGCTTACCTTGCTGGTCAAAACCCAGTGGGTCTTTCTCGATATCAAAGCGGATGGTACCGGCAATGGCATAGGCCACAACTAATGGCGGTGAGGCCAAAAACGCTTGCTTTGCGTAGGGATGAATACGGCCGTCAAAGTTACGGTTACCCGACAACACCGCAGTGGAATACAAGTCACGGTCAATGATCTCCTGCTGGATTTTCGGGTCCAGCGAGCCACTCATGCCGTTACAGGTGGTACAGGCAAAGGCAACGACGCCGAAACCAAGTTCTTCCAGCTCAGGTAGCAACTCAGCTTCTTCCAGGTACATTTTTACCGTTTTCGAGCCTGGCGCCAGTGAGGACTTCACCCATGGCTTGCGGGTTAAGCCAAGCTTATTTGCATTACGAGCGATCAAACCTGCCGCGATCATGTTGCGCGGGTTGCTGGTATTGGTACAACTGGTAATTGCCGCGATGATGCAGGCTCCATCCGGCATTAGGCCTTCTTCGTTCTCGACTTTGCCGGAGATCCCGCGTTTCGCCAAATCAGATGCTGGCAGCAAGGCATGCGGATTCGAGGGTCCGGCCAGGTTGCGTTGCACTTTGTTTAAGTCGAAGGTCAGAACGCGTTCGTATTCGGCAGTTTTCAGGCTATCAGCCCATAAGCCGGTTTCTTTAGCGAACTGCTCGACCAACTGCACCTGCTCATCTTCGCGTCCGGTCAGCTTCAGGTAGTCGATGGTTTGTCCGTCGATGTAAAACATCGCGGCGGTAGCGCCGTATTCTGGCGTCATATTCGAAATGGTAGCGCGATCACCCACGGTCAGCGCATCAGCACCTTCACCGTAAAACTCGAGATAAGCGCCCACTACTCGTTCTTTACGCAAAAATTCGGTCAGCGCAAGCACCAGATCGGTACTGGTAATTCCAGGCTGCATTTTGCCGGTCAGTTCAACGCCGATAATATCCGGCAAGCGCATGTACGAAGCACGGCCAAGCATTACGCTTTCTGCTTCCAGACCACCGACGCCAACTGAAATCACACCCAATGCGTCAACCATAGGGGTATGACTGTCGGTACCTACGCAGGTATCAGGAAACGCCACGCCATCTCGCACTTGCACCACTGGCGACATTTTCTCCAGATTAATTTGATGCATGATGCCATTGCCCGGCGGGATCACATCAACATTTTTAAATGCGGTTTTGGTCCAGTTGATAAAGTGGAAACGGTCATCGTTGCGGCGGTCTTCGATCACCCGGTTTTTTTCAAACGCATCTTTTTCGAAGCCTGCGTGTTCCACCGCCAATGAGTGATCGACGATCAACTGCGTTGGCACAACGGGATTAACTTTTGCCGGATCGCCACCCTTGGCGGCAATGGCATCACGTAACCCGGCTAAATCAACTAATGCCGTCTGCCCGAGAATATCGTGGCAAACCACACGTGCTGGATACCAGGGAAAATCGCGATCATTTTTGCGGTAAATAAACTGGCTTAAGGCCTCAGTCAACTGCGCCGGTTCACACCGGCGCACGAGGTTCTCAGCCAAAATTCGTGAGGTATACGGCAGTTTATCGTAGGCACCTGGCTCGATGTCTTCGATCGCTTGACGCGTGTCGTAGTACATCAATGAGGTACCCGGTAACTGCTTCCGATACGCTTCATTATACATCAACAAACTCCTTGGCTACGGCGTCTTAGCGCTCGTTCAGTGCGGGTACCGGACGTGGCTCTGGACCAACATAGTCAGCACTTGGACGAATAATACGGTTATTTTCACGCTGCTCTTTCACGTGTGCAGTCCAACCGGTCACCCGCGACATGACGAAAATCGGCGTGAACAACTTGGTTGGGATGCCCATGAAGTGATAAGCCGAGGCATGGAAGAAGTCAGCGTTAGGAAACAGTTTCTTCTCGCGCCACATCACCTCTTCGCAACGTACCGACACATCATATAAGCGAGTATCGCCGTTTTCTTTGGCTAATTTCTCAGACCAGGCTTTGATGATGTCATTGCGCGGATCAAATTCGCGGTAAACCGCGTGGCCAAAGCCCATGATCTTTTCTTTACGCTCGAGCATGCCCATCAGGGTTTTCTCGGCATCATCGGGATCTTTCATATCTTCGATCAATTCCATGGCCGCTTCGTTAGCACCGCCATGCAATGGACCGCGCAGTGAACCTATAGCACCTGTGACACAAGAGAAAATGTCCGACAACGTCGAAGCACAAACCCGCGCGGTAAAGGTTGACGCGTTAAATTCATGCTCTGCGTACAGAATCAACGAAGTGTTCATCACATCAGTGTGCAACTGTGATGGCTTCTCACCGTGCAACAACTCGAGGAAGTGAGCACCAATTGAATCGGCATCAGTATCTGTCTCGATCCGCTTGTTGTTGTGGCTGAAGTGGTACCAGTACAGCAACATGCTTGGGAATGCCGCCAACAGACGCTCGATTTTATCGTCCGCCTGATCAAAATCTTCTTCAGGTTCAATATTGCCCAGGAACGAACAGCCCGTACGCATCACATCCATCGGATGGGCATCAGCAGGAATACGCTCAAGCACATCTTTCAGTGACTGTGGCAAACCACGAAGTTTTGCTAAACGACCTTTATAAGCCGCCAGCGCATCAGCTTTTGGCAATTCGCCATGGGCCAACAAATACGCGACTTCTTCAAAGCTTACTTTTTCCGCTAATTCTTTAATGTCGTAACCTGCATAGGTCAGGCCTGAACCGCTTTTCCCCACGGTGCATAATTTGGTTTCACCAGCTACTTGTCCGCGCAATCCAGCGCCACTCAATTTTTTATCAACCATCTTTAGCTCCTTATCCTAAAATCAAAATCGTTACTCGTGCGCTTCGCTGTTCGTTGTTCGTACGCTGCGCTGTTCGTGGTTGCGAACAGTGAGCGCAGCGAACGCTCGAGTAACGAATAACGAATAACGCTCTTGTTTTTTACTTGTTGAACAGTGAGTCGAGTTTTTCTTCGAACGCGTGATAATTCAAAAAGTCATACAATTCAGCGCGCGTTTGCATGCTGTCGACCACAGCTTTCTGATCGCCGTTAGCCAGAATACTCTCATATACATTTAACGCTGCTTTATTCATCGCCCGGAAGGCGCTAAGTGGATACAACACCATTTCCACGCCGACATCCGCAAGTTCCTGTTTATTGAACAACGGCGTTGCCCCGAATTCCGTAATGTTAGCAAGAACTGGCACATTTAGCGCCTTTGTGAAGGCCTGGTATTGGTCCAGGGTATGTACAGCTTCAGCGAAAATTGCATCGGCGCCGGCATCAACACAGGCCTGGGCGCGCTCAATCGCAGCTTCAAGACCTTCCTGTTGCAGGGCATCAGTACGCGCCATAATCAAAAACTGGTCGTCGGTACGCGCATCGACTGCGGCTTTTACCCGGTCGACCATTTCCCCCTGGCTGACGATTTCTTTATTCGGGCGGTGTCCGCAACGTTTTTGTGCAACCTGATCTTCAATGTGGAAACCTGCAGCACCGGCACGGGTCATTTCTTTGACGGTACGCGCGATGTTAAATGCACCGCCCCATCCTGTATCAGCATCAACCAGCAAAGGCACATCAGTGGCACCAGTGATCCGGCGAATATCTTCGCAAACATCATTTAATGAGGTCATACCCAGATCCGGTAAACCAAAAGAGGCGTTTGCTACCCCAGCGCCAGAGAGGTAAAGCGCTTTGTGGCCTACCTTCTCTGCCATCATTGCGGTATAGGCGTTGATGGTGCCGACAATTTGTAATGGGTTTTCGTCCTGGATGGCCTGGCGTAATTTTGCGCCAGCACTTGTAAGATGAGTCATATTAGGTCCTTTGTGCTTGCAGTTGTTGTTCGATATTGCGGCGTGATGCGCTGATATGGCGGCGCATCAGCAAATCCGCAAGTTCGCCATCGCGATTGGCGATGGCATTTAGGATCGCTTTGTGTTCATCAAAAGCACGCGAAACGCGCGGTCCATTCATGCCCATTTGTACCCGGTACATGCGCACTAAATAGTAGAGTTCATCACAAAGCATATTGATTAAATAAGGGTTTTTGCTGCCGAGAATGACACGATAATGAAAGTCCAGGTCACCGGCTTCCTGATAGTAACTCTCGCCCTCACGTACACGTTGTGTCGACAGGTGTTGATCGAGTAACGCAGCTAATTCTTCAATTTCTTGCGCCGGCATTTGCTCAGCGGCCAGTCGACACGCTAAGCCTTCCAGCTCTTCCCGGATTTGGTAAAGCGAGATAAGTCCTTCAGGTGTGAGGGTAACTACGCGGGCACCGGCGTTCGGAGTACGTTCGATGAGGTGACAGCGTTCAAGCCGCGCCAGTGCTTCGCGCAGCGGTGCGCGACTTACATCAAAACGGCGGGCAAATTCAGGCTCGCTGATTTTACTACCGGCCGCGATGGTTCCTTCGACAATGGCGCGTTGAATTTCGTACAACACGCGATCGGAGGCGGTAATGGCCTGTCGTAATAAACTGGGGTGCTCGGTCACTTTTTCGCCTTTGCTTCAAATGGATTAGCTGCGCGTCTGACGTATCGAAACCTCACCGGATAGTGTCGACACTTTTTCAACACGCCAAGCATTTTAATGCTTCAAAGCGCCTTTTTCAATATTTTGAGCATCCAATTGTCGACAAAAAAGCAAAAACCCCGCAAAAGCGGGGTTCTATAGAAAAAGTTGGAAGACAACCGTTATTGCATTGAAGGCGGTAGAAGAACCTGATCGATGGTATGAATGACACCGTTCGATGCCTTTAGATCAGTGGCGATAACCTCAGCAGCGCCCACTTTTACTCCTTCCATACCGTTCACTGATAACTCTTCGCCCTGAACTGTTACGTGCGCCGATGCGCTACCATTAATATCGGAGCTCATAACTTTGCCGCTCAATACATGGTACGCAAGGACTGCCTGTAACCTAGCCTTATTCTCTGACTCTAAGAGAGAGTCCAGCATGCCTTCAGGCAACGCGTCAAAGGCTCTGTTTGTTGGTGCGAAAACGGTATAAGGCCCCTCTCCTCGAAGAGTTTCAACCATGTCTGCTGCTTCTAAAGCTGCAACAAAAGTTGAAAATCTCGAGTCACTGACCGCGACGTCAACGATATCCCGCTCTTCATGTGCATAGGTGTTGGCTGAAACTAAGAATGCGCCTATTACTAGCGCGCCTGCTAACCACTTATTCATTGCCGGTACGTTTAACATGGTGATCTCCTTATTGAAGTTTCACATTTTAGTTCTGCTCTGCTTATCTATGGTAGTAGTGTACGGGGGTGACTGCAAAAAGGTTTAATTTGAGCACTGATCACAACCCATGCTGTTGCTGTTCCGGCTATCTGCGTGATCAATCAAAGAGATATGCTAGTATTAGTGGTAACAGACTTTACAATTCACGAGCAAAACGAGGTGTATATATGTTGAAATCTCTATTCGGTGCGTCACTTATGGCGCTCGCCTTAAATGTTGCCACCAGTAGCTCAGTGCTGGCCGATGAGTGGCAGTTAGATACAGATCATTCGAGCTTGCACTTCGTATCAGTGAAAAATGATCACATTGCAGAGCGGCACCGCTTTACGCAACTTGAAGGTCAGCTGATCGATGGAGCACTAAAAATCAGTATTCCGGTAAGCAGCATTGATACAGAAATTCCGATCCGCAATGAACGCATGCTTGAGCATCTGTTTGAAGCCAGTGAGTTCCCGGTGGTGACTGCTACTGCGCAGGTGCCCACCGAGGTTTACGAGCACGAAACTCCTACAGGCACCTTGCCTGCTGTAATTCCGTTAACAGTGTTTATTGCCGGCGAAGCGGTTGATCTTGAAGCTATGGTGCAGGTCACTAAATTAAGTGCTGACCGCATGGTGGCGACCACATCACAGCCGATACTCATCAGAACCAAAGAGTTCGGTCTGGTCGAAGGTGTTAATAAACTACGGGAAATTGCCGGATTAGAGCGAATCGATTATGTAGTGCCTGTGACCTTTAGTGTGCAATTCGATCGTGAACGTTAATGATCAACAACTCAGCTTCCGTGCTGCAAGCGTTGCCGATGTGGCAGCGCTGACAGCACTGGAGGCCAGTTATTACCCTACCGATGGCTACCCAGCCCCTCTGTTCTTCCAGGCTCATCATCAATGGTCCGAATTATTGCAGCTGGCTTGCTGCGGCGAACAGGTCGTCGGTTATTGTATGGGCGCACCTGGTCTGCAACCACAATCACTGTGGCTGATGTCGATGCTGATTAGCGCCGAACATCGTGGCCAGGGGATTGGAGCAAAGCTACTGCGTCACTGGTTGGCAAAAGTAGATCAGCTCGGCTATCAGACCACTCAGTTGAGCGTAGCTCCGGACAACACCAATGCCATCAGGTTATATCAACAGCTGGGTTTTCGTAGCGGTGCACAAAAGCACGACTATCTGGGCCCGGGCGAGCATCGTTTACTAATGCAGCGCCAGGCATTGACCTCAGATTAAGTTTGGCACATAGTGAATCGGTGCTTCTAAAACTATAACAATAAATATGATCTATCGTCGTAGTCTCGCCCTATCGCTGGTTAACGTCACGCTTTACGTGACTATTAGCGCCACCTTTTTGTTTGGCTTGCTGGGGCTTGCTTTAAATATCTATTCACAGCCAGCCAGCGCCTTTGAACGGGTTATTTCCACCACCTCGGCAGTGGTTGCGATTGCTGTTGCCTTTGCACTTTTTGGCCTCGCGGCAAAACGTCGTTTAATCCAGATCTTCTCAGCAGCAGTGGTTATTCTCGCTGCCTTACACAGCCTGATAATCAATCTCTCCATCGCTTCGATTTTTTATCTGGACTTTTTAAAAGCCATTGATGCTTATTTCTATCCGCCCGTAGCGCTCACTTTCGTGCTCCTTGGCATTACCTTGATGCTGAATCCCCGAGAACCCATTCAGCGCCGTTGGATGCGTGTTTTTGCAAGTTTTCTGGTGCTGCTGTCGCTGGCGGCGATGGCACTGCATTTTGTCGAAAATGGCTTTGCCTATTTAGGTCCGCATCCACCTGTTACCTCGCTCGCATCCCTGACGTTGTTGCTGATCGGGATCTCATTACTGTTAAGCAGTTCGAATCGGGTGCTATTATTCCGGCTCAATAATAATCCTGCCGCCTGGGTCACCTTTGTCTTCATCAGCATCATTTGCTGCGCCTGGTTTATTCTTAGTCTGAATCAGATCAAAGAGATCCGTGCCGAAGCTATCACCACAATTGAAAAAGTCGCCCAAGTTCGGCAACAAACCATTCAGGTCAATATCCAGGTGTTGAATCGCTTGCGGGAGCGCTGGCAAGAACTCGGGATTGCGCCAACGGCGCCTTTTGCCCAATTTGACGTCGCTACTTATTTGCGTGACATCCCCCACTACCTGGGCATCCACCTGCTCGATAGCCGCGGCCGTCCGCAGTGGCAGCAGCACCGCAATGATAACGATGACTACCGTGAACACCTCAATCACCCGGAGGTACAAACCTGGCTGACCTCAGCACCACCAGATATTTCAATGCTGATCCCTCAGGAAGAGTTCCGCGCTGAAAAACGCCCGGTAGGCTTAATGTTGATGCCAGTCGGCTACGAAGCGGATCGGCGTTATTATTTATTGGTGGTCTTTGATCTTTTGCAGCTTATCAGTCCGGAAACGCGCATGTTACCGGAGAATTTAAAGGTCTATGCGGCGATGGATGACGACCGTGTGATCAGCTTCGATCAAAGCAAACCTTCACATTTAAACGAACTGTCGATCGCTAAAGCAGAGTTGAAGATTCCCTACAGCCAACCATTACAACTTTCTGTCACACTCTATTCATTCGAAGAATTGTCCAATGCATCAAATCTACGCATGCTTATTGCAACTTTGGGCTTCCTTTTCTGTATTGCATTTTTGGCTCTGACGCAGCAAAACACCATGCTAACCAAGCACAGCAGACGTTTGAATAATGTGCGCTCGCAACTGCAGGACCAACAGAGCCAGTTAAAATTTAATGAACAACAATACAGCTCGTTGTTCTTGTTTCATCCCGACGCTGTATTCTCCCTTGATCTTGAGGGTATGGTCACCAGCGCCAACCACGCTGTGCTCAACATTCTCAATGCCGATGAAGATAAAATTATCGGCAGCCATTTTAGTGCTTTTGTATTGCCCGCTGATCGACGCTACGCCGAAGAGTGTTTTCAACGCTCACTTCAGGGTGAAACCTGCCGTTATGATATCAGGGTCTTTGCCAGCCAGGGCCAGCTGCTGCATGTTCACGTCACAAACTTGCCTATTGTCATTAACGGTGAAATTACCGGTGTATTTGGGATAGCGAAAGACATCTCGCTACAAAAAGAACAAGATGAACAACTTAACGTATTAATGCGAAGTGTTAATGTCAGCACCAACGGCATTGTCATATCTGACGGCACGGATCCAAGCAGCCCAATCATATACAGCAATGATGCCTTTACCCGCATGACCGGTTACGCCGCGAAAGATATTGTCGGCAAACCCTGTGATTTTCTGATCGGAGAGAAAACCGACCCGGATGTGGTAGCGACAGTGCGCAAGGCTTTATCTGAACGCACGGCGTGTAAAGTTGAAGTGATCCATTACCGCAAGGATGGCAGCTATTTTTGGGATGACTTGCAGTTGGCTCCGGTGGCTGACGCAGGTGGCGTAATTACCCATTTCGTTGGTGTTCACCAGGATATTACCGACCGCATTGATAACGAGAAGTTACTCGCTTTTCAAGCGGAACATGATGCATTGACAGAGTTGTTCAACCGTTATGCCTTTGAACGCCGTTTGGCCGAAGCCATCGAATACGAGAAGCATGACTTCCAGCACGGACCACAATGGGGCGTATTGTTTATCGATTTGGATGGTTTTAAACCCATTAATGAGGCCATGGGTCTGGAAGCTGGCGACCAGGTACTTCAGCAGGTCGCTGCTCGTTTGTCCGAAAATCTAAAAGCAACCGCCTTTGCCGCTCGCTTTGCCGGGGACGAGTTTGTGGTGGCGGTGCAAACCGAAGACCTTACCGCTCTGGAGGCTCTGGGGCAAAAGTTACTCGCAGCGATTGCTGACCCCTACCCGATCCGACAACAGAAGGTTTACCTTACGGCCAGTATCGGCATAGCCTCACACTGCAATGCCTCGCAACAGGCTGTTGATTTAATCCAGCAAGCTGATATTGCCATGAGTATGGCCAAACGTCAGGGCCGTAATCACTTGTTTTTCTATAAGCCGCAAATAGCACAAAATCAGCGGCTGGACGTTAATTTACGCAATCAATTTCAGCAAGCCATCGACCAGGAACGACTGCAGTTGTTTTATCAGCCCATTGTTGATTTGAAAACCGGCAAGGTGATCGCCGCGGAAGCGCTTATGCGCTGGCAAATTCACGAAGGTAATTATGTTCCCCCGGCGAAGTTTATTCCGATGGCTGAGACCACTGGCCAAATTATTCCTGCGAGCCAATGGGCTTTCGCTCAGGCGTGTGACGATCTGCGGGTCATGCTGCAACAGCAAAGTGACTTGCAGGTTTGCGTCAATTTGTCGGCAGTACAATTTAGTCGCGCAAACTTCTTTGAACAAATAGTTGCCACCATAGAAGAACATCAACTTACCAATCAACAGGTTGAACTGGAGCTGACTGAAAGCATCCTCATGGACGACAGCGAACATGCCATTGCCTTGATTAATCGCTTCCGGGAAGCGGGACTGTCAATGACAATTGATGATTTCGGCACCGGTTTCTCGAGTTTGAGCTATCTGAAAAAGTTACCCGTTAACAAACTGAAAATCGATCGGGCCTTTATTCAGGACATCATTAAAAAGCCCAGTGACGAAGCTATCGTGCGCGGGATATTGGCAATGGCACGCCAGCTCAATATTGCAGTAGTGGCCGAAGGCATCGAAACCAAAGAACAAGCGGTCCGGCTGGCTGAATTAGGTTGCGACTATGGGCAAGGCTATTACTTCGCCAAGCCCATGCCGCTGGCTGAGTTTATGGAGTTTCTGGCTTAAGATCGTCATCGTGCTGTTGCAGATCCCAGGGCAGACTTCCCGGGGAAATATGCATGAACTGCAGGTAGTTCTCGAACTGGTTGATAACATCGTTAATGATGTCGCCCGGTTCATAGCCATACACATCATACGCCTGGCCGCCCTGACGCAGGAACACTTCAGCGCGATAATAGGTGGTATCTTCCTTGTCATCACCAATGATGGCGAATCCAGGGCGTTGATACGCACGCAGCCGCACTTCATAGTTAAACTCAATTTCTCCTTCTTTACGCACGGTCAGAATCGAGCGCACGTTCTCAGCATCGAACTCGGTCCGGGTTTCCCATTCATGACCATTGAGTTCTTTACTGACGTCGTTCAGGCAATCAATCACCGTATGCTCAATAAACTCCCGGACTTCACGTTGCTGAGGGAAATTAACCACCCCGGCAAGACGTTTTTTCCAGTAGCCCGGTCCTGCATGAACACCCCGTCGATGAGTACGCATTGCACTTTTCAGACTGGCATACTGATGCCCTTCAATGACCAGAGCTCGCCACATTCCAAAAGCAGCAATGAGAATAATAAAGGCGAAAGGTAAGGCACTGGCAATGGATGCGGTTTGTAACGCCCCCAAGCCACCAGCAAGCAACAATACACCGGCAACCAGACCTTCGGCGCTGGCCCAGAATATACGTGACCAGACTGGGGTGTCGGTACGGCCGCCTGAAGCCAGCGAGTCAATCACCAGCGAGCCGGAATCCGACGAGGTTACAAAGAAGGTTATGATTAAAATCACTGTCGCGAAGGACAAAATACTCGTCCAGGGCAGGTTTTCATAAAGCTTAAACAGTGCGATAGCTTCATTATTCTGTACTTCAGTGATGAGTGTGGTGTACCCCTCGTTCATGATCATGTTCAGGGCGGTGTCACCAAACACGCTAAACCAGAAAAAGGTAAACATGGTAGGCACAAACATCACCCCAAATACAAACTGCCGGATGGTACGGCCACGGCTTATCTTGGCAATAAACAAGCCCACAAAGGGTGCCCAGGCAATGGTCCAGCCAAAAATAAACAGGGTCCAGTTTCCGATCCAGTCACTACGGGAATAGGCCTGTAAGTTAAAGGTCCGCTCGATGATATTATTCAGGTACGCACCGGTATTTTGCAGGTAGGTTTCCAGGATGTGGACCGTCGGCCCAGCAAAGAACACAAAGAGCAAAATAAAGAGCACCAATATCATGTTGACGAACGACAGCCGTTTGATCCCTTTATCAAGCCCGGCAACCACCGACATGATGGCGAACAAAGTGATCACGGCAATAGCAATCATTTGCACGGTAGTGCCGACCGGGATCTGCGGCCACAGGTAATTCAGACCGGCATTGATCTGAATCACCGACAAGCCCAGAGTCGTGGCGATACCAAACATAGTGCCTAAAATTGCAAAGGTATCGACCGTATGTCCCGCCACGCCATGAATTTTTTCTCCAATCAAAGGGTACAGCGTTGAACGCATGGACAGCGGTAAGCCATGGCGAAAGGAGAAGTAGGCCAACACCAGGCCAACCAGACCGTAAATCGCCCAGATGTGAAAGCCCCAATGGAAATAGGCAATTTGCATGGCTTGTTTTGCAGAATCAACGGTTTCGGCAGCGCCTACAGGTGGGCTGGAATAATGTAAAACCGGTTCAGCAACACCGAAAAACAACAACGCAATACCGTAGCCAGCGGAAAACAACATGGCAAACCAGGCGACGAAACTGTATTCAGGCTCCGCATGGTCAGGGCCTAATTTAATGCGTCCCCATTTGGAAATAGCCACACTGACGATAAACACCAGGAATATAGCTACGGCCAGCATGTAAAACCAGCCAAAATCAGCAGTTATCCAGGCCAGCACGTCGCTGAACACTTCGCCGGCGAGCTCGGGATTGCTAAGTGTGCCAACGACCAGTAACGCAATAACAGCGACCGCGGGGAAAAACACCGGAGCGAGGATTGCCGAATTCCACTTTCTGGGTTCTGGCGGTTGCTCCGGGTTAGATTCCGAATCAGGTTCGGACACTGAATCTGACATGACCTACTCCTTTGCTTCGAATGTTCATTTACCCTATGTCCTTTGGTCTGAAATTTCAAATAAGACAACTATTTGCTAATCTACATTGAGTTTCAATTTAACGGGTCAGCACATGCAAAAATGGCATTTGATTTTGGCGCCGGTTGCGGCAACTGTAGTTTATTTCTTAGTTCAGGCCTGGGCCGGCTTTGCCCACCCTGCAGCCTGGACACTTGCTGTTACTGTCTGGGTTGCCTGGTGGTGGATAAGTGAAGCCCTGCCCCTGCCCGTAACCTCACTGTTGCCTTTTGTATTGCTGCCGTTGGGCGCCATTACACCGCTGAATGAAGTCTCCGCTGCACTGGGTAACCCCATCATCTGGCTCTTTATGGCGGCTTTTATGCTGGCCAAGGCTGTCGAACTTAGCGGCGTGCACCGGCGTCTGGCACTGACATTGGTGCATTACGTCGGCAACGGTCATGGTAAACGTATGATCTTTGCCTTTATGCTCGCCACCGCATTGCTGTCGATGTGGATCTCAAACACGGCGGCAGTGCTTGCCCTGTTACCCGTTGCCCTGGCGCTGGCGGATGCTTGTGACGATCAGCCGTTCCAACGGGCGTTGTTGCTTGGCCTTGCCTACTCTGCCTCAGTCGGAGGCATAGCGACACTGGTCGGCACTCCCCCGAATTTAATTTTTGCATCCGTCTACGAAACTACCACCGGCACCCCATTTTCTTTTACTGATTGGTTCGCCATTGGCTTACCTTTTGTCATCGTCAGTATTCCGCTGATGGCATGGTGGCTGTCGCGCAACGTCCGCGGAGCCATTGAGTTGAAAATCCCTACCCCGGGGGCAATGCAAAGCGCCGAAAAACGTGTACTTGTTATCTTTGGTCTGGTGGTGCTGCTATGGGTCACCCGCACCACGCCATTTGGCGGCTGGGCCGGATGGACTGGCCTTAACTACTTAGGTGATGCCAGTGTCGCTATCGCCGGCGTCATCGCGATGTTTTTAACTCACGACAAGCAGGGGCAGCCCCTGCTGACCTGGTCCGCAGCGGTAAGTATTCCATGGGGCATATTACTCTTGTTCGCCGGCGGTATTGCCCTGGCGCAAGGCTTTATCAGCAGTGGGTTAAGCGTGCGCATTGGTGACGCGCTGACGGGACTGGGCGGCTTACCGGTTTGGCTATTGGTGTTTTGTCTGACGCTGAGTGTATCCTTTCTCACCGAAGTTACCTCGAACACCGCTACGGCAACCTTGCTGATGCCTATCATGGCTGCCGCTGCAGTTGCCCTTGACCTGCCGCCGGCGTTACTGATGATTCCGGCCACAATTGCCTGTAGCACAGCCTTCTGTATGCCCGTGGCAACGCCACCGAACTCCATCGTGTTCTCGTCGGAACGCTTAACCGTCAAAACCATGGCGCGCGAGGGGGTAGTTCTGAACCTGATGTTAGCGGTCATCACCACCGCAGTGGTGATGCTTTTTGTCGCCTGAAACTAAAAGTGCAGCACTTGCCGGTAAGCGCCAATATGCACATCAAAGCTGGTGGTTTGCTTGAGATGATCAGACATTGCTTCCAGTGCATCAGGTTCACCATGCACCAGATAGATCTTAGTATCACTACGCAGGGCCGACTGCGCTAACCACTCCTGCAGTTCAACGTAATCGGCATGGCCAGAGAGTCCGTCAAGTTCACGGATCCGGGCTTTTACTGGCAACCACTGGCCGTGCAGTTTAATTCGTTCCACACCCTGTACCATTTTCGCACCACGGGTGCCGCCGGCCTGATGTCCAGTAAACAATACTGTACTACGATGATCACCCAACCAATGTTTGAAATGATGCAAGATACGGCCTCCGGTCGCCATACCGCTGCCAGCAATAATAATGTGCGGTGCCCCCTGCTCGGCAATGGCTTTGGATTCATCCACGCTGTGCGTGTAAACAATGTTTTGTTCAAGTGCTGCACACTGGCGGGCTGTCAAACGATGGTAATCGTGGTGTTCGCGATAGGTATCGGACACGCTTATCGCCATAGGACTATCTAAAAAGACTGGCAGTCGCGGAATTTTACCCTCAGCCATCATAGTGACCAGCATGTGCTGAATCAGCTGAGCACGGCCTACAGCAAAGCTTGGAATCATTAACACACCGCCAGCCGCTGCTGTTTCATTCACCACATCAGCAAACTGCTGCCAGGGATCATCGTCGCCATGGCGGCGATCACCATAGGTCGATTCCAGTAACAGGTAATCGACTTCCGGCAACGGTCGTGGCGGTTTCATAAGAATATCATTGGAGCGACCTACGTCACCACTGAAGCCAATCCGAATGCCCTGATGCTCAGCAATGACACTAGCGGCCCCCAGAATGTGTCCGCTGGGCTGCAAAGTGAAACTGATATCGCCCACCTGAAAGGTTTTATCGTACTCAATGCCGTGCATTAAACGTAACGCTGCGTCGGCGGTGGCTTCATCGTACAACGGCTGCGGCTGCGCATGGCGGCTCAGGTTATGCTTTTTATAAAATTTGGCGTCTTCTTCCTGAATGCGGCCACTATCGGGCCACAAAATCTGACATAGGCCGACGGTGCCGTAATGCGAGTAAACCCGCCCACGAAAATCATGTTTGTAGAGTACCGGCACAAAACCTGAATGATCCAGATGAGCATGGGTAAGAACGATGGCGTCGACTTCGTTAATGCCTAAGGGTAAAGGCTGCCAATTACGTTCCCGCAGCCACTTATAGCCCTGAAACAAACCACAGTCGATAAGCACCCGGGTGGTATCGGTTTCTAATAAGTACTTTGAACCGGTTACGGTTTCACTGCCGCCAAGAAAGGTTAATCGCATAGTTGCACTCCTGCATTGAGCTAAGCCTCAAAGTAATCGTTCTATCGGCAAGCGTTCGAGAATTCTTACCGCCAGACGACGCCAAATCGATGCCCCCGGTTCCGAATGGTAATAGGTACGTTCGTCACCCAAACGCTCGACCCAAACTACTTTATTCTTGATCAAGCGTAGTTGATAGGCGTAATGCGGCAAAGTTTTCACGATGGCTTGTTCCAGCTGCGCGGCAAGTTCACGACTGTGCATCACAAAGCCAAGTTCGGTATTAATCGCCGCTGAGCGCGGGTCAAAGTTCAACGAACCCACAAACACGCGCGCCAGGTCGACCATTAACGTCTTGGCATGCAAGCTTGAAGCCGAGCTACCGAAGCGTTCCTTACCTTTCAAACGTTGCCGGCGCTCTTTTCGTTGTTGCTTGCGGGCCAGTGGCGAGATACGTTGCAGCTCGAATAGCTGAATGCCATTACGTAGCAGTCTGTGCCGCCATTTAGCATACCCCGCATGCACCACCGCAACATCGGTGGCCGCCAGCGAGTTGGTCAAAATAACAACTTGTACCCCACGCCTTGCCATGGCAATCAATTCGGTCACTCCAGCCTGAGTAGGAACAAAATAGGGTGAGACCAGAGTGACATGCGACTTAGGGTCGCCAATCGCCTGTTGCAACTGATGCGGGACCATTTGTTGTGGCTTCGCGCGGCCCATGGTTTTCTCAGGAGAATCACTTACCAGCTGAGTGCGCGACCAGTAGATATCCAGTTCCTGTCGTTGCAGTTGCTGCATGAAAGGCAGTTCTTCGATGGCTTTCATGTACGCTTGCGCCTGTGGGAGTTCCTTATAACGGGCGGCGGTTGCCCGTAGCATGGATAAATCCTGTGGTTTAGTGAGGGTAAAAAGTTTCTGCAAAGGTACCGCTGACTCGCATTGCCAATAACGTTCAAAATCTTTTTCCACATCATCGACAATAGGACCAATTAGCAAAGCATCAAGATCCGCAAACAATAGCTCGCTGGTCGCGCCAAAATACTCATCACCAATATTGCGGCCGCCGCTGATCACCACCTGACCATCAACCACAAAACATTTGTTGTGCATACGTCGATTGACCCGGCGAAAATCAAACAGGTAGTTCAGAAATCGTGGGCGTCTCAGCTTCAGCGGGTTAAACAAACGAACTTCGATGTTTTCGTGTTGGTGTAAGCCAATTAAAGTTGCATCTAGGCCGGCAGTGTTGTGGTCATCGAGTAACAGGCGGACCTTCACGCCGCGCTCAGCGGCTTCATGCAAGGCTTCGAAGAGTATGGTGCCGGTCATGTCATGACGCCAGATGTAGTACTGAATATCTAAGCTGTATTCAGCCTGACGGGCAAATAGCACGCGAGCGGCAAAAGCTTCTCGGGCATCAACCAGGGGAACAGCACCACTTTCCCCCTGATGTTCTGCCACCAATGGTTCAATCGCTTTTGCCAGTCGTCCTTGTGCATTTACATCTGTCACTTACAGGACAGCTCCTCTGTTCTATGTGGTTATCAATCTTGATTGGTGAGCTTACCGTAGTTTCGCTCACGTGCTGCAGCGCGTTGTTCCCGTTCTTCGTCACCAGCGCCTATGGCCCAGCCCTGCAATTCTCTTTTTACCAATGCGGTAAGTGCTGCAATGTGGGGTTCGCTGGCATTGAGTGCCGGAATATAGGCGTAATGCTCACCGCCGGCTTGCTCAAAATACTCGCGATTTTCCTCGCCAATTTCTTCAATGGTCTCCAGGCAGTCGGCACTGAAGCCCGGGCAGAATACCTGCACATTCTTAACGCCCAGATCCGGTAATGCTTTGAGGGTTTCATCGGTATAGGGCTGCAACCATTCCTCACGACCAAAGCGTGACTGAAAGGTTGTTAGATAATCATCTTTGCCTAACTCTAGCTGTTCTGCGATTAAACGCGATGTTTTGTGACATTCACAGTGATAAGGATCACCTTTTAACAGGTAGTTTTTTGGCACCCCATGATAAGAAAAAATCAGTTTTTGCGGACGTCCATGCTGCTGCCAAAACGCTTTAATCTGTTGCACACAGGCATCAATATACCCCGCGTCGTCATGATAATGACTGATAAAGCGCAAATCTGGTAACCAGCGGCGTTGCAGGAAGTCCCGCGCCAGTGCATCAAAGGTCGACCCTGAGGTAGCGCCGGAGTATTGCGGATACAGTGGTAGCAACACCAATTTACGCACACCGGAACTTAACATTTCATCAAGCACGCTGGCCATGCCAGGGGAGCCATAGCGCATCGCAAAGCGCACCACCACATCGTCGCCGTAGTCCTTTGCTAATGAAGCCTGCAACTCTTTGGCCTGGGCTTCCGTATGAAACATCAGCGGTGACCCCTGCTCGGTCCACACAGTTTTATAAGCAGCTGCAGAACGGCGTGGCCGAATTCGTAAAATAACGCCGTTGAGAATTAACCACCATAGCACCCGCGGCACTTCAACCACTCTCGGATCCGACAGAAATTCCTTCAGATAGCGGCGTAGCGACGGGGTATCCGGTGCATCAGGTGTACCGAGATTGGTAATGAGAACGCCCACTTTATCTTTCTGTGCGTGGGAGAATCCTGCGTAACCGCGATAATTCATGCCTTACCTCAAAATGTTAGGTCCAGAGTTCAACTTTGTCGCGGATCTTGTCCGTGGCAACCCACTCATGGAATTGGTCGGCCATCCATTTCCCTTGTTCAACCGCCTGGTGCCAGTACTTGATGCGAGCATCAGCATCGAGCTTAGCAAAGTCAGTGCGGTCCGGGATTTTACCGAATGGTAGTGCATCAATGAATTCTTGGGTTGGGGTTAAAAGGATCACATTTGGCCATTGGCTGCCGGTCGTTCGACGTTTTTTTATACGCTTATCGAACCAGCCCGGAATAACTTCATGGTGGAAGTGCGGGTAAAGCACCAAGCCATCGACGCCACTAAAGTCGAGATCAAAGTGGTAATCGGTGACCCCGCCGTCGCGATAAATACCGGCCGGAGCGCCCGGGATATCGCGCACTCCTTCCAATACCAAAGGAATAGAGCCGGTTGCCAGCAGTGCTTGCTTAAAGTTTGCGGTGGATAATTGCGCGTAGCGCGTCGGTATATCGTTCCAATGCTCGGTAAATGTCGCAGGCGATGCCGGATGGTGAAAAATCACCCGTTCATAAAACTTACCTAACCACTTACGTTTAACGGAGTTCGCTGCCGCCGAGGTGAGCAGACCTAAAATCTGGCGCTTGCCTTCGATTGCTGTCATGCCGCGACAGCGGGCGACGATCCAGTGATGGCGAAAACGATCCTGACTCAGGATTTCATCTACCGCCCGGTCCGGTATATACTCGGCCAAAAGCTTCCTGGCTTCATCGGTGATTTCCAGTACATCAGGTTTGGCACTGTACGTCTGAGTGCTGTACAGACGGCAAAACAGTTCACTGGCGGCAACGGGATCCTGTTGGCCTAAAGCAGCGAAACGCCAGGCGCCGGCTGAGGTACCGAGTAAGTCCAGATGCCCCTGCCGCGCGGCAAAAAACTCACCGAACAAATAACGATCCAGCCCTTGTAGCACAAACCATTTCGGCCCGCCTGAAGCGCCGACCAGCAGTTGCACTGCATCTTCAGTTAAACCCTGTTCCTTAATCTGCAACCACGCACTTTTGCCGGCACGTAACTGCAACCAATCGGTTGCCATCGCCACTTGTCTCCATTGGATTATTATTCTTTGTTGTTATGCGAGCTTTAGTATACCCAAAAATACAGCTTCACTACACCCTGACTGTCGCACCTGTTCAGGGCTTCTGGTATGCTTTATGCACGCCCAGATTCACTAGCCTAACGACCACGGGAAACACCTTTTTATGAAAGTTATTTCGTTTAATATCAATGGCATTCGCGCCCGACTACATCAACTACAAGCGCTCATTGAAAAGCACCAACCCGACGTCATCGGCTTGCAGGAAACTAAAGTCCATGATGACCAGTTTCCTCTGGCGGATGTCGAGGCGCTCGGTTATCACGTCATCTATCATGGCCAGAAAGGCCATTATGGTGTGGCACTGCTGAGCAAGCAGCCATTGGAGAATCCGCAGTTTGGCTTTCCAACTGATGAAGATGACGCGCAGCGGCGTATGATCATGGGTGATTTTGTTACCGCCGACGGTAAACGGGTCAGAATTCTTAATGGCTACTTCCCGCAAGGCGAGAGCCGCGATCACCCGCTGAAATTCCCGGCAAAAGAGAAGTTTTATGCCGATCTGATGCACTATTTGGAAAGTGAACTGGATCCCGGGCAGCCCGTGGTGGTCATGGGTGACGTCAACATCTCCCATCAGGATTGTGATATCGGTATCGGTGCAGATAACGCCAAGCGCTGGTTACGTACCGGCAAATGCAGCTTCCTGCCAGAAGAGCGCGATTGGCTGAACACGCTGCTTAACTGGGGGCTGGTGGATACCTATCGCCTTAAACATCCCGAAATAACCGACCAGTTTAGCTGGTTTGATTACCGTTCACGCGGCTTTGACGACAATCGAGGTCTGCGTATTGACCTGATTCTGGCAACGGAAACGCTCGCGGCTCATTTGACTGACTCTGGTATCGATTATGCGCTGCGAGGCATCGAAAAACCGTCGGATCATGCACCAATCTGGAGTGAGTTTAAGCTCTGATGTTGCTAAATTAGTGCTCGTCAGGGGGAAGCTCTTTTAATGCCTTGCGCAACAGCCGTGCCAGGTCCATACGTGTGGGCTTGCTGCGCGGCTGCACACTCAATTTCTGCGCCAGTTCCAGGTACCAGTGCTTTAACCTTGCATCGAGCGGGCTCAGAGCACGCCGTCCCAACCAGAACCAACCCTGAATAGGCAATGACAGCAAAAACAACGAGCTGACCACTGCCTGCGGCATAAGAGTTTCTCCCAGCCACTGCCATTGCACCAGAAAATTCACCACCGCCGCC
The DNA here is from genome assembly GCF_003987215.1 of Pseudidiomarina halophila. Classification (GTDB taxonomy): domain Bacteria; phylum Pseudomonadota; class Gammaproteobacteria; order Enterobacterales; family Alteromonadaceae; genus Pseudidiomarina; species Pseudidiomarina halophila. The sequence continues at coordinate 945,787 of NZ_PIPW01000001.1, forward strand.
CCCGGCATCCACTGTGCGGCAAATTTTACAGCCGGCACCACCCGCGTTTCAGTCATAGCAGCAACCACCGCATGGTGAGGCCAGATTGCCGCGTATTTTTGACCACTTTGCAATACTTGCCAGATCGAGTGGGACATGAAAATTCCTTTGAATTTAACTTGACAGATCAGCTTTCAACCAACTTGGTTAACTTTCAAACAAGCCGTTATTTCCATATATTTCAGAAGCTTAACGAGTTCAGACCAGCTAACCCACAGAGTTATCCACACAAACTGTGGAGAATCCACAGTGCTTTTGTCACAATGCTACGATGCTTGTTTCTTTCCTGATAATAGACAGAGAACACTATGACCGTAACTGTTTTTGGTATTCCAAATTGCGATACTGTGCGCAAAGCCCGTCGCTTTCTTGATGACAACGCTATTGATTATGACTTCCACGATGTGCGCGAGCAACCATTGCCGCTGGAAACCCTGCAAACCTGGCTCAAACAGGTTGACCGAAATACTCTGATCAACAAGCGCAGCACCAGCTGGCGCGAGCTTTCTGACGCTGAAAAAGAATTGCTGGACGATGCGATTGCGATCCAGCTGTTGCAACGTTTCCCTACCTTAATGAAGCGACCCGTTTTGCTGCAACAGGACAAGTTGCTGGTCGGCTTCAAGTCCGCTGAATGGCAACAGGCGTTCGGTTTATGAGCTATGACGCAGCGGCAGAAGATATTCTGAAACTTGCTGAACAACTTATCGCCCGTCCCTCGGTAACACCTGAGGATGCCGGCTGCCAAACCCTGCTTGGTGAGCGCCTGGCGACGCTGGGCTTCGCATTAGAGCCGATGGTGTTTGCCGATACCACCAACCTTTGGGCACGAAGGGGGCATTCAGGTCCGCTCTTTTGCTTCGCCGGGCATACTGATGTTGTCCCTGCTGGCGCTGAACATGCGTGGCGTTTTCCGCCGTTTACTCCAACCCGGGATAACGGCTATCTATTTGGCCGCGGCGCCGCTGATATGAAAGGCAGCCTGGCAGCGATGCTGGTTGCCACCGAGCGCTTCGTTAAACGTAATCCGCAGCACAATGGCAGTATTGCTTTTCTCATTACCAGCGATGAAGAAGGTCCATTTATCAACGGTACGCCAAAGGTCATCGAAACGCTCGAGGCGCGCAACGAGAAAATAGACTGGTGTCTGGTCGGGGAACCATCGAGTACTACCCGGGTCGGTGATGTCGTAAAAAACGGCCGCCGCGGTTCCTTATCTGGCGAATTGACAGTATTCGGAATCCAGGGCCATGTGGCCTACCCTCATCTGGCCGAAAATCCGGTTCACAATGCCGCACCCGCGCTCGCCGTGCTGGCGACTACAGAATGGGACTCCGGCAATGCTGCGTTTCCCCCGACCAGTTTCCAGATCTCTAACGTCCACGCCGGGACAGGCGCCGGCAACGTCATCCCGGGCGAATTCAAAGTCAGTTTCAATTTCCGCTATAGCACCGAAAGTACGGCTGAACATCTGAAAGAGCGAGTTATCGCTATTTTGGATGCGCACCAGCTCGATTATGCACTAGACTGGAAACTTAACGGTGAGCCCTTTCTTACCGCCGAGGGTGACCTGGTCACTGCTACCGCCACGGCCATCAAACAGGTAACGGGCACAGCGCCCCAACTCTCCACTGCCGGTGGCACCTCAGATGGTCGTTTCATTGCCCCAACGGGGGCGCAAGTGATCGAGCTGGGGCCAGTAAATGCTACCATTCATAAAGTAAACGAATGTGTTGCCATGGACGACTTAGTACAACTTACCGATATGTATGAGGCTATTTTGGAGCAATTACTATGCTAACGGTGCAACAGCTGACCGGACAGACCGACAGTCACGTTGTCTGCAATGAAATTTGTCGTCCTTCTGTGCGCCTGCAGGCGCCTGTATTTGCGGCCTACTCGGCTATGCACAGCGCCGCAGCTGAGGCCGGCCTGGCCTTAGGTATAGCTTCAGGATTTCGCGATTTTGATCGGCAACTGGCCATCTGGAATCGTAAGTTTAGTGGTGCTGCGCCGCTGTACACCATTGACGGCGCACAACTGGATTACAGTAGTTTAGCGGTGGGAGAAATTGTTGAAGCGATCATGACCTGGTCAGCGCTGCCCGGCGCCAGTCGCCATCACTGGGGTACAGACCTCGACGTATACGATCCCCGGCCTTTTGCTGCTGGTGAGCAAACTCTGCAACTGGTTCCAGAAGAATACGACGAAGGCGGCCCCTGCCATGAACTCGCACTCTGGCTGCAACGTCATGCTCAGGACTTTGGCTTCTTTTTCCCCTATCGACAGTATCGTGGCGGTGTCGCCGCTGAACCCTGGCATTTGAGCTACCGTAATCTTGCGGCTCTGGCACAGGAACAGCTGAGCCTTGAGGTATTACAACAGGCCCTGAGCGATGCCGACCTTGCCGGCAAAGAATACGTACTGGCGTGTTTACAGGAGTTAAAAGAGCGTTATGTCGATACTATCTGCGGTGCAAATGCTGAAGAGGAGGATAACGGATGGGTTTTTGGTTAATTCTGGCGTTAGTTTTCGGGGTGGTGATTGGCAACCTGATGCTGCTTAAGCATACGGCGAAAATGAAAATGCCGTCGCTTAAGCAACGGCATTCGGAGGATTCCACTAAAGCGGATACCGATAAAAAAGATAGCGATAAAAAAGATACCGACAAAGAAGATTAAAGCGCAACACCTAAGCGCTGTGCGACTTCTTCATAGGCCTCTACGACGCCGCCTAACCCTTGGCGGAAGCGATCTTTATCAAGCTTCTTGCGGGTTTCTTTGTCCCACAAGCGACAGCCATCCGGGCTGAATTCATCGCCCAGTACAATGTTGCCATCCGCATCGACACCAAATTCGAGTTTAAAGTCGACCAGTAACATACCTGCGTCGTCGAAGAGCTTCTTCAATACATCGTTCACTTTAAAGGTTAGCGTCTTCATTTGCGCCAATTGCTCGGCACTTGCCCAACCAAAGGCTACCGCGTGGGTTTCATTGATCATCGGATCGTGCAAGGCATCGTTCTTCAGAAACAGCTCAAAGGTTGCAGGGCTAAGCTCTAGCCCTTCCTCGACGCCTAAGCGTCGTACCAGACTGCCGGCGGCATAATTACGTACCACACACTCAACTGGAATCATCTGCAAGCGCTTAACCAGCGTTTCCGTTTCACTCAACACCTGGTCAATCTGTGTTGCCACCCCGGCAGCTTCAAGCTTCTCCATAATAAAATTATTGAATTTATTATTGATCATGCCTTTACGTTCCAGCTGCTCAACTTTCTCACCATCAAAAGCTGAGGTGTCATTACGGAAATGCAAAATCAAACGCTCCGGGTCATCTGTTGTGTAAACCGTTTTGGCCTTACCACGATAGAGTTCAGTACGTTTTTCCATGAGCAGCAGATTCTCCAGCTTGATCAGAAGTTACAGCGCGCTACGCCGACGAATTTCAGCAGCAATTGGACCATACAGGCGGTCTATATCTGCTGCGGTTAAAGGTTGTCCATCATCATTCAGGATCGTAATTGTGGTCGCGTCATCATCACCTTTGACATTAACCTGGTAGTCACCGTCTGGCAGATCAAGCTGACCTTTATTACGCGAATTCCAGAACGCCAGGCTAAACCCGGAGTCATTCAGATAAGTGGTGTAGTACATACCAGCACTTTGATTCAAATCGTTAATTTCAAAACCAAGATTCTCTAATACTTCAGCCATTAGTGGCCACGCGGCATCAAAACCTATATCCATTGTGTAAGCTGGGAAACCTTCATCGTTAAAGGTCGGCTCAACGGTCACCACCGAGGCTTCTTCTGCGGCTTTAAAGATGTCTTGCTGACGCACAGCGATTTCATTAATCATGCTGTTTAACAGTTGCGCTTCAGCATTGGTATCCGGCACACCTGATGGCAGCACCCCACGGCCCGGGCCTGACTCCTGTTTATCAATCATATTGACTGCAAGGGTCACCAGACGTCGATGATCGGGAACATCAAGTAACACTTCGTAGCGGCGTTCAACCAGAACTTCCAGCTCATCTTCGCCAACTTCAAGTCGTTCACCCACCCAATCCGTGGTTAAACGTTGCTGTTCAACTTCTTCAACAATATTAATATCTTTACGCGCCAGCGTGTCTTTCACTTCTTCCCAGGTAAAGGCTGGTAAATCATCCATACCTTCAAGTTCAGAAAAATCCACCGCTGTCACGCCCACGCGATCACTCGGACGACTGCCGGCCGCCGTGGCACGTACTAGCACCGGAGAAATTACATTAATGCGCTTACCCACCGCACCGTCCACCTGAACGTCCGGCACCACAAATCTATTGGTCGGTTGCGGTACCTGTTTACCAGGCGCCGCAGTAATAGGCTCAACTAACTCTTTGTTGGTGTAATCAAAGCTGCCTTCCGCTTGTTCGCGAGGAGTGAAGCTACATGCCGAGATTGCCAGTGAGGTAAAACATAAGATTGCAATATGAGAAAATTTCATTCGTGCTCCGCGCTTATTAATCCAGCTTGTTTTAATGTTTGTTCGATGTGTTGTTGTTGCGGAAGTTCCGGAGCCGTCATCGGCAACCGGTAATTCGGTGCAAGTTTGCCCATACAGCCTAATGCCCATTTCACCGGGATCGGGTTGGCCTGCACAAACATTGCTGCGTGGACTGACTGCATCTGTGCATCGATTTCTCGCGCCCGCTCAGCATTACCAGCGCAAGCTGCGGTAACCATTTCTTTCATCTGTGCTGGCATCACGTTGGCGGTGACACTAATCACGCCATTGCCGCCAGCTAACATAAACTCACAACCCGTAGGGTCGTCACCACTTAATAAAATAAAGTTACTGCCGCAGCGGGTGCGCAATTCGGCCACTCTATCCACATCACCCGTCGCTTCTTTAATACCGACGATATTTGGAATTTCAGCCAATTCAGCAACCTGTTCAGGCTTTAGATCAGCGCCAGTGCGGCCAGGTACGTTATAAAGCAATTGCGGCAAGTCGCTGGCACTGCAACAGGCACGATAGTGCTCAAGCAGGCCACGCATCGATGGTTTGTTGTAATAAGGGTTAACGTTCAGGTAGCCAGCGAGTGGCAGATGCGCCATACGCTCGGTAAGGTAGACAGCTTCTGCGGTGGCGTTAGAACCATTGCCCGCAATCACCCGAATCCGTCCCGCCGCAAGTTCACAGACAGCGCTAACCACCATAATGTGTTCATCATGGCTCATGGTTGGTGATTCGCCGGTGGTTCCCATCGCTACAATGGCATCCGTACCCTGCTCAACATGCCAGTTGACGAGCTCTTCCAAAGCACCGTAATCAACGTTGCCCTGCTCCGTAAAAGGCGTCACCAACGCAACAATACTACCTGTTAACATTACTGCTCCTGATCTTTTTTAAGGCGACAATGGTACTTTTGTACGGCTACAAAGACAAGGGGTGAGCCCTTTGCGTTGCGCAATTTGTTTGCTTAAGATAAGCGCCATGACTCACCTCTTCTACCTGCAACCTTACAAGGATAATTATGAATACGTTAAAAGTTGGAGATAAAGCACCCCAGTTTACGCTAAGTGATGCCAATGAACAGCAGGTCGCGCTGAATGAATTATTAAAACAAGGCAAAGTTCTGGTTTATTTCTACCCTAAAGCCATGACGCCGGGCTGCACTGTGCAAGCCCAGCAATTACGGGACCATCAGGCCGAGCTGGCCGAACATAATGTCATCACTGTAGGAATTAGCCCTGACGCTCCTAAGCGATTAGCCAAGTTTACTGAGCGTGATGAACTCAACTTCACCCTGCTTAGTGATGAAGATCATGCGGTAGCTGAAGCTTTCGGGGTTTGGGGTCTGAAAAAGTTCATGGGCCGTGAATACGATGGTATTCATCGCATTAGTTTTCTCATTAACCAGGACGGCACTATTGCTGAGGTCTTTGATAAATTTAAGACCAAAGACCACCATCAGGTGGTCCTTGATACCTTAAGCGACAGTTAATCTGCCGCGGATGACGCCGGTTTCTTCTCGATCTGAGGGGAAATCGGCTCATTACTCGACAAGGCTGTAATCACTGCTTTCACCAGACTCGCCAGCGGGATGGCGAAAAACACGCCCCAGAAGCCCCAAAACCCGCCAAAAATTAACACCGCTGCGATAATGTACACTGGGTTGAGACTGACAGCCTCGGAGAACAACAGCGGCACCAACACATTGCCATCTAACGCCTGAATAACTAAGTACGTGATCAGCACGTAGGCCAACATTGGGCTCCAGCCAAACTGGAACAACGCGACCAATGCTACTGGCAAGGTCACCACCGCAGCACCAATATACGGAATCAATACCGACAAGCCGACCAATACCGCCAGCAACGCTGCATAGCGCAAATCGAAAAGTGCAAAAGCGATGTAGGTAACGCCACCGACAATAACAACTTCAATAGCCTTGCCGCGGATGTAATTCATGATTTGCAGGTTCATTTCATCGCTGACCTGCGAAATTAAACGCCGATTCGCGGGTAATGAACGGCTTAAATGGCCGAGCAGTTCACGCTTATCTTTTAGCATAAAAAACACCAATAACGGCACCACAATCAGGTAAATAAGCAACGCCATAATACCGATGATACGGCTCAGCGACTGGCTGATAAGGGTTTCGCCAAACGCCATCACCCGTTGATTCAGATTATCCATAACCTGGTGGATATTCATTTCACTGATATATCCGGGGAACAGCTCAGGTAAACGGTTCAGCAGCTTGCGAACTTCGCTGAACATTTCCGGCAATTCGGCTATCAGGGTAATACTTTGCTGCCAGATGACAGGCACCAAAAATAGTATGAGCAACACATTAAGGGCAATAAACAGGGTAAATACCACCACCACCGAGATCAGGTGACTCAGCCCCATACTTTGCAAGCGTTGTACCGGCCAGTCCAGCAGATAAGCAAGGGCGACGGCGACCAGAATAGGCGCCAGTAGGTTTCCAAAAAAGACAATAAGCAAAAAGAGTACTGCGATTAACAGGAATAACGTAATCGCGTCTGGGTCAGAGAACTTGCGTTTGTACCAGACCTTCAAATAGTCCCACATTCCGCGGTCATCTCCATACTTAAGGGTTGCTGAACGACATGATAGCCGTGTTACTGCAGATTATACAATTTAAACTATTCAAATGTGGGAACCTTTTACCTATAGTGAACTCTATCAAGATGCCGTAGCTGCTAGGTAAATTTATGTTGTATTCGTTGTTGTCGCGTATTGCGGCCCTGTCCATCGGTTTGCTGTTCGCATTTTCAGCCGCAACTGCCGCTGCTCAACAAACCCGTTTGCCCGATATCGGTACTGCCGGTGGCAGTGTCATGTCGATTGATCGCGAACTTGCCGTTGGCGATATGTACATGCGGCAAATCCGCGCCTCCGCGCCTATCGTTGGCGATCCCGTCCTGAATGCTTACTTGCATGATATCGGCACGCGACTGGTGCGTAACACCAATGACGTCAAATTCCCGTTTAAATTTTTCTGGGTCAATCAGGACCAAATCAATGCGTTTGCGTTTTTTGGTGGTCATGTAGGCGTCAATACCGGGCTGATCGCTGAAACCCGTAATGAGTCAGAGCTGGCTTCGGTACTGGCGCACGAAATCGCCCACGTCTCCCAGCGCCACATTGTGCGGAATATGGATGCTATGGAGCGCAGCGGCCCTACCGCAATCGCCACCATGTTGGGCTCGATCCTGCTTGGCATCGTCAATCCTGAACTCGGTATGGCGGCAATTTCCGCAAGTATGGCCGGCATGCAGCAGCGCAGTATCAATTACACCCGGTTATTTGAACAGGAAGCCGATCGTATCGGTATAACCATTCTTGCTGAAACCGGATTCGACCCTATGGGCGCACCGGATTTTTTCGGGCGGCTGGCTGAGAAATACCGTTATGCCAGTAAGCTCCCGGAAATGTTGCTGACCCACCCGTTAAGTGAGTCACGCATTGCGGACACGCGGGTTCGCGCCGAACGCTTGCGGCAGAATATGCAGTTGCAACGCGACGAGCTTTCCTTCTGGTTGGCAAAATACCGGGTGCTGGTGCGCCATATTGGCCGCTACAACGCAACTGCTGCGCGCAACGATATGAATGATCCGAATCCAACAATTGCCACCGCTGCACGCTATGGGCTTGCCATTGCCCTACTCGATTCCAATCAGCCGCAAGCTGCGGCCGAAGCCCTTGCTCCGCTGCTTGAAAAGGATCCTTACAACACCTTTTATGTCGACGTGCAAACAGATATTTTTCTGGCACAAAAGCGTTTTGATGAAGCACTTGAGATGCTGCAACAAGCCTACCAGCGGATGCCCAACGAGCGCACCATTACCATCAACTTTGCCAATGCTGCAATGCAGGCTGGCAAGCTTGATTTAGCCATAGATTTATTGCGTGATTATCTGATTCGCGAAGACAAAAATGTGGTCGCCATGTCACTGCTCGTCGACGCTTACCGTCAACGTGGCGATACCAGTGCGATGCATGAAGCGCGGGCCGAATTGCTGGCCCTACATGGCCAGTTTGATCAGGCGATTGATAGTCTGCACCGCGCCCATCGTGATAGCTCAAGTACCCTTGAACAACGCCGGTTACAGGCGCGGATTGAACAGCTTATGGCGGCAAAACGCCAACTCGAAAACCTCGGTTAAACCGGGTTTTAGTGCTGGATACCGATAGCGCGTAACAGACTAGCCTCGGTTTGCTCACCTAACAACGGACCTTTTACGTCACCGCTGGGTGTCACCACATAGGTTGCTGGCAACATGCCAGGTGTGGGAAAAGGTAAATTTGCCGGTGGTTGATTAAGGATCAACGGGAATTCAATCGCATACTCATCGCGCAGCGCTGCCAGTTGCTCATTGTTCAAACCATCAAAACTAACACCGAACAACTTGGCCGAGGCACCATGCTCCGCGTAAAACTCATTTAACTCGGGTAGTTCGCGCAAACAAGGCGCACACCATTCGGCGAAGTAATTTACGATGACGTAATCGCCCTCTAACTCCTGCCAGCGATACTGCTCGCCCTGATTGGTATGAAAGTCTGCAGCAGGGGCACATGCACTTACCAAAGTTGCCATAAGCAACACGCGAAACACGGACAAAAATCGACAACACATACTGATTCCCTTATGCTATCTGTCTATTGAGACTCTGAAGGAACTTAGCATGTCTGAAGTTAGCATTTATCACAACCCTCGTTGCTCGAAAAGCCGCCAAACGCTGGCTTTACTGGAAGAACAAGGCATTCAGCCAAGAGTCATTGAATACCTGAAAGAATCCCTTACTGCCGATGATATTAAGGACCTGCTAAGTAAACTCGGTTTTATGTCAGCCCGCGAACTTATCCGTTCCAAAGAAGAAGCCTATAACGAATTACAGCTAAAGGACGAACACGACGAAGATCGACTGATCGATGCTATGCTGCAGCACCGGAAACTCATCGAACGTCCGATCGTAGTGAAAGGGTCACAAGCGCGACTGGGCCGGCCACCTGAAGCAGTGTTGGAGATCCTCTAAGTGAGTGTCAGCTGTAACATCATCATTTTGTACTACAGCCGTAATGGCAGTACGCAACAGCTTGCTGATGCTATCGCCAATGGTGTGCGAAAAGCCGGTGCTGAACCCATACTGCGAACGGTTAGCAGCGACGATGCCGCGGCCAGTGCCCGCGATCTGGTACTCACCAGCGATGAACTGGCGCAATGTGATGGTTTAGTGCTTGGTAGTCCGACCCGGTTTGGCCACATGTACAGTGGCTTGCAGCAGTTCTGGGAACAAACTTCGAAAGAATGGTTACGCGGCGCGCTGGTGGATAAACCTGCAGCGGCCTTTACCTCCAGCAGCTCAATGCACGGCGGGCAGGAAAGCACCTTACTATCGATGATCGTGCCCTTATTACATCACGGCATGATGGTACTGGGTCTGCCCTACACCGAGCCGGAATTGCAACAAACCACTGCGGGCGGAACTCCCTATGGGGCGTCTCATGTTGAGCACGCCGCCGGCTCCCGCTTAAGCAAGCATGAGCTTGCTCTGGCCGAACAACTCGGCAAGCGCGTTGCTAAAACCGCTTTACGTCTATCTGAACACGAGGAATAAATCAACTATGAGCGCAGCGATTGCCCGTTACCGTTGGCTGGCACTGGTTAGCTATTTTGCCCTGTTTATCTGTGTGGTGATCTGGCAATTCGGCACTGCATACAGTGAGCAGTCGGCACTATTCCGTGGCCTGTTCTATGTTCTACCCTTGCTCTTCCCCATGTATGGTATTGCCCGGGGTAAACCGTACACCCATGCCTGGGCTAACTTTATTCTGATGTGGTATTTCCTGCACAGCCTGACCATGCTTTACATTGCCCCTGAACAACGGCTGTGGGCGGTAACGGAACTCGTGCTGACAACTCTGGCATTCGCCGGTTGCACCTTGTACGCACGCCATCAGGGCCGCGCGCTTGGGCTGGGCCTGAAAAAGTTAAAAGACGAAAAAAATTAAATCGCCAGAACCGCTTTAACAAATGGGATGGTCAGTTTACGTTGCGCCGCGATTGAAGCTTTATCAAGGCGCTGCAGACAGTCAATTAAGCTGACCAGATCACGTCCCAATCGCTGCACCATGAAAAGTGCGGTGTCTGACCGTAACTCAAGTCCCATAGCCCGCGCACGAACCTGCAAAGCACGGACCTTGTCCGCATCATCGAGTGCGTGAACCTGCACCACCACCCCCCAGCTTAACCGTGACTGCACGTCCGGATATGCGGCGGTCAGCTGCGCCGGTGAACAGCTGGCGGTGACCAACACGCGGCCCGCCTGCGCATCTCGCACCCGATTTAGTAAGGCAAAAAGCTCAAAACACCAGGTTTCATCGTCAACCACAGCATCGATATCATCCAGGCAAAGCCAGGGGTAAAGCTCCAATCCGCGCAGTACTTGCGCGGAAACCGTATCACGCAACTCGGCCAGCGGCAGGTACATCACTTGTTGTTGCGCAGCGGCGCAAGTGGCATGCAGTAAATGACTCTTGCCAACGCCCCGGCGCCCCCATAAGTAGACCAGCGGCTGCGAGCCTGTACGCGCCAGATTCACGGCTTCGTCATTAGGTCCAGTGACCAGGGTTGCGAAAGTTTCATTTGCCGGAAGCTGCACATTTAGCGGTAACTGCTGCAACGTCATTGCGTCGTCACCCACCTGAACTCAGCACCGTTATCGGTATCCAGCGGTTGCAGTCGCTTACTCAAATCAATGGCCTGACGAATGCGTGCCGGATCGGCCTGCATGGTCAGCTCAAAACGTGCGGAGTGGTTACCGTAGCCAATCAGTTGCACATCGATAATCGCTGGAAAATTCGACAGTAATTGTTCGGCGGCAATAGTGCTTTCCAGACTGATTAAGTTATGAATGGTGAGTTCCCAGCGCTTGATAACATCGGATTGGCTGCCGATACGATAGCGTTGCGCCAGCTCTTCCGTGACCGCGCTGATAACTTTGGCGCCCAGCTCACTTTTGTCCATCGCTGTGACTTCGCCACTCCAGCGCAATTCGCCGAAATTGAGCGTCCAGTCGGCCATCCACTTATCGCTCACATCTGCACCAGGTTCGGTCTGGTATACCCGGGCGACAATAACCCCATCAGGCGTATAGCGGGCGCTGGCGAACGTTATGGTATCCATGAATCGTGCCCAGACATCAATCACTGAAACTGTCATGGTGTCATTTAAATCAAGTAATGGCAGTTGTATCGGTAAACCACGGCGGCGTGCTGCATTGCGTAACTGCTGAACGATAATGGCTTCGCTGTCTGCGGCCATAAGTTTACGCGTGAGATCCTGCTCTTCGACCACCAGCCAGACCAATAACTTGGGTCGCATGGTACTCCAGATCCCAGAGTCAGCCTGTTGGATCAAACGATCCACCTGGGGTTGGTCAAACTGCGCCCATAACCACAATTGCTCGTCTTGCTGATAACCATACTGCACAACCAGATCACGCACGTCTCGCAAGGCTGCAGTGACCGCAGGATGTTGCAACACAGAACTATCACCAGTCAGTTTCAGTAAAGTGGCCTGCAAAGCATCCTGCAACGCACTATCACGTTCACTGGCGGCCTGACTGTTTACCTGCACCCGGTGTTGATAAAGTTCAGTCACTTCTTCCGCTGCCTGAGCAGGCAGCAAACAGGCCGAAATGGCTAACCAAAAGATTATAATAAGTCGCTGCATAACTGCCTCAATTCCTCATTCTTTGCACATCATAAACAGCCCCGGAGATACGAGCAAGTAACAAGCTGTGGATAACCTTCCGGCGTTTCCGAAAACTATCATCCGTGCTACAATTTTGCCGAATTTCAAGCTGCCACGCTTTAACCCAACGAACCAAGGACATGACGTCATGCTAAAACAACAGCTACGCGCCATTAGCTCACTTCTTAGCAGTATCACGCTGATCGGTATCTGTGTAGGCATGACCAGTACGCTTCTTAGTCTGCGCGCCACCATCGAAGACTTTGGAACCCTGACGACCGGTATTATCATGTCGGCGTATTTCATTGGTTTCCTGTTTGGTACCACGCGGGCTTCCAAAGATATTCGCAGGGTCGGTTATATTCGTGCTTTTGGTGGCCTTGCTGCATTAGCCGCAGCGTCAATTCTGATTCAGGCCATCTGGATTGATCCTGTTGTCTGGTTCGTCATGCGCTTTATCACCGGTTTTGCTATCTCGGCCATTTTTGTCATTGTTGAGAGTTGGTTAAATACCATGGCCGACAATAAAAACCGAGGCACTTTACTCTCCGTTTACTTAGTACTCATATACGCCGGTCTGGTGGTTGGCCAACTGCTACTCGGCGTGGCTGACCCTGCTGGTTTCATGGCCTTTGCTCTGGTCGCACTGCTAATCAACCTGGCCCTGATCCCGATTTTGATCAGTGTAACGGTCGAGCCGACCACGCATGAGCCAAAGAAAGTGCCGATTCGCAGCCTGTTTAAACTGGTACCGTTGGGCATAGTTAACGCCTTTATTATGCAGGCCTGTTACTCCATGTTTTACGGTATCGGGCCTATGTACGCACTCTATATAGGCTTGAGTATCGCCGAAGTCTCACTGTTTATGGCTTCGTTCATTCTCGGTGGTATGCTGGCACAGGCGCCTATAGGCTTACTTTCAGATCGCTTCGACCGCCGTATTATCATGGCTGCCTGCGCGGGCCTGGGCGCTGTTATGGCGCTGATCCTATCGCAGCTTGGCGCTTCGCTGGTTTGGCTGATTTATCTTTGCGTCGCCCTATTTGGCGCTTGTGTCATGCCACTCTACTCGCTTGGCATGGCACATACCAACGATTATCTTGAGAAGGATCAGATGATTGGCGCGACCAGTGCCATTATCAAAGTCGGCGGTATAGGCTCGATTATCGGTGCACCGGCGGTCGCTGCGCTGATGCAATTTGGTGCCGTTGACTATTTCTTCCTGTTGATTATGGTACTGACCATTATTGTCTGTCTGTATTCCTTGTACCGTGTCACTCGCCGCGCTCGAGCCGAAGACCAGCTTACCAGTAGCTATGCCATGCTGGGGCCATCACAGACATCAGATGAGTTGTTGACGACCCTGGTTGACGAGCATGAATATCAGGTTGAACAAGCAGCTACGGAAGCCACCGAAGAAACTGACAGTGAAGAGCCAAAAAGTAGCTCGCCGGGTTAGGCGAGCCACTCATGTACCAGTGCTTGTGCTTCTTCAGCAAGCTGGGTTAAATGCTCCTCGCTGACAAAACTCTCACAGTACACCTTATAGATCGGTTCGGTACCTGACGGGCGAGCGGCGAACCAGCCGTTCGCAGTAGTGACTTTAATGCCGCCAATGATGGCATCGTTACCTGGGGCTTTGGTCACCATATCCACGACTGCGTCGCCAGCAAGCTCGGTAAGTTTCAGCTTATAAGCGCGAAGGCCGGCAAACCCTTTGTTCATGTCAGCACTGGAGGCAACGTCCAGCCGCCGGTAATAACTGGTACCGTGCTCCGCGCAGAGCTGCTGATAATAATCAGCCAAATCTTTACCTGTTACCGCAACAATCTCCGCCGCCAGTAATGCCAGAATGATACCGTCTTTATCGGTACTCCAGGGCTGCCCCTGTCGATCCAGAAAAGTTGCACCAGCACTTTCTTCCCCGGCAAAAGCAATAGTTCCATCCGCCAAACCAGGCGCGAACCATTTAAAGCCGACGGGCATCTCTAACAACTTGCGCCCATGTTTGGCAACTACGCGATCAATAAGTGCACTGGAGACCAGCGTTTTGCCAATCGCCAGATGCTCGCTCCACTTGCGCGTACCACACAGATAATCAATAGCAATGGCCAGATAATGGTTAGGATTCAGCAAACCTTGTTTCGGACTGACAATCCCATGACGGTCGTAATCAGGATCATTGCCCACGGCAACGGCATAGTTGTCTTTCATTTGCAGCAGGCTCGCCATCGCCTGGGGTGATGAGCAATCCATCCGGATCTTGCCGTCTTTATCAAGACTCATAAAACGAAAACTTGCGTCAACCTCATCATTGTAGACATCAATGTCGAGATCATAGCGCTGCGCAATCAGCTGCCAGTAACTCGCCCCGGCGCCACCCATTGCGTCAACACCAATGCGCAATCCGGCTTTGCTGATCGCTTCAAGGTCTATGACTTGCTCCAGCTCATCGATGTACTGGCGACGCCAATCCACTTGCTTGAGCAGCTCACTGTGGCGCGCTTCGGCGTAACTTACTGCATTGACGCCCATCAGCTGTGAGGAGAGCAACGCATTGGCATACTTTTCAATAACCCGCGTGGCATCACTGCCTGCCGGGCCGCCGTGCGGCGGATTGTATTTGAAGCCGCCGTCCGTCGGCGGATTATGTGATGGGGTAATGACTACACCATCAGCAAGACCACTGGTGCGTCCCTGGTTGTAACGCAAAATACCATGGCTAATGACGGGTGTTGGCGTGTAACCATCATCACTTTGAATATGCACTTCAATGCCGTTGCCAATAAAAACTTCCAGCGCGGTCATGTACGCGGCTTCAGACAATGCATGCGTGTCACGGCCTAACAATAACGGGCCGGTGATCCCCTGCTCTTCACGATAAGCAACCAATGCTTGGCTGATAGCCAATATATGGGCTTCGTTAAAGGAATGATCGAGGGAACAGCCTCGATGACCTGAGGTGCCAAATTTCACTTTTTGCGCCGGCTGCCGCGGATCAACTTCATTTACAAAGTAGGCGCTGACCAGTTGTGCAATATTGGTTAAGTCTTGCGCTAACGCCGGTTGTCCGGCACGAGGGTGTAATGCCATTAAAGGAAGTCCCTTATTTTTTCGGCTTCTGCCTGGTTATACCCTAGTTCGAGCGCCACCTGGTTAAGCATCGATTTTTTGCGGGTGGTGTTGTTATTGGTGACCACGTAAAAATCAGAATCAGGAATTTGTTTCGGATTAGTGCTGGTACCACTGGCTTCCAATTCTGCCGCGCTACGGGAAAAATACTGGCGATCACGACCACTTATCTGCAGTACTTTCGGGAACATTTGCCGATGGCATTTATGCAGCATCGCTAAAATGTACAAAAATCGGGCGACCACACTACGTTGACCGGCGAGGTCAGCACTGGTCATACTGTCAAAAATTGTACGCCCGTGCGCTTTTTCTGCTACTGGAGGTTCAACCACTGGCGCACCGTCTGCCCGCTTATCACTTTGATCTAAGCCGAGCAGGCGGCGTAAGATAGATGAAGCACTTTCGCCAATATGCTGAGTGTGGCTGGCGATATGACGATAGATGTCGTCATCAATTTCAATCCGTTTAGTCATGCGCTGTTCACTTCTTTTGGGTTTATAGCTGACGTTATGCACGCTATTATACTCAACCGACCACAAGGGTACAGGAATTCAATATGGCAGATGCAGAACAGAACTTGGTAAATTACGAAATCATGGGTAAAAAAGGCCCGGCGGTACTCTTGATTCACGGCTTATTCGGCGATCTGGATAACCTCAAACGTCTGGCCCGGGATCTTGAGAGCGATCACCGGGTGATTCTCATGGACTGTCGTAACCACGGTGACTCATTTCATAGCACGACCATGACCTATGCAGCGATGGCGGAAGACGTCAAACGCCTGCTCGATAAACTTGAAATCAAATCTGTCAGTCTGGTCGGTCACTCCATGGGCGGAAAACTTGCCATGGAATTCACCTTAACTTATCCGGATTACGTGCAGTCACTAATCGTTGCTGATGTTGCCCCGGTTGCTTACGATGCCCGTCACCGTCATATTCTCGATGCCCTTGAAGCGCTGGATCTGAGCAGTATCAACAACCGTAAAGATGCTGATGCTGAGCTGGCTAAGAATATTGATGAGCGTGGCGTACGTCAGTTTCTGTTGAAAAACTTACAGCCAGAAGACGACGGCTATCACTGGCGGCTGAATTTACCGGTGATTGACCGTTGCTACGAGGAAATTTCCGCAGGCGTTCGTGAAGGTCACTACGATGGTCCTGTGCTGTTCATTAAAGGCGGCGATTCTAATTACCTGACCGAGGAACATCGTGACGCCGTGACCTCGCGCTTCAGCGATGTGGAGATCAAAATTATTGAAGGCACTGGCCACTGGTTACATGCGGAAAAGCCGCGAATATTTAACCGTTTGGCGCGTGGCTTTCTGGAGCAACATTCTCGCACCTGATGCCTGTGCGTGTTATAATCGCCCTCTCATTTTGGCTGAACGGATGGCGCTGTTATGTTGTCAGAGCATTATGAAACCATTGAGATTCTGGGTACCAATATTGCCATTGGCATACTTTTTTTGCTCATAGGTCTCGCCATACAGGACGTACTCACTAAGAGTAATGTGCCTAAGTTTGGCCGTTGGTTCGTGTGGTTGGTGTTGTTTCTTGGCTGCGCCGGCTTTATCGCCAAAGGTATTATTCAGGTAATCTGGGAAGCTGGCATTTAACCAGTACTCCGTTCATTTCAATTAAGGTAGTAGCACAACTATGGCTAGTGTTGGAATTTTCTTCGGTAGCGATACAGGTAACACCGAAGCAGTTGCTCAAATGATTCAGAAAGATTTAGGTAAAAGCCTCATCGATGTCTTTGATATTGCGAAATCGAGCAAAGAAGATATCGCTGGCTACGACTTGCTGATGTTTGGTATCCCAACGTGGTATTACGGTGAGGCTCAATGTGACTGGGATGACTTTTTCCCGGAACTTGAAGAAATCGATTTTAATAACAAACTCATTGCCATTTTTGGTTGTGGCGACCAGGAAGACTACGCTGAGTACTTTCTTGATGCGATGGGTACGGTACGTGATATCGTCGAAGCGCGCGGCGGCATAATCATTGGCCATTGGCCAACCGCTGGATACGAATTTGAAGCTTCCCGGGCGTTGGTCGATGACGAGCATTTTGTCGGCTTAGGTATCGATGAAGATCGCCAGCCCGAACTAACCAAAGAGCGCGTAAAACAGTGGTGTGCGCAACTGCGTGATGAGATGGGCCTCGACCAATTGGCTTAATTGGTCGTTCCCTTTCTGTCGGAACTTTGCCTATAATGGCGACAAGTACAACTAACGAGAAAGTGGATTCTAATGAGCAGCAACGGCGAACAACAACTTAAAAAAGCAGGGCTGAAAGTCACCTCTCCACGCGTTAAAATTCTTGAAATTTTAAAGAATCCGGATAACCAGCACATCAGTGCGGAAGACGTGTATAAAATACTGCTCGAGAAAAATGAAGAGATTGGCCTGGCCACGGTTTATCGGGTGTTAAACCAGTTTGATGACGCCGGAATTGTAACCCGTCATCATTTTGAAGGTGGACGTTCTGTATTTGAACTGAGTGCCAAAGATCACCACGACCATCTGGTCTGCTTAACCTGTGGCCACGTATTTGAATTTGAAGATGATATTATTGAAGATCGGCAGCTAAAAGTAGCCAAAGAGAAAAACATCAAGCTTACCAACCATAGCCTTTATCTTTACGGCGAATGCAAAACCCCGGACACTTGCGAACATAACCAGGCCGACGCTGATTAATCAGCGTCGTCACTAAGCGCAAACTCACCACTGTCATAGCGTTCGACAAGCGCAAGAGCTTTCGCACTATCTTCATCTGCAACCCAGAGTTTGGCAAAACCTGACGCTGCCAGATCACCTACAGCGCCCTGCAAATAAAACCCACCGCTATGGCAATCAATGCCCTCTGACTCGAGCAAGCCTTTTACCAACTCGGCCTCAACCACGTTTTCAGCTTGAAATACGCATTGCATAGGGTTTCCTTAGATTTATGATCTTAGCGTTTGACCCAGCGTCGCAAAAGATTGTTGTAGGTTTTACTCAATACGTCAAACTGCGCGGACTTTCCCTGGGTTTTGAATTCGTGTTGCAAGGCTTGGAATAACTCAAAACAGATT
Organism: Pseudidiomarina halophila; assembly: GCF_003987215.1. Lineage (GTDB taxonomy): Bacteria > Pseudomonadota > Gammaproteobacteria > Enterobacterales > Alteromonadaceae > Pseudidiomarina > Pseudidiomarina halophila. Next base: position 964,309 of record NZ_PIPW01000001.1, read on the forward strand.
TCCCGCTGCTGCGCTTCGGGCAATAAACTCTCGATCCATCCAACCATTGCCACACGTGCTCCTGCAGTAACTGGATTCACACGATGTAAGAAATGGCTGGGATAGAGTAGTAAATCTCCGGCATCTAACCGCCAGGCGCGTTCACCGGAGCTGTCCTCAATAACTAATTCCCCACCTTCATAATCTGATAGTCCAGTCAGTCCAAGAGTGAATGAAATATCGGTCCGCACATAGCTCTCACCCCTTTCATCGCGTTTTATCATGAGTGCGTCATCCATGTGAGAACCATAACTCTGTCCTCTCTCGTATCGATTTATCATGGTATTAACGAACTGCGCTGGACGCGCCGCTTGCTGCACCAACTCGTGCTTCTTAAGTCGGGCTAACGCCAACTCAATTAACGGGTGTGGTGCCCGCAATTGCTGATTTTTCTTAACCTCTTTGGCCGCCCAACCGGCACTTTCACGCCCGTCAGCAAAGGTCTCTGCGGTTAACTTGTCAAGAATGACTGACAAGGTTGCAGGATCGATAACATTTTGAATATGTAAGATCATAATAACCGGTATTGAGAATGACTCTCATTTGTGGAATTATGTGCAGTATAACCAATCTCGCACAAGTTAAGCAATTAGGATGGTCACGAGTATGAATGAAAAGCGTAAAATATGGCTGGCAGTAGGTGCTGCTGTGCTTGGCAGTACTACGGTGCAAGCCAACGAAGTTGAACCTATTTCACAGCATCAGCACACTACGAGCATCATCGCACCATTTGAAGGTGGTGGCGGTGAAGGTGAAGGCGAAGGTTCCGGCGCAGTGGATTTGCGCGTCAATGACAGTGCTTATCTCGCCCAGTTAGGGCTTATCCGCGGGCATCTTTACGTCGGAAAGAAGCTTTATGACCAAGGTCATATAGCAATGGCAAAGACGCACATGAAACACCCTGAAGATGAACTTTATGCAGCTTTAGTACCAGCCTTTACTGCACGTAAACAAAGCGGATTTAGCGCTGAACTCAGCGCCCTGGCAAATGCGGTTAACGATGAGCAAGGTGACGCTGCGGTCGATGCAGCATATCAAAAACTGGTGGCCGCAATTACCGAAGCTGAACAAGTGACGCAAAAATCCGTTAGAGACGTGTTAATGAGCTTAAGCACAATGCTACTTACTGCCGGTGAAGAATACGACATTGGCGTTAAACAAGGTGCTGTGGTTAACGTTCATGAATTTCAGGACGCCTACGGTTTTACCCAAATCGCCAAAGCTCGTATTGAAGAGTTGAGTCAAAGCCAGCGTGACGCCAACGCTGCAGCTATTTCTGAAGTTGAAATGGTTTTGACTGAGTTACCTGAATTGTGGCCGACGATCACTCCGGAAGGAGAGGTACAAGGTGATTCGGGAGCTTTGTATGGCGCTGCCGCGCGAATTGAATTGGCGACCTTAAACTAAGAGGTTAAGGTCACCAATAACCGGCGAGGTCTAGGCCTCGTCGGTCCACGTATCGCGCAAGCCGACGGTCTGATTGAACACCAGATGCTCGCTTGAGCTGTCCTGACTGTCCGCACAGAAGTAACCGATACGCTCAAACTGAAACGGTTGTTCAGCTGTCGCGCTAGCCATACCTGGCTCGACAAAGCCTTGTTTGATCACCAGACTGGCTGGATTCAGGGTGCTGAAAAAGTCTTCCTCTGCGGCTGGGTTCGGTACCTGGAACAAGCGATCGTACAAACGGAATTCCGCTGGCTTTGCATGTTCCGCAGCAACCCAGTGAATTACGCCTTTCACCTTACGGCCATCGGCTGGGTCCGTACCCAGAGTCTCAGGATCGTAAGTGCAGTAAATGGTGGTAATGTTGCCATCTGCGTCTTTGTCGACGCGTTCAGCCTTAATCACATAGGCATTACGTAAACGTACTTCTTTGTCGAGTACCAGCCGCTTATATTTCTTATTTGCCGACTCACGGAAGTCGTCACGTTCAATGTAGATTTCCCGGGCAAAAGGCAGTTCACGGGTTCCCATGCTGTCATCGTTCGGATGATTCGGTGCCTGCAGTTGCTCAACTTCACCTTCCGGATAGTTCTCAATGACCAGACGCACCGGATCAAGTACCGCCATGGCGCGCGGTGCGCCATGATTAAGTTCATCACGGATGCAGGCTTCGAGCATGCTCATTTCAACCTGGTTATCCATTTTCGTCACCCCAATGCGATGACAGAACTCACGCACTGAGCTTGGTGTATAGCCACGACGCCGCATACCGGCAATGGTTGGCATGCGTGGGTCATCCCACCCACTCACTTTACCCTCTTCCACCAACAGGTGTAATTTGCGCTTGCTCATCACCGTGTACTGCAGATTCAGGCGCGAAAACTCGATTTGTTGTGGATGACAATCAATGCTGATGTTCTCCAGCACCCAATCGTATAACCGCCGATTATCCTGAAACTCAAGGGTACACAATGAGTGGGTGATCCCTTCTATCGCATCGGAAATACAGTGGGTGAAATCGTACATTGGGTAAACACACCATTTATCACCCGTCTGGTGATGGTGGGCAAAGCGTACGCGGTAGATCACCGGATCACGTAGCACCATAAAAGGCGAGCTCATATCGATTTTGGCGCGCAACGCAGCCTTGCCTTCTTCATGTTTGCCCGCAGTCATATCGGCAAAATGCTTCAGGTTTTCTTCGATCGAGGTGTCGCGATACGGGCTATTTACACCAGGTTCTTTCAGCGTGCCGCGCATTTCGCGCATCGCTTCCTGAGTGGAAAAGTCGACGTAGGCCAGGCCTTTTTCAATGAGTTCAACGGCGTAACCGTGTAACTTGTCAAAATAGTTTGAAGAGTAACGTGGTTTGCCTTCCCACTCATAGCCTAACCAACGCACGTCTTGCTGAATTGAGTTGACGAAATCGACCTTTTCTTTCAGCGGATTGGTATCGTCAAAACGCAGATTGCAGGTACCCTGGTAATCTTCTGCAATACCGAAGTTCAACACGATGGATTTCGCGTGGCCAATGTGTAAAAAGCCGTTAGGTTCAGGCGGAAATCGCGTGTGGACCTGAGTGTGCTTACCACTGGCAAGGTCTTTATCGATAATCTGACGTATAAAGTTACTGCGAGGCGCGTCGGCTGCCATGGAATTTACTTCTCCGAACATCAAAAAATGAGCGTTATGATCGCAGTTTATGAGGCGGCTGGCAAGGCTTGCGCCAGAGTGTGCAGCGACAATTAACGCTGGATATTGAAAAAACGCCAAACCTGGCGCAGTTCCCGTTGCGCTTCGGCAAGTTCAAGCCAGCGAAACTGGAATTTACGGCCGGCAGGAAGCTGAGCCAGAATACTACGAGCGGTCCAGCTCAGCACGCCGATTTTGGGATAGCCACCTAATGTCTGGTGGTCATTCATCATTACAATCGGCTGCCCATCCGCTGGCACTTGCACGCTGCCAATAGGCAGTGGCTCAGAAATCATACTGGCAGGTACATCGGGTAAAGGTTGCTGACCCTGCAACCGCACTCCCATTCGATCCTGCTTCTCAGTGACCCGGTAGGTCTGTTTGACCAACAGTTCCCGTGCAGCTTTACTGAATAATTGCACTTGTGCGGCGGGGATCAATGGCAGTACCGGGCGAGCCGGCACTGCTGTGACAACCGAACTACTGGGTCGTCGACTTTCCAGCGTCTGCCCGCCACCATTGCCCGCGTTCAGCACATCACCACTACGCAGGGGCTGCCCCTGCTGATGCAAGCCACCAAGTTCATCACGGACGACGGTGGCGACACTGCCAAACACCGGTTTCGCTGCAAAGCCACCGGATACTGCCAGATAGCAGCGTAAACCCGATTCGTTGGTCCCAATAGCGAGCGTATCGCCCGCCTGGGCCTGAGTGACGCGCCAGCTTTTGATGCCTTTGCCGTTAAGCATTAGCGGAAATTCTGCGCCGGTTACGACAAATAATGTCGCGCGGGTAAAAGTTGCTTTGAATTGACCTAAAGTAATTTCAATTTGTGCCGCATTGTATGAGTTTCCCAGCAGTCGATTGCCCCATAAAAATGCGCGCTCGTCCATAGGCCCGCCTTCAGTTATACCTTGAGCCTGATAACCAAAACGCCCAAGATCCTGTAAGGTTGCCAACAAGCCGGGTTGTTGAATCTTTAGCAATTCAGACATCTTGTGTTCCCTCGGCCTCACACAATTGCTCGTACTGCTCACGACTAATGGCTTTGAATGTCACGGTATCACCAGGGTGCAATTGCGGCCATTGCACGGCGCGGCCAATCACTTGCCAGCCACCGGGAGAGGTTCGCGGATAAATTGCGGTTTGCTGCTCGGCGATAGCGACGCTGCCGCGCGGCACCTTTTGTCGCGGTGTCGCGTGACGCGCCATACGCAGGCGCTCATCGACATCGCCCATATAGGCGAATCCAGGGGCAAAACCAAGGGTATAGACATGATAGGTTGGTGCGCTATGCAACTTAGCTACGGCTTCGACGGAGTCCTGCAAGTGCTCAGCAACAGCGGCTAAATCCGCCGCCAGTTCAGTAGCGTAACAAACTTCGATTTCATGATGCTGAGATTCGATGGCAGTATCATCTGCACCGCTCACGACCTCATCAATCACTGGTTTTAACGCTCGCCGTACCTGCGCTTCACTGCATTCCAGTACGTTGTAATAAAGCAACAGGCTTCGATAACTAGGCACGACCTCGCGCAGCCAGTCCGTGTCTTCCTTTTGCATAGTTTGCAGGCGCCTGGCCAGTTGCTGAACTTTAGCATTAATCTGCAGGTCAATCCGCGCATCGAATTGCACCATAAGCGCATCAGCTGCAGCAGTTTGAAAGGTCCAGTTCATGGTCATAGTCGTGCACGAATAGCTTTTACCGCGGCCAGCGCCTGGGGATTATCGCCATGCACACATAGTGTATCGGCGGCCAACAGCAGCTCACTGCCATCGTGTGCCTGAACGGCACGTCCTCCCGCAAACGCCAGTGCCTGTTCGACAATTGCCGTCTCTTCACTTAGCACAGCACCTTCAAATGTCCGGGCGCGCAGTTCGCCGTTAGCTTCGTAGCAGCGATCGGCAAAGGCTTCGAACAACAAAGGAACCTGATAGCGTGCCGCCAGATTCGCTTCGGTTTCGCGATGGAGTTTGGCCAGGGTCATTAATGCCAGTGGCTCTGCCCGACCACGATTTAACTCACTCAAGGTGCGCACAATGACCTCAAACAACTGGCTATCCACCTGCATCGCATTATACATAGCACCATGGGGCTTCACATAGCTGAGCGGAACCTGCTCGGCGTGACAGACAGCCTCCAGCGCACCAATCTGATACAGCAATATCGCCCGCAATTCATCGGCACTGAAGCGCATGGCTCTGCGACCAAAGCCATGGCGATCGGGATAGCTCGGATGCGCGCCAATCAACACTTTGTGTTGTTTAGCCAGACGCACGGTATTTTGCATAATGCTGTAATCACCAGCGTGAAAGCCACAGGCAATATTTGCCCTATCAATAAACGGCATGACCGCAGCATCATCGCCCATGCGCCAGACGCCGTAGCCTTCACCTAAGTCGCAATTAAGATCCATGCTCAAGATTCTTTCTTTTCTTTGGCCGAGTTGTCGTCACGCTTATGCGCAGCAAAGCGCGCATAGCTGTAAACAAACAGATAAATTCCAAGACCGACCGCAGTGATCGATAAGGGCGGCAATATCAAACTACCTTGCTGATGCGCTGCGTATACTGCCGCCGCACCGGTAAGCCCCAAAGTAATAAGCGACGCAGCTATGAAGGTCAGCGGTTCCAGCCATTTCTGCAGTTGCTGCAGGGCAACCAGATTTACCAGTGCTCCAAGGATCAGTCCCCAGGCCAAGGGAACGCCTAACTTATACCAGTTCAACTGATAGTCGACGATGGTGGCCCATAATTGTTCGACACTGGCGTTATAGAACATTAAGCCGATCAAACCAGCTAAGATAATTAAACGCTTAGTAAGCGACATGGCTTACTCCTAAACCAGCAGCGATAGAATAGCGACCACGGCTACGATCACAGGTACCCATAAAATGGGCGACTGGTACCAACGTAGTGGTGGACTTTCTGCACGTTGCTCAGCTTCGGCAGTGCGTTGTTCATCGGTGGTTTTCTGGCCCAGCAAAAAGTACACCCCAAGCACAATCAAAAACAGTCCGAACCAGCGCCAACTGGCGGTATTACCACCTGCGGGAGCCAATACAGCCGCTAACAAACCGGCGACAATAACGGCGAGCGAGCCAATACGTTTTGTGATACTACTTTTCATTTTTTTTCATGTTTCCTTGTTTTTTAGCAGCGTGCCACTTAAAAAAGAAGCTGACCAAACCGACAACTTCCAGCAGCGCACCGAGAATTATGGTCGCTAAATTTTGCTCCCATATACCACTGAAGAACACGGCGATGCCGATAACGATAATGATAATGGCATAAATCATAAAGGCTCCTTGTACTTGGTCTAACCTTAACTAATCTTAGCCTAAGAAGGAAGTCAGCGGATAGTCGCATATCGACCCTTGGTTATTCTAATGGCATACTGCGGCTAACAGCAGCTATGGAGCACCGCCATGACGCGAACAAAAAACGATGCCGAAGCGCAACCGACCACCTGTGAATCCGAGCATTTGCGCCGCGAGGCCAGCGTGCTGCCGGCACTTCCGCGCCAACTCACGCCACAGCTGCGGGTCTTCAGAAGTCTGCCTCAGCGTCAGTTGCGTATGATTGGCCCCTGGTGTTTTCTCGATCATTTTGGCCCAGTAGCACCGGCCGATTATCAGCAATTTGATGTGCCCCCACATCCGCATATAGGGTTACAGACCATTACCTGGCTGGTGTCCGGTCAATTGCTCCATCAAGACAGCCTCGGCTATGAACAACCCTTGCTCGCCAATGAATTAAACTTAATGACCTCGGGCCGCGGCATTTCCCATGCCGAAGTTGCAGCGCAGCAGGTTCGTGACCCGTTACAGGGCTTGCAATTATGGGCGGCACTACCGGAAGCTGATGAAGAAACCACGCCCCGCTTTGATCACTACAAGGCGTTGCCGCAATTTGCTATCGGCGATGCTCAGGCCACCTTGATCGTCGGTGACTACCAAGGCCGTGAACGTAGTTATCATTCACCTGCACTGCAGTTTCATCCGGGCTTTGCGCTACAGCTCCAGACCCCTCGGGTAGCGGTAAGTGAACTGATGCTCAACGACGAGTTTGAGTACGGTATATACGTGGTTTCCGGTCGCGTGGATTGTTTAGGCAAGAAGGTGACCACACATGAGCTGCTGTTCCTTGGTAGCGATCGTGAACGACTGACACTGGAACTCGCCGCAGATACGCTGATCGTGATCCTCGGCGGTGAGGCTTTTGCGAAACCTGTCCACATGTGGTGGAATTTTGTCAGTGGGCAACCACAGCGTATTAAGCAAGCGCAGCAGGAATGGAACGCGGCGCATGAACGCTTCGGTCAGGTCGCGCACTACGCGGGTGAACGCTTATTAGCACCGGAACTTGAGACAAAAAGCAAGGAATAGGGGCAGTTTATGGGACTCATACGTAGCCTTAGTGATTTCACCAAACGGGTTGGACTCTGGTTTTTAGCAGCCGGTATCACCTTGACGGTCTTTTTTATTTCGGTACTTATATACCAGCTTTCGGTCTACGAACCGGATCCCCCGACCACCTCCGACTGCCAGCCCCTGCAGACCCAGACGACCGTTGATGCCGAAGCCCAGCTTTCGTTGTACCAGTGTCAGCGCGGCAATGATCTGGGTTGGGAAGGTTACGAGGTATGGGCTTACAAGGTGGTTACTGAGGAATGGCAACGGTTGGCGACAGCTCCACTTGCCAGCGGTTGTTTGCAAATTAAAGTGGATGAGCGTCAGCTGACAATCATGCATGACAATTCGCGCGGCGAACTGAATATTCCGGCTGCTTCATTTATCTATGAATTGAAAGCGGGTGGCGCACGTACGCTCAGTATTGCTACCGAGCGCGTTGATCAATGCTCTCTGACCGCCACAGATAACCTCGACTAGCCGAGTTTCATCACCATCTTCAGAGGTAAGCGCTTCATCAGAAAGCCGATAACCGCCCACGGCCAGGTCGGTACATACGACTGTACCGGCTCTTTCTCAATCGCCTTGACTAATAACCGGCAACCGGTCGCGTTGTCGATCATAAACGGCGTATTTTTCACCTTTTCGTTAATTTCCGAACGAATGTAGCCCGGCAAAATACAGCTCACTTTGATCGGTGAATGCGATTTAATCAGGTCCGCACGAATCCCCTCAGTCAGTGATAACAAGCCCGCTTTGGTCGCAGCATAAACCGTCATGGCCCGCGGCATACCCCGCAATGCACTGATTGAACTGATGGTCACCAGATGGCCACTGTTTTGCTCACGAAAGATTTCCAGCGCTGCCTCGCACTGCGCCAAAGCGCCTACAAAGTTAGTTTGAGCGGTTTGCACATTGGCGTAAAAATAACCTGTACCTAAGGACGCGCCCTTGCCCATCCCGGCGTTAACGATAACGCGGTCGAGTTCACCAAACTCTGCCTTAAATTCTTCAAACACCCGGAACACCGCGTCATGATCGTTAACATCGAGCGCTTTCACACTGACTTTGCTATTCGGATAATCCTTTGCCAACTCAGTCTGCAACTGCTCCAGGCGGTCAGTGCGCCGGGCGCAGAGTGCCAGGTTGCGTCCGCGTTTGGCGAATTCGCGCGCCATACCCTCGCCTAAGCCAGAGCTTGCACCTGTGATTAAAATGGTTTTGCGTACTGCGTGGCTCATGCTTTCCCCTGCTGTTTGATCAATCGGCGACACCGCCAGTGTAAATAATGCACCAGGAACCAGAAGTTCTTAAACGCCGGGTTGCGGGTTTGTTTATGGTGATAACGATAATAAATTTGCTGCGCAATAACACTTAAACGAAACAGTCCAAAGACTTCATAAAACGTGAAATCAGCAACGTCAACATCCATCCGCTGGCAGTAATAGTCGATCACTTCTTTGCGGGTCATCATCCCCGGCAGATGGGTCGGCTGGCGGCGGGTCGAACGCGCAATCGCATCATCGTCGGCCTGAATCCAATAAGCCAGGCTATTACCGAGATCCATTAACGGGTTACCCAGGGTCGCAAGCTCCCAGTCCAGCACGCCAATAATCCGGGTGGGATCAGTACTATCCAATACCAGATTATCAAAGCGAAAATCATTATGCGTCATGCACAAGCGTTCGTTTTCCGGGCGGTTACGCTCCAGCCACGCCATTATCTTTTTACTTTTCGGCACGTTCCAGGTCTTTGCCTGACGATAACGCTTATTCCAGCCAAGTACCTGACGCTCGGTGTAGCCTTCCCCTTTGGCAAGACTATCAAGGCCATGCTGGTGAATGTCTATTTGGTGCAGCTCAATCAGACAATCAAGGGCATTCTGGCAGAGTTGCCGGGTCTGCGCTTCGCTCAGCTTTAACTCGCGTGGCATATTTTTCCGCGGGATAATTCCGGCTACCCGTTCCATAATATAAAACTCGGCGCCGATGATGCTCTCATCATCCGTGTAATGCAGCATTTTCGGAACGTAGGGATACACCGGCTGTAATGCGCTTTGCAGTCGGTACTCGCGCCCCATATCGTGCGCTGAAGCCGCCTTAGTGCCGGCCGGAGGGCGCCGCAAAATCCAGTCGGCATTGGCAAATTGCAGACGATAGGTCCAGTTCGAGGCGCCGCCAGCGTATTGGGTTACGGTTAAATCACCCTCAAGGTCCGGAAAGTGCTCACGCAAGTAGGCTGCCAGCTTGGCGATCGGCAGCTCCTCACCTTCGCGCACTTCACCGGCTTTGTCTTCCAGACGCCGTTCGCTCATGCTAGCGCTCCCGGTACTTGTTCAATTCAACTTTGGCAATGGTCGCCCGATGCACCGCATCTGGCCCATCGGCGATTCGCAACGCGCGGGCCACCGCAAATAATTGGGTGAGCGGCGTGTCGTGGCTCATACCAGCACCGCCATAGAGCTGAATGGTCTCATCCACTACCTGTTGCAATACGTTGGGTGCAGCTACTTTTATGGCAGATATTTCCGCCAGCGCTTTCATGGCTCCCACCTGATCAATTTTCCAGGCGGCGAAAAAGGTCAGCAAACGCGCCTGATCAATAGCGATCCGCATGTCAGCGACACGCTCCATGTTTCCGCCCAGCTGTAACAGTGGCCGGCCAAAGGCAATGCGCTCCTGACCCCGTTGCATGAATAGCTGTAACGCTTTCTCCGCAGCACCAAGTGCGCGCATGCAATGGTGGATGCGCCCCGGACCCAGCCGTCCCTGAGCTATTTTAAAGCCCTGACCCAAACCGGCAATCAGATTGTCTTTCGGCACCCGGACATTATCAAAGCGCACCTCGCCGTGACCATAAGGTGCATCATATTCACCAAAGGCCGGCAACATCCGTTCGATATTCACACCTGGGGCGTCCAAGGGTACGATGACCATCGAGTGGCGCTCGTGCTTGGCCGCTCCAGCATCAGTAAGACCCATTACAATGGCAAATTTAGCATCCGGATGACCTAGCCCCGTCGACCACCATTTGCGGCCATTGACGACCACGTCATCGCCATCAGCCACAATCGAGGTTTGCATATTCGTGGCGTCTGAAGAGGCAACGTCCGGCTCAGTCATGCAGAAAACTGAACGTATTTCACCGGCCAGCAAAGGTTGTAACCAACGCTCTTTTTGCGCGGCGCTGCCAAAGTGGTACAGCACCTCCATATTGCCGGTATCCGGAGCATTGCAGTTAAATACCTCCGGCGCGAGCAGACTATGACCCATGACTTCTGCCAAAGGTGCATACTCAGTGGTGGTCAGACCCGCACCAAGTTTCGCATCCGGTAAAAACAGGTTCCATAACCCCTGTTCCTGCGCTTTCGCTTTTAACTCGGCAACCACCGGTGGCACTTGCCAATCCCGCCAGTTACCGTCCGGGTTGAGGCGTCGGATCTCTTTATGGTAGTTCGCTTCAATTGGTTCGATGTTTTCTTTTATAAACTTAATCAGACGCTTACGGTAATCAAGAGTCTTATCGCTGGGGCTAAAATCCATCTTGTTTCTGGCCTTTTTCAAACAATCGTTTAAACGATTGTAGAGAGCATTGCTTATCCGATCAATAACGAACGTTGCGCAAGCGCAGGAATATGCTCCACCATGTAATCAATAAATACCCGCACGGCAGGCAACAGCCCGCGCCGATGAGGGTAAACCAGGTGCATAATGCCAACAGGTAACTGCCAGTTCGGCAGGACACGCTGCAACTGCCCTGCCGCCACTGCGTCAGCACACAGGTAATTCGGCAGTGCAACTAAGCCTTCGCCCTGCACCGCCGCTTCACGCAGCACTAGCATGTCGTCAGTAATCAACCGCGGATTGAAACTAATACTCAGCTGCTCGCCGTTCTCAGCACTTAGCGGGTAAGTATAACGCCCACTGGTGTAATGTAATGACAGATGCGGAAACTGCAGTAAATCCAACGGATGTTGCGGTGTGCCGAAGCGGGCCAGAAGTGCCGGAGCGCCATAAAGCGTGCCGGGAGAGTCCGCCAGTGGGCGGGCAATCAGACTTGAATCTTCAATAGACGAGCGTACGCGCAAAGCAACGTCGATGCTCTCATCAATGAGATTGATCGGACGGTTAGTCACCGTGAGTTGTACGTTCACCTCAGGATAAGCCTGCATGAAAGGGGGTAACAGCACGGTCAGCAAACTCTGGCTCAAGGCATAGGGTGAACTGACATTTACCGTGCCACGCGGGGTTTCACGGACCAACTGGGTCACCTGTTGCGCTGCCTCCGCGGCGCTCACCAAAGCTTCGCAATGGATAAGAAAAGCCTGACCAATATCAGTCAATTTTAAGCCTTTGCGCGTGCGATGTACCAAACGAATGCCCTGCTCATCTTCCAGTTCCGTTAACCGTCGACTGACCGTTGATTTGGGCATTCCCAGCTCACGCGCACCTGCGCTGATGCTGCCGGCAGCGACCACGCGGGCAAAAATTAAGTAGTTGGTGAGATCGGGTAATGACATGGTGAACTCCGCCCTGGTAGCCAAGTGTTAATGGCCAGCTAAAAGTAACTACCTTGTTCCGTTATTGGAACGATAGTTTCCATTATAACCATCTACCACCATTTTTGGAACTTGATAGACTGCCTCCATATGAAGAACACAGCGCACCCAATTTGGAGTTTATGATGAACATTTTGCATTTAGATTCAGGTTTATTCTTAGAGCAGTCGGTCAGCCGCAAGTTGAGTCAGCAGATCGTAAAACGGATCAGCGGCGAACAGGATCAGGTCGTTTACCGTGATTTGGTCAACAGTCCGGTTCCACACCTCGATGCTGAAACCTTGTTAGCTGAGCATGACCCATTGGCGCAAACCCTGCTGGACGAACTCTTTGCCGCAGATGTGGTGGTCATTGGCGCACCTATGTATAACTTCACTATTCCAACCCAGCTTAAAGCCTGGCTTGACCGGGTGTTGAAGGCGGGCGTCACTTTTAATTACACGGAACAAGGTCCAAAAGGCCTGCTGCAAGGCAAGAAAGTTTATCTCGCCTCAGGTCGTGGTGGTATTTACAGCAAGGGTGAAGCTGCAGCAATGGACCATCAGGAAAGCTATCTGCGTCAGGCATTAGGCTTTATTGGCCTGACCGATGTACAGATCATCCGTGCGGAAGGGGTTAATTTAGGCGAACAGCCCCGTCAGCAAGCTCTGGCAGCCGCTGACGAAGCTATTGCGCAACTCGCTTAAGTCCTGCTTATTCGATCCGGGTGGTATAGTTGGCGGGTACCCAACGGTATCCGTCAGCTTCCGCCTTCATGCGACCAATCCCCGGAAAGGAAATATGCGCCCCGGCAATCCAATGGCCTTCTTCGGCGATACGTTTAAATAGTTTTAGCCGCTGCTCACGCGCTTGTTCAGGGTTACTGTCGTAAGCGATAGTCACCTCTGGATGAGGGAACTGTACCGCAGCCACATGTAAGGTATCCCCCCAGATCACCATGGTCTGGTCATTACTTTCAACATGGTAAACACTATGACCGGGCGTGTGGCCAGGAGTTGGATTTACCACAATACCCTCATGTAGTTGCTCACCGTCGGCAAATGTTACAAATGCATCTGCGGCTTGATAAGGAGCAAACAGACGCATTGCGTTTTGGAAACTTCCCCGGCGCTCTTCCGCAACTTTTGCCATTTCGTCTTCGTTCAACCAATAATTCGCGTCACGCTCGTGGGCATAAACCGTAGCGTTAGGGAATGCCCGTTGCTCGCCATCAAGCAACCCACCAATATGGTCACCGTGCATGTGAGTAATATAAATTGCATCGATGTCAGCCGCGGTATAACCCGCCGCTTCAATATGATCCTTTAACTGGCCTAGACTCGGACGCACGCCACTACCGATGCCGGTATCGACAAGGATCAAATGCTCACCGGTGTTGACTAAAAATCCATTGATCGAGCCTTCAACGGGCGACGTTAAATACTCTTTCGCAAGTGCCGCGTTGATTTTATCTTCATCCCAATGCAGCAACCGGGCTGCAGCCATGTCGCTGGTACCATCGTTCAGTGCGGTAATGCGAAACTCTCCGACATTCATGTGATAGTAGCCAGGAGCCTGACTAACAGTGTGATCATCTGCCGCAGTTGCAGCGCTTAAAGTGGCACAGCTAAACACCAAAAGTGGTGCTAAAATTTGCTTTGCATAACCCATAGTTTTTGTCTCCTTCACTGACAAAAAGATCTGAAAAGAATCTGCCAAACGTTGATTACAGATTCATTAGGTATGGCAACAGGCTGAAAATAGTTCAACTTATTTCACCACTCAGCGGCAGAAATTAACTAGGGAGCAATACCGGTCACCGCGGGTAACTGCTGGTAACGCAGTTCAACACGGGTACGCAGCTGCTCAGCAAAGGCTTCATCGGTCAGCTGCGCCAGTAATTTGAAGTACAGCTGATACGTATCAGCATAAGGGTCTTCGGCAAGTTCCTGCACGTACATATACCAGAGGAAGAAAAGCCCGTGTGGATACTGCAGTTTAATCTGCTGATCAATATCCGCTGCCCACAGCAAGCCACACGCATAGTGCACCTCGAATGTATCCTCACTTGTAGCGCACTTTTGTTTTGCGCCCTGCAGGCGATGATTTAAATACACACCATTGGTGCGGATTGTACGTAGATAGCTCAGTGCCATAAATTCTGCTGCCCCTTCATGAATCCAGGCCTGCTCGTTGCTGAATTGCCCGGCCTGATACAGATGGGCGAACTCATGGGCAACAAACCACAAGGTATCCTCAACAAAATAAGGTGCGGTCACGCGTTCAGCCATGCTGTGCCCGTACCAGTGCAACAACATTTGATTACCGATCACCCCACCCTGATAGCCAAAGCGGCCGTCAGTTGTTGGGCTAAATGACGCCAGTAGCATAGGGCGTTCGGTTAAGTGCGGCATCCGTTGATTGAAGTAAGCGGTAAGCGGCGGTACGTCCTGACGCAGGCGTTGCTTCAGCGAGGCGGGTAAAATAGGGTCAATAATGGTTTCAAAACCATTTTTCGCTGTCGCATCTGCAGCCTGAGGTCCAACATAGACCACCTGCCCGTCACTGGCCGATTCCTGCCAGTTCAGCTCGCCGCGAACCGCTTGCTCGGGTAAACGAATATAATCGCTTAGCGGTGCTTGCATGGTGAAATTATAGGAAAACGCCAGCGCACTTGAGCAACTTTGCGGACATACCTTAAACCGGCCAGTAAACCAGGCGGTGCCACCGTCACTAAACGTTGAAAACGGCGCGTAATCCTTGCGCAATGCAACATAGGTGGGATCCAGTTGAAAGGCGACGCTGTTAAATGCTTGCCCGTCAGAGCGCGCCACATACTCGTTGCCGGTTTCGCTATCAACGGCGAGATAATAATTTGGCTCGATAGGTGCCCATCGTTGTAATCTTGAAGTGTCTGGATTGCGGATAAAGGTGACCCGCTCGACCGGCTCTTCAAAATGATACGCGACAAACCATTCGTCTTGTTCTGTTTTACTTACTTCAACCTCAACAATTGCTTTTGAATTGGCATCCATCCAGGCAGCAGCAAGCCAAATACCTATGGCGCATGCCAACAAAACAAGGAGAACAAGTTTTTTATGCATTACGAAAACCCAGGTTTAATGTTCAGATTAAGCATACGTCGTCAGTTGCGCTCTGCCCAGTAAAAAAGTGTTAACTTGAGAGGATTTCAAAAATGGGAATCGGTAGTCGTCGCAATGCGTTGGCAGAACTGTTCATACCAACTATTCTGGAGCAAAATGCTGTTCGCAAGGAATGCCGTTAGCGTTATCATCCAGCTGCGTCTCGGGGCAGTTACTCAGAAAGAACATGGCCTCGTCGCGGGAGCGCATTTCGCTACAGAACCTGCGGCCATCGCAACGATACTGTGGATCGCGTTTAAAAACTGCCCCCTGCACACCTTGCACAATCTCTTTTATGAAACCGCGTTCCTCGCCCTTTTCGGCCGCCTCCTGATTCAGATGATAATTCCAGGCCGCCAGCGCCAATATCGCTAACAAAATCCACTTTTTCATTATTGTGTCTCCGCAGGACAACTTTGCTTGTGGTAAGTTTTAGTTAGTTATTCTTTTAAAATCTAGCGTAGCGTATTACGAGAAATAGTAAAACTATGAATAAAGGTGAGTTATTTTGTTTGTCTTTTGTTGGATCTGCTTTTGATCACCACGAAAATACTCAAAAGGATGACCGCGCTGGCAATAACAAACCGGCTTTCGATGGGTTCATTAACAAACAGGATACCGCCTAACGCAGCAATAATGGGCACACTTAACTGACCTACGGCGGCGGTGGTGACGCGCAGATGCGGAAGTACTTTGAACCAGATAGCATAACCCACAGCCGAGGTTAGTGCGCCCGACGTTAAAGCTAAGACAACTGCCGGCAATGACCATTGCTGTTGCCATTCGATGATGAACAGCACCGGCGATGCGAGCAGCACTGCGCGATAAAAATGAATCCTGGTATCAAGTAAGGGTGTCGGTGACCCGCGACCTAGGGTGCTATATGCGCCCCAGGCGGCTCCGGCCAGCACCATGGCAAGCAGCGAGACCACGGATACCGGCGCAGCCAATTGCGGCCAGACCAAATAGACGAACCCTGACAAGGCACAGGCTACACCCAGGATTTCCACCACTGAATAACGCTCACCACGCCAGGCCGAAATCGCCAACATACTAAACTGCACGGCGGTAAACAGCACCAGTGCGCCAACGCCAGTCGCTATACCTACGTATGCGTAAGCGAAGGCCAGCGCATAGGTGACCAGCCATAGCGCTCCCCACCAGGATAACGAAGCCTGTGTTTCAGGCCGCAGCTGTTGCACAGCAATCTGCTTGCGCCGCGTAAAGAAAACCAGCAATGCCAGCACCATGGCTCCACTGACCAGGCGCAGCAAGGTAAACCGTGCCGGATCCATTTGGTATTCCGCGAGCGCCCAACGACACAATACTGAATTGCCAGCAAAGGCGACCAAGGCCAACAAGGTAAGGCTAAGTTTGGTAAATCCTGCCACCTGAAAAATTCCTTTGAAAACTCGTTAAACGGCTTGCGCAGACAAAAAAGGCACTGACGTTGCCGACAGTGCCTTTTCAATTGCTATCCTATTACGGAAAAACGTGCGGATAAAAAACCCTTACCAACCCGTTTTTTCGCGCAACGCTTTGCCGATTTCAGCCAGGCTACGTACGGTTTTTACGCCAGCAGCTTCAAGTGCAGCAAATTTCTCATCAGCAGTACCTTTACCACCAGAGATGATGGCGCCTGCGTGGCCCATACGTTTACCCGGAGGTGCAGTAACACCAGCGATGTAAGATACAACAGGCTTGGTTACGTGATCTTTGATGTACTCAGCAGCTTCTTCTTCTGCGGTACCACCAATTTCGCCGATCATAACGATAGCTTCAGTTTCTGGATCTTTTTCGAACAACTCAAGGATGTCGATAAAGTTTGAACCAGGAATCGGGTCACCACCGATACCAACACAGCTGGACTGGCCGAAACCTTCATCTGTAGTTTGCTTAACCGCTTCATAAGTCAGGGTACCTGAACGTGAAACGATACCCACTTTACCTTTCTTGTGGATATGGCCAGGCATGATACCGATCTTACACTCATCAGGCGTAATGACACCCGGGCAGTTCGGACCAATCATGCGCACGCCTTTGTGCGTCAGATATTCTTTCACGTACAGCATATCCAGGGTCGGAATGCCTTCAGTGATACAGACGATAAGCTCGATACCTGCATCAGCAGCTTCAATGATGGAATCTTTACAGAACGGAGCTGGTACATAAATAACTGATGCAGTCGCACCAGTTGCTTCTACCGCTTCGCGAACTGTATTGAATACCGGTAATCCAAGGTGCGTTTGACCGCCTTTACCCGGAGTTACACCGCCGACCATTTGTGTACCATAGTCAATTGCTTGCTCAGAGTGAAATGTACCCTGGCCGCCAGTGAAACCCTGGCAGATAACTTTGGTGTTTTTATCGATCAAGATAGACATTATTGACCTCCTGCCGCAGCAACCACTTTATCTGCAGCGTCAGACAAGCTCTCTGCTGCGATAATGTTCAGGCCACTTTCTGCTAATTTCTGACGACCAAGTTCTGCGTTATTACCTTCAAGACGCACAACTACTGGAACTTTAACGCCGACTTCTTCTACTGCGCCCATGATGCCTTCAGCAATCATGTCGCAACGGACGATACCGCCGAAGATGTTAACCAACACGGCTTTTACAGCGCTGTCAGACAGGATGATTTTGAACGCTTCGGTAACACGCTCTTTCGTCGCACCGCCACCAACATCGAGGAAGTTTGCCGGTTCGCCACCTGCAAGCTTAACGATATCCATGGTACCCATGGCAAGGCCTGCACCGTTGACCATACAGCCAATGTTGCCGTCAAGCGCAACGTAGTTCAGTTCCCACTTAGCAGCTTGCGCTTCACGCTCGTCTTCCTGCGACGGATCGTGCATTTCTTTGATTTTCGGCTGGCGGTATAGCGCGTTGCTATCGATATTGATTTTACCGTCGAGACAATGCAGGTTGCCTTGCTCGGTGATCACCAACGGATTGATTTCGAGCAGTGCGAAGTCGTACTGTTCGAACATCTTCGCCAAACCTAAAAAGATTTTGGTGAACTGCTTCACCTGGTCGGGATTAAGACCTAACTTGAAACCAAGCTCACGACCTTGGAACGGCTGTGCGCCAACGGTCGGGTCAATCACTGCTTTCAGGATTTTTTCAGGTGTCTCTTCAGCAACTTTTTCAATCTCAACGCCACCTTCAGTTGACGCCATGAACACGATCTTACGTGTTGCACGGTCAACGACGGCACCGAGATACAGTTCAGAAGCGATATCGGTCAGGCTTTCAACCAAGATTTTTGATACTGGCTGACCGTTAGCGTCTGTTTGGTACGTTACTAAGTTTTTACCTAACCAGTTGCTCGCGAACGCGTGCACGTCGTCAAGGCTGGAAACAAGTTTCACACCGCCCGCTTTACCGCGGCCACCGGCGTGTACCTGGGTTTTGACAACCCAACGATCACCGCCAATTTTCTTGGCAGCTTCAACGGCTTCATCCGCAGTGTCAACTGCGTAGCCTTCAGATACTGGCAAACCGAACTCTTTAAAGAGTTGTTTGGCCTGATACTCATGCAAATTCATGATGATCTTCCGATTCGTTTGAACAACAAAAGCAGCGTCATGCTGCTTACCCGAAAATTCGCGCGTATTTTACAGTTTTGCGCGGCAAAAAGACAGCCGCAAGCGTGAATGTAACAAGATTACGACGCTGCGGCTGTGCTCAATGTTAAATGTCCAACAGCAAACGCTGCGGATCTTCTAACAATTCTTTGATGGTAACCAGGAAGCCAACTGACTCCTTACCATCTACGATGCGGTGGTCATAGGATAATGCCAGGTACATCATAGGTAGAATCTCAACTTTGCCATCCACTGCCATCGGCCGGTCCTGGATCTTATGCATGCCCAGGATTGCACTTTGCGGTGGATTCAAAATTGGTGTCGACAACAATGAGCCGAATACGCCACCGTTAGTGATGGTGAAGTTACCGCCTTGCATGTCATCCATGGTCAGTTTCCCGTCACGACCTTTCAGTGCCAGGTCGCGAATACCATTTTCAATATCAGCGATGCTCATCTTGTCCGCATCACGTAATACCGGAGTAACCAGCCCGCGAGGAGTAGATACCGCGATGCTGATATCGAAATAGTTATGGTAAACGATATCATCGCCATCAATTGAGGCGTTGACTTCCGGGAAGCGTTTCAAAGCTTCGGTGACGGCTTTTACGTAGAAGCCCATGAAACCTAAACGGGTGTCATGACGCTTCTCAAACTCGTCTTTGTATTTCTTACGCAAGTCCATGATCGGCTTCATGTTGACTTCGTTAAACGTGGTCAGCATTGCAGTCGCGTTCTTCGCCTCCAACAGGCGTTTGGCGATCGTTTTACGCAAACGCGTCATAGGTACGCGCTTCTGATCGCGATCACCGGCTGCGGGTGCACTGCTTTCGCTCTTCGCGGCAGCTGGTGCTTCTTTCTTACCGCCGTCTTTAACATGTTTCTCAACGTCTTCTTTGGTCACGCGACCGCCTTTGCCAGTGCCTTTAACGTCAGACACTTTCAAATTATTCTCAGCCAGCAAACGACGCACTGCCGGACCAGCAACTTCTTTGTCGCTGGCATCGTCTGAAGATTCAGATTCTTCTCCAGAGTCACCATTCTCCGTAGTAGAACTACCGCCTACGTCGTCGTCAGCGGCGCCTTCGCCGCCCGCTTCAACAATACCGATAACGTCGTCGGCACCAACTGTAGCGCCCTCATCCTGCTTAATTTCTGCAAGTACGCCATCGGCAGGAGCTACTACTTCCAGCACAACCTTGTCGGTTTCGATATCGACCAGATTCTGGTCGCGGGTGACTTTATCGCCCGCTTTAACGTGCCAGGTAGAAATTGTCGCATCGGCAACAGATTCTGGTAGTTGCGGAACTTTAACTTCAAGCTTTTCACCTGAACCTGCTTTCTTGTCAGACTTGCCATCAGATTTCTTGTCAGATTTGTCGTCAGACTTTTTGTCAGACTTCTTGTCAGATTTCTCATCAGACTTCTTGTCAGACTTGTCATCAGATTTCTTGTCAGATTTGTCATCAGACTTTTTATCAGACTTGTCGTCTGAATCATCTGACGAGCCATTACCGTCACCTTTTTCAAGTTTGCCGATAACTTCGTCGGCACCGACGGTAGCGCCTTCTTCAGCGATGATTTCGCCGATTACGCCATCTTCAGGTGCGACAACTTCAAGCACCACTTTGTCAGTTTCAATGTCGACCAGATTTTGATCGCGAGAGACTTTATCTCCTGGCTTTACGTGCCAGGTAGCGACTGTTGCATCAGCAACAGATTCAGGTAATTGTGGAACTTTTATATCAATAGCCATGGTCAATTATCACCTATTTAATGGTTAGCGCGTCATCGACTAATTTCTGTTGTTGTTTGTTATGCTCAGAGAGATAACCCACTGCTGGTGCGGCAGATGCTTCGCGACCAGCGTACGTCAGGTCTGCTCCTTTCGGAATTGCTGCACGGAAGTGGTGTTGGCTACTGTACCAAGCACCCTGGTTCTGCGGCTCTTCCTGACACCAAACAAAATCTTTCACGTGTTTGTATGCTTTCAGAATTTCTGCGACTTCTTCTGCCGGGAACGGATACAGCTGTTCAATCCGAATCAATGCAACATCCCCGGTCTCGCGCTCACGACGCTCTTTCAGGAGATCGTAGTACACTTTTCCGGAGCAGAATACCACGCGTTTGACTTTCTTCGCTTCCAGCGCATCGATCTCAGCAATCGCGTTCTGGAATACGCCGTCACTCATATCTTCCAGCGATGAAACAGCAAGCGGATGACGTAGCAATGATTTCGGCGTCATAACAATCAACGGCCGGCGAACCGGACGTAAGTGTTGGCGGCGCAGCATATGGAACACTTGCGCTGGCGTAGTTGGCACACAGACTGACCAGTTATGATCTGCCGACAATTGCAGGAAACGCTCAAGTCGGGCTGAACTGTGTTCCGGCCCCTGACCTTCGTAACCATGCGGAAGCAACAGCGTGAGTCCACACAAACGCCCCCACTTTTGCTCGCCGGAGCTTAAGAACTGGTCAATGACCACCTGAGCACCGTTCACGAAATCACCGAACTGCGCTTCCCACATCACCAATGCTTTTGGCTCTGCTGTAGCATAACCATACTCAAATGCTACGACCCCGGCTTCGGATAACACCGAGTCGTAAATTTCGATTTGGCCCTGACCTTCGCGAATATTATTCAGCGGCATATAGGTCGAAGCGTCTTTTTGGTTGTGTAGCACTGCGTGACGGTGGAAGAACGTTCCACGGCCGGAGTCCTGTCCAGTCAGGCGAATATGTACACCCTGATCAACCAGCGATGCATATGCCAGAGTTTCGGCGAAACCCCAGTCAGCTTTCTTCTCGCCTTTGGCCATTTTCAGACGTTCGTCATAAACTTTCTTCACCCGCGAATGCAGCTTATGGTCTTCTGGTACCGTGCTCATTTTCGTACCAAGTTCTGTGATCTGCGTTTTGCTAATCTTGGCGTCGTATTCAACGTCCCATTCATTACCAAGATACTCAGACCAGTCACTTGAGTGCGATTTCATCTCGCGGAATTCATCGACCACGATCTCACCTTTATCCAACAAGTCGCGGTATTCGCTGACCAGGGACTCTTCGCGGTCTTCGTCAATAACTCCAGCTTTAACCAAACGCTCAGCATAAATACTGCGCGCAACGGGGTGTTTTTTCACCTTTGCGTACATCAGTGGCTGCGTTGCACTCGGTTCATCGGCTTCGTTGTGACCATGACGGCGATAGCACACGAGGTCGATCATGACATCGCGTTTAAAGGTATTGCGGTAGTCGATAGCCAATTGCGTAACAAATACCACAGCTTCCGGATCATCAGCATTGACATGAAAAATAGGCGCCTGAACCATTTTCGCAATATCAGTACAGTATTGCGTCGACCGGCTATCTTCACGCTTAGACGTGGTAAAACCGACCTGATTGTTAATCACGATGCGAATTGAACCGCCCACCTGGAAAGCACGCGTCTTCGACATGTTAAAGGTTTCTTGCACAACACCCTGACCAGCAATTGCGGCGTCACCGTGGATGGTGATAGGTAAGACTTTCGCACCGTCTTTATCACCCAGTCGATCCATTCGAGCGCGTACCGAACCCATAACCACCGGATTCACAATTTCCAGGTGCGAAGGATTAAAGGCAAGGGCCAGGTGAACATCGCCACCAGGCGTGGCAAAGTCAGACGAAAAACCCATGTGATATTTAACATCACCGGAGCCTTTGTTGGTGCCGTGTTTACCCGCGAACTCGTCAAACAAATCCTGCGGCTTTTTACCCAATACATTCACCAGCACGTTCAGACGACCGCGGTGAGCCATACCGATGACGGCTTCTTTAGTGCCCTGTTCACCCGCGCGGCTCAGCAGCGCTTTCAACATTGGCACCAGGCTATCACCACCTTCCAGTGAGAATCGCTTCGCGCCCGGGAACTTAGAGCCAAGGTACTTTTCAAGACCGTCAGCTGCGATCAGCTCTTTAAGAATTTTCTTTTGATGATCCGCTTTAAATTCTGGTTGGCCACGCATACCTTCGAGTCGTTGCTGAATCCAGCGTTTCTCTTCAGTCGAGACAATGTGCATGTATTCAGCACCAATTGACCCACAGTAGATCTGCTCCAGAAGTTTATGGATTTCTCCCAACTTCATGGTTTCCTGACCAACCGCAAGTGAGCCAACGTTGAATTCGGTGTCGTAGTCATCCTTCGATAAATCGTGATGCTCTAACGACAAATCCGGAACCTGTTCTTGTTTCCACAAATCCAGCGGATCGAGATTGGCATGTTGATGACCGCGGAAACGGTACGCATTGATAAGTTGCAATACGCGCACTTGTTTAAAATCAGGAGCGCCGGAAACAACCGTACCTGCTTGCTTAAATTTATTTTTAGCAAGGGTCCGGAATTGTTCACGAATTTCACTGTGTTTGGTGTCCTGGCCGCCGCCTTCACGAGGCAACTGATCGAAAAACTCGCGCCACTCATCACCAACTGCATTAGGATCGTCGAGGTAAACTTCAAAAAGCTCCTCAACATAGGCCATGTTACCACCAGCCAGGTGGGAGGATTCTAGCCAGGCTTGCATTACGCCATCTTGCATCGCTGTTCCTTCACACTCGTTTATAAAAAAATAGCCATCCGAGCTGGATGGCTATTTCGATACAGCTCGGCCATTACTATAGCAAAATCAGCGCGATTAAACTAAACCGCGCGACTCAATAGCATGGATTTGATGTGTCCAATAGCCTTTGTAGGGTTCAAACCTTTCGGGCAAACATTGACGCAGTTCATGATTCCGTGGCAACGAAATACGCTGAATGCATCGTCTAACTCGCTCAGACGCTCATCGGTCGCGGTATCGCGGCTATCAATTAAAAACCGATAGGCTTGCAACAGACCTGCTGGACCAACGAACTTATCCGGGTTCCACCAAAATGATGGACAGGATGTAGAACAACATGCACAAAGAATACATTCGTACAAACCATCCAACTTTGCCCGCTCTTCAGGCGACTGCAAACGCTCACGCGCGGGTGGCGTTTTGTCGTCATTAATCAGATAAGGTTTGATTTTTTCGTATTGCTTGTAAAACTGTGTCATGTCGACAATTAAGTCACGAATGACTGGCAACCCTGGTAGTGGACGAACCACTACTTTCTTGGCACCGCCCTTTAGGGCTGACAATGGCGTAATACATGCTAAGCCATTTTTGCCGTTCATATTCAAACCGTCAGAACCACAAACACCTTCACGGCATGAGCGACGGAATGCCAACGTCGGGTCTTGTTCTTTCAATTTCAACAAGACATCCAGCACCATCATGTCACGCCCTTCTTCCACTTCAAGGGTGTAATCTTTCATGTAAGGCGCGTTATCAACATCCGGGTTGTAACGATAAACTGAAATGTTCAACGTCTTCATCGTTTCCACCTAATTTTAGTAAGTCCGCGCTTTTGGCGGGAATGCTTCACGCAACTTCGGCTGCATATTTACTTCGCGGGTCGTCATTGACTCATCCGCCGGACGGTAAACCGTATGTACTAACCACTTCTCGTCATCACGATCAGGGTAGTCAGCGCGACTATGAGCGCCACGGCTTTCGGTACGGAAGTTCGCAGCTACTGCCGTCGAGTACGCAGTTTCCATGAGGTTATCAAGTTCTAAACACTCGATACGTTGCGTGTTGAATTCTTTACTGGTGTCATCCAGGCGTGCATTTTTCAAACGTTCACGAATAGTTTCCAGCTCTTTCAAACCTTCCGCCATTGAGTCGCCTTCACGGAATACCGAGAAGTTAAGCTGCATGCAGGCTTGCAGATCTTTCTTGATCTGTACCGGGTCTTCGCCGTCTTTGTTGTTTTCCCAGCGGTTCAAGCGGGCCAATGCAGCATCGATGTCTTCTTCAGTCGCATCACGTGCTTCAGTGTTCGCAGCCAGAGCTTCACCAAGGTGCAGACCGGTCGCGCGACCAAAGACCACCAGGTCAAGTAGCGAGTTACCGCCAAGGCGGTTGGCACCGTGGACAGATACGCAAGCAATCTCGCCGCAGGCAAACAAGCCCTGAATTGGCGTGGTGTTGCCTTTGTCATCGACCTGTAATGCCTGGCCATGCACGTTAGTTGGGATACCACCCATCATGTAATGACAGGTTGGAATGACTGGAATAGGCTCTTCCGCCGGGTCGACGTGGGCAAAGGTCTTCGCCAGGTCACAAACCCCTGGAAGACGACTTTCAAGCACATCGCGACCCAGGTGATCAAGTTTCAACTTGATATGAGGACCATCCGGGCCTTCACAACCACGGCCTTCACGGATTTCGCTCATCATGGCGCGCGCAACAACATCGCGGGAAGCCAAATCTTTCGCATTCGGAGCATAACGCTCCATGAAGCGTTCACCGTCTTTATTCAGCAGGTAACCGCCCTCACCGCGACAACCTTCGGTCACCAGTGAGCCCGCGCCGGCAATACCGGTCGGGTGGAACTGCCACATTTCCATATCCTGAACAGGTACACCGGCACGCAATGCCATACCGATACCGTCGCCAGTATTAATGTGAGCATTGGTGGTCGACGAATAAATACGCCCAGCACCACCAGTGGCCAGAATAACGGCTTTTGCTTTGATGAAAAATACTTCACCGGTTTCAATATCGAGCGCCGTAGTACCTACTATTGCGCCGTCTTGGTTTTTAACCAGGTCGAGTGCAAACCACTCGGAAAATACCGTTGTTTTGTTTTTAATGTTTTGCTGGTAAAGCAAGTGCAACAATGCGTGACCTGTGCGGTCTGCTGCTGCAGCGGTACGTGCCGCCTGCTCGCCACCAAAAGCTTTCGACTGACCACCAAATGGGCGCTGATAAACCTTACCATTTTCAAAGCGTGAAAACGGCAAACCCATGTTTTCCATTTCTAAAATAGCTTCGGGACCTGTCTTACACATGTACTCGATGGCATCCTGGTCACCGATGTAATCCGAACCTTTGACGGTATCGAACATGTGCCATTCCCAGTTATCTTCGTGGGCATTACCAAGGGCAACGGTGATACCACCTTGTGCCGAAACAGTATGCGAACGAGTTGGGAACACCTTCGACATCAGCGCACAACTCATGCCGGATTCAGAAATTTGTAATGCTGCTCGCATACCTGCGCCGCCAGCACCGATGACTACTGCATCATATTCAAGTGTTTTTACGCTCACTTACACACCCTCCACAGGCCACACTACGAGTAAACCGGCGAGCCAGTACACGATGAGCGCGACGCTTACTACGAATTGAATGAAAGCTCGTAAGCCAGAAATCTTGACGTAATCGGTGATCACCTGCCAGATACCAATCCAGCCATGGATTAACACTGAGGTTAACGCCAACATAGTAAAGATTTTCATGCCGAGGTGAGCAAATAAATTGGTCCAGACCGCATAATTCAGCGTGTCTGCGGAAACCAGAAAGCTCACCATGAAAATCGTGTACAACGCCATAATAATGGCGCTTGCGCGTAACAGAACAAAGTCATGGGTTCCGCTACGACCGAATGTTCCTGCTGCCTTTACCATTTTCACCATAACCACACCCCCGCCAATACAGATAGTACGATGCCCAGCACAAATGAAATTTGTGCGGTAATACGACCGGAAACGAGCTCTTCAAAATAGCCCATGTCCATTATCATGTGCCGTATACCGGCGACCAGATGATAGCCAAGTGCGGTAAGGATGCCCCAGAGGATAAACTTAGCAATGAAGCCGGTGAACAATTCATGCACCATTGCAAAGCCTTCCGCTGATTGCAGCGAAGTTGCCAATGCCCAAACGAGCAGACCCACGGAAATCAGCATGATAAGACCAGAGATCCGATGAAGGATTGAACTGATCGCTGCTGCGGGTTGGCGAATAGTCATTAAATTTAAATTTACAGGTCTTTGTTTTTTCACGATTGTTGTGCCTTTAGGAAAAGCATTTTAAACATGCTCGGAACTTCAAACATCCTCGTCCCATGCATAACTTGCTATAACTTCTATAACGCGTTGAAGGTTAAGAGGACCCTGTTAGATCGCCGCCAAAGTATATAAGCCATAGCCTTCAATTACAATTCTCCATGGCCGACTTTCCAAGAAAAACGTTAATTTTTCCGGTTTAGATCAACAGACTGGAAAGTCGTTGTTGATGCAACCCTACCTTAGTCGTATACACAGAAGTTCTTCAAGCAAGTATAAACTTAGCAAGAGACACGATAGACTGTGCACAGTGTCATCCAAATGCCACATTGATGCGTAATCATGGCAGTTTTACTTGACGGAACGCAGGGTTTTGCAACCAATTAAACAGCTGTTTGAATTGACAGCAGCGGTAAAGATCAAGTAAATTCTATCGCCCTTTTTAGTGATGAAGCAGACTCAAACAAGGAGATTTCCTTATGGCTGATCGTAAAGCCACCCTGCAGATTGACGGCCAATCCATTGAGCTACCAGTGTTATCTGGTACAGCCGGCTATGATGTAGTTGACGTGCGTACTCTAGGCAAACACGGTTACTTCACCTTTGATCCAGGCTTTCTGGCCACCGGTTCTTGTGAATCAAAAATCACTTATATTGATGGTGAGAAAGGTATTCTACTGCATCGCGGATACCCGATTGATCAGCTGGCAACACAAGCGGATTATCTCGAAGTATGTTACATGCTGCTTCATGGCGAAGCGCCAAACGCAAAACAATACGATGACTTTAAGCAGACCATTACCAAGCACACCATGGTGCATCAGGGCTTGCATAACTTCTTTAATGGCTTCCGCCGTGACGCGCATCCGATGGCGATGTTGTGTGCAGTGACGGGAGCGCTGTCATCGTTCTATCACGATGACCTTGATATCCATGACGAGAAACAGCGCCGTCGCAGCGCGTACCGGTTGATTGCTAAGATGCCAACCATCGCCGCAATGGCCTACAAGTTCAGCATTGGTCAGCCGTTTGTTTATCCTAAGAACGACTTATCCTACTCAGAAAACTTCCTGAACATGATGTTCTCGGTACCTGCTGAAAACTATAAAGTGAATCCGGTGATTGCTAAGGCAATGGATCGTATCTTCACCTTACATGCTGATCATGAACAAAACGCGTCAACTTCCACTGTGCGTTTAGCTGGCTCTTCTGGTGCCAACCCTTATGCATGTATCGCCGCTGGTGTCGCTTCACTTTGGGGCCCTGCCCATGGTGGCGCAAACGAAGCTTGCCTGCGTATGCTGAAAGAAATCGGCAGTGTCGATAATATTCCAAAATACATTGATAAAGCGAAAGACAAAGATGACCCGTTCCGGTTGATGGGCTTCGGTCACCGTGTTTACAAAAACTTTGACCCACGCGCAACAGTGATGCGGGACAGCGCGCACGAAGTCTTGAAAGAGCTGAACATCAGCGATCCATTATTGGATGTCGCAATGGAGCTCGAGCGTATTGCGCTGGAAGACCCGTACTTTGTTGAGAAGAAATTGTACCCGAATGTCGATTTCTACTCCGGCATTATTTTAAAAGCCATTGGCATTCCTACCAACATGTTTACCGTGATTTTCGCATTATCACGGACCGTAGGTTGGATCTCGCATTGGCATGAAATGATGGGTGAAACGAACCAGAAGATTGGTCGTCCGCGTCAGCTTTATACCGGTGAAGCACAACGCGAATTTACACCTATCAAGCGTTAACTTAGCAACTTTCACCACTAGTTAGTCAAAAAGCACGCTTCGGCGTGCTTTTTTTATTTCCACGCATCACAAATGTAACTATTTGTTACATTCACGCCCCTAGCATTAGCTCTATCCATTTGTTTTTTATAGCTTTATCGTTTTCAGTTTTTGTATTTTTAAAGTTGGCACACAACCTGCATAAACTTCTACATCTTCGCCAACGTCTTAAGCATTAATAACGAAACGAACAGCGAATAGCGAACATTGATTGCAAGAGTAAATACAGGGACCAAATAATGACTACCAAACCAGTACACATCACCCCACGTTTTGTCGGTCTGACCGCTTTAATTCTGACTTCAAGTCTGTTGCTAAACGGTTGCGGTCAGGCCGACGCCTCAAATCAAGCTGCTACCACCGAAGAAGAGGTGGTGGTCCGTATCCCAGTAGCGACTGAGCAGGTCGTACGCGGCGCAATTACCTCGAGTTTTAGAACAACAGCGACTCTCGAAGCGCGCGACGAAACTGACATTATCAGTAAAGCTAACGGGATTGTTGAAGAAATCTATGTCGAAGAGGGCCAGCAGGTCGAGAAAGGTCAGCTGTTAGCCAAACTCCGCGACGAGGAATATCGGATTCAACTGGCCCAGGCGCAAGCCGAGCTGAATAGTATCGAGCAAGAGCTGCGCCGCGTTAAAGATATGGCGGAGCGCGATATGATCAGTGCCGATGCCTATGACAAATTGCGTTATCAGGCTGATTTGTTGCAAGCGCGCTACGATATGGCCAAATTAAATCTCACCGAAACCGAGATTCGCGCACCTATTGCCGGAGTTATCGCCAGCCGTTATGCAAAAACCGGCAATATGATCAGTCAATATCAAGCCAAGAAACTTTTCCATATCATCGCCCTGGATGAACTTGAAGGAAATGTTTACTTACCGGAACGTGAACTGCAATTTGTCGCTGTCGGCCAAACTGCGCAGCTACGTCTAAGTGCCCTGCCGAATCAGGTCATCGAAGCTCAGGTCGAGCGCATCAGTCCGATGGTCGATACCCAATCCGGCACCTTTAAAGTTGTGCTGAAAGTAAGTAATCCTGAGCTTAAGTTGAAAGCCGGTATGTTTGCCCATGTCAGTCTGCATTATGCGACCCATGAAGATGCCATTACGGTGCCGCGCTACGCTGTACAAAGCCTTGACGGTCAGCACTCGGTATTCACCGTTGACCAGGAAGGTGTCGCCCATAAAGTTGACGTGCAATTAGGCTTTGAAGATGAAACCCATGTCGAAATTCTCGATGGTGTACAGGCGGGTGACCAACTGGTCGTCAGTGGTCAGGCCAACCTCAAAGATGCGGCGCTGGTTGAAGTTATCAAGAGTGAGCAGCAGTCATGAGTTTAGCCCGTTTAGCAGTGCGGCGGCCTGTGACGGTCGCCATGTTTACCCTGGCAGTCCTGTTATTCGGTATGGTGTCGCTTGGTCGTATCCCGGTCACCCTGCTCCCTGATCTGGCCTACCCAACTCTCACCGTGCGTACCGATTATCCCGGTGGCGCCCCCGGTGAGGTTGAGCAACTGGTCAGTAAACCGGTAGAAGAAGCATTAGGTACGGTTAAAGGTGTGCGCCGTATTGAGTCGATTTCGCGGGCGGGACAAAGTGACGTGCTGCTTGAGTTCGCCTGGGGCACCAATATGGATATGGCCAGCCTTGATGTGCGCGAAAAAATGGACCTGGTCAACTTACCTCTCGATATCGAAAAACCAACCCTGCTTCGCTTTAACCCAGCCGAAGAGCCTATTTACCGGTTGACTCTGGGCTTCGATACCGTCGAAGAACCTAATGTTGCTGAATTAAAACGCCTCCGCACCTTCGCCGAAGAAGAACTCAAACGTCATCTTGAAAGTATTGAAGGCGTGGCATCCGTGCGCCTCGGTGGCGGCCTTGAGGACGAAATACAGGTTTTAGTGGATGAGCAGCAAGCGACCCAGCTGCAAGTTCCGATGAGCCTGATCATGCAACGTCTGCGCGAGGAAAACATCAACTTGTCCGGCGGCCGCCTGGAAGCACAGCGGGCCGAATACCTGGTGCGAACGCTAAATCAATTCCAGAATCTGGATGATATTCGTGGTATTTATATCGCGACCCGGAATGATCGCCCGATCCTGTTGCGTGATATCGCCTCAGTCGAAAACAGCTACAAAGAACGCGATTCCATCAGCCGTATTGGCGGCCGTGAGGCCGTCGAGGTTTCTCTTTATAAAGAAGGCGATGCTAATACGGTGCAGGTATCTAAAGCGATTCAGGCGCACCTGCAGCATCTGCAAGCCAGTAAGCTCATTCCTGACCTGTATCAGATTGAATCCATTGCCGATCAAGCGGTGTTTATAGAAGCTGCAATTGCCGAAGTACGCGATGCAGCCATCATCGGTGGCCTGCTGGCGATGGTGATTATCTATCTGTTCTTACAGAGGTTGTGGCCCACCGTCATTATTTCGTTAGCCATTCCGGTATCTATCATCGCCACTTTTAACCTGATGCATGGCTATCAGATTTCACTCAACATGATGTCGTTAGGCGGTATCGCGCTGGCGGTAGGTATGCTGGTGGATAATGCCATCGTGGTACTGGAAAACATTGCCCGTCACCGCGAGGATAAAGCTGAAGCGGAAGCCGCTGAAACCGGCACCACTGAAGTGACTGGGGCCATTATTGCTTCAACACTCACCACCATGGCGGTATTTTTTCCACTGGTTTTCGTCGAAGGTCTGGCCGGGCAGCTCTTTGCTGATCAGGCACTCACGGTAACCTTCTCATTACTTGCGTCGTTATTCGTCGCATTGACCCTGATACCGATGTTGTCCGCGAAACAACGCAGTGCCGATGCCAGCATTACTGACCGTCAGCACTTCCCGGCGGCACAGAAACGTCAGGGCTGGCGTTTCTGGGTCATGACCCCGTTGTTGCTGATTTTCCGTTGGCTACCGCTATTTATCGTCGCTGTTATCACCCTGGCGTGGCGCAGCCTCGGTAAACTCCTTGGCTGGATCGTGACACCTGCACTGCGCGGGTTCGATTGGGGCTATCAGCGCCTGGCTGCAAGCTACCAAAAGCTGCTTAGCACCGCATTGGCCCATGCCAAATTAACCCTGGCGGCAATTGTTGTCGTTGCTGCAGCTTGCTACGCGCTGGTTCCGCTCTTGCCAGTCAGCTTATTGCCGAGCATGGCGCAGGGTGAGTTCTATGTTGAAGTTGAACTGCAACCCGGTGCCACCATTTATGAAACTGACGCAGTATTAACTGGTTTTGCCAGCTACCTGGCGGCCCAGCCGGAACTTGCCGACACCGTCGAACGGTCCTACAGCATTGCCGGCACCGGTAGCCTGTTAAACGCAGCTCCGGGTCAAAATGGCAATCAATGGGGCCGTTTTAACGTGGTAATGAAAGACAGTAGTGACGTCTTTGCTGAACAGCGCCTGCAAAATGAATTACGTGAGTATGCGCAGCAACTACCTGGGGTGGAAATTAAGTTTGGCCGCCCTGAGTTATTCAGCTTCAGTAGCCCTATAGCTATTGAAGTGACGGGCTATGATATCCAGCTATTGCAACAGGCTGCACAAAGTATCGTTGGAAATCTGGCCCAACATGACCAGTTTGCCGATATCCGTATGAATATGAGCGAAGGCCAGCCGGAAATCGCTATTTACTTTGATCATGCCCGCCTGGCTCAGTACGGCTTAACCAGCGCGACAGTATCTGAACTGCTGGCAACCAAGATTGGCGGCCGGGTGGCGACACAATTCAGTCTGGATGATCGAAAAATCGACATACTGGTGCGTAGTCAGGCTGGCGATCGTGACTCTTTGCAGGATCTGCAACAGCTGGTAATCAATCCGGGCTCTGCCCGCGAGATCCCGCTGCAGGCTGTCGCGGAAATCAAACAAATTATGGGTCCTAGCGAGATCACCCGCATCGATCAGCAGCGTACAGCAGTGGTGCAGGCAAATCTGGCTTATGGTGATTTAGGCAGCGCCGTTACTCTGGCTCAGCAAGTTGTTGCCGACACGCAGCTCCCTCTGACCATCAAAGCCAACGTTGCCGGGCAGAGCGAAGAAATGCAACGCTCATTCCAGTCATTACAGTTCGCGCTATTACTGGCGATATTCCTGGTCTATCTGATTATGGCATCGCAGTTCGAGTCCCTGCTCCACCCGTTCTTTATCTTGTTCAGTGTGCCGCTGGCAGGAGCAGGTTCTGTACTTGGCCTTTACCTGGTTGGCACTGAGCTGAGTGTCATCGTGTTTATCGGCTTAATTATGCTAGCCGGTATTGTGGTCAATAACGCCATCGTGCTGGTCGATCGTATTAATCAGCTGCGGCAGCAAGGCAGCGGCCGTTACGATGCTGTCTTCCAGGCCGCCCAACAACGCTTACGACCGATTCTAATGACCATGTTTACCACAGTGCTCGGTTTGTTGCCTCTTGCGATTGGCTTAGGTGAAGGCGCTGAAATTCGGGCGCCAATGGCAATCAGCGTCATTGCCGGGTTGTTATTCTCCACCCTGCTGACATTGTTCTTCATTCCTTGTCTGTATTTGCTGGTAGATCGCAAACAGGTCAGTCCGGCAGTTGCGGAGAGCACGTCATGAATGCTGCAAAGTTAGGTGCGACTTTGGCGCAATTCGCGTTGCGCCGGCCGGTAACCATCTGCATGGTGTTTTTATCAATGCTGCTACTTGGCGCAATTAGTTCGCGTCTGTTGCCGCTGGAGAAGTTTCCCGGTATTGAAATCCCGGAGATTATGGTCACCGTGCCTTACCCCAACTCGACTCCGCAAGAAGTTGAGCGCTTAATCACGCGGCCGTTGGAAGAAGCTCTGGCTACGCTGAGCAACGTAAAGCGTATGCGGTCTTCGTCAAGCAGCGATAACGCCCAGATTTCCCTGCAATTTGAATGGGGCGAAGACGTTAACGCTAAGGGTATCGAAGCCCGCGAAAAGGTCGACGGTATCTTGCATTTACTGCCCGATGATATTGAACGGGTGCAGGTACTGCAATTTAATACCGAAGACATGCCCGTGTTTCAGCTGCGGATCTCCAGTCAACGCGATTTAAGTAACGCTTACGATCTGCTCGACCGCAGTCTGCGTCGCCCGATTGAGCGCGTCGACGGCGTCTCGCAGGTCACGCTCTATGGTGTCGACAAGCAACATATTGTGATCCGTCTCGAACAGCAGAAGCTGTTGCAGCATAACTTAACGGCGGCAGACATTACTGCCCGTCTGCAACAGGCAAATTTCGCCCTGACCGCAGGTTATCTGGAGAGTCCGAACGAACGCATTCTGGTGAATCCGGTGGGCGAATTCCAATCGGAATATGAAATCCGTAACCTGCCCATCACCAGCCAGTTGAAACTTAGTGATATCGCCACGGTAAGTCGCGAAATGCCGCGCCGGGTGGATGGGCGCCATCTTGATCAAACCTATGCTATCGGCATGGATATCTTTAAAGAGTCCAGCGCCAACCTGGTGGATGTCTCAGCACGGGTGATGGATGTGGTCAACGAGATCCGCAAGGATCCACAGTTCAACGGCATCAACCTTTATGTCATGAATGACACCGCCGACGGCGTTACCACTTCGCTTAACGATCTGTTGATGGCTGGCCTGCTTGGTGCCCTGTTGTCTTTTATTGTGCTGTATTTATTTCTGCGCAATATCGTTATTACTCTGGTGGTCGTGCTGTCGGTCCCTATTGCCATCTGTATCGCCCTTGGCGGTATGTATTTCCTGGGCTACTCACTCAACGTGCTGTCGTTGATGGGTCTCATGCTGGCCATCGGTATGCTGGTGGATAACGCGGTGGTCATCACCGAAAGTATTCAACATGAGCGTGAAGCTGGATTTGATGCCGAAGAGGCTACCTTGCGCGGCGTCGGTAACGTTTCCATGGCGGTCATTGCCGGTACTTTAACCACCGCCATCGTATTTTTGCCCAACATCTTTGGTAAAAAAATCGATCTCACGATTTTCCTTGAGCACACCGCGGTCGCTATTTGCCTGTCATTACTGGCATCACTGCTGGTGGCGCAGACCCTGATCCCACTGCTGGCGAGCAAACTCAACCGGGCAATGAAGCCACGGCGCAAGGCGGAGCATTCGAAGCCGTCGCGCTACCGCAGGTTGCTCGAGTGGAGTTGGCGCCATCCGCGCTGGACGGGCGTGTTTGCAGTTGCAATTTTAGCCAGTATTGCGGTGCCTTTTGTTGGTGTTAGCGGTGATCAGGAGCCGCAGGGCTTCAACGATCGTATGTTCATCAACTACAACTTGCACCAGCAGTACAACCTCGCTGAAGTGGAAGATGAAGTAGCACGCTTCGAGGACTTTCTGTACCAGAATCAGGACGCCTTTTATATCGATGCGGTCTACAGCTATTACACCCCTAGCTACGCCATTTCGACGGTGCTACTCAAACCTGATCGTCCGATCAAACTGAGTGCATTAATGGATCAAATGCGTGAGCAATTTCCGAAAATGCTGCGCAGCGAACCGCAGTTTGGCTTTGGTGGTGGTGGTGGTGAAGGTGTGCGGGTAACGCTCACCGGCCAATCCACCGACGTGCTGGAAGGTCTGGCCGAGCGT
The DNA here is from genome assembly GCF_003987215.1 of Pseudidiomarina halophila. Lineage (GTDB taxonomy): Bacteria > Pseudomonadota > Gammaproteobacteria > Enterobacterales > Alteromonadaceae > Pseudidiomarina > Pseudidiomarina halophila. The sequence goes on from NZ_PIPW01000001.1 coordinate 999,465, forward strand.
TTTGTGCCCGTGATTGCCGGTATTGAAGGACTTACAGACGTACGCAGTGAGACCGAAGCTGGTCAATTTGAATATCTGGTGCGGATTGATCGTGAACGCGTGCATCGATTAGGGCTAAGCAGTGCACAAGTCGCACGCCAGGTAGCAACGGCCTTGCGGGGACAGCGTTTACGCTCGTTCCGCGGTGACCCAAATGGCGAAATCCCGATGCGCGTTGCCTTCGACAAAGAGCTGGAATTTTCACTTGAAGCCTTACAGAATCTACCAGTGATGCAGCACCAGGGACGTGTGGTGCCATTGCATGCTGTTGCCTCATTCGAAGTACAACCGCGCCTGGGTGAAATTCGCCGCCTGGACCGGCGCACCTCGCTGGCGATTCAGGCCAATTTAAGTGACGAGCTGCCACTTAACGAAGCGCGCGACAAACTCAACGCCGCGCTGGGCCAGTTGAGTTTGCCGGACGGCTACACCTGGAGTCTGGACGGTAGTTTTCAGCGTCAGCAAGAAGCGGAAAACGTGATGTTGGTCAATACCCTACTCGCCGTAGCACTGATTTATATCGTGATGGCGGCGCTGTTTGAATCGGTGTTGCTGCCGACGGCAGTGATTACCTCACTGCTGTTTTCCATCGTTGGCGTATTCTGGGCGCTGTTTTTAACCGGTCAATCGATCACGGTGATGGCAATGATCGGCATCCTGATTCTGATGGGAATTGTGGTGAACAACGGCATTGTCCTGGTGGATCGTATTAATCAGTTGCTGGCGGAAGGCTATGAACTGCGGGAAGCGGTTATCGATGGTAGTGTCAGCCGTTTACGTCCGATCTTAATGACAGTCGCAACCACTGTGCTTGGCTTACTACCCTTAGCTTTTGGTACCACGCAAATTGGCGGTGATGGCCCACCCTACGCCCCCATGGCAATTTCGATTATCGGTGGTTTGCTGCTATCGACCCTGACCAGTTTGTTTCTGGTGCCTTATGTTTACGTTCGCCTGCTTTGGTGGCGGGAACGCTGGCACGCTCTTAAACAGCGCGCCAGCACTATGGTTAGTCGAGTGATTGCTGGTTAGCCCGATCCAGGTCGGCTGGTGTATCAATGCCAGCCGGCGGATTGACAATGGCTTCGGCGACATGAATACGCTCGCCATACCAAAGCACCCGCAACTGTTCGAGTGATTCAATTGCCTCGAGTGGGCTGGGTGCCCACTCGATGTAGCGCCAGACAAAACCAGCACGGTACGCATAAATGCCAATATGGCGTTTATAAGCGGCGTGCTCGCCCATGCGCTCCTGTGGGAATGCGTCACGCTCATAGGGAATAGGCGCTCGTGAGAAATATAAGGCATAACCGTTGGCATCGGTCACCACTTTCACCGCATTAGGGTTCTTCACTTCTTCCAGATGACTGATGGGCACGGCGAGAGTGGCCATATGTGCCGCCCGCTGATTCATTAAGTTATCGGCAACCTGACGAATAATTTCTGGTGGAATAAAAGGCTCATCCCCCTGCACATTGACCACGACGTGATCATCAGCAATGGCCAGGTAGTCGATAACTTCAGCTATTCGCTCGGTGCCTGACTGGTGATGTGCAGCAGTTAGCATGGCGCGGCCACCAAAAGCTTCAACCGCATCGACGATGCGTTGATCATCAGTAGCAACAATCACTTCTGCCGCACCTGCGGCCGCTGCTCGTTCATAAACCCGTTGGATCATCGACTTTGAGCCGATCATCGCTAACGGCTTACCGGGTAAACGTGTGGACGCATAACGCGCCGGGATAATTACGGTAAAACTCATTTGGGAATTTGCTCCAAATCCTGGGTGCTCAGTTGCCGTGCTTCACTGGTCAACAGTATAGGAATTTCATTACGTACCGGAAAGGCCAGACGATCGCCGCGACAGACGAGCTCTTTGCTTGCTGGTAACCAAACCAAGCGGCCCTTACACAGCGGACAAGCCAGTAAAGCCAGAGTGCGTTCATCCAGTGGCATGCTTAAACTCCTTTATCTTCACTTCCAGCTGCTGCCAGAATGCATCAGGTAAGGTTGCGCTGACAGGTAAATAATAGCAATGCTGATGGGCAAAACCACGCCATTTGGTTGCATCCTTTTCAGTCATCAGCAGCACATCATAGGCCGAGAACTGGGCGAGATCAGCAGCAGTAAACTGGTAATGGTCCGGATAGTCACGCGTCGAAAATGAACGTGACTCAAGATTTTGCACGGTTGTGAAAAAACGTTGTGGGTTACCAATTCCTGCCAGGGCCAGAGTTTTTCCTGCAGGCAGTGTCGCCACTTCAGCGTCATCCGTTACCCGCCGCCATGCTTTCGCGGTTAAGCTCATAGGATAGCTATGTGCTCTAGCGCCACGCAAAAACCCCTGATCGGTTTTATCACTACCGTTAAGGATAACCGCGTCAACCTGCTGCAACCGGGCAGCAGGTTCACGCAACGGTCCTATCGGTAACCGCCAGCCATTACCTAAGCCGCGTTCAGCATCCACCACAGCAATTTCGAACTGCCGGGGTAGTGCGTAATGTTGCAGCCCGTCATCGCTGATAATCACCGTGGTCTCAGGGGCTTCCTCGAGCACCCGGACAGCGGCCGCACGACGATCAGGCGCGACTATGACAGGTACCTGGGTACGTTGGGCCAGTAACAAGGGTTCGTCGCCGCAGGCTGCAGCCGGTGTTGTCCGTTGCACGCGCAACGGAAACGGGCCTTTGCCACCATAGCCGCGGGCAATAATCGCCGGGCATTCGCCCTGCGCTTTCAGATGTTCTACCAACGCGAGGGTGACGGGCGTTTTTCCGGTCCCGCCCACACTGATATTTCCCACCACGATAACCGGCACTGGCAAGGGTTTTGCAGGACGCAGCCGGTAGCGCCAACGTCTTAGCGTACTTAACACCACAAACACTGCGTGCAGCGGTAGTAACAACCAAAGGTATGCTGGTACATCTTTGCGATACCAGACACGCTGCAGAGCCATTAACTAAGCTCACCACTGAATTGCAGACTATAGAGCTGATAATAGGCACCTTGCTTATCCAGCAGTTGCTGATGACTGCCCCGTTCAATCACTGCACCATCTTCCAGCACCAAAATTTCGTCAGCTTTTTCGATGGTGGATAAGCGGTGCGCGATCACAATTGAGGTGCGATCCTGCTGCAGTGCTTGCAGCGCGCTTTGAATATGCCGCTCGGATTCGGAATCCAGCGCTGAAGTAGCCTCATCAAGAATCAAAATCGGGGCGTCACGCAACAACGCTCGCGCGATCGCAATACGTTGACGCTGACCACCAGATAGCATGACACCGTTCTCACCGACGGTGGTGTCTAAGCCATTTGGCATATTATCGGTAAATTCGGTCACATAAGCCCGCTCTGCAGCAGTACGGATGTCATCCAGAGTGACTTTGCCATGCGCACCATAGGCAATATTGTTGGCGATACTATCGTTAAACAGGGTTACGTGTTGTGACACCAGGGCAAACTGCCGGCGCAATGACTTCAAGCGATAGTCATAGATATCCCTGTCGTCGAGCTTAATGACACCTTCCTGCGGTGTATAAAACCGCGTCAGCAGGTTCGATATCGTTGATTTACCGCTACCCGAACGCCCCACCAGCGCCAGGGTTTTACCCGGCTCAACATGGAAGCTGACATCTGCCAGGGCCGGGCTTTCAGTGCCGTCATAGCTAAAGTTCACATGCTCAAATTTAATATCACCTTTGGCACGATCAACATTGCGTTTGCCCGTGTCAGCTTCGGCATATTCATCCAGTACACTGAAAATACTTTGCGCGGCGGCAATCCCGCGCTGGAAATCACTATTCACCGTGGTTAGCCGCTTCAGCGGCTGTAATAACATAATCATCGCGGTAAGCAAAGTGGTAAATGCACCGGCAGAAAGTTGTGCCAGCATGTCGGGGAAACTCGCCAGCACCAGCACCATAGACAAACTAAAGGATGCTATTAATTGAATTAATGAGGTACTCAGACTTTGCGCATTAATCAACTTCATATTCTGGTTGCGGGTAATGTTGTTAATGGTCGAGAAACGTTTTGACTCACGTTTCTGGCCTTCGTACATGACCACCACTTTGTGCCCGTTCAACATTTGTTCAGCGGTCGTGGTGACATCACCCATTGCTGTTTGAATGCGGCTGGAGACCTTACGAAAACGTTTTGATACCACCGCGACGATTTTTGCAATCACCGGGCCCACCAATAAAAACACCAGCGACAGTTGCCAGCTGTGATAAAACATCAGGCCCAGCAGACCAACGACGAAGGCACCATCACGGATCAATATCAATACTGCACGACTGCTGGCTTCAGCTACCTGTTGAGTGGTGTAGGTGATTTTTGATAGCAGATCGCCGGTGGAATGACGGTCATGAAAAGATACCGGCAGTTTCATCATGTGATCAAACAGCTGCTGGCGCAGAGTTGTCACCACCCGAAAACCGACCCAATTGAGAAAATAGGTGGAAACGAAGTTAAACAGCCCGCGCAAAATAAATATCACCGGCACAAAAATCGCACCGTACAACAGAATTTTTGGATTACTCTTGGTCAAGCCATCGTCAATTAACGTCTCAATTTGTGAGAAGAAAAAAGTATCGACAGCGGCATAACCAATCATTCCGAAAATAGAAAGAATAAAGGCTGCGCGATAGGGTTTTATATACCCCATTAAGCGACGGAACGTCTTTTGTTTTACAGTCTCTGCATTCATGCGTCAGATTCTACTGGCAAATAATGCAATCATTCTAACCGTTTTCTGCTCTCACTGGCTAGTTTCTGCGAACGGAGGACGCGGTTTCAGCGTGAGGGTCAACATCAAACCAGCTGCCAAACTGCTGTGCCAGAGGTTGTCTGGCATGCCAGCGGGTACCATCGGTCCATAGCGTGATTTGCCCTCCGCGGGCCGTGTCCAGCAGCGTAATGCGATGTTCAGCATAGCGCGCGGCAACGTCTGGGTGGACCTGACCATAAGGATTGTTGCGTCCACGGCTCGCCAATGCCAGTGAGGGTTTAACATGCCGAATAAAATACCCCTCGGATGAAGTTTTGCTGCCGTGGTGAGGAACCAGCAGAATATCTGCGGTTAACGGTGCCAGCGTAGCCAGCAATTGCCGTTCCGCCGACTTCTCAATATCACCAGTTATCAGAAACCTTACCGAATCGAACTGCAGTAACAGGACACAGGAGGAGTTATTGTGGCGGTTACCAACGCCAGACTCATCCCGCGGATGCAGTACCCGCCAACTGACCTCACGCCAGACGCCACTTTGTCCTGCGATGCAAGGTGTACCGCTGGATCCGCCATACCACCGCAACCGGGAATAGCGTTGCTGCAAACGGCTATAGCCGCCTTCATGATCACGGTCGGTGTGGGTGATGAAAGCCAGTTCAGGACGCAAGCGTTTAGCTTGCAGAAAGGGCACAATAACGCGATCCGCCATCGCTACCGAACCGTCCCAGCTGGCGCCGGTGTCGATCAGCAGCGCATGCCCCTGACGTTGCAGCACCAATGCTGTGCCTTGTTCAACGTCCAGCACGTTTACCAGCAACTGCCGCGGCTCCGGCAGCGCAGCAACCACCAGCTGCCCAAACAGAAGCGTCAGTAGTGCTATTCCACGCCAGCGCCAGGCTAACGGAACAATAACTATTACCACAGCAGCAACTAACCACGGCCAATGGGGTAAAGCTGAAGCATCCAGCCACTGCCAGGGATGTTCCGCCAGCCAATTCAGCAATGGCCAAAGCTGGTTAAAGGGCCATTGCGCCAACAGGAATATCTGTTCAGCAACAGCAAGCTGCCCCAGTGCGACTGCCAGTACGCCAAATAATCCCAGCGGCAAGACCCAAAAACTTACCAGTGGTACTACAACCAGATTAATCAGTGCCGCGGCGACGGGTACTCCAGCAAACCATAGTGCCATCAAAGGCCAGAACAGTAGCGTCATCAGCCATTCAAAGCGCCACCACTCACGTAGCTTCGCCCAGCGTCCGCGATAGCGGCGCCAACGCCAGTTCATAAATACGATCGCTGCAACAGCGCTCACCGATAGCCAAAAGCCAGTCGTTAACGGCGCCATAGGTTCAACCAACACCACCACTGTTGCCGCACGCAACAACAGCCGCGGTGGACTCGCCCGCCAACCGAGTTGTTTATGCAGCAATACTACAGTTAACATCAGCACCGCACGCAAGGTGGCAATAGCGAAACCCGCCAGCCAGGCATAAGCAAAGGCAACCAGCAGAGCTACCCACGGTGCGTAATGCCACAAGTTACTCAGATCGCGCCGGCGCCGACTGCGAATAACTACGGCAATACTGTGCCACAGAAAAAGCAGCGCAAAACCGGCCACCAATGACAGATGTAAACCAGAAATCGCGATTAAATGCGCCAGTCCCGTTTGCTGCACTGTGGTCCACGCGTCTGGCGACATTTGATAGCGCTCCCCCACTAGCAATGCCAGCAGAGGTCCGCGTTGCACGACATTAGTCAGCGCGGCGTCAACGCCACTTACCAACCGTTGTCGCCAGCTGACCTGACCTTCAAGGAGCTGCCCGGAGCGGATGGAACCAAGGACGCTAATTCCCTGTCCAAGCAAGTAGCGATGATAGCTCATGCTACCTTCGTTGCGAGTGCCCTGCGGGTGTCGCAGCCGCACACTAAACCGCCATGTTTCACCCTGTCGAGGTAGCCGTTGAGGCGCATCGGCGTGAGGTTGATACCATTGCAGTCTGGCTTTAAGCTGGGGCTGTAGAGGTTCATTCTGAAGTTGTCGTATGCTGCCGATAATTCGCCAGTACCCCGGTTGGTAGTGGCTCACCGCAGTAACATTCACTACAGCATCAATGGTTGTTTGAGTCCACTGATCATCAATAACCATGCGTTGAACGAAATAGGCGTTGCCAGTGCCCCATAGAATGCCGCACAATACGCACCCTATGAGTCGGGTTCGCAACTGCTGGCAGCTGCTCAGCATGAAACAGACGAGCGCCAGCCCGGCCAATAAGAACCAATGCCAAACATCGGTAACAGCTGATAAACTAAAGCTTAGCGCGAAGCCAATAAGGAATGCGCACAACGACCGATCCATGGATGTTGTACCTGTAACGTTGCAATGACGAGTTTTTAAGCATGCCGAGAAAGTTTTTCCAGCGCATCATGCCGGATCACGATGCGATCAAAAACAGTCGCAGTCTAAAAGTATTTGGAAAATTACTGCACGATGCGAATCTTTGGCACCTGAACCGCCGCTCGGCCTCAGGCGCGTTTGCTATTGGCCTATTCTGTGCTTTTATTCCAGTTCCTTTTCAAATGCTGCTAGCCGCTGCAGCAGCGATTCCGTTTCGCGTTAATCTGCCGCTGTCAATTGCCCTGGTCTGGGTATCGAACCCGATCACCATGCCACCCTTATTTTATTTTTGTTATGTGGTGGGTACCTGGATTATCGGTGCACCCTCGCAACCATTTCACTTTGAGCTTTCCTGGCAGTGGCTGGGGCACAGCATCGCCACCATTGGTCCGGCATTTTTACTAGGTTGCCTGGTTCTAGGTACGCTCGCCAGTATTGTCGGCTACTTCGTTATCCGCTTGTTGTGGCGCCAGTCAGTTGTAAGCGCGTGGCGCGCAAGAGCATCGCGAACTAAGCGCTAATTGCTTTCACAACTTCAACCCGGGTTGCCTGCCACGCGGGATACAATGTCGCCAGCAAACTTAACACTAAGGCCACGGCGCACACCCAGACCACATCCAGCGCATGCAACTGAACTGGAATGCGATCAACAAAATAAACATCGCTGGCAAGCAGGGTATTGCCGGTCAAGGATTCCAGCAGTGCCAGCAGTGTTGGCAGGTTCCAGCTCAGCAGGATGCCAGCCACGGCACCAAAGGAAACTCCCAGCAAGCCATTTTGCAGTCCCTGTAAAACAAAAATTTTGACCAGACCACTGCCGCGCATGCCCATGGTGCGCAACACGCCAATATGGCGTTGTTTTTCCTGCACTGTCATTACCAGCGTAGAAACGATATTAAAACAAGCCACCGCTAACACCAGAATTAACACCAGGTACATCACCGTACGTACCATCTGGATATCGCGGTACAAATGACCCTGCGCCCGCATCCAATGATCCAGATACACATAATCGCGCAGCTGGTAACCGATTTCATTGGCAATCCGTTCCGCGGCAAATAACGCACTCACTTCTAATTCGACACCGCTAATGCCGTGCTCCAAACCAGTCAACTCACGGGCAGTAGTAAGGTTTACATAGCCCAGTTGGTGGTCGACCTGGCCACCAAATTTAAAAGTTCCGGCCAATGTCAGAGTCTGCCGTTTGGGCGCCTGAAAACCCTCTTCCGAAGCCACCACCAGAGTCAGTTTATCGCCTTGTGAAAGCTCCAGTCGTTGCGCGAGATCGGCACCGAGAATAATAGCCCCTTCCTGTTCGAGTGCCTGCCAGCTGGCCGGACTCATGTAATCCTGAATCGCATGCTCGCGCATTGGATCAACACCGGTGAGCTGTACCCCAACAAATTCACGACCTTTTTGCACCAGACCCTGGGTTCGGATAACCGGACGTGCACTTACCACTTCCGGGTGCTCAGCAGCTAATTCGAAGATGGCCTCGGGATACTGCAGATGTCCTTCTACCGCCGTAAACTCAATGTGCGGAACCAACTTTAAAAAACGTTGTTGCAGTACATCGGCAAAACCATTCATGACACTCAAACCAGCAATAAAAACAGCGCAGCCTAACGCTATGCCAACGGTGGATGAAGCTGAAATAAAAGACAGAAAACGACTGCGCTCGCGACCCCGTCGAAAGCGTCTGGCTAACTGCCATGCCAACCGCCAACCATGCATCATTTAGCAGCCCCGGCTGTCTGCGGGACAATTTTACCGTGGTGTAACTGCACTTGTTTCGGTAAAGCACGGGCTATTTTCTGATCATGGGTAACGATAACAAAGGCCGTACCAAACTCGCGGTTGAGTTCAAGCATCAGCGCCATCACCTGCCGTGCCGTTTCATCGTCAAGATTGCCGGTAGGTTCATCCGCCAATACCAACGCGGGGTTATTGGCCAATGCCCGGGCGATAGCCACTCGCTGCCGCTCGCCCCCTGAAAGCTCTGCTGGCCGGTGTTGTCCGCGATCCGCAAGACCAACCCGCTGCAGCAGCTGGGTTGCCCGCTGACGCGCCTGGCTGGCGCTTTGCCCGCTGATTAGCAGCGGCATCGCAATATTCTCAAGCGCATTAAATTCCGGCAATAAATGATGAAACTGATAGACAAAACCTAAGTGCTGATTGCGCCAGTCCGCCAGCATCCGGGGGGACCATTTCGCCAGGTCGTTGCCGCGGAACAGGATCTGTCCGGTACTTGGTTTATCCAGTCCGCCCATGCAGTGCAGCAAAGTACTTTTGCCGGAACCTGAGCTACCGACGATCGCCAGCAACTGACCTTCATTAAGTGCTAAATTGACGCCCTGCAGTACTTCCAGGTTATGATTGCCGTCCCAATAACTTTTGCCTACCTGCTCACAGGTCAATAACTCTGTAGCCATAAATTCCTACTCGTAGCGAAGTGCGTGCGCTGGCAGCACATGACTGGCCTGCCAGGCAGGAAACAAAGTTGCCAGAAAGGTCAGCAACAACGCGGCGAAAACCGTCGCACTAACCTGCCAGACATCGACAACCACCGGCAACCCGGCAGGACCGGCAAAACTCAAGTCGACTCCCACCGCGCGTAAAATATCATTGATGAACCGGCTGATTAAAAGTCCCAGACCAAGACCGATTGAGCTGCCAATCACCCCGGTTGTCAGCCCCTGAAACATGATCATACGACGGATTTTATATGGCGCCAGCCCCATGGTATTCAAAATTGCGATATCACTGCGTTTATCCTGTACCACCATCATCAGCGACGAAACGATGTTGAAGGCCGCGACCGCGATGATTAATCCCAGCATCAGGTTTATCATACGTTTTTCCATACTGACTGCGTCGAACAGGTGGCCATAACTTTCCCGCCAGCTCTTAACCTGCAACCCGTCCTGTAGCTCTGCCTGCAACTGGGCCGCGGCAGGCAATGCCTGAAACGGATCAGCAAAGTAGTAGCGTACCCCAGTTACGTGGTTTGGCGCCATCCGCAATATCCGTGCGAGATCGGCACCATTCATGACCACTAAATGCTCATCCGCTTCCGACTGCATTCTTACCACACCAACCACAGTAACCAGCCGCTGTGCCGGCAACAGTCCCAGGGGCGTATAAATTCCCCCTCCTGCGGCAATTAAGCGGATCTTTTGTCCTGGCCAGACGTTCAACTGCTGCGCCAGACTGTAACCCAGCACCACATGATAACTGCCGGCGCGCAGATCGAGTTCGCCCGTGCTTAAATGCTGTCGCAGTGGATGCAACTGAATCGCACTGCCCGGGCTCTCGGGGAAGATACCCTGCACGCTCACTGCCTGTAACTGCTGTTCACTTTGCACCACGCCTTCACTGGTAACCTCAGGCACCACCGCTTGTTGCCCGGACTGTGGAGGAAGCGCTTCGAGCAGACCCTGCCAATCAGCAATACCACCAGTTTCATCAGCCGCCTGAGTCACTTCAAGTTGTGGCACCACACTCAGAATGCGGTTTTTAAGCTCAGCTTCAAAACCGTTCATCACCGAACCAACGATAATCAAGGCTGCCACGCCAAGGATCAAACCGAACAAGGACACCCGTTGAATAAACCGGGTGAATCGCTGACCATAGCGGGCGCGGGTGTAGCGTAAGCCAAGAAATAGAGATAACGGTTGGAACATAATTTTTGCTGTGCGTCTCTGCTGTCAGTGGTCCCTGCACGCGCGCAAGGTTGCGCTGCAAGCATAATGAAATCTGCGCACTGATCCAAGTCGGAGTTTCAGGTATACTTTGAACCACTTGAGAAGTTAACGAAGCAGGACCCATGAGCAAGGCATCGATCCTAACCCCACCACGACCACCATCAGCACGCACAGATATCACCTGGCATGGCCTCGCCGGCAGCAGCATTGCCTATGCGCTGGCACGGCTGATAGACCAGTATGACCGGCCTGTGCTTATTGTCACGCCAGATGCACCGCAGGCGCATCGGCTCGAACATGAGATCAGTTACCTCAGTGCCAAGGGCGATCAGGTGTTGGTATTCCCGGACTGGGAAACTCTGCCGTACGATAGCTTCTCACCCCACCAGGACATTATCTCTGAACGCCTCAGCGTGCTGGCTAAGTTACCCGGTATGCATGACGGTGCCTTGATTGTTTCATTAAATACCCTACTGCATCGCATCTCACCAACGGATTATGTGAGTGGTCAGGCACTGCAGGTAGAAAAAGGACAACAACTCGACGGCCACCGCTTGCGCCAGCGCCTTGAGCGCGCGGGCTACCGGCACGTGAATCAAGTCATGGAGCACGGTGAATTCTGTGCCCGCGGCTCATTACTTGATCTGTATCCGATGGGTAGCACCTCCCCCTATCGGATTGACTTTTTCGACGATGAAGTGGATTCCATCCGCACCTTCGATCCCGATACGCAACTTTCGGCTGCTGAGGTGGATGCCATCGACTTGCTGCCGGCACATGAGTTTCCGACCACGCCAACCGCAATTGAAGGCTTTCGCGCCCGCTACCGTGACTTATTTGACGCCTCTAACGAGCGTGATTCCATCTACTATCAGGTGTCACAGAATCAGTTTCCAGGCGGCATCGAATACTATTTGCCGTTATTTTTTGAAACCACCGCAACCCTGTTCGACTACCTGCCCGAGGACACTTTGTTGGTTACCTTTGGTGATCTGCAGGGCAGTCTTGACCATCTCTGGCATGATATTAATCAGCGCTATGAACAGCGTCGTTACGATCGCTTGCGGCCATTACTGCCGCCGCAGCAGCTGTTTATGCCCGTTGATCAGGTGCATCAGCGCTTCAAAGAGCTGCCACGGGTGCGCGCCTTCGTACCTGACGACAAGCCACAGCCCGGCCGGCAGGAGTTTACCACCGCCACCATCGGTGAGATCGCACTAAATCATCAGCTGAAAGACCCCCTGCAAGCATTACGCAAGAAGCTGACCGAGCTGCACCAGGCCAATTACAAAGTCGTTTTTGTTGCTGAGACCGCAGGCCGACGCGAATCATTGCGTGATTTACTGGCGCCGCTGCAACTGGAAATGCAGGAGCTTGACCATTTAACAGCAATCCATGATCACCCTGCCCGTACTGCGATTACGGTAGGGCCGTTAATCAATTCATTTATCCTGCATGACGCCAAACTAGCCGTCATCACCGAGACCGAGTTACTTGGTAACCGCATTGCTCAGCGCCGCCGCCGTGACCAGAAAGCGACGGTCACCAGTGAACAAATGGTACGTAACCTGGCCGAGCTTCGTGTTGGTCAGCCTTTGGTACACATCGACCATGGTGTGGGTCGCTATCAGGGGCTTCAGACCATTGAAACCGGCGGCATGACCACCGAATTCGTCACTATCGAATATGCCAATAACAGTAAACTTTATGTTCCTGTAGCCTCGCTGCATGTGCTGTCACGTTACAGTGGCGGTGAGGAAGCCAGCGCCCCACTGCACAAACTTGGCAACGACACCTGGGAACGCGCCAAACGCAAAGCCGCGGAAAAAATTCGTGACGTGGCAGCGGAATTGCTCGACGTCTACGCCCGGCGTGAAGCCAAGCCTGGCTACCACTATCAAATGGAACAGAGCGATTACCAACGCTTCGCCAACAGCTTCCCCTTCGAAGAAACGGACGACCAGCAACAGGCCATAGGTGCAGTACTTGCGGACATGCAATCAGACCGTGCCATGGACCGCTTAGTTTGTGGTGACGTTGGTTTTGGCAAAACCGAAGTAGCGATGCGCGCCGCCTTTGTCGCGGTCAATGATGGTAAGCAAGTGGCAGTGCTGGTGCCGACCACCCTGCTGGCTCAGCAGCACTACGAAAACTTTAAGGACCGCTTTGCCGACTGGCCGATCCGGATTGAAGTTCTGTCGCGGTTTAAAACAGCAAAACAAACTCAGCAAATTCTCGCCGATGCGCAAACGGGCAAGATCGATATCGTCATAGGTACCCACAAGCTTCTGCAGGGCACTATCAAATTTAAAGATCTGGGCTTACTGATTGTCGATGAGGAACATCGCTTTGGCGTGCGGCAAAAAGAAGCGATTAAACGACTGCGCTCCGATGTAGATATTCTCACCCTGACCGCTACCCCGATTCCACGCACCTTAAACATGGCCATGAATGGCGTGCGCGATCTCTCGATCATTGCCACCCCGCCGGCCAAGCGTCTGGCGGTGAAAACCTTTGTCCGGGAATATGATGCCCCCACTATTCGCGAAGCAATACTGCGCGAGATTTTACGTGGTGGGCAGGTCTACTTCTTACACAATAATGTCGAGACTATTGAAAAGACCGCCCGTGAACTTGCTGAATTAGTTCCTGAAGCGCGCATCATCACCGCGCACGGCCAAATGCGTGAACGCGAACTGGAACGCATAATGTCAGACTTTTATCATCAGCGCTTTAATGTACTGGTGTGTACCACCATCATTGAAACCGGCATCGATGTTCCCACTGCCAATACCATTATCATGGATCGCGCCGACCATCTGGGATTAGCCCAGATGCACCAGCTCCGCGGCCGGGTGGGACGCTCACACCATCAAGCCTATGCCTATTTGCTTACGCCACATCCGAAACGGATGACCAAGGATGCGCTGAAACGACTGGAAGCTATAGCGCAACTGGAAGATCTGGGCGCTGGCTTCATGCTCGCCACCCATGACCTGGAGATTCGTGGCGCCGGTGAACTGCTGGGTGATGACCAAAGCGGGCAAATCGAAACGATTGGCTTTACTCTTTACATGGAAATGCTGGAGCAGGCGGTACAAGCCTTGCGCGAAGGCAAAGAGCCAGCGCTTGATACCTTGCTGCAAGCACAGAGCGAGGTTGACCTGCGGGTTCCGGCGTTATTGCCCGAACACTATATCGCCGATGTTACGCTGCGTTTGAGTATGTACAAGCGCATTGCCAGTGCCGAATCAGCGGACGACCTGCGGGCACTGCAGGTTGAAATGATTGACCGTTTCGGGCTGTTACCTGACGCCGCGAAAAACTTGATCCGCATTACCGAATTACGCAATCGTGCGGGCCGGTTAGGTATACGAAAGATCGATGGTGGTCCACTGGGGATCAGCATTGAATTTGCCCAGGACACAAAAGTACGACCGGATTTCCTGATTGCGCTGATTCAGAACTCGCCGCAGGATTACCGCCTCGAAGGTCCCGCACGTTTACGTGTTCTTGTTAAAATTGAAGATACTCAAGCACGGCTGAAACTGGTAGAGTCGTTGCTAGATGATTTTGCCGAAAACATGCAGCGTTAAGGATAGAAAAATGGCCGCAGATTCGCTCTGGCAGCGATTACATCAGCTCAGCAAAACGACCCTCGTGCTGGCCGCCGTGATTGGCAGTCAAGCCGCAGTGGCCCAGCAACAGCCAGACCCTGACACCTGGCGCTGGTTCGAAGTCGAAGTTTTGGTTTTTGCTCACACCAATAGCCAACCCGTAGCTGAATCATTCAGCTGGCAAGGTCCGTCTGCGCCGGAAAACGTCCAATACGATTTTTTAACCCACTATTTTGCGCCTGATATTCATCCGGCAATAGTGGCTTTACCTGAATGTAAAGTTCCCGGTGTCATTCCAACCTTCGACCCCGACGCCGTTTTATGTGCCCGACCGCTAGAGCTCAGTCAGTGGTTACCAATGAACTGGCACCGTCCGGAACGCGCCATCGCTTTACTTGATCGCGCCCCTGAACAAGTGGTTGATGGCCCTGGTGGCGACGTAAATAAGGCCACAAATGTCTTCCTAGGACAGGAAAAACAACTGCAATTAAGCGAAATGCGCGAGCAAATTGTCCGTCGTGGGGTTGGCAAACCCTTAATGCATTTGAGCTGGTACCAGCCCGTATTCGGTATTAATCAAAATTATAAAGTGCGCTTATTCGGCGGCGTTAACTATGGCAAAACTTACGCCCCAAGCGGCTACCCTTATGCAACTGACCAAGATGAGTTTTTGGCCTTTGAAGCCGAAGCTGACGCGGACGCAGAAGCCCCGCTTACTAAACGTCTGGCGGAACTCGTACAACTACAGCAGCAGGCAGCGTTACACTTTACCGCGCGTAATGACGACCAGCCACTGGCTCCACCGCCACTACTGCAACGACCGGATACACCAGAGGCGGTGTGGCAGCTCGATGGCACTATGCATATTTATCTGGTCGGCAATTATTTACATATTGCCAGCGATCTCGAATTGCGCGAACCACAGCAGGTGCTATGGCGACCGGCATCTCTTGCAGCGCAAGCGGAACAGGCACTGCAGGGCGATAACAGTGGAACCTTCTTACGCAGCTTCAATTTAGAGCAACTGCGGCGGGTGATCAGTCATGAAACCCATTATTTTGATCACCCGAAACTCGGACTCGTAGTACAAATACGACGCACCGACCTCTCCGCCCCTCGCTTTTAGTTGCCGGCGGAGGACCATTGTAATGGAAAAATACGAAGAGCTGTTACTGGCATTGCGCAAGGTTATTCGCGCCACGGATCTGTATTCCAAGCAACTGCATAAATCTACCGGACTAACAGCTCCGCAATTGCTTATTTTGCGCGAAGTTGCGCTGGCCCCTTCAGGAATTACAGCAAGTGCAGTGGCGCAGAATATTACCTTGAGCCCCGCTACTGTCAGTAATGTTATTGATCGGCTGGAGCAACGGCAGCTCATCCACCGTGAGCGTAGCACTCAGGACAGACGCCGGGTGGTACTTTCCCTGACACCACAGGGAGCGGAACGTTTAAGCGCCGCCCCCCGCCCGTTGCAGGAAGATTTTATCAACAAGTTTCAGGCCCTCGCGGATTGGGAACAATCACAATTACTTGCAGCCATGCAGCGCATCGCTGCCATGATGGATGCCGAACGGCTTGATGCCGCGGACGTTTTAGAAGTAGGAACCTATGCAAAACACCATTTCCCCCAAGATGATTAAACTAAGCTTCCCGTGGGCCGCACTGCTGGCGTTGAGCCTGAGCGCTTGCACAACCAACCCGACCCCGGCTCAGGTCGCAACGGCGCCACAATGTGAGGCCTCGGTGAGTATCGCAGCTGTGCAAGGCGAGGCTATGCAGTCACCGTTAGTTGGCCAGGAGGTGGTGGTTATAGGTACTGTTACTGCAGCCTGGCAGCAGCCCGACCAACTTGGCGGTTTTTTCATCCAGCAAACCATTGGTGATGCCAGTGCCGGACTTTTCGTCCAGGCCAGCACTCCCCAGGTGACGGCCGGGGACCTTGTTGAAGTCTCCGGTGTTGTGGGCGAACAGCAACAACTGACGCAACTCGATAACGTAAGTTCTGTCCGCAACTGCGGACAAACAGAGTTACCGCAGCCACGCGAGCTGAGGTTGCCTGTCGCTGATAAAGCCATCTTTGAGCAGCTCGAAGGTCAGTACGTTCAGCTACCACAGCAACTCGTAGTCAACGGCACCTATCTGCTGGGCCGCCATGGTAGTTTCGATGTTGCCAATGAGCGCCTCTATACACCGACTCAGGTCGTTGCACCGGGCGCACCCGCGCGGGCTTATGCCACTGCGAATGAATTGAAGCGCTTGCTTATTGACGACAATCAGGCGCCCAATCCGGCAAGCGTCCCGTATCCAGCGCCGCAACTGGCCGCCGGCAATAGTTTACGTAGTGGTGATGAGGTGTCGAATGTGGTCGGCATCCTCAGTGAATTCAACGGCAGCTACCGCATCCAGCCGACTGCGCAACTTGAGTTTCATAACACCAACCCGCGTCCACTCGCCCCAGTTCGTAGCGACGATTCCAGTGTACTGCGTGTGGCTACCTTCAACGTGCTGAATTATTTTAACGGTGAAGGCTCTGAGCGCACGTTCCCAACCGAACGCGGAGCGGAAACTGCAGCTGGCTTCGCCCGTCAGGAAGCTAAAATTATTGCCGCGTTAGCGGCGCTGGATGCTGATGTTGTCGGTCTGATGGAGATCGAGAATGACGGCTACGGTGAGCACAGTGCAATTGTCAGACTGACCGAACAGTTGCGCGCTAAAACTGGCGCGCCCTGGCAGTTCGTACAAGCTGCAGAACAAGGTTTTGGCGGCGCAGCCATTACCAATGGTCTGATTTATCGCAGTGATCGGGTAACGCCATTAGGCAAGCCGCTAACCATTACCAAAGGTCCTTTCAGTAACCGCAGCCGCTATCCCCTGATTCAGCGCATGCAAGCTGAAGGTACTGAAGAAGCGTTCGTCGTTGCGGTGAATCATTTCAAATCCAAAGGCTCTTGCCCGCGTGAAGCGGACCATCCAAATGCCAATCAAAATGATGGACAGGCCTGCTGGAACGCAGCCCGGGTTGAGTCGGCGCAACTCCTCGTTGAGTTTATGGAAACTGAGCCGCTACTGGCGCGCACCCCAGCTCAAATTCTGCTCGGCGATTTTAACGCTTATGCTAAAGAAGATCCTATGACCCTGATGGAGGATGCCGGGTACCATAACCGGGTCGAGCATTTCGAGCCATCAGGCTACTCTTACGTTTATGATGCACAGGCCGGAAGTCTTGATCATTTATTGGTTTCAGCTGCTTTACATGGTCGCGTCCTCAATCAACAGCATTGGCTGATCAACGCCGATGAGCCGCCAGCGCTAAGCTATAGAGGTTACCAGCAGAACCCTGACTGGTTCGCAGTCAATCCTTACCGTTCATCAGATCATGACCCGATCATCGCCGATATACAATTTTAACTGATCCGCTTGTCACATCTTAGTGTCCTGTTGCATCTTATAGCGTAGATACGTTGCAACAGGATGCGCATGGCTAAAATAGGATTTGCTCAATCAGTTCCCGCAGGTACCGTGAAAGGCGCGCAACGCGGCCGTCGTGACTGCCAGCGGGTGATTTTTGAGACTTACCAACCCGCCGTGCAGCGTCTGCTTCACGGTATGTCCCGCGATGCTGAATTGGCACGCGACCTTACCCAGGATGTATTTATCCAGGCGTTTGACAAGCTGATGCAACTGCGCGACGCAAGTGCGCTCGGAGGCTGGCTGAAGCAGCTGACAGTGAATACCGCTCTGTCACACTTTCGTAAGCCACATCATCTTGCCGTGGCAGAACACGAAGAGTTGAACCTGGACGCCCAGGACTGGCTTAGTCAGAGCGATTGGTTGCAGCAACTCAACAACATCGAACAACTGCTCGCAGTATTAGACGACCATGAGCATCAACTGGTGTGGTTGTATTTGATTGAAGGTTACAGTCACGATGAACTGGCCGAAAAGTTTGCCATCAATGCAGCAACAGTGCGCCAACGCTACCATCGGGCTTTAAAGAAATTACGTGAGAGGAGTCAGTCATGAAAGCTGCTAAGCATCAGTCGGAACTAACAGCCGCTGAGCGGGCCTTGCAGGAACGCCTCAAGGACTATGCGGAGCCCATTCAGCCAGTAACCTGGCAAGAGATAAGCGCTCGCCAGCAGGCAACAATAGTTGATCAGACACCTCGTCGCCGCTGGCCGCTCTGGCTTGCACCCGTTGCAGCTGCAGCAGCAGTGGCTTGGTTATGGGTGTTACAACCACAACAAATAACTCAGCCGACGGTCTACGACACACCGATGTTACTTGCCAGCAACTACAGTCTGGATGCGCTCGATCGCCAATTACAACAGGCTTATATTCAAAATGCCGATGAAGCGCGAATCAATGAACTTTGGCAGCAACGTGAGCGACTCACGGCACAGGAGATACAGTAATGAATAAGTTTCAGGTTCTAACCTTAAGTGGCGCTTTAGCACTGGGGCTGATGGGCTCCGGAGCAAGCTTTGCGCAAGAACAGGAAGCCCGGGATCATGCCAGAGCGGCCGCTGTGGCTGCCGCTAAAGCGGAAGGTAAAGCTGAATCGGTCACCCTGGAGGAGCCGACGCGGAGTTACTTTGACTGGGGCGCAATACTTAATCCAGACGGCCGGGTAATGTCGGTACGCAGTGATTCAGTAGCGCAAGAAATGGGTATTGAGGTTGGCGATCACATTTTGAAAATTGACGACCAGGTATTAGCTGAACAATCCCTGCAGGATTTAGTGAGCTATCTCGAAACACTGGAACATGATCACAGCTTTACTGTAACAGTGCAGCGCAACGGCCAGAAGAAAACCTTATCCGGACGTGTGAAAGCAACCGTGATCCCCGGCTGGCGACTTGAGGTCGATGTGGCGCAAACCGTTATTGATAAAGCAGATGAAGCAAGCTGTGGTCGCGTTAGTGTATTTGTGACACCACCGCAGGCACGGGATTTATACCCCGCTTATTTCGTCCGTATCGATGATGATAATGTACTTACCCGTCGCCCTATTGTGAAGTTGTCACCGGGCAAACATACGGTGGAGATACACGAGCTGATCGATGATCCCTGGGTACGCCGCTCACGCAGCATCAATCATCCTAAGAGTATTGAAATTGATGTCGAAGCCGACACTACCTATTACCTCGCTGCGCGCTTCGTGCGCGACAAACGCCTCAGTACCGTCAACGAAGAGTACTGGGAGCCGGTGGTCTGGCGCGAAGTCGAGCAAGAGTGTGAAAGTAATTAAAGCACAGAAATATAAAAGGGCAGCTCAGCTGCCCTTTTTGTTGCGCTAACTTACTTCGCGGACTTACTTTGCAGAATCTTCCAGCAAGTTCAGCGATTTGCCGATTTCGATTTTCCGAGGTTTCATCGCCTCCGGAATAACCTTCTCAAGGCCTACGGTTAACAGACCGTTTTCCATTTTCGCGCCTTTCACTTCAACATGATCAGCCAGGTTGAATTTGCGCTCGAAGCTACGGAAGCCAATCCCCTTGTGCAGGTATTGCCGTTCTTCGTTTTCATCTTCCTTGCGGCCCTGGATTTTCAGCATGCCATTCTCGACTTCGATGCTGAGTTCGTCATCGGAAAAACCAGCTACGGCCAGCGTAATAGCGTAGCGATTCTCGCCAATAACTTCGATATTATAGGGAGGATAGCCGCCTGCTGCGTTGCCGTCCGCGCGCATTGCGGAGTCCAGCAAACGTGCCATGCGATCAAATCCAATGCTACTACGGTAAAGTGGTGATAAATCTATAGTTGCCATAATCATTCTCCTTTGGAAGCAATGTTTAGTTGTATCGGGACTCTCTCTGAGACGTCTCCGACACTTAATAAATAGTGCCACTAATTTACTTTTCAAGAGTTCATCGCAAAACAATTTGCATCCATCTTGTGTCATGCGCATGTCACCTTCGCTATGGTATCATCCGCCCCATCTGACCGATTTCGTCATCATTTTGTTTAGGAGTATGGATAGTGTTTCGTCGTACCTTATTGATTGCCAGTATGGGAATGTTTTTAAGTGCTTGCGGGCAAAATTCAGCGACTTCCGCGAAAGTCGAGCAAGCAAAAACCCCCTCTGCACCGCCGAACATTATCTTTCTGATTGGTGATGGTATGGGCTTCGAATTCATTTCAGCCTATCGTTACGCGCTAAGCCAACCTGGCCAAGCGCTGGCAGCGACACCTTTTGATGAGATGCTGGTTGGTGCGGCAACAACCTATCCGGACGATGATACCTGGGTCACTGACTCAGCAGCGAGCGCTACGGCTCTGGCAACAGGCGTGAAAAGCTATAACGGTGCCATCGGTGTTGATAGTGAGCAGCATCCGCAACAAACTATGATGGAAAAAGCCCGCGAGTTGGGTTGGCACACTGGTGCCATCTCAACGTCACAAGTGACCCACGCCACGCCAGCTTCGTTTTTCACCCATCACCCGTCACGGCAGATGTATAACGAAATTGCCGACTCCTTTGCCAGCACTAAGTTTGGTGACAAGTGGAGTTTCGATGTGCTGTTGGGTGGTGGTATGAGTTACTTTAACCGCGCCGACAAAAACTGGTTACCTGAGCTGTCCCAACAGGGTATGCACATCGTCACTGACTATCAGCAATTAGCAAACACACAAGAACTACCCGTGCTGGGCCTGTTTGCCCCGGTGGCGCTGCCCTACGCGATAGATGCCCAACCACGTCTGGCACAGCTGACCCGGAATGCCTTACGTTTGCTAGGTGAGGCTCAGGCAGAAAGCGGCAAGCCCTTTGCCCTGATGATTGAAGGCAGCAAAATTGACTGGTGCGGGCACGCGAACGATATCGCCTGTGCGATTGGCGAAGTTAACGACTTTGCTCAGGCACTGCAAGTCGCTAAAGACTTTCAGCAGGAACATCCTAACACCTTGATTGTAGTCACAGCAGACCACTCTACCGGCGGCCTCACTTTGGGTCAGGGTGGTGTCTATGAATGGCATTCTGATCGCGTCATGGCGATCGAGAATTCACTCGAGGTGCTGGTTCCGGAATTGCTGACACGTTCACGTGATCAGTGGCGTGATTATCTGCAACCGCGTTTGAATCTTCCGATGAGCGACGCGCAGTGGCAACAACTGCTCGAGATTGAACTTGCCGGTAGTTTAGATCGCAGTGCGCATGAAAAGATCCTGGAAAAAGCTCTGGTCGCCTTAATCAGCGAAGTCACCCGCACCGGCTGGACGACGACTGGCCACACCGCTGTGGATGTGCCCATTATGGCAACGGGTCCTTACGCGGAGCAACTGCGTGGCTATAAAGACAATACCGAGATCGGTA
Source organism: Pseudidiomarina halophila (assembly GCF_003987215.1). Classification (GTDB taxonomy): domain Bacteria; phylum Pseudomonadota; class Gammaproteobacteria; order Enterobacterales; family Alteromonadaceae; genus Pseudidiomarina; species Pseudidiomarina halophila. The sequence continues at coordinate 1,021,266 of NZ_PIPW01000001.1, forward strand.
AGTTATTGCTGCAAATCGTGCGTTAGCACGACTTGCAGCCGCAAGGATCAAGCGTGCCAGTCAAGCTCTCTGGCACGCTGCGCAGCCATTGCCGGAACGTCCGTCTTCACAAAGTGATGATGCATGATCTGCACCCCCAGCATGTGATTAATAACAGCATCTAACTGGACCTTCTCGTCAATACTGACTTCATCGGATTCGTGTTTTGCAAAGGTGCGTTGCACCTCCTCAAAGTCAAGTAACCCAGCCTCTTCAACCGCCTCTTTTGAAAGGAACTGCTCGGCCAGCTTTTCCACCGCTTTCCATTTCTTCGGATCGGTGTGTGCCGGCGGTGCCATAAAGGCGAATTTTTCACGTTTATAGAGAGTTTCTGGTAACAATCCTTTCATCGCTTCGCGCAATACGTACTTCTCTTTATTACCTTTAATACGCAAATGTGGCGGCACGGTGAACGCATATTCGGCGAGGTGATGATCAAGAAACGCCGGACGTGCTTCCATTGAGTTAGCCATATCGACGCGATCCCCACCCCAGGTCAGGATTTGCCCTTCGAGCATGGTTTTGATCCAGACGTACTGGGCACGATCCAGTGGATGCCGTCCGATAAGCATGTCTTCATCAAGGGTATCAGCAATGGCTTTACCCGGATCATAATCTTCCACCGCGCTACGACGGTCTTTGGCGATCAGTGGCAAAGCAACACTGGAGACAGACAACCACGGCTGCACACAGCTAGGGGTAAAGCCCATCTTGGTATTAAATGCTGCGCTGACATACTCTTCGCGCGCCAGCATGGCGCCTTTAACCAGCTTATTGTTCTTTTCCAGTAGCTCCTGCCAGGCTTTCCGCTCACCTTCAGGAAGATGATCAAGACCGTGCAGGAACATGTCTTTACGAAACGCAGGATAGCCGGCGAACAACTCATCAGAGCCCTCGCCAGTTAACACAACTTTATAGTCGGCCTGATTTACTTGCTGACTCATCAGGTATTTAGCTACGCCCAGGGTGTTATAAATCGTGCGCTCGGTGTGCCAGATGGTTTTCACGAAATGATCGTATAAATCATCCGCATTCAATCGCATGATATGATGATCTGCGCCAGTCGCCTCAGCCATTTCCTGCGCGATTGGGGTTTCATCGTATTCGCTCGAGTCAAAACCTATGGTGAAGGCTTTTACTGAGGTCTGGGTTCCTGCCGCAGATAAACCTAGAATTGCGCAGGAGTCGATACCGCCGGACAGATAACAGCCAACCGGCACGTCCGCCGTTAAACGGTGTTGCACCGCCTCCAGCAAATGCTTGCGGACACCGTCGATGTACGGCTGTTCATCGACTTCATCGCCAGGATACTCACTTTCCTGAGGGAAGTTCACATCCCAGTATTTAATTTCAGAAAGCTCAAGTTTACCTTCTTTGCGTTGCACTTTTACCACATGTCCCGGTGGCACCTGATGAATACCTTCAAAAGCGGTTGAGCCTGGCACCATCACTTGAATCAACTGATGAAACAGCCCTTCCGAAGAGAACTTGCGCTTCACTGACGGGTGCGCGAACAGTACTTTCAATTCTGAACCGAAGACCACGCCCTCATCGGTATGGGTGTAATACAAAGGTTTGACACCAAAACGATCCCGCACCAGATACATACTGTCTTCTTTCTGGTCATAAAGACCAAAGGCAAACTCACCGCGTAAGTGCTTCAAAGTCTCTTCAAGCCCCTCGCGTTGATACAGATGCATGACTATTTCAGAGTCACTCTTGGTACGAAAACGCGCGCCCTGTGCAGTTAAGTCGGCACGGATACGTTTGAAGTCATAAAATTCGCCGTTATGCGCGAGCATTAAGTTCCCGTCTGCGGAAACGAACGGCTGACGCGCGCGCTCTTCGTTTAAATCGATGATGGTCAGCCGGGCATGGCTGAACCCCACACCCGTGTTATCTACAATTTTATAGCCAAAACCATCAGGACCGCGGTGGTGCATGATAGCGGCCATGTTAACGAGTGTTTGCGCATCTGGCGTTTCGCTCGGGCGCTGATTAAAAATTCCTGCAATACCACACATTTTGCTTAATCCTCGTAAGTTTTATACTACATCCATCACGCGTTCTGCGCGTTCGACCATACAGGTAAGCAACGCCATGCGCAGAAAAACTGCGCCACGAGCCTGGCTGAAATACCAGTTGTGCGAGGTATGATCGAGTGCTGTCGATAGCTCCTCACCACGCGCTAATGGATGAAGAATAATTGCGTCTTCCTTAAGGGGCGACTTTTCGGTTAAATGGAAGGCATCACCATAGGTACTGAAGGTATCGCCTTCCCACGAAATCGCGTTGATATAGACAATGTCAAGTTCCGGCAGAACGTCGTCAAGTTCAGTTTCTGTGCGAACACTGAGTCCCCGCGCCTCAAGTTCTTCGCGTTGGCCATTATCAAATAGATCGTCGGAACTGGCTTCATCATGAATAATGACCAGTTCGTCTACCGCATGCGGAAATACCGACAAACATTTTAAGAAGCTACGTATGGTGCGCATTTTACTGGGCACGCCAATAATTCCGATCTTCACCTTCTCGTTGGATTCTGGATCAACCAACTCGGGTCGCCATTTGAATATGGCATACATATCGGCAAGCGCCTGGGTAGGATGTTCATCAATGCCGTTGCCGGCATTGATAATAGGTATGCGCAAGGCATCCATCATCTCAAATAATGAGTTTTCATTGTTGTCACGTAGTACCACGCAATCGCCATAATTGTTGAACATTTCGGCGACATCAGCCAGACACTCACCTTTGGCGATGCCGGTAGTCGAGCGATCGGTAATCGACATAATGTCACCACCGAGGCGGTGCCAGGCACTCTCGAACGATAACCGCGTGCGTGTACTTGGCTCATAAAAGGCACTGATCAGAATTTTATTCTGCAGCGGCGAATTAAAGCGTTTCGGGTTGCTTTCAATTTTTGCAGCTAACCTGAACAACTGCTTCATGGTGTTTTGATCAAACTGATCACCGGAAACAATGTGCTGCTTGGCAAGCTTAACTAAAAAATCGCCGTCTTCCTGAATTGCCCTAAGCAACGCTTTTGGATGCGCATCCCCATAGACATCAGGACGTTCACGTTCAAACGAAACGTCATTTATGTTCATATTGAATTACCATATTTGTTTAGAAATGAAATCTTTTAGCCAGAGCCCAATCAGGATCACCGGAGCACATGCAGTCAACACTAAGCAAACCACCACAAGGGTGCTAAATGCAGTTAAACTCATGCTCATGCTGAGTGCTCCTCTTGTTCATCCAATTGCTGCCAATCAAATTGCCGCTTACTTAATAATAGTCCCAAACCACAGATAACGGCGGAAACAATGCACGACAATAACGCGGCCACATAAAAACCGATAATAAAATAGCCGGCCAGACCACTAAGTGTACCCAACGTCATTGCCGCCGCTGCGTATTTGCCACTTAGCCCCCGATGATAAAGACCCAACACAATAGGAAAAATGGTGCTGGCAACAAAAGCACCGGCAAAATTAAGCAGCGCGCCCAAAGTCGCAATTTGGGGCAGACAGAACAACCAGGTCAACACACCGAGTCCCAGAATGCTGTACCGGTTGAAGTGCATTAAATGTTTATCACCGGCGTCGGGTTTGAGTTTCTTATGGTAGATATCACGGGTGACTAAATCGGATGTTGCCGCCAGTAATGAGTCCAGACTTGAGGCCAGTGCCGAAAACACCACTATGAAGACCACCACGGCCCCGGCTTTACCCAACACTTCTGCAGCAACCATCGGCCCCACCATGTCGGCGCTTGGCGGAAAAATACCCAGCTGCGGCGCTGCCAGCGCAATGAAGCCGGTGACGATCGGTATGGGCAACCATAATAAACCACCAAGTAAGTAGGCTTTAAAGGCCACGCTACCTTTAAACGCCAGCGCACGCGACCACCACACATTAGAATGGAATATTTCGCCGAGCCCGAAAAATATATTGTTAAATAAGAACATGATCGCCGCAGGAAAGAGTAAATCAAGCAGTTGCGGATGGTTGTTCTGCACTTCGGTATGAATCGACTCGAGACTCACGGTATCAATCAAGAACCACGCAATCAGTGCCACACCGAGAATAATGATTAACGCTTGAATAAAGTCAGTCGCAATTACCGCTCGCAGGCCGCCGAAGAGCGTATAGCCTACACAAATGATCAAAATAGAAGTCATGCCAATATGGTAATCAAGACCGCTTAAGGCCTCTAACAGGATGCCACCCGCCATACCCAGGCTGACTAACCAGCCAAACGCATAAACCACAGAAATAATGATAAAGGCCCACCAGGCTGGCTGACCGTAGCGCAACCGCACAAAGTCGCCGGAGGTATAACCGTTAGGCATTAACCGCTTGATCCGGGCCGCCAGCGGTGCGAACAGAATCAGCCCCAGAGCAGCGAATGAATAGCCAACCATGCCCCAGATGCCAAACTGGTAGGTAAGCTGTGGCGCTACCAGCGTTGTGTTACTGGTGACCCAGGTCGCCATAGCCGTCGCCGATGCCAGGGCAAAGCCGACATTCCTGCCGGCCAGAGCAAAGTCTTCATGGGTTTTATTAGCGCGTCCGAGATACCAGCCAAATAGCACCCAGGCCAGGCCAAATATCACAACCAATGTGAGTCCTAAGGTGCTTGAAAGTGCAAAGCCACTGGTTTCAGTCATGCTTCACCTTTGCGGTTGAGTCGTGACGGTGGCGGCGATGCAAGGTAACGATCATCACCACAAGCAAGGTAAATAGCGCCAGCCCGGTAAAAAATAAACTATATGCCTGCCAACGCGGGTAGTGCTTAACCTTAACAGAGATCACGTTACTGGAGATTTCAGCACTTGGTTTCAGACGGAAATAATAATCGCCATCACTAAAGCCCGTCAGAGTCATTTTTTCAAAGTCACCAAACCAGGCGAACTCGGTGCTAATTTCACTGAAATCACGGACTGTACTTTGCTGAACGATCATTCCCGGCTGGGGGACCTGATCAAGCTCGACCACGAAGTAACCTTCGCGACTGGTTTCCTGAGCAGATAAGGTGAAATGGGTTTTGCTATCTTGCGCACCAGCGGGCCGCGCCAGCAGCGTGATGAGAAACAACAGAGCGATTTGACTAATAAAGCCGTAACGTTTCGGCACGATTCCTTCCTATAGCTCTTTGTTTCTAGGCTAGCAAGCTAACAAAATCATTGCAACTTGAGGGATCTGTCTTTCGGGTTCAGGCGTATCAAGGTATGCTAAGAGCAACTAAAGGAAGGCGGTAAAACCACATGGTTCATGTTTTTTTATGCAGTATGGGCGCCAATATCGCTCCTGAGACGAACTTTCCCCGAGCCAAAGCACTGATCGATGGCATCGGTCAGGCAACGTACTCCACAGCGGCCTACACCCGGCCTGTTGCCATTGATACCGAACATGACTTTCTTAATGCGCTGTTCATCATTAAAACCAAACTTAATATGGACCAGCTTAAATCTGAATTTAATGCCATTGAGGAAACTCTGGGCCGCGATCGTTCGGATCCACGGAGCAGTGAAAAAGACCGTCCTATGGATATTGATATTCTTGGCGAACTCAGTCAGCAAGAAGCTGATGCCGCGTGGCAGCAGGTACCTGACTATCTGCAAGAGATGTGTGCGAGCCTGAAACCTGTCGCCCGACAAATGGAGTTATCTGCATGACCTCAGACGCAACTACAGAACATCAGCCGGTCGCATTGATCACAGGCACCGGACGGCGATTTGGCTTTGAGCTGGCTAAAGCATTACTGGCCGAAGGTTACCTGGTACTTGCCCACTATAATTCGTCGCGCGATGGCGTTGCTGAGCTTGAAGAGTCAGGTGCGCTTGGCTTTCAGGCTGATTTAACCGACCAGCAAGCGATTGAGAAACTGATTAGCGAGGTCCGGCAAAGCACCCAACGCCTCGATTTGCTGGTGAACAACGCATCATGTTTCTTCGACAACGAGCGAGTCAATGCCGATCCACAAGCTCTCGCAGCAGTATTCCAAGTGCATGTTCAAGCCCCTTATCAACTGATTAACGGGCTGAGTGAATTGTTGGCAGCCAACGGCAACGGCGCGGTCATTAACATCACTGATATCTACACTGACAGCCCATCGACGGACTATATCGCCTATTGCGCAGCCAAAGCCGGTTTGGCCAATCTGACCCAAAGCTTTGCCAAGCAACTGGCACCTCAGGTACGGGTGAACGGCATCCAACCCGGCCCTATTCTGTTTTTGCCTGAGCATGACAGTGAGCATCGCGATAAAGTACTTGCCGAGACACCACTACAGGTCGAAGGCGGACTTGAGCCTATGATTCAGGCGGTGCGCTTTTTGCGTGATAATCCCTTTGTTACCGGTGAGTTCATTAAAGTTGATGGCGGCCGGGCATTGCGTATTTAGCAGTTAGAATTAGCCATAAAAAAAGCCAGGCTATGTAGCCTGGCTTTGCGTTCTGAGTACCGGTTAAGCGTCCAGCATCTGGCGCAATACATAATGTAAAATACCGCCATTTTTGTAGTAATCCAGCTCGGTATTGGTGTCGATACGACATTTCACGTCGAATGTAACCTTAGAGCCATCATCTTTTTCTGCTGTTACTTTAAGCATTTGACCCGGCTTGAGCGTTTCATCGATACCCTCAATAGATATCTTCTCATGGCCGGTCAGACCCTGAGCTTCCACACCTTGCTCATTTTCGAACTGCAGTGGTAACACGCCCATACCGATCAGGTTGGAACGGTGAATACGCTCATAACTTTCAGCGATGACCGCTCGTACGCCCAGTAAGGTTGTACCTTTTGCTGCCCAGTCACGACTTGAGCCGGTACCGTACTCTTTACCTGCCAATACAACCAGCGGGGTATTTTCTTTCTGGTACTTCATCGCGGCGTCGTAGATCGACATCTGTTCACCGGACGGCACGTGAATGGTGTAACCACCTTCGACATTATCAAGCATCTGGTTTTTGATACGGATGTTGGCGAAGGTGCCGCGCATCATCACTTCGTGATTACCACGACGTGAACCATAGGAGTTGAAGTCATTCACTGCAACACCGTTCGCTTGCAGGTATTTACCGGCAGGAGAGTCAGGCTTGATTGAGCCCGCTGGTGAAATATGGTCGGTGGTAATCGAGTCAGCAAATACCGCCAGCACACGAGCGTCTTTGACATTGCTCATGGCCTTGAGGGGCTTGTCGATTTCAGTGAAGTAAGGCGGATTCTTCACATAGGTTGAATCATCGCTCCAGTTGTATGTATTACCTTCACCAATTGGGATACCACGCCATTCTTCGTCGCCCTTGAATACTTCACCGTACTCACGACGGAACATCTCACCATCAACGAAGCTCACCGCTTCGGCAATTTCTTTGCTGCTCGGCCAGATATCTTTCAGGTATACCGGATTCCCCTGTTGATCTTCGCCCAGCGGATCTTTGCTGAGGTCAATACGGGTGGTACCAGCTAACGCATAAGCAACGACTAAAGGTGGTGAAGCTAACCAGTTGGCCTGCACCTCTGGATGCACACGGCCTTCAAAGTTACGGTTACCGGAAAGTACCGAAGATACCGTCAAATCACCCTCTTTTATCGCCGCACTAATCTCATCCGGCAGCGGACCTGAGTTACCGATACAGGTGGTACAACCGTAGCCCACCAGATTGAAACCAAGCTTATTCAGTGACGAGGTAAATCCGGCTTTGTCGAGGTAATCGGTAACAACTTTCGAGCCCGGCGCCAGAGAGGATTTCACCCACGGCTTGCGCATTAAGCCTTTTTCAACGGCTTTCTGGGCAACCAGACCGGCAGCCATCAATACACTTGGGTTCGAGGTGTTCGTACAGGAGGTAATTGCCGCAATCACAACATCACCGTGAGACAAGGTGTAATCTTTGTCTTTCACCGGTACCTTCTTGTTTTTCTCGTCAGCTTGTCCTGATTGCTCAAGAATAAGATCGAAGTTAGCGCCAAGTTGCGGCATACCAACGCGATCTTGTGGACGTTTTGGACCTGCCAGCGAAGCTTCGACGGTGCTTAAATCTAATTCCATCGAATCAGTGAACACAGGCTCTTTACCTGTTTCACGCCACATACCTTGTGCCTTGCTGTAAGCCTCGACTAAATCGATAGTTTCCTGTTCACGACCTGACAGCTCAAGATAGCGCAGAGTTTCCTGGTCAACCGGGAAAAAGCCACAAGTAGCACCGTATTCCGGCGCCATATTGGCAATCGTCGCACGGTCAGCCAGCGGCAGATGATCCAGACCCGGGCCGTAGAACTCAACGAATTTACCTACCACACCTTGCTTACGCAGCATCTGGGTGACAGTTAAAACCAAGTCAGTCGCGGTGACGCCCTCCGGCAACTTGCCGGTAACGCGGAAACCAACAACCTCTGGGATCAGCATCGAAATCGGTTGTCCCAGCATGGCTGCTTCGGCTTCGATACCGCCAACACCCCAACCTAACACGCCAAGACCGTTAATCATGGTGGTGTGCGAGTCGGTGCCGACCAGTGTATCTGGTACTACAAAGGTTTTGCCATCCTGCTCTTTGGTCCAGGCAACTTTTGCCAGGTACTCCAGGTTTACCTGGTGGCAGATGCCCGTACCCGGTGGCACAACGCGGAAGTTTTCGAACGCGCTCTGGCCCCAACGCAGGAACTGATAGCGCTCAAAGTTGCGCTCCATTTCGATACGCACGTTCTCTTTGAACGCTTCAGGGGTGGCGAATTGGTCCACCATAACCGAGTGGTCAATAACCAAATCTACCGCCGACAATGGATTAATTTGTTCCGGATCCTGGCCTGCTTTGGCCACAGCATCCCGCATTGCTGCTAAATCAACAATTGCCGGTACGCCGGTAAAATCTTGCATCAGTACCCGCGCTGGCCGGTACTGGATTTCCCGATCAGATTTACGCTCTGCTAACCAATGCGCAATCGCGTCAATATCATCTGGAACAACGGTTTCACCGTCTTCGTTGCGTAACAAGTTTTCCAGTAAAACTTTCATTGAGGTCGGTAATTTATCGATATCACCGATGTTCTTAAGTTTCTCTGCAGCCTTTGGCAAGCTGTGGTAATGATAGGTCTTACCGTTTACTTCTAACGTGCTTAGCGTACTCAAGCTGTCGTTGCTCGACATGGCTTACTCCTTCTTAAAACGATACATCCTCTAAGCTTAGCCGCAAAATCGCGGTTCAGCCATTGCCTTTGCTTATATTCACTATGGGATGTTACATCACAAAGATCAACTCACTAACGTGCTGATACAATGATAGTTTGCCCGCTCTTCGCAATTGCAGCTGATGATGGTATAACCTTAGGTATAATCACGCATTAAGTGCACCCCACTATGCCACACCCCAAGATCGAAATGTTTGAGGCCCTAGGCCAGTATATGGACCTGCTCATGGACGCCATCTGCGTGGTCGACCCGGAGGGACTTTTCGTCTATATCAGCGCCGGCGGCGAACGCGTGTTTGGCTATTCGCCAAAAGAAATGATTGGCAGGTCAATGTTCGATTTTATGCACCCGGATGATCACGACAGGACCCGCGCCCTTGCCGCAGAAATTATGGCCGGACAAGGCAAGGTTGATTTTGAGAACCGCTATCTTCGTAAGAACGGCGAAATTGCCCACATCCTCTGGTCGGCGCGTTATTCGGAATCGGATAACATCCGTATTGCCGTGGCCCGCGATATCACTCACCAACGTAAGATAGAAACCGACCGGGAACAGCTGCTGCAACGTCTAGAGCAACTTGCACTATATGATCCGCTCACTGGGCTGCCTAACCGCAGCTATTTCTACACCCGCGCGCAACAGGCGCTTGCCCAATCAACCGATATTGCTGTTGCCTACGTTGATTTAGATCGCTTTAAGGAAATTAACGACCAGCATGGTCACGCAGTTGGTGATCGGGTGATCCGTGCGGCTACGCAGCGATTACAACAAAACGTGCGCAGTCACGACACTCTCGCGCGAATTGGTGGGGATGAATTTGTGGTGTTGTTTGAACGGGTACAAAATCAGAGCGACGCTCTGGCGATTGCCAATAAGCTACTCACCGCGCTCGATCAGCCCATCGAACTGCCAGAAGGCAAGTTCTGCATCAACGCAAGCGTTGGTATTGCCCTCGCCGGATTACACGGTAATGATCTGGAATCATTGCTGTTACGCGCCGATGACGCGATGTACCGGGCTAAACGTCTGCCAGAGCAGCAGGTGATGTTGGCATCAACTTAAAATTCTTACAAAGCTTTTGATGTGATTGCCAGGCGGCTTATAATAGAAGCCCTAGCTAACCGAAAAGGAACAACGATGAGCCAGGTATTGCAGGATTTGCTTGATTTACTTCGCTTGGAAACAATCGACCAGGGAATCTATCGGGGTCAGAGTCAGGATTTAGGCTTTGGCGCGGTCTTCGGCGGCCAGGTCATCGGTCAGGCGCTCTCCGCAGCTAAGGAAACCTTGCCTGAAGATCGCAAGGTACACTCGCTTCATTCCTACTTTTTACGCCCCGGCAATGCGCAAAAACCTATCATTTACGATGTCGAAAATGTTCGTGATGGCAAGAGCTTCTCGACCCGTCGGGTAAAAGCTGTGCAAAACGGTAAGCCTATCTTTTACATGACGGCATCGTTCCAAATTGATGAGCCAGGCTTTGAGCACCAGGACACCATGCCTGAAGTTCCCGGACCTGAAGGCTTAGTTTCTGATATTGACATCTACCGCGAACACGCAGAACTGATTCCAGAAAAGATCCGCAATAAATTCATTTCGGAAAAGCCGATTGAAATGCGTTTTGTTACGGCCAACAATCCGTTCAAGCCAAAAATTGATAAGCCCAAACGCTACGTCTGGATCCGTGCCAACGGCGCCATGCCGAATGACTCACGGGTGCACAAGTACCTGCTCGCTTATGCTTCTGATTTCAACTTTCTGCCAACCGCTTTACAGCCGCACGGCGTAAGCTTCGCGCAGCCGGACATGCAAATGGCCACCATTGATCATTCCATGTGGTTTCATAAAGATTTTCGGCTGGATGATTGGATCTTGTACGCAATTGATAGTCCGGTCGCCTGCGGTGCCCGCGGCCTGGTGCGCGGTCAGTTCTTTACCCGCGACGGCGTGTTAGTTGCCTCCACCGCGCAAGAAGGCGTGATGCGTAAGCATACGAGAAAGTAGCGCGCCACCAGTTCACGACCTAAGTAATAATAGTCAGTGTAATCGCCATTGGCATAGGTGCCAAGCAGTTGACCGTCCTGGCTGTAATAGCTGTACCACGCGGCGGCCGTGAGCGTCGTAGGTCGTTCCACTGACACTGTGGCAACTGAGCATCCATTTCGAAGATCGACTGGATGATCATATAGACCTACGAAAAGTTGGCTGACACAGAGTATTGAACACTCTTATTAATACCGGTGACGTGGAGTTGTAATCACTCCTTTTTAAAGCAAAGGCTGAAACAATATCAGGAAAACAACCAAAACCTTGAAAATTAGTCTGCTGAAGATTAATCTAATTCCTGATAATCCGACAAAGCGAATTCTGGTTTCTTGGTATCATTAAATAAATCAGATAAAAAAACTAAGGTATAAGGAGCAGCTCCTACAAAGATACTATGTTTCTTCCCAAAGAGCTGGAAAGTAAAGCCACAGATACCCTTGTTACCAAAAGTTGGATGAATGTGAAACACAAAGCGTTTTGGATTTAAATGAGATTTCACAGGTATCTCAATCACATCATTATCCACTCCATCCGCACCCTTCGACACCACAAGACTTCCTTCCTCCCGTCTATCATCCAAATCTAACATATCGTTAGCCAACGTTATCATTTCCCCTGATGACATTGAGAACACTATGCTGTCTATTTGCTGAACCGGGTCTAAGTAAATACGGAGCGACTCGAGCTTTCCATTCAGCACTGACACTAGCTCTTCTTCTATTTCTCTGTTGACATCAGCGTTCATCACGGGTTCTCTTTTTTGGGGTAGTGTAATGTCTCGTGCGTTTTACTTCCATTAGCTGGCACTTCAATTCTTGCGCCCTTTTTATCAGTTGCAGGCCTTAATCTCACGCCATTTTCCGCTACCTCATGCCCCCGATCATTGGTCTTTGACTTGCTTCCCCCCAAAACTTCAAAGTCTTTCTCTGGATCACCTGTTCCACCGTTATCTTTAGAAAGTGGTCCACTATTGTGTCTATTTCCTTGATCGTTAACTTTTTCATCTTGTTCACCCACATAGTCATCAGGCAAATTTGATGGCGATTCATTAAAAACAGCGCCAATCACCATCCGAGCAAGCGATAGCGCTCGCCCAGTTGGCGTCGCTCGAAGCGTTACGCCCGCCGCAACAGAACGTGCGGCGGCTCTGCTCGCAAACTGTCCCCGACCTATTTGCCCACTTGAAAGCGCACGCGTATCGGCCAGTTCAGCTCGTGAGAATGGGATGGGCTCTGCACCATCCGGATCCACATACTTATACGGGTTGATATTCGCATACGCGTAGCGGTTAAAACTATGAACATCACGGAACCCAACCGGGTCATTCGAATGTTGCCTCTACCGTGCAAGAAGGCGTCATGCGGAAACATGCCAAGAAGTAGGCATTGGTCGGTTATTTTTAATCATAATAGAAAGGTACTTTGGTGACACTTATTATAATACCTTTTTCAACATTTCTCTCAACTCCAATATATATGTCATTTTGTACATTAATTTCTTTTACATACTCTTTGTTATCCATAATCACTTGTATCTGCAATATTGTTTTGTTTTTTAATTTAAATTTAAAAGAATCAACGAAGCCTAAACTAAAGTCGGAGACTGCACTTTTTGAATGCCAGAACTCAATTTCATTTGCGAATATGGTAACGCTTTGACCATTAAACCCATCTTGAACATCGACTGTAACAGAACTAAGTTCAGAAGCCTTTGCAGAATACGATATTATCATTATGAAAATTAACAAAGTGATTGAGATTTTTTTCATTATTATTCTCCCCTACTGGTTGTTGATATGAATTATATCTATTTGAGTCTTGCTTATTTCCAGGCTGTTACTAATTCTTGATTGTAACATTAAACCACCTGTCATATGACTTAGACCAGCAGCATGCCCAAACTCATGAGCAGAGGTTCTATTAAATTGAGGCTCAGTTAATGTGTTTTTTAAGTTTATTGTTGAGCCTTGTAGAGAACCTAGGACTCTATCATTAGGAAAGACAGAGCTATCTTGTATATTTATTTCATGTCGCCCATCTAAAGGGGTATCTGGAGAGCCAATATCTATAGAGGCACTTGTGGACCAACTAGCATCTTCTGAGCTTCCTGAAAATGAAGACTCAATCTGAGTCTTCATTTGTGATGCTAACCCTGATAATTGCTCACTAGAAAGAGTTCCTGTTCTATCTATCATCACACCAGTGAATTCTATTTTAGTTTCTTTTATTTTTTTTCCATCATCTCTTATTACACTTTGTTGCTTTGATTTAATCTCTCGACCATCGGGATCTACATATTTGTATGGATTGTTACTTACATACGAGTATCTATTAAACGAGTGAACAGGATTCTTAGCTACATACCCAACCGGGTCATTCGAATAAAACCGCCCAATGTTGGCATCGTAATAGCGTTGCTGCATATACACGAGGCCAAGGTCATCATCTTCGACGTGTCCGGTGTAGCCAGGTGCATCGCTTTGCGTGCTGTCGCTGTAGCGCGCCACCATTTCACGACCTAGGTAATAGTAGTCAGTGTAATCGCCATCGGCGTAGGTGCCAAGCAGTTGACCGTCCTGGCTGTAATAGCTGTAGGTGGTGCTGCCTGATACGGTTTTCGCCACGCGGCGGCCGTGACCGTCGTAGCGGTAGCTGATACCTCCTAAGCCGCTGATTTGCCCAGCGCGGTTAAAGCTAAAGCTGCGCTGACCGTTGCTAATCACATTGCCGCGGTTATCGTAACTAAAGTTACGCGCGGTGCTGCCGCTGATATGCGTCAGTCGCTTAGCGCTATCGTAATGATAGGTGTCGCTGGCACTGCCAAGCAATCGCGTCAACAGGTTGCCATTGCTGTCGTAGCTAAAGCTACCCTGTCCCCAATGACCGTTGGCTGCGACTAAGCGGTCAAGGCCGTCGTAACTGAGTCCTGTGACGCTATGGGTGCCATTGACGCCATCGCTGATGCTTTGGATGTTATTGTTCGCATCATAGGTGTAGCTCAAGTTGACTACGTGGTCGTAACCAAGAACCTCACGCTTGCTCAGTCGCTGTTGGCTGTCGAGGGTTTGCCACAGCGTCAGCCAGTTCGCTGTATCGTAGCCACGCAAAATACCATTGGCATAATAGCTCGCATTAGTGGCGTAGCTGCCCGCTTGCGTCGGCTCGCCATACGCGTTCGGGGCATAGCCCACGACACGGCCCGACGGATAAATAGCCGACACTCGGTGTCCAGCAGTGTTGTAGCCATAGTCGGTAAGAAACTGCAGGCCATCAATACTCAGTTGTTCACTCTCAAGCAAGCCCAGCGTGTTGTAACCGTAAGACCAAATCGCATTGCCAGCAGTTAATTGCGTGAGCTGCCCTTGTGCATCAAAGGTGTATTGGCGCGTCGGTGTGGCATCAGGAAAGCTCTGCTGACGTATGTTGCCGACATTGTCGTAAGTGTATTTAATTTTTCGGGTGGAATACACGCTACTTGCATCACAACTGGCGGTGCTGCCATTCGCGCCCGGTGCCTCCCACAATAAATCGCCTACCGCGTTGTAGTAATAGGCGGTCGCACCCACATCATCACGCACCACTTTACACAGCCGCTGCTGGGCATCGTAGCGGCGGTACTCCGTACTGCCGCCTTGACTGATACTAACGGGTTGGTCAAACAGGTTATAACTGAGCGTGGTGGTCACCCCTTCTGGCGCGCTTATCACCGTCGCTAGTTCTTGCTCGGGTACGCCGAGCCCGCGATAGGTCGTCGTGGTACTGTAACCGCGGGCATTGGTTTCCCGTACCCGGTTACCACTCAGATAGCTATAGCTCGTGCCCTGATTAGTCACCGTATTGCGCACCTGCCGCACCCGCTGCAAGCCATCGTAGCTGGTGGTATGCCCCGCACTCAGACTGGTGGTGCGACTTGGATACGACACAAAGGTTGGCTGGTTGTACGCATCAAAACGCTGGCGCACATAACGGTTTATCTGCGTGCTAAGGTCTTGCTCACGGGTCAGCACCGGGCGCAACAGCGCATCATGCTCAATCCGTTTTTCATAATTACCACGGGTGTGTGTTTGCACCAGATAGCCGTTTTCATCGGTGTAGCTCATCGTCGTTGCTAACCATGGGCTCGGCGGGGTGATACTGGTCACACGCCCTAACACATCATAGCTGTACTGCGTGGTCACGCCATTAAAGTTGGTCACCGCCGTCACTTCACCGCGCGCGTTCACCGTTTGACTGGCACTTACTGTGCCACTGCCGTAGCGTTGCGGTAAGGTAATGCTGGTGGGAATACCGCGCACATAGTTGTTAAACTCAACAAAGCGATTCGGGACATTCCAACTCTCACGCTTTAACAAGCCACTGCTATGATGAGTTTGCGTGCGCTGCAACACCCCAAACGAACTCTGCTGATACGGCAATAACGGCGTACTGCTGCTGGCACTGTAATAATTTTGAGAGCTGACACTGGTCCAGTTCACACCATCACTTGAACGCTCTGTCTCGGTAGGTAAATTTAGCCCCACGCATAGGTGTCATGTTGATAGCTGGTGCGGGTATAACGCGAACCTTGTGCGCTTTGCTCGTAAATCAGCTCAGGTTTGCCGTATGCATTGTAGTCATCATAGCTGGTGGTATAGCTGCTTAACGCGCCGCCGTCATGGGTCTTCAGCGTCTGCGAAGCGACATAACGGTGATTGTTATGCATCGCTTCATTAGCGAACTTGCGTACCGGTGAACATGTTTGGAAGGCCAGTGGTGGATACTCTTGCGGCTTGCACGATTCGAACCGAACACTGCCACTTTTCGCAACGATGTCGTAGTGCGTCACATTCGAGCGCAATAACGTACTACCGTTGGTGTCATACCAAAACGTTGCGACCTGCTGTCCTTCGAGTGCTGTATAACTACGATGAAACACATGCACCGCACGACTGCCATCTGGACCCTGCACGGTGGTCGAGCGCAAGTCCATCAAGTCATAGCCCGTGGGCGTGAACGGGAGACCGGTGAGCGCCTGTGCCGGCGGTGTCGCCAGCGTCGATGTTTTCGGTGAGCCCGCATTTTGCGAATAACTGTAATGCCACGTCAGTTGTTCGTTATTAAACGTGAGCGTTTTTTGCATAACCGCCATCGACGAGAAACAGCGACTATTATTTGGTAGTTTTTGTGAGATCCCAAACTGCGTCAACTGCTGACGTAGAGTGAAGACCGCGCCGTTAGGGTGCTCCAACGTTGAATCTTTCGGTGGTAAATTAAGCACCTGACAGTCGTTTTGCATCGTGCCGGCTTGATAGCCACCAAAATCCGCAAAGTTCAAATCAAACTGCCAGCGCTTCCCATCAGGACGAATCACATCCGTTAAGATATCTTTGTTAACTTGGTCAAATCCGTCAAATTCAATCGTATAATCATAGTTCCAGGTTTTTCCATCAGCGGCAATCTGGCTGATACGCTCACCCTGACCACCTTGCTCATAAAAGAATTCAATCTCGCGCCCATCACTCGCTTCTATCCGCAGAAGTTTTTCACCATAAATCGCAGGCGCAATATACGCGTGCGCCGGCATGGTCGTTTCTTCATAGGTATAGTTCACCCAGTTCCCAAAGCGGTCCTCAATTCGACTGACCTGCACATTTAGGGTATAGGTTTGCATAAGTACGGTGGTCGGGTAATCAGGGTTGAGCAATTGCCCCTCCTGATCAACAGCAATGAAGCTTGCGGGGACCAGCGCAAGCACATCTAGCGTGTAAACGACGCCCTCAGGAGAGGTCACCACAAAACCATAACGGTCCGTCAGACAGCTGATTTTCCAGTTATCGGCCAGGCGGTCGGAGTTCGTTCCATTCCCCTCTCGCAACTTCTGATTCGTCTGCCCTGGAATGTTCAGTATGTCACCGCTCCAATAACTCGACGCCGCCACCGTGGCAAATTGGGTGTCGACATACATCGGCGTAATTTGGCCATTACATCCCGGCACATGACTCAACCCTTTACGCGTTTGCATCATGTAGTTCATGTCGTATTCAAGCGTGGTCGTGGTGAGACTTGGCAATTCCAGCGACCAGTCGCCAAAATGCAAATTGTTGGCAAAGTTGTTTTTCGAACCCCAGTACGAACGCCGAACTTCAACCGGTAAAGCACTATTCCCCCGAAGTGCAACATCAACATGCTCAAACTGAATCGCGCCTGAGTTTAGATCGACCCGCTCACCAAAGAGCTCTGTGGTCTCCGGAGTGATATGTGGGGTGACCTCCATTCGTGACAGCGCCACCTCTGTAGCAAGTCTGTCGTTGCCATTAGTGCTCGCGGTCGATAACAAACTAAAGCTGGAGCTCGTAGGACGTTGATTCTTTTGCTTACCCTGATGTTGATCAAGCAGGAATGCGGAAATCGCTTTGACTTCATCGTCACGCTCAGGCTTGCCTTTAGCAGAGACCAGAGGAGCGCTAAGTAAACTTCCCGAGAAAACAGTGACGACAAACAGATTGAGGAGGCGCATCTTAGTAGTCCTCACTTTTACCAAACGGGCGGTACTGCGACTGCAGGGTGACACTCTGATTGCCGTTGGTTTCGGCAATCACGCTGCCGAGAATGTCCTGATGCACAAAGGTTACCCCATAGGGGATTTGTGAGAACGTTGTAATGCTTTGGGTTTGCACCGACGTCGGTTCATCGAGAACAAAGCTACCGGCTAAAAGCAAGGTTTCCCCATCAGAAAAGGTAGCCGTTGCGATAATTTCCTGCCCTGCGAAACCCGCGGCTTCAACCGGATTAATGCGCCAGTTAAACGACTGATAGAGCATTTCAGAAGCACAGACTTTATGGTCTAGCTGCCTTTTCAACCGCTGAGCACGGATAACAGCTAACATGGACTGTGTTTGGACTGCATCCGGTTTCGACGATGCAGCAAGCACGAGCTCTTGTGCGGGGGTATGCGTTGGCGTGCACATCCATCCTTGTACCATCACCGCACCAGAGGGGTCGGTGGTGACATCACCAATGGCGCCAAGCGCACCTGCCTGTACCTGTGCACACCACAAGCAACCGGCAATGAAGATCCTTTTCTGCATAACACTATCCTTAACATATTTTATCATCGTGTTATTTTATTGATACCACTTGTTAACTTTGCTAATCAATTATTTTTTCCGCTAGGCTTCAGTTCGCTACATACAAAAAAGCCCGCAAAAGCGGGCTTTTATCTCATCAGGGACAGTCTTATGCTAAGAGATGCTAAAGAAGAAGCCAGCGATGGCGGCGCTCATCATATTCGCCAGGGTTGCCGCGAGCAATGCGCGCATGCCGAGCCGGGCGATATCGTGGCGACGGCTTGGCGCCATACCACCGAGACCACCGAGCAGAATGGCAATCGACGAAAAGTTAGCGAAGCCACACAAGACGAAGGTAATGATTACCTGGCTATGGGCACTGAGCTGATCTTTGTAATTGACGAAGTCGAGGTAGGCAACAAACTCGTTGATGACCAGCTTCTGGCCAATAAAGCTACCCGCGAGCTGGGCTTCATCCCAATTTACGCCAAGGACATAAGCGATGGGCTGGAACACATAACCAAAGAGTTCCTGTAACGATAAGTCCGGATAACCAAACCAACCACCGACCCAACCAAAAATACCGTTAATTAAAGCGATTAACGCAACGAAGGCAATCAGCATCGCACCAACATTGATGGCAAGCTGAACACCACTGGAAGCACCTGCAGCGGCAGCATCGATGACGTTGACCGCACGGTCTTCGACTTCAATGTCGCCGGCTTTCTGGGCATCAGTACCATCAATAATATTTTCAATATCTTCGCGCGGCTTATCCAGCTCTGGCATGATCATTTTCGCCATCATCAGGCCCGCCGGAGCTGCCATGAAGCTCGCTGCGATCAAATACTTTAGCTCAACCCCAACTCCGGCATAACCTGCCAGCACTGAGCCCGATACCGAACACATACCACCCACCATAACGGCAAATAACTCTGAGCGCGTCATGCTGCGAATAAACGGACGTACCATCATCGGTGCTTCGGTCTGACCCACGAAGATGTTGGCCGCTGCGGACATAGATTCTGGTCGGCTGCTGCCAATAACTCTATGCAGTGAGCCGCCGAGGATCTTGATGATCCATTTCATGATGCCGAGATAATAAAGTACGGAAATTAACGAGGAGAAGAAGACAATAACGCTTAAAACCTGAATCGCGAACACAAACCCAAAGTCAGAAGACGCCAGACCACCGAACATAAAGTCAATACCGGCACCGGTGAAGGCGATAATTTTCGCAACGCCGGAGGCAACTGCGTAAAGCACATCCTGGCCAAAAGGAACGTATAGAACGAAAGCACCAAGGGCAACCTGAATTGCAAATGCACCGCCTACTGTGCGCCAGCGTATATTTTTGCGACTGTTCGAAAATATGAAAGCAATAAGAAATAAAATGGCGATGCCGAGAAAACTATTCATACGTGAGACCGTTGTTGTTGTTAGTTCTTACTCCGCCAGTAACTGACGGATTTTCGATTTTATAAGGTCAATGGCAATCTCATTCTGACCGCCGCGAGTGACTACCAAATCAGCAAATTGCTTAGATGGCAGAATAAACTCGAAGAATGCTGGGCGAACCGTTTCCTCATACTGCTCGGCGACGGACTGGATAGTTCTGCCCCGTTCTTCTACATCTCGAGTCATACGGCGCAATAAACACACATCAAGAGGTGTGTCCATAAACACCGAGATATCGAATAACTTACGCAAATGTGGATCGTGGAGCAACAAAATCCCTTCCACCATGATCACCCGACCCGGCTGAACCTTAATGGTTTCCGTGGTTCTTGTATGGCTTTTGTAGCTGTATTGTGGCATTGCCACCGCCTGACCATCGCGAAGTTGCTCCAGATGTTGCACCAGTAGCTCGTGTTCAAACGCAGACGGGTGATCGTAGTTCGTCAATTGCCGTTGCTCGAACGTCAGATGGCTTTGGTCACGGTAATACGCATCTTCCGCAAGTATCGCAATACCATTGCCTCCCAGTTCAGCAACGAGCTCCTGGTAGACAGTTGATGCGAATAGACTTTTACCTGACGCTGAGGCACCAGCGATGGCGATGATGGTCGTTTTTCCCACGCGAAAATTCTTCATTTGCCTAATAATAGCCGGCAATTATCCTTGATCCATCCGGTAATTGGAAGTGTTGTAAGCACTAGACCAATCTTGTTACATTTTTTTGCTCTTCACACGATTACAACAACACCCCACTGCCGTATTATCAGAGTGTTAAAAACACAAAACGGAAGATAGCTATGCGATTATCGAAGACTTTAACGGCCATGGCCGTTGCTACAGTTCTGCTTGGCGGATGCCAGGCAACCGCACAACAAACCTCAGCGAATAACGCTGTCACAATGCAACAACAGAATTTACCTGATGTTGATATCAGCTACGAAACCTTCACCCTCGATAATGGCTTGACCGTTGTCGTGCATGAAGACCGTAAAGCCCCCATCGTTGCCGTCAACGTCTGGTATGGCGTTGGCTCAAAAGATGAAAGCGAAGGCCAGACAGGTTTCGCGCATTTGTTCGAACATTTAATGTTCAACGGTACCGAAAACTACGATGATGAGTACTTTGGCCCGTTCGAGCGTGCCGGGGCGACCGACATGAACGGTACCACCAACAGTGACCGAACCAACTATTTCCAAAACGTTCCTACTCCAGCGTTAGATATGGCGCTGTGGATGGAATCCGACCGTATGGGCCATTTGCTAGGCGCGGTAACCCAGGAAAAGCTTGATGAACAACGTGGCGTTGTACAAAACGAAAAACGTCAGGGCGAAGCCCAGCCGTATGGCCGTGTATTCGGTTTCCTGGCCGAACAAACGTTCCCTGAAGGTCACCCCTACTCGTGGTCAGTGATCGGTTCAATGGAAGATTTGAATGCAGCATCACTTGATGACGTGCATCAATGGTTTAACGACTACTACGGTGCCGCGAATGCGGTTGTGGTGTTGGCGGGCGACATCGACGTTGAAACTGCCAAACAGAAAATGAACAAGTACTTCGGTGATATCGAAGCTGGCAAACCACTGAAAAAACTCAACAGCTGGGTTGCTAAGCGCGAAGGCACCAAGCGTGCAACGATGGAAGACAATGTTCCGGCAGCACGTCTGTATAAGCTTTGGAATACCGCGGAAATGGGCACAGCAGACTCAGATTATCTAGGTTTGTTGGTTGATATTCTTGCCAGCGGTAAGAATTCACGTCTGTATCAGCGTCTGGTTTATGATGAGCAAATCGCCAGCATGGTTTCAGGCTTTAACTACGAGCGTGTACTGGCCGGTCAATTCTTCATTATTGCCGATGCCAAGCCAGGCGTAGATATGGATCGTATCGAAGCGATCATCGATGAAGAAGTTGCAAAAATCATCGCGGAAGGCCCAACCGCAGAAGAACTGGAGCGTACTAAGTTCAGTACTGTTGCCGGTTTCGTACGTGGCGCCGAGCGTATTGGCGGCTTCGGCGGTAAATCAGATATTCTGGCTGCCGGTGAAGTTTACCACGGTGATCCGGGCTACTATGAGCAGTCAATGGAACACCTGAAAGAAGCAACCCCTGCAAAAGTTCAAGCTGCTGCAGAGCGCTGGTTAAGTGATGGTGCCTTTGTCCTGAACGTGGTTCCACAACCTAATTACACCACTATCGAATCACAAGCCGATCGATCAGAGTTGCCAGAAGTTGGTGAATTACCTCAACTTGAACTGCCAGAACTGACTACCTTTACCTTGTCAAACGGTTTAGAAGTTGCTTTGGCCGAACGTCATGACGTACCTACCGTACAAATGCGTCTGGTTATCGACAGCGGCTATGCCTCAGACTTCGGTGGCAAAGTCGGTACCGCCAGCTACACCATGAGCATGTTACGTGAAGGTACCACCTCGCGTGATAGCCTTGAATTAAGCAAAGAGCTTGAGTCACTAGGTACCAACCTGTATGCCAGCGCCAGCCTTGATAACTCAACGGTAAGCATGGATACCCTGGTCACCAGCCTGGTACCAAGCTTAGACATCATGGCCGATGTGTTGATGAATCCGGCATTCTCAGAAGAAGAAATCGAGCGTAAACGTGGTCTCTGGATTGAAAGTATCAAAAAAGAGAAAGCACAGCCTACCTCGCAAGCCTTCCGCGTGTTGCCGCAGTTGATTTTCGGTGATAACCACGCCTACAGCGTGCCGTTCACTGGCTCAGGTACTGAAGCATCAATCCAATCACTAACGCGTGCTGATCTGGTCAACCACGCTGAAACCTGGTTACGTCCGGACATTTCACGGTTAGTGATCGTTGGCGCCACCACCGAAGCTGAAATTAAGCCGTTGCTTGAAGAGTACCTTGGTGCATGGACCAGCCCTGCCACTGCCGCTCCAGAGAAGCAATTCACTGCAGTTGAGCCACAGCAGGAAGCGCGCGTGTACCTTATCGATCAACCAGGTACTCCGCAGTCGACTATCATTGCTGGCCATTTAGCGCCATCAAGCAATGTTGATAACGCTGAAGCCATTGACGTGATGAACACCATTCTTGGTGGTAGTTTCACCAGTCGTCTGAACATGAACCTGCGCGAAGACAAAGGTTGGTCTTACGGTGCACGTTCAAGTTGGTACGCAGCTGATGAAGCAGGCATGATGCTGGCAACGGCTCCGGTTCAAACCGACAAAACCAAAGAATCGATTCAGGAAATCCTGAAAGAATTTGAAGGTTATTTAGGTGCCAACCCGGCAACCGCTGACGAACTTGAGAAAGTCATCTCGAACAAAACGGCGAAGCTCCCAGGCGCTTACGAGACCAAAGCAGCATTGCTTGGTTCTATCGTAAACACCCTGGAAAAGGGCAAGGACATGACCTGGTTGGAAAATTACGGCCAGCGTATTCGTTCACTTGAAGTCGATACGATTCGTGATACCGCAGATGACGTATTACGTCCTAACGACTTGACGTGGGTTATCATCGGCGACCTGAGTCTGATTGAAGACGAAGTTCGCTCATTGAACCTCGGCACAGTTACTAAACTGGACAGCGACGGTAACGCGCTGTAACACCAGTTTTTTCATCTGCTTTAAGCCGCTCCACGTGAGCGGCTTTTTTTTTGGTCTTTTTGGTATCACAGCACGTAGGGTGTACCATAGTTACAGGTTGTACTAACAAAATAGAAGGATAACTTGATGGAAATGATGAAAACCCGAGCAGCTGTGGCGTGGGTGCCTGGCGAGCCGTTAAGTATCGAAGAAGTTGATCTGATGCCACCGCAAAAAGGTGAAGTATTGGTACGTATCGTTGCTACCGGTGTTTGCCATACCGATGCCTACACACTGTCCGGAGCAGATCCTGAAGGGATATTCCCGGCGATATTGGGTCACGAAGGTGGCGGTATTGTCGAAGCTGTAGGTGAAGGTGTCACTTCGGTCGAAGTGGGCGATCATGTTATTCCATTGTATACCCCGGAATGTGGCGAATGTAAGTTCTGTAAATCGGGCAAAACCAATTTGTGCCAGGCAATTCGCAGTACCCAGGGTAAGGGCCTGATGCCCGACGGCACCACGCGTTTCTCAAAAAATGGCAAACCTATTTATCATTACATGGGTACTTCAACTTTTGCTGAACACACAGTGGTACCGGAAATCGCGCTGGCCAAAGTCAGTAAAGAAGCGCCGCTGGAAGAAGTTTGTCTGCTTGGCTGTGGGGTCACGACGGGTATGGGTGCGGTGAAAAATACTGCCAATGTTCAGCCAGGTGACACTGTTGCTGTTTTTGGTCTTGGTGGTATTGGTTTATCGGTGATTATCGGCGCTGTTATGGCCAAAGCAAGCCGCATTATCGCCATCGACATCAATGAAAGTAAGTTTGATATCGCCCGTAAATTAGGCGCGACCGATTGTGTGAACCCGAAGGACCACGACAAACCCATTCAGGAGGTCATTGTTGAAATGACCGATGGCGGCGTTGACTTCTCGTTTGAATGTATTGGTAACGTGAAAGTCATGCGCTCGGCGTTAGAGTGCTGTCACAAAGGTTGGGGTGAGTCGGTCATTATCGGCGTTGCGGGTGCGGGCGAAGAGATCTCAACCCGTCCCTTCCAGCTGGTCACCGGCCGCGTATGGCGTGGTAGTGCGTTTGGTGGGGTCAAAGGACGCAGTCAGTTGCCTGACTATGTGCAGCGCTACTTAGATGGTAAGTTTAAACTCAGCACCTTCATTACTCATACCATGGGACTCGAGGATATCAACAAAGCCTTTGACTTGATGCATGAAGGCAAATCGATTCGCTCGGTTATCCATTACGATAAATAACAAGGGACTTGGATATGACGCAAGCAAACTTAAAACTAGTGAGCAGTGTACGCTGTTTTGAAGGCGAACAACGGCGTTATGAACATGTATCCGAAACGCTAAACTGCACGATGCAGTTTAGCGTTTACCTGCCGCCGCAGGCGCTGCGAAAAGATCGTGTTGCAGCTGTGCTTTGGCTATCCGGCCTTACCTGTACCGACGAAAACTTTAGCAGCAAAGCCGGCGCCCAACGGGTCGCGGCCCAGCTTGGCCTGGCGCTGATTATTCCTGACACCAGTCCACGTGGTGAAGAGGTCGCGGATGATGACGCGTATGACTTTGGTAAAGGCGCAGGTTTTTATGTAAATGCTACCGAAGAACCCTGGGCCAGACATTATCAAATGTACGATTACATCACCAAAGAACTGCTTGATGTGGTAACAGATGCCCTCCCCCTGAATGGTCGTATGAGCATCAGTGGTCATTCCATGGGGGGACATGGCGCGCTTGTTATGGCGTTACGGGAAGATGCACGCTTCGCCAGTGTCTCAGCCTTTGCCCCGATCGCCCATCCCAGCGAATGTCCGTGGGGCCACAAAGCTTTTGGCGGTTACCTTGGTTCGGATCGCGAGCTATGGCGTGAATACGATGCCGTAGAACTCATCCGTAGTGGCAAAAAGTGTCCACCCTTACTGGTTGATCAAGGCGGTGCCGATAACTTTCTGGCGGAACAGCTCAACTTCTCCACCCTTCAGGATACCGTTGAAAAGTATCACCTGGTCGCCCAACTACGGCTACAGGAAGGCTACGACCATAGTTATTATTTCATCGCCAGTTTTATCGAAGATCATCTTAACTTTCACAAAACGTATTTAAAAGGTTAAAAAATTGGTAATTTCTGTACTCCTTGCTATGGTTTTATTTAAATAGCTCCGCCTCCGCGTTGCTATTTTGCAAAGGAGTACAGATAGTCATGTCACCGCGCAGTGCCGCCGCATTTATTGCCATCGTTTATTTGGTTCTAGGCTTAGTTTGGATTCGGTTTTCCGACCAATTCTTACTTGCCATTGTTGCCGACTCAAATTTACTAACCGAATGGCAAACATTCAAAGGCTGGACCTACGTAATCGTCACTGCCGGTATTCTTTATTTTCTATCCAAAATGGCCTTAGACCGCGAACGTAACCTATCAGAAAGAGACAGCCTGACACGTTTGCTCAACCGTCACATGTTCGGCCGGGAGCTTAGTAGTGAAATCGAATTTTGCCGGGAAAACGAACAAACACTGGTACTGGTCGTGCTCAACCTGGATGGCTTCAAACAGTTGAACAGCACTGCTGGCAGCGATGCCGGTGACCGCTATCTGCAAAGCATTGCGGTGCTGCTGCGCGACCATTTTAAACAACGGGTTCTGCTAAGTCGTTTTGGCGGTGATGAGTTTGCGGTGGCAATGCCTGCAGTCAGTTGGCCGGATCAGGTTTTGCCGCAAGTTCAGCATCTGCAACAACTGATTCAAGCTAAAAGCATTCCCGAGCTACCTGATTCCGCCTTAACCGCCTGTTTTGGCATCGCGCGCTTTCCGGCAGACTCAGGTAATAGCGAAGACCTTATCGAGGCAGCACTAACGGCACTGGAAGAAGCAAAATCTATGGGCAGTAACCGTCTTCGTGTGTACAAAAGTGAGTACGGAGAACATGCCTCTAAACGCACTAAGCTGTTATTTGATCTGAAAGCGGCAATTGCTAATAAAAAACTTTCAGTCGCCTATCAACCGCAGTTCAAACTCGATGATCAAAGTATCAGTGGCGTCGAAGTTCTGGCCCGCTGGCATCACCCGGAAGCAGGCTTGATTCCTCCTGATATTTTCATTCCCTTGGCTGAGCAACACGGTTTAATCTCTTCAATCACGGATTTTATAATGCAAACTGCTATCCGTGAATTGCTCGATGCCGACCTGCTCTATCAACGCATTCCGCGCGTTTCATTTAATGTCTCAGCGGCTGACTTTAACAATCAGACGAGCGCACAAAGATTCTTGCACAATTTGGCTGACTTACCGGGCGACTTGTCTGTGGTCGAACTCGAACTGACGGAAACCTCGGCCCTACTCAATCTTGAAGGGGTGAAAAAAGTTTTAAATGTGCTCCGTGAACGCGGCGTGCAGGTTTCATTAGACGATTTTGGTACGAGCTATTCATCGTTAAGCACGTTGCGCTTGTTACCTATCCAGGAGCTTAAAATTGATCAAAGTTTTGTGCGGGACATTGCAACAAATGCGCACGACGCGCGCCTGGTGAAAACCATTTTAGCAATGGCCAGTGCGCTCAATTTGCGGGTGGTAGCTGAGGGTGTGGAGAGTCACCAGCAGGCGCGTTATCTGGAGCAGCAGGGCTGTCAGGAAGTACAAGGTTTTCTGTATGCAAAACCTATGGGATTGCAGTCCCTTAAATCTTTCGTTCATAATCTCAGTGCGTCAGCTGCTCAACAGTAATCTGGTTTTTTCCCGCGCGCTTGCCTTGATACATGGCACTATCGGCCACTCGCAAAATTGACTCAACGGTGCAAACGCCGGTTTCGGCAAGTTGTGGGTCTGCGCAGTGGCAGATGCCAATAGAAACACTTAATTTCCAGTCATGTTCGGCACTGACTTTTAATGCTTCGCTGCGTACCCGTTCCAGAATCACGCGGCTATCTTCTAAGGTCGCGCCCGGATGTATAGTTGCAAATTCATCACCACCTATGCGCGCAACAAAGTCAGTACCGCGCACGGCGGCACAAAGAGCATTAGCAATACTCTGCAAAGCACGGTCACCCTGGTCATGACCGCGCGAATCATTCAGACGTTTAAAGTTATCGAGATCAATAAGCGCGACGCTAAATGAATGATGGCCTTCTTTTAACGCTTCAATGTCACTTGCGAGCTCCTGATAAAACGCCCGGCGATTGCCAACGCCAGTCAAAAAATCAGTCAAGGCTTGCTTGCGTTCGAGTTCAAGTTGGCGCCGAATTTTTTCTTCTGTCTCACGATTCTGTGTTGCGTCACGAATAAAGGCAATGGCAAAGGATTCTTGTTTAACAGTGACATGACTCAACATGATATCCACGTGAAAGGTGTCGCCCGTTTTGCGCTGGCCAAGAAAACGGAAGCCACGCCCCATAGGTCGGCTGCTCTGGGTGTTAAAGAAGTGATTTACATGGAATTTATGTTGCTCACGCATGCCCTCAGGTAGTAACGTGTCTAAAGAAGCACCTAACAACTCATCATGCTGATAATTGAACATAGTGGCGGCCAGCTGATTCACCAGAACAATCACCCCCTGTTGATTGACAACAAGAGCGGCGTCAGGAATTATCTCGATAAGCTCGCTGAGATCGCGTTCATCTTTCATAGCAGTAATTTTTTTGTTTTTTGACTCTGTTGCCAAGCTTAATGGAACTCGACACGAATGCCCATAGTGTACACAAAAGTAATTGCGGGAATTATAGCGGTAATTTTTTCTATTACAGCGGGTGCCACAGAACCTGAAGCGCCGCCCCTGAGCGATCGTGCGATGCGAGTCTGGACCACTACCGACGGTCTGCCTCATAATTCGGTCAACCACATCACCCAGGATAGTCTGGGGTATCTTTGGATAGCCAGCTGGGAAGGACCAGTTCGCTTTAATGGCCGTAGTTTTGAACTGTTCTCACAAGCCACAGGGCTGCCCGACCCAGGCTCGCTCTACGTCGCAGAAAATCCTTTTACTAAGCACCTTGTTTCAACCGGAACACGAGGCGGTGTAAGCTATTTTGAAAGCTCGCCAACCGGCGGGCGGTGGCTGCCGCAACCACGTGTCTTTGACCGCGTCGATTACGCACTCTTTACTTCCCCCAACTGTACCTGGTACGCCACCATCAATACTGGCGTCATTCGTGAGTGTGACGGCATTCGGACCCAATATGCAGAACCGGAGGGGTTGCCCAGCGCTGCAGTATTGGAGCTGGAACAAGACCTGCAGGGCAGAGTTTGGGTCGGCACGGACGAAGGCGCAGCCTACTACGACGCAGAACTTGATGCGTTTCGTACCCTTGAAGAACTCCCCAACGGTTATAGTTTTGGTATTGTCGCGACACCCGACAACCACATCTATGTGAGTATTGACCGCGAGATTTTTGTAATCGACCCGGCCCAGCTCAGCGTCGAAAAATGGCCGACACTTTATCCCAGCACCATCACCGAACTCTATCAGGCTCCGGATGAGACCTTTTGGGTTGGTACGCATGAACACGGACTGACGACCTTGACTTCTGCCAAACCACAAATGATGTCGGTCACAAATGGCCTGCCCAATAATCATATTCTGAGTATTTTTATGGATCGGGAGAATACCCTCTGGGTGGGCACGCACCGTGGTCTGGTTCAGTTTCGGCAAGCGCAATTTCATAGCCACCGTGCCGAAGATGGCTTGGGGTATGACTATGTTCGTGCCATCGCCCAAACTGCTGATGGCGCTATCCTGGTCGGCGGCCTGGGCGGGGTTAAACAGATTCGAAACGAAACTGTGCTACCGCTGGGGACAACCAGTAAAGTTAGCAGCGAGAGTATTCTGAGCTTTGCCATCGACCGCGACGAACGCCTGTATATAGGTACCTTTACCAATGGTCTCTATATCATCGAGAACGGCAAACAAATCGCTCATTATAATGAAATGAATGGATTTCCCGGCAACGACGTTCGGGGTTTGCTACTGGCCAGCGACGGCTATTTGTATGCCGCGACTTCCGGTGGTGTACTACGCAGCAAGATCAATGCCGATGGCACCCTCCAGCGTCCCAGCTTTTTTGGTGCCGATGACGGCCTGCCAGATGAGATTATTTATGCCATCCATGAAACTCGCAGCGGTGAGATCCTCATCGGCAGTATGCGCGGCTTATCGCGCCTTATAAATGGCCAAATTGAACGTATTGATGTCAGCTCAGTCAGCGATGCTGAGTTTATTTTTGGCTTCCATGAGAATGCCGCACATATTTACGTAGCCTCTGACCGTGGTCTGTTGGTTTACACCAAGGCTAAGGACACCTGGCAATTATTCGATGACGACAACGGACTGCCCACCATCAAGTTCTTTGACGTAACCCGCGATCACGAAGGCAACCTCTGGCTGGGATCGGGGCGCGGCTTAATCTACGTTGCCGCGGATGATTTCGATATTGCATTAAATGATGACGATCCGGCCACCCCATTAGCTCACACCTTTTATGACAACCATCAGGGCCTGGCCAGTGCGCAAATTAATACCGGTGGCCCGCCCATGTTAGTCGCGAAAAATGGTGACCTTTGGGTTGCAACGTCCCGCGGCATCGGCCATTACATTCCGGAACAAAGCCAGTTTATCCGCCAGACACCGCCGCAGCCGGTGATTGAACGCGTGACGGCAGATGGCCGGGCTATTTCGCAGAACACCTACCTTGATGCCAGCACCCGCCGCGTTGAATTCAAGTTCGTTGGTTTAGGTTACCAGTACCCGGAAAGTATTCGCTACCGCGTGCAACTGGCCGGCTACGATAAGGACTGGGTTGAACCGACCGGCTCCCAGTTGACGGTCTCGTATACGGAACTGCCGCCGCGCGCTTTTATTTTTCAGATACAAGCTGCTTACCCTAACGGTGAGTGGAGCGATGCAGCAACTTTTACCCTGCACAAACTACCCACCCTGTGGCAGCGTCCAAGTATTTGGGTGGCTGCCGGGCTGGCTTTAGCGTTGCTGATTGCGGTAGCGCTGCGACTGCGCGTGTACACGATTACCCGCAGCAAAGAACGCTTGCAACGATTAGTGAAAGAACAAACCCAGACGTTACAACAGCTCGCCCATCAGGACAGTCTTACTAAGCTCGCCAACCGTCGGGCATTTGACGAACTGCTGCGACAAAAAGTGGCACAACACGGCGGACAGCAGCCGCTGGCGCTTATTTTGATGGACCTCGATTATTTCAAAGAAGTGAACGATCGCTATTTGCACACCACAGGTGATCAGGTGCTTAAACGCGTGGCTCAGATTATTAAGGAATCAGCCCGGGAGAGCGATATGATTGCGCGTTGGGGCGGCGAAGAGTTTGCCATATTACTATCGGGCGCTCACGCAGCGAGTCTCGAGGCAATTTGTGAACGTATTCGAATAGCAATCATGCAAGCAGATCTGCATGACTTAGTTAGCAACTTGTCCATCACCAGTAGTTTCGGCGGCGCGTGCTATGTGCCAGGAGAAACTGCGGCCAACCTGATCCGTCGCGCTGATAAAGCGCTCTACCGGGCCAAACATGGCGGTCGCAACCGCACTGAAATTGCGCAATCCGAGGAGTAGCCGCGCATCATGCGGCTGCCCTATTCCTGCACAGGTACCATTAACCGAAGCAACTGTGGCTTACCCTGGCGAAACTGAACTACAAACACATCGCCGTAATCCTGCTCGGTAAGATCTTCTACTTCAATATCCAATGCCCGGACGATGCCAGGCACTGTATTACTGTGCCCTACGACCAACACGTCCTGTTGCGCGTCCCGCAACTGCGCCGCCAAGTTTTCACCATCCCCGGCACGATAATTCTTAACTTCCAATCCATGCTGCTGTGCCAACGGCGAAACTGTCTGTTCGGTTCGTTTATAGGGGGTGCTGTAAATGGCCGAGATCTGTACTTTACTAAGCATTTCCGCTAATGCCTGCGCCCGGCGTTGGCCTTTTTCGCTTAACGGCGGGTCGCTCTCTGCGACCGCTTTCTCGGCATGTCTTACAACGATGATCGAAAAGTCCTGTGCCATGACTGAGCTACTCCCTAAGACTCCAATACATATCAAGGTTAATACAGTTAACAGGCGACTCATAAAAATCCGCTCATTTTTTTAATTGACACCATTTATCGGTGCGCCTAAGGTCTTAATGTTGTTCTACTTTTCTACTAATAACAAGGATAAAAACTATGGATCATCAAGGTTTCGACAGCTCAAGTACCGTAAGCGTCGGTGAATGGATGCTGACATTATTTCTCACATTCATCCCAATTGTGAATCTAATCGCTCTCATCATTTGGGCCTTCTCAAGCGGTACTAAACCCTCAAAATCAAATTGGGCCAAAGCTACGTTATTGTGGATGCTTATTGCAATAGTACTTGGTTTTGGAATGGCCATGCTTGGTGTTGGCTTCGGCATGATGGGGATGAACAGTTATTCGTAACTATAGCCAAGTGTAAATTTGTGGCAGCCCCATTACTGAGCGCCAAGGGAATTACCAAAGTTTACCCCATGGGGGATGTCGAGATTCACGCATTACGCGGTGTCGATCTCGAGCTCATCAGCGGTGAACTCGTAGTTTTGCTTGGCGCTTCGGGCTCAGGAAAGTCTACTTTATTAAACATCATGGGGGGTCTTGATACCCCAACCTCCGGCGAGTTGTACTACCTCAAAACCCCACTTCACCAACTAACGCAAAGTCAATTAACGCGTTTTCGTCGTGACCATGTCGGTTTTGTTTTCCAATTCTATAACCTCATTCCAAGCTTAACTGCACGGGAAAATGTGGCTATGGTGACTAATATTGCCAGTCATCCAATGTCACCGGAAGAAGCTCTTGAGCGGGTCGGCCTGACCAACCGAATGGATCACTTTCCCTCGCAACTGTCTGGCGGCGAACAACAACGGGTAGCAATTGCACGAGCTATTGCGAAACGTCCGGAGATACTTCTTTGCGACGAGCCCACAGGAGCTCTTGACTCTAGCACCGGAGGCTTAGTTTTAGACGTTCTGCAACAGATCAATAGTGAACTAGGTACAACCACTGCCGTGATTACCCACAACGAAATTATTGGCTCAATGGCGGACCGCGTTATTCGATTATCAGATGGTGCAATTACCTCTGATCATCGTAACCTGGAAAAAGCTCCTGCCAGGGACCTCCGCTGGTGAACATCCACACCATTTTGTTCATTAAGCTCTTGCGCGAGTTCTGGCAATCGCGAGCTCAGTTATTCGCAATTGCAATCGTGATTGCCGTCGGTGTCATGGTGCTTTTGACTATGGTCACATCACGCCAGACACTTGAGCGTTCTCAACGCGAATTTTATCAAGACCATCAGTTCGCTGATATTTTTGTCGATCTGACTCGAGCGCCAAATTCACTTTTGCCGCGGATCCAGGAATTGCCGGATGTCGCACTTGCAGAAACTCGGGTACAAAGTTCTGCACGTATTTACGTTGATGGCTTTTACGCCCCCATTCAAGCCCTCCTGCTTTCGCTGCCTGAGCAACGAGAACCGTTATTAAATCAACTGTATCTGTTAAGCGGACGACATGCCCTGGCCCTCGACGAAGTGGTCATTGCTCGTCCTTTTGCTGAGGCCCATGAGCTCAGTTTAAACGACGAACTGGAAATCGTTCTCAATGGAACGCGCTCGAGCTATCGAGTCGTTGGTATAGCTCTCTCACCCGAGTTCATTTACCAACTTGGGCCTGCCGACATAATGCCTGATTATGAAAGATATGGCGTTTTCTGGTTAAGCGAAGATGCCCTGGCCGGACCGCTAAATATGCTTGGAGCCTTCAATCATGTCAGCCTCAGACTTCAGCAACAGGCCGATATTGAGACCCTCATATTGCAGTTAGACACACTACTTGAGAGCTACGGTGGTCGTGGCGCATACCGTCGGGACGACCAAGCCTCGCATAGCTTTATCAATGAAGAACTCAATCAGCTGCGTATAAATTCTATTTTCCTACCTACTCTCTTTCTTGGTTCTGCAGCATTTTTGCTTTATATCTTCACCCAACGGCAAATCCATACCCAACGCCAGACCATTGCCATCATGAAGGCATTTGGTTACTACCAATGGCAGGTCATGGTTCATTACTTAAGTTTCACCGGACTAATAGTAATGGTTGGCGTCTTCTTAGGTAGCTTGCTCGGTTATTGGTTAGCGGATCGCATGGTACAGCTTTACAGCTACTACTTTTCTTTTGTCAGCTTAAAAGCAAAGATTCAACCCTCAACCCTGGCAATAGCTTTTCTTGTCACGCTGTCCGCAGGATTATTGGGCACAGCTTATGGTGTTTATAACGCGGTTAAAATTCCCCCAGCTCAAGCCATGCGCCCGCCGAATCCAACAGCTTTTCATAGCAGTCGATTTTCGCGTCTTCTTTCCATTAGCTGGTTGAGTCAAGGGGCACGTATTATTCTTCGCAATCTATCGCGATATCCCTTGCGGACCTTTTCTTCAATCTCGGGGGTCGCTCTTTCCGGTGGGCTCTTAATGTTTGGTAGTTATCAGTTCAGCGCCATAAACGAGATACTGAATCGCAATTATCAAATTGAAAATCAAATGGATTTAGTGATCCATTTTGCTCAAATCACCGATGCAGATGGCCTGCACTCATTAGCTGCACTACCTGGGGTGGGCTATCTCGAGGGCGTCCGGAGCGTGCCGATCCGATTACACCACGGACGCAGAGTGGAAAGCACGGTGCTGACTGGTTTCAGTCCCAACAGCGAGCTACGCAACCTGGCTGGTCTGGAGCGTCTGCCTGATCACGGATTGGTCATCACCGACCATTTAGCCCGTAAACTTGGTATCGAGCCCGGGATGACCATTGAGACGGAAGTTATTGCAGAGCGCCGTATCACTTTTGATCTACCTGTGGTTGCGGTCTCAGCTGAAGCGATTGGGATTGGTGCCTACATGGCGCTTCCGGCATTAAATGAGATGCTACTCGAAGGAGGAACTCTCACGGGCGCCTGGCTATTGATAGACGATGAGCAACAAACAGAACTCTACAATGCCCTTAATGATATGCCGAGAATTGCAGGTTACACTCACCTGCGCGAGGCGGAACGAAAGCTAAGTGCCTATATTGATGCCACAGTGCTCGCGGCAATGGGAATTATTTTCTTACTTGCAGGCTCCATGACCTTCGCTATGGTCTATAACAACGCACGAATCGCCTTAGCTGAGCGCGAGCGTGAATTGGCAACCTTAAGGGTACTTGGTTACAGTCATGGTGAGATTGCGCGAATTCTTTTTGGTGAACTGATTATAGTGGTTGTCGTAGCTATTCCAGTTGGATGGCTGTTGGGCTCTCTTTTTGCGGTTGCGATGAGTGCCATGATGAGTAGTGAAATGTTTCGTATCCCATTCATTGTCAATCGGCAGGTTTTTGCGCTATCTGCACTTGGAGTACTGTTAGCTACTGCATTTGCTATTCTTTTGATGATACGGAAACTAAGAAAGATCGATCTAATTGCGGCACTTAAATCTGAATAACTTTTCGGCAAATTACCGGAGTCACTGCAATGCCTACGCGTAAATCTCAGAAATGGGTCAAAGCTTTGCCATGGCTAGGCTTACTCGCCATGATTGTAATTTTGCTCATTGCCTTGCAACCAGCACCAGTAAAAGTGGCTGTCACCGAGGTTTATCAAGGTCCCCTGGCAAATAATATTCATGATGAAGGACGGACACATTTGCGCGACACGTACAAAGTGTCAGCTCCGATTGCAGGCTATTTACGGCGAGTGCTCCTGGAACAGGGCGACCATGTGTCCAAAGGCGACACACTTTTCGTCATCGAGCCCACACCAACGCCCTCGTTAGACGCGCGCACCCGTGAGCAGGCTACGCAAACGCTCAGAGCAACTGAGGCTCGCTTACTTGCAGCTCAGGCCAACCTTGAGACCAGTCTAACCGAAGCTCAGTTAGCAACGAAAGAGCATCTGCGCATTGCCCAACTCTATGAGTCTGGCTTAGTCTCAGCAGCTGAAATTGATCGCGCCCAAACATCACTGCTGCGCGCGCAGGCTAGCGTTCGATCCGCGCAAGCGGCAGTAACCGTTGCACAAGCCGAAGTCACTAACGCCAAACTGGTACTTGAAGTGACTGAAGGTGAACGCAGTAAAAATGACAACCAGGTGCTTGTTGTGCCGGCCCCAATAGACGGTACTGTCCTAACGAGATTCAGATGTTGCGAGGGTGTGCTTTATGCTGGTGAAGTGATTGTCGAGCTGGGAAACCTCGAGCAACTTGAAGTTCAAGTTGACTTACTTAGTAACGCAGCCGTAAAAGTTCGGCCTGGGATGGCTGCATGGATCACGCAATGGGGCGGCAATACGCCCTTGCGAGGAATGGTGCGGCGGGTCAACCCAACTGGATTCACGAAGGTCTCAGCATTGGGCATTGAAGAGCAGCGCGTAAGTGTTTTCATTGAGTTACAGGAGTATTCGCCAGACCTGGGAAATGATTATAGAGTCGAAGTCACAATCACTCTCGAACAGGTTGATGAAACCATAGCCGTTCCAGTGACAGCTCTGTTTCGGGAGAACAACTCATGGCAGGTATTCGTGCTGGACGAGAATAATAAGTTAAGCTTGCGTAACGTCGAATTAGGCTTTCAAAGTGGTATCTACCGACAAGTTCTAAGTGGACTTCAAGACCACGACTTGATCGTTAATCATCCCAGTTCTGAACTGCAAGATGGACAGTACGTCAGACGTTTTAACGATGACTAGACCAACCTCAGCTACACGACCCTATGTATGGGCGCTGAAACCTTCCATGCTTTTATTTTAGATGACGTTTAGTGCGTGTATTCATATGAACAGCAGTGACTTCATCATTCATCGAGTGAGCAAGATAAGCAACGCTCTTTGCCGGTGATGAGTTTCGACAGACGGTCACGGTGTTTAGCAAAACCAAGATAGCCTTTGTCAGCAAGCCAACGCACTCCAGGCCAACGCAGCGGCGCGATAAGCCAACCGCGACCGACCGCTGACCAGGCAGCATAAGTCACATCTAGCCCATAAATCATAGCACCGCTGGGTGTGCGGGCATGCAAAATACGGTTGGCCTCAGCGACATCAATATCTGGGAAACGCGCTGCAAAGTCTTCGTCCCAAATACTCTCGAACTGAATCTTTCCGTGCTTATCACGGCTTTTAAGATGACGCATTTCGCGAACACACAGAGGACACCCCCCATCGTAGAATAAAATCAATTTAGCTGACAAAGGCTGACCTCCGTTACGAACTTCTCGTCACTCATTGTTCGTTACGGAGGCCAGGAAAACATTGATCACGACGATTCGGATATTTTTGAGATAAAGTAAATTGCGTAAAAGACACAAATACCAATCACTATAGCCAAACCCGTAAACGAAAAAAATATAACCGGATCAGAGAAAAACTGTTTCAGCAGTTGCATGGTCTGTCCTCCTAGAACCGATAACGGATCCCCAACATGGCAACAGTTGGATCGATGTCTACAGCTACGGACTCAATGGTTGTGCCATTGATACGGACATCAGCGACAGTATCAATTGCCATTCGGCTCACCATCAAATGTAATCCCCACTGCTCCGTCATGGCGATATTTACCCCTGCTTGCAAGGCATAGCCCCAGCTGTTTGATAGCGCTAAATCCACATCATCATTCGCAGTCACCACAGCGAGATCCGTTAATACACCAGCTAATTCAGGACTGATCTTCTCTTCAAAAAAAGTGGTGTAATTAACCCCAACTCCGATGAATGGGTCAACTCGCTCAACACCAACGTCAAAGTGGTACTGCGCGAGCAGCGTTGGTGGCAAATGCTTGGTTTCACCAATCTTTAATCCAGCGAGGCTGCCGGTACCATTGATCTCATGTTTGAATGGTGTCGCCGCAATAAGCTCCAGACTCCAATTTTTATCTAATGCATAGTCAAAGGTGATACCCAACTGTGTGTTTTCGTCAACGGTGACGCCGGTACTACCGCCGGTCATTCCCGCAACACTTTCAATAACCGGTAATGATCCGCTATCATCATTTGGCATGACACCAATGGCACCAACATTGACTGAAATATCGGCGGCCGCAGGCCCTGCAAAACCCAATACCGCCAGACTCGCTACTAACAATGATTTTTTCATACAGCACTCCTTGGTTAATATCCCTATATTTTATAAGGTTATAACCAGTAAACCTTGATCCTGATCAAGTTTCTGACCGCACCAGCAGAACATTTTCTTTTGGCGCATTTGCGGCTACTATTTGCTAAAGGGCAACAAAGAGTCATGCTGCATCGACTCATAACAGGAAGGGAAATTGCGATGCTAAGAGAGCTCAAATGGGGTGTACTATTTGCTGGGGCGTTATTGCTATGGTTGCTTATCGAGCGGGTAACGGGTCTGCATGGCGAGCATATTGAGTACCATCGTTACTTTACCAACCTGTTTGCGATTGTTGCGGTCGTTATCTATGTGCTGGCGCTACGCGATAAACGTTCGTCAATGCCTAATCAAGAAATGCAATGGGCTGAAGGTTTCATTAGTGGCTTGATTATCAGCGTCGTGGTTGCGGTATTATCACCACTGCTACAAATTATTGCGCATTATCTGATTTCGCCTGATTTCTTTAGCAATATGCAAGCCTTTGTCATCAGTGAAGGCATGATGGAACCCGAAGCTGCGCGAGATTATTTCTCGCTGGAGTCATACATGATCCAGTCCGCCCTCGGCGCACTTTTGATGGGGGCTGTTACCAGCGCGGTCGTTGCATTTTTCCTACGTAAGAGAAATCAAGCCCCCGAGCGGCATAACACATAACCGCCGCTCAGGTGCTGAAGTGAATCAAGCTGCGCAGCACTGGGGCTGTTCTACGCAGCAAGTGAGTTTAGCCAGCATTTCGTCATAGCCATGAGGTTTAATCAGCGGCTGCCGTGGGGCGGCCACTTTGTAGTTTCCCTGATGAACCATAGTGCCCTGGGCAACGCCGGCAAGTGCTTTTAGGAAGTCTTTTGAAAATTTCATCTCGTTCTCCAAATAAGTGTTGGTTTGTGAAAGCAAGATAAGTATATTGTTTCCATCGGATATTATTAGATGGCAAATTGGAAACTTATTGTTTCTATATGGCAACAATGGTGCTTACGATGCTAGAACGTTTCGCCGATATGGCAGTATTTGCTGCAATTATGGAGACCGGCAGTTTTACCCGTGCTGCGCAGCAACTGGAGCTCTCCAAAAGTGCTGTGAGCAAGGCCATTGCCCGACTGGAAGAACAGTTACAAACCAAACTCCTCATCCGCACCACCCGAAAACTGTCGCCAACTGTTGCAGGATTAGACTTTTATCAACACTGTCGCGAGATTGTGCAAGAGGCTGATCTTGCCTATGAACACATCGGTGCGATGCGTTCGGTCCCGAGCGGTCGCGTGACCCTGACCGCACCAGTGAATTACGGTGCTACCCGCATCGCGCCATTAATGCCAGAACTGCTGGAACGCTATCCTGAAATCGATATTGATCTGCAACTGACGAATCGCCTGGTTGATCTGGTCGATGAAAAAGTCGATATCGCGATTCGTTGCGGGGCACTGAAGGATTCGAATTTCTACTTTCGTAAGGTTGCGCCTTTATCTATTGTGTTGGTTGGTTCGCGCGGTTACTTTGCCCGGCACCCAAAACCTAAGCATCCTGACGAATTGAGCTATAAAGCGGGATTGCATCAGTGCATTACCGACAGTGCGCGCGTCACCGATAAGCAGTGGCGTTTTTATAACGATGGCGAGTTGCTGCAGGTGACCGTGAATGGTCGTTTTGCGGTGTCTGATAACCGTGCTATGCGCGCGGCGCTGCTAGCCGACCTGGGACTCGCCTATATGCCCAGCTATTCATTGAACGAAATGATTACTGCGGGTGAGATTGAAACGGCACTTGATGATTTTATGCCACAACCGGTTCCGGTGCATCTACTCTATCCCGAGCGCAAGTACACCACGGCCGCAGTGACCGTGGTGCTGGATTATCTGCAGCAACGTCTTAGTTAGGTATTTTCCTGCATACGCTGAGCCAGCCTTACTTCCATGCGGCGGATTTCGTTTGCCGTATGATTGCGCCCCGTTTCCAGGAAAATCCAGATTTTAGTCGCAACCTGAGCATTGAAAACCAATAGCAGCAAAATCCCCCAATACACTTGTTCATCGGCTGAGGCAGTGAAAAATTCGTATCCAGTCCAGAAAATGAATACGGTTAAGACGATCGCCAGTAAATAAGCCACTTTCATGACCCAGCTGAAGCTCGAGGTGAAACCAGCTTTTAAATAGCCGGTCAGCCCTGTGTCATCGGTTGCCATCTCTCAGTTCTCCTGTGTTGCTGTCTGTGTGGATAGTTCCACCTGACACTTGAACAATCAATATAGCCCACAGCACCAAACAGAGTTAGTTCAGGGAAATAAAATCAGGCTCGCTCGTTCGATAGAACTACATCGTCCAAGTTATAACCCAATACTATTGATCGATTGCTGCCGGCAAGCTGTAATGACAGGCTAAGAAAATCCAATCACGAGGTACACATGAGAGACATCGTTATTATCCACGAGAATGATGAATGGTTAGTCCCCCTGCGGGAAGAATTGCGCCAACGTGGAGTAACTGCCAACGAATGGTTTCTCGACAGCGGCCCTGTTCCCTTTACGCAAACTCCAGCTGATGCGGTGTACTACAACCGTATGAGTGCATCGTCACACACGCGTGGCCATCGCTTTGCCCCGGAGCTTACTAAGGCTGTGCTGACCTGGCTGGAAAACCATGACCGCACCGTGGTGAATCCAACTCAGGTACTGGCGCTGGAAGTATGTAAGTTGTCGCAGTACGCCGCTTTGCAGCGGGCCGGACTCAAGGTACCCAAAACTCATGCTGTGGTCGGTAAAGAGCATCTTATTGTGGCTGCAGAAGTTTTCGATCAGTGGCCACTGATTGTGAAACCCAATCGCGGTGGCAAAGGCCTGGGCGTACAACGCTTTGACTCAATAGCGGATCTTACAGCCTATCTCGAACGCGAAGACCTCGACGAGCCATTAGACGGCACCTGGCTGTTACAGGAATACATTCAGCCACGTGAACCCTTTATCACCCGCGCGGAGTTTGTTGGCCGGCGTTTCGTGTACACGGTACAAGTGAATACTGAGGATGGTTTTGAGCTCTGTCCGGCTGACAATTGTTCGATTGAAGACCAATTCTGTCCTACCGACCAACAGTCAAACAAATTCACCATTACCCAGCGTTTTGACCAACATGAGATCATTGACGCACTGGAAAACTTTCTGCATCAAACAGGCATCGATGTTGCTGGCATTGAGTTTATCGAAAATGCTCAGGGCGAATTATTTGTGTACGACGTGAATACCAACACCAACTACAATCAGCCTGCTGAGCAACGCGCCGAAGTGTCGGATACGGGAATGGGTGCGTTAGCAGACTACCTCATCGGCTTGGCGTCGAAATAGCGCCTTACGCCGATGAACTGGAGTGATATTTTATGGCGTGCATCAGCCAAAACAGCATACGCCGCACGCTCAGCTTTGCGTTTTCTTGATGCTTAACTTGTTTTCATACATGCGCTCATCTGCCAGTTTTAACAGCGCTGCTTTATTCTGACCGATCTCTGAACTACACGCACAGCCGATGCTGAGTGACGGATAGAGAGTAACCCCCTGAGCCTGGACGCTCTGGCTTTCGACAAAGTTTCTTATTTTCTCAATAATCCCATCGACTTGTTTCTGGTTTCTACACCGATTTAAAATCACCAAGAATTCATCGCCCCCCATGCGGGCCACGATATCTGATGCACGCACCGCAGCTTCTAAACCATTGGCGACCAGCTTCAGCATTTCATCGCCAGCATCGTGTCCGTGGGTATCGTTAATCTCTTTAAAACCATTAAGATCGATAGCCAGAACACAAAAACTACTGCTACGATAATTTTCACTAAGCAGACGATGCAGATATCTAAGCGCAAAACGACGATTGTATAAGCGCGTTAGAACGTCCTCGTTCGCACGATGCCGTTCGGCCCGGTAAAACGTCCACAATACGAATACACTGAAAAAGAGCAGTATATAGATACCAATCAGGCTCCAACGCTCTAGCTCCATCAAGTAGTTCTGCTCTTGAGTCAAATTCGATTCAAATTTCGCCGCGATCCACCACTCACCATTAGGGATGATGACAACACCTTGATAATCGGCTTTTTGAAAAGTCTCAGCGGTTCCCTCAAAGATCTCACCTTCACGGCCTGTTCCATTGCGTCCTCGAATAGCAATGTCGGCATTTTTAATTTGGAAAATTCCTGCAGACGACATCAAGCTTTTGTAATCGATAACCACACTTAAAGATCCCCAGTAATCTTTATTAGCTGGATAATCCGTAAATACTGGTACCCGTGCAATAATTGCCTGCCCGCCCTGGAAAAGTTCCAACGGGCCGGCGATATAGATATCTTCAGATCGTCGCGCAGCCTGAACGGTCTCATATTGCGAAGGCACGGTTCTAAAATCCAGACCTATGGCTTTTTCATTACCTTCAATAGGGTAGTTTTTTTCAACAATGTCGTTAGGCGCCATGCCAACATTGCGAACATTTTCAGCCCGATCGAGTAAACGGGTACTGATTTCGTGAAAGTTATCTGAAGATGCTTGAGGGTCAATATTAAAAAGGGTCGCCAGACTATCGACTAAAAACACGTCACGGAATAACGCCGATTCGAGCTTAGATTTTGCCAGTAGAACTTCCGAACGCAGGTTATCATTCGCATCTTGCTTCAATCGTTCTTCAGTTAACACCACCACCCAATTGGCAAGCCCCCAGACCAGAAACAGTCCGGCAAGGAAAACGATAATGATAACGGCTGCTACGCGTTTGCGAATGATCAAGCTTCTATCCTTAAAAACCGTTCAAACTGAAATGTTGAGCCGCTACTACGACCTAACTCGCATCTTAATGAAACAACAAAGATTCGGTGAACGCAAGTAAACGGCTTAACCGATTTAGAACCCGCTAAATACAGCCCCAATACTTTAATTCGGGAATTTCAGGCAGATTTTGCCGAAGTGCTTGCCTGCTTCTTCGTAACGGAAAGCGTCTGCCAACTCTTCGAGGGCAAAAGATTTATCCACCACAGGTTTTACTCCATTAGCATCTAAAGCTCGCACCATATCTTTCTGATGCTCGCAACTGCCTACGATCAAGCCTTGTAACCTTGCCTGCTTCGCCATCAGCTTAGCGGTCGGCACTTCACCTTCGGCTCCGGTCAACACCCCTATCAGTGCTATATGACCGCCAATAGCGACCGCGTTAATAGATTGCGGCAAAGTACCAGGGCCACCGACTTCAACAACATGGTCAACCCCACGACCGCCGGTTAGTTTACGGACGGTTTTGCCCCACTCCGGGTCCTTTTTGTAGTTGATCAGATGATCGGCGCCAAGCGTTTTATAGCGCTCCAGCTTCGCATCCGACGACGAGGTGGCAAACACCGTTGCGCCAAGGCTTTTCGCCAACTGGCAGGCGAAAACAGAGACACCGCCACTGCCAAGCACCAATACCGAGTTGCCCGGCTTAATATTGCCGTCTACCACCAGCGCTCGCCAGGCCGTGAGTCCTGCCGTGGTCAGGGTTGCGGACTCGGCATGGGTATAGTTGCGCGGCTGATGGGTAAAGTAATTGGTGGGTCGTACCACCACTTCGCGCGCATAGCCATCAATCCCATCGCCCGGGGTTGCGGTAAAATCAGCGACACGGGCCACGCCTTGTTGCCATTGCGGGAAGAAGGTCGACACCACATGATCGCCTACCGCAAACTCCTCCACTCCTTCGCCAACGGCTTCCACGACTCCGGCACCGTCCGACATCGGAATGCGGCCATCTTCTGGTTTCATGTTCCCAGTGGCCACGCCGTAATCGTGATAATTAAGCGAGCTCGCCTTGATTCGTACGCGAACCTCGCCAGGGCCAGGCTGACCTGGGTCATCAAGCTCCGCTACCTGAATATTATCCAGCCCAAACGGTGCTTTAAGTCGTAATGCTTTAATTTTATCAACCATAATCGTAATCCCTCAGCTAAATGGTGAGTGTATTGATAGTCCTTACCTATTAAGGTTGGATCAAAATCGGCAGATTTAAAGGGGCTGGCCGAAAAAGCTTCACATTTAACCGGATACAGCGATGCGAAACAGAGGTTCACAATCAGGGGGTTGAAAACTGGTTAAGCAGATTTCAAATAGCCAGCTAGACTTATTGATTATCTGAAAGCTAACTTTTGAACTCAGTAAAGGAGAATTTATGAAAACTGTAGGCTATGCAGCGCATTCCGCACAGGACGACTTAACTCCGTTTCATTTCGAGCGCCGCGACTTACGCGACAATGACGTGGCAATTGAGATCCTGTACACCGGCATCTGTCACTCTGACCTCCACCAGTTACGCAATGACTGGGAGATGAGTGAATACCCGATGGTCCCCGGCCATGAGATTGTCGGCAAGGTGATTGATGTCGGTAAAGACGTGAAAAACTATAAAGTTGGCGACAATGTCGCCGTTGGCTGTATGGTCGACAGCTGCCAGGAATGCGATCAGTGTGAACATGGTGAGGAACAGTTCTGCCGCGAAGGAATGACGCAAACCTACAACAGCCCTGATCGAATCAACGGCAAAATAACCTACGGCGGCTACTCCAAGCACATCGTAGTGCGGGAAGAATTTGTGCTGTCGGTATCTGACAAATTAGATATGAAACGCGCGGCACCTATTCTCTGCGCGGGAATCACCACCTTTGCGCCGCTGCGCGACTTTGAAGTAGAAGAAGGCAGCAGAGTTGGCGTAATCGGTCTTGGCGGTCTCGGTCACATGGCAGTCAAGTTAGCAAAAGCAATGGGCGCTAAAGTTACCGTACTGACCCATTCAGAAGGCAAGGTCGACAAGGCCAAAGAAATGGGCGCAG
Source organism: Pseudidiomarina halophila (assembly GCF_003987215.1). Classification (GTDB taxonomy): domain Bacteria; phylum Pseudomonadota; class Gammaproteobacteria; order Enterobacterales; family Alteromonadaceae; genus Pseudidiomarina; species Pseudidiomarina halophila. Next base: position 1,065,633 of record NZ_PIPW01000001.1, read on the forward strand.
ACGACGTTGTGCTTTCCACCGACGAAGACGCAATGGAAAACGCTGCGAACAGCCTGGATCTCATTATCAACACGGTTCCGGTCAAACACGATTTAAACCCCTATATGCCGTTACTGGATGTCGGCGGGACATTGGTAGTAGTTGGTCAGGTCGGCCCTGTCGACGAACTTAACACCATGCCCATGGTATTCGGTAATCGCGGCGTTTCCGGCTCGTTAATCGGCGGTATCCCCCGTACTCAGGAGGTACTCGATTTCTGCGCCGAACATGACATCCATCCGAAGTGCGAAATGATCCGCATGGATGAAATCAACGATGCCCTGAAGCGCCTGGAAAAAGGCGAAGTCGCGCACCGGATTGTGATTGATATGTCGACTTTAGAGGCGGATTGAGGGTCTTCGGAAGCGGCTGGTTTGACCCGTACTAGAAGTACGGGCTACCGGGATACCGGTGGCAACCCGCAGGCATAAAAAAAGCCGCTCGTTTGAGCGGCTTTTTATCTGGAATTGGTGGAGCTGGCGGGAGTTGAACCCGCGTCCGCAATACCTACATCCTCGGTACTACATGCTTAGTCTGTCATTTAGTTAATCACCAAGTCGCCGACAGACAGGCTACTTAAGGTGACGATCCCGATTGGTTTTAACGCTTTGGCTACGGGCGAAGCCTCCACGCGAGTCTACTTTGGGGTGAACCGACTGATCCTAGTCTCGCAGACAAAGCGCTAGGGGTCGGGCGTAGCGGGTTATTAAGCCGCTAGTGCGTAGTTGTCGTCGTTTGCAACTATTAGTTTGAGGCTTTTTACGAGGCCAGCCTCACCTCGGCATGCACCTTGGGTTTCGTGTATCCCGTCGAATCCATATCAGCCCCAGGTCTTTCTTTCAAAATCGTGCTTACTATACATCAGACAGCACTTGAGCGCTATAAGTTCCGTGCTCACGCTGCCATATAAAGAACTTTTTCTACCAGCTTACTGATGCCCTTCTCGGCATCGACTAAATTCTCAGCCAGCATGTAGGCTGGCGTCGTTACGACCAAGCGTGAATCATCAGAAACGATGTCATCGACCGGGCATTCTACGTGAATTCCGCCCATTTTCTCAATCGCACCAGCCACTTCCTTATCATTACCAACGGTGACGCGTACGCCTTTGCCATAAATATGCGGCAACAGTACTGGAGCAATGCACAAGTACCCTGCGGGTTTATTGGCTTCGGCAAAAGCTTTACCTATAGCCAGTACTTCTTTGTTGACCTTCATATCGGCGCCGTTTTCAGCAAAATCACAGAAATTTTTCGCGACACCAAAACCGCCTGGCAGCATCAGAGCGTCAAACTCCGCGGCATTCAGCTCGCTCAGTGGTTTAACGTTGCCCCGTGCGATCCGCGCCGCTTCTGCAAGCACATTGCGCTTCTCACCGGTTTGCTCGCCGTTGAGATGGTTCACGACCTGCATCTGCTCCATATCAGGCGCGAAACACTGATAACTGGCTCCACGTTTACTAATGTGCAGCAAGGTCAGGACGGCCTCGTTAATCTCAGCACCATCGAATACACCTGAACCTGAAAGTAAAACGGCTACTTTTTTCATGACTTATCCTTTGTTGCTCTGATACCTGAATATATGGCGGCGTCGGGAACGATTTTCAAGCCCCATGTTTAGGATTATAGACCACTTCCCACAGGTGCCCGTCCGGATCTGAGAATACGCCACCATAACCGCCCCAGAACAACTTGCGCGCTGGTTTTACCACCGCGTCTGCTGGTAAGTCCGACATTATGCTGTCGACCTCTTCAGCGGTGGCAACGTTATGCGCCAGCATAACTGCGGTGCGATCGGGCGTACCTTTTTCAACGCCGCAGTCGTGAGCGATACTGTCGCGTTCCCACAGTGCGAAGGTGAGCCCACCAGCCATTTTAAAGAAAGCCACGGCACCGTGATCAAATTCAGTGCCGATAATGCCTTCAGTCGGCAGGCCCAGCACGTCACGGTAAAAGCCGACGGCCCGTTCCAGGTCGTCGACGCCTAGCGTGATATAGCTGATCGCAGGGGTCATGAACTTTGCTGCTCTTCGCGCCAGCGCATTTCATTTTCAAGGTTGGCGATGGGCTGCAGCATGGCAAAATCAAGTTCGTCCGGCTTATCCCCGTCTTTTACTTTGTTGACGAACTGCGGATCGGCCAACGCTGCTTTACCTAGTGCCAACAATGCTCCTGGGTAATGGGCTGCCATTTTTGCGTAATTGGACGCGTCGATACCACCATTGACGATGAGCGGAATGCCGGCATCGCGTACGACTTCGGCTAGCGATCGTGTGCTGTCTTTCAATGCCGGACGATTTGCCTCGTTGTCGGTCGTGTGAATGTAATCGATGCCCGCATCGGATAACGCCTGTACCAGCCAGGTAAAGCCTTCTTCACCTTCAGGCCACTGGTAATCAGGATCGGTAATGGTGATTTGTGACAAACGAATGCCCAGCACAAAATCATCTGCAACCATTTCGCGGGCGGCTTTCACTACATCCAGTACGAATTGTGCGCGGCGGCGCATGTCACCACCCCACTTGTCGTCGCGGGTATTAAAATGGGTACTCAACAATTCGTTCAACAGGTAACCGTTGGCAGCATGCAGTTCAACACCATCAAAACCGGCTTCCGCAGCGTTGCGAATGCCATGCAGGAAACCATTGAGAACCCGTTCAAAGTCGCTTTCATCCATCGCTTTTGCGTCTTGCCAGGCCTCCTGATCGCCATACAATCCCAGCGGTTTACCGACGGGTTTTTGGTCGGTAATACCCAGTGGTTGCTTGCCAAAGCGGTTAAATTGCATTTGGGCACCGACATGCATTAGCTGTGCAATAATTTTTGCACCACTTTCATGCACCTCACGAACAATCGGGCGCCAGGACTCGCCTTGCAAGGCATCGGCCAGTCCCGGTTGGTTCTCATAACCCTGGCTCGCATCCTGATCAGGATAAATACCTTCGGTGATAACCAGCGCAAAACCACCTTCGGCATAACGCTTGTAGTGCTCTTGCATCAAATCACTGGCGCGACCATTAGACTGCGCACTTACGCGCGTCATTGGTGCGACGGCAAATCGGTTCGCTAGCTTCATGCCAGCAAATTCTATACTCGAAAACTCTGAATCAAACATAGCATCCTCGTTCTGGGGAAAATGATGTCAGGGATACGAGCGGGCTGTGCATGCAGATCGAAATAGATACTATTTCTTCCATGAATGACCGGCACCGCAACGTGCGTTTTCTAAAATCTACTTTCTAATGTTACTTAAGTAACGCTAAGGGAGTTCGGGATTTTGATCAAGTCGTGGTGTCAGGTCGCGACAAAACCAGTGCAGCTTTTTGTTTACGCCGGCCAAAGCCAAAAGCGCGGCGGAAGGTCGCCAGCGGTATAGGTAAGTATTGGCGTTCGGCTGCCGATTGCCAGGGTAGCGCGTCTTGATCGGGATCATTGATATAGACGTAATTTTCATCAGCGGCGCAAATCACCACCCAATGCGGCGCCTTGCTCTCATCAAACACGTAGGTGCTAATGAGCGCAACCACGACCTTACCCTCAGCAAGATCTGCTATTAAGTGAGCCAAACTGTAGTCACCTGTTTCAATAGGGACATTTGCCGCTTTCAATGCGGCGATATCGGACTCCTGGATGCGCGCCATGATTTGCTTTTTATCCGCACTGCGTACAGAGTCCATCAGTAACGGGCCGTCATGACTTACATGCAATACCACATGCATACCACGGCGAATGGCGGCGCGCGCCAGCCCGTGAGGTCCACACCCACCGTGACCAGAGGTCATAAAAATGGTGGTGGCTTCCCGCCAGATCTCCAGCTCCTCGTGATGCGGATCGCGCGACGGAATATCGAAATAGGCCATGGCCATCAGTAAGCTCGCCGGACCACAGGTAAAGTCGGTGGTTTGGGTTCGGTATGGAACCAGACGTTGACCGCCATTATCACCAGCCGATGGCTCAAAACGCGGTAAAAGTTTCTGCAACACCAGCGCGTCACTGTCGTCTTCGTAATACTCCGGACGGATTTCCATGTCGTAATACCCGGCGCCGTGATAAAGCGAAAGAGCAGCGTAGTTATCGATCTTTACTTCCAGTCGCATAAACAGGCAATGACGTTCGTCGGCATCTTCTTCGGCGGCATCGAGCAACACTTTGCCGAACCCACGCTGGCGGAACTCAGGCAACACCGCCAGTGAGTAGAGCCGCGCCAATTGGGTCGCTTGCCGGTACAGGACAATGTAATACCCCACCACCCGATCGCCCAGCTGGGCAACCTGAAAGTCACCGATACCCTGATCGATGAAGCGTTTGAAGCTACGCCGACTGATTAGATCGGTGGTAAAACTCGCCTGTTCGATGAGTTCGAGAGCGTCAAGATGGTGTCGGTTGGCGCGAACAAGTGTTAAAGCTTGTGCAGCGCTTTTAGTAGTAGCCATGGCCGTAGCGTCCTAGCGCTGAGGTGAGCGAATTGCGTGTGTATTATATCGCAGTATTGCCATGAAAGTGGTAAACTGTCGCGCAAATTTTTAGCATTAGCTGAGGACCTCTCCCGTGAGCGATCAAAAACCTTCTTTGAGTTACAAAGATGCCGGTGTCGATATCGATGCAGGCAATGCCCTTGTTGACCGTATTAAAGGTGTCACCAAACGTACAAAGCGCCCCGAAGTCATGGGGTCGATTGGTGGTTTTGGCGCGCTCTGTGAGTTACCGACCAAATACAAGCAACCGGTTCTGGTTTCAGGCACTGATGGGGTCGGCACCAAGCTGCGCCTCGCCATTGACCTTGGCAAACATGACACTGTCGGTATCGATTTAGTTGCTATGTGCGTGAACGACCTGATCGTGCAAGGTGCTGAGCCACTGTTTTTCCTGGACTATTACGCCACCGGTAAGCTCGATGTTGATGTTGCCGCAGATGTCGTAACAGGTATCGGTGAAGGCTGTGTGCAAGCAGGCTGCGCACTTATCGGTGGGGAAACCGCCGAGATGCCGGGAATGTACGAGCACGGTGATTACGATATCGCTGGTTTCTGCGTTGGTGTGGTCGAGAAAGAAGAAATTATTGACGGTAGTAAAGTCGCCCCTGGCGATGCGCTAGTGGCCTTAGCTTCCAGCGGTCCGCACTCCAATGGTTATTCGTTAGTGCGCAAAATTATCGAAGTCAGTGGCGTTGATGTAGCGACGGAAGAGCTAGACGGCAAACCTCTAGCGGATCATTTAATGGCTCCGACCCGGATCTATGTAAAGTCGGTACTTAAAGTACTGGAGCAGCACAGTGTGCATGCCATTTCGCACATCACTGGCGGCGGCTTCTGGGAAAATATCCCACGCGTATTGCCAGCTGACGCCAAGGCCATCATCAGCGACAGTAGCTGGGAATGGCCTGCAGTATTTAACTGGCTACAGCACAACGGTAACGTCACGACCAAAGAAATGTACCGCACCTTTAACTGCGGTGTCGGCCTGATCATGGCCTTGCCACAGTCACAGGCGGACGCGGTAGTCGAGTTGCTTCGTGAGCATGGTGAAGATGCCTGGGTCATTGGCGAAGTAGCAGCCCGCCAGGCCGATGAAGCACAGGTAGAAATCGTCGAATGAAACGAATTGTCGTACTGATTAGTGGCTCAGGCACGAACATGCAAGCCATTGTTGAGGCGTGCCAGACGGATCGCATTGACGGCGAAGTTGTCGCTGTGATCAGTAACAAAGCTGATGTTGGCGGTCTGGAAAAAGCCGCCAACGCGAATATCCCGACAGCGGTTTTGTCGCACCGGGAGTTTGACAGCCGTGAAGCGTACGATGCCGAACTGTTAAAGCTAGTCGATAGCTTTACCCCTGACATTGTCGTTCTGGCGGGTTTCATGCGTATTTTAACGCCGGAGTTTGCCCAGCATTACCATGGTCGCATGCTCAATATTCACCCGTCATTACTGCCTAAGTATCGTGGTATCAACACCCATCAACGGGCGTTAGACAATGGTGATACAGAGCATGGCGTCTCGGTGCATTTCGTAACTGAAGAACTCGACGGTGGCCCGGTGATACTGCAAGCGGTGATTCCGGTATTCCCGGAAGACACGGCAGCCGACCTGCAGCAACGGGTACACAGTCAGGAACACCGGATTTACCCATTAGTGGTGCAATGGCTTTGCTCTGAGCGATTAAAACTTACTGACAAGGGTGCTGTGCTTGATGGCAACCTTTTAGGCCCGCAAGGCTACGCCCCAGACTAATCAAGAGTTTCAAGCAATAAGGTGGCGACCTCGTCACCTTCTTTGCGTTGCTGCATTTTTACCAGCACATAGTCCAGCTCAGGCGCGAACCAGTAATCGGTTTCACGTTTGTTGGTCTTGCGTACGCGCTTCACTTTCAGCGCTTCCACTTCACCGTAAGGTAAGTTCAGCACCTCAAGCTCGCCCCGCGCAAAACGTTGTTCATCATACTCACCTTTATCATCGACAATGCGATAACTGAATTCATCCGCATCACTGTGTTGCAAGTCATAGCGCAATTGTTCCAGCATACTGGCTTCATCCAGCAATGCGTCATGCCAGGTGATTGGCAAAGGCGCTTCCGCCGTTACCTCAATAACTTGTTCGCTGGCGTCATCAAACCGCACAGAAATACTCTTATTACTGCCGGTGCCACTGCGCTTAAAACGGAACTCTATGGGTTCAATCCAGCCGTCAACAAACTCAAACCTGGAATCATAGCGACGCACGTCCGAGAGAAACAAAAACGAGATCTCTGTTTCATTCTGCAACAAGTAAATGCCGTCCTCTTGTTGGGTCAGTTTACGCGTTGCCTCGCCATAATTTGAACCACCCCGCTGAACCTCGTAACGCGCATCATAAGTATCTAATTCTGCACCAAATACGGGCGCTATGAGCAACCCTGCGAGGGGCACTGCCAGCCAATGGACTACTGCTTTCATGACATCTCCTGTGCTTTATTTCTGAGCGAAAAAGTGATCGCTTACCTCAATCTGACCTTATACCAGTTAAAAAGTGCAATATCGCTTGAAAATCTAACGCAAATTGTCTAACCTCAAAGGATAACTTTACTGGTCAGACCTCTAACCACAACGACGGAGTATCATTATGAGTGTCGCCTTATGGATCATCGCCACCCTGCTTGTTTTCGGTGGCCTGCTTTACTACCGCACTTCGTTGCTGGTCACTAGCCTTGGGTTAGTTGGCATGTTTGCTATCGGTAGCTTGTTCGACATCGTCGGACCGGTTCTATGGATCGTGTTAGCCCTTATTCTGTTGCCTTTAAACATTACCCCATTTCGTCGTCGTGTGTTGAGTAAATCATTACTTAACATGTACCGCAAAGTTATGCCGGAAATTTCCGAGACCGAAAAAGACGCCATCGACGCCGGTACCACCTGGTGGGAAGGTGAACTGTTCCGTGGCGCACCAAACTGGAAAAACTTGCACAGCATTCAGAAAGCCGAGCTGAGCGCTGAAGAACAAGCGTTTTTGGATGGCCCTGCTGAAGAAGTCTGCAAAATGCTGGACGACTGGGAAGCAACCCATGAGCTTGCGGATATGCCGGAAGAAGTCTGGCAGTTTCTGAAAGACAATAAATTCTTCGCCATGATCATCAAGAAAAAGTACGGTGGTCTGGAGTTTTCAGCCTACGCCCAATCACGCGTTCTACAGAAGCTCTCTGGCGTCAGCACCATCCTGGCAAGTACCGTTGGTGTACCTAACTCATTAGGTCCCGGCGAACTGTTGCAACTCTATGGTACTGACCAGCAGAAAGATTACTACTTACCACGTCTGGCGACTGGTGAAGAAGTCCCCTGTTTTGCGTTAACCAGCCCGGAAGCCGGTTCAGATGCAGGCTCAATTCCCGACACTGGTATTGTCTGTAAGGGCGAATGGGAAGGCAAAGAAGTTGTCGGTATCCGGCTTAACTTCAACAAGCGTTATATTACCCTCGCCCCTGTTGCGACAGTTATTGGTCTGGCATTTAAAATGTACGACCCTGAGCACCTGCTCGGTGACAAAGAATCACTGGGTATCACTGCCGCGCTGATTCCACGCGATACCAAAGGCGTTGATATTGGCCGTCGTCATTTCCCGCTTAATGTGCCATTCCAGAATGGCCCTATTCATGGTGAAGACGTGTTCGTACCGCTTGATTTCATTATTGGTGGTGCAGATATGGCCGGTAAAGGCTGGCGTATGCTGGTTGAGTGCCTGTCCGTCGGCCGCGCCATTACCTTGCCATCTAACAGTGCTGGCGGTGTGAAATCTATCGCCCTCGCCACCGGTGCATATGCCTATATCCGTCGCCAGTTCAAATTGCCTGTGGGCAAAATGGAAGGTGTGCAGGAAGCCATGGCCCGTATCGGCGGTAACGCCTATCTGATGGACGCGGTGACTACTTTGTCGACCAAAGGTATCGACCTGGGCGAGAAGCCATCGGTAATTTCTGCCATTGCCAAGTATCACATGACGGAGAAGCTCCGCGAGAGCATGGACGACGCCATGGACATTCATGGCGGTAAAGGTATTTGCTTAGGTCCGAACAACTATCTCGGCCGCGGGTATCAGGGTGTGCCTGTAGCTATTACTGTGGAAGGTGCGAATATTCTTACCCGCAGCTTGATGATCTACGGTCAGGGCGCGATTCGCTGCCACCCTTATGTCCTGGAAGAAATGTTGTCTTCTGCCGAGCATAATGCTGAAGGCCTGAAACGCTTTGATAAAGCCATTTTCGGTCACATTGGCTTTGCCATGAGCAACTTTGTGCGCTCTCTGGCACTTGGCCTGGGTGGGCATCATTTAAGTAGTACGCCCTACACTGACAGCACTAAACAGTATTACAAACAGATGAACCGTTTCAGTGCCAACCTGGCCTTGTTGTCTGACGTTGCCATGGGAGTTCTTGGTGGTTCATTGAAGCGTAAACAGCGTATTTCAGCGCGTTTAGGCGACATGCTGAGCTATCTTTATATCGGTTCGGCAACCCTGAAGCGCTTTGCCGACGAAGGTCGTCAACACGACGACTTACCGCTGCTCCACTGGGCGATGCAAGACAGCTTGTACAAGCTCCAGGAAGCGCAACTGGCGCTACTTGATAACTTTGGTTTTGTTGGTAAAGCCATGCGCGTCATCATGTACCCGTTCGGTCGCTTCGTAAAACGTCCATCGGATCGTTTGGATAGCAAAGTCGCGAAGATCTTACTGAAGCCGAACGCCAGTCGTGAACGCCTTGGTAAAGGGCAATTCCTGTCACCGGAAGGCCAGTTTGGTTATCTGGAACAGACTTTGCGCGACATCATCGAAGCTGAGGCATTGCATGACCGTGTTCAGCGTGCTGCGAATGAACGTATGCCGTTTATCTTTTTGAATAAAGTGGCAGAAATCGGTAAAGAATTAGGCGTACTAAGCGATGACGAAGTCGCCCTGCTTGAGCGTGCCGAAGAAGGTCGTCTGCGCGTGATTAACGTTGATGATTTTGCCCATGAAGAACTCATGGCAGGTAAAGCTGCGCACCAATGGGCGGTAAAAAATCTCTGTAACGATTCAGACAAAGCTTAACCGCTGAAGCTATTGAAAAGTAAAACGGCGCCAATTGGCGCCGTTTTTTATTGTATACACCGAAGACTAATCTTTAACGCTAGTGAAGCGCAAGTAAGGTTTCACCGTTTTGAAACCTTGTGGAAATTTCTTCTCTGCGTCAGCCATAGAAACCGTCGGTGGAATGATCACATCACCGCCAAGCTCCCAATCCGCCGGCGTCGCTACGCCATGCTTATCACCTGTCTGGAGCGCATCGATGACGCGTAAGATCTCAGCAAAGTTACGACCAACACTCATTGGATAGGTCATGGTTAAACGGATTTTATGATTCGGGTCGATAATAAACACCGAACGAACCGCTGCAGTTTCACTTTCACCTGCATGAATCATCTCGTACAACTCAGCAACTTTCTTGTCTTTGTCAGCCACAATCGGAAACTTCAATGACGTATTCTGAGTCTCGTTGATGTCGTTGATCCAACCTTTATGCTCTTCTACCGTATCCGTCGACAAACCTAACGGTTTTACCCCGCGCTTAGCGAACTCGTCGGTTAATTGCGCGGTACGTCCCATTTCAGTGGTGCAAACAGGGGTATAGTCCGCCGGGTGGCTGAAGAAAAACACCCATGAACCTTTTGCCCAGTCATGAAAATTGATCGTGCCCTCGGTGGTTTCGATATCGAAATCCGGGGCGATATCACCAATACGTAATCCCATTTCTAATACCTCTCTGTTAAAAATTCATTTACTTAAAACTTATTCGCCGGAATCTTAAAGTAACGATGACCGTCCGCTTCAGGTTCAGGCAATTTTCCTGCCCGCAAGTTCACTTGCAGTGCGTGTAACATACGATCGGGTAATGCCAATGTTGCGTCGCGCTCATCACGTCGCTTCCGGTACTCACTCTCACTGACATCACCAGCTAAATGAATATTCTCTCGTTTGTGTTCAGCAACGGTCGCCTCCCACCGTGGTTCACGACCATCTTTACCATAGTCGTGACCGATAAATAGCCGTGTTTCATCGGGCAGTGTCAAAATACGCTTCAAGGTTGTCCAAAGTTCAGCTGACGAGCCACCGGGGAAATCCGCCCTCGAGGTACCGCTGTCAGGATACATAAAGGTATCGTGAACGAATGCCGCATCTCCTACCAGGTAGGTTATCGAACCGAGGGTATGACCAGGTGACAGCCAGACGTTTACCTCGAGCTTGCCAAGCTTAAAACTATCGCCTTCTTTAAACAGGTAATCAAAATCATCTTCAGGTTTGAACGTATCAGGAAGATTGTAGTACTCACTCCATAATTCTGCGATCTCACTTACCTTGTCACCAATGGCGTTGGGCGCCTGCGTCTGTTGCTTGAGATAGCATGAAGCCATCAGATGATCCGCATGCGGGTGGGTGTCCAGCACCCAGGTAATCTTCAGACCCTGTTCTTTGGCAAGTGCCATGACCTGATCGGCACTGGAAAAGTCGGTTCGCGCCGAGCGAGGATCAAAATTCTGAACCACATCAATAAGTGCAGCTTCCCGCGTCTCAGGATCCGCCACGATATATTGAATCGAGCCTGTATCGGCTTCGTAAACACCCCATACATCGGGTGAACCATTACCGGTTGACGGACTATGTCTTACAATGTTTCTCATGTGACCTCCTTATTTCGCCTTTATCTAAAATAACGGCTCTGCTACTTCAGATCAAGTTGCGCCGTTCGATTAACGCGACGGGGTATTTAAGGAGCGCGCTGCTGCCTTCCAGCAGCGGTGAGTCCGTCATATTTTTAGTGTACAATCGCTCGCTTTGACAAAAACAACATCCGCAGGAGCAGGATCGCATGAGCAAAGCGAACTCTACCGCCCCAAAACGTGGCGCTTTTACTCGATTTCTGGACACCGTAGAGTGGCTAGGTAACTTACTTCCACACCCCATTACCCTATTCGCATTGTTTGCGTTGGGTGTCATTGTGGCCAGTGGCATCGCTGCCTATTTTGGTCTGAGCGCACAGGATCCGCGCCCGGGCGGCGAAGTTATCGAAGTGGTTAGCCTGTTTAATGCTGAGGGCTTGCAACGCATAGTTACCGGACTGGTAACCAACTTCACCGGCTTTACCCCACTGGGCACCGTACTGGTGGCGTTGCTCGGTGTTGGTATCGCCGAGCGTTCAGGTTTGCTTTCGGCTGCCATGCGCGGCCTGGTCATGAATGCTCACCCGCGGGTAGTAACCCTCGCCGTAGTATTTGCCGGGGTCATCTCCAATACCGCGTCAGAACTTGGCTATGTAGTGCTGGTACCGCTCTCGGCAATGATCTTTCACTCGCTTGGCCGCCATCCACTGGCGGGTCTTGCGGCAGCTTTCTCCGGCGTGTCTGCCGGTTACAGCGCCAACCTGCTAATTGGTACTGTGGACCCGCTGTTAGCCGGTATCACCACCAAAGCAGCTAACCTGATTGATCCTGAATATTATGTAGGTCCGGAAGCGAACTGGTGGTTTATGATCGTGTCCACCTTCTTAATCGCCGCCATGGGTACTTTTGTTACCGAAAAAATTGTCGAGCCTAAGTTGGGCAAATATAACCCTGAAGAAGCCAGCATTAATCTGAGCGACCAAAAGGTAGAGGCGCTGACGCCGGTTGAAAAGAAAGGCCTCAAAGGCGCTGGGTTAAGCTTCCTGCTGCTGGGCATTCTACTTGCATTTACCATAGTTCCGGAATGGGGCATCTTACGGCACCCGGAGACCGGCGAAGTTGCTGGCTCGCCTTTCCTGCGCGGGATCGTCGCCTTCATCTTTATAACCTTTGCTATTCCCGGCTATGTGTACGGTCGCATCACCAAGGTCATGCGTAGCGATCGTGATGTTATTGATGCCATGTCCGAATCCATGAGTACCCTTGGTATGTATATTGTGCTCGTGTTCTTTGCGGCGCAGTTCGTGGCATTCTTCGGCTGGACCAATTTTGGCAGCATTTTCGCCATTAAAGGCGCACAATTTCTGCAGGAAGTTGGCCTGACTGGGCCGTCGGTATTTCTGCTGTTCATTTTGATGTGTGCTTTTGTCAATTTGATGCTCGGCTCGGCTTCAGCTCAGTGGGCCATCACAGCACCTATTTTTGTGCCAATGCTAATGCTGATTGGCTATGCACCTGAAGTTATTCAGGCTGCTTACCGGATCGGCGACTCGGTCACCAATATTATTACGCCGATGATGAGTTACTTTGGTCTGATCTTAGCCGTTGCCGCAAGGTACAAGAAGGATATAGGTATAGGCACTCTGATCGCGACCATGTTGCCTTACAGCATCTTCTTCCTGATTGGCTGGACCATCTTATTCTTTATCTGGGTTTTCGGTATGGATATGCCGGTGGGGGTTGCCACGCCGACCTACTACACCCCGTAAGTTTCGGGGCGACGGAGAATGCGGTACAGCGCGGTAGCGGTGAGACCGCAGGCACCGATCACGTAGAGCATGCCTAGCGGTGTGATGTGGCCGACCACATTGACGACGGCGGAGATGATGCCTGCAATCAGGAATTGCAGGCTGCCGGTGACTGCAGACGCAGAACCCGCGCGTTCCTGTTGCTCGGCAAGGGCACCGGCCATTGCATTAGGAAACACCATACCGAGCGTACTAACGTAGGCGAATACAATAAACAGCACCATCCAGAAATTGGCATTGAGGGTGGCAAACACAATGGTAGTGAGCGAGATCAGCGCCAGCACTGGCAGTGATTTATTTAAGATTTTGCGGGCATCACGCCGGCGTAACAGCCAGGCATTAAATTGTGCCATACCGATAATGCCAATGGCATTGAGGCCAAAGAGCCAGCTATAGTGGGTTGGATTTAGCCCGAAATGGTCGATAAATACCAGCGGTGAACCGGTGATATAGGCAAACAGCCCCGATTGCGCAATACCGCCTGCTAACGAATAACGTAAGAAGCCGCGGTCGCGCAACACATCCCAGTAAATCGGCAAACTGCGCCGCATCCGCACCGCGCCATTGAAACTGCGCGTCTCAGGTAGTCGCACGTGCACGATCGCCATACAAGCTACAGCAAGTGCCGCGACAATAATAAATATTGCCTGCCAGCCGAACGCCTTGGTTACGTAGGCTCCCGCCAGTGGCGCTAATATTGGCGCAATTCCCATCACCAGGATCAGAAACGAAAACACCTGGGCCGATGCCTGCGGGGTGTACAGATCGCGCACCATTGCCCGTGCAATAACTAAGCCGGCACACGAACCTATGGCCTGGAAAAAGCGTAAAACAATCAGGCTTTCAAGGTTGGGAGCATAAGCACAGGCCAGTGACGATACGATGTAGATGGTTAAACCAAAATACAACGGCGGCTTGCGCCCCCATTTGTCTGAGGCCGTGCCATATAACAGTTGGCCGATGAAAAGCCCGAGGAAAAATGAAGTGAGCGATAACTCGACGCGATTCGATTCGGTACTGTAACTTGCCGCAATATCGCCAAATGCCGGCAAATACATATCAATTGAGAGTGGCCCAAACATGGTAAGCAAGGCCAACACCACAACGGTTAAATCGAATCTCGCTTTATCAGATACCGGTAACTGTGTCATTCGCCGACCGGTCGATAGCTTTGCGTGCTATGTTCACTCGGCCGTTTGATGATTTCTGTCTCGCGCGCCCAATCGACGAATGATTGGGCATAGTTGACATAGGTATCCTGTACTCTTCCGGCAGCATTTAACTCGCCAAGTAAATGCCAGCCATCCGCTCCACCAGCCAGGAAGCTGTTGGTGACCATGGTATAGCTTTGGTGCGGCTCAACCGGCTGCCAGTTGCCTTCGGTTTTCACTTCCAGCTTACTGATACGCTCGCCGTCCGCAGCTGCCAGATTGACATCGAAGCGGATCCCCGCGCCATGCGGATAAGCACCATCGGAACCGGATTCTGACAACGCATAGGTTAACGCCTGCTCGAGTACCTGTTTAACTTCGGCACCGGTAATTTCTATTTCTACCAGCGTGTTAGCAAAAGGCAGGAGGCGGTAGACATCGGCAACAGTCAGTTGGCCAGCGTTAAGGTCGGTACGCACACCACCACCATTTTGCAGGGCGAAATCGGCTTGAGGCGCACTCGCCAGAAATGCTTTTGCCACCACCGCATGAACATCAGACTGGCGCCCGATGCCACAATCAGCAATGGTCATAGGCCCCATACGTTTCATACACAGGCGTGACGCCACCGTCGCGATACCGGTCTGGGTTAACTCATCCAGACTCTCCTGGAAGCCGTCTAAAAGTTCTTGTGCAGCAGCATCTTTGCTTACCGCACTAAACTGCGGTAACGCCTTTATCTCTTCTGGCGCATCAGTACTGACAAGCATTTGCGCCTGACCACCACAGCTGGCGACGGCATCGCCACTAAAGAGAATTTGCAGTTCACCAACCACCTGACTGTACTGCCAGGCATGAGCAATACACACGGAGTCGCCATCAAGATTGGTCACCTGTTGCGGGTACGAACCGACCGTTGGCAGGCCATTTTGTCCATAGTCGCCCATCAGCGTGTGTGAGTCGCCACCAATAATAAAATCAACGCTCGAGAGTTCTGCGGCAATACGACGATCATTTTTATATTGAATATGGGTCAACAGTCCGATCTTCTCGACCCCCTGCTGCTGCAGCTCGGCGATATAGTACTTCGCAGTCGCCAATTCATCAGCAAATTCAGTGGTGGCGTCGGGTTGCGAGGAATTCTTCGTCTTAACCGCTATATCAAGTCCAATCAGACCCACTTTTTCGCCTTGTAGCTGGAAAATCGCGTAAGGCTTAAAGCTGTCCCAGCGGGTTTTTGGAGTTAAAGGTGAGACACCCACTTCAGGTCGAACGTTGGCCGCCAGAACTTCCGTACGGCAGTCCTGTGTTAACGCAAGCGCATCCAGGAAGTGCTTTAGTCCAGCATCGCCGTTATCAAATTCGTGATTACCGAGCGCGAAGGCATCAAAACAAACTTCGTTCATTAAAGCTGCGTCGGCGGCCCCTTCAAACAAGGTGTAAAACAATGTTCCTGTTATTGCATCGCCGGCATGCACAGCAAGCACGTTAGGGTTGTTGGCCCGAATAGCATCGATTTGGCTGACAACGCGAGCGAAACCACCCGTTTCAATTTGATACGCCTGACCATCTACTTGGATCACTGTGCCTTCACGTGGCAACAAGTTGGAGTGGTGGTCGTTGACGTGGGCAACGGTAAGTTCAAACTCAGTGACCTGCTGCGGCGCCTGGGCACAACCAGCCAGCGCCAGTAAGCTCGCAAATACACCTGTTCTGAAGACCTGCCGTTGCCATTGTTTCATTTTATTTCACCAGTCCTATTTCGCGTAAGCGCTCCATCAGATAGTCATCCGACGAAATTGCCTCCCAACGCTTTGGATTCTCGTCGCTGATACAGCTTGCCAGCGGGTCGATGACCACATCCGGATTAAAGTGCAGGAAAAACGGTATTGAGTAACGTGATTTATGACTAAAGGGTGCCGGCGGATTTACCACCCGGTGTGTGGTCGACGGTAATACGCCGTTGGTCATACGTTGCAGCATGTCGCCGACATTACAGATAATCGCCCCTTCAATGATGGTCACCGGGATCCAGCTGCCATCTTTAGCTAACACTTCAAGGCCAGGCTCACGCGAACCTACCAGTAAGGTTAGCACGTTAATATCTTCATGTGCGCCGGCACGAACTGAAGGCGTGCCTTCATCGACTATAGGCGGGTAATGGAGTGGGCGCAAAATCGAGTTGCCCAAATTCACTTTGTCATTGAAAAAGTCGCGCGGTTGTTTCAGGTAAACGGCGATCGCTTCGAGTACCCGTAAGCCGAGTGCATCCAGTGCACGATACAGGCGCAGAATCTTCTCTTCGAATTCAGGCAGCTCTGCCGGCCACACGTTTGGTGTTAACTGTTTGAAAGGTGGTTCACCATCAATTTCCCGGCCTACATGCCAGAATTCTTTTAAATCCACATGCTTTGCGTCTTTCGCTATCTCGGTGCCAAATGGTGTGTAGCCGCGGGCACCGCCACCGCCAGGAATATGATACTGCTTCTTAACAGCTTCGGGCAGAGCGAATAAATCGCGGCAGCTATCCAGCGCCTCTTCAATGAGTTGCTGATCAACACCATGCTTGGTTAACGCAACAAAACCATTGGTTTCATAGCCTTCCCCTACGTGTTGTGCAAAAGCGTCAAAATCTTGCTCATAGAGACTCATATCAATGTGTGGAATAGATTTCATCGGTGCCCTTTCAAAACGGTTAAAATCAGCGCTGTATTTTAGGAGTATTACCGTCTGAAAACAACGAAAAGCCGCAAAAAGCCTCGGGTAAAGCTTTAGTAAATTATCTATCTAAACTGCCAGTTAGAGCGCACACTGAGTATTCAATTAACTGCAACAAGGTTGTTTACTATGAACACGTTAAGCAAGACGATCTATTTTGGTGTCTTCACTGGTGCGTTTCTGTGCGCAGCCCCAACCTTCGCGCAAACACAGAACAACATACCGTTCGAAGCACCACAAACACGCCAGGCCTATAATTTCCTGAGTGCGGGTGTTGCCGATCACGATGACGCTGGAGACAGTATCATCATCGAAGGCAGCTATGAGTTTAATTCGCCATGGTTTGTCAGCGGTTACCTACTCGATGGCGACGATGGCCCATTTGGCAATGACCGCAATGCACAGGGGCTCAAACTGGGCCGCTACATTTGGCTGAATAACAATCTCGTGGCTGATTTTTCTGGTCGCGTCGGTCGGGTTGATTTCGGTCAGGTCGACACCGGTTACTGGGGCGTCGAAGGTAACCTCCGCACCCGTATTGATCGTTTCGAGATTTACGGCGGTCTTGGTTGGGTCGACTACACCGATGCTGGCAGCGACAGTCAGTATCAAATGGGTACGCGTTTTTACATCACTCCTGAATTCGCGGTAGGCGCGCGTTATCAGGATAGTGACTTTGGTGACGGCCTGCGCATCGAAGCGAGTTATCACTTCTAAAAAAATCAGGTATGCTGTGACCTATAAGATATCGAAAGTGGAGTTCTTGTATGTCACAGCTGCCAGCCTTTCTCACGCTCTATCGCGAGCTTGTCGCCACACCTAGTGTTTCCTGTCTTGATCCCCATTGGGATACCAGTAATAAAGCTGTCATCGATAAACTTTCAGGTTGGTTAACAACGCTGGGGTTCTCGGTTACTGTCAATGAACTCACCCGCCAACACGGCAAGTTTAACTTACTAGCGAAATTCGTTCCGCCGGGAAGTGATGGCCGGGGTGGTCTGCTGCTTGCTGGCCACACTGATACCGTGCCCTGGGATGAAGGCCGCTGGACCCGCGATCCGTTTCAGCTGACCGAAGCAGATGGCAAACTCTATGGACTTGGCAGTGCCGACATGAAAGGCTTCTTCGCTTTCGTGCTGGAGGCATTACGGGGTCTCGATTTAAGTAAGTTCTCCAAGCCTGTGTATGTGCTTGCCACCGCAGACGAAGAAACCACTATGGCAGGCGCGCGCGAGCTCGCTGCTTTTGGCGATCTGCGACCGGATTATGCCATTATTGGTGAGCCTACTTCGATGACACCAGTGACCATGCATAAAGGACATCTTACGGAGGGGATCCGCGTGACCGGTAAAAGTGGTCATAGCTCAAACCCGGCCGCGGGATTGAATGCCATCGAGGTCATGCATGATGTTATTACCGGCTTGCGCGAACTCCAAAGCGATTTTAAGAAGCGATTTAACGACGCTCACTTTGCCGTGCCCTACCCGACCCTGAACTTCGGTAACATTCATGGTGGCGACGCAGCAAACCGCATTTGTGCCTGCTGCGAGATGCATATTGACCTGCGCCCCTTGCCGGGGATGCAGATGAGCGAGCTCTATGGCTTGATTGACGCAAAACTGCAGCCCTTGCAGCAGCAGTACCCAGACGCTATTTGTCTGGAGCATTTGCATGAGGCCATTCCCGGTTACCGCTGCGATCCGGACTCTGCCATTGTTAACTTAGTGCAGCAGGTCACCGGCAATAGTGCGCAGCCGGCAAATTACTGTACAGAAGCGCCCTTTGTGCAAGACCTGGGCTGTCAGACCATAGTTATGGGGCCTGGCTCTATCGCGCAAGCCCATCAGCCCGATGAATTTATCCGCCTGGATGAAATCACGCCTGCGCAACAACAGCTTCGGAAAATTATCAGCAAGGTCTGTCTGAAGCCGGCTTAATCAAGTTCACCAAGTATCCGTTTCACCGGCTTGAAACTGCGCCGGTGGATTGGACA
Source organism: Pseudidiomarina halophila (assembly GCF_003987215.1). Classification (GTDB taxonomy): domain Bacteria; phylum Pseudomonadota; class Gammaproteobacteria; order Enterobacterales; family Alteromonadaceae; genus Pseudidiomarina; species Pseudidiomarina halophila. Next base: position 1,084,502 of record NZ_PIPW01000001.1, read on the forward strand.
GGCACCGTGCTGCTGCAACAACGCCAGATGAGCTGGCGTTGGGTAGGCTTTATGGGTGGCAAATTCGTATAACGGATACAGTTCATGCCAGGCACACATCTGCCGATCACGTTCAACCTTTGCCAGAATCGATGCCGCACCAATGCAGTCGTGTAGTGCATCCCCGCCAATGACAGCGAGTGCTGGCACTTGCAACTTCGGCAGCCGATTACCATCAACCAGGACGTTTGCCGGAGCGATAGGCAACGCTTCGACTGCGCGTTGCATCGCCAACAACGACGCCTGCAGAATATTAATCGCATCTATTTCGTCAGCTTCACATTGCGCAATGGCCCAGTACAGCGCTTTCTCTTTGATTTCCTGACTCAACGCCTCGCGCTTTTTCGCTGTGAGCTTCTTCGAGTCATTAATGCCGACAATCGGCCGCGCTGGATCGAGAATGACCGCAGCGGCAACCACAGGTCCGGCTATGGGGCCACGTCCAGCTTCATCAGTTCCGCAAATCATAGTGTCTCTTGTGCTTCTTTGTTGATGGGGTATGATACTTTCGTCGAACGAATAATAACAATACTTAAAGAGGTTTCTCATGTCTGATTCATCCTCGTTACTCAACCGTATGCTCGACAAAGTCGAGAAAGTGGGTAACAAACTTCCAGATCCTGCCGTTATGTTTTTCGGCTTATTAATTATCGTCTGGATCTTCAGTTTTTTACTCTCCGACGTACAGTTTGACGCGGTACACCCTTTGACTGGTGAAAACGTAGAAGTTGCCAATTTATTAAGTGGTGCTGCCATGGCTGACTTCCTCGCCAACATGGTCGGAACCTTTATGGGCTTTGCGCCCTTAGGCGTAGTGCTGGTGGCGATGCTGGGTGTTGGTGTAGCTGAACGCAGCGGTTTTATTAATGTCGCCATCAAGCTGATGCTTAATGTCACGCCAAAACTGTTGCTGACTCCGGTGCTTATTTTAATCGCCATTGTCAGCCACACTGCGGTTGATGCCGGCTATGTTCTGGTTATTCCACTTGGCGGCGTTATTTTCTATGCCGCAGGCCGTCATCCCCTGGCTGGGATTGCCGCAGCTTTTGCCGGCGTCTCGGGCGGTTTCAGTGCCAACTTCGTGCCCTCTGCAATTGATCCGCTGTTACAGGGTTTCACCGAATCAGCAGCGAAGATCCTGGATCCATCCATTCAATTGAACCCGTTAAATAATTACTACTTCACCGCAATGTCATCGATCATCGTGGTACTAGTAGGCTGGTATTTAACCGACCGGGTTATCGAGCCGCGCTTAAGTAAAACACCAATCGATGGGGATCAGGAAGATATGCCAGCGCTGGACGATGTCACACCACGTGACCGCAAAGCGTTCTATTCTGGTGTGCTGACTATGGTGGTGGGTCTGGTTGCCTTGTTTTTTGCCGCCACTGCAGAGAATACACCTTTAGCTGATTCAACGGGCGAGCTGGCGTCCTTCGGCGCTCCGCTCATGCAAATGATTGTGCCACTGATTTTCCTGCTGTTTATCTTGCCCGGTATCGTGCACGGCTACATATCCGGTAATTTCACTAACTCGCAGGACGTTATCGGCGCAATGACCAAATCCATGGAAGGTATGGCTTACTACATGGTCATGGCATTCTTCTGTGCGCTCTTTATTAAGGCGTTCGGCGATTCCAACTTAGGTATCCTGTTATCAATCAAAGGCGCTACTTTCCTCAGTTCACTACAGCTTTCCGGCGGTGTGACCATGGTCGGTATTATCTTCCTGGTCGCCTTTATTAACTTATTCGTCGGCTCTGCCTCGGCAAAATGGGCGTTGATTGCGCCGATTTTTGTACCCATGCTGATGCAACTCGGTTATTCACCTGATCTGACTCAGGCGGCCTATCGTGTGGGTGACTCGACCAGTAACATTATCACGCCGCTTTTGCCTTACTTCCCGCTTGTTGTGCTTTACTGCCAGCGTTACGTTAAGGACACAGGCATCGGCTCGTTGGTGGCGCTGATGCTGCCGTTTACAGTGAGCTTGCTCGTGGTGTGGTCAGCATTCCTGATTATCTACTGGATGCTTGGCATTCCACTTGGTATTCAGGCTAACTACATCTATCCTGCTCCAGGTTAACCTATGACTTACTTTCAGGGTAAAAGTGTCTGGCTGACCGGTGCCTCTTCAGGCATCGGTTTAGCTCTGGCGCAACAACTTGCAGAAGCCGGCGCGCATTTGATTCTGACCTCACGACGCAGCGACGTGCTCGAACACGTGCGGACTGAACTTGTTCACCCGGAACGTCACCAAGTACTTGCTCTCGACTTAAGTCAGCCCGAGAAGGCAGCTAAGGAAGCTGCGGAGGCGCTTGGCGATCAGGTGATCGATATCTTGATTAATAATGCCGGAGTCTCGCAACGGTCATTGATTCTCGACACCGACATGCAGGTCTACCGGCAGCTCATGGAAATCGATTATTTCGCCGTGATCGCGTTAACCAAACTGGTATTACCGCGCATGGTGGAGCGTCGCAGTGGTCAGATCGTGACTGTATCAAGTGTTGCAGGAAAGGTTGGCACCAAGCTCCGTAGCGGTTACAACGGTGCTAAATTTGGCGTCATCGGCTTTATGGATTCATTGCGCGCTGAAATGCACGAGCACGGGCTGGTGGTTACCTCAATATTGCCAGGGTTCATCAATACCCAGGTCGCGCATAACTCATTAACAGGCGATGGTTCGGCACTAGGTCACGAAGACCCGGACAATGCCGGAGGTATCAGTGCTGAAGAATGCGCGCGGCGCTCATTGCAAGCCATTGCCGCGCAAAAAGCGGAAGTGGTAGTAGGATCGGGGCTATCGAAGCTAGCCCCGTTGTTGCAACGTTTTGCACCGGGTCTGGTGCGCCGCATGATCGCGAAACGTTAGTCCTTCTGCAGTTTAAAGTCGAGTTGCACTTCAACATCCTTACGCACAACAGGCTGTCCGTCTTCGTAAGCTGGTACATAAAGCCAACGTGCGACAGCCTCTTTGGCTGATTCACCAAACGCCTCGTTGGTTTGTGAAATAATCCGGATATTCTGCGGATGACCATCGATACCGACGTCGTAAATAAGCTCCACCGTACCTTCACGACCAGCTTGTGCATCTTCTGGTGGGAATGTTGGATTTACCCGAAATAAGGCTTCCTCGACACGGGGGCCGCCGAGTTCACTATTCATCGCGCCAAGGCTTACCAATGTCTCAGTAACTTTTTCAGGCTTGTCTAAACGTTCGTAGAAGCTCACTAATCGGTAGTAAGCTGCAAGTTGCAACTGGATCACCGCCGCCTTGCCCTTTGCGTCAGCCTCAACCACATGCTCTAACCTGGTGATGGCTTGCTCGAAATCTTCTTTTCCAGCGTCTTCCATGGCTGCATAAAAAGCAGTTTTGATGGTATTCGCATGGTTTTCTCCAAAGAGCTTTTTACTGTCTTCATAAAGCGACGTCCAGAGTTCTGGACGATTCTGGTTGAGTCGCAACAGCTGTTCTGCCATCGCGGTTTTTATGGTCAACACAAACTCTGGATTCTCGGCCCGTCGGGCGGCAAATATCTCGGCAAATTGCAGTTCATAGGCAGAGATTCGATCAGCATTGGCTTCCGGCATGGTTTCCAGCGCCAGCAATAGCGGATCCAGCAGTTCAATTGCATCATTTGCATATTCATCCTGATAAGACCTTACCACCAACGCTGCAAGTGCATGAGGCTGTTCCCCTACCCGCTGCTGAGAATCAAGCAAGAACAGGTAATTCAGCGCAAGATTCGCGGTATTGATATGCTCAGCACCAAAGTAATCACGGCCACGGAGGTAAGCGGCAAACGCAAGCTGCTGTAACTCCATTTTCGGTGTATTTGGGTCCGCTTGTGCTTGCTGGAATGCCTGATACACCTCCTGGAACTCTTGCTGAGGTGTGGTTTGTAGCGGCGCCGCGCTAAGCGTCGTATTCATCACCAACAAGCCTAACCCGGCAGTTAACAACAAAGGCCGGAATTTCAGGGTGAAAGAACTGGGTTTCATCGGTAATTCAGACATACTGCATGATGCTCTTGTTATTGTTATGTGAAAGCAATCTTAACCTGCGCCCTTTGGAGCGTCAAAAAAAACCCGCACAGCGGCGGGTTCTTTTATCACTGTTTAGATCGTCGTTGTGACGCTAGACCATGTGTACCAGCATTGACGTCGGATCCTCCAGGAACTCCTGCCAACGCTTGTTGAAGCGAGCGATCGTGCCACCATCAATAATACGATGATCACCTGACCAGCTCACCGTCATCAGCTTCCGTGCAACCACATTGCCGTTAGCATCGAAGCGCGGTAACTCCTGCACTTTACCGAGGGCAACAATCGCTGCTTCTGGTTTATTGATGATTGGAGTTGCAACTGTGCCTCCGATAACGCCGATATTGGAAATGGAGATGGTTCCACCTTTCATATCTTCCTGCGCAACACGACCTTCGCGGGCAGCTTGCGTCAAACGCGTAACTTCATTGGCAACATCAATCAGGCTCTTGTTTTGTACCTGTTTGACGTTTGGCACTAACAAACCAATCTTGGTATCAACGGCCATACCGATGTTGTGATCGTCGAAATAGGTGATCTCGGTACACTCATCATTCACCTGCGCATTCATAATTGGGAATTCTTTCAGCGCCAATGACAGTGCTTTGATGAAGAATGGCATCATGGTGATGCGCACGCCTTCGTCTTTGTAGCGCTCTTTCAGCTGCTTCTGCAGCGCCATCACCGCAGTAAGATCGAACTCATCTGCATAAGTGAAATGCGGAATAGTGCGTACCGACTCGGTCATGGCTTTGGCCATAGCAGCTTTGACACCGCGGATGGCTTCGGTGCGTTTACCACCGGTGGTTGCTGTTGGCTTGCTCGTCTCTGATGATGAGCTCGCTGACGTTGTCTGAGCTTGAGCCGTACTAGAACTGCGGGCTACGAACTGCTCAACATCTTCTTTCATGACCCGGCCCTTGGCGCCAGAGCCTTCCACTTTGCTGATATCGATATCTAATTCGCGGGCACGACGGCGTACTGCCGGACTGGCAACAGCTTTGCCCTGACGTGCGGCTTGCGGCACGGCAGCGTGGCCGGGTTGAGCTGCACTTTGCTCAGATTCGGCATTGGTGGCGGTGTCAGCGGCGGTCGCAGGTGCGCCAGAAGTCTCCTCTGCGTCACCTTCGACGCGAACGGCAAACAGCGGCTCATGCACTTTCGCAATGTCACCCTGTTTGTAATAAAGCTTTTCGACTACGCCGTGCTCTTTCGCCGGAATTTGCACCAGGGCTTTATCGGTCATCACATCAACCACCGGCTGGTCTTCTTCGATGACGTCACCTTCTTTAACCTGCCATTCCACGATCTCGCACTCAACGATGCCCTCGCCTATATCTGGCAGGATGAAGTCGGTGACCCGGCTGGAAGATTCCGCTTTAGCTGGTTCAGCCTTGGCGTCTTTAGTTTCCGCAGAGTTCGCTGGTTCAGCTTCCCCCGCAGTAGAACTGCGGGCTACGTCTGCGTCGTCGGCGTCTTCGGTGACCGCGAACAGTGGTTCGTGAACTTTGGCGATATCGCCCTGCTTGTAATAAAGCTTAGCCACCACCCCGTCATCTTTTGCGGGGATTTGCACCAGGGCTTTATCGGTCATGACATCGACCACCGGCTGGTCTTCTTTAATGGTGTCACCTTCCTGGACCAACCATTCGACAATCTCGCACTCTACGATGCCTTCGCCGATGTCTGGTAAGATAAAATCTTTACTCATAGGTCACGGCCCTCTTAATAGGTCATCGAAGCTTTAATGGCTTCGTACACTTTCAGGTGGTCAACGAAGTACTCTTTCTCGTGACACAATGGGTACGGGGTGTCTAAACCGCACACGCGGGCGATGGGTGATTCCAGATACAGGAAGCACTTATCTTGTATGGTGGCGGCAACTTCACTGGCAAAGCCACTGGTCAAAGGTGCTTCCTGAGTAACGACTAAACGCCCGGTTTTCATTACCGATTTAGCCACTGTCTCGGCATCCCATGGCAGTAAACTAACCAGATCGATAATTTCACAATCGATACCGTCTTCAGCTGCTTTATCGGCAGCTTTTTCGGCCATTTCAACCTGAGCGCCCCAGGCGACGATGGTAAGGTCTTTACCTTCACGAACAACGTCAGCTTTGCCTAGCTCTAGCGTATACTCTTCTTCAGGCACTTCACCGGTCGACGCACGGTAAAGGCGCTTCGGTTCCATGAAAAGTACCGGGTTTGGATCAAATATCGCGCTCAGCAACAGACCTTTAGCCATGTATGGATTACGTGGCATGACGATTTTTAAGCCTGGGGTGTGGGCGAAATAAGCTTCCGGTGACTGTGAGTGGTAATGACCACCGGCAATGCCACCACCATACGGGGTACGTATGGTCAGGCCACCGACGTTAAATTCGTTACCCGAACGATAACGGAATTTAGCTGACTCATTCACAATCTGATCAAACGCAGGGAAAATGTAATCGCCAAACTGAATTTCAGCAATGGCATAGCTGCCTTGCGAAGCCAGGCCATTGGCAAAACCTAAAATACCTTGCTCGACCAACGGTGTATTAAAATTACGATGACGACCGTACTTCTCGGTTAAACCGGAAGTCGCCCGGAAAACCCCACCAAAAGAGCCGGTGTCTTCACCAAAACTGTAAACTTTTTCACTTTTCGCCATCGCGATATCAAGTGCGCTATTGATGGCTTGTAGCAGATTCATCTTGGCCATTACTTCTCTCCCCCATCAATGCGTGACGCTGTTTTCGGGTACGCTTCCGGGTACTTACGAATATGCGCTTTTAATTGTTCCAACTGCTCTTTAAGCTGTTTGGGTGGAGTGTCATAAACGTCATTAATGAGTTCATCAATATGTGGCGCAGGAACTTTCTCAGCTTTCTTCAGGGCTGCCAGTACTGCGGCCTTTTTCTCAGCGAAGATCTCTTCCGCATCTTTCTCGGTCAGCCACTTCTTCTTGATCAGATAGGTCTGGAAGCGCGCCAGCGGATCTTTCGCGCGCCATTCTTCCTCTTCTTCGCGGGTACGGTAGCCCGTCGGGTCATCTGACGTCGAATGACCGGCCATGCGGTACGACATGCCTTCAATCAATACTGGCTCATCTTCTTCAACTGCCAACTTACGTGCCAGCTGGGTAGCCTGATACACAGCGAGGATGTCATTGCCGTCGACACGGATGGTTTTCATGCCATAAGCGACACCACGTGGCGCTATGCCATCACCGGCATACTGCTCACCCTGTGACGGGGTTGAGATGGCATAACCATTGTTGCGGCAAAAGAAAATAGCCGGGACTTTATAAACTGCTGCCATATTCAGGGCTGCGTGGAAATCACCTTCTGAAGCAGCACCCTCACCAAAATAGCATATGGTGCAGTTGCCGGTTTTATCCATTTTCTGACCGAACGCATAACCTGTTGCTTGCGGAATTTGCGTCGCTAACGGGGAAGCTATGGTCATGAAGTTCAGCGCCGCAGAACCATAATGCACAGGCATCTGACGACCTTTACCTAAGTCGCGCTCATTAGAGAACAACTGATCCATAAACTGCTCAACGGTAAAACCGCGATATGCTAACGCACCTTGCTCACGGTATTGCCCCATGATCATGTCACCATCATCCAGTGCTGCAGCTGAACCAATGCTCGCCGCTTCCTCACCGAGTGATGATAAATAGAAACTGATACGCCCCTGGCGCTGTGCGGCAATCATGCGTTCATCTAATATGCGGATGAATTGCATGGTATCGAACATTTTAAGTGCCAACTCTTTATCGAGCTTCGGCGCCTCTGCACCTTTGTGCAAGGTGCCATCCTCTTTGAGGATTTGAAGCATTGGAATCTTCAACGCAGAACCGTCAATAAATTTCGGTTCGGTCACGATTTCAAGCTGGTGTTGTTTATCCTTTGCCATAACTTTCTCGTTCTCGGAAAAATTGCGCTCACTTTACCTTTACGTCAACTGACATGCAAATGAGCGGGGATGCTTAAATTAAAAAATCAGACCAGTTGCAGTCGTTCGATAGGCACATCTTTTACGATCAATAATGCCCGCTGACCCAACGCCACTTTAGCGTTAGGGAACACGATCCTCTCCCCTGCCTGCTCTACGCGATGTTCTGTGTCACCGTCCATTGCCAGCAAATAACCTTGCTCAAAAGCGGTAAAGTTCGCGACATCATCGGGGAAGTGCAGAGTGAAGTCTTCAACTGTACGGTTTATTGTACGGCAAACATCCAGAACTTTTGTCCGCTCTGGGTCAAACTCCGGCAACGACAACTCCCGTTCACAAATCAGTCGGGTAAACATTCGCTCCGCTGCAGCAAATTTGCTGCGGTCATTTTCGCCAAACGGCCGCACTTTACCTAACTCAACGGTAAAGGCGTCAGCTCCGTGGGTGCGCACACTGTAATAGCTAAAGGTGGTGGTCGGTGACTGACTCAGCAGTATGGTCGTGATACCGCACTCAGCTAAAAAAGTGAGCTGTGACTTTTTGTACGGCCCACCATGGGTATAAGGATAGACGGCAAATTTCTCATAGCGCGAATCGCGGATCGCGGTATGTAAGTCATAGTGAAAGCGCTGGCGTTCGCCCCCGGGAGCATCCTGATAAAAGGCTGTCACATAATGTTCTAAACTCGCAGCACGTTTATGCTCCGGCGTGTCACCTTCAGCATGAGCCCCGCTGAACAGGCGGTTCATATTCATATCGACAAAGCGCTTATTAATTGCTATTGCCGCCGGATTGGCAATTAAAAACAGGGTTCGTTGGACAGGCTTTATCTGGCCTTGCATGATGCCGTGAATCATATCCCGCACGATTTCAATCGGTGCTGTTTCATCACCATGCACCGCGCACGAAAATATCACGTCTTTATCGCCCGGCGAACTGGGCTCTACCACTACCACGCCATAGTCCTGAAAGATCAGACGCCCGCCATCATAATCAACAGTTTTGTTCAGCAGTTGTGCCTCGTCGGCTAACTGTTCACCAGCATAGCCAGCAAGTGTCCATTCAAGTACATCAACATCATTCAGTTTCACTTTTCGACTCCTGTTGTTTAAATCGTCCGGGCTCCAGCCCTTTAATTGCTAACAGGGCGCGTAACACCCGTGAACGGTACTCCCGACGATATAACACCGATACCACTACTATAGTCGCAGCGACAAACAATAAGGGATGTAAAAACCAACACAGAAAAGCTAGAGCAAAATAGTAAGCACGCAAACCATTATTGTATTCATGACCGGCTTGATCGAACACCTTCGCGGCCTGATGCGCAAAAATATCCCGCTGTTCATCGGAGAAATCCGTGCTTCGATACTGTGGTGCGGCGCCGAGTAACACTGAAACAAACCCGAACTGCCGTATTGCCCAGGTAAATTTGAAAAAAGCAAAAACGAAGATGAGAGCTAGCCCGGCTAACTTAAATTGCACTTTGTCCGGTGATGTTGCGGCAGTAAATGGCAGCGATTGCAGCACCAAAACCACTTTATCGGCAGAGGCTAACAAAGTCAGCACGCCTGCTAGTACCAGCACCGTAGAGGAGGCAAAGAAGGTTACCACGCGCTCAACATTTCCCAACAAAGCCGCATCAGCAATTTGGTGCTCTTTACGGGTTAACGTGGTCATCCAGTCAATGCGCAATTGTCTGAGAATATGCGAGAGACTATAAGTACTGCGGGCACGTATTCGGGCGAATTGGATGTAGAAAACCCAAACCGAAAGAAAAAATGCCAGAGTTACAATATCGAGTGTGGTTAAACTCATGCTATTGACCTTGCGCTGACAGCATCGTTAGAAGCCCCATGCTTACCTAGCGCAAGCACGGGGAATCATTAATCATTGTAAGGTCACTAGTTTACCATTATGTGACGGAATTGTCCGACTCAGATTTAGGTGCAGGTTTGTCGGCCAGACCATACCAGGACAACATCGTTTTCAAGCCACGTTTGGTGTCATTAAGAATCAGATACAAGCATGGAATCAACAGCAACGTAATGACGGTGGCAAAGAGGATGCCAAACGCCAGCGAAATTGCCATCGGGATAACCATTTTTGCTTGCAGGCTTTTCTCAAGCACGATCGGCAACAGACCAAAGAAGGTGGTCAAGCTGGTTAGAATAATTGCCCGGAAGCGAGCTGCGCCAGCGTCCTGAACCGCAGTACGCAGCGCTACTCCATCTTTACGCGCCTGATTGACGTAATCGACCATTACCAGTGAGTCATTTACCACAACCCCGGCCAGTGCAATGATACCAAACAAGCTTAAGATAGAGATCGGCATACCGATAATCCAGTGACCAATGACCGCACCGATCATACCAAACGGAATCACCGACATAATGATCAACGGCTGACTGTAAGACTTCAGGGGTACTGCCATCAACGCATAAATCGCAAATAAGGCCAGCATGAAGCCTATTGCCAGCGAGTTGGTGGCTTCCGCTTCGTCCTGCGAAGCACCTTCAAGCTGAACGCTGACCGATGGGTACTTGTCGAGAATCGGTTGCATATGCTGCTGGCGAACCTGTTGCACAACCTCAAAAGGTTCCACCCGGTCTTTATCGACCCGGGCCCGTACGTTGACCGAACGCTCGCGGTCGATACGGGTGATGGTGTTATAGCCTTTAGCAAAGCGAATATTGGCAAGCTCAGTAAATGGAATTAAGTCGCCATCTGCGGTGCGCAGCTTCATGTCTTCCAGATTACCCACCGACTGACGCTCTTCCAGCGGGTAACGCACCATCACCCGAACTTCTTCGTCACCGCGCTGAATACGCTGAGCTTCCGCGCCATAAAAGGCGTAACGCACCTGATTCGCTAGATCACTCAGAGTAATTCCCATTGCCGTCGCCAAAGGTTTCAACTCAAGGATAATTTCATCGTTGCCCGCGCCGAAGGTATCTTCAATGTCAAATACCCCCTCAAACTGGCCCAGAGCTTCTTTGATTTCTTTTGCCGCCGCAGAGAGCTGGCCCAAGTCTTCACCAGCCAACTGAAACTCGACATCAAAGCCGCCACCGCCGCCAATACTGCCCTGGAAGTTAATCGCTTTTACCCCGGCTATTTCCGGAGTCTCTTCACGCCAGCGATTGATGATAGCAAAGCCATCGATCTCACGTTCTTCACCTTTTGCCAGCTCACTCATAACCATGCCACTGGTGGTGCCATTTAGCCAGGTGGTGGTGTGGCGAACGACATCCTCGCCCTGCTCTTCCTTCACCTCTTCGTTAACTTTCATTAACGAAGCTGTGAGCGTCTGCAAAGCATTGATAGTTGCTTCTTCGGATGAGCCGGGCTGCATTTCAATACTGGTTTGAATGAAATCACTCGGAATATTTGGGAAAAACACCCAACGCACCACACCGCCGCTAATCAGGCCGATCATTAAAATAAACATGGCAAAAAACGAAGCCAAAGTAGTGTAACGGTAGTGCAGACATTTTTTTAAGAACGGTCGATAGTAACGCTCGACGAATACCCGCAGGCTGTCAGAAATCTTATTCCGGGTACGTTGAAATGCATTTTGCTTTTCATTTGCTGATTTGCTGAATTTCATCCCTGCAATATGCGCAGGCAGGATTAATTTGGATTCAACCAACGAAAAGGCAAGACAGAGAATGACCACTACTGCGATCGACTCCCAGATCGCTCCCATACCACCATCTACCATAAGCATCGGGATGAAAGCGACCATGGTGGTCAGCACCCCAAAAGTTGCCGGAATCGCAACTTTCTTCGCGCCACGCACTACGTTATCCGTGGTTTTGCCGTACTTCTCAATTTCTGAGTAGGCACTTTCCCCGATGACTATGGCATCATCCACCACGATACCCAACACCAGAATAAAACCAAACAAACTGATCATATTGATGGAGATATCAAACATGGGTAAAGGCATCAGCGCAATGGTGCCAAGAAAACAAATTGGAATACCAATCATGACCCAGAATGCCAGTCGCAACTGCAAAAACAACGACAGCATTAAGAATACCAGTAGACCACCGGTAATCATGTTGTCGGTCATCAGATCGAGACGTCCCTGGAGGTAATAGGATGAGTCCCCCCAATGCGCGACTTTCACTTCGGGTGGTAGTTCTTTCTGCTTACGCTCAACATAATTGCGTACGACCTCAGCGACCGCTAGATCATTTTGATCGCCAACTGAATCGACCCGGACAAAGGTCGCAGGCTTACCGTCAAACCGGGTAAAGCGACGACGCTCAACGAATTCATCTTTGACGGTCGCGATATCCCCGAGAGTTAACCGAGTGCCGTCAGGTCGGTTGATCAGTACGATATTCTCGTATTCTTCGCCAAAGTAGGCCTGGTTGTTGGCGCGCAACAAAATATCGCCGTTCGGCGTGCGGATTGAGCCACCGGCGACGTCAATTGAGGTGCCACGAACAGCATTTACTATCTGTTGGAAAGTAAGATTATAGCGCTGCAGGTCCTGCTCTGAAATTTCAATGGATATTTCATAATCACGCGCACCTACTACATCAACTTTAGTGATGCCGCCAATGGACTTTAAGTCATCGCGAATTGATTTTGCCAGCTCTTTTTGATTGCGTTCGGTCATGTCGCCATAGACACTGATCCAAATCACCTGACGTTGCGGCCGGATACGATAAATATTGGGACTTTCAATTTGCTGGGGAAAATTGGGTATTGCATCCACCAGCATTTTCACTTCGTCCATGACCACCTGCGGGTCATAACCGCTTTCGACTTCTACTGAGACTGAACCGCCACCCTCCCGGGCAGTTGAGACAATACGTTCAACGCCATTTACGTCTTCTAAGGCATCTTCAATCAGTACCAGAACGCCTTGTTCGACTTCTTGCGGTGCCGCTCCGGGGAATGGCACCTGAATACTGATATTGTTCAGTTCAATTTCCGGAAACATCTGCTTCCGTACTTCAAACACCATGAAAAGACCGGTGATGATGATTAACAGCATCAACAGATTGGCAGCAACTTTATTGTTTGCCCACCAGGCGATTAAGCCACGTTCTTGATTCGATTCTGGAGCTTGATTCGGCGTTTGCATGGTCATAATTCCTTACTCGTCAGCTGAAGTATCAGCAGTGTCGTTACTGACATCAGTTGACTCACCTGAATCACCCGGACCTTCCATCTGCTCCGGCAGTGGATCGCCTGGCAACCGCACTTTCATACTTGGTAAGGCATTCGTAAGCTGGGTCAACACAACGTTGTCGCCAGGATTAAGCCCTTCATTGATGATGACGTGATTTTCTTCGGCACGCAGAACTTCAACGTGCTGTCGCTGCAAACGGCGATCATCATCGACTAACCAGACATTGCCGTCAGCAGTTAATGCGTAGCGCGGGATACGGTAAACATTTTCTACATAAATACCTTCAATTTCGAGTGCCACAAAACGCCCGAACCGTAACACGCGCTCGTGGGTTTGGCCCGCCCGGTTGTATGGGTCCTGTACTTCCACAACGCCGTAGATGACCCGGCTTGCGCGATCAAGCACGCCCTCGCTGCGCACCAGGCGCCCACGCCACTGATATTTTTGTCCCGCCACTTGAGACGTCAGCAGAACTTCAGGGAAATCGCTGGTCTGTTCTGAATCTGGCAAATCCAGATACGCGAGATCACGATCACTTAATGGCACGCGTATTTCAGCGGTTTCAGTACCTAACATTTCTGCGATTTGGCTGCTGACATTAACAAATTGGCCTAAATCTACATTTTTGCTTTGCAAAATGCCGTCAAACGGTGCGCGAATGGTGGTTCGATCTAAATCGCGTTGTGCCTTTGCCACCGCAGCTTCTGCCGATTGCATGGCAGCGACCGCACTGGCAACCTGAGGCTTGCGTAAACCTAAATCAGGAATTTCGCCCAGTTGCAATGACTCCCACTCTTCACGAGCGACTTCTGCGCGGGCACTCTCTTCTGCTAACGCTGCTTTTGCCTGCGCGAGATTCGCCTTAGCACTTTGTAACGCTACTTCATAGTCACGGGTATCGATCTGAATCAGCATCTCACCTTTGTTAAAGAATCCACCGTTTTGGAAATTCGGTGCAATTTCGGTAATTTGACCGCCAACTTGCGCAATCAGATTGGTTGTGTGTTTTGGCATGACATTGCCCTGTCCACTGACCAATAAGTTAATATTTTGCGGCTCAGCTTGCTGCACCTCCACCAACACCGCCGGGCGCTCTGTTGAACGCATCGGTAATTGTGGACGCAACATACCTAAGACTACGACCAGAGCAATCGCAACAAGAATAATAAGTGGTGGTAATAGCGCACGCTTTTTGAAAGTCATCTAGATCATTCCAGTTAAACATGAAGATGGCGCATAGTATGCGCCATCCCAGAGGGATTATTAAGGCGGATTATGTTGCGAGTTGTAACAATTGAAACATTAACCGTTTAACAAATAACTTTCGCCGGCTTCGATAGCCCTGGGTCCACCGGCAAGTAGCACGACATCGCCTTGCTGCAAAGTGAAGTCACCATGTACTTCACTATATTCTTCGTTATCCCGGCGCACCGACTTCACTTGAATTGCCAGCTCATCAAGCCCTAACTGTGCAAGCTTTTTACCACAGGCATAAGCATTATCGGTTAGCTGAACGGCATGCAAAAATTGCAAACGGTCAATCTTTTCGGGATCCATGTCAGTGGTCTCACCCGGATAGAAGCCGTGCATATCGCCATAATGCGAACGACGGGCTTGATCCAGTCGGGCCAAAATCCTGCGGATGGGTACTCCGCTGCGACTTAAAATTTGTGATACCAGCATCAAGCTTGCTTCGAGTGTGTCCGGCACCACCTGGGTCGCGCCAGCAGCCATCATTTCCTCTAGCCGCAAGTCATCGCGCGAGCGCACAATAATTTCTGCATGGTCATTAAGTTCCCGAATCGCTTTGAGAACTTCCAGAGCTTTGCTGTCCTCGGCGAAGGTAATAATAATCAGTTCGACCTGATCGGCATGTACCGCTTTCAAAATATCACGTCGTCCACCATCGCCGAAGAACACGTTCGCGCCGCCGGCAATAGCTTCCTGCACCCGTTTGGTGTCGTGATCTATAGCAAGATGTTCGATACCTTCCGTGGTCAGGAAACGACTTACCGTTTGTCCGACCCGGCCAAACCCCAATACCAGAACTTTCTTCGGCTCAGATACATCTGGTTGATTTATGTCGACATCGGTTTTGGCTTTGATTTTGCGCAACAATGGCGCCACCATACTGCGACTGCGCTGAATGACCATTGGTGTCACAGCCATGCCCAAAACCCCGATCCCCACCAGCAAGGAAGCAATATCCTGAGGCAAAAGTGCATAGGACAATGCCAGTGACACTAAGACAAATCCAAATTCTCCCATCTGGAACAACATCAGTCCCGCAGCCCAGGAATCCTCTTCGCGCTCGTGCATAAAGCCTGCAATAGCACGCACCACCAGCATCTTTATTAAGCCAATGACAAGTACAGCCAATACAATCCAGTGCACATTTTGCAGGAACACCATCAGGTTGAGCTGCATGCCGACAGTGATGAAAAATAGTCCCATCAGAATGTCGCGAAACGGTCGAATGTCCGCCTCAAGTTGATGCTTGTACTTACTTTCGCCCAGCATCATACCAGCCAAAAATGCCCCTAACGCCATCGACAACCCGAACAAGTGCGTCAAGCCGCCGGCGACCAACGCCACCAGCAAAGTTGCCAAAACAAAAAGCTCATCGGTCCGGAGTCGCGCAATTTCCCGGAAAATATGCGGTAAAACCCACTTGCCAATAGCCATCAACAGTACTACGACTCCTGCGCCTTTAAGCAGTGCAATGCCCAAACTTTCCCAAATACTAATGTCTGCCGAGGTGCTTGCTAATAACGGGATGATGATCAGCATGGGCACCACAGCAATGTCCTGGAATAACAGCACTGCGACGGTTGCCTGGCCTGTGCGTGTCGTCAACTGAGATGATTCGCCGAGCTGCTTGATCACCACTGCGGTGGAGCTCAACGCCAGAGTACCGCCAATGACCATCGCCGCCGTCCAGTTTCCGAGCCATGCGTAGGCTAAGCCAGCAAATAACAAGCTACAAATAACGACTTGCCCGGCACCCAAGCCAAATACCAGGCGGCGCATCGCAATCATTTTCGGCAACGAGAATTCGAGGCCCAGAGAAAACAACAGCAGCACGACACCCAGTTCGGCAATAAAGTGATACTCATCGGGATCTTTAATCCACGCCGTGACATCAGGCCCGGCGACAATGCCAGCCACCAAATACGCCAAAATAGCTGGTAACTTGATACGCCGAAACGCCCATACGAGGACGACGGCAATGGCAAGGAGTAACAATACGTCTGCAAAAGTTCCGTTCACTTTGGTTTCCTCTGAAGGTAGAGACCAAGACAAATCAAGCTTAAACCGATGAGTGTAGTCACTTGAATCACTTCATCCAGTATAAAGTAGATAAGTACCAGACTGAGGAAAGGACTCAAAAAAATCAACATAGAAAGTTGCGAGGTTTTTTCCGCAGTGCGCATTGCCGTCAACCAGAGTAAGAATGTCACTCCCATTTCGAATACACCAACATAGCCCGCTGCTGCCCAGGCACGCCACTCAAACCAGGGTAAAGGGCGCGGGTCCAACGCAACGGCAATGGCTAAAAACACGGAGCCAAAAGCAAAACACCAAAACATTGCCGGGATAGGTGGATCAGTGTTTTTAGTATTAATAAGCCAATAGCTGGCCCACAACAATGTGCTTAACAATGCCAGTCCAATTCCAAGCCAGTTGGTTTGCTGAAAATCCCACTGACCACCTGTGGCAATAAGCACAACGCCGCCATAGGCAATCAGCATGGCACTAAGTTCACGTACACTTAATCGTTGTTTTAACAGAGGCACTGCCAATAGCGCCATGGTAATCGCCCAGGTGTAGTTGATTGCCTGAGCCTGTTGTGCCGGCAAGCGATCGTACGCAGCAAACAGTACCCAATAATAAATAAATGGATTCAGGGCACCCTGCAGGCTATAAAACAACCAACGTCGCCGGCCCAGCAGCAGGGTCTCGCGCACGCGGCGCTGCCATACCAATAAACTCAGAAAAATAAGCGTGCTGGTGCCCGCGGCAAGAAATAGCAAGTGCAAAGGCGATAGATAGTCGAGGGCGATTTTAAAGGCCGTCGCCACCGTCGACCATAAACCTACCGCTGCGAGACCAAACAGTAACGCGCGTTTCTGACTGGTTTGCATAACAGGTGCTACGGCAGTCATTAGCTGTCCCCGATTAGTTCGTTAAACGGCGATGTAAGACCAAATAACGGTCAGGCGTGCGCGTAACCTGATAAGTTCCCCAGGCGACCACAGGCTGACGATCATTTTGCGTATGTATCATCTGCAGGCGGATCTGTTCCAACTGAGCATAAGAAGGCATGCCAGCATCCTGCTGCTGCAACCACCCCCGCAGCAACGCTCGTTGACTTGCGGCAGAATGAGGTTTCAAGCCATCCACCGCCAGTTCGCCGTTCGCGTTAAGCAGACTTGCGATTTGCTGCCCCAATAACTCATCAAGCACCTGTTGCTGCTCAGCACATAAGCGTGCGCTGCGCAGCACAGCATCGCCAAAATGCGGCCAGCGCTGTTCAAGTTTTGGTACCACTTCATGACGTAAGTAATTCCGATCAATAGCAGTGTCATAGTTGGTATCATCTTCAATCCAGTGCAGTTGCCGTTGCTCGGCGTAGGCGTAAATAGCGGCTTTGCTCACGCCCAACAAAGGCCGCAACCAAACTTGTCTGGTCGCCTCGTTCGCTCTTTGCATCGCGCTGTGCTCTGCCATCGCCGCCAGTCCTTTTGGTCCTGCACCGCGCTTTAGCTGCAACAAGAAAGTTTCGATTTGGTCGTTACGATGTTGGCCAAGGAGAAATACTGCGTCTTCCTCGGCAATTTCGCTTAAACGTTGGTAACGGGCATCACGTCCGGCAGCCTCTTTGCTGATACGAGCCCCCTGCCCAACGGTTAGAACTTCCATATGCAGAGGAAAACCGCGGCGTTCGCAGTCAGCCACCAGACTCTCTGCCCAGAGGCCTGAATTTGGATGGAACTGATGATCCAAATGAATGGCTAAGTAGTTAAATTGCGGGTTTTCACTGCGCCAGCGATCCAGCAAATCAAGTACCGTTTGCGAATCCGCACCGCCGCCAAGGCAAGCAACGAGTTGTTGTTGGGGGCGCAGCTCTGCCTGTTGCAAAGCTGCACAAAAATCGGAATAGAGGTCGCGGTAGTCAGCGGTCACAAGCGCCTAACAATAACCAAATGACATCAGTTTCTGATAACGTTGCTCAAGCAATGCGGTGCGATCTAAACCTTTCAGCTCGCCCAGATCATCAAGCAACCGTTGCTTCAGCCGTTGGGCCATCTGCTCAGCATTACGGTGTGCACCACCCAGCGGCTCTTCGACAATGGCATCAATCAGCCCTAGCTCCAGACTGCGTCCGGCGGTAACGCCCATTGCTTCTGCAGCAATAGCGGCTTTCTCGGCACTCTTCCACAAAATAGATGCGCAACCCTCAGGTGAAATTACTGAGTAAGTTGAATACTGCAGCATATTCACACGGTCACCAACGCCGATAGCCAGAGCTCCACCTGAACCGCCTTCGCCAATAACGGTACAGACGATAGGGACCGTCAGGCGCGCCATAACTTTCAGGTTACGGGCAATAGCTTCTGACTGGCCGCGCTCTTCCGCGCCAATGCCCGGATAGGCACCTGGCGTGTCAATGAAGGTGATGATTGGCATTTTAAAACGTTCTGCCATTTCCATCAGCCGTAATGCTTTACGATACCCTTCAGGTTTTGGCATCCCAAAATTGCGGCGGATTTTTTCTTTGGTTTCGCGGCCTTTCTGGTGCCCGATAATCATTACCGGCTGGCCATCCAGCCGCGCTGTGCCACCGACAATTGCACGGTCGTTGGCAAACGCACGATCGCCGGCCAATTCGTCGAAGTCGGTAAAAATATGTTCAATATAATCGAGGGTATAGGGACGCATAGGATGGCGTGCCATCTGCGCTACCTGCCACGCACCAAGGTCACCAAAAATCTTTTCGATCAGTTGCTCGCGCTTCTCCTGAAGCTTGGCAATCTCTTCCTCGATAGATATGTCAAAATCACCCTTTGCACCGACAGCTTTTAGTTCTTCGATTTGTGCTTGCAGTTCTGCAATAGGCTTTTCGAACTCTAAAAATTGCAAATTCATTTGGACTCCCGTGGGCAACACTGCTTTAGTGCAGGCTGCAAATCAAAATTCTAGCGCAATATGCTTAGCACCGAGCTGCTGCTCTAACTCGTACAATAATTCGTCTTCCGGCGTAATGTACCATTCGGTGGCCGCCTGATAACTGGCGCTGACATCGGGCCGCTGATAGTCAAAAATAAGCGGACATGCTCCACCACGATATGCCTCAAGAGTGGTAACTAAGCGTTTAAATGCCGCGCCCTCAAGCTGCTCTGGTCGCAAGCATAACCGCAATCCTTTCGCGTATTGCTCGCGCATACCGGTTATGGTCATAACTTCTCTGGCGGTCATTGTATTGCCACCGGAGTAATCATCAAAGCTGACCTCTCCTTTTATGACCAAAATTCTGTCTTTTGCCAGAAAATCTTCATAAGTTTCGTAATCTTGTGCAAAAAAGCGTACATCAAATCGTGCTGTTTTGTCATCCAGGGTGACAATCGCCCAGCGTGCGCCTTTTTTGTTCACCATGACCCGCATGTCGATGACTAAGCCGGCTATGGTGGTCATCTGGTCGCGGCCGGTGGGCCGCACATTGGCTAAATTGCATGGTACATAGTTACGCAATTCCGCCCGGTAACGATTAATCGGGTGCCCGGTTAAGTATAGTCCAAGGGTTTCACGTTCGCCGTCGAGCCATATTGCTTCCGGCCATTCGCTCACCTGTTCGAACTCATGCTCTATGGCATCGGTGTCGGCTGCGGTGGTCAATACGCCAAATAAATCAGACTGCCCTATGGCCTCGGCACGCGCATGCTGCTCTGCCTGGCGCATGGCTTTTTCCAGGGTTGCCATCAGCGCAGCACGATGCGGCCCCAACGAATCCATTGCACCTGCGCGAATCAACTTTTCCAGCACCCGCCTGTTAAGGCGTTTTAAATCGACCCGGCAGCAAAAATCAAACAGGTCTGAGAAACTTCCGCCCTCGTTGCGCGCCGCCAGAATCGCTTCAATCGGCGCCTCACCAACGCCTTTAATGGCACCAATACCGTAAACAACATGGCCCTGCTCGTCGACGGTAAATTTGTATTGGCCTACATTAACATCTGGCGGTAAAAGCTTAAGACCCAACTGTTCGCATTCATCGACCAGGGTCACAATTTTATCGGTGTTGTCCATATCGGCGGACATGACCGCCGCCATGAATTCCGCCGGATAATGGGTTTTCATCCACAGTGTCTGGTAGGAAACCAAGGCGTAGGCTGCTGAATGCGATTTGTTGAAACCGTAGCCGGCAAATTTCTCTACCAGGTCGAAGATCTTCATGGCCAGCTCAGGATCGATGCCACTCTTCGCGGCACCGTCGGCAAACACCTCGCGCTGTTTCGCCATTTCCTCTGGCTTCTTCTTACCCATGGCACGGCGTAATAAGTCGGCCTCGCCTAGTGAGTAGCCAGCCAGCACCTGCGCAATCTGCATGACCTGTTCCTGATAAAGAATAACACCGTACGTCGGTTCCAGAATGGGCTGTAGCCATTCGTGCTGATAATCTTTATCAGGATAGGAAATCTGTTCGCGGCCATGCTTACGATCGATAAAGTTATCGACCATGCCCGATTGCAGCGGGCCCGGCCGGAATAACGCCACCAGTGCGATAATATCTTCGAAGCTATCCGGTAGCATTTTCTTGATCAACTGCTTCATGCCACTCGACTCGAGCTGGAATACAGCAGTGGTTTGCGCTTTTTTCAACAACTTAAAGCAGGCTGGATCATCTAGTGGTATTTTATCAATAATGACCGCCTGCTCACCACGCTTAGCGCGTTGCGCGTTGACCATATCCAATGCCCACTGAATAATCGTCAGGGTTCTCAAACCCAGGAAGTCGAACTTAACCAGGCCCGCCGCCTCAACGTCGTTCTTATCGAACTGGGTGACCGGCTGCTTGCCTTCCTCGTCACAGTACAGTGGTGAGAAATCGGTAATCTTATCCGGTGCGATAACCACGCCGCCAGCGTGCTTGCCGGCATTACGCGTCACGCCCTCGAGAATACGCGCCATATCGATAAGATCGCGAACATCTTCATCCTGGTTGTAGACTTCCACCAGACGCGGTTCGATTTCAAAGGCTTTAGCTAAGGTCATGCCCGGGTCGCCGGGCACTAATTTGGTAATTTTATCGACAAAACCATAAGGGTGGCCCAGCACCCGACCAACATCACGGATCGACGCCTTGGCCGCCATAGTACCAAAGGTAATAATCTGGGAGACCGCTTCGCGCCCATACAAATCGGCGACGTGGTCAATAACCTCATCTCGCCGATCCATACAAAAATCGATATCAAAATCGGGCATGGAGACCCGTTCCGGGTTCAGGAACCGCTCAAACAGGAGATCAAGTTCAAGGGGGTCGAGATCGGTAATTTTTAACGCATACGCAACTAAAGAGCCGGCACCAGAACCGCGCCCGGGACCGACCGGTATGTTGTTATCTTTCGACCACTGAATAAACTCCATTACAATCAGGAAGTAGCCCGGGAACCCCATCTGATTGATAACATCCAGCTCTATCTGCAAGCGTTCATCGTAGGCTTTGCGCTGTACTGCGCGTTCTTCTTCGTCAGGAAACAGTTGTAACAGCCGTTGTTCTAATCCTTCCTGTGACTTTTTCACTAAAAAGTCTTCCGGCGTCATGCCTCCGGTAGGAAATTCAGGCAATACGTACTTATCGAGAGTAATAGTAACGTTACAGCGTTTTGCGATCTCGACAGTATTTGCCAGCGCCTCGGGGATATCAGCGAACAGCTCTGCCATTTCCTCAGGACTTTTTAAATACTGTTCCGCGCTATATTTTTTAGGTCGGCGTTTATCATCCAGAGTATAACTATCAGCGACTGCGACCCGCACCTCGTGCGCATGGAAGTCCTCCTGTTTAAGAAACACCACCTCGTTGGTCGCCACCACAGGCACATCCTGCGCGGCCGCTAAAGCCACGGCCGCATGCAGATAATCATCTTCCTGCGGACGGCCGGTACGCAATAACTCGAGATAAAAACGATCGGGGAAGTGCTGCTGATAAAACGCCAGCTCCTGTTCGGCTTCGTCCTGTCTGTTTTGCAGTAGTTTACGGCCAATATCGCCTTCCCTGCCACCGCTTAATAACAGCAAACCTTCAGCATGCTCTGCTAACCATTCTTTATTAACACAGGGGCGACCCATGCGGTGCCCGGCCAGATAGCCACGACTTATGAGCTGAGTAAGTTGCTGGTAACCCGCGTTGTTCATAGCGAGCGCAGTTAGCCGAAATGGCTGCTCTTTGCTATCCGCTGTCCAGTCTTGTGGCAACACCCAGAGATCACAGCCAACAATAGGTTTTAAGCCTTTATTCTGGGTGGTCCGATAAAACCGGACCAGACCACACATGTTCATCTGGTCCGTTATCGCCAATGCTGGCATGCCCTTATCTACAGTCGCTTCGCAAATAGGACCAACTTTGGCCAGGCCATCGATCATGGAGAAATCGCTGTGGACCCGTAAATGAATAAACTGGGGGGCTGAAGTTTGCACTGGTTCTGTCATGCGCCTTTATCGTTATCTCTTAGTGTCACATCTTTATCTATTGTGCCGCATGCGTAACGCTATGTCATGCTCCATTGTCGTCTAAGTGTAATAACCAGCAATGGTTACCACAGCTTGATTTATTAGCTAAGAAATGACCTTATAGTGCTATCCAGATTTAAAAGATCCAGGTCTAAACAGGAGCTAAGTCATGTTAAACAGCTTAAATTACTGCGGCGTTATCAAAGTCAGTCTCATTTCTCTGGCGTTATTCGTTACTAATGCACATAGTCAGGATCAGGAACATAGCCAGGAACATAAATACGAAATCGAAACCATCAGTGACGGCCACCGGTTCACTGAGGGCCCACTCTGGCACGGTGATAAGCTCTGGTTTTCAGATATTCCCAACAACACGGTTTACGCATGGTCGCCAACTGGCACAACCGAGGTTGCCATACGCCCATCAAGTAATGCCAATGGCTTAGCACTTGATAGCGAACAGCGCATCCTCATGGCGCAACACCTCAGCCGTCGCATTGCTCGATTAAACGAGGATGGCACACAAACCGCGTTAGCAACCTCTTATGAAGGCAAACGCCTGAACAGTCCGAATGATTTGATTGTCGCTGCCGACGGTGCAATTTACTTTACCGATCCTCCCTTTGCCATCGACGAAGAAGATAACGAACTGGGCTTTGCCGGGGTGTTCAAAATTAATGCCGCTGACGAGTTGGTCTTACTCGACGATAGTCTGGCGCTGCCAAATGGCCTCGCCCTAAGTCCCGATGAATCGACGCTGTATGTTAACGATGCCTATAAATGGGTTATCTATGCCTACGACGTCTCCGCCGCGGGCGTCACCAATAAACGTGTATTTGCCCGGCTCGACGGCAGCTACGACCAGGGTATGGATGGCATGAGTGTCGCCAGCGATGGAACTTTGTACGTCGCAGGACCGGAAGGTATTTATACCTATGCACCTGATGGTGAGCTTATCGAGCTCATTGAATTACCCGATTTTACGTCGAACGTTACTGTGCTTGAGACCGATGGCCGTGTACTTTACGTGACCAATCAGACTGAGGTGCTTAGAATCAAACTTACTGCTAACCATTAATCAGGAACTCTTATGCGCCATTTCGTTCGTTTCGCCCGACTTACCATGTTGCCACTGGCACTCGCTGGTCTGCTGGGCCAAGCCGCAGCAGCAGAAACTGAAACTACCCTGAACGCCTATGCCGCGGGTTATGTCGCCGGCTTTACCTGCAGCGCCACCTTTAACGGCGGGAAGAGCCCGGAACAAATTCGCGAGCATGAGCTCGGCGGCATCTATCCCCTTATAGCCGATCGTGTCGATAACTTAACAGCGGAAATCAATCGCGAGCAGAAGTGGGTTCGCGTCGCTTATGATGATGGCCAGCGCGCCCGTATTTCGATCTGGCGGCCTAAGCTCGGTTGTGTGGATTTACCCGTCGGAGCAAGTTTCGCGCAACACGAACACCTGGCAAATCCCTATGTAAGTGCCGAGCCTCCCGCTGCAGATAATGGGCAACCCTGGCAAACAGGTAATTCTCCATTACCCGCTGAGCAGCAAAGTGCACTTGCAGCTGTCATTGATCAGGCTTTTAGTAAGCATTACGGGGCCGGCGCGCGCACTTCCGCAGTGTTAATCGCAACCCCTGAGCATCTGCTGGCGGAACGTTATCTGCCAGGCTTTACTCCGGAGACCGCGCAACGCACGTGGTCTGTGGCCAAGAGTATTGGCGCCAGTGTCATTGGCGCCGCTGTTTACCAGCGTTTACTCGAGGTTGATGAAGCAGCAGGATTGGAAAACTGGTCTCATCCGCTTGACCCGCGTGGCGCTATTACATTGGAAAATCTGTTACAGATGGCCTCTGGACTGGATAGCAATGTCGCAGGCAATCGTACCGACCGGGTTTACATGGGCGGTGGCCTGGTCAGCGATACAGCAACTGAGGCAGCTTTAGAAGTCACGCCAGGCGAGCGCTGGAAGTATGCCAACAATGACACCATGCTTGCGCTGCGCACCTTACGTGAACGTTTTGCCACCCTCGATGATTACCTGCGCTTCCCCTTTCATGCGCTACTCGACAAAATCGGCATGCAGCACACCTATCTCGAGACCGACTGGCAGGGTGATTTTATCTTGTCCTCTCAGGTCTGGACCACTGCGCGTGACTTAGCCCGTTTAGGCGTACTGCATCTGAACAATGGCGAGTGGTACGATGAACGGCTGTTACCCGAAGACTGGCTGACCTACATCAGTACCCCAGCCCCAGCGCAGCCGGACGCCGGTTCGCCGGGTTACGGCGCACAGTGGTGGCTCTACAACGAGCGTTTCCCGGAACTACCCAATGACACCATCGCGGCGCGCGGTAACCGGGGCCAATTCCTGGTGATTATTCCAAGCCATGATCTTGTTGTCGTCCGCCGCGGTTATGACCTTGCCGGACAGCCCGGCTTCAATGAGCATGATTTCACCCGCGATGTACTGAAAGCCTTGGCAACTGGTGAACAGCGACCATGAGTAAGCCCTTAGTTCTCTTTATTCATGGTTTTGGCTCAAACGGGTTTGGCAGCAAAGCACAAGCCATGCGCGCGCACTGTCAGCAGCACCACGTGCCTTTCATTGCTCCTTCACTCTCGCATATACCAGCCCTGGCGTTGCAGACGCTGGAGGAGTTGATTGAACAATTGTCGGCCGTAAGCACTGAACACAAAGTCTGTCTCATGGGGTCCTCTTTAGGCGGTTTTTACGCACAGGTGCTGGCGCTTAAATACCACCTGCCGGTGGTTTTAATCAATCCGTCGATGCATGCTGGCAGGTCTTTACGCCGAGCGTTGGGCACAGCTACCCATTACTTTGACGACAGTACGTACGAGTGGCGGGAAAGTTATGTTGCTACTTTGCAAGAGATCGAGCCTGACTACCCGTTGCCGTTCACTGCCAGCCAGTGTTGGCTGCTGGTGCAAACCGGTGACGAACTGCTCGATTATCGCGAAGCGCTGGACGCTTTGCCTGAGGTAAAAACAACCGTTGAGGAAGGTGGTGATCATGGGTTTCAAGGGTTTGCTGAGCATCTAGAAGACATTCTGGCTTTTCTTGAAAATTCAGTTAACCATTGTTAAAACCGGACAAATTCTAGACACCCCTATTATTTGGCGGTATTGTTCAAGCATAAGTTTATCATTGAAAACCACTATGCAATGTCATTCGCAGCGCCCACAGCACATGATTCCACTCGCCAGTTTGCTGCTGGTTGCTTTAATCTGCCCGGTGTCTTTGCCTGTAACTGCCTCCAGCCTGCCAAGTTTCTTCGATTTCAGTGAGGATGACAAACGCGAAACCTATGCCACCACGGATGAACGTGATCCTTTGCTCGAAGCACAAATGGACGCGATGTTAGATGGTGACTTCATTCCAAGTAATCCACAAGCGCTGGACGATTTGTTGCGCTCCGTGGACGTCGACACGCCGGTAGAGTCGTTTGTTCGCGCTCAGGGTTATCATATTTTAAGCCGAGCCATGCAGGAGAATCTGACAGCAGCTTTAGTGATTGCCGATGAAGTCGAACAAATTGCTGCAGCATCAGGCAACGTCAACGCCATAACCGAAATCCAGGTAGTTATCGCTGAAGCTTACGTCGCAAATGAGCAATTCGAAAAAGCAAAGGAAAAGATTGACCCCATCCTGGAGTTGCTTCCTGCGGTGACCAATATCCGGGTCAGGTATCACGCAAATCATCTCATTGCGCGTGTCTTACAGAATGTTAATAACACTTCTGATGCCCTGGAATATTTATTATCAGCACGGGCTCTTATCCCCCTGACTGAAGAACAGGGACAACAGCGCCGACGCCAGTTTGTTAATCTCCATCTGGCACGAATTCAGGCTAATCTTGGTCGTTGGAGTGCTTCGGTCAGGACTGCTGAGGACGCTATCGAAGATGCCCACCGAAACGGTATTACCACTCATTTGCCCGAATTATATTTGCTCCGCGCTTATTCGAAGCAATATCAGGACGGGCCGTCAGAAGCAATCGTAGAAGCCTTTCTTGAGACCGCCGAAGTCGCCCGGGAAAGTGCTAATCCAAGAGTGGAAATGCTGGCCTACAACAATGCTGGTGCCGCAAAACTCTTAATGGATAAACTTGAGGACGCCACCGAGTACCTGGAACGTGGCCTCGAAATCGCACGCCAAATCAATAACGTAAATGAGCGATCCGTCACCGAATTTAACTTGGGTTACATTAAAGTCTTACAAGGTCAGCATGATCAGGGCATTGCTGAAATGCTGGCTGCAGCGGAGGTTTTCAACAGCTTTGCATTGAAACGTGAACAAGCCATTCTGCTAACTCATATCGCGCGTGCCTATGAGATTGCCGGACGCTATCAGCAGCAAGCCGAGACCCTGAAGCAGCAAGCGCAACTTCGGGCCGAAGTCGCAGAAACGCAACGCGAGCAACAAATCAATGAATTACAGGTTCGTTATGAAGCTAGCGAGAAGTCTTACGAAATAAAATTGCTGGAGCAGCAAGCTGAATTGCAACGGCAACAGCTTGCTAATCAGCAGCGTAATCAGGATTTTGTATTACTGGCAAGTGCCTTCATGCTGGTTCTGCTTATCCTTTTTGCCTTTAGCTACCGCAAAACCCGTAAGCTCAATTTACTGCTTAATAAAGCTAACAATGAGCTGCAGGAGCAATCGCTACGCGACCCTCTCACCGGCTTGCATAACCGCCGGGCAATTTACGATCGCTTATTGCGTGACGACCATCGCATTTACACGGGCGATCACGCCGTATTTATTTTAGACATTGATCATTTTAAAACCATAAACGACAAGCATGGCCATACTGTCGGTGACGAAGTGCTGATCGAATTTGGTCGGCGGATAAGACATACCCTGCGGCGTACCGATATGGCGATTCGCTGGGGCGGCGAGGAGTTCCTGCTAATCCTTGAACACATTCAGCGCGAACAAGTATTACAGGTGGCCCGAAAACTGCTGACTGATATTGGTGAAAAAGCCTTTCATACCAGCGCCGGCCGACTGCATATTACCCTAAGCGGCGGGTGCACCATCATCAGTAACAGCAAGAATCAGGCCGCGCCTGACTGGGAAGCCACTGTCCGTCTTGTCGATGAACTTCTCTATGAAGCAAAAAACGAAGGTCGCAATCGCATTCGCTATCAAGTCACTGAGGGTGTGCGCGAAACCATTTACCTGCGGCCATAAAAAAGCCGCAATGGGTTAACATTGCGGCTTGTCTGTTGCAGTCCAGCTTTAAAGGTTAGCAAGTGCCGCATTCAGCGTCGCTGAAGGACGCATCGCTTTAGACACAAGCTCAGTATCTGGCTGGTAGTATCCACCAATCTCAACGCTTTCACCATGCACACTGTTAAGCTCTGCGATGATTTTCGCTTCATTCTCGTTCATGAATGTTGCCAGCTTATTCATGCGCGCCGCCAAATCAGTATCTTCTGACTGGTTAGCTAAGGCTTCAGCCCAATACATCCCCAGGTAGAAGTGGCTACCGCGGTTGTCGATTTTACCCAACTTACGAGCCGGTGACTTATCGTTTTCGAGGAACTTCGCAGTAGCTTTATCCAACGCGTCGGCAAGAATCTGCGCGCGTTGATTGTCGGTACGCTGTGCCAGGTGCTCCAGTGATGCCGCTAACGCCAGAAACTCACCCAGTGAATCCCAACGCAGGTAATTCTCTTCGACAAACTGTTGTACGTGCTTAGGTGCTGAACCGCCAGCCCCAGTTTCAAACAAACCACCACCATTCATCAGTGGTACGATAGATAACATCTTCGCAGAGGTACCTAACTCAAGAATTGGGAACAAGTCGGTAAGGTAGTCACGCAGCACGTTTCCGGTAACAGAAATCGTGTCTTTACCCGCTCTCATACGTTGCAAGGTATGACGCGTCGCCTCTACCGGAGCCATGATTTGCAGATCCAGACCTTCGGTATCGTGATCCTGCAAGTAGGTATTCACTTTTTTGATCAGTTCAGCATCGTGAGCACGATTTTGGTCAAGCCAGAATACCGCAGGCATTCCACTTAAGCGTGAGCGATTGACCGCCAATTTAACCCAGTCACGGATCGGTGCATCTTTCACCTGACACATACGCCAGATATCACCCTTTTTGACATCATGGCTGAATATTTCGTCGCCAGCTTTGTTGATGACTTTTACAGTACCGTCTACCGGGATTTCGAAAGTCTTATCATGTGAACCATACTCTTCTGCCTTTTGTGCCATCAGGCCGACATTCGGGCAGGTACCCATAGTGGCCGGATCAAATGCGCCATTTTCACGGCAGAATGTAATGGTTTCTTCGTACACCCCGGCATAACAACGATCAGGGATCATCGCACGGGTGTCCTGACGCTCGTCATTTTTGTTCCACATTTTGCCTGAGTCACGGATCATCGCTGGCATGGAAGCATCGATGATGACATCGCTGGGCACGTGCAGATTGGTGATACCCTTGTGTGAATTAACCATTGCCAGATCAGGTTGGTCTTCGTAAACAGCCTGGATATCAGCTTCAACTTCTGCGCGCTTATCGGCTGGAAGGGTCGCGATTTTTGCGAGCACATCGCCAAAGCCGTTGGTCACGTCAACACCAAGATCGTTGAACAAATCTGCATGCTTGTTAAACAGGTCTTTGAAGTAGACACGCACAGCATGACCGAACATGATCGGGTCTGAGACTTTCATCATGGTCGCTTTCAGATGCAATGACAGCAATACACCTTGTTCTTTCGCTTTTTCTGTCTCACGCGCGAAGAATTCCTGCAATTTGGTAACGTCCATACACGCAGCATCGACAACTTCACCCGGCAATACTTTTACTGAGTCTTTTAAAACGCGCGGGCCTGCAGGTGTATTTAATATGATTTTAAGATCGTCACCACTGGCAAAGGTCGTCGACTGTTCACTGCCATAAAAATCGCCTTCATCCATATGCGCTACACGTGTCTGCGAGTCTTTGCTCCAGGCGCCCATGCGATGCGGATGTTTTTTGGCATAGTTTTTAACCGATGCCGGAGCGCGACGGTCAGAGTTACCTTCACGTAATACCGGATTAACGGCAGAGCCTTTAACCTTGTCATAACGAGCGCGAACATCGCGCTCTTCATCAGTCTTTGGCTCAAACGGATAATCAGGAAGCTTATAGCCCTGACTCTGTAGCTCTTTAATACAGGCAACCAACTGAGGAATTGAGGCGCTGATATTAGGTAACTTGATGATATTAGCTTCTGGTGTCTTGGCCAGCTCGCCGAGCTCAGCAAGGGCATCGTTAATCCGCTGGTCTTCGCTTAAATACTCTGGAAACAATGCAATAACACGGCCAGCTAAAGAGATGTCACGGGTTTCAACCGATACGCCTGCGGCTTCAGTAAACGCGCGAATTATCGGCAACAATGAGTAGGTTGCCAGGCGCGGCGCTTCATCAGTTTCCGTATAAATAATCTTTGAACTATCAATCGCCATAGTCGTTCCTTACTAGGTTCGGAAAGGATTAGAAAAGTGGCGCGAAGTATAGCAAAGATGGGCAATATAGACCAGTAAGCAAGAGTTAAATTCCACTATTCACCGTGTTTATTACGGTACCATAAAATTGACTTTTCTCAGTCTGCAAACTAGGAGTAAAGACGGCAATAACGACAACAATAAACAAGGAGACTCTCATGACACTGCGCTGGATCAAAGTTCTTCTGGTACTCAGCATGGGCGTGATGTGCCTGTTTTACGCCCTGCAAAATCTGGCCAACCTTGAGGCGGCCTACTATTTTGTAGCTTCAGTATTTACCATGGCCGATCATGAATACTACCCCAACACCTTCGCCTTTGCGGTAAATAATGAAATTCTTATTCAGGTTTCCACCTGGGTGATTATTCTATTGGAAATGCTTGCCGGACTACTGTTTCTATTTGCAACCTGGCAACTCATACAGCAGCGCAACGCGCCGGCTGAGATTTTCCAGAAAGCAAAATCAATGACATTTATCGCGGCAGGCGTCGCCACATTAGTATGGTTTGGCTTGTTTCATGCCATTGGTGGAGCCTTCTTCCAAATGTGGCAAACACCTCTGGGTGACAGTGCTTTCAAAGGTTCTTTTACCTACTTCGCGTCCATTTTACTTATTACGTTTTTCGTGAATCTACGGGAAGATTAAAAAAAAGGCAGACACCTGAGTGTCTGCCTTCTGTTATCAACTAATTAAAATTTAGTCGATTTTCGGTGCTGTCAGACCACGACGTTCAAGCAAAGCGTCAACCGTCGGTTTCTGACCACGGAAGTCGATGTACTGTTGCATCGGATCTTTACTATTACCTTTTGACAAAATCGCATCACGGAACGCCTGACCATTTTCTAACGTCAGACCACCATTTTCCTGCACGTATTTAAAGGCATCAGCGGCAAGTACTTCTGACCACATGTACGCGTAGTAACCTGCCGAATAACCGCCGGCAAATACGTGGGCAAAGAAGGTAGAACGATAACGCGGTGGTACCGCATCAAGGTCTACACCATTACGAGCCAAAGCAGCTTTTTCAAATTCATTTACATCTTCGATGCTCGCGGCAGCCTCAGGTGTCAGGGTGTGGTACTCAAGATCCAGCAAAGCTGCAGCAATGTACTCAAGGGTGTCATAACCCATGTTAAAGTTCTTCGCTGCCATCACTTTCTCAAGTAACTCTTCCGGAATTTGCTCATCTGTTTCGTGATGTTTTGCCATGTTGGCAATAACTTTCGGATTCAGGGTCCAGTCTTCCTGGAAAGTTGACGGGAATTCGACATAGTCACGCGACACTGACGTACCCGCCAGTGACGGATACATGACGTCAGAGAACATACCGTGTAAGGCATGGCCCATCTCATGGAACATGGTGCTTACTTCATCAAAGCTCAGCAAGGTCGGTTCGCCGTCCGCTGCCTTGGTGATGTTCATGTTGTTCAGAATCACTGGTTTGTTATCTAACAGATGAGACTGTGAAACAAATGAACTCATCCATGCACCACCACGTTTACCTTCGCGGCTAAACCAGTCACCGTAAAACAGACCTAAGCTTTCACCGTCGACGTCTTTGACTTCATAAACCACGATGTCATCAGCGTAGGTAGGAATGTCATCACGCTGTTCAAAGGTGATACCAAACAACTGGTTCATCGCATAGAATACGCCATCTTCAACCACGCGGTTGAACTCGAAGTATTGCTTAACTTCATTCGAATCCAAGGCATATTTTTCAGCACGAACTTGCTCGGCGTAGTACGCCCAATCCCACGGCTGCACTTCAAATTCTTCACCATTGGCATTGATAACTTCCTGGATCGCAGCCATTTCTGCTTCAACATTGCTGACTACGGCCGGAACCAGATCACGCAGCATTTGTTGCGCTGCTTCTGGCGCTGACGCCATACTCAATTCCAGTACGTATGCACCCCAGTTTTCGTAACCTAATAACTGCGCTTTTTCTGCGCGCAACTCAGCAAGCCGCTTAACCAGCGGACGGTTGTCAGTCGCGGTGTTACCCGTACCCCGTAATGCTGATGCTTTCCATACTTTTTCACGTAGTTCACGATTTTCCAGTGAGGACAGAATAGGCTGGCGAGTGGTATTAGTGACCGTAATCACATACTTGCCCGGCATGTCTTTCGCTTCAGCAGCATTTGCCAGGCTAGCAATTTGCGAGTCACTTAAGCCGGCGAGTTGTGCCTTATCTTCGACCACCACCATATTTTCATCAACCAGGCTCATCAAGTTATTGCGGAACTCGGTGATCATTGATGACATTTCGGAATTCACTTCACGAATCCGCGTTTTCTGCTCTTCGCTCAACTCAGCGCCGGCGCGAACAAAACCTTTGTAGGTATCTTCAACCAGGCGTTGTGCTTCGCCCTCAAGCTGGTCACGATTCTCGTAAACCGCTTTAACACGGGCAAACAATTCTGGATTCAGGTTAATGTTGTCGCTGTGAGCAGCAAACTTAGGTGCCATTTTTACTTGCAGGGCACGGAAGTCGTCGTTACCAGCAGAGCCGGCAAGGTTGCCAAATACAGCAGAGACGCGGCTCAGCAGGCGACCTGATTTCTCCATCGCTACAATAGTATTCTCAAACGTGGCGGGTTCAGGGTTAGTTGCAATAGCGTCGATTTCGGCAGCGTGCTCTTCCATACCGGCAAGCAGAGCTGGCTCATAATGAGCGAATTCAATTTTGGTAAAGTCAGGAGCAGAAAATGGCAATGTGCTCTCTGCATAAAATGGGTTGCTTTGATCAAACTCAGCGACTGAATTTTGCTCGCTTGCTGTTTGTTGAGTTTGTTCAGCTGTTTGTTCGTTGGTATTTTGTGCCGCTTCTTGATCAGCACATGCAGCAAGTGTGAGTGCTGCGCCGATAGCTACGGCAATGATGCTCTTACGCATTGGAGGATCTCCCTGTGTGTTCGTTGATCTCTACCTTAACAGATAGGATTCGCTTTTAACGCACAATAATGTAACCGCTGGTAACGCGGCACTCAAGAGCTTTTCGTGGCTTCAAACCTGCCATTGAACCTATTCGCGGATAGTTAAGCGACTTCTTTGATCGGAATCAGCGGGGCAAGACCATGTCTCGCACGTGCCTTATCACAATAGGGATTGATGCCTTCGTCGCCAGCAACAAAGTCACGACAGGGCGATGGACGATTGGAATAGATGCGACAACCGACCTGTTGGCCAATTTCACCTTGTAAGGCGACACAACGTGGCTGGGGCTGATTTGTACCCTGCATGCATAACAAATGAGGATGAAAGTTTTCGGTGAGTTCGGAGGGAACATAACCTGCAGGTGCGCCAGTGGCTTCACCCCAATAAAACGAAACACGATAGGACGCGCAGCAAGCTCCACACGTCAAGCAGGCCGAAACCGTACTCATCGCGCAACACTCCACAACAGAAACTTCTTGTTGAAATGGCGGAGCGGACGGGACTCGAACCCGCGACCCCCGGCGTGACAGGCCGGTATTCTAACCAACTGAACTACCGCTCCGCAGCGGTGATTTGCATTCAGGAAAGTGGCGGAGCGGACGGGACTCGAACCCGCGACCCCCGGCGTGACAGGCCGGTATTCTAACCAACTGAACTACCGCTCCAGTTTCCTGATTCTGAGTTTCCCGGATGGGTCCCCCCGAATGCGGAGCGAATATTACGAGGGCGCCCGCCCCCCGTCAACCTTTTTTTTGAAGTTTCGTTTTGTTTGCCTGAAAAACAACCAAATCGGCGTATCTTGTCTATTTTAAAGGCTGATCGAGGATCGCAATTGCGCCTGAGTTCAGGTAATCTTCTTAAGCGAGAATAAAACTAATAAAGGTAATCACAACCGCATGCGTCAAATTGTACTCGATACCGAAACCACAGGTCTTGATCCGGCTCGCGGCCATCGCATCATTGAAATTGGTGCGGTCGAACTTATCGGCCGCAAGCTTACCGGGAATACCTTCCATGTTTACATCAACCCGCAACGCGTGGTGGAACAGGAAGCGATCGAAGTACACGGTATTACCAACGAGTTTTTGCAAGACAAACCCGTCTTTGCACAAATTGCAGAAGAATTTCTTGCCTTCATTAAGGGCGCTGAGCTGGTCATCCACAATGCCGCTTTTGACGTCGGCTTTATGGATCATGAATTTGCCCTGCTACGCAATGGCACCGGCCGGACCAGCGAGTATTGCAGCATTCTCGATACCTTAATGTTGGCCCGCGAAATGCGCCCCGGGCAAAAGAACAACCTTGATGCCCTGTGCCGTGCCTTTGGTATTGATAACTCGAATCGTACCTTCCACGGTGCATTACTTGATGCCGAGTTACTGGCTGACGTTTACCTGATGATGACTGGCGGGCAAACCAAACTGGAACTCGCTACCCAAAAACAATCCCACCAGCAAAATGGTCAGCAAGTGGACTGGCGTCCGGTCCAGAATAAACCTGCGCTAAGAGTGATCAAGGCGACCGCCGCAGAAGAGCAGGCGCATCACGAACGTTTGCAGCTTATTGACGCTCCGCTGTGGCAACAACCATGAAACATGTCCACATCTATACGGATGGCTCATGTTTAGGTAATCCGGGTCCAGGTGGTTATGGAGCGGTTATCGAGTACGGTGAGCACCGCAAAGAATTGGCCGCCGGGTATCGTTTAACCACCAATAATCGCATGGAAATGCTGGCAGCCATCAAAGCATTAGAAGCATTGAAGCACGCATGCAAGGTCACCCTGACCTCAGACAGTCAGTACTTAAAACAAGGCATTGAAAGTTGGATCTATAACTGGAAACGCAATGGCTGGCGCACCTCAAACCGCAAACCCGTGAAAAATGCTGACCTGTGGCAAGCTCTGGATAAAGCTGCTGAGCGCCACACCATCGCCTGGGAATGGGTGAAAGGTCACGCTGGGCATCCGCAGAATGAGCGTTGTGACGAACTTGCCCGCACCGCAGCCAGTGGCTCTGACTTACTTGAAGACACCGGCTACCAGGCGCAGGCAAACTAAAAGTTATTCACCGGTCACTTGTGGGTACTTGCGTTCTTCCCATGCCTGCATACCGCCGTCGACGGAAATAACCTTGTCGAATCCCATACGCTGCAGTGACTCTGCAGCTAACGCGGAACGCCCACCTGAACGACAAATAAGATACAAAGGCTGGTCGGCCATACGCTGTAAGGCATCATCATAACCTGCTACGTCAGGATGTTGAGTCAACTGCATTTCCAGTACGCCACGCGGCATGTTTACCGCCGTACGAATGTGGCCAGCAGCATATTCGCCCGGTTCACGCACATCAATCACACGAGCGCCTTCAGCAATGCGTTGCTGCAGTGTGTCCACATCGATTTCCTCAACGTTACTCTTCGCTTTAGCACATAACTCTTGTGGTGATAACATCAGTACTCCTTAGGTTGTGTTTGATTCGCCAACGGAGCGGATTGTAAATTCGGCCGCAACTGACGTTGCTTTTGTCGCGCGGTAATCCGGGTTAACGGGAACTCACGTTTTTTAGCAATAACTAAATAAAGGGTACCGCATTGTGGCAGAACATTAAACAGTCGCTCTGCCCCCGTTTGTAGCAGCCCCCATCGCTCCAATAAAAAACTGGGCGCAAAATAGCGTTCAACGGTAACTTCAAAGTTTAGCAATGTCAGCCAGTCCACTAACCGCGCTTTGGTAAAATAACGGCCGGACCAGGGGTATTGTTTCATTTTGCCCGGCCATAAGCTGGTTAAGAGGTTTGGGCTTAACGGATTAAACCCCACATAGATCAATTTGCCGTCGGCAATTAAACTGCGACTCAAATCTCTTAGTACCTGGTGAGGATCCTGTTCAAATTCAAGTTGTCCCACCGCTAAAATGGCGTCAAGGGAAGCTTCTGCAAAGGGCCAGTCGGAACTTTTGGCCTGTACCTGAACTTGCTCGTGCAGCGCAGCAGCGACCGAGAATTGATGTGCGATGGCGAACTGTGGCAAGCTCAGTTCAGCGCTCAGACAGCCAACGCGAGCGAAATGATAACCGTAAAGCCGCTTACACTCTTCAGCAAGTTGCTGCTCTACCTGGTCTTTCAACCAGCTTCCGCAGGCAAGTTGTTGCCAGTGTTGCGGCGGTTTTACAGCTTTTTCACGAAATGCTGGTTTTAACATGAGCTCGGCTCACCTGTATACTGGTTGCACGCTAATGCAAAATGAATGGGTAAATTATGCTTATATCCCCGATCAGAGCTTTTGATGATAACTACATTTGGGCAATTCAGCCAGCAGCCGGCGCTCCGGCTGTTATCGTTGACCCTGGAGACGAAACGCCTGTTCTCCAGTGGTTAAAAACACAACAGGTTGATTTAGCGAGTATTTTGATTACCCATCACCACTGGGACCACACCGACGGGCTGTTACCTTTGCTAAAGCACTTCGATGTGCCGGTATATGGTCCGCATAACCCGAAAATTGAAGGTATAAGTCACCCGGTTGCTGAAGGTGATCGCTTTACCCCCGCAGGACTTGAGCTCGAGTTCAGGGTCATCGAGACCCCTGGGCACACGCTTGATCACATCAGTTTTTATGCAGAAGATATTTTATTTTGCGGCGATACACTTTT
The DNA here is from genome assembly GCF_003987215.1 of Pseudidiomarina halophila. Taxonomy (GTDB): domain Bacteria; phylum Pseudomonadota; class Gammaproteobacteria; order Enterobacterales; family Alteromonadaceae; genus Pseudidiomarina; species Pseudidiomarina halophila. The sequence continues at coordinate 1,121,535 of NZ_PIPW01000001.1, forward strand.
TAGTGCAGGCTGTGGCCGCATGTTTGAGGGAACTGCGCCACAGCTTTACAATTCTTTACGCAAACTGGCAGAACTTCCGACCTCGACAGCCGTCTACTGTGCGCATGAGTATACTGCAGCAAATTTGAAATTTGCCGCAGCAGCAGAGCCGGATAACGCAGCTGTTAAGCAAGCTCAACAGCAAGTTGCCAAGTGGCGCGAGCACGATAAGCCTTCACTGCCATCTGATATTGCAAGAGAACTTGCGATCAACCCTTTTCTGCACGCGCGCAATGCCGAAGAGTTTGCTCAGTTAAGGCAGTGGAAAGATAAGTTTTAAACTCGTACACTGCGCACATGCAGTCGTAGGGAATACAGAATAGGAATAGGGCTAAATGAAGAACTGGCTAGTGCTGACACTAAGCGCTCTTGTTGTTACTGGTTGTCAATCAATACCAGCTGAGCAACAACCATCACAGTCGACTCATCAGCAGCAAGATGACGCCACTTCGACACCGGTGATCGATACTACCCCATTAGCGGCACTTTTACCGACTGAGCCTGAGCCACCACTCAAGGCTCCCGTTGTTGTGGAACTAACACCACAGCAGGAAGCCGACATCTGGCAGCGTATTCGCCGACAACTCAGTCTGCCAATTCCAGCGCAAGCACGGATCGATGCGCAACGTGATTATTACCTCAAACATCCAGCTTATATGAATCGGGTCGCTGAGCGGGCAACACCCTTCATGCATCTGATTGTCGAAGAAATAGAACGGCGCGGTCTGCCCCTTGAGTTGGCGTTACTGCCTATAGTAGAAAGCGCTTTTGATCCTTTTGCCTATTCGCATGGACAAGCTGCCGGCGTCTGGCAATTCATCCCGGGCACTGCACGGCAGTATGGACTTGACATTAATTGGTGGTACGACGGACGCCGGGATGTTTATGCCTCAACCCATGCTGCGCTGGATTATCTGACTGACCTGAATAATCGCTTTGACAACTGGTTGCATGCGCTGGCCGCGTACAATTCTGGTGGCGGCCGTGTTTCATCGGCGATTCGCAAGAACAAACGCGCCGGTAAGCCAACTGATTTCTGGTCGCTTGACTTACCACGGGAAACCCGTGCTTATGTGCCAAAGTTATTAGCCTTAGCTGAGATTCTCAAGCACCAGGAAAAGTATCAGGTCAGCTGGTTAACTATACCCAACAAACCTTACCTCGAAGTGGTCGAAACGGATGCACAGATTGATTTAGCATTAGCGGCTGAAAAATCAGGACTCAAACTTGACCAGTTGCATCGCTATAACTCCGGGTACAATCGTTGGGCGACTGATCCAGAAGGTCCACATCGCTTGTTGTTGCCGAACGAAAACGCGCAGCACCTGCAAGCCTGGCTCACTTCAGCGGATAGCAAAGACCTGGTTCGCTGGACCCGGCACAAAGTGAAATCCGGTGAAAGCCTGAGTGTTATTGCCAGGCAATACCACACAACTGCCCAAGCAATTCAGCAAGCCAATTCCATTCAGGGACATTTGATTCGTGCGGGTGATTACCTGCTGATTCCTGCGGCATCGCGCGATCTCAACGACTACAATTTATCTGCTGATCAACGGCTGTCAGCGACTCAGTCGCAGCAACGCGGCGCGTATAAGATCACCCATGAAATTGCGAGCGGCGATACGTTTTGGGATCTCAGTCGTAAGTACAACGTAAATCTGCGCCAGCTGGCAAAGTGGAATGGTATGGCACCCACGGATCCGCTGCGTCCGGGACGGCCACTGGTGGTATGGCTCAAGGATGACAGTAAACCGAGTGGGATCACCCGCAACATTCATTATCAGGTTCGCTCAGGCGATTCATTGGCACGCATTGCGCAAAAATTTAATGTCGCCATAAGCGATATCGAAAAATGGAACCAAATCCATCGTTCTAACTACTTACAACCGGGCCAGCGTCTTAAGCTTGTCGTTGACGTGACCCGAGTGGGAACGGATTCCTGATATTGCTAATCACCAATTAATTGCTGCAGATCAGCTTCGCTGAGCACTGGTACGCCCAGCTGCTCAGCTTTACTCAGCTTAGAACCGGCATTATCACCAGCAATGACTGCTGTGGTTTTGGCTGAGACACTGCCACTTACTTTCGCACCACGCGCTTGCAGCGCTTGCTTGGCTTCATCGCGCGTCATCTGCGTAAGGGTACCCGTAAGCACATAGGTGTTACCAGCTAAGGTCGCTTCGCTCTCAGCAAGCTTCTCGACCGGCGGCCAGGAAATTCCAAGCTCAAGTAAATCACGCACGACTTCTTCATTGTGAGGTTCACGGAAGAACTGATAAATATGGCTGGCGACGACGGTACCCACGTCAGCCACCTTTTCTAGTTCGGCCTGGTTAGCTGCCTGAATAGCTTCCAGCGAGGCAAAATGGCTGGCCAGATTGGCGGCAGTGGCTTCCCCTACTTCACGTATTCCCAGGGCATAAAGAAAACGAGGTAAGGTCGTCTGCTTGCTGGTTGCTATTGCGCTGGCGATATTCTCCGCCGATTTCTCTCCCATGCGCGGTAACATAGCCAACTCCCGGGCTTTTAAACGATAAAGATCGGCGGGCGATTTGAGCCACTCACGCTCCACTAATAGTTCAACCAATTTATCGCCTAAGCCATCAATGTCCATGGCTTTACGTGAGGCAAAATGTTTCAGTGCTTCCTTACGCTGGGCAGCGCAGATCAAACCACCCGTACAGCGGGCAACGGCCTCACCCTCAGCGCGCTCTATATGCGAATCACAAATCGGGCAGGTGGTGGGAAAGACGATGCTTTCAGCATTGTCAGGCCGCCTGTCTTTGACCACATTAACCACCTGTGGGATGACATCGCCGGCCCGACGGATGATGACGGTATCCCCAAGTTTTATATCCAACCGGGCAATTTCATCGGCGTTGTGTAGCGTGGCATTAGCAACTGTGACACCAGCTACCGCAACCGGTTCAAGCCGCGCTACCGGGGTTATCGCGCCGGTTCTTCCAACCTGAAAATCGACACCATGAATCACTGTCATTTCTTCCTGCGCCGGAAATTTCCAGGCGATCGCCCAGCGCGGCGCCCGTGATACAAAGCCAAGATCCTGCTGCTGCTTAATCGCGTCGACCTTAAGCACCACGCCATCAATTTCATAACGTAGTTCATGACGACGCGCTAAAATGTCGTCGTAGTACTTTGCACAACCTTCGGCATTGGTAACACACTTGACCTCAGCGCTAATGGGTAGGCCCCAGCCTGCCAGCTGTTGTAACCGCTGGAAGTGCGAATCTGCGAGTGCAACATCATCGCTAACTACACCCATACCGTAGGCGTAAAAATGCAGCGGCCGCCCCGCGGTGATCCGGGAATCAAGCTGGCGTAAGCTGCCAGCGGCAGCATTGCGCGGGTTGGCAAAGGCTTTTTCACCACGTTCAACTGCTTTCTGGTTGTAGTCTTCAAAAGCTTGCACCGGCATAAAGACTTCGCCACGAACTTCAAAACGCTGCGGGAAATCACCTGCCAATTGCAGCGGTAGGTTGCGTATGGTGCGCACATTGGCAGTAATATCTTCGCCGGTTTGGCCGTCACCGCGGGTTGCGCCACGCACCAGCTTACCATTCTCATAAAGCAGGCTTACTGCGGCCCCATCCAACTTAGGTTCACAGCAATAAGCAATTTCGCTGGCGCTATCGAGACGTTCCTGAACACGTTTCGCAAAGGCTTCGAACTCATCTTGCTCGAAGGCGTTATCAAGCGACAACATTGGCATTTCATGCTGTACCTGCTGGAACGCGGATACGGGTTGGCTGCCTACTTTTTGGGTCGGTGACGCACTACTACGCAACTCTGGATAATCTTTTTCGAGCTGCTGAAGTTCCCGAAACAAGCGGTCATATTCCGCGTCGGGAACACTTGGCTCGTCAAACTCATAATATTCTTTGTTGTAACGGGTTATAAGCGCACGTAGTTCCTCTACGCGCTGGCGGACATCTGTCTTTGTCATAGGATTAACTACTGCCGAATAAGTCGTTTACGTTCGTATTCCCGAATACTCTGATGGATATGCTGCACCGCCTGACGGGTTAACGGATTACGGTTCTCATCAAGTACCTGGCCCCCTTCAACCGCTGCGGCAAGCTTCTCAGCGGCGTTCTGCATCATGGTAAAGGCCTTGACCGAATTGCTCTTAATCGGCAGTGCCAAAAATAGTGCTACACCCCTGGTTTCAAATTGATCCATGGCATCGATATCAAAGGTGCCCGGATTAAACATATTGGCAAGGCTGAACAACACAGGTCCCTGTCCGGCGGTGTCGACATGACGGTGGAAAATATCAAACTCGCCGTACTTAAAGCCCAGCTCAGTCATCTGTTGTAACAGTACCGGACCAGTGATAGTGCCCATCACATGCAGTGCAATCACCAGATCCGGTGCCTGGCTAAGCGCTGGCTCGTCATCTGGTTCCAGCGGTAATTCCATACTTTGCTGAGTTGGCTCAGCCGCTGACGTTTTTCGCGCTGCGGCCGTTGGTTGCGGTTTACCTTTGCTTTTTGACTCCGCGCTTTGCTGGGCTTTTTTAAGTTCATCTGGCTCTGCCGCCAACGACGGCAAATCAAGCTCGTCCTCATCCTGCATTGCCCGGATAGGATCTGAGATCGGTTCATCCAGCGGTGCTGCATGCCGGTTCCTGATTGGATCTGAGTGGGGATCTGAGTGCGGATCCGAGTGCTGATCTGAGTGCTGAGCTGAGGTCGGCTCTGAATCTGCACCTGAGCGCGGTGGCTCAGGCGCGTCAGCAAAGTCTGCGGTTGGTTTTGCCTCGGCCTTAGTATCTCGGCGTAATCCTTCAGCTTCACGCCGCGTCGACGGTTTCGGCTTGGTTACCTGCTGCTTGCTGTCCCGCTCCGAAACACGCTCTGAGGCTCGTTGAATGACCCGCACTTCACCAATACCGTCGTCGTCAAAACCGGCAGAAGGTTGTGTTTGCTGGCGTTTTCGCTCAAGTTCAAGCTGTTGTTCACGAGCACGACGCTCGTTACGGCGAATGTTCCACATGCCATGACCAATAATCAGGCCAATCAGCAGTAGACCGATAACGCTAAAAACAATTTGCATGGTACTCATTGCAGGCTTTCCATGATCTGTAGTTTACCCTATGGTTCTTGTTTTTAAGATGCTTCTGTCAAAGCAACAGCTTCATCGACATCGACCGCAACCAACCTTGATACACCAGGTTCCTGCATGGTGACACCGGCCAGATGCGAGGCCATTTCCATTGCCACCTTATTATGGCTGATGTAAATAAACTGTACTGTCTGTGACATTTCTTCTACCAGTCGGCAAAAACGGCCAACGTTGGCATCGTCTAATGGCGCATCAACCTCATCCAACAAACAAAATGGTGCAGGGTTGAGTCGAAAAATAGCAAAAACTAATGATAAAGCCGTCAGGGCTTTTTCACCACCCGATAACAGATGAATTGTGCTATTTTTCTTGCCCGGTGGCCGCGCCATAATCGCTACTCCTGTTTCGAGTAGATCATCTTCGGTAAGTTCCAAATAGGCACTGCCGCCACCAAATACCTTAGGAAATAATTCCTGTAAACCACTGTTTACCGCATCAAAAGTAGTTTTAAAACGTTGCCGTGTTTCCCGATCAATTTTGCGAATGGCCGTATCTAACGTCTCCAGGCTCGAACTTAAGTCTTCATGTTGTTGATCGAGATAGGCTTTTCGTTCGCCCAGGGTTTCTGCTTCTTCAATTGCCGCCAGATTAATCGCGCCTAGCCTGGAGATTGCGCTTTGCAGGCGGTCAACTTCAGATTGCCAGAGTTTCTCTTCAGCTTCTTCCGGCAATTGTTCGAGGATCGGTTTTAATGGCTGCTGCATCTCGTCAAGTACGGCGAGTACATTGCGCGTACGTTCCTGCAACGCAGCAAGCTCCATCTGTGCACTTTGTAATTGTTGTCGAGCTTTTTCAATACGTGTCTCGACACCTTTAGCTCCGCTGCTTACATCGCTCAACTGCTGTTCGATATCGGCCAGTTTATTGGCCCACTCGCGGCGCTCTTCGTCTACGCGTTCGCGTTGTTGCAGTAACTCTTCAAGTTGCAGCGCCTGAACTTCCAGTTGCTCTTGCTGATCCACGTCAGGATCGGACAGTAACTGCAATTGCTCCTGCGCTTGCCCTTGTTGTTGCTGCACGCGCTGCACTAGAGTTTGCATATGTTGCAGCTGGCTTTTCACCTGCTCTAATTGAAGTTTCTTATCTTGCCATTGCTGCTGTCGCTGCTGCTGTGTCTCACGCAACTGACTGCGCTCACCCTGCAATAGCTCGCGTTTCTGCTGCCAGTCGTCATCACTTTGCTGATCCTGCTCCTGTTCGGCAAACTCAGCGAGTTGCAATGCTAACTCTTCGTGTTGCAACTGCAGTTCTTCAGCCTGCTCATCGAGTTCGCTGCGGCGTTCCATTAACGCAGCCAGCTTAGCCTCCAGTGCTTGCTGTTGTTGTTTCTGCCATTGTTGCTTTTCGCGCCAGGTCGCAAGCTCTGCTTGTCGTTCACTATGCTGTTCACGTTGTTGCTGCAGCTCGGCGTCGAGCTTATCCCGTTCAGATTTTAGTCGCTGTAATTTCTGTTCTAAGTCTGCAATACCGGCAACCACCTGCTCCAGCTCTGATTCCATTTGCGTCAATTGTTGCTGTTGTAACAATTGGCTATCTGCCGCCTCGATCTGCGCCGCCTGGTAACCAGCAGCTGACCAGACTTCTCCTTTTGGCGTCAGGGCATAAGCCCATTGGGCATCGTCAAGTTTCGCTTGTGCTTCTTCAGCGTTACTAACTAACGCAACCTGTTGCGCCCATGGCCAGCGATTTAGTGGTGCAGCTAAAACACTCGCAAGACTTCCTGTTGGAGCTGCATGCTCTGCTAAAACGACTAATCGTGTGCCGAGCTGCTGTGGCCAAACGTCTGGTGCAGCAGCTACCACATAAGCATCCAGCCAGTCAGCAGCAAGCTGCTCGACCGCAAACCGCCAATCATCAGAGACACTCAGTATGTCGCGCACCTGTCCACTGTGCTGTACCCCATGTTCGTTCAGCCAGCTCGCCAGAGCTTGCGGCCAGTCGTGTGCCTGCGACGCTTCAAGCAGCGTTCGCAACGAGCTCTGCCGACCTAACAGTTGCTGCTCAGCCTGACGTTGCTGCCTAAGCTCTTGCTCATTAGTGTCTCGCTGCTGGCGGAGCTGCTGCTGTTTCTCTAATAAGCTCTGCAGCAATGCTTCGCTTTCGCGGAAGTGTTGTTCTGCCTGTGCTAATTCTGCCTCAGCAGCGTTATCACGCAACCCCTGTAGCTCTTGTTGTAACTGTTGTTGTTGTTGCTGCAGATCCTGATGTTGCTGTTGTACCCGTTGGATTTGATCGGCTGCGCGTTCATGCTGTAACCGCAACTGCTGACCACGTTCGCGCTGCTGCTGTTGTGCTGTTAGGTGTGCCTGATAGTCATTTTGCAACTTTAACCAGGCTTCTTCATGATCATTGAACTGCTGCTGGGCTTGCTGCGCCAGCGCCTCTGCTTCTTCCAGCTCGGGCTCGAGCTCGCCAAGTTGCAACTTCAATTCGGTCGCTTGTTCAACGTCACGCTGATACGTCTCATCCAACTGTTCCAGTTCTGCGCGCAATTGTTGTTGTCGTTGTTCACGTTGTTGCAGCTGTTGCCGGGCGCTTTGTAACTGGTGTTCGGTGCGCGTAATATCGTTACCGAGGTGGTAGAAACGTTGCTGGATTTCGTCCAGTTTTGCTTTGGTTTCTGCGGCTTGCTCTCTTAATTCAAGGGTGCCGCGCTCGCTGCCGCGTTGCTCAGCAATCCAGCGCTCAAGCTCAGCTTCGTGTTCGCGAATCGTCTGCCGCAGCCGATCAGCCTGCTGCTCATGAGCGAGCCATTTTAACGCCTGTAGTTCAGCTTTAAATTTGCGTTCTTGTTTTTTTAAGTCTTTATAGCGTCGCGCTGCTGCCGCTTGTCGCTGCAATTTGTCCAGTTGGCTGCCGAGCTCATCACGCACATCGTTCAAGCGCTCTAAATTGTCGCGGGTATGCTGCATCCGATTTTCGGTTTCCCGGCGCCGTTCCTTGTATTTCGAAATGCCTGCCGCTTCTTCAATAAAGACCCGCAACTCCTGGGGTTTAGATTCGATTAAGCGCGAGATCATCCCTTGCTCAATAATCGCATAGCTGCGTGGCCCCAAACCAGTGCCTAAAAATAAATCGGTGATATCACGACGACGACATTTACTGGCATTAAGAAAATAATCAGAACGACCATCGCGGGTGACTAAGCGCTTCACAGAAATTTCCGCGTAGTTTGCGTACTCCCCCTGAATTCGACCGTCGGAATTATCAAAAACCAGTTCGACACTTGCCTGTGATACCGGCTTTCGCGCGCCCGAACCGTTGAAAATGACATCTGTCATAGCGTCGCCGCGCAGATTTTTCGCTGAGCTTTCGCCCAAAACCCAGCGCACGGCATCAATCACATTCGACTTACCACAACCGTTTGGCCCGACAACACAGGTCATCTGGTGCGGAAACGGCACTTTGGTCGCGTCGACAAATGATTTGAAACCAACAAGTTTGATGTGTTTTAGGCGCATTCGGTTTGCAGCTGCTTTGTTATTGTTGTCCGTTCATAATGCTAGATTTTGTAACATTTTCAAGGGGAGGTTAACTAGTATAAGCTCGTATACTGCGTAAAGCTTTAGCAAACACAGACTTGCTCGACTGATAAAGGAGTAAAGAATGCCTCCAGCTGCTTACAGTGAATTTGGTGCCAGTTACGTTGCACGAGGTTTTGAACTTGCGTTTCAAAAAGGCGTGCGACGGTACGCGTTGATTCCGTTGAGCATTAATATCGTACTATTTAGTGTCGCGATTTACTTTATTTTTCATTATACCGCGCTCTGGGTTGCCGATCTGGTAGCCTGGTTGCCGCAATGGCTGCAATGGCTGGAGATTATCATCTGGCCGCTGATCATTATCGGTGTCTTGTTGTTATTCGCACTCACGTTTACCAGTGTGGCTAACATAATTGCTTCGCCGTTTAACAGTTTACTCGCCGAAAAGGTGGAGGAGCGACTCACTGGTGTTACTGTTCCAGGTGGTGGTGTCGCGGGCATGATTAAAGATATCCCTCGTACGCTGGGTCGGGAAATGCAAAAGCTGGTCTATTTCATCCCGCGTACGCTTGGTTTTCTGCTATTGCTGGTATTCATTCCGGTAGTCGGTCAGATCCTTTGGATCTTGTGGGGTGGCTGGATGATGACCATTCAGTATGCGGATTATGCGTTCGACAATCACAAAGTACCTTTTCGGGCCATGCGTACAAGTCTTCACAACCATCAGGGTAAAAGTTTGAGTTTTGGTGTAGTCGTTGCATTTTTAGCCTCTGTACCGGTCATTAACTTAATCATGATCCCGATCGCTGTATGCGGCTCTACCGCCATGTGGGTAGATCATATGCGCGAACAAAATTTACCCTAGCGCAACGGCCACGCAATGGTTATGATGGTTAACTTCTTGTTAGCCATTGAGGTTTGCCCGGTGCGTTTAGTTCGCCGTTTTGCGATAACCCTACTGCTGCTTCTGGGCATTACCCCCAGTCTGCAGGCAGATGATATTGAAATATATTGGGGCGTTAACAACGCTCCACCGTTTCATATTGCTGAAGGGTATTTCGCAAATCAGGGCGTTTGTGACGTTATGGTCGAAGCCTTTAAACGCGCCCTACCCAAAACCAAACAAACAATCCGACGCTATCCGCAGGGCCGCATTGCAGCATTAATCCGGCAAGGTGATGATTTGTGCTTCCCGTGCGTGATTAGACGCGAAGATGACACTAAGGTGGCGTATTACTCAGACACTGTGCTTGCATATCCTGCGCATGGCATAATTACCCGCCCTGGATTAGCCCAGGATTTTACCGAAAAATATGGTAACCCTGTGGATTTTGTCGAACTTCTGAAAACCGGGAAATATCGTTTTGGGCAGCCCATGGGTCGCCGCTATGGCACGTTGCAACCCTACATCGAGAGGTTCTTATACAATACCTCGCGATTCAGCGAAATATCTGGCTCAGATGCTAATGCCAACATGCTGGCGATGGTTAACGCTAAGCGTCTGGACTTTGTCATCGATTATCCAATGCTGCTTAATTACCATAGTGAAATACTGCCAATCGAACTGGTCTTTTTGCCGATAAAGCAAAATTACGCAGAGACCGTCGAAGGCGCTGTTGCTTGTCCGGCAACGCCCTGGGGTAAAAAAGCCATAGAGCATATTAACAGTGCTATTCCGGCAGTCATTCAGGATGCCGAATTACGCATTGCAAAAGATCGTTGGCTTCTGCCACAGAACCCGTAAAATAGAGCCCCTGTTGCGCTCGTAGCGCGTTCACCAACAACGGCTTTATACAATGCATGTATTTTCTTCATCTCTAGCGACGGTTGCAGCTTTAACCCTTGCCTGCGCGAGCTCCTTGGTTACCTCTGACGCACATGCCTGGGGCAAAACTGGCCACCGGATTACCGGCAAAATTGCCGAAGCCTATTTAACCGATGAAGCGCGTGCGGCCATCCAGGCGCTGCTGGGTCCGGAATCGTTGGCCGAGGCCTCGACTTATGCCGATGAAATGCGCTCTAATCCAAGTACCTTCTGGCAGGAAACCGCAGGGCCATTTCATTATGTAACCCTGCAGCAACCACACCACTATCATGCCGAAGACGAGCCACCGCAAGGTGATGCTATGAGTGCGTTGAGTGATTTCACTGCAACCCTGCAAAATCCTGATGCGACCCGCGAGGAAAAACAGCTCGCGTTGCGCTTCATCGTGCACATCATCGGCGATCTACATCAACCTTTGCACGTAGGCTCCGCAGCCCTAAATGATCGCGGTGGCAATGACGTTAAAGTGGTCTTCTTTGGCGAGCAGAGCAATCTGCACCGGGTCTGGGATTCCGGCCTCGTTGACCATCAACAGCTGTCTTACAGCGAGTTTTCAGACTGGCTACAGCGCAAAATATCAACTCCGCAAGCACAGTCGTGGGCAACTCCTGATCCGTACGCCTGGATTAACGAAAGCTCAAAACTGCGGGACGAAGTCTATCCGGCTACAGACGAACCCTATTTAAGCTGGGATTACGTGTATAATTACACGCCTATAATGAAACAGCGTTTACAACAAGGTGGTGTACGCATCGCTGCCTATTTAAATCACGTATTTGCAGAAAACCAAGGTTAATATGAGTGTTGAAACTTTTTCTCCGGTGACGCCAACTGTGGCGACTCAGCCAAAAATCGGTTTTGTTAGCCTCGGCTGCCCAAAAAACCTGGTCGATTCTGAGCGCATCCTGACCCAGTTGCGCACCGAAGGCTATGACATTGTCAACACCTATGACAATGCCGATATGGTGATAGTAAACACCTGTGGTTTTATCGATAGCGCGGTACAAGAATCTCTTGATGCTATCGGTGAGGCTCTGAATGAGAATGGTAAGGTCATTGTCACCGGCTGTTTAGGGGCTAAAGACGATGAGATCCGTGAAGTGCATCCCAATGTACTCGCCATTACTGGTCCTCATGCCTACGAAGAAGTAATGGGTCATGTGCACACCTACGTGCCAAAGCCTGAAACTATTCCTTTTGAAACTTTAGTACCTGAAACCGGCGTGAAGCTGACGCCCCGGCATTTTGCTTACCTGAAAATTTCCGAGGGTTGTAACCACCGTTGTACCTTCTGCATTATTCCGTCCATGCGCGGCGATCTTGTTAGCCGCCCTGTCGGCGATGTTCTTGCCGAAGCCCAGCGGTTGGCTAATGCCGGTGTTAAAGAATTGCTCGTCATTTCGCAGGACACCAGCGCCTATGGCGTCGATGTAAAACATAAAACCGGATTCTGGGACGGACAACCGGTTAAAACCCGCATGCTGGAACTGTGCGAAGCTCTGGGTAAGCTCGGTATTTGGGTGCGCCTGCATTACGTTTACCCCTATCCATCGGTCGATGACGTTATTCCTCTGATGGCTGAAGGTAAATTGCTACCTTATCTGGATATTCCGTTACAGCACGCAAACAAGCGAATTTTACGGTTGATGAAGCGCCCGGGCTCTGCCGATCGCACCTTAGAACGCATTCAGAACTGGCGTAAGATCTGTCCTGATCTGACGATTCGCAGCACTTTTATTGTTGGCTTCCCGGGTGAAACGGAAGAAGAATTTGCCGAACTGTTGCAGTTTTTGCGCGATGCCAAACTTGATCGGGTAGGCTGCTTTACCTATTCCGACGTTGAAGGTGCCAAAGCCAATGATTTACCGGATCCGGTGCCAGAAGAGATCAAGCAGGAGCGCTACGCGCGCTTCATGGAAGTGCAACAGGAAATTAGTGCCGCACGTCTGCAGCAAAAAATCGGTCGCACCCTGCAGGTATTGATCGATGAAGTTGACGACGAAGGCGCCATTGGCCGTAGTTACGCAGACGCTCCGGAAATCGATGGCCTGGTCTTTCTCAACGGCGAATATGACGTCAAACCTGGTGACATGGTTAACGTGCGTATCGAACACGCCGATGAATATGACCTGTGGGGAACGATAGCGAGTTAGGACTCGCTATCGTCGTCGAGTAACTTGTTGTCGAGTTTCTTCGAACTCTGCACACCCATCTCTTTAAACTTCTCGACCCGGCCAACTAAGTTGCCACGCCCGGTCGAGAGCTTATTCATAGCGCCATCGTAATTTCTTCGTGCCGAATCCAAGCTGTTGCCAATCTTTTGCATATCGTCGATAAAGCCAACGAACTTGTCGTAAAGTTTACCTGCGTCCGTGGCAATTTGCTGTGCGTTACGGTTTTGATACTCGTACTGCCAGATGTTATTCACGGTGCGTAACGCAACCAACAGATTGGTGGGGCTCACCAGCATAATATTATTATCCAGCGCCAGTCGGATCAGCTCAGGATCGCGGTCAACTGCGAGCAAAAACGCCGGCTCAATCGGAATAAACATCAGCACATAATCAAGGGTGCGAACGCTTTCCAGCTGCTGGTAGTTTTTCTTACCCAGGCCTTTGATGTGCACACGCAGTGAATTGACATGTTCATTCAGCGCCGCTTCACGGGCCTGATCGTCGTCACTGTTGAAATAGCGCTCATAGGCGACCAGCGAAACTTTTGAGTCGATAACGACGTCTTTATCGTTGGGCAAATGAACCACAACATCAGGCTTAAACGACTTACCATCCTCATCGCGGTGGTGACTCTGGGTCTCATATTCATTACCTTCGCGCAGCCCCGATTGACTAAGAATGCGCTCCAGTACCACTTCCCCCCAGTTGCCCTGAGTCTTGGTATCACCTTTTAACGCTTTGGTCAGCGCCTCAGCTTCGCTGGCCATTTGTTTGTTCAGGTCCTGCAATGAGGTGATCTGCTGAGTCAGCGAGGCACGCTGTTTAAGCTCCTCGGTGTACTGTGATTCCACCTGCTTTTTGAACGCTTCTAGCTGTTGTTTGAATGGCGCCAGCGTGGTCTCCAGCGTGGTCTTGCTGTTTTGCTGCAAGCGCTCGGATTTTTGTTCGAAAATCTGTTGCGCCAAACGCTCAAATTCTTTTTTCAAACGCTCTTCGCTGGCTTCCAGCAACTGCTGTTTTTCCTCAGCATGCTTCAGCGTACTCTCAAGCTGACTTTGCGATGCAGCTAAGTCAGCTTGCAACTGACTACGCTGTTGTTGCGCGTGTTGCAGCTGTTGCTCCAGCTGCTCGTGCCGCAACTGGGTCTGCTGCAATTGCTGTTGGTTGCGCTGCTCGCTGCGTTCGGCATCCTGCTCAAGCTGTTGTTCCCGCTGCTGTGCGACGGCTTGCTGATGGGCCATTTCCTGCCTTAGTCGCGCCAGCTTAGGGCGTTGCACTGCCCAACCTATCAAACAGCCGGCTGCCAGAGCGCCAGCGCCAGCAGCGAGCCATTGCCACAGCAACAAGTTAAGCATCGGCAGCTTCCAGCTTCACACGCCAGATGGCAGGCCCGGTTTCGTGCGCATTTTCACCAGTACTGTCGACCGCTACGGTGACTGGCATATCTTCTACATCAAACTCATAAATGGCTTCCATACCTAAATCCTCAAATGCCACGACTTTGGCTTTTTTGATTGCTTTCGCGACCAGGTAAGCCGCACCGCCGACCGCCATAAGGTAAACCGCTTTATGCTGCTTGATACTCTCGACTGTTGCAGGTCCGCGCTCAGCTTTACCGATCATGCCGAGAATGCCGGTTTTGTCCAGCATCAGGTCAGTAAACTTGTCCATACGGGTCGCGGTAGTAGGCCCTGCCGGCCCCACAACCTCGTCACCCACTGGATCGACCGGGCCAACGTAATAAATAAATTTATTGGTAAAATCGACCGGCAGAGTTTCGCCTTTGTCGAGCATGTCCTTAATACGTTTGTGCGCGGCATCACGACCGGTCAGCATTTTGCCGGACAACAACACCGTTTCACCGGTTTTCCAGGTCTCGATGTCCGCCTGGGTAATTTCATCTAGATTTACCCGCCGGGCGTCGTCGCCAAGCTCAAAGGTAATATCAGGCCAATCTTCCAGTTTTGGCGGCTGCAGATCGGCAGGACCTGACCCATCAAGGGTAAAATGCGCATGCCGGGTTGCTGCGCAATTTGGAATCAGGGTCACTGGCTTTGATGCAGCGTGGGTCGCTGCGGTTTTGATTTTTACGTCCATTACCGTGGTTACACCACCAAGCCCCTGGGCACCAATACCCAGCTTATTCACGCGTTCATAAATCTCTAAGCGCAGTTCCTCTTCGGCATTTTGTGGACCACGGTCAAGTAACTCCTGAATATCGACCGGATCCATTAAGGCTTCTTTTGCCAAAACTGCAGACTTTTCTGCAGTGCCGCCAATTCCGAGCCCAATCATCCCCGGCGGACACCAGCCGGCACCCAGTTTTGGCATGGTTTCCACCACCCAGTCAGCAATGGAATCGCTGGGGTTCAGCATGACCATTTTTGATTTGTTTTCCGAGCCGCCACCTTTAGCAGCGATCATCACTTCAACTTTATCGCCTGCCACCATATCGATATGCACCACCGCTGGGGTATTGTCGCCGGTGTTCTTGCGCTTGCCTGCCGGGTCGGCCACAATCGATGCGCGCAATGGATTTTCCGGGTTGGTGTAGGCCTGACGCGTGCCCTCATCTACCATTTGCTGGACCGTCATGTCGGTCTTGTCCCACTGCACTCCCATACCTACTTTGACAAAGCAGGTGACGATCCCGGTATCCTGACAGATCGGACGATGGCCTTGTGCGGCCATGCGGGAATTCGTTAGGACTTGCGCGATCGCATTTTTCGCCGCTTCACTTTCTTCTTTGTGATACGCCTTTTCCAGGGCTTGGACAAAATCCAGCGGGTGGTAATAGGAAATATACTGCAGCGCGTCTGCGATGCTTTCAATGAAATCCGCTTGCCGAATGGTGGCCATGACTACCTCTAACTCCTCGGGTTACAATTGGCCGCTATCATAGCGTTTTCATTGCACGCTGACCAGTTTTCACATGGCTTATGTTAAGCTTATTGAAAATCATTCGGGAGCGATTAGATTGTGTCGATTACTGCTGTTGCTATTGACCTTGAAGTAGATTTTGCCGAGCTTTTCACAGCTGTTGCGGAGGAGCCCTGGGCGCTGCTGCTTGATAGCTGTGAGCACCCCACCAGTCGTTATGATTTTATCTTTCGTCAGCCCGAACAGGTGGTCACGCAAAGCGACGACTGGCCCACACAGCTGCACCAGCTGCTGACTCAGTTACCCAAATATCAGGGACCAGTGGATCTTCCCTTTCAGGGTGGCTTAGCCGGTGCCTTGAGTTACGATGCGGGTCGCGCGCTCGAGCGTCTGCCAACACAAGCAAAGCGTGATATTGATGTGCCTGAAATCGCGGTAGGGTTATACACCCAGGCGTTGATCCGTTGCCGCCTGAGCAAGACCACTTGGTTAGTTGCTCCTCAGCAACAGCTCGAAACCCTAAAAGACTTTTGGCAACGCCGCGCCACATCAGCTAAGTCAGTAGATGATTTTAAATTGACTGCGCCGTGGCAGAGCAATATCAGCGCAACGGACTATCAGCACAAGTTTGCTCAGGTGCAGGAGTACTTACATGCGGGCGATTGTTACCAGATTAATCTCGCACAACGCTTCTCAGCGCCTTTCTCCGGTGACCCCTGGCGTGCCTATCAACATCTGCGGGCAAGCAACCAGGCTCCCTTCTCCGGCTTTATGCGCTTAACCGACGGTGCCATTCTCAGTCATTCTCCTGAGCGCTTTTTGCAGGTTGATGCCAGTGGTCATGTGCAGACTAAGCCGATAAAAGGCACCCGTCCACGCGCGGATGATGCCAGCGCTGATCACGCACTGGCCAATGAACTGCAACATGCCGCAAAGGATCGCGCGGAAAACGTGATGATAGTTGATTTGTTGCGCAACGATTTAAGCCGCGTGTGTTTGCCCGGCTCTGTAAATGTTCCGCAACTCTTTGCCATTGAAAGTTATGCGGCAGTACACCATCTGGTCAGCACCGTTGAAGGCAAACTTGAACACCCGACCCAGGCATTAGAGCTTATTGCCGCTTGTTTTCCCGGCGGCTCGATAACCGGAGCACCAAAAATTCGCGCGATGGAAATCATAGATGAGTTAGAGCCGCACCGGCGCAGTTTCTATTGCGGCAGTCTTGGTTACATTTCACAACATGGTGCTGCGGATACCAATATTGCTATACGCACCCTGGTAACAACCGCGGAGCACATTTATTGCTGGGCCGGCGGCGGTTTGGTCGTTGACTCGGACGGCGTTGCTGAATACCAGGAAACGCTGGATAAAGTTGCGAAAATTTTACCCGTACTAACTGCCACGCTGGAACCGGAGGCGCTATGACACGGGATGAGTTTCTGCATCGCTTTCAGTTGCATCCGACACGACAGGCTAAACGCCCGACATTAAAACGTCTGCGCCCGGCCGCCGTTTTAATTCCGTTATGGGAGCGTGAGGGTGAGTTGCAGTTAGTGCTCACTCAGCGGGCGGCGAACCTGCGTCACCATGCCGGTCAGATCAGCTTCCCCGGCGGCCGGCAGGAACTCAACGACAGCTCACTTTACCAGACAGCACTGCGCGAAGCGCATGAGGAAATCCATCTAGACCCCAGTGCGGTTACCCTGGTCGGCCAACTGCAAGACTATCCGGTTATCAGTAACTTTATCATCCGGCCTTATGTTGCCTTCATCGATCCGCAACAGCCTTTGCGCCCGGATCCACGTGAGGTGGCGGAAATTTTTACCGTGCCGCTCAAGCATGTACTGCACCAACCTCAGCATTTTGCTTACAGGTTGCAGCGTTTTTTGTACGATCAGGTATACTTTATTCCATATCAGCATAGAAATATCTGGGGAGCGACGGCTGGAATTTTGCGAGAATTGGCCGATCACGTGTATCCTGAACGGCATTCATTTTTTCGTTCTCTAAACTAATAGGTTAACGATACCAATTATGATAAGTGTTTTTGACATCTATAAAGTGGGCATTGGCCCATCCAGTTCTCATACCGTTGGCCCGATGCGCGCCGCTACGGAATTTCTGCGCGCAGCCGATAAAGCGGTCGGGCTATCCGAAGCTACCACCATCAAGGTTGAGCTGTTTGGCTCCCTGGGACAAACGGGTAAGGGGCACGGCACTGGCAAAGCAGTCATTTTAGGTCTGGCCGGTGAAGCGCCTGAAACCGTCGACACCACAAAAGTCGATGAGTTTTTGGCCAACGTAGATAAGAGCCAGAAACTTAAGTTGTTGGGTGAGCATGAAATTAAGTTTCCACGCGAAGGGGCGATTACCTTTCATCGCCGCAAAACCAAACCCCGCCATGCAAACGCAATGGAGTTACGCTTATTAAAAGGCGATGAAGTGATCTATAAAGACCTCTATTACTCCATCGGCGGCGGCTTTATCGTGCGCGATGCAGATTTCGATGACACCCTGGAAGAAGCAATTGAGCAATCCAGTAAGCCGATCCCTTATCCGTTCGACTCTGCCGCTGACCTGCTTCGGCAGTGTGCTGAGCATGGCATGCGTATCAGTTCATTGATGTTAGCCAATGAAAAAGTATTCCGCAGTGAAGCTGAGGTGCGCAAAGGACTGATGCATATCTGGCAGACCATGGACGCCTGTATCGACAACGGAATCAAAACCGAAGGTATTCTGCCTGGTGGTCTCAAAGTACGTCGCCGCGCTCCTGGCCTCTACCAACGCTTACGCAATGAAAAATCTTCGGACCCAATGCAAACTCTTGACTGGGTCGACTTATTTGCCTTAGCGGTTAATGAAGAAAATGCAGCCGGCGGACGTGTGGTCACAGCACCCACCAATGGCGCTGCAGGTATCATACCGGCCGTCATGAAATATGCTGATAAATTTATCGCTCCGCTCGACGAAGAAACAATTGTACGTTTCTTATTGACCTCCGCGGCAATTGGTATTCTATATAAAAAGAATGCTTCTATCTCAGGTGCGGAAGTAGGTTGTCAGGGCGAAGTAGGCGTGGCCTGCTCGATGGCCGCCGGCGCCCTCGCGGAACTTATGGGTGGCAGTGTCAGTAATGTGGAAAATGCCGCCGAAATAGGTATGGAGCACAACCTCGGCTTGACCTGCGATCCCGTCGGTGGCCTGGTTCAGGTGCCATGTATTGAGCGCAATGCGATGGGTTCGGTCAAAGCTATTAATGCCGCACGTCTGGCATTGCGTGGCAGCGGTGACCACAAGGTATCCCTGGATAAGGTCATCAAAACCATGTGGGATACTGGCAACGACATGAAAACCAAATACAAAGAAACGGCTCGCGGCGGCCTCGCCGTTAACATTATCGAGTGTTAATCCCGCTTATTACAAGGTGGGTAGCCTGATACTTGCAAACAGGCGGTCAACAGCTTCTTGCGTACGCTGTTGCATCGCCTCCTCCACCACAGGCTTGGTCAGATGTGGGGCGAAAGTTTCGATAAATTCAAACATGTAGCCACGTAAAAATGTACCTTTGCGGAAACCTATTTTGGTTGTGCTTGGTGCAAACAAATGCTCAGCTGGCAACGCCACCAGGCCCTTATCATTGGCAGCATCGAACGCCATAGTGGCAACCACACCCACGCCTAAGCCTGCCCGGACATAAGTTTTAATCACATCTGCGTCAGTAGCGGTAAACACGACATTCGGCTGAATGCCTGCCAGATTAAAGGCGCGGTCTAGCTCAGAACGCCCGGTAAAACCGTGTACATAGGTAACTATCGGGTGCTCACCAAGCTGCTCAATAGATACCTTGTCAACCTCCGTTAACGGATGCCCTTTTGGCACTATAATGGAACGGTTCCAGTGGTAACAAGGCAGCATAATCAGATCGTGGTAAAGATGCAGCGCTTCGGTGGCGATTGCAAAATCCGCTTTACCTTTTGCTGCAGCTTCGCTGATCTGCTCCGGTGAGCCCTGATGCATGTGCAAAGATACCCGCGGGTAACGCTGCATAAACTGTTTGATTTTTGCCGGTAATGCGTAACGCGCCTGAGTATGGGTAGTGGCAATATTAAGCTTGCCTTGATTTGGCAGGGTATGTTCACTGGCAACCGCTTTAATGCTATCCACCTGAGCCAGAACTGATCGGGCAATCTGAATCACTTCCTGCCCTGCTGGGGTCACCTGGGTCAGGTGTTTCCCGCTACGCTCAAAAATCTGTATGCCAAGCTCATCTTCAAGCATACGAACTTGCTTACTAATGCCGGGCTGCGAGGTATACAAACTTTCTGCGGTCGCTGATACATTAAGGTTATGATTTAATACTTCAACGATATAACGCAGCTGTTGCAATTTCATAGCAAAATCCGATTGGGTTACTTATTCTAAAAATATATAACACGATCGGTATTTATTCCAAGATCAAAATAAGAGGTTTTTGTGTCAAGTTTATCCGATCAGCTAAAAAACTTAGGCTTTGCATCGTCCGGCGAGCCGTCTGAAAATGAAACTAACCCGCTCACAGCCATTGATAAAAGCATTCCCGTGCGTATTCAGCGACAGACCAAGGGCCGCAAAGGTAAAGGCGTGACCGTAATTCTCGACCTACCCGAAGACCCTAAATTATTAGCCGACTACGCCAAGCAGTTACGCAAAATGTGCGGTGTTGGCGGTAGCGTTAAAAATCAAACCATCGAACTACAAGGTGACCAGCGTGACGCCAGCAAAGCCTTTCTTGAGCAACAGGGATTCAAGGTTAAACTAGCGGGAGGCTAAATGATAGCCGAAGGACACTTTACGCCCGTTATCAGTCCAACGCAGATCGTCCGCTAACTGCTGTAACAGATCTAAGCCACGCCCATAGGGCTGACTCAGCCTTGTCGTGCTAATCGGCTGATCAGGTTCCCAGGGCACTCCAGTGTTACTAACGCTAATCCTCAAATAGTTTTGACGTTGATCAAAACGAACTTCAATACTTATAGAGCCCGATTGCAGTGCCTGCAGTCGCTCTGTCCGCAACTGATAGTAATAGGCAAATCCTTCAGGATCACTTTTCATGCGTGAGTCAAGGCCGAGCAAACCATGTTCCAGTGCGTTATTGAAAACTTCGGCGAGTAATAAATAAATGGTGGTGCGATGTCCATGCAGTGCAGGCAAGCGTCCCAGTACACCAAGCACCGAAGTCACCACGTCAACTTGCCGCAAATCTTCGGCATCTAAGGTGGTCTGGAAGGTAAACGGCAGAGCTTGTACTTCATCGCCATATTCTGGCGAGGCGAGTCCGGTCGGGCAGCATTGTAAAATCGCCAGTGACAGATCATCGTGCAACGGCTGGGTGCCGCGAAAGTTCTCTAACTCCGTCACCAGGCTCTGAAAATCATCCCGGCCCGGATAGGTTTGAATAAGATGCTCGAGCGCTTCCATGCCCAAAAACTCGCGTTTCTGACTCAACATCTCGATGACGCCATCAGTAAACAATGCTATTGCGTCCGTTGCCTGGGTCCGAATAGTCGCGACCTGACTGTCGAAGTCATCAACGCTGAGCACCCCAAGAGCCATGTGCTGTGCCTTGAGTCGATGTTTCACCACACCGTCCTGACCAAATACCAGTGCCGGTGGCATGCCACCATTCCAGTAGCTCAACCGCTCGCCGTTGGCGGATAATTCAAGCAGAAAACACGCGCAAAACATATCATTAGGTAACAGACGATTAAGACGGTAGTTAAACTCGACGACCATTTCTGCCACCGAGACGCTGCGATCGGCCATCGCGAAAAAAGCCTGGGAAAGTGGCAAGGCGCCGGTCGCAGGTGCCAGTCCATGGCCGGTGAAATCAGCCATTAAGACGTAAAGGTTGCCTAAGGGACCGGGGGCAACGAGACAGAGATCACCGTTAAACTTGGATGCAGGCGTCAGTAAGGTGCGGATGTGTTCGTAGTTGGTAAAGTTTCGGCTAAGGGCGTTACGGAATATATGCTCGACTAATTCGTGCTCGCGTTCAACCCGTTGGGTATGCAAAATCAGACTTTTCCGGACAGCGTGCAACTGCCGCATGGTATTGAAACTGGTTGCCATTAGCTGAACACGTTGCAACGTGAGTCCGACTGAAGATGGCCAGGGCAGCACATCGCCATGCCATTTCAAGCTTTCCTGCTGATCAGTTTCGCGCGGCAGAACGAGCAACTGATGAGGACAGTCTAAGGCTTGCAGAAAACGCGTTTCAAGTGCGGCGCTAACCACTATCGTAGGATGCAGTAAAGACAGGTCAGGATGCCAGTCCGCTGCGCTTCTTAAGCGAATACGTCGAGCAATACGAAGCCGTTTCAGCTCATCCACAACTGAGCGAGCAAAACTCGAATCATCCTGATAGATGTCGATAACAATTTGCTGGGACGGCTTAAGCATCAGCTTGGCCTCTGCGTTTTTTGCTACTCGATGGTAAACAACTTATCGAAGCGTGAAATATCGAGAATAGTTTTAACTTCCGGACGACTATTGATGATGTGAATACCTTTTACGTTGTCGCTGACCGCTTTGCGCATATTGAGCAACATGCCAAGCGCCGAGCTATCCAAGTATTCAGTCTCCCGTAAATCAATGTAAATTGTCGGTTTCTCATCTCCTATAGAGCTGTACGCGCGACGAAATTCATGGACAAGACCGAAGTCAAATTTGCCGTGGACTGCAATAGTCAGCTCCTTGCCATCGTTTGAAACATGACGAGTAATCGACATCGTTCACCTGCTTACTTGTTATTATTAGATTAGACAGTTGTAAATAGTGCCAATACATGCCAGTAAACACAAGCGGCAGCGGCTAAATTTCGTGGTAAATAGACAAAAAAAAGCCGGTTACTTCGAACCGGCTTTTGTGTGTTTTTCAGATTAAGGCTTTTGCTGATACTTATTATAGAGTTGCAGGTGTCGATTGTTCAGGTCAACCAACCGGCCTTCAATGAATAACAACTCAACTTTCTGTCCGATCGGGTCCATCAAGTCACCAGCAGAAACCACTACAGTTCCTTGCTTACCAACTTCTAACGAGCCGACGCTGTCAGCCACTCCCATGAACTCTGCAGGAGCGAGAGTGATAGCGCGTAGCGCGGCATCTTTGTCCAGACCATAGGCCACCGCATTACCCGCAGCAAATGGCAGGTTACGGACGTCCCAGTAGCCCGGATAACTGATGGCGAAGTCGACACCAGCTTCTGCTAACGCAGCTGGTGTTGAAAATGCCTGATCAAACGCTTCGTCATGGCGTGTAGGTAAACCATATGGTGCACCAAATACCACGCGCACATCGGCGGCAGCAAGTTGATCTGCCATCCGCCAGGCGTCACGTGCCCCCATCAATACCCAGTCAAAGCCAAACTCTTTGGTGAGATCCATAGCTTCGCGAATCTGCCGTTCGTCATCGGCATGCACGTACAAGGTGCTGCTACCGTCAAACAAGCCAAGCATTGCTTCCCAACGCAGGTCTGTACCATTTAACTCACCCGCTTGCTTAGCATCGTAGTAAGCCTTGGCTTCGATAAACGCCCGTTCAAGATTCTTGCGAGCTTCGGCGTTCGCTTTGCGTTGTTCTTCGGGGCTACGACTTTCCCACCACGAGTTACTCACACCAACACGAGGCCAGTTCACGTGCACGCCAATATCAAGACTCTCAGCTGCGTCCTCATAGGTCCAGCCGTCAAGCTGCAAAACACTTGAACGACCGGTGATCAGCTCACCCTGTGGCACGATTTGAGCGTGCGAGATACCATTATAGCGAATGGTCGGAATCACCTCAGAATCAGGGTTATAAGCGACATGACCGCTGACTTCAGGGGTGATCGCACCAGTTTCATCAGAGTCTTCAGTAGCACGTACCGCCTCAATTTCTTTCAGACCTAAGGTGGTATCCATGGCGATGACGCCCGGGTACAAATGCTTACCCGTAACATCGACAACCTGAGCCCCCGCCGGGATTTCCAGGTCTTTACCAATGGCGCTAATCTTACCGTCTACCATCAGCAGGTCCGTGTCTTGTTTAACGCCGTCCGTTACTGTGTAAAGGGTTCCACCTTGCAACAAGATAGGTTGTTGCTGCGGTTCGCCAGGAACAATGTCATGCGCTACAGCACTTAGGGTAAGGCTTGCAGCAGCAACTGCTGTCATTAATTTTTTCATTATTAGTGTCCTCCGTGGCTATGCGCAGTAAAGGTTTGTAGCCATGTGTCATGCTCGGTATCGCAGTGCCAGCTTGGCTGTTCACGCTTATAGCCGTTCTCGGCGCCCTTGCTTGCTGATGGATCCGCCAACACTTTTTGCATTAACGCCTGCTTCTCTTCCTGCAACTCTGCGCGCAGGACTTCGTCGCGCTCACGGTTGAAGTAGTTGCGGGCATTGATCCAGGTTTGTTCAACCCGGGCATAGGAACTTAACGGATGATTATTCCAGATTACAAAGTCGGCATGTTTGCCTTCAGCAATACTGCCCACATACTGATCAACCTTAAGTTGCTTGGCCGGATTCAGCGTTACCATTTGCAGCGCTTCATGCTCAGACATACCACAGTAGGTGACCGACTTCGCAGCTTCAGTATTCAGACGACGCTGCAAATCGTTACTGTCAGAGTTAATGCTGGTCAAAACGCCTTTTTCAGACATCAAACACGCGTTTTGTGGAATCGCATCATAGACCTCAAACTTGTATGCCCACCAGTCGGCAAATGAAGAACCGCCCGCACCATGTTTCGCCATTTCAGATGCTACTTTGTAGCCTTCCAGAATGTGCGTGAACGTGGTCAGGGTGAAATTAAAATCTTCCGCCAGCCGTAACAGCATGAGGATCTCTGATTGCACGTAGCTGTGTGCGTGCACAAAGCGCTCACGGTCGAGGATTTCCAGCAGCGTTTGCAAACGGTAATCCGGACGTGGTGGCGCAGTTTTCGCGCGTTCACTACGGCTTAGCTTTTTATAGGCCTCCATCCGCTCACGATAATCAAGCGCTGCTGTAAAACCGTCACGCATCAGGGTTTCAACACCCATGCGCGTCTGCGGATAACGGCTACTCAACCATGACGGATAACGACTTTGTTTAACGTTCTCACCCAAGGCGAACTTAATTGACGGCGGCGCTGCATCAAACTTCATTTGGTCGGCAGTTGCGCCCCAACGCAGTTTAATCACCTGTGCCTGGCCACCAATTGGGTTCGCTGAACCATGCAGTAACTGCGCCATGGTGGTACCACCAGCCAGTGAACGGTAGACATGAATATCATCAGGGTTAACCACGTCACCAATGCGAACTTCAGCAGTGATGGCTTCCGACGCTTCGTTCACACCGCGGTCAATCGCAATATGCGAATGCTCGTCGATAATACCCGGCGTGACATGCATGCCGGTGGCGTCGATAACGGTATAACCTGATGGTGTACGAAGGTTCTCACCAATGCGATAAAACTCGCCATCACGGATCAGGATGTCCGTTTGTTCCAATACCCCTTGTTCATCTTCTGCAGTCCAAACCGTTGCATTTTTGATATGCAGGTTTTGACGTTCCGGGAGTCCATCAAGGCCATAGGCAACATTTGGGAAGGTTAAGCGGCTAACGTATTCAACCTTCGCAGAAGCATCTGTATTAGCGCTCTCGGTTGCAGCACTCGCAGCTTCGCTACTGCCGGTAAAGTTTAACTCACGTCCGTCAGGTCCGACCGCTACACCGGCGTAGGTATTTTCAGCAGTTTGTTCAAGCTGCATGCGCCAGGTGCCGGCAGTACCAGCCAGTTCAGCATCAACCACAAACGACACCGAGCTTTCATCACGACGACTTGCGCGCAACTTGCTGCGACTGTCGCCAACGACCAGTTCGCCAGCAATGGTTTCGTCACCCTTTAACTCGAGCGTCACACCCTGGTTGGCAATCGTGGCCGCGATGGTGCCGCTAAAGTCAGCCTTGCGCAGCGGTGCAAGTTCTTTTTCTTCACCTTGCAACCAGACGGATTTGATCGTGCCCTTAGTAAACAGATCGCCTTCAGCAACCACTAAATCAGCCATATACCCCGGAGCGATTTTTCCGGCTTTGTCAGAGACACCGGCGATACGCGCCGGAATAGTTGTTAATGCCGCCAGCGCGCGTTCTTTACTCAAGCCATGCTGTACAGCCTTCCGCAGGTTTGGCCAGAACTCATCGGCTTTCTTCAGCTGATGCAGGGTGAAAGAGAAATCAACATTTGCCGCCGACAGCGCAGCCGCGTTACCGGGAGCTCGCTCCCAATGACGCAAATCGGCTAATTCGACGTCAAGATGATCATTAACGCCTGAAACCTCTGGTGCGGCCGGAAAATTCAACGGTAAAATCAACGTAGAATTGGTCGCCTTGATGGCGTCGAGACGCGCATACTCGTAATTTGAGCCAACATAGGTTACCGGCACATCAAACTCACTGAATACACTGTGCGCACGTAATAATGATTTATCATCAGTTACCGCGAAAACCATTCCTTCCTGTTCCACAGGTACAAGCTCAGCCAACGCTGCATTGTACTCTACCGGTCCTTTGTACGATTCTTTACCGTAGGCCTGCTCGTACCAGTTCGCGTCCGACAAGGTTTGCCGGATTAAAGCGATAGATCCCATCAGGGAATTCGGGTATTGCTGCTGTGATGAGCCTTTGTCGAACGAGCCGAAATGGCGTGCTTGCGCTTCATAAACCACGTCATTGGCAATCTTGTCGGCCAGCGAAAGAGTTACCGCCTGCCCCTGAAAGATGCCATCAAGGCGAGCACTTTGTACCGCAGTAAAACCTTGCTGAATGTAATCGTCCGCACTTTTGCTGTCGCTCGCTGCACGATCAACCCACTTGCTCTGCGCATGAATCGCATCATTGGCAGCGTTGCCGCCTTCGCGCTTGTTATTGTATTCAGGACGGGTCGAAAACCAGGGACCCCGGTCAGTTTTTTCTGGCTTCGGCACACCATAGTTACTGTAGGCATCGATAAAGCCGGGATAAACCGTGTGTCCCGAAAGGTCAATAACTCGCGCGCCTTCAGGCGCCCGATTGTTTTCGTTGATGCGTTCGATCTTGCCGTTGCGAATGACCAGGGTAGCATTCTCAATAGTCTGCCCAGGCTCGGTAACGATGGTCGCATTCTGCAGCGCAACGTAGCTTGATGAGTTGTCGTGCAACCCTTGCACAGTGGTGGTTTGCGATGCTGATACTAACGCTGGTAGCGCTGCACACATCGCAACCGCCAGCTTGCTGAGGCGGTTACTGCTAATCATCGGCGTCCCCTTTATAAGGTTTGTCTGTGGTGGTATTTTGGTTTTACTTCCTATTAACTTAGCTTACATTAAAGGTAGCATTGAGTTAAACGCAATCCAATAAGGGATAAACAGCTTAGATAAGTCGGTAAAGCGTTGTAGTATCTCTGCTGAACCCAATTACAACTGCATTCCATTGCAATATTTATTGCAACAGTAACAACAAAAGGAAACCTCTTATGTTTTCGAAAGCGGTACGCACATCACTCATTCTCGCCGCAACGCTTGCCAGCGCGACGGTGGTCGCTCAACATGCCTTCAATGATGCCGACAAAGCTGTTGAATACCGGCAAAAAGCACTTTCAGTCATGCAGAATAACTTTGCCTACATGGGCGATATGCTCAAAGGCGATATGCCCTTTGATTTGGCTATTTTCACCGAGCGTGCAGAAACCGTAGCAAAACTCGCGTCCGTGCCTTGGGTAGGGTTCTCTCAGGAAGGTGCGATGCCCGGCAATAACACCGATGCTCTGCCCGCTATCTGGGATAACTGGGATGACTTTCAGGACCGTGCTACGCAGCTGCAGGCCAATGCCGACAAGTTAGCCAGCGCGGCAAATTCAGGTGACCGGGGACAAATTCGCGATGCCTTTATGCAGACCGCAGATACCTGCAAAGGCTGTCACGACCAGTACAAGGATTAATCTGCTAGCCCCAGAAGTACCAGGCACTGGCGGCGATGACGGCTGCCAGCAGCCAACCCCAGATACTGTTATACAGGCGCGGGGCGCGATTTAACTCGCGCTTTCCGTGTAGCATTGCGGCAAGCAGGTTGGTGCCGCGCAACCAGTAAAAAACGATAGCTACCACGTGCACCGCGATAAGACCAAGTAGCAGGTTAAAGTTAAGCTTATGAATATCGGTCAGCTGCTCCTGCGTAGCGCTACTGACCAGACTTGCCAGCGGACCGGAGAAGAATATTTCATCAGTGGCAAAAAGTCCGGTACTTAGTTGAACGAACAGCACCAGCCACAGCGCCAGAACCGCCCAGCCGCCTGCGGGATTGTGTGATGTGCCAGGTTGGTAATCACCTTTTAGCAGGTCCTTAAAGTGCGAAATGACTGCTTTAGGCCCCCTGACAAAGGCGGAAAAACGGGCATTATGACTACCTGCAATCGCCCAGACCATACGCGCCACAAGTAGCGAACCAACACCTATCGCAGTGCGCAAGTGCCATTCCATGTAGCCATTCTCTGCGGTCCACCAGAGTACCGCAATACCAATAACCAGTAACCAGTGATAGCCGCGTACAAATGCGTCCCAAACTTTACTCATGCCCAATCTCCGTTGGCGAATATCGTTTTTGCGTTAAATTTGCTAGTGTTGTAGACCTAGTCATTACGGAGGAAAACCATGACGACTAAGCAAGTAAATGTAGTCATCGTCGATGACGATGTTATTTCACTCGAAGTCATGAAAGCAATGCTCGCTCACTTTCCGGACGCTAATGTGAAAACCGCTTTAACCGGACAGGAAGCTTTCGATTTGATTACCGAACAACGTCCCGATCTGGTGTTACTGGACCAGGAGCTACCTGATTTTAACGGCGTCGAACTCTATTGCAAAGTGCATGACACGCTGGGCGAAGCAACCCCTGTTACCGCAATGGTCTCCGGCCATAAACCGGAAGAATTTCAAGCTGAGTGTGAAGCCGCTGGCATAAACAAGCTACTTCAGAAACCGCTAGCGCCGGGCGACCTGGCTGAGTTGATGCGCATCGTCAGCACTGGCAAGTAAACGTTGACTATCTTCCAGGAACTTCTGTGAAAATTCGCCGAAATAGGCACTAACTTCGGCGAATTTCTCGACAAACTTCGATTTATCACCCTTTTCCAAAGTACCTAAACACTCATCGAAAGTAGCTAAGTAACGTCGCAGCATGGCAAAGTTTTCGGGGTGCGCAAGAATGATATCGGCATAGAGATCGGCATTTTGAGCAAATAACCTTCCCACCATCATGAGTTCAAGTCGATAGATAGGCGAGCTTAAATCGAGCAACTGCTGTAAGTCAGCGCGTTCTTCCGCCAGATGAGCGCCGTAAACAAAGGTTGATAAGTGCCGCATAACCTGAATAAAGCCCATAGCTTCATCATGTTGCGTAGCCGTCGTGGTATAGAGTTGCGCGCCCCAGCGCGATAAGGTATCGAGCAACCACTGGTAGTCCTGCGGTTGCCGACCTTCAGTGACAACGATCAGCTGCTTCGCCAGAGTTGCCACCTGAGGTCCGAACATAGGATGCAGCCCTACAACGGGTCCGTCGTGGTGATTCAACATGGCTTGCAGCGGTTGCTGTTTGACACTGGTAACATCCGCCAGAATACAATGTTTGGGTAACTCAGGTAAGTTGCTGATAACTGCTTCAGTGGTTGCGATCGGCACACTTACTAAAACCAGATCGGCTGCCTGGCAATAGCTTTCCGCCTGTTCCCAGTCATCCTGATCGAGACAATGAACTGTCGCGCCGGCTTCACGGAAGCGCTCAACGAATAAACCGCCTAACGCTCCTTTCCCCCCAACCACGACTATGGTCTTATCCTGCAAGTGCACGTCCGCAGCCTGCTGTTGCTGGTAGGATTCCCGGATGACCCGGCGCAGCACATCTTCGATAAGATCAGGCGACAAACCCACTGCACGCGCTTCGTCACGCCGCGCCGCCAGAAGCCTGGTTTCGCGTTCCGGCACATACAAGGGCTGACCTAGTGAACGCTTCACTACCCCTACTTCAGCTGCCAGTTGTTTACGACGCTGTAACAGATTTAGTAACGCGCTATCCGTCTCATCAATAGCTTCACGTAATTGCTGTAACCGTACATCTGAATTTTCGGCTGACGGATCGGACATGACCAGAACTCCTCGTTTGAACGCATAGGAGCATTGTGCCTGATTTTAGCCATAAAAAAACCCGCCATTGGCGGGTTTTTTCGGGTGCTTCTAAGCAAAAGCTTAAGACAGCTTCTCGCGGATACGTGCAGATTTACCTGAACGCTCACGCAAGTAGTAAAGCTTAGCACGACGTACCGCACCTTTACGCTTCACAACGATGCTGTCGATGATCGGGCTGTGTACCTGAAAAGTACGTTCAACGCCTTCACCATTTGACACTTTACGAACCGTCATTGCAGAGTGCAATCCACGGTTACGCTTGCCGATAACCACGCCTTCAAATGCCTGAACACGCTCACGGTTACCTTCAACAACCTTAACATTAACGACCACTGTATCACCGGGCGCGTAGTCCGGAAGGTCTTTCTTCATTTGTTCGTCTTCGACCGCTTTGATCAAATTGTGACTTACTTTTGCCATGTTAGCCTCACTTTCCCAGATTAACTACCCGCGTCAGACTCAGCTTGATACTGATGAATAAATTCATCGAGTAAAGCTTGCTGCTCGTCAGTCAGAGCTAGGTTATTTAACAATTCTGGACGTCGCAACCAGGTTCTACCAAGAGCCTGCTGTAAACGCCAGCGTCTAATTTTTTCGTGGTTACCACTTAACAAAACCTGTGGTACCGCCTCACCATCTAAATTTTCTGGCCGTGTGTAATGGGGACAATCGAGTAGACCAGCAGCAAACGAATCTTCTGTTGCTGAGTCCTGATGCCCGAGAACTCCGGGAATCAGCCGCGCCACACTGTCTATTAAAACCATTGCGGGCAACTCGCCACCACTTAACACGTAATCCCCAATCGACCATTCCTCATCAACGTGACGTGTAATAACACGTTCATCAATGCCTTCATAGCGACCGGCAATTAGGATCAACCTGTCATTTCCGGCGAGCTCGCGCACGCCCTCATGATCAAGTCTGCGACCCTGGGGTGATAAATAAATCACCTTGGTACTGGCTCCCAGTTGTTGTTTCGCGGCAGCAATCGCATCAGTCAGCGGTTGCACCATCATCAACATACCAGGCCCGCCACCATAAGGGCGGTCATCTACGGTACGATGTTTGTCGTGAGTAAAATCCCGCGGGTTAGTTAACGTTATGTCTAACAACCCATCGCGAACTGCTCTACCCGTAACACCGTTGTCGGAAATTGCCTGAAACATTTCAGGAAACAGCGTAATCACGCCCACCTGTAGTTTCGCAGCCATTAAAAGTCCGACGGCCAGTCCACAACAATGCGTTTATTCTCTTTGTCCACTGCTTGAATGTATTGACTCTGAATAAACGGAATCAAACGTTCAGAGCGACCAAATGCATCGTTGCTGTTCGCTTTAACCACCATCACATCATTGGATGCTGTGGCCATTAACTGGTCAACGACTCCCATGTTATAACCGTCAGTATTTACGACTGTCATACCAATCAAATCGCGCCAGTAAAACTCATCCTCTGGCAATTCAGGTAATTGCGCTGTGCTAATCACAATGTCGGCACCTGTTAACATGTGCGCAGCATCGCGATCCTCTACACCAGCTAATTTAGCAATCAGTCCTTTGTTATGCCGACGCCATTCATCGACAGTGACATCTTGCACTTTACCCTGTAAACGAATTTGCCAAGGGTGATAATCAAATATGGCTTCAACGTCGTCCGTGTAACTTTGAACCTTTATCCAGCCTTTTACCCCGTACACTGCGCCTAACTGGCCAACGACAACGTATTCAGCAGGATGATTCATAGCTACCTTTCAAATCGTCGATTAAGCTGCGCTACGCGCATCTTTTAAAAGCTTTGCTACACGCTCAGATAAAGTAGCGCCAGTACCAACCCAGTGGTCAACACGCTCTAAATCAACACGCAATTTTTCTTCCTGACCACGCGCTAGCGGGTTAAAGAAGCCTACATTTTCAATAAAACGACCGTCGCGGGCATTGCGACTGTCGGTTACTACCATTTGGTAGAATGGGCGCTTTTTGGCGCCGCCGCGTTGTAAACGAATGGTTACCATTACGTTCCTCGATACAGTTTTTAATGTTAAGTAAATAGAAAAACCTCCGACCGTGGTCGAAGAGCCCGGCAATTCTACCGATTTTTCTGTCGAATGCAAGTATTCTCTAGCGTTTAGGGAACATGCCTGGTGGCATTTTGCCACCCATTCCACCCATGCTTCGCATCATTTTCGCCATGCCGCCGCCTTTCATTTTCTTCATCATTTTTTGCATCTGCAAAAACTGCTTCAGTAATTTGTTGACGTCTTGCACCTGAGTGCCTGAACCAGCGGCGATACGACGTTTGCGTGAGCCTTTAATAAGATCCGGGTAGTCTCTTTCTTTGGGAGTCATTGAACTAATGATCGCTTCCATGCGGACGGTCATTTTATCGTCCAGCTGCCCTTTCATCTGCGAGGTCATCTTGCCCATACCTGGCATCTTGTCCATCAAGCCCATCATACCGCCCATGTCACGCATTTGCGCCAGCTGCTCACGAAAGTCTTCAAGGGAGAACTTGCCTTCCTTCATGACTTTCTTCGCAACTTTTTCGGCTTTGCTGCGATCAACTTTCTGTTCCAGCTCGTCGATCAGCGACATCACATCGCCCATGCCCAATATGCGCGACGCAACTCGTTCCGGATGGAAAGGTTCAAGTGCGTTGTTTTTTTCGCCCACACCTAAAAATTTGATCGGTTTGCCGGTGATATGGCGGATCGACAGAGCCGCACCACCCCGCGCGTCACCGTCGGTTTTGGTAAGAATGACACCCGTCAGTGGTAAGGCTTCATTAAAGGCTTTCGCTGTGTTCGCCGCATCTTGTCCGGTCATGGCATCCACCACAAACAGGGTTTCGATCGGCTTAATCGCGCGATGTAAGTCTTTAATTTCAGCCATCATGGCTTCATCAATCGCCGTACGACCGGCCGTATCGACTAATACCACGTCAATGAATTTCTTGCGGGCGTGACTGATCGCAGCTTCTGCAATCGCCACCGGCTTCTGATCAGTAGACGACGGGAAAAATTCAACCTCGACTTCCTGGGCCAAAGTTTCCAGCTGCTTGATCGCAGCAGGACGGTAAACGTCGGCAGAAACCACTAATACTTTCTTTTTCTCGCGTTCACGTAAAAACCGGGCCAGTTTACCAACACTGGTAGTTTTACCTGCACCCTGTAAACCAGCCAACAAAATAACCGCTGGCGGCTGAGTAGCGAGATTAAGGGGTACATTACCCTCACCCATAGCATGCTCGAGTTCCTGCTGTACAATTTTCAGGAACACCTGGCCTGGGGTCAGGCTTTTGTTTACCTCGGTACCGACGGCGCGCTCTTTCACCCGTTTTATAAAGTCACGCACCACGGGCAGCGCAACATCAGCCTCCAATAAGGCCATACGCACTTCGCGCAGGGTGTCTTTGATATTGTCATCGGTAAGCCGGCCGCGGCCGGTAATATTTTTCAATGACTGCGACAAGCGGTCGCTTAAATTTTCAAACATGGGATACTGTCCATCTACTGCTAGCTGACAATGATAGTGTGTCGAGTATATCGTAAATCAAGCAAAATTTCCCAACCCTATTGGGTTTCGTTACGACAATGCATATACTTGAGCAACAATCTCAGGAAGTTAGAAAAACTTAATTTTTGGGAACCGACATGCTGAGCCTTCTTGTTCTAACTCTGCTTCTCTATATTGCCAGTACTACCGTGATGTGGCGGCAGTTGGCCATTGCTGGTGCGCCGCAAAAATTATCCTGGGCGATCGCGTCGGCAGCGGTGATCAGCCATGGCTTTTTGCTGTGGGTTTACCTTGCTGGTGACGACTTCGATCATCTGAACGTCGCGAGTAGCCTCAGTGTCGTTGCATTTCTACTTGCTTTGATTTCGTTGATCAGCATAAAGCGTAATAGCGGCCTGGTGTTGCGCCCTGTTATCTACCTGTTTGCGGCTATCAGCTGTATTATCTTGTGGTTGAGTCCTGCCAGCTGGGGCGCAACTATTGCGGAAACCCATGGCTTAGTGATTCATATTGTCCTGAGTCTACTTGCTTACGCAATTCTCATGTTAGCGACCTTGTACGCGGTACAGTTGCTCTACCTCACCTATCTGTTGAAAAATCATCGCATGAACGCTTTGGCCAGCTACCTGCCGCCATTGATGGTAGTCGAGAGTTATTTTTTCCGCTTATTGAGCACCGGCACACTGCTGCTGTTCATCGCCATTGGTAGCGGCTTCGTGTTTCTCAATGATATGTTCGCCCAGGGCCAGTCACATAAAACTTTATTAAGCTCCGTCGCTGCGATCATCTACCTCAGCGTAGTTTTATTGCATGGTGTATCAAATATCCGCGGTCGCAGCCTCGTCATTGCTAGTGTTATTGCTAGCATCATTCTTAGTTTGGGCTACTTCGGTAGTCGTTTTGTCCGCGATGTACTATTGAGCTAATCACGGATAAGGCAAGAAAAATCCTTGTCAAACTTGACTTGTCTGCCGCGCTCATTAAATTAGGCATTCACGTATTAAAAATAGGTAACCTTCTTGGACGAAATAGCCACATCGACCCTGTTAATGATTTTGGGTCTATTACTGTTTCTCTCGGCGTACTTTTCAGGATCGGAAACTGGCATGATGTCAGTTAACCGTTATCGCTTACGCCATCTCTCACAACAAGATCATGCAGGTGCAAAGCGCGTCCAATATTTATTGGATCGCCCGGACCGCTTGATCGGCTTGATTCTAATCGGCAATAACCTGGTCAATATTGCAGCTTCTGCAATCGCAACGGTGCTCTGTATTCGCTGGTTTGGCGATGCAGGAATTGTTGTCGCCACCTTTGCGCTGACGCTGGTGGTGCTCATTTTTGCCGAAGTGACGCCAAAAACCATTGCCGCGTTACATCCGGAACGGGTGGCATTTCCCAGCTCCATTATTCTGAAACCTTTACTTACCTTAATGTATCCGTTCGTCGCCTCGATAAACTTTATCACTAACGGCTTCATGCGCTTACTCGGGATCAACCCAAACACCACCCTGGGTCAGGATGCTTTAAGTTCTGAAGAATTACGCACGGTCGTGAACGAAGCGCAGTCGATGATTCCCAGCAGTCACCAGGATATGCTGCTGAGTATTCTTGATTTGGAAAAAGTCACCGTCGAAGACGTAATGATTCCGCGCGCGGATATCAGTGGCATTGACGTACAAAACGACATTAAATTGATCATCAAACAACTGTCGCAAGCGCAATATACACGTTTGCTGTTGTACCGGAACGAGATTGACGATGCAATTGGCTTTTTACACGCCCGTGACATTATGCAAATCGTTACCAAAACCAGCGGTGATGCCGATAAAGCTGAGCTTATTCGCGCCGCACGTGAAATCTACTACATCCCCGAGGGTACTCCGCTTAATGTGCAACTGTTGAAATTCCAGCACAACAAAGAGCGGATCGGTCTGGTGGTTGATGAATACGGTGACATCCAGGGATTGGTTACACTGGAAGATATTCTGGAAGAGATCGTCGGTGATTTTACTACCAACATCACTCCGACCCCGAGTGAGTCAGTGAGTCCTCAGGAAGACGGCTCGATCATTGTTGAGGGGAACGCCAATATTCGCGAGCTGAACAAAGAGTTAAACTGGGAATTACCTACTGATGGCCCGAAAACCGTTAGCGGTTTGATCATTGAGTTGCTCGGCGATATCCCACAATATCCGCTTTGTATGCGTATCGAAGGTTATGCTCTGGAGATTCTGGAAAGTAGCGAAAGTATGGTGAAACAAATTCGCTTTTTGCCCAGCGAGTCACGTCACCTGGAGCAACAAAACCTGTTTAGCTGAACCTGACCTTTGGCTTAACCAAAGAACAACCGCCAGAACCAGCCCCGTTTGAGCTCATCTTCACAACTGCGTAATTGCGCGCCGTAAGTTGCGGCGCGTTGTTTCACCCGCTCTGCGGTAGACATCAACCAGGCTTTCGAGCGATACGTCTGGCGTTGATACCCACCCCAGCCTTCATGGTAATTTAAATATTGGCCATAAGCGTCCCACTTCGAGACGCCGTTAATCCGATGGCTTTTATTAATAAACCACCCCATGAAATCAAGCGCATCAGCAAAAGAATCACGCGATGCCCAACTGTTGCCCGTCTCACGTTCGTAGTCATCCCAGGTTGGGGTTTTCGCCTGAGAATAGCCGTATGCACTGCTCACCCGGCCCCAGGGAATAATCCACAACAAGTAATCTCGTGGCGGCACAGCATCGTGTTTAAATGAACTTTCCTGATACATCATCGCCATGGGGACCTGTATAGGTACGCCCCACTTATCGCGCATTTGCGCAGCAGCGTCGTACCAATCGCGTTTCTCGTAAAAGATTTCGCACAAATCGTCAGGTTGCTTCGGCGGAGCTGAAGCACAGCCAACTAAGGTCACCAGTATGCAGCCTGAGAGTACGGCCTTTAGCTTTAGCGTCATGACTTGGCGCATTCCGCCGCGGTACAACGCGCTTTTTCAAAGTAAGTCGCTAAATAGTCATCGAATGAGGTCCCTGCTTCGGCTTGCTCACGTGCTTCTTGCTCGGCAATGGAGGCATCCCGCCACGCGACAAAATCAGCTTCAGAAAAGTACCGCAAAGGCTGATCCAGTTGTTTTTTGTACTCTTTCGCCAGACGCAGTCCAAGGTGACTATTATCGAGGTTTTCTTCACGCAAGATGCGCAGCATTTGTCCGGAAAGCGTTAACTCCGGATTTAATACCATTTGATAGTGCTCTGCTACGGTTTGCTGATAGTGCGCCTGGCCATCGGCATCAAGAAACTTTGCGATATCGTGTAAATCCGCAAAGAGTTCTTCCAGCCAATCTGCAATCGGTCGGTCATGCCCCTGATCGTTCAAACTCAAACGCGGGTCGCGGCCATCCAGCACAACTTTTGTGAAATTGCGCTCAGTAATCTGTTGCTCTTCCCAGCTCAATTCGGGGCTATCATTTAGCAAGCACTGTAACAACAGCAAATCGAGCATACGGATTTGCGCTTCTGTGATACCGATAGGACTAAATGGGTTTACATCCAGTGCCCGCACTTCAATATACTCAACGCCACCGCGTTCCAGCGCCTGAGTTGGCGTTTCGCCGCTTTTAGTGACACGTTTCGGCCGGATCGGTGAATAGAATTCATTCTCGATCTGTAAAATGTTGGCGTTCAGTTGGCGATAATCAGCTTCGCCATTGGCACCAACTTCTTTCACGCCGATTTTAGCAAAACGCTGTGACGGCGTGGTGATGGCACGGCGTAATCGCGATACGTAATCCTGTAAAGAATTATAGGTAATCTGCAGATCAGCTTGCTCTTTATTGGTATAGCCCAGATCACTCATCCGCAGAGCCGTGCCAAACTCACGATACACCGTACCTTTGCCGAGCTTCTTTAACTCCATCGCACCATCAGTGTGTTCTAAAAACGACTGACAGATTGCCGGTGACGCGCCAAATAAATAAGGTATTACCCAGCAAAGTCGTTTGTAATTACGGATTAAACCAAAGTACCGGCTCGAGATGTACTCGGCGCTTAATTCTTCACCATCCTGCGCTGCAAGAGCTTCCCACATAGCCTGCGGAATAGAAAAATTAAAATGCACGCCAGAAATAATTTGCATGCCACCACCATAGCGGTAGGTTAATCCCTGACGATAAAGATTCTTCATCCGGCCACTATGAGAGTGGCCATAACGCGCAATATGAATGTCACCGGCATCGCCGACAAAACACGGCATGCTTAACGGCCACATCAATTCATCGCCCAAATAACGATAGGTATAGCTGTGAATATCGGTGAGCTGGTCAAGGGTGACCTGAACATCAGTTGCCACTGGAGTAATAAACTCCAACAGCATCTCAGCATAGTCCGTCGTAATATGCGGATGGGTCAGCGTTTTACCTAACTCAGGAGGATGCCCCGTAGCGGCAAGCTTGCCCGTCGGGGTGATGCGCAGACACTCACGCTCAATGCCGCGCTGAAAACCCCGCAGCTCAGTTTGATTCGGAAGTGTTTTAAAGTGCTCAAGTGTATTCAACAGCGATTTCTGCAAACTGGTTCCTGCCTGTTACAACTTCTGCATTAGATGATGCAAAGCTTACTGTTTATCAGTGGCTACGTCCATGATCCGGGTATAATTACACAGCATTTACCTACTTGGCGAATGTACCATTGCATGGCATCATGAAGCTATTCTTAAATCCCGCATAATCGACCATGGTAGCAGACGAAATGGCGTCGGAAAAAAAACCGCCCAGTACCGAGCAACTCCGAGACCTTGCCGATATGGAGCAGGCAATTGCCGCTGCCAAAGCCGCCAATGAAGCTAAAAGTGAATTTCTGGCGAATATGAGCCATGAAATCCGTACCCCCATCAACGCCATTTTGGGGATGACACAATTATGTCTTAAAACCGAACTCGATAACAAGCAACGTGGCTACCTGAAATCCATCGAAAGTTCCTCGAAAATTTTACTCGGCATTATTAATGACCTGCTCGATTTCTCTAAGCTGGAAGCAGACAAACTCACGATCGAAAAAATCCCGTTTGATTTAGAGGAAGTCTTGCGCAATCTTGCCGACCTCTTCGCTTACCGGGCGCACGATAAAAACCTCGAGTTCATCATTCAGTTACCACCTAATTTACCGACCCGCCTCATCGGTGACCCGTTGCGCCTGAATCAGGTGCTGGTGAATCTGGTTAGTAATGCCATTAAATTTACCGAACATGGTGAAGTCGTGGTGGCAGTTACTAAACTCGATGAAACCGACAGTCATCTGTATCTCCGGCTATCGGTGACCGACACCGGCATCGGCATGGATGAAGAGCAGCGCCACCGTTTATTTCAGGCCTTTACCCAGGCCGACACCTCAACGACACGCAAATACGGCGGCACCGGTCTCGGCCTGGCCATTAGCCAGCGCATTGTAAAATTAATGAACGAACACGGTATAGGGGTCGTCAGTAGTAAAGGCCAGGGCACTACTTTCTTCATTGAATTGCAGCTGCCATTGCAGCAGCCAAGGCAGCAACGTATTC
This sequence comes from Pseudidiomarina halophila, assembly GCF_003987215.1. Lineage (GTDB taxonomy): Bacteria > Pseudomonadota > Gammaproteobacteria > Enterobacterales > Alteromonadaceae > Pseudidiomarina > Pseudidiomarina halophila. The sequence goes on from NZ_PIPW01000001.1 coordinate 1,160,363, forward strand.
CCGAGCAAGTGCTAACGGCGCTGGTCGGCAAACGGGTTCTTATTGTGGAAGATAACCTGACCACACGAGAAATGCTGAATGATATGTTACGCAGTATCCAGTTACAGGTGACGAGTTTGCGTACCGCCGAAGATGCCCTGCAGTCACTGCAGCAGCAGTCTTTCGACGTCTGCATTGTAGACTGGCAGCTACCCGGTATGAGCGGACTCGAGCTTTGCACCAAAATACAGGCTAGTGATGAGGCACCTGCCTGCATCCTGGCAACCAGCTACCACGCCAGTGAACTCATTGAACGCGCAAAGCAAATTGGTGTGAAGGAACAGTTACTTAAACCTTATACCAGCAATACCGTCATTCGCGCGTTAGCTTCGGTGTTTGCGTTGCAACCATCAGCGCCCGCAGAGGATGCGGAACAGCCACTTGATGGCTTATCAGGCACCCGCGTGCTGCTGGTCGAAGATAATGACATCAACCAGCATATTGCCAAAGAAATGCTCGAGCATTTAGGCCTGCAGGTCGAGTTAGCAACCAACGGAGAAGAAGCACTTGCTTTAGTTGAGCGCAATGATTTTGGTCTGGTGCTCATGGATATCCAGATGCCAATTATGGATGGCTATACCGCAGCACGGGCCATTCGGGCGCATTATTCTTATGAGCAGCTGCCAATTATCGCGATGACCGCGAATAATGCCAACGAAGACATCGAAAAATCGCTGGCAGCGGGAATGCAAGATCATCTTGGCAAACCCATAGACGAAAACAAATTACGTCAGGCGGTAGAAAAATGGTGCCGCCGCGACTGCAAGAAAGACTCTGACGAACGATTAAGCGAGACCAGAACACAACCGCAGGTTCGCTACCCGACTCACCACGATATCGACTTTCAGAGCTCTATGGAGCGTTTAAACCACAATGTCGAACTCTACGTGCAACTGGTAGAACGCTTAAAGGAAAGTTATAACGAGGCACCATTAAAAATTGTCGACTTCATGAGCAAAGGCCAGCATGATCAAGCGCGACGCTATTTCCACACGCTGAAAGGCTCTGCTGCTAATCTTGGACTGCTCGGGGTGGAACGTCTTGCTACGCAACTTGAAGAGGCAATGAAACGTGCTGAACATGATAAGGTAGCGGACCACATTACGCGGCTAGCGCCAATGCTGCAGCAGGCTGCACTGGCAGCCTCTGATCTCAAGTTGTGGGTTGAACGGCAACCTTAAACCAGGTAGAAAATTATGATTCGCTTTTTATTTCTGATTCCAATTGTTTTATGCGTGCTCTGGTGGGTTTATCTGAGTGCTAATGGTCATAGCTTCAGGGACGGTCGCAAAGGTTTTATTTACATTTTGATTGTCAGTGCGTTTATTGCCATCGTCTACAGCTTACTGCTATGGATAACAGGACGTCAGTTCTGATACTGACGTCCATTTTCGGGCAATTAGCTCCGGCAGTTACGCCAGGCAGTTACCCTACTAAAGCTAACAGAATACCGGCCGCTACCGCGGAGCCAAGCACCCCAGCGACGTTCGGTCCCATGGCGTGCATCAGCAGAAAATTATTCTGATTAGCTTCCAGGCCAACTTTGTTAACGACCCGGGCGGCCATTGGCACCGCAGAAACACCGGCAGCACCTATTAATGGATTAATTGGTGATTTACTGAATTTAGCCATCAGCTTGGCCATCAACACACCTGAGGCGGTACCGATACTGAAGGCCACTGCGCCAAGCGCTAATATTCCAACTGTCTGCAAGCTAAGGAACTCACTGGCTGACAACTTCGAGCCCACCGCCAGACCAAGAAAGATAGTTACAATATTAATAAGCTCATTCTGGGCTGTCTTACTCAAGCGTTCAACAACGCCCGATTCGCGCATTAAGTTACCCAGACAGAACATGCCTACCAGTGGCGTTGCCGTCGGCAAAAACAGTAACGTCAGAAACAACACCGCCAACGGAAACAAAATCTTTTCGCGACGTCCGACCGGACGTAATTGTTCCATCTTCACCGCGCGCTCTTCCTTGGTCGTCAAGAGGCGCATGATGGGCGGTTGAATAATAGGTACTAAAGCCATATAGGAATAGGCAGCGACCGCTATTGCACCGAGTAGATCAGGACTTAACTTAGATGCCAGAAAGATGGCTGTCGGACCGTCAGCGCCGCCAATAATGGCGATTGCTGAGGCGTCCTGCATAGAGAATTCAAACCCGGGTAAACCGTTAAGCGCAATGGCTCCCAGCAACGTCGCAAAAATACCAAACTGCGCTGCTGCGCCTAACAGCAGTGTGCGGGGATTTGCCAATAAGGGACCAAAGTCCGTCATTGCCCCAACACCCATAAAAATCAACAGCGGAAAGACGCCGGTATCAATACCCACTACGTAGATGTAATAAAGAATTCCGCCCGGGTCATTGAGTCCGGCAAGGGGTATATTTGCTAAAATCGCGCCAAATCCAATTGGCAGTAGCAGCAGGGGTTCAAACTTTTTACGAATTGCCAGATAAAGCAATAATGCGCCGACCAGCATCATGCCTGCCTGGCCCCAGGTAAAAGCTGCTAGCGCGGTACTTTCCCATAAGGTTAGCCAACGATCCATGTCACCATTACTCCAATTCTATTAAAACGTCACCGACGGCAACGCTGTCACCTTCACGGGCGTGGACCTGCGCCACAACCCCTGCCCGATCTGCTTTAATATCGGTTTCCATCTTCATCGCCTCGACGATGATAAGAACCTCGCCTTCCGCCACTTCCTGACCCGGCTTCACTAGAACTTTAAATACGTTACCGGCCAGGGGTGCAGTGACGGGTTCGCCCTCACCGGAACTCGAACCGCTGCTTGCTTCTTCGCTGTCCGAAGTTTCAGTTGAACTAACCTCGCCTGCAGGGCCCACTTCTACGGTGAACGACTTGCCATCAACTTTCACTTTGTAGGTGGCTTTACCACCTTTGGCAGGTGTCGCTGGCTGCGCTTTTGCATTGGCTTCTGGTGGAGTTTCCGACTCAGCTTGCGGCTCCGGTTCAAAGGCATCCGGGTTATCACGGTTGGCGAGAAACTTTAAGCCAATCTGAGGGAACAATGCGTAAGTTAAGACATCGTCAACTTCATTTTCGGCGATTCGTAACGACTTCTCTTTCGCATGTTCACGGAGTTCCTCGGTGAGCTTATCCATTTCATCATCAATTAAATCGGCCGGACGGACAGTAATAGGTTCGTCACCGTCAAGCACCTTAGCCTGCAACTCTTTGTTGACTGGCGCTGCGGTAGCACCATATTCACCCCGCAGCACACCTTTCGTTTCCTTCGAAATGGATTTGTAGCGCTCACCACTTAAGACATTCATTACCGCCTGAGTTCCGACAATCTGAGAGGTCGGTGTTACCAGCGGAATAAATCCAAGATCTTCGCGGACGCGCGGAATTTCATCGAGAACTTCGTCAAACTTATCTGCTGCGCCTTGTTCGCGCAGCTGATTTTCCATATTGGTCAACATGCCGCCAGGCACTTGCGCCAGCAAGATGCGGGCGTCAACGCCCTTTAACGAGCCTTCAAATTGCGCGTACTTCTTACGTACTTCACGGAAATAGCTGGCGATCTCTGTCAACTGTTCAAGATCCAGCCCAGTATCACGATCCGTATTCTCGGTCATTGCAACCAGGGTTTCTGTCGCTGAATGACCATAAGTCATGCTCATTGAGGAAATTGCGGTATCGAGCATATCAATACCTGCATCAATCGCTTTCTGATAGGTCGCAGTACTTAATCCCGTGGTCGCATGACATTGCATTGCAATCGGCAAGCCTGTGGCTTCTTTTAAGCCGGTAATCAAGTCATAAGCCGCTTGTGGACGCAGCAGTCCGGCCATATCTTTGATGCACAGTGAGTCACAGCCTAAATCGGCAAGCTCCTTACCCATTTCCAACCATTTTTCGAGGGTATGTACAGGACTAATGGTATAAGCCATTGTGCCCTGCGCGTGACCTTCAACATCTTTGGTTGCTTTGATTGCAGTCTCGAGATTACGGACATCGTTCATGGCATCGAAAATACGGAAAACATCAACTCCGTTTTCCTTGGCGCGTTCGACAAAACGACGCACAACATCATCGGCATAGTGCCGGTAACCTAATAAATTCTGTCCCCGCAGTAGCATTTGCTGCGGCGTCTTTGGCATCGCTTTCTTTAATTCCCGGATGCGTTCCCAGGGGTCTTCACCCAGATAACGAATGCAGGAATCAAAGGTTGCCCCGCCCCAGGATTCCATCGACCAATACCCCACATTATCGAGCTGCTCGGCAATCGGTAACATATCGTCCAGCCGCATGCGGGTTGCTAATAGCGATTGATGCGCATCGCGCAAAACGAGTTCGGTCAACTTTAATGGTTTTGTCATCCTTGGGCTCCTGTAAGTTTATTCGTGCTCGCGCCGATAAGCATGGATAGCTGCGGTAATTGCAGCTAATCGCTGAGTATCACTAGCTTTAGCAGTGCGCGTGGCAGTAGAGGAACGTGAGGCAGGGTGCTCTTCTTCAGTGCCGACAAAACGACGTAACAAGCCCATCGCCAGAAGAAGGAGAGTAAGAAACACGAACACCGTGATCATGCCGGTGAGCATAATAGATAGTGCTTCCTGAAGTTGCTGCTGCATCGTCGTTAACCTGCCTTTTTAGTTGTATAAATAAGCGTAACTTAAAAGCAGAATAACACAACTTTCTGATGCGTAAGCGTTAGTTGGTTCTATAGGAGATATAAATCTAAGAAATGGCGCGCTCGGGAGGACTCGAACCTCCAACCGCCTGGTTCGTAGCCAGGTACTCTATCCAGTTGAGCTACGAGCGCGTCGTTTAATCTGATGGGGTTGCAAATGGCGCGCTCGGGAGGACTCGAACCTCCAACCGCCTGGTTCGTAGCCAGGTACTCTATCCAGTTGAGCTACGAGCGCGTTGCAAACAAATAATGGCGGTGAGGGAGGGATTCGAACCCTCGATAGGGCTACAAACCCTATACTCCCTTAGCAGGGGAGCGCCTTCAGCCGCTCGGCCACCTCACCGCTTACTTGTGGCGATGAATTCTAGCGGCACTGACAATAATGTCAAACGATTTTTTCCGTTTTACGGTGCGTTTGTGGGATTTTTAAACATCTCGGGCAAAATTCCCACAGAACTCGTCATTTTGACAGGTTATAGATCAAAAAAGCTGATGCCAATGCATCAGCTTTTACGCAGGTCTAATCTAGTCAGACGATTCTGGCTTGTCTTGGTTCTCAGCCTGAATCCGCATATAAATTTCTTCTCGGTGCACTGAGACATCCTTGGGCGCATTTACTCCAATGCGCACTTGATTCCCTTTTACACCCAATACTGTGACTGTGACCTCATCACCAATCATTAAGGTCTCACCCACTCGACGGGTTAAGATCAACATTTTACCTGCTCCTTCCCTACTATTTATTTGTGTGGGCATCCATGAGAAAACACCACACGACCAGCCTGAATTATTCTCAATGATTTGCATGAATCCTCACCAGATGTCATGCAACTTTTATTCTAGCAAGGAAACCTCAACCATGACAGCTTGATTACTCAAGTCGAGGTCGTCTTGTCCACTCTTTACCGTAATAACTCTTCAATGCGACCTTGTGCAGCTGCCAGAGCTTGGCTTACCTTGCTGCTATCCGTGCCTCCGGCCTGCGCCATATCAGGACGACCACCGCCTTTACCGCCGACCTCCGCAGCAGCCACATTGACAATATCGCCGGCTTTAACCTTGCTGGTTAAATCTTTGGTCACGCCAACAATCAGGCTTACCTTGTTGTCGTTCGCAATAGCTAGCACCACAATACCGCTACCCAGCTGATTTTTCAGATCGTCAACCATTCCACGCAGTGCTTTACTCTCTACGTTTTCTAATTGGGCCAAGATCACTTTTTTGCCAGCGATTTCGAGGGCATCATCAACCAGGCTTCCTCCTGCTTGTGCCGCTAGTTGCTGTTGTAAATCAGCAATTGAACGTTCGAGTCCTTTGGCACGATCCAGCTGTTGCTGAAGGCGCTCTGGTAAATGGGCAGGATCGGCCTTCAGAAGACCTGCGCTTTGCCGCAACAGCTGTTGCTGATGCTGACTGTGTCTGACCGCCGCTAAGCCACTGACGGCTTCTATGCGCCGCACCCCAGAGGCAATCCCTGCTTCGCTGACAATACGGAACATGCCAATGTCGCCGGTGCGTTCTACGTGAGTGCCACCACAAAGTTCCATCGAGTAGTCGCCCATGCGCACGACCCGCACGTCATCATCATATTTTTCACCGAACAATGCCATCGCGCCAGCCTGTTTCGCTTCTTCAATTGGCATTAATGCTGTAGTTAACTGGTGGTTGGCGAAAATTTCTTCATTTACCTGGAGTTCGATTGCATCAATTTCTGCTGCAGTTAATGCAGCAAAATGAGAGAAGTCGAACCGTAAGCGTTCGGCGGTTACCAAACTACCTTTTTGGGTTACATGTTCACCTAAAACATTACGCAATGCGGCGTGTAACAGGTGCGTTGAACTGTGGTTGCGTTTAATCGCGGCGCGCCGTTGGCTGTCAATTTCAACTTTGACGCGATCACCTAGCTGTAACTCGGCTTCTGCGCGGCCATGGTGGGCAATAGCCTTGCCAATGTACTGGGTATCTTCGACCACAAATACGGTACCGTCGATCAGGAAGCGACCAACATCCCCCACCTGTCCACCACTTTCGGCATAAAATGGGGTCTGTGAAAGCACCACAACACCTTGTTGACCAGGGCTTAGCTGCTTAACCTTTTCGCCGTCTGCGAACAGCTCCACCACTTCGCTGGTGCCGCTGGTGGCGCTGTAGCCAGTAAATTCACTGCGATGCGACGACTTTAACCGCTCATTGTAATCAACACCAAACTGCGAGGCTTGCTGCGCGCGTTTGCGCTGCGCTTCCATTGCTCGCTCGAAGCCTTCTACATCAATAGTCAGCTCTTTCTCACGGGCAATGTCGGCGGTTAGATCGACCGGGAAACCATAGGTGTCGTAAAGCTTGAAGACAACTTCACCAGGAATCACGCTACCCTGCAGATCCGCAAGCGCATCGTTCAGAATTGCCAGACCACGTTCCAGGGTCTTGCCAAACTGTTCTTCTTCGCGCAGTAAAGCATCACTGATAACTTTCTCTTTGCTTTGCAATTCCGGATAGGCTGCGCCCATTTGTCGCAACAGTTCAGCAACGAGCTTATAGAAAAATGGCCCCTGCGCACCGAGCATATTACCGTGACGTACCGCACGACGGATGATCCGACGCAATACATAGCCACGCCCCTCGTTAGAAGGTTGTACGCCATCAGCAATCAGGAAACTACAGGAGCGAATATGATCAGCAATAACGCGCAGCGATTTACTATCCAGATCCCGCGTCCCGATAATGTCCGCTGCAGCTTTGATGAGCGCCTGGAACAGATCAATTTCATAGTTGCTATGCACGTCTTGCAACACTGCCGCAATACGTTCCAGCCCCATGCCGGTATCGACGGATGGCTTGGGCAATGGCTGCAGTGTACCGTCAGCTTGGCGATTGTACTGCATGAAGACCAGGTTCCAGATCTCAATGTAACGATCACCATCTTCTTCTGGTGTGCCCGGTGGGCCACCCCAGACGTCTTCACCGTGATCGTAAAAAATTTCTGAGCATGGGCCACAAGGACCAGTATCCCCCATCGCCCAGAAGTTATCTTTTTCACCAATACGCGAGATACGATCTTGCGGAACGCCAATCTCATTAGCCCAAATGGCGTAAGCTTCGTCATCTTCGGTAAAAACAGTTACCCAAAGTTTTTCTTTCGGTAACTGCAGCACCTCGGTCAGAAATTCCCAGGCATATTGAATGGCTTCACGTTTGAAATAGTCACCAAAACTGAAGTTTCCCAGCATTTCAAAAAAAGTATGGTGGCGTGCGGTATAGCCTACGTTTTCCAGGTCATTATGTTTACCGCCCGCCCGCAAACAACGTTGCGAAGATGTGGCACGGTTATAGTCACGCTGTTCATCGCCCAGAAATACATCTTTAAACGGCACCATACCTGCATTGGTAAATAACAAGGTAGGGTCGTTACCAGGAATCAGTGATGCCGATGCTACACGTTGGTGACCACGGTCGGCGAAATAGGACAAAAACGCTTCACGGACTTCCGCGCTGGTCATACTCATGAACTCTTTCCTACTGCTGCTTATCAGGGTGAAAATTATGCTCGAATTAGCGCGAAAGACTACCATGAAAGCAGCGCTTCGACTAGTCTGCACAGCGGTCAAAAAAATGTCAGAGACAGTTGTTGAAATTTTTTTAAAATAAGGTATTTTTACTACCTTAGATTAAATTTCAAAAACTATAAAAAAGGAATTTTGATGCGCTCGTTACTTCTCTCTTTGTTTATTTTCATGTCAACAACAGCTGTTGCGGGCGTTTCCGAATGGATACCTTTCGAACACCGGAATGGTCAGGTTCTGGTTAAAGTTAAGGTCGAAGGCATTGACACTTACGCGATGATGGATTCCGGAGCGTCAATAAATCTCATCAATCAAAACTTTGTTGACCACCATCAACTGGAACTGCAGAAGCTTCGCGACAAAATCACCATTCAAGGTGTTCACGGCAAAAGTGAGCGTGATGTGTTTCGCGATGTCCCAACCGAAATGTTCGGTCAGGATCTGGCGCTGGACTATGTCTCAGGTGACTTTGCTGAGCCTGAAATCGCGCTTATTCTAGGCGCACCACTGCTTGATAAGTATGTTTTTCAGTTCGACTATCCCAACAGCAGATTACGTCTCATCGACCATGATTCCATCGACCTTATCGAAGTTAAAAACATTACCATGCGCTCGCGCCGGGATTACGACCAACCTATTGTCAAAGTGAATCTAAATGATGAGGTTGAAGCCTGGTTGATTCTTGATACTGGCGCCTCTACGGGTATCTACTTACAACGTGAAGTCGCCGACAATCATGGTTGGCTTGAAAGCTTTCCCGTAAGCCAGGGGCTTTCCCGTGGTGTCAACACTGTGGCTGAGGTCGAGTCATTTTCACTGCCACTGGTTGAATTTGGTCCCTACCTGCTCGAAGACGTTGAGATAATTGTTCCGATCGAAGGGGTAAGAACTGACTATGGCAGAAATCGTCAGCAACTGAACTCACGCGTACGCGGTGTCAAAATAGATGGTCTGATTGGATATGATGTCCTCAAACACTTCATTTTAACCATCGACTATAAAAATGGTCGCGGTCATATCCACGCGCCATAGTAAATTGTTCCTCAGGATAAGATTATTCAGGCTGCTGCTGGCGTTCCATGGCAGCCTTTATCTCACCGAAGCGAAACCCCCGGCTTTGCAAATGGCGCATAATTTTATCGCGTTCTTGCCGGGTTGCTGGCTGCTGTTCACCAAACTTCCGACAGAGCCGCTCGAAACACAACTCTACCCAGTCAGGCTCGGCGGCATCGACGAGTTGCAACAGCAGTTCCTCATCAATCCCCTTAACGCCGGCAGCGGCCTTAATTTTCATCCAGCCATTGCCACTGCCAAGCATGTGTCGTAACCAAATTTCAGCATAGCGCTCATCAGACTGCCAGCCCTGCTCTTGTGCGGTCGTCAAAGCCTGTTGGATAATCGGGTCCGGATAACCGCGCTGGCGCAGCTTCTGACGCAGTTCGTGGGCACTGTGTTCACGGCGACCGAGCAACCGCACCACGGTTTCGTCTGCTTGTTGTTGTTCCTCATTACTCATAAAGCACTCCAGCAAGGGAATTTTTTCTCCAGTTTACACTCTCAACTACTACCTGTTTAGGAAAAAGGACTTAATCATGCAACGCTTGCTCGTTATCTTGCTGTTTAGTAGCACTTTAGCTTTAACCGGCTGTCAGCCTGTGTCTCAACCAACCGCCACTAAAACTCCATCACCAACCCTTGCTGTCAGCGGTAACGCAGCTGTCGAAGCTGTACCCGATCGTTTGCAGCTGAGCCTTTCCGTCGAGCGTACGGGCCAGGATATTCCCAGCCTCAAAACCGAAGTAGACGGTATCACGGCAACGCTCATCGACTACCTGCGTGAACAGGGAATTCATGATGACCACATCAAGTCCTTTGCGGTCCGTATTCATCCCCAATACCGGTACGATGACGGGCAACAACAATTAACGGGTTATCAGGTCGCGCGGCGAATGACTATCGACTTTCTGCAACCTGAACAACACAGCCCATTTCTTGAATATGCGCTGCAAGTTGGCGTCCAGCGTGTTGACGAACCGCACTACACCCTAAGTAATGCCGATGCGCTCTACCAGCAAGCGCTCACCGAAGCCCTGCAACTTGCCCGGCAAAAAGCAGATAAACTAGCAGCTGCAGCGGGCGTCAGCATTATTGGTGTAGAGACTATTCACGAGAATTCAAATCAGGCCCCGGTCGTTCGCTATCGGGTAGCGCAGGCCGAAATGAGTGCGGACGTCAGTTTGCCGGGTCAACAGTCTGTTGAAGCACGGGTGGACGTTGTTTATCGTTTGAGTGATCAGAATTAAAGCAAGTTGGTTAGCGGCTTGGGCAGTAGCGCGGTCAGACAGTGCGGACCGCCACCACCACGGACAAACTCAGTTACGTTAACGGCTATAATTCTGAGTTCAGGAAACGCTTGCCGCAGTTTGCTGGTCGCCTCAGCGTCCTCGCTAACGCCAAATTGCGGCACCACTAATGCGTTAGGCAACCGCACCAGGTTTGCGTAACTCAGCAGCAAAGGCCGGGCCCCGCGCACCAGCGCGCCAGAATGCCGCACCACATCCTGGTAGATGGTTATTGGCTCGCGCAGCTGCTGGGCTGCGGGCAACTCAATCCAACGGTAGTCGCTTGCCCAGGCCTGCTGCTGCAACGCTGACACCTCGTCGTTCCATAGTGGATCGCTGGCACTGGTGCTAAACACAATGGCGTCATCAGCAACAAATTGCAGTTGATTATCGACATGCCCGCCGGTCTCGTCAGCACCTAATGCATTTTGTAAACAGATCACGCGCTGCAAGCCGAGCTTTTGGGTCAATAGCCGCGCCATTTCTGCCAGACGTTTGCCTGGGTTGCGTGCCTGCAGACTACGCCCATGTATGACCGCTGTTCCGCCGCCATCGTGGGTAAGCATACCGCCTTCAAACACCAACTCCAGCTGCCGATAAACGATGCGTTGGCGGGACGCCAGCTCGCGGGCAAAGCGTTGGTCCCGGGCGTGCGCGAGGTTCACCCCCTGCCAGCCATTAAATTGTCCGGCATTAGCGTACAGTGGTCCGGTTGCTTGCCCAACCCCATGCCGCTTCGCGGTTAGGTAAAGGGGCGCGACATCGCGGACCCAGGCATCATCATAAGCGACGGGAAACCATTCTAAGTCAGTTGGAATTTGCGCTAGAGCCGAATGCACCTGCGGTGGATGCACACCAAGACACACAGGATAATGAGGGGCGATAGCGGCGAGCATGCTCAACATCTGTTGCTGCACAGGTCTTGCATTGCCGCGCCATACATCGTTTCGATAGGGCCACAGCGCTAGCAGTGGCCCATTATGTTGCCAGTCGGCAAGCAGTTTCATTTGCGGGTACGTTGTTTCGCTTCTTGTAATCGTTTCGCCTGACTTCGGCGCGCGCGCGAGTAGCGCTTCTGCCGGGTCTCCGGCTTGCGGCCTTCGACAAAGCTACGATCTTCCGGTGGCAGGCCGACCATTTGCCGCAAATAATTGATTTGCTCCAGCGCCAGCTCGCCCCAGCCGCTTTGTGGCAGGCCTTGTTCCAGCTTGATATTACCGTAGCGGACACGCATCAGGCGACTAACAGTAACACCTTGTGATTCCCACAAACGACGTACTTCACGGTTACGTCCTTCAGTGAGCATCACCCGGTACCATTGGTTCATGCCTTCTCCGCCACCGCGTTTAATCTCTTTAAAACACGCCGGACCATCTTCCAGTTGCACGCCTTTGAGAAGTCTGCGGATCATTGCATCATCCACCTCGCCAAACACCCGCACAGCGTATTCCCGTTCAATCTGATGACCGGGGTGCATCAAGCGGTTAGCTAACTCACCGTCAGTGGTGAAAAGCAACAGACCCGAGGTATTCACATCGAGCCGGCCGACGGCCACCCAGCGTGCACCTTGTACCCGTGGTAGCCGGTCGTACACTGTAGGACGGCCTTCCGGATCTTTGCGGGTACATAACTCACCTTCTGGTTTGTGGTACATAAGTACACGGCAAACCACATCTTCAGGCGGTTTAATCGCTACTTCGTGACCATCAATCCGTACTTTGGCGTCGGTATCGATACGCTCGCCCAGAGTCGCAACTTTGCCATTGACGCTGATACGGCCAGCGGCAATTTTTGCTTCTAACTCACGGCGGGAACCATGCCCGGAACGGGCTAAAACTTTCTGTAACTTTTCACTCATGGGGCGCTTTCACTCTCTTCGGTCGCTGTCTCAGCGGTTGTTTCTTGAGCAACTGGCCCTGTATTCGCTGTCCTTGCTGGAGGCTCTGGAATAGCAGGTAACTCAGATAGGTCTTTCAGGTTAAAATAATCCAGGAATTCATTGGTGGTAGCATACAACTGCGGGCGTCCTGGTACTTCACGATGACCAATCACCTTTACCCAACCACGTTCCTGTAACGTTTTCATAATTTGCGAACTGACACTTACGCCCCGGATCTCCTCAATATCGCCACGGGTAATCGGCTGGCGATAGGCAATCAGAGCAAGGGTCTCAAGCAACGCCTGCGAGTAACGCGGCGGCTTTTCCTGCCAGAGGCTGGCGATTATACCACCTAATTCTGCGCGCGTCTGAAATCTGTAACCCGAAGCGATTTCCTGTAACTGTACACCGCGTTCCTGGTAATCACGTTGCAACTCATCCAGTACTTCGCGGACGATTTTACGGGTCGCATCCATGCCGTGCTCGAGCAGGTAGTCAGTGAGTTGAGCCACCGACATAGGCGTTTCGGCAACAAATAAGACAGCTTCGATAAGTTGTTTAATCTGTTGATTCTGCATACACCTGCTCGCGTGTTGAAATGTGGATTTCCGAGAAAGCATCGACCTGAGTTACATCGACCAGAGCTTCTTTGACCAGCTCAAGTATTGCCAAAAAGCTTACCACAACTCCCTGCTTGCCTTCGCTTGGCTCAAACAACTGAGCAAAGCGCAAGCGCTGGTGGGTCTGCAATAAATCGATAATGCGACTCATCCGTGCGCGGGTCGAAAGTCGCTCCCGGTGAATTTGATGGTGGTGCTGTAATTCTGCCTGTGCCATAGCATGACTGAAGGCAACAGCGAGCTCAGCCAGAGCGACATCGGGGAGCTGCTGCTTAACGAAGTCTTTGGCATCTGTATCGGCATGCACCACAAAGAGATCGCGTTCAGTTTGTGGCATATCATCAAGGTAGCCCGCACCCGTGCGAATCGCTTCATATTCTTGCAAACGGCGCACCAACTCGGCACGCGGATCGGCTTCTTCGTCCTCTTCAGCAGGTGGACGTGGTAATAACATCCGACTTTTAATTTCCGCTAACATTGCCGCCATTACCAGATAGTCCGCCGCCAGCTCAAGTTTGAGCTCTTTCATCATTTCGACGTATTCCATGTACTGTTTAGTAATGGGTAATATGGGTAAATCGACGATGTCTAATTTTTGCCGGCGGATGAGGTATAGCAACAAATCCATGGGGCCGGAAAAACTCTCAAGAATCAGTTCCAGCGCGTCTGGTGGAATGTAGAGATCTTCTGGCTTGTCGATAACCGGTTCGCCGCGCACAAAGCCAAGCGGTAATGACTGCTGTTGAGGCGAGGTGGTCGACTCCGCCATGGCTAGCTGAGATCATCAAACGGCTTGGTATCACCCGAACCAACGCGGGTTACTTTTACCGTATCATCAGCGAGATCGACAACTGTGGTCGGTGCCTCACCGCGGTGGTCACCATCCACGATGACATCCACCTGATGTTCCAAGCGTTCACGAATTTCAAAGGGGTCTGATTCGGCAAACTCATTATTGCCCAGAATCAGACTGGTAGACATCAGTGGCTCACCTAAGGCTTCGAGCAATGCCATGGTGATGGGATCATCGGAAACACGGATGCCGATAGTTTTGCGTTTCGGGTTTAGCAGGCGTTTGGGCACTTCTTTGGTTGCCTTAAGAATAAAAGTGTAATGACCCGGCGTATTATTCTTTAAGAGACGAAACGCCGTATTGTCTACCCTGGCATAAATCGAGAGTTCAGAGAGATCCCGGCACATCAGGGTGAAATGGTGGTCTTTATCAATTTCCCGGATCCGACAGATACGTTCCATTGCATTTTTATCGCCAATGCGGCAACCAATGGCATAACCTGAATCTGTTGGGTATACCAGCACCCCACCCTGCATGACATGGTGCACTGCTTGTTGAATCAAGCGCGGCTGCGGGTTTTCAGGATGTATGGTGAAATACTGACTCATAGTGGTGACTAACCCTTAGCTTAGGCTTACGATGCGTTCCAATGCCTCCATATTGGCACAGTGTCGGGCGGTAGACAAAGATTTTTGCCTAACTCACGCCAGGGTCGTGGACCATGAAAATCAGAACCTGCAGAGGCTGCTAAGTCAAGTTCTCGGGCCATGGTAGCAAGCGCCGAGCGCTGTCCCGGGCTTTGCTGACTGATAGCTACTTCAAGACCGTCCAGACCATAGCTTTTTGCCTCAGTGAGTAATCTGCGCAGCCACTTATTGCTCAGCTGGTAGGCATGCGGATGTGCCAGTACAGCCTGTCCGCCGGCAGCATGCACAGCAGCAATTGCAGTCTCAAGATCACTCCATTCGGTCGCTATATAGGCCTGTTGCCCTTTGCCCAGATAGCGTTGGAAGGCACTCTCAAAGTCTTTTACCCAGCCTTGCTCAACCAAGGCCTCAGCTAAATGTTTACGGGTAGGCATGGTCAGCTGTGCAGCCAGTGGCGGCGCCACATCTATTCCTGCCTTATGCAACTTATCGAGCATCAGCTGATAACGCTGTTGCCGCATTTCTTGTTGGCTCTGAAGCAACTTCAGCAACGCCGGATGCTCAGGATCCACTTGCAAGCCAACCAGGTGAATTTCGAAGTTCTGCCAGCGGCAGGTGATTTCAACCCCGGCGATCAACTCCAGCTCAAGCTCATGTTCAGCTATTGCATCAGCCGCGTGTTGCAATCCGGCAATAGTGTCATGGTCCGTCAACGCAAGATGGGTGACACCATGCTCAGCCGCCCGTTGCACCAGCTCTTCTGGTGCCAGCTCACCATCGGAGAAATGACTGTGGCAATGCAAGTCGTAGACTGCAGTCATATCGCCGCCGCCAATTCAGCGCCCTGACGAATCGCGCGTTTGGCGTCCAGTTCAGCAGCTACATCAGCACCACCAATCAAGTGTACCGATTGCCCGGCAGACTCGAGTTCCTGCTGCAGTTCCCGCAGTGGTAACTGACCCGCACAGGTGACGATAGTATCGACAGCGAGCAGTTGCTCTTTACCATCAACTTCAATCCATAAGCCTTCGTCGGTAATGCGCTGGTAAGTGACGCCAGGAATCATGTGCACACCTTTTTTCTTCAATGTCGCCCGGTGCACCCAACCTGAGGTTTTGCCTAAGCCCTTACCAACCTTACTGGTCTTACGCTGTAGCAACCAGACTTCGCGAGGCGTCGTTTCCGGCTTCGGCTGAGTTAAAGCGCCACGATCCTCATAGTCTTTGTCAATGCCCCAGATTGCTGACCATTCCTCAGCGTTTAAGGTCGGAGACTCCTTGGTCGTCAAGTATTCTGCAACATCAAAACCAATGCCACCGGCACCGATTAAAGCAACTTTAGCACCCACATTTTTATGATCACGAAGCACGTCGAGATAACTTATCACTTTGTCACTATCAATACCTTCAATGGTGATTTCACGCGGGAGAACACCAGTGGCTAACACCACTTCATCGAAATTCTCCGCTATCAGCGATTCCGCGTTTTGTCGGGTGTTGAGATGAAGTTTTACTCCGGTATCTGCCAAACGGTGGGTAAAGAAGCGAAGTGTTTCGTGAAACTCCTCTTTGCCGGGTATTTGTTTAGCATAATTAAACTGGCCGCCAATCTGACTGTTTGATTCGAACAAATGCACTTCATGTCCGCGCTCGGCAGCGTAACAGGAGAAGGCCAGGCCAGCAGGTCCCGCACCGACTACGGCTATTTTCTTTTGCTGTTGCGCAGGGCGCATCACTAATTCGGTTTCATAGCAGGCCTGAGGATTGACCAGACAACTTGCCCGCTTATTTTCAAAGACATGATCCAGACATGCCTGATTACAGGCAATGCAGGTGTTAATACGATCACTTTGGTGCGCTTCAGCTTTGGCGACGAAGTTAGCATCGGCGAGTAAAGGTCGCGCCATCGACACCATATCAGCTTCGCCTTTAGCGAGAATTTGTTCGCCAATTTCCGGAGTATTGATGCGATTAACTGCGACCACTGGAATCGAAATTTCTTCCCTCACTTTCGCAGTAATCCAGCTGAATGCGCCGCGCGGCACCGAAGTAACAATGGTGGGGACCCGGGCTTCGTGCCAACCGATACCACTGTTTATCAACGTCGCACCGGCCGCCTCGATGCCTTTTGCAAGCTCAATTACCTCTGCATATTCATGGCCGTCAGGCACCAGGTCGAGCATTGATAACCGGTAGATAATAATAAAATCTGAACCTACCTCGGCTCGCACTGCTTTCATAATTTCCAACGCAAAGCGTGAGCGATTGGCGAAGGAGCCGCCCCATTGATCCGTTCGTTTGTTGGTGCGCGGACAGAGAAACTGGTTGATCAAATAACCTTCGGAGCCCATCACCTCAACGCCGTCATAGCCAGCTTTTTTCGCCAACTTTGCACAGCGCGCAAAATGTCTGATCGTGGTGCGGATTTTTCGCTCTGACATGGCTTTTGGGGTAAATGGCGAGATGGGTGCTTTGATTTTACTTGGTGCAATCGAGAATGGGTGATACGCATACCGACCCGTATGCAGAATCTGCAAACATATCTTAGTATCGTGCCGATGCACAGCTTCGGTAATTTTCCGATGTTTGGCAACATGCCAGGGACGGCTGAGTTCAGAGCCAAAGGGCTGCACCCGGCCCCGAAAGTTAGGGCTGATACCACCAGTAACGATGAGTCCTACTCCGCCTTTTGCCCGCGCTTCGTAGAATGCGGCCAACTTGTCAAAGCCATGCTTCTCTTCTTCAAGTCCGGTATGCATCGAACCCATGAGCACACGATTTCGTAATTGTGTGAAACCTAAATCCAGGGGGCTTAACAGGTGGGGGTAAGCGCTCGCCAAAGTAACCTCAACTTAAACAGCTGTTTGAATTTCTTTACTGTACTGATTTCCCCGCCTGGCGGCAAGTACTAACGCTACCAGGCGGGGAAATCACGGTTTTAAAAATAATAGCCTATATTGATATTAAAGCGGGTTTTGGTATCCGTTGAATCGCCTGCCATGGAACCGCCGACGAAGGGCTGATTCTTGGCCGTTACCAAATCGAAGTAGGTATAAAGACCACCGGCTGAAACTGCCATACCTAGCACATTCATTACGGTGTCTTCGCCACCACCTCGCTTATCAGTCATCAGACTATAGTCGTTGTAGAACGTCAGATTTGAAATGGGACCTATACTGACTGGCAGACTGTAAGCGATATTCGCCGTATACAATGTCGCCTTGCTCGGAATAGTATCGTAAAACGCATAAGCGCCAACCACGATTCCTTCATTTGCCATATCCATATCGTAATCATACTGGCTTACCTGTCCCATAAAGGTCCAGCGGTCGACACTGTAGACACCATGAACAGCAAATGCGCTACGATCTCCGACGTCGTCGGAACCGTCGTTCATTTTGCCCATTTGTCCCGACAGTCCAACTTCAAAACTACTGTCTGGACTCAGCGCATACTTACGGGCGACACGCGCCGCGAAGCTGTTAGACTCTCCGACCGCCAATTCAGGGGTATCATAAATGCCCTCGCCGCTTAGGCGGACACCCAGTGGGTCGTAAGCGTAACGGTCTACCCGATCGCTGACATAACCATCAACACCACCCTGCTCATCGTTTTTAAAGAACGCGATGTCGAAATCCCACTCCGCGTCACGATAGAGGAACTTCACCCCAGCATCGTGATCGTCCTCAAGACCCACGTAGAAATTCGAGCTAAAGAAATAGTTGTTGGAATTATAAGGCGTATTACCAAAAGGTACTTTGGTGATACCGACTTGTCCCTGCCAGTTATCGGTGAAGTTATACCCTACCCAGGCATGTTGCACAGATTCCATGTATTGGAACCAGCGATACTGGGCCGACAAGATCACATCACCAATGGTGCCACTATAATCGAGACGGATCAGATCGAAATCGATATCACCACCACGATCTTTATTGCCTTCGTTATAATCTTCCCAGACAAATTGCGTGCGCACCGCACCACCAATGGTGATGGGTGCATTTTGCGCAGCCTCGACATCGCCCTCAAGCTGTTCAATCCGCGCCTCGAGCGCAGTATTCGAGTTGATACGCTTACGTGGCGCAACATCCTCGGCGCGTGGCGACTGCTCCAACGCGACCTCTTCGACGACATCCTCATCCTGCTCTTGTTCTGCCGCCAGTTGCGCCTCAAGGTCAGCAACCCGCTGTTGCAAACGTTGCATCTCCTGCATGACTTCCTGCAACTGCGTTGCCGTTACCTTACCGTCTGTTTGCTCCTGCGCGATAGCAGGAGCACTCAACGCAGCTCCAATACAAATTGCCAGAATTTGCTGTTTCATAGTCCCTCCTTAGCGCAACACGTGTAAGAAGTGCATGTGCTTGTGATAGTGGTCAATCACATCGCCAATGACCGCATCACGCGACCAACCCAGGATGTCATAGTCCTGGCCACCCTCACGTAAGTGCACTTCAGCACGATAATATTTCTTCTCTTCCGAAATATCCGTTGGATCGTCTTCGGCATGAATGAATGCCGGTTGCACATGGCTTTGTAAATGAACCTGGTAAACGAAGTCGATCTCGTCACCATGGATCACCCGGTAAATCAGTTGGTTGCCGTTGTCTGCGCTGATTTCGACAGTTAAGCCGCTTTCCCGCATTTCGCCGGCAACCTCTTCAAAGGCTGGTTTAACGACCTTCTCAATAAAACGTTGGCCGACCTGCAAGCTGGGGAAGTCAATTATATTATGCAAGCGTTCGCGCCAGTTCTTATTACTAACAGCTGAGCCAGTCAGATAGTTGTTCTGCAGTGCGTCTTTCTTGTGCACATCAACCCGTAGCGCTTTCACCAGACCATAAGTGGCAATCATCAGAATTATCGTAAAGGGTAAAGCACTGGCGATGGTCATGGTTTGTAGCGCACCTAACCCTCCGGCAAGTAACAATACGATAGCAACAATACCTTCGCCACTGGCCCAGAAAATACGTTGCCATACGGGCGTATCATCGCGCCCATTAGAACACAGCATATCAACGACCATTGAACCGGAATCCGATGACGTCACGAAGAACACGATAACCATTACTGTCGCTAAGCCCGATAAGAAGGTACTAAAGGGGAATCCTTCCAGGAACGCGAACAGTGCTACCGAGACATCGTTTTGTACCATTTCGGCTAACTCTGTTGCCCCCTCATTAAGAATCATATCGATAGCGGAGTTACCAAAGAAGGTCATCCACATCAGGGTGAAACCGGCTGGCACTAACAGTACGCCAGAAACAAACTGGCGAATGGTACGGCCGCGTGAAACCCGGGCGATGAATAGTCCTACAAAAGGTGCCCAGCTTAACCACCAACCCCAATAGAAAACCGTCCAACCACCGATCCAGTCGGTTTTTTCATAAGCGAATAAGTTAAAGGTATTACTGACAATTTCAGATATATAAGAACCGGTATTTTGGACAAATGCCTGCAATAAAAATACTGTTGGGCCAGCAATAAGAACAAACAATAACAACAGCACTGCCAGGCCCATGTTCAGTTCGGATAAACGACGGATGCCTTTATCCAGACCTGTGGTAACGGAAATGATTGCCAGTAATGTCACGCCGATAATCAGCATGACCTGTACCATGGTGGATACCGGGATACCAAACAGATATCCGAGACCGGAGTTAATTTGTGCGACACCATAGCCGAGCGAGGTGGCGACACCAAAGACCGTACCTATTACGGCAAATACGTCCACCACGTGCCCTATAGGGCCGTAGATGCGGTTCCCAATCATTGGGTACAAAGCAGAACGCAGGGTAAGAGGTAAACCATGGCGATAAGCGAAAAACGCCAGAATCAGTGCAACGATGGCATAAATTGCCCATGCGTGGAGGCCCCAGTGGAAGAAAGTTATCTTCATGGCCTCACGGGCGGCTTCATTGGTACCTGCTTCAGCCACCGGCGGCGATAAAAAGTGCATGACCGGCTCAGCAACACCAAAGAACATCAGACCGATACCCATACCAGCTGAAAACAGCATTGAGAACCAGGTCAGATTGGAGTAGTCCGGTGCCGAATGATCAGGGCCCAGTTTTATGGTGCCGTAACGCGAGAAGCCGAGAAAGACGACGGTTAGCAGAATAATTGCAACGGCCATCACGTAAAACCAACTCATGTTGGTGATAATCGCGGCTTGGACAGAGGCCAGACCGCTATCGGCGGTTTCGGGAAAAATAGTGGTAAAAAGAAGAATGATAAAGATTAGACCAGCCGCACTGTAAAAAACGGGTGGATTCAGACGTGCTTTATCGGAAGATTCCATGCGTCTTACTCCTCGTGGTTTTTTTATTTCCATTCATTATAGAAACTTATGCGTAAGAAGCGAATTTAGATCAAAAAAAAGGCCCCCACGAAGGAAGCCTTTTTATTCACAACTTGTTATCTACTAATTAGATAACTTCTGCGCGCTCTACAATTTCAACAAGTGCCCAAGACTTAGTCTTAGATACTGGACGAGTTTCGCGAATAATCACGGTATCGCCAGTTTTGCACGAGTTGTCTTCGTCGTGTGCGTGTAATTTAGTAGTACGAGAAATGTACTTACCGTATACAGGGTGTTTAACCCGACGCTCAATAGCAACAGTGATAGACTTGTCCATCTTATCGCTAATTACACGACCTTGCAGAGTACGAACACGTTTTTCTTCAGCCATTACGCACCTGCCTTCTGATTCAGAATTGTTTTCACACGTGCAATATCACGACGCACTTGCTTCAACATGTGAGTTTGATTCAGCTGACCAGTCGCTGCTTGCATGCGCAGATTAAACTGCTCACGACGCAAACCCAGCAATTCTTCTTGCAGCTGCTCAACGGTTTTATCTTTAAGTTCGTTCGCTTTCATTACATCACCGTCCGAGATACAAAGATGGTTTTGAATGGCAGCTTACGTGCCGCAAGAGTAAACGCTTCACGCGCCAGCTCTTCCGAGACACCGTCGATTTCATACAGGACACGACCTGGCTGAATTTGAGCTACCCAGTATTCCACGTTACCTTTACCTTTACCCATCCGCACTTCAAGAGGCTTTTGAGTAATTGGCTTATCAGGGAATACGCGGATCCAAATTTTACCCTGACGTTTAACGTGACGCGTCATGGCACGACGAGCCGCTTCGATTTGACGCGCAGTCATACGACCACGGTCAACAGCTTTCAATCCGAAAGTACCGAAGCTAACTTTGTTACCTGCTTGCGCCATACCACGGTTGCGGCCCTTATGGACCTTACGGAATTTAGTACGCTTTGGTTGTAACATTTAGTATCTCCTTACTTACGGCCTTTAGGGCGTTTGGCTGGAGCTTGTGGCTTTTCTTCGACTGGCATACCGCCCAGTACTTCACCACGGAAGACCCAAACTTTCACACCGATGATACCGTAAGTGGTATTTGCTTCAGCAGTTGCGTAATCGATATCTGCACGTAATGTGTGCAGCGGTACGCGACCTTCACGGTACCATTCAGTACGAGCAATTTCTGCTCCACCTAAACGACCGCTAACTTCCACTTTGATACCCTTGGCGCCAAGACGCATTGCGTTCTGTACGGCACGCTTCATAGCGCGACGGAACATAACACGACGTTCCAGCTGACCAGCAATGTTTTCCGCAACCAGTTGCGCGTCCAATTCAGGCTTACGCACTTCTGAGATGTTGATTTGAGCTGGCACGCCAGTCAATTTTGAAACTGCTTGACGCAGCTTCTCAACATCTTCACCTTTCTTACCGATGACCACGCCTGGGCGTGCAGTATGAATGGTGACACGGATGCTCTTCGCAGGACGCTCAATAACGATGCGAGAAACTGAAGCATTGCTCAGCTGCTTGCGCAACAATTGGCGAACCTGGTGATCACTGTGCAGGTTATCGGCAAAATCTTTTGTATTCGCGAACCAGGTTGCATTCCATGGTTTGGTGATACCTAGGCGAATACCATTAGGATGAACTTTCTGACCCATAACTTATCTCCTAGCTATCTGAAACAACCACAGTAATGTGGCTGGTACGCTTTAGGATACGATCAGCACGACCTTTCGCACGAGGCTTGATGCGTTTCATGGTAGGACCTTCGTCAACCATTACTTTTGCAACTTTAAGCTCGTCGATGTCGGCACCTTCGTTGTGTTCAGCATTCGCGATAGCTGATTCCAGCACCTTCTTCAACAGACCAGCTGCATCTTTAGGGCTGTAGTTCAGTACGTCCAGCGCTTTCGCAACTGGCAAACCGCGAATTTGGTCAGCAACCAACCGGCCTTTCTGCGGAGATAGGCGGGCGAACTTGTGAATAGCAATAGCTTCCATCTTGTGTCTCCCTTACCGTTTCTTCGCTTTCTTATCAGCAGCGTGGCCGCGATAAGTACGGGTTGGTGCAAATTCACCAAGCTTGTGACCAATCATTTCGTCAGAAACGAAAACTGGCACGTGCTGGCGACCGTTATGAACAGCAATAGTAAGGCCGATCATATCAGGGATAATCATTGAACGACGGGACCAAGTTTTAATTGGCTTCTTGTCCCCGGCTTCCAACGCTTTCTCCACCTTATTTAGCAGGTGAAGGTCAATAAATGGACCTTTTTTAAGAGAACGTGGCATGTTTAATCCTCAACTCTTATTTGTTGCGACGACGTACGATGAATTTATCAGTACGTTTGTTCTTACGGGTCTTATAACCCTTAGTCGGTGTACCCCATGGGCTCACCGGATGACGACCACCTGAAGTACGACCTTCACCACCACCATGTGGGTGATCAACTGGGTTCATCGCCACACCGCGGACGGTAGGACGAACACCACGCCAGCGCGTTGCACCAGCTTTACCCAATTGACGCAGCATGTGCTCTGCGTTGCCGACTTCACCGATGGTTGCACGACAATCCGACTGAATCCGGCGTACTTCGCCAGAACGCAGACGTAAAGTTACGTAACCGCCATCGCGAGCCAAAACCTGAACATAAGCACCAGCTGAACGCGCCAGCTGAGCACCTTTACCAGGCTTCATTTCGATTGCGTGAACAACAGAACCTACTGGAATATTCCGTAAAGGTAATGCGTTACCCGCTTTAATCGGTGCATCTGATCCAGACTTAACCTGGTCACCAGCTTTCAAGCCCTTAGGAGCAAGAATGTAGCGACGTTCGCCGTCTGCATACAGAACCAATGCGATATTTGCTGAACGGTTTGGATCATATTCCAAACGCTCAACTTTCGCAGGGATACCATCTTTGTCGCGTTTAAAGTCAACCAAACGGTAGTGATGCTTATGACCACCGCCGATGTGACGAACTGTAATACGACCGTTATTGTTACGACCACCTTTCTTGCTGTTTTTATCCAGCAAAGGCGCGTAAGGCTTGCCTTTATACAGGTCTTCGTTAACCACTTTAACTACGTGGCGACGACCTGGAGACGTAGGCTTACACTTAACTAATGCCATGTGAATTCCTCCTATTACTCAGCGCCGCCGACGAAGTCGATGTCAGCACCTTCTTTAAGGGTGACATACGCTTTTTTCCAGTCACTACGCTTACCGAAGCGCATGCCTGAGCGTTTGGTTTTGCCTTTCACGTTGACAGTACGAACGCGTTCAACTTCAACCTCGAACAGTTTTTCAACTGCAGCTTTGATTTCAGATTTGTTCGCATCGGTAGCAACCTTGAAAACAACGGTGTTGCTGGTTTCAGCTGCAACAGTTGATTTCTCAGAAACGTGAGGAGCAAGAATCACTTTAAGTAAACGTTCTTCACGCATCATGATAATACCTCCTCAAGTTGCTTCACCGCGTCCGCAGTCATCAGAACTTTTTCGAAAGCAATCAGGCTAACCGGATCAACGCCCTGAACATCACGTGCGTCAACCTTGTGCAGGTTGCGTGACGCTAAGAACAAGTTTTCATCAAGTTCTTTAGTCACGATTAACACGTCGTTCAAGCCCATTTCTTTCAGCTTAGCGGACAATTGCTTAGTCTTTGGTGCTTCAACACCAAAGCTCTCTACCACGACTAAACGATCCTGACGAACCAGTTCAGACAAGATGCTTTTCATCGCACCGCGGTACATTTTCTTGTTTACTTTCTGTGCGTGGTTTTGTGGTTTCGCTGCGAAAGTTACACCACCACTACGCCAGATTGGGCTGCTAGCAGTACCCGCACGGGCACGACCAGTTCCCTTTTGACGCCACGGCTTTTTGCCGCCGCCAGAAACTTCAGCGCGTGTCTTCTGTGCTTTAGAGCCCTGACGAGCACCAGCAGCATAAGCAACGACGACCTGATGAATCAGAGCTTCATTGAACTCACGTCCAAAGGTAGCTTCGGAAACCTCAAGAGCGCCTTTTGCGTCTTTAAATGTTAATTCCATCACCATTCTCCTCAGACGTTACGCCTTTGCCTTGACTGCTGGCTTGATGATTACATCACCACCAGTAGCACCAGGGACAGCGCCGCGAATTAGCAACAAACCACGCTCAGCGTCTACACGTACAACATCAAGCGTTTGTACGGTAATTTGTTTGTTACCCATTTGGCCTGCCATTTTCTTGCCTTTGAATACCCGACCAGGAGACTGGTTTTGTCCGATAGAACCCGGTGCACGATGTGACAACGAGTTACCATGGGTAGCGTCCTGGGTACGGAAATTCCAGCGCTTAACAGCACCTTGGAAACCTTTACCTTTAGAGATGCCGGTAACGTCTACTTTTTTGGTGTCCGCGAATAATTCTACGGTAATTTCAGAACCTACTGCGAAATCATCACCTTCGCCGTCTTCCAGGCGGAATTCCCAGAGACCACGACCTGCTTCAACACCCGCTTTCGCGAAGTGACCAGCAGCTGGTTTGTTTACGCGGTTCGCTTTTTTGTCACCTGTTGTAACTTGAAGCGCACGATAGCCGTCCGTTTCCTCAGTTTTAACCTGAGTCACACGGTTTGCAGTCACTTCAATCACAGTAACAGGTACAGAAGCGCCGTCTTCTTGGAAGACACGTGTCATTCCTACTTTACGACCGACTAGACCAATAGCCATTGTTAAAACCTCTCGTGTGTAATCCTATTACTGCCCGCTTAACCCAGGCTGATTTGAACATCAACGCCAGCTGCAAGGTCAAGACGCATCAGCGCATCAACAGTCTTGTCAGTTGGGTCCATGATATCAATCAGACGCTTGTGGGTACGGATCTCGTACTGGTCACGCGCATCTTTGTTCACGTGTGGTGAAATCAACACGGTGAAACGTTCTTTGCGCGTAGGCAGAGGGATTGGACCACGTACCTGAGCACCAGTGCGTTTTGCAGTTTCGACGATCTCTGCAGTCGACTGGTCTATCAGACGGTGATCGAACGCTTTCAGTCGAATCCGAATTCTTTGATTAGCCATAAAAAATCAAAGCCTCAAATAATAAAGAGCATTTAAAAAAAGAGCACAGAAAAAAACCTACACCCTGGCAGCATACCGGGAGAGGTATTTTCAACGAAATATCCATTCAATCCCCTATCGGGATTGCTGTGGCAACCAACTACCGGTTGAATTCTTTTCCCTTCAGGGAATAAATAGTCCCCATAGGGATCATCAACCGTGGCGGCGAATTATACAGACAAAACATAGAAAAGCAAGAGCGTTACTCGTTATTCGTACGTTCGCTTCGCTCACTGTTCGTTAATCGTTAAACAAAAAACTCTCCGCTCAGTATCAACTGAAACGGAGAGGTGGTTTTGATTATTGTTTTGTTGTTGTCGTTGCGCGTTTTTCACGAATAACGAGTAACGAATAACGAATAACGCTCTTGAATATATTAATGGTTGGCGGCGTAGGCTTCTACTTCGCGCCAGACGCGCAGAATATTCTCATTCAGAATCATTTTAATCTCGGCATCTGAATAACCGCGGTCCATCAGGCCCTGAACCAGGTTAGGATAGCTAGATACGTCTTTTAAACCCACTGGCAGCGAGTCACCCACGCCATCATAATCTGAACCTATACCAACATGCTCGATACCCACCAGATCAACGACATAGTCAATGTGGTTAAGTACTTGTTCCAGGGTCGCATAGGGGAACGGGTTGTCAGCACGCAATTCGGCAATACGTTGTTGGGCTGTTTCGCTCTCTTCACCGAACTCTTCGTTTACCTGGTCTACCTGCTGATTCAGCATGTCGCGCCAGCGGTTGGCTGCCTGGGTTACAAAGCTGGAACCAAAGTTGATCATAATCACACCACCGTTTTCAGCCAGGGCTTTGATCATCTCATCGCTCATGTTGCGTTCAAAACCAGGTGTATAACTGCGTAATGATGAATGCGAGGCGATCACCGGTGCTTTACTGATCTCAATGGTTTGCCAGAAAGCGTCGTCAGAAACGTGAGAGATATCCACCATCATGCCGATATTATTCATCTCCACCACCAGCTCTTTACCAAATGGGCTTAAACCATCCCACTGGCGCCGGATATCGTAGGACGAATCAGCGATATGATTTGATAATGAATGGGACAGGGTAATATAGCGGATACCACGGTCGTAGAATTCTTTAAGATTGGCCATATCGCCTTCTATCGGCGAGCCATTTTCCATACCCAGGGCCAGCGAAATCAAGCCCTCTTCGTACTGTTGCATAACGTCGGCGACATTATAGGCCATCGCGAATTTTTCTGGTGCACGCCAGGCCAGCGCTTCCATACTATCGATCAGCTGATGGGCAAGTTGCTTACTTGCGCCCGGGGTTTGCTCCAGTTGCGCAGGAATATAAATCGACATAAACGGCACGTTCAGGCCGCCGGCAACCGCACGCGGGTAATCAAAGTCACCACCTTCGGTCGCTTTGCTGACATCGTCCCAGTGATTGTTCAAGCGGTACGGCACATCAATATGGGTATCGATGATTAGGTTTTCCTGGGCCAGTTGTATTGCTCGTTCACTGGCGCTGTATTGCTTTTCATTGTTTACTGGCGCTGCCAACGCAGTTGAAACCGCCATCGCTGTTGTCAGAACTGTAGTCAGACTTAGGGTGCTGACCTTACCGAACCATGCGTATTTGTTCACTGCACATTCCTCTGTAATTCAAAATTACGTTTTTATTGTGTTTTATAGTGAACAGCAGACTAGCACAACTATTTAACTAAAATCACCCTGTCTTGATCCCGTTAAGCGCATGGTTCGTGGCAACGACCGCAGCTGCAGCTAAGATGCTGGCGACCGGGGCAAAGGTCAAAATAATCAGCCAAGTGGTTATTGAAGCAAACATTATGATTACTCCGGCTGAACCCGTTTCGAACTCTCATTGATGTCATTTTGCGAAGCTTCAACTGACGCATAGACCACCACACGATAAGGGATTTCTTTGCGCATCTCGGCCAGATTATGGATACTTGAGCGCTTGGTCTGTAGCGTAAGCTGCTGCTTCACGATCTGAGTTTGCGCCGCCAATGACTGGCTTATCGCTTCATGCAACGTGGGTTGCTTGGCCAACGCTGGTGCAGCGAAAATTGACGAAACAATGGCCAGACTTAAAACTAACTTTTTCATTTTGTTCTCCTAGCTTTGGTGTTGAATACTCACCGTCGTCACAACGGTATGAGTTAAGTCGCTAGAAGTAATACAAAGGTTGTGCCAACTTTGTAAGTGTTAACGCATCACGTTGTTTTACAAAGTTTTTATTTTTATTTTGAAGCTAGTTAAAGAAGTGCTGACTGGATTTCACTACGTGTTTTCGACTATTTTTTGGTCAAAATCCTCACGCGCAGTGAGCACCAATGCCAAGCCTTCCCGTAGCAACTGTTCAGCTGACTCTGCAGCGGGACCTTGTTGGCTCAACCATTGCCGCCAGCGCTTGGCACCCGGCTGTCCCTGAAACAGTCCCAGCATATGCCGGGCGACGTGCCAACAACGCCCACCCTGCTCTAGGTGAGCCTGCATGTACGGGATCATTTGCTCGACCGCAGCCGCCTGGAAAGTAAAGTCAGCGGCCTCATTGGCAGGATTGTGTTGCGGTGCCGTGAGGAGCTCATCAAAGCAACCCAGGAAGGCGGGATTCTGGTAAGCCTCGCGCCCGATCATCACGCCGTCAACATGTTCCAGGTGAGTAGCGATAGCGCTGGCACTGGTAATGCCACCATTAATCATCATATGCAACTGCGGGTAACGTTGCTTAGCTTGATACACTCGCTCGTACTGTAATGGTGGAATCTCACGATTTTGCTTCGGGCTTAAGCCCTGCAACCATGCCTTGCGAGCGTGCAGAGTAAGATGCTCAGACCCTGCTTCGCTGATGCTATCGATAAAGCGGTAAAGAAATTCATCGCTATCGAGCTCATCTATTCCGAGTCTGGTTTTTACCGAAATTCTTAATTCGGGCGCAGCCTGTCGCATCGCCTTTATGCATGCAGCAACGACCTCCGGATCCGCCATCAGACAAGCGCCGAAGCTACCATTTTTAACCCGATCGGAAGGGCAACCTACGTTAATATCTACCCCTGCATAACCACGTTCGTAGGCCCGTGCCGCACACTCAGCCATAGCACCGGGGTCACTACCACCAAGCTGTAGCACAACAGGTTGTTCTGCAGGATTAAATGCAAGGAAATCATACTTACCGTAGATTATGGCGCCCGTTGTCACCATTTCCGTGAAAAGCACGGTTTCACTGGTAAATAAACGATGAAAATACCGACAGTGGCGGTCGGTCCAGTCCAGCATCGGGGCTACGGCAAGTGTCGGAGCTATGAGTTTCTGGACCATGATAATCTCTGATAGTAAAGCGGAGGCCGTATTCTACGTTTTCGGCCTCGCTTTGCAAGTTTGACTTACCTGCCTGATGGCAGAGCTAGTGGTCGCGCGGCATTAGCGGAGGTGCTTTACGCGCTTGAGTTACCTGTTCAAAACCATACGCAGCTTCAATCAGGGTGGCTTCGCTATTTGCCCCAGCGAAGAAACTTAAGCCGACCGGTAAATGCTGAACAAAGCCCATAGGCACAGTGATGTGCGGGTAGCCGGCAACCGCAGCCGGTGAACTCGCTGAGCCAAGGTAATGATCACCATTGATCAAGTCGATCTTCCATGCTGGTGCTGTGGTTGGTGCAATCAACAGATCAAGCTTGTGCGCCTTCAGTGTTGCGTCGATACCATCTACGCCAGCAGCTTGTTTAGCGCGTTTGAGCGCCGCTTCATATTCTTCCTGTTGCGCTTCGCTACGGGCGTCCGCCATGGTGAACAGCTCTTGCCCAAAGAATGGCATAATACTGTCAGCTTGAGCTTCGTTGGCGGCAATCAGATCCGCCAGGCTGCGATAAGGAGATTGCGGATGCTGGGCAAAATACGCCGCCATGTCAGCTTTGAATTCGTGTAACAGCACGGTGAATTCGTCCTGACCCCAGCCACGACCATTCACGAATTCGATATCGTCTACGATAATGGCACCAGCGTTGCGCAGCGCCTCAAGTTGCGCGTCAAATACCGCATCAAGACCCGCATGATACCCCGTTAAGTCGCGCATAACGCCAATACGTTTGCCGCGTAAGCCATCGTCCTTCAAATGGGCTGTGAAATCTGTGTCAACTGCATAACCTGCGCTGTCCGCTGCATCTTTCCCCTGCATAGCTGCCAGCAGGTACACTGCGTCGCGCACCGAGCGCGCCATCGGCCCCGCGGTATCCTGACTGTGTGAAATTGGAATAATACCGCTGCGGCTGATTAACCCAATGGTTGGCTTAATAGTAACGATACCGGTAACCGCCGCCGGACAGACCAGCGAACCATCGGTCTCAGTTCCTACCGCCAAGGGTATAAAGTTAGCACTCACTGCTGCAGCTGACCCAGCACTAGATCCGCAGGTGCTGCGGGTGGTGTCGAACGGGTTCTTTGTTTGTCCACCGACACTACTCCAGCCAGAACTTGACGCGGTTGAACGAAAATTCGCCCATTCGCTTAAATTAGCCTTACCAATGATAATTGCACCAGCGTCCCGCAGGCGCTCAACCAAAAATGCATCCTGCGCCGGGAAGTGCTCTTTAAGTAACAATGAACCTGCGGTATTTGGCAGACCGTCGGCAGTGTCGATATTGTCTTTAAGCAGAACCGGGATCCCGTGCAACGGACCCCGCACCGTCCCGTTATCGCGTTCAGCGTCTAGATCACGGGCCAGCGCCAACGCTTGTTCCAGCGGTAACAACTGATTTACCGCGCGCAAGTCAGCGCCGCGCTGGTTGTGTTGGGCGATTTGTTGATAGTAGTGGCGCACAATAGCTTCGGCATTAAGCTGTCCGTCTGCCATTGCTGCCTGCAATTCATCGACTTGTACTTCCTGATAGTCAAATTGGTAGTCAAAATCAGTTGCCGCAATGGCCTGACTTTGCCAAAGTAATCCGGCACTGAATAAGGTGATGAGAAGGCGGCGCCAGCTGCGGCGCTTAGGTTGATTCCCGATGGTTGTCATTGTTGTTTTCCTGCTAAGAGTTAATCCATGGCATCAGTCTATCCCATCGCAGACGAGCGTGGTAAACTTTGCGATATGACGTCAAAAGAAACCGCTCGACTGGTCACTAAGGCCGAAAAATTATGCGAACAACGAGGTGCGCGGCTAACTCCTGCGCGCCGCGAAGTGTTTGAGATCCTCGCTGCCGAAACTGGTGCTGTCGGTGCTTACGATTTGTTAGATAAGCTCAGATCCGCAGTGCCAAATGCCAAGCCGCCGACCATTTATCGTGCGCTGGATTTTCTCCAGGAGCAGGGCTTCGTACACAAAATCACGTCATCTAACAGTTACGTTTTATGCAGCCATTTCGACCATCAGCATCCGGTACAAATGTTAATTTGCGAGCGCTGTGGTTCCGTGCAGGAGATTCAGTCGGAAGGCGTCTACGATGCGCTACGCAAACAAGCGGAAGATCAGGGCTTTCAGGTGATCAGTCAATCCATCGAAGCACACGGTGTGTGCCGCGACTGCGCTTAATACTCGGGTCCGTCAGGGATCTCGTGTTTAGCGAGATTATCGAAACGTGAGTATTGCCCCTGGAATTTTAGCTTGATGGTGCCAATTGGCCCATTCCGTTGCTTACCAAGAATAACCTCAGCAATTCCTTTCTCCTCACTATCCGGATGATAAACTTCATCACGATAGATGAACATAATCACGTCGGCGTCCTGCTCAATAGAGCCTGACTCACGCAGATCCGAATTGACCGGGCGGCGGTTTGAACGCTGTTCAAGTGAACGGTTTAGCTGCGACAAGGCTACCACAGGCACTTCCAGCTCCTTCGCCAGCGCTTTCAGGGAACGTGAAATCTCAGCAATTTCAAGGGTCCGGTTTTCAGACATGCCCGGTACCGTCATCAACTGCAGGTAATCCACCATGATGACGGATAAGCCACCATGTTCACGAAAAACGCGGCGCGCCCGTGAACGCACTTCAGTTGGCGTTAATCCTGAAGAGTCATCAATGTAGATATTATTGCGGTCTTTCAAAATTGAAATGGTTGATGCCACCCGGCTCCAGTCTTCTTCTTTTAACTGGCCATTACGAATACGCGTCTGGTCCACATGGCTTAATGACGCCATCATCCGCATCATGATTTGCTCGGAAGGCATCTCCAGACTAAACACCAGAACCGGTTTGTCCTCTTTCAGAGCAATATTTTCACAAAGGTTCATGGCGAAGGTGGTTTTACCCATTGATGGCCGCGCCGCCACAATAATCAAATCGGACGACTGCAGACCGGCGGTCATGCGATCTAAGTCAGTAAAGCCCGTTGAACGCCCGGTAACGCCATTTGGATTATTACTGCGACTGAGTTCATCAATACGATCGACAGTACGCTGCAGGATAGGCGCGATGGCCTGAGGCCCTTCACTCGCGGTTGTGCGTTTTTCGGCGATGTGGAAAACTTTACTTTCCGCCAGGTCCAATAATTCAGCACTGCCGCGATTCTGCGTATCAAAACACGACTCGGCAATTTCATTGGAGGCGGCAATCATTTCCCGCAGGATTGCCCGCTCGCGGACGATCTGCGCATAAGCTCTTATGTTTGCGGCACTAGGAGTGTTTTTTGCGATCTCACCCAGGTAAGCGAAACCACCTACATCTTTCAGTTCGCCTGCAGCCTCTAGCGTTTCAGAAACGGTAATCAGGTCAATCGGTTGATTTTGCTCCGATAACCGATGCATGGCGCGGAAAATAAGCCGGTGTCCGCGATGGTAAAAGTCATCGCTGATGATATCACCAGAAATCGCATCCCACGCCTGGTTGTCGAGCATTAAACCGCCTAATACCGATTGCTCTGCTTCAATCGAATGGGGGGGCGTTTTAATCGCAGCTAATTTAGCGTCGTTGCGTTGGTGCTTGTCCGGGCGGTTGCCTGCCATAGCTCTCTCAGGTGAATCGGAAGAATGGGTACGACTATACAAAAACCTGAGGACGGAGGGAAGCGGATCCGCACGGATCCGCTCCTTATTGGTTATTTTTTACGAATGATGATATCGCCACTCATGGTCGTGAGTTCAATGTTACCTGCGCCACTACCCACTTTGGTATTCAGATGGGCACCAACGCCCCACTTTGATTCCTCAGCTTGCGCGTTATTAAGCTTGTTAACGATATCGCCACCGCCGCTGACATTCGCCTCAAGGTTTGCATTCACGGCCCCGGCGAAAATCAGTTCTACATCGCCGCTGACCGAGTTTCCCTCAATCCGGCCATTATCTGCCAGGTTCAAGCTAGCTTGCACGTCGCCACTGACTGACTTTAAAACCAGCCGGGTAATCGTTTGCAAATTAAGATCGACATCCCCGGAGACACTTTCTGCAGAAATTTCACGTGCTGAGGTGGTCGCCTGCACATCACCGCTTGTTGAAGCATAGCTCGCTTTATCAGCTGCACCGTCGCGGTCGATGATATCGCCGCTGACTGATTTCAAAGCAATACCACCCGCTAAACCTCTACTGATCACGTCGCCGCTTACGGTCGAAAGTCTGATGTCACCAGTCAGGTTAGTCGCATCAATGTCGCCGCTCACGGTATTTACACGGATCTCACTGTTAAAGTCAGACAGGGCAAAGTCACTTGATACACCGCTCACGTGTAGCTCAGCAGTACGTGGCAGGTGCACGGTTAAATCACTCACGTCATTACCAGAAAAGTTTCCGCCATTTGGCATCTCAACCCGTATGGTCAAGTTGCTACCATCGAGCTCAAAGGTGAACCCCGTCGCATACTCATCAAGTTGTCCTTTGACTTCGGCGTAATTCGTGTCCGAGCCAATAATTTGGACTTCGCCACGCATGTTTTCGATATTCACCACGACATCAGCGGGAACTTCAAGTTGCTGGTCGACAGTTTCCTGCTGCGCCAGAGCACTGGTCGATAGCAAACTAAACCCCATCAACAAACTCGCACTGAGCACTAAATTTGTCATTGTCTTCATCATAAATTCCTCGTTAGTTAAACTTGTTGTAACGGTTCATTGACCTTGAACTGCGATTCCAGCAGTTCCAGCTCTTTGCTGTACAGCCATTGCAATAATTGCCACAGCTGCTGATTGTTAGGTTCTTGCACGAGTTGTGCACTCACCTCTTTAATACTTGCCTGAATTTGTCCCAGCTCCTGCTCGAGGTAACTACTTTGCCCATCCCAGCCCACGGTCTGATAGTGAATTAACAGCTGTTGCTTTTGTTGTTCATGTTGCTGATTGAGCATGGTCAACAGCAGCTCTGCCTGCGGCGTAGCAGTGCCCGAGTCAGGTTGCATGCTATTAAAAGTAATCAACCCCACCGCGAGTACCGTGCAGGCAGCGCTGGCCCAGACCCAGTTCAGCCATTTACCTGAGCGCTGGCTCCGCCGCGTGATACTGTGTTCAATACCCCGCCATAAATCCTCACGGGGTTGTGGCGCTTGTTTTCCTGCGGCGGCGTCCTGCACAAGCTGGTTTAACTTCTCATTCGCTGTGGTCATCGCTTAGCCACTCCTCTAACATTGTTCGAGCCCGATGCACCTGTGCTTTACTGGTGCCTACTGCAATTCCCATTTCCGCAGCAACATCTTCATGCCGCAGACCTTCAATACAATGTAAAACAAACGCCCAACGGGTCTGCTCTGGCAGTCGCCTGATTAATTGATCAAGTTCACTCAGATCGGCACTTTCCTGATATTCCAGCGTATCCGCGTACCCCGCCTCGCCCGTCAGCTGCATCCGCTGCCAGCGGTTTGCTTTACGTAGCTCGCTAATAGCAACCCGCGTAGCTACGGTGTGTAACCAGGTACTGAATTTACTCTCGCCGCGAAAACTGCTGAGGTTGTCCCACAATTTAATAAATACTTCCTGGGTCAAATCATGTGCCGCGTCCGTATCGCCAGCCAAGCGCCATACCAAACCATAAACCCGGCGATGATGACGCTCGAAAAGTTGCTGAAAAGCATGCATATTGCCTTTCGCGGCTTGCGCCACCAGGCCCTTATCAGGGTCATCGAATGCGCTATGACTGATCACTTGTGCGGTCACTTGTGGTCCTTATTCGTTTGCCGATACAGCTTACTTCGCGGTTCTTGTTAGATAGGTCGCAATGAATTAGATAAAAGTTTACATGGGTAGATAAAAAAGCAAAAAAAAACCGCATCCTGTCCAACAGGATGCGGTCTTCTGTATGTTGTTTGCTTTACTAAGTGTGCATATGCACCTTAGTCCGCAGCAACCACTTGCAATTTAACGCTAGCAAATACATCAGCGTGCAGGTGCAGCTCGATGTCGTACTCGCCAGTTTCACGCAATGTACCGTTTGGCAATAATACTTCGCTCTTCTGCACTTCAACACCGGCCGCTGTTACTGCGTCAGCGATGTCTTTAGTACCGATAGAGCCAAACAATTTACCTTCGTCACCAGCTTTAGAGCTGATCACGATTGGGTCAAGTGCGTTGATTTTCTCTGCACGTTTCTCTGCGGCAGCTAAATCAGCAGCGATTTTCGCTTCTAATTCAGCACGACGCTCTTCGAATACCTTGATGTTCGCTTGGGTTGCAGGAACTGCTTTACCTTGCGGGAACAAAAAGTTACGTGCATAACCAGACTTAACAGAAACCTGGTCACCCAAGCCACCTAAGTTGGCAATTTTGTCTAATAGAATAATTTCCATTGTTCGCTACCTCTGAGTTTCTGAGATCGTTCGCGATGCCGGCTTACTGATGTGAATCAGTATAAGGCAGCAACGACAAATAACGTGCACGCTTGATGGCACGCGCCAACTGACGCTGGTACTTCGCTGAAGTGCCAGTGATGCGGCTAGGAACGATTTTGCCACTCTCAGTAACGTAGTTTTTCAGAGTAGCGATATCTTTATAATCAATTTCTTTTACGCCTTCGGCCTTAAAGCGGCAGAATTTACGGCGACGGAAAAAACGAGCCATGATGGTCTCCTCAAATCTTCACAAGTTGCTGGGCATGCAGTACAAGTTTTCCAACTCCGTTTTTATCTTCAATACGATTCAAAAAACCAGTTACTTGCAATTGCGTCCCAACGGTCAATTCGTTTGCCCATTGCGCAGCTTCACTACCACTCAACACAACCAGAATTCTTACAAAACTGCGGCGTGTTAATCCAGCTTCCTGTTGCTCCGACTGATGGTCGAAGACAAAGCGTAAATGCTTTATACCCGCTGGACTGGTGGTTAACTTCGGCGGTTTGCTGACACTACCACCTAAATTCAGTTGATTGCTTAATTCCACAATGGTAGACGTCGCAAATCAGCTTACGCTGCTTCGCTGTCGTCTTGTTCTTCGTTGCGGCTATCACCTTTACGCTCTTCTTTCTTAGTCAAAGGAGAAGGTTCAGTGACGGCATCTTTCTTACGCATGATCATGTTGCGCAACACGGCGTCGTTATAACGGAAAGCTGTTTCAAGCTCTTCGATAACTTCGTTAGATGCTTCGATGTTCATCAATACGTAATGTGCTTTGTGCAACTTGTTGATTGGGTAAGCCAGTTGACGACGGCCCCAGTCTTCCAAACGATGGATGGTGCCGTTACCTTGTTTGATCGTGTCGCTATAACGCTCGATCATACCCGGTACTTGCTCGCTCTGGTCCGGATGGACCATGAATACGATTTCATAATGACGCATTTCTGCTCCTTATGGTTCATAGCTACTTGAGGCTCAGTCACACCTACAGCAGCAAGGAACGCTTTTGATAGTTTAATAAAACATTAGACTGATTTAAGCGGCGGGAGTGTAGCCGAAATAGCTTCAGATCACAAGCTTGCCTGATGGTTTTCTGCGTTTTCAATCAAATCAATCAGCACTTTTACAAATTGTTCGGGCAGCGCACCCACGGCATTTTTCGGACCCTGGATCTTAAAACGCTGCACCTGCGGCGCTGCTGAACCTGCTTCTTGTATTGGGGCGGTAAGCACACCATGAATCACGACCTGCTCGGCAATATCAACATTAATATCAAGTTGCCAGGCGTAAACTTCATCGTTTTCGACCAGCTGCCACTCATGGCGCTGCCCGATGCGTTGTTGCAAGTCGTAAAGCACATCGTCCCGCAAATCAGGTCCGCTGGCGGTAATGTAAGTGACGTGCAGTTGCGGTTTATTGGTTCGGTCACCTGGCAAAAAGTTTCCTGTGGGTAACCATGCCAGGGCCAGCAATACCATAACTAACAGCGACAGCACCACCGGGCGCATGCGCATTAACGGAACTTTGCCCATGCTTAGCTTGCCTGACGCTGACGGACAGCTTCAAACAAACATACGCCCGTTGCGACTGACACATTCAGACTCGATACCGAACCAAGCAGTGGAATTTTTATCAGTTCATCACAGGTTTCACGAGTCAGACGGCGCATACCATCACCTTCGGCGCCCATAACTAAGGCAACAGAACCGGTAAGATCGACTTGATACACAGATTTATCAGCCTCGCCGGCAGTACCCATAATCCATACCTGCAGATCCTGTAATTGCTTAAGGGCCCGGGCCAGATTCGTCACTTGCACCAGAGGTACGGTTTCTGCCGCACCGCTTGCAACTTTGCGCACCGTCGGATTCATCGAAGCCGATTTGTCCTTAGGTATCAGTACCGCAGTCACGCCAGCGGCATCAGCAGTACGCAAACAGGCACCCAGATTATGTGGGTCAGTGATGCCATCAAGAATTAAAAATAGCGCTTTACCGTCGCTTTTCGCTACCAGATCCGGCAAATCATTGTCACTCAACAAGGGTGCTTCAAGTGCTGTGACAACAACCCCCTGGTGATTGCCGCCCTCGGCTTTTTTATCGAGAGTTTGCTTAGGCACAAACTGCGGCCGTGTGCCCATCTTTTGTGCCTGTTGCAGCAACTCTTGCAGGGCTTTATCCTGCCGTTCGCGCAAGGCAAATACTTCCACCACCCGCTCGGGATGGCGCTCGATAAGCGCGCGAACAGCGTGTAAGCCAAATACTGAAATTTTCTTACTCATTTCTTACTACTGCCTTTGTTGCGTGAACTGCTCTTGCTGCTGCTTTTGCCGCGTTTACCTTTAGCAGATGACTTCTTGCGCGGTTTTCGGGCTGCTTTATCAGCACCACCAGCGTTTTCTTCCCCGGGCATGCGGTCTTTGCCGGCAGGACTTTCCGCTGCTAACAAGGTTAAATCAATTTTCCGTTCATCAAGGTTTACGCTGCGCACCCGAACACGTACTTTGTCACCCAGACGGTACACGCGACGGCTATTTTCGCCGATTAACAAGTGCCGCTCATTGTCGTAACGGTAATAATCGTTATCGAGATTACTGACATGCACCAGCCCGTCGATCGATAGATCATCGATACGAATAAACAGACCGAAGTTGGTAACAGAAGCAATCACACCAGTAAATTCTTCGCCAACGTGATCCTGCATGTACTCACATTTGAGCCAGTCGGCAACTTGACGGGTAGCATCGTCCGCACGCCGCTCGGTCATCGAGCAATGCTGACCAAGTTCGTCCAGTTGCTCCGTCGGGTACATCCACGCGCCAGCTAAAGCTTGGTTTGGCCCTTGTTGCTTCTTCAACAAGGCCTTAATGGCCCGGTGCAGAATTAAGTCAGGATAACGGCGAATGGGTGAGGTAAAGTGTGCATACTCCTCCAGTGCCAGACCAAAATGTCCTGCATTATCCGGACTGTAGACCGCCTGCTGCATTGAACGTAACAACATGGTTTGAATAAGTTCCGCATCGGGACGCTCGCCTACTTGCGCAAGCACTGCAGCATAATCAGCGGGACTGGGATCATCAGAGCCTTTCATGGTTAATCCTAACTCGGCCAAAAAGCTGCGGAAGTTAGTTAACCGTTCGGCCGAAGGTGGCTCGTGCACACGAAATAGCGCGCCGGCTTCCTCATGCCCTTCAATCAGCCGGGCAGTGGCCACATTCGCCATTATCATGCATTCTTCAATGATCGTATGGGCAACGTTACGACGCACAGGCTCAATACTTTCAATTTTCCGCTGCGCGTTGAAAATAAAGCGTGTTTCCAGGGTTTCAAACTCAATTGCTGAACGTTGTTGGCGCGCTGCTTTTAGCACCTTGAACAACGAGTGCAGGTGATCAACCTGGTTCAATACATGTTCGTAATCCTGACGTAACTTAGGATCACCATCGATTATATCGGCAACCTTGTTGTAGGTTAGTCGTGCATGTGACTTCATTACGGCCGGATAGAATTTTGATTCACGCAACTTGCCCTTCGCTGAAATCCGCATTTCTGCGACCATGCATAAGCGGTCGACATCAGGGTTCAGTGAACATAGCCCGTTAGATAATTTCTCGGGCAACATGGGTACCACAAAATTTGGAAAGTAAACTGAGTTACCACGTTCCAGTGCGTCTTTATCCAGCGAGGTATTGGGACGAACATAATAACTAACATCGGCAATCGCCACCCATAGACGCCAGCCATCACCATCTGGTTCAGCACAAACTGCATCATCAAAGTCGCGTGAATCTTCACCATCAATGGTCACCAGCGGCA
Organism: Pseudidiomarina halophila; assembly: GCF_003987215.1. GTDB lineage: Bacteria > Pseudomonadota > Gammaproteobacteria > Enterobacterales > Alteromonadaceae > Pseudidiomarina > Pseudidiomarina halophila. Next base: position 1,199,900 of record NZ_PIPW01000001.1, read on the forward strand.
GATCGCGTAAATCGACACGGTCTGCATAGGCTTCCTGCGGCACAGTTTCGCCAAACTTCTCAATTTCTTTCAGCGTTGCCGGACTCCACTCGGTGGGGATATCGTGTTCACGGATCGCAACTTCTATTTCCATTCCTGGTGCCATATGCTCACCAAGAATTTCACTCACCTCACCGATCGGGCTGGTTCTGCGATTCGGCCGACGGGTAATATCGACCACCACGATCTGCCCATGACGCGCGCCGTTACGTGCATCTTCAGGGATTAAAATATCCTGATTCAGGCGGCTATCGTCAGGCACTACAATGCCAAGGTCGTGGTCAATAAAGAAACGACCTACAATGCCACCCTGACGCGGCTCGATAACGCGAACAATACGTCCCTCGCGGCGACCTTTGCTATCACTTCCCTGCTCTTGCACCAATACGCGATCGCCGTGTAAAACGCTGTACATCTGGCTAGGTGGAATGAACAAGTCACTGCCACCATCATCCGGATGACAGAAACCAAAACCATCGCGATGGCCAATAATACGGCCTTTAATCAGGTTCATGCGTGACGGCAAACCGTACGCATTGGCTTTGGTATAAATTAACTGGCCGTCCCGTTCCATCGCCCGCAGGCGACGTTTAAGGCCAATATGTTGACGTTCATCATCGAGCTTAAAGCGCTCAATGATTTCTTCAAATGTGGTCGGTTTTAAACGCGCTTCAATGGCTTCAAGAAGCGCTTCGCGTGACGGAATTTCCACCTCGTACTCTGGAGTCGGGGAAGTATCCTGATCGTTATTGTGACTCATATCACCTCAAATTTTGTGCTTCTGACACTGACTAAGTTGCTCTTACTATAGCAGAATTCAGACATGGCGTCGCTAATTCCCTCTCCCTATCCGAGCGAGATTGTCACCGCTTTATCTGTCGGCGTAACTCGCTCTTTTTGACGTTCTCCGTTCCTCTGCTAGGCTTAAAAAACTTTGCCTCATTGTACGTTTTTTGAACAACGCAAGTCGATTTCTACACGCTTCCACAGCGGCGCTTGATACGGGGTAAGTTACAGAAGGAGACCTTACAATGGTCAGGAAACACATCATCACCCTGGTTATTATTTGCAGCTTGTTTTCTGGTTTTTCCGCGCAAGCCGCTGCAAATGACGAACAAGAGCTGATTAAACGCGGAGATTATCTGGTCAATGATCTGATGGCATGCGGTCACTGCCATGGTAAGAACCTTGCGGGAGGGATCGTTATTCCAGAGGACTTTGGTGACATCCATGTACCCAATATAACGCCGCACCCGACGACTGGAATTGGTGCCTGGTCACAGGACGACATTGTTCACGCTTTACGCAACGGACGACGCCCCGATGGCAGTATAATTGGAGTGCCTATGCCAGTAGAAGTGTATAAAACACTGTCCGATGCGGATGCATACGCAGTAGCCGCATACCTGCAAAGCATCACGCCAATTGAACAGTCAGTTCCCAAGTCAAATTTCCCGGACGGCATGCTGGACAGCGTTGATAAAGCTCGTCGGCCATTTGTCAGTTCGGTCGCGGCCGTAGATCGTGAAGATCATCTTGCATGGGGAGAATATGTCGCCACTCAGGCACATTGCTTCACTTGTCATACGCCCTGGCATGAGCCTGAACTTACTGGTGCGGGAGGAAATCCGCTACCCGTACAACGCGGTGTTTACATCTATTCAGCTAATATTACCCCTGCTGGCAGGGTCGGAGGCTACTCGGATGAAGAGTTAGAGCATGTTCTCCGAAAGGGGGAATTACCTGATGGCAGTAAATTGCATGAAATGATGCCATCCGAATTCTATTCCGATATGAATTCAGCAGACATGACGGCTTTGCTCACCTACCTGCGTTCTTTGCCGCCTAACGACTCGCCGCCTAACAAATAGACGCTAAGAAGTAACGCCAGCAGTAAGCGCTTAATGGAGTTTAGAACATTGGGATACAGTGCTAGCAAGAAGAGTGGTGCCGAAGGGGGGACTTGAACCCCCACGCTGTTACCAGCGGCGGATTTTGAATCCGCTGCGTCTACCAATTCCGCCACTTCGGCATTGAAGATTTGACTTGCTTGTCGGTAGTGCGAGGCATTATACGCAAGGGAATTTTGCAATCAAGCGAATTATTTCACAATTCTTTCGTTCGGCTAAAACATGACCAGCTTAAGGTTTTTCAGTGCCTGTCTTGCTTCTATGCCGGTAGATCATGATAATCTCCACTCCAGATAGTTCAGAGTTTACCGGTCAACAGAAAGGGTGCGTCATGCCAGAAGTCAGTCCATCTCATACGCTGCATGCGTCATTTCCAAGTGCCGGCTTCGGCCGCCGGATTGCTGCCTGGGTCTACGACCTTCTGGTTGCCGTAGCGGTCATCATGTTGTCATCTGCACTGGCCCTTGGCTTTGCGGCACTTTTAACTGGCTCCGGTTGGATGACGCTGCCTGAGGGTATGGATCACGCCGGCTGGCTCAATAGCTCTCCACTTTATGGCATCTATATTCTGACTGTACTCGGATTCTTCTTCGGCTGGTTTTGGCGGCGTAGCGGTCAGACCTTGGGCATGCGTGCCTGGCGACTAAAAGTACAACAACCTAACGGTGCCCGTATTACCAATAAACAAGCTTTTATCCGAGTGCTGACCTGCGCTTTTGGATTGGGAAATTTGTGGGTGTTAGTCGATTTCAAAAACCGCCGGGCCTGGCATGATTATGCCGCCGGAACTGAGCTGGTTACGCTCTCAAAAGAGGCCAACCAGCTGTATTACTGGCGCGATCTGTAACTTAGCTGCCACGTCGCTGCATCAGCCATAATGCCGCTCCGGCAAACAGTAGACTTGGCAACAATGCGCCAAGCAGCGGTGGTAACTGATACACCTGCGCCAACGGACCAAAAATCTCGTTGCTGACGTGAAAGCCAAAACCAGTAATCACCCCCAACAGAATGCGCGCACCCATGGTGGTTGACCGTAACGGCCCGAAAATAAAGGACAACGCAACCAGCAACATAACAGCGACGGTAACGGGGGCGAAAATCTTACGCCACAAGGCGAGTTCATAACGTTCCGTCGCCTGCTGATTCGCCGATAAATAATCCAGGTAATCAACTAAACCACTGATCGACAGAGCCTCAGGTTTCACCGTAACCACACCTAACTTATCCGGCGTCAGGGACGACTCCCAGACCCAGCGTGGTAGTGTGCGTTGGGTGATTTGCTCGATTTCATGGTCGGTGATGACGACGTCATTAAGAACCCACTGACCGCCCTGATAGGTGGCGCTTTGGCTTTGCACTACCGAATCAAGTTGCCGGTCCTGTGTAAATCGATAAATGGTTAAATCCCGCAGCCGACCGGTATCTTCCACTTCAGAAATATTGACAAAATGTGCGCCATCTTTGGCCCATACACCTTGTTGCGCAGAAATCAGGCTGCCGCCGGAAATAGCTGAAGCGCGCAACTCTCTGCCTTGCGCTTCCAGCTGAGGTGCCACCCACTCTCCCATCGCCATCACTGCCAGCATCATGATAATGGCAGCTTTCATGACTGAAGCCACAATGTTCAGGCGCGAGCGCCCTGCAGCCAGCATCACGACCAATTCTGAATTACTGGCTAACATCCCCATGCCAATCAGACCGCCGAGTAATGCCGCCATCGGGAAAAATACTTCGATGTCACGCGGCAAACTGTAGAGCACAAAAAGCCCGGCATCAGCCACCGAATAAGTACCTTTACCGACCGACTTCAATTGTTCGACAAAGCGGATAAGGGACGACAAGCCACCTAATACGGCCAGGCTCAACAACGAGGTCATAAGTACTGAGCGCGCGATGTAACGATCGAGAATTGAAAACTGCATCATGCCGCAGACCTCCGCAACCGCGCCAGAAAACGCAGGCCAAACGGGCGGCCTTTACCCACCAGGATAACGCCAAAGATGAGCAGCAGAACATGAATCCACCAAAGTCCAATAACCGGCGGTATCACGCCATCTGCAACGGCTGACTTGGCGGCCATCAGCAACAAAAAGTACCCCAGATAAATGAGCAGTGCTGGTGCCATCCGGGCAAATTTCCCCTGCCGCGGGTTAACCCTGCTAAGTGGCACCGCTATTAGCGTCAATAAGGGCATAGCTAATGGAATCGCAACACGCCACTGCCACTCAGCAGCAGCTTCAGGGTTGTGCTCGCCCCACAACTCAGTGGTTTTATAAGCTTCCAGCTTGCGGATATACTCCGTCGCCTCCTGCTCCTTGATCTGCAGCTGATAACTGGCAAATTCCATCACCTGATAATCGCCATCGCCAGCGTTTTGGGCGTAACGGGTACCGTTGTTCAGTACCAGTTGCTGTGAACCGCTTTCGTTGGCAATCACGTTCCCAGTATCTGCCATCACCACACTGCCGCCGACAACTCTGTTTTCTTCATCACGTAGCGACTGTGCTACAAAAACTTCATCCAACTCGCCTGTCTGGGTCAGACCCTGGACAAAAATAACCGCTTTTTGGTTACTCGCTTGCTGAAAACGCCCCGGCCTGATCACAGACAAACCACTATCGCTACGCGCACTCTCTTCAACCTTGCGTTCCTGCTCCAGTGACCATGGCACCAGCCACAAGGTTAACGAGGCCGTCGCCAACGCCAGAATAGTTGCCAACACTAAGGTGACACGGGTTACGTACCACTCACTGACACCGCAAGCGTGCAAAACGGTCATTTCGTTATCGGCATAAATGCGGCCATGAGCAAGAAGAATGCCCAGAAACAAACTAAGTGGTAGAATAAGTGCAGCTAATGCTGGCAGGTTTAAACCCAGCAATTTTATTACCAAATCGCCGGGGATTTCACCGGCCGAAGCTTCTGCCAGCACACGAACGAACTTTTGGCTGACAAAAATGGTCATCAACACCGTTAAAACGGCGATCTGAGATTTAAATGTTTCTCGCATTAAATAGCGGAATATACGCACTGGTGACCACTCTTAACTTTGGTTTTTGCTGGAAAATACGCAATTTTTCAGTAAACTTGTCGTTTTAACAAGAATTATTCTATGGCAGCCCTACCCTGTCAACCGCCGAAAACGGGAGTAAGTATGGAGTTTAGCGTCAAAAGTGGCAGTCCGGAAAAGCAACGTTCAGCCTGTATCGTGGTCGGGGTCTTTGAACCGCGCCGCTTATCAGGCGTCGCCGAGCAGTTGGACCAGGTCAGCGAAGGCTACCTCAGTAACCTGTTACGCCGTGGTGACCTCGAAGGTAAAGCGGGTCAAATGTTGCTGTTGCACCATGTGCCAAATATTTTAAGTGAACGCGTACTCCTCGTTGGTTGCGGGAAAGAACGTGAGCTTGATGAACGTCAGTATAAACAAATTATTGAAAAAACCATTCATACTTTGAATGAAACGGGTTCAATGGAAGCCGTTTGCTTCCTCAGCGAGCTGCATGTAAAAGGCCGCGACACCTATTGGAAAGTACGTCAGGCAGTTGAAGCTGCACAGGCCGGTCTGTACACCTTTAACCAACTCAAAACCCGTAAAGAAGAGCCACGCCGTCCCTTACGTAAATTGGTATTCAATGTTCCAACAAGGCGCGAACTGCCCCTTGGCGAACGCGCAATCCAGCATGCTCTGGCGGTAAGTAAAGGGGTTACAATCTGTCGTGATGTGGCCAATATGCCACCTAATATTTGCACACCCCGCTACCTTGCTGAGCAAGCTGAAGCCATGGCAGCAAACTACGATAATTTAACCTTCAGTGCGGTCGAAGAAAAAGAGATGGCCGAACTGGGTATGAATGCCTACCTGGCCGTGGGGCGCGGCTCCGAAAATGAATCTGTATTGTCGCTGTTGCATTACCAGGGGGCAGGCGATGACGTCGCGCCACTGGTGCTGGTTGGCAAAGGATTAACCTTTGATGCCGGTGGCATATCGATCAAGCCCTCTGCCAATATGGACGAAATGAAATATGACATGGGCGGCGCAGCCTCTGTTTTAGGCGCTATGCAAGCACTCGCCGAACTGCAACTGCCAGTCAATGTGATTGGCGCAATTGCTGGCTGTGAAAACATGCCCGATGGCAAGGCCTATCGCCCGGGCGATATCCTCACCACCATGAGCGGACAAACAGTTGAAGTTATCAATACGGATGCTGAAGGTCGCTTAGTACTTTGCGATACCCTGACCTACGTCGAACGTTTTTCACCTGAGACCGTGATTGACGTAGCAACGCTGACCGGAGCCTGCATTATTGCGCTGGGACATCATGCCAGCGCCCTGATGAGCACGCATAACCCGCTGGCTCATGAGCTGCTGAATGCTTCTGAGCAAAGTGGCGATCGCGCCTGGCGATTGCCGCTATGGGACGAATATCAGGACGCTCTCGACAGTCCATTCGCGGATATGGCAAATCTCGGCGGGCGTGATGCCGGCTCGATTGCAGCCGCATGTTTTCTGTCCCGGTTCACCAAAAAGTACCATTGGGCGCATCTTGATATTGCCGGCACAGCATGGCGCAGCGGCGCGAAAAAAGGTGCGACCGGACGCCCCGTGCCGATGCTAACGCAATTTTTGATCAACCGTACGGCAACAGGTCAACAAGACTAATATGGCACAAGGCATCTTTTATGTTCTCGACGGCCTGAACGAAGAGCAACAACTCACATTGTTCTGTAAACTGATCAGCGAACGCTGGCGCGAACTGGGCAGTATGCGGGTATGGTGCCGCGATCAACAGCATGCAGAAGCGCTGGATCAAGCCTTGTGGCAGCAACCGACCGATGCCTTTGTACCGCATAACCTGGTCGGTGAAGGTCCGCCCTACGGCGCTCCTGTCGAGTTATGCTGGCCCGCGGCAACGGTCGCCTCGCGCCGTTGTAAAGTCATCGTCAACTTTATGCCGACAGCACCACAATTCGCGGGTGCCCAGCTTATTTTAGATCAAGTTCCGAGTGCCCCTGAGCAGCGCCAGGAAGCGCGCGAACGTTTCAAATGGTATCGCCAGCAAGGGGTCAACCTCAGTACCGTTAATGCGGCTGAGCTAGCAACACATTCAAACTAATTAAAGTCGTGAAGGTTTCTCATGGATAAAACGTATTCGCCCGATGCTATTGAGCAAGCGCTCTACCAGAAATGGGAGCAGGCAGGTTATTTCAAACCCTCAGGCCAGGGCAGCAGTTACTGCATTATGATACCGCCGCCGAATGTTACTGGTAGCTTACACATGGGGCATGCTTTCCAGCACACCATCATGGACACGCTGACGCGGTACAAGCGCATGGACGGTTTCAACACACTGTGGCAGGTCGGCTCAGATCACGCGGGTATCGCCACTCAGATGGTAGTGGAGCGTCAGCTCGCAGCACAGGGAACCAGCCGTACCGAACTCGGACGGGAAGCCTTTATTGATAAAATCTGGGAATGGAAAAATCAGTCCGGCGGAACCATTACCCAGCAGATGCGGCGGCTCGGCGACTCAGTCGACTGGGATCGCGAACGTTTCACTATGGATGATGGCCTGTCTAATGCCGTCAAAGAAGTGTTCGTACGGCTGCATAAAGAAAACCTGATTTACCGCGGTAAACGCCTGGTGAACTGGGATCCTAAACTGCAAACTGCAATTTCTGATCTGGAAGTTGAGAATAAAGAACAGCAGGGACATATCTGGCACTTACGCTATCCGTTAGCTGATGGCGCGAAGACCGCCGATGGTAAAGACCATTTGATCGTCGCGACTACCCGCCCGGAAACCATGCTTGGCGACGTCTGCGTCGCTGTGCATCCTGATGACGAACGCTACCAGGCCCTGGTTGGTAAATTTATCGAGCTACCGCTGGTCAATCGACGGATCCCAATTATTGCCGATAGTTATGTGGATCAGGATTTTGGCACTGGCTGTGTGAAAATCACTCCGGCCCATGATTTTAATGATTACGAGATCGGTAAACGCAATAAAATGACCATGATTGCGGTACTCGATGACCATGCCCACGTGCGCGAACGTGCAGGTCTGTACACCGCGACAGGTGAAGCTATCGACGCCATCGACGGCTTCGACGGCACCTTACCAGCAGACTATCAAGGGCTGGAACGCTTCGCCGCGCGCAAAAAGATCATTGCCGACTTTGATGCCGCTGGGTTACTCGACAAAGTTGAGCAACACACCAATAAAGTGCCTTATGGCGACCGCGGCGGTGTGCCAATCGAACCCCATCTGACCGATCAGTGGTACGTGCGCGTGGCGCCGCTTGCGGAAGTTGCCACCAAAGCCGTTGAAGATGGTGAAATTCAGTTTGTCCCCAAGCAATATGAAAACATGTACTTCTCCTGGATGCGTGACATTCAGGACTGGTGTATTTCCCGGCAACTCTGGTGGGGCCATCGCATCCCGGCCTGGTATGACGAACAAGGAAATGTTTATGTTGGCCGCGATGAAGACGAAGTCCGCCAGGAATATAACCTGGGTGCCGACGTGGCGTTGCAGCAAGACGAAGATGTTCTCGACACTTGGTTCTCATCTGCGTTGTGGACCTTCTCGACCTTAGGCTGGCCGGAAAACACCGATGATCTGAAAACCTTTCATCCGACCGATGTACTGGTCACGGGTTTTGACATTATTTTCTTCTGGGTCGCGCGCATGATCATGATGACCATGCATTTCCTTAAAGATGAAAATGGCAAACCCCAGGTTCCTTTTAAAACCGTGTATGTCACTGGTCTGATTCGTGATGAAGAAGGCCAGAAGATGTCGAAATCGAAAGGTAATGTTCTTGACCCACTCGACATGATTGATGGTATCGATCTGAAGCCGCTGATTGAGAAGCGCACCGCCAACATGATGCAGCCGCAACTTGAAGCGAAAATTAAGAAACGTACCGAAAAACAGTTCCCTGAAGGTATCAGCGCGCATGGTACCGATGCACTGCGCTTTACTCTGGCAGCTCTGGCATCGACCGGCCGTGACATCAACTGGGACATGAAACGGTTGGAAGGTTACCGCAATTTCTGTAACAAACTCTGGAACGCCAGCCGCTATGTGCTGATGAACACAGAAGAACATGATTGCGGTACCAATATAGAAAATAGCGATAGCGAGATGACACTGTCACTCGCTGATCAATGGATCATCGAATGCTTTAACGATACCGTGAAGCAGTTCCGTAATGCCTTAGACAACTACCGCTTTGATCAAGCTGCTGCTATTGCCTATGAGTTCACCTGGAACCAGTTCTGTGACTGGTACCTGGAGTTAACCAAGCCAGTACTGTTTAACGGTGATGAGGCACAACTGCGTGGCACTCGCCATACGTTGGTTACGGTACTTGAGAAGCTGTTACGATTGTTGCATCCATTACTGCCGTTTATCACCGAAGAGATCTGGCAGCGCGTTGCACCGCTGGCCGGTGTCCAGGGTGATACCATCATGTTGCAGGCCTATCCACAGGTTCAGCAGGAACGTTTCGCTACTGCGCGGGATGACATGGAATGGTTAAAACAAGTTATCGTTGCCATTCGTAACATTCGCGGTGAAATGAATTTGTCACCAAACACGCCTTTACCGGTGTTAGTATCGAACGCTGATGCGCAAAGTCGCGAGCGACTGCAGCAGAATGCGAGCTTCCTGAGCGCATTGGCGAAATTAGAGTCGGTTGAGTTCCTCAATGCGACTGACGATGCTCCTGCCAGTGCTACAGCTCTGGTAGGTCGCATGGAACTGCATATTCCAATGGCTGGCTTAATTGATACCGGCGCAGAGCTGGCAAGGCTTGATAAAGCAATCGAAAAAGCTCAGAAGGAAGTCGCAATGTTCTCACGCAAGCTGAGTAACGACAATTTCGTTAGTAAAGCGCCAGCTGAGGTTATTGCGAAAGAACGCGAGAAGCTGCAAAACGCTGAAGAAACCCTTGTCCAGTTGCAACAACAACGCGAGAAAATCGCTGCGCTGTAATATCAGCGCAGCGACAACCGCGATTAAAGCTGCAAACATAGGAATCACCACGGTCACCACAAAGATGTCTTTATAGGCCTCTTTGTGGGTTAACCCCATCAGGGTTAATAACGCCCCTATTTTTTTATTTTAGGGGGCTCGGTGCTTAGTTATTCTTCTTCATCGTCACCGAAATACGTGCCCCAACCGTCGTACTCGACGCCTGATTCGTCAGCTAATTCAGCCACTTCCAGCGCTTGTGCTTCGATTTTATCACGCTCAAGTGGCAACTCACTCACCGCGGCAAACGCAAACCAGCGACTGCCATCATCAAGTTCAAATTCATCGGCATCATCAACGTGAAAACCGGCCTTTACCAGTTCGACTGCAGCTTTTTCCAACTTGGTAAAGTCAGGACTGGCGAGGTGATGTTCGATGGTGTAAATACCGTCTTCTGGCGCACCGTCGGCCAATAGTGCCGCTATGGTTTCCGCGGTTTGTTCCTGGATCGCTTGTTTGTCGACGCTCATAAATTGCTCCGGTTAGCTTTTTGGCTGTTGCGCCAACTCGTGATCGAGTTCGCTGATTTTTAGTTGCATCTGTTGATGACACTTAGCCATCAACGCGCGTACGTTATCGCTAGAATAGTCGCTTACCGCAATCGGCGGCAACATCTCAATGATCACTTTGCCATTATTCCAGCGGTTTAATTTGATACGCCCATGCAGGTTTGACACACATATAGGTACGATAGGAACCTGAGCTTGCAAGGCGGTACGGAAGGCGCCTGTCTTAAAGGGCAACAGCCCGCGTCCGTAACTACGTGTTCCTTCAGGGAACAGCAGTACTGATATCTGGCGTTCGCGGATAGCTTGTGCAGCTTGTTCTATAGTGCCCCGGGCCCGACCGGTATTCTTGCGGTCAATTAAGATGTTGCCCGATAACCAATAGAGTTGGCCGAAGAACGGGATCCATTTGAGACTTTTCTTGCCAATACTCACTGCTCGTGGCGGCATCGCACGACTCAGGGTGAAAATATCGTAAGTGTTCTGGTGATTGGCAACGTAGACATAGGGCGCACCTTCGTATAGCCCTTCCGGCACACGAATTTCCAGTTCCACACCCAACAAACGATGTGTGCGTCCGTACCAGTGTGCGAAAATAGGGGTGTTATTAGGGTGAAACGGGCGTGCCAGACAAAATAACAGGCCCAACACACCACATATAATCACGAAACAGCCAAGTAAAATCAGTCGTACAACAGCGAGCATGCAATCTCCTCTTTTTGCTGCCCGCTAGTATACCTGTTTCGGCCGTAAAAAACGTCCGATCAGTCCTGACTATCTACGGTAATTGCATCAACCCGCTGTAATCCGCGTGGCAATTTATTACCTCGACGGCCGCGTTCACCGCGATAATGCTCGAGATCTGCAGGCTTTAGGGTCAACTTACGTTTACCAGCTAACAAGGTGATTGCGGCATCGGCTGGCACAACATTGGTGGCCACCACGTATTCTTCCCGGGACTGGGCGCGCAACGTAGGAATGCTAATCATCTTATTGCCCTTGCCTTTCGACAACTCCGGCAACTCTGTGAGTGGGAAAATCAACATCCGGCCTTCATTTGAAACGACAACCAGCATATCCGTCGCGACGTCGCTCACTTTATTCGGCGGCAAGATTTTTGCTCCGGTAGGTAAATTAAGTACCGCTTTACCGTTTTTATTACGACTAACCAAATCACTGAACTTGCAGACAAAACCGTAACCTGCATCAGAAGCTAATAAATAACGCTGCTCATCCTGCGCCATCAGCACATGCTCGACAATTTCACCAGCAACCAGATTAAAACGGCCGGTTAAGGGTTCACCCTGAGTTCTGGCCGAGGGCAACAGGTGCGCTTCGCAAGAGAAGCTGCGCCCGGAACTGTCGAGAAACACAACTTGCTGATTACTCTTGCCTTGCGCACTGGCAAGGAAGTTATCACCTGACTTGTAAGCGAGGCTGGTGCCATCAACATCATGCCCCTTGGCAGCGCGTACCCAGCCTTTTTTCGAAAGCACAACAGTTACCGACTCAGCTGGCGTAAGATCACGTTCGCTGAGAGCCTTCGCTTCCTGTCGCTCGACTAACGGCGAGCGACGGTCGTCGCCGTATTTCTCGGCGTCAGCAAGAATCTCTTTACGCATTAAGGTTTTCAGGCGGCGGTCAGAACTTAGCAGCGTTTCCAGCTTTTGACGTTCCTGCTCTAACTCGTCTTGTTCGCCTTTTAACTTCATCTCTTCTAACTTCGCTAAATGGCGAAGTTTCAGTTCGAGTATCGCTTCGGCCTGGGTTTCCGACAGTTTGAAACGCTTTATCAGCTCTGCTTTTGGCTCGTCTTCATAACGGATGATTGCGATAACTTCATCAAGATTAAGGTATGCAATTAATAAGCCTTCAAGGATATGCAGGCGTGCCAGAACTTTATCTAAGCGATGCTGCAAGCGGCGTGTCACCGTGGTTTGGCGGAACGTCAGCCACTCTTTCAACACGGTAAGTATTGGTTTTACCTGCGGACGGCCATCAAGACCCAGCATGTTCAGGTTCACCCGATACTGTTTCTCCAGATCGGTAGTCGCAAACAGGTGTTGCATCATCTGTTCAATGTCGACGCGATTAGAACGCGGAACCACGACCAACCGCGTCGGGTTTTCGTGATCTGATTCGTCGCGTAAATCCGACACCATGGGCAGTTTTTTCGCTTGCATCTGGCCGGCGATCTGCTCCAGAACTTTCGAACCGGACGCTTGATGAGGCAGCGCATAAATAACCACTTCACCGTCTTCAATCAGGTATTTCGCACGCATCCGGATGCTGCCGCGGCCGGATTCGTAGAGTTTTACAATTTCATCCTGCGGAGTAATGATTTCAGCGTCGGTCGGGTAATCTGGTCCCTGTAGATGCTCCATTACTTCGGCAAGGTCAGCACTTGGCTTTTCGAGGAGCAGCGCACAGGCATGGGCAACTTCCCGTGCATTGTGCGGTGGAATATCCGTCGCCATACCTACCGCAATACCCGTCACCCCATTTAACAAGATGTGCGGGAGTCGGGCCGGCAGCATCCGCGGCTCTTTCATGGTGCCATCGAAGTTTGGTGTCCAGTCTACCGTGCCCTGACCCAGCTCACTTAACAGCAACTCACTGAAGCGCGATAACTTCGCTTCGGTATAACGCATCGCAGCAAATGACTTAGGATCATCCTGCGAGCCCCAGTTACCCTGACCATCCACCAGTGGATAGCGATAGGAAAAGGGCTGCGCCATTAACACCATGGCTTCGTAGCATGCGCTATCGCCATGGGGATGAAATTTACCTAACACGTCACCCACGGTACGCGCCGATTTTTTATACTTTGCCAGCGCTGACAAGCCAAGCTCTGACATTGCATAGATGATACGCCGCTGCACGGGCTTAAGGCCGTCACCAATATGTGGCAGCGCCCGATCCATGATCACGTACATGGAGTAATTTAAATAGGCGTCCTCAGTAAAGCGGCGTAACGGAATTTGTTCTACTGTGTCTATCGACATTCTTATTGTTCTCCTTACAGCTCAGCCAGATCGACCAGATTGCCTTTACTTTCCAGCCAGTCACGGCGGTCACCGGCACGCTTTTTCGCCAACAACATATCCATCAGCTCTTCGGTGGCAGCTTCATCGTCCACAGTCAATTGCACCAGGCGTCGCGTATTTGGGTCCATAGTTGTCTCACGCAGCTGTAGCGGATTCATTTCGCCCAAACCTTTAAACCGTTGCACGTTGACTTTACCTTTGCGTTTTTCCGCATCAATTCGATCCAGAATGCCCTGCTTCTCATCCTCATCGAGAGCGTAGAAGACTTCCTTACCAACATCGACACGATACAGTGGTGGCATTGCTACATAGACATGGCCGAAATTCACCAGCGACCGGAAGTGGCGGACAAATAAAGCACACAACAGAGTCGCGATATGGAGTCCATCTGAATCGGCATCAGCCAGGATACATACTTTGCCATAACGTAATTTTTCTAAATCTTCCGAGTCTGGATCGACACCCAGAGCCACGGAGATATCGTGGATTTCCTGTGAACCCAAAATTTGGTCTGATTCAACTTCCCAGGTGTTGAGGATCTTACCGCGTAACGGCATCACCGCCTGAAAATCTCGGTCCCGGGCCTGCTTGGCCGAGCCCCCAGCCGAGTCCCCTTCCACCAGAAACAGTTCACCTCGCGACGGGTCCTGGGTCGCACAATCGGTCAGTTTACCCGGCAGCGGCGGTCCCTGAGTAACCTTCTTACGCACCACTTTTTTACTGGCGCGCATGCGCCGCTGGGCGTTGTTGATACATAGATCGGCTAACTGTTCAGCTTGCTCGGTATGCTCGTTTAACCATAAGCTGAAGGCATCTTTTACCACGCCTGAGACAAACGCTGAGCACTGCCGTGACGACAGCCGCTCTTTGGTTTGTCCGGCAAATTGTGGGTCCTGCATTTTCACAGAAAGTATGTAGGTACAACGTTCCCAAATATCTTCCGGTGTCAGGCGAACGCCACGCGGCATAAGATTGCGAAACTCGCAAAACTCGCGCATAGCTTCTAACAGACCTTGCCGCAAACCGTTGACATGAGTACCGCCTTGCGGCGTTGGGATCAGGTTGACGTAACTTTCGGCCACGCCTTCTCCACCTTCAGGTAACCAGGTCACCGCCCAGTCCACGGCTTCTTCATTACCGGCGTAGCTGCCAATAAAAGGCTCTTCTGGCAGGGTTGGCAATTCTTGTACTGACTCGACGAGATAATCCCGCAAGCCGTCTTCGTATTGCCAGGTTTGCTCTGTCGAATCGACTAAATTGCGGAAAGTAATTTTCAAACCCGGGCAAAGCACTGCTTTCGCGCGCAACAAATGCGTCATTTTCAGTACAGAAAATTTTGCTGAGTCGAAATATTTCGGATCCGGCCAAAACCTCAGCGTAGTGCCCGTGTTGCGTTTGCCGACAGTGCCCGTGACCGTCAAATCACTGACTTTATCGCCATTTTCGAAAGCCATTTCATAAACTTGTCCGTCACGTTTAACCGTAACATCAACCCGTTTTGAAAGTGCGTTCACCACGGAAATACCAACCCCATGCAAACCACCGGAAAAGTTGTAGCTCTTATTCGAGAACTTTCCGCCGGCATGGAGTTTCATCATGATCAACTCGACCCCTGGCACCCCTTCTTCAGCGTGCACATCGACCGGCATACCACGACCATCGTCCTGTACTTCTAACGATTGATCCGGATGCAAAATAACCAGCATCTCTCGAGCGTGGCCAGCCAGAGCCTCATCGACACTGTTATCGATGACTTCTTGACCAAGATGGTTCGGGCGAGTGGTATCGGTATACATGCCGGGGCGACGACGCACCGGCTCAAGGCCATTGAGGACCTCAATCGCATCTGCTTTGTAATCTGACATGCGCTCTTCTTTTCGGTGACAAGAATTGTTGTTATAGGATGCTCATATACTGTTACAGGATGAGCCGAAACTCAAGCTAGTATTCGGTTGCTAAACCCTGTTCGCGGATAAGCTCAAGCCATTCCTGTAAAAAACGATTCACCTGAAATTTCTCGTTGACTTGATGCATAGCGCGATTTGGTTGTTCGTATACGGCTTGCAGGCGCGTCACATTTTGACTGCGCGTGACTTCCGCAAGCTGAGCGTCGTGGTACAACCGCACCTCAAGTTCAGTTTCCACTAATCCCGGCAACTGTGCCTGAAGCGCATGCTGTTTGATGCGAACATCGGTGGTGTACGGTGCACTCTGAATCACTGCGACCCGAAAGTGTAAATGTGAGCCAACCTTAATCAGGTATTCACGCCCCTGTTTCACCTGCGCCAGCACTTTAACCAGCGCAGCATAGTTTATTGCCGCAAGGCGTTGCAATGCGGCTAAGTCAAACTGGTAACGTTTTCGCTTCACGTCTGTAGTCATAGAACTCAGTTAATCTTCTCGTATCTGTTGCAAATGAAGTTGTAACCATTGTAGCCCAATCACGCTGGCTGCATTGTTAATTTTTCCGTGCTCCAGTAACTGCACGACTTCCTCGCGAGGTAAAACGTGTACCCGGATATCTTCATTCTCACTCGCTAAGCCACCTTGTTTTGCCGCTTTACTACTGTCCACACGTGCTACGTAGATTGAAATTTTTTCAGTACAGCCACCCGGCGTTGATAAATAGGTTAAAGCGAAATCAAGCTGCCCGGTAGTCAGCCCTGCCTCTTCCTGTAACTCACGATGTGCCACAGCCTCTGGTTGTTCCTCGGGATCATCGATCATACCGGCCACAAACTCGAGTAGCCAGGGTGAGTCATCTTGTTCGAGAGCGCCGATGCGAAACTGTTCTAACAGCACAAGCTGGTCGCGTTCAATATCATAAGGCACCACCACCACCGCATGTCCGCGATCCATAACTTCGCGATCAAATTCTGGCGACCAACCACCACCAAACAATTTATGTTTTATACGGTAATTAAAAATACTCAAAAAACCTTTGCGAATAGGCTTTTTCTCAATAACTTCATAATCATCATGGCTAAATTTTTGCACGTTAAACCTTCTGCGTTGCTGTTGCGTCTAAATTGTTCTGATTCGCTCTTTAAGCGTTTTACGAGAAAGTGTATGTTTTAGCGCACAAATCTCATAATTGGTTACATTTAAGCATGTCCTGTTGCAACTGAAAGCATGAATCCAACCAACTATCGGGTGTATGCTAGTAATCATTCAAATGTGTATGTAAAATACCAAACAATTAGCAACGGTCATCTGAGCCAGACAAACCTATCAGGATAACTGAACTCATGAATAAAAAGTTTCTTTCAGCTCTCATCGGACTCACTTTTGCTGCGGGCAGTTCCGTCACCTATGCTGACGATCTCGCGCAGATTTTTCAATTAGCTCTGCAAAATGATCCCACCCTGAAGCAGGCACAAGCAGAAAGTAATGCTGCGCGTGAGGGTGTTAACATCGCTCAGGCAGACTGGTGGCCACAGGCGGATTTATCCGCAGGGTATTCTCGCACCACTCGCGAAACCTTAGATTTCGACAGTGGCGGTAATATGTTTATGTACGATATTACCAGTACCGGCTGGAATGCAGGGATCAACCTGAGTCAAACACTCTTTAGTAAAGCGGTTTGGGAGCAGACCGAAATCGCTGATAAACAAGCATATCAGGCTGAAGTGAATTACCTGAGTGTGCGCCAGCAGTTGATGATTCGCGTGGTTAACGCTTACTTTACTGTACTTGAACGTAAAGATGATTTGGAATTCGCTGAAGCAGAAAAGCGCGCGATTGAACGTCAGTTAGAACAAACTAAGCAACGTTTTTCAGTAGGTTTGACTGCGATCACTGATGTGCACGAAGCGCAAGCTCAGTTTGACAACGCAGTTGCACGAGAGATCCAGGCTCGTAATGCAGTTGAGATCGCCCGCGAAAGCTTACGTGAGATTACCGGTCGTTATCACGAAGACCTGGCGGAACTGAATAAAGAGGAATTTTCGCCGACACTACCAAATCCAGAAAATCCTGACGCATGGGTCGACATCGCTGAAGATAAAAACTTGCAGTTGCTGGTTCAACGCGTCGCCGTAGAGGTTTCTAACCAACGAATTGATTTAGCACAAGCTGGTCACTACCCGCGTGTCTCACTTTCTGGTAGCGTTTCGACGCAGGATAGCGAGAGTGAGGTGCTTGGGCAAACTACAAATCCACCGCGTATGGATAGTACGTCCATTGGTTTAAATTTGAATGTTCCGCTGTTTAGTGGATTCCGTACTTCATCACAAGCAGACCAGGCGCGGGCAAACTATGTTGCCAGCAGCCAACAACTTGAGCGCACACGACGTGATGTAGAGCGCCAGGTCCGTAGTTCTTATTACGATATAGTAGCTGCCATGGCGACGATTCGCGCCCTGGAGCAAGCCGTGGTTTCTGCCGAAAGTGCTTTAAAGGCAACACAAACAGGTTTTGAAGTCGGTACCCGGACCATTGTTGATGTACTTGATAGCACACGTAACTTGTTTAATGCCCGCCGTAATCTGTCGACTGCACGTTACAATTACATCCGTCAATCACTGACACTGCAACAAGCTTCCGGTAAAATCAGTGAACAAGATCTGATGGCAATTAACGCAAGTCTGATTAATGAAAATAATTGAGAAACCGAAGTTCGAAGCAAGGTTTTTACTTCCTAAATATTGGCTGACCTGGTTAGGGGTCAGCCTTCTTTATTTGATATCCTGGCTTCCCTACAAATGGCAACTGGCCATGGGGCGAGGTCTGGGTAAACTGTTCTATAGATTCGTTCCTAAACGCGCACAAGTTGCACGTCGTAATCTCGAACTCTGCTTTCCTGACAAATCGTCCAGCGAAATCGAAGAGCTACTTCGCAAAAATATGCAAAATACAGGCATTGCGTTTTTCGAGACGGGTATGGCGTGGTGGTGGCCGGACTGGCGGGTTCGCCGTAAACTTCATGTGCATGGCGTTGAACATCTGCAAGCACCGCTGCGTGAAGGCAGAGGCGTATTGCTCTTACTGTTCCACTTTTTGAGTCTCGAGATGCATGCCCGCTTGCACGGTTTTATTCAGCCTGCAGTTGGCCTTTATCGTCCGCACAATAACGCGTTGATGGAATTTCTGCAGACCCGGGGACGGGGCCGCTCCAACAAATACCTGATCCCGCGGACCGATGTCCGCAGTATGATGCAGGCGATTGAGCAAGGTGAAATTGCTGGTTACCTTCCTGATCAGGATTATGGTCGGCGACGCACAGTTTTCGCACCGTTTTTCGCCGTTGAGAAGACCAGTACCACCACCGGGACGCTATTATTCGCTGCCAACAAGAAATGCGCCGTACTTACCGCCACCTGTTTTCGTCGCGCCGATGGCAGTGGTTACGATGTCACTTTTTACCCTGAATTTGGCAACTTTCCGACCGGCGATTCGGTCGCGGATGTCACCAGGGTGAACAAAATGGTGGAGTATGCGATTATGCAACGCCCCGAGCAGTACATGTGGGTGCACCGCCGCTTCAAAACGCGACCTAACGAAGACGATCCCAGTCTGTATAGCTAAGCAAACCACTGACGCCAGGCTTGCTGGACGATACTACGCTCTTTTTCTACGGGCAGGTGAGTCAGCGAGCCGCGGTCGTCTAATGCCAGCTGATGTAACCACTCGCGCTCGCGTATGTAGACATCGATCAGGGCCTGGGCTTGCTCAGTACTGATAATACCCAGCTCACCGGCACACTCGATAATACGCACGTTATCGGAATAACGCGGCAATTTCGGATAGTCGTGACTAAATCGCAGTACCAGATACTGCACCAGAAATTCGATATCGGTGATGCCTCCTACCCCTTGCTTTAAATCAAAGCTGGAGCGAGCTTTCGACTCGTTGTCACGCTGCTCGTTGTGCTCGCGCATTTTTTCGCGCATCGAAACGACGCTTTCGGCCAGCTCCTGTTGGTCACGCTTACGACGCAACTGGGCATCCCGCAGTTGTGCAAAAGCTTCACGCAATTTATCACTACCGAATACCGCTCTTGCCCGCACTAAAGCTTGTAACTCCCAGGTCCAGGCATCCTCAGCTAAATAGTTGGCATAGGTTTCAATACGGCTGACCAATAAACCGGCTTTGCCCGACGGCCGTAAGCGCATATCGACATCGTACAACACGCCAATCATGGTCCTGGTGGTAAACAAATGTAAGATACGCTGCGCCAGACGCAGGTAAAACTGCTGCACCTCGAGCGGTTTGGCACCGTCCGTTTCACCCTGATAATCGCTATCGGTAATAAATACCAAATCAAGATCCGAACTGTAACTCAGTTCCAATCCCCCGAGCTTGCCATAAGCGATCACCGCCAATCCGGTGTCTTCCATGGAACGTCCCGGCGGACAACCATGGCGTGCGACAAGATGCTGCCAGGCCAGATGCACGACATGCTCAATAATTGCTTCGGCAAGGTAGCTTAAGTGATCACTTACTTTCATCAGCGGTAATGCGCCGCTGATGTCTGCAGCTGCTATTTTTAATTGACAGGACTGCCGCGCCTGGCGCAAGGCATTCATTTGTGCTTCCAGGTCATCCTCCTGCTCCGGAATGCGCACCATATAGTCGTTAATAATGGCTGGATAATCGCACAGTTCAGGAAGTTCGTAGAGGTGCTGGGGATCGATGAGTTCGTCAAGCAAAATAGGGAAATTTGCAAGATGCTGGGTGATCCAGGAACTCGCTCTGCATAGCTTAATTAACTGCTCTCGAGCGCCAGCATTTTCCACCAATAGCTCAACATAGGCAGTACGGCTCATAATCCGCCGTAACACGGTAAATACCCGCTCCAGCACAACTTCTGCGTCGGCCATTTGCAGACTACGCTGTAACAGTAGCGGTACCAGTTTCGCCATCGCTTTACGACCGCGCGGCCCACTCCCACGTTTACGCACTTCCTGGCGTAAATCACTTACCGAAATCCAGACTCGCTGAGCGCGTTGCTTATTCAGGCCGGCGTCGTGCAATACATCAAGCGCAGTGTCGTCTTCGATCATGTCCTGCCACAACAGTTGTAGCGGGCCTGCATCCTCATCGTCACTGTCGTTATCCCCAATGACGCCCTGAAAGTGCCTGTGTACTGTCGCCATGGTGGCCTGAACTTGCTTGGTCAGCTCTTGCCAGCTAAGTTCAAAAGCTCGGGCTACGCGTGCCTGACGCTCGCTATCACTGGGCAACGTCTGCGTCTGTTCATCGTTAAGCTGCTGAAGTACATGCTCAACTTTGCGCAGAAACTCATAGCAAGCCATAAGTTCTTTGACGGTGGCTTGCGGTAACAAGCCAAGCTCACCAATCGCCTGGTAAGCACTATAGATAGAGGCCGTTTGCAGTTGCCTTTGCTGACCACCACGGATCAACTGGAACGTCTGCGCGATAAACTCGACTTCACGAATACCGCCAGGACCAAGCTTAATATTGTTCTGCACCCCCTGCCGGCGGGTCTCCTGGGTGATCAGGGTTTTCATTTTGCGCAAGGCATCGATCGCCGAGAAATCAATATAACGGCGGTAAATGAAAGGTCGTAGCAGTTGCCGCAGTTGCTGCTCGTACGCAGCCGGAGCGCCGATCAAACGCGCCTTAACCATGGCATAACGTTCCCAGTCCCGACCTTGTTCCTGATAATAGTTTTCCAGCGCTGCCAGACTGGTCACCACTGGCCCGGACTGGCCAAAAGGACGCAGCCGTAAATCCACCCGGAATACCCGGCCGTCGCCGGTGACGGTATCCAATAAGCCTACTAAGGATTGTGCCAGCTTGGTAAAAAACACATTGGTTTCAATAGGTTTCCGGGGGTGGTCCGTTTCGCCATGTTCGGGATAACAAAATATAAGATCAATATCTGACGAGAAGTTAAGTTCGCGGCCACCTAGCTTGCCCATGCCAATAATCAACAGTGGCTGGGCATTACCCTGCTCGTCACGCGGGCTACCATAACGCTCGCTCAGTTGTGGGTACAGCCAGTCACGAGCAGCTATAATAAAGGCGTCAGCGGCAGCTGAAATATGGGTTAGCATTTCCCGCAACTGCAGCTGCTGCGCCAGATCAGCGGCGGCTAAACTGGCGAACCAACGCTGCCGGAAGTGCCGCAGCACCTGCTGAGCTTCACTCTCAGTGGTTACTTCCTGCAACGCATCACGTAACAGCGGCAGATAATCGTCAGGTTCGGGTAAGCGAACCTGGCCAGCTTCATCGGTAACAATAGCATCAGCGTCATTTTGCCAGACTGTGGCAATGAACTCGCTTACTGAACACCAAAATTCCTGCTGTTGCGAATGCTTTGTCATCATTAACCTAACCAATAAGGCTCTTGTTTTAAAGCCGCTTTGCGTGAGTGCTCTAAGGCATAAAGTAAGGATTCCAACTGCACAGTTTGCCAGTTCAATAACCGCTCAGGCTGATGGTCATCGTTATCCTTGATTGCATCACGAAGTAATTTCAACGCCATGATTTCCCGGATCCCGCGAACCATATCTTGCCAGGGCGCACGAAACTGCTCTCTGTCTTCTTCATCGAACAGGTAGCCGACACAATAGCCGAGTTGCAGTGAGCCTTGCAGCAGGGGTAATTGTTTAAGGTAGTATTCGGGTTTCAAATCGCCTTCTCTGGCAAAGGCATCGATCACATTTTGCCAATCTTCCCGCAGCCGTTGACTTGCCCACTGCCGTAACGGCAGTTGTGCGACCTGTTCGTGGCGCGGCTGTTCATGACAGAGCGCGCCCAGTTCCAATAAGGTCAGTTGATAATCATCACGAATACTTAAACTCTGGACCAGTTCTAACTGAACTGCATGCTGTTGTTGTTCCTTAATAGCTTCGTACAGCTTCGGGTACTGTTCCAGTGCCCGGTGATATGCGCCATCTTCGGCGGTGAGCTCTGTCAAACCGTCGTAACGGCTAAGCCAACCCAGATGGCCCAGCATTTGCTCCAGCCGTAAAATGTGATCGCCGACATCAATTTCCAACGTGGCAAGCTGCTGCAGTACAACTTTACTCAATCGGATACCATCGGTAATACCCGCCACCGCACGCACACTTGGGACTTCGGTTAAACAGGCGTCATTGTGCTGCCAGTACTGCAAAGCGTAGGTCAGCGCCCGGTACAGTCCGGTCCCCACGTCGTCGTTAGCCTGTTGCGGCACAAAATGCGCATGCGTGAACGGCTCTAACACCGTTTTACCGGCCAACATGTAACCGCGCGCCGCTTTACTAAGACTGCCCAAACGCGCGTTTAAACGGGTAATAAAGCGCCGCGCCAAACGATAGGCATCTGCGATCTCGCCCTGCTGCACCTCAAGCTCAATTTCGGCCAGTGGTCGCTGTTGCTCGCCTACGATGATTGAACCTTCATCGTAAACCAATTCGATCTGTCCTTCGCCACTGGGCAGGTACCAGCGATAGCGGGTGAAATCCGTCCGAAAAATTTCCTGCAGTTCGCGATTAATATCGAATAAAGCAAAATCATCAGGCCAGATATCTTCTTCAAATAAGGTCAGATCCGGTTGTTCTGAGGTGATCACCGTGTTGTATTCTGGCCGGCTATGCACCCCACCTAAGACTTCTCCGGCAAGCTTAATGGTTTGTTCACGGTCGTCACCGCGTTGGCGGATCCGTAAGCCCATGTCATGCTGGCGTAAGCGCAAGTCCTCGGTATCGAAATAACGGTTACTAAGCTGTAACTCAGTCATCTTCGCTTCTTTCGCAAGGCTTTGGCACAATGCCAGCACTTGTTCGCGACTTGCACCTTCCACTAACAGTTTGATTTCAATTTCCTGGCTCACAAAAACTCTCACGTGCTTGGTCTGGATCAGGTTATCTACGGTACTCGCAGCCTGCATGCTGGTCAACTGAAATGGTCTTGACAGAGAGGCACAAAAATTGCACCGTGGGCGGCGAGAAAAGATTTAGAAATCTGATTGTATGGGCTTTACGTGCGCAAAAAAAGACATATACTTGCGCGCAAATTATGCCCTCTCCAGCCCTAGGCTGAGTCTTACAGGAGATGCTATGTTCAAAGCCAGTGATGTACTTCAGGCTCAGTATACCGGTGCCGACCTCGGCACCTTGCAGCGCGCGATCACAGAGAACTATTTAGTTGATGAAGACGCGTACCTGCAAGAATTGATGCAACTAGTACCTAGTGATGATGAGACCCTTGACGCGGTAACTGAAAACTCCGCCAAGTTGGTTCATACCGTGCGCGACCGTGCAGATGGTGGCGGCGTCGACGCTTTTTTACAGGAATACAGCCTCGATACCAAAGAAGGTATCATCCTGATGTGTCTGGCCGAAGCGTTACTACGGGTACCTGACGCGCGGACTGCCGATGCGCTGATTCAGGATCGCCTCTCAGGCGGAGCCTGGCAGAAGCACATGGGGCAAAGTGCCTCCTGGCTCGTCAACTCCGGCACCTGGAGTCTGGCGTTAACCAATGCAGTGATCAATCCTACCGGTCAGCCCATGGAAACCCCAAGAGGGGTGTTCCGGCGTTTAACCCGACGCCTGGGCATGCCAATAGTACGCAAGGCTACATATGCCGCGATGCGCATCATGGGCAAACAGTTTGTGCTTGGCCGAAGCATCGAAGAAGCCCTGAAGAATAGCCGCGCAAATCGTGACAAAGGTTATACCCACGCCTATGACATGTTAGGTGAAGCAGCATTAACTATGGCGGATGCGCGCCGCTACCATGAAGAGTATGTGAATTCTATTAAGGTGGTGGCTAAAGAGGATTTTAACAATCCGAACGCACCGCGACCGACGATTTCAATTAAACTATCAGCATTACACCCGCGCTACGAAGCTGCCAACCAGAATCGGGTACTGACCGAGCTGGCGCAGAGTCTCACCGACCTGGTGAAGCTGGCAAAAGAAGCTGATGTCGGGGTCAGTATTGACGCCGAAGAAGCCGATCGTCATGAATTATCGCTGGAATTATTTGAGAAAGTATATCGCAGCGGTGTCTGTAAAGGCTGGCCACGCTTTGGCATGGTGGTTCAGGCCTACTCCAAGCGGGCCCTGCCAACATTATGCTGGCTGACCGCGTTGGCCCGTGAGTGCGGTGATGAAATTCCGGTGCGGCTCGTCAAAGGCGCATACTGGGACACCGAAATCAAACTTTGCCAGATGAATGGCTTGACCGGTTACCCCGTGTTTACCCGCAAGGCGAACACTGATGTCAGCTACCTCGCCTGCTCTCGCTACTTGATGAGCGAGTCCACCGACGGTGCGTTGTACCCGCAATTCGCGACCCACAATGCACAAACGGTAGTTGCTATTCAGCAGATGAACCAAAGTGCAAAGCGCCGCATTGAGTTTCAGCGTTTACATGGCATGGGCGATGAACTCTACGATACATTACTGCAGGAAGCCCCAGACACCACGGTGCGGATTTATGCTCCGGTAGGTGCCCATAAAGACCTATTGCCATATCTGGTCCGCCGCCTGCTGGAAAACGGCGCGAACACCTCGTTTGTGCATAAGTTAGTCGACCCGGAAACACCGGTTGACGAGCTGATCAAGCACCCGATGCGCACCGTCGCCAAATATGAAACTTTGGCTAACACTAAAATTCCATTGCCGACGCAGATTTTCAGCGATCGCAAAAACTCGTTAGGATTGAACATGAATATTCATTCGCAAGCAGATGACTTTATTGCTGCGGTGCAGCAATACCGTGATAAACAGTGGCAAGGTGGTCCAATCGTCAATGGTGAACTGGCCGACGCTCATCACCGGGTAAGCATTACCAGCCCGCAGGAAACACAACGACAAATCGGCAGTATCAGCTGGGGCGATAAAGCACTTGCTGAGCGGGCTTTAAACAGCGCCAATGCTGCGTATCGCCGCTGGCGCGATACCGATGTCGAAGTGCGGGCAAAAGCACTGGAAAAATTCGCCGATTTGATGGAAGCGAACCGTGACGAGATGATCGCTCTGTGTTCCCTTGAAGGCGGTAAAAGCCTGCAGGATGGTATCGATGAAGTTCGTGAAGCGGTCGATTTCTGTCGTTACTACGCAGTTGAAGGCCGCAAGTTAATGGCCGACAGCACAACCTTGCCAGGCCCGACGGGCGAAACCAATGAACTGCTGGTGCAAGGTCGCGGTACCTTCATATGCATCAGCCCATGGAACTTCCCATTGGCCATTTTCACCGGTCAGGTGGTTGCGGCATTGGTTACCGGTAACTGCGTCATCGCCAAACCGGCAGAGCAAACCGGTCTTATCGCCTTCCGCGCAGTCCAGTTGCTGCTCGAAGCAGGTATACCAGGGGACGTGCTGCACTTTATGCCAGGTAGTGGCGCGGAAGTAGGCTCTTTCCTGGTTAGCCAGGAAGATATCGGTGGCGTTTGCTTTACCGGTTCAACCTACACTGCGCAATCTATTAACCGCGCGCTTGCCGCACGTACCGGTGCAATTGTGCCGCTGATCGCTGAAACCGGTGGACAGAATGCCATGTTGATCGATTCAACAGCACTTCCTGAACAAGCCGTCACTGATATTGTTGATAGTGCGTTCAAAAGCGCCGGTCAACGCTGTTCAGCGTTGCGGGTCTTGTTCGTCCAGGATGATATTGCCGACCGCGTTATAGAGCTGCTGAAAGGCGCTATGGCGGAGCTGGAAGTAGGCGATCCGATGCTGCATGAAACCGATGTTGGTCCGGTAATTGATGGAGTCGCAAAGAGCAACCTTGAACAGCATATCAGCGACATTTCGCAAGCGGGCCGCTTAATTGGACGGGCGCCAATGCCCGACTACACCAATGGCGGAACTTTCGTTGCACCAACAGCGATCGAAATCGATAGTATCAACCAGCTGGTAAAAGAAAACTTCGGTCCAATTTTACACGTGATCCGTTATTCAACGGACAATCTTGACGACGTCATCAACAGCATCAATGCCACCGGCTTTGGTTTGACCTTTGGTATTCATAGCCGCAATGAAACATTTGCTGCCGATGTTGCACGCCGGATTGACGTAGGTAACGTTTACATTAACCGTAACCAAATCGGTGCCGTGGTTGGTGTCCAGCCGTTCGGTGGCCGTGGCATGTCGGGTACCGGTCCAAAAGCAGGTGGGCCACATTACCTCACCCGCTTTATCACTGAGAAGACCCGCACCAACAACATCACTGCTGTTGGTGGTAACGCAACCTTGCTCTCGCTGGGCGATTAAAACTCACTCAGCTCATGCAAGTACAGTGACTGGCTGCCGTCTTCGACGGCGGCGGCCAGACTTTCTATCCGGGGCAATAACCGCGCCATAAAGAACTTGGCGGTCTTCACTTTACTCGACAAGTGTGGGCGCTCAGCGGTCAAAGGTAGCGCAGCTTTTGCCATGCGTAACCAGAGATAGCCGTAGATCACGTATCCCAGCAAGTGCAGATATTCCATCGCCACACTATTGATCACATTTTCGTCACGACCCACCTGTGATAACACCTTTTCAGTGACAGCCGATACACGTTTTACAGCTTCAGCAAGTTGCTGGTATTCAGCCTCAAGCTCAGCTACCGGCTCGTCTAACACCGCCTGAATATCTTCTAATAACGGCTTAAGGAGTTCACCGCGTGAGCCGGCAACTTTGCGGCCCAGAAGATCCAGTGCCTGAATGCCGTTGGTTCCCTCATAGATTTGCGCAATGCGACAATCGCGCACCAGCTGCTCTTGGCCCCACTCGCGGACATAGCCGTGGCCACCCAAAATCTGTTGGCCAATGACAGTAGTCTCAAAGCCAGTGTCGGTGATAAATGCCTTTGCAATTGGGGTGAGCAGCGCCACCAGAGCTTCGGACCGGACTTTCTCTGAAGCATCGTCACTGTATTTCGCGGTATCCAATTGTTGCCCGACGTAAGTCGAGAATGCCCGGCCGCCTTCAACAAAGGCTTTCATGGTAAGCAGCATACGCCGCACGTCGCCATGTACAATAAGCGGATCCGCTTCTTTATCGAAGTTCCGTGAAACCTGCGCGCCGCGCCCCTGAATGCGCTCCTGCGCATACTCCAGCGCCGTTTGATAAGAGCGTGCAGCTGCACCTAAACCCTGGATGCCTACGCCTAAACGTTCGTAGTTCATCATCGTAAACATCGCCGGCAAACCCTGGTGGGGCGCACCCACCAACCAGCCCTTGGCAGCATCAAAATTCATCACGCAGGTTGCTGATGCATGAATTCCCATCTTGTGTTCGATGGAGCCGCACTGAACCCCGTTACGCTCACCCACGTTGCCATCGGCATCAGGTAAAAACTTAGGCACGATAAACAGACTGATGCCCTTGCTTCCGGGTGGTGCGTCAGGAAGCTTTGCCAGCACCAGGTGAACGATATTTTCCGTAAGGTCGTGTTCACCTCCGGTAATAAAGATTTTGGTACCGGTCACCGCGTAGCTGCCATCGGCTTGCGGCTCCGCTTTAGTTCTTATGATGCCAAGGTCGGTGCCAGCATGAGGTTCAGTCAGACACATGGTGCCGGTCCATTCGCCTGCAGTCATGCGTGGTAGATAGAGGTTTTTTAGCTCGTCACTTGCGTAGGCATCAATGGTAATGATGGCACCGGCGGTGAGGCCCGGGTACAGTGAAAACGAAATATCCGCAGCGCAAAGCATTTCTTCGTACTGGGCAGAAACAACTTTTGGTAAGCCCATGCCGCCAAACTCGGGGTTGGCGGTGACGCCGACCCAACCACCGGCAGCAAGTTGCTGGAAGTTCTCTTTATAGTTCGCAGGTGTGGTGACCACACCATTATCGAATGTGACGCCTTCTTCATCGGCAGCCCGGGCGTGCGGCGCGATCATTGATTCCGCTAATTTAGCAGCCTCATCAATAATCGCCGTCGCCATATCCATATCAACTTCGGCAAGTGCGGAAAAGCGCACCCAGTCCTGATCTGCATGGAACACGTCTTGCAGCAAAAACTGCATGTCATCCCGAGGAACCCGATAATCAGCCATACACCACCTCAATAAAATCAAACAATGAATTTAAACAGGTGTTTTAATATCAACTTAACGCGGGCTTGTCCAGTCTTCGAGTGCAGGTTGTTGAAAGGCATCATTGCCAAGCGCCAGTACAACATGGCTTGGAGCAATAGTAAGAATTTGAATTCCCTGCCAAAGATCGCCTTGTCGCAAGCGCTGTCCGGCAAGTTCGATAAAACGTTCATTGGCGCGTGAAGAATACTGATGGGCATCGTAACTGAAACTTGGGATCTGCGACTGTAAGCGACCGCTGAGTTCACTGATTCGTGGTAGCACCGAGTTCTGCTGACTGCCCGGGGTGCCCGTAGCGACAATGGCTTCTTCAAAAGCGGTGAGTAAGTCTGCCGGAACCTGATTGAGATCGACGCCCTGATTCTGTGCAACGGCCGCTGGTTCTGAAAAGCTTGATTGCGTTTCGCGCTGACGTTCTGGCATCTCTGCATCTCTTGTCTGCTGCACAGAATCTGCTGCAGGAGCAGGTAGTTTCACCACACGCACCGGTTGTGGCGTACCCAGCTGTAACTGTTGTTCCGCTGCAATAACTGGAGCTACAACTGGTTGCTGCGCCGGATCCGGTGCCATCAGCCACTGCACCAGAAACCACCCCGCCACTGCGGCGAGCGGGACTGCCAGCCATGCCAACCAGCCAAAAGATCTGGGTTGGCGCGCCGCCGGTTCGAGTATCACCGCGGACTGCACCGGCAAAAGTTTAGACTGTTGCTGCCGTAGCGCTTTCAATACTGACGACATTAGTACTGCTCCCGGGGTTCTGCTTGCTGTAAGCGCGGTCCGATGATCGTGTGGTGGCTGGCCAGCCAGGCCAGAGTAATACCATCAAGCTCACCGGTTATCGGCAAACCATGTTGTTGTTGCACAGCCTGGGTCAACTCGGCTAAGTCCTGACTGGGCTGTGCAACGTAAGTATTCAACTGCTGTTGCAGCCAGAGCTGATAGGTTTCAGCATTGGCTAAACTGTAGCCCGGCGGATGCGGAAATAACGCCATGAACCCACCGGTCCAGTTATCTGCGGGCTGAGTGTCAGTAGCAGCAATCCACTGCCAGTCGCCCGATTCCAGTTGTAACAATACCGGCAAATTCAGTGCGCGGATGCGATCGAACCGCAACTGTCCGCTGACGCAACCGAGTTGATACGCCACCACCCAGTCACATAAGGTTTCGTCGCTCGCCGGTTGCGGTAACTGCCAGGCGCGCAGTAAGTTCCTTATCGGTTGTTGCTGTACAACCGGCACAACCGCATCAATCGCCGGAGTGGTCGTAGTTTGCTGCCACCACCAACTACCCACAGCTCCAAGCAATAAGGCAAGAACCGTTGCAGCTACAACACCCACTGGCCTGGAGTCCCGTCGCGTGGCACTGCTATCAAGCTCTAACTCCTGTGCCGCATGACGGATCTGTGCCCGACCCACGACCTGTACCTGATCGTTATAAGCCGCCAGCAAAGCGCGATCACAAAGTAAATTCAGGCGTCTGGGTATACCGCCACTGTAACGATGCACTAACCGTAGCGCAGTTTTATCAAATAATGATCGCTGTGCCCCGGCGACCTGCAGTCGGTAGTTGATGTAGCGTTCAGTATCAGCTTCCTGTAGCGGCAAAAGATGGTAACGTGCGGTGATACGCTGCGCCAGTTGCCGTAACTCACGACGCCGCAACAAATCCTGCAATTCAGGCTGACCAATGAGTATCACCCGCAAGAGTTTACTCTGATTGGTCTCCAGGTTGGTTAATAGCCGCAATTGTTCGAGCACTTGTGGCCGCAGATGTTGTGCTTCGTCAATAAGTACCACACACTGCTCACCCTCAGCGTGGGCCGCGAGTAAGAACTCTGAGAGTTTGTCGGTCAGACGTTTATTGGTGATATTACGTTTTGCATAACGGATGCCAAACTCATCGCACAAGGTGGCGAGCAGCTCTGTTTCATTAAGCATCGGGTTAAGGATAAAAGCTGTGCGCGTTTGCTCTGGCAGCTGTTCAAGTAAGGCACGTGACACTGTTGTTTTTCCCGTGCCCACTTCACCCGTCAGCAGAATAAAGCCGCCACTACCTTGCAAGCCATAGCTCAAATGAGCAAGAGCCTCCTGATGACGTTCACTGAGAAACAGAAAGTTAGGATCAGGCGCAATAGAAAAGGGTTCTGTTTGTAAACCAAAGTAGTTCAGATACATAGTTTGCGATCATTTGCCAACGTGAAACGATCTTCAGTGTAACGACTGACTTGCATCAGGGCTAGTCATTCGCCATCATCAGGATAAATAAATAGGAGTCTGGTGTGAAAGTCTATCTGGTCGGTGGCGCCGTGCGCGACAAATTATTGGGTAAAACCGTACATGAACGCGACTACGTGGTGGTCGGCGCGACCCCGGAAGAAATGTTAGCCCGCGGCTTTCGCCAGGTAGGTAAAGACTTCCCGGTATTCTTGCATCCGCACACCGATGAAGAATACGCTCTGGCCCGCACCGAACGTAAGTCAGGTCGCGGCTATACCGGCTTTACTGTTGCCGCGGATCCCTCGGTTACGCTCGAACAGGACTTACAACGACGCGATCTCACCATTAATGCTATTGCTGAAACTGACGATGGTGAGCTTATCGATCCATACGGTGGCGTGGCAGATCTTAAAGCACGCCGCATCCGGCACGTATCCGCAGCTTTCGTTGAAGATCCATTACGGGTGCTGCGAGCGGCGCGATTTGCGGCACGATTTGCTGACGATGGCTTTGTCGTCGCCGCGGAAACGCTCGAACTGATGCGCGAGATCAGCGCCAATGACGAGCTGGCCACACTCGCCAACGAACGCGTCTGGCATGAAACCGTAAAAGCGCTAAAAACGGCCCGACCCGATGTTTATTTCCAGGTTCTGAAAGACGCTCATGCCCTTTCGCCCTGGTTTCCCGAACTGGAACAGGATGAGACCTTTAAAGCCGTTACCACACGCTTAGCCACGCTTGACGTAGCTAGCACAGAATTAGTGTTCGCCTTGTGGATGGGCGAGCTGCCCGACACGGGAGAGGTGAACGCCTTGTGTGACCGCTTACGCGTTCCAAATCAGTGGCACAAGCTCGGTCAACTTGCGTGCCAATGGCATGCCGCTAAGCAATCGCTCATGCAAAGTTCGGTAGTTATTGACTGCCTGCAGCAAGCTGATGTCTGGCGCCGGCCCGAAAGGTTCCAGCAATTATTGGAAATTTGGCGTGAACAAGGCCTCGGTGCCACTGACAGGGAGAAGTTACAGCTTGCCTTTCATACCGCCAGCGATGTTTCTGCCGGCGCACTGCTTACGCAAGCACGTGAACGGGGAGAAAGTCTGGTTGGTCCGGAAATAGGCGCAGCAGTACAACAAGCGCGTAATGCTGCGATTACCGAGGTCTTAAAGGAATAAGTAAAGAAGGACGATGCCAAGCACCAGCCGGTAGATAACAAAAGGCAACATTCCCATGCGCTCAATCACCTGCAGGAAAAGCTTGATACATATGTAGGCGGCCACAAAAGCAATAGACATACCCAGCGCAACCATGCCCCAGGCAACTGGTTCTGCCTGTTGTATGAGCTGTGAGCCCTTATAGCCACCCGCCAGCAGAATAATCGGTATCGACAATAAAAAGGAAAAACGGGCTGCATCCATCCGCGTTAAGCCCAACAACAAGCCCGCAGTCATGGTAATGCCCGAACGTGAGGTTCCGGGGATTAACGCGATTGCTTGTGCCCCGCCAATAAATAGTGCCTGCTTCAGCGTCAACGCCTTAAGTGACGAAGTCTCGCTGGCACGTGCGTCGGCGTACCAAAGCACCAGACCAAAGACAATGGTCGAGCCTGCGATGACCAGAGCCGAGCGGCCAAAATTCTCCAGTAAATCGTTGCCGAGTAATCCCGCCAGTGCCGCAGGAACGGTTGCCCAGACTATAAACCAGGCTAAGCGGCTGTGACTGCTATGCTGTCCACGCAGACTGTTAAACCAACCAACAGCTAATTCCATCACCTCTTTGCGATAATAAAACACCACTGCCGCCAGAGTCCCAACGTGTACCGCAACATCAAACGCCAGGCCTTGATCGGGCCAGCCCAACAACTGCGACGGTAAAATCAGATGGGCCGAACTTGAAATAGGTAAAAATTCAGTAAGCCCCTGAATAAGAGCAAGAATGATAGCTTCAAAGGTACTCAACTTAGCTGTCCTTATGCATTGTTGGGAGTGATCAGGTAAGGCAGATCTTCAAACGGGAATTCTATCGGTTGTAACCGTTGTGCGCCACGATAATTCTGCCAAAGCTGTGCAAATGTTTGTCCCTTCACGGGGTGATACAGATGCGGTGCCAGCTCAGCCAGCGGCCATAAGACAAAAGCATTGTGTAAAATTTCCGCGCGTGGAAGTTGCACCGGGCTATCACAGACTTTATCGTCGTAGAGTAGCACGTCAATATCAAGGGTTCGGGGGCTGAACCTCGCGGCGCTGGATGGGTGCCCATGGGCACGTTCTATGGCCTTACAGGATTTGCTTAGTTCGATAACTGAGAGGTCAGTAGTAAGAGCCACAACCGTATTCAAAAAGTCATGCCCGGCAAACCCAATGGCCTCACTCTCATACACCGAAGCCACCCGCATGGGATATTCGGCAGAGGCAAACTGCTTATGCAACGCCCGCAGGCCCGCGGCGATATGATGATGTCGTTGTCGATTGCTTCCCAGCCCTAAAAATACCTGTGCCAGCGGCATATCAGTTACGACTCCGGATAATCTCAACTCCGACAGTCTCTGCTGCGGCAACCGCCATTGGCTTGCTGACACGCACTTTGACACTCGGCACCTGAAATTCATTTAAAATCAACTGCGCCACTTCTTCGGCTACTGTTTCAATCAGCTGTCGCGGTCGTGACTCAACCAACTTCACCACGGCTTTGCTCAAGGCATCGTAATCCAGCGCATCCGCTAAGGCATCACTGGCCGCGGCAGCTGCTTGGTCCCAGTCCATGGTCAAGTCAAACAGCAATGGCTGCCGCTGCTCATGTTCCCATTCGTAGACACCAATCAGGGCATCTGCGCGTAAGCCTTTAACAAACACTTTATCCATTAAACACTACCCTTATTATCAGCGTAGAAATTTCTTCCATAAGCGCTTATGCTTAAGGCTTTGCATAGTAACGGAAAGCGCGCCGGAAAATAAACTATATGGGTGCAATAATTGTATTGGCCATCATCGTGGCCTATTTATTCGGATCACTTAGCAGTGCAGTTATCATTTGCAAACTGTTTGGCTTGCCTGATCCCCGCGTCACAGGCTCTAAAAACCCCGGTGCCACCAACGTTTATCGTCTGGGCGGTAAAGTTCCCGCACTGCTGACCTTAAGCTTTGATGTTCTGAAAGGCATGATCCCAGTTTGGATATCTTATTTCCTCGGCATCGGCCCACTATTTCTGGGTATGATTGCCGTCGCGGCTTGTCTTGGCCACATTTTCCCACTGTATTTTCAGTTTCGCGGTGGTAAGGCTGTCGCTACCGCCCTAGGTACAATGTTTCCGGTCGCCTGGGAAATGGCACTGCTGCTTATTGCCACCTGGTTGCTGGTGTTCCGCATCGGCAAAGTTTCATCTTTAGCCGCTATTATCACGGTGACGCTCGCGCCCTTTTACGCCTATTGGATCAAGCCGCAGTACACGGTTCCGACAATCATGATTTCAATTCTTATTATCTGGCGTCATCAGGCCAATATATCCCGTCTGCGCCACGGCAGTGAGCAGCGCATTAAACGACGTCACTAAATGCTTAGTTTCGGTTCTGCCAGTTGTTCCAGTGGCCAGCGCGGAAACGTCTTCACTGCAGTACCCACCTGCTCGCCAGCAGCTAAGCGTTGAGCTCCGGCAAACGCAATCATGGCACCATTATCAGTACAGAATTCCGGACGCGGAAAAAATACCTGGCCACCAATTTGTTCTGCAAATGCCTGTAATTGCCGGCGCAACTCTTTGTTCGCACTTACCCCACCGGCCACCACCAGCCGTTTAAGACCAGTTTCACGTAGCGCCCGGCGGCATTTAATCACCAGGGTATCCACTACCGCTTCCTGGAAAGCGCGGGCAATGTTCGCGCGGGTTTGTTCATCGGCGCCAGCATCTGCAATAGTATTTGCAGCAAAAGTCTTCAGACCACTAAAGCTGAAGTCCAGACCCGGTCTGTCGGTCATTGGCCGCGGAAATTTATAGTGACCTGCTTCTCCCTGTTCAGCCAGCGCCGCCAATCGCGGTCCGCCGGGATAATCCAGTCCCATAAGCTTTGCAGTTTTATCAAACGCTTCACCTGCGGCATCATCTACCGACTCGCCCAACAGCTGATAACGACCAATCCCATCGACCCGCACGAGTTGTGTATGACCGCCAGAAACAAGCAACGCGATGAACGGGAAATCTGGAGCCTCAGGTTCAAGCATCGGCGCCAACAGATGGCCTTCCATGTGATGCACAGCGACTGCCGGAACTTGCCATCCCAACGCTAAGCTACGACCAATACAGGCACCTACCAACAATGCCCCCACCAGGCCAGGGCCCGCGGTATAAGCGATACCGTCGATATCGGCAGAGGTCAGTTTGGCTTCGGTAAGTGCGGCTTGAATAAGTGGCAGGGTTTTGCGGACGTGATCGCGTGATGCCAGTTCTGGCACCACACCACCATAATCCGCATGTAATTTCACT
Source organism: Pseudidiomarina halophila (assembly GCF_003987215.1). GTDB lineage: Bacteria > Pseudomonadota > Gammaproteobacteria > Enterobacterales > Alteromonadaceae > Pseudidiomarina > Pseudidiomarina halophila. The sequence continues at coordinate 1,235,120 of NZ_PIPW01000001.1, forward strand.
TGCGAATACAATTGATGAGCTAACAGGCCCTGTTCTGTATCGTAAATCGCGATTCCTGTTTCATCACAGGACGTCTCGATGCCTAAAACGCGCATGGCTAACCTCGTACCACCACCATAAATTAGAGTGCGGTAGTTTACTCGAAGTTACTCAAGATCGACAGTCACTCCTTTCATGCCACCTTCATCACCGGGACGGGATTCGCCACTTAGTTTAATACGCAAGCGCAGATCATTAGGTGCATCAGCGTGGCGGATGGCTTCTTCAAAGGATATCTTCCTTGATTTATAAAGATCGAACAGTGCCTGATCAAAGGTTTGCATGCCCAATTCACGCGATTTGGCCATGATTTCTTTGATTTCGCCCATATCATTCTTAGCAATTTTTTCTGCCACGATAGGACTGTTCAACAGCACTTCAATTGCTGCCACCCGACCGCCATCCGATGTTGGCACCAATTGTTGGGCGACGATACCGCGCAGGTTAAGAGATAAGTCAAACATCAACTTGCCAACTTTCTCTTTCGGGACCATGTGCATGATCCGCTCGATAGCCTGGTTCGCATTATTGGCGTGCAAAGTAGCGACGCATAAATGCCCAGTTTCCGCAAAAGTCAGCGCGTATTCCATCACTTCCTGCGAACGGATCTCACCGACTAAAATAACATCAGGAGCCTGCCGTAAGGAGCTCTTCAGAGCTGCTTCAAAACTTTCAGTATCCGTGCCAACTTCACGCTGGGTTACCATCGACTTGCCATGCTCATGAACGAACTCTACGGGATCTTCAATAGTTATAATATGCCCCCGTGAATGCTGATTACGAAAACCAAGCAAGGCAGCTAGACTGGTTGATTTACCGGTACCTGTACCACCGACCACCAGCATTAGGCCACGTTTGGCCATAATCAGCTTGGTGAGAATTTCTGGTAGTTTCAAATCGTCGACCGTCGGAATTTCCGTAACAATTCGCCGAATGACCATACCGGGTCGTTGCCGTTGCCAGAATGCGCTTACCCGAAACCGCCCGATGCCCTCACGAAAGATCGCAAAGTTTGCTTCGAATTCTTTGAAGAACTCATCATGATGCTTTTCACCAAGGGCATCCTTTACCAGCTCTAACGCACCTTCTTCCGAGAGCTTTTGCTCACTAAGATGACGTAACTCGCCGTTAATTTTCGCACTAGGCGGCAAATTCGCTGAAATAAAGAGATCCGAGGCCTCTTTCTCAATCATGATCTTAAGTAACTTATCTAGCAACATAGTGCTTCCTCGATTCTGATCAGTCGCCATTGCTTATTTAAACGCCTCTTTATTGGCCGCTTTCGCGCGCGCGTCGACACGAGACACCAGGCCCTGATTGAGAAGATTCAACAAGCCTTGATCCAAGGTCTGCATACCATGCGAGGCGCCGGTCTGAATGGATGAATACATCTGCGCAACTTTATCTTCGCGAATCAGGTTTTTAATCGCTGAGGTCGCAATCATGATTTCATGTGCAGCTATACGCCCACCGCCCACACGCTTTAACAAGGTTTGCGAGATAACAGCACGTAGCGACTCAGATAACATGGAACGCACCATAGGTTTCTCATCACCGGGAAATACGTCAATAATACGGTCTATGGTTTTTGGCGCAGAGGTAGTATGCAAAGTACCAAAGACCAAATGCCCCGTTTCCGCCGCAGTCATTGCTAAGCGAATGGTTTCCAGATCCCGCATCTCACCGACCAACACCACATCCGGATCTTCACGCAATGCCGACCTTAATGCAGCACTGAAGCTGTGAGTATCGCGATGAACTTCACGCTGGTTAATCAGGCTTTGCTTATTTTTATGCACAAACTCAATAGGATCCTCGATGGTGAGGATGTGGTGATGCTTGGATTCATTGATAAAATCAACCATAGCCGCCAGGGTCGTCGACTTACCCGAGCCGGTAGGTCCGGTCACCAGCACTAAGCCGCGCGGTTGATCAGCGATGGTTTTAAAAATCTCCGGACAACCCAGTTGTTCAAGCGTTAGTACTTCACTGGGAATGGTCCGTAAAACCGCACCACAGCCGCGGTTTTGTACGAACACATTGACCCGGAAACGGGCTAGATCAGGCACTTCGAAGGAAAAGTCACACTCGAAATTTTGTTCGTATTCTTTGCGCTGGCGGTCGTTCATGATGTCGTATACCAATTCCTGCACTTGCTTATGGGTCAGTGCTGGAATATTAATTTTACGAACATCACCATCAACCCGTATCATAGGGGGTGAATCTGCCGAAAGGTGTAAATCCGACGAGTTATGTTTGACGGCAAAGCCTAGTAACTCAGTTATATCCATACCAGTTCTCTTATTGTTATCGGTGAGCCGTTAGATGATGAATAGCATAGTTGAACGCCTAAAAGAAGTCCGCAACAGCATTGCATCGGCCTGTCTACAAAGCAATCGTAGACCAGAATCGGTGCAATTGTTAGCTGTAAGTAAAACCAAACCAGCTGATAAGATACGCGAATTATACTTGGCGGGACAACGGCATTTCGGTGAAAACTATCTGCAGGAAGCACTTGAAAAGCAGCAGGAACTCGCCGACTTAAGCGACCTGGTCTGGCACTTCATTGGCCCCATTCAATCAAATAAAACGCGTGATATCGCCGCCAACTTCAGTTGGGTACAAAGTATTGATCGGTTAAAGATTGCGCGCCGGCTCAATGACCAACGCGCAACAGATTCAGTACCGCTCAATATTCTGATTCAAATTAATATCGATGACGAAAAGAGTAAAGCAGGAATTCATCCCGAGCAGCTACCTGCCTTCGCTGCGGACTTACAAGAATTTCCGCAATTGACCTTGCGGGGATTGATGACTCTGCCTGCAGCTGACGCTTCGAGCGCCCAGCAACAACGCAGCCTGCAGGCAATGCAACGGTTGTATTCCGAATTAGCATCCCAATATCCAACTGTGGATACACTTTCTATGGGTATGAGTAATGATCTTGAAGCGGCTATTAACGCCGGTTCAACGATGGTCCGTATTGGTACGGCATTATTCGGTGCCCGTGATAAAAAAGGAGTAACGAATGACAACGCAAGTGCGTAAAATTGCCTTTATTGGCGCAGGGAATATGACCCAGAGTATCGTCGGCGGTATGGTTTCCAGTGGTTACCCGAGTGACCAGATCTACGTCAGCAACCCAAGTGTCGGAAAGCTTGAAAAAATGGCGGACTCGTTGCACGTCCATACCAGTCAGGACAACGCCGAAGTGGCTAACGCTGCTGATGTCATCGTACTTGCGGTAAAACCTCAGCTAATGGCTGATGTCTGCAAAGCGCTGACCGAACAGGTTGAAAATTTAACTGACAAACTCATTGTTACCATCGCTGCCGGGATTCGTATCGAGAAATATCGCCAGTATCTGAGCCCTGACATCCGCATGATCCGCGTTATGCCAAATACGCCATCATTGGTAGGTAAAGGCATGTCGGGCTTGGTCGCTGATGATCGCGTAACTGACGCTGACAAATCTTTCATTACTGAGGCATTTGATGGTGTCGGCGCAACCCTTTGGGTTGCTGATGAAGACGAACTTGATATCCTTGGCGCTGTCGCCGGAAGTGGACCAGCTTACTTCTTCGAGTTCATGGCGAGCTTGCAAAAAGCAGCGGTCGCTCTCGGATTCGATAGTGATAAAGCGCGGACCATGGTACAACAAACAGCATTAGGCGCTGCCGAGATGGCCATAGCGAGTGACCTGGAGCTTGAAGACTTGCGTAAACAAGTTACCAGTAAAGGCGGCTCAACGGCGAAAGGGATAGAACAGTATCAAGCGTTCGATATTGATAAAATCTCTGATTCTGCGGTCAAAGCAGCAGTAAAACGTAATCAGGAAATGGCTGAACTTTTTTAAAACGTTTACCTGTCTAAAGGCGAAAAACTATGGAACTTATGCGTTTTCTCATCACCATTGTATTCGAGCTTTTTCTCATGGTGGTGATCTTACGAGTCTGGCTGCAAGCGGCTCGTGCTGATTTTTATAACCCGGTCAGTCAGTTTGTGGTCAAGGCAACAAACCCGCTGGTCCTACCCTTGCGGAAAGTCATTCCGATGGTAGGAGTATGGGATCTTGCCACCATAGTACTGGCACTGCTGGTCAGTATTGCTAAATTTGTTACGCTTTACGCGGTGCATGGATACCCGATGATCTGGAGTGATATTCTGCTGGTTGGCGTACTCAGTGCGGTAAGTCAGTTTCTTCAGTTGCTGTTCTGGATCGTAATTATTCGTGCACTTTTAAGCTGGTTCGCACAGGGATACAATCCTATGCAGGCCATTTTAGTCCAGCTGACCGAACCATTTTTAGCGCCTATCCGTCGCATCATTCCACCGCTTGGTGGACTAGATTTATCGGTACTGGTTCTGGTGATTGGTATTCAGGCGCTCCGCATCCTGATAGGAATTTAATCTCATGCACAAGCTAAGCTCGTGGTTAATGCTGTCATTTATTATCGCAGGAGCTGTGTTTGCAGCTCCTGTACATGCCGAGCAAAGTAAGCGTCTTGGCCCATGGGAAGTCCATTACAATGCTTTTAATTCAACCTTGTTGCGCCCGGAGATGGCGCGTCAGTATCAACTTGAGCGTTCCAACACAACAGCAACGCTAAATATTGTCGTACTGGCTGCAGAAAAGCCGGGTAAACCTGCACAACAAGTGTCCATTAAGGGGTATGTGATGAATCCGCTGAGCATGCAGACACCCTTGGATTTTCGTGAAGTTGTTGAAGGCGATGCAGTGTATTACCTGGCGCAAACATCATTTACCAATCTCGAAACTCTGCGGTTCTTTATCACCATAAGCAAAGGTGATGAAATACAAGAACTACGTTTTTCTGAGGAGCTCTGGCGCAATTAATTTTCGCCGCGCTCCAGCAACTTAACACCTACCTTGCTAATTTTATTATCCTCGTTCAGCTCACGAATGGTGAGCTGGACATTACCTAACGTCAGCTGGTCACCAACCACCATGCGGCGGTGAAACTTCTCTGAAAAATACGCATGTAGGCTCATGGAAGCCTGAGCTTCGGGCAAACGACCCAGCGGATAGAAACTGGCAACATCAGCCAGCGACAAATCGCCGTTTAAGGTGAAATCACCAAAGAAGTCACTGGTGTTAAGTGATCGCAACTTGCCACCGGCCGCCAACACCCGACTGATTTCATCGATATGCTGTACCTTGGCAACGACCAATATATGATCACCTTCCAGCAACTTCGGCCGTGTTTTCGGCTGTATCCACTCGCCGTCTCTAATCAAGCCCATAAACTCGAGTGGCACCGACCAACGTAACTCATGCCAAAAATGATCGCATGCCGGTGAACGCTCACTGATTTCGTAGGACCATACCTCCAGCGGGTCATTGCTCCCCACCTGATCGAGCGCCATGCGCCGATCTGGTTCAGCCTCAAGCGGCACCTCTAACTTAAGCCAGCGGGCCATAGGAGCAAGGGTCCAACCCTGCAACACTAACGACACCAGTACTACGACAAAAGCCACATCGAAAAATAGCTCTTGTCCCGGCAGCCCACTTAACCATGGGTACAACGCCAGAATGATAGGCACCGCTCCACGCAGCCCTACCCAACTGATAAATAACTGTTCACGCACCGGGAAAGAAAAAGGTGACAGACTGATCACCACGGCTAATGGTCTGACAATGAAAATCATCAGACCTGCGATACTCAGGGATAGCCACAGGTTCTCAATCAGATGAGATGGTGTAACCAGTAATCCCAGAATCAGAAACATCATGATCTGACTTAGCCATGCCAGTCCATCCTGCACTTGTAAAATATGAATAAGTTGCGGCAGACGGGCATTACCAATAATGTATCCCATTAGATAAACAGCGAGAAAACCACTGCCGCCAATTCCTGAAGTTAATGCGAACACAACCACGGCACTGGCGGCCGCGAGCAGCGGAAAAAAAGTAAATTGAGCGGTGATTTTGCGCGCCATCTGCACAAACAATCGCCCGCCAATCCAACCACAAGCAAAGCCAACAATGAGTTGCTGCGCGACTTCTAAACCAACCACAGAAAATGAGAAGCTCTGTCCCGACGCTATTAAGGTGGTCATCGTCATGGTCAGAATGACGGCCATGGGATCGTTAGTACCTGACTCAATTTCCAGAGTCGAAGCGACGCGCTGTTTGATTTTCAGATTCTGTGACTGGAAAATACCGAACACCGCTGCGGCATCCGTCGAACTGAGAATAGCCCCTATTAACAAGGCTGTGGCCCAGGGTAGATCGAACAACCAGACAATACCCAGGGCAGTCAGTGATGAGGTTAAAGCAACACCTAGTGTGGCAAGACTGATGGCAGGCCAGAGGGCGACGCGAAAACGCTCACGCTTGGTGCGCATGCCGCCATCGAAAATAATGATCACCAATGCCAGCGAACCAATTAAAAAGGCAAGTTCGGGCTGATCAAACTCGATGCCGAGCAAACCTTCTTCGCCCGCTAACATGCCAACCACTAAAAATACGAGCAGCAACGGAGCGCCGAGCCGCGAAGATACGACCGCAGCGAGGATGCTCACCAGTAGCAGTGAGCCCATGAGCAGCATAATACCGTTTAGATCTGCCAACGATTTCCCCTTTGGTCAATGTGCCGCATGCCTTATACTAGACCTATTGTGCCGAAACTGAAGTCATCTGTCATGCAAGAAGTCGTATTAGCTACTGGTAACCAAGGAAAAATCCGTGAGTTGAAGAGGTTATTGCAACCGCTCGACTGGCATGTCCGTGCGCAAGGAGAATGGAACTTCGAGGAAGCTGAAGAAACCGGTCTCAGTTTTGTTGAAAATGCAATTCTAAAAGCACGCCATGCGGCACAGCACACCGGGCTGCCGGCCCTTGCTGATGATTCAGGCTTAGCCGTCGATGCCCTCGGCGGTGCTCCGGGCATCTATTCTGCGCGTTATGCCGGTGCCAGCGCATCTGATCAGGACAATGTAGCAAAACTTCTTGTTGCTTTAGCTGACACCCCAGCTGAGCGACGCACTGCAAGCTTTCACTGTGTGCTCGCTTTTATGCGCCACGCAAGCGACCCCACACCCGTTTTGTGCCATGGGGTGTGGCACGGCGAAATCGCCATGCAGCCAAGTGGAGAAGGTGGATTTGGTTACGACCCAGTCTTTTATCTCGCTGGCGAAAACTGCACCGCCGCACAGCTCTCCGCTGAACAGAAGCAGCAACTGAGTCATCGTGGTCAGGCACTGCGTCAGCTGATCCAACAACTACAAGCACAATTATGATGCTTCCACCGTTATCACTATACGTGCACATCCCCTGGTGTGTACAAAAGTGCCCCTATTGTGATTTCAATTCACATGCGCTTAAAGGTGGTGTTCCCGAAGATGCCTACATCGCCCGTTTGCTTGACGACCTCCGCGCTGACCTGGAATGGGTGCAGGGACGTTCTATAGAGAGCATTTTTATTGGCGGAGGAACGCCGAGTTTACTTACCCCCGAAGCGGTGAAACGGTTGCTTACCGGGATAGCAAACTATGTTGATATTAGCGCTACCTGCGAAATCACCTTAGAAGCAAACCCGGGAACATTCGAAAAAGAACGCTTCCAGGGCTTCGTCGATGCCGGTATTAACCGTTTATCGATCGGTGTGCAAAGTCTCGCCGCTGAACAACTTCAGCGGTTAGGTCGGATCCATAACCCGCAACAGGCTATTGCCGCGGCTGAGCATGCGCGAAATCTTGGGTTGCGCAGTTTCAATCTGGACTTGATGCATGGGCTGCCGGAGCAGAGCCTGGCGCAAGCGATGGCTGATCTCGACGGCATTATTGCGTTAAATCCGCCCCACATATCCTGGTATCAACTGACCATTGAACCCAATACCTCATTTGCCAGCCGCCCGCCGAAGCTTCCTGATGATGAAGTGCTGTGGGAGATCTATCAGCGTGGCCACGAAAAACTCGAGGCGGCCGGCTATCACCACTACGAAGTCAGTGCCTACGCGAAAGCAGGGGAACAGAGTCAGCACAATCGCAATTATTGGCAATTCGGAGACTATCTGGGGATTGGCTGTGGCGCTCACAGTAAAATTACGGTCGCTGATACCGGGCAAATTCTGCGTTGTGAGAAAATCAAACACCCACAGGGCTATTTAGACCTGACGCGCCCCTTGCGCTATCGTGTCTGGCAGGTAACGCCCGAAGAATTGCCATTCGAATTCTTTATGAATCTGCTGCGTTTAAACGAACCTATGCGCAAGAACCTCTTTACCGAACGCACAGGCTTGGCCTTGTCCGATGCCGAGCAAGCACTAGCTCCAGCCGTGGCGAAAGGCTTGTTGACGAGCGGCGATGTAGAATGGCAAACGACGCCGCTTGGGCGTCGCTTTCTGAATTCAATACTGGATGAAATGGTTTAGTACTAGTCAACGCGGCGGAATTTCAAATCCCAGACACCATGCCCTAAACGCTCACCGCGTTTTTCAAACTTGGTTAAGGGTCGCTCTTCCGGGCGCGGAATGTAATCATTGGTAGCGGAAAGGTTTTCCCACTTAGCTGCCGATTGCATCACCGCTAACATGTGTTCAGCGTAGTTTTCCCAATCCGTGGCTAAATGTAGTACTCCGCCAACTCGCAATTTACCGCGTAAATGTTCGACAAATTCAGGTTGAACCAGACGACGTTTGTGGTGGCGCTTTTTGTGCCATGGATCAGGGAAGAAAATTTGCACCCCCGCCAGAGTGTTGTCCGCAATGCAATCCTGAAGAACCTCCACGGCATCATGCTCAAATACCCGCAAGTTTGTAACGCCCTGCTCTTCGGCTTCCATCAGGCACGCGCCGACGCCTGGTCGATGGACTTCGATGCCAATAAAGTTCTTTTCTGGCGCAGCAGCGGCCATAGACACCAGTGAATGCCCCATGCCAAAACCGATCTCAATGATTGTATCTGCGTCACGACCGAACACCTCGACTAAATCAAGTTTGCCGTCTTCGTGCTTGAGTCCCATCGTTGGCCAACTGCGCTCAAGTGCGGCAGCCTGACCTTTGGTTAGACGCCCTTCGCGTTTGACAAAACTACGGATTTTTCGGATATAGCGCCCTTGTTCCTGCGCTTCGTTTAAATTGGTTTGGCTTGATTGCTTTTCGTTCATGGCAGCGTTTTTCTATCTCAAATTAAGACAAAAAAGGCGCAACCAAGTCAGACTCGGTGCGCCTTTCTCAAAAAATAACTAAGTCTTAGTTATCTTCTTTTACCGGTACTTCTTTAGTTACCGACATTTTCGCTTCAATACGGCGATTCTTCGCACGGTTTTCAGGTGAAGTGTTCGGCACTAACGGACGATTTTCACTGTAACCTACTGTGCTCACACGCTCTTGCTCGATACCGAAGTCCGAGATTAAGCTATCACCTACTGATCTTGCACGACGCTCTGACAAGCCCTGGTTGTATTCTACAGTACCAATACTGTCAGTATGACCTTCGATACGGATGTCCAGCTGCGGGTATTCTTTCAGGAATTCCGCAGTATCCTGGATTTCATCTTTCTCGCCTGCAGGGATAACCGCAGAGTCAAATGCGAAGTTAATCATTAATTCATGAGTTATGGTTTCGTTGGTATACATTACACAACCATACTCATCGACTTTGTAGGTCGGTTGCGTATTGGGGCAACGATCCTTGGAGTCAACAACACCATCACCATCTGAATCGACTGGTGCAGCCTCTTGGGCTGGTGCAGTCGGTGCAGGAGCTGGGCTAGCTGACTTGCCAAAGTAATAACGAAGTCCGGTCATCAACAAGAATTCAGTTAAATCACCGTCGCTTTGTTGTACACCACCTTCAACAAACAACTGCCAGTTGTTGTTGAGTTGTTCACGGTAACCTGCTCCAACGCGCAAGAAGCGGTTAGAAATGTCACCAAGCTCGGTGTTATTAATACCGATGCTACCGTAAACACTTTCGGTAAAGTTGTAGAGTAAATCGACACCATAGACTTGACCTGTGGCCGAGTCTGCGTTCTCAAGATCTCCACGAAGATAATCATAGTACAGACGGTAGCCCCACTCTGGGGTAAACTGGAAACCGGCTTCTAAACCATAGAAGGCACTGTCGAACCCACCTTTGAACGTACGTAATTGATTGTTGTCGATAGCGACACGATCAGAGTCCGTACCTAATGGCCCAAGACGTGGACCGACATACCATTGACCTTCGTTCGAACTGGCTTGCGCGAATGCGGTACCAGTAACTGAAAGGCCTGCTATTACAGCAAATGAAACTGCGGCGATACGATTCACGAGATGCTCCTTTAATTTCTCAATGAATGGATTTTGATTTCCCTTTACTATATACGATATAAGCAAATTTTGCTTGAATTTCGGCAAATTCTTTAAGGTTTACAAAACCTTTACGAAGTATTGAACTGCAGTTAAAAAAATCGTTGAGGATTCATGCAACCTACTGAATTTTATAGAAGCTCGGCTGAACAAATTATCTCACCCGAGCAGTTTGCCAAAATCGTTATCGATTGGCAGGCTCAGCACGGCAGAAATGATTTACCCTGGCAGCGTGAAAACAACCCTTATCATGTGCTTGTCAGTGAGCTAATGCTACAGCAGACCCAGGTGAAAACAGTAATACCTTACTTCGAGCGCTGGATCACCCGCTTTCCAGATGTCAGTGCCCTCTCAGCAGCTTCAGAAGATGAGGTCATGCAATTGTGGCAAGGCCTGGGTTATTATCGTCGCGCCCGTAATTTACAAGCCGCCGCAACAACTGTCGTCAATCAATACGATGGTCAGATCCCATCCTCAGCCCTTGAGCTACGTGAAATCCCTGGTATTGGCGCCTACACCGTTGGCGCTATTCGCGCCTTTGCTTACGACGCGCCTGGCGCGATTGTGGATGGCAACGTTAAACGTTTATTTGCACGTTTATTTACCCTCCCCTTTCTGATCAATAAAAGTTCTCATGATCGCTATTTTTGGGATTTAGCGGAGCATTATACCCCGCAATCGCAGAATCGCCGCTTTGCACAAGGTCTGCTTGATCTCGGTGCGACCCTTTGTAAGCCAAAGCAACCTGATTGCGAAGTCTGCCCTTTTCACGCAAGCTGCCTGAGCCTGAAACATGACCAGGTCAGTGCGTTTCCTAAACGTCAGGCTAAAAAACCTATTCCAACCCGGCAAGGCTACTTTATCCTCGACTTAAATACCGAGGGCGTATTGCTAGAAAAGCGTGATGCCAGCAGCGTTTGGCCAAACCTCTGGAGCCTGCCAGAACTGCTGACGGCGCCAGACTCTGAGCCTTTTGGTCAGTTTACGCACACCTTCAGCCACTATAAGCTTGAGGCATCCATCTGGCGGCAACCGACAACGTTAAAACCCCAACAGCAGCGGGTTCCGTTAAGCGCCATCGGTACATTGGGTTTACCAGCCCCTATTCGCAAATATCTGCAACAAGTATGAACATGGACAAGTTTGTCAGCACCCTGATTAATGCGTAATATTGCAGTTCTCCAACGAGTATTGAGGTAGTTATGAGTCGCACAGTATATTGCCAATATTTAAACAAAGAAGCCGAGGGTCTCGACTTTCAACTGTACCCTGGCGAACTGGGTCAAAAAATTTACGAATCAATTTCCAAAGAAGCCTGGGCCGAGTGGCAGAAGAAGCAGACCATGCTTATTAATGAGAAACGTTTGAACCTGATGGATCCCAAGTCCCGGGAATTCCTGGAGGAGCAGATGAAAGCTTTCCTTTTTGAAGGAAAAGACATAGAAATTGAAGGCTATACGCCTCCCAGCAAATAAGCGCAAACCCAGCCCCTTAATTCAGGGGCTTTTTTTTGGCCAGCTTTTACACTTCTGTACGTTTATCAGGCGCCATTTCCTAAATTTTACTAAACTATGATCAACATAGGCGTGAGTTATAGTTCGAAGCTAGAGAAACCCCTTTGATTCTGTTAGACTACGAACGAATTTTTCAAGAGGGAGCCACTATGAAAATGCCTTCCTGGCAGCGGGCTGTTGTGAAAGTTGGCAGTGCGTTGATTGCGCCAGACGATACAGGAACGAGCAGTAAGTATTTATTAGCCATTGCCCGTTTTATCATTGAATGTCATGAACGCGGACAAGAAGTCGTGCTAGTGTCTTCCGGCAGTGCAGCTGCTGGACGTAAGCACATTAGTTACGATAGCGATACTATTCCGGTTACCGTGAAAAAAGCAATGGCAGCCGTCGGTCAAACCGACATGATGGCAAATTGGTCACGCTTTTTTGACTTCCCCTGTGCACAGGTGCTGATGACCCATGGTGATTTGCGCGATCGTGCACGCTACGTCAGTATCCGTAACACTTTGCACACATTGTTAGAACACAATGTATTACCCATTGTAAATGAGAACGATGCGCTCGCGACCGACGAAATGAAAGTCGGTGACAACGACAACTTAGCAGCTATGGTTGCTACTTTGGTTGACGCTGATGCGCTGTTTATTTGCTCCGATATTGATGGGTTATTTGACGCAGACCCCCGGGTTAAACCTGACGCCAAGAAGATTCCTGTGGTGGATAAAATTACCGAGGAAATTTTTGCTCTGGCTGGTGGTACGACAAACAAGATCGCCACTGGTGGCATGCGCACGAAAATTGAAGCGGCAGAAAAAGCTACCTCGCACGGTATCGACACCTACATTGTCAACGGACGTAAAGGCGAAACATTTGAACTGTTGTTGCACGGAAAAAATCCCGGAACGCTTTTCAGTCGCCAACAAGATCCAATGACGAACAAGAAACACTGGTTGCGGCATACCCTGGTATCACAAGGTGAGATTGTTGTTGATGCCGAAACCGCGAATAGCGTGGTTGCGGGTCAGTCTCTTACAACTATGGGAATTGTCGACATACAGGGTGACTTCAATCGTGGCGATGCTGTCGTCATTCGCAACGGTGATAACGCCGAGGCCGTCGCAAAAGGAATTTGTCAGTACAGCTCACATGAGCTGATACATATTAAGGGACAAGAAGTCAGCGCCATCGCGAAGCAATATGGGTACAGTCCCATCACTGAAGTTATCGAAAGTAACGATTTAATGATCCTGGAGGATGAATGAGTAACTCCGTAGCACAAGAAATTTCAAAACGCGCTGCCATTGCAGCGCGAGCAGTGGCAACACTGAGCGAAGCAGAGAAAAACAAGGTTCTGCAAACCATGGCAGACACCATTCGCAAACACCAAGATAAAATCCTTGCCGTTAACGAGCAGGATATGCAAGCCGGTCGCGAGAAAAAATTGTCTGACTCTATGCTTGATCGTCTGCAGTTAAACCCTGACCGTATCGAGGGCATGGCGACCGCGATCGAAGAAATCATTGCGCTGCAGGATCCAGTTGGCGAGCGCAAACCTTTCAACACCCGCCCAAATGGCATTGTCGTTGAAAAAATGCGTATCCCTCTTGGCGTTATATGCATGATCTATGAGGCTCGTCCAAATGTAACAGCAGATGCTGGAGCACTTTGCTTCAAATCTGGCAATGCGGTGATTCTGCGTTGTGGCCGTGAAGCTATCGAGAGTAGTAAAGCTATCGCCGAGGCATTACATGAAGCACTGCGTGAATGTGGACTTCCAGAAGATGTGATTACTGTGGTGCCAACCCCGGATCGTGACTTGATGCTGCAACTGCTGCAACAAGACGACTACATTGATTTAGTGATTCCACGTGGCGGTGAAGGCTTAATCCACTTTGTCAGTGACAACAGTAAGATTCCAGTCATTCAGCATTATAAAGGTGTGTGCCATCTTTATGTCGATAAAGATGCTGATCAGGACAAAGCTCTGGCGTTATTGTTAAATGGTAAAACCCAGCGCACGGGCGTGTGTAATGCACTTGAAGGATTGTTGGTGCATCAGGCGATAGCCGGAGAATTCTTGCCTAAGGCCGCGCAGGCTCTGCAGGAGAAATCCGTCAAGATTCATAGCGATAAGGCATCTGCCAGCTATTTTTCCGACGCCGATGTGATTGGCGATGACGAGTTTGGTGAAGAGTACCTGGCGCTTGAGTTAGCTGTCCGGACCGTTGCCGATTACGACGCCGCTATTCAACACATTCAAACCTTCGGTAGTGGTCACACGGAAGTCATTGCCACTGAAAATGAAGCAACAGCCCAGCGGTTTATTCGTGAAGTTGATTCGGCGGTTACCATGTGGAATGCATCCTCGCGCTTCAGCGATGGCGGTCAATTAGGCTTAGGTGCCGAAATTGGTATTTCGACCAGTAAACTGCATGCTTATGGTCCTATGGGACTGCAGGCGCTGACAACCGAGAAGTTTGTGGTGACAGGAACAGGTCAAATCCGCGACTAGGATTTGCCCTGATAACCTTTAGTTAATAGAGGCCAATCGCGTTCTTTCTGCCAATGGAAGTCGCGCTTGGCCTCTTTAGCTTTCGCAGCCTCTTTATGCAGACTGCGTAACAGCCGCGCCAGATTTGCTTGCTGCCATTCGCCAGCATCGCGGAAGCCACACTTATCGAAATCAACCAGCCACACCTTGCCAGCGGCGTCGAGCATGATGTTGTGGCAATTCAAATCAGAGTGATAAACCCCGGCGTCGTGAAACTGGCGGATCACCCCGCCAACCTCACGCCACTGCTGAGCAGTTAACTGACGCTGTCCAAGAAGTTTAAACAAATCTTCCGCTTGCGGAATAATCTCGACCAGAATATCCGCCCGGTAGCCCCACACGGGTGCTTTTTCGTAGCGCGCGGCCAGTGGTTTAGGAACCGGTAACTGGCGCTCCCGTAACCGCATCAATAGCTCAAATTCGGCCATTGCACGGCTATTCGCTATAGCTTCACGGGCAAAACGATCTTTATTGACTTTGCCAACCAGCCCACCACGATAATAGTGGCGAAGCAACATGCCTTGTTCACCAGCAGCGATAAACCATGCGGTGCTGCGCCCCGTTGCTGAGCCTTTTATTTTGTCCTGTCTGCGCCAGTAGTCAGCAGTAAAATAATCGTCACTGAAATCATCAAAGTGTTCGCCGTCGTACCAAATTTCCACGTTGCCTTGCGGCTTCAGTGTGGTTACTTTTTTCATACTCGGTAACTCCGTGGCAGTGCTGCCAGTAACATTGTTACACGTGGGTACCTGATGCATCATATGTTGGTGCAGGTCGCTCAGCATCGCTGCTGTTGCCCCCTGATCCTGAGCGAACTCAGATACCGCTGCCCGCTGCATGGTAAAACGCAGATTTGCGTCATTTAACAAGTCGAGCCACTGCAGGGCAAGCTCATCGGCATCTGCTGCCCAGCGTACGCCACCGACACCGTCTAAGCGTTGATAGATTTCCTGAAAATTAAAAACGTGAGGGCCGGAAACAACCGGGGTATGGGTCGCAATCGGCTCTAAAGGATTATGCCCGCCGCGCTTAATTAAACTCCCGCCAACAAAAGCGACATCGGCAGCAGCGTACCAAAACACCAGCTCACCCATAGTGTCACCAAGCCAGACCTGGTTGTTTGCCTCAGGACTCTCGGCTGCGCTGCGCCGTACATATGATAAACCTTTGCCGGCGACTTTTTCAGCCACCGCCGCAAACCTTTCCGGATGGCGCGGCACCAGGATGAGCAACGCATTAGGGACGTTATCCAGTAATTCGGTGAAAGCTTTTAGCACCAGTTCATCTTCACCCTGATGCGTGCTTGCGGCCAAAACAATCGGCCGCTGCAGCTGCTGCTTCAGCGCCGTAGCCCGCGCCAGCAAATCGACCGGAACATGGCTATCAAATTTGAGATTCCCGCGTACCGCGATGCGATCTGACGCCACACCTAAATGCATAAAGCGTTCAGCACTCGTATGATTCTGTGCAGCAACCCAGGTGAGCTGCTGCCATATCGGCCCTGTTAACCAGCTATATTTGAGATAAGTTTGCTGAGACTTCTCTGACATGCGTGCATTTAACAGCAGCACAGGAACTTTATGTAACTGTGCTTGTTGCAAAAATCCCGGCCACACCTCGGTTTCTAAAACCACTACCACGCGCGGCGCCAACTTATCAAAAAAGCGGCGCATGGCGCCTGGGGTGTCAACCGGCAGATAGAGATGATGAACGTGGTCGGCAAACAGCGTTTGCGCTAATTCCGAAGCCGTTGGAGTCATCGACGATAACGTTACTGGTAGTTGTGGATACCGCGCCAAAACCTGTTCGATGAACTCTCGGGCGGCCACGGTTTCACCAACTGAAACGCAATGAATCAATAGCCCCTGCCTGGCGTTAGCCGGAATCGTCTGCAGAGCTAATCGCTCCCGCCACCGCAAACGATACGCTGGAGCTTTACGACCGCGCAACCACAGGTAAATAAAAACCAAGGGCAAACAAGCACGGATCAGCAACCGATAAAGCAAGGTCATTACAGCTAACGCCAGTACTCTTTAATCCAGGTCGTCGGTAATACTTTGCGGTACCACTTACCGCTGCGTCCGGCGACTGCATCGTCAGGATGTGGCCGGCCGTGGAAAATAATTACTTTGGCGCCCTCGGGGATCCGTGGCTGTTGAAAAAAGCTCAACGGAAATGGTCGTAGGCAGTGGCGTTTAAAACTACGGCACCACTCTGCCGGCCAGTATTTAAGTTTCCCCTGACGATCAACGAACTGCGTAATAAACTCCTGTTCGTTACGAACGTCTTTACGCGAGCCGACGGGATCATTTTTTAAATGTTCAAGAGCATCAACGTGAGCACCGATATTAAAACGGAATACTGAAGTATTACCCGTTGCATCTGATTTATCCCATTCTTTGATGACCAAAAACTCTCCTTCCGGCTCAAAGAATTCATCAAGACTGCCAACAATAACAATATCCAGATCGAGAAACAGCGTTTGGCCTTCCAGGTCATATAATGGCTTGGCGAAACAGGTTAACTTGAGCCACCCGTGACCGAAGGTCCAGGGTTTACGTTGATCAAAATCTTCGAATCCCACTTCCGGGATCGGCTTCACTTCAACTTCCTCACGGATGCCCTCAGCATCGTCAGTTAAACACACAAAACGAAATGGTCGCGATAAATTACGACTTACCATTGAATAGAGCGTATTGACATAATCGGAGCCATATTTATTGCCCCACTTGATACAAATAACGTTAACTGGCTGCATTCTAATCCCTGCCTGTAAGACTCGCATACGAATCTGCGCATAATGCCAAATTCTGTATGCTGTGGCTATGTTTCGCTTTAGAAAACACGATCTTTTCCTAAACTCCATCCGTAACTCGAGACTAAGCTTAGTACAGATTAACTGACGTAGGGACTCGATGACTCAGATTCACCCAAAGTGTGTTACGCGACTGGCGGATCTTGCCGACACCAATTACACAGCAGTCGCACTAATTCTTGGGGATCAGCTTAATGCCCGCCATAGCTGGTTCCGCAAAAAACGCGCTCACACTTTGTACGTGTTGTTTGAGATGCGTCAGGAAACCGACTACTGCCGGCACCATATACAGAAAGTTGTCGGTTTCTTCGCTGCTATGCGTAACTTCGCCAACGCTCTGTTACGCGCAGGTCATCACGTTCTTTATCTGACTCTCGACAATCCGGATAACCTTCAAGACCTGACAAAAAATCTTGAGGCGGTGTTGTCATCCTGCGGTAGCAATGAATTATGGCTACAACAACCCGACGAATACCGCCTCGATACGCAACTTAGTGAATGGCAAGCTACTGCATCGGCTAACCTAATCTGGCAGGACAGTGAGCACTTCCTTACTGAACGTGATGCACTAATACAGTGGTTTGGTGAAAAAGATAACTACCTGATGGAGCATTTTTATCGGCGGGTGCGTAAACAAACGGGCTACCTCATGAGCGATGGCGAACCTGCAGGAGGTAAATGGAATTTCGATAAAGACAACCGCAAGACACCTGAGAAAACGCATTCGTTACCCGAACCATTGTTATTCGCTCATGATGTCAGTGAACTTGTTGATTTACTGGCCAATGAAGAGGTAGAGACTTTTGGTAATATTGATAGAAAGAAGTTTATCTGGCCACTGACGCGAAACGAAGCAACTCAGGTGCTCGACTATTTTGTCAGTGAACTCTTGTGTCACTTCGGTGACTATCAGGATGCAATGCTTAGTGAGCACTGGGCTCTTTATCATGCTCGCCTTTCCTTTGCCTTAAATACGAAGATGTTAAGCCCCAGGACCGTAGTCGAAGCGGCAATAACAGCGTGGCAGAAAAATCCACAGCAGATTTCACTAAATCAGATCGAAGGTTTTGTCCGGCAGATTATCGGTTGGCGCGAGTTTGTACGAGCAATCTACTGGCGTTTTATGCCTGATTACGGACACAGCAACTTCTTCCAGCATTCACGGCCGCTGCCAGATTTCTACTGGACTGCTAAGACCGAAATGAATTGTTTGCAGCACAGTATTCAGCAATCCCTTGATTACGCCTATGCTCATCATATTCAACGCTTGATGGTCACGGGTAACTTTGCGCTGCTCATCGGCGCTGATCCCGATGCGGTCGATGCCTGGTACCTGGGCATCTACATTGATGCAATTGAATGGGTTGAATTACCCAACGCAAGGGCCATGAGCCAGTTTGCCGACGGTGGAAAACTCGCGACAAAGCCTTATGTATCCAGTGGCAGTTACATTAATAAAATGTCTGATTACTGCAAATCATGCGCCTACAAAGTAACGGAGAAAATCGGTGAAGAAGCCTGTCCGTTTAATTTGTTGTACTGGCATTTTATCGATCGCCATCAAGACAAATTGGCCAACAATCAGCGTATGGCGTTGATTTTGAGTCAGTGGCAAAAACGTGATGAAGCGGACAAGAAAAAAATTCGTCAACAGGCAGACGAGTTTTTAAAAAGCCTTAGTAGTTAGCAGCTGCAGAAACTAAAAAGGGAGCTCAAGAGCTCCCCTTTTCATTACTGATTATTACTTATTGAAAGCGACGGGTCCGGCGCTCACCACCTGGCTGACGCTCTTTACGCGCAAGGCCCTTTGGTGCTGGCCGGTCACCACGAGGCTTGCGCGCGCGTGGTGGAATCGCCTGATCAGCAAGTTCCATGCCCATCTGCTGTTGACGTACGCGAGCACGTTGCAGAATGCGTAGGACACCCGTTGGCAAACCTTTTGGCAGCTCAACTAAGCTATGGTTTTCAAATAACTGGATTTGACCAATATATTTGCTATCCATCTCTGCTTCGTTCGCAATCGCGCCAACGATATCCTGAGGACGTGCACCGTGGTCGCGGCCAACCTGAATGCGATAGGTATCGAATTCAACATCAGCGTCACGACGGTCACGTGCACCGGCACGTTTCTCTGGACGCTTGCGGTCGCCACGGTCGTTCCGATCAGCGCGCTCGTTACGTTCAGCAAATTTACGCGGTGCCGGGTCTGCAGAAACAATCAACGGACGTTGTAAGTTCTGCTGCGCCAACAAAGCTACAGCGATCTGACTGGCTGATAAGTCAGTCTCTTTCTGCATTTTTTCAACGATTGCAGTAAGCTCGTCCAAACCACCTTTTTCCAGCTGAGCAACAATTTTCTGCTGCAAAGAGGCCTGACGGTGGGCGCTTAACTCTTTCGCATCTGGCACTTCGAAAAATTCAATCGTGCTGCTGGTCAAACGCTCATACTGGCGTAACAAGTGTTTTTCACGCGGGCGATAGAACAAAATGGCTTCGCCACTACGCCCTGCACGACCAGTACGGCCGATACGGTGAACATAAGATTCCGTATCACCAGGTAAGTCATAGTTCACTACGTGGGTGATCTCTGGCACATCAAGACCACGCGCGACCACATCAGTCGCAACAAGGATTTCAATATGGCCACTGCGTAACTGACCAACGGTTTGCTCACGTTGGCTCTGATTCAGGTCACCACTGAGCGGTGACGCTTTAAAACCTGCAGCTTGCAGCTGTTCAGTTACTTCCATGGTGTCATTACGCGTACGTACGAAAATAAGTACCCGCTGGTATTCCATGGTTTCTAATAAGCGCGTCAAAGCCATCATCTTAGTGATGCCACGCACCTGCCATGCGCGTTGACGAATGGTCGACTTCGCGGCAGTTTTAGCTTCGATTTTAATCGTCAGCGGCTGCTCACCTTCGCTGGTTACCAAAAAGGTTTTTGCCAGCTTACGAATTGCATTCGGCATAGTTGCCGAGAACAACGTGCGTTGTGAGGTGTTTGGTACAGCACTCATAATTGCTTCGATATCGTCGATGAAGCCCATATTGAGCATTTCATCAGCTTCATCCAACACTGCCATACGCAGTGCGTCGAGCTTCAATACGCCTTTTTTAAGCATATCAAGAAGACGACCCGGAGTACCCACGATAATCTGAGCACCAGTTCGCAATGCTTTAATTTGCGGACCAAAAGCTGCACCACCGTAGACAGTTGCTACTTCCAGACCACGCATCTGCTTGCCAAATTCAGTAATGGCTTCCGCCACCTGAATCGCCAGCTCGCGCGTTGGTGCAACAACTAACATTTGGGTTTGACGTACTTTCGGGTCTACCAGAGTTAATCCAGGCAAACCAAAAGCTGCAGTTTTACCGGTACCGGTCTGCGCTTCACCCAATACATTCTTACCTTCAAGCAAGGCTGGAATGGCTTGGATTTGAATTGGGGTAGGTGTAGTAAAGCCCATGCTTTCAACTTGTTTAAGCACAGTACTTGGTAGGCCAAAATCGGCGAACGATTGGCCAGTCATTAAATCAGACATTTGTATCTCACATCATTTCTGTAAAGCGTAATTAGGGGGTAATTCGCCCAGCTACAGAACACGATGAACACTCTGGCAGGATAAATAGGCGCTGAACCCCAGCGTAGTCAGGGGTTGAGCCGCTCCCATCATTAGCGGTAATGACCCTGAGGCCGCGAACTATACGCGAATCCGCGCAAAATAACAAGCTAAACTGACGTTGCATGTGAACCGGAGAAGCAACATACTCATAAGATACATAAAGGTTTTTAAAACTTGCCAACAAACAAGGGGACACTTATGACATCCCATAGTATGCGTTCATTAACAAAGACAAATGCATTTATTGACGGCCACTGGGTGCCAGTAGAGGAACGTTTTGAGGTGACCAATCCGGCTACCGGTGAAGTTCTTGCTGAAGTGGCAAACTCTGACGCGGCAGTTGCTGAACGCGCCGTTGAGGCAGCGCACAATGCGCTTCCCGGGTGGCGCAAAAAAACCGCACGCGAACGTGCTGAATTATTAAAGCGCTGGTTCGACTCAATGCTGGCGAACAAACAAGCTTTGGCTGAATTGATGTCTGCTGAACAAGGCAAACCCATCGCCGAAGCCGCGGCAGAAATTGAATATGGTGCAAGTTTTGTCGATTGGTTCGCAGCAGAGGCTGAGCGCAGTTATGGTGACGTACTGCCACTGCAAAGTCCGGACAAGCGCGTTTGGATCACCAAACAAGGTGTTGGTGTCTGCGCCGCAATTACCCCCTGGAACTTCCCCAACGCCATGATAACCCGTAAGGTTGCCCCGGCACTTGCCGCGGGCTGCACTATGGTGGTAAAGCCACCGCAACTAACCCCATTATCGGCACTTGCTATCGCCCAGCTGGCGAGCGAAGTCGGAATCCCCGACGGCGTGCTCAACATCGTGCCAAGTACCGATGCTAAGAGCATAGGCAAAGTTCTCACCGAGCACCCGTCGGTGCGTAAATTTAGTTTCACCGGCTCTACCGAAGTTGGTAAAACGCTAATGCAGCAATGCGCCAGTACCATGAAAAAAGTTTCGTTCGAACTCGGTGGCAATGCACCTTTTATCGTTTTTGATGACGCCAACATTGAACTCGCAGTCGAACAACTTCTGATCTGCAAGTTTCGCAATGCCGGACAAACCTGTATCAGCGCCAATCGTATTCTGGTTCAGGAAAGCGTGCTCGATAAGTTCGTCGAACAGTTAAAGCCGGCATTAAGTAATTTGAAAGTAGCAGCAGGCACTGCAGAAGAAGTGGATTACGGTCCACTGATTGATCAAGGCGCAGTTGATAAGGTCAAGCGCTTAGTCGATGATGCTGTCGAACAGGGCGCTGAATGTTTACAAGGTGGAAAAGTACTCGACGAGCTTGGTAAGTTATTCTACGCACCAACATTACTCACCGGCATATCATCCACTATGGATATAGCTCAGGAAGAGATTTTTGGGCCGGTTGTAGCCATTCAAACCTTTGATACAGAAGAGGAAGGCGTACGCAAAGCGAATGCTACTCCGTATGGGCTGGCTGGATATTTCTGTGCCGAGGATTATCGCCGCATCGAACGTGTCAGTAATGCACTGGAATGTGGCATGCTAGGTATTAACGCCGGTGCGATTTCCCATGCCTACAATGCCTTTGGTGGGGTAAAAGAATCGGGGATTGGCCGCGAAGGCTCACGCTACGGTTTGGCAGAGTATCAGGAAACCAAAAACCTTACGTTAGGTGGTTTTGCTTAAGGAGTATTACCGGTGTCAGATCAGAATATTACTGAGCTTATGCAACGCTTGCGCCACTCCTATGTGAGTGGCCTGACCCGCCCTCATTCATGGCGCATCAAGCAGCTTAAACAGTTAGCCTTATTGTTGGAGACTCATGAAAGCGAGCTGCTCGCGGCTCTGCACTCAGATTTAGGCAAGAGCGCAGCCGAGGGTTGGCTGACAGAGCTGGGCTATTTGACGACTGACATTGAGCATACCTGCAAGCATCTGCGCAAATGGATGAAGCCAAAACGAGTCAGTCAGCCGCTTATGGCCTGGCCGGGGAAAAGCTTCCTGCACCCGGAGCCGTTGGGTGTGGTGCTCATCATCGGTGCCTGGAATTACCCGTTACAACTCTTATTAAGTCCGATGGTTGCGGCGTTGGCAGCTGGTAACTGTGTCATTCTGAAGCCCTCTGAATTAGCCCCCGCAACTGCTGATCTTATGGCTAAACTGCTGCCGGACTATCTGGCGAATGAAGCCGTACAAGTCGTAAACGGTGGCGCCGAGGTTGCACAACAACTGCTTGAACAAAAGTTCGACCATATTATGTACACCGGCGGCGGCCGGGTCGGTCGTATTGTAATGAAGGCGGCAGCTGAGCATCTGACGCCGGTTACCTTGGAGCTGGGAGGGAAAAGCCCCGCTGTGGTGCTCGCCGATGCTGATCTCAAAACATCGGCACGCCGCATTGCCTGGGGAAAGTGGCTGAATGCCGGGCAGACCTGCATCGCGCCCGATTACGTACTTGTGGATGAGAGTGTGAAAGAACCTTTTTTGGTAGCCTTACGTGAGGCCATCGAAGATTTCTTTGGTAGTGACCCCGGCAGCGCGGACGATTATGGTCGAATAGTTAATGAGCAACACTGGCAACGTCTGGTCGCTTATCTCGAACAGGGCAACATACATCACGGCGGAGAAATTGACCGGCAGTTGCGTTATATCGAGCCAACCATACTCACTGACGTAGCCGTTGACAGCCCGGTCATGCAGGAGGAAATTTTTGGTCCGATTTTGCCGATATTAACAGTACCTAATCTGGCCAGTGCCATCGAGTTTATCCGCGAGCGTGATAAGCCTCTGGCGCTCTACGGATTTAGCGGTTCTTCCCGTAGTCTGAAGCAACTGACAGAACAAACTCATGCGGGCAATCAGTGCAGCAACGATACCTTGATGTTCATGTTGAACCCAAAATTACCTTTTGGTGGTGTAGGACCCAGTGGCATGGGGCGTTACCACGGTAAGTTTGGTTTCGACACCTTCAGCCATCAGAAGGCTGTGATGCAGCGCCCCTTTTGGTTTGACCCTAAATTCCGTTATCCTCCATACACGTCATTTAAACAAAAACTTTTACGTTGGTTTAGTTAAGCAAAAACTAAGTCGTTCAACCTAAAGAAGGAATTACTGTGGCAAACGTAGGCACTCAGGTAACAATTGAAAACTTTCAGCAAGTCATTCTGGAGGGCTCAAAAGATAAACTCGTCATCGTCGATTTTTGGGCCGATTGGTGCGAGCCCTGCAAACAGTTAATGCCAGTTCTCGAGAAACTGGCCAACGAATTCAGTGACCGGGTGACGCTGGCGAAAATAGACTGCGATGATCAGCAACAACTCGCCCAGCAATTTGGTATTCGCAGTCTGCCTACTGTTGCCTTCTTCAAGGACGGTCAGCCGGTGGACGGCTTTGCTGGCGTTGAGCCGGAAAGTGCGATTCGTGCCCGTATTGAAGAGCATGTTCCCGGCCCGGGCGACGACTTGCTGCAAAAAGCACAGCTGTTGCTGCAACAGGAGCAATTTGAAGACGCCTATGCCGCAGCTAAACAAGCTTATGACCTGCAACCAGACGATGTCCGGGTGCAGCTTGTTTTGGCTGATGCAGCATGCAGTTTAGGCCGGATTGAACAAACAGAAAAATTGCTCGACGCGATCCGACTCGCTGATCAGGACAGTTATTTTCAACAGGTGCAGAGTAAGCTACAACTTGCTCAACAAGCAGCAGACAGCCCGGAATTGCGCGCCCTGCAGCAACAGGTTCAGGAGCAGCCGGACAATCTTGAACTGGCTCTGGAGCTTGCCAATAGCCTGTACCAGGCCCAGCGCATGGAAGAGGCATTAGATGTTATTTTCTCGGTGCTGCGGCGTGATTTCGAGTTCCCGCAAGCAAAAAAACAAGCGCTCGACATGCTCAATGGTTTACCCAAAGGCGATCCACTTGCAGCGAAATATCGTCGGATCCTCTACAGCATGATGTACTAAGGCCCTGCCCGGCGTAACGTGAGATTAATGCGTTGCGCACCCAACAAAGGGTGTTGCCCACCTGCTAATTTGGCTATGCCATGAAATCGCAGGCGGTCAACACCGCCCCATACCACCACATCACCATGCACCAGCTCAATCCGCGCGGGCCGATCGGAGCGTTTCATTCCGCCCCATAGAAAACGTGCGGGTAAGCCAAGAGATATCGAGACAATCGGTGCTGACAACGAATGCTCATCGCGGTCCTGATGCAAACCCATCTGCGCCCCCGGCTGATAGCAATTGACCAGGCATGCATCCGCTTTGAAGTTACTAAACCCCAGCTCCGCAGCTGCATTGCGGGCTAAATCGGCAATGACTTCAGGCATTGCCGGCCAGGGCTTTGCGGTTAAAGGGTCGGTGGCCTCGTAACGATACCCCTTACTATCACTATGCCAGCCAAACTCGCCACTGTTGGTCGTCATAACCGACATTGATTTACCGCCCGGTGTCTGTAAACGCCGCCAGGGCGCCTGCGCGGCGATGGCAGTAACTTCAGCCAATAGCTGCTGTTCAATCGGAAGCGCGTATCCGCGCAGAATTGCGCTCTGCTCACCCAGAGAAATTTTACTAAAACTTCCATTTGTCGAAAATAAGTCGTGTTGCATCGTATCTATATGTTGCTGGTGCTTGCCGCATTCTAAAGCATACGCTAGGATTGAGCGAATATCCGTCGGGGGACACCAAATAACCCCGCTTAGCTAAGTATAATAACTATAAATAAAGGTCTCCCTATGAGTACATCACGCGAGCATTTTAGCTCGAAAATTGGCTTCATATTGGCCGCAGCGGGTTCTGCTGTGGGTATTGGTAACCTCGTTGGTTTCCCGGTCGCAGCAACGAAAAATGGTGGCGGCGCTTTCCTCCTCATTTATGCGTTTTTCGTAGCCTTTATCTGTTTACCAATAATGCTCGCAGAAATGGGTCTGGGTCGCCGTACTCAACATAGCCCTTATAGCGCTTATGCCGAGCTTGGCCAAAACACCAAACGCTGGCGTATCGCGGGCTGGCTGGCAACCATTACTCCGTTTATGATTGCCGTGTTCTACATGGTGATCACGGTCTGGATATTTGGTTATCTGTTCCAGACCTTAGCCGGTAATCTCGATGCTATTGCCCAGCCCACCTACTTCGGCGAGTTCGTGAATGACTATTCGTTTATTGCTTATCTCGTTGCAGTAACTGTGATCATTAATTTTATTTTGGTCGGTGGTGTGCGAAAAGGTATTGAGCGTGCGTCCAAAATTTTGATGCCGACGCTCTTTTTAATGTTGATCTTGCTGGTTATTTTCGTACTTACCCTTGATAACGCAATGGCGGGTGTAAAATTTTACCTGATTCCGGATTTCAGCAAAATCACCGGTAGCGTAATTAATGGCGCGTTAGCCCAGGCTTTCTTCTCGCTATCTCTCGGCATGGGTATTCTTATCACTTATGGCTCTTATTTCCGCCGTAATGACGATATCGTCAACTCAGGCAAGCTGGTCGCGATTACCGATACTGCCGTTGCCTTTACCGCCGGCTTGATGACTTTACCTGCAATCTTTGCAATTTATCCTGAAACCAATCCAGAGTCCTTAAGCGATTCATCTGTTTCGATGATATTTTCGTTTTTCCCGCAAATTTTCATGCAGCTTTCGAATACTGTCGGTTATGGTTTTGCGTCAGTCGCAGCCTCGGTGTTTTTCCTGTTAGCCTTTGTCGCAGCCATCACCTCTTTGGTTTCGATTATCGAAGTGCCGACCTCATCGTTTATGGAAAAACGTAATGTCTCGAGAAGCAAAGCCTTACTGGTGATGGGTATTGCCATCACCATCCTGACGCTACTTGCTGCCACCTCATTCGGCTTATTACCCTGGGTCAGTAATGTAGTGACCTATGCTGGCATTGATAAATCGTTGTTCGATATTATCGTTGATGTTTTTTACGACACGATTTTGCCGCTCAACGGCTTATTGATCTGTTTATTTGTGCGCTACCGTTGGAAGCGTGAGAACTTCACCGCAGAATTGAGTAAAGGTAATAGCAACTATCCGAACACCTTTTTGCATAAGTATGTGAACTTTGCGATTGGCACCTTCATCCCTGTCATCCTCGCTATTGTTTTCATCAATACTGTGGCAGCCAAGTTCTTCGGTGTAGCGCTGCTGTAGCTGAACTGAGCACGGGTATGTTCCTTGAGCAAGCGTTCACAAATGCGCGTAACCATCTAAAAACAGCACGGCAACGTGCTGTTTTTATTTTTACACCAACCAACACGGACACGCGCAGCCAGCTTCTTACCCAGCTACATCAACTCATTCCTGACGCTGTCTGCTTCAGCGATACGCCGGCAAATGGTAAAACCATGCATCGCTACAGGGATGCCTTAGGGCAGACCAGTAGGGATGTGATACTTGACTATCAGAACCTCATTCATGCCGACGCATTAGCCGCTTTAACAGGCACAGTTTCAGGTGGTGGCTGCTTATGGGTCATCCTGCCATCACAAAGTTCACCATTTCAGGACAGGTTGCTGGCAAGCGTTGCCCGATCCGAACTCATCCGTCACATAAACAGCTGGTCAGACTTAACAACGCATCTGTCAGCTATTAAAGAACTTAATTTAGCACTATCACCACCTCCGGAGTTCCCTTCAAAAGAACAGCAATCCGTTATCCATGCAATGTGCCACACATCGACTACCACCCACTTGCTGCTGGCAGATAGAGGTCGCGGGAAAAGTACGACCATGGCACTGGCGATAAAAGCAGCGGGCTATAATTCGCAGCGACCAATTTTAGTCACTGCATCACAACCACAAGCCGCAGCAACCCTACTCGAACACAGTGAAGGCGGTGCAACCTTCCGTGCCTGGGATCGCTTACTTAAAGATGCTGAGAGTTATGGCTCTACCCTGGTTATTGATGAGGCAGCGGCTATACCACTACACATTCTGAAAGAACTAATGAGCCATTACCGGGTATGGGCGATTGCCACAACAGTGGACGGCTACGAAGGCTGCGGTAAAGGCTTCGCCTTGCGCTTTCTCAGCTGGCTACAGCAGTCGACGACAGTTCAGCAGCATACACTGACTGAACCCTTACGCTGGAGCGCCACAGATACTGTTGAGCCGTGGCTGAACAATCTGCTAATGCTCACTGAAACACAGTTGCCACAGCCGCCGCAGTCTTTGCCTGTATTGCGCTGGAACTTTGTCCATGCGAGCGAGCTCAGCGATCACGCTTTACAACAGGTCATGACGCTGTTGCTTGAGGCACATTACCAAAGCAGCCCGAACGATCTACGCTTGCTGCTTGACGACCCAAGGCAACAGTTAGCACTGCTTTATGCTAACGAACAAATTGTTAGTGTTTGCTGGCTCGCATACGAAGGCCCCATCGATAGCTCCCTGAGCCCGCTAATTCTGCGGGGCCAGCGACGACTAAAAGGCCAGTTGTTACCCCAGGCGATCGGTTTTTACCGGCAACAATCGACTTGTTTAGACTGGCGCTGGTTACGCATCGTACGCATTGCCTCGCATCCTCAGTTGCTGCGTCAGGGCATCGCCAGCATTATGATCAGCAAGCTTATTGCAGAAGCCAGCGAGCGAGGTATTGACGCAGTCGGTACCAGCTTTGGCGTCACTGAGGAGGTCGCCGCGTTCTGGCGTACCACCCCATTTGTGGAAATTCGGCGTGGCCAGAAGAAGAATATGGCGAGCGGTGAAGTCAGCGCAATCTGGGCCATGGGTCTTAGCCAAATGAGTCAACGGCTTATTACCCAATTGCAGCAGCTGCATGCAGTGGAGCTTGCCTGGCAGCAGCAACGAGCATTCAGCACTGACCTTTCGATCGAAGCCACCGTTTTACCTATTTTAAGGGGCTTTGCTGCCGGTCACTTGCCTCTCTCAAATGTGCGTTTTGCCTGGTGGTATTTACTCCGTCAATACGGCCCGCAAAAGCTATTTGACTCCCAGCCCGAAGGACTTTTCGATCCCGCGTTTGAGGTTGCGGATCTGGTTCAACTCAACCACTTCGCGAGCCGCAGTGAATTCGAACAAATGCTTAGAAAGAACATTGCTGACTATCTGCGCGAACAATCATTCCCCGGCTAACAACGGATGCCGTTTCAGCAAAAATATGCTATCTTTCAAACTTTATGTCACCCGTTTATTGAACCAAAAAAAGGGTTGTATACATGTCTCGAGTACTAATTATTGGCGCCGGCGGTGTTGCCGGAGTCGTTGTCAAAAAATGCGCAATGCTACCGGAGTACTTTTCCGAAATTCATTTGGCCAGCCGTACCGTTGCTAAATGTGAAAAGTTACAGGCAGAAGTCGGTAAAGATCGCGTCGTTGGCGTATACCAGGTTGATGCGGATAAAGCCGATGAGGTTGCCGACTTAATCCGTCAGGTTGAGCCTGCGCTGGTTATTAATGTCGCCCTGCCATATCAAGACCTGCCCATCATGGATGCTTGCTTGGCAACTGGTGTGCATTATCTTGACACTGCCAACTATGAGCCAAAAGATGAGGCTAAATTCGAGTATTCATGGCAGTGGGCTTATCATGAGCGCTTTAAAGAAAAAGGCATCATGGCGCTACTTGGAGCTGGCTTCGACCCGGGTGTAACAAATGTCTTTACCGCTTACGCGGCCAAGCACTATTTTGACGAAATTCATTATCTCGATATCGTTGACTGTAACGGTGGCGATCATGGACAGGCATTTGCGACCAACTTTAACCCAGAGATAAATATTCGCGAGATTACCCAGCGCGGTAAATTCTGGGAAAACGGCGAATGGCACGAAACAGATCCAATTAGTGTACGTGAAGATCTCGACTACCCAAATGTAGGCGTACGCGCATCCTACTTGCTGTTCCATGAAGAGCTTGAGTCGTTGGTTAAACATTTCCCGACGATTAAACGCGCGCGTTTCTGGATGACCTTTGGTGAGCAATATTTAACGCATCTTCGCGTATTGGAAAACGTTGGTATGACGTCAATTCAGCCGGTCGACTTCCAGGGACAGAAGATTGTGCCTCTAGAGTTTCTGAAAGCGGTACTGCCTAATCCTGGCTCATTGGCTGAAGGCTACACGGGTCTAACTTGTATCGGCACTTATGTGACCGGTGTAAAAGATGGAAAAGAAAAAACCATCTTTATCTATAACAACTGTGACCACTCTGTATGTAACGCCGAGGTCGGTGCTCAAGCGGTGTCTTATACCACAGGCGTACCAGCAATGATTGGCGCTTCAATGATGCTGCAGGAGCATTGGATGAAGCCTGGCGTCTGGAACATGGAACAATTTGATCCAGACGAATTTATGGAACGACTCAACAAATATGGCCTGCCATGGCAGGTGGTTGAGTGCGAATCACCTTTCAAGCGTTGATCCTATGACTCAGTCGTATTCAACAGAAGCTATTCCATCGCCTTGTTACGTATGTGATGAGGCGTTGTTAGAGCGTAATTTAAAGTTAATGGAACGCGTCCAGCGTGAGAGCGGTGCGCAAATCATTCTTGCGCTGAAGGGTTTTTCGATGTGGAGTACCTTTCCCCTCATCCGTGAATATCTGGTCGGTTGTACCGCAAGCTCAGTATGGGAAGCTAAACTGGCGGCTGAGGAGTTTGGCCGCGAAGTTCATGCCTATGCGCCAGGTTACAAGCCCGCAGAGATGGATACCTTATTGCCATTAGTGAATCATATTTCATTTAATAGCTTGAGTCAGTGGCAAGCTTACCGTGATCAGGTGTTAGCGTCCGACGTGTCGCCCGGTTTACGGGTTAACCCTGAACATCAGGAAGCAGAAACTGAACTCTACGATCCTAGCGCGCCGGGTTCGCGATTGGGGATTCGGGCTACAGATCTTGATGGTGCGGATTTAAGCGGTATCGAAGGCTTACACGTGCACAATCTGTGTGAATGTGATTCATTCGCACTCGAGCGTACGTTACAGGCAGTTGAAGCAAGATTTGGCGATTTGTTGCATAAAATGAAGTGGTTAAATCTCGGTGGTGGTCATCTGATGACACGCCATGGTTATGATGTCGAGCATTTGATCAAGCAATTAAAGCGCTTACGTGAAACCTACGACCTGCAAGTCATTCTTGAACCCGGCTCTGCCGTGGCCTGGCAAACAGGACCGTTAGTCGCAGAAGTAGTTGATATCGTAGAAAACGAAGGTCAAATCGCGATTCTCGATATCTCTGCCACAGCACACATGCCAGACGTACTGGAAATGCCTTACCGGCCGACTATAACCGGAGCGCGTGAACCCGGAGTGTTAAAGCATACATATAAGTTGGGTGGTAATTCCTGTCTTGCCGGTGACGTTATCGGATTGTATAGCTTTGATGAGCCATTGCGTCCTGGCAGTCGTGTTATCTTCGAAGATATGATGCATTACACTATGGTGAAAACGTCGTTTTTTAACGGGGTAGAACATCCGAGTATTGGCATCCTGAGGCGTGATGGGAGCTTTGATTTGATCCGTAAATTTACCTACGAAGATTTCCGGGCGCGATTATCCTGAGGTAAAAAGAGCACCTATACTGACACAGGTTACAGGTGCTCTTTTATTTTGTTTTTCAGTCGTTACGGGCATACAGAGCTAACCCCTGCAACACCAGTTCACTGCGTAACTCACCACGGCGTTTTAGCTCAACGGGCAATAGCGGTGTTGAACCGCCACTGAATAATAAACGGAAATCAAACCAGTCGAATTCTGTTTCTGTAACATACAGCGCCTGGCGTACGATTCCTGCGAACATATTCACACAGCCATCCATAAGCCCTTCCGGAGTGCTGGTACCCAATTTATTGGCGCGCCCCCACATATTTGTTCCATGGGTAAAAACACGCGGTGCGCGCTCAACTACAGCCCGTTGCATTAGATCGACACCCGGGGCAATCCAGCCACCCAAATGCTGACCTTCACCATCAATCCAATCGACTGTAATAGCCGTGCCTGCATCAACGATCAGGGTTGGCTTGCGAACTTCATTGTAGGCACCCAGCATGGCTAACCAGCGATCAACTCCCAGATGTGTTGGCTCCTGATAGGCATTACGTACGCCAAAATTGCTAGCTTCTGAAGCTACGGTATGCAGCTTCGCTGACTGGCATTCCCGCTGCAACCATTCCTGCAAAAGGGTCTGTTGCGGTGCACCCCCCACTAATGCAAGCCACACAGCGTCAACAGATGCATCAAGACGTGTTGGTCTTAGCTCATCATAGGGCAGGTTAAAAAGCGGTTCCAAATGACCGTCAGCGTCCATTTGGGCAACTTTAACTCTGGTATTTCCTGCATCAATCAGCAACTTTTTAGGATTCATAACGTAAACTTACTTCTCCTGCGTGAAAACGCTCCAACTCACCATCTACCGCAACTAACAGGGACCCGTCTTCCGCAATACCTTGCGCGTAACCGGCTATAACTTTTTCACCTAGTTGAATACGAACTTCGCGATCCTGAAGCCGATCGAAGGCGTTCCACCTTTCAATAAAAGGGGCGAGACCCTCAACTGCGTAGGACTGCAGCGCATCGCGCAGTTCTGCAATCAGTTTTGCTACTAATTCGTTACGTCGTACCGGCCCGTTAAGTTGTTTTTCAACATCGGTCCAGGGCTGATCAATAGGGGCTTCGAGCCAATCCGGCATACGCAGATTAATACCAACGCCAATAATTGCATGACCCGAATCAATCGCCTGTCCTTCGAGTTCGATTAAGATACCAGCGAGCTTTTCGCCGTTTACCAGAACATCATTCGGCCATTTTAGCTGCACATTACTTATCCCGATGGCGGTCAAAGTTTCGGCTAATGCTGTACCAATAGCAACGCTAAGTCCCATTGCAGCAGACATGCCATGTTCCAGCGGCCAGTACATACTTAGATAAAGGTTGGAAGCGAATGGTGAGTACCAGACCTTACCACGCCGACCCCGACCTGCTGTTTGCGCTTCTGCGACAACAGTATAACCAGCTGGCAATGAACCATGCTCCCGTAACCGTGTCCGCAACACATCATTACTCGAGGTGACAACGCGGGCGACTTCAATATTCTCAGCACTAAGTTTACTACCCTGATTATGCTCATTAACGGCCTGGATAATGTCCTTCTCGTGTAGTAATTCTATAGCCCTGGCTAACCGGTAACCTTTGCCGGTTACCCGAAAAACGTCCAGGCCAAGAGCCTGTATATCTTTAATATACTGACTGATCGCGGTTCGGGTCACACCAATTTCTTCACCGATACACTGGCCCGAGTGGAATGCCCCGTCAGACAGCAGCTCGATAACCTTAATGACACGTTCATCACGCTTGCTCATGCGCTCATAAGTCCTTTTTTATCCAGCAGACGAACTTCAATCTCCAGTTCGATTGCGAACTCCTCATAAACTTTATCCTTAATCAGCTTCGCCAGCTTAAGGAGATCAGTACCGCTCGCTCCACCTTTATTAACCAGTACCAGAGCCTGTTTATCATGCACGGCAACGCCGCCACATGTTGTACCCTTAAGACCAAGGCGATCTATCAACCACCCCGCAGCAACCTTCACATGGTTATCATCTACCGTATATTTCGGCAGGTCGGGAAACCGCGCGACCAAAGTCGCAAAATGCTGAACTGAAATAACAGGGTTCTTAAAAAAGCTTCCTGCGTTTGGCAACACCGCCGGATTTGGTAGTTTGCTATTTCTTATAGTAATAACCGTATCCATCACTTCTGTTGCTGATGCGTCGTTAGGCAAGCCGGCCAAGGCGCCGTAACTCAAATTTGGTTGCCAGTTTTTCGGCAGGGAAAAATTCACATAGGTAATCACATAGCGTCCGGCATTTTGTTTAAATAAACTATCCCGATAGGCAAAACCGCATTCATTCTTAGCGAAGCTAACAAACTCCTTCTTCTTACGATCCCACGCTTCTACGGAGCTTATAAACTGAGCCGCCTCTACCCCATAAGCTCCAATATTCTGAACCGGCGCTGCGCCGACGCTGCCGGGAATAAGAGCCAGGTTTTCCAGACCAGGCATTCCATCTTTGAGGGTTTTAAGCACCAGTTTATGCCAGTTCTCTCCTGCGCCAATGCGTAGCTCGTAACTCGCTTCGGTCTCGGAACATTCGTAGCCTGAAATGGCTACGCGCAGAATCCGGCAGGCGAAATCCTCTGTGAAAATAGTGTTACTACCTTCACCGAGAACATAATAATCATCTTTAAGTTGCGCCAGATCATCGGCCGAGGTCAACTCAACGACGGCGTGCGCCCGGTAAGGCAACCTGAAAGTATGTAATTCTTTTAATGAGATTAATTTATGCGTCGTTGTCATAGGCATATTCTAAACCAGCAGCTGATTTTAATGAAGAACAAAGAGTAAGAGCAAGGGCGTTGTTGGTTATTGTAAGAGCAAGAGCGTTGTTGGTTATTGGATATTAGTTATTGGAAGAGCGAGAGCGTTGTTGGTTATTGGATACTAGTTATTGGAACAGCGTTTTGGTTTTTCGGTTTAAACCAATAACTGATATCTAATAGCGAACAACGCTTTTGTTTTTTGGTTTAAACCAATAACTGATATCTAATAGCGAACAACGCTTTTGCTGTTCTGCAGACATAAAAAAACCCCGAGCGTTAGCTCGGGGTCTCTTCTTAATTAAAGCCTGGCGGTGTCCTACTCTCACATGGGGAAACCCCACACTACCATCGGCGCTGAAGCGTTTCACTACTGAGTTCGGAATGGATCAGGTGGTTCCACTTCGCTATGGCCGCCAGGCATAAACTGTTAAACAACATAAACTAAGCTGATTGCTAAAGTGAGTGCCACTCTGCTTGTCTCGCCTGTGGTTCGTACGTTTGTACAAATCTGCAGGCTTCCCCGTAGTAGAACTACGGGCTACGTGTGTACGTAGCTATAATTTGGTAAAAGGTTCGAACTTGCCCCGTAGTAGAACTACGGGCTACATCGTTGACAACCCTAAACACCTTCGGTGTTGTATGGTTAAGCCTCACGGGCAATTAGTACGGGTTAGCTCAACGCATTACTACGCTTCCACATCCCGCCTATCAACGTCGTCGTCTTCAACAACCCTTCAGAGCACTTACGTGCTAGT
>NZ_PIPW01000010.1 GCF_003987215.1 Pseudidiomarina halophila
CGGTATACCGAAGAATTTAAAGTTGAAGCCGTCAAGCAGGTCACCGAGCGCGGGCACTCTGTTTATGACGTCGCTGATCGTCTGGGCATTTCCGTAAAGTCACTTTACGACTGGCGTGCTAAATACGGTCAGGATAATAAAACCAATCAATCCTCCGATGAACAACTGCGCATAGCAAAGCTTGAGGCTGAGCTAAAACGCGTTAAGGAGGAACGGGATATACTAAAAAAGGCCGCAAAGTACTTTGCAGGCGAGTCCGAGTAAAGTACGCCTTTATCCGTGATCATCAAAATGAGTTCTCTGTTTCGGCCATGTGCCGGGTGTTGAAATTGAACCGCAGTGGTTTCTATGCCTGGCTAAAGAAGCCTTTAAGCAATCGAGCCATAGAAGATGCGAGACTTTTAAAACGCATCAAAGCGTTCTTCATTGCCAGTGGAGGCACTTACGGCAGCCCCTGGATCCACAAAGATTTACGTGAAGCAGGTGAAAAATGCAGTGTTCATCGTGTTGCTAAGATCATGCGGCTCAATAATCTCAAGGCTCAAATTGGTTATAAACGCCGGCACATAAAGGGCGGTAAACCTGGCCGGGTTGCTGAGAATATCTTAGAGCGGCAATTCAATCCTAAAGCGCCCAATACCTCGTGGGTAAGCGACATCACCTACGTGCGCACTTACGAAGGGTTTCTTTATGTGGCAACGGTTATCGACTTGTTTTCCAGGCGCGTTGTTGGCTGGTCAATGGACAAAAATATGGATAAACACTTGGTTATCAGAGCACTGCTCATGGCCGTTTATCAGCGACGCCCGAAAGAGAAAGTGTTGGTGCACAGCGATCAGGGGAGCCAATATGGCAGCTCTGATTATCTGGCGTTCATGAAAGAGCACAATTTAATACCGTCAATGAGTCGACGTGGAAACTGTCACGATAACGCGGTTGCCGAGAGCTTCTTTGCCACGTTTAAAAAGCGGGTTATCCGAAAGAAGATTTACCCGAACAGGAACGAGGCCAAGACTGAGATATTTAATTTTATCGAGATGTTTTACAATCCAAAAAAACGTCATTCTCATACAGGCGGCGTATCGCCAGCTAACTTTGAAAAGGCGTACTTTGAAAATCTACAGACTGTCTAGTGAAAGCTGGGAAGTCCA
>NZ_PIPW01000002.1 GCF_003987215.1 Pseudidiomarina halophila
TAATTTTATCGAGATGTTTTACAATCCAAAAAAACGTCATTCTCATACAGGCGGCGTATCGCCAGCTAACTTTGAAAAGGCGTACTTTGAAAATCTACAGACTGTCTAGTGAAAGCTGGGAAGTCCATGGGAAGCCGATATTCAGTGTACCTATGCCCGAGCTCACAACACTGCGGTCAATTGGTTGCTGTCTGTATCGATTCGGCAATACTCATTGTTAAACCGCGTGCGATTATCGTTCGCATGATACCGATTACTACACTTAATCTAAAAAGTTTACCAATGAGTTTGTTTTACAAATCGAAGGAAGAGCGTTCCACTATAGTCGTGCGGCTGTAGGTTAATTGTACAACCATTAAAGCTATCCGATGTCTCTTCGACTAGATAGCTACCTAATCTGAGTTCATCATTATTTTCTCTATAGAACTCCGTAGCGCGTATATCTTTGGAGTTGAATAGCAACTTCTCGCCAGACTCGCACATTATAGAGGCAACAAACTCGTTATCGTTCTCATCTACATTCGTTGACGAGACGAGTACGTCGTAGTACCCCTTATATTTATGTCGGAAGCTCGGAATGTGCCTTGGACGTGTTGAGGTTATCATTCCCTCCCAAACATTTCGTTTGTAGTCGTGAGGGATGTATGTAACATTTAGAAGCGTATATATGACGCCATGCGAAAAAGTCGTTAAATGCCACTTGGCATAAATGTGAAGTGGTGATATCAACACCAATAAAAGCAATATCGCGATGAACAGCTTGCATCTTCTCATTGTATTGGGAACCTAGCATCATATTCTATGTTGTTGTAGAGACGTATGACGAGTTCTACATAATCTTGGCAGTTATTACTTAATACATTGTAACGATTTCCATCAAATATTTTTTGGGCTTTGCGCTCTGCCGTTTTCAGTAAAGAGTCTTCATAATCCCTTGAGTCGCACGAGTATCCATCCTTTTCGTCAGAAAAATACGTCCCGTTATCGAATAACCCTCCTGTAGTTGTGAAGCCGCTGTTACTGCCATCTTCATAAAAAAACTGGTCGTGCCTTAACGGCCCGTGTATTCTTTCAAAGCCAGCAAGCGGACGGCTACACAGCTTAGCAAGCCCCTTAAAATCAATGAACCGCATCGGATTTGACGCAACATAACTATACGTATTCATCCCACCGCTCAACCCAATCGGATCTGACTGAATATAGCGCCCCGTACTTGGGTCGTAATCACGATACCAGTTCTGCCATGTGGCGCTCTCGCTGTCCCAATACTGACCGGGGAAGCCGATATTCAATGCACCAATGCTAGAGCTCACAACACTGCGGTCAAAGCTTTGCAAATCTGCCTCCCAAACCACCGCTTTCGCATCATCGGTTACCTTATGCGGACGACCTAAGTGGTCGTTGTGGACAAAGTACAAGTCATCATTATAAACAAGCGCAACCAGCTCGCCTTCGAGCCAGATGTAGCTTTTCACATGTGGCCCGTTCTTGGTTTCGCTCAGCAGTTCACCGCTTTGGTGCTGCCAGCACGCTCAATGCGGATGACCCGATCAAAATCGGTGGGCACCGATTCAATAACATATGAAACGACAGGTCAACAATATTTTTATATTAAAATATCTTTTTGTTGGCGTCTTGCCGCTTATTAAATATCTACATAAAGTTGAGCAAGAATCAGCTATTTACGTATGATGGGGTAATTGCAGATTGACTCGGGCGTGCTTATGCTAACGTTGCTACTGGCTCCATTTCGCGTACTTATTAATTTCACTTTCGGTGCGGTGGTGACGGCGATTATTGGTGCACTGATTATCATCATCGGTCTGCCTAAATTGCTATTGCCTATTCCTGCACTGCAGCGTGGGTTGTCGACGCTGGCAAACGCGCTGTTTCGGGTCTGGGGCTATGCGATGTCGATGATGTTTCGCCTGACCCAGCCAATGCACTGGCATATTCATGGTGACGCTGAATTGCACCGTGACCGCTGGTACATGATTCTATGTAATCATCGCAGCTGGGTGGATATTCTGGTGCTTATGCATTTGGCATCGCGCAATATGCCGATGCCGCGATTCTTTCTCAAGCAACAGCTGTTCTGGGTACCAATTATTGGGCTGGGGTGCTGGACACTCGATATGCCTTTTATGAAGCGTTACAGTCGCGCGCAAATCGCCCGCAAGCCTCATTTAAAGGGCAAAGATATTGCGACAACGCGAAAGAAGTGCGACAAATTCCGGCATATTCCAACCACCGTTATTAACTTTTGTGAAGGCACCCGTTTCACGCCCGAAAAGCATCAACAAAAACGCAGTCCCTTTCGCCATCTGTTACCGCCAAAAGCCGGTGGCACAGCGTTCACGTTGCAGACGATGGGTAAGCAATTCGATGCGATACTGGACATCACCATCATCTACCCATCGCGTAAACGCCCAGCGGTTTGGCTACTGCTTAGCGGGCAACTTCGGGATATCTATGTGAATGTCGAGACATTACCGATGCGGGAGGATCTGATCGGTGATTATTTTAACGATGAGGCGTTTAAAGAACGCTTCCAACGCTGGCTGAACCAGCGTTGGCAGCGCAAAGATGAAGTGATTGACAAGCTTATTGCTCGAGCAGATAACCCGCCGCAGCAATAAAGTCGTCGACAAAGTTTTCGCTTTCGCTAAAACCTTGTGGCAGCAAGCGGTATTTACCGTTGACGATAAACGTAGGCGTTGAGTTCACACCATAGTTTGCCGCTTCGCGATCCATTTTGTTGGCCATGCCACGTACCGCGAAACTGTTGATCATTTTATTGAAGTCTTCTTTGCTGACGCCATTGGTGGCGAATACCGCTTCGAAGTCTTCCATGGTGCCCATCATATTGTTTTGCACGAAGTTGCGTTGGAAAATAGCAGCGCTGATTTCTTTTTCTTTGCCCAGTTGCTCTGCCAGTGCCCAGGCTTGATTCATCGTCATGCCCTGGCCTTTGTAGTTAATAAAAGAAACGTGCGATTTTTCAAAGGCTTCCGGGTACTCTTCTGCCATTGCCTGAGCGATAGGTTCAAAGCGGTAGCAAGCGCCGCAGAAAAACGAAAAGAATTCTTTAATTTCTGGCTTTTCAGTACCCTGTTCAGCGATCACCTCATAGTGCACGCCTTCTTCGAACTGCTGCGCAGCAACGGGAAACATCATCAACGCCAGTACGGCAAACAACAACTTTTTCATGGTGGATTCCTGTAGGTTTCTATTAACAACTAACAATTAAAATTCGGACGTAACTCTAATGGAGCTTCCTGCAAGGCTGCAAGCTGTTCTTTCATCGCCAGCACTTGCTGCTCCCAGTAACGTTGCTCAGCAAACCACGGAAACGCCCGTTGAAATGCTGTATCTTGCCAGCGTCGAGCCAGCCACGCCATGTAGTGTATGATGCGAAAACCGCGTAAGGGTTCAATTAATGCGGTCTCACGGGCGTCGAAATCACAAAATTCTTCATAGCCGCTAACCAATGCGTCCAGTTGCATCCAGCGTTCCTGCCGATCATCACCTGCCAGCATCATCCACAAATCCTGAACTGCAGGGCCAGTTAATGCATCATCGAAATCGACAAAGGTCAGCTCTTCATCACGCAGCAGCATATTGCCAAGATGGCAGTCGCCATGCAAACGCTGCTGATCAAATGCCGCTAAATCTGTTTTCAGCAACTGCTCGGCCAAAGGTTCGGCAATCGCCCAAAAGGCGTTTTGTAAACCCTCGGGAATAAGCTCGGTTTGCCGCAAGGTCTGCAACGATTGCGTGACAAAATAATCGGCGTTAATGGTGCCACGGTGCTTAAACTCACCTTGTCGCGCCACCGCGTGTAAGCGACCAATTTGCCGACCGATTCGTTCCAGCTCATTCATGTCGCCGGGTTCGACCGCGCGCCCACCGACACTTGGAAAGACGCTGAACCGATAGCCTTCAAAGTAGTGCAGCGTTGCCCCGTCTAATTCCAGCGGCGCTACCGCCGGCACATCTTCGGCCAGCAACTCAGCGGTGAAGGCATGCTCTTCCAGAATTTGTTCGTCGCGCCAGCGCGCCGGACGGTAGAATTTCGCCACGTAACGTTTGTCGTCATCGGCAATAAACTGATAAACCCGATTTTCATAGCTGTTGAGCGCCAGCAATCCTGAACGCGGATCCACGCCTACACTGGCCAGGGCATTGGCAATCACATCCGGCGTTAAACCGGTAAAGCTAAAGTCTGTTGCCGCGTCCGTGGCATTATTCATAAAGAAAACTCGTTTGATGTTGTTCCGTCACTGTACCATCGGTGCTGGAAACAACGAAGTAAATGTCCTGTACCCGCTCGGTGACTTCGTCCGGATGCACGGCGAGGGTTACTGGCACTGTGGCAATAGAGCCGCCGTCGATAGTGACCTCAGTGGTTCCGAGTAACTGCGTTCGCTCGAAGCCTTGCGCCTCGATAGTAAAGGTTTGCGGCAACTGTGACTTATTCAGTATTTTCAGGGTATAGACGTTCTGTACCCAACCTTCCATGCTGATACTGTAAAGCTGGTTACGATCGCGCAGAATGTCGACTTCCAGAGGCTTGCGGGTGGAGATATCCCACACCAGCAAGGTCGCCATAATCACCATCACAACAAAATAGCCCACCGCTTTGAAGCGTGTTTTGCGCGTCCGCCCACCTTCTAAATTACGTTCAGTGGTAAAGCGAATGAGGCCACGCGGATAATTCATCTTATCCATCACATCATTACAGGCGTCCACGCACGCACCGCAGTTAATGCATTCGTACTGCAAGCCGTTGCGGATATCGATCCCTGTAGGACAAACCTGCACACACATATAGCAATCAATACAGGTGCCCAGGCCTTTGGCTTTGTAATCGGTTCGCTTTGAGCGTGGTCCACGCGGCTCACCCATATTCGGATCGTAAGATACGGTCACCGTGTCTTTATCGAACATGGCTGATTGGAAGCGGGCATAGGGGCACATGTGGGTGCACATAATTTCACGCATCCAGCCTGCGTTGCCGTAAGTACAGAAGGTGAAGAACAAGACCGAGAAAGTAGCCCAGAAGCCGGTATCGAACGTCCAAAAGTCGGTAAATAATTCTCGGACATTAGTGAAGTAGCCGACAAAAGTCATTGCCGTGAGCAATGCGACGAGAAGCCAGGAGGTATGTTTGGCGGTCTTTCGCCAGAGCTTATCGAAATCCCAGGGACGACGGTCCAGCGCAATACGCTTGTTGCGCGGACCTTCGATCTTTTTCTCGAACCACATGAAAATAAAGGTCCAGGTGGTTTGCGGACACATAAAACCACACCAGACACGACCGTACAAGGTGGTCACGAAAAACAGGGCGAACGCAGCCACAATCGACACCCAGGCCAGAATCGTCAGATCCTGCGGCCACAGGGTCATACCGAAAATACGAAAGCGTTGGTTAGCAATATCCAGCAGTACGGCCTGGTCACCGTTCCACTGTAGCCAGGGGATGAGGGCAAAGACGAACAACAGCAAAAAACCGAAGCCGCGGCGGAACCATTCCAGCTTCCCTTTGACGTCGCGCACGTATATTCGGCTGCGCGGCGAGTAATCGTTGCTGCGCTTATCGGGGTCAGGACGCTGGATCTTCACTTGATCCGCCGCCATCACTTTTACTTTCTGCTCCATAACCGTACGCCACCCTCAGCTATTTCCACAAGATATGAAGGGATTATACGCTTATTTCGCGATGATTATCAGTAGCGGGGCGGCAACTAAATGTGCATTTTAGTTGCCACTTTAGTCGAGTTGCGCGCGCACTACGTCCAGTAAAATATTGGTACCGGCTTCAACATCATGCCAATGCGACCACTCGTCTGGTGCGTGGCTGACGCCGTTTACCGAAGGTATAAAGATTAAACCTGCTTCGGTAATTTCAGACAAAAACTGTGTGTCATGCCCGGCACCGCTTGGCATCCGCGTAAAGGTATAACCGCGTTTTTTGACCTGCTTCTCAATCAGGTCGCTGATGGAGTTCGAGCAGGGTTTTGGCCCCAGCCAACTCGTTTGCTCATACTCGAATCTTAGGTAATGTCTGCGGGCAATTGCCGAGAGCGTTTTATTGCAGGCATTGGCAAGCTCTTTCATGACGTCTTCATCCATGTCACGACCAACAATAGTAAACACTGCCTCGCCTGGTACGGTGTGAGGGTTGCCCGGCTTCAGTTCGACCTTGCCGACGGTAATCCGGGTTTTATCGGTACCATTTTCGGCAATGATACGTTCGATTTCATGGGCGAAATCGGCCAGGCCCATAAACGCATCGCTGCGCTTATCCATGGGCGCGGTGCCGGCATGATCGGCTTTGCCTTTGAGGTGCACGATCCACTTGAAGACACCGGAAATACCATCGACCACGCCAATTTGCAGGTTATCCTGAAATAATACGGGCCCCTGTTCGATATGTAATTCAAGGAAGGCTTTTAACTGCTCTGGCCGCCAGGCGGCATCAAGCGCCGCCATAGCATCCAGCCCCTGGGCGGCCATGGCGTCTTTCAAATACACATCATCGGCGTCGTGGGCTGAAAGCACCCAGTCAGGATTGAGTTTGCCGGCAATGGCCTGGGCTCCGAACATGCCACCGAAGCGGCCTTCTTCTTCTGCGGTTGCGACGCCCCAGATAGGAGTGTCGGTCTGGATATCGTTTTCATCCAGCGTCTGCATGACCTCAAGCGCAGCCATCACCCCGAGGGTGCCGTCGAAAATACCGCCAGCGGGCACCGAGTCGATGTGGGAGCCCATCAGAATCGCTGGTTTGTTGCGATCACCCCGACCAAAGAACACGTTCCCTGCGCCGTCCATGTAGGTTTCATAGCCCGCAGCTTTGGCTTTGTCCTGCAGCCAGGATCGGGCCTGCATATCGGCATCACTGAAGCCTGGCCGGTAAACCCCGCGGTCATCTTCGTTGTAACCG
This sequence comes from Pseudidiomarina halophila, assembly GCF_003987215.1. Taxonomy (GTDB): domain Bacteria; phylum Pseudomonadota; class Gammaproteobacteria; order Enterobacterales; family Alteromonadaceae; genus Pseudidiomarina; species Pseudidiomarina halophila. The sequence continues at coordinate 6,947 of NZ_PIPW01000002.1, forward strand.
ATTCTTGAAAGTTCGAGTAAGTTCGTTTTCAGCCGTTCACAATTGATCTGCATAGGACTCCTGATCGCTGTCGCTGTTTGTTGCTCTGTCCTAAAAGCTTAGATACTGGCGCGGAATAGGGCAAATCAGTGCGCCGTGACACGTCCCTACAACATTCTATTGACAGTTTCATAAATCTCGACTTGACTGCTAGTGCAGCCTGTCATGATCGCTAACCCACATCTCTGGAGGATTTTATGAAATACCCGACGATTCAACTTACCGCTTTATCACTACTTTTCGGTGCTTGCGCCTCAGCAACTGCCGATGCCTCTGAGAGCCCCGTTTATGACTATGTTTCGGGCTATTATCAACTGCTCGATTTCGATGAAACCGAAACGGGTATCAACGCGGAACCAGACGGATTCGGCTTGGAGTTTTCCAAGCAAATAAATGATTTCTTGTATGTTATTGCCAGTTACGATGACATCAGCGGAGATTATGAGATTGGCAACTTTGTATTCAGTGCTGATACCTCGGTACTCATGGCAGGTGTCGGCTTCAAACACAGCACCTCAGACGTGTCCGATGTATTTTTTGAGCCCTCTGTCGTTTATATAGAAGACGACTTCAACGGTGATTCAGTAGATGACACAGGATTTGGCGCCAAAATCGGTTTCACTCATGTTTTCAATACCGCTTTCCATTTAAAAGGATTTTTGCGCCACGTAAGTGTGATGGATGCCCATACCAATAGTTATGGCGCCGAAGGTCGTATCCTGTTTAGCGATTCCATACATGGCATTCTTGGTGCAGAAGCCAACTCCGACGAAAAGCTCTACAAAGCTGGTTTAAGCTTCCGGTTTTAACCTGCCGGCACAACAAGCTGAGACTCAATTAGCTGCGTTGCAGTACGAGACATAAAAAAAGCCCGGCGTGGGGCCGGGCTAAAAGGGTTACAACAACCAGATCTCAGGGAATTCGATGGCTAATTTAACTCACCATCGTGACAAACATGTGACACATCCGAATATTTTTTAAGCGATTCGGCGCGCTGTTGCAGCTGCATTCATTACGGCTGCCATTTTGATCGAGTTTTGAACCACTTGCGCTGAAATTTCATGTTTCAATAAAACCCCAACGTGTGAATCAATACACATACCACAGCCGTTTAGTGCAGAAACGGCGAGTGAGTACAACTCAAAATCTGCTTTATCAACACCTGGGTTTGCCATGCCATTCATACGCAGGCCGGCTGGCATTTTGGCGAACTGCTTGTCGCTGCTCAAATGCACGAAACGATAATAGATGTTGTTCATCGCCATCAGGGTGGCGGCGAGTTTCGCAGCGCCAACGACGTTGTCTTCAACCTTGCCTTCCGCTTCAGCTTCAACAGCGGCAGTTAGCTGGTCATCGCCAATCGTATAAGCTAACGACAGGGCGGTGCCATAAAATTGGGTCGGGGTCATGCCAGAGGTATCGACATTGCCGAAGATATTCGACAAGTTGAGTTTGGTGTCTTTACCGTGGTCGCCCAAGCCTTGTTTGTAATCTGCAATGCTCATAAATCTTCCTCTTGAAAAAGAGTGCCGCCGAAGCGGCACTTAACAGGACATCACTCAATGTGGGGGGAGTGATGCCGCTTACAGGGTGTCACCGCCAAGTGCGCGGTTACATGGGCACAGCTCATCGGTCTGCAGGCCATCAAGAATACGTACGATTTCAGCTGGGTTACGGCCAACGTTCAGGTTGTTCACCGAAACGTGTTGAATCACGTTGTGCGGGTCAACAATGAAGGTTGCACGCAAGGCAACATTTTCAACCTGGTCACGTACGCCAAGACCATCAACCAATGAACCGTTATCGGCAAACGAGTACTGGTTCAGGCTCTTAAGGTCCGGGTGCTCACGACGCCACGCCAATTTCACAAATTCGTTGTCAGTGCTACCGCCTAATACCACCGCGTCACGGTCAGCAAAATCTTCGTTTAATTTGGCGAACTCAACGATTTCTGTTGGGCAAACGAAAGTGAAATCTTTTGGATAGAAGAAGATGATCTTCCACTTACCTTCAAAGCTATCGTTAGTGATAGTTTCAAATGCGCTCTCGCCGTTTTCTTCCGGCATGTTGAAGCCTGGCTTTGCAGCTACAACTGAAAATTCTGGTAATTTATCGCCTACTGTTAACATATTGAATGTCTCCTCGGTTCTTCATTTTAAAAACGGGTTTTGAAATTTCTTGAGGCGGCGAAATCTCCGGCTGCCTCGGTACGGGGAGAATAATAGGGGGTATGGCTGATTTGTTAAAACGAATAAAAGGGATTATGATAATCGGAAAACATGATTAGACCTTTTGGGGGATATCAATGAGTAAGCTACCCAGCCTAAAAAATCTGAGCTATCTGCTTGCCCTGCATCAACATCAGAATTTTAACCGTGCCGCGCAGGCCTGCCATGTGAGTCAGTCGACGCTGAGCAGTGGTATTCAGAACCTTGAGGAACAGCTTGGCTGTCAGCTGATCGAACGCGACCACAAGTCTTTTCTGTTTACCGGTATGGGCGAAGAGATTGTCGACCAGGCGCGCAAAATCATCACCGAAACGGAAGAACTGCTGCATTTCGCGCAAAGTCAGGGCAAAACCATGGAAGGCCCGTTGCGTTTAGGCTGTATTCCCACCATAGCGCCCTTTTTACTTGGCGATTTAAGCAAGTTCGTCCACAAGCATTATCCGGCGTTGCACCTGAATATCCGTGAAGACACCACCCACAACTTACTGCAGCTATTGCGTAATGGTGAGCTCGACGTGCTGATCCTGGCGTTGCCGATGGATATTCAGGGCAATCAGAGCTACATGCTGGGTCGTGACCCGTTTAAACTGGTCATGCATAAATCACTGGCTGCAAAAATAAAAGAGCCTGTGGCCTACAATCAGCTGCCTGATGAATCGATCTTTTTACTCGAAAAAGAGCATTGCTTAACCGGCCACGCGGTAGCGGCATGTGAACTTGCTGACTCCAGCAAAATCAACCCCTTTACCGCCACCAGCTTACATAGTCTGGTGCAAATGGCGGACGCTGGATTCGGCGCAACCTTTATCCCACAGATGGCCATTGACCGCGGCATTCTAACCGGTACTGACCTGGTCGCATTGCAACCTTCAGGTCAACAGGCCTCCCGGGATATTGGTTTGATTTACCGCTCAACCACCAATCGTCGGCAAACCTTCCGGAAACTGGCGGAAGTTATCGCCGATTTGTTACCTGAACGCACATTACAGTGAGAAAATCGCAAACAAAGCAATCCAATTCTGAATTTTGTCTATAGTAAAGGCAGTCGGAACTAAAAGGAGCACATTATGTTGCACAAGGTTTTTAAGACATCAACTCTCGCACTTATCTGTACTACAGCACTAAGCGGCGCCGTTGCCGTAACAGCACAAGCGGCAGAAGCAGAAACCGAGCGCCACAAGGTCGAAGTCACTACTGTCACTGAGGGCCTGAACTTTCCCTGGGGGCTCGCATTTTTACCCAACGGCGATGCGCTGGTGACGGAAAAGTCGGGAAATTTACGCCGCGTTGGTACCGATGGCGTGATTAGTGATCCGATTCTGGGTGTTCCTGATGTCGTCTATAAAAGCCAGGGTGGCTTACTTGACGTGGCACTTGATCCAGACTTCGAAGAAAACGAATGGGTTTATTTAAGTTATTCTGAAGCAGACCCTGACGGCGGTCCGGGCAACAGCACCGCTGTAGTTCGCGGCAAGTTGGTGGGCAACAACCTGCAGGAAGTCGAAGTTATCTTCCGCGGAATGCCTAAATATGAAAGCGGCGCCCACTTTGGTTCACGTCTGGTATTTTCACCAGAAGGTCACCTGTTCGTAACCCTGGGCGATCGTTATTCGGCAATGGATGACGCGCAGACCCTCGATAATCATCACGGTAAAGTCGTACGTATCTGGCCTGATGGCAGCGTTCCGGAAGACAACCCTTTTGTCAGCCAGGATGGCGCATTGCCTGAGATCTGGTCTTACGGTCACCGCAATGTTCAAGGTGCGGCAATTCATCCGCAGACCGGTGACCTTTGGACGGTTGAACACGGTCCGAAAGGCGGTGATGAAGTCAACATTCCAATTGCCGGTGGCAATTACGGCTGGCCCATAGCGACCTATGGCGTCGATTACGACGGTAGCATCATCAGCGACCAAACCCATGTTGAAGGTACGTTACAACCGCATTACTACTGGGTACCGTCAATCGCAACCTCAAACGCGATTTTCTACACCGGCAGCGAATTTCCTGAGTGGCAGGGCGATTTCCTGGTTGCAGCACTGAAAGCATCGCAAGTTGCACGGCTTGATTTGGAAGGCGAACGCGTGATGCATGAAGAAACCTTGTTTAAAGACGTTGTTGATCAACGTATCCGTGATATTGAGCAGGGTCCTGATGGCGCAATTTACCTGGTTACAGACGACCGTAACGGGAAATTAATTCGCATCACAAACGCAGACGACTAAATCGGAAAATCCGCTATGTTTCGACCATCGAAGTTGGCGCTGGCTATTACAGCCAGCGCCAGTATGGGCTTTTGCCTTCCAGCACCGGGATTTGCGCAGGACAGTTCAGCAGCACTAACTGCTGCTGAGCAAGCGCAAATTGAACGGATCGAAATTACTGCAACCCGGCGTGTCGCAAGCCAGACTACGCCGGCGGCAGTGACCAATCTCGCCACTTCCGAGCAATTACCGGGCTTACGAATTGATGCTGCGGAGTTGCTCGGCGGTATTGCCGGGATACAAAGCGACTCCCGAGCGAACTACGCACAGGATACCCGCATTACTATGCGTGGCTTTGGGGCACGCTCAGCATTCGGTGTCCGTGGCGTACTGCTGCGCCTTGATGGCGTTCCCCTCAGCATGCCGGACGGGCAGGCGCAAACCTCAAGCATCCTGCTCGACGAAGCCGATAACGTGCAGGTTATTCGCGGTCCGCTGGCGGCAATTTATGGCAATGCCGCCGGTGGCGTCATCCATTGGCGCAGCCTGACGCCACGGGCTACCGCAACCCAACTCGACCTCATGGCTGGTGGTAACGATGCCCGCCGGGCGTTTTTGCAGCACGATTGGGTTGGTGACGATAAGGCTTTGCGCTTAGCTGGCGCCACTTTTAGTACGGACGGCCCACGGCCACACAATAGTGCCGAACGCCATCAGGTGGCCGCGCGCTGGTATCAGGATTTAAGCGACAGTACGCGGTTAGTGGTGCGGCTCGACAATAATAATGCGCCGCTTTTACAAGACCCCAGCTCGCTGACGCCGGCCGCCTGGCGCGAAGACCCCACGCAAACGGTCGAGCGCGCCTTTACCTTCAATACCCGCAAGCGCATTCACCACCAACAGGCCTCTGTCAGTCTCGAGCACGAGAGTGCAGCGCAAGCGGCCGATATTTCGGCCTGGCGCGGCTGGCGCGATGTTGAGCAGTACCTGCCATTCCCCGGCGCTGACTTGAATGGTGATGGCGCGGTCATTGATTTACGTCGTGACTTTACTGGTATCGATGCCAATTACCACCTGCGCCTGCCCAACCTGCCGGACTGGCAGCTTAGTACCGGCTTGCAACTGGCAGAGCAGAATGACCGTCGCTACGGTTATGTGAATAACTTTGGCGTGCGGGGTGAGGTGCGTCGTAACGATGACGGTAGTGTGCAAACCGAATCCGCCTATGCGTTACTGCAATGGCAGCCGCAATCAAACTGGCAGGTAATGACCGGTGTGCGTTACAACCAGGCAGATTTTCAGGTCGATGATTATTTCATCATTCCTGAAAACCCCGATGACAGCGGCTCAGCGTCCATGCAACAGCTAAGCTGGATGCTGGGTGTGAACTATGCCATTTCTGACCAATGGTCGGTCTTTATCAGTCGCGGCAATGGTTTTGAAACCCCAACCCTGACTGAATTGGCCTATCGCAACAACGGTACTGGCCTCAATACTGAACTCGGACCTGCGACCAACCAGCAGTGGGAGATCGGCAGTAAATGGCGCTCTGACCGGGTGCAGGCTGCGCTCACCTTGTTTCACATCGATACTGCGAACGAGATCGTGGTCGACCAGAGTAACGATGGACGCACCACCTACACCAATGCCGAGCAAACGTCCCGCGAGGGTCTGGAGTTAAGTGTGGCTGCGGATTTAGCTGAACAATGGTCAACCCGTGCCAGCGCAACTTATACCGACGCCCGCTACAGTGATGGCGCCCGGCTGCCCGGCGTGGCACGCCAGCAAGCCTACTGGCAGTTACGCTGGCAGCCTGCAGTGGCAACCCGGGTGCAGCTGGTGGGCGAGTATCGCGGTAATGTTGCGGCCAACGACAGCAACGATGTGTTTGCACCAGCCCACACCCTCTGGCATGTGGCGGTGCAACAGCAATGGCGTTACGACGGTCTGCAATTGCAACCCTGGCTGAAAATACACAACCTGACCGATCGTGATTATGTTGGTTCGGTGGTGGTCAACCAAGGCAGTGGCCGAGCGTTTGAACCCGGTGTGGGTCGCGAACTGCAAGTCGGTGTCAGCCTTAACTATCTGTGGTAATCCAGCGGTACAGCGTGCGCCGTGTAACGCCTAGTATTTTCGCGGCGCGCTGCTTGTTGCCGTCGGTTTCAGCCAGCACTTGCTGCACATAACGGTCCTGCACCTCTTGCAGGGTCGGCCAGGCTTCGCCTTGCGCTGGGCTAACCTGCGGATCAGGCGTACGCTCGCGCATCCGGCTGGGGAAATGCTCGGGCAGGATCCATTCGCCATCGCAAAAGGTATACGCGCGCTCAATCGCATTCTGTAACTCACGCACATTGCCAGGGAAGTCATACTGTTGCAGTAACAGTTTGGCTTCCGCGGCAAAGCCCAGCACCGGTTTGTCCTGAGCTGCCCGCAACTGACCTAAGAAGTGCTGCGCCAACAGCAGAACATCCTGCTCACGAGCGCGCAGTGGCGGAACTTCGAGCCGGAAGGTCTCAAGCCGATAAAATAGATCTTCACGAAACGCCCTTTCCCGCACGCGCGCTTCAAGATCCTGATGGGTCGCCGCCACAATTCTTACATCAACGGCCACTTCCTGATCACTGCCGACCGGGCGCATGGTGCCTTCCTGCAGCACACGCAAAAGTTTCGCCTGCAGCGCCAGCGGCATTTCACCGATCTCATCGAGCAATAAGGTACCGCCATCGGCTTCCTTTAACAGACCGGGTCGTGCGCGTTGCGCGCCGGTAAAAGCACCAGCGGCATGCCCAAAAAACTCACTTTCCATCAGCTCCGCCGGAATTCCGGCGCAGTTGACCGCCAAAAAAGCTTGCTGATCACGTTTACTTTGCTGATGGAGCGCTCGCGCGACCAGCTCTTTACCTGTGCCACTTTCGCCCTGAATGAGCACCGCGCCATCAGCACCAGCAACTTGCGTAATCGCCTGATACAGTTTTTGCATGATCGCACTCGCACCAATGAGCCCGGCGGGCCCGCTGTCTGGCTGTTGTGCGGTACGGTATTGCGCAACCTCGCGTTGCAGTTGATGGTAGTCGAGTACGCGCTCGACACTTACCAGCAGGTGTTCCAAATCAAGGGGTTTGGTCAGAAAATCATCAGCGCCCTGTTTTAGCGCATCAACGGCTTGCGACACTGTGCCAAACGCGGTGATGAGAATAAAAGCGGGGCGCTGCTCACGCTGCTGTAAGGTCTGTAATAGCTCCATTCCGGATAGCCCTGGCAGGCGAATATCACTGATCACCAGTTGCACTTGCAGTTCAGTAGCAGCTAAAAAGTCCTCTACGGCACCAAAGCTATGCACATGGTAGCCCGCACTTTCCAGCTCCTCCTGCAGTAATTCCCGCAAACCCGGGTCATCTTCGACAACGGCAACTTCAATGGCAGACATTACGCCTCCTTGGTTGTTGAGCAGGGCAAGGTAACCCGGGCTTCACAGCCGCCCAGCTCGCGGTTTTGCAAAGTAAACTTACCGTTATGGGCATCGACAATATGGGCGACAATGGCTAAGCCTAAACCAGTGCCTTCACCAATAGGTTTGGTCGTGGTAAAGGGTTCTACCAGTTGCTCGGCGCTGGTTGATTGAGGCAGACCGTTGCCATCATCTGCGACCACGATAATGCACTCGTTATTACGGGTGGTTTCCACTGAGACCCTTACCAGCTGGTTTGCCGCCTGCATCGCGTTACGGAATAAGTTAACCAGTGCCAGTTCGAGTCGGGAGCCATCCGCCCGAATCACTACATCCCGCTCGGGTAATTCAAGTTGCAGCTGCGGGCCCTGTTCCGGTTGTTCATGCTGCACGGCGCTGGCGGCTTGTTGCACCAGCTGACTGACACTTTCCAGCTGCTCGTGGCTAACGGGTGTCCGGCTAAAATCAAGCAGTTGCTGCACCAGCCGTGTTAACCGGTCAACCTGTCCACGAATCGCTGTCAGTTGCCGCTGGCTTTCGGCATCAGCATGGCGTTCCTGTAAACGCTTAGCCCGCCCGGAAATAACCGTAAGCGGCGCGCCCAGTTCATGAGCAACGCCCCTTGCAAGTTGGCCAATAGCTGCCATTTTCTCGTGTTCACGCAAGCGGCTGTTAATTTCCAGCCGTTGCTGGTGGCGTGTGCGGTAATAGCCGACAGCCAGAATGCTTATCAACGCCAGAGCGACGATACTCCATGACACCCAGGCGATACGCTCTAAGCGTGAGAAGCTCTGCTCAAAATCTTCCGCCCGTCTATTGAGCTGCATAAAGCCTATCAGTCGTTCGGCCCGATCGTGCACCGGAATGAACTGCGAATAAACGTCGCGCCCGGCAACCTCGCGGTAGCTGTCACGCTGCTCGCCAGTCAGCACAACCTGCTCGGCTAGCAAGCTTTCGGAGAGATCACGCTCGGTCACTCCCGCAGATGCCACTAGCTCACCATTGGTGTCATAAACTGACGCGCCGTACACCCGGCCGAGTTCAAACACGGCATCGAGGTGGGCTTGTACCCGAGGAATGTCGTCACTTAGCAGCGCATCGCTTAGCGGCAAACGGATGGCGCGGCCGACCAGTTCAAGGTCATCGCGCAGCCGCTCATCCTGAAACTCACGCGCCTGCTCCAGTGCCACACCGATCGCTATACCGGATAACGCCAGCAACGGCAGCACTAAATAAAATAAAAAGGCGCGTTGCCAGCTTGGGCTGGATACGCGTTGCAATATGTATCTTTTTGTCACATAACGCTCCAAAAGTATCGTGACATAAGTATACACTTGGCTGGTCCATTTTTCTAAGACAGGTTAATTTACCGTTATTTCATGAGGTTACACTTCATAAAAAGTTGGCATAGTGCTTGCTTGAGTATAAGGGAACGAATTTGACGCTTATGTCATAACATCATTCGAAAACGACTCAACAAGGAGTTCATTATGAAAAAACTACTTCCAACATTGATCGCCAGCGCTATCTTTGCAACAACCGCAGCTACTGCAGCTCCGGTACAACAAAGCGCACAGCAAGGCAAGGCGATGCAACAACAGCAAACGAACATTGAGATCACGGACGCGTTGCTGCAAAAATTCATGGTTGCTATGAACGATGTTCAGCAGGTTAGCCAGAAGTATTCTGAGCAATTCCAAAACGCTGAAAATGCTGAAGAAGCTCAAGCGATTCAGCAAAAAGCACAGGAAGAAATGATTGCCGCAGTTAACGGTGCTGGCCTCAGCCCGGACGAGTACAACGCAGTTATCCAACGTGTGCAGCAAGATCCACAGTTGCAACAGCGTTTACAGGAAATGACTGAATAATTACATGCTGAATAGTTCATCACTTGCATAAAAAACGCCGGCTTTTGCCGGCGTTTTTTTTACTCTCAGGTGTCACCCACTAATTAGTTTGCTGCAAGTTTCTTTAACAGTGCTCTTGCAACAGCTTCTGACGAAGCGGGGTTCTGTCCGGAAATAAGCTGACCATCTACCACCGCAATGGATTCACCGTCAGGGACTTTCTGGTAATCAGCACCCAGTTCAACGAGCTTGTCCTCTAACAGGAATGGGACCACGTCTGTTAAACCCACATTTGCTTCTTCGCTATTACTGAACCCGGCGACTTTACGGCCTTTTACCAGAGCCTCACCCTGTTGATCTTTAGCATTCACCAGCACCGCTGGAGCATGACAAACCGTAGCAACCGGCTTGCCCTGGCGCCAAAGCTTTTCGATTAACTGCAAGGAGATCTCATCGTTAACCAGATCCCAGAGCAGACCATGTCCGCCCGGATAGTAAACTGCGTCGTAGTCATCTGCATTCACTTCCGCTAACTTCAGGCTTGTCGCCAGTTGATCTTTAGCGTCCCGGTCATCAAATAATTTAACCGTTGCTGGCGTCTGGGCATCCGCTTGTTCGCTATTAGGGTCAACGGGTGGCTGCCCGCCATTTGGCGAGGCGATAGTGACTTCCGCGCCAGCATCTTTGAAGAGGTAGTAGGGCGTAGCAAATTCCTCGGCCCAGAACCCGGTTTTTTGACCGCTATCACCGAGTTTATCGTTAGAGGTCAGAACCATTAAAATTTTCATGGGCTTACTCCTGTCTTTTTTCGAATGTATCTAGTTTAATGGGGGTCATTCGTTACGAATTCAACCAGGGATATGATCAGATGTCGATTGCATGGCTCGCCCCAGAACCTTCTTATCGCTCGTACTTACAGGTACGGTCATTGATTTCCATGTTGATCATCGCCGCCATTGTGCTTACCGGTTATTTTAGCGGAGTGTACCCGGAAGATAAGATCCCGCTGTGGGTGACCGGTTTGATCTGGGTCTTACTGACACTTTTCTTCAGCTTGTTTTTTGCCTCGCGACGATTTTTATTTACCGCTTACGCGCGTACGGACGAAGGTATGCATCTGAAGCGTGGCGCCTTGTTTCGTAGAATTCGCGCGGTACCGCTGAATCGCATTCAACATGTGGAATTTAAGCAATCTTTTCTTGAGCGGATGTTTGGCATTGCTCGTCTCGCCATGTACACCGCAGGTAGCGGTGGTGCTGATTTGACCATTCCTGGCTTATTACCGGATACCGCTCTGCAATTGAAAAACGATCTGTTAACGACCATCGCTAACGAGCCCAATGAGGACGCGCACAGTCATGAGTGAGTTAACCTGGCAGCGCACGCCACTGATCACCATTGCGTTTTTCCTATTGAAACAACTTAAGCAACTGGTCACTAATATTACCAATCTGATCCCGGTATTTGCGGCTATTTTCGTAGCTGGCAAGAACTCCACCTGGATCGTTATAGCCTTAGCTGCTGGCTATATTTTGTACATTATTATTAGCGCAATTCTAACCCAGCGCTTTTTTCTTTACGCTATTGCTGATGATGCAGTGCACCTGCGCACGGGCATCTTTAACCGCAAGAACCTGACCCTGAAATACGAGCGTATTCAGCAGGCGGAGATCCACGAGGTTTGGTATTTCCGCCCCTTTAAACTCACGATTCTCAGCGTTGACAGCGCCGGCTCTGCGGGTAAAGAAGTACAGATACCAGGTTTAACCATGGAGCTGGCCCAGCAGTTGCGCCAGCGCATGTTAACGGAGAATGTTAGTGGTGGGGGCGACGCTGAGATTAGCGACAGTGAAAACTCAGAGACTGAAGAGCCGGAGCTTACAAAACGCTTCCCGGTGGCAGAAATCATTCGTGCCGGTATCATCGATAACAAGTTATTTGTGCTGCTCGCGGTCTTAATTTACCCCATCAGCCAGCTCGATCTACTGGAAAACTATATCGTGCCCTGGGTCGAGCAACACCTTGACTGGTTTAACACCGAGTCTGCCTGGATCATCGGCGTCGGCATGGTCATTGGTACTTTCGCCGTACTGTTTTTAGCTGCCATCGTCGTCAGTTTGCTGACCTTCCATGATTTGACCTTAACCGTTAATGGCGATCGCTATCAGGCGAAATCGGGCGCGTTATCGATACGAACCTTGAGTTTTCGTTACCCGAAGCTGCAAGCTGTTTCTATCCACCGCAACCTACGGGCGCGGCTACTGCGCCGCAGTGTCGTCAACGTCAGTCAGTTGCAGCCACGGACAACGCAAGGAGCACAAGGGGCACAGCAGTTTGTCCTGCCAGTAGTTGATGATGAGTTTTTAGCTAAATTTCGTGCCCGCCTGCGTCTGCCGTCTCCTGCTAAGGTCAACTGGCAGCGCCTGTCACCGCTGGCGCTGCTTGGCTCAAGCTTATGGCTGGCGTTACTGGCACCGGTGATTGCCACGGTACTTTATTTTGCTGCGGAAGGTGGATTGATGGGTGTTGCTGCGGCAGCGCTTGGCTGGGTAGTGCTGCAAACCATGGTGGTGTTGAGTTGGAAAAATTATGGCTACAGTTTCGTCAGTAGCGACAGCGAACCCAAAGAACAATGGTTTGTGGTGCGCCGCGGCGTTTTCAGCCGCAACCAAAACTGGTACCCGCGGCATAAAGTTCAGCAAATTGATCTACACCAGGGGCCTTGGCTCCGGTTACTGGGTTTTAGCCATTTAGTTCTTCACACCGCTGCAGGCAGCGAAACCATCCGTTACCTGCCTGACAGTGAAGCGCAGGAGCTACAATTGCAGTGGATCGAAGAAATTGCCGGGAACCCGCGTCGGTGGATGTAAGCGAAATACTGGCTGCGGCAGGTTAATCTTCGGCGGCTGCGATGGTTAATGAAGTTCTCAGTCGCTCAACCCAGTAAGTGACAGGCTGCGGACGCCCAAAGTAATAGCCTTGAAACTTAGTGCAGCCAAGTCCACGTAAGGCTTCGGCCTGATCTGCGGTTTCCACCCCTTCGGCGATAACATCAAGGTCTAAACTTTCGCCTAAACCAACAATGGTCTCAACGATCACTGCATCATTGATATCGGTTAACACATCGCGGACAAACGACTGGTCGATTTTCAGCTGATAAATAGGTAAGCGTTTCAGGTAGGCTAAGGAAGCATAGCCGGTACCAAAGTCGTCAAGGGAGAAACGTACTCCGGCATCACCCAGTTTTGACATGCGCTTAATCGTCATATCAACATTGTCGATCAACATGTTTTCGGTGATCTCAAGTTCAAGTCTTCCACGCGGAACCTGGTAGCGCGCCATACATGCCTCGATATAATCGACGAATGACGCCTGCCGGAATTGCCGGGGACTTATGTTGATCGCCAGTTGCAACTGGCTTAAATCGGCATCCTTTGACCATTGCTGCAATAAGCGACAGGCTTCTTCGATCACCCAATTGCCAAGTGGCACGATTAGACCACTACTTTCTGCCACCGGAATAAATTCGTTTGGCGGTACTGAGCCAAATTCGTCATCTTGCCAGCGCAGCAACAGCTCACCACCGGTTACGGTCCCGGCGATGTCCACTTGCGGTTGCAGGTAAAGCTCCATCAATTGCTCATCAATGGCGGTTCGCAACGCTGCTTCAAGATGCAAGCGCCGACTGATGCTTTGCTGCATTTCAGGATTAAACAAACGGACCGCACCGCTGCCTAAAGCTTTGGCTTCGGTGAGCGCAATATCAGCGTTTTTTATTAATTCGACCGCACCTTCTTCACTGTCAGAAAACATACTGATGCCAATACAGGCTGCTGTGGTGTGCGTTCTGACGCCCAGATCAATCGGCTGTTCGATGAGATTAACGACTTCTGTGGCAAGGCGTCGTGCGGTGAGAATAGCTTCGTTTCTATCCGGACCCAGATCTTCCAGTACTAACACGAAGTCGTCGGAACCAAGCCGCGCCGCGCAGTCGGTATCATCAATAGCGCTCTGCAGACGTTCCGCAACAGTCCGTAACAAGCGGTCACCAATATGGTGCCCCAAACTATCATTGACTAAGGTAAAGTCGATTAAATCTATGGCTAAAACTGCGCCTTCGTAGCCTGTCCGCCGGTAACTGGCCACCGCATGATCAAGCTGTTGCACGACACGTTTGCGATTCGCAAGCCCGGTGACAGCATCATAGTAGGCAAGCTGATTTAATTGCTCCTGAATTTCAATGTGCTCGGTAATGTCCGTCGAAATACCACACAGAGCATAGACATGATCATCGGCATCACGCAAAGGAATTTTGACCGAAAGAAACTGTCGCTCTTCGCCTTCCAGGGTACGGTTGGTTTCTTCATCCACAACCCGCTCGCCGCGCTCTATTACTTTCAAGTCGGTAACGCGCAGGGTTTCTGCGGTGGTAACATCGAACACATCGAAGTCGGACTTACCAATGATGGATTGTTCGGTTTCGCCGAGCAATTCACATACTTTTTTATTGGCGTAGCGGTATTTGAGTTGTGCATCTTTGATAAAAATAAATGCATCAATGGAATTTAAAATGATGTTTGAGCGCTGCTCACTTTCCAGTAGGGCCCGTGATTTCTTTTTCACCTGATGGCGCAAAACCATCAGGCTCAAAACAGCTAAAACAAGGACAGCGAGTAAACCAGGCAACAACCACTTAGACACAGTGTCGGGCTTGTCCGGCGCATAAACGCCCCATTTTTTCATGATGTCCTGATAGGGCGAATCTGCGGCGCCGCGCCAGTCCGATAGCCAGCGATCGATACGCAGCATCAGCGCCCGTCCTTCAGCGCTTGGTGCGGCAGCAAAGTACAAACGGCTTGGCTGAAACATGACCGGAGTTTGCTTCAGGCCAAGTTCACGAGAACGCTGTTCACCGTAAAAGTGATTCACCGCTACGGCATCGGCGCGCTCCGCGAGTACCGCAGCGAAGCCTTCGTCAAAGGTGCCAACGGTCATAAACTCAACATTGATGCCAAAATTTGTTACCAGGTTACGTAAGTAGTCACCTTGTACGGCATCGCGCAACACTGCCACCCGCAGACCGTCAAGCTCAAGTAAGCTGGTGATCGAACGATTCTCAAGGGTATAGAGCTGCGACCAGCTATGCAGAACAGGTATCTCATTGAACAGGAAGTTTCTATCGCGGACTTCGGTCAGCGCAACATCCGGCATAAGGTCTAACTCACCGGCCGCAAGCAGCGTAAGACATTGACTCCAGCGACAGGGAACCACCTCGATCTGCCAGTCTTCACGCTCAGAAATCTCGTAGAGAAGATCGCCGAAAACACCCGAAAGCTCACCATTTTCGGCGATCATGATTTTAGGCGGATTTTCATAACCACCAACTTTAACGATGGTCTGAGCTTGAGCTGTTATACCAGCGCCTAACCAGCAAGCAACACTGATAGCGAGAACGCGCAGCCCTTTGGTAATTGGCGACATTAAATTTCCATAACTAAATGATTCGTTATGTGTATGTATAGCAGATCGGCCTATATTTTGCGCATTAAAACCAGCGTCGCACCCGCTTTAAATAGGCTTCATATGCTTTGCCGAACTTAGCTCTCAGCATGCGCTCTTCTGGCTCGATTTGAAACCGGTTCATATAAAGCACGTAGACTATCAACCAGGGCACCACAGCAAGGTTTGCCATTCGCAACGCAAGCGCAATCAGGATCAACAGAAAGCCGAGATACATTGGATTACGGGTCCAGCGATAAATGCCACCCGTGACGATCGCCGAACTCTGCTCCGGCTTACGCGGATCAACTGTGGTTCTGGCTTTACGAAATTGCCAGACCCCAAGCACTGCCAACACCAGTCCCAGCAAGGCAATAGCCGACGCCGTCTGCGGATAAGCAGCTAACGGCCAGTCGATAACCTGAGCAGTGGTATACATGCCCAACGCAACCAGTAAAACAACAATAATAGGGGGGATCTTCAGCTCAAGCTGGCTCATATTCTCGTCCGTTTTTTGATACACTGCGGTTATGTCACACAACACTATTACCATCAATCAGCAACAGCAGCCACTGGATCACCTCGAGTCGGTCTGGCTGTTCGGTTATGGCTCTTTGATTTATAAAGCGGACTTCCCTTATTTGCAACGCAAGCCAGCAAGAATTCACGGTTGGCAGCGACGCTTCTGGCAGGGCTCACATGATCACCGCGGCACCCCCGAGGCTCCGGGACGGGTTGCGACCCTGGTTGAAGCGCCTCAGCATAGCTGTGATGGCATGGCCTACGAAGTAACACCGGATGTTTTCGCGCATTTAGATCACCGTGAAAAAAACGGCTACCTGCGCATTTTTACCAGGTTTGACTGGCTCGACGGCAGCGGCCAGGTCGAAGGCCTGGTTTACATTGCCGGCCCTGACAATGAAGCTTATCTGGGCGAAGCATCACCACAACAAATTGCCCGGCACATCGCGCGTTCGAAGGGCCCCAGTGGACCCAACAGTGAGTATTTATTAAAGCTTGCCGACGCCCTGCGAGAGCTGGGTGAACAGGATGAACACGTATTCGCCATCGAATCCGAACTGAAAAAGCTTCTTGCTTAAGCTTTTTTAACGAATTCAGTTTTTAATTTCATCGGCCCAATGCCATCGATTTTACAATCGATGTCGTGATCACCTTCATCGGTCAGGCGAATATTCTTCACCTTGGTACCGACTTTCACCACCAGCGATGAGCCCTTTACTTTCAAATCTTTTATTACGGTGACCGTATCGCCGTCCTGCAGCTCATTGCCGTTAGCATCGCGATAGGTTTTACCAGACTCAGTGATGGGTTCGTTCGGCGACCATTCGTATGCACACTCAGGACAAATGAGCATGGCGCCATCGGCGTAGGCGTAGGGTGATTCACACTGTGGACAAGCGGGTAATTGACTCATTGAGCTAAGACCTATTGGGTTTTTCAGAAATATAGATGGTGATGGTGCCTTCAATAACAACGGTACCATCATCGCGAAAGCCTTTTACCACGACGTCGAGGTCCCCTGCCTGCCAGGCATCGACCGGTGTTTCAGCCGTGATGCGAATGTCGCTATTGGCTTTTGCGGTGTAATTTACCGTCATCCCCTTGGGTATCCAGCGTAAATGTTTGGGTATGCTTGCTTCAGCGAGTGCGCCCATGGCCATTTCCAGGCCGTTACAAAGGGCAATGGCATGCACGGTGCCAATATGGTTCTGAACAGCCTTGCGTTTGCGAAACCGCAACTCACAGTAATTCGGCTTCAGCTCAGTAATCAGCGGTTTAATGGTCCTGAAGTAGGGTGCTTTGCGAGCAAATAGTGCCGAAAACAGCTGCCGCCCAAAGGGGTAAGCAAGGCACTTGTGGTAGAGCTTGAGAAGGTAGTTGTCAGCCATGTTCAGTGCTTAAATGTTAAGTAATAAGAAGCCGATACCAATACGGTTCTGCCGATGATTGTAGTCAATCAACGTCTCGCCGTAGCCCGAGAAAAACTGGATATAAAAGCGCAGGCCATCGGGTTTACTCGAATTCACCGGATGCGTGAAATCAAGTTGCCAGGAGCCGCGGTCCCATGAAAGCTCGCGGGTTTTACGGGTTAAACTGTAAGTGCTGAGTTGATTGCGCCAGGAAATTTGATTCTCAAAGTTTCCGCGAAAACGTATTAAATCTGGATTGTCATCTTCGTCGCCCACTTCGTTGACACGCTGCTTCCATGTGGTTTCCCACAGCACATCGCCCCACTCAATAGCACCACCGAAATGAAAGTAGTTCCAGCTGCGTGAATCCGGTTTGGTCTGGCCGTTGGACTCGTGGGCAAAACCGACTTTCGCAAATCTGATCCGCGCATCACCCGGGATAAAATCAAATTTGTCAGACCAGGGCAAAATATAAAACACATCGGGGTTGTAATTGGTGCTGCGAAACGGCGATGAATCATCGGAATTCCACGCCTGCCATAACGATACCTGCGAATAGGACACCCACAAATCGGCATTGGGCAGCAACAAGTTCTCAAAAAGCTTCGTCCGCAATGAAATCTGCAGCTTAACTTCGTTCGGCTTATAGCTCTCTAACGGCTCCGATGGTCCGCGGGTAGGCGACTGAGGCTGGGTATTGATGTTGGAACTATGATGGATCGGCAGCAAAAAATTAGGTCGATAAGTGCGTAATTGAAACACCCCTCGTTTATGCTCTTCGTCAAGCTCCCAAAAGCGCGCCACCAAATCTTCTTCATTGAATTCCTCTGAGTTCAACCCTTGACTCCAGGCATGCACGGGGGTCATCGACATTATGCCCACACCAACTACCCCAGTTAACCACGCTCGCCACATAATGCTTCCTTACTTGATACGATAGCGCTCGATAAGCTCGGCACCACAAAGTTTTGCTGGTGTATAGTAACCGCCTTGCGGGGTTTCAGCTAACACATGCTGCGCTACATCGACCGCGCCATGGCTCGTAAGCTTGTAACCGTTCATTACTTTTTCACGTAAAGATACCTTTTCGCCCTGGGCATTACTGGCCTCGCCCCAGACACAGGTCAGCGCTTCTTCCAGCTGCTTCTCACTCGGTCCTGCCGGTTGCTGTTCCACTTTCTTCTCGAGCCAGTTTTTCACCCATTCGAAGCGCAGTACCCAGCGCAGGTAATTCATCCGCTGCAAACGCTTCACCAGCTTTGGCGAAGCAGGTATAAAGACTTCGATGTTTGGAATAGCAGTGGTGTAATAGGCAGTGGCAACGTCGCCCCAGGGAATCGTCATCGCGAATTTTTCACCATTACCAAAATCTATGGTGCGGGTCTTGTAAGCCAGCGGAACCGTTTCAATTTTACCATCGCGGCGCACTGCACCACCTTCGCCCAGACGACGCACACTGGTTTTTGCCGTGCCACGGCTCATTCGTGATGCCGAGTCAAACCCTAACGTCAGGTGATTCGCATCTGGCAGCTGTTCTTTCAGCCGCGCGGCGACACAGTCCGTGGGAATCACATCAAAACCAACGCCCGGACATAACACAATGCCTGCGCGCTTAGCTTCATCATCTTTGCTGTGAGCGTACTCAAATACTGCCAGTTCACCTGTGATATCAAGGTAATGGGTACGCGTCGCAATACAAGCATCGATCATCGGCGCCGCAGTCACCTCAAAGGGGCCGGCACAATGCACGACAAGGTCCATTTCGCCAAGCGCCTGCCGCAACGCGACCTCATCTTCCAGGTTGACCACGTCATAGGGAAGTTCCAGCCGTTCAGCGACAGCTTTTAACTTTTTCTCGTTGCGTCCAGCAAGCAAAGGTTTCAGGCCCTGGCTTTTCGCGTAGTTGGCCACCAGCTCTCCGGTATAGCCATAAGCTCCATAAATCATCCACGTCATGCTGCACACTCCATACTTATTTGTGTTGGTTATTTGCGCTGATTATCTACATACTCTTCCGCATTTTTCTGGCGTGCGGCCTGAGCTACCTCTTTAGGTACGATGGTTTGACCTATTGGCATTAAAGCGATCACCGCAAGTTTTAGATGCTGAATACCAAAAGGAATGCCAATAATAATAATAAAGCAGGCGATGGCAGCAAAAATATGACCGATAGCCAACCACCAGCCAAAAAAGATCAGCCAGAGAATATTGCCCAGTGTACCAAATGCGCTGGTGCCAATGTCGTCTTTCTGCTTTAACGCCCGGCGGTTGATCGCTTCATAACCAAACGGGAAGAATGCGAAACGGCCAATCACGAAACAGGCACGCGCCCAGGGGATCCCGATAATGGTAATGAAAGCCACCAAGCCAGCTAACCACCAGCCTAAGCCCATCACCAGACCACCGAAAATGAACCAAAGAATATTTCCTAATAGCGCCATAATTCCCTCTTTTACCGTCCAGTTTACCTTGTTATTACTTTCGCACAGATCAGAGATTACGCAAAGCTGACGTAAATTGACTCGCAAATTTACAATTTAGAGCTACCCTTATATGCGGAAGTTAATTGTAAAAACAGGGGGTTAATTTATGAAAAGTACAAATCTTTTAGCGATCATCGCATTATTGTCGACCTTATCACTAACGGCTTGCAGTCAGGCTGAACAAGACCAGGCTGAAGATCAGGCCGATCAAACTATGCAGCAGGCTGAAGAGGCAGCTGAGGATACTGGCGATGCAATGGAGGAGGCAGCTGAAGAAACCAAAGAAGCCGCCAACAACGCCATGGCGTATGCCGAAGATAAAACAGCCGAAGCGGGCGATTTCCTGAGCGATGCAGCTGTTACAGCCCGGGTAAAAGCAGCATTTGTCGAAGCCGGTGCGATTGATGCGATGGCAATCAATGTCGAAACCATTGACGGCAATGTCGTGTTAAGTGGCGTCGTGCCAACCGCAGAAATGGCTGATCTCGCCGCTCAACTTGCAGAAGGTGTAGAGGGCGTAAAATCGGTGGAAAATGACATTGAAGTTCAAGGCTACTAAAAAACTGATGTAAAGCTATGATACAAAGGTGGCTCTGTGCCGCCTTTGTTGTTTTTGATACGCAGCTATCAGTGGAGAAATTGCTATGACTTCAGATTACACGCCACCTAAGGTTTGGCAAAGGGATCAGGAAAGCGGAGGCAAGTTTGCCAAAATCAATCGCCCTGTCGCCGGCGCCACCCATAAGCAAGAACTTCCGGTCGGTAAACATCCCTTGCAGTTATACTCGTTAGCAACACCGAACGGCGTCAAAGTGACTATCCTGCTGGAAGAGTTGCTTGCCGCCGGCTATTCACAAGCGGAGTACGACGCCTTTCTCATCGACATCACCGAAGGCGACCAGTTTGGTAGTGGCTTTGTCGAGATTAACCCAAACTCCAAAATTCCGGCGTTAGTTGACCACAGCACCAGCCCGCCGACGCGGGTATTCGAATCAGGTTCGATTCTGCTTTATTTAGCCGAGAAGTTTGACGCTTTTCTGCCAACACAACATGGCGCACGCACGGAAACCTTAAACTGGTTGTTCTGGCAAATGGGTACGGGTCCGTTCCTGGGGGGTGGCTTTGGTCACTTCTATGCCTATGCCCCAGAAAAGTATGAATACCCTATCAATCGCTACACCATGGAAGTCAAACGGCAGTTTGATGTACTTAACCGACAACTTGCCGATCATCGCTATATCGCTGGCGATGCCTACACTATTGCCGACATGGCGATTTGGCCCTGGTACAGCGCAGTAGTAAATAATGAAGCCTATGACGCCGCAGAATTCTTACAAGTACATGAGTACGAGCATGTGGTGCGCTGGGTCAATGAGGTTGGTGAGCGTCCGGCCGTGCGACGCGGCAGAATGGTGAATCGGACCTGGGGCGATGAAAACGAACAAGTGAAGGAACGTCATAGCGCCACTGATTTTGCTGGGAAGAACTATGAATAATCGATGGGATGAACGCTATAACACGGATGAATACGTTTATGGCACTGCACCTAACGACTTCCTGTTGCAGCACGCCTCTGATCTGCTGGCGGCCTACGATCACCCACATGTGTTGTGCGTCGCCGATGGCGAAGGACGAAATTCTGTCTATCTGGCCGAGCTCGGGGCTCAGGTGTGTGCGATGGATATCTCCCGGGTGGGACTGGACAAAGCACAGAAATTAGCAGCGCAGCGGGACGTCAGTATTCAAACCGAATGTGTCGATCTCACCGAAACGCAACTTCCGAAAGCCCATTACGACGGCATTGTCGCCATCTTCTGCCACCTGCCAAGTGCCGCACGAGCACACCTTTACGAGGAAATTGCCGCCAGCCTCAAACCGGGTGGTTTCTTTTTGCTCGAGGCCTATACGCCAGCTCAACTAGACAATGAAACCGGCGGTCCGAGCGATGCCGATCTTATGGTTTCGCAGACGGAACTGGTCAGGGCGTTTAAAGGCTTTGAAGTGGAAATCAGTCAGGAGCTTGAGCGCGAGATTCACGAAGGTGACCGCCACAATGGCACCGGGGCCGTATGTCAATTCATTGCGCGTAAACCCGCCGCGCGGGAGCAACGTTATCAATTTACCGCCAACCGCGGCAAAGCCTCACATAAACTCCGCTATGTGGAAAGCTCTGCCGACAGCGACGGTGATTGCACTTTGTGCAAAGGCCCTTTGACCAGCGGTGACTAAATTCCATGATAATTCTTCGCAACTAAACCATAATGCCCATATACACGTAAACGATTGATCTGACTTAGTTGGTGGAGAGAACTGTTTTGAAAATTTTAACCTTGGCTGCGCTAATTCCCGCATACCTACCCTTTAGCTTGCTGGCGCAGGAGAACCCTAAGCCTGATGAAATCATTCAGGTGCATGGTGCCGAACAGGAACTGGTGTTACCCAGCGAAGAACCGATCGAAGGTATCTTCGGCAGTGCCGATACGTTGCGCGAGATCCCGCGTGCTGCCACGGTTATCACGGAATCGCTGATGCAGTCGGCCAATATCGATGATCTGCATGATATCACGCGCTTTGCACCAAACAGTCACGCCGCTGCGGGCTTTGGTAATCCGTCATTGCCGAGTTTACGCGGTCAGTTAGGGGAATTGTTTGAAGGCGGTATGCGTCGCCAGGCAGGGAATAATGGCCTTGGTATTCCGTTAACTCTGAACCCTATCGAGTCTATCGCGGTAGTTAAAGGTGCCCCGCCAGTCATGCTTGGCACCACACAACGGGTGGGTGGTTTTGTACAACTGCAACCTAAGCGTGCACAATTAAATACCTCCGGCACATTGCTGCGGGGCAAACTTGGTGAATGGCAACAGTACCGCTTGCAGGTCGATCACAATCAGGTGTTAACCAAAGACGAATCTGCCCTGCGTGTCAGCGCGGAAGTTATTGACGAAGACAGCTTTTATGACTTTACCAAGCTGCGCAGTAACGATCTGTTTGTCGCGTACGAATGGCAGCCTAATACGGCGACACGCTGGTCTCTTGGTGTTGAGTACTATGACGTCAGCTGGACCGATAATGCGGGTATTAACCGTCCCACCCAGGCGTTAATTGACGATAATTTATATATCACCGGCCAGGGCCAACAACCAAATGGCTCTTTTGTCCCGGGCGCGTTTGCCGTGGTGAGCCCCACCGGGCAGATCGAAATCGACCGCAGCCGGGTACTGACCGATCCGCTCGATACGAATAGCGCAGAGACACTGATACTGCACTCGAGTTTGAGCCATCAGCTGAGCCAGCAGTGGCTCATGGTCAACCGCAGTTATTATCAGCACCTTGACCGCGAGGGCATCAATCAGAATAGCTTTGTCGAGATTATTGATGGTGCACAAACCTTTGAACATCGTCTCGAGTTGCACTATGCCGAACACACTGTGTTTGGCGTCAATATGCGCTATAACGATGTACTCGGTTACAGCCAGTTCACCACCGAAGCGGATCTGCCGATAGACTTGACAGGCAACCTTTCGCAACGCCGGATCCCGCTTACCGCAGAGCAACAGGCGCGGCTGGTCGAGTTACGGCCGGGTGTCTTTGTCTCACCAGGCACCCAATACGACCTCAATAACGACGGCGTGGGTGATTTTAATCTTTCCGACACGACCGACTCCACCAGCTATCAATGGGGCATTTTTGCCCAACATAAATGGCAACTGACTGAGCGCTTGCTGGCCACTTTTGGGGCACGCGCAGATTACTACGATGTTGAAGCCCAGGATGCTA
The DNA here is from genome assembly GCF_003987215.1 of Pseudidiomarina halophila. GTDB lineage: Bacteria > Pseudomonadota > Gammaproteobacteria > Enterobacterales > Alteromonadaceae > Pseudidiomarina > Pseudidiomarina halophila. Next base: position 30,406 of record NZ_PIPW01000002.1, read on the forward strand.
TTCCGCCAGCCGGAGTAACACCAGGTCGCGATACCCACAACGAGTGGCTAAGCGCGGCCAGCTTTGCCTTGCAGTACGACATTAACAATGAGCTGATGCTCTATGCGACCGCTTACGACAGCGACTCGACATCGAATTCGATGGCCGGTGGCACGGTACTTAACGCGAATCAGGAAATTGACCCGCAGAATTTTGCCACCGAAAACCGACTGTACGAGCTTGGTGTGAAATACGCACCGGCAGGCGCACGCTGGTACGCCGATGCGGTGTTATTTGATCAGCGTCGCAGCCTGCGTAACCGCGACGGTTCCAACAGTGGCATCCGTACTGAAGGCTTTGAGGCACAGTGGCATTATGACCGGGGTAACGGCTTCTGGGCGACGGTTGCAGCCAGCTACATTGATGCTTATTACGATAATTCTGCGGCGTTCCAGGGGACCCGGCAGGTCGCTGACGCATTTGATGATTCACGGCCTGATATTATCGAAGGTACCGGAGTCGGCGCTCCGAATTTTGCCGCTTTCCCACCGTCCTATCAGCAGTTGCAGGGCGTTCCTGAAGTCCAGGCCTCAACAGTCGTGGGCTGGCGCTTAAACGAACAATGGACCGTCGGCGGTGACTTAAGTTACACCAAGTCATACCCACTGGATTACCTCCAGACGGTGTTTATCCGCGATCAGCACCAGCTGAATTTGTCTACTGAGTATCGCTTCAGTGAGCGACTGCGGGCGCGTATCGATATTATCAACGTGACGGATCAGGATAACTGGGCACCAGTCTTTGAAGGTGGCTACTTTGGCGCCACCCTTGCGTTCCCATCATTACCCCGCCATGCTCAATTGAGCTTTAGCTACAACTTCTAATTGAACCGGAGATCGCATGCCGTATAAAAAACTACTGTTTATCGCCATTATCATTGCGCTGGTAGGCAGTGTTTTTGCATTTGACCTGACTCAGTATTTAACCCTTGAGCAACTTAAACAGCAGCAACAAACGCTGAATCAATTGTTCAACGAGCGCCCGATTTTTTTGTTGGGGGTGTATTTTGTTATTTACGTCATCTCAACTGCTCTGTCGATACCCGGTGCCACGGTTCTAACCCTGGGCGCTGGCGCAGTCTTCGGCTTCGCCTGGGGTTTGCTGCTGGCATCTTTTGCCAGCTCGGTCGGCGCATTACTGGCTTTCTTAAGTGCGCGCTGGTTACTTCATGACTGGGTGCAAAAGAAGTTTGGTAAGCGACTGCGGGCGATCAATGAAGGCATTGAGCGCGATGGTGCGTTCTATCTGTTAAGTTTGCGTCTGGTGCCATTATTCCCGTTCTTTGTTATCAACCTGGTTATGGGTCTTACCAAGATTAAGACCTGGACCTACTACTGGGTCAGTCAGGTCGGTATGTTGTTAGCAACCGCGGTGTACGTGAATGCAGGCACCCAGCTTGCGGAAATTTCAAGTTTAGGCGATATCCTTTCTGTCGATGTACTCGGTGCTTTAGTGCTGCTCGGTCTAATGCCGTTGCTTACGAAGTTTATTTTAAGCTTCCTGAAACGCCGCCGCGCTTATGGCGGCTTTAGCAAGCCCAAATCCTTTGACACTAACCTTGTTGTCATTGGTGCAGGCTCGGCGGGGTTAGTAAGTGCTTACATTGCTGCGGCTGTTAAAGCTAAAGTCACCCTGATCGAGAAGCATAAAATGGGTGGTGACTGCCTGAATACCGGTTGTGTGCCATCGAAGGCCTTATTACACGTTGCCAAAAGCATTCGCCAGACCCGTGAAGCTGAACAACTAGGGTTGGCCAGTCGCATCGAAGCAATCGATTTTGCCAAAGTGATGGATAACGTACAGCAGGTGATTGCGCGTATCGCACCGCACGATTCCGTTGAGCGTTATACCAAGCTTGGTGTCGACGTCGAGCAGGGGGAAGCGACCATCGTTTCGCCATGGCAGGTAAAAGTACAAAACCCTGATGGCGAAAAAACCATAAGTACCCGTAGTATCATCGTCGCTACAGGCGCACGGCCATTAGTTCCTGATTTTCCCGGACTTAAGCAGGTGGATTACCTGACGTCGGAGAACCTGTGGCAGCTACGTGAACTCCCGAAGCGCCTGTTAGTGCTCGGTGGTGGCCCTATCGGTTGTGAGCTGGCACAAGCGTTTCAGCTACTGGGTAGTCAGGTTACTGTGGTGGAAATGGGTGCACGTCTGCTTGCGAATGACGACATCGACGCCGCAGCTCTGGTCCAAAAACAATTGCGTGACGACGGCGTGGAGTTACGGTTAAACCATAAAGCGAAGGAATTTAGCGAGAAAAATAGTGAACGGGTGCTTATCGCTGAACACGAAGAAGAAGACGTAGAACTGCCGTTTGATCGTGTGCTGATTGCGCTTGGTCGACAGGCTAACCTGGAAGGCTTTGGTCTTCAGGAACTGGGCGTCGAAACCGGCAAAACGCTTAAAGTTAACGAGTTGCTGCAGACAAACTTTCCTAATATTTATGGTTGTGGTGATGTTGCCGGCCCGTATCAATTCACCCATGTTGCTTCGCACCAGGCCTGGTATGCAGCGGTAAATGCGTTGTTCGACCCATACAAGAACTTCCGCGTCGACTATTCAGTTATTCCGTGGGTGACCTACACCACACCAGAGGTAGCCAATGTCGGACTGACCGAACAGGCTGCGACTGACCGGGGTGTGGATTATGAAGTCACCGAATACGACATCAGCGATTTAGATCGTGCTATCGCCGATCAGCAAGCCTACGGCCGCATCAAAGTACTTACCGAGCCCGGCAAAGATAAAATTTTAGGGGTGAATATTGTCAGTGCCCAGGCTGGCGAGTTGCTAGCTGAGTACGTGCTCGCCATGAAGCAGGGTATCGGCCTGAATAAGATTCTCGGCACCATCCATAGTTATCCGACGATGGCTGAAGCCAATAAATCGGTCGCCGGTAACTGGAAGCGGGCGCATGCGCCAGAGAAACTTTTGAACTGGGTGCAAAAATTCCACAGCTGGCGCCGTAAATAACAGGTGTGAATATGGCTTTAGCGAACCTTTTAACCGAAGTACGAGCCTGCCGACACTGCGAAGCTGAGCTTCCCTGTGGGCCCCGCCCCGTCGTGCAGGCGTCAAGTTCAGCCAGGATCCTGGTCGCAGGCCAGGCTCCGGGCCGACGCGTGCACGCATCTGGATTACCTTTTGATGATGCCAGCGGCGATCGACTCCGCAATTGGTTAGGCGTCGACCGTGAAGCGTTTTATGACCCGCAGAAATTTGCCATCTTGCCCATGGGGTTCTGTTATCCCGGCACAGGCAAATCCGGCGATTTACCGCCGCGACCTGAATGCGCGCCGCTATGGCGTCGTCGGCTACTCGCTGAGCTGCCCAAACTCGAGCTGGTGCTGGCCATCGGCCAGTACGCTATACGCTGGCATTTGTATGATCAGGGACTGGGTTCGCGACGCGATAATCTGACCCAGACCGTGTCGCGCTGGCGCGAATTCTGGCCACACGTATTGCCGATGCCCCACCCAAGTCCCCGCAACAACATCTGGCTTAAACGTAACCCCTGGTTTGAAGCTGAGGTGGTACCCGAACTCCAGCAACGGGTGCATTTACTACTCAACCGTTAGCTATGGTAAAATACGCCCGTTGTTAACGAGGAGAGTTTAATGAGCAGTTGCTGTGGCATCGATACCCAGGCGCAAATTGACAGTGCACAACGCAAATTGCTGTGGACAGTTTTAGTTCTTAATGCGGTGATGTTTTTTGTTGAGTTTATTGCGGGGTGGATCGCCCAGTCAAGTGGCCTCATTGCTGACTCGTTAGACATGCTGGCCGACGCACTGGTTTACTCTGCTAGCCTATACGCTGTTGGCAAGACCCTGAAACACAAAGCAAATGCAGCACTTCTGAATGGTACCCTACAGCTCGTTTTGGCCAGCCTCGTTATTCTTGACGTTATTAAACGCATGATTTTTGGCAGCGCACCGAATGCCGACATGATGCTGTCTGTCGCGTTTCTAGCGCTGGCGGTGAACGTCGTTTGCTTTGCGCTCCTGTACCGCTTCCGTAATGGCGACCTCAATATTCGCGCCAGCTGGATCTGCTCACGTAACGACATGCTCATGAATGCTGGTGTTATTTTCTCAGCCTTACTCGTCAGTTCACAGAACGCTGCATGGCCAGACTTGCTGGTTGGCCTGATGATTGCAGGCATAGTGATCGTTTCAGCGGTCGGTATCGTCCGCAATGCACTGCAGGTGCGCCGCGGCGAAGCTGATAAGCTCGCTGATTGCTGCGGGTAACAAAAAACTATTTAACCATAACCTTACCGCCGACAATCTTGTAAGCGGGGGTGCCACGGATCATGGTTTCGCGGGCAAACTCCTGACCACAGCCAGGGCAAATGCCGACGTCGTTAGTGTGATTTTCTACGATACGCTCGACGAAGCACTTCACCAGCGCGCCTTTGCCGCCTTTGCGATACTTGTAGAGTGGCGCGCGGCATTTGCTACAACTGATTTGAACCGTTCGAAGAGGTTGTTTTTTGCGAGGTTTAGCCATGCCGAGTCATGTTACTGACTGGCATGGCAATTGCAATTACAATTGAGAACTGGGGTTAGAGAAGCTAACCCAATCAGGCTCGCTTTAAAGCCCTAACGATAATTAACAAAACAATAGCGCCTATAGTGGCTACAATAATACTGCCGATTAATCCGCCATCGCTGGACAGCCCAAGCAGACTGAATAAAAAACCACCTAACATTGCGCCAATAATGCCAATAACAATGTTACCAAGGATGCCGAAGCCACCGCCTTTTACCAGCGTTCCTGCTAACCAACCGGCAATAAGGCCTACCAGTAGAAACCATAAAAAGCTCATTGGATTTTCCTTTTTGTTTAAGACACATAGTGAAATAACTACCTCTTAAACATAGCAAAGAATGCCCAAATTGGTAGTTTCTAACTGGGTCTTTACCAACGAGCCAGGGTATTCAGAGCTTTATCCGTGTTAATAGAGGCTAGTGTCCAGGCCACACCAAGAAAAATGCAAACACCATGGGTCAGGGAACTATCGAAGTTGATAGTCACGAGGAAGTCAATCAGCCACGCAAGAAGATAGGTCGCACCGATAGCGGGCAAACTAATGACAGCCAACACTGCCAGGACAATAATTACAGCAAGGAATTTTTTAAGGTACAACGTCATGAAATACTGCTTTGTAGGTTAATAGGGCTATATCGCAGCGAATGCGATAACGACTTTCATCTTAAGGCTGTTCGGTTAGCGTTAATCGCAAGCCAAACTCTCCGATCGTGACCTTTGCTGGATGGCTCGCCTTAACTAAAAAACTTGGAGCTATAGACCCACCGGCGGAGTTAATTTGAGTATCCACCAGAAATTCAGAGTTCTGCTTACGTATAGTCAGGGCGACTTCATAGCCGTCATCGCCACTTACGCTGACACTTGCCGGCACGCCGTCCTGTACTACTAAACTTGGTGACGCTGTTACCTGATTATTGTGCAGCAGGTCAACCGCCACATGATAATCCTCTGCACTCACCGCATGCACCGCGCTCGCCGCCAACGCAAAAAAACCAGCTATAAGAGCTTTAACCTTCATCCCATCATCCATGTTGTATTGTTGTTGCATGTAGTAGAACAAATGTAATTTGTACCCTTTCCGAAGTCAATTATTTATTGGTTTTGCAATGGACGTTGATGCACCGCGGTATCGGTGTGCTGATGGAAAGACATCACTTTACCATTTTCAAATTTCCAGACATGAGCGAAAGGAGCCTTAAAGCTTTTTCCTGTGGCTTTAAAGGTGCCGCTATACTCGCCCAAGGCAACTACGGTATCGCCTTCAGTAATGAACTCACCAGGTATTGCCTCGAAACCGTCCCATTCCCCGCCAAGCTTCATAAAAACATTTTCTACTACTGCGTCCGGACCAATAAAAATCCCGCCATAAGGACCTCCCTCCGCTTCGGTCCAGCGGATATCCGGAGAAAACGTTGCTAACACCCCGGGTATATCACCTTTCGCGAAAGCTTTGTAAACATTGCGTACTGAGTTCAGGTTGTTGCTCATAACATCTCCATTAATGAAACGGGTAGCGCTTCTATAGTTAGAGAATAGATGAGATCTCCTGAAAAAGTTAACTTTCCTTGCTGGTGTTTTAAGTGCTTTAGTTATGTGGTGTAGTATTAAGGTATCCCTTTTGTACGGGAGGGGCAGCACGTTTAGGAAACTGACCCATCACGTGAATTGGAGGAACAGATCAATGAACGTTAATGCCAGCAAAAAACAACTTCCTGTTGATAAAGCGCGCCGCTATCTTGAGCCCGGCCCAGTCATTCTGGTGTCGTCGCACCACGACGGCGAGTCCGACGTCATGACCCTTGGTTGGCACAGCATACTGGACCGATCGCCATCACTGGTGGGTTGCATCATTTCGAAGAAAAACCATAGCCATCACTTAATCAAACAAAGCCGGGAATGTGTCATCAACTTACCTACGACAGATCTTACCGAAAAGGTGATCGGGATAGGCAATACCACTGGTGCAGAAATCGACAAGTTCTCCGAATTTGAGCTCAGCACGGAGCGCGCGCAGAAGGTGGGGGCACCGCTAATCACAGATTGCTATGCCAACTTCGAGTGTCGCCTCTACGACGACAGTCTCATCGAACGCTATAACTTTTTTATCCTTGAAATCGTGGCTGCTCAAGTCATGACCGAGCCCGAATACCCAACAACTCTGCACTATACGGGCGACGGCATCTTCATGGTCGCCGGGGAGATGATTAACCGCCGGGAGCTCTTTTCAGAGCATATGCTTGATTAACCCGCTTATCAGATCCAGACATCGTTTTGTGCGGTTTTGCTACTTCCAGCGTCGCCAGTATTGACGACGCCGCGCGGTTCAATCAGCAAAACCTTAGCCTCGGCAGCCGCGTAGGGCTTGTGCTCTACGCCTTTCGGGACCACGTACATTTCCCCTGCCGCCAAATCCACATGCCCATCGCGAAAGTCGATTCTGAGATGACCCTCGAGGACAATAAAGGTTTCGTCGGTATCTTTGTGATCATGCCAGACAAACTCGCCCTCCAGCTTTACCACCTTAAACTGGTAGTCGTTCATCTCAGCGATCACTTTTGGTGACCACTGCTCGTCAAAGAGCCCGAACTTGTTGTCAAAGTTTATTGCCTGATAGGTCATTGGAACTCACTATTTTTGCTACTTGCGCTCTAAGTGACGCCTTTGGTTTTGTTGCAACTTCACGATTTAGCTTCCAACAATTCCCGAAACGGGGCAGGAAGTAATGACCGTGATTTCTTTGTAATCGTTTTTTCATGCTTTTGCCAAAGAATACCCAGATAAATAATCCCGAGTCCAACGGCAGTTAATGCAATCGGGAACAGCCAGCTGTCTTCAAACACATCAAAGGCTAAATAACCAAGATAACAAGCGCTGCCAATAGCGCCAAACACGACGAAAACCCTGCGAATCAATAAGGCACCAACGCCTATCATTATCAGATTAATGCAGAAATAGATGAATTTTGATAACTCGCTATCAGAGTACTGTAATGACAGACCGCCCCAGAATGCGATAACTCCAAAGATATAAATCCAGAAAGCATAATCGGCTTTTTTATGTGATCGGATATCAACCCAAAAAGCTAATCCGATCATTAGCAGGCCTAAATACAAGGACACAAGCTTTCTCAGCTCCCAGTCGGCATCTCCGCCTGAAATCATGGCCGTAATATCCATTGTCATATACCAAAGCGTAACTGCGATTGGCATGATCAAAAACGGGTATTTGTACTTCCACCCAATAATGATCCCAACCGCTAAGGTACCCAACTCCATGTATAGCCAATGCCACTTGATATATCTGTGGTAATCCCTATAAACGCTTTCATCGGGCCAGACGCCGAGCCACTGCTGGAAACCATAAATAGCCAATGGCGTTAAGCAAACGACAAATGCTGCGCAAATGCCTGCTGGAATAACCAGATTCTTTGCCGCGAAAGAGTTCGTTACTTTTAAGCCAATAACAGCATAAACAATAGAGATCGCTACGATTCCGGGACCGCCGAATGACTCCCAGCCTAAATTCATAAATACGGTCATCGCGCCAATAGCGATAAGTCCACCCAGGTAATAAAGGATATGGGTAAAAGTAAATCTCGGAACGTCCTGGGACTGAGCATCTAAAAACTCGTAAAGCCTTTCTGCTTGCTCAGCAGAAATTATATTCTTATCCGCTGCATCACCTAATTTCTTTTTTGTCACATCCATGATGGTTCTCTATGTTTGGTTGACCTGCTGTCACAGAATTCCCAAGGTAGTTCCGTTTAGGACAGTGCTCACGAGTGTGAGCTGAGCAGCTTTCGTTTGCACGTTATTCAAGTAACGCCATTGAGTTTAGGTTGAATTGATACACAGAAAATGAATCGTCCTCTTCTTTGAGGGTTACTGTAATAGTCGCTTGACCATTTTCATAATTTGCCGGGACGACATAAGTAACAAATGTTCCTGAGCCACCACCAATAAGCGCTTTAGAGGTCACCGAACTAAATTCATACTGACCTAATTCGACAAGTTCTCCCATTTTCGACAAAGTACGGACAACTGTATTCAGGTCTTTTTCACTAACATCTGCAAGCACTGACGGTGTTAAATACTTCTTCATTGCGTCCGTTTCCCATGAGGAGATTTCAGGGATCGCAACATCAAGATAGGGGATAGCCGTTTTCTCGTAAGTCGACGACTTATAGCCACTCCAAACACCAATGATGACAAACAGGGTAATTAACGAGAGGATTGCGATTCCAAGTCCTTTTAAAACCTTCTTAAACATAACTATCCTTAATGTATGTAACCCTTGGTGGATGCAATTACCGGCTATGGAGATAATCGACACCCCCACGATGTTCTAATTATGTAACAGAAGATAAGTTAATATTATCGACAGGGCAAGAGCAACTTAGATGCTATTGTGAGGAACTAACTGCTAGCTGCTTGTTTCGGTAGATTTGTTTTAAAGGAAAGCCACAAAAAAGGGCTCTGAAGAGCCCTTTTTTAAACCAGCAAGCCGTTACTCCACCGTCACCGATTTCGCCAGGTTACGCGGCTGATCCACGTCGGTGCCTTTGATGATGGCAACGAAGTACGACAGCAGCTGTAGCGGGATGGTGTAGACGATAGGTGCAATGAGTTCGTCACAATGGCTGACGTTAATCACGCGCATGCTGTCATCGCCTTTGAAGTGGGCGTCTTTGTCAGCGAACACGTACATGATGCCGCCACGGGCGCGAACTTCTTCAACATTCGACTTCAGCTTCTCGAGCAATTCATCATTTGGCGCGACCACAATCACCGGCATTTCGGCGTCGATCAGAGCCAACGGGCCATGTTTCAACTCGCCGGCAGCGTAGGCTTCTGCGTGAATGTAGGAAATTTCTTTCAGCTTCAACGCGCCTTCCATAGCGATCGGGTATTGCGAGCCGCGGCCAAGGAACAGGCTGTGGAACTTGTCGGCAAACTCCGGTGCCAGCGCTTCAATTTCATCGCTAAGCAGCAATGCTTCTTCAAGTTTTGAAGGCAGGGCTTTCAAAGCGGAGACGATATGTTGCTGTTTGTCGCCCGATAAGCCGCGTGACTGACCCAGAGCCAGCACCAACATCATCAGCCCCACCAGTTGCGTAGTAAAGGCTTTGGTCGACGCCACACCGATTTCAGTGCCCGCACGGGTCATGTAGGCAAGGTCCGATTCGCGCACCATTGACGAGGTCGCCACGTTACAGACGGTTAGCGAGCCCTTGTAGCCGAGCTCTTTCGACAAGCGTAAAGCGGCGAGGGTGTCTGCGGTCTCACCTGATTGTGAAATCGTCACCAACAGGCTGTTCGGATGCACATGCGACTGCCGGTAGCGGAACTCGGAGGCTATTTCGACGTTACATGAAACGCCTGCCAGCGCTTCCAGCCAATAGCGTGCAACCATACCGGCATGGTACGAGGTACCACAGGCGACAATTTGCACGTGCTCAATGTCTTTTAGCAGGTTCATCGAACCTTCACCGAAAGCATTGTCGGCAACTTTACCCTCTACCAGACGGCCTTCGAGGGCATTACGCACGGCGCTTGGCTGTTCGTGGATCTCTTTCAGCATGAAATGCCGGTAGTTACCTTTACCACCCGCATCGTACTGGCCGTCAGACTCATGGATCGCACGTTCAGTGCGCTGTCCGTGTTTGTCATAGACTTTCACATCGGTACGGGTGATATCCGCCATGTCACCTTCTTCGAGGTACATAAATTTGCGGGTCACCGGCAACAATGCCAGCTGATCCGAAGCGATGAAGTTTTCGCCGATACCCAGGCCAATCACCAGCGGGCTACCTGAGCGCGCCACCACCAGCCGTCCCGGATCCTGGCAATCCATTACCACGGTGCCATAGGCGCCATGCAGCTGTTTTACCGCTGCTTGCACCGCTTCAAATAAATCCGCGTGGGTTTGTTTTTCGTGATGCACCAAATGGCAAATGACTTCGGTGTCGGTATCAGAGCGGAATTCATACCCTAAGCCGCGCAGTTTCTCGCGCAGTTTTTCATGGTTTTCAATGATGCCGTTATGCACCACAGCAATACAGTCATTGGATATGTGCGGATGGGCATTGGCTTCGGTCACACCGCCGTGCGTTGCCCAGCGGGTGTGCGCAATGCCTGTGGTGCCGCTAAGCGGATGCTCACCCACTGCATCTTTCAGTTCCTGTACCTTGCCCGTACGGCGCAAACTTTCGATTACGCCGCTATCAGTTAATACAGCCAGGCCCGCTGAATCGTAACCACGGTACTCAAGACGTTTCAGCCCTTCTAATAAAATCTCACTAATGCGGCGCTCTGAAGTGGCGCCTACAATTCCACACATACTGCTTATCCCTTTTTCTGTGGCCGTTCCCAGCCAGTAATATTGCGTTGCTTACCACGAGCTATCCCAAGCTCGTGGTCGTCGACGGTTTTGCTGATGGTCGAACCTGCACCTACCGTCGCCTGCTTGCCGATGCGAACCGGCGCCACTAAAGAACTGTTGGAGCCAATGAAGGCACCATCGTCGATCTCAGTGGTAAATTTATTCACGCCATCATAATTACAGGTGATGGTGCCGGCACCAATATTCACACCTTCACCGATAATGGCATCACCTAAATAGGTCAAATGATTTGCTTTAGAGCCTTTGCCGAGACGAGTCTTTTTCATTTCGACGAAATTGCCAACTTTGGCGCCTTGCTCAAGTACTGAGCCCGGCCGTAAACGGGCATAGGGTCCTACTTCGCACTGCTCCGCAACTTGTGCATCTTCGACAATGCTATGCGATTTAATCCGGCTGCCGGCGGCAATGCTGCAGTTCCGTAAAATGCAGTTGCTCTCGATAACAACGCCTTCACCCAGCTCGACATGGCCTTCAAAAATCACGTTTACATCAACGACGACGTCGTTGGCGATGCTCACCGTACCGCGCACATCAATGCGTGCCGGATCAAGTAGGGTGGCGCCGTCCATCATCAGTTGTTCGGCCTGACGTTGTTGATAGGCACGCTCTAATGCGGCCAGTTGCACACGGTTATTGGCACCTTCAACTTCGTGGATATCGCGGGGCTGGGTCGAGGCAATAGCAACGCCTTCCTGTGCCGCCATGGCAACGATATCAGTCAGATAGTACTCACCTTGTGCGTTGTCGTTGGAAAGCTGGCCTAACCAACGTTTCAGCGCTTTGCCCTGAACCAGCATCATGCCGGTGTTCGCTTCGGTAACCTGGAGCTGCTCTGGGGTGGCATCTTTTTGTTCAACAATACCGGTAATTTTGCCCTCGGCATCACGCAAAATACGACCATAGCCGGTCGGATCGGGGAGGGTGACGGTCAATAACGCAAGGTCGGTTCGACTGCCGGCGTTAACCAGATCCTGCAGGGTTTCCACGCGGGTCAAGGGCACATCGCCGTATAAAATAAGCACATGCTCGTCGTCGTTCACGTGCGGCACGATTTGCTGCACCGCATGCCCGGTACCAAGCTGCTGTGCTTGTTCAACAAAACTCAACTGTTGCCCACTAAGACGCTCAAGTAACGCCTCAGCACCGTGGCCGTAAATCACATGAATGGCGCTCGTATCCAGTTGCCGTGCGCTGTCGATCACATGTTGCACCATAGGTTTATGGGCAACCGGATGCAGCACTTTTGGCAACGCCGAACGCATGCGGGTGCCCTTACCAGCGGCAAGAACCACTACACTCAATGCCATGAATCCTTCCATTTTTTCGGTTGGTGAATCTGAAGGCCCTATTCTAGCTAGATTACAGGAAATTAACAGGTGGAAAATTGTTTTGTAGGGCACGCGCTTAGCTACTTTGCAGAATTTTTGCACAAGTGCTTCCTTGCGGAGCTCATACCGGGTTCACGGCATAGCTCTGGAACGGGAACACCGCTCTCGTTTTGTTTCAGAATCGCTACGACCTGACTGTTTGTGTACCGTGATTTGCGCATAGAAAATTCCTTCGTTTTAGTTCGACGGAGTTTTCTACTTATAACTGCTGCGAGTTTTCGGGGGGATTACAAAGCGACCGGTAGCATCGTAGCTAAGCGCTACCGTATCGTCAGGACCGTTCGCTGCCACCAGGCGATTATGGGCATCGTAAAACATAGCTCCAACCGTCAAAGCCGGCAAGATTGCCCGCACTGGTGTAGTTCGCGTACTCTGGCAGGCCATCGACCGTAACTTGCGTATACTGGTTGAGGTTATTCACGCTGTAAAATTCAGTGCTTAGCGTCGGCACCTGAATTTGATAATCCGCGTTGCTGACCGTTTTGCTCTGCAACTGACTGGCCGGATTATAGCTGTAACTGCTGTCGTTGAATCCCTGGTGGTCGAAATCAAGCACCCGGCCCATGCCGTCGTAGCTGGCATAGAATTCTGAATACTACCGGTTTATTAATATATTAAGATTTGTCAGTCTTCATTCCTTTTAAAGTTGCTAATCAAGTTATATAACAGAACTTCAAATGCATAGGAAATAAGACTTAGAAAAACAACTAATGCAGTTGCTCCAAGTGCACCAAACTCCTTCAACTCTTCCTCGTGAGGCAGGAGGAGTTTAGCCGCTATAATGAAAACTACAAAAGCGATTGCTATCAGAGCGTTTATTCGCCGATTTAACTCCTTCTTTTTAGTTTTCACGCAACTTCTCCTCAGTTACCGATTGCGTTCCACCGGCTGCCCCACCGACGACTACGCCAATAACACCTTGTTTAGCTTTATCACTAGCAATTGTCCCCGGGTGTTCTGTCATTCTTTGAGTCCGTCCCGGAGCAACGCTCGGCTCTTTGACTGATGGCATATTCTTGACAGGGGTGAGTTTTGCAACACCAGAACCTACCCCGGTTGAACCAGAAGCCACTGCACCTGCATCGAGGCTTTCAACAACATCTATATCGGATATGCCCTTTCCTTCAACAACAACTTGAGAAGTGGCGTCAGCGGCGGTGCCGACAACGAATGATTTCATCATATTCCGAGCAATTCCCGCTGGAGATAAAGATAGCGCAGCACTACTCCCACCTATAAAACCAGATTTCAAAGTCGCTCCAATGTCCCCTCCGCTACTATTATATGTTTGGTAGCCACTAATTGCGGCTCCCACTGCAAAAGCTACCGCATGAACAATCCATTTCCCGCTCGGGTCAGTCCCATTCAGCGGGTCATTCCCAACATAAGCATACCAGTTCATGCCATCTTTGTAGCCGATGGGGTCGGTTTGCATAAACCGGCCCAGACGCGGATGGTAAACCCGTGCTTTGTAGTAGTACAGCTCGGTGCCAGGAATGAGGATCTGCCCGGTAAAACGAAAGCGTGCGTCGCTGCTGTGCTTCGGATTGCCGTAGGCATCGTACTGATGCGCTTGCAGCAGGGCACCGGAGCTTGTCATCTCGGCGATGATGCTGCCACGCTCATCGGCCAGCAGATAACGGCGGGCGTTTACGCCAGCACCTTCATAACGAATGACCGGGTCATCGTTGCCAAGGCCATGAATAAAGCGCCGCAACAGCGTGCCTGAGCTGCTGTACTCCGCCACCAGCTTATCGCCGTCGTACAGATAATCAATGACTTCGCCGTTGTGTACCGTACGCGTTAAGCGACCCGTGGCATCGTAGCTAAGTGCTACCGTATCGTCAGGGCCGTTCGCTGCCACCAGGCGATTATGGGCATCGTAAACATAACTCCACCCATCAAAGCCGGCAAGATTGCCCGCACTGGTGTAGTTCGCGTACTCTGGCAAGCCATCGACCGTAACTTGCGTATACTGGTTAAGGTTATTCACGCTGTAAAATTCAGTGCTTAGCGTCGGCACCTGAATTTGATAATCCGCGTTGCTGACCGTTTTGCTCTGCAACTGACTGGCCGGATTATAGCTGTAACTGCTGTCGTTGAATCCCTGATGGTCGAAATCAAGCACCCGGGCCATGTCGTCGTAGCTGAACGTGGTGATGGTGCTGCCAGCACGCTCAATGCGGCTGACCCGACCAAAATCTGTGGGCACCGATTCAATAACATATGAAACGACACGTCAACAATATTTTTATATTAAAAATATCTTTTTGTTGGCGTCTTGCCGCTTATTAAATATCTACATAAAGTGTGGGTGTTCAATATCCTTAAATCGTGATTGGCGAGCGCAAGCTTGACGAGCAAGCAGTCGAGTACAAAAGCGCCGCTCTGGCGAGAAAACGAAAGTCGCTATTGCCGAAGCTTTGCAGACCCTCCAAAAGGCTTTGCACGACTAATCGTTGTCATATCAACATAAAACATCCGAACAAAATTGAAGCGCCCCAGCGCTGGACATTCCAGCGACTGGGGGCCTGTCAAATTTATGAAAAGGTCATCTATGTCATGGTTCTATTTTTGCGGGAGAGGTCACCAGTATGATTATTCTACTTTTCCAAACATTAAAAATTCTGCTTCTTTAATCGCCAGATCTTCGGTTTCAAATTGCCCTGAGGGGTCTGGAAAAACTCTGACTGTGTATTCACACCCCTCTTCTTCATCATATTTTGTCTCATAAACCTCAAGGGAGAAAGAGTTCCCTTGCTGGACAATATCGATGTGTTGATTATCAGAATTCGATTGTATTCGTTTAATTACTTCCATCACACTTACCTCTTAACAACTATTTCTTTTAATTCTAGTACCTGTGCAGGTCATCATCGTTTTAGGCTCCAAAACTCTATTTGTAGGAGCGTCGCGAAAGGCGTGAGTTTCTAGAGATGTACCATCTTTAGCTTTGTGTGCACTTGAACTAACTTTTTGTACATTTGCAGCGTCTACCCCATGTTGAGCTGCTATTCGGTCAGCTTGCTTTGCTGGTTGACTGATTATTGTGCCACCACCTTCGGCTAGTTCAGTTAATTGTGACTCTGAAGCCAATTGTTTTTCAAACTTCACTCCACTTATTGCTGATTCGGCCTTGCGAGAAGCACTTATAGCCATACCCGCACCGCCTGGAACAAATGGTAGGGCAAGTGCAGCTCCATCAGCTATAACCCCGATAGCATCCACCCCTGCGGCTGACCAGTTTCCTTGGTACAAGTTTTTACTAAAAGATACGATCCCCACACTTAGACTTGCAGCATCCCACAGAGATTCAGCAACTCTTCCATTCGAATCCACCATATTCAGCGGATCATTCCCCACATAAGCATACCAGTTCATGCCATCTTTGTAGCCGATGGGGTCGGTTTGCATAAACCGGCCTAGCCGCGGATGGTAAACCCGTGCTTTGTAGTAGTACAGCTCGGTGCCGGGGATGAGGATCTGCCCGGTAAAACGAAAGCGTGCATCGCTGCTGTGCTTCGGATTGCCGTAAGCATCGTACTGATGCGCTTGCAGCAGGCCGCCATTGTCGGTCATCTCGGCGATGATGCTGCCGCGCTCATCGGCCAGTAGATAACGGCGGGCGTTTACGCCAGCACCTTCGTAGCGAATGACCGGGTCATCGTTGCCAAGGCCATGAATAAAGCGTCGCAACAGCGTGCCTGAGCTGCTGTACTCCGCCACCAGTTCATCACCGTCGTACAGGTAATCGAGGCTTTCGCCGTTGTGTACCGTGCGCGTTAAGCGACCCGTGGCATCGTAGCTAAGCGCTACCGTATCGTCAGGACCGTTCGCTGCCACCAGGCGATTATGGGCATCGTAAACATAGCTCCAACCGTCAAAGCCGGCAAGATTGCCCGCACTGGTGTAGTTCGCGTACTCCGGCAGGCCATCGACAGTTACTTGCGTATACTGGTTGAGGTTATTCACGCTGTAAAATTCAGTGCTTAGCGTCGGCACCTGAATTTGATAATCCGCGTTGCTGACCGTTTTGCTCTGCAACTGACTGGCCGGATTATAGCTGTAACTGCTGTCGTTGAATCCCTGGTGGTCGAAATCAAGCACCCGGCCCATGCCGTCGTAGCTGAACGTGGTAATGGTGCTGCCAGCACGCTCAATGCGGCTGACCCGACCCGGGCGGTCGTAACTAAAATCAATAACCGCCGAAGAGCCATTTTCAAAAATGTTGGTTAAGCGCCCACCCGCGTCATGACTCTAGGTCACAAAGAAGCCATCCGGGAAGGTCGTGCGGGTCCGACGGCTTGCGCTGTCGTAACTGTAGACCAGGATACGATTGTTCGTACGTTCCGAGATACGTCGGCCCAGGCCATCATAACCGTAAGCCACCACTTGCGCTCCACGGGTGACCTGAGTTTCACGGCCCAGACTGTCATAGCTAAAGTAGATGGTGTTTTCGTTCGGTACGAGCGAGCTTGTACGCTGATCCCGGCTATCGTAGCTATGGATCAACGTCACCCCATCACGCTTGCGAAACGATGTCAGATTACCGTTCGCGTCATACCCATTTTGCTCATAGCTCGCATCCGGGAAGCTCGTGCGGTACAGACGGTCATGCCCATCGTAACTGTACGTTGTACTATTGCCATTACCGTCTTCGCGCCTGCTGACTTCGCCATTCGCAGTATAGGCCGTGAACTGCTCAATACCCTCGGCGGCGGTACCGAGCCCCGTCAGGGTACTGGTTAGATTCGAGTTCGCATCATAGCTATAGCTTGTAATGCGGTCAGGTCCGGCACTACCTTCACTGCCTAAGGTACATGCCGAAGCTGGCAACGCGCCAAAACTTGCAGCATTCATGCGTGTCGCTTCGCACAACAACCGCCCTCTGGTGTCATAAGTAAATTGCGTCACTTTCGTTAAAGCCGACGGTGCCGCCACTGTCGATTTGCTGACACGACTGCTATAACCAAAGATCTTAGGGATTCGGCACCGAAACGAGAGCGGTGTGGCCGTTGCAGAGCTTAGCGGTGAGCATGGGCACGAGCCCTTAAGCGAAAACGGGTGACAATCGGACGACTTTGCAGAATTTTTGCACAAAAAAGCCCAGCTCAAGGCTGGGCTTTTAAATCAGTAGGCTGGAGCAAATTATTTGCGAATTTTGCGAATAATCTGCAATTGTGCCAACGCCCGCGACAATTCTGCTGCAGCTTCTGCGTAGCTGAGATCAGAACTGGAATCTGCGATTGCTTCTTCAGCACGTTTTTTCGCATCAAGAGCTTGTTGTTCATCAAGCTCTTCACCGCGAACGGCTGTATCAGACAGAACCGTGACGTTGTGAGGCTGCACTTCCAGCACACCACCGGCGACGTAGATGATTTCTTCTTCACCGCCTTCTTTCACGACGCGAACCATACCTGGTTTGATTTTCGTGATAAGTGGCGCGTGACCTGGGTAAATACCCAGTTCACCTTCGCTACCGGTCACTTGCACGGTCTCAACTGCGCCGCTATATAAGCTTTCTTCGGCGCTGACCACGTCAAGGTGTACAGTTTTTGCTGCCATTTAAACCTCCCGGTTCTTACATTTTCTTGGCTTTTTCGGCCGCTTCTTCGATGCTGCCAACCATGTAAAACGCTTGTTCTGGAAGGTCGTCGTAATCACCGTTCAAGATGCCTTTAAAACCAGCAATGGTGTCTTTCAGTGCAACGTATTTACCAGGCGCGCCGGTAAAGATTTCTGCTACGAAGAACGGCTGTGACAAGAAACGCTGAATCTTACGGGCACGTGATACT
Source organism: Pseudidiomarina halophila (assembly GCF_003987215.1). Taxonomy (GTDB): domain Bacteria; phylum Pseudomonadota; class Gammaproteobacteria; order Enterobacterales; family Alteromonadaceae; genus Pseudidiomarina; species Pseudidiomarina halophila. The sequence goes on from NZ_PIPW01000002.1 coordinate 48,593, forward strand.
GACAGCTTGTCTTCTTCTGACAGCTCGTCCATACCCAGGATTGCGATGATGTCTTTCAGTTCTTTGTAGCGTTGCAGTACTGACTGCACACCACGTGCTACGTCATAATGCTCTTTACCGATAACTTGCGGGTCAAGCTGACGTGAAGTTGAATCCAATGGATCAACCGCTGGATAGATACCCAAAGACGCGATATCACGTGACAATACAACAGTCGCATCCAAGTGGGCGAAGGTTGTTGCTGGTGATGGGTCAGTCAAGTCATCCGCAGGTACGTATACCGCCTGGATTGACGTGATTGAACCGGTCTTGGTTGAAGTAATACGTTCCTGTAGTACACCCATCTCTTCAGCAAGAGTAGGCTGATAACCTACCGCTGATGGCATACGACCCAACAATGCTGATACTTCGGTACCGGCCAGGGTGTAACGATAGATGTTATCTACGAAGAACAATACGTCACGACCTTCATCACGGAATTTCTCCGCCATAGTCAAACCGGTCAATGCAACGCGCAAACGGTTACCCGGAGGCTCGTTCATCTGACCGTAGACCAATGCTACTTTGTCGAGTACGTTTGAATCTTTCATCTCGTGATAGAAGTCATTACCCTCACGCGTACGCTCACCAACACCGGCGAATACTGAGTAGCCGCTGTGCTCGATTGCGATGTTACGGATAAGCTCCATCATGTTTACGGTTTTACCAACACCAGCACCACCGAACAGACCGACTTTACCACCTTTAGCAAACGGGCAAATCAAGTCGATAACTTTGATACCTGTTTCCAAAAGTTCAGTCGCACTTGACTGCTCTTCGTAGGTTGGTGCCGCGCGGTGAATTGACATACGCTCTTCTGCGCCGACATCACCCGCTTCATCAATTGGCTCACCCAAAACGTTCATGATACGGCCGAGGGTCTTTTTACCCACTGGTACCATGATTGGTTCGCCTGTGTTCTCTGCTGTAATTCCACGACGCAAGCCGTCAGTAGTACCCATTGCGATTGTACGCACGATACCACCACCAAGCTGCTGCTGCACTTCGAGGGTTAAACCCTTGAGGTCACCGTCGGTCACCTTCAGCGCGTCGTAGACCTTTGGCACGCTTGATTGTGGAAATTCGATGTCCACAACCGCGCCAATTATTTGCACGACCTTACCTTGACTCATGACATTTCCTCTAACTCTAAAATTCTTGCAAGCTTCGCCTTAAACCGCTTCGGCGCCCGATACAATTTCCGAAATTTCCTGCGTAATCGCTGCCTGGCGTGCTTTGTTGTACACCAACTGCAGCTGATCGATGAGGTCTTCGGCGTTGTCGGTAGCGGCTTTCATTGCCACCATCCGCGCAGCCTGTTCACTCGCGATATTATCAACCACACCCTGATAAACCGTTGATTCGACGAAACGACGAATCAGTGTATCGAGGATGGATTGTGGCTCAGGCTCATACAAGTAGTCCCAGCTACCTGATTGAACGTCATCACGCTCGTCACCTTCAACTTTCGGCAACGGTAACATTTGCGCTACCGTTGGTTCCTGCGTCATGGTGTTAACAAACTTGTTGTACACCAGGAACAAGCGGTCGATTTTGCCTTCATCGAAAGCATCGAGCATCACTTGTACGGTGCCGAGCACATCTTTCACGCTTGGCTTATCGCCAAGACCTGATGTTTGCGCCAGTAAACGGCCTCCAAAGCGTTTAAAGAAACCCGTTGCCTTGCTGCCTATCGCCGCAAAATCAACCTCAACACCGTTTTCCTGGAATGTTTTGGCGTGCTTAACCACCGCTTTAAATTCATTGGTGTTCAAGCCGCCACACAAACCACGGTCGGTTGAAATGACGATATAGCCAACTCGCTTCGCTTCGCGTTCTTCTAGGAACGGATGCTTATACTCGAGGTTGGCATGGGCAACATGGCCGATCACCTTACGAATGCTGTCCGCATAGGGACGGCTTGAAGCCATACGTTCCTGCGCCTTTTTCATTTTCGACGCAGCAACCATCTCCATCGCACTGGTGATCTTCTGAGTATTGTTAATACTCCCGATCTTGGTTTTTATCTCTTTACCGCTGGCCATGATAATCTCCTGTTAACTCAACGACGTGTGGCCACTCTTTTGAAGTGGCCACGTTGCTTACCAAGACTGCGTCTTCTTGAAGGTTTTCAGACCTTCGTGCAGCTTAGCTTCGATGTCGTCGTTATAGTTGCCAGTTTTATCAATATCAGCCATCAGATCGGCGTACTCGCTCTTCATGTACGAAATTAACGCACTTTCAAAGTCGAGGATTTTGTCCTGCGCCACATCTTTGAGGTAGCCTTTTTCAGCTGAGAAAATGGACACAGCCATTTCTGCAACGCTCATTGGCTCATATTGGTTCTGTTTCATTAGTTCGGTGACGCGTTGACCGTGCTCTAACTGCGAACGCGTTGCTTCATCAAGATCCGAAGCAAACTGGGCGAACGCCGCAAGCTCACGATACTGGGCCAATGCCAAACGAATACCACCACCAAGCTTCTTAATGATCTTGGTCTGCGCTGCACCACCTACACGCGATACCGAGATACCAGCGTTAACAGCAGGGCGGATACCAGCGTTGAACAAGTCAGTTTCTAAGAAGATCTGACCGTCCGTGATTGAAATCACGTTGGTAGGTACGAAGGCAGATACGTCACCGGCCTGGGTTTCAATGATTGGTAACGCGGTCAATGAACCGGTTTTACCTTTCACTTCACCGTTGGTGAATTTTTCAACGTAGTCAGCATTCACTCGCGCTGAACGCTCGAGTAAGCGTGAGTGCAAGTAGAATACGTCACCTGGGTAGGCTTCACGACCTGGCGGACGACGCAGCAACAATGAAATTTGACGGTAAGCAACTGCTTGCTTTGACAAATCATCATAGACGATTAATGCATCTTCACCGCGGTCACGGAAGTATTCACCCATGGTACAACCTGAATAGGCTGCCAGGTATTGCAACGCTGCTGATTCAGAGGCAGATGCTGCAACAACGATGGTGTTGTCTAACGCGCCATGTTCTTCAAGTTTGCGTACTACTGCCGCAATGGTCGATGATTTCTGACCGATAGCTACGTACACACACTTAACACCAGAGTTTTTCTGGTTGATGATGGCATCAACGGCCAACGCAGTTTTACCTGTCTGACGGTCACCGATCACCAGCTCACGCTGGCCACGGCCGATTGGAATCATCGCATCGATAGATTTATAACCTGTTTGTACAGGCTCATCTACTGATTGACGTTCGATAACGCCAGGTGCAATTTTCTCAACCGGTTCATAACCGTCAGCTTCAATTGGACCTTTACCGTCGATAGGAGCACCCAAAGTGTTCACTACACGACCCAATAGGTTACGACCTACTGGTACTTCCAAAATCCGGCCTGTTGATTTTACTTTAACGCCTTCTTGCAGATCCGCGTACGGACCCATAACAACGGCGCCGACAGAATCACGTTCCAGGTTCAACGCGATTGCGTAACGATTACCAGGAAGCTCAATCATCTCACCTTGCATACAGTCTGCAAGGCCGTGAATACGAATAATACCATCGGTTACAGAGATGATAGTACCTTCGTTACGAGCTTCACTGACCACTTCGAACTGTTCAATTCGTTTTTTGATCAGTTCTGCGATTTCATTTGAATTCAGTTGCATGCTCAAGTCCCCAATTAGGATTGCAGTGCATGGGCAAGCCGTTCCAGCTTACCTCGCACAGTACCGTCAATCACGGTGTCACCAGCTTTAATGTATAAACCGCTGACAATCGCTGCATCGACACTGCAATTCAGCTTAACTTTGCGTGAAAAACGTTTCTCCAACGTTTGCGCTAGATTGTCCTGCTGCTTCTTCGTTAATTTGACCGCTGAGGTCACATCAACGGTAACTTCCTTCTCATGTTCTGAACGGAAATCACTGTAAAGTTTTTCCACAGCAGATAGTGCTTTCAAGCGGCCATTTTCAGCCATGAGGCGAACAAAATTCTGGCCGTTTTCGTCCAGCTGTTCGCCACAAACATTAATGAAAACCTCTACCTTTTTTTCTAGCGTTTCAGCGCTACTCAAAAACGTGGACATCTGCTCGTCGTCCGCAACAGCTGCTGCGAACGCGATCATGTCATGCCACTTTTCAAGAGCGCCCTTCTCTAGTGCAAAATCAAAAGCTGCTTTTGCATAGGGGCGAGCAACCGTAGTCAATTCTGACATTTGCACAAACCCCTTTGGTTAGAGTTCAGCGACCAGTTTTTCAACGATGTCACTGTGAGCGTCTTTATCAATTTCACGCTCGATGATTTTGCTTGCACCAGCAACAGCCAATACAGCCACTTGCTTGCGCAATTCTTCGCGTAAGCGGTTCCGCTCTGCTTCGACTTCAGAATGGCCAGCAGCAACGATTTTTTCACGCTCTTGCTCACCACGCTTTTTGCCGTCGTCGATGGTTTCGTCCGCGCGTTTTTTCGCTTGGGCGATAATCTCAGCAGCTTGCGCTTTGGCGTCTTTCAGTTCGTCAGCAACTTTCGCTTGCGCTTCTTCAAGACTCTTCTCAGCTTTTTCACCGGCTGCGAGGCCATCGGCAATTTTTCTCTGACGAGCTTCAATCGCATTGTTCAGCGGAGGCCAAACGAACTTCATGCAAAACAGCACAAAGACAATAAACGCGATTAATTCACCAATCAGGGTCATATTTAAACTCATAGACCCACCCTCCTATTCGTTCAGTTGTTCGAGAAAGTTAATCGAGCCTTACAGAACGAACAACAGAACCATGGCGATACCAACACCGATCATTGCTACCGCATCGATCAGACCCGCCAAGATGAACATTTTAACTTGCAGCGAAGGCGCTAGTTCTGGCTGACGTGCACACGCTTCCAGGAATTTACCACCCATGTTACCGAAACCGATAGCAGTACCGATTGCACCGAAACCGATCAATAGTGCTACAGCGATATACTTAAGACCTAACATTAGTTCCATTGTTTTCTCCGATATTTCAAAGGTTGAAGTTAAAGTTAAATTAAAAAATAAATACTAAAAACTAGTGACTCTCAGAGCTGGCCATACTCAAGTAAACAATGGTCAGCATCATGAACACGAACGCCTGCAGCACGATAACCAGGATGTGGAACACGGCCCACACAAAGTGTAACGGCAGCTGCATTAAGCCAATCGCACCAATCAGAATGAAGATCAACTCACCGGCATAAAGGTTACCGAACAAACGTAACGCGAGTGAGAACGGCTTCGCGACCAGCGCAATCGTCTCGAGCAACAAGTTAAATGGAATCAGAATAATCTGTACCACGGTGTTGCTTGAATTAAATGGATGCAGTGTCAGCTCTTTAATAAAGCCAACCATGCCTTTCATCCGGATACCGTAGCCAATCATCAACAGGAAAACGCCAATCGCTAGGGCTGCGGTCATGTTGATATCGGTGGTTGGCACCACTTTCATGTAAACATCATGGGAGGGGACGCCAAAGAAGGTTTCACCGATCCAGCCTGCCAATGCCGGCAAAAAGTCGACTGGCACGAGATCCATCAAGTTCATCAGGAACACCCAGACGAAGATCGTCAACGCCAGTGGTGCAATGAGCTTGCTCTTACCATGGAAAGTGTCACGCACGTTGTCAGAAACGAACTCAACGATCATTTCAATAAAGCACTGAAATTTACCGGGCACGCCAGTATGTGCTTTCTTCGCTGCGCTACGGAAAATAATTAAGAACAGGATGCCTAATCCGATCGACCAGGCGAGTGTGTCAATATGCCACGTCCAGAACCCTGCTTCACTACACGCTTTGTTGAAGGCAATACCATTTTCGGTATTACACATCTTGGCGTTAGTTAAGTGGTGCTGAATATGACTTTGGAGCGTTAACTCTTCTGCAGCCATCTTAATTCCCACAATTTTAAGTTGATTTTAAAAACAAAATCGGTGCCAGCCACTGCACCAGTAACACTGTGATGTAGCCGCTACAAACCGCAACAAGCGGGAGCGAAGTCAACATCAATAATGCCACCAGCAGGACCACTGTGAGGCTAATCTTCAATGCCTCACCGGCAAAAAAATTACTGACGATCTGTTGTGCTGAACGTGCGCCACCTTCGGCAAAAGCACGCCATGCAAAAAGTGCTGTTGGAATCATCACGACGACTCCGCCGCCAACAACACCCCAAAAATATTCGTACGATGTCGCCAGTGAAAACGTGCAGGCTAATAAAAATATAGCGCCCGCCTGGGCTCGCAGTAACCGCACTGCAAGTTGTTTTCCGGCTTGTGTTAACGTCTCACTCACGGGCTAAACACCTCGGTAAAAAGCCCGCGATAGTATAAAGATTTGCGTCCTAATTGCAAACAAATCGCAACTAATTGCAAGGGTTTTAAGCCTCATCGCTAAGTTGGAAATGCGTGAGGATTCCATCTAGCTCGTCTAAGCTGCTGTAATTAATGACCACTTTTCCTTTACCTTTGCGACCGTGATTGATCGCAACGGCAGATCCCAAACGTTCACTTAAGCGCTGCTCAAGCCGCTGAATATCAGCATCCCGCTCTTTCGGAGCAGGGGCTTTTTTCGGATCCAGAGCGTTACGAACTAACTTTTCCGCTTCGCGCACGGTCATAGCTTTCGCCGCTATAGTACGGGCTATTTCGCTTTGTTGTTCACCTTGCAAGGCTAACAATAATTTTGCGTGACCAAGCTCAATATCACCGCGTTCCAGCAGGGTTTTTGATTCGTGTTCAAGATTATTAAGGCGCAGTAAGTTGGTGACGGTCGCGCGCGATTTACCTACCGCGTCGGCAACTTCCTGGTGGGTCAACTGAAATTCGTCCAGCAAACGCTGTAGCGCTGTGGCTTCTTCCATCGAGTTTAAATCTTCGCGCTGGATGTTTTCGATCAACGCAATTGCGACTGCAGCTTCATCAGGAACCTGTTTAATCAAACAGGGAACTTCACTGAGTCGGGCCATTTGTGCAGCGCGCCAGCGGCGCTCACCGGCGATAATTTCGTAGCGATCCGTTTCGATTTCACGTACCACTATCGGCTGAATGATGCCCTGTGCCTTAACTGACGCGGCCAGGTCTTCAAGTGCTTCCGGTGACATGTCTTTACGCGGTTGATATTTGCCAGGCTGCAAAAACTCAATGGGTAATTTTTGTAATTCGCCTTTGGTTAAATCCGCCGCCGGTTCGGTTTCCGGCTGCTCGTGATCACGGGCATTTTTACTGGTCGTCAGTAACGCATCTAAACCGCGTCCTAGTCCTCGTTTCTTGACAGACATAAAGCGTAGGTTCCTCAGGCTTCAGCCGCTGCTTCGGCTTTTTTTTGTTGTTCTGCACGACGAATCAGCTCGCCAGCTAGCGATAGATAAGCTTTCGCACCTGTGGATGACTTGTCATAGTACATGGCAGGTGCGCCAAAACTTGGTGCTTCAGCTAACCGCACGTTGCGGGGAATCACCGTCCGGTAAACTTTACTACCAAAGTGCGCTTTCAATTGCTCAGATACATCGTTCGCCAGGCGGTTACGCGGGTCGTACATAGTGCGTAAAATACCCTCGATTGCGAGTTTAGGATTCACTGCTTCAGCCAGCCGTTCGATAGTATCCATCAAGGCTGTTAACCCCTCCAGCGCATAGTATTCGCATTGCATCGGTACCAGCACTGAATCGGCTGCGGCCATTGCGTTAACGGTCAACATGCTCAGTGAAGGTGGGCAATCGATAAAAATATAGTCGTAGTTATCGCGCACTGGCTGCAAGGCATTGGCCAGACGTTGTTCACGGGCAAAAGCTTCCATTAATTTAATGTCGGCGGCGGTAACATCGCCATTCGCAGCAACCAGGTGATACTTACCATTGGTTTCGGTAACTATTACTTCCTGTGCCGGCTTTTGATCCACCAGTAATTCGTAGGCAGTGTTCTCGACGTCGTATTTATCGATACCACTACCCATGGTCGCATTACCCTGCGGGTCGAGATCAATAAGCAAAACCTTACGTCGGGTTGCGGCCATTGACGCAGCCAAATTCACTGCGGTCGTGGTTTTACCGACCCCACCTTTTTGATTTGCAATGGCAATTATTCTACCCACGTGAAGCTAACCTCTTGTTGATATGATGACCAAATGCCGTTCTGCATCGACGCCAGGAACCTTTAATTCCGTCACTTCATCGACCTGATACGCTGCCGGTAAACTGTCGATTTCGGCCTGCGGATACACACCCTTCAACGCATAAAAGCGCCCCTTGGGGCCCGGCAAGTGCTGACACCAGTTGAGCATATCACTAAGCGACGCAAAGGCTCTACTGATGACACCATCAAATTTAGTTTCTGGTTGATAGTCTTCCACTCGACTTTGCACAGCATTTACATTGTTGATGCCAAGTTCGTGGCAGACCTGACGGATAAAGCGTATCCGTTTGCCAAGGCTATCAAGCAATACAAACTCTTTATCAGGCTGCACAATGGCTAACGGTAATCCTGGTAAGCCAGGGCCGGTGCCCACGTCAATAAAGCGATGACCTGAGAGGAAAGGTAACACTACCAAACTATCGACAATATGGCGACTGAGCATTTGCTCCGGATCACGCACTGACGTCAAATTGTAGGCTTTATTCCATTTATTCAGTAACTCGACTAAACGCAGCAATTTTTGTTGTTGCGCGGCAGGAATATCCAGTCCTGCCGTCGCTAAAAGTCCATTAAGTTTTGTTTGCATGATGATTAAGCGCTCTTGCGCAGCAATCCTTGTTTTTTCAGATGCACCAGTAACATAGAGATTGCCGCCGGCGTCACACCAGAAATCCGCGCCGCTTTGCCAACGGTCTCAGGTTGATGCTCATTCAGTTTGGCAATCACTTCGTTCGATAAACCTTTAATTCCGGCATAGTCAAAACCAAGTGGCAGACGGGTATTCTCATGCCGCAATTGCTTCGCAATTTCATCCTTTTGCCGCTCAATGTAGCCCGCATACTTAGTCTGAATTTCAACTTGTTCCGCAGCTTGACTATCGGCCAGGGCAGGCCCTAATTCAGGAATTGCCATCATCGCGTTGTAGGTAATCTCTGGTCGACGCAGCAGATCTTCACCACTAACTTCTTTGGTGATCGGCGTTTTTACCAGTTTATTTACTGCATCAACCGCTGGATGATCTTTATGGATCCAGGTGCTGCGTAAGCGCTGTTGCTCTTGCGCGATCGCTTCCATTTTTTCGTTAAAACGAGCCCATCGGGCATCGTCTACCAGGCCCAATTCACGACCTTTTTCAGTGAGTCGCATGTCAGCGTTATCTTCACGTAACAACAAGCGGTATTCGGCACGCGAAGTGAACATGCGATAGGGTTCTTTGGTGCCAAGGGTGGACAGATCATCGATTAAAACGCCCATATAGGAGTTGTCACGACGCGGCGCCCAGCCTTCTTTGTCCTGGGCTTGGCGAGCCGCATTAAGACCTGCTACCAGTCCCTGTGCACCAGCTTCTTCGTAGCCTGTGGTGCCATTAATTTGACCAGCAAAAAACAAGCCGTGGATATACTTGGTTTCCAAGGTTTGTTGTAAATCACGTGGATCAAAATAATCGTATTCGATGGCATAGCCTGGTCGCGTGATATGAGCGTTTTCAAAACCCTTTATCGACCGTACCAATTGCACCTGAACATCAAACGGCAAACTGGTAGAAATACCGTTTGGATACACCTCATGAGTGTTCAAACCTTCAGGTTCAACAAAAATCTGATGCGAGTTTTTGTCGGCAAAGCGCATGACTTTGTCTTCGATCGACGGGCAATAGCGTGGTCCTACACCCTCGATTACACCCGAATACATGGGCGAACGATCCAATCCACCACGAATAACTTCATGGGTTTGATCGTTGGTATGGGTGATGTAACAGCTGATTTGCTGTGGATGATCTTCAGCTTTGCCCATAAACGAGAACAACGGCGTAGGACTATCACCAGGCTGTTCCTGCATGACTGAAAAATCGATCGTTTTTGCATCGATACGTGGTGGTGTACCGGTTTTCAAGCGATCAACCCGTAATCGCAGTTCACGTAAGCGTTTTGCTAATGCGTTTGCTGGCGGATCACCAGCACGGCCACCCTGATAGTTCTCTAAACCAATATGGATCTGACCACCAAGAAACGTACCTACGGTTAGAACTACGGTTTTGGCTGCGAACTTCAATCCCATTTGCGTTACAACACCGACAACGCGATCGTTTTCAACGATCAGATCGTCACAGGCTTGCTGAAATAAACTCAGATTTGGCTGGTTTTCCAAAGTGCGGCGAATGGCAGCTTTGTAGAGTTCACGATCGGCTTGTGCCCGAGTGGCGCGAACTGCTGGTCCTTTGGATGAATTGAGGGTACGGAACTGGATACCTGCGCGATCTGCTGCATGGGCCATAGCGCCGCCAAGAGCATCTATTTCTTTAACCAGATGTCCTTTGCCAATGCCGCCAATCGCTGGATTACATGACATTTGTCCTAGAGTTTCAATGTTATGCGTCAACAGGAGTGTCTGACATCCAGTACGGGCTGCAGCTAGCGCAGCTTCGGTACCAGCATGTCCACCACCAATGACGATAACGTCATAGTGCTGATGGTAGTTTGAAGTGTTCGACATAAACGTAATCCTAGAAAAAATGTAGCCCAATAGTTTACCGTTTTTTTGGCTGGATCTAAACGGTTAAATTTCGGTCAATAAGGTCTTTAAGATCTTAAGAGTATTTAAAGATCTTTTGTTTTGATCTTTTATTACTATTACTACTAGGATCAGAAAATCTGTGGATAAGCATTTGCAGCCCAACAGGATCAAGGATCACAACGATCTGTAAAGATGTGTTCAGAGCATGATCCTTGTTCTGATCAACCGGTGGATAACTAGGGTACTTATGCACAGGCTGAGTTATACACAGACTTGTACAGTGAGTATCTACAGATCTTAGGGGATCTTATACATTCATTACTCACAGCTGTTGGGTGAAATAATCTAGCCATGTTGATGCTTTTTTCTCCGGATCGTCTACCGACATGTCAATTTCGAGGCGTTCGATCAAGGGTTTTGCCCCCAGTTCTTTCAGCTTATGATCAAAATCTCGTCCGGCAGCGCAATACGTATCGTAACAAGTGTCACCCACAGCGATAACAGCGTAACGCAAAGGATCGAGCGCCGGGTTTTTGGCGTGTAAATCCGCCGCGAAATCAAGCATGCTGTCGGCGTATTCCCCAGCGCCGTGGCTGGCGATACAGGCGAGCCAATAGCTTTGCTCGTTCACCGCTTCAACTAAGTCGGAATAAACCGGTTCGTAATGTAAACGGGTGCTATAGCCCTGTTGTTGCAGCTGATCACTGAGTTGGTCAGCAAGATACTCGGTATTGCCTGATGTGGTCGCAACCAGGATATCAATGGTTGGTAATGTGGTTTGCATAGATTTGGTTACCGCTATCGAAAATGAACAAATACTTATGCAGATGATACCACTTGATTGCGGCCATTGCGCTTCGCTTTGAGTAGCGCATTGTCGGCGCGTTGAAGAGCGTCAGTTAAGGATTCGTCAGGAGCTATTTCGACCACCCCGAAGCTGGCGTTGATTTGAATCAGCTCACGTCCGGCAGGTATTGCCGGTAGATGTTGGCGTAAACGCTCGGCGGTTTTCTCTGCTTCCTGCAGGTTTTGATCGGGCAGTAAAAGTAAAAATTCATCGCCGCCAAAACGGCCGATAAGGTCACATTGGCGGATGTGTGCACGAATGCTTTGGGCGGCCATGATCAGAGCTTGGTCGCCAACCAAATGGCCATAATTGTCATTTATCTCTTTAAATTCATCCAAATCAAAGACCATGAGCGCAACGGGAAAATCCCGGCTACGGCGGCCAGTCAGCTGGAGTTCTGCCTGTTCAAGGAAGTAACTTCGGGTGGCGACCTGGGTCAGGTTATCGGTTTTGGTCTGCTGATGGAGTTGCTTGTTTTGGTGCAATAAAGAAGGTACTGCAACTCCAAAATAAGTGTTGGCGGCAATTAAGCATAGAGCAAACTGATAGGTTAGGGCGTGGTCATCGACGCCAAAGGCACCGAACCAGGCTGCAATGATTACGCTAATCAGCGCAAGACTTAAAATGCCGCGTTCTAAAGATTCCGTGTAAACCATCCATAGCTGAGGCACACAGAGAAAAAAGATAAAATAAGCGATTGCTGGATGCCCGTAGACATAATCAGCAGTCAAAACAATGGCAACGAGCAGAATCATTAAACCGAGTTTTTTGCTCCACAACTGCTGATGTAAGGGTTCTCCGGAGAGTCTGATATTTAGAGGTTTCAACCAACTGTTATCAAGCTTCCACATACGCCCAAGTAACAACATAAAAAACGGGGTGAGCACCAAAGCTCCGGCTAAATCGCCGATCCACCAGGTCAGCCAGCTATTGAATACCTCGCTGACGGACATGGTGCCGATTAAGTAAAATGCAATCAGGCCGAGCCAGGCGCCGAGCAGGGTAGTCAGAAAAATAACCACGAGAAAAAACAGGATCCGTTGGGGAATATGCTGGATGTCCCAACTTCCTACCAGGCACCGGAAGTAGAAGCCACCAAGCCCGTATGCGACTGCATGTGCGGTACCCAAAGTCAGGCTGTTTTGTGCCTGACGCAGCCATGACAACGAAGAGTTTTCCTGCAAGTACATCCAAAAACCGGCGACCAGGGTTGCGGCTAATATAGGTAAAAAGGCGCGACGGCCGATAAGAATAAACGCGGCTAATGATAATCCAGCGGGTGGATACCAGAGACTAATGTATGGCTGATATTCCATCAACATCGCTGCCCACCAGACCAGCAACCAAAGACTGATCAAGGCTAAATAGCGAAACGATGATAATGACAAGTTCCCGATGTTTAGCGGATTCAACAGTAACTTCCTTTTGCAACCCTTCACTTAACTGTAAAGCATAGGATGCGATAAAGGGAAATTTTTTACGACCAGTGAAATGGTCTAACCCAGCCGAATTTGATAGTGTCCGGATAGTCTATTTAAAACAACGAGTAAAACTATGCAACGTACAAGTTTTTGGCTTGCTTGCGCAGCCATTGCTGTGGTGAGTTTTGGCGCTAATGAAAGCGCGGAAGCTTCTGCCATCAAGCAAACGAAAGGTCAGTTTGAAGATAAGTTTCGCCAATTAGATGAAGTGCTCCCCACCCCCAATGTCTATCGCAGTGCGGCGGGCGAGCCTGGCGAACGGTATTGGCAACAGCGCGCTGATTATGAAATCGATGTGCGTTTAAATGAAGAATTGCGCCGGCTTGATGCATCAGAAACCATTACCTATCACAACAACTCACCCTATACGTTGAAGTATATCTGGATTCAGTTGGATCAGAATATTTTCCGTAACGATTCACGGGCGGAACGTAGTGCAACTTTTGGTAGTCATCCGGAAACCGATTTAGCCGGTATCGATAAGCCGGCGCGGATTTCTTTAGGTGAATTACGACGCCAGCAGTTTATGACTGACAACGAATTAGGCTTCGCCATCGATAAGGTAACCAATGGTGTCGGCGACGCCCTGAGCTTCACCATTGTCGGTACTAACATGCGGGTTGATTTACCAGAGCCGTTGGCGCCGGGCGCGCAAACGACCCTGGGTATCGATTTTGGCTTTAATATTGTAGAAGAAGATGCGGTTGGCGCACGTGCTGGTTACGAGCACTTCCCTGATGATGCGCGGGAAGGCGGTAATGATATCTTCCTTATCGCACAATGGTATCCGCGGGTAGCTGCGTTCACTGATTATGAAGCCTGGACTAACAAAGAGTTTCTGGGTCGTGGCGAGTTCACTATGGAATTCGGTGACTTTGCGGTCAATATCGACGTACCGGCCGATCACATCGTGTCAGCCTCAGGGGTGTTACAAAATCCCGATGCGGTGCTGACGGATGAGCAGCAACGTCGGTTAAAAGAAGCGGAGACCGCCGAGCGTCCAGTATTTGTTGTGACAGCGGAAGAAGCTCTGGAGAACGAGAAAGCAGGTACCGATGAACGTAAAACCTGGCGTTTCGTTGCCGAGAATGTGCGCGACTTCGCCTGGGCTTCATCACGCAAGTTTATGTGGGATGCCAAAGGTTACCAACAAGGTGGCGACGTGCAGCCATTAGTTATGGCAATGTCATTCTTCCCGAAAGAAGGTGGCGATCTGTGGAAGAAGTACTCCACCGAGTCTGTGATCCATACCATGGACGTTTACAGCCGCTTCTCGTTTGACTATCCGTACCCAACTGCGCAATCAGTGAATGGCCCGGTTGGCGGTATGGAATATCCGATGATTACCTTTAACGGACCACGTACGGAATTGCAGGACGACGGTACCCGTACCTACTCATTGGCAGAAAAGCGCTTTTTGATCGGCGTGGTGATTCACGAAATCGGGCATATTTACTTTCCTATGATCGTAAACTCTGATGAGCGTCAGTGGACCTGGATGGATGAAGGCTTGAACAGCTTCCTTGACGGCGTTGCCGGGCGTGAATGGGATCCTACGATTCCGTGGGGAGTTGAGCCACGTAGCATTATCGATTACATGAAATCTTCGGTACAAGTACCGATCATGACGCAGTCAGACAGTGTTTTACGCTTAGGCCCGAATGCTTACACCAAGCCGGCTGCGGCGCTGAATATATTACGTGAAGTCATTCTCGGCCGTGATTTATTTGATTTTGCCTTCCGTGAGTATGCGCAGCGCTGGATGTTTAAGCGTCCGACGCCAGCGGATTTCTTCCGTACCATGGAAGAAGCATCGGGCGTCGATCTTGACTGGTTCTGGCGCGGTTGGTTCTATAGCACCGATCATGTCGATATCAGCCTCGATCGTGTGTTTAAGTTGCAGTTAGATACCCAGGATCCGGATATTGACTGGGAGCGTCGCCGTCAGGAAGAAGCGGATAAGCCAGTGTCGTTTTTCGTGCGTCGCAATGAGATCGAAGGCCGCAAGACTTGGGTGGAATTAAATTCTGACGTGCGAGACTTCTATGACGAGAACGATCGCTTCACTGTGACGAACAAACAGCGTAACGCTTATCAGAAGTTCCTTGAAAAACTGGAGCCGTGGGAGCGTCGCGTGTTTGATCGGGCGATTGCTGAAGACAAAAACTATTATGTTCTCGACTTTTCGAACGTTGGCGGTCTGGTGATGCCGATCTTATTGCAAATGACGTATGCTGACGGCTCGACGGAAGATTACCGCATCCCTGCTGAGATTTGGCGCCGTGACGCGAAAAATGTCAGTAAGTTGATTGTCACCGATAAAGAGGTGGTAAGTTTTGCGGTGGATCCAAATTGGGAAACTGCGGATGTAAATATTGAAAACAACTACTACCCGCGGAAAATCATTCAGTCGCGTATTGAAGCCTTTAAGTCAGAGCGTGGTACGGACCACATCAGTCGTGATCTGATGCAGGAAGCGA
This sequence comes from Pseudidiomarina halophila, assembly GCF_003987215.1. GTDB lineage: Bacteria > Pseudomonadota > Gammaproteobacteria > Enterobacterales > Alteromonadaceae > Pseudidiomarina > Pseudidiomarina halophila. Next base: position 64,077 of record NZ_PIPW01000002.1, read on the forward strand.
AAACCAAGCTCAAAGATGAGAGTGACGATAACAACGATGATTAAGGCTAAAACGCTCGTCGTTGGTTTAGTGGCCTGTTTGTTGGTGGGTAGCTTAGCTGCCCACCAACTCAAGTCAGCAGTAACAACGATTTTGTTTAATGACCGCACCGGCAACATCGAAGTTATGCATCGCTTCAATTTGCATGATGCGGAGCATGCGGTCGGCGAGTTATTTAACAAAGACCAGGTGGATATTCACACCGACGAAGCAACCCGCGCATTGTTTGCAGCTTATGTGTTGGAGCGATTCTCACTGAAAACCAGTTTAGGAGACGAGCTACCTTTAACCAGCGTCGGTTATCAGGTTGATGGGCGGGATTTTTGGGTTTATCAGGAAACCACCATACCCGCTGCCATCGAAGGCCTGGAAGTGCATCATAATGCGTTGCAGGAATTGTGGTCGGAGCAACAAAACCTGGTCAATATAGAAGGCAAAGGCGAAATTAAGAGTCTACAATTCAATGCAAACGATGACGGGTTAACCGTTCAATTCGACTGATTCTGCCGTTGGAGGCGTTATGGTTCGAATGATTCTTGCTTTTGTAATTGCTATGGTTGCTGCCGCAATAGTCGGTAGTATCATTCAGACGCAGTTTAATCTTGCGGCCTTAGCAGAGCTTTCGGTGCCCATCTCCTTCGATACAAGAATTTCTACGATAATTCACGATCTCCTGCATTTTTCGCCGATGTTCGCGGTAATTGTTGCTGCGGTGATGATGATCGCATTGCCGGTTGCGTATGCCCTTGCCCGTTGGCAGCAGCATAGAGAACGTTGGTGGTTTACCCTGGCCGGGTTTATCGGCTTATTGGTCGGCTTTTGGGTAGTAAATAATCTGGCGCCAATGCCGACGTTAATAGCTGCGACACGCACCTGGACCGGACTACTAAGCATGGCACTGACCGGCGGATTTGCGGGCTGGTTGTTTGATCGACTGTGGCGGCCGACGCCGCAGGAACTTGCGGAGCCGGTACTATGATTGGATTGAATAAAGTATTGATGGCCGGTGTCGCGGCGTGTGCGGTTTTTTTGACACCATTGACGAGTGCGCAGGATCCCGCAGACTTCGAGGTCATGGTGATAGCAAATGATCTGACTCATCCGTGGTCCTTAGTCGAATTGCCTGAACAACCCTTAAACTTTTTAGTGACCGAACGTGATGGTGGCTTTAAGTTGGTTTCCGAGCTCGGCTTTATCGATGAGATCCCGCTCGAGCTGCCTGGCTTATTTGTAACGGGGCAAGCTGGCTTATTCGCGGTCAGTCTGGCACCCGACTTTGAAAGCTCGCGCGAGCTGTATTTCAGTTATGCCTGTGGCGTTGCGAATGCCAACACGACTTGCGTTGCCCGCGGTACCTTGAGTCGAACCCGGCCGCTAAAAGTTAGTGATGTTAAGCAGATCTATGTTGCACAATCGCTGCGTGAAGGCGGTGCTCACTATGGTGGTCGTATGGTGTGGTTGCCCGATGACACCCTGGTTCTCACCTTAGGTGATGGCTTCGACTATCGTGAGGAAGCGCAAAATCTTCAAAACCATTTCGGTAAAATCGTGCGTATGACGCGTGATGGTGAGCCTGCAGCGGATAATCCGTTTCCACATAAAGCCGGTGGTTACATTTACAGTTACGGTCATCGCAACAGTCAGGGTCTGGTTTACGACTCTGAAGCAGATAATTTGTGGCAACATGAGCATGGCCCGCGCGGCGGTGACGAACTGAACCGGATACAGCCGGGCAAAAATTACGGCTGGCCGATTGCCAGTTATGGCATCGATTACACTGGCGCTTTGGTAACGCCCTATGAAGAGCTTCCGGGCGTCGCTATGCCTGAGTATCAGTGGACACCGTCGCTGGCACCTGCCGATATGGTGCTGTATCGGGGTTCTGAATTCCCCGAATGGCAGGGCGCGTTGCTAGTCACTCATCTTGCCGGCAAGCGCATGCAGGTGTTAAAGCAAAGTGCCAATGGCTGGGAGGTGGTTCACGAAATAAAGTTGGCTGAGCAACAACGGCTGCGTGCCGTTACTGGTGCCAGTGACGGAGCGATTTACCTTCTTACCGACAGCCCGCAGGGCCAGTTGCTACGGCTTTCCCGGGCTGAAAACTAATTCCTCAATGAAATCAGCGGTCATCTAAATTTTATGTAAAGCGTCCTCGCGCTTTGCGCGCGCTGTGCTACTTTGTAAAGACACAAACGTAACAACGTTCATCTGAGTTATCGAGGTTACATCATGAATAAATGGATTCCATTAGTTGCCGCCACAGCAGTTGTACTTGCGGGTTGTCAGACGCCTATGTCAAACACCCAGAAAGGGGCGACCATCGGTGCAATAGCCGGTGCAGTCATAGGTAAAGGAACTGGCGACCATGATAAAAGCCGTTATGTTTGGGGTGCTGCAGTTGGTGCGCTTGCTGGCGGTGCCATTGGTGCCTATATGGACAAGCAGGAGCGGGAATTTCGTGAGGAGCTCGCTGGAAGCGGTGTAGAAGTTATTCGAGACGGCGATACCATCCGCTTACAACTGCCAAGTAACATTACTTTTGGCACGGATAGCGCGGTTATCGCAAGTAATTTTGACCCGGTGCTGAATGACGTCGCACGGGTATTACAGAAGTACGAAAAAACGACAATGGTTATTGAAGGGCATACCGACAGCACTGGATCTGCTGAATACAATCAGCGCTTGTCAGAAAACCGTGCCTTGGCCGTCCGCAATCACCTGAATCGTAATGGTGTCGACGCACGACGCCTTACAGCAATGGGCTTCGGTGAATCGCAGCCGATAGCCACCAATGAAACCGAAAGTGGTCGGCAGTTAAACCGACGGGTTGAACTGCGTATTGTTCCTAACCGCGAGCAATAACAACCCTCAGTTCAATTGGAGAACGTTAAAAGCGAGCTACGGCTCGCTTTTTTTTATGCAGTTTGCGTCGACTGATGTTTATTTAAGTCCTGCTGTACCCGCAACAGCCAGCGTGCGGCAGTAAGCTTGGCGTTGAAGTCCAGCTTATCGGCGATTTTATAGAGCTTGAACAGGCGATGATAAAAGCGCGCGCGATAGCGTTCCAACTGCTGTTTAGTAAGACTCCGTTGTTCAATATCCTGCAACTCACGTTCAAGCGCCTGGAGTAAATGCCGCTGACGGCTGCGAAGGTTAGTGGGGAAGAGCAGTTTGTAACTCGCCATAGCCAGTAGTGGCGCCGCTGTAACTGCCAGCGCGATACTAATGGATTGCACTGCATCAAACTCATAGTGCAGGTTCGGCTGCATCAACAGTAAGAAGACTAAAATAAAGTCCATCGAACCCGGCGATGTGCGGTTGTGCGCCATTGGAATACCTGCCAGTAAAACAATCGGCACCAGACACAGAAGCATGGTAAAAATGCTGTTGGTATGGGGCCATAAAAAGGCTTGTATCGAAAGCGCGAGGATGGCCCCCGCGGCTTGTCCAATGAACACAAAGTACATGGTTTTAGCAGGATTTTCGGCAGTCGAAAATAAGGTCAGCATCACGGACGCACCGAGTAACAGGAAGGCTAATGGTGCCCAACCTGTGATCGCCCAGAGAATGCTGATTAAAGCCATAACCGCAAAGGTACGCAAGGCGGATTCTTTAGCGCCCCGCCAGTCGCGATGCAGCAGTACTGAGGGGGTGCGCACCGATTGTGCGGCCGCACCACTACCACGAAATGCCAGGCGCTCGGTGGCTGCGTGTTCAAATTCAAAAAACGCCTCGGCGACAGGGGTTTTGGCAACGAACGGGTGCAATGCAATCACCGTTGCGCGCATCCGTTTTGGGTCGTTATCGATAATCGCTTGCGCGCAGGTTTGCAAAGCCTCACTCAATTCCGGGTAGGGTGTTAACCTGGCACCACTGAAATGCAGGGTTTCAAGTTGGGCGAAAATCCCCAGTTGCGCATTGAGTAACCGGCGAAGCAATTTCGCCGACAGATGCGCAGAAGGTGAGCCACTACCGTGGTCGATGAGCTGGGTTTCTAAGTGCGCGAGCTGGGTGATGTGATCATGAACCGGTAGTTTCTCGATACTACCCTGAGCGAAGGCTTTGGACAGCAACTGCAGGTTAGCAGCCGTTTGGCGTCGCACTTTGTTGACTAAGGTTTGCTCGGCTCGTTTATAGGTAAACAACCAGCCAATCACGAGTGCTGTCAGAATGCCCAGCATCACCGTTACAAAACGGTCGACGCCGATATGTAATAAGGCATCGGATGTGCGCGTCAAAAGCACCACCATTGATGCTGAGTAGCCTGCTAACACCGCGCCGTAGGATAACAGGCCGTGCAGCAAAGTTGAGGTATAAACGCAGGCGACCACCCATAGTGTGAGCATCAGTCCGGCAAGCAGGGTGATGTCCTGGGTCAGGATGACGATAAGAATGCCGACGCTGGTGCCGATAATGGTACCCAGCGCCCGAAAGCCGGCTTTTTCCAGCAGTAAGCCGCGGGTAGGCTGGGATACCGACCAAACGGTCATGGCGGCCCACTGAGGATGTTCCAGGCCCAGCGCCCAGGCTAAGAAGAGTGCCAGACAGGCAGCGCTTCCGGTCCGTAAGCCGAACCGGAAACGGGTGTAATCAAAACCAAATTGCGCGAACTTAGTTGTTGTTGCGTTCATCCACCAATAACGCGATTGCGCCGTCTCCTGTAACGTTGCATGCGGTGCCAAAACTATCTTGCGCCATATACAGCGCGATCATCAAAGCGACCGCTGTTTCGCCAAAGCCCAGCATTGAGCCTAACAGACCCACCGCCGACATCACAGCGCCGCCTGGTACACCTGGCGCGGCGAGCATCACCACGCCTAACATCATGATAAACGGCAAAATGGTGAAAAACGAGGGAAGTGCCAGGGAATCATGTAAAAACATCACGGCCAGCGCACAGCTGACGATGGTAATGGTCGAGCCGGCAAGGTGTGTGGTGGCGCATAACGGAATGACAAAGTCGGCAACGTCATCAGTAACCTTGTTCGCTTTTGCACAGCGTAAGCTGACCGGGATAGTCGCGGCGCTCGACATGGTACCTAACGCGGTAAAATAGGCCGGCAGCATGGTTTTCAACAGGCCAAAGGGGCTGCGGCCATGACGCAGTCCGGCAAGCACATACATCGTAGTCAGATAAACCCAATGCAACGCCACCGCCATCAGCAACACGATACCGAAGGTTTGCAAGGTTTGAAAAACCGTGTCTGCATGTGCCATACCAGCGAACACGCCAGCAATATAGAACGGCAACAACGGAATAATAACTTTAGCCAACAGAACTTCGATAATATCGCGGCCATGATCCGACAACTGTTTCAGCTGCAGCGCTTGGGTTGCAGCTATTCCCAGGCCAAAAATAAACGCCAATACGAGTGCTGTCATAATGCCGAACACTGGCGGCACATCAACAGTGATAAAGGGCTCCAGCACTTCAGTAGCAGTGGTGCCATCGGTCCCCGCGGCGGTCAGTAGCGGCACCACCAGACTGGCGATGAAATACGCCGCGATACCCGCCAAAATTGTCGATAAATAGGCGATGACCAGTGTGCGCCCGAGCAGTCTGCCTGATTTCTGCGGTAAGCCAGCAATACCGCTGGTGATGAAAAATAAAATCAGCAATGGAATGGTAAAAAACAGCAATTCGCCGAACAGAACCTTAAAGGTCAGCAAAAGCTGCGTAAACCAATCTGGCATGTACAAGCCAATCAAGGTACCGAAGACAATACCAAGCACCAGTTTAAGAATGAGTCCCATATTTTTTGCTCTCGTTGTTGGGGCTGCTGTCAGCTTGAGCTGACAGTGCGGAAATGGTGAAAAGTGCGCCTATTCTTGCTGATTTGGCGGTGGATTGCCAGGTGTATGTGGCGGCGGGGAAGTCACAATTAGCTGATGGAGAGATGCGGCTGATTTTTTGTGACCAAAAAGAAAAAAAGCCCCACGAGCGAGGCTTTGGATTCAAAATTAGAGCGCTACACTTTGGAGTAAAATATCATCCTTACACGTAATTTCTAATATTGTTCTCGTGCAGCTTCTAAAACTTTTAATAAATTCGGTTATCAACCCTTTATCACCAGAGGACATTGAAATGTTAATGTCAACGGACGGGGCTTTATTTTCCACGGGCTCAATCAAAATTCGATGATGTTGGTTATTAACTTTCAACGCTGAAACTAAATAACCATTGACGCTCGCTTTTGAAAGATAGGCCCTTTTATAATCAAAAGTAGCAGGGTGATATCCCGAATAAATATTGATCTCATCGCCACTGCTAAGTCTTATTTCATAAATCCTAAAGTCCACTTGAGAAGTATATTTATACTCGTCACCAGATTTCATTCCAAAGCAAGCTGTCCCGAGAAAGACATTACAATATGGATACAACTTATTACTCGCACCAGCAGAGGCAGTGATCATAATGAAAATTAACGCAAAAAGACTTTTCATAATTTTACCTCTCATCTCTTTTCCAGTTCACATCACGCTTTTAACTTCTTTAATATTTCGACTATTTTCTGAACCAGACTTTCTTGACCACCACGCGCTGACTTGATAGGACAAAGCCTCGGGAGGGCAAATACTGTTCACTTAAGATGAGCAACATTGCTGGCAAGTATAAGGCTTTGATCTAAGGTCACTGTATACTCAAAAAAGACTACTCTTGAAGCAATTCTTTTTTTGCTGCACTCAAAGCCTCTTGAAGAATATCCAGATCTAGTGACTGAAACTTTAGTTCTCCATCAGGTATTTCAAAGCAAATAGGTTGATCTGGTTCAGTCGTGACTAAGCCAATAAAGTGGCCGTCAATTAATATCTCCGCTAACAGGTTTTCATAATTGACGTCGCTCATAATCGTTATGTTAATTCTATTGTTCATTTCTTTTTAGTTCCAAACACCCAGCAGATAACGGCGGGCGTTTACGCCAGCCCCTTCGTAGCGAATAACCGGGTCATCGTTGCCAAGGCCATGAATAAAGCGTCGTAACAGCGTGCCTGAGCTGCTGTACTCCGCCACCAGCTCGTCGCCGTCGTAAAGATAATCGATGCTTTCGCCGTTGTGTACTGTGCGCGTTAAGCGACCGGTGGCATCGTAGCTAAGCGCTACCGTATCGTCAGGGCCATTCGCTGCAACTGACTTACCGGGCTATAGCTGTAACTGCGGTCGTTAAATTCCTGGTAGTCGCAATCAAGCACCCGGCCCATGCCGTCGTAGCTGACACAGAATCTTGAACACCCCTCTTCGATGCAGCTTATTGCGGCTGAAACAGTTCGTCAGAAACTTCTTTTTCAACAACATTAACGGCGGTGTAGGTGACCTTCCAAGTGTCGTGAATTCGCTCATGCTGAAGATAAGGTGACTTGGCAATTTCCCAATACCTATCATAGTAAGCGAATTTCAAGTTTTCATAAGGCTCTGGGTTGATATACAGGCTTGGCGCGTACCAATACCTTGAAATACTTCCATCTTCATAAGCTATCTCAATTAACTTCGTATTGCGCCCGAGAACTTTGAGTTCCGCGTCCTTAACCGTCAAATGCTTTAAGACCCGTTTTTCCTCTGATGCATCAAAAACTTCTGTTTCAGCGTTAGGTTTCGTTTTAATGTATTGTTTGTTTTCGTCCGCTCGGTAAATTTCCCAGTTACCGACAGTGCTGTTAGTTTCTATCCTGAAATGACCACCTTTTCCGTAGTAAATTGTTTGCGAGTTACCATAGGTTGAATCCAGAAGTTCTTGTGGTATTTCCGGTATTAACGCTTTGCTTTGGATCTTGTATTCGATAACGCCTTCGAAAGAGTCATTAGCACAAACATCAGCACTCAAATACACCATCAACATTGCCAAAATCGTTGCAGCTTTACTCATTCTCTTTCCTTATTTTTTTCAGTAGTGCCTTCACCGGCTCATCACCGTCGTACAACTACTCGAAATCAAGCAGCCGGTGCTTAGTGACCTAAGAGTGAATCGATTACCGATTTTCTGAAAAGCTCAATCGTCCCGTATAAATCGGATTGACGAAAAGCTCTTTGGTGCTGGGGCACCTTGTTAGCTCATTCATTGGATTCGCTTCCCACGCCTCATCGTATTGCGGATCACTTACCCAGAAGCCGCGATTCAAGGCAACTGCAGCGTTTTTTATTTCCGGCGTGGCAAACTCTTCTTCCATCATGGTTTTATGGGCGAAAAATAGGTTTAAGGCTTCTCTGTCTCCTTCAAACATTCTTCCGTGAAACAAAACATCGTGAGCCCAAACATCGAAAGCTAAACAGGGCGCTTTTTCACCCTTATTATTTGAGGACACCCCTAATTCCCAGTGACGTGACACGCGAGCATCGGTTACCTCAAATAAATCTGCATCATAATCCTTAGGATAGACGATTCCCGATTCATCGATGACACAATACCAATCGGTTTCATTTGGGTAGAACTTAACAGCGTAGCAAATATAATGCTTACCTTTAGATAAGGCGACATCTCTGTCCGATTTCCCACAATACTTTACTATCATTTGTTACCTCTGCTACGAGCATTCGTGTCATCTTTAATTTTGAGATCCTCTCGCTCACCTGTCGCCCTATCAATATCATAATGAACTTCTGTAGATGTGCCATCACCATGTTTATGATGATGCGTCTTTTTGTCCTTTGTACCCGTTTCAGGGTGATATTTAGGGTCACCAAGCTTGCCTTTCCAATCCATACCCGCGCCTCCTTTAGCTTCTTCTAAGGTAAGCTGCTCTTCTAAGTCCTTGGGCTCTGATCTTGAACCACTACTCCAAGTTTCTGGCACGTCAGAGTCATTTAGATCACTATTTGTAGCAGGTGTCGGAGTTGGAGCGATGATCCCGTTATCTCGCAGGAATCTTTTTGCATCTCGATACCCTTGCTTAACTGACCACCAAGGGTTCTTAAGGAGTCGAAATAGTGGACGCCTAATACTCCCGCCCGGATCCGTTGCATTCAACGGGTCATTCCCGACATAAGCATACCAGTTCATGCCATCTTTGTAGCCGATGGGGTCGGTTTGCATAAACCGGCCCAGCCGCGGATGGTAAACCCGTGCTTTGTAGTAGTACAGCTCGGTGCCGGGGATGAGAATTTGCCCGGTAAAACGAAAGCGTGCATCGCTGCTGTGCTTCGGGTTGCCGTAGGCATCGTACTGATGCGCTTGCAGCAGGCCGCCATTGTCGGTCATTTCGGCGATGATGCTGCCGCGCTCATCGGCCAGCAGATAACGGCGGGCGTTTACGCCAGCACCTTCATAACGAATGACCGGGTCATCGTTGCCAAGGCCATGAATAAAGCGTCGTAACAGTGTGCCTGAGCTGCTGTACTCCGCTACCAGCTCATCACCGTCGTACAGATAATCGATGACTTCGCCGTTGTGTACTGTGCGCGTTAAGCGACCGGTGGCATCGTAGCTAAGCGCTACCGTATCGTCAGGACCGTTCGCTGCAACTGACTTACCGGACTATAGCTGTAACTGCGGTCGTTAAATCCCTGGTGGTCGAAATCAAGCACCCGGCCCATGTCGTCGTAGCTGACACAGAATTATGAACACTACCTCAGGATCGGATTTAACAGTGCAATCAGCCATTTACAAAAAATCTTTTACAGTCTCAATATTGAATACCCTCTAGCTGACACAGAACTCTGAACGCTACCTAATTAATCCTCTAAGCTTATCGTATATGAAAATGTTACTGGAATTTTTAGGTCTACTATCAACTTATTTATTAAGGGGGGCAACTCAATAATATCACTGTCAAGCTCCGAAAATATCGAAACAAAAAGATCAACTTTACCTTCACTGACTTTGTTTACGCAGCTTTTCAATTTTGACGAATCACACTTGTCATCTATATCAAGAACAAACACAAAATTTTCAGGGTTCTTAAAGTAATCCTTCGTTGAGCAATTATACTCTGCAAGTTCTTTTTTCAAAAAAGTTACGCTATCTTTTTCTATATCGATAAACCTTAATGAATAGTCAACGTCTGTAAGCTCTTGCATCCACTTTTACCTTCTATTTTTGAACTGATCTGCTAAATCGAGAAGCTCACTATAACTATAATTGTCACTGCCACCTCTACCTTCAGACTTTTTCTGTTTTTCGATAAACTTACCAAATTCGTTCCTGTTTACTCCAGAGGAACGAGCTACATCATCGACCTGCTTACGATCCCTCTTATTTGCTCCTCTCGTTTTGGGCCTGTTTTTCTTCCCGCCCATTTTCGCCTTTGCAATTATACCGCCAATTGCGGCCAACTCTCCTGTTATAGAATTGTCACCGGCTTCATGTGCAAATTCACCTTCAGGATCTCGTTCTCCCTGAGGGACAACATCAATACCAGAGTCCCCCATTATACCCTCAATGATAGGCTCTAGGATCTCCGTCATTTTATCTTCAAGCCAGCACACCAGCTTAGAACCCGAATGTCCTTCAGAACACAATCCACTTGAATCTGTGTAGTTCAGCGGGTCATTCCCAACATAAGCATACCAGTTCATGCCATCTTTGTAGCCTATGGGGTCGGTCTGCATAAACCGGCCCAGCCGTGGGTGGTAAACCCGTGCTTTGTAGTAGTACAGCTCGGTGCCGGGGATGAGAATTTGCCCGGTAAAACGAAAGCGTGAGTCGCTGCTGTGCTTTGGGTTGCCGTAGGCATCGTACTGATGTGCTTGCAACAGGCCGCCATTAGCGGTCATCTCGGCGATGATGCTGCCGCGCTCATCGGCCAGCAGATAACGGCGGGCGTTTACGCCAGCACCTTCATAACGAATGACCGGGTCATCGTTGCCAAGGCCATGAATAAAGCGCCGCAACAGCGTGTCTGAGCTGCTGTACTCCGCTACCAGCTCATCACCGTCGTACAGATAATCGATGCTTTCGCCGTTGTGTACTGTGCGCGTTAAGCGATCGGTGGCATCGTAGCTAAGTGCTACCGTATCGTCAGGACCGTTCGCTGCCACCAGGCGATTATGGGCATCGTAAACATAGCTCCAACCATCAAAGCCGGCTAGGTTCCCGGCACTGGTGTAGTTCGCGTACTCTGGCAGGCCATCGTAGTTGATACACGATATTGAGCCCCATTTTGTTAACGATTCTTTTGCAAGCTAAATCCATATGACTATAACGCCACCGATCCCAGTTAAAGCTGTAATGTAAAACGTATACTTACTGTCGTCAGCCTTAGCATTTTGTTTTAGAAATCGCCGCCTACATTTCTTCGAGAATAGTCCTAAAAATCCAAAACCTCCTAAGAAAATAAACGCAGGGGACCACATAAATGGAAGCCAATACTTAGCTACAAATGCACCCAATACGGCTGGCCCCACCGCTAACATCGTGTATCCAATAACCAGAAACTGAATCGTTTCGTATCTAAAGCCGCCCCAAACAAAATCACCGCCTGTTATTCTTATAAAATAATTTAAATACCTGCTTTGGAGACTCATTGCGTTTAATACCTTTAATCTTTAAAAAACCGTTTCACTTTTTCATACGCGTTAGTCGGGCTAAAAGTGGCGGTTCCTTTAAATGAGGGACCCGTACTTATTCCACCCCTAAGCTGTAAACCGATCTGAGGCTCCAATTCGCCTCCCACAAGGTCATCAAACCCGCCCTCAACGCCTACTTTTAATTTTGCTTCACCCGTCGGATCCGTCGTATTCAGCCGGTCATTCCCAACACAAGCATACCAGTTCATGCCATCTTTGTAGCCGATGGGGTCGGTTTGCATAAACCGGCGTAGCTTTGGATGGTAAACCCGAGCTGTACTAAAACAAAGCACGGATTTGGTTGAGCATTACAAGTGTATATAAAATGTTGACATAGTGAAGTGGGTTCGTTAGCGTTCAAACTGTGGATCACACATGGAAACTAACCACATGGAAACTAACCACATAGCGCCTCCTAAGCGCCGGTCTGTTGCTCTTCTGAAGACCCTCATTGTCGCTGCTGGCTTAACCTGTTCGGGTGCTGCTCTTGCTGTCGATAAGATCTATTCCTGCGATACTTGTGATGCGCAAAAAGCAGAGTGGGTAGCAGCACAACATGTCCCGGAGCCGAATTGTTACGACTCAGAGCAAGAAGAGGCAGGGACGACACAGACAATTTATGTTTGCGAATCGGCGTACCGCACGCTTATTGTCGCTAATCCAGTGTCTGAAGATGCTTTCAAATTCCGCGTCAACTATTCATGTAAAGATTCACTGTGTAATCGTACTGACCCGGTGATCACAAGGCTGTCGATAAATGACCAGGAGGCTGCGGATCTTGAATTGTTTTATCAGACCGACCAGGACTTTCGCGAAATGATGCGTGGTGCGCCTACTGTAACGGATATTAGCAGCGATGATAATTCCGTTGCCTTGAGTGCTGACGAACAAAAATCGAGTTCAGACCCGAACAGTGGCGGAGAGGACTGTAGTGTAAGCCCAGCACGTTATTTTACCAGTGCAAGTTATCGAGCAGAACTGGAAGATATCATGGCTGACGTTCTTGCGAACGCAGCAGGGTCTCAATCTTTCCAATCTGTCACGAGAGGTGCAGATTTGACGGGTTTCTCTGTGGGGGTAGAAAGTATCTCAATCAGCTTTCAGCACAATCAAAACAACCTTCATCACATGGTCACATTTAACGGTGATCCATCACAAGACAGATTAGCCTTTCGCGTAAATTATGTAGGCGACGCGACTGCTCCTGGGCTCGAGCAAATATACCTCCAATTTCATCTCGTCTATCCAAGTTCGCGTATCGAGGGAGTCAGTTTAGAACAATTACTTCAAGGACCCGTTAGCCTTCTCGATGAGGATGATATCGGATGTCTGAGTACCTTATTCGATGACCCGGACATTTCGGAAACTCTTAGCCAAGGCTCGCCGCAGTGGTTCCCAGCGGATACTGGCGAAGGTGCTGGCCCGGATTTAGGATATTTACGTTGCGCAACGACGACTGAAACGGAGACTTGCTCAACCCTTGAGGATGGCAGTCGCCAGTGCATTGTGTCGACCGTAACGCATTGGGATGTATGTGAGTCGCAACCTTAACACCGAGCACGGTTCCGGAAATTTCGGAGGGTTAACGATTTCACTTCCCGATACAAAACGAACTAAAAATCTTGCCAAGCAGATCATCGGAGGTGAATTCTCCGGTGATTTCGTTCAGGTGCTGTTGCGCAAGGCGCAGCTCTTCCGCGAGGATTTCGCCAGCGACATGCTGTTCTAGCGCGTCTTGACCAGTAAGTAAGTGCTCACGTGCTTTGGTCAGAGCGTCGAGGTGACGGCGTCGTGCCATGAAGCTGCCTTCACTGGTGGCCTGATAGCCCACGCAGTGTTTCAGGTGTTCACGTAGCAGCTCAACGCCGCTGCCGGTTTTTGCGGACAGGTGTAACACAGGAACGCCGCCGATATCTTCAAGTTCTACCGATTCAGCGTTTAAATCAACTTTGTTGCGTATCACCGTGAAAGGTAATTCGGCAGGCAACTGTTCGAAGAACTCCGGCCAGATATCAGCAGGATGCACGGCGTTGGTTTCAGTGGCATCGACCATGAAAAGTACCCGGTCGGCACCGCGAATTTCATCCCAGGCGCGTTGAATGCCTATTCTTTCGACTTCGTCCGGGCTTTCGCGTAAGCCAGCGGTGTCGATGATATGTAGTGGCATACCGTCAATCTGAATGTGCTCGCGCAAGACATCGCGGGTAGTGCCGGCGATGGCCGTCACAATGGCAGACTCGCGGCCAGCGAGAGCGTTCAACAGGCTTGATTTACCTGCGTTTGGCCGGCCAGCGATAACGACCTTCATCCCTTCACGTAATAACGAGCCCTGTTTCGCTTGCACCATCACCTGCTGCATATGGTCGAGAATGGCTTCCAGATCAGCGGTGACTTTGCCGTCACTAAGGAAATCAATTTCTTCTTCTGGAAAGTCGATTGCGGCTTCAACGTACATGCGCAGAGAAATCACCGCATCAACAAGCTGATCGATCTCGTGCGAGAAGCCACCCTGTAAGCTCTGTAAGGCGGCTTTGGCAGCTTGCTCTGAGGTGGTATCGATTAAGTCGGCAATGGCTTCTGCCTGGGTTAAATCAAGCTTATCGTTAAGGAACGCGCGTTCGCTAAACTCACCGGGCCGTGCCGGTCGCACACCAGGCAAGTCGAGGACCGCTTTAACGATCATGTCGATAAGAACGGGGCCACCATGACCCTGGAGTTCAAGAACGTCTTCACCGGTGAAGGAATTCGGTCCGGCGAAAAACAAGGCGATCCCCTCATCGAGAAGCTGTCCTTGGGTATCTTTAAAGGGTAGGTATTCGGCTTTACGAGGGGGAGGACAGTGGCCAAGCATTGCCTCAGCAATAGCTTTGGTTGCCGGACCACTGACACGAACGATACCAACCCCACCACGGCCGGGCGGGGTGGCCTGTGCGACGATGGTATCGTTACTTAGCTCGAAGCTCATTTTTTCTTACGGCGCTCCATCATGCCTTTTTTCTCTAAGCCGCGGTAAATCCACTGCATTTGCGCGATAGTGATCAAGTTGTTACTCAACCAGTAAAGTACCAGACCTGATGGGAACCACAGGAAGAATACCGTAAAGATAACCGGCATGTACTGCATTAGTTTCTGCTGCATTGGGTCGGTGCCTGGCGTCGGTTGCAGACGCTGCATGTACCACATGGATACACCCATTAGCAGTGGCAAAATGTAATACGGGTCTTTCGCCGATAAATCCTCAATCCAGAGGAATAATGGAGCGTGACGTAGCTCGACACTTTCCAGCAGTACCCAATACAAAGAGAGGAAGATAGGTAATTGCAACAGCATCGGCAAACAGCCACCGAGCGGATTTACTTTCTCTTCTTTATAGAGCTTCATCATCGCTTGCGACATTTTCTGACGATCATCGCCATAACGCTCGCGCAAGGCTTTCATTTTTGGCTGAATCATCCGCATTTTCGCCATCGACACGTACTGTGCTTTGGTGAGCGGGTAGAGTAGCGCTTTAATGATCACTGTGACTGCGATGATCGACAGACCCCAGTTGATGAGGAAGCTTTGTAAGAATTGCAATAACTTAAAGATAGGCTGTGCGAGCCACCACAAGAAACCATAATCGACGGTCAGGTCGAGGTTCTCGGCAACGGCAGCCATGGCATCCTGGTCTTTTGGACCGACAAACAGGGTCGCGCGAATCTCAGCCTGACTATTTGGCGCAATCGTCGCGGTCGGATAGATCACGCGCATCAGTGCCAGATTGCCGCTCAATACGCTAGAAGAAAGCTGCTTGGTACCTTCGCTGCGAGGAATCCAGGCACTGACAAAATAGTGCTCTAACATGCCAACCCAGCCGTCTTCAGTAGCTATACTCAGAGGTTTGTCGCGCATGTCATCGAACGAGTATTTCTCGTAACGATCTTCGTCCCACGAGTAAGCACCACCTTTATAGGTCGGCATCATCATGCTGCCGCCAGCGTCAGTAATTACCTGCTTCAGCTGTGCGTAAAATTGGACTTCTTTATGCTGGCTAGCGGCGTTTTCAATCGTATAGAGAACATCAATCGCATAAGAACCTTTGGTGAAAACGAAGGTTTTAGTGATTGTTGAGCCGTCATCCAGGGTATAGGTCAAAGGTACTCGTAATGAGTCGCCCGACATGGTGTAGCTATCACGTTCCACGTAGAACACTGGACGGCCTTCGGCGGAGTCCGTGCCATTTTTGCCTACCAAGCCTGACTGCGCGATATAGAGTCGCGCTGGGTCGGAGTGCAGCAGTTCAAAGCGTGCTTCAGAATCCTGGGTACGGGCAAACTCGCGTAATTGGGCGTTAACGACATCGCCGCCGCGCAGTGAGATTTTCACATCCAGAACGTCAGTTGTTACGCTGATGCGGGCACCTTGAGTCGCTGCTACAGAGCTAGGTGTTTCGCCTGGTGCTGTGGTGGCGGGTACACTGCCGTCGGTACGCAATTCAGGATTTGCGGCTGGAACACCGCTGTCGCTCGACGTTTGCGTGGTTTGTGTCGGTGCCTGAGCTGCTTGCTTAACTCCTGGCGCTGTATCATCGAGCCAGTTTTGGTAGAGGAAAAAGCTGACTACCAAAAAAGCAATAAACAATATGGAACGTGGCGAATTCATAAGTCCTTCGTCTCTTTTGTACTTTCGTTCGTTAATTCCGATGCTTTCGCGTCTGGCACCGGGTCGAAGCCGCCCGGATGACCGGGATGACATTTACTAATGCGTTTACTGGCAAGCCAGAAGCCCCGCATCATACCATGCTTTTGTATCGCTTCGATGGCGTATTGCGAGCAAGTGGGCTGGAACCTACAGCGCGGACCAATGAGTGGGCTTATGAACCACTGGTAGAGTCGGATGCAGCCGATAGGTATTGCACGCACCGCTTGCTTAATGTTCGCCATAAATAATCGAGCCGTTGTTGCAAAGCATCAGTTTCGAGATCGACGATACCGCTTTTTGCGATCACGATAATGTCGAATGCCGGTATTTTATGCTGTTTTAGCCTAAAATTCTCGCGAATCTTGCGTTTTATTCGATTCCGATCGACCGCACGTTTAGCGCGTTTTTTCGAGATAGTGACGCCAATGCGTGGATGATCTAGCTGATTGGGTGTTGCGAGCATGGTGAGCTCAGCCGTAACGGCCTTCACCGGGGGGGCATTAAAGACTTGCTGAAATTGAGCGGGAGTTAACAGACGTAACTCCCGACCATAGGAATACTTCTTCAATTACGCAGACAGGACTTTGCGGCCCTTGGCACGACGACGAGCCAAAACCTGGCGGCCGTTTTTAGTTGCCATACGAGCACGGAAACCGTGGCTACGCTTGCGCTTTAATACGCTTGGTTGAAATGTTCTTTTCATGACGTTACATCCGTAATCGGTTACCAAAAATTTAGAGCGCGAATTCTAACGATAAAAAGGATCAAAGTCAACGCAAAAAGCTATCCACAAACTGTAAAACAGAATGATTCTTATTGTGGATAACCTTCATGCAGTTGGTCGCATAATTTGCCTTTCAGGCTAGCGATTCCAGAGTGACTTCAGTACAATCGAAGGATTCTAATTATACAATATTTCACGGTCGATTCTCGCGTCTTTGGTGACAAAGTGGTGTAAGTGTGGGGCATCAGCGAGGATCGTCGTTGCTATAGAAAATGCAGGGAGTCGAGTGTGAATAAATCGCTGTGGGATCAATGTACCGAACGCCTACAAAGCGAGCTGTCGACGCAACATTTCAATACGTGGATTCGTCCTCTTCAAGCTGATCAAGGGGATCAAACGCTGACGTTGTACGCGCCAAATATGTATGTGGTCGATTGGGTGAAAGATAAGTACTTAAACCTGATCAACGATTATTTAGGTGAAGCAGCGAAAGAAAAGGGCGGTGAAACCCCAAGCGTGTCTTTCGCGGTTGGCGGTATTGAAGAACGTAAGGCGAATGGTAGTGAACGTCCAACCAAGCGTGCCGAACCTCGCCGGGCGGCGGAACGCCCGAGTCGGCGACAAAGCCCATGGGATGATGATGGCCCGGCGCCTGCATTCGAATGTAATATCCATCCAGAATACACTTTTGATAACTTTGTCGAGGGTAAGTCTAATCAGCTTGCGCGCGCAGCAGCATCTCAGGTGGCGGAAAACCCGGGTGGGGTTTATAACCCGCTGTTTGTTTATGGCGGCACAGGGCTGGGTAAAACTCACCTGCTTCATGCCGTCGGCAATGCCATCATGGCGAACAAAAAAGGTGCGAAAGTTTTCTACATGCGTGCCGAGCGCTTTGTTCAGGACATGGTTAACGCATTGAAAAATAACTCAATTAATGAATTTAAGCGTTACTACCGTTCAGTTGATGCGCTACTTATCGATGACATCCATTTCTTTGCCAATAAGAAAGGCTCGCAAGAAGAGTTTTTCCATACCTTTAATGCCTTACTTGAAGGCAATCAACAGATTATAATGACCAGCGACCTGTACCCGAAAGAGATTGAAGGGGTCGAGGACCGTTTGCGCTCACGTTTTGGTTGGGGACTGACCATTGCCATTGAGCCACCAGAGCTTGAGACGCGGGTTGCGATTTTGATTCGAAAAGCACAAGAGCGGGGTATTACTCTGCCGCACGAGGTTGCTTTTTTCATCGCCAAACGCTTGCGCTCAAATGTGCGTGAGCTTGAAGGTGCGCTAAACCGCCTGGCTGCCAATGTGAATCTTACCGGGCGGCAGATCACTATAGATTTCGTACGTGAAGCCTTACGTGATTTGATTGCGGCGCAAGAAAAGTTGGTCACCATAGAAAACATACAGAAAACAGTCGCTGAGTATTACAACATTAAGATGGCTGACTTATTATCGAAAAGGCGCAGCCGCTCTGTCGCAAGACCACGTCAGTTAGCGATGGCGTTAGCGAAAGAGCTGACCAACCATAGCTTGCCGGAAATAGGTGATGCTTTCGGCGGCCGTGATCATACGACGGTTTTACATGCGTGTCGCAAAATTAAAGAATTAAAAGACGCACAGCATGATATAAAAGAAGACTATAGAAACTTAATCCGCACGTTATCAGCCTAAGTTCTAGGTGGTAGTTAAGGCCGGTGCTGCAAGGACACGAATACAGGGGAATAATGGGATGAAATTTACCATCAATCGCGATGCGTTTTTAAAGCCGCTTCAAGTGGTCAGTGGTGCTGTTGAGCGACGCCACACGATTCCAATTTTATCTAACGTTTTAATCCAGGTTGCACCGGATCATGTTCGCCTCACCGGTACTGATCTGGAAGTTGAGCTGGTATCGGTTTGCAGCATTGAAGGTGGCGAAGAAGGGCAACTGACAGTGCCGGCGAAAAAGCTCGTCGATATCGTGCGCAGTCTGCCCGACGGGGCTCAGGTAGAAGTCAGTGCGAGTGGCGAAAAAGCGACGATTCGCTCCGGCCGCAGCAAATTTACTCTGGCAACCCTGCCCGCAGAAGATTTCCCTAATATTGATGATTGGGACAGCGATATTCAGCTCGTCACCTCGCAAGGCGTATTGCGTGAACTTATGGAGCGCACGCATTTCTCGATGGCAAATCAAGACGTGCGTTATTACCTGAATGGCATGTTGTTTGAAACCGATGCCAATACTTTGCGTACGGTTGCCACTGATGGGCACCGACTAGCTATGAGTTCAGTAGATATTCCTCAACCCAATTTAGCTGGGCGCCAGGTGATCGTGCCGCGCAAAGGTATCACCGAACTTATGCGACTGCTTGATGACGTCGACAACGAAGTGAAGGTTGCCATCGGCGCAAACCATATTCGGGTAGAAACAAACGGCATGTCGTTCACCAGCAAGCTGGTTGACGGTCGCTTCCCTGATTACCGCCGTGTACTTCCACAGGGCGGCGATAAATTTGTCGTCGCTGAACGCGATATTCTGAAGCAAGCTTGCTCGCGTGCTGCGATTTTATCGAACGAAAAATACCGTGGTGTACGCGTTACTCTGAGTAATGGCGAAATGTGTTTGACTGCCAATAACCCAGAGCAAGAAACCGCAGAAGAAGTCATTGAAGTCGATTATCAGGGCGATAGTCTGGAGATTGGATTTAACGTCAGCTATTTGATTGACGTA
Source organism: Pseudidiomarina halophila (assembly GCF_003987215.1). Taxonomy (GTDB): domain Bacteria; phylum Pseudomonadota; class Gammaproteobacteria; order Enterobacterales; family Alteromonadaceae; genus Pseudidiomarina; species Pseudidiomarina halophila. Next base: position 83,736 of record NZ_PIPW01000002.1, read on the forward strand.
CTGAACACTATTGACGGCGATAAGATTAAAATGACCTTGTCCGGGCCAGATGCGAGTGGTCTCATTGAAGATAACGAAGATGACTCGTCGTTGTACGTCGTTATGCCAATGCGACTTTAGTGAATGCCCGCTGTAGCTAGTTATGCATATTGACGCTCTTACGCTTACGGACTTTCGCAATTTTAAAGAAGCAAAGTTGTCGCCGGAGCGTCAAATTAACCTAATCATTGGCGACAATGGTAGTGGTAAAACAAGCCTGCTTGAATCCATTTACTGTTTAGGCTCAGGCCGTTCATTTCGGCCTGGTACCCATAAACAAATCATTCGCCACGATACCTTCAGTTTTACGATCTTCGCCCGAGGCACGGATGAGCAGGGCGATAAACATACGTTGGGCTTTCAACGTGATCGTGAAGGCTTGGTGAAGATTCGTGTCGATGGCGACCTGGTTCGCAGGTTCGGCCAAATGGCGAAGTTGGTACCAGTGCAGTTGATGACGCCTGAGACAGTTGAACTGGTTTTGGGTGGACCGAAGTTACGACGTCAGTTTCTCGATTGGGGAGTGTTCCACGTGGAACATCGCTATATCGAGGCGATTACAGGATTCAACCACGTTCTTAAACAGCGTAACAGCCTGCTTAAGCAACGTCTCCAAAGCTCAGAGAGCGCCTACTGGGAGGCTAAGTTTGTAGAGCTTGGTGAACAGGTGGCGAAGGAACGAAAAGGTTACTGGAATGGTTTTGAGCCTGTTCTACAGGAACGACTCAAACATTTCTTACCGCAGTACCAATTTAAGATTCAATTAAAACAGGGTTGGGATGCAGAACTTACGCTTCGTGAGGCTATCGAGCGAAACAAATCCGCCGAAGAGCGTTACGGACATGCTATTGTAGGACCTCATAAAGCTGAACTGAAAATGACAGCAAACGGGGAAGATGTGAAGGCCATTCTTTCCCGGGGACAGTTAAAACTCTTTGTTGCTGCAATAAAAGTCGTGCAAGGCGAGTACCTCTTTGCGCAAACAGGAGTACAATGTATTTATTTAGTGGACGATATTACTGCGGAGCTTGATGCTGATAGCCAGCAAAAGTTCTGTGAGGCACTCATCGCCACCAAAGCACAGTTATTCGTTTCAGCGATCAATAAGGGCGAATTGCCTGATATAATTACAAGCGCTGATACCAAGATGTTCCACGTGGAACATGGGACCGTCAAGGAACTATAGAGAAACTCGTTATGGCAGAAAACAATTACGATTCGACCAGTATTAAAGTCCTAAAAGGACTAGATGCCGTTCGTAAACGCCCCGGCATGTACATCGGTGACACCGATGATGGCACGGGTTTGCACCACATGGTGTTTGAAGTCGTCGATAACTCGATTGATGAAGCTCTTGCAGGACATTGTAAGGACATCGTCGTCACTATCCATTCCGACGGCTCGGTCTCAGTTAAAGATGATGGCCGCGGTATTCCGGTCGATATGCACGAAGAAGAGGGCGTATCAGCTGCACAGGTCATCATGACCGTATTGCACGCCGGTGGTAAGTTTGATGACAACTCTTACAAGGTTTCTGGTGGTTTGCACGGTGTAGGTATCTCCGTGGTAAACGCTTTGTCGGATACTTTGCAATTGACGATTCGTCGCTCCGGCCATGTATATGAGCAATTTTACAAAATGGGCGACCCTGTTGAGCCGCTCAAGCAGATTGGTGATACGGATAAAACGGGTACTGAGCTGCGTTTCTGGCCAAGCCCGAAAGTGTTTGCTGATATTGAATTCCATTACGATATTCTTGCCAAACGTTTACGTGAACTGTCGTTTTTAAACTCAGGCGTCTCGATTATTCTGCGCGATGAGCGCACGGACCGTCAGGATCATTTCAAATACGAAGGTGGGATCTCTGCTTTCGTTAAGTATCTTAATGATAAGAAGACCCCTATTCATCAGAACGTTTTCCATTTCCTGCTAGCTCGTGAGGATGGAACTACTGTTGAAGTTTCGATGCAGTGGAATGACTCATTCCAAGAGAATATTTATTGCTATACCAATAATATTCCACAACGGGATGGCGGTACGCACCTTGCCGGTTTCCGCGCAGCTTTGACCCGTACGCTCAATTCGTACATGGATAAAGAAGGTCTTAATAAGAAGTTTAAGACCAATGCAACAGGTGACGATGCTCGCGAAGGTTTGACTGCTGTTGTATCGGTGAAAGTTCCCGATCCGAAGTTCTCTTCACAGACCAAAGAAAAGCTGGTTTCCTCTGAAGTTAAAACCGCAGTCGAACAGGCAATGAACGAAAAGTTCGGAGACTTTCTTCTAGAGCAGCCTAACGATGCGAAAATCATCGTTGGCAAAATTATTGATGCGGCGCGTGCGCGTGAAGCAGCGCGTAAAGCACGGGATATGACGCGGCGTAAGGGCGCGCTCGATTTAGCTGGCTTGCCAGGTAAGCTTGCCGACTGCCAGGAAAAAGACCCTGCGCTTTCAGAACTCTACATAGTGGAGGGTGACTCTGCAGGCGGTTCTGCAAAACAAGGGCGTAACCGGAAGTTCCAGGCCATCCTACCGTTAAAAGGTAAAATCCTTAACGTTGAGAAGGCGCGGTTTGATAAAATGCTGGCGTCTCAAGAGGTCGCCACCCTTATCACTGCGTTGGGTTGCGGCATCGGTCGCGATGAGTACAATCCTGACAAAACCCGGTATCACCGCATTATCATCATGACGGATGCTGACGTCGACGGCTCGCATATTCGTACCTTGCTGTTGACCTTTTTCTACCGTCAAATGCCGGAATTGATTGAACGTGGCTACATGTATATTGCTCAGCCGCCGCTCTATAAAGTTAAGAAGGGTAAGCAGGAAACCTACATTAAAGACGATCCAGGTTTGATTGCTTATCTGACAAGCTTGGCGTTAGAAAACGCATCTTTGCACGTTAATGCAGAAGCACCGGGAATATCTGGCGCGCACCTGGAAAGCTTGGTGAATGATTACCAACTGGCGCAAAACTCGATTAAAACTCGGTTGTCACGTCGGATGCCTGAAGCCTTTTTGCAACGTCTACTCTACGCACCACGTCTGAACGAAGACTTGATGAAAGACGAAGCTGCAATGCAAAATTGGGTTGAGACGTTGCAAAACGATCTGACAACGCGGGAAACGAACTCGGCGACCTACACCATGTCGATCCAGTTTGATGACGAGCGCAAACTTTATCTGCCGGTGATTACCTTACGCCGTCACGGTATCGACACCAGTTATCCGCTTAACTTTGAATTCCTGATGTCCCGTGACTACGACCAACTGGTGAGTATTGGCGAGAAGATTAATGGGCTCGTTGAAGCTGGCGGTTACGTTCGCCGCGGTGATAAAGAAAAACCCATCGATGATTTCGTTGAAGCGGTGGAGTGGTTGATTAGCGAATCAAAACGCGGAATTTACGTTCAACGTTACAAAGGTCTCGGTGAGATGAACCCTGATCAACTTTGGGAAACCACCATGGATCCAGAGACGCGTCGTATGCTGCGCGTCACCATTGAGGACGCGATTGCTGCGGATCAGTTGTTCACCACACTGATGGGTGATGATGTTGAACCGCGTCGTGACTTTATCGAAACCAACGCGTTGAAAGTGGCTAACCTGGACGTCTAGGCTGAATCACTTACGATGGCATTTGTTTTGCATTAAAAAAAGGAGCCGTTCGGCTCCTTTTTTTGTTTATTGATCAAGCGTTTATGTGTTAATTAAGAACTGATATATCAGCGATTTGCAGGAATAGCTCACGTAGACGCTGCAGAATGGCTTGTCGGTTTTCCCTTACTGCGGTGTCGTCCGCGTTCACCATCACGTTGTCAAAGAACTCATCAACGGGCTTCTGTAGCGCCGCTAGCGCCTTCAACGCACCGGTGTAGTTGTTGTGCTTGAGGGCATCGTTTGCACGCAGCTCAGCCTCTTCAAGCGCCTTAACGAGGGTGAACTCTTCGCTAGCCGATAACAGACCACTATCAATTTTGCTGGCTACCGGAGAGTCGAGCTTGGCGAGAATATTTGCGACACGTTTATTGGCAGCGGCCAATGCCTCTGCTTCGGGTAATTGCCGGAAACTTGCTACCGCACGGACCCGCTGATCAAAATCAACAGGCGCAGTCGGGCGACGAGCCAGAACGGCCTGAATGACGTCCACGCTGATGCCTTGTTCCTGATACCAGGGGCGGAAGCGACCTAACAAAAACTCGACGACATCCTCATCAACACTTGAGCTGGTCAGTACCTCGCCAAAACTCTCACGCGATAGCTTCACCAGATCGGTTAAGTCCAACGGTAAGTCTTTTTCTACGATAATACGCAGCAGGCCAATGGCCGCACGACGAAGCGCAAAGGGGTCACGATCACCCTTAGGAACCTGGCCGATGCCGAAGATACCCACCAGTGAATCAAGCTTATCGGCTAACGCGACCGCACAGCCTGGAATCGTCTGTGGCAATATATCACCGCTAAAGCGGGGCAGGTAATGCTCATAAATCGCCTCTGGCACGCCCTTAGGCTCATTATCATGGCGCGCATAGTGCATACCCATGACCCCCTGGGTTTCAGGGAATTCCAGCACCATCTGCGAGACCAGATCCGCTTTACTTAAATAGCCTGCACGCTGCGCGACAGCTTCATCGCTACCCAGCATATTGGCGATACCCGCAGCAACTTCGGCTATACGATCAGATTTATCTTTAATGCTACCAAGCTTTTTCTGGAACAACACATTGTCGAGCGCTGCAACACGATCAGCCAGAGGCATTTTCTTATCGGATTCATAGAAGAATTGCGCATCGGCAAGGCGCGGACGTACCACGCGTTCGTTACCTAAAACGATTTGCGCAGCGTCTTTGCTCTCGATGTTAGTTATGAAAACAAAGTGGGGCAGCAACTGACCCTGGTCATCTTCCAACGGGAAATACCGTTGGTCATCTTTCATGGTGACGATCAGTGGTTCTTTCGGCACATCCAGAAAGCTCTTGTCAAAGCTTGCGGTAAGGGCCACAGGCCACTCGACCAAAGCGGTAACTTCGTCGAGTAAATCGTCGTCCCTGCGAACCTTGCCCTTTGCTTGTTTGGCTTGGGAGGCGATGCCCTCTTCGATACGTGTGCGTCGCTTGGCAAAATCTGCCACCACCCAGGCTTTTTCCAACGTATCTTCGTACGCGTCGGCGTGCGTCAGTTGCGTGCCTTGTGGGCAATGGAAGCGGTGGCCAAGCAGGTGATTGTTAGAGGCAATGCCAAGAACTTCACCGGGGATCAGCTGGTCACCATGCATAAGCGTTACCGTATGTACCGGGCGAATAAAGTGGACGGTGCCGTTACCCCAGCGCATTGGCTTAGCAACTGGCAGCTGCTCAAGGGCGCGCTGCACAAAACCAGGCAACAGCTCGGCCAGGGGCTGACCCTTCACTTCTGCTTTATAGAGTAACCATTCACCTTTATCGGTGGTCAGACGCTCGGCTTGATCAACGGTAATGCCGTTTGAACGTGCCCAGCCTTCTGCGGCTTTGGTTGGTTTGCCATCGGCGTCGAATGCAACATCTACTGAAGGACCACGTTTTTCGACCACTTGATCGGCTTGTTGCGCCGCAACTTTTGCGATTTGAATGGCCAGCCGACGGGGCGTGGCAAAACAACGCACATCGCCGCAAGGCAGGCTGCTATCGGCGAGCTGCTGGGCAAGATTTTGCGCAAAGGCTTCGCTTAGATTTTTCAGCGACTTTGGCGGTAGCTCTTCGGTACCAATCTCAACTAAAAGGGTAGCTTCTTGCACGACTAAGCTCCTTGCTCTGCCAACGGGAAACCAAGCGCTTCACGCGCTGCGTAATAAGCTTCTGCACAACCTTTTGCCATGCTGCGAACGCGTAAAATATAGCGTTGGCGCTCGGTAACTGAGATGGCATGCCGGGCATCGAGGAGATTAAACGCATGCGAAGCGCGCATGACCTGTTCGTAGGCTGGCAATGGTAGGTTATGTTGAAGTAAGTGTTCACACTCACGCTCGCAGGCATCAAACCGGTCAAATAGCACATCGACGGCGGCGTGTTCGAAGTTGTAAGTTGATTGTTCAACTTCATTTTGATGAAACACGTCACGATAAAGAATTTTGCCGCGTGGACCGTCGGTCCAGACCAGGTCGTAAATGCTGTCGACGCCCTGGATATACATCGCAAGACGTTCGAGTCCGTAGGTGATTTCGCCGGCGACGGGGCGGCATTCGAGTCCGCCAACCTGCTGGAAGTAGGTAAACTGAGTTACTTCCATTCCGTTGAGCCAAACTTCCCAACCCAGACCCCAGGCACCAAGTGTTGGCGATTCCCAGTTGTCTTCGACAAAACGAATATCGTGTACCAGCGGGTCAAAACCGAGCAGCTCTAGTGAGCCCAGGTAGAGTTCCTGAATGTTCTTCGGTGAGGGCTTCAAAATCACCTGGAACTGGTAGTAGTGCTGCAGGCGATTTGGATTTTCGCCGTAGCGGCCGTCGGTCGGACGACGGCAAGGTTGCACATAAGCGAAGTTCGCAGGTTCAGGCCCAACGGCGCGTAAAAACGTCATTGGGTGAAAGGTACCGGCGCCCACTTCCATATCGAGGGGCTGCACTATGGCACACCCCTGTTGCGCCCAGTAATCTTGGAGCGCGAGGATGAGACCTTGAAAGGTTTTTACATCATAGCTGGCCATGCGTTGTACTCGTGCTGATTTTTAACCAAAAGTGGCGTAAATTATACCCTTTGTTGGCCAAGGGTTACAGGAGCGCAGTTAAAAATGCAGACATCTGTTACAAGATGCAGTTGGTGCGGCACGGATCCGGACTATGTGCATTACCATGATACGGTGTGGGGGCGACCTGTGGCGGACAGTCAGGAGCTATTTGCCAAGCTCTGTCTCGACGGTCAGCAAGCGGGGTTAAGCTGGATCACGATTTTGCGCAAGCAGAAGAATTATGAGGCTGCTTTTTGTAACTTCGATCCGGAAAAAATTGTTCGGCTGCCAGAGAGCTACAAAGCGGAATTAATGCAAAATGCGGGGATAGTGCGCAATCGTCTTAAAATTGAGTCGATTTTCAAGAATGCGCGAGCCTACCTGGAAATTCGCGATAGTGGGCAGTCATTTCAGCAGTTTTTGTGGCAGTTTAGCGATGGAACGCCGCGTATTTTCGCCCGACAGGGTGGTGACGTTCCCACCTCGGATGAAGTTTCTGATACTATGGCGAAGGCCCTTAAGAAAGCGGGCTTCAGCTTTGTAGGCACGACGATTTGTTACGCGTTCATGCAGGCGGTCGGTATGGTGAATGACCATGTGGTGGAGTGTCATTGCTATAATGATGTTTGTGATGAAATGCGTGGTTTTTCCTTAACAACATGAGATAACCATGGTCGACATAACTTTAGCCGATTATCAAAATCCTAAGCACCGTCAAGCGGTTGTAGCTATGCTGGACGATTATGCGCGTGATCCGATGGGCGGCGGTGAGCCCTTGCCGGATGAAACCAAAGAGAACCTGGTCGAGGAAATGGCGAAACGGGAGTATGTGTTCTCGTTGCTGGCATTTGTCGACGATGAGCCGGTGGGTCTGGCGAACTGTGTGGAAGGTTTCTCAACTTTTGCGGCGAAACCGGTGATGAATATCCATGATATTGCGGTCATTAAGGATTTTCGCGGGCAGGGTATTGCCAAACGGTTGCTGCAAGAGGTAGAAACTCTGGCGCAATTCCGCGGCTGCGTGAAACTGACGCTCGAAGTGCTGGAAGGCAACGAGCCAGCCAAGCTGGCGTACGACAAATTCGGCTTCAAGCCCTACCAACTCGACGAAGCCACCGGCAAAGCCGAATTCTGGCAGAAGTACATTTAGCTCGGCTTCGGCTTATGGCTGGGTCGATGCTTCGTTGCCAAGGGACGCCGTGAACCCATCCGTGGGGGCTTGGGCGCCGCATCCCTGCGGCGCACACCCTTGACAACGAAGCACCGACCCATCCGCGCCTTCGCTCGCCGCATCCATGCGGCCGACACCCTTGGAAATAGCCTGCCACCCTCGCACGCGGCCTCCGCCACCACCTGTTTTGTCTTTGTGTTTTAACGAATAACGAACAGCGAAGCGTACGAAGAACGAAGAACGCTCTTGCCTTTAAATCCCTTTCCGAATCACATATCGATAGGGTGCTGAAGCGGTTTCAGCAACGACCAGCTGATGATCCATAAAGCGGCAAAAGCTTGGGATGTCGCGGGTGGTGGCGGGGTCGTCGGCGATGACTTCGAGTAAGTCACCATTTTCCAGTTTACGGATGGTGGCGCGGATCAGCATCACTGGCTCGGGGCAGCGTAGCCCAAGGGTGTCGAGGGTTTGTGTTATTGCTTGTGTCACGCGCGTTCCTTTTAGCTGGCCACTACGGGTAGCTGGCCACTACTGATCAATAAAAAAGCCGTAGCAGTTGGCTGCTACGGCTTTTTATTTTACGGTAAAACCGTCTGTGGCAAAAGCTCAGCTTAGCGCATGCGCTCGTAGACGGTGGCGATGCCCTGGCCAAGCCCGATACACATGGTGGCGACGCCAAAGGTTGCGTCCTTTTCTTCCATGAGGTTGATCAGGGTGGTGGAGATGCGCGCGCCGGAGCAGCCTAAGGGGTGTCCGAGGGCGATTGCACCGCCGTTCAGGTTGACCTTCTCGTCCATTTTATCGAGCAGGCCGAGGCCTTTGAGTACCGGCAGGGACTGCGCTGCGAAGGCTTCGTTAAGCTCGAACAGGTCGATATCGTCGATGCTTAGGCCAGCGCGTTGCAGGGCTTTCTTGGTTGCTGGTACGGGGCCGAATCCCATGATCGATGGGTCACAGCCAGCTACGGCCATGGCACGGATTTTTACCCGTGGGGTCAGGCCGAGTGCTTTGGCTTTTTCGGCTGACATGATCAAGGTAGCGGCTGCGCCGTCTGATAAAGCTGATGAGGTGCCAGCGGTGACGGTGCCGTTCGCCGGGTCAAATACCGGGCGTAACTGTTGCAGGCCCTCGAGATTAGTTTCCGGGCGAATGGTCTCATCCTCGCGGATAAGGCGTAACACGCCGTCGGCGTCGTGGCCTTGCAATGGCAGGATCTCTTTGGCAAAACGGCCTTCAACGGTAGCGGCATGCGCGCGTTGATGTGAGCGTACGCCGAAGGCATCTTGTGCTGCGCGGTCGATGTCGAACTTGCGCGCCAGCAATTCGGCGGTCATGCCCATTGAGCCTGATGCCCGTGCCACGGATTTGTTCATGCCTGGATGGAAGTCAATGCCATGGGTCATGGGTACGTGGCCCATGTGCTCGACGCCGCCGGCGATAAAGATTTCGCCGTCACCGGCCATAATGGCACGGGTGGCGTCGTGAATGGCTTGCATGGAGGAGCCACACAGGCGGTTTACGGTGACGCCGGCAACATGATGCGGGATACCGGCAATAAGTGCGGAGTTGCGTGCGATATTGAAGCCCTGTTCGAGGGTTTGCTGCACACAGCCCCAATAGATGTCTTCGAGTTCGTTCACGTCAACCTGTGGGTTGCGTTCCAGCAGGCCTTTCATCAGGTGTGCCGAAAGATCTTCGGCACGGACGTTGCGAAATACACCGTTTTTTGAGCGCCCCATAGGGGTGCGAATACAGTCGACTATTACTACGTCTTTCATAATTTCCTCCGTTAGCCTGCAAAGTACGATTTATTGGCTTTCGCCATTTCGCGCAGGCCATCGGTGACTTGATACATCTCACCCAGATGCGCGTATTTATCGGCCAGTTCGACGAACTTAGCTAAGCCCACGGTTTCCAGATAACGGAAGGGTCCGCCACGGAAAGGTGGGAATCCTAAGCCGTAGAGTAGGGCAATGTCGCACTCAGCGGCTGAGTTGACGATACCTTCTTCAAGGCAGCGTACGCATTCGTTGACCATGGGTACCATGGTGCGCGCGATGATTTCATCGGCACTGAATTCTTTGCCACCATCTTTGTCGATGCCCAGCATGTCATAAACCTCAGGGGCTTTTTCTTTGCTGGGGCGGCCTTTCTTGTCAACGCCATAGTTGTAGAAACCTTTGCCGTTCTTCTGGCCATAGCGTCCGGCTGCGGCAAGTATGGCGATGGCGCTATCGGTGTCACGTGGCATACGCGACGGGAAGCCTTCGGCCATAACTTCGGTGCAGTGGTCTGCGGTATCTATGCCGACCACGTCAGACAGGTAGGCAGGACCCATAGGCCAGCCGAACTGACGTTCCATGACTTTATCGATAGCGGCGAAATCTGCGCCTTCATCGACCATACCGGCAAAGCCTGCGAGGTACGGGAACAATACGCGGTTAACCAGAAAGCCCGGGCAGTCATTGACGACTATCGCGGTTTTACCCATGCGTGATGCATAAGCGACAACTGCAGCAACGGTCTCATCGGATGTTTTCTCGCCGCGGATAACTTCTACCAACGGCATTTTGTGTACCGGGTTGAAGAAGTGCATGCCGCAGAAGCGTGACGGATCTTTCAGATTCTTCGCCAGGCGGTCAATGGAGATGGTTGAGGTGTTCGACACGATAATTGCGTCGTCAGCAACCACGGTTTCCATTTGTGCCAGGACTTTGCCTTTCACATCTGGGTTCTCCACGACGGCCTCGACTACGATATCTACGCCGCGAACTGCGTCATCGAGTAAGGTCGGGGTGATTGACGACAATACTTTAGCCATTTTTTTATGGTCGAGTTTGCCGCGTTCGAGTTGCTTACTGAGAATTTTGCTGGCTTCGTCCATGCCTTGATCAAGCGCTTCCTGACGGATGTCTTTCATGACCACAGGCACGCCTTTGTAGGCGGACTGGTAGGCGATGCCGCCACCCATAATGCCAGCGCCTAATACTGCAGCCGTTTTGATTTCTTTAGTGGCTTGTTTGGCGGCTTTTTTGGCTTTGCTTTTAACCAGTTGGTCGGCCATAAAAATGCCGACTTGCGCATGACAGGCGTCGGTTTGCGTGAGGCCAACGAAAGCTTCGTTTTCGGCGTTTAAGGCTTCTTCACGATGCGAACGGGCGCCGTCTTCGATGGCTTTGATTGCTGCATGTGGAGCCGGATAGTGTTTACCGGCTTTAGCTGCCACCATACCTTTGGCGGTGACAAAGGTCATGGTCAGCTCGGTATCATTTGCTTGCAACGGATCCAGTTTCGGCTGGCGTTTGGCTTGCCAGTCCAGATCGCCGTCAATGGCCTGCTTAACGATAGCTAGTGCCGCATCGCGGAGCTTTTCTGGTGCTACAACTGCATCGACCAGGCCGATTTTCTGCGCATCTGCAGCGGAGTTATTTTTACCAGTGGTAATCCACTCCAACGCATTGTCTGGGCCAATAATACGCGGTAACCGCATGGTGCCGCCAAAGCCTGGGATAAGGCCCAGTTTAACTTCCGGCAGACCAATGGTGGCGGTGGTATCGGCAACCCGGTAGTCACATGCCAGTGTCGCTTCACAGCCGCCGCCCAGGGCAAACCCTGTTATGGCTGCGGCGGTAGGTACTGGCAGGTCTTCAAGCTGGTCGAAAACCCGTGAGGCTTTGTGTACCCATGTCTTGGTTTGTTCCAGATCGGCGAAGAGAGTTTGGAATTCAGTGATATCTGCGCCTACAATGAAGGTAGGCTTACTGCTGGTGACGATGACGCCACGCAGGTCTTTGGTTTCGGCGAGTTGCGCTAAAGCCTGACTGAATTCTTCCAAGGTTTTCTGGTCAAATTTGTTGACGGAGCCAGCGGCTGCAAATTGCAGTTCGGCAATACCGTCTGAAACAAATTCGACCCGAATGCTATCACCCTGATAAATCATATATGGTCTCCTGATTTTCAGATTGCGCTCGGTTAGCGTATGATTCGTAATCACACTATGTCGTGATACAAGTAGTGACAAAGAGTTTGGCCCGATTAGGCCAATTTTTCAATGATTTTTTAAACGAGCGTTTGAAATTATGTGGTTAATTCGAACTACAGCATGTGCGCTTCTGTTTACAGCGGTTTTTTCTACAGCGCTATTCCCGAGCGACACTCAAGCTGAGCCAAAAATTCACGATCCCTTGTTAAATGGGGGCGAACAGCGCGAATTACAACGCCAGCTGTTTGTGAAAGCCGAGTACGCAGCGAAACGCGGTCGATTAAACGAATACAATCAGCTCCTCGATGAATTGCGCGGCTACCCGTTACTGCCTTATCTGGAGCTGGAGCGGCTGCTGCAAGTCGGCTACGTCGCCAACGAAGAACGGGTGCTGGAGTTTTTCGAGGTATTGGATAATACCCCCCTCGACTGGCAATTGCGTTACCCCTGGCTTGATTATCTGGCCCGAAACAACGAACAACAGCGCTTTCTGCGCGACTTCATTTATCCTGGACGACTGGAGCACCGTTGTTATTTCTGGCGCTTTAGTTTGCAGCAGGGAACTCAGCCTGAAGCTGCGGTGATGCGGGCAGTCGACCAATTATGGCTAACCGGGGAGTCGCTGCCGAAAGCCTGTGACCCATTGCTGGCGACCTGGGCGAAAGCAGGGCATCGTACGGAAGATAAAGTCTGGCAGCGGGCGAAGCTGGCAGCTGAAGATGGTAAACATACATTATTGCCATACCTGGCCAGTCTGGTAACGGCTCCGACTAACGCACTGATTGATAGTTATCATCAGGTACGCCGCAATCCGGCCAATCTGGTACGTGAGATCGATGATTTAGCGAAGCTACGTGGCGCAGCGGCAGAGCGCGCGGCAAGTATTGTGACTTATGGGTTAGGGCGGCTTATCTGGCGTGATCCGGATGTTGCTATCCGAACTCTGGGTGAATTGCCTGATGCCATTCCGTTGACTGCGAGTCAGCGCACTGAATTGGAACAAAAGTTTGCCGTTGCATTAAGTGCCAAAGACCATCCTGCAGCAGAGGAGTGGCTGGCACAGTTGCAAGCAAATGAACACACTGCAGCCACCTTACAGTGGCAGCTCGCTGAGTGGGTCCGGGAAGGCAACTGGCAAGCATTAATTGATAACCCCGCAGCTAAAATTGGGATAAACAGCGAACAGGATCAGTGGTTTTACTGGCGTGGCCGAGCCTATGAAGAGCTGGGGCGGCACGAGCAGGCAGAACGTGATTTTCAACATATCGCCGGGCAGCGTAGCTATTACGGTTTTCTGGCAGCAAGCAAGTTGCAGCTGCCGTTGCAGCTGGCGCGAGAACGCATCAATTACAGCGATGATGAAATGACAGCGATTCGTTCACTTGATGCAGTACAACGGGCCTATGAGTTTTTACAGCTGGAGCGCTACATCGAGGCGCGTCGCGAGTGGTATCAGTTGCTACAGGGGGCGGAGCCCCGGCAACAGGAACTGTTGGCGGTGCTTGCATCGCAGTGGGGATGGCACGATCAGGCGATCTACACTTTGGGCCAACTTGGAGAATTTGGCGCTATCGAGCAACGTTTCCCGTTAGCCTATGCGGATGAACATCGTACCCATTCTGAAACGGCAGGAATAGCGCCGGACTGGGCCTTTGCTGTCTCGCGTCGCGAAAGTGCATTCCGGTTTGATGCGTTTTCCCATGCTGGTGCACATGGATTGATGCAATTACTGCCCAGTACAGCGCGCTACATCGGACGGCGTGATTATGCGCGGCATGATCTGCAAACGGCGGGCGTCAATATTCGTCTGGGCACGCGTTATTTAGCTGACTTAAAACGCCGTCTTGGTGATAACTGGGTGGTAGCTACAGCGGCCTACAACGGTGGCATTTATCGTGTTATCGATTGGATTCCACAACAGCCGATGGCGATTGACCGCTGGGTTGAGACCATTCCCTACCGGGAAACGCGCGATTACGTAAAAAATGTACTCGCCTACCAGCAGATCTATTTGATGCTGGAGAACCCTGGACAGCCGGTGAATCGTTTTAGGGAACTGACGGATATGAAAATAAGTAAGTCCTTGCTGGGGCTATAAGTATTATGACTGAGTATTGGATACCGGCTGCGACCTGTATTGATGAACTTGAAATTAAACACAGTCGCTTCATAACTTCTGTGCAACAGGTCACCTCGGCCGCTGAACATCAGGCACATATTCGTGCTTGCCAGCAGCAGTGGACGGGGGCGAACCATTACTGCAATGCGGCGATTACGAGTGCGCCGGACGACAGTCAAAGTTATGTCATGAGCGACGATGGCGAGCCCAGCGGCACTGCCGGCCGGCCGATGTTGAATGTGCTGCTTAACAGCGGTATTGGGGAAGTATCTGTGGTGGTGGTGCGTTACTTCGGTGGCGTAAAGCTAGGTACCGGAGGATTACAGCGAGCCTACACCCAAGCGACGCTGAATGCACTCGAGTGCACCCCTAAACACGCAAAAATAGTTCGCAAATCTGCCTGTTTACACTACGATTATGCCGATCAAAAAGTTGTCACGCATTGTTTGGCACAGTACGATGCCATTACAGAACAACAAGAGTTTGCCGCAGCTATTGAGCAGCATATTGCGCTGCCTGAAGAGGATTTCGAAGCCTTGGCGGCGGCATTAAAAAATGCGACACAAGGGCGTGTCACACTAAAACGTCAAACTGGGGATAATTCGTGCGCCTAAGAAGTATTCTTCGTGTACTGGGGCTATTGATCTGCCTGTTCAGCGTCACGCTGCTGCCACCCGCAGCTGTTGCCTTAATCTATGGGGACGGTGGCGGTTCTGCATTTACCCTGGCTTTTGCCATAAGTTTGATTATTGGTTTTTTGGTTTGGTACCCGAACCGCACCCAAAGTACTGAGCTTAAAATCCGTGACGGTTTCCTACTCACTGTGCTGTTCTGGACTGTACTGGGTATGGTCGGCGTCATGCCGTTATGGTTCGCACAAGAGCTTCCTTTATCCTTTACCGATGCTGTCTTTGAGTCTTTTTCCGGACTGACGACAACTGGGGCAACGGTAATCCAGGGCCTGGAAACCCTGCCGCATAGTATCTTATTTTATCGCCAGCAACTGCAGTGGCTCGGTGGCATGGGTATTATCGTATTGGCGGTGGCAATATTACCGATGCTCGGTATCGGCGGCATGCAGCTGTATCGCACCGAGATCCCGGGACCGCAAAAAGACGCCAAAATGACACCGCGTATTGCCGATACCGCAAAGCATCTTTGGTATATTTACGTCGCCCTCACGGCGGCTTGTGCAGTGGCGTATCGTTTGGCAGGTATGGGATGGTTTGATGCCATTAGTCATTCCTTCTCGACCATAGCGGTGGGGGGATTCAGTACCTATGATGCCAGCATGGGTCATTTTGACAGCAGCACCATCAACACCATTTGCGTGGTGTTCCTGCTGCTCTCAGCCATTAACTTCGCAATCCATTACACGGCCATCACGGGTCGAACATTGATGAGCTATTTACGTGATCCTGAGGTCAGAGCCTTTTTAGGTATTCAGGCGACGCTGGTTTTCGTGGTTTTTGCTGCGGTACTCGTTCACGACCAGTTTAGTGATACCGGAACAGCCTTCAATCAGGCGATGTTCCAGGCGGTTTCGATCAGTACCACCGCGGGCTTCGCGACCACCGACTTCGCGTCATGGCCGTTGTTTTTGCCCATCCTGCTTATTTTCGCCAGTTTTATCGGGGGCTGTGCCAGTTCAACAGCAGGCGGTCTGAAAGTTGTACGGGTGGTGTTGTTATTCCGTCAGGGGGTGCGTGAGCTTAATCGTTTGGTTCATCCCGCCGGCGTCTACACGGTTAAACTCGGGAACAGGATTTTGCCACAACGTGTGGTTGAAGCGGTTTGGGGCTTCTTCGCGGCATATGCGCTGGTATTCGTGGTGGTCATGTTAGGTTTGCTGGCCACCGGGCTTGACGATATTACCGCGTTTTCAGCGACCGCGGCCTGTCTGAATAATCTTGGTCCGGGCCTGGGTGATGTCGCGGCGAATTATGCGACGATTCCCGACGCCGCGAAATGGTTGCTGGTGGTGGCTATGCTCTTCGGCCGGCTTGAAGTGTTCACCATCCTGGTGTTGCTGACCCCCACATTCTGGCGCTCTTAGAAGAACAGGGCGCTTGGCTGGAACAGGCGTTCCACTTCCCGCACGTACTTTTTGTCCACTAAGAACAGAATGACATGGTCATCAGCATGCAGCACAGTATCGTCGTGGGCAATCATAACCTGGTTGCCGCGGACAATAGCGCCAATGGTGGTTCCGGGTGGTAACTTAATCTCACTAATCGATTTACCGATGACTTTTGAGGTTTTTTCATCACCGTGGGCAATAGCTTCGATGGCTTCGGCAGCGCCCTTACGCAACGAGTAAGCATTTACAATGTCACCCTTACGAATTAGTGATAACAGTGCTGATACAGTGGCGCGCTGAGGTGAGATCGCAATATCAATCACATCATCCTGAACCAAATCGACGTAGGCCTGACGTTGAATCAGCACCATGGTTTTTTTCGCACCCATCTTCTTAGCCAGCATGGCAGACATAATGTTGGCTTCGTCGTCGTTGGTGACTGCAATAAACACATCGACGTCTTCGATATGCTCGTCGCTTAGTAAGCGACTTTCCGAAGCGTCACCTTCGAGAATGGTGGTATGGCGTAATTTTTCGTTAAGCATCTCGCCGCGGCTGAGGTTTCGTTCAATCAGTTTTACATGGTGATTTTCTTCCAGCAGCCCGGCCAGACCAGCGCCAATGTTGCCTCCGCCCGCGATCATTATGCGTCGGTACTGATGCTCCAGCTTCTGCATTTCTTCCATAACCATACGCACGTAACGTGTATCGGTAATGAAAAAGACTTCATCTCCGGCTTCGATAATGGTGGTACCCATAGGTCGAATCGCCCGACCTTGACGGAAAATAGCTGCTACCCGAGTTTCGACATTGGGCATGTGTTCTTTTAGCGACGAAATCGCGTGACCTACCAGCTTACCCCCATAATAGGCCCGAACGGCAACCAGGCTCGCGCGGCCGCCGGCAAATTCCATTACCTGCAGTGCGCCAGGGTAATCGACCAGACGTTTAATGTATTGAGTAACTTGTTGTTCTGGCGAGATCGTGTGATCCACGGGCACGTCATCTTTGTGGAACAGCTGGTCTTTGAAATCGATGTATTCTTCTGAACGAATCCGGGCAATGCGCTTTGGTGTGCGGAACAATGTGTAAGCGATCTGGCATGCCATCATATTGGTTTCATCGCTTGGCGTAACAGCGATAAGCATGTCGGCATCTTCACAGCCGGCGTTGCGCAGCACCCGGGGGTGAGCACCGTGGCCATGAACCGTGCGGATATCGTACCGATCGGAAAGTTCGGCTAAACGGCCCGGGTCGGTATCGACAACTGTAATATCGTTATCTTCACCGACTAAGTTCTCCGCCAGCGTACCACCGACTTGTCCACCGCCAAGAATCACTATTTTCATTGTTGCTTTTCCACAATTGCGTAAAAGAAGCCATCACCGTCCTGCTCACCGGGAAGCCGTTGCCAGCAGCTTGCACCGTCGGGTGCTGTAGGCATGGAGTGAGCGTCCTGATGACGCTGACAGAATGCCTCTATTTGCTTCTGGTTCTCTTCCGGAAGTATCGAGCATGTTGCATAAACTAACCTACCACCAGCACGTAACAATGGCCAGAGGGCATCCAGCAGAGCCGCCTGAGTTTTGACCAGCGCCGGGATATCATTTGCCCGGCGCAGCCATTTAATATCTGGGTGACGACGGATGACACCGGTGGCGGAGCAGGGGGCATCAAGCAAAATACGATCATAAAGTGTACCGTCCCACCATTGTTGCGGTTGGCTTGCGTCGCCGCAAAGAATTTTCGCATTAAGCTGCAGCCGGGTAAGATTTTCTTCGACTCGTGCCAGTCGTTGCGCATCTATATCAAGAGCATGGACTTCAGCTGTGGGTATTTGCTCAAGGATATGCGCAGTTTTTCCACCCGGAGCCGCACAACAGTCGAGCACGCGTTGCCCGGGCTCAGTCGTTAACAATGAAGCTGCATACTGGGCGGAACAGTCCTGCACCGAAAACCACCCCTCTGAGAAGCCCGGGAGTTGACGAACGTCAACGGCTTTTTGCAGTTTCAGTGCGCTGGGTAATCCGGCAACAGCGTCTGCCAGCAAGAGCTCATCATCGTAACTAGTTAGTGCCTCACGAAACTTAGCGACGCTGACTTGCTGTGTATTGACCCGCAACCATAGCGGCGCCTGCAAATTATTGGCATTAAATATTGCCTCTGCCTGCTCCGGGTAGGCGGCTTTGATTGCGTCAGCAAGCCAGCGCGGATGGCTGTGTTGTAACTCGGAATTTGCATTCAGGTCGGCTAGCACGGCTTCACGCTGACGCTGTAAATTGCGCAATACAGCGTTGACCAGACCCTTCTGGCGACGCTTTTTAAGTAATTCTGTGGCCTCTACTGTAGCAGAAACAGCCGCGTGGTCGGAGGTTCCCATAAGCAATAGTTGGTAAGCGCCCACTAACAGTAGATGATGAAGTATCGCAAGGTCTTTTTTCAATGGTTTGGCAAGAAACTTAGTCAGTGCAGCATTCAGTAAGGGCAAGTTGCGCAATACACCAAAGCACAATGACTGCACCATTGCGCGGTCCCGCGGCTCAAGTTTGGTTGTGTAATCGGGAAGTGCCTGTGACAACGACCGGCCCTGCTCAAGCACCTGTTCAAGCACTTGTGCCGCAGCAGCTCTGGACTCCGCACCTTTACTCATTTGCGGCTCCTGGCAGCTGCCCGCCTACCGGAAACCAGTCCGCGCGCGCATTCAGGAAGTCTCCTGCGGGCATCGCTTTTTTGCCCTGGGGTTGTAATTCGGTAATGCATAGCGCTTGCTCAACGGTTTGGATCAGGATGCCTTCTTTGTCCGCCGAGAGTACAGTGCCAGGTTCACAACTGGCGTCGCCTTCAACAACCTCAGCGCGCCAGATCTTTACCGTACCGCCACAACTTTCCAGCCACGCCATTGGCCACGGATTAAACGCCCGTACCCAACGCTCCAACACCGCAGCGGGCTGTTGCCAGTCGAGCTCGGCTTCTTCTTTGCTTAACTTCTGTGCGTAGGAAACCTTGGCTTCATCCTGGGTCTGAGCTTGTTTTAGGTAGGCAGGCAGGTCGCTGAGCGTTTCCAGTAACGCAGCGGGGCCAAGCTCGGCGAGCTTGGCGTAAAGTGATGAAGAGGTGTCGTCACTGTTAATAGCAACCTCTTTGCTTAATAAGACTGGACCTGTATCTAAGCCTGCTTCCATTTGCATAATGGCAACGCCAGAATGGCTGTCACCCGCCCAGATAGCCCGTTGAATCGGAGCCGCGCCGCGCCAGCGTGGCAGCAATGAACCGTGCACATTGATACAGCCCAGTTTAGGTATGGTTAGCACGGCGGCCGGTAGAATTAATCCGTAAGCCACTACTACCATAACATCGGCGTGATAGCTTGCCAGCTGTGCCTGGGCATCGGGGCCTTTCAGCGATTCCGGCTGCTCGACGGGTAAATTATGCGTCAGTGCCAACTGTTTAACGGCACTGGCCTGAAGTTTCTTGCCGCGGCCCGCCGGGCGATCCGGTTGCGTATAAACGGCAACGACTTCGTGTTCATCACAGTTAAGCAGTGCAGCTAAATGGCCTGCGGCAAAATCTGGAGTGCCTGCAAAAACAATGCGCATGGTTTAAACCGCATCCAAACGAGCTTCTTTCTCTAGCTTTTTGCGAATCCGGCTGCGTTTAAGCGGCGATAAATAATCGACGAAGAGTTTGCCGTTCAGGTGATCAATCTCGTGCTGAATGCAGATCGCCAGCAAACCTTCAGCGTTCATTGTGAAGGTTTCGCCATTACGGTCGAGGGCTGTAACAGTGATTTTTTCAGCACGTTCCACCTTGGCGTAAACGCCCGGAAACGATAAACAACCTTCTTCATTTGCGAACAAGCCGTCTTTCTCTGTAATCTCTGGATTGATAAAAACTAACGGCTCGTTCTGATCTTCGCTACAATCAGCAATGAAAAGTCGTTTATGTACATTGACTTGTGTTGCCGCAAGGCCTACACCATTAGAGTCGTACATAGTTTCGAACATTGCGTCGATTGTTTCGCGCAAACTATCATCTACACTAGTAACTGGTTCTGCGACGGTGCGTAAACGCTCGTCTGGATACTTTAAAATAATTAAATTAGTCATAACTCGTCTTTCGTTAGTTTCATCTTTGCCAATTTTAACGTAATTTGGGGATGAAAACACGAGTTTACAATGGAGCTCAACATGGCTACCTGGCGATTCCAAGCGATTGCGGTCATCGGTTTATTGTTATTACCTTCAGCAGCAGCGTCCGCGCCCCAGGAAAATGGCACGGCTGCGACCTCAACCACCAGCGGTGATGTCATCCGTTTGCGCGAAGATGCGCCGCGCGAATACGTGGTTAAAAAAGGCGATACCCTGTGGGATATATCTGAACTTTACTTAAATGATCCATGGCACTGGCCAGAGCTCTGGCGGTTGAATGATGATATCAGCAATCCCCATTTGATTTACCCGGGCGACCGGCTTTATCTGAGCTGGGTTAATGGCCGGCCGCAACTTAGTCGCAAAGAATTCCGCGCGATGAGTCCTGAAGGGGTAATTGAGCCCAAAGGTAACCCGATACCAACTTTTGATCGGGAGGCTTTAACGCCATTTATCGATGAGCACCACATCGTTAGTGCAGCAGAACTTGCAACGATGCCACGAATACTTGGTGATAATCGCGGTGCACCAAGGCTTAACGGAATAGCACCGGTTTACATCGATGGCAACGTGGAACTCGACGAAAAATATCGCATTTTTACTCCAGTCGATCAACTGGGTGACTTTTCGTTGTTGCGAGATGTGGCGGGGGTACGTATTACCTTCCACCATGGAGAAACGATCGAAGGGGATGTAATAAAGCCTAAGCGCGAAATACGTCGTGGAGACGTTGTTATACCTCACCAACCAACACCAATCCCTGAGGTGATTAAAGCGACGTCTGGTGCGCCGGTAGACGGATATATTGTCGCCACACTAAACGACCAAAACAAAAGTGGGAAGTACGATATTTTAGTAATCGATAAAGGTAGTAATAATGGTGTCGAGATTGGCCAAATGTACCAGGCTTTGCGACCCGGCATAAAGGTCTTCACTGAAGATAGAGTGCCGGAAGCGGTAAATCCCTATAAGCCCAGCGACGACCTTTCACGACTGTGGCGGGAAACTGTTACTTTGCCACCACATGCGACATCGGAGCTTTTGGTGATTAAAGTGTACCCTGATTATAGTGTGGTTATCGTGGTTGATGCCAACGAGTGGCTTGAAGTTGGAGCTTATTACGTACCGAAGCAACTTGCTTCCGATTAAAGTTTAACCAAATCACCAGCACAAGGATGTGCGATGCAAGCCTCACTTTTAGAAGCTTTAACCCTGGCCCGGGTAACGGGCCAGGATCGACGTAAAATACGCAAACTCAGCAGTTTTGCGGCCGGCAAATCTATACTGGCTAATCATGAAGCAGCGGTATCAGCTGATGATCAGCGACAAACGGAACAGTGGTTGAGCCGCGGACAGCGACGCATCATTCACTGGTTTGAGCCTGACTATCCAGAATCCCTCAGGAACATTTCACAGCCGCCGCTGGTGCTGTTTGTGGCGGGCGACGCGAGTTTGTTGCAGACGCCTCAGGTGGCATTGGTCGGCAGCAGAAAGGCAAGTCCACCGGGGCAAAGTACAGCGAGCTTTTTTGCCGAACATTTAACCCATGCCGGTTTGCTGGTTAGCAGTGGCCTCGCCCTGGGTATTGATCGCGCGGCTCATGAGGCTGCACTGAGCGTCGGACCTACGCTTGCCGTGCTTGGCACCGGTCCTGATCACTTTTATCCCAGACAACATCGGCAGCTGCAACAACGGATCGAGCAAGGGGGCGTCATTGTCTCAGAGTTTCTGCCGGGTACAGAGGCACGTCGTGATCATTTCCCCAGACGAAATCGTATTTTAAGTGGCCTGGCATTAGGGGTGCTAGTCATTGAGGCGCAACTGCACAGTGGCAGTTTATCGACTGCACGCCTGGCGCTTGAGCAAAACCGGTCGCTTATGGCGATTCCAGGTTCCATCTGGGATGAAGGCATGACAGGTAATCTCAGACTATTGCAACAAGGAGCAGCTCTTGTTACCAGCGTGAAGGATGTCTGCAACGAGTTGAATTTTAAACGACTAACCCCCATCAATGGAGATGAGTACGAAAATAAATCAGAGCGGAGCTTGGCAAACCCCGGATTGTTGGCTAATGTGGGCAATGAGGCTACATCGATAGACACTATCGTAGCGCGCAGCGGACTACCGGTCGCTGTGGTTTCCGAGCAGTTGGTGTTATTAGAATTAGAGGGGCGAGTGGCTTCAGTCGCCGGTGGTTATATAAAAGTGGGGAGGCGCTAAAGATGTTTGATATCCTCATGTATCTGTTCGAGAACTTCATCCACTCGGATGTTGAGGTAGTGGTAAACCATGATGAGCTCACTGATGAACTCACGCGGGCGGGTTTCCGTCAGCAAGAGATTCATAAAGCGCTGGCATGGTTGGAACGCTTGGCCGATCTCCAGGACAGCCAGGTTAAACCTTACCTGAATCGCTCTCAAGGCAGTACAACACGAGTGTTCACGGCGGAAGAAACGGCGCGCATCGATTGCGCAAGTCGCGGCTTCCTGATTTATCTCGAGAATCTTGGCGTGCTCGATTTCGCTACCCGCGAAATGGTAATGGACCGCGTGATGGAACTCGATATGGCAGAAGTGACGCTTGACGATCTGAAATGGGTTGTGCTGATGGTGCTCTTTAACGTGCCAGGGCGCGAAGATGCCTATAATCAGATGGAAGGTTTGTTGTTCGAGGAACCAGAAGGTCTGTTGCATTAAATGACCGACAACTTTCTTGAACCTCAGTCACTGGGCGTACCTTGCCCCCGGTGTGAGAAAGAACTGCAACTGAAGAAAGGCCGCTTTGGACTTTTTGTCGGTTGCAGCGGCTATCCTGACTGCGACTATATGACTGCTGCGGACTTCGATCCCGGCACTGATGTCAGTTGCCCTGATTGTCAGGTGGGCAAATTAGTACAAAAGACCAGCCGTTTCGGCCATTCCTTCTACGCCTGCGATCATTACCCGGAATGTAAGTTTTCCGTTCCGCTGCCGCCTGTGGCAGAATCATGCCCGACATGTGCTTACCCGCTTTTGCTGCGTAAAAAGACAACAGCCGGCGAGCGCCTTGTCTGTGGCAGTAACGAGTGTGATTACAAATCTAAGATTCGCTAGTGAGCAGAGGATTCCAGCATGAGTTGGCAGGCAGCAAAAGCAGCATTCGCAGCAGGTGAATTATTAGCCTATCCGACTGAGGCCGTCTTCGGGCTCGGTTGTGATCCACGCAATGAAGCGGCAGTGATGAAATTACTGGCGCTGAAACAACGTCCCGTCGAGAAAGGCTTGATTCTGGTCGCAGCGGATTACAGTCAACTGGTTCGTTACGTCGCCGATTTAAAGATTCCGCAGGATAAACGTTTTAGTGTATTTTCCCACTGGCCGGGGCCTATTACTTTATTGCTGCCTGCTGCGCCCGATGCGCCGCCGTGGTTGACTGGCGGGCGCCAACAGATTGCGGTGCGGGTGACCGCCCATGAACCCACACGTCAGCTTTGCAAAGCCTTAGGCAGCGCGATTGTGTCAACCAGTGCTAATCGCTCCGGCGAACCGGCATTGACGACCGCCGCAGAGGTTCGCCAAGAATTCGGCAATCAGCTTGGCTGGGTCATGGAAGATGAAGTCGGCGGCGCCAGCGGTCCCTCGAAGATTATAGATCCACTTACTCAAGAAATTGTAAGAGCTTAAAATGAGTCATCAGGCATTAGATCAAGTAATCGATTACCTTCAGCAACTGCAAGATCGCATTTGTCATGCGTTGGAAGCGGCAGACGGCGGTGCTATTTTTGCTGAGGAGCAATGGCAGCGCGAAGGCGGTGGTGGTGGACGCTCGCGCGTGTTGCGTGATGGTCAGGTGCTGGAGCAGGGTGGCGTTGGTTTCTCTCATGTTTTTGGCCCACAGATGCCCGCTTCAGCGACGGCGCACCGGCCGGAACTTGCAGGGCGAAACTTTAATGCCTGTGGGGTTTCGCTGGTCATGCATCCAAGCAACCCTTATGTACCAACAAGCCATGCTAATGTCCGCTTTTTTATCGCCGAAAAAGAGGGCAGCGAGCCGGTTTGGTGGTTTGGGGGTGGCTTTGACCTTACTCCGTTCTATCCTTTTGACGAAGACATAAAACATTGGCATCGGGTTGCAAAAGCAGCTTTAGATCCTTTTGGCGAAGAACTGTATCCGAAATTTAAAGCTTGGTGTGACGATTACTTTTGGCTCAAACACCGTGATGAAACCCGCGGTGTTGGCGGCTTGTTCTTTGATGATCTGAATGACCGCAGCTTCGAGGAGAGTTTTGCGATTATGCGGGCGGTCGGCGATGCCTACCTTGACGCTTATTTGCCGATCATCGAACGGCGTAAAGCGACACCTTACGGCGAACGGGAGCGTAATTTTCAACTGTACCGCAGGGGTCGTTATGTGGAATTCAATCTGGTTTGGGACCGTGGCACGCTATTTGGCCTGCAAACCGGCGGTCGTACCGAATCCATTCTGATGTCCATGCCGCCTTTAGTACGCTGGGAATACGGCTACCAGCCCGAGCCGGGGTCGCCGGAAGCGCGACTGTATTCCGACTATTTGCGGCCTCGTGACTGGTTAACTGAACTCTAGTCAGCCGTGGTCATAGGTTGAGCTAACGCTGGATATTCTTAAGAACAGACACCATGAATCACTTCACAGTATTTGGAAATCCGATAGCACACAGTTTGTCGCCCAAAATTCACCAGCTTTTCGCTGAGCAATTTGGTATGCAGCTGAGTTATACGCGTAGCTTGTCATCCGCAGCTAACTTTCCAACCGAGGTGGCCAGGTTTTTCCGCCACGGCGGTGCTGGCGCAAATGTCACCGTGCCTTTTAAGGAGCGTGCTGCATCGCTGGTGACCCATCTGACGGCTCGCGCGGAGCGCGCCGGTTCGGTGAATACGCTTATTCCACTGGGATTAGGTCAGCTTGCCGGAGATACTACGGACGGTTTCGGCCTGTGCCGTGATTTACAACGTTTAACAGGTTCTGAGCTACCGGCTCCGCAGATCGTCGTGATTGGTGGCGGCGGTGCCGCACGGAGTATCATTGAACCGTTGCAAGCCGTGGGCAGCAAGGTGGTCATCGTTAATCGTACGCGTGCCCGGGTGGAACCGCTACGTGAGCTGTTCCCTGGCTTACAGGTTATGGATCTTGCTGAACTTGCGCTGGCCCCTAAGTCGGGTATTGCCAGTAGTGGCTTCATTTTGATTAACGCCACCTCTGCCTCGCTGCAAGGCGCTGACCTTGATATCCATCCAGGCTGGATGTCTGCGGCTGAGCTGGTCTACGACATGATGTACGGTGTCCACGCGACAGCCTTTTTAAAACAGGCTGAAAGAGGTGGTGCAAAGGTTACGGCTGATGGGCTGGGAATGTTGGTTGAGCAAGCTGCGTTATCTTTTGCCTTATGGCATGACGGGTTGACCCCAAAAACAGAGCTGGTTCTTAAAGCGTTACGGGACAGCGCTTAAAGTAACAAAGAGGGTTAGTCGCGGATGGTGATCTGAGGATCCAGATTGACTTCGCCAGCTTGGTTTACCGTTGCATAGTCGCGTTGACGGCGAACAACGGCGAGTGGTCCGGCTTCGGGCAAATTACGAATAAACGCCAGCTCGAATCCAAATTTACTTAGTTGATAAACACCAAACTTCTGATCCATAGACAGTCGCTCCCACCACTGCGTCGGCTCAAACTTGCCGCGGCGGCGTTCGTGCCTTGGTGTCTTGTTCGTCTCAATGTCTGTAGGACTCATTGTTTGTGTTTCCATAACGATTAACCTTCCAATCGGCTGGTTTGTTTTATCGGTTATGCAAAACCTAATATGACGATCATTATAGAAAAGTTCAACTACTATTTCTGATTACTATTTCGTCTAACGGAATCGGGTCATATACGAAAAACATTCTAAAAAATCTTACGAGTGAGCTGGTAATCCCCCCACGTTGTGATAGTCTTATTTCTCGGTTGATTTGCTGACCGAATCCAGTCTCGGCCGATTGGAGCATCACTTAATTTTTATACAGTGTTTGCTCGAATTTGGATCAGACGTACAGATCAGTTTCCACAACTGACACAAAATAGAATAATAAAGCTGTCAGGGAATGAAAGAAGTAAAAATTCCTTGTTATTCAACACATTAAACTAAATCTTGCTACGGGATTCATCGATCTCTATGTGGCAGGGTTATTTATTGTCAACAGACTTATCCACAGTATATACACATTAGCCCTAACCTTGAGCGCTAGCTTGAAACGTCCGCCTGTGGCATGCTTAGCGGCATAATTCACAACGACGGCGTGACTCTT
Organism: Pseudidiomarina halophila; assembly: GCF_003987215.1. Lineage (GTDB taxonomy): Bacteria > Pseudomonadota > Gammaproteobacteria > Enterobacterales > Alteromonadaceae > Pseudidiomarina > Pseudidiomarina halophila. The sequence continues at coordinate 110,276 of NZ_PIPW01000002.1, forward strand.
AGTATGGCAGCAAATAACACACCGCAAGTGCCGGAAAATCCATTCATTTTGGTTGATGGTTCCTCCTATCTGTTCAGAGCTTTTTATGCTCCGCCACACCTGACTAATTCAGCTGGAGAGCCGACCGGCGCCATCTACGGCGTGGTGAATATGCTGCGTAGTTTAATCAAGAAATATAAGCCGTCGCACATGGCTGTGGTATTTGATGCTAAGGGCAAAACCTTTCGTAACGACATGTATGAGGCATACAAGGCGAATCGCCCGCCAATGCCTGATGATTTGCGTTCGCAAATCGCACCGTTACACGCGATCGTCAAAGCATTGGGGCTGCCATTGCTCTGTATTGATAACGTCGAAGCTGATGATGTGATTGGTACTCTAGCCCGACAGGCTGGCGACCAGGGTCGCTTTACGCTAATCAGTACTGGCGACAAAGATATGGCACAACTGGTCAATGAACATGTGATGCTGATCAACACCATGACCGACACGCTGCTGGACGAACAAGGCGTAGTGGACAAATACGGGGTGCAACCTCAGCAGATTATCGACTATCTCGCACTGATGGGGGATAGCTCAGACAATATTCCCGGCTTACCAAAAGTAGGTGAAAAGACTGCGCTGGCAATGTTACAGGGTATGGGATCTATCGACGCCATGTACAAAGATCCTGATGCGGTAGCAAAACTCGAATTCCGCGGCGCGAAGTCAATGCCTGATAAGCTTCGTGAGCATGAAGATATTTTGCTGCTATCACGCGAATTGGCGACCATCAGGCTCGATGTAGACCTGGATGGTATCAAGCCAGAAGGGCTGGGGATTACCGACCCTGACCGCGAGGAACTGATTCGCCTTTATAAAGAGTGTGAATTCCGTCGCTGGCTTGATGAAGTTTTGCAGGAAGGAGCGGTGACTGAGCAGGCAGCAGGTAAGCCGGCACCGGCAGATTCCACTGCTGCTGCTATTTCTCACGACAATTACCATGTCATCACCACAGATGATGAGTTACAAAAATGGCTAACGCGACTCGAACAAGCCGATGCTTTTGCGTTTGACACCGAAACCACCAGCCTTAATTACATGGAAGCCGAGCTGGTGGGTGTGTCCGTTGCTTTAAAAGCCGGAGAAGCTGCCTATATTCCAGTGGCTCATGACTACCCTGGAGCTCCCGACCAACTGGATCGTAAACATGTGCTGGACGCGTTTAAGCCATTATTAGAAAGCGAGACTGTAGGCAAAATCGGACAAAACCTTAAATACGATAGCCATATACTGCGTCGTTATGGGATCCGCCTTGCCGGTATCAAAAACGATACCATGCTTGCGTCCTATGTCTTTAATAGCGTTGCTTCACGACATGATATGGATAGTCTGAGTTTGCAGTATCTTGGTCACCGGCCGATTTCATTTGAGGATGTTGCCGGCAAGGGCGCCAAGCAGCTGACCTTTAATCAGATCGGTCTGGAACAGGCCGCGCCTTATGCTGCAGAAGACGCTGACGTAACCTTGCGCTTACATGAAAAGCTTTGGGCGGCAGTGAACGACGTGCCATCGCTAATGAAGGTACTGCAGGATATCGAACTGCCTCTGGTGCCTATTCTGGTCGATATGGAGCAACGGGGGGTGCAAATTGACGCCCAGTTACTGGCAAAACAAAGTAACGAAATTGCGTTGGAACTGGCGAAACTTGAGGAGCAAGCCTATACCATCGCAGGTGAAGAGTTTAATTTAGGCTCACCTAAGCAGTTGCAGACCATTTTATTTGAAAAGTTACAGTTACCGATCCGGAAGAAGACCCCAAAAGGTGCACCATCAACGGCGGAAGAGGTGCTGCAGGAGCTGGCCCTGGACTATCCCTTGCCCGATGTGATCATGCGTCATCGCGGCTTGAGTAAGTTGAAGTCGACCTACACCGACAAGTTGCCGAAAATGGTAAACCCGCGCACGCAACGGATCCATACCTCTTATCACCAGGCTGTAACAGCGACCGGACGACTGTCGTCAAGCGACCCGAATTTACAGAATATCCCGATTCGTACAGAAGCCGGGCGACGTGTGCGCAAGGCTTTCACGGCGCCGGAGAATTACCGCATTATGGCGATCGATTACAGCCAGATTGAATTACGCATCATGGCGCATTTGTCGCAGGATAAAAATCTGCTGGAAGCTTTCTCGAAAGGCAGAGATATTCACAAAGCCACTGCGTCTGAAGTGTTCTCACTCGCCCTTGACGAGGTTAGCAGCGAACAGCGACGCCGGGCCAAAGCGGTTAATTTCGGTCTCATCTACGGCATGTCTGCGTTCGGCCTGGCGCGACAGCTGGATATTCCACGCCACGAAGCGCAGAACTACATGGATAAGTACTTCGAGCGCTTCCCGGGGGTGTTGGATTACATGGAGCGTACACGTGAGCAGGCTAAGCGTGACGGCTATGTGGAAACCCTGTTTGGCCGGCGTTTACACCTGCCGGAAATTCGGGCGCAAAACGCAATGCGCCGCAAAGGCGCCGAACGCGCGGCAATCAATGCGCCGATGCAAGGTACAGCTGCGGATATCATTAAGTATGCGATGATTAAAGTTGCCAACTTCATGCAGCGGGAAGTGCCACAGGACCAGGCCTGGATGATCATGCAGGTACACGATGAACTGATTTTTGAGGTGCATAAAGATCACGTTGAACGCTGGCAAAAAGAGTTGGTCAGAATCATGGAAGATGCCGTTAAACTTGATGTGCCATTAATCGCCGAAGCAGGTGTTGGTGATAACTGGGATGAGGCGCATTAGAAAATAATTCAGGCAATCAATTTTTTTTTGAACTATTTGAAAAAGGCTAAGTCAGAACTATTGAAAGGCGCATTAAACGAGAGATTATGGCTCCGTTTGCGAAGTCCTTTCAGAGATGTTCTCTCCCTGGATTGTAAGTTTTTTGCCCGGCCTCGTTGCCGGGCTTTTTCTTTTCTAAGAGCCGGTTTTTTATCACTAGCGCTGGAAATTGACGGGTTGGCGTTTGCGCCGATTAGCAATCCAGACGCCAGATAAGATTGCTGCGAGACCGATGCCCTGCTGGACGAAGAAGGGTTCGCCGTCGAGGATTCCCAGAATCAGTGCGACGATCGGTATCAGGTAGGTCACAGAGCTGGTAAAGGTGGTGTCAGTAAGTTTCACTACGGTATTGAAAATAATTAGCGCCATCGCTGTACCGACAATTCCCAATAGCAAAATTGCGGATAACGGAAACCAGAGCTCTGGCTGACTCACCTGACTGGCAAAGGGAGTTGCCAGGAGCAGATAAGCCAGGGCGGGCGGCGCGACCAGAAATAGTGAAACACCGGTAATGGTGAGGGCGCCCAAGTCAGGGATATGATGTTTTATCAGGTTTAAATTCAGACCATAGCAAATGGTTGCCGCAATAATCAGCAACCCATAGCGATTAAACTCAAGATTGCCTGACGCTGTTGCGGTGACCAGCAAAATCGTACCAACCAAGCCAATAACGACCCCTACCCACTGTTGCAGCCGCGAGGGCTGCCGGAATAGCAGTACCCCAATGATCAGGGTGGCAAGGGGGGTAAAGGTGTTTAACACGCCAGTGACGCCGGACGGTAACTCTGTTTGTGCGAAGGCGAACAAAAACGCCGGAATGAAACTTCCAACCAGTCCGACACAGATGAGTTTTAGCCAATGATGCGAACGTACGGTTTTGAAGCGACGCAAAATAAAGGGAAGCAGAAAAAAACCGGCGGAGGCAATGCGAATTGCAGCGAGTTGGTCTGGGCTAAAGCCGAGTAAGCCTTTTTTAATCAGTAAGAACGAGCTGCCCCAAATCAGTGCTAATAAACCTAGCAGTAACCAAGCCTTAAGCGGTGGTGCATCATTCTCCATCGTGGCTTAACCACTCCGATAATTTTGTTTCTACTTCGGCCAAGCCAAGCTTGGTCAATGAGGAAAACATTTCAACGGTGACGTCACCGCCAAACACCAGTGCTGCTTCACGTGCTTTTAGCAAGGTTGACTTGCGCGGGCCGGGCTTAAGTTTATCTGCTTTCGTCAGCAATACTAAAACGGGAATTTCACAGTCTGTTGCCCAATGCAGCAAATCCTGATCGACCTCACGGTAAGGGTGACGGATGTCCATTAATAAGACCAATCCGCGCAACGACTCACGTTGTTGCAGGTATTCACTTAAGGCCAGCTGCCATTTCTCTTTAACTGGCAGGGGTACTTTGGCATAACCGTAACCAGGTAAGTCAATGAGACGCTTACCGGGCAAGACTTCAAAGACGTTGATCAACTGCGTACGGCCAGGCGTTTTACTGGTGCGGGCAAGGTTACGCTGCCGCGTTAAGGTATTTAACGCGCTTGATTTGCCTGCGTTTGACCGCCCGGCGAAGGCAATTTCCACACCTGTATCGTCGGGAAGTTGGCGAATATCTGCGGCACTGGTGATGAACACCGTCGGCTGAAAGTTAAGCGTTGTTGATTCCATGATGTCTTTGATGCTTCGAAGGAAAGCGTATGCTAACACGATTAGGCGTTTAATCCTTAGTAGTTTTGTGTAAAATAGCGTCTGTTACTACATCCAGAGCAGAGAAATCGATCATGAAAAAACTCGTATTGTTCGTTGGGCTGTACCTTGGTTTAACTGGCGCAACCTTCGCAGCTACCGGCGATGCCGAAGCTGGCAAAGAAAAATCGCAAGTATGTGCCGCATGCCACGGTCCAACAGGTAGCTCGCCATCTGATATGTACCCGAAACTCAACGGTCAGCATGCTTCCTATTTAGCTAAGCAATTGCATGACTACAAGCTTGCTGCCGAAACAGGTGGCGAAGAAGGGCGGGCGAACGCCATTATGCAGGGTCAGGTTGCTTCACTGAGTGATCAGGATATCGCTGATTTAGCGGCGTATTTCGCCAGCCAGGATCCGATGCAAGATGTTGCGCCAGAAGATGTGGTTGAGCCGGGCCAGGAATTTTATCTGGGCGGCGATGAAGAACGCGGGATTACAGCCTGCGTTGCTTGTCATGGTCCTCGTGGTGACGGTATGGCCTTGGCGGTGTTCCCGGATATTTCCGGACAACACCCTGCTTATCTGAAAACCCAGCTGGAAATGTTCCGCAGCGGCGAGCGCGCGAATGATATGAATGGCATGATGCGCGATATTGCGGCGAAATTGACCGACGAAGATATCGAGCTGTTGTCACAATATATGTCTGGCTTGTACTAAAAGATGAAAATCTAACGACTAAAAAAGCAGCGCTTGACGCTGCTTTTTTAGTTTTTATGTTACAAGAAACGGGAAGAAAGCCTATATAAACCAACCTATAAACCTATAGGTAATAAAAAACGGGTTTTTTAGATCATAAAAATCATTGATTAAAAATCTCGATTCAGTAGTCTGAATGCCATTCCGAATAAGCGGAACCCGCTGCGAGAGCGGAGCCGGACGACTAGCCCGGCACTATACAAATTTAATCCAGGGAATAAGAACAGGCCAGGAGGCCTTTTTAACCAAGCGAATAAAAACAAAAGCAATGCTCGGTTAATGCGCAAAGAAATAACAATAATAATAAAAACAGTCACGGAAGTTATAATTAATAACAGGGATGATTTGACAACCGTTCTCATAAATCGCACGTGCGCTGTGTGACAAAGAGAGAATATCCTAGGCGATGCTTCGGCATCGCCTTTTTATTTCCCGCCATACTCAGGTAAACTACGCGTTATCTTTCTTATTGGAAATTGAGTTCATTCATGACGCGTAAAAAGAAGACCCGCAAAACTGGACCGCTGGCGCTATCGAACAAGCCGAAGGCGGACCTGAAACGCATTGCGACAGATCCGGGCAAGCATAAAGGCAAAGGACACAAGCCAGGCTCACGCTTCAACGTAGCGACCGCGAAGCACAAAGCAGGTTCTGCGCCAATTGACCAAAGCGATCCGCGTTTTGGCAGCAAGAAACCTGTACAACTGGTGAACCCAAATGCCGGGCAACCCGTAACCACCTCAGCAAGCTTTGATTATGCAGCAGCGCAAGCCGAATTGCAGGCGTTGGAAAATGATTCCAAGCTGCAGGCATTACTTGAGCGGATCGAAGAGGGTGATGACCTGACCGCCGAGGAAGAGGCATATGTTGACACACGTACTGAGCGCTTTGAGCAGCTCGCAGAGCAGTTAGGCATCGCGCTGGATGACGACGATGACAACTGGGAGGACGACGATGAGTGATCTATCTTGGTGGGCTTGGCTGGTGATTGCCGCGGCAGTCCTGATTGTTGCGGTATTAGCGTTTATCGCTGGACGGCTACTGAGTCGCTTGCGGGCGCAAAATGAGCAGCGTGACAAGGCTATTGAAAAGCGTAACGAACGTCTGCACGAGAGCATTGTCACTATTGCCAAGTCGATGGACCAGGGTCAGTGCCCATTGTCAGAAGGCGCATTGCGCTTAGTCGTGCTGTTAGACCTTAGAGTTGAACCGGGTAAGCCCGATTACGCACAGCGCTATACCGGGCTGCATACCATGTACGAGCGCATAAAGCATATGCCAACACATGAAGCGCGGAAGAAGTATCCTAAGGCTGAAATTCGCAAATTAGATGATGAGCGTGAAGGCTATGAAAAAGAGCTGGCGGACGTCATCTTGGCTGACGTCCGCCAGTTATTAAAGGACTTTAGTTAGCGCTGTTTTTAACCACTTCGCCATCTTTGATGACGAGGTTGATGTCAGCAAGAACATCAATGTTCGCTAATGGGTCGCCGGCGACAGCGATAATATCAGCACGCTTGCCAACGGTGAGTGTGCCGAAGTCATCAATTACACCGAGTAAGGTGGCAGCTTCGTGGGTTGCAGCTTTGATGGCTTCCAACGGTGGCATACCCGCTTCAACCATGTAACCAAACTCACGGTAATTCTCACCATGGTCGAAGACGCCCGCATCGGTTCCGAATGCGATTTTCACGCCCTGCTTATAAGCTTCTGCAAAGGTGCTCTGAATTTTCGGACCAATAGCTTTGGCTTTCGGTTGTACCAGAGCTGGGAAGAAGCCAGGAATTTCAGCCCGTTCAGCCACTGATTTCCCAGCGGTGATGGTCGGTACATAGTAAACGCCTTTGGCTTTCATTGCGTCCATGACTTCCTGATCCATGTAGGTACCGTGCTCAATGGAGTCGACCCCAGCGGCAATGGCACGCAACATACCTTCTTTGCCGTGTGCGTGAACGGTAACTTTCATTTCATAATCGCGGGCAGTTTTTACTATGCCTTCAATTTCGTCCATCATAAACTGCGGGTTCTGACCGCTTTTCGCGACGCTGAGAACGCCACCGGTGACCGTTAGCTTGATGAGGTCAGAACCATCCTGGTAACGCGCCCGAACCGCCTCACGGGCTTCGTAGGGGCCATTTATGACGCCATCTGCTGGTGTTGGGCTGGGATAGAGATCTTCTTTCGCACCATTGGTTGGGTCTGCATGTCCGCCGGTGGTCGCAATCGACTTGCCTGCGGTGAAGATCCGTGGGCCAGCTACTTTTCCGGCGGCAATAGCATCGCGCAAGGCAATGCTCGCATTGTACGAATCCCCAAGGTCACGCACCGTGGTGAAACCAGCCATCAATGTTTTATGAGCGAAGTTGACGGCATCCAGAGTTACATCAGGTCCACTTTTGGTGAATTTGTGCATGTAACTGCCTGGTGCCAGCTGCGAGGTTAAATGCGTGTGCATGTCAATAAAGCCCGGCATGACCGTACCGTTGCGGCGATCAATTACGGTATCGTCAGCATCGGCGTTCTGGAAGCCATCGACAATACCGGTAATGCGGCCATTGTCGACGATTATAGTTTTATTGGATTGCGCATCTGCGCCCGTTCCGTCGATAAGTTGACCTGCATAAATCAGGGTTTCTGCCTGTGCTACACTCATCGCGAGTAACACACTGGTGGTTACTGCCGCCAATGTCATTGGTTTTTTTATTCGAGCCATAAGATCCTCTGCTTGTTTGTCTGCGTAGTCCTCCACCTTACGCCCTGCATCGCTGCTAAATCAAGCAAGGGTTTGCGCAGGTACCGCAGAAACCTGCACGATTAACGCAAGTGGCGGGAAATTGATATACTAACCACGAGACACCCATTAATTCTGGACTGAAGATTCATGTTTAAACGCATCCGCGAAGACATCAATAGCGTCTATGCCCGCGATCCAGCTGCACGTAACTGGTTTGAAGTGCTAACCACCTATCCTGGGCTCCATGCCATCTGGTGGCATCGTATGAACCACCGGCTGTGGAGCTGGCGGTGTTATTGGCTGGCGCGCTTTCTTTCGACGCTGGCGCGTTGGTTTACCGGTATCGAAATTCATCCGGGCGCGAAAATTGGTCACCGATTTTTCATCGATCATGGCATGGGTGTGGTGATTGGTGAAACAGCTGAGATTGGCGACGACGTCACTATTTATCATGGTGTGACACTAGGAGGCACCAGTTGGAGCCAGGGCAAACGCCATCCGACCTTACGTAACGGCGTAGTCATCGGCGCTGGCGCGAAAGTGCTGGGGCCAGTTGATGTTGGCAAAAACGCGCGCATTGGCTCAAATGCCGTGGTGGTAAGAGATGTGCCTGCGGAAGCGACCGTTGTTGGGATTCCGGCGCGCGTGGCGCGCTCGCCGGAAAATGCTGAAGTTAGCAAACGCCGTGAAGCCATGGCTAAGCAATATGGCTTTGATGCCTACGCAATCTCGGCAGATAATCCGGATCCTGTTGCAACTGCCATCGGCCGTATGCTGGATCACGTTCATATTCTTGATCAGAAAGTAAGTGATCTCTGCTGCGCAGTAAATCAGCTTGGCGGCAGTGTGTGTGAGGAACTACCGGAAGTTGAATTAGATGACATGGATTTTCTCAGCGCTGGGCAGGATGCGGCTGAGCGACGCCAGCAGGATGAAAAGTCGAAACCGAAAACCAAGTCGAGGGAGTGACCGAGAGGTGACACCACATGAACATGCGAAAATTTGGTTGCTTAACTGCGGCTCTGTTGCTTTCTGGGTGTGCGGTACAGCCGCAGAATTCGAGCGCTCCAGCGCCCCGTGCGGTGGTTGTAACCGCTGCTGCTGAGTTACAGCAACTGCCCCCATTTAATTCGAATCTGTTTGAAGCCTACGTTGGGGTGACCACGGAAGACGAGCTATTTGCCCTTACAGCTGAGCAACAAGCCGACTTTCTTGATGATTTTCATACTAAATTTGCCCATCTCCCCGTTAACGAACGTATCGCTGAGTACCTGCACAGTATTACCTTTGGTTTTAATTATAAAGAACAAACCTATACCGCAAGTGAAGCTCTGACGCGCAGCGCCGGCAACTGTATGGCGTTGGCGATTGTCACGCAAAGCCTGGCACGGTTGGTAGAGGTCGATCTCAGATTTCAGCGGGTGAACAACGCACCTGTATACGATCGTAGTGCCAATGTGGTGATGGTATCGGATCATGTCAGGGCTAGATTGTACAAGCCTGGAGAGACGACATCATGGGTCACGGTGGACTATTTCCCGGCGCGCGAGAGTCGCAACGGTGATTTAGTCAATCAGCAAGAGTTCTTAGCCCTCTATTACCGTAACCGTGCCGCGGAACTCATGCTTGACGGTGAGCAAAGCGCCGCATTCGCATACGCAAAAGAGGCATTGCGGTACCAGCCATTGGACAGTGATGCGCTAAATATTATTGCGCTGCTGCATCGGCGTGCTGGTGATGAAACAACCGCAGAGGCTATTTACGCCTTTGTGCTGACCAGAGATAACACCAACCTTAATGTTTTATACAATTACCTGGAGCTGGCGAAAAAACAGCAACGGCCAACTTTAATCGCTCAATTACAGGAGCAAATTAATCAGCTACCTGATTACAATCCCTACACCTGGATCGCACTTGCCGAGCGCGCCTATGCTGAAGATGACCTGGCGACGGCCATCCGGATGTACGAAAAAGCTGCGTCTTATGCTCCCTATCTACATGAAGTTTACTGGGGCCAGGCACGCCTATACCTGGAGCTGGGACGACCATTGACGGCGAAGCGGATATTGCGAGAAGGTTTAGCAGAAGCCAGAAGGTCGGCTACCAAGAAGAGCTTTAAAGCGGGCTGGTATAGTTTTGAGGATCCCGTGATACAAAAAAAGCCGCACTAAGTGCGGCTTTTTGAAATTTGTTTCGCTAGTAAACGTTGCCTGAGCAACTAATTACATAGGTACAACGTTTTCAGCTTGTGGGCCTTTAGGACCTTGAGCGATAGTGAACTGAACAGTTTGTCCTTCAGCTAAGGTTTTGAAACCGTCTGATTGGATTGCGCTGAAATGTACGAATACGTCTGCGCCTTGCTCTTGCTCGATGAAACCGAAGCCTTTAGCTTCGTTAAAGAATTTTACTTTACCAGTTACTGTTGACATGCTGATATTCCTCGTAGTGCATGTGAATTCTAGGGTCTTGCTAATAAAAATACGTGTAATACTTGGGACTTACAAAACGAGGTACAACAATAGACTTCGTAACAGGCCACAATTAGACAGCCGAATTTTTCTAGCGGGAGTGAGTATACACCTATTACAGATCTTGTCAAATTAACTTCTTCAAGAATCTCCGAAGCTTAACCACGGATCCAGTTTTTGGTGATGTGCCGGAAGGTATCCGTGCCGCTACGATGCATCCATTCGTAGGCCACCATCTCGCTGGTAACAATTTGAACATCAAGTTGTCGCAGTCGTGCCAGCGCTGCTTGTTTATCCGAATCACGGCGCGAACCGACGGCATCGGCAACCACAAAGACCTCGTAACCAGCCTGTTTGAGGTCGATGGCGGTCTGCAAGATGCAGACATGAGCTTCCATTCCCATCAGCACGACCTGGCGTTTTTCCTGCTGTTGGAGGACGTCGGTAAAGTTGGATTCCTGCCAGGCACTGAAGTGCAGCTTTTCAATGACGTGGGCGTTTTCGATGACTGCAGATAAATCGTCTACACTTATACCCAGACCCTTGGGGTACTGTTCAGTAACTACGATGGACACATTTAACTCGTTGGCAATTTCACCTAACCAGCGCATACGCGCGATAAGGTGGTCATATTGATGAACAACAGGCGCAAGTTTTTCTTGCACGTCGACAATAACAACAACAGAGTCAGCAGCATTTAGCAGCATAGGGTTAGCCTCACAGCATGTTAAACAGAGTTGAGGATATTGTGCCGCAAAGCACTTGCTATTCCTATAGCTTGACTATAGCTTTGCTTACAAAGGACTGGGATTTTTGAGCATGCCGCAGACACAAAAGACACTAACGGAAGGTTCCGCTGACGAATTGCTGCGCGCCTTTAACGTAAAAGTTACCGGCAATATTCTTTGGGCCGGAGGTTTTACCGAACTGGTTCTATCTATCGCGCAATTTGTCCTGGGTAATTTCGGCCAGGCACTGGCTATTCTCAGCGCCGGCTTATTTTTTACCGCTATGGCCTGGTATTACCACGGGCGACGCATTCCCATCCCGGTGCGTATCATGTTTATCGGGCTGCTGACGGTGATTACTATTATCTCGATGTACCAGAACGGTACGATCGGCGTCTATTGGACTTATCCGCTTCTGGTTTCCTGCTTTTTCTTGTTCAGTGGTGGCAAGGGTATTATTGCTGCACTGATACTGACAGTCATTTTTGCTGCGACCGCAATGTATGTAATGCCGCTTGACGACGGTTGGCGGATCGCTGCCACGTTAGCCATCATCTGTGCGTTAGGTTCTGTGTTTGTGGTGTTGCTCGGAGAGCTGCAAAAACTGCTGCGCAAATTGGTTATTACAGATACGCTGACCGGCCTGCAAAATCGTCACTTAGTCACCGGCGTGCTGGAAGATGCAGTCTACCGATTTCGCCGTTACCAACGACCGGCGACAGTAATTATGGCGGACCTGGATCATTTTAAAAAACTTAATGATGAGCACGGCCACTTGTTTGGTGATCAGGTTTTAAAGCAAGTCGCAGAACGCTTACAAAGTGTCTTAAGGCAAAATGACAGGTTGTTCCGGGTCGGTGGCGAGGAGTTCCTTATTGTTCTGCCCGAAACAAAATTAGACGAAGCGCAATATGTTGCGGAAAAATTACGCGCGTTAATCGCCGAACACAGTTTCAATGGCAGGGACGCGAGGGCGGATGTTACCTTGTCCCTGGGCGTGGCTGAACTGGCTGAACAGCAGACGTGGATCGAATGGCTGAATATCGCCGATTCCGCGCTAATGGAAGCCAAACGTCAGGGTCGGAACCAGGTTCATACAGCTCCTGCGTCACCAACTGCAGAAGTAGCACCAACATGACTGGTCAGCCAGAAAAGATCAGAGTAAAGTGGCACTAACAGCTAAATTAGGTACGACTATGAATCAACTATCAGCGACACCGGTTTCGGGCACATTCGACTTGTGGCAGCACTTTCGGCTGTTGGCCATGCGTACCATTTATTTCGGCTCTGGTATCGTCATCGCCGGCACCGCGGTTTACTCGGCAATGCAATCCAACTGGCCAGCCGGTGCGGCACTATTTTGCGTGGCCATGGGCTTCGTTTTAATTGGTTATCTCTATCGCAACGAATTAGCGCCGCAGTGGATTAACTTTTTAGTGATTTGCTGTTTGGGAACGCTTGTCAGCGTTTCTATGAAATCGTCCGGAATACTTGGTGTCTACTGGATGTATCCGATTTTAGCGATGGTCTTTTTTATGTTCGATAAGACCATTTTTGTGCTGGTTATCATGTTGATCTACGCACTCTTTGCCGCTGTTATTTATCAGGTTTTACCTTTTGACTATGCCTGGCGCGTAGCGATTTCAATGTTGGTATTGATAGGCGTTGGTGCCGCGTTTTTGGTGATGATGGCGAGTATGCAACGTAAGTTATATTCAGCAGCGGCAACGGACTCTCTCACCGGCTGCATCAAACGCGAATATCTCAGCGAAATGGTGCAGCACGCCATCACTAAAGCGCAACGGGCAAAACAGCCGGCTTCGTTAGTGCAGATTGATATGGACTCATTCCAGAGTGTGAATGACCGGTATGGTTACCTGTTCGGTGACAAAGTATTGCAAGAGGCCGCAGCGCGAATTCGCAGCGTTGCGCGGCCAACCGATACGGTCATTCGCTCAAGTGGCGCAGAGTTTGTGGTTATTTTTCCGAATACAGGATGTAAGGAAGCGGCAGAGCTTGCAACTGACATGCTGGATCGTATTCGTCATGACCCATTCTCAGTCAAATCACTCACGGTGACGGTCACTGCAAGTGGCGGGTTAGCGGAGTTTAAACCGGACCAACATTGGGGTGAATGGCTTGGTGCTGCAGATTCCGCACTCTATCAGGCGAAGAGCCAGGGTCGGAACCGGCTAAAAGTCGCACAATAAATTTGCACCGGACGGTTCAGCTAGCTACAATTCGCCCCTTTCAAAAAGGAGCAGCTCATGGCACCCGTACTTATTCTAATGGGCTCGCAGTCAGACTGGCCCGTCATGCAACACGCCGCGAAGATGTTAAAAGATCTTGGCGTCGAGTGGCGCGCTGAGGTTGTGTCAGCACATCGCACCCCTGATCTTCTTAAATCTTCGATGGAACAAGCAGAGCAAGATGGTGTTCCCGTGGTGATCGCGGGCGCTGGCGGCGCTGCACATCTACCGGGGATGTTGGCTGCCTATACTGCTATACCGGTGCTTGGTGTACCGGTTCCCAGCAAGCAGCTTAAAGGCCTTGATAGTTTGTTATCGATTGTACAAATGCCAAAAGGCGTTGCGGTCGGCACTTTGGCGATTGGTCAGGCTGGCGCAGCCAATGCCGGCTTACTTGCGGCGCAGATTGTCGGTACCACAAACGCTAAGGTGCGTGAGAGCGTTCAGGCATTCCGTACTGCACAACGCGATAAAGTAATGAATGGTCCCAAGCTGGAGCTACCAGACGCATGAAGGTGTTGTTTGTCGGGGATGGTCAATTAGGGCAAATGCTTGGCGCCAGCGGCATCGGCTATGGGCATGAATGTCTGCTGTACAGTACGCGCACGCAGGAGGTAAAACCCTTATCTGCGCACGTCAGCTTGCCCTGGACGCTGACCGAAGCGATCGCCTGGGCCGATGTGGTGAGCTGGGAGCATGAAGCGATTCCAGCTGATGTTATTGCTGCTGCGCATGACAAATTCCTGATGGATCCGTCTCGCATCAAAAGCCTTACTGACCGTCGCGCCGAGAAAAAGCTGTTCGATGATTGCCGTGTGGCGACTTCGCCGTGGCAAAGCTACGGCACGCCAGCAGAACTCGAGAAGCTACTGCGCCAGACGACGCAGCCGCTAGTACTGAAAGCCGCCCGCGGTGGCTATGATGGTAAAGGTCAGTGGCGCTTCCGTCCTGGCGATGATATTGCTGAATGCGTTGCTGAAGCTGGCAAAGAGCCCGGCATCGCCGAGCATCTGATTCCTTTCGAAAAAGAAGTCTCGCTGGTCGGTGCCCGTGGCAAAGATGGTAGCGTACGCTGTTATCCGTTGACGACCAATGTACACACGCAGGGCATTCTGAGCTATAGCCTGGGTGGCATCGATGTCGTGCCTGAGGCATTGCAAAAACAAGCGGAGCAGGCCTTTCACCGGCTGACCGATGCACTGTCTTATGTAGGTGTGTTTGCAATCGAATTCTTCGTAGTCGAGGCCAGTGGGCAGACGCAGCTGTTAATCAACGAAGTTGCGCCACGGGTTCACAACTCAGGGCACTGGACCATGAGTGGCGCCAACTGCAGTCAGTTTGATCTGCACATGCGTGCCCTTACGGGGATGCCATTTCCAGAGTTGCGGATAGAACCGACGCTGATGCTTAACGTGATTGGCGCGAAGCAGATCCCCGCCGGATTGTGGCACCATCAGGATGCGCAATGCCACTGGTATAACAAAGAACCGCGGCCGGGCCGAAAAGTTGGCCATGTCAACGTTCGCACCGCGAACCCTGACACAGCTCTCAGCTGGGTGAAACAGTGGGCGGAAAAGCTTCAGTTGCTGGCTTAACGCTTACGCAAATACCTCTTGTAGCCATTGATTAATGGCTACAATTTGCTCCTGACAGACCTGATGCTGCATCGGGAAACTCTGATACTTCGCTTCATATCCTTTATCTGACAACCAGTTGTACGCAAGTTTTCCTAAGGATTCAGGGACTACCGGGTCCTGGCTGCCGTGCTGAATCAATATCGGCAGCTCGCGATTCGCTGCACTGAGCTGAATGCTGTCATGGGTCGCCAGATAGGTCGACAAGGCGAGCAAACCAGCTAAGCGTTGCGGATGCGAGAGGGCTGCCTCGTAGGCCACCGCGCCACCCTGAGAGAAACCGGCGATGACAATATGCTCTGGGTTGACGCCACGTTCGATCTCACGTTGAATTAAATCGCCAACAGCCCGTGCTGAAGCGCGGAGTTGCTCACTATCCACTTGCCGTTCAATTGACATCGATAAAATATCGTACCAGGCAGGCATGCGCATGCCGCCATTGATGGTGACCGGAATTTGTGGCGCGTGAGGAAACACAAAACGTATATGTGCACCGGCAGGTCCATGCAAATGTGGAACTATAGGCGCGAAATCATTGCCATCGGCACCGAGGCCATGCAACCAGATCACGCTGCGATTGGCGTTTTGATCCGGCTCGATTTCAACACAGGGCAGGTAAGCCATTTACTACTCCTTGGCGTGAGATACTTTTTTGCCAAGCCCGCCGCTGATGGTTAACTGCAATGCATCTGCCGGGCTCATGTCGAGGTGTTCTATACAGCTACGCGGTACCATCACCATGTAACCGCCGACATTGTAACTCATCGGCAAAAACACCGCGACCTGGTCCTCTTCAAGACACTCCGACAAGCGGTCACCTTCTTCACCACTCTTTTTTGTAATGATGCCGATAAGCTTCAAGTCACCACCGGGCAGGGTCACCATAACTACAGACTCTTTGGCAAAGTTCTTACCGGACATCATGTCAAATACGTCGGTGACGGTGCCATAAAGACTATTCAACAAGGGCATTTTGTTGATGATCTTGCCTGGCAGTAGCCATAATTTATTGACGAATGCCCAGCGTGAGCTGAAGCCAACCAGCGCGGCGATAACCAAAAAGCTGATAAATGCCAAACCCGGGAAGTAATAGCGCTCACCCAAAACAGCGATCCAAATGGGGCTAAGCGAGGTTTCAATGGTAACCAGAAACCAGCGCACCAGTGCGATGGTAACGATGATCGGCAACAAGATTGCCAGACCTTTAAGTAAATACTGTATGGCGTTTTTCATTATGCTACTCTCTTGTGAGTTTGTTCTAGCTTAGCTTTTTTCAGGAACCAAGATGAAACTATTTGGCAGCTATACCTCACCTTTTGTACGTCATTGCCGCATTGTGCTGGCGCAACACGAACAGCAATTCGAGTTTGTGCCTACCGATTACGCTCAGAGTGCGCAGCACTCGCCGGCCCAGCGGGTACCTTTCTTTACCCATAACGGGCTGAAATTACACGATTCGTCCTCTATTTTACGCTATCTTCGTAGTTTGGCCGATCAGCCGTTTTGCCCGGTTCCTGAGCAATTCGACTTGTATTGTCTGGTGAATACCGCATTAGATACCACCGTGAATTTATTTTTACTGGAACGTGATGGTATAACCGTTGATCAGGTGCCTTATCTGCAGCGCCAGCAGGCGCGCGTGACAAGCATTCTTGACGAGTTAAATCAACGCGATTGGCCGATGGGCGATAATACCAATGATGCGCATCTGCGACTCGCATGTTTTCTGAGTTGGGCACAATTTCGTGAACGTCTTGATATTCATCAGTGGCCAGAATTACAGAAATTCTTAAGCACGATGAATCAACAGGCCTGGTTTGCTAATACGCATCCAGCTTTGAGTTAATTATTAGTCTTACGGAGCAATTTTATGAAGCAGTGGATTCCCGTGCTGAGTGTAGCAGTGCTAGCTGCCTGCTCACCGCAACAACAAGAGTCGGACAGGAACGAAGTGGCAGAGAAGACAACGACCGTTAATACGCAGATTACTTACCCAATGACCTTCCGTGGCAACGTCACAGACAATTACTTTGGTACTGTAGTGGCCGACCCCTATCGCTGGCTGGAAGATGACCGCAGTGAAGATACTGAAGCCTGGGTGAAAGCTCAGAACGAAGTTACTTTTGCGTATCTGGAACAGATCCCTTATCGCGAAGAAATTGAAGATCGTCTGAGCGAAATGTGGAACTACGAGAAAGTCAGTGCGCCATTCAAAGAGGGTGACTATACCTACTTTTACAAAAATGATGGTTTGCAGAACCAGTACGTGGTTTACCGCACCGATGCGGAAGGCAACACCGAAGTGTTTCTTGATCCAAACACCTTTAGTGAAGACGGCACTACGTCCCTGGCAAGTTTGAGCTTCTCAAAAGATGGCTCCATTGCCGCCTATTCAATTTCCGAGGGTGGCAGTGACTGGCGTAAAATTATCGTCATTGATGCTGAAACTAAAGAGCAGCTCGAACCAGCCCTGGTTGATGTGAAATTCAGTGGTATTTCCTGGTATGGCAACGAAGGTTTCTACTATTCAAGCTATGACAAGCCTGACGGTAGCGAGTTATCGGCGAAAACTGACCAGCATAAACTTTACTACCATGAGCTCGGCACTGCTCAGGCGGATGACCCTGTCGTCTTTGGTGGTACCGAAGCGCAGAAGCATCGCTATGTTGGTGGGCAAGTATCTGAAGACAATAATTACCTGTTCATCAGTGCAGCTGTTTCAACCTCAGGTAACAAGCTGTTTATGCAGGACTTGAGTGACCCGGACAGTGAGCTGGTTACCATTCAGGGTCATACAGATGCTGACACCTCGGTGTTAGACAACAAAGGCTCTAAGCTCTATCTGGTCACTGACCTGGACGCACCAAACAAGCGCGTCGTTACCGTTGATGCGGCAGCACCACAGCCGGAAAACTGGCAGGATTTTATTGCTGAAACCGAGAACGTACTCAGCGTGGGTACAGGGGCAGGCGCTATTTTCGCCGAGTATATGGTCGACGCCATTGCTAAGGTCGAGCAGTATGATTATGACGGTAATAAAGTTCGTGACGTCACCCTGCCAGGTGTTGGCAGTGTAAGCGGCTTCAGCGGTAAAGATGACGCTGAGACCCTCTATTACACCTTCACCAATTACAATACGCCAGGTACGATTTACGCCTACGATCCGGACAACGGTGAATCGACGGTTTATGAAAAGTCTAAAGCAGACTTTAACAGCGATAACTACGAGTCCAAGCAGGTGTTTTACACCTCGAAAGATGGCACAGAAGTACCGATGATCATCACCCACAAGAAAGGCATGGAGCTCGATGGCAGCAACCCGACCATGTTATATGGTTATGGTGGCTTCAACGTCAGCCTGACGCCTTCATTCAGCATCACCAATGCCTTGTGGCTCGAAATGGGCGGCGTGTATGCGGTTCCTAACCTTCGTGGCGGCGGTGAGTATGGTAAAGCATGGCACGATGCTGGTACAAAAATGCAAAAGCAAAACGTGTTTGATGACTTTATTGCCGCTGGCGAGTATTTAATCGAACAAGGTTATACTTCAAACGAACGTCTCGCTCTTCGTGGCGGCTCAAACGGCGGTCTGCTAGTAGGTGCGGTCATGACGCAACGGCCGGATCTGATGCAAGTTGCCCTGCCTGCGGTTGGGGTGTTGGATATGTTGCGCTATCACACCTTCACAGCTGGTGCGGGCTGGGCTTATGACTACGGTACAGCGGAAGATAGCAAAGAGATGTTTGAGTACCTGTATGGTTACTCGCCAGTGCACAACGTAAAAGAGGGTGAAAGCTATCCGGCAACCTTGATCACCACCGGTGATCATGATGACCGGGTCGTTCCTGCGCACTCGTTTAAGTTCGCTGCGGAGCTACAGGCTAAAAACACCGGGCCAAACCCACAGTTGATCCGCATTGAAACCAATGCCGGTCATGGTGCTGGCACGCCGGTGTCAAAAACCATTGAGCAATACGCCGATATCTATGGCTTTACACTTTATAACATGGGTATTAAAGAGTTGGACGATATCCAATAAAGCGTTATCTGTTCCTCCCGAACAGTGCGTGGAAACGCCGGGGCAATCAAATGCCTCGGCGTTTTTTTATTAAAAATCATTAGTTTAATATTTGTTTAGAAGCTTTAAGCTAACCTTCAGGAGCTTTAAGAACGAATCGACCATAGTGCTACTCGTGCAATCACCACTGGATTGCAGCGGGAGGAAAAACTATGCGTTTGATTCAATTAAGTCACTACAACCCCTTTGCGACAATTATTGCATTTCTGATTGTCACTATTATTGGCTTTGCCAGCATGACCAAGATGCCTGTGCAACTGACGCCAAATCTCAATCGTCCGCAAATCGCGATTATCAACAGCTGGCGAGCTGCAGCTCCGGCTGAAATCGAAGCCGAAATTGTGGAGCCGCAGGAAAATATTCTGACTGGTATTGCTGGTGTAGAAAGGCTTTACTCGTCCGTCCGCGCAGGCATGAGCATTACCATGTTGGAGTTCGCAATCGGTACTGACATGCAGCAGGCCTTCATTAATGTGGTGAACGCGCTTAATCAGGCGCCACCCCGGCCGCGTGAAGCGAACGAGCCGACGGTGATGCTGGGTGGATTGGAAGAAAGCATTGCGACCTTGTTGATTACCAAAACGGACGCCGATGCTGATGCTGATTTCACCGCTTACCAGGATCTGGTTGAGTCCAGCGTAAAGCCAGAACTGCAAAAAATTCCCGGCCTTGCGCGGGTTGACCTGAACAGTAGTCTGACCCATCAACTGCAGGTGCAGATCGACCCTTTTAAAATGGCCGCGCTGGGTGTCAGTTTGAGTACGGTGACGCAGAGTATTCAACGCTCAACTAATATGTCCGGTGGTTTTGCTGAAGTTGGACGGCGTGAATACACCGTGCGCTACAACGGGCAATATACCCCGGAAACCTTTGGCGACATGATAGTTACCTACAATGACGGTCGCCCGGTCTATTTGCGGGAGATAGCATCAGTAGAAAAGGGTTTTTCCGAGCGCCGCAGCTTTGCTTTCCGAACCGGTCGTCCGGCATTCTATATTTCACTTAATGGTACCAACGACGCTAACACTGTTGAGGTTATGGAAAACCTCAAACGGGTAACCACCGACTTAAATGAACGGCTCTTGAGTAAGCATGGTTTGCAGATAGAGTTGAGTTTTGATTCTTCCGTACACATCAAACGCGCGATCGATTTAGTTCAGAGTAGTCTGGGTATCGGTATTTTACTGGCACTTGGCATGCTGTATTGGATGATCCGCGGCTTTCGCGCGACCTTATTGATCGGACTCACCATTCCTATCAGTCTTGCTGCTGCTTTGTTTGTCATGGCTATGCTCGGCCGCAGTCTGAATATTATTTCACTGGCTGGTCTGGCTTTTGCGGTGGGGCTGGTGCTTGATGCCGCGATAGTTGTGCAGGAAAACTTCCTACGCTTGCGACAACAAGGCGTTGCCACTTTGGCGGCAGCGCAAAAGAGCGCCAGTGATGTTGGTCCGGCGTTGTTTGCTTCCACAGCAACAACAGTCGCGATTTTTACTCCGGTCATATTTATGGATGGGGTGGCGGGGCAGCTGTTTTTTGATCTCGCTGTGACTATGTCAGTAGCTGTGGTCGCTTCGATGCTTGCAGCGATGTTACTGATTCCTGTGGTTGCGGTAAAAGTACTTAAACAAGAATCATCCGCGCATGATCCGCTGCCGCTGTGGTCCAAATTAGCAAATTTATACGGCCGGGCAACGCGGACGACCAAGCGATCTGCGCTGTGGGTACTCGGGTTACTTGGCGCTGCGGTCATTGCGATTATACTGTTACTACCGCGTCCGGATTTTCTTCCAGAGGCTAAGTGGGAAGGTATCTTTGTAGCTTTCATGGTTCCACCAGGCGCGAATTATTCGGTGCTGGAAAATGAGATTGCGCGTACCATCATGCGCCGTCTGGAGCCCCATGTAGAAGGCGATAAATTACCACAAATCCGCGATTACAATATTGCTTCAAGTTCCGGCGGCTCGGTTCTCTTTGTCTACCCGGAAAAAGCCGATAGTGCCACCGAAGTTCTGACGCTATTACGCGAAGAGATCCTGGTGGATCTGCCCGAAACCCAGGCGTTTGCACAGCAGTCCTCACTATTAAATATCAGTGTTGGCAGTACCAACCGAGCGGTGCGCCTGAATTTTAACGGCGAACTCGACAATCCTTCACGGTTAGTCATTGAACGCACCATTGCGCTTTTGCGAGACCGGTTGCCCAATACCTCGGTTCGCGCTATTCCGAATATTTATGATGCCAAACCGGAACTGCTGGTGACGCCTCGCGATCATGAGCTTGCGCAGGCTGGCGTCGACCGTAGTTCAGTGGCTGAGATGGTCCGCGCGGTAACCAGTGGACTCTACAGTGGCGAATATTTCGATGGCCATAACCGCCGCGATATTATTGTTAAGTCAACGCCATGGAGAAATCCCGAGGAACTTCAGGCAATGCCCATGTATACCACGAGTGGTGGCGCACAAACCCTTGGTCAGTTAACTGAGACTAAGCGCGTCACCGGTCCGGTGCGACTGCAACGTCTGAACGGCAAACGCACATTAACGCTGCTTATCGCGCCGCCGCCAACGGTCACTCTGGATGAAACAATAGAGATCACTCGTGGCGTTATGGATGAAATTGAGACGGAGTTGAGTCCAGGTGTCTACATGAGTCTTACGGGTGGCGCTGACGACTTGGCCGATACCATTGCAACCATGCAGGAGAACTTCAGCTACGCAGTGGTGATTTTGTTTCTCATCATGGCGGCGGTGTTCCGCTCAATGAAAGATAGCTTACTGGTACTGACAACTGTACCGGTGGCCATGGCAGGAGGCGTGTTGGGCCTTGCTGCCCTTAACCTCTTTACCTTTCAGGCTTTGGACCTGCTGACCATGATTGGCTTCGTCATCCTGCTCGGGTTGATGGTGAATAACGCTATCTTGCTTGTCGATCAAACCCGCAAAGCACAAGCTGAGGGCATGTCGTTATCAGCGGCAACTCAGTACGCAATAGCGACGCGGGTGCGCCCTGTTTATATGAGTTCATTAACTTCTGTGGTCGGTATGCTGCCGCTGGTATTGATCCCGGGAGCCGGTAGTGAAATCTATCGAGGCCTTGCTGTAGTTATTGTTGGCGGAATGCTTATCAGCACACTATTTATGTTGATTTATATACCCGCCTTAATGCGTTTAACCGCGCGTCCAGCTTTGAAGGAGGCTGATCATGTTACTAAATAAATTGTTCTTACCCATCGTGTTATTGAGCCTTTCCGTGCTCACCTTTTCTGCTTCCGCACAGCAAACGCCAGCAGTATCGGTGGTGCCCGTTGCAATGAAGACGCTTAGCCCTACCGTGATGGTAAGTGGTCAGGTGCAGAGTCGCTATAGTAGCGATTTAAGTGCCGGCGTTAACGGCAAGATTAAATGGATAGCTGAACCCGGCACACAGGTGTTGGCCGGCGACAACCTGGTGCAAATCGATGACCGTTCGTTTGTGCTGAATGTGCGTCAGTTAGAAGCAAAAATTCAGCGCAAAGCAATCGAAATCGAGCGCGCCGAGCGAGATCTGGCGCGCATGCAGGAACTGCATCATAAGGACGCTGTTTCTACTCGTGATGTTGATGATTTAACAGCAGAACTTGCACTGTTAAAGTCAGACCGGGAATTATTGCAGTTACAGCTTGAACAAGCTGAGGATGAACTTGCAAAAACCACAGTTAAAGCACCTTACAAGGGTGTGGTTACGGAACGGTTGCAGCGAGCTGGCGAGGATGTGACGGCAACAGCCTCGCTAATTAAGCTTGTTGACCTTGAACATCTTGAAGTGCGTTTCCATGGGCCACTGGCGTACAGTACGTTCACGCAGAGTGCTGCCAGCATCACTGTTTTCTTTTCTGGCGGTAGCCGCGAAATGCCTTTGCGTAAGCTTATTCCGGTCAGCGACTCGCGCTCGCAAACCTTCACTGGTGTGCTGGGAATCCCCGAGAACCTGTACGGTAAGTTCCGGGTTGGTGAGCTAGTTACAATCGCAGTGCCTGCTGCGCTCCCGGCGGAGCACTATGTGGTGCCACGTGATGCTCTGGTCATTGGCAAAGATGAAATTAGCGTATTTGTGATTGATAAGGACAACAAGGCGAACCAGGTTAAAGTTGCTATCGCCGGTGGCGACGGTGACTTTGTCAACGT
Organism: Pseudidiomarina halophila; assembly: GCF_003987215.1. Lineage (GTDB taxonomy): Bacteria > Pseudomonadota > Gammaproteobacteria > Enterobacterales > Alteromonadaceae > Pseudidiomarina > Pseudidiomarina halophila. The sequence goes on from NZ_PIPW01000002.1 coordinate 133,598, forward strand.
TAAAGGTCAATTACACAATGGTCAATCCGTCGTGGTACGCGGTGCCGATCTGTTGCGCAACGGGCAAGTGGTTAAAGTCTTGAGCGCCGAAGACTTCCCCCTCACTACAATTGGCAGTTAGCGGAGCCTCCGATGACCGTTAAGTACGCTTTATTTACATTGCTACTGAGTGCGTTTAGCGTTTCCGTTCATTCGGCTGAAGTTTACCGAAATGGCAAGTGGTGGGACGGTAGCGATTTTGTCGCAACGACATTTTACGTCGAAGATGGTGTTTTTGTTGATCCCGGGGCGGTTGAAAAAGTAAGTATCAGTCACGACTTGCAGGGGGCATTCGTTTTGCCCCCGCTTGCCGACGCCCATAATCACAATCTGCAGAGTCCCTGGTTGGCCGATAATTTTCATGACCGGTATCTCAAGCAAGGTATTCTTTATGGTGCCATGCTTTGTGGTAGCCATAGCTCCGCGAAGCTGACGCGCGAGCGCTTAAAGCTTGCGGGGTTGCCCTCGATAAAGGTTGCTGGCGCTTGTCTTTCAAGCTCTGATGGTCACCCGTTACGGATGGCGCTAAAGTCGAGAGAAGGACAGCCGGATGTAGCGCCCGATCGTATTTATGATAAAAGCTATCTAGTGATAGATACAGTTGCGGACATTAATAAAAAATGGCCTTTGATTGAGCAAGGTGCTGTCGACTTAGTAAAAATTATTATTGTCCATCATGAAGACCAGACTCGTCGTGACAATGAGGAATTCTTCGGAGTCAACGGATTATCTGCGGAGGTGGTAGTGGCGTTGGTACCATTTCTTCAGGAACGCGGGCTAAGGGTGGTTGCGCACACTGAGTCCGCGGCTGACTTTGCCTTAGCGGTAGCAGCGGGGGTTGACTGGATTGGCCATTTACCGGGTTATCACTGGAGCACTGGTAAAACTGCCGCTGCATACCGTCTCACCGAGGAGGTAGCGGCACAGGCCGCGGCAAAAGGAATTCATGTAATACCAACTGCTGGTGTGGTTAATTTGTTTAGCGATCTTTCTCCGGCACAACGGCAGCAGGTTCAGGCCTTGCAACGTGAAAATTTGCGTCGTCTGAGACAAGCGGGTGTGTCATTTCTTACTGGCTCGGATCAATTTATGGGCTCGGTCGTGGATGAGCTCATCTATTTAAGAGAAATCTTAGGGTTTGATGCGCAAGCACTCATAAATAGTGCAACACGTACCACCCCACAAGCATTATTTCCTGGTCGTAAGGTTGGTAAACTTGAGATCGGATTTGAGGCCAGCTTTAACGTCTATCAGACTAACCCTGTGACTGATTTTAGTAACTTAAGCGCTCCGGCCCAAGTGGTGCAACAGGGTGCAGAAGTTATCATTCAACCGGAACAACCCAATTAATTAGGAAGTCGGGCAAGCAGCTGTTGGAACTCGGGCGTTTGGCGCAACGGGTCGTAGTGTGGGTCACTGTGCAGGATGAGAGCCTGTGGCTGCTTGAGGCTGATAGCTTCTTCAAGAAAGCGCAGTGCAGTATCGTACTCACCAGCAACAATAGCATAGCGCGCCCATGAAATTGGCGGAATGTATTGACCTAAATTATCCTCGTTGCGTTCTTCAAGTAAGCTAGCGTAAACCGCCTCAATGCCTCCCTGATCAAAGGTATCAAGGTAGTTGGCTATACGTTGTTCTGAGTAACCTTCTTCACGCATGAGTATTTCGAGGTGATCCATGGCCATGGCGTCATCGTTCGTAAGTACGCCAATTCGGGTTAAAATATGATTGTGCTGTCTTGACGGCGCTTCAGAGTTGATTAATCGCTGAGTTTCAGCAATCGCCCGCTGGTAATCGCCTTGAAACATATAGACCAAGGACAAATTCATATAGCGGTAAAAGTCTGGATTTTTCACCCGCAGCTGGCGCAATAATTCATTTGCCTCCTGGTAGCGACCGCGAATCAAAAGAAACTCAGAATAGCCTAAATAAATACCTGGATCGTTTGGCATCGCCTCAATAGCCTTTTCATAGTAGGTGTTGGCGGTGCTTAAATCCCATTCACCAAGGAAGGCCAGCTTTGCCTTCAATTCAAGCGCATCACCGTTGTCAGGTGCTTGGGCAAGGGCAAGGTTGAGAATGGTATTAATTTCATCAACGTACAATTGTAGATCCCGGAACCCATTTATCGCGCTCATTTCAAATTTGGCTTCGGCGATGCCAATGTGAGCCAAAGTGAAACTCGGGTACTGTTGGAGTACGTCGCGGAAGAGTTCGATTGCACGGCGATAATTTTCTACAGAAGTCTCAGTATGTTGTGCCACGGAAATGAGCTTCTGCGCTTCATCGAACTTCGCTTGTAATGCTGCGTCGGGTAACATAGCTGCTGCAGAGACAGTATCACTCTGCCCCTCCGCAACCGGTTTCGAAGACGAAAACAGATCCAGATTAAGCAACACAACAAACGTCAGTAAAACGAACACCAGCGCCATAATCAGGCCACTTCGTCGCCAATCACGTTTGGTGTTCACAGGTGAGGGAGCGAGCGGATCTTTTGCCACAGTAGCGGGGCTGTCCCCCGCTGAAATGTTTTCGGCGGAACGTTCTGCTGCAGTGCTTTCCTGCACTGTGGTTTCGGGTAGCCAAAAGTAACCTACGCCGGGAATGGTTTTAATAAATTGAGGTTCACCACGGCTGTCATGAAGGATCTTTCGTAGTTTACTTACTGCGACGGACAGGCTGTCCTCATTGACTACACGACCAGCCCAAACAGCATTAAGTAGCGTTTCTTTTGTCAGAGCTTGTTGCGGGTGCTGACAGAAGTAATCCAATAACGACGCAATACGATGCTCGAGACTAATTTCATCGGCCGGCGAGCGTAATAATGCATGCAAGGGGTCAAATTCATAACCACTGAAGCAATAAATACGTACAGCCATGTGAGACTCTCCAAATTACAGTAGGTCAAGCTTAGCGATTTAGGCTTGGTATGTAAATGAAGAGTACCCATTGCAATCAACAAGATAGCTAGCGCGCTTGCGGACCATGCAGCGTTATTGCGGTAACAATGTTTTGTTCTATTGCTTCGGCAAGGTCGTTATCAAGGATAGCTTCTGCGTGTTCATGGGCGACATTCAACTGCATAATGCCCCAGGCTTGATTGCGGCCGTGAACTTTGCCGGCATAAAGCGCCTTATCGACCAGCATGAGGGTTGCTTCCCAATCCATTTGTGCGTGACTCAGGTTAGCAAATGGGTAACTGATAAAGCCGGCTGTCGCGGTGATAGCGATGTCGCCGGAATTTTTCGTCGTCACAGGTTCTTCAGCAATGGTCGCTAACAACCGCGTGACGAAACGTGGGAGAGCGTCGGGTTCCGCGTTGGTCAGGTAGATCAGAAATTCCTCGCCACCCCAGCGAATGACTTTGTCGTTGTCGCGGCAGATGGCCTGTAAACGTTTGGCAACTTCAATGATGACCTCATCACCTGCGGCGTGGCCGAACTTGTCATTAATGCGCTTGAAGTGGTCAATATCAATCAGAATCATGGCATCGGACTGGGCGCTGCCTTCTTTTTCCTGGCGCTGTAACTCCTGCTGCATCGCGCGGCGGTTCAACAGGCCCGTCAGCGGGTCACGCACCGATTGGTCAGCCAACCGTCGGTTAGCATCTTTCAGGGCGAGATTTGAGCGGCGCGCGGCACGGTACAAGTAGAACGCCAGAACGGAGAACAACAGGGCAACAATAATTCCTAACGCTAAGATAAGCTGCTGCTGGCGTTCATTCTGCAGCATTTGTGCGTTCAGATCATTTTGTTGCTCGAGCAGTTCAATCTGCTGGGCTTTATCCTTTGATTCGTACAGGTTCTGCAATTCAGTGACGTTCTTCTGCATTTCTGTATTAAATACGGTTTCCCGCAGATCGCGCTGTTCGCGCAATACTTCATATGCTAGTTGATAACGATCAGCCATGGCGAGCGCTTCTGCGTATTCGCCCAACAGCGCCTCAACTTCGCGGTCCACCCATTCGCCCCGGGCCTGATTGACAACGTTCTGCATTGTTTCGAGACCGGCGTCATGATTACCCAGGTGCACCTGGATAAAGCCCAGGTTAAACCGGATTATTTGCTCGGTAATGGTATTGTTTTGCTGCTCGGCAATAACAAGTGCTTGCTCCAGGGTAGCGATGCCCGACTCAAAACGTTGAGTGCGTATCGCCAGGTCGCCAAGATTATTCAGCACAGTGGGCTGCATTCCTGCCCAGAGAGGGTCATCTTTAATCGAATTCTCTAACTCTTCGTAGAGATCAAAGGCGCGATCGAAATCGCCCTTTTCGGTGGCGATATAGGCGCGTTGGAACTGAATTTCTGGAGCGAAGGTTGTTTCAAGGTTGGCGCTGCGCATGGTTTCTTCAGCTTCATTTAGCTGTTGCAGTGCCTGCTCATACTGAGTCTGTTGGGTATAGATCTCGGAAATCCGCAGCTTCAGGTAAATGCGTCGCACTGGTGTGCGCGCAGTGTTTGTCTCATTAACGGCATCGGAAGCCTGAATAAGGTGCTCAAGCGCCCGTTCTGTTTGATTTTTTTGTGTGTAAACGCTGGCGATCAAGTTATGGGCGAAATAACGCACGCGCGGCAAAGTAGCGCTGGCTGCGGGCAGGATCGCGGTGTTGATTAAGGTATAAGCTTCGGTGAGCTTGCCCTCAATGGTCTTTATCAGGATGCGTGTCGCTGCAGCTTCGGTAAGTGCATCGGCATAACCACTGTTTTGTGCAAGATCGTCAACCTCGTCCAGCAGGGCGTAAGCTTGTTCTATATCGCCTTCATAGGCGTGCGACATGGCTAAATAGGATTTCACCCGGACCTGCGTCATCACCGGGGTGTCGGCCGACATCTCCGCAATAATCGCAGTTAATTGCTCACCCATTTCGGCTTCGCTCAGGTTACTATTTAGCATCGTATCAAGCTGCTGCTCAATAGCGTCATCCATAGGGGGGGGCGGGTTAGCCGTCTGCGCTTGCGCCGTGACAATAGCTATGACAAACAAGCATGCTAAGAAGCCATGCCAGAAGCGCTTATAGATCGCTGTGCTATTTTGGCTCGTTTTCACGAGACCCCCTCAATGATGAAAAAATGCGCACTTAATTTACTCCTCTGGTCGGAGGAGTGCAATTAAGAAACGACGAAATGCAACTATATAAGCCGACTAGTTTATAAGTTACGAAATTATTAATAGAGTCGCTATAAGCTTGACTAGGTAGTAAAAATGCCTAAAAGTCGTACAAGTTGACCTAAAATACTACAAAAGGAAAGTCCATGTTAAGTCATCGCTTAGATTTCAAAAGCGTTTTTACGTTAGCTCTGCTATTTGTGCTGACGGCCTGCCAACCGCAATCGACATCTTCGGAAAATAAAGAAAGTGAGGCGCCAGTTGCCAAACGGGAACCTTATACTGTGGTTTCGCCCCACGGAGAACGCGTCGATTACTATTACTGGTTACGTGATGACGAACGTAAAGATCCTGAAGTTCTTGCTTACTTAAATGCAGAGAACACCTATTACGATCGTTACCGGGAGGATTATCAGGAGCTGACTAATGCCCTTGAAGCTGAACTGATGGCGCGCGTGAAGCAAGATGACGAAAGCGTCCCTTACCGGCGCGGCGCTTACCTTTATCAAACCGAATATGAAGCAGGCAAAGAATATCCCATCTATACCCGCATCCACATTGAGAGCGGCGAGGAAGAAATTCTGTTAGACGTTAATGCCCTTGCAGAGGGGAAATCCTTCATGCAGGTGTCTAATCTGCAGGTGAGTCCTGATCAAAGCAAACTTGCTTACGTGGTAGATGATAAGGGCCGTCGCCAGTACGAGTTGTTCATCAAGGATCTGACAACTGGTACTGTTACCGCTACTGAAGTAAAAGGCATCTCGTCGGCAATTGCCTGGGCGCAAGACAACGAAACACTATTTCTGATTGAAAATGACCCGCAAACACTTTTGTCCAAGCGGGTACTCAAATATCGCTTGGGTGAGCCGGCAACGACCGTCGAAGTAGTCTATGAAGAACAGGATGAAAGCTTTTACATGTGGGTCGACAATACCAAAGATAACGAATATATCGTTATTAGCCTGCAATCGACCGTGTCCAATGAGGTGCATGTGCTTGATGCCGCAACGCCGGGCGGCACCTTTCAGGTGGTAGCGCCACGCGAGCGGGACTTACAATATTCAGTGGATCATATCGATGGGCGTTGGATTATTCTGACTGACTACGAAGCTCCGAATTTCCGTGTCATGCAGGTGGCAACAGAGGAGCTAGGAGATAAAGATAACTGGCAACCGCTGGTGGCACACGATGAGGATGTATTCATTCATGGCATCAGCGTATTTACCGATCATCTTGCGTTAAATGAACGCCATAATGGCTTACGGCAAATACGCATCGTACCTTGGGATGAAACTGCGCAAAGTCACTTGATCAGTGCAGATGAACCGACCTACGTAATGACTTTCGAAACCAATGTCGAACAGGATACCAACTTGGTGCGTTACAACTACACGTCTCTGGTAACGCCGACGGTAACCTACGCCTACAACATGGAAACCCGTGAGCGGGAAGTTCTTAAGGCGACAGAAGTGCCCAACTATGACGCGTCAAAGTACGCTACTGAACGCACCTGGGCGACGGCTGATGATGGCACTAAGATTCCGGTGTCGCTGCTTTATTCCAAAGACTTTAAGCAAGACGGCACTGCACCTCTTTATCAGTATGCGTATGGCTCTTATGGGGCAACTTCTGAGCCATGGTTCCGCCAGTCGGTGTTCTCATTAGTTGACCGTGGCTTCGTGTATGCTATCGCGCACATTCGTGGCGGTCAGGAAATGGGCCGGCAGTGGTATGAGAGCGGGAAGCTGGAGAACAAAAAGAATACCTTCACTGATTACATCGATGTGACTGATCATTTAGTTGCTGAGGAGTATGCCCATCCGGGTAAGGTGTTTGGTATGGGTGGCAGCGCTGGTGGTCTGCTTATGGGTGCTGTGGCCAACCTGGCACCGGAGAAGTATCGCGGGCTGGTTGCCCACGTACCTTTCGTCGATGTGGTGACCACGATGCTGGATGAAACCATTCCGCTGACCACCAATGAGTTTGACGAGTGGGGCAATCCGCAAGAGCAACCTTATTATGATTATATGCTTTCGTATTCGCCTTACGATCAGGTGATGAAACAGGCCTATCCGGCTATGTTGGTGACCACGGGGCTGCATGATTCACAGGTGCAGTATTTCGAGCCGGCCAAGTGGGTGGCCAAATTGCGGCATCTGAAAATAGACGATAATCCGCTGATGTTTAAAACCAACATGGAAGCCGGGCATGGTGGCTCTTCAGGTCGCTTTGCCCGTCTCAAAGAAACCGCCGAAGAGTATGCGTTCATCCTGAACCTGTTGGGAGAAGAGGTCAGCCCGTAGTGTAACTACGGGATACGGCAAGCCAGGCCCGTAGTAGAACTACGGGCTACAGTTGTGGTAGACGTTCTGGACGTCGTCACAATCGTTGAGCATATCCAGGAATTTTTCCATCATAGCAACGTCATCACCACTGATGGTGGTGGTGACTTGCGGCAAGTACTGAACTTCGTCAACTTCGAAATCAATTTCAGGAAACGCATCCTGCAGAGCGGTTTTTGCTTTGTGCCACTCCGTGTGGGGGGCAAAAACCGTGATTTTGCCTTCTTCAGCTTCGATGTCAGTCACATCTACATCGGCCATCATTAATGCTTCTAACACTGCGTCTTCATCATCACCGGCAAACGCCAGAATCATGCAGTGATCAAACATATGCGCGACACTTCCCGGAGCGCCGATTTTTGACTTGGTTTTAGTAAAACAATTGCGAACTTCGCCAAAGGTACGGGCTGGGTTATCCGTCAGGCACTCGACCATGACCATGCAGTTGCCCGGACCAAAGCCTTCGTAAACGGCTGGAGCGTAATCTTCACCCGCGCCACCTTTAGCTTTTTCAATCGCTTTTTCGATAACGTGTGCTGGCACCTGATCTTTTTTCGCACGATCGATGAGGCCACGTAGTTGCAGGTTGGCGTCAGGTTCTACACCACCTTGTTTGGCGACAACATAAATTTCTCGCCCATATTTACTGTAAACTTTACTTTTAGCCGCCGCTGTCTTCGCGATCGACTCCTTGCGGTTTTGAAAGGCGCGACCCATAGTGAACTCTCAATAGTGTTGTTCGAAAAGCGCAATATTATACGCACTTCGGCATGTGATCCAGTTTAAACCTTTGCCGGAATGAAGTAGTTTAGCCAGAACTAATACGATAAAGGAGTAACTAGTGATGAGCCAGGTCTCGCGCCCCCATGTCGAAGCATTTTTGGATAGTGACAGTGAAACTTATAGTTACGTGGTCTGTGATCCAGCGAGTAATAAGGCGGTCATTATCGATCCGGTACTGGACTTTGATTACAAGTCAGGACGTACGCACACAAAAGGTGCACAGCGATTGGTTGATTTTGTGCGCGCTAAGCAACTGCAACTCGAGTGGATTCTGGAGACACATGCGCATGCTGATCATCTCTCGGCAGCTCCTTTTATCAGGGACACGCTGGGGGGCAAAATTGCCATCGGCGAACATATCCGCGATGTGCAGAAAATTTTCAAAGAGGTTTTTGATTTAGAGAAAGAGTTTTTACCTAATGGCACTCAGTTCGATAAGCTTTTTTCCGACGGCGACACTTTTACGGTCGGCACTATGAGCTTCCGGGTGCTTCACACTCCAGGGCATACGCCGGCCGATGTTGCGTACATTATCAACGAAAGCATGGCGTTCGTTGGCGATACGCTATTCATGCCTGACGTGGGTACCGCACGCTGTGATTTCCCAGGTGGCAGCGCGAGGACACTTTATCGCTCCATCAGAAAACTTCTGGCGTTGCCCGAAGCGACAGAAATTTATATTTGTCACGATTACCCACCGCAGGGCAGATCCCATGAATGCCGGACAACAGTGGCCGAGGAGCGCAAGCACAGTAAACATGTGCATGATGGTGTGAGTGAAGAGGAGTTTGTAACTATGCGCGAAGAGCGCGACGCGACACTCGACATGCCACGGCTGATTTTACCGTCGATACAGGTCAATATTCGGGCGGGGGAGATGCCGCCAGCAGATGAGCAAGGTAAGGTTTACCTCAAGCTGCCCATCAATCAACTGTAATGACGATGCTACTTTCTTATTTAGCCTTTGTGCTAGTGGGCGGCGCGGCATTAACCGGACTGATTTCGTCACCGACAGCTCTGGTGCTTGGCTTCGTACTTGCCGGTTTCGGATGGGTACCGCGCCACTTTAATCCAGCCCAGCTGGCTAAGCGTCTGCTGGCGGTTGCTATTGTCCTGCTCGGTTTCGGCGTGCAGCTGGACGCGGCGCTTGCGATAACCGGCGATGCTATAGGGCTTATTATCGTCTCGATTGTGGTAACGCTGGCGCTGGGATTATTACTGGGTAAATGGTTAGGGGTCGAAACCTCAACCGCCCATTTGATTGGCTCTGGAACCGCTATTTGTGGCGGCAGTGCGATAGCAGCAGTGGGCCCGGCCATTCGTGCTCGCAGTGATCAAATGGCGCTGGCCCTCGCGGTGGTATTTATTCTCAACTCTGTAGCTTTAATCCTGTTTCCGGTGATTGGCCGCTTGTTGGAGCTGGATCAAGTTACTTTTGGTTTATGGTCTGCGGTTGCGATTCATGATACCTCATCCGTGGTAGGTGCGGCAGAAGCCTATGGCGATGAAGCTCTGGTGGTAGCGACCACGGCTAAGTTGGCGCGCGCATTATGGATCGTCCCTTTGGCATTACTCTCGGCCTGGGTTTACGCCCGCTCGCAACCGAAGCAGGGACGTACCAAGCTGGTAGTGCCCTGGTTTATCGGGGGCTTTGTCGTTACTGCTGCGCTGGCGAGTTATTTTCCGGGTGGCGATGAGATGTTCGGGATCTTTTTTGCGATCGGAAAACACCTTCTGATTTTCTGTCTGTTCTTAATTGGGCTAAGCTTAACCTTAACGCGAATCCGTGCAGCGGGGTTCAGGCCATTGCTTTTAGCAAGTATTCTTTGGTTAACCATCGCCGTTGGCAGTCTCGGTTGGCTGATGATCGAGTTTTAAAAAAACAAAGCGAGACTTATGACAATACCAGCATCAATACGTCAACAAACGTGTAAAGATTGTCTTTCAGGGAAGGATTTAGGTTTTGAGATAACCATGGCTTTTCAGCCAATTATCGACTGGAAGAAAAAAGAAATATGCGGTTACGAAGCCTTAGTGCGTGGTACCGAGGGGCAGGGCGCAGGATGGGTCTTTGACCGCATAAACCATGAAAACCGCTATTACTTCGACCAGGCTTGTCGGGTGAAAGCTATCGAAACTGCGGCGCGCCTTGGTGTTGATTCTCAGCTCCACATCAACTTTCTGCCAAATGCGGTCTACAGTCCTGAAACCTGCATCAGAGCGACGATTGAAGCTGCCGATCTGTACGGGTTTGATCTTACCAAACTGGTCTTTGAGGTTACCGAACTGGAAGAAATAGTTAGCAAATCCCATTTGCAACGCATCTTTAGCAGTTACGCAGCTCGCGGCTTTCAAACGGCGATAGATGATTACGGCGCTGGCTTCACAAGCCATAGTTGGCTGGTTGAATTGCGACCGCATATTTTAAAGCTCGATCGGGGCATGATTACCGACCTGGATCAATCTGCCCAAATGCAACAAGAAATTAAAAAGGTTATGCAACAATGTGAACTGCAAGGCACACGCGTTTTGGCTGAAGGAATTGAAACACAGGCAGAACTGGAAACTTTAGTGCGGCTCGGTGTCCGTTTCATGCAGGGCTACTACTTCGCAAAACCAGGCTTTGAAAGCCTTCCCCAGGTAAACTTCTGACATTTCTCAGCTGTATTTAACGGTAAAGAGAAGGCCTGTTAATTAAATTTACCTGGCAACCAATAATCATAAAAATGTTATAGAGCTATCTGTCGACTATTTCGACTGACAGATAGCTTAATCTTTATTTCCATCTAAAATCAGAAGATAAATCAGGCAAGTTGACAGAAAGCGGTCCGTCAACTAATTAAACAGTATGATTGCAAGAAATTTACATTGTTTAAATGCAAGACGATTTTGAGATGGAGGGGCTCCCTCTGAACTCGTAACGACAAACGACCATTACTGTCGTGTCCGGGAGCGTATGTTATGTCTTGGTTCGATATTTTCGTAGTTTATCTGTATGGCCTCAAATGGCTAGCCATTGCGGTAATGGTGATTTTGTTCGTCTTCGGTCTCGATGATTTATTTATCGATTTTTACTATTGGATACGTAATCTTTACCGCAAGCTGACGATATACCGTAAGTACGATTACTCCGACCCAGATAAATTGCTGGCGGAGCCGGAAAAGCCCCTCGCCATTATGGTTCCCGCCTGGCAAGAGGTCGGTGTGGTCGACAAAATGGCAGCCAATGCTGCTGCGTCACTGGATTACGAGAACTATCAGATTTTTATTGGCACCTACCCGAATGACCTGGAAACACAAGCTGAAGTCGACCACGTAGTTGAGCATTACCCCAACGTCCATAAAGTCATCTGTGCAGAACCAGGGCCTACCAGCAAGGCTGACTGTCTAAACAACATTATTGCTTCAATTATTGAGTTTGAGAAAAAGACTAAAATCGAATTCTCAGGTTATATCCTGCACGATGCAGAGGACGTTCTATCCAGTATGGAATTGCGCCTTTTCAATTATCTGGTTGGGCGCAAAGACATGATCCAGCTGCCGGTGTACCCGTTCCCGCAAAAATGGTACCACTTTACTGCAGCGCATTATCTGGATGAATTCGCAGAGCTGCATGGGAAAGATATTGTGGTGCGCGAGTCCCTCGCTGGCCAGGTGCCGAGTGCTGGTGTGGGCACATGCTTTAGTCGTAGAGCCATTATGCATCTGTTAAAAGAGGGGGATGGTTTACCCTTTGATGTGCGCTCACTGACGGAAGACTATGATATTGGCTTTCGCTTGAAAAACTGGGGTATGGAAGAGATATTCGTCCGGTATCCGGTTAAGCAGGAGCAGGCACAACTACGCGAGAAGCATCGCGGAGTGAGTCTCCGCGACGGCAACGTGGTTTGTGTACGCGAATATTTCCCGACCACATTTTCCACGTCGGTGCGACAAAAAACACGCTGGATTATTGGCATTATTTTCCAGGGCACTCGCAAGCTGAAATGGACCAAAGACTGGCGGATTAATTACTTCCTGTGGCGTGATCGCCGCGGAGCATTGGCCAACATTGTCAGCTTTCTGGCTATGGCGGTGTTTATTCAACTGCTGATTATCTGGATTGTTGAGCAGTTTGTGCCCAGTACCTACCGTGTACTCTCTATTTTCGAGGATGATCAAACTATTGTTTTCTTGCTCTATGCCAACTTATTGTTCCTGGCAAATCGTTTGTTCCAACGGTTTTATTTCGCCAAACAATATTACGGTTGGTTTCAGGGCTTCATGTCCATTGTCCGAATTTTCTGGGGCACAATAATTAATTTTACTGCAAGTCTGCGGGCAATTAAGCAGGTGGTTCAACACGGTGACCCGCGTAAGGTCGCGTGGGATAAAACCTCTCATGTATTCCCGGTGGTGGCGCCGCCACGCAAACGGCCACTTGGTTCGATCCTGATTGATAACGGTAAGTTGAGTGAGGCAGATCTCGAGCGGGCATTGCTCGAGCGGCCAGCCGGTATTCGACTAGGCGTTTATTTAGTTACGGCGGGTATCGTCACTCTTGATGATTTAAGCGAAGCGATTGCAACGCAGGAATACAGTTCATTTCAGGCCTGTGACCCCTTTGAGCTTGATCAGGAGCTCATTCAAAAATTACCGGCCGAGCTGGCTTTTAAATATTCGATTATTCCACTGGCGGAAGAAGGTAAAACTCTTATTGTAGGCCGCGAGTATGCGCTCAGTCCGGTGGCTGAGGCTGCTCTCAGCCGTAAGTTAAAGCGCCCGGTACGTGGTTGTGTGACTACCCAGGGCGCAGTGACCCTTGGCCTGCGCTATTGGTACCTGAACGATAAGGACGCTGATCCTCGCCCGTTTCTTGAGCAAGCGACCGAAAAAGGTAGTTTATCCGAGCAAGAAATCCGACTCTTACGTGATTCCTATTTTATCCGTCAATTACCTTTCGGTACCGCTCTCATTCAGTCGCGTGTGATCGACCCAGCAGTGATGGCACAAGTTATGTTGGCCTATTCTCGTAGCGGAGAGACACGACTCGGAGACTACCTCGTGCATGAAGGCATTATTTCGGAGCACGAACGTGATCAAGCATTGGCGTATCAAAAACGTCATCAGGTCGAAATGAAAGAATTATTAGCTGAGGCGGTTGCTGGGCAACCGGGAATCACATGCGTATTTTAGGTTTATTAGCAACGTTGTCGGCACTGGCGCCGCAAGGGCTGGGCGATTCCATCTTCAATGGTTTGTCGGATTATGAAGAGTTTCGTACGTACCCTTATGTCGACAAAGCCTACCGATTGCAGCAAGATGAAAACTATCAGGCTGCGCTCAGCGAGCTCGATCGCGCCATTGCTATCGCGCCAGACCATACCGCCTTTTATGAATATGCTTTTGAATTAGCAATGCTCAGCAACGACACTGAACGCGCGCAAACCTACCTTGCGGGAGTTCCAAATGAGCGCCGCGCTGAACTCCATCAACGCCTCTTACGAACGCAAATGGCTAAAGCAGTGCCTGATGCCGGCGAGATGCCATCATTCCTGGCAGGTTTAACGCCGGAGCAACAGCTCGAGTTCATTCAACAGGGCCTCTACCAGTTGCAACAGAGTGATTCAAAAGAGACGGCTTGGGCATGGCTTAATGCGTTACCAATGTCGTTATGGACTGAAGAACTCCATCTGGTTGCAGCGCGAACCGCGGCAGATGTTGGCCAATTCAGTGCTGCGGCGCATCATTTCCGGCAATATGCAAAGAATGTTGAACTTGCTCCCGGAGAAATTGCTGAGTTCGGCTATGTGCTGGTTGAGGCCAACGATGAAGCTGGCGCCTTCGCACTGGCAAAACGTTATCCAAAAGCGGCTGGAGGAGTTATTCGCGAGCTAGCTTATCAGTCACTTGGGCGTGATAATCCGACTGCAGCGATGAAGTACTTCGCCTGGTTGCATGAGCGCGATATGCTCTCGACCGCAGATGCGAAGCAATATTATTTCTTACTACAAAATGATGGGCAACTTGAAGCCGCAGTGGCGCTTGCCGATGTGGCTCAGGCTAGCTGCCTGGAGCAGGTCGAACTGCTACTTAAACTGGATGACCGGGGGGCAGCGAGCGAGCTGTTTGTGAATTGCTCAGCGCAGGAAAATCCGTTGGTGTGGTTGACCCTGGCAGAACGTCTCGGTCAGTACGCTGAAATACAGCGGGTGCAATTCACTGACGCGAAACTGCAACAGCGCCGGCAACGGCTATTAATGACCCATTATCATGCCGAACAAGCATGGCGGCAACAGGTGGAGCTACTAGCAGGGAGGGCTCAGGACGAAGCGGCGCTGACTTACCTGGCAATGGCATACGAGAAACTGGGTGATAGCAACAATGCGGAGCGCACCTGGCGGCGAATCTGGGACAACTTCCGTGACCCTGCGGCGCTCGAGAAAGTCACTTACTTAATGTGGCAACGCGGTGAAACCGATGACACCTTAGAGCTTCTTCAGGATGGGTTTGACGAAGTCAATTTAGGTAGCGCACCGGGTAAGGTTTTGTTATCCCGTTACATCAATATTTTGTATGGCAAGCCAGAACATATCGATGCTGCGCGTATCCAGATGTTGGCGGAGAATAATGCCGACCCCGTCGATGTTGCCGAATTGTGGCGCTTGCAGGGTAATTGCGATGCGGCACTGGCAACTTTGGCGGAGGTTAAGCAGGAGCGGGGTATCCGTACCCGCGCAGAATGCTTAATTGACCGTGATCCCGAAGCTGCATATGAAGCACTGCAAATGGCTATTGGTGAAACACCATCCGCTGGAGATTTGCGTTCGCTGGCGGCACTGGCTCAGCGAGTTGGGGACAACGAAGCTGCGGTGCTTTATTTGCAGCGTATTCCGGTTGACCAACGGGTTTCGTCAGACGAACTGGCGATAGCCCGGTTAACCTTTGCTCAGGGTGATATTAAAGGTGCAGAAGCAGCCTGGCAGGCAGCACGGCAGGAAGGTGAGCTGGATTGGTGGTTGCTGGGTGTTGATATTGCTCAGGCGCAGCAAGATGACGATAGAACCTTGTTGTTGCTGGAACGCGCCGATGAGCGTTTCGATTCACCGCTACTGATCGAAGAGCGCGCCCATATTTACCGTAACCGTGGCGACATGGAAGCGCTGGAAAACCTCTACCGGGAAGCTGTAGCAAGCTATCCTGACAACCGTCACTTTCAGGCTGAGCTGGCGTTCACCATTTACGAGCGCGATCCGGTAGAGTCAGCAAGCTACTTTGATAAAGCGTTGCAAGGTAATGAAGAGAACTCACAAGTTAAACACCTGCACCAGGCAGCGTTTGCCTTTAACTTCGCCAACGACAACGAAAAAACAGCACATTATGCCAAGGCTGCGATTGATAAAATGCTTGAACAGCCGGAAGCCGACGAATATCAGCTGCTCAAAGCACAGCGGCTGCACCGCGAGGTTGATAGTCAGTGGGCGTTCACTATAGCTGGTTGGGCCGGTGATAGTAGTCGCGCCAATACCACACAAAGTATCGATGCGCAGAGCGACTACTTCATGCAACTTAAAGCCGCTTACGAGTTTTCGGACGCACAAGCATCGATAGGTGGGCTGGGCGCACAAATTAGTCTGCTGCAGGGTGGCGAAGACGACTTTTTTGAGACCCAGGAGCTAGATGTCGGGTTGACGTGGAAGCCAACCAAAAAACTGAATACTGTCCTCGGTGTAGGCGTCCGGGCGCAATTTGATGGCGATGAAGACGTCAAGGCCTATGTGCGCGCCTCGGCGGATTTACTCAGCCCGTGGAGCGAAGGCAAGTGGTGGGAGCCACAACTGGATCGCGTCTGGTACAGTACCTTCTTCGTTGATGGTATTTATTTTCCAGAAGACGACCAATCGGCGTTTTTCAGCCGGCTTGAGACAGGCCCGGTATTTGCGCTGACCCAATCGCATCTGCAGACGATGCGGCTATACGGTTTTCTGCAAGGTGATACTTCGCATGATCTTGCTGCCATCGGCGATGCTGATGACGCCCGTGCCGGCCTGGGTGTGGGTTGGATGTCAGAATGGTGGCAATCCGATTACAATAGTTACAACCTGCGAATGGAGCTTGGAATTGAATGGCAACATGTCGTATCCAGCGATTACGCGGAGGATGGCGACGATGCGCTACTCATTCGCTTCGAACTGTATTTCTAGCCGTATGTTTCACCGCATACCTGAATATAATGCCAGCGCAGGCGACTAATGTATCTCCTGCGCTTGGTGTAATGTATCAACCTCTCAATCGTGACGCTGAGCTCGGTGGTTACGGTTGGAACTACTTGTTTCAGCAAATCGCCCACAGCCCTGTCGACTTTGGTGTTGTGCAATGGCTGCAATATGGTTCAGAAACTTTTACGCAGCCTGCCCCCTGGCTTGAGGAAGCCTTAACCATCTGGCAACGACACATGCCGCTGTGGTTAGGTTTGCATACCGACCCCGATTACTTTAACCAAATGGCTGCGGGTGAGGCCGCGCAGGGAAAGTTTTTTGCCGCTTATTTGCGCAAGCTGAATGGCGTTGTTGCGCGCTGGCAAAGCTGGGTTAATGAACACGAGAAAAGTGTCCTTGGTTGGTATGTTCCCTTAGAGTTAAGCGATGCTTACTTTAACACCGCGAGTCAGCGTCAACAGTTACATGAGTTTCTTCACCAGCTTAAACAGCGGATGGGCAAGCGCAAACTTGCCATCAGTGTGTTTATGAGTGGGGAACTGCCAGCGGATGAATTCGGTGCCTGGTTAAACGAATTACAAGAACTTGGTTATCAGGTGTGGTTGCAAGACGGAGCAGGCACGCGCGCCTTGAGTGAGACGCAACGAAAAGATTACTTTGCCCATATTAATTGTGACGTGGTGATGATTAACGAAGCATTCCGGCAGACCAACGAACAGCCGTTTGATGCCCGCCCAGCGCGTCCGGAAGAACTGGAGCGTGCGGTTGCCCAGCAACCCAAATGTCACCAGCAGATTCTGTTTTCATTGCGCTACCTGCCGGAAACCGCCGGACTGCTTTATCTGACTGATGTTAATGCTCAGCCGACAAGGTAGCCGCACGGGAACGATTAAACCGCTGCCGATGGCCGTTCATTGATGCGTTGGTACCAGGCGAATAGGTGCGGCAAACTGTCGTCGACGCGAATTTTTACCACCCGGGCAAAGGCGGCAACCGCAAAAGCGGTGATGTCAGCGGCAGTAAAACGATCGCAACAGATATAGGATTTTCCCGCTAAATGCTCATTTAAGAACGCCATAAACTTTTTCACGTCGGCAATACAGAGCTCACCCCACTCCGGCACCGGCGTCATGCGATCTTTGAAATAGCCGCTGGTGTGCTGGAAACCCATTCCACAAGGGATGAAAAAATAATAATCGAGCCAGCGCAGCCACTGTTCAATCTCGGCTTGCTCCAGCGGTGAATCACCCAGTAATTTCGGGGTGTCTGGATAGCTGAGTTCAAAATAACGACAAATGGCCATGGTCTCAGCGATGCAGGTGCCATCCTCAAGCTCTAGCACGGGCACTTTTTTCATCGGATTCTTGGCGGCGAATTCTGCCGTTAAGTTTTCACCCTTTTGCAAATCAACCTGTACGCATTCAACCTGATCAAGCAGGCCCTTTTCAGCTAAAAACATGCGTACGCGACGAGGATTGGGCGCAGTCTTGGTTTCGTAGAGTTTCATTCGGTAACCTCAGTTCGCTAATAAATCTAACGGGTAACGTGAAAACTGTAAGTACTCACCATTGGTCAACTGTAAGTGTAGGGTACCATCGGCAAACACCTTAAAGTTAGAAACCTGGGTGAGTTGCTGCAACACGCGTTTTTCGTCGGCCATCACCTCTGGCGGGCACATGCGTTTGGTCACCGCTAACGGCGAGAACTCAATACCTTCGCCGGTGATGGTATAGCTGCCGGTGAAAAAGTTACAGCCAGCGTAACCGCTGATCCGTGACTCGGGTGAAAACGTCAGTGTCGCGTCATTATCTGTCGCACGACCAGCTTTCCAGCTGACACCGGTAAGCAATCGTTGCGGGTCTCCCGCACAGCCTGACCACTGCTCGTCTTGCTGAATGAAGTTTGCGCTATAGGGAAAACTTTGTCCGCTCATACTGTCGTAACAAACGCCTTCTTCAAGGCGAAGGGTTCGTGTGGCGTCGAGGGTTACCTCAAACGTGAAGGGGGGTGCGTCATTTAATGTCGCACGGCTGACGTTAGCAAAGTTTTCTTCATCTCCCGGCGTACGTAATTGTGCGCTTTGCCGGTCAATTTTGAGCAGCCAGAAAGGTTCGTTGCCGCGCGCATTGAATTGTTGCGGTAGAGTGCCTTGCTGCACACACAAGGGTAAAGCCAGCTTATCAGTTGAGAATTGGGCTTCGTTGTCTTTGCGCCAGAACTCTGCGCCATGATCGGCATTTACATAACGTGTACCTGAGGCACTGGTAGTCGGTTGTAGTTCAAAGCTCTGATCGCCAAAGCTGAGATGCAAGGCGTTATTTTCAACGATGGTCGTTACCTGCAGAGCACCGCAGTTATAAACCAGGGGTTGGTCAGCTTGTTCGTTTTGCGGTTGCGGTGAGCAGGCCGCGAGCAAAGCTGTGATGCAGCTGAGCAGCAGCGCGCGGCGCAGGAATAGAGCATGCATGCCGGTCTCCTTGTCATTAATGCTAGCCATTATTGCTTGTTTAGAACCGCATTTACAGCGTCGCGTGACATTTGCCTGATTCTGCGGTGAAATGGACCCAATTAAAATAACCAGAACGATCATTTACAAGGAATTATCATGCGCCATTTAATTTTAGTTTTCCTATTGTTGCTCACCGTTGGTTGCCAACCGGCAAATGAAGAGTCGCAGCAAACTGAAGCAAACAGCGATGTGGCGGCCGAGCTTGTCGGCAATACGCCTACTCAGGAGCTGCCCATGACCTTTGTGGAAGGCAAGGATTATCGCGTACTGGAACAGGCGATTGAAGTGGCTGATTTTGAACCAGCGCCTGCAGAAGGCGGATTCATTATTGAATTCTTATGGCCGGGCTGTCCGCACTGCCAACATTTCAACCCGACCATTGTTGCTTATGACCTCGAACATACAGACGTAACCGTCATCAAGCGTGCGGCTCCGGCGAACGAGCGTTGGGCGCTTGATGCCCGGGTGTTTTATGCGTTACGCGATATGGGCCATAGCCTCGATGATGAACTTATTGGTTATTATGAGACAGTGCGTGAAAATCACGAACGTTTACCCACTCAGGAAGATATCAACGCTTTCCTGGCCGAGCATGCCGTTGATCCCATCGCCTTCCAGGACGTTTATGAGAGTAGCGCTATCACCGATAAACTCCGGGTCGTGTTGCAAGACATGATGGATGCAGATATTTCGAGTGTGCCGACCCTGGTGGTCAACGGCAAATACGTGGTAACGGCACCTGCGCCGCACTCGCAGGAAGAGTCGAAGCGCTATTTCGCGCTGCTGGATCATTTGCTACAGCTGGATGCTGTTGAGAGCTCGTCCTGATTACTGGTGTAATCATTGTCGGAATTGCTGAGCAGGCAACCATCGTCTGTTTAGCGAAAAGCTTTCGTTTTTGCGATCTATTGACTAGGTTTAGGAGTAGTTATTTAGTATTCTCTAAAACACAAGGAGCTTCCTATGGCCAATGTCGGAACAGTCGATCGGGTTATCCGCGCAATTATCGGTATCGCTTTGATTTATTATGGTGTTACCGCCGAAAATTACTGGTGGATTCTTGGTGCAGTTTTGCTAGCTACGGCGATTTTTAAATTTTGTGGTTTGTATAAAGTGCTTGGAATTTCAACCTGCGCAAAACCATCAAGTTAAAGTAATTACGGAGAAAGCTGTTCCATGTTAACTATGGATTTCTCCTGGCGCGCGGTGATTTTCACCGCGCGACCATCATCTACGTTAAAACCGGACATCTACCGGTGCTGGATTCACGCTAGTTGAGGTAGTTTGAGCCTGTCAGTTCAAGTACACTAAAGCCAAACAAAAACTACCAACGAGGATTCCAGGATGACGCCAGCTCAAGCCCGCCAACTTGTCGCGATGCAGATCGCTTTTAACCAGGTAATAGATGCTGACTACCCAGAGGCGCCAAAGGTCAAACGCGACGACGTAAAAGCGATTTTGGTCGAGCTTGGTGAGTATTTTGAACATACGGCCTATAAGTGGTGGAAGAAGCAAACCGCAGACTGGGCCCAGGCGAACATGGAGCTCATTGATATTCTCCACTTTGCGATTTCTGATGCGGTCGAACATGCTTGCCGCAAGGGCAAAAGCACTGAGGCAGCACTGGAGTATGTGGCGCAACTGATGTTAAAGAGCTTCGCCAATAATGCTGGTGTACAAGACGGCAAAGAACTTGTAGCAGCACTTGCTGCCGACGGCTCTCGAGACTATCCCCTGGTTTGTGGCGAGCAATTCTTCGATAAACTGCTGACAATGCTGGTGAACGCTTATGGTGATGCGGACACCGTGTACCTGACCTATATCGGTAAGAACGCGCTCAACAATTTACGTCAGCAGCGCGGCTATAAGCAGGGCACTTACGTCAAAATGTGGAATGGCGAAGAAGACAACGAAGTGATGATGCGTTTACTTGGCGAACATCAGCAAAGTATTATTGCGGCCGAGCAACCGTTGCTACAAGCACAAACGTTATTGCTCGACCATTACGACAAAGCCGTCGTTCAGTCCTGATTTTTATAACCCGGCATCAGGTAAATTTCGCGTACACAATTGCGTGGATGCGCTTCGATGGCAAAAAGCACCGCATCGGCAACGTCCTGCGGATCGAGCTTGTCGGGTTTGGGTTCGTCAAAAAATGGCGTATTTACCATTCCAGGGGCAATGGTCGTACAGCGGCCATTCCACTCTTTCATTTCTTCCGCCAGATTTTGCGCGAAACCATGAACAAACCACTTGGTCGCACCGTAAACTGAACCTTTTATGATGTTTCGTCCTGCGGCAGAACCGGTCATGAGAAAATGGCCTGTACTTTTGCGCAGGTGAGGAAGTGTTAGTCTGGCGGTATAAAGTAAGCCGTTAATGTTGACGTCTACCATCTTCTTCCATTCTTCGGCGTCACCATTTTCAGTCCCGGCAGTCGAAACCCCGGTGCCGGCATTGGCAAATACTGCATCCAGCTGTCCGAATTTCTCGATACCTTGTTCGACCACGGTCTTCAATTCAGCAAAGTTGCTAACGTCTGAAGGCACGGCGAGTGCCTGATCGCTGCCAATTTCTGCGACAAGCTCATCGAGCAGTTCTTCCCGTCGCGCGGTTAAAATGACTTTGTGACCAGCTTTTGCGGCAGTGAGTGCAGTGGTCTTGCCGATACCGCTGGAGGCACCTGTGATTAATAGAACTTTTGCCATGTTTTACTCCTTTTCCCAGGATTGCTCTGGGTAGTTGGGGAATTCATCGCTTGCGACATGATAGTCTATCACATCGTTAAATACCTGATTACGGAAGCGACCTAGCTCGGCCCAGAGTTCTGAGAACTCTGCAGATGGCTCGGTCGCACTTGATTCCATGTAGGCTTCAAGCATGTCACCGGCGACCGCAAACCCAGCACGTACCCGCTGCGCCTGATAATCCTCAAAAGCTTTGTTGGCTGCTGAAAATGGCAGTGGCTCAAATTCCTGCTCGAGAAAGTAAATGCGGTAAGCTTGCTCGCCGTATGACGCTGCGTTGGTCCACTGTTGCCAGTCCGACTTATTGAGGACCCGGCCCGTGACAGGGTCGATAATAATGACCGTGGGGGTACCGTAGTAGGTGGGTTGCCCGTAATAGTTGGTGACGCTAAAACCGTGCTCCAGGTAACCCACGTCAACATAATTCACAACAAACCGCTGAGCCAGCTGTTGCGCGAATTCAGGTTGTTGGAATTGTTCGGCAAGAGCACGACTGTCTTGGCACCAGTCTGCCCCTAAAACCAGCATGAAAAGCTTATTTTGCTGAGCCGCCAGCTGCTGTTGCTGCTCTAGTTGGTCAGGCGAGAGTGACTGGCCGTTAAAATAAGCATCAGACGCATCTGCTGCGTGAGCTGCGGAGCAGCCAAGAAAAAGTAGGAAAAAAAGAATAGGTCGATACATTAGTCGTTTCCAAAATTAGGTGCGTGAAAAGCAAAGCCCTGGTCTTCAAGAAGCTTTGCCAGGTGCAGTAGGGTTTGATCCTGATGATGCGCTGCAGAGAAACAGAGTCCGATAGGCAGGCCGGTTTTTGCGGTGCCCGTTGGCACGGTAACGACGGGTTGGCCAGTCAGGCTAAAGAAGTTAACGAACGGAAAGCAGTAATCAACGTAAGGTATATTCTGCCCATCCATTTCGATGGTATGGCGGGCCGAGTTATGTGGGAACGCAGGGCCAAGTGTTGTTGGGCTTACCACGATATCAACGGATTGCTGTTGGCGCATCGCTTCGGTTACCAACTCCTGGCGTCGCTTCAGGGCGCGACTGAAACTCTTGAAGTTGAGCGTTAATCCTGTTTTAAGCGCTTTCAAAGCGTGAGCTGACGGTAAGCATGCGGAGCTTTTCAGTAGTTTTCGATACTGCCAGTACAGTAGTCTGCGATAAGGCATCTTCAGGGTCTGCCCCATGGCGTAACCAAACAGCTCGATCCACAGGGTAAGCGACTCGCGAACCAACTGGTCGTCGAGACGAAAGTCGGTGACCTCTGCCCCCGCCGCTTCCAGCTTAGCCCTGGTATCCTTCATCGCTTTGCTCGCAGCCTTACCCGGCTGGACGCCAATTATGCTAGTTAAAAATCCGAATCGGTAGCCCGACAGATCCGGTGACAGGTTTTGTTCGCGGGCAATCGGCAGGTACAGGCGTTGTTGCCAGTCCGGTGCGAACAAAACCTTGTGGGCTAAAGCGAGATCTTCAGCGGTGCGCGCAAGGGGCCCGGTGCAGTTCATGACCGATAAGCCTAAATCGAGATCGGGAAGGGGGGGAATATGCCCGTCAAGGTGGTGGCCATTTTCCGTGGGTTTTAGCCCGAACAGACCACAGTGATGTGCAGGATTACGAATGGAGCCGCCAATGTCACTGCCGAGTTCAAGAGCGCATAAATCAGCAGCGAGGGCGGCGGCTCCGCCACCTGTACTGCCGCCTGGCGTGCGGCTAAGATCGTACGGGTTGTTTGCGCGCGGATAAATTGGGCCAAACGTCTGAGCATCCGCCAGCAGGGTAGGTACATTGGTTTTGCCAAGAAGAACTGCACCCGCATCAAGCAGCCGTTGCACCAACAGTGAGGTGGAGTCGGCCACAAGATTTCGCAGAGGGGGATAGTTCAGAGTTGTCCGGGTGTCCTTTACCTGATAGCACTCCTTTACGGAGATGGGCACGCCATGAAGTGGGCCAGGTTGATCATCTTTCTGTTGGTCGCGTTGTTTGGCTGCTAAACGAGCGGTATCTGGGTACAGATCAACAAAGGCATTAAGCTTTGGGTTGTAGTTTTCAATGCGATTCAAATAGTGCTCAGTTATTGCAGTCGAAGTTAGTTGACCTGCGTTAATTTGACGCGCGATTTCCGTCGCTGATAAATACTTCATGTTTTGCTTCCCAAATTATAAGCCCAAAAAACTAGACAGCTTGCGTTGAATCCCCATACTGGTGCGACCTATACCGGTTAACAATTAACTGATATTACTCGCATCTGTGTTAGTTTAGACCACGTTTAACTTAACATTAAAGTAGCTAACTACTCGAGACAATATAGGTAAACAACCATGATAAAGAGTTTAAAGCTCAGTACGGTTGCATTCGCAATCGCGGCGGGTGCCGCCCTGGTCAGCGGCTCCGCAGTGCAGGCGAATCCTGTCAAGATTGACTATCAACAGCCGGCACAAGAGATTATCGATATCGTTGATGCCGCGTCATCGCCCGGCGGCAGTTTAAGCCCTGACGGTGATTTGTTGCTGATCACAAACTATCCGGCGTTACCGGATATTACCGATGTTTCTGCGGAGCAACTGAAACTTGCCGGACGCCGCATTAACCCGGCAAATTATACCGTTAGTCAGGCCCGCTATATCAGTGCGCTTGAGCTGGTTGATGTCGCGAATGGCAATAAATTAGAGATTAAAGGATTACCAACAGATCTAAAAGCTTTAGGTGCGAGCTGGTCTCCCAATGGCGACTACATAGCGGTAGCGCAGCAAACTCCAGCAAGCGTAGAGTTATGGTTGATTGATGTAGCGAAAGCCGAAGCAAAACTCTGGTCCACTACCGCATTGAATGCCGTTTGGGGACCGCGCTTAGAATGGCGTCATGACAGCAGTGGCTTGTATTCCTACACGGTGGCGGATGACTTAGTGAAACCTGCTATGCGCACCGTGCCAAGCGGGCCGGTAATTACCGAAAGCGCAGGGCGGACCGCGCCCGGGCGGACCTATCAGGATTTATTGTCAAACAAGCAAGATGAAGCTTTATTTGACTACTATTTCACCAGTCAGATTGCTTTTTTTGGTATCGATGGTGATGAACAAGAAATCGGTCCTCAGGCCATCTATAGCGGAGTTAGCACCTCACCTGACGACAGCTATTTGCTGGTGAGTGAAATCAAGCGGCCGTATTCTTATGCTGTGCCTTACTACCGTTTCCCGGAAACCACCATGGTGTGGACCACCACCGGCGAAAATGTCTATACCGTGGTTGAGCAGCCGTTAGCCGACAACCTGCCGATTGCTTTTGATGCAGTAGTGCAAGGGCGGCGGTCAGTTAGCTGGCGCAACGATGCAGACGCCACATTGGTGTGGGCCGAGGCTACAGATTTAGGCGACCCGGCAGTTGACGCTGATATCCGTGACCAGGTCTTTCAGCAAGCAGCCCCCTTTAGCGCAGAACCGCAAAAGCTGGTTGATTTAAGTAAACGTTTTGGGCGTATGTTAGCGGCCGACGCCAGGCATGTGCTGATTTGGGAACGTTGGTGGGCCGACCGCGATGAGAAACTCTGGCTGGTCGATGCCACCGGCGAGCGCGCGCCTGAGCTAGTCTGGGAGCGTTCATGGGAAGATCGCTACAATGATCCCGGACAGCCGTTCACGGTGCAAAAAGATGGTCGCGATCTGTTGTATCTTAATGATGGAAAAATCTTATTAACAGGTACTGGAGCTTCGGCCGAAGGTGACCGTCCGTTTATCGATCGCTTTGACCTCAACAGTAAAGAGAGTGAGCGTTTATGGCGCAGTCAGGCACCCTATTTCGAACGTCCACGGGGCTTAATTGACGCTAATGATCTGACCTTCCTGACCCAACGCGAGGGCGTGAACGATCCGACTGATTTCTTTGTCCGCGACCTTGATGATAATGAGCTTACAGCGTTGACCGAAACGCCACACCCAATGCCGCACACCATGGGAATCAGCCGTGAACTGATTACCTATACGCGGGAAGACGGTTTGGCCATGTCAGCGGAGCTGTATTTGCCTGCTGGCTACGATAAGGCGGAAGATGGCCCTTTACCCACTATCGTTTGGGCGTATCCACGTGAGTACAAAAGTTCTGCTGCGGCCGCGCAAATTTCCGGTTCGCCTTATGAGTTTGTACGGATCAGCTATTGGGCGCCGCAGTATTTAGCGACCCAGGGCTATGCGGTACTCGACAGTGCGACCATGCCAATTGTTGGTGAAGGCGATGCGCGACCAAACGACTCGTTCATTGAGCAATTGGTAATGAATGGTAAAGCGGCAATCAAAGCCGGTACTGATCTTGGTGTCACGGATCCTGAGCGGGTGGCACTCGGCGGCCATTCCTATGGCGCCTTCATGACTGCCAATATGCTGGCGCATAGCGATTTGTTTAAGGCCGGGATTGCCCGCAGCGGCGCTTACAATCGCAGTCTAACGCCGTTTGGCTTTCAGCGTGAAGAGCGCACGGTTTGGGATGATACGGATCTGTACATTGGTATGTCGCCGTTTTTCCATGCTGATAAGATTAACGAGCCTCTGTTAATGATTCATGGTGCAAACGACAACAACTCGGGAACCTTCCCGATGCAGTCTGAGCGTCTGTATCAGGCTATCAAAGGTCTCGGTGGTACGTCACGGCTGGTCATGTTGCCGCACGAATCGCATGGTTATCGGGCCCGGGAATCGGTGCTACACATGCTGTGGGAACAAACCCGTTGGCTGGATCTTTATCTCAAAGATCAGAAGTAGTTAAAAACCAGGAGCCCGCGTCATCACGCGGGCTTTTCTTTATTCAGCACTAAACCAGATGCGCTGAAGCTGGAACCGGCGCTCGCCCCCGGCATTATCGCAATCGACCATCAGCGCCAGACCATCAATGGCTTCGAGTTGCAAGTCGTAATGGCGTTGAAAATGATCCGGTAAATGAACTTTCTCGGTCACCCACTCATTGATTGGGCTGGACTGGTTACGCATGGCTACCATCATCGCTTGCTCAGTAAAGGGGTTTGGCCAGCTTGCACCGATCGGTTGATCGTAGGTCCAGACAAAATTGATAGCCTTGGAACTTAGCCCAAATAATCCCCGTTCAGCG
Organism: Pseudidiomarina halophila; assembly: GCF_003987215.1. GTDB lineage: Bacteria > Pseudomonadota > Gammaproteobacteria > Enterobacterales > Alteromonadaceae > Pseudidiomarina > Pseudidiomarina halophila. The sequence continues at coordinate 160,410 of NZ_PIPW01000002.1, forward strand.
ACTGCGTAAACACGCGCCGAATAGTCATCACCAGCTTTTACCCGCTCCTCGTCTAACGCCAAAGGAGGCTGCATTAGACGCCAGCGCCAATTCAGATAAGGGTGTTCAGATAATCCGATTTCCTTTTCTAAATAAAGCGCTGAAGCCTGGCCGGCCTTACAGGAAGCGTCGAGAACGCCGTCTTGCAGCTGGTAGGTTGATCGCTCTTCGAATTTACGAACTGGCCAGTCAACAATAGCTGCTGGCGTAAAATTGAGATCCTGCGCGAAAGGAACTCCCGGCGCTGTTGCGCAAAAAATGATGCTAGCGGTTAAGGTGCAGTGTTTGAGCATAAAACCTCCAGGCCATTTTGCCGATGATGCCGGCGCTTAAGCACGAGCGAGAATTCGGTCCAGATGATTGGCGAACGCCATACGGTCGCGTTGATTCAGTGGCGGTGGGCCACCGCTTTGTACGCCGCTCGCACGCATTGTGTCCATAAAATCCCGAATATTCAGACGACTACGTATATTTTCCTTAGTAAACAGCTCCCCGCGGGGACTTAATGCTTGCCCACCTTTGGCGATGACTTCGTCCGCCAGTGGGATATCGGCGGTGATAACTAAATCGCCGGCTGCACAACAACGCACGATTTCGTCATCGGCAACATCGAAGCCGCTTGCCACAGTACGTGCAGAAATAAACTTTGATGCAGGTACGCGCAAGGGCTGGTTGGCGATCAAAATCAATTGCAGTTGTTTGCGCTCTGCTGCGCGAAACAAAATATCTTTTATTACTGCCGGACATGCGTCCGCGTCGACGTAGATTTTCATCATGGGTTCTATTAAGTTCTTGATTCCAAGTAAGCGATGTTAAGCTTAACACGCGTCCTATAGGAGCATAGCCAGATTGCATAAACTTTTCTTCGCGATTTTCGCACCATTGTTGTTACTTCAAGGTAAGCGCGTCAGGGCCCGTACCCCGCGTCTGCCCGAGGCTGAAGGCGCGCGCGCCGGTTTTACAGCAGGGGCAGCCCCTGCTGGAGAAAAGGGGCTGCCCCTGCTGCGGGTGCTGGTACTGGGCGATTCGGCGGCGGCGGGCGTTGGCTGTGCCAGGCAGGAACAAGCGGTGCTGGGTCAGTGGGTTGCCGCGTTAAGCGAGCATGCAGAGGTTGAGTGGCAGCTGGTAGCGAAATCGAGTCTTACCTGTGCTCAGGTATTGAAGTTACTGCGCGAGAGTGACCTTACCGCGAAAAGATTTGATCAGGTACTGGTGTCGGTGGGCGTCAACGATGTGACACGCCGCACGGCGCCGAAAAAATGGCAAGCGGATCTGGCAGCAATGACTGCGTATCTGACCCACCAACTGCAAGCAAAACATATTCTCTATACGGCGCTGCCGCCGATGCATAAGTTTCCGGCGTTACCTCAGCCATTGCGCTGGTTGGTCGGCGAACAAGCCAAACAACTCAATAACTTACTTAAATTACACTGCCGGCAGCAGAGCAACACCTATTACCTTGCTTTTGAGGTACCCTACGAGAGTAAATTCATCGCCGCCGATGGTTACCACCCTTCAGCCCATGCTGCTGCATTGTGGGCGCAGACCGCAGCGAAAGTAGGGTTTGAGGAGACGAACTGAGTGATTAAAAAATTACTGATTTTCTTTGTTGTCGCGTTAACGGTGATAACGGTCATGGATGTTTGGCGCGCTCAGGATCTGCCCGCAGGTAAAGTACCTGCAACGACCTGGCAAACATTGAAGTATGAACACGTGGATTTGCTGGAGCAAAGTTACGCTGAACCTGTGATCGTTTATTTCTGGGGCTCATGGTGTCCTGTATGTCATGTGATCACGCCAGGGGTCGACTGGCTTGCAGGTTACGTGCCTATCGTCAGTGTGGCGATGACCTCTGGAACCGATGCGCAAGTTCGTCGCTATCTGGTAGACAATGATTATCAGTTCAAAGTGGTGAACGATCCGGAAGCAAGGATCTCTAACCAGTGGGGCGTGCCGGTGACACCGGCTTTTGCGGTAATAAAGAACGGTGAAGTCCATTCCTTCACGGCCGGTGCAACGACGCCGCTGGGTCTTTATGCGCGCTGGTTGTGGGCTAGTTTTACGTAAAAGCGCTAGTTTGCCTCGGATATTACGGTAGAATGGCCTTGAATTAAAACGTTAGGAGCCTGCATTAGTGAAATTAATGATTTTAAAAATCAACGTGTTAGTTTTAGCGTTGTTGCTTGCCGCATGCTCTGATCCCGAACCGGAGCAAGTTGCCGGACAGACGCCTCCGCAACCATTAGAGTTGCAGCCACTGCATATTGAAAGTGATAAAAAGGCAGTTAGCGTTGCGTTGGCTGATGCGGTGAAGCCGCTCAAGCCTGCCCGCATAGAGTTAAGCAACTCCGAACTGGCTGCGCCGTTGGCGGATGTAACCTATGCAGTGTTAAAGCGTGGGCAGACAGTCACAGGGCTGCTAGCCAAGTTTGGCTTTAAAGCGCGCGAAGTTTACCAGTTGGCGGAAGCGCTCGATGGCGTTATCAATTTAGATAAATTGCAGGCGGGTGCGGCAATTGCAGTGAATAAACAGCCGCAGTCGGCACAAGTTAGTCTGGCCGGGGAATACGCTGAGCGTATCGACGCATTCTATGAAAATGGCGTATGGCAGGTAAGTAAGAATCGCGTGCCGACACGGGTTGAAGTGTCTGAGCATGCGGTGCAAATTAATCATAGTCTGTATGGTAACGCGGCTGAAGCTGATGTGCCGGGCGATGTGATCAACGCCGCGTTATTGGCACTGTCGCATTTTATCGATTTTCAGCGTCAGGTGTATCAGGGCAACCGCTTTGAAGTTGTGTTTGAGCGTACATTAGTAACTCAGGACGAAGAACTCTTTACCCACCTGCAGACTCCGTTGCAACCGACCTATCTGCGCTTCCAGAACGAGGAAGATGACTTTCGCTTGTATCGCTATAATGAATCTTTTTATCTTGAGGACGGGCGCTTAGCCGAGAGTTTCCTGCTGAAAACTCCGCTTAACGGTGCACGACTCTCGTCCCATTACGGACAGCGCAAACATCCTGTGCTGGGGTACACCCGCATGCACAAAGGTATCGACTTTGGAGCTCCGGAAGGCACGCCGATTATGGCCGCTGGCCAGGGCACCATTAAGCGTGCCGACTGGTACGGCTCCTACGGTAATGCGGTGATTATTCAACACGCCGATGGCTACGAAACCCTTTACGCCCATCTACGGGGCTTCGCAGAAAATATCAAAGCAGGGAGCAAAGTCGAACAGGGCGAAGTGATTGGTTATTTAGGCAATACTGGTTTATCGCAAGCCCGGCATTTGCATTACGAAGTTTACCGATACGGAAAAATCGTCAACCCGTTGCACTTGAAGAAGCTTTCGAGCGAACGCCTTAAGGGCGAACACCTTGCCGATTTCATTGAACACGTAGCGAGTCTGCACGATCGCACCATGCGCCTGGCGAACCTGGCCGGTGGTGCCAGCTCGACTTACGCTGAAGGCCTGACCGCGGAAGCTAAATGACGTCCGTAACCCCTCCGGTTTGCGCGTTCGCCACTGGTCTCGAAGAGTTAGTGGTAGCGCTGGCCCCATGGCTCAGCGAAGATGAGCGCCAGCAAGCAGAGCAGTATCGCCGGCCGGCAAGAAGGTTGCAGTTTCTCACTGCGCGTGGGCTGCTGCGCTGGCTTTTGCAGCATTACTGGAATTTCCCGCCAACGGCCAGCGTAATTACGCGCCAACCCAATGGCGCCCCCCAGCTCCAGGTTAATGGCCAGCTCTGGTATTGCTCGATTAGCCACAGCCATGACATTGTCATGGTAGCGTTGAGTCCTGATCAGGCTGTAGGTGTCGATGTGGAACGGCTAAAACCGCGTAAGCAGTTAGTACGCCTGCTCAAGACTGGCTTTATGGCCGGTCTTGAGACTGAAGATCTGGCACAATTTTACCAGCGCTGGACCCTTGCCGAGGCGGTCACCAAAACCGAACAAGGCTTATTACTTGAGGTTCTCAAGCGAGATTCTGGTGCCTATGAGACGCATGCCAGGTTTCGCCAGCAGGCAGATTGCATGCTATGTTGCTATACACCGACCGCGCATAGCAACATTCATGAAGTGCTACAGACCGACGCAGGACTGGTTCTTGAAACGAGCTAAGTCGCCTTAAACGTCATGCCAACGCTTAAAAATAAGCGATGTATTAATACCACCAAAAGCAAAGTTATTGGACATTACGTAATCTGTTGCAAACTCGCGTGGCTGTCCCTGAATATAATCCAACTCGGCACATTCGGGATCTCTATTTTCCAGGTTCACCGTAGCGGCGAACCAATTGTCGTTCATCATGTTGATGCTGGCCCAGGCTTCGATAGCACCACAAGCCCCAAGGGTATGACCTAAATAGCTTTTGAGTGAGCTAATCGGCATGCGCGGACCAAACACCGCAGCGGTGGCCTGACTCTCAGCAATATCACCACGATCGGTGGCGGTGCCGTGAGCATTAACGTAACCAATGTCTGCGGGAATAAGCTCAGCGTCTTTCAGAGCCAGGCGCATGGCAACTTCCATTGTCGCTGCTGTCGGCTGAGTGACATGCGCGCCGTCAGTATTAGTGCCAAAGCCAACTATTTCAGCCAAAATGGTGGCACCACGTTCTTGTGCATGCTCCAGCTCTTCCAGAATAAAGGTGCCGGCGCCTTCGCCAATGACCAGGCCATCACGATCCCGATCAAAGGGCCGTGGGGAGGCCGAGGGACTATCATTGCGAGTACTGGTAGCGTACAAGGTATCAAAAACCACGGCCTCTGAGGCGCATAATGCCTCTGCGCCGCCGGCGACCATGACTTTTTGCTTGCCGTACTTTATGGCTTCGAAGGCGTAACCCAGCGCTTGGGACGACGAGGTACAGGCTGAGCTGGTGGTATGCATACGGCCCTTGAGACCAAAAAACACCCCGACATTAACCGCGGTGGTATGCGCCATACTTTTGATGTAAGTAGTCGCGTTGACGCCAGACATATCACCATTAGCGAGCATGTTGCCAAGCACTACCATTTCATCCGTGCTACCGGTCGAGGAGCCATACGCAACCCCGCAGCGGCCGTCGCGGATACTGGGGTCGTTCAGCAAACCAGCGTGCTCAAGCGCAAGTTCCGTAGCGCGAGTGGCCATGATGCTGACCGTACTCATCGAGCGGACGTCCTTACGGGAATAATGCTCAGGGCGCTGAAACGGAGGTTGAATAGGTGCTGCCAGGCGCGTATTCAAACCTTCAAAACGATCCCATTCGGGCATAGTGGTGACGGCGTTCTGGCCGGCCGCTAAGCGGGCTTTAAATTCATCCCAGCTCGAGCCAAATGCAGTTAAACAACCTGTCCCGGTGACGACAACGCGTTTCATTACACTAGCCCACCGTTTACTGAGAACACTTGTCGGGTGATGTAAGCCGCAGAGTCCTGGAATAAATAGCCAACCAGTCCGGCAACTTCTTCAGGTTTACCGGCGCGTTGCATAGGGATCATCGAGAGGATTTGATCCTGATGCTCAAGTTCATTGGTCATGTCAGTTTCAATCAGCCCCGGTGCCACGCAATTTACCGTGATTTTGCGTTTAGCCAACTCCAGTGCCAGTGCTTTGGTGGCGCCAATAACGCCAGCCTTCGAGGCACTGTAATTGACCTGCCCGCGATTGCCGGCGATGCCGGAAACCGAAGCTATGGTGACAATACGACCGCCTTTGCGGGTACGAATCATCGGCATAATAAGCGGATGCAGGACGTTGTAAAATCCATCAAGGTTGGTGTGCACGACCTGATCCCAGTCTTCGCCAGTGAGTGCAGGAAAGGCTCCGTCACGGGTCACTCCCGCATTACATACCGCGCCATAATAAGGTCCATGGGCTTCAATATCCGCTTCAATGACCGTAGCTGCCGCAGCGCGGTCGCTGACATCAAAACACAGTAAGCTGGCGTTGCGGCCAAGTGCCTCGATCTCGGCCACGACCGCAGCGGCGGACGCTTTATCACTGCGACAATGTACCGCAATATCGAAGCCATCGGCGGCGAGTGTTAATGCGATGGCGCGACCAATGCCTTTGCCAGACCCCGTTACTAAGACGCGATTACTCATAATTTTCCTTAATAAAAGCTGCTTCATCGGGCGGCTGGAAAACATTTAAACGTGCTTCAGCAATGATCTCGCCCTGTTCTTCAATACGACAGTCAAACACGCTAAGGCCCGAGGATTCGACATGGATTTCTTCGGCGAAAACGTCATAACACACACCGCAAAGAAACACGTCCCGCTGGCAGCGGTACTTGCGTGAGCCAAGCAAAAAACCAAGCTTAATAGCTTCATTGCTCTCATGGTGACGACTTCCGGCAACGGCGGCGACGGTTTGCGCCATAAATTCGATGCCGGCGTGGGCCGGAATTCCGTTCAGTTGCTCGCGGAAAAACAGACTATCGCGGGTTAAGGTCGTCTGACAGTGGGCACTGATGCCATCGGCGCTGACCACTGTATCAATTAAACGCATTGGTGCCCGGTGTTTTATCAAATCGTCAAGCGCGACCATGCCGTCTTATTCTCCGTTTTGTGCCTTGCTAAACACCAGAGCAACGTTGTTCCCGCCAAAGGCAAAAGAGTTGCTCAGACAGTGTTCGATTGCGGTGGTTGCTGTCGTTTTTTGCGTATCATACAGCGAAATCGGTGCTAATTCAGGGTCAATCTGGTTATCCCACACGTGCAGCGGTAACTCACCCCTCTCACTTCGTAAAGCGAGCCAACATAAGCCTGCCTCGATGGCCCCTGCGGCGCCCAGCGTGTGGCCGGTTAAGGCCTTGGTCGAGCTGGCCGCAACCTGCGCGGCACCGACTGCAGTAATGGCGTTACTTTCCATGGCATCGTTCAACGGCGTGCCGGTACCGTGCAGATTAATATAACCAAGCTGTTGCGGACTGATGCCGGCATCGGCTAAAGCGGTGGTGATGGCGGCAATTGCGCCGCGGCCCCGGGGTTCGGGAGCCGTCATGTGATAGGCATCGGAACTATGCCCGGCGCCGGTTAATGTGACTGCCGGAGCCTTGGTCGCTGACGGCTGAGTGGTTAAGTCTTTGGTGGCGACAAACAGCGCCGCACCCTCGCCAATATTGATACCGTCGCGATTGCGACTAAATGGCCGGCAGTAGCTTGCCGAAATCGACTCCAGCGCATGAAAGCCATTGAGTGTAAGGCGGCACAAAGAATCAACGCCCCCGACGATGACGACGTCAGCCAGATCGGCGCGGAGCATGGCGCGCGCACTCATCAGCGCCCGTGCACTTGACGAGCAAGCCGTGGAAATACTGTAGGCAGGACCTGAAACACCGGCAAGATCAGCGATAAACTCGGCCGGAGAGTACATTTCCTGCATGCCATAGTAAAAATCATCTGGTAGTTGCTGATGAGCCTGGTAATGCGCGAGCGCCGCTTCACCTTCGCGGATCCCTGATGTGCTTGAGCCAATAATCACCGCGATCCGCTCAGCGCCATACTGCTGTCTAAGTGCGTCGACGGTGGTGGCGATTTGCGCGTACGCCGCTGCCGCTAGCTGGTTGTTACGGGTGGCCATAGCTGGCACTAAATCTTGCAACGGCGGCAATGCAGCATCGTTGACCTGCCCGGCAATTTGCGGTTCACCTTGATTAATCGTCAGGGCACAAGGCTGCATACCTGCCCGTGAGCCACGCAAAGCATTTTGCCAAACTTCAGGGGCATCAGCACCCAGGGCGCAAAGAATACCTAAGTCAATCAGCTGCATCAGGTTGGACTCCTGTTTCTTCAAGGGTGCGTAACTGTAGTGAGTAACCCGCACTATGGTGCTGTAAAATGGTGATGTCAGCTTCTGTTCGGGTGGACCAGATCAGTTGTTTATCATCACTTATCACCCGTCTGCCATTCGCGGTCGCGGTTATGCTCGCGCCTTGCAAATGGCGCTGCAGCTCGGTCAGTGGCCAGCGTTGCAACTGCATATCGGCAACGATAGCGCGCGCTAACTGAGGTTGGTCGAAAGGCGCGATGCCGGTCACTGTTATGGGTTGTTGCTTACCCAGCTCAACCCGCCATAACTCCTGACCCAGCGGTGAAAGCCCGACCATCACAATCTGCTCGGCGCTCAGTAAGCTCGATACCAGCAAGGTCCGGGACTCCTGTTCGGGGTGTGACCATAGCACCTGATGCAGGGTCTGGGTGGCGGGGCCGTTCCAGGAGGACTGCAATTCAAGCTGCACATTTTCCGTCAGCTGTACTTTCGGGTTCGTGGATGTGGGCAGCGTCTGGCAGCCGCTGAGCAGCAACGCGGCGACTACCAGACTTAAGATTCGGTTTGGCATAATTCGACTAATACCCGCAAGCGGCGCTCAGTTTCGCACACATAAGGATTTTCACTGTCCCAGGCATAACCGGCAAGAATGGAACATATCATGGCTTTGATCTCGTTCTGCTGCTGGTGATAAAAAATCACATCCTGAAAACGCGTATCGTACCAGCCTTTGACAAAACTTCGAAAGGTGCTGATACCTTTACGCAGGGGCACCGTGTAGGCCTGTTCCCAGTCGACATCTGCGCCATTAAGTTGCTGCAGCACCAGCGGTACCGCAAGGGAGGAGGACTTTAAGGCGATAGTAACACCCGAGGAGAATACCGGGTCCAGGAACTCACCCGCATTGCCGAGTAGCGCGAAGCGGTCACCATGCAGCCTGCTGACGTTGGCAGAATAACCGGTGATCATCTGCTCTGGCCGTGTCACTTCGTATTCACCGAGTACGGTGAGCAAATGAGGCTCTTCATGGACCCGTCGCCACAAGGCTTGCCCGGGAGTGTCATCGTCGTCAAAGTACTCCGTGCCGCCAACCACACCGAGACTGGCGGTGCCATCGGCGAAAGGTATTAACCAAAACCACAACTCGGGTTCGGTCGGATGTACTGTTATCAGAATTTTATTGCGATCGAACTGGCCGCCTGGCAGTGTTGTTTTTACGTGACAAAATGCGGCCTGCCGCACAGGAAAATCCGACGGGTATTCCAATTCCAGCAAGCGCGGTAAAACCCTTCCAAAGCCACTGGCGTCGAGCAGGAATCGCCCCTTCAGAGATTGTTGTTGATTATCTTTTTCAATGGCGACCTGAACCTCGTTCGGGTCATCAAAATCTACCGCGGTAACCGTAAAACCATGGTGGACTTCAGCACCATAAGCACTGGCGCCCGCGGCTAACAGCTGGTCGAAATGCTCGCGTTTAACCTGATAGGTGGTACTGGGACCCGCGGAAGATTTATTTTGAAAATCGAAAAGGCTGTGTTCACCATTTCGATAAAAAGCTGCACCATTTTTATACTGGAAGCCGAATTTCTCCGCCTGAGCAACCACGTCATCAAGCAACCCGGCTTCGGCGAGGTAGGTCATGCACTGAGGTAACAAGCTCTCGCCAATCGAAAAACGGGGAAAATAGCTCCGCTCGATCACCACCACGGACTTCCCCGCCTGGGCGAGTAGCGCGGCGGCAGTAGCACCAGCTGGGCCGGCGCCAATGATAATGACGTCGTAGGAGTCGCGCTGAAATGGCATGCTGTTATCCTGGCCCGGAGGCGGTTTGCGATGGCTTGATACAGGGTGCAATCAGCGCGCTAACCAGCACCCCAACCAACACGACACTGCCAAAGGCTGCAATCGCCGGAGTTGCGCTAAAGCTCAGCGCACCGAAGGCAATAGCGGTAGTAAGTGCTGACAAACTAATCGCTTGCAGGGCATGTTCGCGACGCACGTCACTGGCACAGAAGATGCCATAGTCGAGACCTAACACCAGTACCAGTATGGCGCCGACCCAATGGAAGACATTGAGCGCCTGAGTGAACATGGCAACCAGCAACGCGGCACTGAGCGCAATAGTGATAACCGCTATGACCTGTAGGCTGATAAACGCCCGCTGTGGCCAGGGCGCACTACGTCGCAAACGCCAGCTTAGCAGTGCTGCTGCGATGAGCAGTAAGCCCGCCAGCCAGATCCGCAGTTGTTGCCGGTGCTCACCGAGCGCCGATGATGCTTGCAATAATGGGTTATAAAGCTCAACCGCTGGATAGTTCTGCAATTCGTTAATCAGGGCAACGCGGTCGGTGATACCGGCAAGGCGAACCACGCCAATATAGCCGGTTGCCGCATCGGCGGCGGGCTGCTCCTGCGCCATCGGATAAACAAACAGCGAGTAAAGCGGATGTTCGGCTAAGCCGGCTATGTCAGGCTGCGGCGTATCGATACCCAGCCATTGCAGGTAGCTCTGACCTTCAGGTTGTTGCCACAGGGCGTGTTGCGCTGTGATGACCGCTTGCTGTTGTGACGGCGGCAGCACGTAATCAAACAGGCTTTGCCAACGACTGATGAGGCCCTGCTGTTGCCATTGAGGTAAAAGGGTCGCGATCTCAGCGTACGCAGCATTAAGTCGGGCTTCATTGTCGCCGTTAATTAACAGGACATCGGCATCGAAATAGACCTGAGTTTTGTCGCGCAGCAGCTTTTCTTGTTCGAGTAAACTTGCGGGTGAGCTGGCGAGTTGCCGCACCGAGTCGTTACTTTGGTGCTGATACAGCAGAGCCGTGGCCAGTAGTACCGCAAGAACAACCAGCAGCCAGGGAGTAAGCGCGGACTGATTAAAGCTGTAGCTCTGCGCGATACGTTGGTGTAGACGTTGCCAGCCGGGGGCAGGCGCCTTCCAGCTGCGCCAGCGCGGGGTAAGATAGATCACCAGCACTAACACGCATAACAACGCTGCTGCCATGAATACCCCCAGTTGCTGTAATAGCGGTAAGGGTAAAAAGATAAGCAGTGCGTAACCAACTATGGTGGTCAGTCCGCCCAGCCATAATGCTGGTACCACCGCCCGCCAACTGCTGGCGCCATGACTTGCGGCGATACTGGCATGAAAAACGTAATCGATACACAAGCCGATAAGCGTAGTGGCGAACACCAGCATCAACACATGAGGTTCAGCAAACAGTAGCATCACTACGCTAAACCCAACCAGACCCGCGACCGTTATCACCAGCAGGGTAAATAGCAAATGCTGCAGTGAACGGAAAATCAGGATAAACAATAGCACCACCATGACCAGCGATAAGCCGCCAAACCAGGTCATTTCAGCTTTGGCCTGATCGGCCGCGGCGCTGGCATGGAAAATCAGGCCACTGCGAGCCAGCTCCAGCGTATCAAACGATTGTTGTAACCCGTTGGTGAACTGCTCTATTTTACGTACCACCTGCTGGGACTCGCTCTGGCTCAAAGCATCGGCCCCACTGGTCAAGGCAACCAGTAATTCGTAGTTGGCACCTTCACGCACGTAAAATGGCGCATCAAAGCTAAAGCCCGGCATTAAATCCGGCAATTGCTCGACATAGGTTTGAGTCAGCAACAAGGGATCAGCGGTGATATCGACCAACACCGGTGCGGGTTGTTGCAGTTTCCGCTGTGCTGCGTTGATCAAATGCTGTGGTGCGTTCCGCAGCTGTTGCCGGTCCGCCGGTGTGGCGAAACTACCCGAATACTTTCGATAAAAATCAAGCATGGGCGCCAGGGCTAATTGCGAGTTAGGAGTAATTTCCGGTTGGCCAGCGGCAAGTTCCAGCAAACCAGACTCCACGGCTTCGCGTAACGCCTCAGCATCTTGTGCCGGCACCTGCAGCCACAGCAGGATCTGTTGTTCGTTCGGTTGCTGGCTTGACTGATAAGCGCGGTGATAGGGGTTGGCATCGGCTGGCAAGGTGTCGAGCAGACTGCTCTGCCAGCTGGTGGTTTGTGCCTGGTAAGCGAACAAACCAAGCAACGCAACGAAGCCAATCACCATCAAGCTGAGCCAGCGCTTCCACATGTTAGTTCTGACCTGCGTCGGCGGTTATCGGCGACAAACGAATGGTGCTGCTGTTGCCCGCCTGTTCCTGCAGCTCGATGCGTTCAAGTTGCGGAGAGCCGCAGCTGGTAATGCTTTCGATGAATTCGCGGATAGCGCGGTTGAGTGGCACCAGAGTGATACAGTCAGTTGCAGTGGTCGCGTCAAGAAAGTTTTCCTGAATAACCTCGATATCACCCTGTAGTACAGCCAAAAGGAGCTGGGCGATCATTTCGCTGCCGCGTTGTGGCTCGGAACCGCGGTGCTCAACGATACCGTCGCGGGTAATGATCAAGCTTTGCTCTAAGGGCTCTTCGGTAACCCAGATGACCTGATCAGCGAAAATCTCAATGCGTCCGGCACTGCTCAACGGCCGGGGTAAGCCACGCAGATGACGCTCCTGGGTAAAGGTGAATTGCGCCGGAAGTTCCAGTTTCTGGGCGGCAATAAAAGCTTCCAGTTTGGTTTCTTCCGCAGCAAGGCGAGGGCTCATCAGGATCGCCGCCAACATCAGACCTGTTAGTAACCAGTGTTTCATTTGCTGCGCTCCACGCCGAGCTTCTCAAACAGAATGTCGGGCGATTCGAATAACATTTCCTGACTGGCGGTTTCCACCGCAACCTGAATGCTGGTGGCTTTGGTGAGTACCTGAGCGGAGTCACAGCAACGAATGACATAATCAATGCGTAGCCGGTGCTCCCACTCAACTAAGTTCGCGACCACTTCAATGTTCTGGCCATAACGCGCGGATTTGACGTACTTCAGCCGCAGATCGACGATTGGCCAGATATGGCCGTTCTTCTGCATGACGGGATAATCATAGTCAAACTGGCGCAGCAGTTCACTGCGCGCCATTTCCAAATACTTTATATAATGACCGTGCCACACGACATGCATGGCGTCGACGTCAAAAAACGGCACGTTAATCACTAGCTTTGTTTGGTACATACTACTCCTCGTACAAGGCCCAGGGTTGTTGCCGGACTTTTCTCAACCAGTGGCGCAATTCGTGCTCCAGCGGCCTATCTTCGGTCAGCAATTCGAACTCACTGGTGATATCGCTCAACATTTGCTCCAAGGCTGCAGCAGGTTTGCGCATGTTCTGCTTTTGTTGGCGGCGCAAATGGACGCCTTGGCAGGTGGCCAGCAGGGTTGCTACCACAACTTGTTCAGTCAATTCCAGTACCCGTATACAGTCCCGGGCAGCGATGGTACCCATGCTCACCTTGTCCTGATTATGACACTCGGTCGAGCGGGAGAATACACTGGCAGGCATGGTCAGTTTTAATGCCTCTGCAGTCCACGCCGAACAACCAATTTGCACCGCTTTAAAGCCATGGTTAATTGAGCGCCGTTCGGCGGTTGCGGCAGAAAGATTAGCCGGCAAGCCATTATTCATTTTGGTATCCATCAACAACGCCATTTGCCGATCATGCAAATCAGCCAGATTGGCCACTGCAGTTTTCATCGAATCCATCACCATGGCGATATGGCCGCCATAAAAATGCCCACCATGTAACACATGTTCGCCGATGCCATCGATGATTGGATTGTCATTAGCGCTATTGAGTTCATTTTCGATGGTTTCGCGGAACCAGGGCAGGGCATCACGGAGGACGCCGATGACGTGCGGAGCACAACGAATAGAATAACGGTCCTGCAGTCGATCGGAGTTGCGGGGGTGTTCAACATGGTTAATATCATGCTGGATCCAACGCGCAATTTGTTGCTGTCCACGGTGCGGTTTAACTGCAAACAGTAATTCGTCGAAATGGTTGGCGTTACCGTCAAGGGCGATGCTGGCAAGCGCTGTTACCCGTGCTGAGAGTCGCGTTAAGTACTCTGCGCGCTGCCAGGCCTGGCAGGCGAGTGCCGTCATGACGGCGGTACCGTTCATGATGGCAAGTCCCTCTTTGGGCCGTAGCTTCATGGGTTTCAGGCCGAGTTGCTGAAAAGCTTCGGCGCTGTTTATCTGCTCACCTTTAAACCGGACATCACGCTCGCCAATAATGGCGCCAGCCACGTAAGACAATGGGGTTAAGTCGCCACTTGCGCCCACGCTGCCTTCTTCCGGGATAACAGGTAACAGGTCGTGATTCAGCATCAACACCAGACGCTCAAGTAGTTCCCAGCTCACACCGGAGTAGCCTTGCGCAAGTGAGCACAAGCGCGTTGCCAAAATTGCCCGGGTCGCTGGCGCGTCGAAATAAGCGCCTAAACCACAACCATGAAAGCGGGTGAGATGAATGGGTAGCTCATGCACCAGTTCAGCAGGAACAGTTACTGTGCAACTGTCACCATAGCCGGTGGTAACGCCATATATGACGCCGTCTTCCTGCAACAGGGTGTCGAGGAAACGGGTGCCTGCGTCGATGCGGGTTCGCAGCGCCGGATCATCGCTAAGCTGAGCGACAATCTGTTGCTCAGCATTGGTACGCGTAAGAGTAATAATATCTTCGATGGTTATGCGCTTGCCACCAAAGAGAACCGGAGAAGTAGGCATCGGCTAGCTGTCCTCGTGCTGTTGCCAGAAATTAAAAAAATTAAACCACTGATAAGGATAGCGTAAACACAAGGCTTCCATCTGTGCGACATACTGTCCGAGTATTTTTTGCAGGGCCTGTTGACGCTCGCGGCGTGGCAACGTCAGTTGTTCGGCGACCAGATCAAGATACAAATGGTAACGGGAGCGTTTTGGGTCACGTAAACAAAACAGAAAATAGACCGGGCATTCTAAAATGCTGGCCAGCACCCAGGGACCGATTGCGAACGCAGCGGGCTTGCCTAAAAAGTCATGGGTCACACAATGATCCGGTTGGGTTACCGAAACCCGATCACCGACAATGACCACAAACTCACCGTCATCAACCCGTTCGCGCAGTTTAATTGCCAACGCCATATCGATTTCGCTGACCTGGATCATATCGACACTGACGTTGGCATTGAGTTCACGCAGGGCACGATTGAACGACTGTGCGTGCTCGGTAAAAACTAAGACATTCATGCGTTTTTTATAGCTTGAGCTGGCCACTGCACGGGCCACTTCGAGATTGCCCAGATGACTGCCGATAAGGATACCGCCTTGCGGGCTGTCCTCCAGATCACGAAAATGGGTGTTGCCGCAATTTTCAACGTGGCGTTTACCCACCTTACCAATCCAGGCATCTGTTTTCGCCAAAGAAGCCAGTCCGAACTGCCAAAAATGTTGCAGACCATGACGCCAACCGGGTCGACGCTTAAATGGTGAGGCGCTACCGGCATAGATGTGTAATTGACGCAGGTAGGCAAGGGATGCACGGCGTGCTTTGGTGCCGGTAATGAAAAAATAGGCGATCACCGGCGCCAGCAGAACCCGCATGACGATATGTCCACCGTACTTGTAGGCGCGCAGCAGAATAAGGATACCCCAGTAACTGCCACGCTCTTCGGTTTCTGCCCAGTGTTGCATCAGGGCCTCCGCTTAAACTTGCGAAGGATCAGCAATGGCGCCCGCCACAACATGCCAAAGACCAGACGGGTGTGCATTTTGGTGATACACCAGTTATCGGCAAAGCCGCGAAAATGTGACTGACCCCCCTCCGGATAAATAACCTGAGTTTTGATGAAATGTATAGGAACCTCGCGCCAATACATGCGCACCATAATCTCAATGTCGAAGTCCATACGCTCGCCGATGGACTTGGTTTTCATGGTCGCCAGAGTCGCTGCAAGGGGGTAGACCCGGAACCCGCACATGGTGTCTTTTACTGCCAGTGACAGGGTTTCAACATGGACCCAGAAATGAGTGATTTGCCGGCCAATTTTGCGCGCAAGGGGGATGGACTCGTCATACTGAGGCTGGCCACTGATGAGCGCCTGGGGACGGGCTTTTGCTGCGGCGAGAAACTTCGGTATGTCATTGGGATTATGCTGGCCATCGGCGTCAATCTGCAGTGCGTGGGTCAGCCCCGCATCGGCAGCCAGTTGCAGGCCATGCATGACTGCTGCACCCTTACCCCGATTCTCAGGCAGCGTCGCGACCAGCACCTGATCGAGGAAATCGGGTTCGAGCATGCGCCGAAGCTCTTGCTTAGTCGCTTGGTTAGAGCCATCGTCGACAATCAAAATGGGAAAATTAAATGGCAACAGCTGCTCAACGGTTGCGCGGATAGTTTCGTGATGATTGTAAATCGGGATCAAAAAACAACACTTCAGCATAACTCACCTTCCGTGGTAGTGGCTTCAGGATAAATTAACCGGCCAGACGAAAAAGCGCGTTCGCCGGCACTGTAGCGGAACAGTACGCAATCCTCACGTTTACGTTCCAAAGTTAAGGTTACTTTAGCGTTAGGCAGAATCATATCGTTGAATTTGAGCACTTCAATGTGTCGCACACTGGGCGCAGTCCCCCACTGCTCGGCGGCTAACTGAATCGCCCAGTCAAGCTGAGTAACGCCCGGTAAGATTGGCGCTTCGGGGAAATGCCCCTGCAAATAAATGCAGTCGGGCGATAAGCTGAACTCGACCTTTAGCAGCGGATGCCCCTCGGCGGTAACCGCTGCTTCATGGCTGGAAAAATCTGGAAAGTTCGCGTTCATGAGCTGCCTGCCGCCGTTGAGTCAGAGTGAAAAATTTGCTGTAAAGCTGCCTGGGTGAGTTTACCTGCTTCATTGTACGGCAATCGCGTCACGTAGCGAAATTTACGCGGCAGCACGACAGTTTCGAAACGTTGATTCAGATGCTGGCGCACTACCTGGCGTAAAGCGAATTTGCCTTCCTGTGCCAGACGGCGCTGTCCCAGTTCGTTAAGCTGCACCACCAAGCCTAGCTCGACGCGTTTGTCGCCGTCCATAACGCAGCAATGGGCCTGCGCTACCCAGTCGAGCTGGGCAGTAAACTGTTCAACTTCAGTTAAGGATAAGCGCTTCTCGGCCAGTTTAATAATACGATCGGCGCGACCCTCAACGATAAAGGTGTCCGCTGCCATAAAATGGACCAAATCCGCTGTGGTATACCAACCATCGCTGTCGATGTCAGCGGCTCCCAGATGCGGGGAGCGCAGTTGCAGTTGCCCGTTTGCGTCGGCCTGCGCTTTGATACCCGGAAGCAGGCGGAACGGTTGTTTCGCGTGCTGGCGCTGGCGCCAGGCAATGCCGCCGGTTTCGGTACTACCGTAGACTTCGATTGGACTGGCGATAGCTGCAGCGACACAACGGGCGGGTACGCTTTCATGCAGGGGGCCGCCGGAGGAAAATACAGCGCGTAGCTTACTGCTGAATTCGCGCAGGTCGAGATCCTGAGTAAACCGCTCCAGTTGTGCGGGACTACTAACCAGGGCATAGGGTTGCTGGGTTTGCCGCTGAAAGGCCAGCCATTGCTCTGGATACTCAATGCGCTTGGCGGCAACCTCGCGACCGGTACACAACGGCCAGAGCACGGTGAACAGCAAGCCGTAAATATGTTGATGAGTGATCGTGGAAACCACCTGGCAGTCACCGAGCTGCGCGCCAAAAGTTGTTTCCAGCGTAGCCACCTCAGTAAACAGCTGGCGCAGCGATTTGTGTACAGCTTGTGGGACGCCACTGGAGCCTGAAGTAAAGAGCACAAGTTCCGCGTCGAGATTACCCGTGAGTACATGGGGTGCGTGCAGAATTGTGGCTGATGCTGGCGTAGGAACTGCGGTGTCGACCAACTCTCTGTCGGCCAAACGAGCGGCCAGACGTAGGGTTTCGGGCCGACCATTGCCCGGCAGTAGTGGCGTACGCCCGGCCGCGATGAGGGCCAGCAGCCAGATGACAAAGCTACTGCGCTGCTGGTGATACACCAGCCAGGTCTGCTCCGGCTGCCGTTCGACATAGGCTTGTGCGGCGGCGACCCGCTGCGCAAGCGCGGGCGCAAGTTCCAGCTGCCAGTGCTTAGTGTCGCTTTTTAACCACACGTCGGATACTCCATTCAACTGCCATTAAGAGACCCATCAGCAGATAGGCAATTAAGCCGTTATAAAGTGCCCACAGTTCCATATCGCCAAGCTGGACGGTCCACCAGGCAATACCGCCATTAAGGGCAAAAAATAGCGCCCATACCAAGGTGACGCGCTCGGTGTAACGCACTGCAGCAGGTGATAACGGGCCTTCCATGAGGGTTGCCAGACGGGTAATGACGGCCGGCGGGCGCAACAGTGAGAAACAGAAGAGCACCAGTAAACTGGCATTCATCCACACCGGATAATACAGCACGCCAGTAAGTGGATCGGTGAACCAGGCGACCAGTACCACCATGACTAAGGCTGCTAAGGCGAGGTAACTGCGCGGGTTGTTAAAGCCTAAGCTGATAGCTTGCAGCAGCAGGAGTGCGGCCAGAGTAAAAAATAACTCGCGCATGAAGCCGTGTTGCGTCAGCCACCACACCAGGAAGGGATATCCGATAAGTAAAATCGTGGTGGCATAACGCAGCAGGGCAGACATAGGTTAACCGTGAATAAGTTTGTAGACTTCGTCGACGACATCGCGGACGGTACGTACGGCTTTAAATGCGTCCGGACTAATTTTCTTACCGGTGATTTCCCGTAACTTCACCACCAGATCGACGGCATCGATGCTATCCAAATCAAGATCTTGATAGAGGTTAGCGTCTAAACTGATGTCTCCCGCATCGACTTCAAAATCCTCCTGTAGGATCTCTTCGAGTTGAGCGTAAATCTCTTCTTTCGTTTGCATTGCGCTGGCTACCTATCCACGTTGGCTGACAATGAAGTTTGCTAAACTGTTTACACTATAAAAATGCACTTTGGTTTCAGCTGAATTAGCATCGAGTTTCACCTCGAATTTCTTTTTTATCGCCAGACCTAATTCCAAAGCATCAATTGAATCCAGGCCTAAACCGTCGTCTTCATCACTGAATAACGGAGCGTCGTCCTGAATATCAGCAGGGCTGACATCTTCTAAATCGAGCGACTCGATAATGAGCTGCTTAATATCCTGTTTTAGCTGTTCCATTACTCTCTACTACCTTGTTGTAAAAGTTCTCCAGGTCACGGGTTAACTGGCGTGCTGCGAGACTATATTTTTCATTTGAGTCGAGGTACGGCTGCACCTCAAACTCCCTTAAATAAGAAATTTTCAACGTTGGCTTCTGTGCTGGCGCAGCGTACCAGGGCGCATTTTTTAGTAAAGTCGGTGGTGTGCAAGTTACCTTAAATGCGGCCATAGGTGTCGCGGTCCGAAGCGCTAAGTTTGCAGCGCCACGCTGAAATTTTAAATCCTGACCAGGCGTGCTGCGTGTCCCTTCGGGGAAAATAATCAGATTATTTCCCCGCTCAAGTGACGCCTTACAGTCGGCAATTAAGCCGTCGGGGTCCCCATTGCTGATATACCCCGAAGATTTTATCACACCGCGCATAAACGGATTTTTCCACAAGTGAGCTTTAACTACACAATCGCCGTTCGGGATGAAAGAAATCAGCGCGACCACATCAATTAAACACGGGTGATTAGCAATAATGATTTTACCACGCAGGTTCTGTGCATGTGCAGCTGCTGGAAAAGCAAAATTAAAAACGCCCATAAAGCGCATAAACCCGATGAAAAATTTAAAGCTGTTTTGTACCAGTCGGCGGGATTTCTGCTCTGCCAGCAGCCGATCGCCCTTAGCAGTTAAGCGCAAAACCGGCAGCGCTGTCAGGGGAATCAGGAGGCCGCTTATACCGAAAACGGCAAAGCAAATGCCGGTCGCTAAGCGCCGCCATGTGTGCTGTAAAAACTGAGTAAATTTACCCAAAATTCCAGCTCCAGAGGTGTTTTCCTGTGCGCATCTGAACTTCAGATCCGCCCCCCTGAATACTAGCATGCAATTGTTTAGCCGTGGCGATGACATCGTCTTCTTCGCTATTAAACCGAAGCTGGCGCGTTAACTTTAGCTTTAAGGGCTGCGCGGGCTCCTTGCTCAGCAAGGCGGCAAAAGCGATTCCTTGTGCCGGACTCTGACATTGCTGATCGTATGGGTGGGGTGGTGGCTCGTCGGCATAAACCACGAGAACCTGTGGATGTTCCTGTAACTGCAATGTGGCTTCAAGCCAGCCACTTGGCAGGGTCTCGGCACCGGCGCCAACAGTGGTCATGCCTTGTTGATTGTCGACCAGCATACTGAATTGACCAAGTACGGCATTGTTCACTGACAGACAGAATTGCGTCGGAGATAGCAATTCACCCGCCACCAGCTCGTTGAGTAAGCGAATGGTACGCTGTAAATCGCCATGGCGGCTGGCAAGGACAACCGGCGCATGGGCGGCCCCTGGATGTTGTTCAATTACTTCGAACAGCGCAGCTAACAACAGCTTCGCATAGCTGCTCAGCCGCCGTCGGGTCGACGCAGGGATGGACTTTAGGGCGGCGCTCGGAGCGGACGTTGAGTCACTCAGGTGGAGCGCACTTGCGGCAACGTAACTGGTCATGATCTCGGCTTTGAAGTCGGCGAAAGAATTAGTCAGAAAAGAACCGAAATCATACACAACAGAGGGCTTTTTTTCAAAAATATAACAAGCTGCGGGAGGCAACAAAAAAAAATGCTTGCATACCTTGTAGCTCTAGGTATAAATTTAATACCTAGATGTACAAGGTATGAATGACTCGAAACAAATGGGACATAGCATGAATCTTTCTAAAGATCTGATGGCCGCATCGTCCACTCCTCTGGTGCTAGGCATCATTGCCGAGGGGGAGACTTACGGCTACGAAATTGTAAAGCGAGTTGAGCAGCTGTCCGGCGGTGCACTGAATTGGACCGATGGCATGCTGTATCCGTTATTGCATCGCCTTGAGCAGCAGGGAGTACTGGAATCACGCTGGCGAGTAGCGAGTGATACGGGTCGCAAACGGAAATATTATGGGATTACCGAACTTGGTCGGAAGACGTTGCACGAGCAGCAGCAGCAATGGCAGGTGATCAACGACGCCTTGAACCGAATTTGGCATGAAATGACAGTTAATTTACAACGGAGTGATACCAATGGTTGCCAACCCGCTTAATTCACAGGAATTTGATGTTGAAGTAAAAGTAGCCGAATGGCGCGCGCACCTGGTTCGCCACGCGGCGTTGAACGAACACGATATTGATGAACTTGAGTCGCACTTACGCGATCAGATGGACGCACTGCAAGAGCAGGGGCTAAGAGATGACGAAGCTTTTCTGATCGCCGCCAAGCGGGTCGGTGACCTGGACGAAGTGACACGGGAATATGCCGAAGTTCATTCGGGCCGGCTCTGGCAAAATCTGGTGTTTGGCGACGTCGGCGCGAGCTTTTTTGGCCGCGAACTGGTAACCGTGCTGTTATTGGCCGTTTGTGCTGCTATTGCGATTAAACTGCCGGCGTTGTTTGGTCTCCATTTTGAATCCGAGGGTGCCGACTGGTTTTACGCGCGCAACATTACGCTTTTCAGTTTGCCGTTTTTGGCGTTGTATTTCGTGGTGCAGCGTCAGTTGGGGACCAAAGGGCTGTTGTTTGTTGGCGGCACGGTCGCGCTAGCTGCGCTGCTTATCAATAGCTACCCGAACTTTGCTTCTACAACCACAATGACCCTTGCGATGATTCACTTACCGATCGCGATCTGGTTTATGGTGGGCATTACTTATAGTGGCGATTGGTGGCGATCACACGCAAAACGAATGGATTTTGTGCGCTTCTCCGGTGAATTTTTAATTTATTATGTGTTGATTGCCATCGGTGGTGGTGTGTTGACGGCATTTACCCTTGGTATGTTCAACTTCATTGGTATCGACATTGAGTGGCAGGTGCAAAACTGGATCATTCCTTGTGGTGCTATGGGAGCTGTGGTGGTCGCTGGCTGGTTGGTGGAAGCTAAACAGGGAGCGATTGAGAATATGGCGCCGGTACTGGCGCGGGTGTTCACACCGCTGTTCACGCTTATGTTGAGCGTGTTCCTGGTAACCATGCTGGCAACCGGGCGCGGCTTCGACATGCAACGTGAAGTGTTGATTGGCCTCGACCTGATGCTGGTGGTGGTGCTCGGGCTGGTGCTGTATGCCGTGTCTTCACGCGACCCCAATAAACCGGTATCGCTGTTTGATAAGCTGCAGTTGTTGCTGGTGGTGGCCGCGTTATTAGTCGATGTATTGGCGCTAATCGCCATTGCGGGGCGTATTTTTGAGATGGGCTTCACCGCTAATCGCGTTGCTGCTCTTGGTGAGAATTTGGTATTGCTGGTCAGCCTGAGTGGCTACGCCTGGCATTACTGGAGCTTCATTCGCGGTAACGCAGGTTTTACCAGGCTCGAGCGTTGGCAGACCAATTACATCCCCGTGTACGTCATCTGGGCCCTGGTCGTCGTCATCGCCTTCCCTCTTATCTTCTAAACCAGAAGGGGCAGCCCTTACAATGTAAGGGCTGCCCCTTCTTAGGTAACTCTTTGTTGTGATGATGTTTTACGGTGTTTGCGGGTAAACTGATGAGGTTTATTCGCACACTGGAGCCGGTCATGGTCACACGTCTAAGTCATATTGTGTCGTTGATATCATTTTCTGTATTAAATTTGGGTGCTTTCACAACGGCCTTTGCTAACGAAATCGATGCCAACATCGATCTGAGGTATCGTCTTGAATCGGTGTCACAGGACAATGAGCTTAAGGATGGATTAGCGTCGACCTTGCGCAGTCGTCTCAACCTTCTGGTGAAGCCCTTGGACGCCTGGAGCGTGCGGGTTGAAGTAGATAATGTGACTGTATTAGGTGGAGAAACCTACAATAGCACGGCAAATGGGCATGCAAACTACAGTGTCGTGGCAGACCCCAGCGGGACAGATGTGAACCAGGCATGGGTTCGCTACAGTCATGGGCCCGGAACCTTTATTACTGCCGGACGGCAACAGGTTAATCATCTCAATCAGCGTTTTATTGGCGGGGTGGGCTGGC
The DNA here is from genome assembly GCF_003987215.1 of Pseudidiomarina halophila. Classification (GTDB taxonomy): domain Bacteria; phylum Pseudomonadota; class Gammaproteobacteria; order Enterobacterales; family Alteromonadaceae; genus Pseudidiomarina; species Pseudidiomarina halophila. The sequence goes on from NZ_PIPW01000002.1 coordinate 183,226, forward strand.
GTCAGAATGAGCAGACGTTTGACGGTTACCGGGTGCAACATCAGAGCGAAGACGCACTATCTTACGACATCGGCCATTACCATAATGTAAATCGCATTTTCGGACCGGATGGCAACGCCGCCGATGAAAAAGGCAGCTTTGTAGCCGCTGTCGCGACATGGCAGCTTGCGCCGGAACACCAGCTTGGGCTATTCGGCTACGATTTTGAATTTGATAATCCGCAAATGCGCAGCAGCCGAACTTATGGAGTAGATTACCGGGGTGCGTTCGCCAAATACGCCAACCTACGCTGGGAGCTGACCGTTGCTGAACAAACCGAAGTCGACAACACGCCGAATTCTTTCACGCATCATTATCATCGTGTCGCGCTAATCTGGGCAGCAAAACCGGTAACCTTCACCCTGGGGCAAGAGCGTTTAGCGGGTGACGGTGTAAGCGCATTTCAAACACCCTTAGCTACGTTGCATGCCTTTTCGGGTTTTGCCGACGTTTTTTTAACGACTCCCAACAACGGTCTGCGCGACAACTGGATCAGCGCTTCGTCAGCAGTGTTTGGTGGCAAATGGGTGGCCACCTGGCATGATTTCAAGTCTGACGCCGGAGCGATAAACTACGGTAACGAATGGGATCTGGTCGGCAGCTACAAACTAACAGCACGCCTTAACGGTTTATTCAAAGCTGCCCGCTATGACGGCGAGCAGCATGCGGTTGATACAACGAAAGTCTGGTTGATGTTCCAGTACAAGCTTTAACAAGCCGCTGCGCTACCAGAACACGGCAGTGTAAGCATCAGACTCTTGTTAGCCAACCATGTTTATCCGGCGCTTTGCCCCATTGCACGGCATTGAGCGCGGTGCGTAGCTTTTCTGTGGTAGGGCCCTGTACGCCACCGCCAACGGGATAATCCCGGCCATCGCGGATCAGGGTGCCGACCGGCGTAAGTACCGCGGCGGTGCCCGATAGTGCTGCTTCAGTGCCGGGTTTAGCAGCACGTTCCAATAACTCATCAACACTCAACTCACGCTCGCTGATTTTCATGCCCATATCCCCGGCAAGGGTTAACAGCGAGTCACGGGTAATGCCATGAAGAAATGACGTATCCAGTGCTTTAGTGATGATCTCGTCGCCATCGATGAGCAAGAAATTAGCGGCGCCGGTTTCTTGCACGTCGCCACCCGGGCAGAACAGCACCTGGTCAGCATTTACTGACTCGCGCGCACGCTGAATTGGCTGCAAGGCGCTGGCATAATTGCCACCGCTTTTCACCATCCCCATATGAGCTGCGCAGCGCATGCCCTCTTCTTCAAGTAATAAACGTAAAGGTCGCACGCCGCCAGTAAAATAATCACCCACCGGTGATAACAGGACGTACAACATCGATGTGAGGCTTGCTCCTGCAGCTTTGCCGATACTGGGTTCCGTACCGATGTGGGTCGGACGAATGTACATTGAGCCGGGCGGTTCAGGCACTTCATCGGCGTAATACTTCACTATACTGAGAATCATCTGTTCAAGTTGCTCAGCGCTTACTTCGGGTAGGGAGAGTAAGCGACTGCTCTGACAGAGTCGGGCAATATTCGCTTCCATGCGAAAAATGTTCACCGAACCGTCTGCGTGACGAAACGCCTTCAGGCCCTCGAAGCAGGTACTGGCGTAATGCAGCACATGTGCACCGGGATGCAGACGAATTGCGTCCGCTGCAACTTGCTCCGGGTCGCTCCAACGTGTTCCGTTAAAGGTGCTGAGTGCCATTTCCGGCATAAAAACAGTACCAAAGGTGGCCATGGTGAACTCCAGGTTGTCTAAGTTGAGTTAACAGGAGACAGAGTGTACTGGGCATATTGGCTCGCTGCAAATATCCGGGCAGCGGCCATGCGGACTAGCGCCTGTATGAAAGCTGACCACTCAGAGGGTGATTTTTAGCCTATATTCCCGTATCATTAGGTGTTGTATATGAGATTTAAAGTCACTCAATAGTCACAGGAGTCAGTGATTAAAAGAGCATCTTATTCGTTTTGGCGGCATATACCCTTGCGCGCCCAAATTTTAGCCGGCTTTGTGGTACCGATCGTGATCGTGGCCATTTTGTCGTGGATTGTTTCGGTGAATATGGAGAATGTCCGCCAGCTTTCCGATCAATCCGAGCGCCTGGTCAATGAGGTACAGGTTCGTGCAGAAGTACTACGCACGGTGATTGATGCCGAAACGGGTGAACGCGGCTATGTTATTACCGGCAACGAAGAATTTTTAGAGCCTTACGAGAATGCCAAAAGACAGTTCGCAAGATTGGCAGCAGAGTGGCGAAGCTTAGCCATAACCGGCGGATTCAATCCTGAACTTGAGCGTATGGAGCAGCTCTTTGAGCGTTGGCTGAATAACGTTGCCGAGCCAGCAATTGCCGCGCGTGCGCTGGTGCCTGGCCGTCAGTTTAGCCACAGTTTCAATGCCTACTATCACCTGAACCGATTACAGGAATTCCTCCGCGAAGAAGGAATGCTGGAGTCTGTCCGGCTGGAAAATGAATTTTATCAGGCGGCACGGATGAAAGCTTTAGGACAGAGCTCCGATGCGGAGCGGAACTCGGGATTTTTACCCATTGTGGTACCCAGTGAACAACTTGATCAGCTGGTGGGCGAGTTGCCAGCTACTGGCGCATCAACTGAACTTAACAAGACTATCTCTGCACTTGTGCAACGTTTGGAACGCCAATGGCGTGAGATCGCGTTGGATTATCGTGAGGCAGAAAATGTTAGTGCGGAGTTAGTTGCTTCAGGTCAGGGCAAACAACTTGTTGATGAAATGCGCGATATTATCCGCGCAGCTATCGCCGAAAAAGAAGTGCGTTATGCGGCTGTAAACGCAGAAGTTAATGAGCGCATGCAGTTGCTCGAACGGTTATCCATGTACCTGCCAGTAGTCGGTGTCGGCCTGGGCCTTGCGATCTTGCTGTTCATGCAAATGGGCGTCATTTCCAGTATCGAAAAACTAAGAGTAACTGCGCGCCGCATTGAAGCAGGTGATCTATCCGCCCGGGTGCGAGAATCACGTTCCGACGAGCTAGGTGTTCTGGCTGGTGATTTCAATCGTATGGCAGATCAGCTGGAACTGGCGGACAAGGAAAGCACAGTCCTGGCTGGATTCCAGTCAATGCTGGTGTCTTCAAATACTGAAGATGAAACCTACGGCGCGACCGCGCGGGCGTTAGCCAAATTATTGCCACCAGGGGCGGGGGCATTGTACTTAATGGCGCCTTCACGGGATTTCGCTGAACTTGCTATCAGTTGGGGCTTTGACGATGAACCCAGCTTGCGCTTCCACCCTGAAAACTGCCGCGCATTGCGCCTGGGTCGCACCTACAAAGCATCAAAAGAAAGTACCGAATTATTTTGCGCACATGCCGATCAGCAAACTCTGGAGTATTCGGTTTGCATACCTTTGATTACCCGGGATGAAGTGCTGGGCACGCTATTTTTGGCAGGTACCTCTTCGTCGCACAGACCGCTGGAAGATCATCAAATAACGCTGGCGAAAACTGTAGCTGAGCGGTTATCGCTGGCGCTAAGCAACATCAGGCTGACTGAGAAGCTGCGGCGGGAGTCGGTACGCGACCCTCTCACCGGGCTGTTTAACCGACGCTATCTGGAAGAAACTATGGAGCGTGAGATGCAGCGGGTGGCGCGAGCGGGTAAACCATTATCGTTAATCACTCTGGATGTTGATCATTTCAAACGATTCAACGATACCTTTGGCCATGAAGCCGGCGATCGTGTACTCGAAGAACTTGCTGAGCAGATGACCAATATCGCGCGAGCTGGCGACGTGGTGTGCCGCTTTGGCGGCGAAGAGTTTATGATCATCATGCCTGAGGCTGGCACCGATACCGCAGGCGAACGCGCCGAGGAGCTGCGCCGCCGGATTGAAATGTTGGACCTTCACTATGGTGGTACCTCGCTGGGGCATGTCACCATTTCGCTGGGAGTCGCAACTTATCCTAAGCACGCTGCTAAGAAAGAGGAGCTAATCCGCCTGGCTGACAATGCCCTGTACGAAGCGAAGAAACGCGGACGTAACCAGGTGGCCATACATTCTTAAGCCGAGCTAGTTTTTCAACAGGTTTTGCTCATCGGAGCTGCGCAGCTCTGCGTCGACCTGCTTGTCAATAGTATCGTCCGCACTAACGTCGACCTGCTCCAGCGCGTCTGACTTCTGTTCCCGCTGTTGACGTGGTGCGGTATCAAAGGTCGCTGAGTCTGCCGTGGCTACAGCATCTGGTACAGCGGACTCAAGCCGCAGACGGTAACTTGGCTCCGGCATAACAATAGCTGCAGCGTCAAAGCTCTCCTTAACAAAGCGTATGCCCTCACTACGAGCTTTCAACAAGTCTGTCTCAAGCTGATCTACCCAGCCATACACGCGTAAGACGATGGTGCTTGCGCCAAGCTCATGAATAATACACTGCGGCGGAGGTTCGCTCAGGATCCCCTTCATCTTCTGCAACGTCTGTACAGCTAACTTCCGGGCTTCGGATAGGTCTGCATCAGGCGAGATATCGACGTTAAACTCAAATCGACGCAACGGGTTCAGAGAGAAGTTGGTCATTGAAGAAGTAATAATAACGCTATTAGGAATACGCAGATGGTTGCCGTCAAGGGTCATCAGCACGGTATCACGTGAGGTCAGCCGCATGACACGACCGGTAAACTCGTTGATCTGAATAAAATCACCAATCCGAAACGGGTTGCGGGCACTAAGCAAAATGCCAGCCAGGTAATTTTCGACGATATTGCGAAAGGCAAAGCCCAGCGCAATACCAAACACCCCGGCAACCCCTAACACCGCGCTAAACAATGCGGTCGCATTCAAGATCTCTAACGCAATGATCAAGCCAATCAGCGTAATCGTCAGGCGAATTACGCGCTTACCAAGCATGGCGCCAAGTTCAGAGAGACCGAACCGCTGTAACCAGTCGCCACGGCGACTCACCCAACCACCGATAAACCAGAAAAGCACCACAACTGTAAGGGCAATGAGCAGCAGCGGCATCAATTGTAATGTGGTTCCAGTAAGCTCTTGAAATTTATCTTTAATGGGCTGCAGTCGCGCTCCAACCTGAACACTCTCCATCAATTGGTTGTCGACGTAAATAACGCCTTCGGTGCGTTCCGCGATGGCAATCAGAGAGCGCGCAGCATTGGAATTTTCAACCTCGCCCGACAACGAAACGATGCCGGATTTAACCTTAACATTGACAGACTCGAGGCCGCCGAGGGCCTGCTTAATGTCGTTCAAGCGAGATTCAATTGTTTCATCCTGCGGCGCATCAACCACCTTTACCGGTGACTCGGAAATAGCTGCTTCCTGTGCCATGCTGGTGACAGGTAAGACGGTTAGCCAGGAGCTGATGACAAAAAGCACGAGAAACAATTTCTTCATAGCAGAAGCCTCTGTATTAGTTGAACTTATGACCAGTGTAGCTGGTTTTTCGGCTTGCGGGTAAAACTGGTGTAGGCTATAGCTGCGATTCCATTTTACGGTAGAAGGTGTAACGACGCGTGACAGCATCCATTTTAAGACATCCCCCTGAATCCATGGCGGAGACACTACGTAAACTAGCGGCGCGCGCAGAAGCTGGCCCCGCAGCCGATGTTTACGGTAGCGGTAAGCTCATTGAGGATTTTGAGGTGAAAATAGCTGCTCTACTGGGTAAACCAGCAGCATTGTTTTTGCCCAGTGGCACACTGGCGCAGCCGCTGGCACTAAAGCTTCACTGCGAGCAGCGCAAGAACATGAACGTAGGTTTGCATCCAACGTCGCACCTGGTGTTACACGAACACGATGGCTACCAAAAACTCTGGGGCCTGACCGGGCACTTACTTGGTGATGCGGATAAAGTACTGACATTTGACGATCTTAAGGCTCAGGATCCCGCTGATGTGGCAGCGCTGGTGCTGGAGTTACCTATGCGTGAAATTGGCGGCCAGCTGCCTGAGTGGAATGATTTGCAGGCTCAGGTGAACTGGGCCCGGCAGCACAACATCGCTGTGCATATTGATGGCGCGCGGTTGTGGCATTGTCCGGCCTATTACGGACGTAGTCTCGCGGAGATAAGTGCATTAGCCGACTCAGTCTATGTCAGTTTATATAAGGATATTGGCGGCATTGCGGGGGCGGTGTTGGCTGGCGAAGCGGATTTCATTGCGCAGGCGAAACTCTGGAGTCGTCGTGCCGGCGGAAACTTAATTTCATTCTACCCCTATATTCTGGCCGCCGAGCAGGGGCTTGAGGATAATCTGGAGAGCATTAGTGAAGCTGTGGCTTATGCGCGAAAGTTAGGCCCGATGTTAGCCAGCGTCCCTGGGGTACGGGTGAATCCGGCAACGCCGCAGGCGGCAATGTTTCACCTGCACATCGAGGCGGATAAAGAGTTTCTGACCCAGCTTATAAGCGCTTATGCTGAGCAGCATGACGTGATTGTGCTAGCCAAACCTCGCGCGGTGGATCAAGAGGGTAACAGCATTTGTGAAATCAGCGTTGGCCGCAGCACCATGGAGCAGCCGCCGGAATTTTGGTTGGCGCATTTACGCAGACTAATTGGTAAATTGAAGGAAAGGTGAATCTCATGCCAGATATAGTGATCGCATTTTTTATTCTGGGACTCATTGCCGGGGTGGTGAAGTCAGATTTAAAAATGCCGGGTCAGATCTATGAAATTCTGTCGATACTGCTGATGCTTAGTATCGGTATCAAGGGCGGCTTAGCGCTACACAGCGATCATCAGGCGGTGGTTTGGACACATCTGCTCGCCATTATGGGCTTAGGTCTGATCATACCTATGCTGATTTTGCCGGTATTACGCAAGTGGGTAAGGTTAGGCCACGCTGATGCCATCAGTATCGCTGCACACTATGGCTCCGTCAGTGCCGGTACTTTCGCGGTGGCATGGGCATTGGCTGAAAGCGCTAATTTACCTATTTCAGCGGACGCCACACTCTATCTCGTTATTCTTGAATTACCTGCCATCATACTGATGCTCGCGTTTTATCACTCCAGACGTGGCCAAACAGGCGAACCTACCAAGATGTTTGCGATCTGGCACGAAGCTTTCACCAGCCGTGGGGTCATTCTGTTGATGGGGGGTGTGGCGATTGGCTGGCTCTATGGTCCAGCAGGGCTGAGTTCAATTTCTGGTTTAGTGGTCGACGGCTTTAAAATTCTGTTGGCATTGTTCTTACTGGAAATGGGTCTGACCACGGCACGCATTTGTCGACCCTTGCCTCTTGCTCATTGGCGGCTGGTGCTATTTGCGGCGCTTGCGCCGATGGTTCTTATCTGGCCGGGCTTACTGCTGGGCTATTACCTTGATTTACAGACGGGTAGCATCCTGATCTTAGGCGCGCTCAGCGCAAGTGCGTCTTATATTGCTGCACCTGCGGCAATTCGGGCAGCCATCCCCGACGCCAACATTAGTAAAGCGATGCTGGCGTCATTGGGTGTGACCTTCCCGCTCAATGTCATCGTCTATATTCCGTTTGTGGCGGGGCAATTGTAACCCTGATCTGCGTGGTGGCGGCTTTTGACATCCGTCAGCTGCCGTCACATAATGTTAAGTTCGGCCAGTGGCACACGTCTGCGATAAGAACTCCCATGGAAGAAGAGCGTAAATCAGAGCACCGCAAACCTAAGTTCTCATGGCAGCGACTTGCTGTTTTTGCAGCACTATTTACCGCGTTTACAGCTGCAGGTTTCTACGCGGTATTTGATCAGTTTTCAGAACGAAATTTTAGCTTCGACAAAAAATTACTGCAGCCTGAAGTTATTCTGGCTAGCCTGATATTGCTGCTGATTTATTTCGCGGCGGATGGTTTGCGTCTGTATTACACCTTGGTTGCGCTGGGTGCACGCTTTTCTGCAAAGGCAATGGCAAAACTGGTGTTCATTAATATTTTCTTTTCCAACATCACTCCGTTGGGCACCGGCGGCGGTTTCGCGCAGGTGTGGTTTATGCATGACCACGGTATTTCGTTAGGTAAGGCTACCGCAGCGACCACGATCCGAACGGTGTTGGCGATTTTATTTATTTTCCTGCTGACGCCAGTGTTTCTGTTCAGCTTACCAGCGTTCAACGAGTCATCGCTGGGCAGCGATGTAGGTGCTGCGTTGTTGGTGTTTGTGGTTTTGTACGTAGTGTTTTTTGCCATGGTTTTGCTACGAACACACTGGTTGATCATTCCAATAACCTCGGTCATCAAGCAGTTGCAGAGTTGGGGGCTAATTTCAGACCGTAAAGCGCGGCGTTGGTATTTCAACGTCATGCGCGAGATATTGCGATTCGCCCGTAGCTTTTCGGTGTACTGCAAAGGATCTAAGCTGGCCATAGGTATGTCAGTGGTCTTTACTATGATCTTTTTACTTAGCTTATTCAGCTTTCCTGCACTGTTAATGTGGGGGCTTGGCTATGATGTCGATTATTTGACGTCGGTGGGGCTTTTAGTCGTCACAACATTTATTATGTATTTCTCGCCGACGCCGGGCGCATCTGGGGTTTCAGAGAGCGTATTTGGAAGTTTTTTCAGCAACATACTCGAGCATCAACACTTATTGTTGGTGACGTTCAGCTGGCGCTTCTTAACGATTTACCTCGGTATGATTCTCGGACTACTGGTATTACAGCGGTACCTGATGGTACGCAGTCAACTCAATGAAAAGGTTGCTTCGTGACTAAAAAACGTTGGCTGAAAATCTTGTTCTACCTGAATGTTGCTGTAGTCGCGGCATTGGTGTCGTACAAAGTGTATCTGAACCTGGTAACTCCCGAGTTCTTTGCTGTTCACAATGAACAACTGATTAAAATAAGCAAAAAGATCGAATCCCAGCAAAATTACAGCTTTGCCGTGGTGGGTAACATTAATAATTCCATCGGCATATTTGAACGCCGTATTATTCCACGCTTAAACGCAAATACGGTCGACTTTGTCATTTCCGCCGGCAATGCAGTCAGTAGCGGCGGAGAAGATAAATACCGGTCGCTCAACGGGACTTTTTCGCATCTGCAAAAGCCCTATCTTTTAACTTTTGGCCCGCACGAGTACGAAGAGTTTGGTAGTTTTCGTTTCTATGATCATTATGGTCCCCATTTTTTCACCTTCAGCGCCGGAGAAAGCCGCTTTATCTTTCTCGACAGCACCGGTAAAACGCCCTGGCGCTGGCAAATACGGTGGCTAAACGACTTGCTGCAGGCTGATGAATCGACTCACCGCTTCGTATTTATTGGTCACCCGCCGCTTAGGCCACAAGACGAATTTCTGCTAGCTGAAGCTGAAGATTACCTGCAACCTGAAGCGTTTCGGGAGCAATTGCTGGCCACCTTCAAAGAACATCGCGTAGACCGGGTATTTTCGGCTAACGTGGCGATGTATTTCGAACACAACTATGCTGGTACACCTTTTATCACAACCGGTGGCGCTGGTGGATTGGTATTGAATCAAGGCGACAGCTTTTATCACTATGTGGAAGTGACAGTGAGTGCCGATGAGGGCGTGCAACACCGCGTTGTCGAGTTGCCGGTTGGACAGCACCCGATTCTGAAGCAACTGGAAAGTTTTTGGTTTTTTATCCACTCACTCTTTTATGCGGGGTATATAAATTTTATTCTGCTGGTGAGCTTGTTTTTAGCCATTAGCATTAAATTGTATAACGCCGTTTTTGTTGGCAAATCCTACTACCCGAACTATGACATCGATGCCACACCATGGCAGGATAAACCATTAAAAGTAGCGATGTTTACCAACAACTACTTGCCCTTCATTGGTGGTGTTCCTATTTCGATTGAACGGCTCCGCCGTGGCTTAACAGCATTACACGATACGGTAATGATCGTCGCGCCCCAGTACCGTGAGCACCGCGAGCAAGCCAAACGTGAGGAAAATATCGTACGCATACCGTCATTGTTTTCGTTCGGTGCGAAAAGCGAGTTCCGTTTTGCGAATATTTTCTCCGGTTATGTCCGCAAAAAAGTAAAACAATTTAAGCCTGATATCATTCATTCGCATCATCCGTTCTGGATCGGCTCGTTGGGTGTGTACCTTGCGCGGCGCTTAAAAGTGCCGGTGGTTTACACCTATCACACCCGGCTTGAGCATTATTCACACAACGTGATGATTCCCGGCAGTTTATTTAACAATATTATTGTGCATGTGCTGGTCCGCCGGTTTGCCAACAAGTGTGACAGCATTATTGTGCCGACCCATTCCATCGAAGAGTATCTGCGCATGATCGGGGTGCGCAGAAGCATCTATGTGCAACCTACAGGAATTGAATTTCAACGCTTTCAAACCCGGGATGAACAGGCCATTGCCAAGTTAAGGGCCAAGCTTCAGATCAGCAATGAAACCGTGTTCGTCAGCGTCGCGCGGTTGTCCAACGAAAAAAATCTCGATTTCATGATTGAGGCACTTGCGGAACTTAAGCAGCAATCGACGCAAGCGTTTCGCTTTCTCATGATTGGCGATGGTCCTGAACGGGAGCGTCTGCAACAGAAAGTGAAACGTTTAAACCTGCACAACCAAGTGACTTTCGTTGGAGCTGTGCCACCAGAGCAAATGGCAAACTGGTATCAGCTGGGTGACGTCTTCTTATTCGCCTCACAGTCGGAAACCCAGGGAATGGTTATTCTGGAAGCTATGGCAGCAGGATTACCGGTGGTGGCGGTGCGCTCAAGTGGTATCGATGATGTTGTTGAAAACAACATCAACGGGTTTAAAACGCCAGCCCAGCAGTCGTTATGGCTGGAGAAAGTGAAAGTGCTGTTGGAAAGCCCTGAAAAACGTCAGCAATTGGCGGAGGAAGCCGTTGCTTGTGCTGCCGACCACTCAATAGCCAACTTTACCGGTGAAGTTCGCTATGTTTATGCCGAAACCTTAGCGCGTTACGCACAGCGCCGGAAGAAGCGACAAAGTTAGCGCTTAGATCCAACCTGTTTCCAAAGCTTTCAAAACCGCGCGGGTGCGATCGCGTACGCCAAGTTTGGCCATAATGGTCGAGACCTGGTTTTTTACTGTACCTTCAGACTTAAATAATGCGCTGGCAATCTCACGATTACTTAAACCGCTGGCCATGAGTCGTAATACAGCCAGCTCCTTGTCAGATAATGGCTCCGGTTGGTCGGCACTACTGAATTCGGTTTCAACCTGTTGCAGGCCCTGTAACATGCGCTCCGTCACAGCGGGTTGAATCCAGCGCCCGCCGCCGGCGACATGGGTGATGGCCTCAACCAGGGTTTCCAGCGCCACATCTTTGAGTACATAGCCGCTGGCACCTTGTTGTAATGCAGCCATAACCGAGCTGTGATCATCAAAGGTAGTAAGCATCATAACGGGTACATTCACCCCCGCGGCGCGCAACTGCGCAAGGGTGTCTATACCGCTGAGCCCGGGCATACGAATATCCATCAAAATGACCTGCGGCTGAGTTGCTGCTTCGGCCGCGACAAGATCCGCTAAGGCCTGCTGACCTCCGGCGGCTTCACCGCTGACTATTACTTGCTCGGAAAGCTCAAGCAAGCTGCGTATGCCTTGCCTCACCAGCGTCTGGTCATCAACCAAATACACCTTGATCATAGCGCGTCCTGTTGTGGCACGGTTAAAGTGGTGCAAAAACCCGGTTCGGTCAGCTGCCACTCGAGTTTCGCCCCAATTTGTTGAGCGCGTTCCTGCATTCCTTTTAAGCCATTACCCGGCTGCCAGTTCTTGCGCACCATACCGTTATCCTGAATGGTCAACTGCCAGTCGTGTGCGCGCTGTCTTAGGGTGATCTCAATGCGCGTTGCCCGGCCGTGGCGCAGCGCATTGGTGATGGACTCCTGCGTGCAGCGCAACAGCGTATCAGCAACCTGAATGGCATTGATGCGTATATCGTCATCACAGGTAACACAGATTTCTGCGGTGGGGGAGGCATTGGCGAGCTGGCGCAGGGCGTGTTGAATGTCAATGTGGTCGTGTTCACGGATATCGGATACGGCCTCGCGAACGTCCGCCAGCAATAGCTTTGCCAGGGAGTGACTCCGCTCAACAGCTTCTCGTGCTTCGGGATTCGCTTTACGGCTGGCGACTTGCAGGTGAATGGACAGGGCAGTCAGATGGTGACCGAGCAAATCATGGATATTGCGGGCAATGCGGGTGCGTTCGGCTTGCTCTGTTGCCGCAGTTAACAAAGCCTGCGTCGCTTTCAGTTCGCGGTTTGTTTGTTCCGCTTCATGCCGTGCCCGGGCTTCGCGCAATTGCGCCGCAGACATCATGGTAGCGAATAGATTAAACGCCCAAAAAAGCAGGGTTGAGATCCAGGAGTTGTCGATTCCCCAATAGAGGCCGAAGGCAAGCCAGATAGGTAACGCGAACAGAGGCGAAAGTAAGAATGCCAGACGCGTGCTCATGAAGTAGGGGAGCTGTGCCGACCATATGGTGCCAAAGATAGCGACATAGGTGAATGGCGTGGCAAAATACATCGCCACTACCAGTATGTACTGCAACACAATCAATAGAATGCGTGTGCGGGGCTCATGCTGGAAAGGTTTATCGCGGGTACTGAGCAAAAACAGTAGGGCAAAACTAATGAATAAAAAGCATAGTAACGGAATCCCCCATGCCGGCTGGGGACGGCTGCTCACCACCGTGAAATAAATAGTGGAGCCGGCCACCAGAAGCATGGTCATGACCGCGGAAAAGAGTTCGACTGAAATGAGCGACGCGAGTTTTTTCATCGCTTGAGTATGGCACAGGACTGCACCCCCGCAATAGGCCAAAAGTCATGTTTTAAATCGTGACGAACGGCACCTGTGCGGTGCCCTGGCCTGCAGTAAGCTTGTTGTAACTTCGTTGGCTGGACAAGGGGAATCATGATGTTAGCCATTCACCAAGCTATGCTGTATTTACATATTCTGCTCGGTACTGTTGCATTGATTATTTTCTGGGTGCCCATCGCTGTACGTAAAGGTGGCAGCAGTCATGTATGGTTTGGCAGGGTGTACGTGTGGAGCATGTACCTGGTCGCGACGTCGGGGATTCTGATGTCGGTGATGGTGTTAAGTCACCCGGCATATTTTAAGGCAGAGCTGTTGCAGCGTGCGACGTCAGTACCGGCGATGTTGCAGCAAATCTATTACTTCTGGAGTATGTTGCTGTTTTTATCGTTGCTGACCTTTGTCAGCGTACGTCAGGCGATGCTGGTGCTCAAACACAAGCGCAATACGGCGGTGTTCCGGCGCTGGAGCTACTTGTGGATGCCTGCAAGCCTGTTCCTGGGTGGCGCCAGTCTGATTAGCATGGCGATACTTAGCGACGACCGCATGATATTGCATTACATTTTTGGCGGTATCGGCTTGGTTTCAGGCATACAAATGAGCCATTTTGCTTACGTTAAAGAAGCAGCACCGAAACGTTGGCTGGCCGAGCATATTAGCTCAACTATTGGTTCGGGCATCGCCGTTTATACCGCATTTTTTGCCTTTGGCGCGCGGCACTGGTTCAATTTCCTCGGTGACTGGCAGTTGCTGGCCTGGCTGGTGCCCGGGATTGTTGGCACTTTCGTTATCTTTTGGGCGACAAACCGTTATGTCGCGGCGCCGGTCAGGCGCTAACGCGGCATTGCACTGTTGTCGCCGCTGGATAACAGCATTACCGCAAAGATATCATCGGGCGCCAGCCATAAGCATTCACGCGTCCAGCCAGCGCTACTCGCCAGTTGTTCGAATTCGGCAGGATGGTATTTATAGGAGTTTTCAGTGTGAATGGTTTCGCCTTTCTCAAACTGAAACGACTCGCCGGCAATTTCTACCTGTTGATCCGTGCGGCTGCGTAAATGCATTTCAATGCGTCCCAGTTGCTGATTGTAAACCGCAACATGCTCGAACTGGTCCGGGTCAAAATTGGCGTCTAATTCACGGTTTATGCGAGTCAGGATATTCTTATTAAAGCGGGCAGTAACATTGCTGCTGTCATCATAGGCATCCTCCAGCATTTGCTGGTCCTTTTTGGTATCCACCCCTAGTAGCATGTAGCTACCGCTGCCAAGCGTTACCCGCGCATTGCGCAAAAAATCCAGAGCGTCGTCCGGATCAAAGTTGCCAATGGTGGAGCCGGGAAAAAATCCCATTGGGGTGGCGTCAGATAGCTCTAATTGCATGGGTTTAGTAAAGTCGCCTTGCGCAGCTTTTATGGGTAGATCCGGGAAGATGTCAGCCAGCTCAGCCGAAGCAGCTTTCAGGTGTTCACCGGAAATATCGATAGCAGTGAATTGCTTAACCATGGTGAGTTCCTGCAGTATTGGCTTCACTTTGTGTAAGGATCCGGCGCCAAATTCGACCAGTTGAATACCAGTTATCGATTTTTCCCTGAAATAGGCCTGCAGCTCTTTGCCGACCTGAGGTAACAGGCGCAGCTCAGTACGGTAGGGGTAGTACTCTTCGAGTTCGCAAATCTGGTCAAAGTATTTAGAGCCCTGCGCATCATAAAAATACTTCGGTGGTAATTCTTTTTGCGGCAGGCGCAGCCCCGCCAGAACATCCTGTAGAAATTCACTGTTCATAAGGCTTCCTGATTTTATTTGGCCAGACGTAAGCTGGTGAACTGCCAGCGTTGATGCGCATAAAAGAAGTTGCGATAGGTAGCGCGCATTTGTTGGTGCGCGGTAGCACACGAGCCGCCTCGCAGTACCCACTGGTTCGCCATAAACTTGCCGTTGTATTCTGCCAGCGCCCCTTCAGGAGTAGTGAAACCCGGATACGGAATGAAGGGGCTTTGTGTCCATTCCCATGCATCTCCGTACATTTGCTTGAGTCCTTTATGACCTGATGGCGCTGGCTGCGGTAGCAGGTGCTGAGATTCCAACAAGTTGCCTTTGAGGGCAACGGTGCGGGCAGCAACCTCCCATTCAAACTCGGTAGGCAAGCGGCAGCCGCACCAGCGGGCAAACGCATCTGCTTCATAGTAACTTATATGACATACCGGCGCGTTTGGATCTAATGGCTCACGGCGACGATGGGTGAGGGTATACCAGTGATCATTGCGGCGATGCCAGTAGAGCGGGGCCTGCCAGCCTTCCTGCTGCGCTGTCGCCCAGCCATCTGAAAGCCAGAGTTTGGGTCGTTCATAACCGCCATCTTCAATGAATTCGAGCCATTCGGCATTGGTCACCAGACGGTCACTAAGACTAAAATCCGCAACGAAAACCTGGTGTCTGGGCTGCTCACAGTCATAAGCAAATTCCGATTGAGCATCAGTGCCGATAAAGCACAAGCCACCTTCAAAATGAACAAACTCGCGCGGCGCAGGCTTGTGGTCACTGGCTGCGCTTAGTGAAGTACTGTCATCTACAGCCAGTGCATAAGGGTTTAACGACAACGCATGCTTAATGTCGGTCACTAACAATTCCTGATGCTGCATTTCATGATGTAGACCGATAGTAACGCCAGCTTCAATGTCGGTGTTTGCAGTAGGCAGTAATTGTGCCATGGCCTTATCGACATATTCGCGGTATGCAAGAACTTCCTCCAGTGGCGGCCGCGACAGCAACCCCCGTTGCGGCCTGGGATGTCGTTCGCCAACGGTTTCATAATAGGAATTGAACAGGTACTGATACGCCTCGTCAAAAGGCTTATACCCGGACAGGTAGGGTTGCAGTAGAAAGGTTTCAAAAAACCAGGTGGTATGTGCCAGATGCCATTTCGTCGGACTTGCGTCAGGCATTGACTGCAGCAGCATATCCTCCGCGCTTAGGTCCTCAATCAGTGCCATGGTTTGCGCACGCACGCGCTCATACTGGGCGATTAAACTATGCTCTGATGAGCTTTCACTATCAAACGAGAGTGCGCCACTCGGCATTTGCTAAGTCTCCTGTACAACAAATGAGTTGGTCCTGGCGACCACCTGGTATCGCGATTCAGCGCGACAAACAGCCTTCACGTCCTATTTGAATTCTTGCTTGGCTGATTTAATTGCGGTTGATAGCGATTGTGTCGCTGACTCAAGACCGGTACTGATTTCAGACCAAGCGTCTTTGCTGGATTTCTTTAAGCTGTCGAGTTTGCTTTCGGCTTCGTCTTTTAACGCCTCAAGCTCCATCATTTTCTCCTTATACTTTATCTCACTGTCAGCTTCGGCCTGTTTGGCTTTGGCTCTGAGACGGTCCATTTCGGCTTTCATCTCTTCAATTTTAGCTTCTTGCTTTTTCTCTACGGCTTCTTTGTCTGCCATTTTTAAACTCCTCATTTACGATGGATTTAAAACTGTCTTCACTAAAAGCATGGTCAAGAAGGGCGAAACAATCAAGGCCGCGATGAATCACCTGCTTGTTTTAACGCCACTGCTCGTTTTAACGCTACGACAAGTAATCTTCGATCCAGCCAGGCTTTTAAACCTTGCGTCTGCTGCAGTTCCATACGCTCGAGTAGCTCGCTGTATTCATTATGACTGGAACCGAAGAGCACGGCCTTAAACAGTGTGCATAGTTTTCCAGGTAAGGTGGACGTGCGTTGTTCCAGCTGCTCGAGCGCCTGCTTCAACTCAATCTCATCGTCACTAAGCTCAGTGCCGAAGGGGAATGCCGGGAACAGACCCTGCTTCTGAAATTGCTGAAGTGCCCGCTCGATGGCTGCGGGAGTATTGTTCTGCCACGCTTCAGGGAGACAGAAGTCCGCGGCGATTTTGCCGGCCTTTTTCGCCTCCTCTAACAACTCAGGTTGGAACCTGGCGTCGGCGATGCGAATTAAAGCAAGGTAAACCTCTTCATCGCTTTTTCCTCTCAGATCGGCAATGCCGTATTCGGTAACCACAATATCCCGAAGATGGCGTGGGATAGTGCAATGCCCATAGGAAAAGACAATAGTTGACTTGGCCTTGCCGCCAGAAGTGCGGGTGCTGCGCAAAGTTATTATCGAGCGGGCGTCCGGAAGCTCGTGTGCCATGGCGACGAAATTGTACTGTCCGCCCACGCCGCTCAACACGCGGCCGTCGTCCAGGCCATCGGAAACCACGGCACCACTCAGTGTGCATTGGATGGCTGAATTGATGAAGCGACCGGAAACCCGTTGCGCCACTTTTAGACGCTGGTCACCGAAACGGTGATTAGTAAGGTCATTAATGTAATTTACGCTGCTCATGCAGATTCGATCACGCTGCTGGGGGCTAAGTTGCCGCAATTTCTCATAAAAAGCATTAGGGCCAAGGTAAAAGCCACCGTGCATGACGGTCCCCTGTTGTAACCGCTCATCATCGCTGTGTTCCGGGTCGATAACACCGGCGTTAATCTTTTCTTGTAGCTCGGCGTCGGGGTACACGTTACGGGTTAAAATACCGGCTTCTAATAAATAGATGAAGCCGTCCACCATCATTTCACTGCAGCCATATAAACCCTTGGTAAAAGGCTCTGTGCCACCGGCTGTGGTGGCGATCGGGAAATGTTTTGCGAGGTCCAGCGCCTGGTATAGTTCGCGCCAGTTAGCGTTGTGCTGATGGCGCAAGCAAATGCTGTAAACAAGGGCAGCGCCTAACGAGCCAATACCGACCTGTAAGGTACCACCATCTTTAATCAGGCTGCTGGCATAAAAGCCAATCAAG
Source organism: Pseudidiomarina halophila (assembly GCF_003987215.1). Lineage (GTDB taxonomy): Bacteria > Pseudomonadota > Gammaproteobacteria > Enterobacterales > Alteromonadaceae > Pseudidiomarina > Pseudidiomarina halophila. The sequence continues at coordinate 200,832 of NZ_PIPW01000002.1, forward strand.
TGGTCGGCGGGACTTATCTCCTCCTGCGGAACTGCAAACAATGGATAGTCAGAGGCTTCATTTTGCAGGATCAGATCAAAGGTTGATGCGGGAACTGCCGCGTCGCGACCAAAAAATGGCAGGTTTGGGTTACACTCGGCGATCAGAGCTATCGGTTGGTCAACTGTTTCAGCAGCGCGCAGGTGCCTGAACAGGTCGAGCGATAAATCTGGATTACAGCTTAAACTGAGCTGCTGCGTTGCTCGTGGGTTGTCATCGGGTGCGACCAGCTGAGCGATGACATTGATTCCGAGGGCAAGCAAATCACGCATAGCGTGCGTGTAGTTGGTGCAAATGTAGTGCTGCTGTTGCTCGCTGTGATGCAGAAAACTCCCCACCTGAAAGAAAAATTCAGATACTTTAACGTTGTCGGGGAGATCATGGTTGAGCACATCGCGGGCATAATCGAGTTCAGGTACAGCGCCATACAAACGCTCTATTATGGGCGTCATAAAGCGTGCTTCCAATCCGGCTGACGGCGCGGGCGGTAATAAAGACAGTGCGGTAACGATATGCAGCTCGATAGAAGGATCTGCTTTGGCGCGTTGATACAGCGCATTGGTAAAAAGCAGGGGCTTACCTAAGCCAAGGGGCAAACCCAGGGTGATTTTCTTGCCGACCCGCTGCAGCAGCTGATCAACACAATCGTTTACAGTAGAAACCCGCTGCGGGCGCTCATGAGGCATGGCAAAGTTCCTGCTTAGTCATCGCTCACACCTTCTGTGGCTAAAAGCTCATCTAGTTGTTGCTGATGAGCGTCCAGGCGATAGGCATGTTTCATCAGTCCCTGCCAGGGGTCTTCTTTCTGCGCCAGGCGTCGTGGGATTGTTTTCAGCGTCCAGCTTTGTGGGCCCGCACCATCTATCAGTTCATCCCACTCGATGGGTGTGGCAACGGAAGCGCTCGGCTGGGCACGCACAGCGTAGGGGGCAACCGAGGTCGCGCCATAAGCATTGCGCAACATATCTAAGAAGATTTTGCCATCACGCTTATCCTTGCGCTGCTCCAGCGTGTATTTGCTGCCATGGCGGTGCACCAGCAAACGTGCACAGTCTTTTGCGAATTCACGCACCTGGTCAAAATCAGCACTACGATCAAGTGGAACAACAAGGTGAAAGCCGTTAGCTCCTGAGGTCTGAATCCAGGTGTCCAGCGCGATTTCGGCCATGAGTTCGCGGACGTGAAGTGCCGCCTGACGTAATGCTGCAGCACTGTCATCCGTGCTGGGAGGGTCTAAATCAAACACCAGTTTGTCGGGATGCTCCAGGTCGTCGGTGCGCGATAAATAAAGATGAGGCGTGATGACAGCCTGATTGGCGAGATAAATTAAGGCCGCGGGAGTATCCACGACAGGTGCTTTAAAGTGTCCGCCCTCACGTTTTTCAATAGCGACGGTGGTTATCCAGTCCGGGAAATAGTCCGGCGTGTCCTTATTGAAAAAACTATCGCCTTGCAGGCCGTCGGGAAAGCGTTCCATACTTACGCCATAATGCTGCATATGCGGCACCATAACCTCGGCGACTTTCTCGTAGTAATCGATTAAATCGCCCTTGCTGATGCCCGCGTCAGGAAAGAATAATTTGTCGCGTTTGGAAATCTCGATCTGGTGTCCGTTTATTTCCATTGGTTCATCCTCGAGTTAAACATCGGCGACCTGGTCAGCAATTTCCTGGCAAACCTCGGTCGCTTCTTTGTCGCGGCGCAAGCCCTGAAAGCGCGGGTGGCGCAACTTATCATCGGCGGTCCATTCGCTGAATGCGACTTCGCAAACCAGTTTCGGGGTTATGAAGGTTATCTCGTCACCTGAGGGTGCGTCCGTATCAAACGGCGAGGTCTTGCGGCTTAACGACTGCAGCTTCTTATGTAAGCTTTTCAACGTCTGCTCATCAAAGCCAGTACCAACGTCGCCAGCGTAAATCAGCTCATTATCGCGATAAAAACCGAGCAACAGCGCACCAAACCCGATGCGCTCGCCCTCGGGCTCGGTGAATCCGCAAATAACAAACTCCTGCTGCATCAGGCATTTGAACTTCAGCCAATGGGGTGAGCGACTATGTACGTAGCTGCTGTCGGCGCGTTTTGCGATCAGCCCCTCCCAACCGTTGTCACAGGCTTCTTTATAGTAAGCGATACCGTCGCCGTTACGGTGTGCGGTAAAGCGCAGGGGGTCGTTCCATTGCAAAGCGCTGCGCAGTAGCTTTTTACGCCCGCGCAGGGTGCATTCGGTAATGTTGTGGCCATCCAAATACAAGCAGTCGAACAAATAATAGTAAACCTGCACATCGCTGGCGCGCGCTTCTTGCTCGGTACTGACATTCATCCTTGCTTGCAGGCGCTGAAAGTCACTGACGCCGTCGCTATTCAGTGCAACCACTTCGCCGTCGAAAATAGCGCCGCGCGGTGCCTGACCCTGCAAGGCTTCTACCAGTTCAGGATAGCTTTCATTTAGACATTTTTTGTTGCGCGAACATAAGGTTACCTTACCGTTGGTGCTGATGTAAGCATTCACACGTTCGCCATCAAGCTTACGTTCGTAAATCCATTTATCGTCAGAGAAATGATCATGGGTCAGCTTCGCCAGCATGGGGTCGAGCCAGTCGGGCATCGCTTGCTGACGCGCACGTTCACGGTCATCGTCATCTAAAAGCTCCAGCACATCAGTCATCATCGGACTCCGCTTGTTCAGCAATATCCGCTAAACTGCGATGGGTTTTGACCGAGTCAGGTTCGGTTGAAACCGGGTTGCGGCGGGCATCGGCTTTATCATCGTCTATTTTTACCAGCAGCCAGCGCTCGTCATCGCCGCTGTCGGTGCGAATTAATGCGTAACCACCTGTCAGTTTTTCACCTTCCAGCCAAATGGTGGCATGACCGTCTTCAAGTTGTTGTGCGATCGATTTCGTATCATCGTCATCATTGTCTTCTTTTAGGTTTCGATAGCAGCCTCTGTCCCATACCATGACAGTACCACCCCCGTATTCATCTTCCGGGATAGTTCCTTCAAAGTCAGCATAATCCAGCGGGTGGTCTTCCGTCGGCAGGGCAAGGCGTTTTTCTGACGGGTCCGTTGAGGGACCTTTTGGCACCGCCCAGGATTTGAGGACGCCATCAACTTCAATGCGAAAGTCATAGTGTAAATTGGACGCGTCGTGCTTTTGGATAACGAACACAGGACGGGCTTCAGCCCAATCGAAATCCACGTCGTCCCCCTTCGGCTCGGAGGTCTTGCGGAAGTCTCTTTTTTCCTGGTAACCATCGGTACTTTTATCTGATGATGCCATATCAGCCCCTTTTTGCCGGTGATGCAACTACTACCTTCTGCAATTTAAGCTGTCACTTAAGAAAAAAGCCAGCACTGCGGCTGGCTTAACGGATCATGACTCAGTGTGTACTCCTGCACGCTTAATTATAGGTGCGGGAAGCTTTTACGATTTTCAGAGCTAACTGCGGATCTTCGCAGTGATTAGCGATATCGCCGAGCGTCACTACTCCGACTAAATCTTTGTTTTCGCGGTTATTAAGTACTAATAAGCGCTGAACTTTCTGTTCTACCATATTTTGCACAACATCTTCGACGTCGTCGTCCTGATAGGTGTACAGGACTCGTTCAGTGGCAATGCTGCTGGCTTTATCATCCAGACTCTTACCTTCTGCTACCGCCCGAACAGTAACATCGCGGTCGGTAATCACACCGGTGACTTTGGTGGCATCGGTGAGCGGCTCAAAGCCACTTTTGTTGTTGCGCATGGTGAGCGCTGCTTCGCGAATACTTACGTTGTCTTTCAGGTATTGCGGTTGTGTCGTCATTACGTTTTTAACTTGCATGATTTTGCCTCCTTTCAACGTTTTATCTGGTAAAACTAAGGCTGCATATGCAGTTTTCCTGTGCAGCTATACTTCTTTACTACACCTATTAAGCCTAGTAACGGAAAGACGATTTTTCAACCTGACTTATGTTGTCGCCAGATGCGAAAGCGCGTCACCACATACCAGATGAAGCCAATCACAAACATCAAGAGCGCGATAATATTGAGTTGGCCACGTTGTTGATACTCATCAGCGGTCAGGTAAAACCAGAGTATACCAACGATAAACAGAACGACGGACACCACCCCTTGAATCTGCAGACTTTTGGAAGTGTTCTCAGTGGTGATCTGTTCCTTCTTCGGATGTTTTTGTTGCTCGGGCTTGTCAGGTTTCACGAAACCACAGGCAGGACAGCTGTATTTGTTATCCAGCACCTGATCTTCACACTTTGGACATTTTTCAATCGCCATTGCTACACCTGTTTGCTGTTTGGTTGAATGTCTATTATTAAGTGTAGAAGAAAGATGAACTTTTTCATAAGGAAGCGGCATGATTGGTAACAAAACCCGAGCTGATAACGATGAGCAACACCAGCGGATCCCACTCTGGCTAAAAGTGGCCTACACCCTGATGGTCGCCGTTATCATTCCGGTCTATTGGCATACCCTGGGCCCGACGAATTTCCTCTGGTTCTCAGATATTGCTTTAATTCTCATGGTGCCGGCGCTGTGGTGGGAGAATCGTTTGTTGGCCAGTACCATGGCCGTAGCAGTGCTGCTGCTGGAGTTATCCTGGATCGCCGATTTCCTCTCTGGCGCTCAGCTGACTCAGGTTGCGCTGTACATGTTTACTGATGAGAACCACTGGTTTGTCAGAATGCTCTCAGGTATTTTCCATCTGGCATTACCGCCGGTAATTCTCCTGATGCTTATAAAATACGGCTACGATAAGCGCGCTTATCCGTTGCAGATTCTTATCGCGTTAATCATCGTTCCGCTGACCTATTTGATCACCGAGCCGGAAAAGAATATCAACTGGGTTTATGGACTAGCCGAACAGCGCACAGACTTGCCGCCACTGGTTTATCTTAGCTTGTTACTGGCAGGGTTTATCCTCCTTATTTACACTCCTTCGCACTTTTTCTTTAAACGATTTTTTCCGCCACGTTAGTGCGAAAGCAGCATTATCTGAAAGTCTTTTGTAGCAGTGGATAAGAGGTAGCAGGCGAGCTGATTTAAGTTTCGAGCGGATTTTTGCTACACTTTAAGCGTGACACGAAAATGAAAACGCACTGACATTTTTAATGATTAAGGAGGCTTTATGACTGGGCCAATGAATCCGAAAGTTAAAAAACATGAGCAAGATCTTACTGAAGAGGAAAAGCGCAAGCTGCAATCTCAGCAAGATAAAGAAAATCAGAGTCGTGAAGATCATAGCCGTGCGAATTCAAACCATGGCAATCATTCGCAAAAAGACAAGCAGATTGCGCCCGAGCAACGGGGGCAGGACGATCGCTGATTGTTGAAAAGATATATCGATAGTAGTTAGTGACAACAAGCAGAAACAGAGATCACCCTGATCTAATGACCCTCAATAACTGGCTTGACCATTTATTGGGGGTCATTTTTTTATTTATTAATGGTATAAATCCCATTAGATTTGCCAGTCCAGATAAACGATCAGGTGTTGGTTCTGGATGAAGGTCAGACTCCTCAAGAGGTTCTATGCAAGAACGTGAAACGGTTCGGTTAAATAAGTTTATTAGTGAAAGTGGTATCTGTTCACGGCGTGAGGCCGACAAATTTATTGAGCAGGGCCAGGTCACGCTCAATGGCCGCAAGGCTGTGGTGGGTGACAAAGTAGCCGACGGTGACGAAGTGAAGGTGAATGGCCGACCGATTCGTGCTGAAGATAAGCAACCTTTTGTGTTTATCGCGCTTAACAAACCGGTGGGCGTGGTATCGACTACTGATTCCGCCGAACGCAACAATATCACCAACTTTGTCGGTCACAAGAGCCGTATTTTCCCTATCGGACGCCTTGATAAAGACTCGCAAGGGTTAATTTTTCTGACCAGTGACGGCGATTTGGTGAATAAAATTCTGCGCGCTGGTAACAAACACGAAAAAGAGTACGTGGTAACAGTGCAAAAACCGATCACCGCTGATTTCATTGCCGGAATGGCAGGTGGAGTCCCAATTCTCGGTACGCGCACGAAAAAATGTAAAGTGGTACAGGTCTCCAATTTTGTTTTTCGACTGACGTTAATCGAAGGCATGAATCGCCAGATTCGTCGCATGTGTGAGTACTTTGGCTATGAAGTACGTAAGCTCGAGCGTACCCGCATCATGAATATCCGGTTAGGCAAATTACAGGTCGGGCAATGGCGGAATTTGACCGAATCTGAACTGACAGAATTGATGAAATCTATCGAGAATTCCAGCGGACTGGCGCCGGAGGGCCATCGCAGCCGCCGCCCGAAACCACAAGCGAAACCGCAATCGCAAGGCAAACCCCAGGGGAATTCCAGGCATCGCGCCAAGCCGAAAATTTCAGGGCAGCGCCCGCAACGGCGGAACAAAAGCTAAAATAGCTGGTGAGCCCGCGAAATTAGTGCAAACTTCCTTTGTAATTTGGTGCTAAAACACGTAGATTACGCGCCTATTTTTTGTTCGGGTGTTCAAACGTGATTTCTGCTGCAAATATCACCATGCAATTTGGTGCAAAACCTCTTTTTGAAAATATCTCTGTTAAATTCGGCGACGGCAATCGGTATGGCTTGATTGGCGCCAATGGCTGCGGCAAATCCACTTTTATGCGCATCCTGAGCGGTGAGCTGGAGCCATCGGCGGGGAATGTTTCCATTGAGCCGAACATGCGCGTCGGTAAGTTGCGTCAGGATCAGTTTGCCTACGAGCAGTACTCGGTGGTTGACACTGTGATCATGGGTCATGAAGAGCTGTGGCGGGTCAAAGCTGAGCGTGATCGCATCTACAACATGGCCGAAATGAGCGAAGAAGACGGCATGCGCGTTGCCGATTTGGAAGTAGAGTTTGCGGAGCTGGATGGCTACACCGCAGAATCACGGGCCGGTGAATTGCTGCAGGGCGTGGGCATCCCGATCGAAACCCATTACGGCCTGATGAGTGATATCGCGCCAGGCCTGAAACTACGTGTGTTGTTAGCACAGGCACTGTTTTCTGAGCCGGATATCATGTTGCTAGATGAGCCGACCAACAACCTGGATATCAATACTATTCGCTGGTTAGAGACGGTGCTTAATGAGCGCCAGGCGACCATGATTATTATTTCGCACGATCGGCACTTCCTGAATAGCGTGTGTACGCATATGGCCGATATTGATTACGGCGAACTGCGTGTGTACCCCGGTAATTACGACCAGTATATGTTTGCGGCAACGCAGGCACGCGAGCAGCTGCTCAATGAGAACACCAAGAAGAAAGAGAAAATCGCTGAGCTGCAACAATTTGTCAGCCGCTTCTCTGCCAATGCTTCGAAAGCAAAACAGGCAACGTCGCGTGCTAAACAAATCGAAAAAATTCAGTTGGCTGAGGTTAAAGCTTCAAGTCGCGTAAGCCCCTTTATTCGCTTTGAACAAGAGAAAAAGCTGTATCGTCTGGCGCTAGAAATGCAGGGTGTGACCAAGTCTTTCGATGACGTGCAGGTGTTAAAAGACCTCAGCGCCATGATTGAAGTCGGCGAAAAAGTCGCGATTTTGGGTGCGAACGGTATCGGTAAAACGACTCTTTTGAAGTCTTTAGTCGGCCAGCACAAACTAGATGACGGTCTGATCAAATGGTCAGAGAACGTTACTATCGGCTATTACGCGCAGGATCATGCCGATTGGTTTAAAGACAAAATCAGCGTGTTTGACTGGATGAGCCAGTGGAAACAGCCCCATCACGATGAGCAAGCAATCCGTGGTGTGCTTGGGCGCATGCTGTTCTCGCAGGACGACATCAAAAAGCCGGTCACCATTTTGTCAGGTGGCGAAAAAGGACGCATGATTTTTGGCAAACTGATCATGCAGCGACCAAACGTACTGATCATGGACGAGCCGACCAACCACCTGGACATGGAATCCATTGAAGCGTTAAACCTGGCGCTTGAGCATTACGACGGTACCTTGTTGTTTGTCAGCCATGACCGTGAGTTCGTATCGTCGCTGGCGTCGCGCATCATCGAGTTAACTGACCAGGGGATGCGTGATTTCTCCGGCACCTACGATGATTACTTGCGGCAGCAGGCACAGCTCTGACGATTTTTTAGCTGCAATAACGCGGTCGACGGTTTTACTCTGCTAACGTCTATACTAGTCTTTAGGGGAATTAACTCAGCTAGTCAATACGTTGCAAGGGATGACAATGGCGAAAAGACTACGCGTTGCGATACTGCTGATAGTGGCGTTTGCATTGACCGCGTGTCAGTTGCCACCACGCACAGCCATTGAAGAAAGCTACGCTTTGTCTGCTTCGGTAACCGAGCGGACGACTTTGGGGGCGGCAGTTTCAGAACAGGCGGAACGCCACCCCGACAGGTCAGGGATCCATATTCTCGCTGATTCCCAAGATGCTTTCGCCGCGCGAATTCAGCTCGTGCGTGGAGCCGAGCGAAGTATCGATTTGCAGTACTACATCTGGCGCCTGGATAGTACCGGTAGTATGCTTACACAGGAGCTGGTTAAAGCCGCGCAGCGCGGCGTTCGCGTTCGCTTACTCTTAGATGATTTTGAAACCACCGGACTTGATGCGCAGCTTAATCGCCTTCATCAGCACCCCAATATTGAAGTTCGCCTATTTAATCCATTTGTGATGAGATCACAGAAGTGGCTTGGCTTCATTACCGATCTCGACCGTGCCAACCGGCGTATGCACAATAAAACATTCACCGTGGATAACAGCGTTACCATCATCGGTGGGCGAAATATTGCTGATCCTTACTTTGGTGCGACCGACGATTTTCTCTTTTCAGATTTGGATGTACTGGCAATTGGACCTGTGGTCAATGCTGTGGTGACGGATTTTGATGACTACTGGAACAGCAAGTCAGCTTACCCTATCGATTTAATTCATCCGGCTGATCAGCCACCAACTGACTCGGCGCCGATCGAAAAAATCGTTCAGCAGCATACATCCGGTGATGATGCAGTGAACCATCAGACTGTAGTAGATGAATCGCAGTTTTTTACCAGGTTAGTTGCCGGTGGACTGGAGCTCACCTGGGCACCCACCACAATGCTGAGCGACGACCCGAGTAAAGGGCTAGGGCGAGCAGCAGAGGACGAGCAATTGTATCCCCGGTTGGAAGATATCATTCTGCAGTCAGAGCAACGGTTGTATCTGGTGACGCCGTATCTGATTCCGACGGCTTCCGGGGTAGAGGTGTTAAAGGAGCTTGCTGCCAAAGGTGTTGATATCAACATCCTGACCAATTCGCTGGCGGCAACAGACCTGGCCATCGTTTACGCCGGGTACATAAAGTGGCGTCGCGAGCTGCTGGAGGCAGGTATAAAGCTTTATGAATTAAAACTCAGCGATGAGCAGCTGGCATCGGACGAAGATGCTGCGGGCAGCTTCAGTCTGTCAGCGGGCAGTTTGCATGCAAAAGCGGCTGCTATTGACGGTAAACTGCTGTTTATCGGCTCGTTTAATTTCGATCCGCGCTCAGCTAATTTGAATACTGAGCTGGGCTTCATTATTGCCAGCCCTGAACTCACTCAAGCCCTGGAGCAGGCGTTCGAAAATGGCGTTCCTGAAGGGGCTTATAGGGTAATGTTGGATGCAGAGGGGAAATTGACTTGGGTTGAACAGACCAGAGCGAATCCGGTTCACTATTCCACTGATCCTGAAACAAGTTGGTGGCAACGCACCTATGTCTGGTTCATGTCGCTGCTGCCGATAGACTACTTTTTATGAGCGTTTGATCCGGTTGCCGCCTGGCGGAGGAAGAAGCGTAATGAAGTATATTTTTGAAGTACACATTAAAGGCGATCACTGCGCAGAAGACTATGCACGTGCCTGGGTACGCGCCAGCGAAATTATTCAGCGCGCGCCAGGGGCGCGGGGCACTGAATTACATCGTAAACTCGACGATCCGAAGGTGCTTATTGCGATTGCCAGCTGGGATAGCAAGGCGGCCCGCGATGCGATGGAGTCTAAAGACAACCCGGAAGTAGCCGAAATCATCCGCAGCGCGGCGGATTTCTGTGAGATCCGTCCCGTCGGTGAGTTCGCTGATCCCGACTGGGTGGTGAAGCCACCTGAAACTGATTAACTAAAGGCAAACGTATGAACACAGGCGCTATTATCAGCGCCAGGTTCGAACCCTCACAGCAGTTACTCCTGCTCAGCGGTCTCCTCTTCCTTGCGTTTTTGCCGCAAAAACACGACTTCTCCGGCTGAGATAAATACTATCCCGATAATCGAAGCCCAAATAACAAGCGGGTCACTGTTCCACTTGATCCACAGGAAAGCTGCTAAAACGATGACGTCTAAAGTTATTGCACTGAGTAGTATAGCGACATTGGCGTTTACCTCTTTTCTCAGATGTCTTAACACCCCCCAGTGAATGGCAATATCCATAATGATATAGAAAATCGCACCAAGCGAGGCGATTCGGCTCAAGTCGAAGAATGCCGCCAGTGCCATCGCCATCACTATCGTGTAAACCAGGGTATGTTTTTGAATTGAGCCGGGCATGCCAAAGTGACTGTGGGGCACCAATTTCATGTTAGTAAGCATTGCCAGCATTCGGGACACAGCGAAAGCGCTGGCGATGACCCCTGAGACAGTGGCGACAATAGCGAAGCCTACGGTAATCCATAAGCCAACTTTCCCATAAACCGGACGCGCAGCTTCAGCTAACGCATAGTCTTTAGCTTTGACGATCTCATCTATGGAAAGGCTCGATCCCACCGCCAAAGTCACAAGCAGATAGATGATGCCACAGAGTATTAGCGAGAGAATGATGGCGCGCCCGACGTTTCTTTTCGGGTCAACGATTTCATCGCCGCTATTGGTAATCGTGGTAAACCCTTTGTAGGCCAGAATACTCAGAGCAATACCCGCCAGGATGCCGCCTGTTGAAGCTTCCTCTGGCACCACCGATATTGACTTAAAGTCTATTCCCGCAGCCCATAATCCGCCACCGGCGAGAATAACTAAGCCGGCCGCTTTCACGAAAGCCATGAAGAAGGAAAAGGTTTGGATAAACTCGTTGCTCAAAATATTTACGAGAAAAGCAAAGGCCAGCAGACCTACAGCTAATGTTGGAATCAGCCACTGGGCTTCGAACGGGATCAATTGGCTGGTATAGGAGGCAAAGGTGCGAGCTACCAGACTTTCATTGATCACCATCGAGAAATACATGAGCAGGGCAAATATTGCCGTGATACTGCCCTTACCGTAAGCTTTGCTGAGAAACATGGCGATGCCACCAGCTGAGGGGTAAGCTTGCGCTAGCTTTACGTAAGAATAAGCACTGAACCCAGCGATAATACCGCCGCAAACAAAGGCTAGTACAAACCATTCGCGCGCCAATTGAGCAACCTGTCCGGTCAGAGCGAAGATCCCCGCGCCTATCATCACGCCGGTGCCCAACGACACTGCACCCCATAGACTTAGACTATTCTTACGATAACTCTGGTTGCGGTTGTCATGACTATGCTCTTCCATTAATGACTCCATTTTGATTAGGCAAACTTGACGTGATTAGGTAGAGAGACCATTTGGTTTTTTGTAATTTGCTAAATTAGAGTCTAACCTAGCCTAGGTACTTGTCAAAAAAGGAGATATTGTGATGGGTCATGAAATGTTCACAGGTACGGGTTTCCTCTGGATGCTTTTGATAGGCGTTATTTTGGTGGCGCCCACCTGGCGGCTATGTCAGCGCATTGGGTATCCAGGGCCTTTAGGCTTGCTGATTTTGGTACCTTTTGCCAACATTGGCTTATTGTATTTCATCGCATTTGCGCCATGGAAAACTAAGTCTAAATCTTCAGGCACTTAAAGGTGCACGAATAAACTATCAGCAGCAAAGGCAAACTTATGAACAAACGCGCCATTATCGGCAGTGTAGTTTTTTTATCTTTCGGATTGTTTAACCAGGCGCAGGCCAGCGGCGAGACCACTCACCGGTTAACTCTGGAAGAGGCGGATAAATTGGTGACGCTGCCGTTACATTGCGTCGAGACACCTTACCCCTATAAAACCGGCATCACTCTGGGAAGTGCTGAAGATGTGCAGGAGCCCAGAGTGCATCATCCGGTCTTCTATGGCTGTTTCGACTGGCACAGTGCCGTACACGGCTACTGGTCATTGGTAACGCTGTTACGGCAGTTTCCTGATATGGAACATGCAGAAACAGCGAGAGCGATTCTGAAGCGTAATTTAACCGCTGAAAATGGCGCGCGCGAAGCGGAGTTTTTTAGTAAAGAGATCAATAAGTCGTTTGAGCGAACCTACGGGTGGGCATGGTTGCTGAAGTTGTCAGATGAACTGCACGCCTGGGACGACCCGCTTGGTCAGGAACTTGCTGCGAATTTGCAGCCACTGGCGGACGTCATCATCGCGCGCTATGAAAGCTTTCTCCCCCAACTGCTTTATCCAGTGCGTGTCGGCGAGCATACCAATACCGCCTTTGGGTTAAGCTTTGCATACGATTACGCGGTAAATCACGAGCTAACCGAGTTAAAGCAGTTGATAGAGCAGCGCGCGAAAGATTATTTTCTTGCCGATAAGAATTGTCCGATTAGCTGGGAGCCAAGCGGCTACGATTTTATTTCGCCCTGCTTAGAAGAAATAGGTTTAATGCAACGGGTGTTGCCCAAGGACGAATTTTTACCCTGGTTAGCTGACTTCATGCCGCAACTGGCGGACAAAGATTACAGTCTGGAAGTAGGGCAGGTAAGCGACCGCACCGACGGCAAACTCGTTCACCTTGATGGGTTAAACTTCAGTCGCGCCTGGAACCTTTATGCGTTAGCGAATGAGTACCCGCAGTACGCGCACTTGCGCAAAGTTGCGGACAAGCACATGGCGCACTCGTACCCCAACCTGGTGGGTGACAGTTACGAAGGCGGTCACTGGCTCGGTAGTTTTGCCATTCAGGCACTGAACCAGGCAAAGCACTAACCTCCACAGAATATGATGGTTAATGACGGCAATTGCCGGCACTAACCATCATCTAAACTCTACTGAGCAGTATAACCACCATCGATCACAAGCTCGGCGCCGGTGACAAACTTGGCCTCGTCGGAGGCAAGGTAGACGGTGCCATAAGCGATGTCTTCCGACTCGCCGACATGGCCGATGGGGTGAAGGCTGTCCAGTTGTTTTCTAAAGGCATCAACGCCTTCATCAGAGGCTTTGCCCAGATCCTCGACTAATGGTGTCCAGATAAAGCCTGGATGGATCGAATTGACGCGTATTTTGTCTTTGGCATAGGTCAATGCGTCATTTTTGGTCATCAGGCGCACCGCGCCTTTGGATGCATGATAAGGCGGCAAGTCCGCGGCACCAATCAAGCCGTAAATCGAAGAGAGGTTAATAATGCTCCCCCCTCCGGCTTTTTGCATGACTGGAATCACATGCTTGGTGCAATAGAAAACACCACTGACATTAACATTGATAACCTGGTCCCACTCCTCTTTGGTGATTTCATGCGTGGGCTTGTTTGCGCCGGCGATGCCGGCGTTGTTGACCAGGACGTCGATGCTGCCAAATTCAGCGACGATGTCGGCGAACGCCTGGCTTACATTGTCTTCTGACGCTGTATCCACGTGCCAGTATTTCGCGTTACCGCCGGCTGACTGAATGGCCTTAACTACCTCCTGGCCTTTGTCATCGGCAATATCCGTTACTGCAACTGTTGCGCCTTCTTTCGCCAACTCCAGGCAGATCGCACGTCCTATTCCAAGCGCACCGCCAGTAACCACGGCGACCTTGTTCTCTACGCGTTTCATATCGACTCCTATTATCTAACGGTGCAAGTCAAAGCGGTCGTTCTCCATGACTTTGACCCAGCCGTTTACGAAGTGCTTAAGCATTTTAGCTTCACCACCGTTTGCCGCGAATTCTTCCGCGATGGCGCGAAGCTGCGAGTTTGAGCCGTAAATCAGATCGACGCGTGTCGCCGTCCATTTTTTGTCTCCGGTCGCACGATTGCGTCCTTCGAAGCGCTCCTCGCTGTCATCCAGCGGCTCCCACACAGTGCCCATATCGACTAAGTTCACAAAGAAATCGTTGGTCAGTTGGCCTTCACGCTCGGTGAGAATGCCATCCTTAGTGTCACCGGCATTAGCGCCAATGGCGCGCATACCGCCAAGGAGCGCGGTCATTTGTGGAACGCTGAGGTTGAGCAGAAATGCCCGGTCGACCATCAGGTGTTCGGCGGGGATATTGGTAGTCTGCTGCTGCATGTAATTACGAAACGCATCATGCTTGGGCTCAAGATAGGCATGAGTGTCGACCTCGGTCATATCCTGACTGGCATCGGTGCGGCCCGGTGAGAAGGGCACCTCAATTGCATGTCCGGCGGCTTTCGCAGCCTGCTCAACGCCAACGTTACCCGCTAACACGATCAGATCAGCAAGGGAAATATTCGCATCCGAGGCATCCTTGATCTGCTCCAGGCGATCGATAACGTCTGCCACGCCTGATTTTAGATTAACGTCCCAGTTTACTTGCGGTTCCAGTCGAATGCGGGCGCCGTTGGCACCGCCTCGGTGGTCGGTTTGGCGATAGGTCACCGCAGACGCCCAGGCCGTTCCGACCAGCTGTTTAGGGCTAAGGCCAGCGTCGGCGATCTGCTGTTTTAGTTTCGCAATCTGTTGTTCGTTTACCAGCGGACCTTTATGTTCAGGCACTGGATCTTGCCAAATCAGGACTTCGTCCGGCACCTGAGAGCCAAGGTAGCGATCGCGTGGACCCATGTCACGGTGGAGGAGCTTGTACCACGCGCGGGCAAATTCATCGGCGAGGACGTCCGGATTTTCATGGAACTCCTGCGAAATTTTAAGATAGTCAGGGTCGGTGATCATGGCCATATCGGCGGTGGTCATTACCGGTGGATTCTTCTTACCCTCAACATGAGCGTCGGGCACCCAATAACCCTCTTTGACTTCGACGGGCTCCCACTGATTGGCACCGGCGGGTGATTTTTTCACCTCCCACTCGTGCGCAAAAATAGTATTCAGGTAGGAATTGTCCCACTTGGTCGGAGTAGGGGTCCACGCACCCTCAAGGCCCGAAGTCACGGTATATTCGCCAAGCCCGGTTTCGTTTTTGTTGGTCCAGCCGAATCCCTGTTCGTGAATTTTCGCCGCTTCGGGAGCTGCGCCCACGTGCTCTTCCTTACCGCGGCCGTGCATTTTGCCGAAGGTATGGCCTCCGACGGTCAGGGCAACGGTTTCGCGGTCGTTCATACCCATGCGGGCGAATGTTTCGCGGACATCCTGAGCTGACTTAAGCGCGTCGGGGACGCCATTGGGGCCTTCAGGGTTAACGTAAATAAGACCCATCTGGACCGCAGCAAGGGGATTATCAAGCACCCGATTGCCGTCTTCAAAGCTACCGGTGTAGCGCTCGTCTTTAGTCGCGAGCCACTCGGTCTCAGGGCCCCAGTAGATATCGTCTTCGGGTGCCCAGATGTCGGCGCGACCAAAGCCAAAACCAAAGGTACGAAAACCCATGGTCTCCAGCGCACGGTTACCGGCAAACACCATCAAATCGGCCCAGGAGATCTTCTCGCCATATTTCTTTTTGATTGGCCACAGCAAGCGCCGTGCTTTGTCCAGGTTGCCGTTGTCCGGCCAACTGTTAAGGGGCGCAAAACGCTGCGCGCCGGTACCGCCGCCACCACGGCCGTCGAGTGCGCGGTAGGTACCAGCGGCATGCCATGACATGCGGATAAAGAACGGGCCGTAATGACCCCAATCGGCAGGCCACCACTCCTGCGAGTCGGTCATCAATGCGTCAACATCGGCGCTTAATTCGTCGACATCGATTTCGGAAAAGGCATCGGCATAGCTGAAATCTGCGCCGAAGGGGTTAGCGTCGGGATGTTTCTGGCGCAGAATATTGAGGTTGAGTTGGTCTGGCCACCAGTGTTCGTTGCCTTGCAAACGAGGTGTCGTGCGTGCACCCCACTCTTGTCGTTTTGGTTTCTGTTCAGACACATTCGTCTCCTAAACGTTGAGTTTAAAGGTATTTTTAGTTCCTGATTTAGAATCGATACGCTATTAATATAGACAGGGATCAGCGTGGTGGCCAATCGGACTTGGGCTGCGGCGCTAGCCGCCAATGGCAGGGCAACTGCTGCCGCCCGGATGACGCTGGCCGCATATCCGTCTACACTGTGGGTTAGTATTTATTCCAAGGGAGGCAGCACATGCACAGCGGTTCAGTACAGCGGTTTGGTAGCTACCTACAGGCAAAATGGGCATCTCCACGCCGGATTCGGTTCTGGTTGCTGGTTCTCGTCATTCTCTACACCCTGTTTGGGTTTTTTGGCTTGCCGTGGATGGTCCAATATTTTGCCGAGACAACGGTACGCGAAGACTTTGGTCGTGAACTGCGCATAGCATCAGTGCAAACGAATCCTTACACACTGACCCTCCGCATTGACGGCCTTGAACTTAACGACACTGACGAGCGGCAACTGCTGGGCTGGAACCGGCTGTTCGTAGACCTTTCCTGGTCAAGCATTACTAACAAAGCCTGGACCTTCGAAACCATTCGACTCGATCAACCGATAGTTCAGGAAGAGCGCTTTGTCTCCGGTGAAACCCGCTTGTCGCGACTGGCCGCCGCGGGCGCCGGTGAACCTCCAGCCACAGAAGAAGCTGAACCGCTACCCGCAGTACAGATCAAAGAATTGCGGGTAAATGGAGGTGTCGTGCGTTTTGCGGATAACCTGAAGAGCACGTTAAAAGATTCCGCAGAACCGACACAAGTCTCGCTGGCGCTGCAGGATATTGGGGTGTCGGTAGATGACTTCAATTTAGAAGACGGGACGCGCTTTCCGGTCGTTTTGCAGGCGCAGCTTGCCGAAGGCGGCAAGTTTACTGTCGATGGTCAGCTGCAATTACTGCCGGCTCCTGCTGTGGAAGCGAATGCCGGTATCAGTGAACTGGCACTGGCTCAGGCCGAACCTTATCTGCGACAGTTCATCAATGTGCGTCTTGCCAGCGGAACGCTGAGCCTGGAAGGCGAAATCCAGTCGGATGCAGAGCAGCCTTTAGCCTTCATAGGGGCTGGCGGCGTCGAAGCGCTGAGTATAAAAAATGGTGCCAATGACGAAGCTCTTATCGGCTGGCACAGCCTGCAGACGCAGGAGTTTAAGCTTAACCTTGGCGCGCGTCAGATTGAGACTGATCCACTCATCGTCCAAGGATTGTCCGGGCGTGTCGTTATTTACGAGGACCAGACTACCAACTTCGGCCAATTGCTGGTGGGCAGTGCTGGAGCTGCCGACAGCAATGATAGCGGCCCTGATGATGGGGGCAGCAACGGCGCCACGAATAGCGCAAAAAGCGATACACCATTTGCTATTGCAATTGAGAGCATCAAGCTAAACGATGGCGGTCTTCAATTTGCCGATAACTCGCTGCCGTTGCCATTCTCAACGCGCATTCATAGCTTAAACGGTGAAATATCAACTTTAAGTTCAACTTCGGCTGAGCCAGCCAGAGTACAGCTTGAAGGTGAGGTCGCGGAGTACGGATTGGTGAGTATCGATGGGGCGGTACACGCCTGGCATCCTACGCGTCAGACCAATGTTCAACTGAGCTTCCGTAATCTGCAGATCCCGGAGTACTCGCCCTACACGGTAAACTTCGCCGGTCGTAAAATCGCCGGCGGTACCATGGATCTCGATCTGGACTACAGCATTGACGAGAATCAGCTCGATGGCAGCAACAATGTGGTGCTACATGATCTGAAACTCGGCGAGAAAATGGCCTCCAGCGACGCCATGGATCTGCCGCTGAATCTAGCCATTGCTTTGCTGCAGGACAGCAATGGTGTCATTGACCTGACCCTGCCGGTAAGCGGTAATGTAGGCAATCCGCAATTTGATTTCAGTAAAATCATCAAACAGGCGATAGGCAACGCCATTACCTCTGTGGTCACGGCGCCCTTCAGTTTTCTGGCAAGCCTCGTCGGCGGGAATGCCGAAGATCTTGGTCAGGTTGAATTCCTCGCCGGCCGCAGTGATCTGCTGCCGCCCCAGCGGCAACGCATCGTCAAGCTGCGCGAAGCCCTCAATCAGCGCCCGCAGCTGATACTGGAGCTTGCCGGTCCATACAATAAGCGCTTCGATAGCCCGCCACTGCAACGCGAGAAAGCTATCGAGGCGTTGCAGCAACGTCTTGCTGAGGAAGGCCGCGATGTTGCAGATCCCAGCCTGACGGCCGAATCAAATCAGGCCATTGTTGAGACCATGTTTAGCAGCTTGTATCCGAAAACACGGCTGGATGTATTAAAGGACTATTTCACTGAAGAAGCAGATGAAGCAGGGGGCGACGCAAACTTTGATGCGCTGGCTTACCGCACCTATCTGGCCGAGCAGGTTATTGCCGCGCAAACGGTCACTGACGCTGAGCTTAAAGTACTTGCCAACGCTCGTGCGACAGCGGTTCGACAAGCTCTGGTGAACCCAGACGCGGACGCCACTGTTGCTGCTGATCGGATACGTATTTTGTCGCCTAAACAAGTCGACGATGTAGAAGGAGAGCGTATTGATCTGGAAGTTGGTGTTAGCGCGGACTAATGCGTGGGCAAAATGAAAAAGGGCTATCGGTTACGATAGCCCTTGGTGGAATCAGGTTTTCGTTTAACGTTTAAGTTCGCCTGATTCAGATTCAATATGAGCGCGAACGAACCACTGGTATTGCTCAAGTTCAGCGAGTTGTCCGGTTAACATATCTTCTGAAACGGGATCCAG
This sequence comes from Pseudidiomarina halophila, assembly GCF_003987215.1. Classification (GTDB taxonomy): domain Bacteria; phylum Pseudomonadota; class Gammaproteobacteria; order Enterobacterales; family Alteromonadaceae; genus Pseudidiomarina; species Pseudidiomarina halophila. Next base: position 219,642 of record NZ_PIPW01000002.1, read on the forward strand.
ATCGGCGAGCTTCTCCAGTGCCTCTCTATGATCAGAATTTACGCCATCGTACACCTTATCAAGTGCCACCAGATGTTCTTTGACCAGGCCGCGACCCACTGAGTAATCTTCCCAGCGGCGGCGATCGACGATTGACTTAGGTGTGCCAAATGGCACGCCACCAAGGGTTGCAATACGTTCGGCGATTGTATCTGTCATTTCGCGAACTGAATCGACTTGCGGGTCAAGCATCTCATGCACGCCAATAAAGTTCGGACCAACGACATTCCAGTGAATATGTTTCAGTGTCAGCTGTAAGTCGATAAGCGCAACCAAACGGTCATCAAGCAACTTAATGGTTTTGCTGGCGGCCTCATCTTTCAGACCCGGCGCGGTAAATTCTGCGGTTTTTCCAGTTTTGTTCACATTAGACATCAATTACCTCCTAACGTTTTTGTCGTAATTTCTTACGCTTAGTTAGCAGGTATAGATCATTTTTAGTTATTCCGCCATAAAACCAGACTACACTTCTGGATTGATTTATAGGGCGAAAGGATACTATCGGTATTTCTTAAATCAGTGGAATTCTTTATATCCTTACTGATCAGCAACAAACACTTCCAAAAAACGCAGCGCTAATGGATTTTTCTCTATCTGAGCACTAGTGAGACTATCAACTTCATGTCGCAGCCCGTCAGTATTTCCAAGTGCAATCAATGCCAGTCCGTCATCAGGCGCTTTGAGCAACAAACCAGCGTATGCATCGGGCCACCAACCTCCGTGCCAGACCAGCCGGTGCCCCTGCCAATCCTGCGTAAACCAACCGTATGCATAGGGTGCAGTTTCACCGTCTTTATCTTTAGGTGGGGTCCACATTTTCTCGCGTAAGGAAGCTGGAAGAATTCTTCCTTCGTCTAAAGCAATGGAATAATCTGCGAGCGCCTTTGCGCTGGCGATAATCCCTGAACTTGCGTTAAGTTCGGTGTTTGGCAGCGTAGAGGGCGCTAGTCCGTCAGCTTCGTCGGAGGTATGACGGAAAGGCGGTGCCAGGTTAGTCAGCACTTCGCCCCCGCTCTGATCACGCCATCCAGCTGAAATATGCTCGAGATGAGCAGGGTCGATGACGTACTTTTTGACCCAATATCGCCAGCTATTGTCGGTATTTTCTTCGATCCAGTTGGATAATCGGCCAAACACAACCGGGTTATAGAAAAAGCTTGTTCCCGGTTCTCCCTGCACTCGATGCTGAAGCACCTGGCGCAACGTTATAGGAATATCACAATTCAGTGCCGGAATTTCATAGCCATTATCTAATCTACCACCGCCAAAAATGCTCCCGCTATTGGTCAGCCAGTCACACCGCCGGTCCCAGTCACTGAGAGTGGTAAAGTCGGCATCAAGGTCAAGGTGTCCGTCGGCCTCCATAGCGAGTAGTGTGGCGCCGGTGAAAGTTTTTGTGATGGAAGCCGCGAGATAGGTGGTTTGGGCCGTGGTCGGTTCTTCAGCATCGTGATCCTGGAAGCCAATACTTTCAAGCATGATGATTTCACCGTTCTTGACCAAAGCGACAGACAGGCTGGGGATCTTATTCTCGACACGAAACTCGTTAAGAAATAACCGAAACGCCTCAAGTTTTTGCTCAGAAACCTCCTCAACTGCTTGAACTGTTGAAGGCTGAGCCACCGCCGGCGGGTTGCCAAGCAAAGCAGATAAGGAAAGCAGGCAAACTGCAGCCGCTGTGCCGGATTTCGGCGCTCTCGTTCTTTTTAAGAAAGGAATTGAAAGCGGGTAATAGCATTTATTGGTCTTCAGCACCGCTATGACGTTAATTAACATCACTAAAATAGTATAGGGAATAATGGCAATGAAGAAGAAAAAACCATATCCCTGAACCGTCAACAGCGCAATGAAAGCGAGGGCAAAGACCAGCATCATGGTGATCTGGAAATTGATAACAGCCCGGCCATGCTGATCGTAAAGAGGGTTATCATCTCGCTTATGGATCCAGATAAATAATGGAAACAGTATATTGAGAAAAGGTATGACGAAACCGACGACTGGTGCGCTATGGAGCAGCAGCAACCATTTCGTCTGAATGACTTCCTCGCGGGGATTATCCAGCTGAATGAGGTCATCGACGTCAATGTCGAGCGCGGCTGCTAACATTTTCACCGTTCGCAAGTGCGGCGTCACTTCACCTTTTTCCACGCGTTGGATCGTGCGTACCGTTATTCTGGTTTTCTCCGCAAGCTGCTCCTGAGAAAGCCCTTTCAGCTTTCGGTAGTAGACCAGTTGCTCTGATAACGAATTATTTTCCATGGTATTTCTCATCTTTCTTGTTGGGTCCTCAAAATGAGCGTCAAATCTACCAAGCAATGGGCGACATTGTTACGACATATAGATGTCATGTACCTGTCATTAGCAGCTATCCGGCAGATTTATTCAAGTCAGGCGGGCGGCGGAAGAGGTTGCCAAGCGAGTTGCCCGCTTATGCCTGAAAACATAAACTTGCCAGAGCGAATCTAGGGTACTTCGGTGATGATCGTTATGGCGTCACCAAACTCTGCTTGAAGTCGTTCTACGGCAAAGGTGCGATGATCTGCTCCCATCACCAAAACGACCCGGCCAGAACCAAGGGCTTTTAATTCTTTACTAATCGCATCACCTATTTTTTCATCGCGACGTTCATTAAAACGTACAATGGATTCGTAGGGCGTGCCCGCGAGCCAACCCAGTTGCAGTGCATCGATTCTTCGGCACAACTGGCCATAGGTGCCGTCCATCATGTCATTAATATCGGAAACCTTAATTAATTCAAGCTGTTGACTCTCGAGTTCAGTAAGTTCGACAGGTCGCTTAGCCAACTGTTCTGTATCAGCATTCAACTGACGTTCCGCAACCTTGATGTCTAGCGTCGTCCAGTAATCCGCTGGAATCAGCTGGCCGACAATACCATCACCCAGCCAGTCGAAACCGAATACCCGGTCTGAGTAGCGTTGCGCGAGTGTGACCATTTCACCAGGATAATTGCGGTTCAGGTAAGTTTCGGCCTGGCCGATATCTTCGGGGCGTATTTCGACACCGATGGCATCGGGCGCGAAGTCCGCAATAGCCTGATACAAATCTTCGTAGCTATAGTAGTCGTGCTCAGCATGCATACCGTGTAAAGCGCTGATAACCAACACTTGTAACTGAGCGGTGGTGTCAGGGTTTAGGGCTTGTCGATGTGCGGTGACTAAGCGTTCAAACTCGGCAAGCTGCGTTGCACTAAAATTAAGTCGATCAGCTAAGTCAGCCAAAGAGCTAAAGGGACCATGAAGGGCTCTTTCGTTGAGCAAAGAGGCAATGTCCGTTGCTGTTAAAAACTGGAGCATCGCGAGTTCGTGCTGTGTAGCCATATTCAGGTTAAGCATGAGCGGTACTTGCTGAGTGGACCAGGGTGCTTTCTTAATTTTTACAGCGTCATGCAATAACCAGAGGGGCTGGCCTAATTCTGCCGTTAATGAGGCCTCGCCTTTGTGCCATTGATCAGCGAGTTGCGTCAGCGCGTTCGAGCCGGAACTGTAGAGCGACATGAAGTCTGCTAGCTCACCATTGTGTCCGGCGTAAATTAACTCCTGCAATTGCGCCGCTAGCTCGCGGTCAGCGGTCATCGCAAAGGTCGTGTGCAAATAACTTAGCGCGGCAGCACGCGCCACTACCGAGTCTTGCGCTAACAAACCTTCAAGCAGTTGTACGAACGGAGGCGTTGTCGTGTCCTGCAGATCAAGGTTACGTATTAGCTCAAACAAATGTTGGTGATGTGTCAGGGTTTTCGAATACCAGTCGGCATCATCAGGTGTGAGGGCAGCAATCCCCGGATCCGTAGCCAAGCGGTAGAATAAGGTTGCCAGGACGCCTTCAGCTGACAGCATGGCTTGGCCATTCATAAGTTGAGAACTATAGGCCGCACTCATGCCTTCTCGGGCATAAGCTTGCTGTGGGTCTAATGCAGTGTCGGTAGACCTGGCGAACACGAGACGGTTGTGCATAACATCAAAAATACGTTGGCGGCCATCGATGCGTGAAAACCACTGGTCAGCCAGGGTTGGGCTTAGCTGGCCCTGCAGACGTTGCTGCATGCCCTTGTGGTTGGCGAACACGGCCGCAAGGGTTTGCATATAAATACCGAAACCTTCATCAAAGGCCGTTTGATAATCGGTGGTGGCAAAAACATTGTGAAAACGGCTTGATGGCGCCCGTTCGAGGTCGCCGAGTAAACGGCGCAAAAACACATGCCCCATTTCATGGGCAAAAATCTCAATAAATCCGCCATTGCCGAGATCTTGCTCGGATACGGTCATATCCACATACAGCAGGTCACAGTAAAGGGGCTGAGCTTGTTCATCCGCGATGAACCAAAAGCCGCGTCGCGCAAAGCCACCATCTTCATCAGAGAGGTACAAAATACTGCTATTGGCAAACATTTGACCACAGCTCCCAGTGGTACCTGCAGTTGCACGCGCTGTAGCATCAAGGTCAAGAATGAGGCGGGCAAAAGGCTGCTCGAAGGCTTGCTTAATCGTTGCCGCAAACGGTGTTGTTGCGATCTTTACGATTGGCAGGTGCTGCTTAGACTGCGGCAGCGCGTAGTCGGACGTGGTGGATTCTAAAATGACGAGATTCACAGCGGATGTGTCAGCTTCACTCGCATAACTCGTATGGATGCCCGTAAGAGCGTAACTAACCAGAATAAGGGCTAACAACAAAAGTTTACGCATGACTGCAAAATCACCTTGAAAGAGACAATGATAAAAGTTTAGTTGAATCTACACTGATCGGAATTAGGAAAAGTGCTTCATCGTATTTCAGTACAACGTTGCTGCACAAGCAGGAAGCGCCGGCTATTCGGCGCTTACCACTGAATGAATCCAACTGGATATTTTTTGCGTGACGCTTTTATCAAAGCCGTTCGGAAGACTTTGGTAGAGCGCGACATTGCCATCATCGGTGGCCTGAAACATATGGTTATAGTTCGGCAAAATCACCGCATCAATGTTGGCGTGCGTGCAACTGGCGAGGGCCTGTTGTAAGCCAGAGACATTCTCTTCGGCAGGCACCTGAACGTCTTTGTCGCCATTCATGATGAGCGTTGGGACGCAGAGCTTACGCCAGTAATGTGTCGGATCTGTCGCAAGAATGCCATGCAAAGCGGCATCGTGAATGTTGTCCCGCGACAGGGTATAGGTGGTCGCACCGTAGGTATCATAAATATCGCGTTGCTGTGGGGTGAGATCATTAAGTAGCGCAGCAATACTGGCTTCCCGCTCAGCGTTATCGCCGGCCGTAAGCACGCGTTGATAAAAGGCCTGGGCAATCTGCTGCAATACTTGTGCTTGTTCAGCCGTCGCACCTTTAGCCATCGACTCAGTTTTGTCCTGAAGCACGATAGCATCGATACCGTTTAAGCCGACGCCACCCAAACTTATCAAAAACTCTGGAGTGACTTGATTAGCTGCCATGGCGACAACCGTAGAACCTTCACTGTGGCCGACAAAACCGATCGCCGCGTCGGGGAATTGTGCGCTTAAGAACCTATGAGCGGCAAGGTAATCAGCTGTCAGATCACTGACACCCGCCTCAATATAGTTGCCTTGTGACCGCCTGATACCCCGTTTGTCGTAGCTAAACACGGCGATATTGTCAGCGGCGAGCTGGCGCGCCAGCTTGTCATAGAGCTGATGTTTGCCAAAAGTACCAGCACGATCTGTTGGTCCGCTGCCGTGGGCAATGAGTGCGATAGTGCGCACGGTGCCTTGTGCCGGAGCATACAAACTCCCGCTGAGCCAAGTGCCATCAGTTGCCTGGAATTGTAACTCCTGTACCGCGGCATCCTTGGCTGCCTCATTAGTAACTGGACAGAGTTCGACCGGAAGTTGCATCCCTTGCGTGAGTTTGCCCACCAGGCACTTATCGGCGCGCGTTTGCAATGACAATTGAGCACCAAGCGTTGGTAATGCCATGGTAATACTGTCATCCGTGATTGTGAGGTCGTTAACCGGAATTGTAGCAACTCCTTGCGCAGGACTACTGACGTTGGCGGTAGGACCATAGCTTTGCCGATAAATGGTCAACTCTAATGGTAACTGCTGTTCGTCAGGCAAAGTCGCATGCCCTTCCCACTTGTCGGTTTTTAGCTCTGCGCTCATTGCGCTATTTACTAAAAAAATCGTCAAAACCGCTAACAACATCTTTTTCATGATGGCTTCCACTTGGTTAGGTTCTCGCCGCGTTTTGCTTAGGCTTCATCAGGGCCCGGAACGCTGCAGTTAGTATCGTTAATCACAACGACCGATAGTTACCTAACGTTAGAAGCAATAAATATGCCAAGTGAATTGCGTGGCTAACAACTGCGTACGCCGTCGCAGACTAAGTTCCCGCTGCGCAGCTGCGTTTCATTAGAGCGGCCACACGATCAGCAGCAGCGGCATGGAAACGATGACGACCAGAGCCTGGACAGGTAGACCCAGCTTCCAGTAGTCGCCGAATCGGAAGCCACCAGGGCCCAATATCAGCGTATTATTCTGATGCCCAATCGGTGTTAAAAACGCACAAGAAGCGCCAATGGCAACGGCCATCAGAAATGAATCCGGGTTGACGTTGAGTACCGATGAAATACTGATTGCTATGGGGCACATGACCGCTGCGGTGGCGGCATTGTTCATTAAGTCGGACAAGAACATCGTCACCAACAAAATAGCCAGCAAACCAATGATGGCATTGCCCTGCGCAACGCTATCGACCAGGAATGTGGCGATGAGCGCAGCAGTTCCCGATGATTCCATCGCCCCGGCAACGGGTATCAATGCTCCCAGCAGAACAATAACCGGCCAATCGACCGCTTCGTACACTTTGCGTAGCGATACGGTGCCCAATGCCATAGAGGCGAGTACGCCTAGAGCAAACGACACTGCGGCTGGTAGCCACCCGAGTGCGGCGACAGCGATGGCTCCGAGCATGATTAAGCTGGCTTGCCAAATTTTGGCTTTGCTTGGAATGCGGAGCTCGCGTTGCGCCAACGGCACACAACCGTTATCCGCGGCAAACTCGGCAATCGCCTCAGGTGGACCTTGCATCAGCAGCAAATCACCAGATTGGAAGTTGATCGCCCGAAGCCGCTTCATCGAGCGCTTACCCTCGCGCGAAAAAGCGAGCAAGTTAATGCCATAGCGCGTGCGCAACAGGATGTCTTTGGCGGAGTTTCCAACGAGTCGGGAGTTAGGTTGAACGACTAACTCGAAAAGCGCGATTTCGCTTTGTTTGCTCTCTTCGCCGTCATCGTCTTCGTCGGTTTCCGTTTGCTCCTGTGCCTCGGTCTCTTTTTCGTCATCTTCGACCGACTCTTCAAGTTTAAGCCCCAGTATGGATAACACATCCTTGAGCGCGTCGGCTTCTGCTTCCAGCATTAATATGTCGCCGGCATGAACGCGACGACCGGGATTTGCGGCAATGATTTTTACCTCATGCTGCACAATCCCAATGATCTGTGCATCGACATCTTTCAGTTCCGCTTCAATTTCATGCAGGGATAAGCCGTCAGACTTGCTCCCTTCCTCGACCCGAACCTCGGTGATGTACGCACCTGACTCAAAGCCTTCGAGCCCCGACTGTTTGCGTGCAGGCACCAGTCGCCGGCCAATGAGTGCGATAAAAATCACGCCTGTGGCGGCAACGGCAAGTCCAATAGGAGTGAAGTCAAACATACCGAAATTGCCTAAGCCCGCTTCCGCCCGAAAGCCTGAAACAATGATGTTAGGTGGTGTTCCCACCAGTGTTGTCATGCCACCTAAAATGGTGCCGAAAGCGAGGGGCATCAATACCTGGCCGGCGGTTAGCTCAAGCCGTTTCGACACCTGTACGGCAACGGGCATTAACAAAGCCATAGCGCCAACGTTATTCATAAAGCCTGAGAGCAGGGCACCTAAACCAACCAGCGCACTTATGCTCACGATGGTACCCGCGTTGGCGGGCAGAGCGACACGTGTCAGGGCGTCAACCGCGCCTGAGTTTTGCAGACCTTGACTCAATATGAGGACACAGGCGACGGTGATGACAGCTGGGTGACCAAAGCCGCTAAATGCAGCAGAACCATCAACGAGCCCAGCAATAACGCAAGCTAAAAGCGCCGCCAAAGCCACCATGTCGTGGCGCCAGCGACCTAGCAAAAACATCACTACGGTCGCCAGCAGGATGGCGAGAATAAGCCACTGATCCAGCGTCATAAGTCGGTGACTGCCTCGGCTTCAAGAGGATAAGCGCCGTCTGCTCCATGAATCTCTTTGCCGTTCAGCGGTGGGTTGAACACACAAGCCAATTGTAATTCTAATTGAGCCTTTAGAATGTGGTTATCGTTGTTGTTCAGCATGTACACGGTGCCTGGCTTAATCGGGTGTTCAACGCCCGTCGCCAAATCCAGAATAGAGCCTTCGCCACTAATACAGTAAACCGTCTCTAAATGATTCTTATAGTGAATGGGCGTTTCGGTATTGGCATAGATGGTGGTGATATGAAAGGAGTAGCCCATATTATCGTCCTTGAGGGACATTCGGACACTGTTCCAGGTTTCACCATCCACTTTTCGATCTGAGTTACGGCAATCTTCTAGTGTTCGTACAATCATGCAGGTTTCTCCTCGCAAAGCCCCTAGGCGTTCTTTTGATTCCATAAAACTAGCGCGCTTTCGACTCAGTGTATATAACCAAAGACTTTTCTAATTTGTAAAATCAGCCGTGGGAGATGAACTGTAGTTGGCTATAACTTAAATCGTGCATAAAGAGGATTATGGTCAGAAACTTTACGTGTATCGATCGCTGAAGTTCCCTGTAGTGACAGATCGCGGTAGAAGATGAAGTCGAGAGGGTGCTGCCGGTAGGTTTTAATATGATGTGGGTCGACCATAATCGCGTGCTTGAGGCCGACGCTGCGACAGAATTGCAGCAACCGCAAGCGGCGTTGGCGGCTCCACACGTTAAAATCGCCGGCAACAATAAGTGGTCCTTTGTGTCCTAATAGCTCTTCTTTGATGAACTCTATTTCTTGAGAAAATTGGTTTGCACGGACAAAGTTCATCGCATGAACATTGACGACTAACAATGAGCCACCCTCTGCTAACGAGTGATACGAGAGCATGTAACTTTTGTGTGTTGCGAACATGCCTTCGCGCTTTCTGCTTAGTCGAGTTTGAGCTTCTGTAAAAGCATACTTGCTTGCGGTGAGTACACCATAAATAGAGCGACGTGTTTGCATATTTGGCGCAATAGCATAAGACCATTGCGGTAGTAACCAGTTACTCTTGGTCGTCAGTTTTGCCTCTTGAAACAACAAAAACAGACAGGGGTAGTTTGCCAAAACGCCAGCCAAAACACGTTGAAAATCTGGTGTTTCGGTAAGTTTCTGAGTATTCCAACACAACACACCAAATTCTTCGCCATGATGAATAGGGTGCTCGTGTATGAACTGCTGAGGAATCACGGTTTTTGGTTTAAGCACAGCTCCGCCTTCATTAGAAATCTGCAGACTGATTATTCTTCAAACAGTATGATTGTAGACTTTTCACTGGTGTTTAGCATTAGCTGCAGCTGTTACTTAATGTGACATTTTCCCAGGATTAGGGCCATGCCTTCGATAAGATTTCACTGATACTTCCGGTAATAGGCTTTAACGGAAGTGAATTGTTGACCACTGCAGCGCTGTCTAAGCAGTACAACTACCGCGCAAGCCGCTGTGCATGTCTGCGCATGCCATCGAAGATCGGATCAGCAATAAAGCCTGGGAACGTAGCGGGTAATTCACTGGCAACTTTTTGTATCACATCTTCCGTTCGCGCAGCCATTTCATCCAATATTCCATTCATGGAATCTTCACTGAAGCCGACGTCTTTCGCTGTCGCCAGAAAGTGCTCGCGACGAATCATACGACATTCGTACTTTCTTCCCCGACTACCTTTGAGAGACATGGCTAACTTGAGATCTTTTTCGTGTAAGCCCCTTTTACTAATGGCAGGAAAAGCCGACAAGATGTCATACAGAGGTGTGAGGCGATACTGGCTTCCTCGCCCGATAAAAATTGAAAAGTTCTTCGCATGGCCGTCGGTAGCGCCCAACAACCAAAATAAAACCTGAGCGCGCATAAACACATGGCGGTCTTCCATCGGATTGCCTGAGCCCAGCAGTTCTTTCATGATTGTTGCGATTGCCGGGCCACCATCGGTTTCATATTTTCTGGCTGGCGAGGTACCTGTGACCTGGCAGAAATCTTCTTGCGGAAGACGCATAATCCATGAACCATCTGCGCTGAGCTTGCGATCAAAGCGTTCCACGGCGAGCGCTTTCATACCGTCAGGGGCGATGATCTCGCAATTTGCCGTGTCAAATCCGTAGGCTTTGGCGATTTTTAGGCACAAATATTCATTTTCAACGCTGTGCTTCATGTCGATGACGCGGTCATGCGACTGAATTTCGCCAATGGGTAGTTTGATAATATAATTTGTTGGCGTTGCGTTATGCGGTAAATGCCATTGTCCGTCGTGAAACAATAAGGCCGTTTTCTCTTGCGCTCCGGCAAGTGAGATACGAAAGTCGCGCTGGTCTTTTAACATGCCTAACGGGGTTTTTGATTGGTATCCCCTCAGGATTCTGCCAACTTGCTCGTCAGTGAGTGGGCTGGCTTCAATATGTTTAATATCGGGCGCTGGAGAGTGTTGGGGAACCAGTTGAATGGCTCCAACACAATCACGTCCGATTTGCGCCAGGATATCAAATGGCTCGGTCGAATTAGCCTGAAAACGAGCGACTATGCGGTCACGAATTTCACGAGAGTCAGGAATAAGGTTGTCAAAATAATTATAAACTTCTGGACCGTCGTATCGGGTACTTTGAAGTGGTAATGACATGGATATGCTGCGTCGCCCGGGTGACACCAACCAGCTTTTGTCATAAGTGAACTGATTTGCCCCGCTTCGCGTTCGGGTATATTCGCCAACCTTAATGCCATTCATATAAACATCAAGCTTTTCCATGAGCTACCATCCTTCATTCCATTGGGAGGCGTTTTCGTTTTGTACTTGGTTACGAGTCGTTATATCAATTTTTAGATTGAGAGCGGCCAGAATTTTGAAAACGGTTTCTAACTTACACGTCTCAGGGTTATTTTCGAAGTTCGAAACAGTAGCAACACGGATACCGACAAGCTCAGCAATATCTGCCTGAGTGAGGCCTCGTTTAGTTCGGTAGTCTTTGACTAATCTACTCAACTGCTCGGGTCGGGTGATATTCATGATTCGATTGCTCCGAAATGTTTCGTTCGATAACGAATCTGATGACTATACGCCATAGCGTAATATTTCGCAATATACGCTGTGGCGTAATAGTTGAATATATACGCTTAAGCGCAAAGATAGTAGGTTTACGCCACGGCGTAATTTGTGCTTCTTCAAGCTGTGATGTTAAGGCGAGCTACAATGAAGTACGGCTCAATTACTCTCCGAAGTGGCGGTGCAGCTAAAGGTCAAAATTAAACTGAAAAAGCAGTGGAATGTAATTTTGTCCCAATTTGGACACACAGGAAACCTCTGCCTCCGGAGTATACCCCAACGAAAAGTGGTTAAGTGGCACCATACCTAGGAAAGTGGTTTTATCAGGTGTGGCGCGGCTTACAGACGATTTTTGATGAGGCCATTTAGCCAGGTATTTCAACTTTTGAGGCCAACAAGCTGCAAAACATGACACATCGAACTATGCCAAAAAGGACACTTAGCCAAAAATGCATCGGATTTAAGGCCAACAAAAGTTTTCGGAGGTAACTCCGAACAAAAAGCGCATGAAAAAGACTATAAAAACCGCGCCAAATTTGAAATAAAACTGAGTAAATGTGCTACCTTAAGCCCATAGGGCTTAAGGCAAGGGGTACGGGGTAAAGTGGTTTAGGAAGAACACGACGCGCGTTATGAATTGAGAGCTTCCTTAAGTTTGTTATAAGCTATCCGGTGCCTTTCCTCACTCATTTTTTGGAGGTTATTCAGTTTCCAACGAACAGCAGGCAACTGCTCAATATTCGCAATTCCGAGTAATGACCAATCCGGTTTGCGTGACTTAAACGTCAAAAGAAACGACCTCTCCTCGTCAGTAAATGTAGCATGCATACGTTTTACAATTTCCTCACGCGCAGCCATAAGCTCCACCAGCGGGACATCAATGTCCGCCATCGACTTAAATTCCCCCTCATAAAGGGCAGCAATATCTTTGAAATTGGGTCGTAATAATTCCGAAATAGGACGCGGGTGGCTGATCATATAAACAATTAACGCTTTACGAATATCATCAGTGAGGCCTTCATTATCCAAGAGTAGTTTGACGTCAAACAAGTCCCTAGGGTGTTGCCGATCGAGTGCGGCGCAAATTTTACCAGCATAGAGGTCGGCAAAACTGACCACTGAAATTTCCGCGAACCCGAATTCATTTTCAACCGCTTCAGTAACATTCAAAGCGGTTGATTCGTAGACCGTTCCTCGAAGAACAGGTGACAGTTCTATCTTTATCTGAGCCTTTCTACCGCCAACATCACGCTCGACCAATAAACGGAGCGCGTCCTTTTTAACTTCAAATGAGCGTATGACAGTCACATCTTGCAGCTTTGCTGTGAGGTTCCTCGCTATTTGCTCCAGATGACTTGTGATCGTTTGAAGTGCCTCACCCCGATCCATCATAGGTAAAAAGACGAGGTCAATATCAACCGACAGCCTTGGAAAATCTCTGACAAATAGGTTAATCGCTGTACCGCCTTTGAGCGCAAAACAGTCATGAGCCGCAACAAATGGTAACACCTGCATAAGCAACTGAACCTGGCGATAATAAATACTATTTCTATCCATGATAATTTACATCTCCTTGGGAACCGTAATTTGCCATTTGTTTTCCAGGCGACCATTTACCGCTACGACTCTCTTACCTGCCCCTAAGTCGTAATCCTCTGACTTCAAGTATTTAAACCAAGGCTGTTGATTACGCTCCGCTAACCAAAAAAATAACCGTTTCACTTTTACATTAAGACAGCCTTTCAACAGCGTATCCAACTTACGAGGTGACAAGTTATGTAACCCCTGAAGAAGCGCGTCAGCATGCTCGAAACTGACGTGCTTAGGCACCTCGTTGAGTACTTCCAGATAGGCTTTTTCAACACACGAATACGTTATTTCCGGCAAACCTTTTGCCCATTCATAATGACGGAACACACTTTGGTCGAGCAGTAATGACTCAGGCCACAGGCGCTTCGTGCCATGCCATGCAAAAGTAGCTCCCACATCTATCTTATTAACCCATGCCGGGAGCTTGTCGGAAGAATATAAGTTAACTATAGGATTACCACGTTTGTTTACGAAATGGCTTACGCCGTTTACCGCTAACGCACTCAACCCACCGACATGAACAGGAAGCTTAGCCATTTGCTGCAGTGAAGCGACCACGCCCTGCCAAGTCGGACGGGCTTCATCTCGGTAATAAACACCGGGAACGGCTACGACTAAGGCCCCTCTTCGAACGGAATTGTCGATGTAATGCAAACTTAACCCCTGCTCTTGTAGCCAGCGTTTCGTTGCGACCATACCAAGCGGAAGTTTTTGCTTTAGCGTTTTGCCTGCTTCGTGATTTAGCATGTGATGCTCTTATTGGTTTAAAATACTATCTATATACGTTAATTGTTGACGTGGATTTAATATTAGTCAAACTGATTTGGTTTGATAATAAAACTAAACACGCCGATAAACAACGTATATTTGTTATTTATCAAACTGTTTGAACTCAACAACATCGTGCAGCAGACATAAATAGCACGCATGTAGCTGTATGATTTTTGTGCTTGTTGAGGTTAGCTAACTCTTGTATCGTCCTAAATAGAAACGAATTCAAAATGGATGTGCGTCAATCCGCTACCAACGTCAAGGAGAGTTATGTTGGAGATCTATGAAAGAGTAATTGTTGCTAACGATCAATCATGTACTTCTGGTATGTATTAGCCCCCATTTAAAACGGACACTCATTAGTTAAGCGATAGGCTTAGACCTATATTTAAGGAGTGTCTATGGAGCGTATAGAAATTTTCACTGGCGAACAACGCCGTCGTCGCTATACTCCGCAGGAGAAAGCAAAGTTTGTTGCCATGACCATGCAACCCGGTTATTCGGTATCGCTGGTGGCCTGTCATTTAATGGAAATCTCATCGATGTCATGGTTCTATTCTTGGGGGAGAGGTCAAGTTGAACCGTCCCCTTTCAGCACAAACAGGCGCACTGCAGCTAAGCTTTGCATACGATGCGCGCGGTAATGTGATAGCGAAGACAGATGGACAGAACCAAACGACTTCGTATGAGTATGATGCGCACAACCGTCTCATCAAAGAAACGGCACCGGATGGCAGCACCGTAGAGTTCAGCTACAACGCAAATGGTCATTTGACCGAAGTGACCGATGCAAAAGGCAATATCACTAGCTACACCGTGAACGCCTTTGGTGATGTGCTTTCGCGTACAAGTCCCGACACCGGCACTACAACGTACGGCTATAATGCAGCGGGGCAGTTAACACTAGTGAGCCGTGCGAACGGGACAAGTACCGCACTCAGTTACGATGGTATCGGTCGTGTGACGCAACGCAGCTCTGGCGATGTCAACGAAACATTCAGCTACGATAACTGTAGCTATGGCGTGGGTAAGCTGTGTCATACCACCGACCGCGCGGGCTCCACAGATTATGACTATACCGCAGCAGGTCAACTGGCGAGCATGACGCGAAGCATTTTAGGTGCGAGCTATACCACACAGTGGGTGTACGATGATGAAGGACGTGTGGTTGAAATCAGCTATCCATCGGGTATCTTGGTGGACTACGAATATGACGGTATGGTTGTGAAACAAGGGCGCCCGTCAGCGGTCTATGTGACGATAAACGGCGTCCGAGAGCCGGTAATGACGATGCTCAATCATGAAGCCTTTGGACCGTTGCGTTATGGCACCTATGGTAATGACCTGAGCGCGTTTCGGCAGTATACGAGCGGTTATGAGTTAAAGTCATCCTACGTGGGCGGCGGTTGGGCACCATTGACCACTGAATATCAGAACTTTTACTTTCAAGCACCGTACATCTCACAAGCTAAGTTGGCGTATAACAGCGCTGGCAACATCGTCAGCATTGAAGATGTGTTAGGCTCGAAGCTCGATAGCTTTACCTACGATAATCGTTCGCGCTTGACGCAGCGTAAGCGTAATGGCAACTCGCTAGAAGTCTACAATTACGATGCCAACGGCAATCGCACACGATTTAACAATGAGTACTATAGAGTCGATGCCGACAGCAACCAACTGACCGGGCACCGTGTCGGCGCCAGTGGTAGCTATGCATCGATATGGAGTTATGACAATGCAGGTAATCAGCTGCAAAAAGAGACCCACACATGGACCTATGGCGGTGATAATCGCGTACGCCGGCTGACACGCTCATCAGGGTTTTATTACGAAAACTGGTATGACACCAACGGGCAACGGGTCGCCAAGAGCTCAACGACGACCGACTGGCACTTTTTGTATGGCCAAAGCGGTGAGCTGCTGAGTGAAACCAAGAACGGGCCACATGTGAAAAGTTATATTTGGCTTGAAGGCGAGCTGGTTGCGCTTGTTTATAATGATGACTTGTACTTTGTCCACAACGACCATTTAGGTCGCCCGCATAAGGTAACCGATGATGCGAAAGCGGTGGTTTGGGAGGCAGACTTGCAAAGCTTTGACCGCAGTGTCATCAGTACGAGCATCGATGCATTGAATATCGGCTTCCCCGGTCAATACTGGGACAGCGAGAGCGGTACATGGCAGAACTGGCATCGTGATTACGACCCAAGTACGGGGCGCTATATTCAGTCAGATCCGATTGGGTTGAGCGGTGGGATGAATACGTATGCATATGTGGGCGGAAATCCTCTTATATTCGTCGATCCATTCGGTTTGGCCAAGATTTGCTACCGTCCTTTAGACACTTGGGCGACGCCCGTGGTTGTTGGTAGAAGAGGGAGTCAAGCCGATATAGACAACAATATCATCGGACACCAACAGATCATCTACGAAGATGATTTAGGCGGCGATATAGGCTTTGGTCCTGACGGCTTGATTATCAATGAAGGTCGTAATGAGGAATACTCTCAGTGCGAAGGTGGTTATAATGACGAACGAATGAGAAAAGCCGTAACTATGACATCTCCCGGAGATTACTCTTTGTTCTTCGGGGACAATAACTGCCAAGACTATGTAGACAGAGTGATCGATAACTACAATAAGCTGGGGGACTAACAATGAAAATCGCGATTGTTTTGATCCTAGTGACTGTTGTATCCGTCATAGGGCTCCCATATATCTATCGAATACTTGATCTGTACACGGCAGATCACGAGAAGTTTCTGCCATTTGCTCAAGCGAGCGCCACTGAAAATTTATACAAACTTGATTTTGCACCACCGCGCTCAGGGTATTTTGAGGTTGGATTACTATCCAAGGATGGGGTTTCGGTCGAAACTTTGCAGACACTATCGATAACTGGTCATTTAAAAATAGAGCGTGGTCTAGATGTATTATGGGAGATGGAAATAGATAAACCTCTTCATTTTCGGTCTCCCAATAATTCTGAAATAGTTAACAAGGCAATTCTATTTCAGTTTCCCGTTAACACGCTGATCAATAGTACACCATTGAAGATAAGCTATCAGTCTGAAAGTGACGAACCTAATACAAAGTTCCCTATAATTTATGTTTCGATTAGCGCAGCGTACTAGGATACGAGGGCGGAACATCGGCTTGGTTCCAGGCATCCTGCCTTGGCACCTATGGTAATGACCTGAGCGCGTTTCGGCAGTATACGAGCGGTTATGAGTTGAAGTCATCCTACGTGGGCGGCGGTTGGGCGCCATTGACCACTGAATATCAGAACTTTTACTTTCAAGCACCGTACATCTCACAAGCTAAGTTGGCGTATAACAGCGCTGGCAACATCGTCAGCATTGAAGATGTGTTAGGCTCGAAGCTCGATAGCTTTACCTACGATAATCGTTCGCGCTTGACGCAGCGTAAGCGTAATGGCAACTCGTTGGAAGTTTACAATTACGATGCCAACGGCAATCGCACACGATTTAACAATGAGTACTACAGAGTCGATGCATACAGCAACCAATTGACGGGACACCGTGTAGGCGCCAGTGGTAGCTATGCATCGATATGGAGTTATGACAATGCAGGTAATCAGCTGCAAAAAGAGACCAATACTTGGACCTATGGCGGTGACAATCGCGTACGCCGGCTGACCCGCTCATCAGGGTTTTATTACGAAAACTGGTATGACACCAACGGGCAACGGGTCGCCAAGAGCTCAACGACGACCGACTGGCATTTTTTGTATGGCCAAAGCGGTGAACTGCTGAGCGAAACCAAGAACGGGCCACATGTGAAAAGCTATATTTGGCTTGAAGGCGAGCTGGTTGCGCTTGTTTATAATGATGAATTGTACTTTGTCCACAACGACCACTTAGGTCGCCCGCACAAGGTAACCGATGACACGAAAGCGGTGGTTTGGGAGGCAGATTTGCAAAGCTTTGACCCCAGCGTTCTGAGCTCCAGCATTGGTGCACTCAATATCGGCTTCCCCGGCCAGTACTGGGACAACGAGAGCGGCACATGGCAGAACTGGCATCGTGATTACGACCCAAGCACGGGGCGCTATATTCAGTCAGACCCGATTGGGTTGAGCGGTGGGATGAATACGTATGCGTATGTGTCAAGTAATCCGCTTGTAAGTACAGACCCAACGGGACTTGTTCCGTATAAGAATTGCCTAGCGGATGCCCCTCCACCAAGTCCGTTCGGTACAAACATCGATAACAACATTTGGGAAGCGAGAATTAGGGGGCAGATGTCATCTGTACCTGGTCAATATTTATGGTTTTATGGAATGGTGAAAAATGGTGGAAGCTGGGATTATAAACAACAAGGACGTCAATATCAGGATTTTGGTAACTTTAACTACGGCGCTACTGCCGAGGCTCTCGGTATACCCTCTGATGTCGCCGACAGGGCTGCGGGGATTGCTCAAATAAGAGCTGGAACGTCTGTTTCAGCATGGGGAAATCCGTTGGGTGGGTTTCCTTATGGCGACGATCCAGCGGACCAAATACAGATACAGAAGGGAAGGCAATACTGTCAATGCTCTCAGTAATAAAAAAGTATTTGATCACTGTTGGGATGTCGGGCCTTCTCTTTGGGTGTGGCCAACCATCTACTCGGATTGCATATCACCTTCCACTCTCGCAGTACAACGCAGAGGCCTTGATTCTTGAAGAAAACTACGGAGCCACAACGTCTTTCGTTTATAAGTTATACATATGCGATGAAGAGAGAGTCGGCATGAGCAAGTGCGGTAAGGAGTTGCTTGTTGTTGATAAGCTTCATTTGAGTGAAATCGACGTCAGATTAGGTGGTGAGACATTGATAGTGTCGTTACCTGACATTGCTAGAGTTCATCATTTTAGTAATTTTTGGTATTCGAAGGGTAACCCACTACAGCATCCTGTACCCATTGAACTTGAATTTAGAACGGCAAATACTCTAAATGTTCGAGAATAGGCTGCTAGATTAGACAGCTGACATTATGGGACGTCGGTGTTGATCAGGGTGAATGCGGCAGTTAGCAACTTTGACGCCGCATCTGGCACTCTAGGAGTTATGATGGTTGTTGCGGTCGGGACATGTGGAAGCTTGCTAAGATGAAAAATCCATTGTCGCCATTTGGTACGTTTGTCGTGAGTGTGACCTTTGTTCTCGTTGCTTCGCACTTGCTTTTGAAATATGCGGATGGCGCGCGGTTTTGGCTGCAACAAGAACTTGCGCCGGTAACTGCAGAAAGCCATACAATTTTGCAAGAAATACTTGGGATACACTACATAGTTACTTCGTCTTCTAAACTCCATTTTTCGTCCAGTCCATATTATTTCACACCATTTGACGCAGTTTATACTTGGCGAAAAATGACCGAAACTACGAGTTATCAAGCTTGCGCGCGGAGGTCGAGTTCATGTGTTCCCTTGGTTGTTTTTGATCCATTCACAAATGGTGCCGCAGCGTTTGAGTTTTCGGCTGAAATGATGCAACACGGCTACCCTGGTGGAAATGTCTACTATTGTATTGGGGGGCAGCTGGCGATTGGCGCTGAAGCAATAGAGAAAGTTGAATTCAGTAGTCGGCAGGTAACGATGTTAACGTTCTCAACACCAAGTGGCGACTATATGGTTCTCGGCTTGCCCGAAAAACAATTGGAAAAGTGGAGAGGACGGTGTTCATAGCACTTAAATACAAACGAATATAAAACCAGCGAGGTGCGCTACAGACCATTAAAAATGGCGCACCCGACAGGAGTCGAACCTGTGACCTCTGCCTCCGGAGGGCAGCGCTCTATCCAGCTGAGCTACGGGTGCGCATTAAATAGGAAGTGAATCCGCCTGCGAACAAGCAGGCGGGAATTCTAGGGAAAAACCGCGGCATTGTCTACCCGCTTAGCCACTCTTTAGCGGACTTTTTATCGTCGAGGCTGAAATACCTAACCTCGGAAGATGTAAAGAAATCGGTCGCTTTAGCAGCATTTTCAAGCCATTTCTTGTCACCGACCAAAGCCATCTTGCCGTAGTCTTTAAAGTGCGCTGCATCGATTTTGAGGTCTTCCCATAACCCCTTCATTTCATAGCCGTGGAAGTCGTGAAACTCCAGATAGAAATCTACTTTGAGATCCTTCTCGACAATACCGTCAATAAGTGCGTGAATTCGCTTCATGTCTTGTTGGGTGGCTTTACCGGTGAATTTAACGGCAATCAGGTTTTCTTTATCGCTATCCAATATATCGATCATAACGAGATCTCCCTCTTTATATATGCACGCTTAAACTATAGATGATGTTAGCTAATCATGAGCGGCAAACAGGAATAATCACTTGTTTTCGCGGCACCCCTAAGGCATGTTAATTTGATTCGGACCTTCAGTATATGGAAGAGGTTAGGTTGATGAATATGTTTGCTCAGGGGTATTTGATTGTAGGCGCTGCTACTCTGATCTTGGTGCTGTTGGCGATGCTGGTGCATTATGAAGCGTCGTTCCGTTTAAGACGCATGTTGCAACGCAATCAATCGTTGCGGCGCCGGGCGCGCATCATGATTCTGCTGGGTGGACTGTTTCTTGCCCATGTTGCCGAAGTGGCTTTCTTCGGTATCGGTGGTTGGCTGTTGATAAGCTTTGCCGATACGACCATAAACGGCTCCCTTGGCGGCCTTGAGGCTAGCCCCGAGCTGGCTGACTTTCTGTTTCTCTCAATTGCCAGCTACACCACAGTCGGATTCTCCGAGGCGTACCCGCTCGGGCCCATACGCTTTTTGTTCGGTATTGAAAGCTTAATAGGCTTCATGTTGATTACCTGGACAGCGTCATTATCCTTTCTTGAGATGCAGCATCACTGGCAGAATATGGAAGAAGACAAATAATCTGCCTCATATCCCCGCTCAGTCACTTGTTTTCTGGGCTCTGTTGGGGCATGTTTGTGCGCAGTTTTTTATATGTTTTGAGGAAGTAATCTATGACGATGAAGAAAAACCTGGTGGCGCTGATGTTAAGCACTGCCTTGATGGGCGGTTACGCGCTAAGTAGCGAGGCTCAGGCGCAGGCTTTGTTTAGCGATTATGTGAAAACACAGCATAAGTTTGAGCATAAGCACATGGATGACGTCGATGTGCTGGTACTGCTGGCAAGTGAGTCGGCTGATGGCACTATTGAACTGCCGCAGATGTGGGACGAGCAGGCGCGCAGCATTATCCAACAGGCGCTAAAGCTGGAAGACTTCACTGGCAAGCAAGGGCAGCAGGTTGAACTGCTGGCATTGCCGAACTTTTATGCCAAACGCTTGTGGGTGGTTGGGATAGGTGATGACTTGCAACGCGCCGATGCCGAGAAGCTGGGTGCCGGGCTGGCGTCGCAGCTAGATGAGAAAACTGGCTCCGTTGTTGTGCATGCAAAAGGCTTAAGCGATGCGCAAATTGCCGCTGCGGCACATGGCATGGACTTACGTAACTATCGTTTCGATAAGTATAAGAGCGAGCCAGCAGAGCGCCCTGATTACACCGTGCATTGGCATGGCAACAACGGCGATGCTGCAGCAGAGGCTTATCAGGCAACGCAACCTCTTGCCCATGGCGTATTTGTGGCGCGCGATATCATCAATTTACCGGGTAGCGATGGTTATCCGCAGGCGATCGCGGAGTTAGCCCAGACCGCAGTAAGCAATTATGACGTCAAAGCAACGGTGTATACGCCTGAGCAAGTGCAAGAACTCGGCATGGGATCTTTGTATGGTGTCAGCGCAGGTAGTCAGCATAAGTCGCACTTACTCGTGGTCGAATACCAGGGTGGCGGTGATGAAGCGCCGATTGCGCTGGTTGGTAAGGGCAACACCTTTGATACTGGCGGCTATAACCTGAAAACATCGGGCAGCTCAATTGTTCGTATGCAAACCGATAAGGCCGGTGCTGCAGCAACGCTTGGTGCGGTAATGGCATTGGCGGGTAAAGATGCTGCGATTAACGTGGCTGCGGTATTGCCTTTGTCGCATAACCTGATTTCTGGCAGCGCAACTTTGCCGGGCGACGTGCTTGTTGCGGCAGATGGCACACGCATTGAAGTGGTGAACACTGATGCAGAAGGTCGGCTGATCCTGGCAGATGGTATCTGGTATGCGCGTGACCGCCTGAAAGCACGTGCGATTGCGGATATTGCGACCTTAACGGGTTCGAAAGTCGGCGCTTTGGGTACCGATTATGCTGCGGTATTTTCGGAGCATGACGAGTTGTTGGCAGCGATGAAAACCGCCGGCGACGAAACCGGTGAGCTGGTGTGGCAACTGCCGCTGGGGCCTTATGATGGCATCATCGACAGCTGGTTGGCTGATGTGCAAAACGTTGGCTCGCCAGGGGCACAGGCGGGTGCGCGCTTCTTGCAGCACTTTGCAAAAGACACGCCATGGATCCACATCGATATGGCCGGTAACGCCTATAGCACTAGTGCTAAAGGTATCCATCCAGCCGGCGGTAATGGTTATGGTGTGCGCTTGTTAGCGGAGTGGGTTGAGAACTACAACGCTGCTGCGGAATAAAACACTATACATCAGTAAAAAAAGTGCGACCGTGGTCGCACTTTTTATTTCTGCGCTTTTTCTTCTGCACTAATGTGCAGGCTTTAATTAATCTTTCGTAGCTGTAAATTATGAAAGTCGAAACTAAAGTCAGTGAATGGTGCAACAGCTTCCATGGTCGCATTTTTGACTTTGTTGTCTCGCGACACCCCAAACTCGATAAAGGCATCCGCCTCTAACAGAGGCTCATTCCAGCGCACGATGAAGGTGTCGTCGTTGTAATGCTCCAGGGTACCCTCAAGCAGAACCGTCTCGGCGAAATCGACAGTAAGCTCATTGTCCGTTAATTTGATAGTAACGTTGCCGTACCAGTCGTCATTGTAGGTGCCAGCGTAGTTTTCCAGAGGCAGTGGTTCGCGCACCAGCTCGGGTTTTGTGAGTTTAAAGTCCGCTTTTTCCTTCATATACGCTTCATAATTCGCCAGCTCTTCCGCTACCCAGTCGCGATCGGTCAAGTTAAGCAGATCTTCCAGCGCTTCTTCGGTAATGGCGGTAAGCCCACCAAAGGCTTGTTGGTTGCTCAGCACGACCATGCCGAAGTTTTTCTCCGGAATCAGGGTAGTCAGCGACAACATGCCAAGAATGCCGCCGCTATGAGAAACGTGCTTCACGCCATGGTAATTCTTCACGAACCAGCCCAACCCCGCACCGCGGAAATTGGTGCCGTCTTTGCTTGCCTCGTCAGACACCGGCAAGGGTGTGGTGAGCTGCCACATCTGGCGCTGCGATTCGGCAGTGAACAGTCGCTCGCCGCTGGGGCTGACCCCTTGTTGCAGTTGCGTGATCAGCCAGTTACTGAGATCGTCAACGTTGGACGCCATAGCGCCGGCCGAGCTGAAATCTTCGAGGTAGTCGAGTGGAAAGCGGTGTAGTGATCCGTCCATTTCGATGGTACCAACCGCAACGTTCAGGTTGGACTCGGGAATGTTGGAGAAGCCGACCACGGTATCGTCCATATTGAGCGGCTGCAGAAAAGTCTCGGTAATGTACTGCGCGTAGGATTTACCACTGACCCGGGCGATGATTTCACCGGCGGTCACGAACATCAGGTTGTTATAGGCAAATCTCTCACGTAAACCGGCAGCGATAGGCACGTTTTTCAAGCCGGCAATGACTTCCGTTGGGCTTTTACCGGTTTTCGGCCAAATCATCAGATCACCGGCGCCTAAACCCAGGCCGGAGCGATGGCTGAGCATGTCGCGAATGGTTAGCTCTGCAGTAAGTGACGGGTCAGACAGCTGAAATTCAGGTAGGTAGTCGACTACTTTATCGTCCCAGTGCAACTTATTTTGTTCGACCAGGGTTGCGATCGCGGCGGTAGTGAAGGCTTTGGTGTTAGAGGCAATACCGAACAGCGTATCAGCGTTCACTGGCTCACCGGTGGCAATATCGCGTACACCAAAACCTTCCGCCAGAATGATTTCGCCATCTTTTACCGCCACTACAGCAATACCGGGAATATTGAAGGCTTCGAGGGTTTGCCTGGCGGTCGCTCGTATATCTCCCGCAGTCTGCGCCGCAACAGAAGCGCTGATAAAGGTTATTGCGCTGAGCAGAGTGAAGCTTAGCACCTTGAGCATTTTGTTCATGATTCAAGTCCTCGTGATAGCAAAAGCCAGAAACGTCCTGAATAAATTGGCCTCAGGTTTTAACCCAATCGAAAAGATCATGTTAAGACAGCGGTGTAAATAAAACCAGCGCCTATACTCAATGTTCAGTAATCCCATCTTGTGGAGATCGATATGAAAAAATTACTAGGCATTATTATGCTGGCAACCGTAGTTCCCTTTGCCGTTTTATCGAACGCCACTCTGGCTAATCCTTATCAGCAAAGCGAAGAGCAGGCGAAAGATTACGAGAAAGCCGACAAAGAGCGCGCTAAGGCGATGCGCGAAGCACATAAAGAGCAGGACAAAGCTGCTCGTGAAGCTCAGCACGAACAGAACAAAGCTGCTCGTGAAGCTCAGAAGGATCATGATAAAGCGATTCTTGAAGCCCAAAAGGACCATGACAAAGCGATGTTAGAAGCCGAAAAAGAGCGCGCTGAAGTTATCCGTGAACGCCGCAAAGCTGAAGACGAATTTTTGCGTGAACAGCGTAAAGACGAAGACGAGTTTCTACGCGAACAACGTAAAGAAAGAGAAGAGTTTTTGCGGGAACAGCGTAAAGCGAGAATGGAAGCAGAACGCGAAAGCGATAAAAAAGACAAAGAGAAAGCTAAAGACAAAGATAACGGCAAAGATAACGGCAACGGCAGAGACAATAGAGCCAATTACGCCAGTTATTAATTTCTATTAGTTAAGCTTGAGTAGCTAGTACAAAGCGATTGCGGCCACTGGATTTAGCGGTGTATAAGGCTTCATCAGCGGCCCGCAACAAATCGCCTAATTCGCAGCGACTCGAACGGCTGTGAATCCCGCCAATGCTCGCTGTGATTTTTAAGGTCTCGCCCGCGATGTTGAAGGTCGTTTTACCTATACGTTCACACAAACGGTAACTTATCAGCTCGGCCTGATTGCGGTCTACATCCGCTAATGCGACGGCAAATTCCTCACCACCTATGCGCGCAGCAACATCATTTTCGCGCAGATGACCCTGAATAACATCCGCAACCTGACGCAGGCATTCATCGCCAGCCGCATCACCGTAATGTTGATTGATGCTACTGAAGTGATCGAGGTCAATCACCAATACACAAAACGACCGGCGTTGAATGCGATTTTTCGCCAGCAACAACCCCGTGCGCTCAAGGAATGCGCGATCATTAAGCATGTGCGTCAAATCATCAAAATTGGTCACCTCAAGCAGACGCTTTTCACTCATCGCGAACGCGAGCAGCGGGAACAGAGCTGCCGTGGCTGTGGTTAATGCCAGGTGACCGATCAGCAGCCACTCGAATGATGGCGGCAGCATCACTACACTTTTCGCCGCTAAATTCTGTACCAACATGCCGCTCTGGGCGAGCATCAGTGCGCCGTGGGCGAGGAACAAAAAGAACAACATCCAGCGCATCAGCGTCGGTGCTTGTTTGATGCTCAGAATGTAAATCGAGGCATACAAATAGATCGCGGCGCACACCACAGAGGTAAAGGTTTGTGCATGTATTGGCGCAGTATAAAGCAGCACCAGGGGCAGCGCGCTATAACTCAGGACCAGCGCAACCAGCTTAAAC
Organism: Pseudidiomarina halophila; assembly: GCF_003987215.1. GTDB lineage: Bacteria > Pseudomonadota > Gammaproteobacteria > Enterobacterales > Alteromonadaceae > Pseudidiomarina > Pseudidiomarina halophila. Next base: position 245,079 of record NZ_PIPW01000002.1, read on the forward strand.
GAAACTGGCCGTTGCATCTGAAATTGTCGTAATCCGTGCAATAGCAGCAGCGGCGTCAGGATAATCAGTACGTCAGCAACAAAAATCGTCAGCCATGCCTGATCGAAGTAGGTTTGCATGCCGGCGAGACCCACCGCGATGCCAAAAATGAAACAGGAAATGCCCCAGGTAAAAAAGCATTTCTGGGTTTTGCGAACCTCGTAAATGACCAGCATCAGCCCCCCTAACATGAGGTTCAGGCTGATGGCTGTAATGAACAACGTAGGTAAGTGAAATGGCACGCGCGTGGTCGACTCTGGTTATTGTTCTTCTAAGCTCTCAGCTTAGCCTGAAACTACGAATTTCACCAGCTTCGCTTCTTATGTCCGACCAGTCCGTACCAGCAAATCACAGCATAACCAATGGGTAGCAATGCGTACGCATGTTTGGCGCTGTAAACGTCTGCCAGAGCGCCGTAAACCAGTGGTAGGACGGCACCACCGGCAATACCCATGATCAGAATGGCGGAGCCGCGGGCGGTAAATTTACCCAGATCGGCTAACGCAAGTGGCCAGATTGCTGGCCATACCATGGCGTTGGCGAGACCAAGCAAGGCAAGCAGGGCGACTGAATTCGGCACCACGGGCACACTGGTCCAGCCCCAGATTGCACTGGCTATCGCGGTACTGGTATCGGAACTCAGGAGTAGTGCTCCACTGAAAATAAGTCCCAGAACAGCCGAGCCGGTAAGTGCAGCCTGCTGGCTAAGCAGCCGTGGAATCAGTATCAGGCCAAGTAGATAACCGACGACCATGGCCGCCATCACGTATGAGGTCAGGCTTGCGTAATTGGCTAAGCCTAGTCGTGAGCCGTACATGCCGATGGTATCGCCGGCGATGACCTCGACACCGACGTAGAAAAACAGCGCAACTGCGCCAAGCACCAGTTGCGGGTAGCGCAGCACCGAAGTGTGGACATCCGCCCCTGAGGGGGCTTCCTCGCGAATATGGGGTAGTTTGATGCCGAACAGGCCAAGTGCTAACACGAGCATTGCAACACCCATACCGATATAAGGTGGAATGATATTGGCGGCCATGGCGCTGACTTGTGCGGCACGCTCAGTGGCACTTAGTTCGGCGATACTCGCAGCGCTGACGTTGGGAAAGTCAGACAGTACCAGCCAGGTGAAAAACAGCGGAGCAAAAACACCGGCCAGTTTGTTCAGAATGCCCATAATGGCGATGCGGGCAGCGGCCGACTCATGTGGACCAATACGCACGATGTATGGATTCGATGCGGTCTGTAACAGGGTCAGCCCTGAGCCAACGACAAATTGCGCGAACAGAAAAATACTGAAGTAATGGGTCTTCGCGGCGGGCACGAACAAGAACAGACCAACGCCGACCAGCATTAACCCCAGCACCATGCCGTTTTTATACCCGGTACGATCAAGAATCCATGACATCGGTAGCGCCATGACGACATAGGCGATGTAAAAACAAAACGCGACCAGCAGGGCCTGGAACTCATTCAGATCAGAGATGATTTGCAGGAACGGGATCAGTGCACCGTTAAGCCAGGTGACAAAACCGAAAATAAAAAACAACACACCAATGGTGATCATCGGGATAACGGTGCGCATATCAGGCGTCCTTTCGAATAGCCGTGCCCTGTTGCCACAGTTGCACGATGTTAAGTTCGGCGTCGAGCAGCATAAAATCGGCTTGTTTACCGACTTCAATACTACCTAGCAGGTGATCCAGGCCCAGCATACGGGCGGGTGTGAGGCTTGCCATTTCTACCGCATCAGCAAGGCTAACCTGGCACTGTTGTACGGTATTGCGCACGGCAGCAATCATGGTAAGACAGGAGCCGGCGAGGGTGCCATCCGGAGTTGTCAGTTTGTCGCCGTCACGCAGAATGCGGGTGTCGAAGAAAGGCACTTCGTTCGCGTCTGTCGCCGCCAGAGCCATAGCGTCTGTGACCAGCATCATCTGTTCTTTACCTTTCGCGCGGAAGGCCACCTGGCAGGCTTGTGGATCCACGTGGTAGCCGTCGACGATAAGTCCGGCGTAACAATCGCGCGCTAAACAGGTGCCTACCATGCCCGGTGCGCGTGACTGTAACGGCGACATGGCGTTGTACAGATGGGTAAAGCCGATGGCGCCGGCATCCAGTGCCGCATTGACTTGCGCTGCGGTCGCATCGGAGTGACCGAGGAATACTTTAATACCAGCTTCCGCAAGTTGCTGAATGGTTTCCGGCGATACGTTTTCCGGTGCCAGGGTGACCAGCACAGTGCCAAGTTCAGGATCGCTGAGTAAGGCAATTTCGTCTTCGCTTGGCGGCCGGATAAACTGCTCGCTGTGCACGCCTTTGCGGGCGGTGCTTAACCATGGGCCTTCAAAATGCACGCCGATAATGCCTGGAATTTCTTGTTGTCTGGCACTTTTCATCGCCGCTGCCGCATCACGCATGGCGTCGTAGCTATCGGTGATCAAAGTCGGCAGCATGGCGGTGGTGCCATGTTCGCGATGGGCGGCCATAATTTTCTGCAAGGCCGCTGGGTTACGTTCCTGATTAAACAACAGGCCGCCGCCGCCATTAACCTGGATGTCTATAAAGCCGGGAACCAGCTGACCTTTGTATACGGGATAGTCGTGGTTGGCTGGCGCAGTGTCCATGGCCGTGATGATGCCATTGTCGACGGTGATCAGCTGTTGCTGACGCCAGCCCTGCGGGGTGAGAACCTGTTCACAGACAAACATTAGCGGGTTTCCGTTACTTTTTTCAGTCCGGGCGGCGCGTCTGGGTCGAGCCCCATTTGCCGTGCGGCCTGTTCAATATCAAGGTAGAAGCGTTGCATCAATACCAGCGGTTGCAGGCGCGGATGCGGCATGACCGGGACATGCATGTGGATCAGCTTAGCACCGCGCGCAGCAATGCCCTTCATCTGTTCCTCGTGGGTGCTGCCGCCTTCGTCATCGATTTGCAGGTCGATTATACACAGCTGCTTTTCCACCAGCGTCACCGGGCCATGCAAAAACTCAGCACTACTAAAGGCTTCCGCATGGATGCTCAACACTTCTTTTAATTTCAAGGCAACTTCGCGGGCAATGGCGTAACCAAAACCGCGGCCTAATACCACACAATGTTGCAAGCCCTGAAGTTGTTCTGCCTGTAGCTGTGGGGGTAACTGCTGGGCCTGTCGCAATGCGTCGGGTAAGGCGCTCAGGCCTTCGAGCAATTCGTGATCCTTCTGCCAGTAAGCGCACAACTGACAGAGTGCGCTCAGGCTGGCGAGATAGCTTTTGGTCGCGGCTACTGCCAGTTCCGGCCCCGCATGCAGGGGTAAAACATCGTCAGCGAGGCGACCCAGCGGCGAATCGACCACATTGACCAGCGCCAGTACGCGGGCGCCGCCGGCTTTGGCGAGCTGGGCTTGTTGCACGATATCGGGGCTTTGCCCGGATTGTGAGATACAAATTGCCAGACAGCCCTCGAGCTTTAACGTGCGCTTGTAGACACCAGCCACCGAGGGGGCGGCGGCAAACACCGGGACGCCACAGCCTACCTCGAACAGGTATTTGGCAAAGACGCCGGCATGATCCGAGGTACCACGGCCGATCATCATGATGGTGCGCGGCGGTATAGCCTGAAGTTCTGCTGCAATTTGCTGGCAACGTTCAGCGTTATTCTCGAGCTGCCGGGCAATAATTTCCGGTGCGGATTTCGCTTCATCCGCCATCTGGTGGCTCATGATACATCTCCTAAACCGCCGTTCTGATAAAGCAAAATTGCGCCCCATTCCGGGCCAAACTGGGTTGGACGCAGGGCGCTGCGAATGTCTTCGTCAAGCCAGGGTGTCATGGCTTCTGCCACACCGCCGGCGATGACCAGATTGCCGCCACTTAATTGCACGGCTTTGCGGGCGATGTCGCTCAGATAGCGACTACCGCGTTCAACTAGTGCGCGGGCGGTCGGCTCGTTCTCGCGTGCGAGCTTGAGAATGATTGGGCAAATCTCACCGAACACGCCGGGATTAGCTTGAATCAGCCGGTCGACGATATCGGTCGCGCTTTGGCATTGGTAATGACTGCATACAGCTTCGGCCAGTTCGCCGCGCTCGACGACGCCATCGATGGCTTCCAGAGTATGCATCACCGCCTGTTTGCCAAGCCAGGCGCCACTGCCCTTATCGCCAAGCAGAAAACCATGGCCACCGAACTGGGTTAGGTTTCCATCGACCAGTGCCGCGGCGCATGAACCCGTGCCCATCACTAATACCGCACCATTTTCTCCGGCGTGCGCACCGTACAGGGCGGTGTGCAGGTCGGAGGTAAAGTGGAATTGCTGGAACGGATGTTGCCATTTGCTTAGTGTTGCAGCTGCTGAGGGCAGGTTAGCGCCGGCTAACCCTGCGCAAACACAAGCGTCGCCCAAATAGCGTTGATCAATGTCGGCGGCATCGAAAGCGTTACGGACAGCGCTGAGAATCGATTGCTCAGCGGTGTTACCCTGTCGGGCAATATTGGCTGAACCAGCGACACCGGAGCCGAGGAGGTCACCCTGTGGGTTGTAGAGTTCAGCGCGGCATTTGGTGCCACCGCCATCAACGCCCACGTAATAGAGAGAAGAGGTTTTGTGCTTCATGGCCTCACTTTATAGATTGATTTGTGCCAGCGAATGGTCAACATACTGCCATACTTTGCCCTATGAGTTGTAATACTTTATTCTTGATCCGGGAATAATAAGGAATCGATTGATGAAAAAAACAACAAGTAAGATGTTTCGCGCATTTGCGGGTGCGCTAAGTTTGACCGTGATTATGCCTGCAGCCTATGCGCTACAAAGCTCGGATGATCCGCAGGGCGAGGCCTATTATAAGCAAGTCATGGGGGCTGCCCCTCTTGCACCAGCACACCCGGAGATGCGCTGGCAGCAGTGTGCTCCTACAGTTGCTGCTGATAGTTCGGCTTATCAGACGGTGGCTGAAACCGGCACGGCGGAAGGCTGGGTCGAAGCCAGTGCGCATGACTGGAGCTATTTTGAGATGCCGGCAGATGCTGGCAAGGTGCTGGTCATTGATTATGCGCGCAAGGGCGATGAGTTAGCGTTCCGCTATCTTGGCAATGCCGAAACCCATGATGATCTTTACGAGCCGTGGAGTACGTCAAAAATCATGGCGTTCAGCGGTGCGCTGTCGCTGCTAAGTGATAATTTCGCGCAGCCTGACACCCTGGTGGGCGAGCTTAAGCTTGCCGATTTAATTACCAGCATTCATAGCTACGAAACCTCGGGAGCGGCTGATGGTAATTCCAATGCTTATGCCTATTATCTCGCTGATCTTGCCGGCCGCGACTATTTAACTGCGCTGTTTCACGACGCCTGGCTCAATATCGGCCAGCCGCAGGTTAAATTCCGCGGTGCTTATGGGCCTGAAGCCTTTGCGCCGACCGGTGATTACTGGCGCACGCCATCGCGTTCGGTGAAAGCCGCTTTCGTCGCCCGCGACAGCGACCCGGGCATGCTTAGCTACCGCTGTGAGGATTGCGGTTTAACCGGCAACAAGCCAATGACGACCCTTGCCTCAGCGGAATTTTTAAAGCGTCTGGCAAGCCACAAACGGGTACCGCAAACGCAGCTGCCAGGTCTTTCTGATGATGCAGTGATGATGCTGTTTTACGGACCCGGGCATAGCGAAAACAGCGCAAATGCCGGCGGTATGATGGCGGGCGCGAGTTTAATGCCGCACCGTGCGATCGCTGCGGCACTGCAGACGCACTTACCGGAACTTGAGGGATTGAGTACGCAACAGGTGTTAGATCAAGCGACCAATGGTAACTGGCGCATCTTCCATAAACTTGGTGCTGGACCTAGCGAAACCCGTGGCACCAGTGAAGTGGTGGCGCTTGCCCATATTTGCTTACCCTTAGCTGCCGGCACGCGCGAATTTACTGTTGCCGCGCAAGCCTCTGTCAAAGGCGACAGCTATGAAAACGTAGGCTTTGCTGGCGCCAAACTTGAGCAATTGCTGAAAGAAACCGTACAGCAGATCCTGACAAATCCCCCACAGTAGCGGGCTACGGAAAGGAGGGGCTGCCCCTTCTTTCCCTATTTTCTATTCCTGGTATACATTAAAGTTGGAATAATCTATTCTAAGCGGTAAATCACTTAACCCGAAACGTCTTTATGCTCGGTTACTATTCTTTCGCTGATGTACTGGTTTTCATCGCTTACGGGCTGGTTTTGCTCGGCAGTGGCTGGTTGTTTAACCGCCGCAATAAGTCGACGCAGGATTACTTCCTGGGCGGCAATAAGATGCCCATGTGGGTGGTGGCGATTTCGGTGCTGGCGACGTCGCAGTCGGCGGCCACGTTTCTTGGTGGTCCGGACCAGGGCTACCGCGGTGATCTGACTTATCTGGCTACTAACATCGGTGCTTTCATTGCCGTGGGCTTTGTTGCCATCTTTCTGATCCCGAAATTCTATCAGTTTAAGGTCTACACGGTTTACGAGCTGCTGGAACAACGCTTTGGTAGCGCGGCGAAACGCCAGGCCGGTGTTATGTACCTGTTCGGCCGTATTTTTGCCAGCGGCGCGCGGCTTTATATGGCAGCTATTGCCGTGGCGATGATTCTGTTTGGTGACTTTGACGCCAGCAGTGTCATTGCCGCAACTCTTATCATTACCCTCGCGGGTTTGCTGTACACAGTGTATGGTGGCATCCGCACCGTTATCTATTCAGACGTACTGCAAGCGGGTATCTATGTGAGCGCCGCTATTGCTGTCATCATTGTGCTCTATAACGCTATCCCTATTGGCTTTAGCGAGCTGGTGACAGCGTTGCAGAATCCTGCTCCGGGCGAGCCGTCGAAGCTGAAACTGATCGATACCGACGTGGATTTCAGCAGCTCAGGGGTATTCAATATCTGGTCAGTGCTGACCGGTTTCGTGCTGCTTAATATTGCCGCCTTTGGTCTCGACCAGGACATGACGCAACGTGTGCTGACCTGTAAAAATGCCAAAGAAGGCAGCAAAGCCATGCTGATGTCAGTGGTCATGGTGATCCCGGTTATGCTGCTGTTTATCGTGATCGGCTTATTGCTGTATATCTACTACCAACGGCCAGATATTATGGCAAGTGGGCAGGATGACGGACCGGTACCGACCTTTGCCGGTGAAGCTGTCACTATTTTCATGTATTACGTGTTGACGGAGATCCCCGCCGGTGTTCGTGGGCTGGTCACTATAGGTATTATTGCCGCAGCGCTTTCGACCCTGAACTCAGGTCTAAACTCAATGTCGAGCGTACTGATCCAGGATATCTACCGGCCGTGGAAGTTGCGCCGCGATGCCAGTGCCAGCGACACACACTTTGTGCGGGCGGGGCAGCTCGGGATGACGGTTGTTGCCGCCGCCTTAGCGCTTATGGCTTGCTTGTGCTACTACTGGCAGCAATACACCGATACGCCGCTGTTGCAGTTTGCCTTAAGCGTTATGGTGTTTTCGTACAGTGGCTTGCTGGGCGTGTACTTCGTCACTTTATTTAGCAAGCGCGGCAGCCCCGCTTCGGTGGCCGCAGCATTGGTCATAGGCTTTATCGTACCTTTACTGATGCAACCTTATGTTATGGATGCAATTTGGCCAGCGGCCTGGGTGACCGATATCGGCTTTACCTGGCAGCTTATGATTGGCACCGCAATTTCGACCTTAATTTGTTTGACCGGCTCGTCAGCTAAGGGAGCTCATGTCGACGAGCCTAACCAATAAGAGTAGCTATGGAAGATTCGAACCGCACCGCCGAATTGCTGGCACAGTTAAATAAAATCGTCTCCGAAGGGCGCAACCCAGAGACGATGGAAATCGATATCCTTTCGAGTGAAGGGATCCTGCGCAAAATTAATCATGAAGATGCCCGTGTGGCACCCGCGGTATCCACGCAAATACCCAGTATCGCTGAAGCGGTGGATGCTATTGTCGAACGCTTACAGAGGGGCGGCCGGTTGTTTTACATCGGCGCCGGCACCAGTGGTCGCTTAGGCATTCTGGATGCGGTCGAGTGCCGGCCAACCTTTAGCGTGCCGGACGATCTGGTGCAGGGCATCATCGCCGGTGGCGAGCACGCCATTCAGTTTGCGGTCGAAGGTGCTGAGGATGACCGCGATGCCGGTGTCGCTGACGTGAAAGCTGTCAATTTAAGTGACAATGACGTGCTGGTCGGGCTTTCGGCGAGTGGCCGCACGCCTTATGTTGTCGCCGCGCTCGAATACGCCAACAGTATCGGTTGTGTGAGTGTCTCAGTAACCTGCAATCCGGATTCGCCATTGATGACCACTGCGCAGATTGGTATTTGCCCGGTAGTGGGCCCAGAAGCCTTAACCGGCTCCACCCGCATGAAATCGGGTACCGCGCAGAAACTGGTACTGAATATGCTTAGTACCGCCAGTATGATCCGGCTGGGCAAAACCTACGAAAACCTGATGGTGGATGTTAACGCGAGCAATGAGAAGTTGCGGGCACGGGCGATTCGTATCGTGATGCAAGCCACCGATTGCAGCCGCGAAACTGCAGAAGAAGCGCTCAAAGCCGCGAAAAACCGCGCTAAACTGGCCATATTGATGATTTTAACCGGCGCTGAACTAGATGAGGCCGAATCACTCCTGGCCCAGCAAGATGGCTTTTTACGTCGTGCAGTGGAGCAGAAATCATGAGGATGCTGGTCCGGATAATGGTTCTGATTGGCTTTATTGGTGTCACATTAACGGGCTGTAGCAGTGCTGAAACAGACGTTCGGGTCGGCGCTGAACGCGCAAGTGAGTACTTACCCCTATTGAGCGGTAAGCGTGTCGCTTTGGTGGTCAATCAGACCTCGCGGGTGGGTGAGCAGCACCTGGTCGATTACTTGCTGGAGCAAGATGTCGAAGTGGTCAAAGTGCTGGCGCCGGAACACGGCTTCCGCGGTGATGCTGGCGCTGGCGAAACCATCAATGACGCGCTCGATCCACGCACCGGGCTGCCGATTCTGTCCATCTATGGCAAAACCAAGAAACCCTCGGCGGAAATGCTGGCGGATGTCGATACCATCATCTTCGATATTCAGGATGTCGGGGCACGATTTTATACCTATATCAGCACCATGCACTATGTGATGGAAGCGGCGGCGGAGCAAGGTATTGCTATGCTGGTACTGGATCGGCCGAATCCGAACGGCGCCTATGTGGATGGTCCCGTGTTAGATCCAGCCTTTCAGTCGTTCGTCGGTATGCACGAAATTCCGCTACTGCACGGCATGACCGTCGGTGAGTTAGCACAGATGATCAAGGGCGAGGACTGGATTAATGCCGCCGACGACCTCGAGTTAATCGTAGTTCCGGTGGCTGACTATGAGCGCACGCAGCCTTATGTGTTACCCGTAGCGCCGAGTCCGAACTTGCCAAATGCGCAGGCGATTCAGTTGTATCCTTCGTTGTGCCTGTTTGAGGCAACCGCCGTTAGCATTGGCCGTGGTACGGACTTTCCGTTTCAGGTCATGGGCCATGACGAAGTGCATTTAGGCGAATTTAAATTTAGCCCGCGCAGCATGCCAAACAGTGCCCCGTCGCCGAAATTAGAAGGGCAAACCGTTTACGGGAAAGATCTGCGCGAAAGTGACCTGCACGGTCTAGATTTAGGCTTGTTCATTGCTGCCTATCAAAAGTTCGATGCTGCGGGCGTGACATTTTTTACCGCGCCGGACTTTATGGATAAGCTGAGTGGCACCGACACCTTGCGTAAAGCCATTATCGCAGGACAGTCGGAAGCTGAGATTCGTGACAGCTGGCAAGCAGACCTTGCCGCGTTTAAAAAGCGGCGTCAGCCATACCTGCTGTATCCGTAATCAAGCAAAGAATCAGCCGCCACGCAGGCGCTGAAATGCTTTGTTGGTTTGCGCGAGAGTCGTGCGGCCGGCTTCGGAAGCTTGTATCAGCGCAATGAACAGCAAGTCGATGATAAGGTTTTGTGCGGTGCGCGCATGAATAGAAGAAAGTCGTGTCGACTCGCTTTCTGCCACTGAGTAAAGTTTGACGTCGGCCAACTGGCTGACCGCGGTTTTGCCATAGCGGGTGATAGAAATAATCTGGCATTTATGCCGTTGCGCTTCTTTAATCACTCGTGTGACTTCGCGCGTGGTGCCCGACTCACTGATGGCAATCACCACATCGCTGGCTGACAAGGTAGCGGCAATGGCCAACTGGATATGACTATCGGCGTCGGCTTGTGCTTGCAGTCCTAGTTTTTGCAGTTTGTAGCAGAGATCTTTACAGACCAGTGCGGAACCGCCGACCCCGCTGACCAGAATACGATGGGCACCGAGCAAGCGCTGTACGGCATCGGTAAAGGCTTCTTTCTCGTTAAGGTTGCGGGTTTCGCTGAGCACGTTAATTTTGCCGGCCAGCAACTTATCCGCCATGTCGTTAAAGTCATCGTCCAGGGTGATTTCGCCGTGTAAGCGGGCCGCCTGATGAGCTTTTTTGTTCAGTGCATCGACCACCGATAATTTAAACGCCGGGTAACCTTTGTATCCCAGTTTCTGGGCAAATTTGACTACGCTGGACTGGCTTACGCCAACGGTTTTTGCCAGCTGCGACGACGACATGTCGCGCATGGCACTAGGTGAGGCCAGGGTGAATGAGGCAAGCTTGGCTTCGCTGGCCGATAATGAATGCTGTATGGCTTTTATTTTCGCAAATGCGGACATGATGTCCTACCCTGTGGAATTATTTATTCAAATATAAACGAGTTGAAGCGAATATCAAAAGGAGTTTCTGGTGCGTGAGATTTCCGGGCACGAAAATTCTGGCAAAGACAGCTCGGCTAACGAAAGCTCGGCTAACGCCACTTCGGCTAACGCCACTTCGGCGAACGAAGGCTCTGCGCTGAATCCAGCCTTTCTGCAAGGCGTAGCTGCGCTTTTGCCGTCGTCCCGGCGGTTCACCGACTTGACCCGCCGTCTTGCCTTCAGCACCGATGCCAGCTTCTATCACAAAGTGCCTAAGTTAGTGGTTGAAATTGCCAGTGCTGATGAGATGCGCGAACTGCTGCAGCTGGCGCAACATTACCAGGTATCCTTAACTTTTCGTGCCGCAGGTACCAGCTTGTCAGGACAGGCGATATCCGACTCGGTGCTGGTGCTGCTGACCCGCGATTGGCAAGGGATCACTATTCTCGAGCAGGGTGCCCGGGTACGTTTGCAACCCGGTGTTATCGGTGCCGAAGCGAATCGTAAGCTAGCTCCTTTTGAACGCAAAATTGGCCCTGATCCAGCCTCGATTAACACCTGTAAAATTGGTGGGATTGCCGCTAATAATGCCTCCGGCATGTGCTGCGGCGTGCGCCACAACAGCTACCACACCTTGCAGGAACTGACGTTTATTCTGGCCGATGGCACTCTGGTCGATACCTCGGATGCCGACTCAGTGGCGGCGTTTCGCCAGAGCCACGCGCAGTTGCTGGGCGAGCTCAAACAACTTGGTGAGCAGGTGCGCGGGGATGCCGACCTCAAAGCTAAAATTGCGCATCAATACCGCCTTAAAAATACCATGGGCTATGGCCTGAACGCCCTGCTGGACTACCAGGATCCGGTGGCGATGCTGAGCCATTTATTAATTGGCTCCGAAGGAACCCTTGGCTTTATTGCCGACATTACTTACCAGACGGTTGCTGTACCCAAAGCCAGTGCCACCGGCTTGTATCTGTTCGCCGACAGCCACGCTGCCTGTGCAGTGATCAGCAAGCTCAAAGCCATTGGCGTCGAGGCTGTGGAGTTCATGGATGGCCGTTCGTTAGCGTCGGTGCGTGATCTGCTGCAGGCGTACGCACCGACCACACCGGATGCCGATGCGGTCGCGCTGTTAATCGAACTCGGGCGTGACACTGTCGGGCAACTCGAACAGGGAATTGCCGAAATCGAACAATGTTTTGCCGGAGTTGACGGGGTGCAGCCTTTATCTGCGTTTAGCAGCGATCCGGCGACCGCAGCTGCACTCTGGCAAATCCGTAAAGGCCTGTTTCCCGCCGTGGGAGCGGTGCGTGCCAGTGGTACCACAGTAATTATCGAGGATGTTGCCTTTCCCCTCGATCAATTGCCCGACGCAGTTACGGCCTTGCAGCAGCTGTTCGTTGAACATGGTTATCATGAAGCGATCATTTTCGGTCATGCGTTGGATGGCAATGTCCATTTTGTCTTTACCCAGGGCTTTGAAACGGTAGCAGAGACTACACGCTACGCCAGTTTTATGGCAGCGGTAGCGACCCTGGTTACTGAGCGGTTTGCCGGCACACTAAAAGCAGAGCATGGTACTGGCCGCAATATGGCGCCGTACCTGTATGCACAGTGGGGCGGTGCTGGCTTGGCGGTGATGCAAAAGCTGAAACAGCTGATTGATCCCGTTGGCATTCTTAACCCGGGGGTGATCATCAATGCTAATCCAAATGCGCACATTGAAGATCTGAAGCTGCTGCCGGCAGTGGATCCGACTGTGGATGCCTGTATTGAATGCGGGTTTTGTGAGCCACAATGCCCATCGCTGGATTACACCCTGTCACCGCGGCAACGCATCGCCCTTATGCGTCGAGCCCAGCAGCAAAGTCCCGCTGACCAGCGCCAGATCCAGCAGGATTTCCAGCATTTGGGCATTGACTCCTGTGCCGCGACCGGACTTTGTGCAACGGCATGTCCCGTTGGTATTAATACCGGCACCTGGGTGCAGCAATTACGCGCACAACAAGCAACGCATAGGGGTATGGCGAACTGGACCGCGAAACATTTAGCCAGCAGTTTGCAGATCGCGCGATTTGGCCTGGGCGCCGCGCGCACAGTCGGCAAAGTTGCACCCAAGCTACTTAATAAAGTTGCGCCTGCGGGCATGCCCGAACTGCCACCCGCAGCCAGTAGGCAAATGACTGAGCAGCCGCAACCTGCTGCGGAAAAAGTGGTTTATTTTGTCACTTGTCCAAACCGCTTGTTCGGTTACGCCGGGACGAAGCAACCTTCGTTGCCCGATACTGTGGTGCGCCTTTGCAATAAGGCGGGCATTGAAGTGCTCGTGCCGGATGCCGCGGCACAATCTTGTTGCGGTCAGCCCTGGCAAAGTAAAGGTTACCCACAGCAGGCTGCTGAACGCCGGGCACAACTGCGCGAGTTGCTGTGGCAAGCCAGTGAGCAAGGCCGCTGGCCGATAGTACTCGACGCCAGTCCCTGTGCCTTGCAAATTGATGACTGCGAGGGCATCGAAACCTTTGAGCTCAGCACTTTTTTGTATCAACACGTGGTGCCTCGTCTGGTGCTGGAGCCGAGCAAAGAGCCATTGTTGCTGCACGTGACCTGTAGCAGTCGTCGCCTTGATAATGGACTGGCTTTACGCAAGCTGGCGCAACTTTGCAGCACCAGTGTTATTGAGCCCGATGGTATTAAATGCTGTGGCTTTGCGGGTGATAAAGGATTCACCCTGCCGGAGTTAAATAGCAGTGCACTTGCCCCCTTGGCTGCGCAGGTACCAGAGGGTTGCAGTCAAGGCGTAAGCAATAGTCGTACCTGTGAAATCGGCCTGAGCCAACATAGTGGCGTGGCGTACGCACATATTGCGTTTTTGCTCGACGCCATAAGCCATAGCAAAACCAGTACCAGCAACGTTAATCATGAAGGAGTTTCAGCATGAGTCATCCCCATGCCGCAATAGCTGCACTTGAGCAGGACGTCGTTGCGCTACAATGGTCGCAACTCGATCGCCGGCATCTCAGTTACCCTGATATCGCACCAATTGTGGATGAACTTGCACAACATGAAGGGCTCAGGGTAGCGACCATTGGTGATTCCTACCTTGGTACGCCTATCAAGCGTTTGTCGATCGGACAGGGTCCGTTGGTTGTTCTGGCCTGGACGCAAATGCATGGTGATGAGCCGACCGCCACTGCGGCAGTGTTGGATTGGCTGCGTCTGCTGCTTGAGCGGACGCCGGCAAGTTTGCCAGGGGACTGGCAGGAGCTGATTACCCTGCATGTTATTCCAATGCTCAACCCCGATGGTGCGGCCCAAAACACCCGGCAAAATGCCCAGGGTATCGATATTAACCGCGATGCGCTGGTGCAGCAGAGTCCCGAAGGGCGTTTATTGTGGCAACAGGTGCAGGACTTGCAGCCTACGGTGGCGTTTAATTTGCACGACCAAAATCCCTACTATGCGGTGGGTGATAGTGCCGAGCCAGCGACTATTGCGTTTTTAGCCCCGGCGTATCACCCCGATAAGCATGTCGATAGTGCGCGGCTACAGGCAAAGCAACTGATTGCCCACATGCGACAAATTTTGTCGCACTGGCTGCCGCAGGGGACCGCGCGTTATGACGACAGTTACTCGGCGCGCTCCTTTGGCGATACCATTGCCGGCACCGGCGCCAGTACCATATTGATTGAAAGTGGTGCGCACCGTGATGATCCCCATCGTCAGGTGGCACGGCGGCTCAATGTGATTGCCCTGCAGACGGCTCTGGAAGCCTTGTTGAGTGACGTACATCGCGGCCAGACACTGGCCGACTATTATGGCATTCCAGCCAATACCGCCGATGGCTTTTGCGATATTAAACTGACCCAAGTCACCGTAAGTGACGGTACCCATGAGCCGTTCCAGACGGATATCTGCATCTGTCGTAACAAAGGTTCGCAATCCTTATACGTTGACTTTATTGGTGATGCCCGCGGTGTTCACGGTTTTGTTGAACATGATGCCCGGCAGCTGACACTGCCGGGCTTAGTGAAGGTAGGAGAGGTGGCCGAACCTTTATTGCGGTTGCTCGGTCTCAGCAGGGAAAACAGTAACGGGTAATACGCCAGGCGTGGGCGCGCCCAGTAAGCCTGCGACCGCAGCCGCCACGCTGGGGCTGTGTATATTAGTGCCGGTCACCGCATCAATGGGGTCATAGGCACTGTAATCGTAGCTGGCGAGTGCTGCATCAGCCAAACCGGCGAAACGCGAGAGCACATAAGGGGCGCGCAGAGCGATTACCACTGTGGCCTGCTGGCGCGCTTTAGAAGCGGTCAATGCCTGCTCAATCCAGCGGTACTGCGCATCCTTGCTCGGACGGTCGCGCCAGTTTTTCAAATCATCCATACCACCCATTTCAGCGAGACTATGATGGGGGGTAATATCGCCAATCACCAGTGTGGCGTTTGGATCCCAGTCTTGCCATGGCGTGCCTTCAGGTAACTCACTCAGACTCAAACAGTCGACCGAACTGCCGGGCTGCTGTGCTGCAAACGCCTGACGAAAAGCCTGGCAACGCAGGGTATCAGGCATCACCAGTTGCCACTTGTTGGTAGTGACGGGCAACACACCCTGGTCGAAAACCTTTGTTAGTGCAGCCGCAGCAAGTTCACGCTCAAGTCTTTTATTCGCTGCCAGAGGCAATCGCTTTTCCACATTTTCGATGCGTTCAGCAAGGGGCATATTCCCTGTCGCTTGCAACCCGTACTGCTCTTTTAGTTCAGCAATACGCGCGACAGAGGCTTGCAGCTGAGTAAAATCAATCGCACCATCTTCGACCGCTCGCTCAAGCCCCGCAAAGTACTGCCAAAAACCTGCGATGTCGTCATTATTACGGATGGTGTACGGCATGAGCGCAATATCCGCACCCGCGTGAAAGGTCTGAATAGTCGCTGCTAAGGGGTCAAAATAATGTGCGATACCGGCCATATCGAGTGCATCAGTGACGATGACGCCCTGATAACCCAACTCCTGGCGTAGCACCCCGGTCAGAATTTTATGCGACATAGTTGCCGGTAAAATGGTTGGCTCGCCGTCAGTTGCAATGAAGGTAGTGTCATCAAGCTGCGGATACTGAATGTGTGCCGTCATGATCATTGCCGGCGGTGAGCTACTTGCAATGCTGCGCTTAAACGGCAATAAATCGACAGCATCTATGGTCGCACGGTCATGATCGACCCGCGGTAAGCCGGTATGACTATCAACATGGGTGTCGCCGTGTCCGGGGAAATGTTTCAGTGCACTCATTACCCCCTGTGCCTGCATTGCTTTGACAGTTGCCTGGCCAAGCGCTGCTACCAGCCCGGCATCCTCGCCGTAGCTTCGTACATTAATTACCGGATTATCAGGGTTAACGTTGACATCGACGGTGGGCGCGAAATTTAAATTAAAGCCCAGCATTTTCACTGCTTTCCCAATACCGGCACCGACGCGTTCGGCAAATAATGTGCCGTGGTTGGGGTAGGTCGCGCCGATTGCCATATTACCGCTAAAGCGCGTCACAATATCATCCGGCAACCGCGCCACCCGGCCACCTTCCTGATCAAGCGCGATAAACAAAGGTGGCAACTCATGCTTGCGCATGACCTGCTGCATGGCGTCAATGAGTGACATGATTTGTGGCGTGGTTTCGAGGTTTTCCGCAAAGACAATCACCCCGCCGATGGCTCCACTACGCAATACTTCCGCGAGTTCCGGTGGCAATTCCGTTACCGCCTGCTGGCAGTCCTCGCTTGGGGTGCCGTCATTACAAAAATAGCGGAAGTCGAGCATGAGCTTTTGCCCAAGCATCTGCCGCACTTCTGATAAAGGTTCGCTCGCGCGGCGCTCTGGTGTACACGCGCTAATGCTCGCGCACGCGAATAGGATTGTCGTAAATACTACAAAGGTACGAAACATGACTATACTCAGCTGATTAAGGTCTGGCAGGTATCCTACGTGAGGAATAGCTAAAAATAAATTATTCCTTGAGAAACAAATGAAGTCTTGTGGCAGAGGTGAATAAAAGCCGCTTTTGTTAGAATAAATTGAAATAACAAGAGCACCTATGCGGTGTTAAAACGAAAGAAACATTCCGCAACAAATTAGCCTAAAAACCATAAGCAGCGGTAATTATTCAATAAAATTCGGTGAAAAATCAGGGCTCTTGACCTGGCGCATAAAAATTACATACGAAACGGCTTGGAATAATTTATTATTTACATTATAAGAATATGTGGTACTTTCAACTCATGATGGATTTTTTCATCGGTTGTGGTAAGTCGTCGATACACGGCAGAGATTATAAAAACAAAGCGTAGTGACGCTACGCATCAGATTCTTACAACGAGCGGAGATTGCAAAGTGAAACTCAATAAAATAGCACTCGTGCTGGGATTGACAACAAGTATGAGCGGCCTCGCTTATGCGCAAGATGTTGATCCAGAAGAGAACACACAGCAAAACGAAGAAGCAGAAAAAGTTGAACGAATTCAGGTAACGGGTTCAAGCATCAAGCGTACAGCAATGGAAGGCGATTTGCCGCTGACTGTTATCTCGCGCGAAGATATTGATGCGCAAGGTATTACAACTGCCGAACAGTTAATGTTACAACTTAACGTTGCTTCAAATTCAAATGACAACCTAAGCAGCAACACGGGTATCGTAAGTGGTGAAGAGCGCGGTAATAACGGTGCTTCAACAGCTAACTTGCGCCAACAGGGCTCAGGCTCGACACTGGTTCTTCTGAACGGTCGTCGTACTGCAACCCACGGCCTTAAAGGTCGTTCTGTTGACTTAAACTCTATTCCTTTTTCTGCTATCGAACGCGTTGAAATCTTACGTGACGGCGCCTCAGCCGTTTACGGTACTGATGCGATCGGTGGTGTAATCAACTTCATCCTGAAAAAAGACTTCCAGGGTGCTCAAGTTGGTACTTTCGTTGATCACACCGAAGCCGGTGGCGGTAATATCTACCGTTTCAACGTACTCGCAGGTAAAGGTGATCTTTATTCCGACGGTTATAACGTAATGGCGTCATTGTCCTACCGCAAAGCAGAAATTCTGCGCGGTGTTGAGCGTGACTTTACCAACACCTTCCAACCTGAAAGCGGCTTGTCGCCAGATACGCGTGGTACACCATTCGCATCACTGAACAACCGTCCAGGTGGTGATGATCCTAACTCACCAAACTACAACCTGATTGGTACCGGCTTACAATACCCGGGCGACCCAGATCGGATTAACGACGTACTCAACGTGCTTGCTCTCCCTGGCATGCCAGGTTGTGACGTGTATCCGAACATGGGCCCTGATGCTGCAGAGTTGTGGAACCGTGAACGGAACTCTGGTGTGAGCTGTGCCTGGGATTATCCACGTGCCGCAGCATTGCAGCAGCCGGTCGATAGCATCGACTTTGTTGCGCGCGGCACCATGGTGCTGGGTGACAATGCAGAAGGTTTTGTTGAGTTCATGGGCTCAGACGTGACGTCGCAGAAAGTCTTTGAACCGAACCAGATTACTCCCTGGTCAATTGGCTCAGAGGGTTATTACCCTAGCACAGGCGCTTCTTACGACTATATCGTTGACGCCTTATCAGCGTTCTACGGTGCTGATCAGCTGAATATTGGTGCGCCAATTGCCTATCGCTGGCGTTGTATGGACTGTGGACCTCGTGAGATCGAAACCACAACTGAAGCAATGAAAATTCAGTTTGGTGTTGAAGGTACTATCGGATTCTGGGATTACCGTGTCGGCTTAGGCCATGCAACCAACGAATCTCAGTCGCAACTTGGTGGCGGTTACCATTACACCTCATTGTTAGCGCAAGGTATCGGTAGCGGTGATATCAACCCATTCCTGTTACCAAATCAGTCGCAAACTGAAGCTGGTATGGCAGCATTAGCAGCCGCTTCTGCTGAAGGCGTTATTCTTTATGGTGGTAAAACCACAATGACCCAGTTCGACGCGTCGATCACGGGTGATAGTGGCTGGAACCTGGGCTTAGGTGGCGGTAACGTTTATGTTGCAGCTGGTGTTGATATTCGTAATGAAGGTTATGAATTCAATGGCGACCGTCGCGAAGCAGCAGACCGCCCAGAAATCTATGGTGCGCCTTTTGATAACGCCAATGAACTGGAAGATATCGATCGTACCGTGAAAGCAGTCTTTACCGAGGCTCTGGTACCTATTGTAGATACCTTTGAAATGAACCTTGCGGTTCGTTATGACCACTACGATGGTTTTGGCGGCACCACTAATCCTAAAGTAGGCTTAGTCTGGACCCCAGTCGAAGAAGTACTGGTACGTGGTGCATACAGCACCGGTTTCCGTACACCTTCGTTTAACCAGCTTTATAACGGTGTGTCTGAACAGCCGTACACGGGTCAGGATCTCGCAGATCCACGCGACTGCCCAGGTGGTGAAGTCGATGCAAGCGACCCTCAATGTGACGAACCAATTCAGCCAACACGCTTATTCGGTGGTAAAGAAGACTTAGGTCCTGAAGAGTCGAAGCAACAAAGCTTTGGTGTTGTTTATGCACCGACTGACAGCTTCTCGATGAATGTCGACTGGTGGCGTATCGAAATTGATGGAACTATTCAGATTCCTAGCTTCCGTGACTTGTTGGAAAACTACGAGTTGTTTGAAGAAAACTTCATCCGTAACGAAGCTGGCGAACTGGTCACCATCGATTCACGTTATATCAACGCTGGTGGCCGTGAAACAAGTGGTATTGAATTAGGCATTCAGAGCAACGGCGAACTGGCCGGCGGTGTCTGGAATGTTAACTTCAACGGTAGCTACTTGCTTGAAGATAAGAAAAAGCTGCTCGACAACGCGGCATGGGGTGACAACCTGGTGGGTACCCACTCACGTGGTAACATTCCATTGCGTTGGAAACACACCATTATGTTCAACTACGCCAAAGGCGACTTTGCGCATAACCTGACACAGATTTATCGTCATAGCTATGACGATGAGATCCCACCAGGTGTACGTTCAGGTATCGCAACCCCAGCGTACTTTGACGGTGAAGTCGGTAGTTATACAATCTATAACTACAGCTTACGCTACATGGCGTGGGAAGACATTGATGTGACATTCGGCATCAAGAACTTGTTTGACCGCGATCCACCGTTCACTGCACACCAGAACGATTACTCTCCTGGTGCAGCGTTTGACCCTCGCGTAGCAGATCCACGCGGGCGTTCATACACCCTGCAGTTGACTTACAACTTCTAAGTCGCACGGTGATAAAGCAACAATGCGGTCAGCCTCGGCTGGCCGCATCTATTTTGGTCCTCTGATGAACAATTCGATGACGCATCCGTATCAAATCGTTATCTTAGGTGGGGGCTCGGCAGGCTGGATGACTGCTGCCGCATTGAGCAAAGTCCTTGACCAGCAAAAGTACCGAATTACCTTAGTCGAATCCGCAGCGATCGGCACCGTATCTGTTGGCGAAGCCACCATTCCAGGCATTCGCGAATTCAACCAACTTCTCGAAATCAACGAAGACGAGTTTCTGCGTGAAACCAATGGCTCATTCAAGTTAGGCATTGCGTTTGAAAACTGGCAGAACATCGGTGATTTCTATATGCACCCGTTTGGCCCTTATGGTGTCACCTTACATGGTGTGCATTTCCATCATTACTACTTACGTCACCAGCGCGAGCAGGGCGAGGCTGATGCGATGCCGCTCAGCGATCTCAACCTGGAATGGCGGGCGGCAATTGAACATAAATTTACCCGGCCGATTGCCGACAAACGCAGTCCGTTGGGGCATATTAAGTACGCCTATCATTTTGATGCACTGAAATACGCGCAATACCTGAAAAAATACGCTACTGCACGGGGTGTGGTGGCACTAGACGATCGCATGGTCGAAGCCAAACAGCAGGTCAAGCATGGCCCGATTGATGCGTTAATGCTTGAGAAGAATGGCGAGTTAGCCGGCGATTTCTTTATCGACTGCAGCGGCTTTAAGGCGTTGCTTATTGGTGAAGCGCTAGATGTAAGCTACCACGACTGGCGTAAGTGGATGCCATGTGACAGCGCGGTGGCGTTGCCAGGTCAGCATGATAACGCTGATATCCTGCCCTATACCCGCTCGATTGCTCATCACGAGGGCTGGCGCTGGCGTATTCCGTTGCAGCACCGCACAGGTGAGGGTTGGGTGTACTCGAGTCGGTTTACCGATTCAGAAAAGGCTGAGCGGGAATTCCGTGACACTATCGGTAACCATGACAGTAAAGCCAACCATTTGCGCTGGATCAACGGCCGCCGTGATCAGGCGTGGCGCCATAACTGCGCTGCAATTGGCTTATCCGCCGGTTTTATTGAACCGTTAGAGTCTACCGGCTTGCAGCTCACGCAGTCTGGCATCATGCGACTTATCAGTTTACTGCCAGGGCAGGGCGAGTTAAGCGAGCGTGCGGCCGCATTTAACCGGTTTACCGCTGAAGAAATCACCAATATCCGTGATTTTGTGATGTGCCATTACAAACTGACAAACCGGGACGACTCGGAATTCTGGCGTTATTGCCGCGATATGGAAATTCCGGATTCACTGCAGCAACGACTCGATCTGTATCAGGAAAACGCCAGTGTTTTTCGTAACAGCAATAATGAGCTGTTTAATGAAATCAGCTGGTTCTCGATGTTTCAGGGACAAGGGCTCCGCCCTGCAAATGTGCATCCACTGGCCGAGCAAATGCCGGCCGCGACCTTGCAACAGCACCTGCAAACGATTCAACGGGTGTTCGCACAGTCAGTCGCCCAGCTACCGACCCACGAACAATTTATTAAAGAGCATTGTAAAGCCCCATGACACGTACTTTTTTGAAACCTTTTAGTATTGCCATGTTGGCGCTGTTCGCGCTGAATAGCTGCAGCATGCTGGCCGATTATGAGCAAATGCCGTCTGCCAATTATGACCACCGTATTAAGTTGCTGGTCATGCACTACACCGCAATCGATTATGGTAAAAGTGTGGACGTACTGGTTGAGCCAAAAGGGCTGAGCTCTCATTACCTGGTGCCGGAATCCGGAGACCCAAGCTATCCCTATGATGAACTCAAGGTTTTTCAGTTGGTCGATGAGTCGGAACGGGCCTGGCACGCGGGTGACAGCTACTGGCAGGGGCGTACTGACCTCAATGATCAGTCCATCGGTATCGAAATTGTTAATGTGCCGCAGTGTGAGTGGGATACCACCCAGCAGACATCACGGGCGGAACATGGTGAAAATCGCCTGTGCGTTTTCCCGGATTATGACCCACAGCAGATTGAAAAGGTGATCGAGTTAGCGCAGGAGATTCTTGCGCGCCATCCTGATATTCATCCAACCGCAGTAGTGGGGCACTCAGATATTGCCCCAACGCGGAAAAACGATCCGGGTCCACGTTTTCCCTGGTACCAGCTGTATCAACAAGGTGTTGGTGCCTGGTACGAACAGGAGACCCTCGCACGCTACTGGAAGCAGTTTAACCAGCAGCCCGTTAATACCGGGTTGTTGCAAGCCGCGTTTAATGCCTATGGCTATGGCGTTACTGAAACGGGTGTCTACGACGAAACCACGGCGAGTACCGTATCAGCTTTCCAAATGCACTTTTTGCCGTGGCAGGTAACGGGTAAGGCAGATAGTCAAACCAGCGCAGCGCTGTTCGCGCTATTAGAAAAGTACTTTCCGGAAAAACTTGAAGCCTTATGGGAACGTTATCAAGCCGAAGTTGCCGCGCGTCCTGCACCGGCCTGGGAGCCTAAGCACGGTCAAGTTGATGCAAGCTTCCCGGAGCCTGAAGCGCAACGCTCCAGCCGTGAATTAGTGAATGATAAGGCCGCATTCAAAAGCTATCGTGGCCGGGGCGAGCTTGTACTTTCCAGCGAACAGGACGTTACCGCAGTGCTGGAAGTGAATGGCGAAACCCTCAACATTGCAACGCCCCTGTTAGCGGAAAAAACCTATGAGTATTCGCTCCATCGGCGCACCCAGAACGGTATCAACACCTTCCATGTGAAGTCGGTAGAGCCCGAAGGTGCGCGCCTTGATGTGCGTATTCCTTATCCGCGGTTAATTGACGGGACTACCAACTATAGCGGCAAATTTAAAGAAGTTGACCGCCTTATCGAAGAAGATATCGCAAACGGATTCCCCGGCGCAGTGTTGCTGGTTGTTAAAGACGGCAAAATTATTAAGCACAGTGCCTACGGCTACGCGCGGCGCTACGATGAGCAGGGGCAGCCCCTCGCTAACCCCACGCCGATGCAGCCCGATACCTTGTTCGACGTCGCCTCAAATACCAAAGCGTTCGCCACCTCAATGGCGATGATGCAGTTGGTGGAACGTGGCCTGCTGGACGTGACGAAGCCGATTTACTATTACCTGCCTGAATACCGCGGTAACGGTCGCGAAGCGCGTACGGTGGAAGACTTGCTCAACCATCATTCCGGTTATGCGCCGCAGGTACACTTCTTCGACCCCGATAATAAACTGGGTAAGGGGTTCTATTCGCTGGAAAAAGAAAAGACCCAGCGTTTGATGGCGACTCGCGTGCCTTTTGATGTTGGTAAGGGGGTACGTGCCACCTACAGTGATACTAACTTTATGCTGCTGGGAACCATTATTGAACGCATCACCGGCATGCCGCTCGATCAATATACGGAGCAGAACATATACGTACCTCTGGGTCTGCATGACACCCTGTTTGCGCCTTTACGCAAAGGACGGCAGCCAACCGAGATCGCAGCGACAGAACTGCAGGGCAATACCCGCGGCGGTGTTGTTGACTTCCCGGGCGTGCGCACCTACACCCTGCAAGGCGAAGTGCACGATGAAAAAGCCTTCTACGCGATGGATGAGGTTGCCGGTCATGCGGGCTTGTTTTCTACCGCCCCGGATTTAGCCGTGCTGATTCAGACGCTGTTGAACGGCGGCGGCTATGGCAATGTGCATTTGTTTGAACCCAGCGTGCTTGATGCCTTTACCCAGCCGCATCAGAACGAGCGTACCTTCGGTTTAGGCTGGCGTCGTGCCGCCGACGGACAATTGCGCTGGCATTTTGGTCCTTACGCCAGCCATCAGGCATTTGGTCATACCGGTTGGACCGGTGTTGCCACTGTGGTCGATCCAGCGCTGGACCTGGGCATCATCTTGCTGACCAATGCCCGGCATAGCCCGACCACAGAAAAAAATGGGGACATTGAGTTTCTCGGCAAGACCTTCGAAACCGGTAATTACGGCAGCGTAATGACTGCCGTTTACGAGGCTGTGCTAGAGACGCAGTAGTCTTAAGGACTCTGGTAACGCGCGCGGATCTCCGTAATTCGTGCATCAAGGGTAGCGCGGTCAAACCATTGGCCGCGTACCATAACACCGCGCGGCTGCTTCAGGGCGCTGGCAGAAACTAATGGATTCTTTTCCAGCAACATGAAATCGGCCTGATAACCGGTGGCGACATGACCCAGCTTCGGTGCGTTTTCGTAACTGGAGAAATACTCTCCTGCGGCTGCCGTGGCACTGTAGTAAATCGCCTCAAGGGGCATACCTGCGGCCTGCATGTAACGAATTTCGTGGTGAATTGAATAGCCCGGTACACTAAACAGTTGTGGTGCATCGGTACCAAAGATAATTTCGGCGCCGGCTTCATAAAGTGCGTTAAGCAACTTTCGGCGATTGTTCTGCTGTACCGCAGCATGCTCGACGTTGAAATAACTTGAGCCGCGGTTCGGATAATAGGCCAGCCAAGCTTCCCGTACCTGTTCTGGGACTAATGCCAGTTCCGCATAGCTCGCCAGCGACTCTGGGTCGCCTGCACCTATTAAGGTTGCCCATAGGGCCTGGGTGGGTACCACCACCATGTTGTGTTGCAGGGTCAGCTCCACCAAAATGGCGAGCTCACTTGCGGTAACAGGGCGGTCAATGGCATCGACGTAACGCAGGTAGCCGTCAAGATGGTCAATGGTACGCTGGCCTTCTTCCATGGCGACCTTAAGCCCGACATCGACCGGCACGTGACCGGCAAAATCAATACCCAGAGTTCGCGCCGCTGCCGCAACGGCACGGTATTCTTCAAGCTGCAGTCCCGGGTGAATCTTGAGCAAATCCCAGCCCTCGGCAACATGTTCCTGTACCCGCGCCGCGGCTTGTTCCGGTGACTCGACAGTGGCGTCGTTAAAACTCGGTCCGGCCAGAAATAATGTTGGCCCGACACGTTTACCCGCAGCAATATCTTGTTTTAGCTGCAGCTGATCGGTGTAGCCGAGCATCCCCCGTACCGTGGTAACGCCATTGGCGACGTAGAGGAACAGCATGTCGTCGGCATAGCTGGAGGGCATGCCACCAAAATCAACCGCCGCAGGAACGTGCCCATGCATTTCGGTAAATCCCGCCAGTACATAACCGCCGTTACCATCGATAACTTGTGTGAACTCATTAATCATGGCGGCATTTAGCGTCGGCGTGACGGCGACAATTTGACCGTCCTGAATCGCGATGCTGGCGTCTTCAAGCAGTGTCGCTTGCTCGTTCTGCCAGGTGATCACGTTCACACCGCTGACGACAGTGTCAGCAGCCGTTACCGGATCACCCATTGCCTGAACGGATGCTGCGGGCTCGGGTGAGCAGCCCAAAACCACGAACAAGCCGGCGCCCAATAGCAGATGTTTGCATACCTGGAACATAACTTAATCCTCGAGTGCGTTAATGACTTCAGCATATTACATAAATGCACTGCCACCAATTTTTCATAGCAGCAGCAATGCGATCTGCAAAACAATTGCGAACAGCACTAGCATCAATCAGCAATCCTGTTTACCTTAGCAGGTGAACCAGGAGGACATTCATTCACCATGCGTATTGCGACTCTCGGCCCAGCGGGCACCTTTTCTGAAATTGCGGCGTGTGAGTACGGGCGGCAACTGGATAACTATACCTTACAGTTCTATCCGGCTCTGGCACGGGTATTAAAAGCCGTACCGGAAGAGGCGGATATTGCGGTAGTCCCTATTGAGAATATCGTTGAAGGAGTGGTCTCGCCGGTGATTGATACTTTTGTCAAAAGGCCCTTGGAGATCATCGCTGAATTATCGATCCCTGTACGTTTTTCTTTGGTTGCTAACCATCGTTCTCCGGCGAAAATTTATGCACAGTTTGTGGCCCAGGGACAATGCAGTGAGTGCCTGAGCCAGTACGATGTACCTGTTATGAATACCGCCAGCAACAGTGAAGCATTGCAGTTACTGCTGCAAAGTCACGAACCTGCGGCGGCGGTGGTGCCCGAACACTGTCTGGGCGATCACAATTTTGCGCATACGCAGCACGACGTGACCGATTACGCCCACAACGAAACCCGGTTCGTGGCAGTACGGGAGGCAAAGGGTAACAGCGTACCCAGAGCTTCGGACGTGCGCTATAAAACGTCGCTATTGATCATCGATGACACTGATCATCCGGGACTTCTGGTCGAGCATCTGCAGGTATTTGCTGCTTACCGGGTCAACTTAACCTCGCTGGTGTCACGGCCGACCGGGCAGGCGTTCGGGCAGTACCATTTTTATATTGAATGTGAAGGGCATCACGAAGATACCGCCATCCGCGCGGCGTTAACGCTCATCAAGTTGCGCAATAAGGTGATGCTACTAGGCAGTTACCCAAACGCGGGCGCTGTTTAGAGCAGCGCCCAGCGAATGGTTAAACCCACAGCTGTAACCGCAGCAACGCCGGCCAGCCACAGCAGAAGAAACCAGCCCAGCCGCCGCCATGTTTGACGCTTCATTAGTCGTGATACCCCGAATCCTCGCGAACTTTGCCGCGAAACACCCAGTAGGTGTAGCCAGTGTAGGCAAAGATGATAGGTAAAAGTATCACGGCGCCAACCAATAAGAACACTAAACTATTGTCCGGAGCGGCAGCGTCCCAGAGCGTAATCGCGCGCGGCACGAGATAAGGGAAAATACTCACGGCAAAGCCCAGAAACGCGACCAGGAATAAACCCAGTGACCAGAGATAGGGACTGACGTGGCGACGCTGTTTCAATGCCCGTAACAAACCGATAGTTACGCCCGCTAATACCAGTGGCAGAATCCACAGCCAGATCGATGCCGGAAAACTGAACCAGCGGTCAGCAATAGCGCTACTGCGCCAGGGTAAATAAAGACTGACGAAGGCGATGCAAGCGACCAGAGCCAGCGCAAACCTGAAAGCGAGGCCGTAGCTTCTGCGTTGCAGCTCGCCTTCGGTTTTCATTACCAACCAGGTGGCACCGAGCAGGGCATAGCCAATCACCACCGCAATACCACAGAACAATGAGAACCAGGTCAGCCAGTCAAACCAGCCACCGGCATAGGCACGGTCAACAACCTTGATGCCCTGAAGCATTGCGCCGAGCATGATACCCTGACTTAAGGCCGCGACCAGTGATCCCAGAATAAAAGACAGGTCCCATAGATGCTTACTGGTTTTGGTTTTGAAGCGGTACTCAAAAGCAACACCACGGAAGATAAGACCGAGCAGCATCGCAATAACCGGCATATACAACGCGGGCATAAGCACTGCATAGGCCAGAGGGAATACGGCTAAAAGACCGCCACCGCCTAGCACCAGCCAGGTTTCGTTGCCATCCCACACCGGAGCGACAGTATTCATCATAATATCGCGATGGTTTTCTTTCCTGAACCAGGGGAAAAGCATAGCGACACCAAGGTCAAAACCGTCCAGGGCAACGTAAGCAAACACGGCGATGGCAATAAGAATGGCCCAAATTAATGCATAATCCATGATCAATCCTCCTCGTGCATTAAGCGCTCTGATGCCATGCCGGCATGCTGGTGTTTTGCGTAATCAGGTATATGAACCTGGTCGGGGTCGGCTGCCATTTTCCGCAAGATATAAACAGTACCTGCACCGAACACCAGGAAGTAAACGGCAATAAAGGCAAGTAGACTGCCCCCAACGCCTTCTGCAGCAATTGCAGATACGGCATCCTCGGTGCGTAGTAATCCATAGATGACCCAGGGCTGGCGGCCGACTTCGGTGACAATCCAGCCGGCAATCACGGCGACAAAACCTGCCGGCGCCATCAGCACCGCCGACTTATGTAACCTGGAGGCCTGATAAAGTTTACCGCGTGCCCGCTGGATACCAGCCCAAACGCCTACCACGAGCATCAGCATGCCGATGCCCACCATTACCCGAAATGCCCAAAACACAATGGCAACCGGTGGCCACTCATCACGGGGGAACGCATCAAGTCCGGTAACTTCTGCGTTTATGTCGTGTTTTAAAATAAGACTGCCAAGGGCGGGGACACTCAGGGCGTAATCGACCCGCGCGGTTTCTTCATTAGGTAGCCCGAATAAATGCAGCGGGGCGCGCGGCTTAGACTCAAAGTGCCCCTCCATGGCTGCAACTTTAGCTGGCTGATGTTCCTGAGTATTTAAACCATGCAGATCGCCGACTACCACCTGCAGGGGTGCGACAAGTAGCGCCATCCACATTGCCATCGAGAACATCTTGCGTGCGGCGGCATTACTGCGATTACGCAACAGGTGCCAGGCACCAACCCCACCGACAACAAAAGCAGTTGTTAAATAGGCCGCAAGCAACATGTGTACAAAGCGATAAGGAAAGCTGGGATTAAAAATAACCGCTAACCAGTCCTCGACGATGTACTGGCCGACCTCGTTCATGCCAAATCCTGCCGGCGTTTGCATCCAGCTGTTGACCGAGAGGATCCAGAAGGCACTTATGGCAGTGCCAATAGCGACCATTAAGGTCGCGAAGAAATGCAAACCCTCGCCAACCCGGTTCATACCAAACAGCATCACGCCGAGAAAACCAGCTTCCAGAAAGAACGCAGTGAGTACCTCATAGCCCATCAGTGGACCGATAACCGGACCCGCTTTGTCGGAGAAAACCGACCAGTTGGTACCAAACTGGTAGCTCATGACAATACCGGAGACGACGCCCATGCCAAAGGCAACCGCGAAGATTTTGAGCCAGAAACGGAACAGTTTTTGATAGACAGGATTGCGGGTTTTTAAATACAAGCCTTCAAGGACTGCAAGATAACTGGCGATGCCAATGGTGAAGGCGGGAAATATGATGTGGAAAGCAACGGTAAACGCGAACTGAATACGCGCTAGCAACAGTGCATCCGCAGTGGAGAAGAGACTCTCAATCATGCCAGTGGCTCCAATTGGTTTAGAATCTACTTAAGTGTAGGTAATCCCATGATTAAGTGTAGGTAAAAACCATTAATTTTCTAAGACCATTTATAATCCGATGCCCTACGTGATGTATGGCAAGTCGCAGCAAGTCACGTTAAACTCTGACATCTGATTTTGCGAATAGGACTAGTCATGGAACGTATCGTAGAAAACCTGATGTACAGCTTGCGCTGGTTGCTGGCCCCAATTTACCTTGGTTTGAGTTTAGCTGTTATGTTGTTGGGGATTAAGTTCTTCCAGGAACTGTTTCATGCCATACCGCTGATCTTCACTATGCCTGAAGTGGATTTGATTCTGCTCACTCTGACCCTGATCGATATCGCTTTGGTGGGCGGTTTGTTGGTGATGGTCATGCTCAGTGGCTACGAGAATTTTGTGTCGACCTTAAATATTAGCGGCGACACTGAAAAGCTAGCCTGGCTGGGGAAAATTGATTCTGGCGGATTGAAGAATAAAGTTGCAGCATCCATCGTTGCTATCTCATCAATCCATTTGCTCAAAGTCTTTATGAATGCTGAAAACACCAGCGTCGAGAAGATTAAATGGTATGTGATCATTCACCTGACGTTTGTCGGCTCAGCCTTCGCTATGGGCTATCTGGACAAACTTACGCGTAAATCAGCAAACGATTAATCTCTAAAACCAAGAGTTTGGTCTAGATAAGTTGCTATTCCCCCATGCCTTTGGGTAGTCTCGTTGGAACTACAGTTAAATCACAGTCCAACGAGAAGCCCAATTATGACGCATAAATTAAATCCAACAGCTTTAAGTTTTTGTCTCGCTTCCGCGCTTTTCCTTGCGCCGGCTATGGCGCAGGACACCCAGCACCAGCCTGATTTGAAGCAACCTTTACAAGCGGAAGACGTGTTCGCGCTAGAGCATGCGAACGATGTCCAAATCTCACCTGATGGTAAGTACATCGCTTATATCCGTAACAGTTTCGATATTATGACCGACGGCACCCGCAAAGGTCTGTGGCTGATCGATACGGCAACGGGGCAACATACACCACTGTTCGCTGATAAACACAGCTACGGCAACCCAACCTGGTCACCTGATGGTAAGCGGCTGGCGTTTACCTCGAACCGCTCAGGGCGTAACCAGATCAACGTATTCTGGGTCGATGAGCAGCGCGTTGCACCTGTTACCGAGGTGACGAACAGCCCCAGCCAGATGGCGTGGTCGCAGGATGGCGAGCAACTGGCATTTATGATGGCGGTGGAGGAGCCTAAATCTGATTTCGCCAGGAGTGTGCATACTCCGAAAAAACCAGAAAAAGCCAAATGGGGCAAACCCCCGCTTATCGTTGAACGCACCCTCTATCAACGCGATGGTCGCGGGGTAGTGAAGTCTTCATATAATCAGGTGTTCGTGGTGCCGAGCCATGGTGGCAGCGCGCGGCAGATTACCGATGGACCTTTTCAGCATCGTGGACCCCTAGTCTGGGCTGCTGATGATCAACATATCGTGTTCTCCGGCAATCGCACTGAGAACTGGGAATACCAAACCCGTGAAAGTGACTTATGGGCGGTGAAGCTTGCTGACAATAGCCTGCAGCAGTTGACCGATCTTCCGGGTGACGAGTACTCAGCAACTTTATCGCCTAATGGCGAGCATTTAGCTTTCTTGCATGGTGACAATGAGCCAGTTCCTTATCGTAACAGCACACTACACCGGTTAAATTGGGAAAGCGGCGCGTTAACCGCGATTAAGACAGATCTTGACCGTTCGCTGGAAAGTCCGCAATGGATTGATAACCAGCGCTTGACGGTGCAGTACACCGATCGCGGGTTAACCAAGGTCGCAGAGGTTAATCTCGAAGGTGAATTGCATGACCGTGTCAGCACCCTTGGCGGTACTTATGTGAGTCGTCCTTATACCAGCGGCATGTACTCTGTAGCACCGGCTACTGGGGCGATCGCCTTCACTCATGCAACGCCTTACGATCTGGCAAACGTGGCAATGGCAGTCGATGGGGAAACGCAGCAGTTAACCGACCTCAACAGTGAAGTGCTCGGCTACCGTGAGCTTGGTGAAGTGCGTGAGATGACGTATGAATCGTCTTTTGATGGCACCGAAATTCAGGCATGGTACATTTTGCCGCCAGGTTACGAAGCAGGAAAAACCTACCCGACCATCGTCGAGATCCACGGCGGGCCACATGCGTCCTATGGGCCGGTATTTGGTATCGAGCATCAGCGCTATGCTGCTGAAGGCTATGTCGTGTTGTACGCCAACTACCGTGGCAGTACCTCCTATGGTAAAGAATTTGCCAATTTGCTGGACGGTTTCTATTCATCAGAGCGGGACTTTGCCGACCACATGTCCGGACTCGACGAACTGATTGAAATGGGTATTGCCGATGCAGATAACCTGTATATCGCTGGTGGTTCAGCGGGCGGTATTGCGACCGCTTACGCGGTCGGCCTGACGGATCGCTTTAATGCTGCGGCTGCGACCAATCCGGTTATCAATTGGGTCAGTAAAACACTGACAGCAGATAGCTCGGTCGGTCAGATACAGAATCAGTTTCCCGCCATGCCGTGGGAAGATTTAGCGCACTACTGGAAACGTTCACCCTTGTCTTTGGTGGGTAATGTAACCACGCCAACCCTGCTGTTTACCGGTGAACTGGACCGTCGTACGCCAATGGCGGAAACCGAACAGTTTTACCAGGCCTTGCAGCTGCGCAACGTCGATACGGTTATGGTGCGCGTGCCTGACGCTTACCATGGCGTTACCGCAAAGCCTTCACGCATCGTAGCAAAAGTTGAGCATGCACTGGCCTGGTTTAAACGCTACCGTAAAGAGTAAATGTGTATTTAAGTCTATTTCTGGTGGCCTTTCTGGCCGCCACTGTGTTTCCGGCACAGTCCGAAGTGCTGGTAATCAGCGCTCAGCAGCTGGGTTACAACGTGTGGCTCATCTGGCTGAGTGCTTCAGTGGGTAACACTCTGGGCAGCGTGGTGAATTACGCGCTGGGCCGGTTTTTGTTGAAATACCAGGAACGGCGTTGGTTTCCTTTTAAGGGCAAAACCTTAGAGCGCGGACATTGGTGGTTTGAACGTTACGGGAAGTGGTCACTATTGCTCGCCTGGGCCCCTTTCATTGGCGACACGCTGACCTTTATTGCCGGCATGTTGCGCTTGAGGTTCTGGGAGTTTTTGCTGATTGTCTGGATAAGTAAAGCAGGGCGCTACGCCCTGCTACTTGGCTTGCTGAAACTCTGGTTTGAACCCGTCCTGAATTGAGTCAGAGCGCGCTTCTAACTGCGCGGAATGAACTCTTCCAGCCCCTCGATAGACTCAATACCCAGGCCTGGCGAGTCGTTGATCGAGATTTCAGCATCTTTAAAGCTGACACTACCTTTAACTGGATCGTACGCGCACAACGAAGGCCCATCGAGGTCAATCTTGGTGATCACGTTAGACTTCGCTACCGCCAGATGAACTGCAGCGGAAACACTGATGCTGGACTCCAGCATGCAGCCAATCATGCATTGCATGTCGTACACCGAACAGATGTCAGCGATCTTAATGGCATTGGAGATACCACCGGTCTTCATCAATTTGATATTAATAATATCGGCGGCGCGCATTTTAATCAGTT
Organism: Pseudidiomarina halophila; assembly: GCF_003987215.1. Taxonomy (GTDB): domain Bacteria; phylum Pseudomonadota; class Gammaproteobacteria; order Enterobacterales; family Alteromonadaceae; genus Pseudidiomarina; species Pseudidiomarina halophila. The sequence goes on from NZ_PIPW01000002.1 coordinate 277,671, forward strand.
CTATAACTTCGCGCGGACCGAAACTGCTTTCATCGGCCATTACCGGCGTGTGAACCCGTTCAGTAATATACTTCATGCCATCGATATCACGCGCCTTAACGGGCTGCTCAACCAACTCCAGCCGTACGCCGGCACCTTCAAGTTTGTGCAGCGCATAAACGGCTTCTTTAGGTGTCCAGCCCTGGTTTGCGTCTAAGCGCAGCAAGGCTTTGCCTTCAACTGCGGCGTAAATCGCTTTAACCCGCTCAATATCAACACCAATGTCTTTACCGACCTTAATCTTCAGGGTTTCAAAGCCACGATCGATGGCCTCTAACGAGTCAGCGACCATTTTATCGATGTAGTCGACACTGATGGTGATGTCAGTAGAGATGGTTGGCACGCCGCCACCCAGCATTTTATAAAGCGGCGCGTTGTACAATTGGCCCCAGAGGTCATAAACCGCCATTTCTACGGCAGCTTTGGCACTGTAATTGCGAATAATACCGTTTTGGATGAGTCCGATGATGTGGTTGAGGTCGGAAACCTCCTGACCAATCAGTTTTGGCTTCATAATACGATCTATGGCTTCCACCATAGAGCCATGGGTATCGCCGGTGATCACTGCGGTCGCTGGCGCTTCGCCGTAACCCACATGGCCGGTATCGGTATGCACCATAATGACGATATCTTCAATCGACTCAACCGTGCGCAATGCGGTTTTAAAAGGTGTTTTCAACGGCACGCGCAGCATGGCGAATTTGATGTCAGTAATTTTCATATAAGATCCTGTTTAGCGTACCGATTTGATCGCATAGATACGATCTAAGTAAGTGTCGTTCGCACCAAAGCCTAGGTCGATAAGGGGGGTTACCGAAACGCCGTTGAGCGTGCCTTCATAGTGCTGATCTTCTGCGTCGCGGTAGCTCAAGCCGTGAACGTCATGAATAACATAAGGTTGACCGTCGATTTCCCCAATGTACATCACTACGTGCCCCGGTAAATAAATTAAATCGCCAACTTTTGCTGCCGCCAGGCGTTCAAGCTTCTCTTCGTTACTGCTGTTTTCGTCATAGACGACAGTTTCGCCGTAACTGCCGTAGCCTTGCTGACTGGAGTTACGTGGCATATCAATGCCCATGCTGCGATACACTTCCAGGACGAATCCGGTGCAATCGCGGGCGTTGTAATCATGGCCCCAACCATAACGTTCGCCCAGGAATTTAAAGGCCTGATTGATAACATTCGCTTCAGTATAGGGCAGATAGCCGACATGAACATCATGATGGCGGGCGATCAGTGCCGGAGAAAAGGCGAGATCACCGTTAGCGTCACGGATAGGCAGTTGCACAGTGTAACTGGCAAATGGGTTCTGGCCATGTACGTCATGGCCGGTTTCTGCGGCACTAAGTAACGGCAGGCGTGTACTCATATCGAGTTGCACGTCAGATACCGGCGCAAAAGAAGGGGTGTAATTGGTTTCGACTTTGGCTTCCGCAACAATGGCAAAGGGCTCTTTTTCGGCAAATGAGAGCACTTCCTCGCGTGGGCCGATAGCAACATCTTTCGCTTGTACCCAGGCCAGATAGTGATAGGACTGCGCCAGATACCATTCACCGTCGGTGCTGGTGTGCAAAATCGCCAGTGGCATGCCGGGAAATACCCCAGTTTCCTGAAAACGGTCGATATCAAAGTCAAGATCGTCGCTATAGAGCTTATCGAGCGTCGGGAAGGTGCGCATGGCTGAGCGTTTGACCACCAGCCCGAAGCGCACTGGATTAGTGGCCTGAATGGCGTCGAAGTTTGCTGCGTTGCGATAGCCAGCTAATTGTTCCGCAGTGGCTTGTTCGCCGTTGGCGTAAAATCTTGGGTAACCAGGTAAACTGCTGATAGCGTCGATTTTATCGTGTAACTCTGCAGCGCTGAGCTGGGTGGGGTGCTCACTCAAATACACCATTTCATCCTGCACCGCGTACGAACGTTGATTGAACGCTGCTATCTCGTCTGCGGTCATGACCAGCGCATCAGGATGTTCGAGGCGTTGTAGCCAGAACTCAGGTTCCAGATACTGTTCCTGCATGCCAATAATGTCATGCTCATAGTTCGGTAATGACTGGTATTCGACGGATGGCGCCGGCGCTGTTGTTTGCTCTGATGGTGCCGGTTGGCAACCCACCAGAGTGGCAAGGCTGATAGCTAACGCAATGTATCTCACAGGTTCTCCCTATTGGGCGTGCGAATTTTGTGACTAATCTTTTGTGACTAAACTAGTTCCCATCTTAAATTGGAATAATATTCCAAACAACCAATTTTTTAGGCATAAATTATTTGCAATGTCTTGGTACCCGTGGGCTGACACGGCATAACAGCTCATAGCTAATAGTGCCAATAGCGTCGGCCACAGTAGCGACGGGCAAATTCGGCCCCCAAAGCTCTGCTTCATCACCGATGGCGACGGACTCAAGCTCGGTCACATCCAGAGTAATCATATCCATCGAAACAGTACCTGCTAAGGGTACCCGCTGACCGTTCAGCCACACCGGGGTGCCGTTGGGCGCATGGCGGGGATAGCCATCAGCATAGCCTATGGCCAGGGTGGCAATGCGACTTGGTCGCCCGGCATGCCAGCGACTGCCATAACCGACCGCGGCACCAGCGGCGACGTCGCGTAATGCGATTACCGGCGCAGTCAGGCGCATGGCTGCTTGCAGGGGCTCCGTCCTGGCGTGCGAGGTCGGATTCACTCCATACAGTAAAATGCCGGTGCGACACCACTGACCAGGGTCCGTGCCCAGGTCAATGGCGCTGCTCAGCAAGGCCGCGGTATTGGCGCTGCTCAACGCCGTGGTTGGTGAGGTCGAGGCACAAAGTTCGGCAAACCGTTGTTGCTGCACCTGATTGAGGGCATCATCAGCCACTTCAGCGTTGGCAAAATGGGTCATCAACGTGACGCTGGCAACCTGCGGGCAGTTCTCCAGTTGTTGTGTCGCTTCCTTGACCGCAGCCGGAGGAAACCCTAACCGATGCATTCCGGTATCGGTCTTCAACCATACCGCCAGCGGTTTCACCAGTCGCGCATTGAGTATGGCATCGATCTGGCCCTGATGGTGCACCACCGGTTGCAAATTATAGTGCGCACAAACAGGCAATTCCGCTTCAGAAAAACACCCCTCCAGCAAGACGATGGGCTGATTAAAACCGGCTTCGCGAAGTTGTAGTGCTTCGTCGATGAAAGCGACAGCAAAAGCATCAACAGTGCCACTTATCGCCCGTGCAACGGTGATAGCGCCATGGCCATAGCCATCCGCTTTAATCACCCCCAGCAGGTTACATTTGCCGGCATGGTGACGCGCGACCTGGGCATTGTGTTGCAACGCTGACATGGAAATTTCCGCACGGGTCGGACGAAAATGTAAGCCATTACTCATATATTACTGCTTCGTAAAGTTGAGGTCTTCAAAGTCAAAACTGAAGTCCGCTGCTGGGTCAATAGGTGCCAATTGCATGCCGAGAATATCGCCTTGCATGGTGGTGGTGAATCGTACATATGCATCAGCATGGTGGGTACGGTCGTCCCAGCGTGCCGCAAAAGTATCGCCTTTAATGTGGAACAGTTCGCCAACCATGCGCGCTGAGCGATGTGAACGCCAACGCAACTGACCGTCCTGCCAGCTCACGGTGACTTTACCAAACCATGGGTCGACATAGTCACCTACTACCCGGGCAGCAATCTCCGGCGTCACCGCTTGTGTCTCTGGCTCTTCAAAAGCTGCAGCACGGCGGGCGCTGGCTGCTTCACGCCATTCCTGTACCTTGGCGATCCAATCTTGTTCAGGGCTGTCGGTATAAGCTTTCATCATGGTGCGCATCATCGCTGTGCGTGCGTCACTGTGGGCGCGGTTCATCAGCACCATAAAACCGACGTCCAGTTCCGGGAAGAACGACAGATACGCATTCATGCCATGCAAGGTGCCGGTGTGGTGTACCCGCAACAAGCCATCGACATCGTGCATACGCCACCCCAGACCGTAGGCTGCGAAATGGGTGTTGTCCCAGTCATACGCCCGTGAGCCGACATTCATAATGGTTTGAGGTGACCACAGCTCGGCATGTTGTCGGGTACTAATAAGCTGCTTTTGTTGCCCTTCACTGTCGGTGTAAGCGCCGCGCGCCAGGTGCATTTTCATCCACTTCGTCATCGCCTGGATGCTGCAGCGAATGCCACCTGCTGGCGCTGAAGTCAGATAATCATCAGCAAAGTCGCGCCGTACAACTGTCGGTTGATCATCGATAATCCCGTGTGGTTGGGCAATGTACTTTTTGTAGTCCTCAGGTACCGGTCCGGCGAAGCAGTACTCCATACCAAGGGGACGCATCAGGTTTTCTTCGACAAAGGTCTCCCAACGCTGTCCAGTGACGCGCTCGGTAAGCTCGCCGGCGATCACATAAAGAATATTGTCGTATGCGTACTGGGTACGAAAGCCGCGCGTCATCGGCAGATACTGTAAGCCATGCAGGATATCAGCACGGGTGAAATCATTGGGGGTAGGCCAGAACATCAGATCACCTGCGCCCAGATTCAGTCCGCTTTTATGAATCAGTAAGTCACGAACGGTGAAGTTACGGGTTATCCATGGATCCTGCACCCGAAATTCCGGAATATAATCGATGACCGGGTCGTCCCAGTTGAGCTTGCCCTGATCGACCAGCAATGCCAGCGCCGCAGTGGTAAAGTTTTTAGTGACCGATGCGATTTTAAATAAGGTACGGGTAGAAACCTCTGCCGGTTCGCCCAACTCGTGCACACCATAACCTTTGGCAAACACCACATCATCGCCTTCGACAATGGCGATCGCCATGCCAGGTACGTCGTAGATGTCACGAATTTGCGCCACTGTCGCATCCAGTTTGGCACTACTGATTTGACTAGGTTCGGCTTGTACTGTGGCACTAAACGCCAGAGAGACTGCAGCCGCTAACCCGGCCACTGGCCGGGTGAAATTTTGTAATTTGCGCATGACGATGGGTCGCTCTTTCGGTTAAATCATGATCAAACTGGTGATGACATACAGCACCAGAGTAATTGCTCCGCCGGTAAGTGCGTAAGGCAACTGGGTGCGAACGTGCTCAAGCAAGTCGCAACCTGAAGCCAGAGCGGATACCGCCGTGGTATCGGATATAGGCGAACAGTGATCGCCAAACACGCCGCCGCCAAGAACCGCCGCGAGCAATAAAGGTGCGGGCAAGTCGAGGGCGATGATCATTGGCGCTGCGATCGGGATCAGAATTGCAAAGGTTCCCCACGAGGTGCCCGTGGTGAAGGAGATCAAGGCACCCGCAATAAACAACATCGGCGCGATTAAGAACAGTGGCAGGAACTCGCCAACCAGCCCGGCTAAGAAGATACCTGTGCCCAGTTCGCGTAAGCTGCTACCCAGCGCTAGTGAAAGTAACACGATGCTCACCAGCGGCAGCAGTTCACCCATGCCTTTAAAGCCGATATCAACCAGTTGCTGATGGCTCTTACGACGGCTGATAATGAGCATGAAATAGGCCACGACACATGCCAGAACTGTTGCATAAAGTACTGATTTCGAGCCGTCACCCTGGGTAATGTCGCCACCACCGGTGCCAAACATAAAGGCCACCATGCCCACCACCATTACCGTCAAAGGCACCAGCATGTAACGGGCTTTACTGTTACTTGGTACATGTTCAGGTATGTCTTTGTGCTCTACCGGGCGCTCTTCAACTTTCTTCAGCGGGCCAAACACACGTCCGCTAATAGCGGTGTAAAAGACGATGACCAGAGTTACCAGGGCATAAAAGTTGAAAGGGATGGTACTCCACAGCGTAGTGACGCTGGAGCCTGGCAAATCCTGTTGATCCAGCATACCCAGAACATAAGCACCCCAGCCGTTAAGGAGGATTAGAATACAGATCGGCGCACTGGTACTATCAATAAGGTAGGCGAGGCGCGCCCGACTCATGCCGAGTTTTTCGAACAAGCCGCGCGAAAGAATACCAGCGGTCAGTACACTCAGGTTCGATTCGATAAAAACAAAAATACCGGTGAAAACTGTCATCAGGCTGGCACTACGCTTGGTCGTGCCAAGCCCGCGGGCGAGAAGGGCTTCAACAGTTGCAGCGACACCACCGGATTCACGGATATAGGCCAGCAACGCGCCGACCATTAAACTAAAAATCAGGATTCGTGTGTTGCCAGCGGAGCCGAAGACAGAAATAATGCGTTCAATGGTTGCGACGAAGGTGTAAACCAGTGATTCACCGCCTTGCCATGTGAGTAGAAGTTCTGAAGTAACGATGGCAAGGAGTAATGCAACAATGACTTCCTTGCGCCAGAACACCACGATAATGGCCACGAGTGGCGGTAATACGGACATCCAGCTCATAAATGAGACCTTGTTTGAGTTATTAGTAGCGGATTTTCGACGTCCATATTGCCAACCAGTAATAAATTATTCAATATGGGATTCTAACTTTCATAGATTATGAAGAATTACAGCGCCTATGTCCTGTTTATTAAAAATCCGCGCGATGCGCGAAGATATGTCGTTAATTGAGCGCAAGCTCGCCGACTTTATCCTGGAGAATACCCACCTGTTACGCGATTACTCGTCGCAACAACTGGCTGACGCGATCGGGGTAAGTCAATCCAGTGTGGTTAAGTTTAGTCAAAAACTAGGTTACCGCGGCTATCCCGATTTGAAGTTTGCAGTCAATGAAGCTGTGGTCTCGGCTTCCAATCAAACACGTACCCAGGCCAGCCACCCCTCGCAGGAGCGTTCCATTGCCGCGACTTTTGCCGAGTTACGCGACGGGTACTATGCGGTAATGCAAGGTGTTGCCGATATTAATGAAGTTGAGAAACTGCAACAGGCGCTGCGTTTGCTCACGGCCGCAGAAACAATTCAAATCGTTGGCTTTGGTAAATCCGCGATTGTTGCCAAGGATTTTGTGCTGCGTTTGATGCAATTGGGTAAAGTTACCCTCAGTAGCACAGACCCTGCGCTGCAAGTGCAGATGGCGACCACTCTTAGTGAGGGCAATGTTTTGTTCGCTATCAGTGACGGTGGGCAGAATAGCGATATTCTGAAGATTGTCCGTCAGGCTAAAAGTAAAGGCGCCAAAGTCATTTCGCTGACGCGCTACGGTAATAATCCCACCAGCGTACTGGCGGACATCAGCTTATTCGCACTAGGCGGCGATACGCATATGCGCACCGACAGTGTATTAATGCAGTTGGGGATGCAGCACCTTTGTCACATGCTCTATGTGCAGCTCTGTCAGACGTTAAAAGTTGATTCACTCATCGAAGAGAGTATGAATTCGCACAACTTGCTAGATACCAAATGAAACTTATTCCCATTTAGGTATTGATCATTAAATGCGAATCGTTATCATTAGCGCACTTTTTCTAACTTTGTGCTGATAGGATTCGTAGTCATGAAGAAAACCTTGTTGAGTTTAAGTTTAGCCTCTGCCTTAGCGCTACCCGTTGCGGCACCAGTTGTCGCACAAGAACAGACAGCTCAGCCTGTCAAAGCCGATGAACGCATCAAGATCACTGCTTCGCGGACCGAGCAAACCACCGCGAGCATTCCTGCTACCGTGACGGTGATTGATGGCGAAGATCTGCGCCAACAACTCGCCAGTGCCGATACCTTGTCAGACGTTTTGGGTAATTTAGTACCCGCCTTCTCACCTTCGCGGCAGAAGTTAACCAGCTCTGGCGAAACCTTGCGCGGCCGTGAACCTCTTTATCTGATCGATGGTGTGCCACAATCCAACCCATTGCGTAATGGTGCCCGGGCAGCCTACACCATAGACCCGCTGATGATTGAGCGGGTTGAAATCATTCATGGCGCAAGTGCAATCCAAGGCATGGGTGCCAGCGGCGGTATCATCAACATCGTCACCAAATCTGCCGAGCAGGGCGCAAACCATGAAGTCAATGTAGGTTTCAGCGCGCCGACCAGCGAAACCAGCGAAGGATTAAGTTATCGCACCGGTTATCTGTTCCGCGGTGCCTCCGGTGATGTCTCCGCTGTTGCAGGTGTGCAGCTGCGCAGCACGGGTATGTATGTAGATGGCAACGGTCAGTTGATTGGTGTCGACACCGCCCAGGGCGATACCATGGATTCAGAAAGCTACGATGTGTTTGCGAAGTTAGGTTATCGCATTGACGCCGGGCAAACGGTCGAACTTATGCTCAACCATTTTGATATGGAAGGCAATGGCGACTATTCATCGGTCGGGGGCGATCGCTCTGCGGGCATACCAACAATCTCAGTGGCAGAGCCTACAGCCGGTGACGCGCCACGTAACCGAGTTACTACCGCAACGGTTACCTATCGCAACGCTGATGTTCTGGGTGCTGACCTGAACTGGCAGTTATTCTCGCAGGATTTCTCTGCTTTGTATGGCGGTGGCACCTACGCCACCTTCCAGGACCCAGCCTATGGCGAGGATCTCTTCGATCAGTCACGCAACGATTCGCAAAAGTATGGTTCTCGGGTGACGCTGAACTGGAATGACGTCGTAGATTTGCCTGTTGCGGTTAGTGCAGGGCTTGATTACTTGCGCGACAGTACTTTCCAGGAGCTGGCACAAACGGGTCGCAAGTGGGTTCCGGAAACAACTTTTAATAACTGGGCACCATTCGCACAGGTTCGCTACCGCAATCAGGGGCTGACCCTCAGTGCTGGCGTGCGTTATGAGTATGGCAAATTAAAGGTAGATGATTTCACCACGCTGGCGAGCTATGGCAACACTTTTGTAGAAGGTGGTGAGCCGTCATTTAATGAATTGTTGCCGAATGTCGGTGCGGTATACGAATTAACTAACGACTGGCGGGTATTTGCCAGCTATTCCGAAGGCTTTAGCATGCCTGACGTAGGCCGTGTGTTACGTGGTATCAGTCAACCGGATTTGAGCGTCTCGAGCTTCCTTGATCTGCAGCCGGTGATTGCTGATAACCAGGAAATTGGTGTTGAGTACCGTGGCAATGCGCTGAACTTAAGTGTGAGCTATTTCACCTCTGACTCAGATCTTGGCGCGCGGCTGCAAGCCGATGCTGACGGCTTCTACAGCGTTAAACGTGAACGTACCGAAATCGATGGGGTGGAGTTAAGTGCTAGTTATGCATGGTCGTCTTACACCAACTTCGGCATGAACTATGCGAAAACCAACGGTGAGTACGACAGCAACGACGATCAACGTGTTGATACCGAGCTTGGCGGTCGCAATATCGCACCAGAACGCGCCAACCTTTATTGGGAGCAGCAATGGGGCGCCATGGTCAGCAGCCGTGTGCAATACAACGTCCTGTTCGACCGCGATATTTATAGCGGCGCACAAGCGGTGAATAACTTCGACGGCTACCAGACTCTGGATGCGCAACTCCTGATCGAAACCCTTGATTATGGTCAGTTCACAGTGGGGGTTGAGAACTTGCTGGATGAGTACTATTTCACTTACTACGCGCAGACCGTAGGTCCGGATTCACGTAACTTCACTGGTCGTGGTCGCACAGTAAGTGTGAATTGGAATTATCAGTTCTAATGTGGCGGCATTGGTGTGGCCGGGTCCATAAGTGGCTCGGTTTGACATTGAGTCTTTGGGTCGTGCTCGTTTCATTAACGGGCACGATTCTTTTATATAAAACTGAGTTACTGCAACTGCAGTATCCGCAGTTGCGACTCAACGAAATCCCTTCGACTGCCGAAGCTGCGCAGATTTTTGACCGCTTCAACGCGGGCTACGCTTATCTTCCGCGTGCAGATAAACCCTGGGTCGAGGTGGTTGACGGCGAAGGAACCACTCACTATTTCGACGGCGCAGGCACGGAACTGCTCGTCCGGCCGCTACTCGATGACTGGATTTCCTGGTTTGTCGAGTTTCACCATCATTTGTTATTGCACGATTTTGGCAAAGACCTGATGGGCATTTTCGGTTTATTAAGCTTGCTCCTGGTCATCGCCGGGGTGGTTCGCTGGTGGCCGCGCAACTGGAGCTGGCGGGTGTTCAGCGTACGTTGGCACGGGGTGCGCTCACGACAATTCAGGGCCACCTTGTGGCAGTTGCATCGCAGTATTGGGATCCTCACGATCGTGCCAGTTTTAGCATTGCTCATTACCGGCACAGCGATCATGTATGCCGCCGCTGTGAATTCGGGCCTTGATCAGCTGTTGCCGTATAAAACCGTGCAACCACAGCCGCAGTTACCTGAGCAAAATGCTGACAACTGGCAGCAGCGTTTCGTCATAGCTGAGCAATTCTGGCCTGCGCAAAGGCCGCGGCTGGTGTACCTGCAACCCAATGCCGACGGCGCTTACCGGTTACGCTTACAGCACAGTGATGAGTGGCATCCGAACGGGCGCAGCTACCTTACCTTTGCTGGAAACGGTCCGTTAATCCAGGCGGACGACGTGCGAAATAAAAGCCTCGGTTATCAGCTATCGCAGATGATTTATCCGCTTCATGTCGCCGCTGTCGGTGGCCTGGTGTGGCTGATTTTGCTGGTTATCGGTGGAGTTGTACTGGTGTTATTACCGGTCACAGGCGTCTGGTTCTGGTACAAGCGCCGCGAGCGTGAGCATTAATCGAGCTCAAGTTCGAGCTGCAACTGCTCATCGGGATCAGGCAGCGCTACGCTGAGACCGACCAGACGTACACCGCGTTGCTCACGACGGTCCCAGGCGTCACGCACCAATTGATAAAACAGGCTGGGCGATACGGTTTTGGCGGTGCGAGACACCGTGGTTTGCTGAAAGTCGCTGAATTTCAGTTTTACCGTCTGGCTTTTGATGTGAGTGTCCTGCCAGCGACTCTGGCCCAGACGCTTTTTCAGCTGCGGCAGCAAGACTTCATCCAGAAACTGTTCCACTTGCCGCAAATGCTGAAAGTCATGGCGTAAGGTTTCTTCACAGCCGACACTTTTGCGGGTGCGCTCAGTGACCACAGGTCGCACATCAATACCATTACAGCGTTGCTGCAGTAACCATCCGGCCTTGTCACCCAGTAAACGCTGCAAACGATCCAGCGCCGCGTGTTGAATGTCTTTGCCGGTATAAAACCCGGCATGCTGCAGACGTTCCAGACTTTTCGGACCAACCCCGGGGATGCGCTTCAGGCTAAGTTGTGCAATATAAGCCAGGACATCATCTGGCGGCACAACAAACTGGCCGTCGGGTTTTTGCTCCTCACTGGCGATTTTCGCGACCATTTTTTGACAACTAATCCCAGCGGACGCTGTCAAGCCAAGTTTACGTAGCTCGTCGCGAATGGCCTGCATGGTCAATGACGCACTGCCATGAAATTGCGTATTGTCGGTAAGATCAAGATAGAACTCATCTATCGATGCGGGTTCAACACGATCCGTAACCTTGTGTAATACCGCCAGCACTTGTTTTGATAGCTCGCGGTAATAGCGGTGGTCAGGGCTGACAAAATGCAGATGTGGACACAGACGTCGGGCGTGCGCCCCTGACATGGCGCTGCGCACACCGTATTGCCGGGCCAGATAATTAGCTGTAGCGACGACACCGCGCTCGCTGCCCCCGCCGACGGCAAAGGGGCGTTCACGCAAACTGGGATCGCGCAGAACTTCGGCGCTGGCAAAAAAAGCGTCGAGATCTAAAAGCGCTATTTTGCGCGTATCAGGCGGTGATTGTTGCGACATAAAACGAAATGTTTAACCTTGGACGGAATCTGGCTATAATCGCAACAACTTTGTGAGCGTGCAAGCTCAACTAAATGAAACAGGAGTCCACTGTGAACGTATTGAAAGTTGTAAAATCTGGCCGTTTGTTTGCTGCCGCATTGGCCTTCGTGGTTGGTAGTGCGGGTGCGACCATATTGCCGCAGGATAGTAGTGAAGAGATCGCCGAGCGGATCGCGCCGATTGGCCAGGTACGCACAGGCAGTGCTGATGCCGCAAACGGTGGTGACAGTGCCAGTGCAGAAGCACGCTCAGGCGAAGCTGTATACAATCAGTTCTGCGCAGCCTGTCATACCAGTGGTGTTTTAGGTGCGCCGAAGTTGAACAATGCGGCAGACTGGGAGCCACGCCTTGCCCAGGGTATGGACACAGTGTTGAAGCACGCGATTGAAGGCTATAATGCCATGCCACCAAAAGGCACCTGTAGTGATTGTAGCGACGAAGAGATTCAAGCGGCAATTGATTACATGATCGCCGACATTTAAGTTACAAAGTGACTGAATAGAATGACAAAAACCGCTTCGGCGGTTTTTTTGTGCGTGAAAAGTGATGAAAAATCCAGCAAAAACCTTTCTTGTAAGGGAATGTAAAGATATAATCAAAACCAAGTTCGTTCACAAAAAAATATACATAAAAACAATAAACGTCATAAAAACACACAAATAGAGCTCGTCAAAGCCGATGCCAAACGAACCACAGCTGTCTACAGAATCTCGCGACATTGCGCGCTTGCGTAAGGCAGTTACACGTTTAAAAAGTATCGCATTGAAGTATCGGCAGTCCGAAGTTGTCCAAAAAGCTCTCTTCCGTATCTCTGAGCTAGCGTCGTCCGCCCGCGACATGTCAGAGTTCTATCCTGCGTTACATGCCATTATCGACGAGCTGATGATGGCGAAGAATTTCTTTGTCTGCCTCTTTGATAACACCAACGATATGGTCAAATTCGTCTACTTCGTTGATGAATATGATGACGTTCCCAGCAACGAGCAATTCCCGGCAGAAGTATTGCGCCAGGGCCTGACCGGCTACGTGATGCGTAACTCAAAAGCGTTCCTGCTAAACGAAGAAGATTTCAGTGCTCTGGTTGAGTCAGGTGAAATCCGCGACTTAGGCTCACCTCCGGTCGACTGGTTAGGGGTGCCGTTACGCAGTGGCGAACGGGTCATTGGTGCCATGGTGGTGCAAAGCTACACCGAGAATGTCGGCTATACCCGCGCCGATAAAGAGCTGTTTATGTTCGTTTCGCAGCATATTGTTAATGCTCTCGAGCGGATCCGGCAGCGCGAGTTTATGCGTGAAGAAATTGACCGACAGACGGCAAATCTGCGCGATATTAATGCCGACCTGGAAGAGCAGATTGCTGAACGAAAGCGGGCGGAAAAGCTCTCCGCAGTGTTGTATGCGATCTCTGAATTAACCAATACCTCAGAGAGTATGGCCAACTTCTTTAAGCAGTTGCATCGACAGATTGGCTTGCTCATGAACAACGATAACTTTTTCGTAGCTCTGCTTGATGACGACCGCAAACATATTCGCTTTCCCTACTACGTTGACGAACGCGACACTCAGTTGATCGACCGGCGACCGTTGGGCAAAGGCCTGACAGAGTTCGTGATAAAAACGAGAAAGCCAGTCTATGTTGATGAAGCTGCGTATGAACAGCTTCTTAAACAGGGAGACGTTGAGGGACCGACAAAATATTACGGCACCCGGCCGACCCAGTGGTTAGGCTCGCCGCTGCTGGTCGATGATGAAGTGATAGGCGTATTGTCGGTACAGACCTACAGCGATGAAGTCAGTTACAAACATGATGATTTAGAACTGTTGAACTTCGTTTCCCAGCACGTGGCTGTGGCAATTGAGCGCCGCCGCAACGCTGATGAAGTGCGGCGCGTAAACGCATTCCTCGAGAAAAAAGTCGCCGAGCGCACCGAAGAACTGGTGAACGAGATTGAGCGCCGGAAAAAAATTGAAGAAAAATTATTTTATGATGCCCATCACGACACTTTGACCGGGCTGCCGAACCGTTCGATGTTTACCGAGCGCTTACAACAGGCTCTTAATCAAAAACGCCGATTCCCCAGCCATAATTTTGCAGTCTTATTTGTCGACCTTGACCGCTTTAAAGATATTAATGACTCGCTGGGCCATTCCGCAGGTGATGAATTCTTGCTCGAGGCCAGTCGGCGTATTGGTGAATGCGTGCGTGATAACGATACCGTCGCGCGCCTGGGCGGTGATGAGTTCGTTATATTACTTAATCTGGTACGGCATATCGAAGACGCCAAAGACGTCGCCTCGCGTATTATCGAGCATATGCGGCAACCTTTCGTTTTCGGTGAGACAGAGCATTATTCAGGCGCGAGTGTCGGCATTGCCGAATGTAAGTCGCGCAATGACTCGGCGGAACGTCTGCTGCGCGATGCTGATGCCGCCATGTATCAGGCAAAAAGCATGGGCCGCGGACGCTATGTGGTATTTGATGAGAGTATTCATAAAGATCTGGTGGCATCCTTGCATCGCGAAGCAGAACTGCGTCACGCGCAATTTGATCAGGACTTCGTGTTGCAGCAGTTTGATCTGCTGACGTTAGTGGACGGTAAGCCACAGGCACGAGAAGTGCTGGTCCGTTGGCAGCGCGGCGACCAGTTACTGACAGCACAGAGTTTTCTCAATGTCGCTGAAAAAACCGGCATGATTTTATCCCTCGACCACTGGATGCTGACCCGCTGCTGCGAAATACTCAGAGAACAGAAAGAAGATGTGCCGATCTACCTTAGTCTGTCGACCAAGCATCTGTACAAATTGGCCGATGTTAAAGCCTTACTGGAGATTATTAAAAACGCCGGCATATCGCCAAAGCGCTTAGTCTTTGAATTCAGTGAGACCGAACTTAGCGATAACTCCAAGCGCCAGTTAACTGCGCTCAGAACATTGGCGGATGCCGGGGTCGGTTTAGCCTTGAATGAATTTGGCCGTAGTTCCGGTGCACTGCAATATTTGCTTAATTATCCGTTTACCCACGTTAAGCTGGATCCGCGTTTTGTCAGTGAAACTGCCAATAGCGAGCGCGCTGGTGTGATGGTTCGTAATGTCGTGAAGTTGTGTAATGAATTGTCGATTACCATTGCTGCTGCAGGTATCGATACCCCCGAGCAGTTGCAGGCACTACGCGACGCGGGCGTTCAGATAGGGGTCGGTAAGCAGCTCGGCGAACCGGTTTGGCTGCAAAGCAAAGAAAAACAGGAAGCTATTTAAGCGCATTGCGCAACATCGACAGACCATCGTTGCGAGATTCTTCCTCCCGCTCAGGCGTTATCGGCGTTTTGCCTTCCCATTCTAAATCATCCTGCGGTAACTCAAACAAAAACCGGCTCGGTTCCGGTCTGAGTACATCACCATATTGGCGGCGTTCTTTCGCCATGGTAAAAATCAGTGACTGTTGGGCGCGGGTAATTCCGACATAGGCCAGCCGGCGTTCTTCTTCCACCATATTATCGTCAATGCTGGATTGGTGAGGTAATAAGCCTTCTTCCATGCCGACCAGAAAGACATGCGGAAACTCGAGGCCTTTGGAGGCGTGCAGGGTCATCAGTTGCACCTGGTCGCCAAACTCTTCTTCTTCATGACGCGACATTAAATCGCGTAAACATAACTTAGCGACGGCTTGTTCAAAGTTTAACGGTTCGTGGTCCTCGTCCCCCTTGAGCATTTCCCCGACCCAGCGCAGTAACTCGCTGATATTTTTATAACGCATTTCTGCTGCGGCCTGACTGGGACTGGCTTCATACAACCATTCCTCATAACCCACCTCTTTTATCAGATGGTAAAGCGCAGCCATAACGTCAGTCGTATCTTCGCAGCGTCGCGCGGTTTTACTGATTAAATGCGTGAACAACTGCACCGACTGGTACTCGCGGCTACCCAGTCGCGTTTTCAGCGCCTGATGTTGCGCCGCTGCAAGTAAGCTGGTATGCAGCTCATGAGAGAGTTCACCGATACGCTCGACGGTGTGGGGACCGATTCCACGCTTGGGTACATTGACGACACGAATAAAGGCAGTGTCGTCCGTCGGGTTCATCAACAGACGCAGATACGCCATGATGTCTTTGACTTCCGCGCGCGCAAAAAAACTCTGGCCACCGGTCATACGATAGGGAATACGGTTGGTCAGTAACGCTTTCTCAAAAATTCGTGACTGATGGTTGCCGCGGTACAGCACCGCAAAATGCGAGTAGGGGGTGCGCTCTAAAAAACGCCGCCGCACAATTTCAGCAACCACACGCTCCGCTTCATGTTCTTCATTGCGGCCATAAATGACCCGCAATGGCACACCGTACTCCATCTCTGAGAATAATTTTTTCTCAAACACGTGGGGATTGTTCTCAATGAGAATATTCGCCGACTTAAGAATACGGCCATGGGAACGGTAGTTTTGCTCGAGCTTGATGACCTGCAAGGTCGGGAAGTCTTGCTGCAGCAATGCCAGGTTCTGCGGCTGTGCGCCGCGCCAGGAGTAAATGGATTGATCATCGTCGCCCACCACAGTGAAGCGTGCGCGTTCACCCACCAAAAGTTTCACCAGTTGGTACTGGGAGGTGTTGGTATCCTGATACTCATCGACCAGCAAATACTGAAACTTTTTCTGCCAGCGCTCACGCACCGATGTATTGGTGGCAAGGAGCTGAGTGGGCAACAAAATCAAGTCATCGAAGTCGAGGGCATTGCAGGCACGCATATTCTGCTGGTAGCGGCGGTAAAACTCGGCAAATTCCTGCTCGTCAGGGGTCTGCGCGTGGGACAGTGCTTGTTGCGGTGTCCACATGGCATTCTTCCAACTGCCAATTTGGCTTTGCAGGCGCTTAAGGCTGTCTTTATCACCATCTAATTCAGGTTCCGTGAGTGCTTTTAGCAAAGCAAAGCTGTCCTGATCGTCAAACAACGAAAAACCAGACTTCAAGCCAAGCTGTTGCACCTCTTTACGGATAATACTCAGCCCCAGGGTATGGAAGGTGGACACCGTTAACCCACGAATCTGCTGCCGCCCCAAGGTTTTACTGATGCGTTCTTTCATCTCGCGCGCAGCCTTATTGGTAAAGGTTACGGCGGCGATATGACGGGCCTGATACTGACAACGGGTGATCAAGTAAGCGATTTTCTCGGTAATCACGCGTGTTTTGCCACTCCCTGCACCAGCGAGCACCAGCACAGGACCGCTGATGGCTTCCACTGCTTCTTGTTGGCGCGGGTTTAACTGCATGATTGCCCTGTTAAAGTGAGGAGAAAAGACGCTGTACGAGCGAACTGAACAGCAGATTTTACCGCAAACTCCTGCTAAGCTAAAAGACTATTCCCTAATTCGCCCAAGGAGTTTGAAATGGACGCGAAAAAAATTGAAGATATCGCCAAACAAATCAATGATAGCATTCCTGCTGGCATGAAAGATTTTGCCGGCAGTATGGAGCAGCGCATCAAACAGATTCTGCAGCAACAGTTGAGCAAGCTTGATGTTGTCACTCATGAAGAGTTTGATATCCAGCAACAGCTTTTATTGCGGTTACGCCAGCGCGTGGAAGAGCTGGAGAAACAAGTTCAGGCCATGCAGCAAAACAGAGACGTTTAAATTTAGTGGCAGGTGACCCAGTTGGCGTTAAGATCGACCGCTGCAGGTGCTGCCGGTAGTTTAGCTGCCGCTGCCTGTAACTGGTTACGGTAATCAGCAAAGCTTAATTCATTGTCGAGCAAACGGTTAACATCGCGCTGAATAAAGTAGGCTCGCCTACCCACTGCATATAACCCCGATGAATCATCTGCGCGGAGAAGTGCTGTGGCATTGCTGCTCAGCGCATGGGCGCAGCAGTCCTGAACCGCGTTACGTAGATTGCGAATAATGGAATCCGGCACTTTCATTTCTTGCGGATTAGAACTGAAGCGACGTAATCCCTCTATTTGTTCATAAGCATGAGCGGTGTGTTCAAGCACTTCATCAATTTTGGTAATGGAGTCGCGTGCCAGATGGTAATTAAGCGCTGTCATCAGGTGCTGGCCGTGCTTAGCTTCGTCCGGGCGAAGGAGCTCGTCTTGTTGTAGGGTTCGCCAGCGCTCATTGAGAAAGCGAAGCTGTTTGGCATCCGGCTGGTTAACATCAAACTGGGCTAAACTGATGGCAAAATCGCAAACCTCTGGTTTTGAATACCTTAGCACCGGTGCTGGTTCCTGTGGTGCTGCTGCGCGTTCACCGCAACCGCTTACGGCAAGCAGAGTGAACAGTATCAGAAGGTAGAATTTGCTGTTCATGACCTAGCCCTATATTTCAGAAACGCGTACTCTATCAGTAAAGCTAGCACAAAGTTAGTGACGTCAATTTATTAATTTGAAAGGTGGTACCGATGGCACAGTGGATGACTGGCGAAGTTATCGAGAATCATGCATGGAACAATGAGTTATTCAGCTTACGAGTGCGGGTACCTAAGCCGTTTGAGTTTATCGCAGGCCAGTTTGTTCGACTTGGACTGCAAACTGACGAGCAGCGTATTCAACGCGCCTACTCACTGGTCAATGGCCCGGATGATCCGATTCTCGACTTTTTGATCAACCGTGTGCATGGCGGCGATTTCTCACCGCGGCTGCATGATTTGCGTGCCGGTCAGTCGATTGAGGTAAGTCAGCCTCCAACTGGCTTTTTTACCCTGAATGAAGTGCCGGAAGGCGAAAGTCTGTGGCTGATTTCTACGGGTACCGGTATTGGGCCTTATCTGTCTATGCTGACGACCACGATCCCATACGAACGTTTTGCCCGGATCCATCTGATTCATGCGGTTCGCTATGAGGCCGACTTAGCCTATCAACAAAAAATTTTAGCTTGGGTTGCTGAACACCCGGGGCAACTTAACTACCAACCGATCGTCAGTCGCGAAGATGCCACTGGCGCATTACGCGGGCGTATCCCCACGCTAATTCTTGACGGTCAGCTGGAAGCTGCTCTGGGCGATGAACTAAACGATAACGCGCAGGTCATGTTATGCGGCAACCCCGAGATGATCCGCGACGCCAAGCAAGTTCTCGCCGACAAAGGCCTGCCGAAGAACCTGCGCCGCAAACCGGGTAACGTGACCGTAGAACACTATTGGTAGTGGTGATACTTTTTGCTCGCGGCGCCCTGCTGACAACCTCCAGGGATTTGTAAAATAAGCATTTTTGTTCCAGACTATGACTTATTCTTTGTGAACTGAAGCAAACAGAACACTTAACGAATAGGAGCGCCTGTGGAATCCGTTGATGCATCCTTCTGGCAAATGTACGGCGAAGCGGCTAAAACCGCCCTTGGTTTTTTCTGGAAAGCCGGCTGGGCTTTCATTTTAGGTTACGCAATTTCTGCAATGATCCAGGTCTTTGTACCTAAGCACCGGTTAGTGCGTCACATGGGGAATGCATCTTTACGCAGTACCAGCCTTGCTACTGCATTTGGTACGATTTCCTCCAGCTGCTCCTTTGCGGCGCTGGCCGCAGCGCGGGCGCTGTTCGCGAAAGGCGCCCATTTTATTCTAATAGTAGCTTTCATGTTCGCTTCGACCAACCTGGTGATCGAGCTCGGCATTCTGATTTTGATCTTTCTCGGCTGGCAGTATCTGGTGGCAGAAATTATCGGTGGCCTGATTCTGATTACTATCAGCGCGGTGTTGATTAAATTTACTTACCCTAAGGGCTGGATCAAAAAGGCACGAGACAAAGCCGAGGGTGACGCGCCCGACGAGGAAGATTTTTCGCCTATGGACCGTATGCGCAGCGCCGAGGGCTGGCGTATGGTCGGCAACCAGTTTGTGATGGAATGGCAGATGGTCTGGAAGGAGATCCTGATCGGTTTCACCGTGGCTGGCTTTATGAAGGTTTTCGTCCCTGAGGCATTCTGGAAGGCGTTATTCCTGCAAGGTTATAAGGATACGCTGCCGGAGTTCCTTATCGTTCTGCAGAACGCCATCGTGGGGCCTTTTGTCGCAGCTCTTACTTTTATCGGCTCGATGGGTAATATCCCACTGGCGACGGTATTGGCTGGATCCGGTGTGACTTTTGCCGGGGTTATGGCGTTTATTTACTCTGACCTGATGGTGCCGCCTCTGGTGCGTGTTAATGCCAAATACTATGGCTGGCGGGTAGCTCTCTACATCGCCGGGATCATGCTGGTATCTATTGTCACCACTGCGCTGATTCTGCATTTCGGTTTTGCTGCATTTAACCTGACGCCTGACGCGGCTCAGAGTGCGGTGATGAACGAGCAGTTCGCGATTGATTATACGTTCTTCTTCAATCTCGCGTTCCTGGCGCTAGCCGTGTTAATGATTGTGCTGCATCGCCGGCACATGAAGAAAAGCGAGCATGGCCATCACCATGATCATGATCATGGTGACGGCGGCGGCTTTTCGTTTCAGGATTGGGTGGTGCTCATCTTTATTATTGGTCTGGTGGGCGGCGTGCTTGCCTTCGGTACTACCGGTGGTGTCCCCGCTGGTGCCCAATAAGACAAGCGTGTTAACGGACGAAGATCACCACATCGTCGCTGATGTAATCAATGGTTAGCTGGTAGTGGCCGGCTAGCCATTCAAACACAGACAGTCAGATTCTAGCGATTTACAAACCAAACGACGATAGCGTACAGCTAAATCAGTCACTCTGATAACGTTTCATTCAAGATACATCGTTATACTTGTTTGATGGAGTGTGCCTGCGGGCGACAGTCAAAGGAGTGACGATGGGATCGATCAGTTTGGCGCGGGTATTTACCCGCGCGTTATATGGCATGGAAGCACCCTTGGTGACGGTTGAAGTGTGTCTGGCGGCGGGGCTGCCCGCCTTTACGGTTGTTGGGATGCCTCAGGCGGGTGTGCGGGAGGCGCGCGACCGGGTGCGCTCAGCGATTCAGGCCAGCGAGTTTAACTTCCCCCGGGGCAGCAAGATCACCGTCAATTTAGCACCTGCCGATTTGCCAAAGCATGGCGCGCGTTACGATCTGGCTATTGCTATAGGCATTCTCGCTGCCGATGGTCAGTTAAGCGAGAGTTCGGTGGTATCGCGGGAGTTTTACGGTGAGCTGACGCTCAATGGTGAATTGCGCGGGGTAGAGGGCATGTTGCCAGCGCTACTGGCGTGTCGGCGTGAAGGCCGCGAGGCGGTAATTCCGCTGGATAATCTGGCAGAAGCACAGGTCATTCGTGAGCAACAATGTGTGGTGGGCGAGAGCCTGCGTGATGTGGTCGAACACTTATCGGGTCCCCATCGGCTGCCACCGGTGAAGCCGATTGCCAAAACCAGCTATGTTTACCCGGGCGGTGATCTTGCTGATGTGATAGGCCAAGAGCAGGCCAAGCGTGCCCTGGTGCTGGCGGCTATGGGCGGTCACCATCTGCTGTTTGTCGGGCCACCCGGCACCGGTAAAACCATGCTGGCCCAACGGTTGCTTGGACTGTTGCCACCGTTAAGCGATGAGGAAGGTCTGGAAGTCGCTGCAGTACGCAGTGTCGCGGGCTACGAACACCGCGCCGCAACCCCACAGAGTTGGCTGCAACGAAGCATGCGGGCGCCGCACCACTCCTGTTCGGCGGCGGCCTTAGTGGGCGGTGGCTCACCGCCGCAGCCGGGCGAAATTTCATTGGCTCATAAGGCTTTGTTGTTCTTAGATGAATTACCCGAATTTTCCCGGCATGTACTGGACTCGCTGCGTGAACCCCTGGAGTCCGGTCAGGTTTCGATTAGTCGCGCGGGCTATCAAGCCAAGTTTCCGGCGCAGTTTCAGTTAGTGTGTGCGTTGAATCCATCACCCTGCGGACATTTTGATGGCACTCTGGCGAGTGCGCGCGCCAGCCCGGATCAGATCACTCGTTACCTGGGTAAACTTTCAGGCCCGCTGTTAGATCGGATTGATATGCAGGTCTCGGTGCCGCGGCAACCTGCCGTATTGCAACAGCAGCATCAGCAACAGGAGCCGCAAACGCCATTGTTGCGCGAACAGGTCGAGGCGGTTCGCGGCTTGCAGTTGAAACGTCAGAAGTGCTTGAACTCTGAGCTGGAAACCGCGCAACTTGCTGATGTTTGTCGGCTAAGTGACGAAGACCACGGTTTTCTGGTCTCCGCCATTGAGCGCTTTAACTTATCGCACCGCGCTTATCATCGGGTATTAAGGCTTGCCCGCACCATAGCCGACGCGGCAGGCGCTGAGCACATCAGCAAAGCCCACCTCGCCGAAGCCTTAAGCTATCGGGCTCTGGACCGCCTGCTGCAGCAGTTACAGGACCTTTAACGCGTTCGCGAAGCTGCTGACGATTTGGTCGATGGTAGTGGCCGGAATACCAAGGTGGGTCACCAATCGCATGCGTTGCGATGTGCCAACGATGATGTCGTGCTTGCGTAAGTACTCACTTACTTTTTTGGCGTTGTCAGCTGAAGAAAAGTTGACGTAGACCATATTGGTTTGCGCCGGCTCAACGTCGAGGCCGTCGAGCTGACTTAGGCCCGCGGCAAGTTTTTTAGCATTGGCGTGGTCTTCGGCGAGACGCTCGATATGATGATCCAAGGCATAATCCATGGCAGCGGCCACAATTCCGGCCTGGCGCATACCGCCACCAAGCATTTTGCGCCACCGGTGAGCGCGGGCAATAAATGTGCGATCGCCGACCAGAACCGAGCCAATGGGTGTGCCCAGACCTTTGGAAAAGCAAATTGAAACGCTATCAAATGGCGCTGCTAACTCGGCCAGTGAAGAGCCACTGGCTACCGCAGCGTTAGCGATACGAGCGCCATCTAAGTGCAATTTCAGACCGTGCTTATCAACCAGCTTCCGCGCACGTTCCATGTATGCTTGCGGAATAAGTTTTCCGGTATGGGTGTTCTCCAGCGCCAGCAACCGTGTGATAGGGAAGTGTGGGTCGTCAGGTTTAATGCGCCGCTCGACCGCCGCGAGGTCTAAGGTACCATCCGTTTCGACTTCGAAGGGTTGTGGCACGATACCGCCAAGCACGGCTGCACCGCCGGCTTCATAACGGTAGGTATGGTATTCCTGACCCACCAGATATTCTTCGCCGCGCTGACAATGACTAAGTAACGCCAGCAGGTTAGTTTGGGTGCCACTGCTGGCAATTAGGGCGGCCTCTTTGCCGGTCATAGCGGCGACGCGTTCCTGTAAGGCATTAATGGTCGGGTCGTCGCCGAACACATCATCCCCGACAGGCGCGGCAGCCATAGCATCACGCATGGCGGCGGTGGGTTGAGTCACGGTATCACTGCGTAAATCGAGTACCACGTTGCGCTCCTATTCAGTATAACCCCAAGCCGCAGGCGGCTCAGCGACGGGTTGTGATAAATCGACGGCTACTACAAATTCACGGCCAGGACGGGTGAGTTCGTAATACATGGTTTCGCCTTCGAAGGAGATGATCCAGGTATTAGTGGTGGAGACGTCCAGCCCGTTCTCGACAAACAACGCCTTACTGGCATCGTCTACGGGAAACGCTTGCATATCAGCACTGCCAATAGCAACGGTGTGGCCACCATAGGGGGACACCGCATCCGGAGTGCCATCTTCATGCAAATGAATGTGCTGGAAGTCGATGCCATCGGTGGTACGGGTCAACACCCAGGTGCGCGAGCGATCTTCACCAACGTGCAACGGCATGCGGAGAACGTTCGCTTCGCAATCACGAATGTGCACCACGAGATCCTGCTGCCAGGTTTCGCTGGGTTGATTGTCTGCAACGACTTCAGCGGCGTAAGCATTGCCGCAATAGGGGGTGAATTTAGCCATAAAGGCGTCCTGCGGATCCGCAGCCTGGGGCTGACAAGCCGCGATACCGATCACGCTGCCAAGGATAATCAACGGACGGAAAAACTGTGATGAAGTTGACATGTATGTACCCTAATCAATTAGTGTGTGCCTTAATGTGCCATAAGTTATGCGAAAAAGCATGATGAAAGAAAAGGTACAAATTGGCATCATCAGGGTGCATCGTGCGATAATAGGGCAACTTTAAGATTGAATGGAAACCACAGCATGCGAGTTTATCAAAACGTACTGGAAATGATTGGCAACACGCCAATGGTCAAGGTCAGCCATATAGATACTGGCCCGTGTGAGCTGTATTTGAAGTTAGAAAACCTGAATCCGGGTGGCTCGATCAAGGATCGTATCGCGGTAAGCATGATCGAAGCGGCCGAGCAATCGGGGCAACTCAAACCGGGTATGACCATCATTGAAGCGACCGCTGGCAACACCGGCCTGGGCCTGGCGTTGGTTGCGGCGAGCAAAGGTTATCCATTAAAAATTGTTATGCCTGACAAAATGTCAGCGGAGAAGGTTAACAACCTTAAGGCGATGGGCGCAGAAGTCCAGCGTACCCGTTCAGACGTACAAAAAGGTCATCCGGAATATTATCAGGATGTCGCCGCGCGTTTAGCCAAAGAGCATGGCTACTTTTACGTGAACCAGTTTGCGAATGAAGCCAATGTTACCGCGCATTACGACACCACAGGTCCGGAAATCTGGAACCAGCTGGAAGGCAATCTTGATGCCTTCGTTTGTGGCGTAGGATCGGGCGGTACTTTAACGGGCGTTGGTCGTTATTTACGCGAACAGAATGCGGACATTGATTTGGTTCTGGCGGATCCTGAAGGTTCAATTCTTGAGCCATTAGTGAATCGTAACGAGACTGTTGAAGCGGGCAGTTGGCTGGCGGAAGGTATCGGTGAAGACTTTATTCCGGATATCTGTGATATCAAGCTCGCCAACAAAGCTTATGCTGTAAGCGATAAAGACGCTTTTCATACGGCGCGCGAGGTACTGGTGAAAGAGGGCGTTATGGTTGGCTCGTCCAGCGGCACTCTGATCACTGCGGCACTCCGTTATTGTCGTGAGCAAACCGAACCGAAACGTGTCGTAACCCTAGCCTGTGATACCGGCAATCGTTACCTCTCGAAACTATATAATGATGAGTGGATGGCCGCTCAAAATCTGCTGGAGGAGTAAGCATGGCGGACGCCAAGAAGATGAAATTTGCAACCAAAAGTATTCACGGCGGACAATCACCTGAGCCAGCTACTGGCGCGGTGATGCCACCGATTTTTACCAGCTCAACCTATATTCAGGAAAGCCCGGGTGTGCACAAGGGGTTTGAATACTCGCGTTCACACAATCCAACACGGTTTGCCTGGGAGCGTGCGGTAGCAAGCCTGGAAAACGGTACCCGCGGCTTTGCTTTTGGCTCGGGTATGGCAGCTACGTCGACCATTATGGAAATCCTTAACAGTGGCGACCATGTGGTGGCGATGGATGACCTGTACGGCGGCACCTTCCGCTTATTTGATAAGGTCCGCGGGCGTTCTGCAGGACTGGAATTTTCTTACGTTGATCTTAGCGATATGAGTGAAGTGGAAGCTGCGATCACCGACAAAACCCGGATGATCTGGGTCGAAACACCAAGTAATCCAATGCTGAAGTTGGTGGATATCGAAGCCATCGTAAATATTGCAAAGCAACACAACATCATTGTGGTGGTCGACAATACCTTTGCGACACCGTATAACCAGCTGCCGCTCGATCTGGGTGCGGATATTGTGATGCACTCAGCCACTAAGTACCTGAATGGCCACTCCGACATGGTCGGTGGCATCGCGGTGGTAGGTGATAACGAAGAGCTGGCCGAGCAAATGGCATTTTTACAAAATTCCGTAGGTGCCGTAGCAGGGCCTTTTGACAGCTACCTGGCATTGCGCGGGGTAAAAACCTTAGCCCTGCGGATGAAGCAGCACAATGAAGCAGCGTTGACCATCGCCAAATGGCTTGAACAGCATCCTGAAGTGGAGAAAGTCATCCACCCGGGACTGGCGAGTCACCCCCAGCATGAGCTGGCGAAAAAACAGATGTCTGGCTTTGGCGGGATGATCTCAATTCTGTTAAAAGGCGACATTGAAAAAGCGCGTCGTTTCCTTGAGAAAGTCGAGATTTTTGCTCTTGCGGAAAGTCTGGGTGGAGTGGAAAGCCTGATTGAACATCCGGCGATTATGACCCACGCATCGATTCCAAAAGAGAACCGCGAGAAACTTGGCATTCTGGATAATTTCGTGCGTATTTCAGTAGGTATTGAAGACGTTGATGACTTGATTGCTGACCTTGATCAGGCGCTAACTGACTGATAATACAGCTACATTTACATTCTTTTACAATTGAATAAAGTTACGGTAGGCTTATTCCACAATTATTAGAAACATAAAAACAAGGGTTATCTTATGCCTCTTAGCCTGTTCTTATTACAAGGTTTAGTGGCGGCATTGTTGTTTTATGTGCTGGTCGGGCAACATCATCGTCAGCCATTGTGGAGTATGCTTGCCGTACTAATTTGCGGAATGATTCCGCCGGTCAATTGGGCCGTATTACTGGTTGCTGTTGGTGTCCGTATGTGGCGACGCACAGCACCTCTCATGTCTTCCGTTAAACACTAATTTGAGTACCTCTAACCCATGAGCTCCGATTCCGCTGTACGCCCGTTTCATCTTGCCATTCCTGTCGACAACATCGCCCGTGCGCGTGAGTTTTACGGTGACGTACTAGGGTGTAGTGAAGGCCGCAGTGCCGAAGAATGGGTGGATTGGGATTTTTACGGACATCAGCTGGTTACCCACCTGGCGCCCGAACAAACGGGTGTTGCGCATCATAATCCGGTCGACGGTCATGCTGTTCCAGTGCCGCATTTTGGTGTGGTGCTGACAATGGAAACCTGGCGTGAACTAGCCGATCGGGTTGCCGCAAAGGGCATTCAATTCGTCATCGAACCTCATGTGCGCTTCGCTGGCAAGCCGGGTGAGCAGGCGACAATGTTCTTCTACGATTACAGCGGCAACGCCCTTGAATTTAAAGCGTTCAAAGACTTGTCTCAACTGTTTGCTTCCTGAAACAGCGCTTGGCTTAATCGCGAGGCGGGACGTTGCCGCCACTGATGATGACGCCCACTTGTTTTTCTGCAAAGACTTCAGGATAGCGCTTAAGTGCAGCGATAGTTGTCGCTGATGAAGGCTCTATCCACATTCCGGTACATTCTTTAACGAGCTGCTGGGCAGCTTCAACTTCCTGATCCGACACCAGCACAACATCTGTGACCTGTTCTTGCAAGATTGCAAAGGTATGTTTGCCCAGGCTGGTTAACAGACCGTCGCAAATGCTTTTCGGTGGCATTGCCGGCTGAATTTCACCAAGCTCCAGCGATTGCTTACCATCGGCAGCGAGTTCTGGCTCCACGCCATAGCAAAAGGCGTCGAAATGTGCCGCGACAAGGCAACTGCCACTTAACAGGCCACCGCCGCCAAGCGGGGTGACAAGACCCCATAGCTGCGGGTAGTCCTCGAGCAACTCCAACGCCGCGGTGCCCTGTCCGGCAATGATGTCTGGATGGTCGTAGGGTGGAATGATGATGGCACCCTGTTCAAGTTGTTCAGCTAAAAAAGCCTCGCGCGCCTCCATACCCGGTTCGATAGGTATGATCTTTGCACCATAACGCAACATATTGCTGCGCTTTAATGGCGAAGCATTGCTGGCGACGCCAACGGTCACTTCGACGCCAAGCATTTTGCCGGCGCAGGCAAGGGCGGCGCCATGATTGCCGGAAGATACGGTGACCACGCCCTGAGAGCGCTGTTCGGGAGCGAGCTGCAACAATGCATTACAGGCCCCGCGAAATTTAAACGCACCGCTTTTCTGCAGGTTTTCACATTTTAAATACACCTGACAGCCCAGCGCGGCATCCAGTTGGTCCGATCGTTTTACCGGGGTACGCAGCGCCCGGGCGGCTATCCGGTCGGCGGCTGCGGCAATAGCTTGAAAAGTCATCATGATTGGTTAACTACGCTGTTGTTGAATCGAATAAAGCGCTTTTCGCGCGCTAATTTTCGTTATCAGAGTACATGGAATTTAGCGCCAGTACTACGGCGTAATTTTGGCACGAACCCGAACCACTGCTATACTTGTGTGAACTATTCATACAGACTCTTTGAGGTTCAAATGTCACGAACAACCAGTGTAACAATTGGCTCACAGTTGGATGAGTTTGTTGGCGAGCTTATAGCATCCGGTCGATATGAGTCGACCAGCGAAGTTGTTCGTTCGGCTCTGCGCTTGTTGGAATTGCAGGAGAAGCAAACGGCTGCGCTTAGGGCAGCAGTGCAAGCCGGCGAGGAAAGCGGTGAAAGCGTTCTGGAGTTACATGAGATCGCGCAAGAGGTGAAGCGAGCTCCGAGTGTATAAGCTCTCCAATTTGGCTGCTCAAGACTTTGCTGCTATTTACGCCTACACACTAAAACATTTTGGTAGCAAGCAAGCAGATAGGTATTTGCACGATCTCGATAGCGTATTGCGGCTGCTGGGCGAAGCGCCCTTAATTGGGCGTGAGTGTGCGGAGCTTGGTGAACAAATACGACGACATGATCATCAGAAACATGCAATTTTCTATCGCCAACGGACAAGTGATATTTTTGTCGTTCGTCTCTTGCATCAGCAGATGGGACCGTTGAAACACTTTTGGGGAAATTAGGGTTTATGGTGTTACCATTAACGAATAACGAATAACGAATAACGAATAACGAATAACGAATAACGACCTATGGATTCTAAATGCTAACTACTTTTCAGCGCTTTCGCGAACTTGATTTTGCTTACCAGGTATTGGCTGCGCTTTATCTGTGTGAACGTATGTACCCGAACTACGAGCTGTTTCATCAGGTGACGGGGTTTGGCGACCCGAAACCGTTGCGGGGGGCGCTGAATGCGTGTTGGGACTGGAGCTGGCAGGGCAAGAAAGTGAAGGTTAACTTCGCGCGCTGGCAAGAAAAAGTTGATGATGTGACGCCCAGCGAATATGGCCATGACATGCTGGGGGTTTATCCTGCCATGGATGCCTGCACTGCGATCAGTACTATGCTGGAAGGTTTTCAGGATCCCGGTACAGGGGATCTGGTCAGTGTGGCCAAGGTTTCACAGGCTGGCGTGGCGAAGTTTCTGGAACTCACCGAAGGCGCTGAGCTCGATGATGAAGGGCGTCGGCAACTGGTGCGCGAGCATGAGCTCGCGGTCTATGAAATTGATGTGCAGCAAGCCTTGCTGGATTTTCTTGAGGCCATGCAACGCACTGAAGATAAACCGACGCAAATGATGGTGCGTCAGTTGCAAGAGATGGTCGTGACCGAGGGCATCACCAACATCGGTATGGAACGCGACAGCGAGAGTTAGTCGTGCTGCTTCTTTCGGCCTGGTTGCGCCTGCACAATGGCGAGCCAGCCGATGACGCCAAACAAGAAAATCTGCCAAAAATCACCGCGGCGCCACTGTATGTGTTCACGGTACACGGTGGTGAACATTAATAGCTGCAATAAATGCAGAGCAACTAACACAAACAGTAAAATCAGAAACAGCGGGAAGCCTTTGCCCGGAAATGGCCAGACGATATTGGCTAACATTGCCCCCCAAATGACCGCAAAGGCTAACCTACCCACCCACACTAACGCACTCATGCTTGTTCCTCTTTATTTAACACGGTTTGCTTACCGACAGTGAATAAACGGTAACAGACTTGCCCGGCGGTTTTCTCGCGTTCCAGTTGCCAGTTTTGCGGCACGACGAGTGGCCACTCCTTTTCGGTTTCCAGGTAAATCAAGCTGCCTTCGTGGACCCATTGGTGCTGCTGCAGTAACTGGCAGGCCGGAGTCGCAAGGTCACTGCGAAAGGGTGGATCGACAAAGACAATATCAAATACCTGTTCGCTTGTCGTCGCTAACCATTGCAGGGCGTCGGCGTGGACACAGGTTGCCTGGCCATGGCACTGTTCGTTTAACAGCTTGGCATGTTGTGCCAGCATGCCAGCCGCGACTTTATGCTGCTCTACCAGTGTGACTTCGCTGGCGCCGCGTGAGAGCGTCTCAAGTCCCAGCGCACCGGTGCCCGCGAAGAGATCGAGACAGCGTTGCTGCGGCACTTCAAATTGCAGCCAGTTAAACACCGTCTCACGCACCCGATCCGTGGTGGGGCGCAACCCTGGCACGTCAGCAACAGCCAGTTTGCGGCCACGCAAAGTGCCGCCGATGATGCGTAGTTGACCACTGCCCGTGCGGCTCGAATTTTTCTGCTTGTCTGGGGTGCGACGCATGCTAAAGTAGCCCTCGGATTGACTGATTTCGCGCAGTGATTGGCGCTGGCGGGAGATGCCGTACGCCAGCGTACGTGCTAAACTGCCCGCCATTGTAAACTGAGTCGCAGCGAACTTCCAAAGGTAAACAAGGCATGGGTAAAGGATCATTTTTTTCGCGGTTTCTGAAAAAGAAAGAAGATCAGCAGGACGAGCAACAGCAAAAGCAGGATGAAGAGCAGCAGCAACACGAGCAGGCAGACCCACCTGTATCTGAAGAGCTGGAGCCGACGCCTTCTGTAGCCGAGGTGGTGGCGCCAGATGCCGCTGAAATCTGTGCTCAGGTCACCGCTGAAAGCCGCGCTCCTGAGCCAGAACCTGAGCCAGAGCCTGAACCAGAGCCTGAGCCTGAGCCTGAGCCTGAGCCTGAGCCTGAGCCTGAGCCTGAGCCAGAACCCAAGCCAGAACCCAAGCCTGCCAAAGAGCAATCCAAGCCAAGTCTGTGGCAGCGTTTAACGACCGGGCTGAAAAAGACCTCAACGGCGATCGGTGATGGCCTGTGGGGCATATTTAAAGATAAAAAAATTGATGATGAGCTGTTCGAAGAACTGGAAACCCAACTGCTGACTGCAGATATTGGCGTGCCAACCACCATGCGTATCGTCGAACGTCTGACCGAACAAGCGGACCGCCGTCAGCTCAAGGATGCCGAAACCTTATATCAGCTGCTGCAAGACGACATGGTCGAAATCTTACAGGAAGTCGAACAACCGCTGACGATTCCAGCCCAGCAGCAAGGTCCTTATGTGATTTTGATGGTGGGAGTGAATGGCGTCGGTAAAACCACGACCATCGGTAAACTCGCGCAGCAATTACGCCGTGAAGGCAAATCAGTGATGCTGGCCGCCGGCGATACCTTCCGCGCCGCCGCGGTCGAGCAACTGCAGGTGTGGGGCGAGCGCAACGCGATTCCGGTGATTGCACAACATACCGGTGCTGACAGTGCTTCGGTTATTTACGATGCAGTGGCGGCGGCGCAAGCGCGCAACGTCGATGTGCTGATTGCTGATACTGCCGGACGCTTACAAAATAAAGCGCACTTGATGGATGAACTGAAAAAAGTCGTACGGGTGATGAAGAAGCTTGATGCGGATGCGCCCCATGAAGTGATGTTGACCCTTGATGCCGGAACTGGGCAAAATGCTATTAGTCAGGCGAAGCTATTCACCGAAGCCGTCGGCGTGACAGGTATTACCTTAACCAAGCTCGATGGTACCGCGAAAGGCGGCGTGATCTTCGCCATTGCGGATCAGTTCAAGGTGCCGATTCGCTATATTGGCGTAGGCGAAGGTATTGATGATTTACGACCTTTTGCCGCAAAACCCTTTGTCCAGGCACTGTTTCAGCGTGCCATTGAGGAACCGCAGCAGCAATGATCAAATTTGAGCAAGTCAGCAAGGTCTACCCGGGGGGCTTTCAGGCTCTGAAAAATGTCAGCTTTCACATTGAGCCTGGGGAAATGGCGTTTTTGACCGGGCACTCAGGTGCGGGTAAAAGTACAGTGCTGAAGCTCATTAGTATGATGGAGCGGCCAACCGCGGGGCGGGTGATGATCAATGGTCACGACCTGAAACGCATTGAGCGTAAGCAAATTGCTTATGCGCGACGTGATATCGGGATGATTTTCCAGGATCACCGCTTATTGATGGACCGTACGGTGTTCGATAATGTCGCGCTGCCGTTGATGATTGAAGGCTACAGCCTGGCAGAGGCGCGTAAGCGTGTGCACGCAGCGCTCGAAAAAGTAGGCTTATCCGATAAGGTGCGACACTATCCACAAATGCTGTCGGGTGGTGAACAGCAACGGGTTGGCATTGCCCGCGCTGTGGTCAACAAACCGCCCTTACTGCTGGCTGATGAGCCCACGGGTAACCTGGATCCTAAGCTCTCCTCGGAAATTATTAAATTGTTCGAAGATTTTAATCGGGTCGGGGTCTCGGTTCTCATTGCCACCCACGACTTAGGGCTCATTGCCCGCTTGCGCTATCGTACCTTGTCGCTGAAAGATGGCCGCATGATCAACGATGGCCTTAGTGAGGAGGCGCTATGAGTGTACTCTTTCGCTCGCGTCAGCAAGGGGCGCAACAGGTAAAAATTTCTGGCTTGCGGCGCTTTTTGATGTTCTGGGTCCACCATGCGCAACAATGTATTGGCAGCCTGGGCGAATTGGCCCGCTACCCGTTCGCGTCCCTGATGACCATGGCAGTGCTCGGACTGAGCTTAACCTTGCCGGCAACTCTCTATGTGATCGTGAAAAACACCGATAGTATTGGCGCGAACTGGCAACAGGCATCGGAAATTACCTTGTTCTTACGTCAGGAACTCAGTCAGCAAGAGGTGCAAACCTTTACTAAGCGCACTGAGCTCGCAGAGGAAGTTGACAGTGTACGGCTGATCGATAAAGAACAAGGGCTAGCCGAATTCCGCCAGCGCTCAGGCTTTGGCGAAGCACTTGATACCCTGACCGATAACCCCTTACCTAACGTGTTGATTGTAGTGCCACGCGAAGGTTACCGGACGCCGGCAGCGGCGGAGGAACTGGTGCGTAAACTCAGCGCAGAGCGCGAGGTTGAGCAGGCACGTCTTGATCTGGGCTGGTTACAGCGCTTTCAGGCGATTGTGAACCTGGTACGGGACGGCTTTCTTGCGCTGGCCTTGTTGCTGTGTATCGCGGTAGTACTGATTGTCGGTAATACGATTCGGCTGAATATCAGTAGCAAACGCGATGAAATTATGGTGATGAAGCTGGTGGGTGCAACGGATGCCTATATTCAGCGGCCGTTTTTGTATACCGGTATCTGGTACGGTTTAGTGGGCGGTATTATTACCTGGTTGGCGACCGGAGCTTTGTTATGGTGGCTAAGCGGCGCGGTACGAAATATCGCTGATCTTTATGATAGTCAATTTCGTTTAAATGGTCTCAATTTGACTGAAATGGGCGTGGTGTGGGGCTTAGCGATTGGGCTTGGTTTGGTAGGCTCTTATATTGCTGTAAGAAAACATGTTAGCGCTATTGAACCGCGTTGATTTGTCCCCATGTAAGTTTTATGAAGATCATTAGGATCCCATTGTCAGCAGCGTCAGATTTGCTAGAATGAGGGAACTTCTCAGGCTAAAATCGGTCTGAAAGCGTGACTGCACTATCAATTCGGAGATGCAGTCACCAGCAAGAAAGGATGGTGTTGAATGAGTACTGAAATGACAAAAATGGCACTAGCAGTTCCACAAGGCGGGGGAAGCCTTGAGGCCTACATTCAGTCGGTCAGTCGCACTCCTATGCTAACTGCAGAAGAAGAGCATGAGCTCGCTGTACGATTAACCGAAGAAAATGATTTAGAGGCTGCTCGCCAGCTCATCATGTCGCACTTACGCTTCGTGGTGCATGTGGCGCGCAGTTATTCAGGCTATGGCCTGCCTCAGGCTGACCTGATCCAGGAAGGTAACATTGGCTTGATGAAAGCCGTACGTCGCTTTGACCCGTCGGTCGGAGTGCGTCTGGTGTCTTTTGCGGTACACTGGATCAAAGCAGAGATTCATGAGTATGTGCTGAAGAACTGGCGCATGGTGAAAGTTGCCACGACCAAAGCGCAACGCAAATTATTCTTTAACCTGCGCAAGATGAAAAAGCGTTTAGGTTGGTTCACCCAGGAAGAGGTGAGCACTGTAGCTGAGACCTTAGGTGTCAGCACCAAAGAAGTGATGGAAATGGAAGCTCGCATGAGTGCGCATGATCAGGCGTTTGAGCTAAGCTCTGACGATGACGACGCGCGCGAAGGCAGCAATTTCTCGCCAGCACAGTATCTGGAAGATAAGCGCTCTGACTTAGCAGAAGAAGTTGAGCAGGAAGAGTGGCAGGACCACACGCAGAAGCGTTTATTCTCAGCGATCAAAACCCTTGATGAGCGTAGTCAGGACATCGTGCGCGCCCGTTGGCTGGACGATGGCAACAAGACAACCTTACAAGAGCTTGCTGATAAGTATGAAGTTTCTGCAGAGCGTGTTCGTCAGCTCGAAGCCAACGCAATTAAGAAGCTGCGTATGGCAATGGCGTAAGCCATGCAATGTCGTGCCGGTTGCGGTGCGTGTTGTATCGCACCCTCAATAAGCTCAGCAATACCAGGAATGCCAGCAGGGAAACCCGCTGGCATTCGTTGTATTCACCTCACCGAAAATCACCTCTGCGGTATTTTTAATCATCCTGATCGGCCGCAGGTGTGCGCCGATTTTGATGCTGAACCCTCAGTCTGTGGCAGCAGTCGTGACGAAGCAGTCATTCTGTTGACCCGCCTTGAACACGAGACCTCTTAAAAGCTGCTGCAAAGGCCGCGATTACTTGGTGGTCTGTAACAATTCCGACAGATAAACCAGTTGTACCGATTCTTGTGCGGCCAGCGCAGGCAGTTGTGTTTGTAGAAATTCCAGAGTGGCCGGGTAGGGATGACCGATGGCGACGGCGAAACCTTGCTGCTCAGCAAGGGTAATAAGACGTTGCCACTCGAGTAAAATTGCTTCGGGGTTCGGTTCGTTGTCTAAAAACACATGGCGGCGTGCGGATGACAAACCCGCTTCAATAGCCTGGGCTTCCGCCACTGTTGCGGTGGTGGTCCGGCTATCAAGAAAGTAGAGCTGGCGCGCTGCGAGTTCCTGCATCAACCATTGCATCGGCTGTTGTTCTGCCGTTAAGCGACTGCCCTGATGATTGTTCAGACCACGCGCCTGTGGCAACCGCGAAAAGGCTGCACTTAGTGTCGCAATAAATTGCGCTTTCGTATCAAAGCGATCAAGTTCGCCCTGTTGTTGACGGTCGTGATGCTCAGGCTGCATTGGCATGTGGATCATGACTTCGTGACCATGCTCGCTGGCGCGTTCCGCCAGAGCTTCCGCTTTGGGGGTAAAGGGCATGATCGCCAGGGTTACCGGTAGCTCAAGGTCGGCAAAGGCGAAATGGTCCTGGTGATGGCCAAGGTCATCAATAACAATCGCGATGCGTGGAACCGGTTTGGGCTCTTCTACCGGCGGTACGGAGCTAGTTTCCGTATCGGCAAGAGCGGGGGATGTCATGATCAGAAAAATCATGAGAAAGGCCCCGAAACCTGCCACGCCGAGTCTGGTCATTAGCGGCACCATTGCGCCGGATTTACCGCATCGCCCTTCACCCGAATTTCAAAATAGAGTGCCGGAGATGAGCGACCTCCGCTTTGCCCGACGAGGCCAATCTCCTCTCCGCGCCTGACCACTTCGCCAACGTTAGGCAAAATCGTCTGGTTATGGCCGTACAGACTCATGTAACCATCACCGTGGTCGAGCACCAACAGTAAGCCATAACCACGCATCCAATTCGCGAAAATAACCCGGCCATCGGCAATCGCCCGTACCGGACTGTCAGCTGGTGCGTCTATCAAGATGCCTTTCCAATTGACGCCACCGCTGCGGGTGCGGCCAAACAAGTTTTGCACATTACCTTGAGCCGGCCAGTTTAACTTGCCTTTGAGCTTTGCCAGCCCATCCAACTGCGGCTCGTCGCGTAACGCCGCTATAATCGCGGCCAACACGTCTTCCAGCTCCTGTTGATCCTGCTCCAGTTGCGCCACCCGGGACTGATCCTGTTGCTGTTCCTGCTGCAGGCGACGGATCAAGTGCTGCTGTTCTTTCTGCTGTTCACGGAGCACGCCTTGTTGACGTTTCTGCTGGTTCTGTTGTGCTGCAATCTGATCCCGGGCACTAGCAAGCTCAGCGGAGACTTCGCGCAGTTGCGCCTGGGTCGCTTTGAGTTCATCAAGTTTCTGCAGGCGGGCACGGTTAAAATAGCCATAGTAGCCGTGTAAACGCTCAAAATCGGCAGGGTTTTCCTGATTTAAGATGAGCTTGATAAAGTCATGTTCCCCGATGCGATAAGCCATGTTGAGCTGCTTTGCCAACCAGCGGGCTTGTTGCTTTTGCTCGGCTTCCAGCTGGGTCTGCTCGTGTTTAAGTGCGTCAATGCGCTGGTTGGTTTGCTCGAGCTGGGCGGTCGTTGCGGCTAACTCATTGGCAACGGTGTTAATTTGCATTTCTAATTGCTGCAGCTCCCGTTCAGTTAAACTCAACTGTTTGGATCGCTGCTGCATGGCATTCTGACGGCGTTCTAGTTCGCGCGTGATGGCATCGATGCGCGCCTGGGTTTCTGCCGCTGTCTCAGGGGTTGCCTGCTGCCACGCCAAAGCCACTCCGCTAGTGAGCAGCAGCGACGTCAGTAGCAGGCTTACCAGGATGCGCATCATTCGTCGAGGGTAACTATAGGTTTGCCGGTCATCTCTTTGGGTTGTGGTAACCCCAGCAGGTGCAGCATGGTCGGGGCAACATCAGACAAAACCCCGCCATCGCGGGCTGTTGCCTGACGGCCTACATAAATGAACGGCACCAGTTCGCTGGTGTGTGCAGTATGTGACTGCCCGGTCTGATGGTCTTCCATCTGCTCTGCATTGCCATGATCAGCTGTAATTAAACACTCTCCATTGACCTTGCGCAAGGCATCAACGACCCGGCCGACGGAACGATCAACGGCCTCAATCGCTTGCACTGCAGCGTCAAAATTTCCGGTATGACCGACCATGTCACCATTGGGATAATTGCAAATGATGACATCATGCGCACCGCTTTCAATGGCTGCGACCAGCTTATCGGTGAGCTCTTCACTGCTCATCTCGGGCTGTAAGTCGTAGGTGGCAACCTGCGGCGAAGGCACAAGTACGCGGGTTTCTCCGGGAAACTCCTGCTCGCGGCCGCCACTGAAAAAGAAGGTGACATGGGCATACTTTTCCGTCTCGGAGATACGTAACTGGGTATAATCCTGCTTACCCAGCCATTCGCCCAGTACGTTATCCAGACTTTCCGGCGGAAAGGCTACTGTACTGTTGATATCTTTGGCGTATTCGGTGAGTGACACGTAGCTTGCTAACTCAGGTCGGCGCGCTGCTTTAAAGCCATCAAAGTCTTCAGTGACAAAGGCGTGGCTCAGTTGGCGTGCCCGGTCGGCGCGGAAATTCATAAAAATGACACTGTCACCATCCACCACTGGCGCGGCATCGGCAATGCGGGTCGGTTTCACGAACTCATCATTTTCGCCGCGCTCATAGGCTTGCGCTAAAGCTGCACCGGCACTGGGACTGGTGAAAGGGGCTTCACCATCAACGATGAGTTGCCAGGCTTGTTCAATGCGGTCCCAGCGTTTATCGCGATCCATGGCATAGTAACGCCCGCATAAACTGGCAAAACGGCCGACGCCAAGCTTACTGAACAGTTGTTCGAAGCGTTCAAGTGTCGGTTTTGCTGAGCGCGGTGGGGTATCGCGACCATCGAGGAAGCCATGCAGGTAAATACGTTTTGCACCGCGTTGCGCAGCAAGTTCCACCATCGCCACCAGATGATCTTCGTGGCTGTGTACGCCGCCTGGCGACAATAATCCCATAATATGGACGGCGCCATTATTCGCATTGGCTTTATCCACCGCCTGGGTCAGCGCTTCATTAGTAAAGAAGTCGCCGTCGTGAATCGCTTTACTTATCCGCGTGAAATCCTGATAGACGACCCGACCAGCGCCCAGGTTGACGTGACCGACTTCGGAATTACCCATTTGACCATCAGGCAGACCCACCGACATACCAGAGCCATCGACTAAGGTGTGCGGGTAGTTTTCCCATAAGTTGTCCATGTTGGGCGTGTGCGCCGCCGCAATCGCATTGTCGTCTGTTGCTTCACGATGGCCCCAGCCATCTAAAATTAACAGCGCCAGGGGAGTATGTGGCTTTGCCATTTCGCATCCTCAACTTGGTTGTTTGGGTTGTCATTGATTCGTCTTTAGTTTATGCGATTTTACATCGCAACGCACCCGCTGTCGGTCGAAATGCCGCCAAATTTTACTGGTATCTGGCGTTTCAGCAGGTATACTCTGGTGCTTGATTTTTTCAGCAGGAGTAGTGAGCAATCATGGATCAAATCCTAGCCTTTGCAGCTGACCACTATTTGATGAGTATCTTATGGGTGGTGTTGCTAATCGCGATCATCGTTTCTTATTTTCAGGCAGCCACCTCGAAGGTGAAAGCGCTGACGCCGCAAGAAGCAACGTTGCAGGTGAACCGTAACGATGGCGTATTTGTTGACACGCGGTCGATTGACGAATTCCGCAAGGGACACATCCATGGCGCAATCAATTTGCCTGCTGAGCGGATCCGGAAAAATGACACGGCTGCACTTGAGAAATATAAATCTGCCCCCATCGTGGTGGTATGTGCAACCGGCATGACCGCAAAATCAGTGGCACAAGAGCTGACCAAAGCGGGCTATGAAAACGTTGCCTTATTACAAGGTGGAATCTCTGCCTGGCAGGGTGCAAGTTTTCCGCTCGTTAAAAAATAATTCGTAATATCAAATAATTAA
The DNA here is from genome assembly GCF_003987215.1 of Pseudidiomarina halophila. GTDB lineage: Bacteria > Pseudomonadota > Gammaproteobacteria > Enterobacterales > Alteromonadaceae > Pseudidiomarina > Pseudidiomarina halophila. Next base: position 316,017 of record NZ_PIPW01000002.1, read on the forward strand.
TAGGAAGTATAACCATGGCTGATGAACAGCAAGTAAACGGCGCCGCTCAAGGCGACGCACAAGCACCACAAGAACAAGCCTTCGCAATTCAGCGTATCTTCACTAAAGACGTGTCTTTCGAAGCGCCAAATTCACCACAGATCTTCCGCCAGGAGTGGAAGCCGGAGTTGAATCTTGACTTGAATGTGAAAAACACCAAGCTGGAAGACAACACCTATGAAGTGGTGCTGAAAATCACTGCAACGAACAAAGTAGGTGACGACGTAGCGTTTTTGGCTGAAGTTCATCAGGCAGGTATCTTTACTGTTGCTGATTCAATCGAAGAAGCACAGCGTGCACAATTGTTGGGTGCTTTCTGCCCGAACATCCTGTTCCCGTATGCTCGCGAGTGTTTATCAAGCTTGGTTAGCCGTGCAACTTTCCCACAATTGAACCTTGCACCGGTTAATTTTGATGCTGTTTTTGCACAGCACATGCAGCAGCAACAACAGCAAGCTGCGCAGCAAGAAGCTGACGCATAAAAACGAAGTATAACGCCAACTCATGCGTGATACTCAAGTAACAGTGCTAGGTGCTGGTTCTTATGGAACCGCCCTGGCACTTTGTTTTGCGCGCAAAGGCACTCCAGTTTGCTTATGGGGTCGCGATGCGCAACAAACCTCAAAGATGGCTGAACAGCGTGAGAACAAACGCTATCTGCCAGGCATACCCCTTCCTGATGCACTGACCGTAACCAGTGATTTGGCCGAAGCCGTGACCGACGCCCGCAATATAGTGGTGGTGGTGCCCAGCGGTGGTTTTGCGCAAGTCCTTCGCGATATAAAACCGCTCATTCGCAGTGATGCGCGCGTGGCGTGGGCGACTAAAGGCTTAGAGCCTGATTCAGGTCGTTTGTTATTTGAGGTAGCGGAAGAAATCCTGGGCTCGGAACATGCATTAGCTGTGTTGTCAGGGCCTACTTTTGCCATGGAGATGGCGAAAGGTCTACCGACTGCCATTTCAATGTCGTCGACGGATCCCGAATTTGTTCATGAGTTATCAGAACTGTTGCATTGTGATCGTAGTTTCCGGGTTTACACCAATGACGACTTCATTGGCGTGCAATTAGGTGGCGTGGTGAAGAATGTCATCGCTATCGGCGCTGGCATGGCCGATGGTATCGGTTTTGGTGCCAATGCACGCACCGCACTTATTACCCGGGGCCTGGCTGAACTAACCCGGCTGGGATTAAAGCTCGGCGCTAAGCCGGAAACCTTTACTGGTATGGCGGGGCTAGGTGATTTGATCCTGACCTGTACAGACAATCAGTCGCGCAATCGCAGATTTGGTCTGGCATTAGGTGAGGGAAAAACTGTCGAACAGGCAATGCGTGATATCGGCCAGGCAATTGAAGGTTATCGCAACACCAAAGAAGTCGTGCTGCTAGCCCGTCGTAATGGCGTTGAGATGCCAATTTGCGAACAGATCTACGATGTCCTGTACGGTGACACAACGCCCCAGCAGGCGGCAATCAACCTGCTGAGCCGGGCACGAACGTCAGAGTAACTGATGGGCAATGGTCTGCCATTGCGTATCAAATTCACTCGTCGGTGCTTGTTTGAACTCCGAGCGCACAAACTGCGCAATTTTCCCGTCTGCATAAGCCATTAGCAAATTCGCCAGCACCGCTTCATCAATGCGGGTCGCAACGTTTTCGCGTAAGCGACGTTCGCGCAGCGCCTGTTTCAGATTGGCTTCAATTTTGGCAAATAAATTCTGCACCCGCGAGCGTAACCGGTCGTGTTCACCCATAAGCGCATCGCCGGTCAGAATCCGGGTGATGCCTGGGTTGCGTTCAACAAAGGTCAGCACCACGCGCAGTGTCATTTCGCATCGCACCAAAGTGTTCTTCTCAACTTCCATGACCTGATTAATGCGGGTTAAAACGGCTTCTTCGGTAAATTCGATGAGGCCCTCAAACATCCGTGCTTTCGACGGGAAATGGCGATACAGGGCGGCCTCAGAGACCCCCAGTTCGGCGGCCAGGTTCTTGGTTGTGATGCGTTGTCCGGGACTGGTTTCAAGCATCGCGGCAAGGGTGCCAAGAATTTGCTCTTTGCGATTCGGTTTCTTGCTGGTCATCGGTAATCTTCTCTCTTTATGTAGCCCGCAGTTCTACTGCGGGAGAAACTCTAACTGTTCAAAATGCCGCAGCGCTACGACTTTTAACTGGACGTAGTATCCAGGAATGAGTGAACCTGCCGTAAAATAGCCTCGGCGATTTGAGCCTTTCCGGCCCGCGCCAATTCACGTTGGCATAGCTGGCCATCTGCATCGTGCCAATATAACGTCATGGCATTGTCGTCGCTGTTAAAGCCAATGCTGGTATCACTCACATCATTTGCGGCAATTAGCGCCAGCCGCTTGCGCTTGAGCTTGTCTTCAGCGTACCCGGCGACATTTTGGGTCTCGGCTGCAAAGCCGACGCAGAGGGGCGGATTGACGCGGCTGGCTACGGTGGCCAGAATATCTGGATTACGGACCAACTGTAGCTGCATTGAATCCTGCTGTTTTTTGATTTTCTGCCCGGCAACTTCCGCGAGGCGATAATCAGCAACTGCGGCACAGCCGATAAAAACATCAGCAGTAGCAATAACGCTTTCAATTGCTGCCAGCATTTCCTGCGCACTTTCGACGTTAATAACTTTTACCCCGGCGGGCGGTGCTAATTGGGTCGGCCCACTAACTAAGGTGACCTGAGCGCCCAGACGTTTGGCCTGAGTTGCCAGTGCGTAGCCCATTTTCCCGGAGCTGTGGTTGCTTAGGTAGCGCACAGGATCAATCGGCTCGCGGGTTGGCCCAGCAGTGATCACCAGGTGCTTGCCGGTTAAGAGGCCGTTGGCGGGCGCTAACAGCTCGACCACGGCATCACGCAGCTCAATTGGCTCTGGCATGCGACCGGCGCCGACATCGCCGCAGGCTTGCGCTCCGCTCGCCGGTTCAAGGATATGAAAGCCGAGCTCTTCAAGCTGACGCAAGTTGCGTTGCACCGTGGTTGCGGACCACATTTGTTGGTTCATTGCTGGAGCCACCATGATTGGCGCAGTGGTGGCCAAACATAAGGTGCTTAGCAAATCGTCCGCAAAACCATGGGCAAGGCGGGCGAGGGTATTCGCGCTCGCTGGCGCAATCAGGATCACGTCGGCCCATTTTGCCAGCTCAATATGTCCCATCGCAGCTTCGGCTGATGGATCCAGAAGATCATCGTGTACCGCATGGCCAGAAACCGCTTGTAGCGTCAGCGGGGTAATAAAAGCATGTGCGCCTTTGGTCATAACCACGCGCACAATGGCACCTACATCACGCAGGCGGCGCACCAGATCCGGGCTTTTATAGGCGGCGATGCCGCCGCTGACTGCTACCAGAACATGGCGACCAGATAACGATGTGATAGGGGTTTCCGTCATAGTAAGTCCTCACCAATCAAGGACTCTTAGCCTAGCATGAGATGTTGTCTTTACGGAACTTTAAAGATGTAAATTCACGTGCAAGTGGCGAAGTTTTCCGCAGCGGCGAAGATTTATCCTACCCATCGTTGGTATGCTTAGCGACCCTACTGATCGATGACAGGTTCAAGGAGGAACCATGAGTACAGTCAAGTCCTGGCCGGCACACGAACGTCCGCGTGAGAAAATGACCGAAATGGGAGTGGCGGCGTTAAGTGACGCTGAGTTGCTGGCGATTCTGTTAGGCACTGGTGTGCGCGGTAAAGATGTGGTGACCTATGCCCGCGAGCTATTGCAGGCGTTCGAGGGCATCGGCGGTATGCTGGCAGCGCCGACTCAGGAGCTGCTGCAACAGCCAGGATTAGGGCCGGCACGAGTGATGCAACTGCAAGTCGTTATGGAAATTTCGCGGCGTTATTTAGCCTGGCAGTTACGCCGCGATGAAGGTTTTACTCAGCCTGCTATGGTGCGTGATTACCTGACCGCGCAATTACGCCATCAACAGCGCGAAGTGTTTGTGGTGTTGCTGCTTGATAGTCAGCATCGCTTACTCAAGTATGTCGAACTTTTTCACGGCACGATCAATGCGGCGCCGGTTTACCCACGGGAAATCATTAAGCTGGTGATGCAACATAATGCGGCTGCGGTGATCCTTGCGCATAATCACCCCTCGGGCGTGGCAGAACCGAGCAATGCTGATCAACGGGTGACGGACCGCCTGAAAAAGGCCCTGACAATGATCGACGTCGCCTTGTTGGATCACTTTGTGATTGGGAGCGGGGAGCCGGTTTCGTTTGCCGAGCGCGGGCTATTGTAGTAGAGTAGCGCGACCATCAAGACGATCAGAAAAGATCAAAAAAATGCGTCGATCACTTGATTACCGGGCCAGATTACTGTATAAAATGCGCCCTCGGAATCAAGGCAAGGCCGCGATGGGCGACAGGCGAGCTTGAAGCAATTTTTGGAGTAAAAAACGATGTCACGAGTATGTCAAGTTACAGGAAAGCGTCCGGTTAGCGGAAACAACCGTTCACACGCGCGCAACGCGACCAAGCGTCGTTTCCTGCCAAACCTACAATCTCACCGCTTCTGGGTTGAATCAGAAAAGCGTTGGGTGAAGCTGCGTATTACCACTAAAGGTATGCGTATTATTGATAAAAACGGTATCGACTCAGTGCTCGCAGATTTGCGCGCACGTGGCGAAAAAGTGTAAGGAATTAAACTATGCGCGATAAGATTCGTTTAGTGTCTTCTGCCGGTACTGGTTATTTCTACACTACCGATAAGAACAAGCGTAACATGCCAGAAAAGATGGAAATCAAGAAATTCGATCCAGTGGTTCGTAAACACGTGATGTTCAAAGAAGCTAAAATTAAGTAAGCTTCGTTCTAGTATGTTCAAAACCCGGCCAAGTGCCGGGTTTTTTGTGTCAGCGGGTCGGGTCGATGACGCCTCCGATACTGGCATTCAAACGATACCAGCCGGTGATACTGAAGCGGTCACGTAAGCCCGCAAGTACCTCATGGACAAAAACATCACTGAGAAACACCACCAGTTTTCCTGCTTCAGGTAATATCGTCTCCAATACTTCGCCTTGCTCACCATAAATGACCAGTTGCCCACCATCTTGTTCCTGCCAATCCGGGTTCAGGTAAAACACCGTAGTGAGGATGCGGTTGCTGCGACCTTTAAAGGCGTCGAGGTGCTTCCGATAGAAAGCTCCCGGCGGATAATGGGCGAGATGACATTCGTAGTCGAACAGACCCATAAACAGCTCGCGGTTCAGTTCCAGACGCAGCTGATCCATCATTTTCAGGTAGGCGCTCTCGTACGGTAATTCGGGCTGTAACCAGCGGATTTTGTCCTGCCGTACTGCGCTGTTGGTGGTATAGCTGTCAGCACGGCCAATGCCCGCCTGTTGCCATGCCTGCGCATCAAGCTGCCGGGCGTAATGGTAAAGTTCTAAGCATTGTTCGCGGGCGAGAAAGTTGGGTACAATCACATAACCTTGGGAAGCCAGCTGGTCGATAGCGATCGACTCCGTAGCAAAATCGGCAACCGTAAGAGCGGGGTCGGCGGTGATCATGAGACTAAATTTCTCCTGTAGCTTCGGCGCGAAATATAGTGGACACCCGGATTAAAAACAAGCGCTAAACACGCGAGTCAGACCTTAAGTTAACGAGAAGAGCGAGCAAATGCCAGAGTTACCAGAAGTTGAAGTCAGCCGTCTCGGGATAGCCCCCCACCTGGAAGGTGAGCAGATTGCCACAGTTGTGGTGCGCGATCGACGCCTTCGCTGGCCGATCCCAGACGCGGTTGAGCAGCTGGCGGGTGCTCGTATCAACGAAGTCGAGCGGCGGGCCAAATACCTAATTGTTCACACGGACAAAGGCTACCTGATTCTCCACCTTGGCATGTCGGGCAAGTTGCGTGTGGTACCTGCAGATAGCTTAGTGGTGAAGCACGATCATTTCGATCTGGTCCTCAGTAATGGCCAGTGTCTGCGGTTCAACGATCCGCGACGGTTCGGCTGTGTGCTGTTTTCCCGGGAACATCCGGGGATTGCCCATCCGTTGTTGGTAGAACTTGGTCCCGAACCCCTTACCGAGGCATTTACTGCAAGTTACTTGCACACCAAAGCGCAGGGCAAGCAACAAGCGGTGAAGACTTTTATTATGGACAATCATGTGGTGGTTGGGGTTGGTAACATTTATGCCAACGAGGCGCTGTTTAAAGCTGGTATTCACCCCAAACGTGCTGCTGGTCGGGTTAGTTTGGCCCGTTACCAGCGGCTGGTACCTATCATCAAGGAAACCCTCATCGCTGCGATAGCGCAGGGCGGTACGACGCTGCAGGACTTTACTCAGGCCGACGGTCAGCCCGGCTACTTTAAACAACACCTGAATGTATACGGTCGCGGCGGTAAACAGTGCATGGTGTGTAAAACCGAGCTTACTGAAATCCGCCTGGGGCAACGCAGCACCGTTTATTGCAAAAACTGTCAGCGTTAACGCAGGCTGATAAAGAACTCCCGCCAGGCCTGCATAAACGCTTCAGGATCACTAATGAAGGGAGCGTGGCTGCAGCGGGGTGCGATAAAATGTTGGCTCTCCGGCGCCAGTTCATCGACGCGGGCGACCACGCTGCTCGGCACCAGGGCATCGAGCCGGCCGTAAATGCGGTAAAACGGCATAGTGAGACGTTTCAGGTCATTGCGCAAATCCACCTGAGCGAGCATGTCGAGCCCGGCATCGAGGACCTCAACACTGGCCATCGGTTTGCTAAATAGCCATTCTTTAATTGCCTTTACGTCTTGTTTTGCATGGGGACTACCAAGTGACTGTAGCGCCAGAAAACGCTCGACGGTACGGCGGAAGTCTTTACTGAGCTGCTTGCCAAACTGACTGAGAATACTGGGTTCGATACCCGGCCAGTCTGGCTCTTGCGCCGGAAAATAGGGTGACGAGGCTACTGTGGTTAAACTCTGAACCCGCTGCGGCTCATCTAATGCGATCTGGGTCGCGACCAGACCGCCCAGCGACCAGCCAAGCAGATGGCAACGTTCCGGTAGAGCACTGCGGGTAAGTTCACAGAGTCTGGCGAAGCTAATGGGCTCGGCGACGGGCCAGGGTGATTCGCCGTAACCTGGCAAATCCACGCGGGTAAGCCGTCCGAGTGCAGCTAACTCCGCCTGAATGGGCGTCCAGATTGCACCGTTCAGCCCCCAGCCATGGAGTACGACAATATCCGCACCCTTACCACTGACGTCTGTCCAAACCTTGGCTACCATATTGATTCCTGTTACCGCTCACGGAGGAGCTTATGGTACCCCTGCAATCTTTCCTTGCCAAGCTTGGTGGAGGCTGTTGCTGGTTGTGTTTACTGCCCCTGACAAGTACTGAGCAGCAAGGTTTCTGTCGCGCCTGCTATGCTGACTTACCACGGTTGCCGCCCACTTCACTGCGCTGGCGTGGGCCAGCACAAGCAGGAAGCTACGGCCGTAACTGGTTCGCCGCCCTGGCCTGGGGAGCGGAAAGCCGGCAGTTGGTTAAGCGTTTTAAGTTTCAGCGCTGTCCGGAATTGACCAAGGTTTTGGCGCCGTTGCTGGCAGCTCAGGTCTGTGCTTGTTACCGGTCGCAGCCGCAGGCCTGGCCAGATTTAATTGTCGCCATGCCAATGAGTCGTAAGCGCTGGCGTCAGCGTGGCTACAATCAGGCGGCTCTGCTGGCACGTGAGGTGGCTGGTCTGGTACAACTACCATTCGCCGCGGGGCTCTTACGCCGGCTTCATGATGAAGGTAAACAGCACCAGCTGAGTCGGCAGCAACGCTGGCAGGCAATGTCACGCGCAGTGCATTGTACCCGTTCAGTGCAAGGGCTGACCGTAGCTATAGTGGATGATGTGTTAACAACCGGGGCTTCAGTAACAGCCGCCGCTGCAGCACTGCAACGGCGGGGAGCGAAAGCGGTCGATGTGTGGACATTGTGCTACACCGAACCGCATCGGGCGGGAGTACTTTAGTCGTTTTAGTGTGCTGCTTCTTCAGCTTCCTCAGCGGCGGCAGCTGCGTCTTTATCGTCGCTGGCGAAAGCGTCAATGGCTGGCGCCATAAAGATCGCATTGCTAAGTAGCTTGGCGCTGCCCCAGAAGAAGGCGCGGAAGTTAACGTCATCGGCGAATGCAACCACACGGCCGTCGCCTAAACGATGGGCAACGATAGCTGCCTTGTCGGCGATGACTTCGCGGTTTTCTTTCGCGGCATAACCACTAAGTAACGGCTCTTCTAAATAGCGGGCTACAGTAATGAATGGCGATTCAGGAACCGTCATGGCATTCAGACTATCTTTAAATACCGGTAACTGTTCGCGCGGGTAGCCAACCGTCAGTGGGTGGCTTAAGTCAAGATCAACGCCAAAGATTGCGCCTGCAACGCGACGTTTGCCGTAGTAGCTGTCGCGGTCATCGTAGCTGAGCGTTGAGCTGTCAAACTTCTCGTCGAACGTCTCATCTTCAACAAACTTAGCTGCCAGGATTTCGTTCTTGGAAAGCCACTTGGCGCCACCTTGTTGGCCAATGATAACACCGCCGTCACGGACCCATTCTTTCAGGCGCGAGACGCTGGTGTCGTTGAGATTACTATAGCTGCCATCAACCATGATGATGTGCGTGTAACGGCTCAAATCAACCCGGTTAACCCGATCCGTATCGATCATCGACAACGGGATACCTACGTGACGATCAAGGTAATACCAGGCTTCGCCATTTTCGTACATATTCGCGCCATCACCGACCAGCATCATGACACTTACTGGTTTGACGGGACGCAGGTTGCGACTACCCAGATCGATGCCTGATGGTGTCAAACCCGTAGTAATACTATGTACCTTAAGACCGTTACGAGCGGTAACTTCCTGCACAATTTGCTGGACTTCGGCCCAGGGCTTATCCTGGTATGCACGGGTAATAACCACGGCACCAGCATCAAACGCGTGGGTGCCATCGCTTACTTTAGCAGTAAAGTCCAGATCCGCCTGGCGGACATAAACGTCTGCTTCCAGTAACTCCTGCAACGCCCGCGGAGCGAAATAGTTGTGCCAGTCGAAACCATAAGCATAGGCATTAGCTGTTATTGCAGCTTCAGATTGCGCCGCAGCGGGAGCCTGCCAGGCAGTGTCACTATGACGAACACGCGAGTCAGTGCGGGTGAAGTTCATATTAAACGCTAAGGGTAGCGTCCAGCCTGAGACATCGTAGAAGGTATTATCACGGAAGTCCTGCCGCGTACTGAACATGGCGCGGATCAGACGATACTGCGGCTGATTTAGTGGCACGTAATAGCTGCTACCCGGCTTGAAAGTGACGTTGTTTTCTTTAACTTCACTGGTCAACGGATAAACTTGTACTTCGTGTTGTGCGAGAAGCTCAAGCAGACCCTCAAGCCGTGCTGGATCGGTCTCGTCGCCGAACAGGTAACCACGGAAGTCAGCGTCATCAGCTTCCTCTAACGCGCTATCAAAGAAACGCTGCTGGTAATCCAGCAACGCTGCTTTGTTGGCGTGTGCGCCATACATGGTAGTAAGTGATGTTGTAAACTGATTCTGGATAGTAAATGGAAACTTCACTACGCCGTTAATCGAGTCTTGCGCATGGCCACGACTTGATGCCTGTTCGAACAAAATACCAATCGCGCCTTGTACATCCGGGTAGGTGGAACCTTTACCGACGTAAAAGTCATCGAAAGCTTCTTCAGTAAAATACAGACGGCCTTGCTCATCTAATGCTGCGGCATGACCTTCAGCAAGCTTGGCAGTAAGTGTTACGTTTTCTTCCGGGGTATTCGGATTACGTCGGGTCGGAATTCCTGGCTGGAAAAAGAAGGTGCTGTCGGTACCCATTTCGTGGAAATCGGTCAGTACATTCGGCTTCCATTTTTGGAAGTTGGCAATTCGCGCGCGTGATTCAGGGTGTTGTAATAACAACCAGTCGCGGTTGAGATCAAACCAGTAATGATTGACCCGACCCCGTGGGGTGCCCTGCACGTGTTCACGGTGCTGCGGGTCAGCAACTAAATTCTGGCTGCGGTGTTGGTTCGCCCACTGCGCAAAGCGCGCAAGGCCATCAGGGTTAAGGCTGGGATCGAGCAAAATAATAGAATCACGTAATACGGCTTCAATTTTTTCGCCTTGTGCTGCTGCTAAGTAATATGCGTAGAGCAGGGCGGCGTTGCTGCCACTCGATTCATCACCGTGGATGCTATAACCCATATACAGTACCAGGGGAGCGGTTTCCGGGTCGCCTTCACGGGTTGGATCAGCTACGGCGAGGTGTTCGTCACGCAGCGCATCAATATTCTGATGGTTTTCTGGCGTTGTTACGGTGACCAAAACTAATGGGCGATCTTCGTGGGTGCGCCCGGCATACTCTAACTGGAAGCGATCACTCTTCTCAGCGAGCACTTCCATATAGCGGACCAACTGGTCATGACGTACGTGCCATTCGCCCACTTCGTAGCCCAACACTGATTCTGGCGTTGGAATACTTGGGTCGTAGGTCACATCTTGTGGGAGGTAATCTTTCAACGTAGCGCTGATGGCGCTCGTACTAAACACGAGTAGCGCAATAGCGAGTAACTTTAGATAACGCATAACAACTTCCTAAGCCAATGAAACATCAGTTTAAGCTAGCAAAATAACCGGCTAACCCCAAGCTGCTTACTATGCAATGACCGATTTTTGCGATAAGATATACCCTACTAAATTACTCAAGTATAGCAGTGAGGTGGTAAACCCATGATTCGTATTACAGAAAGCGCTCAGGCGCATTTTCGCAAATTGCTTGCCGAGCAGCCGGATAACACCAATATCCGTGTGTTTGTGGTGAACCCGGGTACCCCGAGTGCAGAGTGTGGCGTGTCGTACTGTCCGCCTGATTCAGTCGAACCGGATGATGAAACCTTGCCTTTTTCTGGCTTCGATGCGGTGGTAGATTCTGGTAGCGCACCGTTTTTGCAAGATGCTGTCATCGACTTTGAAGAGCAGGAGCTGGGCTCACAGCTCACGCTAAAAGCTCCGAATGCGAAAGCACGTAAGGTTGCAGATGATGCGCCGTTAATTGAACGTGTCGAATACATGATTCAGGCCGAAATCAATCCACAACTGGCTAGCCACGGCGGCAATGTTGCGATTAATCAAATTACCGACGATGGTATTGCCATTTTACAATTCGGTGGCGGTTGCAATGGTTGCAGTATGGTTGATGTGACACTGAAGGAAGGCATTGAAAAAGAACTTCTGCAGCGTTTCCCTGATGAGCTCAAGGGCGTAAAAGATGCGACTGAACATCAGGCAGGCGAGCATTCGTACTACTAGGAAGTGGTGCTAATCCGGAAGGAGTGATCCCAAACATTTTGTTCCAGCGTAATGGTATTTGCGTATATCACAACGAGGAACAAACCATGAATGGGATCACTAAGTACAGTATACCTGCTCTCGCAGTGCTAATGCTAGCCGCGTGTGGCAGTGACAGTAACGAACCGGCTCCAATTGTCGAGCCACCTCCACCACCCCCTCCTGCTTCGACTTACGTGCGTGTGCATCACAGTGTTGCTGATGCACCCGACGTAAACGTATTGCTTGATGGCGATATAGCTCTTGAAGCCGTTCCGTTTGGCGCATCGTCAGGTGTGATTGAGCTTGAAGAGGCAACCTACAGTGTTCAGGTTGACGGAATTCTTGCTGACGAATCGACCGCGACGGTCATAGGCCCTGCTGATGTAGAGTTATCCGGAGACATGCGGTACGAGATCTTTGCCGTTGGTAAAGTGGGGGACGAGAGCATCGCACCGCTCATTTTTGCGAACGATTTCTCTGCAGTAACCGAAGGTAACGTCCGTGTAGAAGTAGTGCATGCAGCACCTGATGCACCTCCTGTTGATGTCTATGTAACCGCTCCCGATGCCGAACTGAGTGCGGAATCTGCCCTGACCACACTGTCGTTTACCGATAATTCCGGTCAGGTTGAAGTGCCGGCTGGAGACTATCAGGTGCGTATCACCTTAGCTGGTGAACCCGCGACTGTAGTCTACGATAGCGGTACGTTGACGCTGGCCGATGGCGCTGATTTAGTTGTCGCTGCGGTGACCAATACCATGACGGGTGCTGCACCGGTCATGTTGCAGGTCGCTGATGGCGAAGGTGCTGTACTGGTGCCAGATGTGAACGCGGGAGCTGACATTCGCGTCATTCACGCCAGTGCCGATGCTCCTGCCGTCGATGTCACGGTCAATAACGCTGCCGAGCCAGCCATTCAGGATCTGGCATTTTTACAAGCGACCGACTTTATTAACCTACCTGCCGCAGACTATTTAATTGATGTCGCCGCTGCAGGTGGCACGCCGGTGGTTCTCGACGATGTGCCCTTGTCGTTAGCAACCAGTGACCAGCTTAGTATTTATGCGGTCGGCGCACTGGGTGATGGCTCATTGACTTTGGCCGCAGTCAGCGACATGCAACGGAGGATCGCGACAGAAGCACAGATCCAGTTAGTCCATGCTTCACCGAGTGCCGGTAACGTCGATATTTATGTCACCGCCAGCGAAGACCTCTCAGGTGCGACACCGGCGTTTGCTGATGTTCCATTTAATGCAGAGGGGCTGGTTTCGACCGGCTATGTGTCGCTGCCACCAGGTGATTATGTGGTAACTGTGACTGCGACGGGCACCACCACGGCAGCAATTGGTCCAGTGAATCTAAGCCTTGAGGGCGGTGGCATTTACACTGCGGCGGCAGTTGATGCGACCGGTGGTGGCTTGCCGCCACAGCTGATTCTGCTGGATGATCTTGCTCCTGCTATGTAGTTTCCGCGGCAAAAGGTTTAGCCCAATAGCGTAAGTACAGCCATTGGCTAACACCGCGAGCAAGTAGGAACGCACTCAATGCCAACCACAGTCCGTGGTTGGCATTTTCATTACTGAACCACACCACGGCGAGTTGCCAAAGCGGTACAAACACCAGCAGGGCGCTCACTGCCATAGTGTCGCGCATGGCACGGGTGTAACCCAGACCAATAAACACGCCATCAAAATAGTAGCTCCAGTGGCCCAGCAAAGGTAAAACGTAAATCCACGGCAGGTAGTTCTGCGCGGTGCTAATCACTGCTGGCAGATCGGTCAGTAAGCGCACCACCGCGTCTCCGGCAAGCCAGAACAGCAGGCTGTAGGCCAGCGAAAAAATTATTGACCACAGTAGCGTTAAGCGCAGCCAGTACTGGACCTCATCCCGTCGCTTGCGGCCAACAGCAGCGCCGGCAAGCGCCTCGACCGCATAAGCGATACCGTCAAGCCCGAGTGAAATCAGCATCAGAAACTGCATTAGTACCGCATTGACTGCGACGTAAATGTCGCCAAACCGTGCTGCGTAGCCGGTCATTGTCGCCATACAAAGTTGCAGTAGTAACGAACGCAGAAAGACATCGCGGTTCATGCCGAAAAAGCGCGAGAAATAGCGGCGCTGCAGTTCCCAGGAGCGACGCAGATGGAGCACATTGCGAATCAGATACAGCCCCAGTACGGCAGTGCTCACCTCAGCGGTTACCGAGGCCCACGCAGCCCCGGCCACGTTCATATCCAGGCCGATGATCAGGATGATGTCGGCGATAACATTCACAGCGTTGGTGAAAATCACCAGCACCATGGCGCGCCGACTTTGCTGGCGTCCTAATAACACGCCCAGTACAACCAGATTGACAAGCGCTGCCGGCGCCGCCCACATACGAATCTCTATGTATGAAGTTGCATAGGTTTGCAGGTCTGTACTTGGTGTAATCAGCCACCATGCCAGGTCGAGCAGGAATGGCGTCATTAAGAAGAGAATTATGCCCAGCACCACCGCAAAAGTGAGTGCATGTAAACTGACTTGCCGTTGCTCCTCGGGGGCTTCGCGTCCGAACGCACGGGCAATTTCACCGGTGGTGGTCATCCTCAGAAAAATCGCCAGCAAGAAAATAAAACTTACAACCATTGCTCCCAGCGCCACCGCACTCAGGTAGATTGCATCGGGCAGATGGCCTATTATGGCGGTATCAACAAGACCTAGCAGTGGCGCAGCGATATTAGAAATAATCATCGGCAGAGCAATCGCAAAAATTTTCCGATGCGCTGGCCACGACCCCCAAAAACTTTGGAGATCAAGAATGCGTTGTTTGCTTTTAGGCGTGATTTGGCTCATGTGTTTCCCTTTCAGCCCCTCCGAGGGCCATGCTGCTCAGCATGGTGTGGTGATACTGCAATACCATCATGTCGGAGATGATACACCGCGGGTGACCTCAGTGACAGCCGATGAACTGGAAGCTCATTTTCAGTTCTTAGCAGATAACGGCTTCAAGGTGGTGTCTTTGGCTGAGGCTAAGCAACTGCTGGCAAGTTCTGAGCCGGTGCCAGACAAATTGGTGGCGATCACGTTTGATGATGGCTGGCGCAACGTCTATGACAATGGTCGGGACATTTTTAAAGATTTTGGTTTTCCTTTCACCATATTTGTAAACCCGAAGCTAATGGAAGAGACGCCGCGGCTCTATATGGACTGGGAGCAATTGGCAGAGTTGGAAAACTATGGTGCGACCATCGCGAACCATTCCAACAGTCACGCGCACATGACCTGGCGCGAGCATGGGGAGACCAAGCAAGAATGGCTCGAGCGTCAAAAGTTCGATATTTTAAATGCCCAACAGCGGCTGGATAAAGCCCTAACCGGCGAGCAACCCAGACAGTTTGCTTACCCTTATGGCGAATACAACGCACAACTATCAGAATTGTTGGCAGAACATGATTTCATTGCTTTTGGCCAGCATTCAGGGCCATGGGGACCGGACACTCCACTGACGGAGATACCACGGTTCCCGGCCTCAGCCCAGTATGCGGATCTGGCTACTTTGGTCACAAAATTATTAAGCTTACCACTGCCTGCTACCACTACGGCGCCGGTTGGAATGGTAATTGCCCACGAAAGCGAGACCGTTGAAGTTGAAATTGAGGTGCGCAACACAGGTGACTTTTCAATTACCGGGCTGAATTGTTTTTATCAGGGCGATCGGCTGACGCCTGAGTGGCGCAAGCTTGACGCGACCGACGATGGTGAGCACTGGCAAGTTAATCTGGAACTACAACAGCCACCCATAGGTCGTTCACGGGTCAACTGCACGGTACCGAGTCAGTCGGCGAAGGGTCGCTTTTATTGGTATTCAGTGCCGTTAGTGCGCCCCAATGAGCAGGGGCGCTGGCCGGATTAATCGTGGTACTGCTGGGTAATAAGCTGGAAATCTTCGAGCATTTGCTGCATATCGACGGTTGGCAGTTTGCCGGGCGTCTGACTTGATTTGAAAATAGCATGACGCTCACCTTGCGGATTCACCAGCACTATCGCTGAACTGTGGTTCACGAGATAGTCGACTTCGCCCTCATCGGGGATTGAATACATCAGACCTAAGCCGTTTACAAACGGGTACAGGTCTTTGTGTTCAGCCCGGACACCCATGAATTCCGTACCAAAATAGGTGGTGTAATCTGCCAGCCGTTGGAGAGTATCACGTTGCGGGTCAACGCTAATCATCCAAACTTTAACCGGCCGGTCGGCGACGGACGCCAGTTGCGGCAGTATCTTCTTGAAATCTGCCATAGTCGTAGGACAAATATCGGGACACGACGTGTAGCCGGTAAAGAGGAAGGTCCACTGCCCGGTTAAATCGGCATTCGTCACCGGCCCGCCATTGTGTGCCTCTAGAATAAAGGGTTCCATTTGCCGCGGCGGATTGTACACCAGAGCTTGCGGCTTAGGCTGCGGTAAACTGTTAAAGATCACCACACCAGCAACTACGGCTATTATAGCGACGACACTGAATATTAATTTCTGCATAGTTTTCTGGAACCTCGCATCCTTGTTTTCCTGCTCTAACTTAAAGCACTTAAAGCGCTGGTGTTACAACATAATGATCTACTAACAATAGCACAAACAATGCCATCAGTTGCCAGATCGAAAAGCTGAACATCCGGTAAGCGGTATGCTTCGTGGCCGCAAATTTGAGTTTCCAGGCGTAGCCTAAAAACCAAATGCTCAAGATGCTTGAACCGACCAGATAAATAACCCCTGACATACCAACAATATAAGGAAGCAGGCAAATAATCGCGAGCAAAATCGTGTACAGCAAAATACAGGTTTTGGTGAACTCAATGCCGTGGGTCACCGGCAACATGGGTATGTTGGCTTTGGCGTAATCTTTCGCGCGGTGTACCGCCAGCGCCCAAAAATGTGGTGGCGTCCAGGTGAAAACAATCATCACCAACAAAATCGCATGAGGGTGGATCTCGTTGGTAACAGCGGTCCAACCGAGCAGCGGCGGAGCAGCTCCGGCGAGGCCACCAATGACAATATTCTGTGGCGTCGCACGCTTCAGATACATGGTGTAAACGATGGCATAACCAACCAGACTGGCTAGCGTAAGCCAGGCGGTGAGCATATTGACCCATAGTGCCAGCACGGCAAAACCGAGCGCTCCAACGATAGTTGCGAAGGTCAGAACATGCCGCGGCGACAGTACGCCCGAAGGTAACGGACGACGCAGCGTGCGTGCCATCTGAGCATCGATGTGACGGTCAACCAGGTGATTGACCGCAGCAGCCGACCCAGACATCAGACCAATACCGATCATAGCCGGTATCACCACGTGCCAGCCGACCCAGGTTGGACTCGCCAAACAGATGCCGACGAGTGCAGTAAGCAAAAGTAGCAATACCACGCGTGGCTTGGTCAGTTCCAGATAGTCACGCCAATGGGCATGCCTTTTGTAGGTTATCTCTGTCATACAACTTACTTCCTTTTCGTACGCGTTTTTTATTATTTTAGGCGTGGCGCACGAGTTTATAGTTTAAATCTACCAAACTTAGTAGTAATAACGCACCTACCAGATTATGCGCTACTGCAACACCGAGCGGCAGCATAAACAGGACATTGCTGAGGCCCAGTAAAATCTGCAGCACCAGCATCAGGCTGACCCAGGTCAGGCTAGTGCGAATCACTGCTGATTGTGCCATACGATACCCCCGCAGGAGCAAGATGCCTACTACTATTAGGGTTAGAATGGCGCCGATACGATGAGCGACATGCATGGTCATACGTTCAGCGTAATCATGAGCACCATACTGATAGGTCACAGCTTCAGGAACCGAGAATGCGCCGGCAACATCGAGCTGGTTTAGCCAATCACCTTCGCAAATGGGTAAGTCGGTGCAGGCAAGTGCGGCATAGTTGGCCGCAACCCAGCCACCAAGCGCGATCTGGCCGATCACCACCAGTAGCGCGAACAGCGCAAAACTGGACAAGCTGCGGACCTTCGGGTCGCCCATCGGCAGGTGTATGCGTTGCAGCCGTAACCGTAGCAAGTACAACAGGGCCAGGGTCGAGAAGCCGCCTAATAAGTGGCCCATGACGATAAGGGGTTGCAGGTTTAGTGTCACTGTCCACATGCCTAACGCAGCCTGAAAGATAACCAGCCCGAGCAGTAACACAGGTAGCTTAACCGGCGTTTCCGCATGTTTGCGCACCCGCACTACAGCAGTGATTGCAATCACCAGAATAAAGATACCCAGGGTGCCTGCCGCGTACCTGTGGATCATCTCGTTCCAGGCTTTGTGGTGTTCCAGTGGCGCATCTGGGAATAGAGCTTGTGCCGCCGCTGCTTTGTCAGCATCCATTGGCACACTGAGATGGCCATAACAGCCCGGCCAGTCAGGACAGCCTAAACCAGCGTCAGTCAGCCGGGTATAGGCCCCCAGCACAATCACGACAAGGGTTAGAACTAAACTTAAATTAACCAGAGTACGCATAAATCACCCAATTCGTGAAAGTTTCAATAATGTGCGTAAATCGGATAGAAGGTTTTTAGCCTCTGCTCGCATCTCTTCTTCATTACCGTAGGTATCGTAATGCAGCATCACGTTACCAAGGGGGTCGATAATAAACAGCCGATGCGGCGGTAGATCGGCAAATGCTGCCGGAAACTCTGGGTCAATAATGGCCTTTACCAGCGGTGTCTGGGCTAAATCGAAATCAAGTTGCTGGCGGCTAAAAACGATGGGTTTCACGCGACTGCTTTCTTTGCCGAGCGCCACGTCAAGTTGATTCATGGCATACAAACCTTGCTGGCATGGTGCGCCACAGTTGTTATCTGCGACTAAGCCAACGCGCCAGCCTTCCGGCAGACGAGCCTGTAACTCGTCACTGAGCTCAATAGGCGGCACTATCATGGTGCCTTTATTGGTGGCTGCGCCCTGATACCAGCTCTGGTCGAGCACAAATTTTGCACCAATCACTGGCAGTGCAAAAGCAAGAACCACGCCAATCAAGGTGGCACGAGATTTTTTTACAGAGGTCATGCTCATTCCTTTTTTGTTTTCGTTATGGAACGTCGAGCGAAAAAGAACACAATTAAACAGGCTAGTGCCAGCGAAAACCATTGCAGTGCATACGCCTGATGTTTTTCCGGAGTCATTACCTGAGGCTGCCATTGGCGTGGCCAACCGTAATTCGCAGCCTCTGAGAGTAGCACTAGATAGTTAGCAATGGGAAGATCCAGAGCGGTGCTAATCGCCTCGAAATCAAGCTGCTGAACACGCCATGGTGAGCTGCCTGGCTCGACAATCTGATCAGCCAGCGTAAAGGCGTCTTCGGCAGGGTGGTAAAGCCAACCAATAACCTCTTGTTCAGCTTCAGGAAGTTCCAGGGCGGGGAGTTCGCGACGATCAGGGCCTACCGGCACCCAACCCAGATTAACGGGTACCAGCTCACTGCGGTTGTTAGCATCAAGCAAGCCAATAACATGATAACCGACCTTGCCTTGATGAACTTGGTTATCAAGTAGCAAGTAGGAGTCAACAAAAGTGCCGGTTACTTTTACGGGCGTGAAACGTGCATTGGTCGCGGGGTTTTGTGGCAGTGGTTGGAAGCTGTCCTGGGCGGCTTGTGTTTGCGCCACGGCGAAATCATCGAACAACGTTTCTTTTTCTGCAGCGCGATCAAGTTGCCAGAATCCTAACTTGACCAAAAAGGCAATTGCTAGCACAGTTAGAAGTGTTGCTAATGTGGTGCCAACGCGCATCAGCTTTCACCCAAATAGGAGTTTGATATGGTCATTGTTGCAAAAATCATCCTGGTACTACTCATGTTATTTATGGTCTTTAATCTTATGCGCGCCTTGATGGCAATGTTACGCAATGATCCGACCAAACCACCGATGACACGTTTTCTTGGCCGCCGGGTTGGTGCTTCGGCGTTAGCTATTTTGATTATTATATTGCTATTGGCTAGTGGCGTGCTGGAGCCAAATCCGCGGCCGTACTAAGCAAGGCTTAGTACGACCACAGGGACACTCGGGTTAAAGAATATAAACAAAGATAAACAAGCACACCCAAACTACGTCAACAAAGTGCCAGTACCAGCTGGTGGCCTGAAACGCGAAGTGACTTTCCGGAGTGAAATGTCCTTTCAATACCCGCAGGAACATCACGATCAGCATGATGGTACCTAAGGTAACGTGCATACCATGAAACCCGGTCAACATGTAGAAGGTATTACCGTAAATACCAGAGTCCAGGGTTAAACCAAGGTCCTGATAAGCATGCACGTATTCCGCGCCTTGCAGGTACAGGAAGATGAGACCCAGCACAATAGTGATACCAAGCCACACTGTCAGCTGCTTCCGTTTGCCTTTCTCAAGGCCGACGTGAGCGAAATGACAGGTGAAGGACGAGGTGATCAGAATTAAGGTGTTGTACAGTGGTAGCCCTAACCATCCCATAGCACCAGACTCGGTACCTCCCGGGGTTAGGGTTAGCGGCCAGATTGCCTCAAAGCCGGGCCAGAGTACTTCGTTGGTCATGGCGTTGTTGCTGCTACCACCAAGCCATTCCACTGCAATTACCCGGGCGTAAAACAATGCGCCGAAGAAAGCCGCAAAGAACATGATTTCCGAAAAGATGAACCATGCCATGCCCTGGCGGTAAGATGCGCCTAATTGCTTGCTATAAAGGCCTGACATCGACTCATTGATCTGATCGCGAAACCAGCCAACCAGCATGACTAAGATAACGATAATGCCAGCCAGGAGCACATTCACGCCCCAGCCGTCAGTGTCGTTGCTCATGTCGATGACGGTGTGTCCGGCACCAAAGGCGATTAGGCCCAGACCTATGGCACCAACAATAGGCCATGGACTTGATGCTGGCACATAGTATTTTTCGTGTTTTTGTTCTGCCATTGCAAAAATCCTCAGTTCGCCGGCTGTACGAAAGCAGCCAGCGCATCAGGTGTAGCGTTCTCTGTCATATCGTACATGGTGTATGACAGGGTAACCGTGTGAATATGATCAGGAATTTCGGGGTCGAGATAGAACTGCATCGGCATTGCCGTTTTCGTACCCGCCGCCAGTGGCTGCTGGTTAAAACAGAAGCATTCGACTTTATTCAAGTACAGTGAAGCTTCGCCTGGCGCCACGGAAGGAATGGCTTGTGCCACCATATCGCTGCCGGTGGGATTGTTCGCCAGAAAATTAACCACTTTGGTTTCGCCAGGATGAATTCGCACTGAACGAACCTCTGGCTCAAAACCCCATGGCATTCCTTGATTCACACGCGTAATAAATTGCACGTTTACGGTTCGACTGGTATCCACTGCTTTGGTGTTCGCAGCCGCTTGCCCATCGGTAAAGCGGCCATTAAAACCAGTAATATCACAGAACACGTCGTACAGTGGCACCAAGGCAAAACCGAAGGCAAACATGCCGATCACCGTCAACAGCAGTCGACGGATGATCCGGGTATTGTCTGGTTTTCCTTGTTGTGCGCTCATGTTACTTCACCTCAGGCGGCTTATCGAAGCCTTTAGGCGGAGTATCGAAGGTGTGATACGGAGCTGGTGACGGTACTGTCCACTCCAATCCGTCCGCACCTTCCCACGGTTTCGCGGGGGCTTTTTCGCCACCTTTCACACATTTGATTACGACCCAGAGGAAGATCAGCTGTGATAAACCGAAAGCGAAGCCACCGATACTTACGATTTGGTTAATATCGGCAAACTGCAACGAATAGTCCGGGATACGGCGTGGCATTCCCGCCAGTCCGGCAAAGTGCATTGGGAAAAATAGTACGTTGACAGAAATCAACGAGGCCCAGAAATGCAGCTTGGCCAAACCTTCGTCGTACATGTGACCGGTCCATTTGGGGAGCCAGTAGTAGGCTGCAGCCATAATGGAGAATATCGCGCCACTTACCAAAACATAGTGGAAGTGAGCAACCACGAAGTAAGTATCGTGATACTGGAAGTCCACCGGCGTGATAGCCAGCATCAGGCCTGAGAAACCACCTATGGTGAAGAGAATCACGAAGGCCAGAGCGAACAGCATTGGCGTTTCAAAGGTAATCGAGCCACGCCACATGGTAGCGACCCAGTTAAAGACTTTGACGCCGGTCGGTACCGATATCAGCATGGTGCAGTACATAAAGAAGAGTTCAGCGAAGACTGGCATACCGGTGGTGAACATGTGATGTGCCCAGACCAGGAATGACAGTCCGGCAATTGCTGCGGTGGCATACACCATCGAGGCGTAGCCGAACAATGGCTTGCGCGCAAACGCCGGAATGATCGCTGAGACAATGCCGAAGGACGGCAAGATCATAATGTACACTTCGGGGTGCCCAAAGAACCAGAAAATGTGCTGGAACATGACTGGGTCACCACCTCCTGCGGCATCGAAGAAGCTGGTACCGAAGTACTTATCTGTCAATACCATGGTTACCGCGCCGGCGAGTACCGGCATAACCGCAATTAACAGGAATGCAGTGATAAACCAGGACCATACGAACAGCGGCATTTTCATGTAGGTCATGCCAGGCGCACGCATGTTCATGATGGTGACGATCACGTTGATTGCACCCATGATCGACGAAATACCCATAATATGTACTGAAAACACAAACAATGCTGTGGAATCACTACTATATGTGGTCGATAGCGGTGCGTAGAAGGTCCAGCCAAATGCCGGACCGCCGCCTTCCATAAACAAAGAAGCTAACAGAATGGCGAACGCAAACGGCAGAATCCAGAAACTCCAGTTATTCATCCGCGGCAGCGCCATATCTGGCGCACCAATCATCATCGGAATCATCCAGTTCGCTAAGCCAGTAAATGCCGGCATAACGGCACCGAAGACCATGATAAGGCCATGGACCGTGGTCATCTGGTTAAAGAAGTGTGGATCTACAAGTTGTAGCCCGGGTTGGAATAATTCAGCGCGAATAACCATCGCCATTGAACCGCCAACCAGGAACATAATGAAACTGAACCACAGATACATCGAGCCGATGTCTTTGTGGTTCGTGGTGAATAGCCAACGGGTCAAACCCGACGGCGCATGGTGGTGATGATCGTCGTGCTGATCCATCTCGCCAACAACTGTGCTCATAGTCAGGTCTCCCTTATTGGTTCATGAATTCGTTAACATCAGAGGCTTGTACGGTTTCGCCGGTATCGTTACCCCAGGCATTACGCTCGTAAGTAATAACTGCCGCCAGTTCGCGCAAGCTCAACTGATTACCAAAAGCCTGCATCGAGGTGCCAGACTTACCGTTAACAACGATATCGATGTGAGCTTCCATATCGTTAAGTGCCATAGGTGAGCCCTTCAATGCCGGGAACACACCAGGAACACCTTCACCGTTACCCTGGTGACATGCTGCACAGTTACCGAGATAAACCTGTTCGCCAAGATCCATCAGCTCGTCCATATCCATAGACATTGCCAGTAAGCGTTGCTCTTCTTCTTTGGCCTGACGTTGGGCGGCTTCTTGCTCAGCAATCCACGCATCGTATTCAGCAGGCTCTTTGGCGATAACAACGACGGGCATAAAACCGTGGTCTTTACCACAAAGTTCAGCACACTGGCCACGATAGATGCCAGGCTCATTGACCTGAGTCCAGGATTCGTTGATAAAGCCTGGGTTAGCATCTTTCTTCACTGCAAAATCTGGTACCCACCAGGAGTGAATAACGTCATCAGAGGTGATGAGGAACCGCACTTTGCGATCGGTAGGAATAACCAAGGGGCGATCAACTTCAAGTAAGTAATTTTCGCCTTTCTCAAGCTTGTTTTCGATTTGTTGGCGCTGAGTGGCAAGCAAACTAAAGAATTCGACATCATTCTCGAAATACTTGTAGTGCCATTTCCATTGTGAGCCCGTTACCAGAATCGTAACGTCGGCTTCGGAACTGTCTTCCATCGCAATTAAGGTTGATGTGGCCGGAATAGCCATACCAATCAGGATCAAAAACGGAACCACAGTCCAGGCTATTTCAACCTTGACGCTCTCGTGAAAAGTAGCAGGTTTCCGGCCTTTAGATTTACGGTGACGAATCATAGACCAGAACATTGCGCCAAATACGATAACGCCAATCACACAACAGATATAAAATATCGTCATGTGAAGATCGTACACGCGTTGGCTAATATCAGTAACGCCCTGAGTCAGGTTGAACTGCGATTGCGCTTGCACAGCTATGGGACTCATAGCTGTAAGCGCGGTGATGAGTTTAATACTCACGCGACATCTCCTCTCATTCTTCCGACGCGGTCAAAGCCGCGAATACACCGAAGTGCGAGCCTGAAGAACAACGAGGCGAGCAGAAAAAGGAACAGCATTTCTTTGGAGAAAAATCGCTTTCCCTACTAACCCTTTGTTGTTATGTATCAATAGTTATTTTTATTTAATGTGTTAGCAGTAAGCTGCTGGAACAAAATACCATGAGTAGACGAAAAAGCCACCGCCAAAGTTAAGAATTTTTGGATTATTGCCAAAAAAAAGGCTGCCGAAGCAGCCTTGCAGGGAAACCTTCACAATTAGTGGAGTGGGGATTGCGAAGGTTGTTTGTGGAAAATGAAGCTGTGGGTCTGACTAACTTTGGTTGCCATTTTCAAGCGCTGAGCCACCCGTGGCGAGGAAAAATCACCCAGAAAACTCAGGACAACACTGCTGGTGCCGGCAAGTAAGGCTTGTTCAGTGGCCCACTCGCGTTGATCGGCATCACGGCCAGCCACCCAGCGAATTCGCGAACGGCTGACACCAGCGTTCACCAGCTGTTGGATAGCCTCCCGGCTGCCGCCAATAACGGTTACCCATTGCTTGGTGCGTAATGCGAGCGACTGAATACGCGGCATCAGGCCGGCAAAGTCTTCGTTTGATAAGCTGCTGGTATCATTAAAGGCCAGCGTATCTATGGCAAGTTCACGACTTGCATGGGGGTAGTTGTATCTCATAGCCAGGCTCCATTTCGAATCACGCCGACCGCTAAGCCTTCAATGGTGAAGTACTGGTGTGTCAGGTCGACTTGGATAGGTGAAAATTCTTCATTTTCTGGATGCAGTAGAATCAAATTCCCTTTTCGTTCGAAACGCTTAACTGTTACGTCATCTTCAACACGTGCGACAATGATCTGGCCATTGCGCGCTTCATGTGTTTTATGCACAGCGAGCATGTCGCCATCCAAAATTCCAATATTTTTCATACTCATGCCATTCACGCGAAGAAGAAAGTCTGCGTGTGGGCGAAACAGGTTCTGATCGACCTGGTAATGGCTTTCAATATGCTGCTGCGCGAGGATAGGTTCACCCGCAGCGACTTGACCAATCAATGGCAGGCCCTCAGGAATATCCTCATCGTTAACACCGATTAAACGTAAACCGCGCGACATACCAGGCAGCATTTCAATCACGCCTTTTTTGGCAAGGGCTTTCAAATGCTCTTCCGCGGAATTCGCTGAACGGAAACCCAGGCGGGTTGCAATTTCAGCACGCGTTGGCGGCATACCTGTTGCTTCGATCGTATCTTTAATCAGGTCGAGAATTTCTTGTTGTCTGGGCGTTAACGGTCGCATCTTTATACCTGTTTATCTATACAGTAGTACTGTGAGTATATACAGGTGTTTTCAGATCGCAACTTTTTTGTGCAATTTTTTTCTAACAGCAAAGCAGAAAGATCAGTGTTATCCTTTAACAGGTTGAATTTAGCAGGGGAATTCCATGAGCTGGAGAGGCTTCGTCGCCAAATTAATGTATTGGCCGGTGCGTTGGTTAACGCGTTTTGAAGTGATTTTTGACGAAACTATTAGTGCTGATGTCAGCGCTGATAACGGATCTCAGCATGTCGTCTATGTCATGCGATCAACGTCAATTACCGACCTGTTGGTGGCGCAACGCGCCCTGCTTAAAGCCGGACTTCCTGACCCGACTGAGCCGTTACTGATTAATGGTACCCGGCATGCGCGGGTGATGTATCTGGAGCAAACCCGCGCCGAAACGAACGAGATGGCGGTCGAAGAGTTTCAGCAACTACTGCAGAGTCATGAAAAGGAGCGTCAGTTAAATGTGCAACTGGTTCCTTTAGGTTTATTCTGGGGCCGTAAAGCAGGGCAGGAGCCGCGTGAAGGTAATACCATGGTGGCGGATCTCGATAATCCTGGTCGCTGGCGCAAATTCTGGTTAGTTATTTTCTCTGGTCGGCATATCCTGGTGCGTGGCAGCCGCCCCGTCAGCCTGCGGCAAATGGCTGACCAGCACGGCGCGAGCCGGCGTATTGCGCAGAAGCTTGCGCGCGTCGCGCGGGTGCATTTTGTCCGTTTGCGACATGCCGTTGCCGGCCCGAAAATCGCCAATCGTGAGCGGGTTATCAGAGAGCTTCTGGCAAGCGACGCCCTGCAAAAAGCCATTGCGGAAGAAGTTCGAAGTAAAAAGATCAGTCCTGAAAAGGCCCGTAAACGCGCCCATGATTACCTCGACGAAATCGCTGCAAATTACAGTGATACCCTGGTCCGGATACTTGATCGCTTCATGGGATGGATGTGGAGCCGCATTTATAACGGTATTCACGTTGAGGGTGGCGAGCGGATCCGCAGTCTTGCGCAAGCGGGTCATGAGGTCATTTACGTGCCGTGCCACCGTAGCCATATGGACTACCTGTTACTCAGCTATGTCATCTATAAAGAAGGCCTGGTGCCACCCCACATTGCGGCCGGTGTCAATCTGGACTTTTTCCCGGCTGGTCCGCTGTTTCGCCGGGGCGGCGCATTTTTCATCCGACGCAGTTTTAAGAGCAATAAACTCTATTCAGCGGTGTTCCGCGAGTACCTGAACCGTTTGTTCCAGAAAGGCTATCCGGTCGAGTACTTCACTGAAGGCGGGCGCAGCCGCACCGGGCGCTTGTTGACGCCGAAAACCGGCATGATCGCGATGACCATCCACGGTATGCTGCGCGGACAGCAACGACCTATCTCTATTGTTCCGGTTTACCTGGGTTACGAGCACGTTATGGAAGTAGGCACTTACCTGAAAGAGTTGAAAGGTAAGTCGAAAGAAAAAGAGTCCGCCTGGAAGGTGTTATCGAGCCTGCGTCATCTGCGCAACTTTGGTCAGGGTTATGTCACCTTCGGCGCACCTATTAATATCGGTCAGACACTGGATAAACTTACCCCGCAATGGCGCGAGTCGATCACCTATGGCGCGGAAGAACCAGCACGGCCGAAATGGTTAACTCCAACGGTAAACCTGATCGCTGAGCAAATCATGCAGCGCATCAATGACGCGGCAGGTATGAACAGCGTCAATCTCAGTGCTTTAGCGTTATTAAGTGCTGAGCAACACACCTTATCGCGTGAAGAGTTGGTGACACAGCTTAATGTGTATACCAAACTGCTGCGCGACGTACCCTATAGCAGCGATGCTTATGTGCCTGCTGAGTCCGGTGAGGAGCTTTGGCAACTGGCGAAGCGCCACGATAAATTTACTGTCGTGGCAGATAGTATGGGCGAGATGATCCGGCTGGACGGCACGTCAGCTATCGCCATGACCTATTACCGAAACAACATTATGCACATGGTGATCGTGCCCGCGATGATTGCAGCATTTGCCTGTGCCCACCAACGCTTCAAACTGGCAGATGTGGTTAAGTTATTAGAGCAGGTGCAGCCGCTACTGAAAGAAGAACTATTTATCAGTCATGCACGAGACGACATGCAATTATGGGCACAGGCCATTATTGAACACCTGGTTAGTGCCGGTATGCTGAATACCGGGGCGGACGGCGAATACAGTACTGTGGCGCGGGAGACGCCGGCCTACTTTCAATTACAGTTACTTGCCCGGGCTGCGGCGGAAACGCTGCAGCGTTACGCGATATTGTTTGAATTATTGCAACAGGGCGGGGCTCAGGGTCGCGCTGTGTTAGAGCAAGCAGCGGTGGAACTGGCCGAGCGTTTAAGTGCGATGCACGGGGTCAATGCACCGGAATTCTTCGATAAGAAACTGCTGAGTGCGCTTATTTCCACCTTAAAACGTGAAGACTTTATTGAGGTGAACAGCGAAGGTAACTTTGTTGCGCATGCCGATGTTGGTGAGCTCAGTGATACCATCGACCGCTTGCTGGAACCTGCAGTGGTGCAAACCATTCGTCAGTCGGTGCAACGCCGGTTAGAACATTAGTACCAGTAGCTCGCAGCGATAGCCGCTGCGAGCACCCAGCCAACATGGTTATTATGCAGGAAGGCACGAAAACAGCGTTGCGGTTCGCGATACCAGATCAACCAGTGTTGCCAGACAAATAGCAGTGCGATTAAGACCAACCCGGCCCAGTAAATCCAGCTGAAGTTTAAGTTGTAACCCAGCCAAAACAGCAAGCCCAAAGTCGCCAACTGCAATAAGGCAATGGCGAAACGGTCATAGCCAGCAAACAATATTGCGGTCGACTTCACCCCAATCTTTATGTCGTCCTCCCGATCAGCCATCGCGTACTGAGTGTCGTAGGCTACAGTCCAGCAAATATTGGCGGCAAACAGCAGCCAGGCTGCGAGCGGTAAGCCTTGCTCCAACGCGGTAAATGGCATGAGAACACCAAAGCTGAAGGCGATTCCGAGTACCACCTGAGGCAGTTGGGTAAAACGTTTGCAGAACGGATAGAGTGTCGCCACACCTGCAGCGGCGAAACTGAGCAAAATGGTCGCTTTATTAAATTGCAGCACGATGAGAAACGCCACTGCCAGTAAACCAACAAAGAGTAGCAGCGCTTGCCAGCTCTTCACCTCGCCAGTGGCGAGTGGGCGTTGCCTCGTGCGGGTAACATGGCCGTCGATGTTGCGGTCAGCAAAGTCGTTTATTACGCAACCAGCCGAGCGCATCACAAAGGCGCCAAGCAGAAACAGTACCACGACTTTTAATGGAGGATCACCGGCACCGGCAATGATGAGCGCGGCAAGCATCGGCCAGGCCAGCAGCAGCGTGCCAATGGGGCGGTCAGCGCGCATCAGGCGCCAGTAGGGGTTAGACATTGTTCTGCTCCTGTGCCAACGGTGAGGCCCCGATAAAAACCTCGGCGACTAAAACCTGTTGCCCGGCTGCGCTAAAGCAGCTCCGCCGACCCCAGAGTGTAGCAGGTGGAAAACCAAGTTGCTGATGCAGTTGGCCCACTTTCGACCCCCTGCTAAAGCTGGAAATTTCGACTGCGCTGCGGGTCAAATCAGGTTGCTTAAACAGATGTTCGCCCAGGGGCTTATCGCCCAGGTCTTGTAATCGCAGTTGTTGTTGAGCCAGCGCTTGCAATGGAAAAACGCTGCGAGCAAACACCCAGGGCTGGTCATCGCACCAAAGAATAACTTCACGCACCACACAGCTTTGCTGTTCACCCAGCCAGCGTCGTTCGTCGGTCAGCAAGGGCACCTGATGCTGGCCTAACAGCTGCACAGCGAAATCTGATGTACGGGCTTTTAGTTTGGCTGTAAGGGAAGCTGGATCCAGTAACCAGTCGCGCGCACACGCTGACCAGGAAGCAGTATTCTGTGGTGTATGCCAGCGCGCTTCACCACCCAACTGCACAACGGGAAAACCAACGGCGGGAAATTCAGCTGCCATGCGCGGTTTTGGTCTTATTGATATGTTCAATAATGCGAATGGCGATGCCCAGCACCAGCCCCGCTATGAGTCCAGCCGAGTGTGCGGTATTGGCAACATTGACCCAGAGCAGATCAGTGTAGCCAAGGAGTAACCACACCAGCATGAAACCTATTAATCCGATGGGCAAATACAATGGATGCCGGGGACGCTGCCAGGCGACGACAACGGCGATGCCGAACAGGCCATAGACCACGCCGGAGAGACCACCAAAATAAGGACCACTGACCATAAACTGCATCACATTGGAGAACACTGCGCAGCTAAACAAAGCGATAAGCAGGTATACC
The DNA here is from genome assembly GCF_003987215.1 of Pseudidiomarina halophila. GTDB lineage: Bacteria > Pseudomonadota > Gammaproteobacteria > Enterobacterales > Alteromonadaceae > Pseudidiomarina > Pseudidiomarina halophila. The sequence goes on from NZ_PIPW01000002.1 coordinate 345,322, forward strand.
GAGCCATACGTGCGCTCAAAACGTCCGCCTAAATACCACCACCAGAACACGTTAAACAGAAAATGTAAGATGCTGAAGTGTAAAAGTGTGGGCGTCAGAAACCGCCACGGCTGTTGCCAGGGTAAGTCGCTGAAGGTATCGCTGATGCGCAGGTTTTCAAATAACGGCATCGCCAGTTGCGTATTAAGCGCGATAAAAACCAGACTCACTAGCACGGCATAAATAATGGTGACGATGCCTGCCTGCTGCAGTATCTGTTGTAGCAGTGACGCGTTTTTGCGCGGCGCCGTGGTGGCGGAGGAGGTGGATAACTCTGCCTCGGCACCTTCAGGGTCGGCTTTAAACTCAGCGATTAAATCTTTTGCCAGCGCGCTGTAACTGGACTGCACCAGCCAGAGCTCGAGTTGATTACCATGCTCACTGACCGTTACCGGGACCCCGCGGCGTTGGAGAAAACTGTGCAGGCGTTTCATCATATCGGCGTTACGGGTGGTCAGTAGTTTCTGCATGTTAGTTGCGCTCCACCGCTTCGGGGAAAAATTGTGCCCAGGCGGTAAAGCCGCCGTCGAGACTGCTCACCGGCTCAACGCCCTGTTGCGCCAGATACTGGGCAGCACCCTGGCTGCTGTTGCCATGATAACAAACCACGACGACGGGCTGCTCATCGGCTAAGTCAGCAAGAAAGTCACTGAGTGAAGCATCGGTCAGATGGACGGAGCCAGGTATATGGCCCAATTCGAATGAGCGGGCATCACGTATATCAGCAAAGGCTGCTTGCCCACTTTGCCACAGCTCGTGTGCTGTCGCGGTGTTGATACGACTGAACTCGCTCATTGAATTGTCCTTCTTTTTGCTGATTTAGCTTTGCTGACTTAGGCTTCCCAATCGAGAATAACCTTACCCGACTGCCCGGAGGTCATGATTTCGAAACCTTTTTCAAAATCGGCCACTGGCATGTGGTGGGTAAGAATAGGCGACAGGTCAAGTCCGGATTGCAACAAACTTGCCATTTTGTACCAGGTTTCAAACATCTCGCGGCCATAAATACCTTTGATCGTAAGACCTTTGAAAATCACCTGGTTCCAGTCGATCGCCACGCTCTGTGGTGGAATACCCAGCATAGCGATTTTGCCGCCATGATTCATGGTTTCGAGCATTTGGCTGAATGCTGAAGGCACGCCTGACATTTCCAACCCAACGTCGAAGCCTTCTTTCATGCCCAATTCGGTCATGACGTCACGGAGCTTTTCTTTGCTTACATCAACCGCGCGTGTGGCGCCCATTTTCGTCGCCAGCTCTAACCGGTACGGGTTCACGTCGGTAATGACCACGTGTCGTGCACCCACGTGCCGCGCTACCGCTGCAGCCATGATACCTATTGGTCCGGCGCCGGTGATCAGTACATCTTCGCCAACCAGATCAAACGCAAGGGCGGTATGTACCGCATTGCCAAAAGGATCGAAAATAGCGGCCAGGTCGTCACTGATATCATCGGGCAATTTGAATGCGTTTTCCGCCGGGATCACCAGGTACTCAGCGAATGCTCCGGGGCGGTTTACCCCGACGCCTACGGTATTACGACAGAGATGGCGTCGGCCCGCCCGGCAGTTGCGGCAATGACCACAGGTGATATGGCCTTCGCCCGAAACCCGGTCACCTTTTGCAAAACCACGGACGCCATCGCCCATCGCAGCCACTTCGCCGACGTACTCATGACCGACAACCATAGGTACCGGAATGGTTTTCTGCGACCATTCGTCCCATTTGTAGATATGAACATCGGTACCACAAATTGCAGTTTTCTTGATTTTGATTAAGAGATCGTTGTAACCGTACTCTGGCTTCTCGGTATCTGTCATCCAGATACCGGGTTCAGCATGTAATTTTGCTAAAGCTTTCATCAGCTCCTCCGCGTTTTAAATAACGCCTAAATCTTTGCCAATACTAATGAACGCGGCAATGGCACGTTCCAGTTGTTCGCGCGAGTGGCCGGCTGACATCTGGGTGCGAATACGCGCTTTACCACGTGGTACCACCGGGAATGAAAAGCCGACGACGTAAATACCTTGTTCCAGCAACCGATCCGACATCTCTGATGCCAGCTTCGCATCGCCAATCATAACCGGAATAATGGCATGGTCTGCACCACTTAAGGTGAACCCAGCTTTGGTCATTTCGGTGCGGAAAAAGTTGGCATTGTCCCATAAACGTTGACGTAACTCGTCACCTTCTTCAAGCATTTCTAATACGCGAATCGAAGCTTGAACGATCGCTGGCGCGACGGAATTAGAAAATAAGTACGGACGTGAGCGCTGGCGTAACCAGTCAATGACTTGTTTCTTGCCGGACGTGTAGCCGCCTGATGCACCACCAAGCGCTTTACCCAAGGTACCGGTAATGATGTCAACACGACCTAGAACGCCGCAGTACTCGTGAGTTCCTTTGCCGTTGGCACCTAAAAAGCCGGTGGCATGACAATCATCCATCATGGTCAGGGCGCCATACTGGTCGGCAAGGTCACAGATGGCTTTCATATTCGCGATCACACCGTCCATGGAGAATACGCCATCGGTTGCAATCAGGATGTGACGGGCGCCGTCGGCTTTTGCCTGTTTAAGCTGCGCTTCCAGGTCCGCCATATCGTTGTTCTTGTACCGGTAGCGCTTGGATTTACTTAAACGGATACCGTCAATGATACTGGCGTGGTTGAGCTCATCACTGATAATGGCGTCTTCCGGCCCCATCAAGGTCTCGAACAAACCGCCATTGGCATCAAAACACGACGAGTAAAGAATGGTGTCTTCAGTGCCAAGGAAGTCACTGAGTTTGCTTTCCAGGGTTTTATGGATATCCTGAGTGCCGCAAATAAAGCGCACCGAGGCAGTGCCGAAACCATGCTCGTCCAGGCCCTGTTTGGCTGCCGAGATAAGATCCGGGTGGTTGGCTAAGCCTAAGTAGTTGTTGGCACAGAAGTTCAGTACCGACTTGCCTTCACCTACCTGAATTTCGGCAGCTTGCTCGCTGGTAATAATACGCTCTTTTTTGTACAAGCCTTCTTGCTTAAGCTCTTCGAGCTGGGTATCTAGCTGTTGATAAAAATCGTTCTTCATGTAATTCTCCGTGCTTTGAATAGCGTACGCGGATGTAATAAATAGGATTTGTCCTATAGTTTACCTGATCTGCAGGGTATCGCGCATCCTCATTTCTGTTGCCGGAGAAAATTCATGCACAAGCGTGCTATCTATCCAGGAACTTTTGATCCCATTACTAATGGTCACGCTGATCTAATTGAGCGTGCGGCAAACCTGTTCAGTGAGGTTGTTGTCGGCATCGCTAACAACCCCAGTAAGAATCCCATGTTCACTCTCGAAGAGCGGGTTGAGCTGGTGCGTCAGGTGACGGATCAACTGCCCAACGTGAGTGTCGTCGGTTTTAGCGGTCTGTTAGTGGATTTTGCCAAAGAGCAGGGGGCAACTGTCCTGATCCGTGGCTTACGGGCGGTCTCCGATTTTGAATATGAATTTCAAATGGCGAATATGAACCGGCGACTTTATCCCGGACTCGAAAGTGTGTTCCTGACGCCGTCTGAAGAGAACTCATTTATCTCATCGACGTTGGTTAAAGAAGTGGCACTACATCACGGTGATGTACGGCAGTTTACTGATACCCGTGTGGCGAACGCGTTGAATGAAAAGATAAAATCACGTTAAAACCTCCATAGCGCGGCGTCAATGCGCCGCAGAAGCTACCAATTTTCATGGTTTCGGGTTAGAATCGCGCCCCAAAATTCGTTTCTTTATTTCGTTTCTATTTTTTTGCTCAGACTAGACCCGCAGGAGTCCGCCACATGACTGATCTGGATTTAAGCCAGTATGGCATTACAGACGTCAACGAAATTATTCATAATCCTTCGTACGACCAGCTATTTGCAGAAGAAACGCGTAGCGATCTGCAAGGTTACGAGAAAGGTGTCGTTACTAAGCTTGGTGCCGTCGCCGTAGACACTGGTATTTTTACTGGTCGTTCGCCAAAGGATAAGTACATTGTGCGCGATGAGACAACCAAAGACACACTTTGGTGGGCTGATCAGGGCAAAAATGATAACAAAGCTATTAGCCCGGAAGTTTGGGCGGATTTGAAAGCAACGGTCACTGAACAGCTTTCTGGTAAGCGATTATTTATCGTTGATACTTTTTGTGGCGCCAATGAAGATACCCGTTTATCGGTGCGCTTTATTACCGAGGTGGCATGGCAAGCGCACTTCGTGAAAAATATGTTTATCCGCCCGTCAGCGGAAGAGCTGAAGACTTTTAAGCCTGACTTTGTGGTCATGAATGGTGCCAAGTGCATCAATTCAAAGTGGCAGGAACATGGTTTGAATTCGGAGAATTTTGTTGCCTTTAACCTGACTGAGCGAATTCAGTTAATTGGTGGTACCTGGTATGGCGGCGAAATGAAGAAAGGTATGTTCTCAATGATGAACTACTTCCTGCCACTGCAGGGAATAGCGTCAATGCACTGCTCGGCCAATGTTGGTCAGGACGGCGATGTAGCGATTTTCTTTGGTTTGTCCGGAACCGGGAAAACCACGCTCTCGACGGATCCTAAGCGTGAATTGATTGGTGATGACGAGCACGGTTGGGACGACGACGGAGTATTTAATTTCGAAGGCGGTTGTTATGCGAAAACGATTAATTTGTCGCAAGAAGCCGAACCGGATATTTATAACGCCATCCGTCGCGATGCGTTATTAGAAAACGTTACCGTACTTGAAGATGGTACTGTCGACTTTAATGACGGTTCTAAAACTGAAAACACCCGTGTTTCTTACCCGATTTATCACATCGACAATATCGTCAAACCAGTTTCTAAAGCTGGTCACGCGAAAAAAGTTATTTTTCTGACGGCTGACGCTTTTGGTGTGCTGCCACCCGTCTCAAAACTGACCAAAGAGCAAACCAAGTATCACTTCTTATCGGGCTTCACTGCTAAACTCGCGGGCACAGAGCGCGGCATTACGGAACCGACACCAACCTTCTCCAGCTGTTTTGGCGCGGCTTTCTTAAGTCTGCACCCAACCCAGTATGCTGAAGTTTTGGGCAAGCGGATGGAAGACGCTGGTGCTGAAGCTTATCTGGTCAACACCGGTTGGAATGGTACTGGCAAGCGTATTTCGATTAAAGCAACCCGGGCAATTATTGACGCGATTTTAGACGGCAGCATTGAAGATGCTGAATTTGTGAATCTTCCTTACTTCAATCTTGCCATGCCAATGCAATTGGCAGGCGTAGAAGATACGTCGATTCTGGATCCGCGTAATACCTACGCAGACGCATCAGACTGGGACATGAAAGCGCAAGATTTGGCCCGTCGTTTTGTCGCCAACTTCGAGAAGTTTACCGATAACGAAGAAGGTAAAGCACTGGTTGCTGCAGGTCCACAGCTTTAAGCCGGAAAGAAGTACCAATGCATACAGAAACCCGCCCTACGGCGGGTTTTTTTATATCCGTCTGTGCGTTTGAAATATTTGTAAACATAATATTAAGAATAGGAGCCTAGGTTTTTGACTTGCTTATGGAATAATCGAGACCTGTCATTCAAAGTTCTGGAGCACCTAGCTAATGCATGTTGAAGTTCATGAAGTCTGCAAAGATTACGCAACAGTCAGAGCGGTCAATCAAGTCAGCTTGGTGGCGAAAGGCGGTGAAGTACTGGCGCTACTGGGGCCAAATGGCGCCGGCAAATCATCATTGGTGCGGATGATGGTGGGCTTGACGCAACCGGACTCGGGCCAGATTCGTTACCGCGCGGATGATACTCAACCAGCGCTGGCCACCCTTGAAACTACAGCTTTCGGCTATCTGCCAGAAGATCGTGGCCTTTACCAGGAGCGCACGGTTCTTGACAATTTGCGTTACATTGCGCGATTACGCGGATTGAATAAGGCGGTTGCGGACCGGAATACCAGCCGCTGGTTAGAGCGTTTTGAACTTAGCGATCGTGCCACCGAACCTATGCGTCAGTTATCGAAGGGTAATCAGCAGAAAGTTCAGCTGATAGCGACCTTGCTTCACGACCCGCAAGTTGTCATGTTGGATGAACCTTTTTCCGGGCTGGATCCGATGAATCAGGAATTTGTCCTGAGTGTGCTCAACGAGTTGCGCGAGGCCGGTACCACGGTGATTCTGAGTGCCCATCAAATGGCGTTAGTTGAGCGCATGGCAGATAAATTGGTGTTAATGAACAAAGGTAGTGTCGTCGCGCAGGGCAGTCTGCCAGAAGTTCGGCAACAGCTGTTGCAGCATCACCATCTGCAGGTTGAATTCGCCCACCCCGTAGCAATTGAAAAGCTCGCAGGGCTATCTGGTATCAATGACGTCTCGGTCTTAACTGACACGCTTTATGAGCTGTACTGTGATGAGCATTTGGCAACTGAGCAGTTGCTGAAAGAGCTACAGAAATTTGCCCCGGTTCGGCAATTTAGCCGTCATCAACAATCATTACACGACTTGTACCTACAAGCTGTTCGCGCGGAGACGAGCTGATGCAACACTGGCAACAAATTATCCGTATTGGTGGTTTTGAATTCCGTCGCTTTTTTAAGTGGAAACAAGAAATTTTCTCATTGTTGTTAATGGCCGCCCTGTTTGGAGTGACTATCGGGTGGGGCGTATTAAAGAGCTCACTTGAGGAGACCCAGACGGTGGCGGTTGTCGCCCCTGTAACTTTACCCGAATTACCGAACATCCGCTGGCAACCGGTTACCGATGCTGCAGCGGCACAAGCAGAACTTGGCTCGGCTTATTCTGGGGTATTGGAGGTAAGTGCCAATCCGGAAGACGGGTATCACGCTGAACTTTGGGCAGCCAACAGTGGCGGTTGGCAAGAGCGTTTACAAACGCAACTACAAGGTTGGCTACAACAGCAAAAACTTCAGGCGTTACCCTTGAGCGACAGCCAAATCGCGATGTTAAATCAACCCGTTGAAGTTACCCTTACGGTGCAACGTGGTGAGGAAGAAACCAGTCACTCAGCCAGTCAGGCAATTCCACTGATCATTCTGGTAAGTATTATGGTTGGCGTATTCGGCAGTTTTGGTCTGATGATGACCGCTATTACGCAAGAAAAACAGCAACGCGTAACCGAGCAACTGTTAACCATTATCCGACCTGCAGAATGGATAGACGGCAAAATTCTGGGTATTACCTTGCATTGCTTGAAAAGTATGGCGACGGTACTACTGATTATTGTCCTAGTCTCGACCTTAATGATGGTCATCGAAGGCGGTGCGTTTGAGCTGCCCGGCATCAATTGGACCGTACTGGGCGCGACCACGTTATTTGCGATAATTGGACTGGTTATGATTAACGCATTGATGGCAGGCTTTGCTGCGACTATAGATGACCCAAACCACTCGGGCCGGACCGCGATTATGTTGATCCCGGCACTTTTTGTTGGGGCCGGTTTTGGTGTGATGGACAATTTGCAGGGAATTCTGGCGCAGGTTTTATCATGGTTCCCGCTGACTTCTTTTGCTGTCATGCCTTTGCGTATTGCCGATGGCAGCGTCAGTGGCTGGGAAGTACTGATAAGCCTGATACTCCTATTAGCCACAACCTACGTTATTCGTTCTGCGGCGATTCGCCTGTTCACTATGGGGATTACAATGTACGGCAAAGAGCCCTCGTGGCGGATGATGGGACGCGCCTTTATTGGGCGTCGCTAATGGTGCGGTTGCGGCCCTGGGCTTTGGCTGCATAAAGAGCTTTATCTACGCGTCGAATGATGCTCGAGGCGTCATCTTCGGCGCGATAGCTGGCGACACCAAAACTTGCGGTAATCCGAATACCAGCGTGGAACTCAAACGCGGCGATGACGTTACGGATGCGCTCGGCGTGCATGACGGCCTGTTGGCGCGTATGTTCAGGCAGTACCAATAAAAACTCTTCCCCACCCCAGCGGCCTGCGACATCGGTGCTACGGACATTGCTACGCAACAACTGGGCGAGTTCTATCAAGATCAGATCACCAACCTGATGGCCATAGGTATCGTTAACTTTCTTGAAATGGTCGATGTCGAGCAGAGCAATGGCAAAATCGCGTTGTTCGCGCTGCGCGCGGGTGAGCGCGACACTTAGGGCATGGTCAAGTTTACTGCGGTTGCAGAGCCCGGTAAGGGGGTCTGTGACGGCAATATATTCGAGCCTTTGACTATGCTCCTCCAGAAAGTGGAATGCTTCCGCTCGGGTTCGTTCAATATGGCGCAGGATAACGATAAGTGCGGCGGTTGCGATCAAAATATTCAAAAATGAGTGAACAGAAAATGGTGCCGCTGCCCATTCCGCAGATACCCGGGATAGGTAGATAAAAATGCCGGTAAAAAAAGTAACACTTGTAAGGAAGCCCCATTTACCACCCAGTAAGAAGTAGCTTACTGGTGGGAAAATTGCGAGCCAATAAAGAGCGTAAGACTGTCCTTCGCTTAATGCCACATAAATACCTATGGCCAACGCGAGTATTGCAGTCACGATCCAGCTGATCACAATGACAGCCCCTGGCATGCGGCGCAACCAGATGTAGAGGCCAATCCCGCAAACGAACAGAAAGTACTCGAGTGCGACCATGGTCGGGTGCTGCTCGAACAATTGATTAAGCAGGGCAAGCAAAGGTGACACTACCATGAGTACCCATAGTAGTGATCTTAAGAATTGGACCCGCCGATAACGCGGGTCCAATGGTGAGTTGACGCTAGTCGATGTGCTCAGCATGTGGTAACTCGTGGGGTGGTGCTTCGCTTGCACCTTCTTTCAGGAAGTGCTCCATCCAGCGCATCAGTCGCATACTGTAATCGAGTTTCGCAGCGACGCGACGGTTGCCATGGCCTTCACCTGGGTAAAGTACCAGCCGTACAGGCACATTACCGTGAGTTTTCAGGTAGCGATACAATTCCATCGACTGACTTGGGTGGACGCGGGTATCTTCTTTACCATGCATGATTAAAATTGGCGTGCGGGCCTTTTCCGCGTGGTAGATCGGGCTGCGCTCAAGGTACCACTGCCATTTCTCCCACGGGTAGCTACGGGCGTGTACCGCATGCATTTCTTTGGCGATATCTGTGGTACCAAATTTAGAAATATTATCGCTGATACCAACGAACATGACGCTTGCCGCCCAGTGTTCAGTTTGTGCTGTGGCGCCCCATGCCGACGCGAAACCACCGTAAGAACCACCGGTAATACCGGCACGGTCGTTGTCAACCAGACCACGCTCTACCAGGTAGTTTTTACCATCTACAATGTCGTCAAACTCTTTACCGGCATAATCGTTTTGGCCAAGTTTCGAAAACTCAACGCCACGACCAGTACTGCCACGGTAGTTCGGGAAAAATAACGCATAACCGCGCTGTGCTGCGTACTTAACCGGACTCGAATAACGATCCAGCCAACCATTGCTGTAATGTGACTCGGGACCTCCATGAACCACAGTGATCAACGGATAGCGCGTTTCTTCCTGATAATCAGTGGGGTAAACCAGAATACCTTCGAGCTCAAGCCCGTCGCGAGCCTCATAGCGGACAGTTTCCTGTTTTGGCATGGTAATTTCTGTCAGCCAGGGATTGGAATCAGTGAGTCGGATCAAGTTTTGCATTTGCAGGCGGAAGAGTTCCGTTGGATGCTCAGGCCGGTGCGCCCGCACATAGACGCCAGACTGCCCTACGGTAGCTTCAATATCGACCACAATGGCTTCACCTGCCTCAAGTAGTGGACGAGTTTCCAGCCACTGCATCGTGATCGCGTGAACTTCGGATTCGGTGCCGATGTGGCCGAGGTAAATCAACTCATCATCGTTACGCCAGTCGATGTCCTGCACGTGGCCCGGATAGTCGGGTAACACGTCGCGCACGGTATTTTGGTTCTGCAGATCAAAAACCAGTAAACGGCCGGTTGCCGGGTCATTGTAATCAGCCGCAGCAATTACCGCGAGGTAGCGGCCATCGGGAGAGAACTCGGCTTTGCCTAATTTCCCAACGGTAGCAAAGCTCGACTCTTGCACTCCAGCAAAGGATATTAGTTCATACCGGCTGCTCATGTAACTGTCATCGACCAGTGGTGTTGGCGCAGTTCGAAGTAACAGCTGTTCCTGGTTTGGTCGGAAAGCTACCGAATAAACCTGGCGATCATCCGTTAACTGCACAGCGATTTGACTTTCGGCACTCAGATCAACAAACCAGGCGTGGGTAAACTCGTGTTCTTCTTCGTAAACTTCAGCTTTAAAGCCTTTTTTTTCCAGTTCTTTTTCTTTCTTGTCAGCCTCACTGCGCGCAGTAAAGCTGAGGTAACGACCATCGGCACTGAGCGCATAGTCATAAATGCTGTTGGCATGTGAGAAGACTTGTTGCGCTTCACCACCATTAAGTGAAATTTTGTACAGGCTGGTATGCTTGTCATCATCGCGTTTGCTGGTGAAATAAATTGCGTCACCGTGAATGCTCAAGTTACTGATGCCTTGCTTATCAGTGATGAAAGGTACGGGTTCACTTTCGCCACGGACGACATAAAGTTCGACGAAATTACCACCATCCTCATCTACATAAGGGGTGCGAGGTATAACTTTGGTAAACGCGGCAACTTCGCCATCTGCGCTGACCGCAACACTGTTTATAGATTGGGTGGTCACCGTTTCTACCAGCGAGATGTCACGCGCTGAAACACTCAAGCTTAGTGCCGCAAAAAGTGCTGTTAGACCTATCCGAAGGAACATCGTTTTCTCCTATACATGTTATTTTTCTTCAACATAGTACCAGTAAAATAGTTGACTTCCCACGAAATCAAGCCACTCTAACTCTAGTGAATTTTGGGAGGAAGTATTAGATGGCAGATCAAATCTGGATTGGCATTATTCTGATCACAGCTTTGGTACTTTTTGTGGTGGATCGCTGGCGCTACGACTTTGTCGCAATGGGTGCGTTATTTGCCGCGTACATCGCAGGGTTAGTGCCACGGCAAGAGGTCTTTTCCGGATTTGGTAATGCTGCTGTAATTACTGTCGCGGCGGTATTAGTGATTAGCCATGCGCTATGGCGGTCTGGTGTCGTTGACTCGATGGCCAGTAGTGTTAAGAAAGTAGGCGACAGGGTCTGGTTACAGATGATTGTGCTGACCGGGTTAACGACGTTTGTGTCTGCGTTTATTAGTAATACCGGCGCCATGGCCATTATGATCCCCGTCGCCCTTCACTTGTCGCGCAACGGCGCCGGCCATGCTTCTCTGATGTTAATGCCGATGGCGTTTGGTTCACTGCTGGGTGGTACCATCACCATGATCGGAACCCCGCCGAATATCATCATTTCAGATATACGGGCCAGCCATGGGGCGGAACCCTTCGGTATTTTCGATTTCACTCCCGTTGGTCTAAGCGTGGCTGTCGCCGGATTGCTGTTGATGTGGCTCACCGCCCACTTTTTAGTGCCACGCAGTAAGAGTCGGGATACTTCGCACTCCCCCTATGATGTGAGTGCTTACTTAACCGAGTTATACCTGCCTGAAGGTGCCAGTTTAGTCGGCGATACGCTGTTTGAATTCGAGTCAAAGATCAAAGAAAACTTCGCAGTGATTGCGCTAAAACGTGGCAAACAATTGATCACTGCACCGCCACGTTACCAACGCTTAAAAGCTGAAGATGTTCTCATCGTTGAAGCGGATGCTGAAACATTGCAGCAAATTCTCGATATCACCAGGTTTGAGCTTAATGCTGAAGAAAAGCTGGATCCGCGTTTTCTAGTGTCCGACGAGATAAAAGTTATTGAAGGTATTGTTGGCCATGACTCGCGGCTGATCGGCCGCTCAGCGTCGGACTTGCGTTTACGCCATCGTTTCGGCGTCAACGTTCTGGCCGTAGCCCGTGAGGGGCAACCGCTAAAGCCGACGCTCGCCAATGTCAGGTTTAAACCCGGTGACGTACTGTTACTGCAGGGGGATGCCGAAGTTCTGAACGATGTGTTTAATCGATTTGGTTGCTTTCCGTTGGCACAGCGCAGTATGCGGCTAGGTAGCAAAAGAAAACTGATGTTGCCGCTGGCCATTTTTGCTGGCGCAATTGCTTTGAGCGCGTTTAACATCTTAAGTGTGCCGGTAGCGTTTACGATGGCTGCGGGGGCAATGGTGTTAGCCAATGTGATTCCGATCCGTGAGCTGTACGAGCATATCGAATGGCCAATTATTGTATTGTTGGCTGCGACCTTACCTTTAGGCGATGCGTTGGAGCGCAGCGGAGCTGCAGATACTCTGGCCCATGCTGCGTTAATGGTCAGTGAAGGTGCGCCTGATTTTGTGGCTTTGAGCGTGTTGTTAGTGGTGACCATGCTATTGTCAAACGTGATCAACAATGCCGCCGCCGCGGTGCTGATGGCGCCCATTGGTATCAGTATGGCCGAGACCCTTGGCACGTCGATGGACCCGTTTTTGATGGCGGTTGCCATTGGCGCAGCGTTACCATTTCTGACCCCCATCGGACATCAGTCGAATATCTTAGTCATGGGGCCTGGCGGTTATCGGTTTGCTGACTACTGGCGATTGGGGTTGCCCTTATCGGTGGGGATGTCGGTGGTTGCTGTGACTATGATTTCGCTGACCTGGCCAATGTACGGGTAGCTTCTGCGCCGCGTGCCACTATACGCACCTGCGCTATGGTCATTTCCAGCAGCTCCTGGCGTTCGGCGCCGGAAGCGTCCAGCACATCAGCTCCTGCGCTAAACACGATGCGCACGATGGCATCCGCCTGCAGTGCAGCGAGCTCACGCGGGAATTGCTGTTCGGCGACCAGGTAATCAGCGAGCTCTGCGGTAAAGTGTTCAACCTCCCGCTGTACAGCCAAGCGGAACTCTTTGGAATTCCCCGATTTCTCCTGCAACAGAAGCCGGAAAATGGCGGTATTGTTGGCGACAAACTCCATAAAGGTTGTGACCGATGCGCGTACGATTGAGCCGCCTTTTGCGATTTGCTGGCGTGATTGCCGTAGTAATTGACGCAGGGCGAGACCACCTTCATCGACTAGGGTCAGTCCAAGTTCTTCCATATTCTGGAAGTGCCGGTAAAACGAGGTCGGCGCAATTCCCGCTTCCCGCGTGACTTCACGCAGACTTAATGATGCATAGCCGTGTTCAGCACTCAGCTGATTCATCGCCGCCTGAATCAGGGCGCGACGGGTTTTCTCTTTCTGCGCAGCGCGAATACCGGCCATAGATTGAACTTCCTCATGAGTTTTGTTGCCTAACAACTGTTAGCTGAAACGATTATGTCAGTGAACGCGTGTTCACGCAATTCATCGCTTTTTATCAAATAAACATTGCACGGAGAGTGGAATGTCGGTAAATTCAGCGTACACATGTTCGCTAATTTGAAAATGCGCAACATGCCGATTTTTTTAAGTAGGTAATTTATGTCGAAGTCGCAATCTGATAAACCAGGTATCATCTGGTTAAACACCCTCGTATTTGCCATCACCTTTGCGGTCGCCGCTATCGGTGTGCCTTGGTATGGGTTGACCCATGGCTTTTCCCTCGGCCTCTGGCTGGCGCTTATCGGCACCATAGCTTTTGCCGGAATTTCTATTACGGCGGGTTACCACCGGCTATGGGCGCATCGCACTTATGATGCCCATTGGTCGCTGCGGATACTATTTGCTCTGGGTGGCGCATTGGCGGTGCAAAATAGCGCGTTGCACTGGTCATCAGACCATCGTGAGCACCACAAGCACGTTGATGACAACGACAGAGACCCTTATTCGGCAAAACGCGGCTTCTGGTATTCGCATATCGGCTGGATGCTGCGTGAGTATCAGGCATCGCGCTACCACGACTACAATAACGTGAAAGATCTGCAGAAAGATCCGGTCGTGATGTGGCAACACCGCCATTATCTGGCGTTAACACTGCTGACGAGTATCGGTTGGCCCATTGCGATTGGCTTGCTGCTCGGCGATGTATGGGGTGCGGTGATCTTAGTTGGCTTTGCCCGTTTAGTGATTAATCATCACACAACCTTCTTCATTAACTCGCTGGCGCACATCTGGGGTAAACAACCCTATACCGATCGCAATACAGCGCGTGATAATGGCTTCCTTGCGTTCCTGACGTTCGGTGAGGGCTATCACAACTACCATCATATCTTCTCGGCCGATTATCGTAATGGTATCCGCTGGTGGCAGTTTGACCCGACTAAATGGTTAATTCGTAGTTGTTCGTGGTTGGGGCTGACAAGCAATTTGAAGCGCACGCATGGCTATCAGATTGAGAAAGCGAAAATCGAGATGCAGTTCAAGAAGCTGACCGCGAGAACACCAATTCGCTGTGAAACCACCTTGCAAAAGTTGCAGGACGAATACGATGCGTTATTGCTGCGTTTACGCGAATACTATCAGGCCCGCAAACAGCTTCTCGATAATAAAACCAAAGCATTGACCGAACAAATGCCAACGCTGGAAGAGATGCAGGACAAAGTCACTGAATTGCGTGCAGCTTTCCTTGAGCATAAGCATCATTTCAAGATGTTATTACGGCATCCACAAGCCTATTAACCGTTGAGACGGAGCGTCTTTAAAGACGCTCCGTTACTTCCTTCCTCGCTACTTTTTCGCTTTCGCGAACGCGTCAGCAAAGGCTGAGCCCATCGCTGAATTGCCGACCGGAGCAGGTTTCTTTGCCGCCGGTCGTTTGCCAGTGGTTTGTGATTTTGGCTTGCTGGCGGCTTTGCCTGTGGCATTTTTAGGTTCAGTACCGGTGCCACTGGTGACCTCATCGTGCATGCGCATGGAAAGGCTGATGCGCTTACGTTGCACGTCTACTTCGAGTACTTTGACTTTGACGATATCGCCGGCTTTTACAATTTCCCGCGGATCGCTGACGAAGCTATCCGATAGAGCGCTGACATGTACCAGACCATCCTGATGTACACCTACGTCAACGAAAGCGCCAAAGGCCGCTACGTTTGAAACTACACCTTCGAGGGTCATGCCCGGACGTAAATCCTGCAGTGTATCGACGCCTTCTTTGAAGCTTGCGGTTTTAAACTCAGGGCGAGGGTCACGACCAGGCTTATCGAGTTCGCGAATAATGTCGCGTACTGTCGGTAAACCAAAGTTCGCATCGGTGTAGGCTTGCGCATCAAGATTCTTCAGGAAAGTACTATCACCAATCAACTGCTCCACCTGCTTACCGTGATCGCTGGCCATGCGCTCGACTAAGGGATAGGCTTCCGGGTGTACCGCTGAACGATCCAACGGCTGATCGCCATCCATGATACGCAAGAAGCCAGCTGCTTGTTCGAAGGATTTGGGACCCATACGGCTAACTTTCAGGAGATTTTTGCGCTCGGCAAAACGGCCGTTGGCGTCACGGTGCGCAACCATATTCTGGGCAAGCGTTTTATTTAACCCAGCTACCCGCGCCAACAAGGCAACTGACGCAGTGTTGACATCAACCCCAACGGCGTTAACACAGTCTTCGACCACGGCATCAAGACTATGAGCCAGCTGTGCCTGACTGACATCATGCTGATACTGACCAACACCAATAGATTTAGGTTCAATCTTCACTAGTTCTGCCAGCGGATCCTGCAAACGGCGGGCGATGGATACCGCACCACGTAGCGAGACATCCAGATCAGGAAACTCTTGCGCGGCCAGTTCTGATGCTGAATAAACCGAGGCGCCCGCTTCGCTGACTATCACTTTACTCGCTTTTAGCTCTTGGTCGGCTTTCAGTAAATCGGTGATAAGCTTATCGGTTTCCCGTGAATGGGTACCATTACCAATCGCTATAAGTTCGACTTTGTGCTGTTTACACATGCCGGCAATGGTGCGCATGGCCTTGTCGACCTGGTTTTGTGGTTGGAACGGGAATACTGTGTTGGTGCCGAGCACCTTGCCAGTGCTATCAACAACTGCAACCTTAATGCCGGTACGTACACCCGGGTCTAAGCCCATGGTGGTTTTGGCACCTGCGGGTGCAGCCATTAACAGATCTTTCAGGTTATTGGCAAAGATCTTAATGGCATCCGCTTCTGCACGCTCACGCACTGTGCCAAACAATTCGGTTTCCATGTGCAGCAGCAGTTTGATGCGCCAGGTCCACTGAATCGTTTGCGCTAACCAGGCGTCCGCGGCGCGTGAGGCTGGGCTGAACTGAATATGGTCAGCGACAATTTGCTCGCCGTAACTGCGCGCTTTTGGGTCTTCCTGCTGCGGGTCCGCATTCAGTTTGAGCTGCAGCATACCTTCATTACGACCGCGGAATAACGCTAAGGCGCGGTGTGAGGGAATCTTTTTAATGGCTTCGTTAAACGCAAAGTAGTCGCGGTATTTGCTGCCTTCCTGCTCTTTCCCAGGCGCCACCACACTGGTGATTTCAGCGTTATTCCACAGGTAATCACGAACTTTTTTCAGTAACGCAGCATCTTCGGCAAAACGCTCCATTAAAATAAAGCGTGCCCCTTCTAAAACGGCTTTGCTGTCGGCAAAGCCGGCGTCGGCGTTGATATAATCCGCGGCGACTTGTTCTGGATCTTGCTCAGGATTATCCAGCAGACTGCTTGCTAAGGGTTCAAGCCCGGCCTCAATGGCGATTTGACCTTTGGTCCGGCGCTTGGGCTTGTAGGGCAGGTATAAATCTTCGAGTTCAGTTTTTGACTCAGTGCTGCGAATTTGTTGTTCCAGCTCCGGGGTAAGTTTTTCCTGATCCCGGATGCTGGCCAGAATGACTTCACGACGATCATTCAGTTCACGCAGATAAGTCAGACGCTGTGCCAGATTACGTAACTGGGTGTCGTCAAGGCCGCCGGTGGCCTCCTTCCGATAACGCGCAATAAAAGGTACGGTGGCGCCGTCGTCGAGTAGCGCGATAGCAGCTTGAACCTGTTGCGAGCTGACTGCTAACTCGTTCGCAATCTGCTGGGAAATCGAGCTCATGAATTCTCTCTCGTTTAGTTGAAGTCAAAAATGTGCGCGCCAGTATAGCAGTCATTGCGCGGAGGGTGCGACCTCTAGATGGATTCGGATTTGGTTCTTTGGTAACAAATAGCGGTGATGTACCAGACATGAGTGCCGGTCGGCGTCTGAACTTTAACTTCATCGTCAACCTGCTTGCCAATGGCAGCCCGGGCCATAGGTGCATCAATTGAAATCACGCGTTTGTCATCGTAAATTTCATCAGGACCGACGATAGTGAACTGCTTTTCATCGCCGTCATCATTTTCGATGGTAACCGTAGCGCCGAAAAATACTTTGCCTTCTTGCGACGGTGCGTAATCTACAATTTTTAACGCTTCCAGGCGTTTCCGTAAAAAGCGGATGCGCCGGTCAATCTGGCGTAGCTTTTGCTTATTGTACTTATAATCAGCATTTTCTGAGCGGTCACCGAGACTTGCGGCCCAGGTAACTTTTTCTGTGGTCTCGCGGCGCTCGACCCGCCATAAGTGATCGAGCTCCGACTGTAACTGGAAATAACCTTTGCGGCTAATTAGATTGGTTCGCGCCATGGTTGATTTAATCTTGGGGGCCAGACGCGAATGTTAGCATTTATTCTTTACCGTGCCCAAGCCGGGCAAAGTGTCGAATAGCACCCAGCACGTGCAGTGCCAGCAGAGTACCAAGAACCGGTACAGCAAGGGTTTTGTGAACGGTCTCGGCTGTTTCATGCAGGGTCTCGAGTTCGCCGCTTAAAGGTGATGGCACAGTGAACAATCCAAACACAGGGATCCCTTCACCTTCGGTAAATAAGTAGGTCGGTCCGCTTAGCACCAGCCCCAGCAGAGTTAGCAATAACGCCACATGCACGATGCGGCTAAGTACCCGTTCCCAGGGCTGCTGATGAGCCGGTGCTTGGGCGAATCCTTCAAAAATACGAACTCCAACGCGCCAGAACACAAATAAAGCGGTCAGAAAGCCAAAGCTAAAGTGTAACGGCATAATGTAGTTTTCGTTTGCATCGGTCGGTGCGTGATTACCGACGAGTCCTAGGGTCAGCATAATCGTGACCAGAATAACAGTTATCCAATGATTGATAATGCTATGTGTGCTGTAACGAGTTGCGGTTTTCATAACGACGTCCTTTGCGTTCGCGCAGTGTTTTCGTAAGTTTAACCATGGTCTAATTTTTAAATTAAGCCAAACTTAACTTAGACTTTTAGTCCAATACTCACTATCTTGTTGACATATATCAACTGGTCAGATGAGCTGAGAGTTAAATGAGGTGAGCACATGACAGATTGGCAGCAAGCAGAGCGTTTCCTGGCAACGACCCACCAGGTCGAGAATCAGCCACCAGCACTGGAAAATTATAATTTATTCACGCAAGACGTTGCACTGCAGGAGGCGCTTAAACGTGAAGGTGCTGAATGGGCTAAGGCTTCGGTCCATGTTATGGGTGAGCTGGCCGGGCGTGCTGAGACTATTCGACTAGGCTTTCAGGCGAATGCCAATAAGCCGCAATTTGAGCCACAGGACCGCTTTGGCCACCGCGTTGATTATGTAGATTACCATGATGCCTATCACCAGTTGATGACACTTGCCACGGAACATGGCTTACACGCGTCTCCGTGGGCGGATCCAAAGGCTGGTGCTCATGTCGCGCGTGCCGCGAAGTATTACTTACATACTCAGGTTGAAGCTGCCCACGGTTGCCCTATCACAATGACTTTTGCGGCAGTTCCTGCGCTGCAGCACCAGCCAGATCTGGCGCAGTACTGGATCCCTAAGATTTTACACAACAGCTACGACCCAAGAAACGTACCTGACACTGAAAAGCAAGCAGTGACCATTGGTATGGCTATGACGGAGAAGCAGGGCGGCTCGGACGTTCGCGCGAATACCACCCGTGCTTACCCGGTGGCAAAAGAAGGGCCCGGGCAGGTGTATGAGTTGGTTGGGCATAAGTGGTTCGTATCGGCACCTATGTGTGATGCATTTCTGGTGCTGGCGCAAACAAAAGCAGGCCTGAGTTGTTTCCTGTTACCACGTTGGCGTCCCGATGGCAGTAAAAATCCACTGCAGATCCTGCGCCTGAAAGACAAAATGGGTAATGTCGCCAACGCGTCCAGTGAAGCCGAGTTACGCGGAGCAATGGCATGGATGGTTGGTGAAGAAGGCCGCGGGGTACGGACCATCATTGAGATGGTGGCTATGACCCGCTATGACTGCATGATCGGCTCGGCGGCCGGGATGCGTCAGGCCACAGTGCAGGCGCTGCATCATTGTCAGCATCGCGCGGCATTCGGCGCGCGACTCATTGACCAACCTTTAATGCAAAATGTACTTGCCGATCTGGCTATTGAAAGCGAAGCAGCGATGACGTTGACGATGCGCATGGCACGTGCGATGGACAGCCAGCAGGATGAACACGAGCGTATGCTGGCACGGATTGCGGTGGCGGCCGGCAAATACTGGATCTGCAAACGTACTCCGGAACATGCCTATGAAGCGATGGAAGTCATCGGTGGTAGCGGCGTGATGGAAAACTGTATTATGCCGCGGCTGTATCGCGAAGCGCCGATAAACGCGATTTGGGAAGGAAGTGGTAATGTGCAATGCCTGGATGTGTTACGCGCTGTCCAAAAGCAGCCCGAGTGCTTCGCCGCTTTAATGACCGAAGTCAAGCGTGCCGCGGGCAGCCATAAGCAACTTGATGCCGCTATAGCGGCGTTACCCAAGCGTTTGGAACAAGCGCAGGAACAGCCTTTCTTCGCCCGGCAATTGGTCGAATTGATCGCGCGCACATTGCAGGGAGCGCTATTACAACAACATGCGCCCAATGAAGTGGCAGATGCGTTCTGTAACTCGCGCTTGGGCGCAAATGAGCATTTGGGGTATGGTAGATTAACTGACGCAGCAACGGCGAAACAGATCCTGTCACGGGCCTGGCCAAAGTGAAGAACAGCCACCTTTAGGCGAACGCGGTGAGGAGAAGACGAAACGATGACGGTTTATCAAATGCTGGCGCGTAATGCGCGTAAATACCCGGATCAGCTGGCAATCAGCGACGATAAGCAGGAGTTGTCCTGGGCGCAGCTCGCTGACCAGGTCGAGCAGCTTGCCGCATGGCTACAGCAGGAATACGGCGTAAGGGCGGGCGACCGGGTTGCCTTAGTGATCCCTAACAGCATTGCGTTTGTGGTCGGATTTTTTGCAATTCAACGGCTGGATGCGATTGCGGTTCCTATTAATGTTCGTCTTACCACACCAGAGCTCGAATATATTCTCGGCGATGCAGAAGCAGAGTTAGTACTTACTAGCAAGATGACGGATGCGGCACTCAAGCCTCTGGTCGAACAAGGTTTAGCTGCGCTATGGCTGGATGATCTTAGTGTAAGTGCAGATGCTGCTACCGATGGATTGCAGGAGCCGGCTGCTGATACCTCCAGTCCCTGCATTTTACTGTACACCTCGGGAACTACGGGACGGCCAAAAGGAGTACTGTTCCAGCAATCAGCTATTCATTCGGTCGCCACCATGATTGCTCTTGAAATGGCTATGACACCACAGAGTAAATTGCTGCATTTAATGCCCTTTACCCATTCAGCACCGCTCAATTTATTTCTGCTGGCCGGTACTCTGGTCGGTGCTAGCCACGTGGTCGCGCCTACCTTTAGTCCGGATTTACTGCTGCAATTGGTGCCAAAACACCAGGTGACTCACTTTTTTGGCGCGCCCGTTGCGTACTTATTGACCGCGCAACAGTCTGCCATAAAGACCACGGATTTAAGCAGTGTCAGCCACTGGATCTATGGTGGCGCAGCGATGTCGACCGAACATACGAAATTAGTCCAGCAGGCGTTTCGCTCCGACCAATTTTACTGTGTGTACGGACTTACCGAAGCCGGCCCCTCAGGCACCTTGTTATTACCCCATGAGCATGCGACAAAAGCCGGCTCGGTGGGACGCCGTGCGGCTTTTAACACCGAAGTTCGGTTGCGTACAGAAACCGGAACTGAGCCGCGTATTGGTGAGCCGGGAGAAGTAGAGATTGCCGGCGACGGCATGATGCAGTGTTACTGGCAAAACGCAGCGGCCACGGCGGAGACCTTTACTGCCGATGGCTGGCTAAAAACCGGCGATGTAGCGGTGCGTGATGAAGATGGCTTCTATTGGATAAAAGATCGCAAAAAAGACATTATCATTGCCGGTGGGGTAAATATTTATCCCCGCGAAATTGAAGATGCATTGTCGGAACATCCTGCAGTACTTGAGGCTGCGGTCGTAGGTGTGCCCCATAAAGATTGGGGAGAATCGGTAAAGGTTTTTGTGGTTTTACGCGACAAGCTGGACGATGCCCAGCAAACTCTTGCTGAGTTTTTACAGCAACGGCTTGCCGACTACAAACTACCGCGGTTTTATGAAATTATCGACGAGTTGCCCCGCAACGCCAGCGGCAAGGTGCTTAAGCATCAGTTACGTTAATTCTGGAGTTAGTAATGAGCGAAACCGATTTACAAATCATTTCCCGGAATCATGTACAGGAATTTGGCGAGGGCGATGAAACCATTGTCTTGTGCCATGGTTTTGGTTGTGATCAACAGATCTGGTTGCCGGTAATCGCACATTTGGGGTCCCGTCATCGGGTGATTACTTTTGATTTTGTTGGGTGCGGGCGTTCAGACTTTGCTGCGTACAGTATTGAGCGTTACCAAACGCTCAAAGGTTACGTACAGGATTTGCTCGAGGTGCTTGATGCTTTAGGTTCTCCCAAGGTCACCTTAGTGGGACACTCGGTTGGTGGTTTAATTGGGTTTCTGGCCGCGATTCAACGACCGGAGTTGTTTCGACAGATTATCGCCATTGGACCATCGCCTCGATATTTAGATGATCCGCCGGAGTATGAGGGTGGGTTTACTGCAGAAGATATTGGTCAGTTGCTGGCGATGATGGAACGGAACCACTTCGAATGGGCTGGCTATCTGGCACCTATTGTCATGAAAAATGCTCATCGGCCAGAGTTAGCAGAACGCCTGAAAGAGAGCTTCGCCAACTCTGATCCA
The DNA here is from genome assembly GCF_003987215.1 of Pseudidiomarina halophila. Classification (GTDB taxonomy): domain Bacteria; phylum Pseudomonadota; class Gammaproteobacteria; order Enterobacterales; family Alteromonadaceae; genus Pseudidiomarina; species Pseudidiomarina halophila. The sequence continues at coordinate 367,347 of NZ_PIPW01000002.1, forward strand.
AAGATTTCACGACGCTTTGCCGAAGCAACGTTCTACTGTGACCATCGCGAAGAATTAAAACATGTTCCAGTTCCGGTGAAGCTGCTTTATTGTGAGCAAGACGTCATTGTGCCTACTGAGGTCATCGCTTTTATCGCTGATCATTTGCCTGATTGTGAATCGATTCAGCTAAATGCGGCAGGGCATTACCCCCACATGAGCCATCCTGAGCAGGTTGCAGGTACCATAAACCAATGTCTGAACAAGCATTAACCGGCTGGATTGACCGCAGCCCCGTAGCTGCACTTATAGTCGATGCCAGAAGCCAGGTTGTTGCGGCAAACGTAACGGTGGTTGAGTTGCTCGAGTCTTCCGCTGAAGACATCATGAAGCAACCTTTTGTGCAACTGTTGTCACGTTCGGGTCGAATGTTCTACCTGGGACATATCCTGCCATCTTTGCAACAACACGCGGCGGTTGATGAAATCTATTTACGGCTTCGAACAAAAGCCGGGCAGGAAATTCCGGTATTACTCAACGCGACCTATCATAATACTGGGGGCGTCGATTACTATTATTTCGCAATGATGCCGATGCAACGGCGGAACATCCTTGAAGACCAACTGGTTGAAGCTAAGCAAGAAGCGGAGCACGCGTTGGCAGCAGAGCGTGAGGCACTGGCTGAGTTAGAACGCGCTAAGCTTGAACTGGAAAAACAACAAAGCGAATTAAAGCGCCTTAATACCCGGCTGGAACATCTGGCGACCACAGATCCCCTGACTAAACTTGCCAACCGGCGTGCCTTTGAAGCCCGCCTTGAAAACAATTTATCACTTGTTCGGCGGGACAGCATGGGGTTCAGCCTGTTGAGTCTGGATTTGGATCATTTCAAAGACATCAACGACCGTTATGGGCACGATACCGGAGATAAAGTGCTGGTAGCTATTGGCAGCTTATTGGCATCCATGTTCCGCACAGCTGACTTAGCCGCTCGCACCGGTGGCGAAGAATTTGCGGTCATCCTGTCTGATGCAGATCTTAGCGTGGCGTTGGGTATTGCCGAGCGTTTGCGCGGGTCCATAGAAGCGTTAGAGTTTGACGACTTCAGGGTCACCGCAAGCATAGGGGTGACGACCGCTCAATCTGAAGATACCCGGGAAGACCTGTTGCGGCGTGCCGATCAGGCTTTGTACAAGGCAAAGCGCGCGAGCCGTAACTGCGTTAAGTATTTGACCGGTTAAAACATTTGGATACAAAAAGCAGACCGATACGGACCGCGGTTCGTTGGCAAAGTGGCACGCTTCTTTTATAGTTGCAACATTACTATGGCCATAGGAGCAGCTCAGGCATGGCGCAAGAGACCTTTAAAATATTAGTTGTAGATGACGATGCACGGTTACGCAGCTTATTGGAGCGCTACCTGACGGAACAGGGATTTTATGTGCGATCAGCGGCCGAAAGTGAGCAGATGGACCGCCTGCTAGAACGCGAGAATTTTCATCTCATGGTACTGGATCTAATGCTTCCGGGTGAGGATGGCCTCTCCATTTGTAAGCGTTTGCGCCAGGCAAATAATGACATTCCTATTGTGATGTTGACCGCTAAAGGTGATGAAGTGGATCGCATTATCGGGCTCGAGCTAGGAGCCGATGATTATCTGGCGAAGCCATTTAACCCGCGGGAGTTATTGGCGCGGATTCGCGCAGTGTTGCGCCGACGCGGAAAATCTATTCCCGGTGCGCCATCAGCGGACGATGAAGAAATCAAATTTGGTGAATTCCGGCTGAACTTAGGCACCCGGGAGATGTTTCGTGGCGATGAGCCGATGCCCCTGACCAGTGGTGAATTCGCTGTACTGAAAGCGCTGGTGACCCACCCGCGCCAACCCATGTCACGTGACAAGTTGATGAATCAGGCGCGCGGCCGCGATTACAGTGCCCTTGAGCGTAGCATTGATGTTCAGGTTTCACGGTTGCGCCGGATGCTTGAAGTTGATGCAGCTAATCCGCGGTACATTCAAACAGTGTGGGGTCTGGGTTACGTATTTGTGCCCGACGGCAGCAAAAAAGGCAGCTGATGCGCATTCTCCCGCGTTCTGCCTTTGCCCGCACGGTCGCATTAATCGCGCTGCTGTTGTTAATCAACCAGATTGTTTCTTACATCATGGTCGGTGTATACGTGGTAAAGCCGACCATGCAGCAAATCAGCTCTGTTGTTTCCAAGCAGGTACAAGGCATTATCGTGCTTGATCAATGGTTGAGCAGCCATGAAATGTCTGCAGTTGAGAAACGCTCGCTGGCTGAACGTTACACACGAGCTGTTGGCATTGATGGATTCTCCGAGCAAGAAGCTATCGCGAACGGACTTGATCAGGCCACCACCTATAATTTCCTCTCAAATCAAATGAGCCAGCAGCTCGCGGCGACCACCGAAGTACGGATCTCGCAGCAGGACGTTTACTATGTCTGGATCCGTACCGAATCTCTCGCTGGCTACTGGTTACGCGTAGAGCTTGAAACCTTTGATGAAGCACGATTTTCACCATTGTTGTTCTATCTTATTTTGATCGGTGCGCTCAGTGTTTTAGGCGGTATGCTTTTTACCAACTGGCAAAACAAACCATTAAAATCCCTGGAAGCAGCGGCGTTGCAAGTGGGACGGGGTGATTATCCTGATGCGTTGCCGGAACGCGGTTCTACCGAAGTTATCGCAGTGACCAAGGCGTTCAACCAAATGGCCCAAGGGGTACGGCAGTTGGAGCAGGATCGGGTGTTGCTAATGGCCGGTGTTTCGCACGATTTGCGCACGCCGCTTACGCGAATAAGACTGGCAACAGAGATGATGCCGCCCAGCGAAGATTCTTTAGCGGAAGGCATCATCAGTGACATAGACGATATGAATGCCATCATCGATCAGTTTATCGATTATGTGCGGCTTGATAGTCTGGCAGATAGCGACTGTGAGAACCTGAATTATTTAGTGGAAGATGTGGTCGGGCATGTTCCGGAGAGTTGGCATGCGCAAATTAAGGTAGCATACGGCGATGTGCCGAAAATACCTGTGCGAGCTATCTCGATTAAACGGGTACTGCTAAATCTGCTCGAGAACGCTGAACGCTACGGTGGTGGGCGCATTGTTATTGAAACCGGGTATAACCGCAGTCTGGAGCGTGTTTGGGTAACTGTCAGTGACAACGGTGAGGGAATTCCTGCCGGTCAAATTGAACATGTGTTGCAGCCGTTTACTCAGGGCGACAAGGCACGGGCATCGAAGGGGTCAGGATTAGGGCTGGCGATTGTTAAACGCATCGTAGAACGCCATGGCGGACGGATTTCTTTTGGTCGTAGTCAAAAACTGGGCGGCTTAGCAGTCCGCTTCGAACTGCCAAGCGCCAAACCCGAGTGAATTACTCGCGGATCCGGTTAAGGCCGTTGAGCGCAGCTACGCGATATGCCTCAGCCATAGTTGGATAGTTAAAGGTGGTGTTGACGAAATACTCGATGGTATTGCCACCATTTTTCTGTTCCATGATGGCCTGGCCGATGTGAATGATTTCTGCTGCCCGCTCACCAAAGCAGTGAACCCCAAGAACTTCCTTGGTTTCACGATGGAATAACAACTTCAAACTACCTACTGCCATATTGGAAATCTGTGCCCGCGCTAAATGTTTGAAGTGCGCGCGGCCGACCTCGTAAGGTACTTTCTGATCGGTAAGTTCTTCTTCCGTTTTACCCACCGAACTAATTTCCGGGATGGTATAAATACCGGTGGGGATGTCATTAATCAAACGCTGTGCAGAGTCGCCGTGAATAATCGCAGTCGCACTGATCCGCCCCTGGTCATAAGCCGCTGAAGCTAATGATGGGAAGCCCGTGATGTCGCCTACTGCGTAGATGTTTTCAACTTCGGTCTGGTACTTACTGGAGACATCAAGCTGGCCGCGCGAGTTTGGCTTTAAACCAACCGCTTCGACATTGAGGTCTTCAATGTTACCTGAGCGGCCATTAGCGTATAGCAAGCAATCAGCATCGATGCGTTTACCTGATTTCGTATAAAGTGTGACACCATCGTCACTACCTTCAATGCGGTCGTACTCTTCGTTATGACGAATAACGACACCATTGTTACGAAGGTGGTAGCTCAATGCATCGGAAATTTCTGCATCCAGAAATGACAGCAACCGATCGCGGGTATTGATCAAATCAACTTTTACCCCGAGGCCACGGAAAATACTGGCGTATTCACTACCAACCACACCTGCGCCATAGATGATAATACTGCGTGGCTCATGTTTCAGCGAAAGTACCGTATCAGAATCGTAAATACGCTCATGATCGAAATCGACGTCGGGCGGATGATAGGGCCGCGAACCCGTTGCGATGACAATGTGCTTGGCGCTGACGTGTTCAATGGTACCGTCGGCCTGCGTAATTTTTATGGTATTGGCATCTTCAAAGGTTGCAGTACCATGGAGTACGGTGACGTCGTTGCGCTGATAAAAGCTACTACGCATCTGCACTTGCTGCTGAATCACACCCTGGGCGTGGCGAAGAATATGCGAGAAGGTTAAACCGTTCTGAATATGTTCACCGGAAAACAGTGGGTTACCGTTGAATTCAATCAGTCGGCTCACAGAGTGACGGAGTGCTTTCGAAGGGATGGTGCCCCAGTGCGTACAGCCACCGCCAAGTGATTTATGCTTTTCAATCATGGCAACATTGAGGCCATTTTTGGTCAGTTGCATTGCGGCGCCTTCGCCGCCTGGGCCGCTGCCGATGACAACTGCGTCGAATTGTGTTGTCGTTTCGCTCATGAAAAGCTCCTCTGTGTTGTACCGCTTGTTACAAGCCGTTATAGTAACCGAAACAGCAGTTCGGAAGCCAGTAACCTGGGCTTATTCTGGATATCAGTTTGACAGATTCCAAATGGTGGCGATGAAATGGCGCGACAACCTATCCCGGAAATTCTTCAAAGACAAATTGTAGCCCGAAGTCGTTTGCTGCGCATTGAAGCGGTTGACTTGCGCTTTAGCAATGGTGTCGAACGCCAGTTCGAACGCATGCAAAGCAGTGGCCGCGGTGCTGTTATGATTGTGCCCTTTGTTGACGATGAAACCTTAATGTTAGTGCGGGAATACGCGGCGGGTTTGCACAACTATCAATTGGGCTTCCCCAAAGGTTTAATTGATCCGGGCGAAACCCCGGAAGAGGCGGCTAATCGTGAGTTGAAAGAAGAAATTGGCTTTGGTGCTAAACAACTTATTCCGCTGAAAAGCGTAACTATGGCGCCACAATTTTTCTCGGCAACGATGCATATTTTTATTGCCCGCGATCTGTACCCCGAACAACTTGAAGGTGACGAACCTGAACCCCTGGAGCGGGTACCTTGGTTGCTAAGCAAAGCTGAAGCCTTGCTGGCACAGGATGATTTCACCGAAGCACGCAGCATTGCCGCACTACTCATGACGTTGAGGAAAATTGCTCGTGACTCCAACTAAGCAACTGCAAAAGTGGTTGGAAAGCGCAGCTGCGATCGCCCAGCAGGCGGGCGATTTAATTATGGAAATCTATGAAGAGCAAGCGTACGACACCTACGAGAAGAGCGATAACTCCCCGGTCACCAGTGCCGATTTGGCGGCACACAAATTCATACTCCGCAAGTTACAGGAACTGACCCCGGACCTACCGGTTTTATCTGAGGAAGGCGCCCATCTGTCGTTAGAAGAACGGCAGAGCTGGCCGCGCTACTGGTTAATTGATCCCATCGATGGTACCCAGGAGTTCATAGCGCGCAGCGGCGACTTCACCGTCGTGATTGCGTTGGTCGAACAAAACCAGCCGACGCTGGGCGTGATCTATTGGCCGGCGGGCGACAAGCTGTACCTTGCCCAAAAAGGCGCGGGTGCGTTTCGGCGTGACATTAACGGCGAGCAGCAACTTGCTGTGCGTAAGTTAGTAGATCCGGACAATGATCCGGTGATCCTCGCGATAAGCCGCAGGCAACCCCGTGAGCGGGTGCTACAACGAATGAATCCAGAGCGGGAACTCAGTACCTTACCTGCTGGCAGTTGTTCATTGAAAGCCTGTCTCATAGCAGAGGGACAGGCGGATTGTTTTTTGCGGGTGGGGCCCACAGGTGAGTGGGATACGGCTGCGGCAGATGTGATTGTCGGTGAAGCGGGCGGGAGGATCGTCAGCGAGAATTTTCAGCGCATCACCTATAATGAAGAGCAGGAACTGGGTAACCCGAACTTCTTAATTCTTGGTGATGCTGAGGTACCCTGGCGCGATGTATTTACCCATCATCGAAGCCATCCCGGGGCATGATGTTAACCGTCTCATGCAGTTCGGACCAAACCAGCACGGCGTCACCGCGTTCCAGCTGCGCTCGCACATCAGCAACCTTTTCTGCCAGTGACTTCTCTTCTAAGCCGTAATCCGTACCTTCACGTAACACGAAGGCTTCGATAATGTTGTCGAGCAGTTCTGCATCAAGTTGTTGCCAGGGAATCTGCATAATTTAGAGTTCATCCTCCGCTTCTGCTTGTTGTAAGGCTTCTTCTGCCGTCATCCACTCTTCTTCCGCTTGCTGCAACGCCTGCTGGGTGCGCGCTTGTTGCTGCAACAGTTCCTGCAGCCGTGGTTTGTTCGCGTCCTCATATAAACTACTGTCACCTAACAGCGTATTGAGCTGTGTCAGCTTGGATTCATTTTCTTGCACCGCTCGCTCATGCCGTTCGACCGCATCCTTAAGAGGTTTCAGTCGTTTACGACGTTCCGCGGCCTCGCGTTTTTCTGCTTTACGGTCGGCTTTACCTGAATTGGCTTCGCTGGTCGTTTTAAGCGGTTGTTGACGTTCCTGTAACCAGCGATGGTAGCCATCCAGGTCGTCATTAAACAAACCGACCTGGCCGTCAGCAACCAGGAAAAAGTCATCCACCGTGGTGCGCAACAAATGTCGGTCGTGCGACACGATCACCATCGCACCTTCGAAATCCTGCAACGCATAAACCAGCGCTTCGCGCATAACGCTGTCGAGATGGTTGGTCGGTTCATCCAGTAATAACAGGTTAGGCTTCTGGTAAACGATAATAGCTAACACCAGACGAGCTTTTTCACCACCCGACATAGGCGCAACCAGTCGCGTTGCCTGCTCGCCGGTAAAGCCAAATCCGCCCAGATAATCACGCAATTGCTGTTCACTTGCCTGTGGGTCAAGTCGTTGTATGTGCTGCAAAGCACTGGCTTTCAGATCAAGAGTTTCCAGCTGGTGCTGCGCAAAATAGCCCAGTTTTACGCCGGAATTAAGTTCTACTGTGCCGCTTTGCGGCGCCAGCTCTCCGGCCAATAACTTGACCAGGGTTGATTTACCGGCACCGTTACGGCCGAGCAAGCCAATTCGGCTGCCGGGTACTAAGTCAAATTTTATCGAGCGCAGAATGACGGTATCACCGTACCCCGCTTGTACGTTTTCCAGGGTCAGCAATGGGTTAGGCAGTTGCATGGGCTGGCGAAAACGGAACTGGAACTGGCTGTTCGCGACTATTGGTGCACTGGCCTGCAGCCGTTCAAGCGCCTTAATCCGGCTTTGTGCCTGTTTGGCTTTACTGGCTTTGTAGCGGAAACGGTCGATGTAGGTTTGCAGATGTTTACGTTGGGCCTGCTCTTTTTCAAACTGCGCTTGTTGTTGTGCAATTTGTTCTGCCTGCTGGCGCTCAAAACTACTGTAGTTACCGTTATAAGCAGTCGCCGTTTGCTGCTCAATATGAATGATTTGTTGGCAAATCGCGTCGAGAAAGTCGCGGTCGTGCGAAATCAATAACAAGGTGCCCGGAAAGCGTTGTAACCAATCTTCCAACCAGAAAATGGCATCAACGTCGAGGTGGTTGGTCGGCTCATCCAGCAGCAGGAGGTCGGCCCGCGAAATCAGCGCCTGAGCGAGGTTAAGACGCACCCGCCAGCCGCCGGAAAAAGCCTTCACTGGTTGCTGAAACTGAGCATCAGCGAAACCTAAACCGGCTAACAGCGCTGCCGCTCGTGAAGGAGCTTCATATGCACCAATGGTGGCAAGCTGATCATGTAAGCGACCGATGGCATGGCCATCGTCGGCGCGCTCGGCAGCGGCAAGTTGATCTTCGAGCTGGCGTAATTCCGTATCGCCATCCAGCACATAATCGAGGGCACTGCGGTCCAGCGCCGGAGTTTCCTGCTTTACACTGGCTATGCGCCAGTGTTGTGGCACGTCACATTCACCTTGTTCAACCTGGAGCTCACCACGCAGCAGGGCAAATAATGACGACTTACCAGTACCGTTGCGACCGACAATACCGACGTGATGGCCCGGGAAAATAGCTAAATCAGTGTTCTCGAGCAAGACGTTGCCGCCGCGCATGAGCGCCATGCCACGGATTGAAATCATGACTAACCTTGTTGTGCTTGGTGTTGGTGAATGAATCTGCGACAATTATACCTGAAGCGACACGAGGTGAATATGGCACGGACACGTAAACGTTTTATCGCTGGTGCGGAATGCCCAGCCTGTCAGGCAATGGACACCCTGATGTTATTGATCACCCAAACTGAAAGTGGTGAACAGCAGGAACATGTCGAGTGTGTGGCCTGCCACCATCGTTTCACTGAGCAGGACAAGAAACCGCAAGAACAGCCCGCCGCAGAGCCAACTAAAGCTGTAAAAGATGACAATGTGATCGGCATTTTTAAACCCGAATAGAAACAACAAAAAGGGATAAGTTATGCAAGCGCAGACATTAGTATTTACTGGGGTATGGATAATTATTGCAACATGGGTGGTGCAGTGGGCGGTTGCCGCCGCAGTCAAAGCCAAGCAACCTGGCGCCATTCCAGGCAAAGTACCTAAAGATCTCAGTCATGACTCGCTGGTATTCCGTTGCCATCGAACTTTTATGAATTCAATTGAAAACGTGCCGATGTTCTTAGCCACGGTATTTTTAGGCGTGTTTTTAGGGCTTGAAAGTGACTGGTTTGGTTATTGGGTGATGCTGTTTGCCATCGCCCGGATTTTGCACATGGTGCTTTACTATGCGATAGCGACTGAGAAAAACCCAAGCCCACGTAGCTGGTTTTTCACCTTAGGGGCGATCGCCAACATTGCCATTCTGGTGCAGTGCGCAATGCAGCTTTGGGCGGCCTGACGGGCAAACGCGATGGACATTGCGCTGCTTGAGCTTGCCTACGCGCTTGCAATCGGTTTAATTCTCGGTCTTGAACGTGGCTGGAGTCAGCGCGGCAGGGCTGAAGGTGAGCGCTTCGCCGGACTGCGGACCTTCACAGTCGCAAGTCTGCTGGGCGGCGTGGTTACCTTGATTACGCAGTACCCGCCGGGCTCTATGACTTCACTGTTCTGGCTGTTGATTTTTGCCAGTTTCTCAGCACTAGTTATTGTTGCCCACGTAATGGAAGCACGGCGTGATAACGACGTCGGCATCACCACGCCGATCACATTGCTATTGACCTTTTGTCTTGGCGCTCTGTGTGTCATCGGACTCGTTGAGGTTGCCGTGCCTGTGGCAATCGTTGTGGCTTTATTGCTTGGGCTTAAGCCGGTATTACATGGCTGGGTTGAACGTCTTCAGCAGCGCGAGCTGATGGCGATTTTACAGATGCTGGTGATTAGCGTTGTGGTGCTGCCATTACTCCCCGATACAGGCTACGGTCCGGGGGGTGTCATCAATCCCTATCTTATCGGCTGGATGGTGGTGTTGATCACTGGTATCTCTTTCGTCGGTTATTTTTCTATCAAGTTGTTGGGCAGTCATCGCGGCTTGCTGTTGACCGGTTTGTTAGGTGGGATTGCATCGTCCACAGCGGTTACCCTGAGCATGGCACAATTAGGGCGGGCACAAACGGTGGGTCACCGATTACTGGTGGCAACCTTGCTCATTGCGGCGGGCACCATGTTCCCAAGAATGCTAATTGAGGTTGCGGTCGTCAACCGCGAGCTATTAACCCATGTCACCGGACCATTATTGAGTATGATGGTGGTAAGCCTTATTGGTGTTGGTTGGTTAGTGTTACGCGGCACCAGAGATGGCCAGCCGACCGCGGTTACAGTAAAAAACCCGTTTGACATTATAACAGCCCTCAAATTTGCAGCACTGCTGGTTATCATTTTGCTGGTTGCACATTACGCCCATCAGTATTTTGATGCCAACGGGATATACGCTGTCGCGGCCATTTCCGGATTATCCGATGTCGATGCTATTACCTTGTCGATGGCGAAAATGGCAAAAACTGACACTGTCGCAGGCGGCATCAGCGCAGATGTTGCGACCTACGCGATTGTGCTTGCTGCAAGTGTGAACACGCTGGTAAAAGCTGGTTTGGTCATTAGTCTGGGACATCGGTCAATGTGGCGTCCCACCCTGTTGGTATGCAGCGCTGCGGTGTTAGTGGGTTGGTTTACACTTTTTTTACTCAGTTAAGCCGAAACCAGCTGCTGGAGGCAGAGCCGGAAATAGCCTAAACTAAGTCATCTTTTTCTAAATCATTCATCTGTTTTTAATCTTGAGGGAGTAGTCAAGTATGACGCAGCAGTATCCTATAGGGACTCCGGGCAAACCGTGGAAAGATGCCGAGAAAAAAGAATGGTTCGAGCAACAGCGCAAACAGCGTGATTACAGCAATGACGTCATTCGCCGTATCGATCATTTGCGCGAACAGTTTGATGTTGAAACCTATGGCGAACTCAATTATGACGGTCGCAGTTTCCCGCTATTTGTCGTACGCAGCCGTAACTGGCATGTTGATCGTCCGACGGTACTAGTCACTGGAGGGGTACACGGATACGAAACCAGTGGTGTCCACGGTGCCTTATACTTTCTTGAAACTGAAGCGGTTAATCATTTGTCGCGCTTCAATATTCTGGTCGCGCCATGCATCAGTCCCTGGGGCTATGAAACTATTAACCGCTGGAATCCGGACGCGGTGGATCCTAACCGTTCTTTTGTTGAAGATAGCCCGGCACAAGAAACCGCGTTAATCATGAATTATTTAGCGAAGCACAAGATTGCGCCATGTGTGCATGTTGATCTGCATGAAACTACTGATACGGATAATTCTGAGTTTCGCCCGGCACTGGCTGCTCGTAATGGCACTACCAATGACAACTGGAACATCCCGGACGGCTTTTACCTGGTTGCTGATAGTTCGCGGCAGGAACCGGAGTTCCAGCGCGCAATCATTGAAACAGTCAAACCAGTAACCCATATTGCACCGCCCGATGATAGCGGTTGCTTAATTGGCGCACCGATGGTGCAAGAGGGCGTTATTGAATACGATGCCAGACCACTTGGCTTGTGTATGGGGATGACCGATGCAAAATTCGTCACCACCACTGAAGTTTACCCTGATAGCCCGAACACCAACCCGGTCGAATGCGTCGATGCGCAGGTAGCAGCGGTGCGCGGCGCGCTCGAGTATGCGGCAGGAAAATGTTGAGGTTATCGCGCCCGTGACGACTCAGCCAAGCACTTTGACACCGGCATGTGAGGCGGTGCGCGAATGGGTCGAGCGCGTTGTCGTTGGGCTCAATTTTTGTCCGTTTGCGCACCGTGAAGTTGAGCGACAAACTATCGTCTATCGCGAATGTGCCGCCGGCGACCTTGCCGGGGCATTGCAAGCTCTAGCGGATGCGGCTGAACAACTGGTTGCGGATACGCATACGGAAACCACGCTAGTGGTGCTCAGCAATGGCTTTGACGAATTTGACGACTACCTCGAGTTGCTGGATTACGCCGATGTGTATCTGCGTGAGGGTGGGCTTGAAGGAATCCTGCAGATTGCCAGTTTTCACCCGCGCTACCAGTTCGCCGGTACAGCACCAGAGGCTCCCAGTAATTACACCAATCGGGCGCCATATCCGGTTCTACATTTGCTGCGAGAGGCCAGTCTAGAGCGCGTACTTAAGCGTTATCCAAATCCTGAATCAATCCCTGAACACAACTGTGAGGAAGCTGAGAAACGCGGAGCACAGTACTTCGAAGCCATACTTGCAGACTGTCTGGCGAAAGCAGATAGACGCGCTTAAGCGTCGCGGGGAAGGCCTTTTTCAACTGCGCGGGTAAGGCGCAAAACTTGTTTGCTGGTCGTCGCATCTTTATTGCGCTGCCGGGTCAGCGCCCAGTCAATATGTTCATCGACCATCTCATTTACCGCGCCCCGCTGTGCTTCCAGGGCATCGATGATGGCAGGGTCATGAGGGGCGTTGCCCAGGGCAACAGCCAGATTACGTTGCCATGCGGCAAAGCCGATGCGCCGAATAGGTGAGCCTTCGGTGGTTTTTAGGAAGGTGGTTTCATCCCAGCCCCATAGTTCCAGCAACTCTGGTGCATGTAAGTCTTTCCTCGGGGCAAAGTCATCTTCACTGGTAAGTTGTGAATAGCGATTCCAGGGACAAATTAACTGGCAGTCATCACAGCCATAAATACGGTTGCCGATCAGTGGCCGGAATTCTTCGGGAATAGCCGACTTTAACTCTATGGTGAGATAAGAGATGCAACGCCGTGCGTCAAGTTTATAAGGTTCGACAATCGCCTGAGTCGGACAAATGGTGATACAGGCTTTGCAGCTTCCACATTTTTCGGTGACAGGTTGGTCGACAGGTAATGGCAGATTGACTAACAATTCGCCCAGGAAAAACCATGACCCACCTTGCTCGTCAAGCACAAGCGTATGCTTTCCAGTCCAGCCTAAGCCTGCCTTAACGGCCAATGGACGTTCGAGAATCGGCGCGGAATCGACAAAGGGGCGGTAGTCGAGGTCGGCACAAGCGGTTTTTATTTTCTCACCTAGCTGTTTGAGGCGTTTGCGCATTAATTTGTGATAATCGCGCCCTAGCGCATAACGACTAATGTAGCCTAAGCGGGGATTTTTCAGGGTTTTGGCGAAGCCTGCTTCGGCCGGCAGATAGTTCATTCGTACGGAAATTGCGCGGACGCTGCCCTGGTGAAGCTGCTCCGGACGCGTCCGCAGCTCAGCATGACGCTCCATATAATCCATTTCACCGTGCATGCCGTCGGCGAGCCACTGCGCAAGGGCATCACGCTCAGCGCTCAGGTCGAGATCAGTGATACCGACTTTCTGAAAGCCAAGTTCCTGACCCCAACGTTTAATATCTTCAGCGAGTTGGTGAAAATCCATACAATTCGTCTTATGCTTAGAGGCAAGTGCACAAAATAACAAAAAACACAGGGAGATGCACCGATGCCGGTTAGCATGCAACATCTTGTTTATCTCACCGCCCAGGTTCGGGAACGCGAACTTGAGGCAGCGGAATCACTCTCAGTCTCTGCAGCGCAATTGATGCAGCGGGCCGCCAAGAGTTGTCTGGCTGCGCTGGAACGGCAACATCCGGCGCCTGCACGAGTCATGATCTTATGTGGCCCGGGTAACAATGGTGGCGATGGCTGGGTGCTGGCGCGTCTGGCTCATGCGCAGGGCTATCGGGTACAAGTGGTTGCCGCAGAGCCAAAAACCGAACTGGCAAAGGAAGCCGCTGCAGCCTGGGAGGATGAACACGGCACCGCGGAGCCACTGGAGCAACTGGATCGTACCCATGTTGCTGAATACGACGTTATTGTCGACGCCATGCTTGGCACGGGGCTGAGCCGTGATCTCGATAAGATGTACTGCCGTGCGGTTGAGACGTTGAATGACGCGAAGAACTTTCACAAGCTGTGGGTACTCAGTATTGATTGTCCAACGGGACTGCAGAGCGATCGAGGTGTGGCGATTCCGGTCGCAGTCGAGGCGGACTACACGGTGACCATGGTCGCCCTTAAGCCCGGTTTACTGACTGCTCAGGCGGCCCACTATGTAGGCCATCTGGAGCTGGCGGAATTAGGCATTGCACCAGCATTTCGCCAGCTCGAGCAGCCGTTTGCTACGCTTGTCGAACAGGACGAGATCGCCCGACAGCTGCCGCCTCGCGCCCGTAGCAGTCACAAGGGTAGCCATGGTCATGTCGTTATTGTCGGCGGAGCGCCGGGTATGTCAGGCGCAGTGGTTATGGCCGGCCGGGCGGCATTGCGTTCCGGAGCCGGGAAAGTCTCAGTTTTAACCCATCCCGACAGTCAAAACATCATTGCCAGTGCGCAACCCGAGTTAATGGTCTCAAGTACAGCAGCGGAGTCGGCGGATGATGTGAAAGAATTCCTGGCGCGAGCTTCAGCAGTGGTGCTAGGGCCGGGCTTAGGTCAAACGGAGTGGGGGCGGAAGCTGTGTGAGTGGGTGCTTGCAGCAGATGTACCGGTTCTGCTTGATGCCGACGGCCTCAACTGGCTGGCTAAAAATCCAGCATGGGCGAAACGTGCGGCGCCCCTATGGTTAACCCCTCACCCGGGTGAAGCAGCGCGCTTATTGAATAGTAGTGCTAACGAGGTGGAGCAGGATCGCTGGCAGGCGGTTAAAAAATTAGCTCAACGCTTCGATGCACAGGTACTGCTTAAAGGAGCTGGATCGTTAGTCGCACAACCCGACTCGTCTTCTATTCGTATTTGCAGTCGCGGTACACCGGCGCTTGCGGTCGGCGGCGCAGGTGATGTGCTGAGCGGGATTGCCGGCAGCCTTATTGGTCAGGGACTGGACGTTGAAGCAATTTTACCCTGCGCCGCATGGTTGCACGGTGTCGCCGGAGAACACGCTGCAATCGCAGGCGAACGTGGTACACTACCGAGCGATTTAATGGAGCCGTTGCGGAAGTTAGTTAATCCATGATTGAAAAACAGTTTTTTCTTGCTGATGAAGCCGCGCTACTGGCACTGGCAGAACGTCTGGCACGCTTGGTAGATGGAACGAAAGGGCGCTACCAGGCCGCCCTCACGGTGTATTTGTTGGGGGAATTAGGTGCCGGTAAAACCACTTTTAGCCGAGGTTTTATTCAAGCGTTAGGGCATCAGGGTAAGGTCAAGAGTCCAACCTATACACTGGTTGAAAGTTATCAATTGGGAGCCTGGCAGGTTCATCATTTTGATTTATATCGACTGGCAGACCCTGAAGAACTTGAATTTATGGGCATTCGTGATTACCTTGACAGTAATACAATAATTCTGGCGGAGTGGCCCCAGCGTGGAGCTGGGGTGTTACCAGAGCCAGATTTGAAAATTGTCATCGATTACGTGGATACGTCCCGGTCGTTGACGCTTGGTGCGCTAACAACAAGAGGTCGGGAACTTCTCGATAAACTCTAATGCAACGCTTGATCACTGTTCTGTTTACACTCGTGTTAGTGTGTTTTGCTGTACCTGCTGCAGCAGATAACACCATTGAGAACATCCGTATGTGGCCGTCTCCCGACCGCACGCGGGTGGTCTTCGATATGGGTGACGAGCCAGTGTTTAGCTATTTTCACTTAAACCAGTCACATCCATATCGGTTGGTTGTTGATTTTCCGGACACCAAGCTTAACTTCAATCTCGACCAGTTTGACTCCAATTCGCTGTTAGTAAAAACCATCCGCACCAGCACACCAAAAGACACGGGCGGCACACGGATCGTACTGGAATTGGATAAAATTGTAGAACCCCAGATTCAGTCGCTGGGACCGCAAGAAAACTACGGTCATCGTCTGGTTGTTGATCTACCCGGCACGTCGTTAGAGCGCGATCGCAGCGCGTTACGCGCAGAAGACTTACAGGAACGCAAAGTTACCGTAGCTATTGACGCTGGGCATGGCGGTGAAGATCCCGGCTCGATCGGGCCTCGCGGTACCTATGAAAAAGACGTGGTATTGAAGATTGCCCGCGCACTGGCGAGTATGATTAACTCTGACCCCGCGATGCAAGCCTACTTGATTCGTTCCGACGACTATTACGTTGATTTGAATGAGCGGCCGCGCAAAGCGGAACGCGTTGACGCCGATTTATTCGTGTCCATTCATGCTGATGCTTTTGTTACTCCACAACCTCGTGGCGCATCCATCTGGGTGTTATCAAATCGCCGTGCCAGTACAGAAATGGGTCGCTTATTAGAGAATAAAGAGCGGCTCTCTGATGTACTCGCCGGTGTTGAGCCTGCGGCTGATGAACAAGAATTTCTTAATGAAACATTGGTTTCGATGAGCATGGATCATGCGATGTTAAGCGGCTACGAAGCTGCCACAGAAGTTTTGGCGGAATTAAAGCGCATCACCAAAATGCATAAGACCAAACCGCAACATGCGAGTCTGGCCGTGTTAACGTCGACCGCCATGCCGTCGATGCTGGTGGAAACTGGATTTATCTCTAATCCTGGCGAAGAGCAACTGCTGCGCAGCAATCAACATCAGCAAAAGCTTGCGCGCGCTATTTATCAGGGCGTGCGGGGCTTTTTCATGCGTCGCCCACCGGATGGCACAATGTTCGCATCCAACCGTGCCAGCCGCCATGTGGTCAAGTCCGGTGAGTCATTATCTATTCTGGCACAACGATACAATACTTCGGTAACTGCCATAAAGTCGCGGAATAAACTAAGTAGCTCGGTCATTCAGGTTGGCCAGGTTCTTGAAATTCCTTCTCCTGAATAGGCGTTACCAATGCCCATCCGTCTGTTACCTATTAGTTTGGCGAACCAGATTGCCGCCGGTGAAGTGATTGAACGGCCGTCATCGGTGGTGAAGGAGTTGGTGGAAAACAGCCTCGATGCCGGTGCCATGCAGTTGGTCATTGATATTGAAAAAGGGGGCCGCCGGCGCATCCGCATCCGCGACAACGGTAGTGGTGTGAGCAAGGACGAGTTGGCATTGGCGCTGGCGCGTCATGCAACCAGTAAAATAGCATCCCTTGATGATCTTGAGGCGATTCAGAGTCTGGGTTTTCGCGGTGAAGCATTAGCAAGTATCAGTTCGGTCTCACGGCTCACGCTCACCTCAAAACCTGCGGATCAGCAACAAGCATGGCGGGCCTGGGTTGAGGGCCGCGACATGCAAGCTGAACTTGCACCAGCAAGTCACCCCAATGGCACCACGGTGGACGTGGAAGATCTATTTTTTAATACCCCGGCCCGGCGGAAGTTCCTGCGTACTGACAAAACAGAGTTCAACCACATCGATGAACTGCTAAAACGCATCGCCCTAAGTCGTTTCGACGTGCGATTAACGCTCAATCATAATCAAAAAATGGTTCGCAATTATCCTGCGGTGGATTCGGCGCAGGTGGTAGACAGGGTCGCGCGCGTGATGAGCTCGCAGTTTACTGAGCACGCGATAGCTCTTGACGTTGAACATCTGGCCCTGCGCTTATGGGGTTGGGTCGCGCCGCCTGATGGCTGTCGGCATCAGGCGGACGGTCAATATTTTTATGTGAATGGTCGTATGATGCGCGATCGGATGTTGAACCATGCAATTCGTCAGGCTTATGGCGATACACTGAATGACGACCGAGTGCCGACCTATGTTCTCTATCTCGAATTGCCAGCCACAGAGGTGGACGTCAACGTGCATCCGGCGAAACACGAAGTGCGCTTTCAACAAGGCCGTGAGGTTCATGATTTTGTTTTACAAAGCGTGCGCCAGGCATTAGATACAAAAGCATCAGCTAAAGGTTCGTCAACACATAGCTATCAACCGTCGTCCAGCGAACTGCAGCAGCAAGTTGCAGAGTTACAACCACGTAATAAACTGCCGTTGCCAGGTATTATGGGCGGTGATTCAGTTACACAGCCTGTGCCGCCCAGACCATCAATGCCATCAGTGCCTGAGCCAGCGGAAGTATCCCTGAGTCCGGGGACAGCGCCTGCCAGCGTACTGGCAGTTGTAGAGCAACGCATGGCGTTGCTGCAGCAGGAGGGCAGATTAACGTTGCTGCATTTACAGGCCATAGAGCAGGCATACCTTGTAACGCAACTACAGCGACAACACGCAACCGGATTAGCGGGCCAACCCTTACTTATTCCGGTGAGACTAACTGATAACGATAGTTTGCAGCGCTTAACTACCATCGCGCCCGAACGGTTAGCCCGCCTCGGCATCATGCTAAACCGGGAAGCGCGCTCGGTGGTGGTAAAGCAAGTGCCAAGTGCACTTCGGCATACGGATATCAATGTCAGTCTGGCTCGGGTAACCCAAATGCTGGCCGATCACGCAGAGCTGCCAACTACGTTCTGGGATTGGCTCGCCAGCCAGCAACTTAGCACCAGCTACACAAAAGTACAGGCGGAGCACTGGTTGGCAATTTGGCGTGATCAGTTAGACGCTGATCCGGCCTATTGTACCCCGGTAGAACTGCCCGAGTTACCGGAGCGATTGCGATGACAGAGCCTCATGTGATTTGTCTTTATGGTCCCACCGCAGCAGGGAAGACCGGACTCGCGATTGAGTTAAGTCAGCGTCTCAATGCTGACATCGTTTCCGTCGATTCAGCACTCATTTACCGTGATATGGATATCGGTACGGCAAAGCCGACCGCGGAAGAGCTCGCCAGAGCACCACATCGGCTGATTGATATTTGTGACCCAAGTGAGCGCTACTCTGCTGCTCAATTTGCTAGTGATGCGCGCCGGGAAATCGAACACATTCTTGCTGCCGGACGCACACCGCTGCTGGTCGGTGGCACTATGATGTACTTTAAGACCTTGCTCGAAGGCATGTCTGAGTTACCGGAAGCTGATGCGGAACTGCGTGCCCAACTAACAGCTGAGCTGCAACAACAGGGTAATCAGAAACTACATGATGAATTAAAGCAAGTTGATCCGGTCAGTGCAGCGCGTATCCATCCAAATGACCCCCAGCGCTTAGTCCGTGCTCTTGAGGTTTACCGTTTGTCGGGCCAGTCATTAACGGACTTAAGCCAGACCCGACAAAATGCGCTGCCCTATCCAGTCATACAGCTCGCGGTCGCCCCGCAGGAACGGAAGCTGTTGCACGATCGAATTGAACGACGATTTAAACAAATGCTCGATGAAGGCTTTGTGGATGAGGTGAAAAAGTTGCGCCAGCGCGGCGACCTGCATCTTGATCTGCCGGCGCTGCGCTGCGTGGGTTACCGTCAGGTCTGGCAATACCTTGACGGCGAGTATGACGAAGCAACAATGATCGAAAGGGGCATTTTTGCCACGCGACAGCTGGCTAAACGACAGCTGACCTGGTTACGGAAATGGCCTGGCGTGCAATGGTTTGATAGTTTGGACGAGTCATTGTTTGAATCGGTTTTGCGCTATTGTGAACAGGTTCCGGAAAACTTTACGCGATTCAAACCTTGAAAGAAGGTAAATTGGCCTTATAGTTAATCTAGAGAAAATGAATAATAACAAAAAGAACATCTGACACTGCTGCTAAATCGTACGTGTTAGACTATAGTTGAACGGACTGGCACTTAAGGTCGGAAGTACAATGCCGGACTCAAAACAATAAAAAGAAAAAGGATGCAACCAATGGCTAAAGGGCAAACATTACAAGACCCATTTTTAAACGCTTTGCGTCGGGAGCGCGTACCGGTTTCAATTTATCTGGTTAACGGCATTAAATTACAGGGACAGATTGAATCTTTCGACCAATTCGTAATCTTACTGAAGAATACGGTCAGCCAAATGGTCTACAAGCATGCCATTTCGA
This sequence comes from Pseudidiomarina halophila, assembly GCF_003987215.1. Classification (GTDB taxonomy): domain Bacteria; phylum Pseudomonadota; class Gammaproteobacteria; order Enterobacterales; family Alteromonadaceae; genus Pseudidiomarina; species Pseudidiomarina halophila. The sequence goes on from NZ_PIPW01000002.1 coordinate 386,889, forward strand.
CTGTGGTGCCGGCTCGAATCCCACAAAATTACCTCCCGCAACAAGAAGTGGGTAGTGAAGAGGCTATTGATTAACACAAAATTCTTGAAGGAGCAGTGATAGCTTGTTTGATAGATTTGAAAGCGGTGAACAGGCTATCCTGGTGCACGTTGATTTCCCAGTCGAGACCGATCGGGAAGACCTTTCTGAACTTAAATTGTTGGTATCGTCGGCGCGGGTAGAAACGCTCGCGGTAATTACTGCTGCACGATCGACGCCGAGTTCGCGATACTTTGTCGGCAGCGGTAAAGCTGAAGAGATTGCCGAAGCCGTCAAACTCTATAATGCTAATATTGTCATCTTTAATCACAGTTTATCGCCGACCCAAGAGCGAAATCTGGAGAAACTGTGTCAATGCCGGGTACTCGACCGTACCGGCCTTATCCTGGATATATTCGCGCAGCGCGCACGTACCCACGAAGGTAAATTGCAGGTTGAACTGGCGCAATTGCGGCATATTTCCACCCGACTGGTACGGGGGTGGACGCACCTGGAGCGGCAAAAAGGTGGTATCGGTTTACGTGGACCGGGCGAAACTCAGCTTGAGACGGACCGTCGATTAATTCGTGGCCGGATTAAAAATATTTTAGGCCGTCTGGAAAAGGTGCAAAAGCAACGCCAGCAAGGCCGTCGCGCCCGGCAACGCGCCGAAATACCGACGGTTTCGCTGGTGGGGTACACGAACGCGGGTAAGTCGACGCTATTTAACCGGGTGACGGAATCTAAAGTTTACGCGGCTGATCAGTTGTTTGCGACACTAGATCCTACGCTTCGGAAAATCGAGCTTGAGGATGTAGGTGCAGTTATTTTGGCGGATACCGTTGGTTTTATTCGCCATTTGCCTCATGAACTTGTCGCCGCATTCAAAGCGACCCTACAAGAAACACAAGATGCAGACTTGCTGCTGCATGTCATCGATATTAGCGATGAACGACAGCAGGAAAATATCGAGCAGGTGACTGAAGTGCTCGAAGAAATTGGTGCCGACGAAGTACCGCAACTGTTGATTTGTAACAAAATTGACCAGCTCGCTGACGGCAGTGCGCGTATCGATTATGACGATAATGGCCGTCCCTTTAGGGTATGGCTGTCAGCCCAGACCGGAGAGGGCATTGAGTTGCTGGAGCAAGCACTTGTGCAGCGCTTGCGACCGGAGATGATGAATTTGACGTTGCGTCTCCCGCCATCAATGGGTAAGTTACGCGGGCGTTTGTATGCAATGAATAGTGTGACCGAAGAAGAAGCCTGTGACGACGGGGCGATGGCATTAAAAATACGAATGTCAGCAGTCGATTGGCGTCGATTGTGTAAACAAGTTGCCGAAGAGTATGGCGATAGTTTGCAAGGCTTTGTAGAATAGGTAGCAACGAGAACGTAATTACACCTTTAATTCGATCCAAATTTGGAGTAGTCAATGGCCTGGAATCAACCGGGAAACGGTAATAATAACGACCGTGATCCATGGAAAAATCAAGGTGGTCGCGACCAAGGTCCTCCTGACCTTGATGAAGCGGTCAAAAATCTATTAGGTAAACTTGGCTTTGGTGGCAAAGGCAATAAAGGTAGTGGTAAGTCAAGCGGTGGCGGTTTCCCGAGCAAAGGCTTTGGGATCATCGCCGTACTTTTAGTTGTGGTCTGGTTTATTGCCGGTTTTTACACAGTGAAAGAAGCTGAGCGCGGCGTAGTGCTGCGTTTTGGTAATTTCTATAACCTGGTTGACCCAGGTCTTCATTGGCGTCCAGTCTTTGTGGATAGCGTCGAAACCGTAGATGTAAGTAATATTCGTCAGTTTCAGTCTGAAGGCTTCATGTTGACGCAGGACGAAAATGTTGTGCAAGTCGAACTTGATGTGCAATATCGCGTTATTAATCCACGCGACTATTTGTATGCCGTTGAGAATGCGGACCGTAGCCTGGCACAAGCAACTGACAGTGCATTGCGCTATGTCGTTGGCCATACCACGATGGACGAAGTGTTGACCATCGGTCGTGAAAACGTTCGTGCGAATACCCTTGAGTTGCTTGAAAATATCATCGCACCCTATCAACTAGGTATTCAGATTGTTGACGTGAACTTATTACCAGCACGTCCGCCTGAAGCAGTTAAAGATGCGTTTGATGACGCAATTGCTGCACAGGAAGATGAGCAACGCTTTATCCGTGAGGCGGAAGCCTACGCAAGACAGCGGGAGCCATTAGCACGTGGTCAGGTAAGCCGCGTTCTGCAGGAAGCTCAAGCTTATCGTGAGCAGCAAATCCTGAAAGCACAGGGTGAAGTAGCTCGCTTTAACGAATTATTACCTCAGTACCAGGCGGCGCCTCGTGTTACCCGCGAGCGGATGTATTTAGAGACCCTGGAGAAGATCTATTCAGAAACTCCCAAAGTTATGGTTGATGTTGAAGGCAGCAATAACATGATGTACTTGCCGCTCGACAAGATTCTCGAGAAACAACGCCGGACAATGGGTGGTGCGAGCGAAATGGAGACGCAAGGGCAGAATTCAGGCTCTTCGGATACCTCGAACACCGGTCGCAACAGCACTCAGAGCACGACAAACTCAACGGGCCGTACCAGCGACCGTTTTAACGGAGGTCGGGGCTAGACTATGAAAAATTTAATTGCAATATTAGTTATTATCGCCGCGTTATTGGGTTTTTCATCGCTATTTGTAGTGAGTGAAGGTCAGCGTGCAATTGTAATCCAGTTCGGTAAGGTACAGCGTGATGCTGATACTGGTATGCCAACGGTTTATCAGCCGGGCTTGCATTTCAAATTACCTTTTATCGAGCAGGTTAAACGCTTAGACGCGCGTTTTAAAACTCTTGATGGTGACCCTGATCGCTTTATTACCAGCGAGAAAAAAGATCTTATCGTCGATACCTATGTTAAATGGCGTATTTCAGATTTTGCCACCTATTACTTGTCGACCAACGGCGGTAATCAGGCTCAGGCAGAAGCATTGTTAACGCGTCGTGTGAACAGCGGTCTTCGTGCTGAGTTTGGTAACCGCACGATCAAAGAGATCGTATCCGGCGAGCGTGATGATTTGATGCGAGAAGCTCTGATCCGGGGTGCAGATAGTGCCCAGGAACTTGGCATTGAAGTTATTGACGTGCGCGTGATGCAAATCAACTTACCGACCGAAGTCAGTCAGTCGATTTATCAACGTATGCGCGCTGAACGCCAAGCAGTGGCCATGGAACATCGTTCTGAAGGTCGTGAGCAAGCCGAATTAATTCGTGCCGATGTTGATGCCCGCATCACCGTAATGTTAGCTGATGCAGAACGTGAATCACGTGAATTACGTGGTGAAGGTGATGCGGAAGCTGCTGGCATTTACGCTGAATCGTACCAGCAGGATCCTGAGTTTTACGCATTTGTCCGTAGCTTGCAGGCTTATCAGAAGAGCTTCGAGAACGGTAATGACGTATTAGTACTCGAGCCCGACAGTGAATTCTTCAAATACTTGAAGAATATGTCAGGTAACTAAATAAAAAAGCCGGCTCACGCCGGCTTTTTTTATAACTTCAAATACGGTATTGGTTATTAGATACTAGTTATTAGATGGTAGTTCCTTGCGCCAATAACCAGTATCTAATAACCAATAATCAGTATCTAATAACCAATAACGCAGTCGCCTTTATATTATGAGTTACAAAAAACATTATCAGCATTTTCTTAAGCTGCATCCGGAAACACTGCACTGTGCGCCCCATAGCCATCATTATTGGCCCGACGTGACGCGCGAGGCGCAACTGGCGTACTGGGATGACAGTGCCAAAGGTGCGGATCATAAATGGGACGTGATTTTTGGTGAGCGTATTCCGGCAGTTCAGAAGCTGCTGGCTGGACTGCTGGACCACCCGGCACCTGAGCAGTTCGTCTTTGCTCCCAATACACACGAGCTAGTGTATCGTGTACTCAGTTGCTTCGATCCCGAGCGACCGTTGCGCATTCTGACCACCGAGGCCGAGTTCTATAGCTTTTCACGGCAAGTCAGACGAATCGAAGAGCGCAGTAATGTCACCGTTGAGCGGGTGGCTTGTGAACCTTTTGCGAGCCTTTCAGAACGCTGGGAAGCGGCATTAAAAGCTGGGTCTTACGATTTGGTTTTCATCAGCCAGGTGTTTTTCAATTCGGGAGTTGTCGCCCCCGCAGCTGAATCCTGGCTGTCGCTGTTACCTGAGTCCACAGTGGTCGTAATCGATGGCTATCACGGTTGCGGTGCCTTGCCGACCAGTTTGCGCGCTAATGCTGACCGGGTGTTTTATCTGGCCGGGAGTTATAAATACCTTCAGGCTGGTGAAGGCTGCTGTTTCATGACAGTGCCACGCAACTGCGAACTGCGCCCCGAGTACACCGGCTGGTTTGCTGACTTTGCCAGCCTGGCTAAGCCGCAGCAGGCACAAATTGGCTATGCAGACGACGGGCTCCGGTTCGCTGGCGCAACCATGGATTATACTGCTTTGTACAGATTACAGGCTGTATTGAACTGGTGGCGGCAGGAAGGGATTACTGTCGCGCAAGTGCATAGCTATGTGCAATGCTTACAGGAACGTTTCCTGCAAGTTATTGACGCATTGCAGCACCCTTTATTGAATCGCGACAGGCTGCTGGCGCATAACCTGGAACAGCACGGGCATTTCCTGACCTTCGAATTTGAAACCGAGCAGCAGCTCACTGAGTTGGCTGATACGCTGCGTAACGCTGGGGTTGAGACGGACTCAAGAGGCCGGCGACTACGATTTGGCTTTGCTCTCTATCATGACGCTGAGGACTATGAACAGCTGAAAAAAGCGTTCGCTGTGCGCTGAACGGGCTACCGAAGGGCGCGAATTCCTGTTAAAATCGCCGCCTGTTTTTTCAACAGTAAAGCTGGTGGCAGGTATCATGGGTAAAAACGTTGTAATTCTCGGCACGCAATGGGGCGATGAAGGTAAAGGTAAGATCGTAGACTTACTTACCAACAAGGCTTCGCTGGCCGTTCGCTATCAAGGGGGCCACAACGCTGGTCACACTCTGGTCATCGATGGCGAAAAAACCGTTCTGCATTTAATTCCATCAGCCATTTTGCGTGATAACGTAAAGTGCGTGATCGGTAACGGCGTAGTATTATCGCCAGAAGCATTGATGGAAGAAATTGCGATGCTGGAGAAGCGCAATGTGCCAGTGCGTGAGCGCTTGCTGATTAGCGAAGCTTGCCCACTTATCCTGCCTTACCATATTGCGTTGGATAAAGCGCGCGAGAAAGCCCGTGGCGATAAAGCCATTGGTACGACTGGTCGTGGCATTGGTCCTGCGTATGAAGATAAAGTTGCCCGACGCGGTCTGCGGGTTGGCGATTTATTCAATTTTACCCGGTTTGAAGAAAAACTACGTGAAGTTGTCGAGTTCCATAACTTTACCCTGACCAATTACTATCAGGTTGACGCTGTCGACGTCGAAGAAGTATTAGCATACTGCAAAGAAGTAACTCAGCAGTTGCAAGGTATGGTCGCCGATATTCCATCGTTACTTGATGACGCCCGCAAGGCCGGCGAAAACATCATGTTTGAAGGCGCACAGGGCACCTTACTCGATATCGACCACGGTACCTACCCTTATGTAACATCATCGAATACAACCGCTGGCGGCGTATCCACCGGTGCCGGTTTCGGGCCACGTTACATCGACTACGTATTGGGTATTGTGAAAGCTTATACTACCCGTGTTGGTAGTGGTCCTTTCCCAACCGAGCTTGATTGCGAAGTGGGCGAGCATTTAGGTGTTAAGGGCCATGAATTTGGTGCCACAACCGGCCGCAAACGCCGTACCGGCTGGTTTGACGCGGTTGCCGCACGCCGCGCAGTGCAGCTGAACTCAGTGAGCGGCTTCTGTCTGACCAAGCTGGATGTACTTGATGGCCTGGAAGAATTGAAAATTTGTATTGGCTATAAACTTCCAGATGGTAGTATTACCGAATACCCGCCGATGGCAGCGGAAGATTACGATACCGTTGAACCGGTTTACGAATCGATGCCAGGTTGGAATGACAGCACAGTAGGCATTACTGAGCATAAAGATTTACCGACTGCAGCGCTTGCTTATATCAAGCGTATTGAAGTACTGACTGGTGTTCCTGTGGATATTATTTCAACAGGTCCAGACCGCGCTGAAACGATTATTTTGCGCCATCCGTTCGCAAATTAACCAATCAGTCGCGGAATAGTAAAAAAATCGGCATTTCCTATTGCATCATCAAAATCGATACAATAGAATGCGCTCCACCTAACCGGGGTGCCGGCATAGCTCAGTTGGTAGAGCAACTGACTTGTAATCAGTAGGTCCCGAGTTCGACTCTTGGTGCCGGCACCAACTCAAAATTTGTACGGAGGGGTTCCCGAGCGGCCAAAGGGATCAGACTGTAAATCTGACGGCTCAGCCTTCGCAGGTTCGAATCCTGCCCCCTCCACCAATTTGCATTTCTAAAGAATGCGGTGAGTCCCGAATGGTTTGAGGTGGCCCGATTCTAGGCATGCGGGTATCGTATAATGGCTATTACCTCAGCCTTCCAAGCTGATGATGTGGGTTCGATTCCCACTACCCGCTCCACATAATCTGTCGTGCTGATATAGCTCAGTTGGTAGAGCGCACCCTTGGTAAGGGTGAGGTCGGCGGTTCGAATCCGCCTATCAGCACCATTTCTTCGGTCTATCCCCTCAGGCATTCACTCGGTTACGTAATAAATTTAACTGTATCAGGTGTTCAACCACCGTACGTTGTCTAAAGAGAGGCTGTCATGTCAAAAGAAAAATTTGAACGTTCGAAACCCCATGTGAACGTAGGTACAATTGGCCACGTTGACCATGGTAAAACTACTCTGACTGCTGCCATTACAACAGTATTGGCAAAAACCTACGGTGGTTCTGCGAAGGACTTCGCAATGATCGATAACGCGCCAGAAGAAAAAGCGCGTGGTATCACCATCTCAACTTCACACGTTGAGTATGACACGCCAGCGCGTCACTACGCACACGTTGACTGCCCAGGACACGCTGACTATGTGAAAAACATGATCACCGGTGCTGCGCAGATGGACGGCGCGATCCTGGTTGTAGCAGCGACTGACGGTCCAATGCCACAAACACGTGAGCACATCTTGTTGTCACGTCAGGTAGGCGTACCTTTCATCGTTGTATTCATGAACAAATGTGACATGGTCGACGACGAAGAGTTGTTAGAGCTGGTTGAGATGGAAGTTCGTGAACTTCTTTCAGAGTACGATTTCCCAGGTGACGACTTGCCAGTAATTCAAGGTTCAGCGCTGAAAGCGTTGGAAGGCGAAGAGCAGTGGGAAGCGAAGATCATCGAACTGGCAGAAGCACTGGATACTTACATCCCAGAGCCAGAGCGTGATATCGATAAGCCGTTCATCATGCCAATCGAAGACGTATTCTCAATCTCAGGCCGTGGTACTGTAGTAACTGGTCGTGTAGAGCGTGGTATCGTTCGCACAGGTGATGAAGTTGAAATCGTAGGTATCAAAGATACTACGAAGACTATCGTAACTGGTGTTGAGATGTTCCGTAAGTTGCTTGACGAAGGTCGTGCAGGTGAGAACATCGGCGCATTGTTGCGTGGTACTAAGCGTGACGAAATTCAACGTGGTCAGGTATTGGCGAAGCCAGGTTCAATCACTCCGCACACTAAATTTGAAGCGGAAGTATACGTATTGAACAAAGAAGAAGGTGGCCGTCATACGCCATTCTTCAAAGGCTACCGTCCACAGTTCTACTTCCGTACCACTGACGTAACTGGTGCAGTCCAGTTGCCAGAAGGCGTGGAAATGGTCATGCCAGGCGACAACCTGAAGTTTGTTGTTGAACTGATTCACCCAATCGCGATGGACGAAGGTTTACGCTTCGCAATCCGTGAAGGTGGCCGTACAGTAGGCGCTGGCGTAGTATCGAAAATTCTCGATTAATCACGCCGCGTTGAACTGACGCAATTGAAAAGGGAGCCTCGGCTCCCTTTTTTGTTTTGGAAAGCAAAGGCGTTCCTAGATATCAGATATTAGTTATTAGAAAGGCAAAAGCGTTAATGGCTATCAGATATTAGTTATTAGAAAACCAATAACTATTAACCAATAACTGCCAACGCTCTTGTTTTTATCCTCCAGTAACTAGTATCTGATAGCTAATAACGCTCTTGTATTACAACACTAATAACGCTCTTGTTTTAAGCGCCTTGATCGGTATAATACAGCGTCCATTTTCCGATGAAGAAAGCGGGAAATATTAGGGGTGTAGTTCCAATTGGTAGAACAGCGGTCTCCAAAACCGACGGTTGGGGGTTCGAATCCCTCCACCCCTGCCATAAATTCAAATGCGTTATTTGTTATTCGAACGCTACGCTTTTGGTTATTAGCGAAAACCAAGAACGAATAACGGATAACGAATAACGGTTTATCTTAATTAGGATTGAATAATGAGTGCAACTTCCGAAACGCAAAGCAGTTCTTTCGATGGCATCAAATGGTTTGTCGCTATCGCGCTTTTGGCTGCAGCTGTGCTGGGTAACTACTATTATGGCGAAACAGTTTCTGTATTGTATCGCGCAATTGCGGTTGTCTTGCTTGTTGCGGTAGCTGGTATTGTCGCAGGAATGACCGGCAAAGGTCGCCGTTTCCGTACCTTCGCGAAGGAAAGTCGTACTGAGGTGCGCCGCGTTGTATGGCCAAGCCGCCAGGAAGCCACTCAAACCACCATCATCGTGGTTATCGCAACCGCGATAGTATCATTGATTCTATGGGGTATGGATGCCATTCTAGTACGTGTTGTTGGCTTTTTCACCGGACTGGAGTTTTAAATAATGAGCGATAAGAAACGCTGGTACGTCGTGCAGGCATTTTCTGGTTACGAAGGTCGCGTCGCGAATTCGTTGCGCGAGTACATCAAAATGCATGGCATGGAAGACAAGTTTGGTGAAGTGCTGGTACCAACCGAAGAAGTGGTTGAAATGAAAGCCGGTCAGCGCCGCAAGAGTGAGCGCAAGTTTTTCCCTGGCTACGTGCTGGTGGAAATGGTGATGGACGAAGAGACCTGGCACCTAGTGAAAAGCATCCCACGGGTACTGGGCTTCATTGGCGGTAAACAAGATCGTCCGGCAGCAATTTCACAGAAAGAAGCTGACGCTATTCTTAACCGGTTACAAGAGTCTGTTGATAAGCCACGGCCGAAAACCTTATTTGAGCCAGGTGAAGTGGTTCGGGTTAACGACGGCCCATTTGCAGATTTCAATGGTACTGTTGAAAGCGTGGACTATGAAAAGAGCCGCCTGACCGTGTCAGTATCGATCTTTGGCCGTGCAACGCCAGTAGAACTCGAGTTCGCCCAAGTCGAAAAAGCTTAAAAGATCAAAGGCGTTATTAGATAACAGATATTAGTTATTAGATAACAGATATTAGTTATTAGATAACGGATATTGGATAAACAAAGCGAGGGCGCTACTGGTTACGAGATATTTTTAGTGGTGTTCTAATAACTAATATCTAGTAACCAGTAACGCTCTTGCTGTTATGTATTGCAATAGGGTGCGAATGCAGCTATAATTCGCGTCCTTTTTTCCGTCGGGGAGCCGTTTGAGTAAGTCACCCCTTGGTTTTCAAAGTCAGCTAATGATTGCGAAAATTGAAGACTTACAAGGCGTTAGACCCAAACCAAGAGGTAAAGAAAATGGCTAAAAAAGTAAGTGCTATCATCAAGCTGCAAGTTGCAGCTGGTGCAGCTAACCCGTCACCTCCTGTTGGTCCAGCACTTGGTCAACACGGTGTGAACATCATGGAATTCTGTAAAGCGTTCAACGCAGCAACTGATCAGCTTGAAAAAGGCGCGCCAGTTCCCGTTGAAATTACAGTATTCGAAGACCGTTCTTTCACGTTTATCACTAAGACTCCTCCAGCAGCCTTCTTGTTGAAGAAAGCAGCCGGAATCAAAAGTGGTTCAGGACGTCCTAACACCGAGAAAGTGGGTACAGTTACCCGTGCTCAGTTAGAAGAGATTGCCAAGGTAAAAGAGCCAGACTTAACAGCGGCTGACCTTGATGCAGCAGTACGTACTATCGCCGGCTCAGCTCGTGCGATGGGCCTGAATGTGGAGGGTCTGTAAGATGGCTAAATTAAGCAAACGCGCTCGCATGATTGCTGAGAAAGTTGAAGCTCGTGATTATGAAATCAACGAAGCGATCAGCCTGTTGAAAGAATTGGCAACTGCAAAATTTAAAGAAAGCGTTGATGTTTCAGTAAACCTCGGCATCGACGCTCGTAAATCGGACCAAAACGTACGTGGTGCAACTGTACTGCCAAACGGTACTGGCCGTGACGTTCGCGTAGCTGTATTTACCAGCGGCGCAAACGTAGAAAAAGCTAAAGCAGCTGGTGCTGATCTAGTGGGCATGGAAGACCTTGCTGAGCTAGTGAAGAAAGGCGAAATGAACTTTGACGTTGTTGTTGCTTCGCCTGATGCAATGCGTGTAGTTGGCCAGTTAGGTCAAATTTTAGGTCCACGTGGCCTGATGCCAAACCCGAAAACGGGTACGGTTACACCTGACGTTGCAACCGCTGTACAAAACGCTAAAGCTGGTCAGATTCGTTATCGTAACGATAAAGCGGGTATCATCCACGCGACTATCGGTAAAGTCGATTTTGATAACGACAAACTGAAAGAAAACTTAGAATCGTTATTGGCTGCATTGAAGAAAGCAAAACCTTCTTCAGCGAAAGGCCAGTACATCAAGAAAGTAAGCTTGTCGACAACTATGGGCGCTGGCGTAGCCATCGACCAGGGTTCTCTGGACAAGTAAAGGTTTGTGGGTTGGGGTCGCCACTTCAGTGTAATAGCTAAGTGAATGTGGCTCCCGTCCAAGACCGCAGGTGTATCGCGGTAGTTGCTGAGAAGCAACGATAGCGACACTTAATTTCCTGCGCAGACGGTGTAATCCGGCTCAGACTCTCTGGGTAAGAGATTCACCGTGACAACGTGGTAGATGCAGTTCCGGTCTGCCAATTTGTAACGATGGTCCGCGGCTTTGCCAAGGACTAAAAGAAGAGGTGATGTCAGTGGCACTAGGTTTAGCAGCAAAAAAAGCAATCGTTAAAGAAGTTAACGAAGTTGCTTCAAACGCTCTATCCGTCGCTGTTGCTGAGTATCGCGGAATGGAAGTTGCGGACATGACCGTCCTGCGCCGTCAAGCTCGTGAGCAAGGTGTGTATCTGAAAGTTATTCGGAATACGCTTGCAAAACGTGCACTTGAAGGTACGCAGTTTGCGGACATGGACGAAGTACTTAAGGGCCCGCTAGTTTACGGCTTTTCTTTGGATGCACCAGGCGCTTCAGCGCGTCTTTTCAAAGATTTCAGCAAAACCAGTAAGCACCTGAAAGTGACTGCACTACATATCGGTAACGGTGTGATGGGCGCAGACAAACTTGATGCAGTTGCATCACTTCCGACGCGTGACGAAGCATTGGCGAAATTGCTAGCCACCTTCAAAGCACCTGTTAGTAAGTTCGTTCGTACAGTTAACGAAGTTCCTACTAAATTTGTGCGTGTGTTGGCGGCAATTAAAGACGCTAAATAGAAGCGGTTTAATTAACCAATTTTTTGTAATTTTTAACCCAGGAGTTTAGAGTTATGGCTCTTACTAAAGATGATATTTTGAATGCAATCGCTGAAATGCCAGTTATGGAACTGGTTGAGTTGATTGAAGCTGCAGAAGAAAAATTCGGTGTTGACGCATCTGCTGCTGTTGCAGTAGCTGCTGGTCCAGCTGCCGCTGCTGAAGCTGCAGAAGAGAAAACTGAATTTGACGTAGTGTTGAAATCAGCTGGTTCAAACAAAGTTGGCGCGATCAAAGCAGTTCGTAGCGCAACTGGTCTTGGCCTGAAAGAAGCGAAAGCTATGGTTGAGTCTGCACCTGTTGCCGTTAAAGAAGGCATCAGCAAAGACGACGCTGAAGCACTGAAGAAGCAGCTTGAAGAAGCTGGTGCAGAAGTTGAAGTTAAGTAAACAACTGCATACAAAAAACTTGGCCGTTTAGGCCTGGGCCTGGTGACTTTTTGAGTCACCAGGCTTTTTGCGCTGTTAAGCATGTATCATTTTTGCCCGTTATTGGGGTGCATGCTCGCGGTGACAAAAACGGGAACGACAAGCTATAACAAGCTTGTTTTTAACCATCGACTCCCCGGTGGTTAGGGTCATCAATCAGCTAGCTGAGGAACCCCATGGCGTACTCCTACTCTGAGAAAAAACGTATTCGCAAGGATTTTGGTAAGCGGCCTCATGTACTTGAAGTGCCTTACCTGTTGTCAATCCAATTAGATTCATTTAAAAAATTTATTGAGCTGGATCCAGAAGGTAATAATGGTCTGGAAGCAGCTTTTAGCTCAGTTTTTCCGATTACAGCGTATTCAGGTAATTCGGAATTACAATATGTGAGCTATCGTCTTGGTGAGCCGGTATTTGACGTTCAAGAATGTCAAATTCGGGGTATCACCTATTCTGCTCCATTGCGAGTAAAACTGCGTTTGGTTCTTTATGATAAAGAAGCAGCTGCAGGAACCGTTAAAGATATGCGCGAGCAAGAAGTGTACATGGGTGAAATTCCACTCATGACCGAGAATGGTACTTTTGTAATTAACGGTACCGAGCGCGTTATCGTTTCTCAGTTACACCGTTCGCCGGGCGTGTTCTTTGATCATGACAAGGGTAAAACCCACTCGTCAGGCAAAGTGCTCTACAACGCACGTGTAATTCCTTACCGTGGTTCGTGGTTAGATTTTGAATTTGACCCGAAGGACAACGTATTCGTACGTATTGACCGTCGTCGTAAATTACCGGCGTCGATTATTTTGCGTGCGCTGGAATACAGCACTGAAGAAATCCTTGAGATGTTCTTCGATACCACCTACTTCCAGTTCCGTGGTAAGAAAGTATTTATGCAGTTAGTGCCAGAGCGTCTGCGTGGCGAAACTGCGAAGTTTGATATTAAAAACGATGACGGCGAAGTTATCGTTGATAAAGGCCGTCGTATTACCGCGCGCCACATCAAACAGATTGAAGGCTTGAACCAACCAGAAATGGAAGTTCCATTAGAATATCTGGTCGGTAAAGTGCTAGCGAAAGGATACACCAATAAGAAGACCGGCGAAGTTGTGGCTGAGGCTAACGCTGAGTTGACCCTTGAATTATTGGCTGAATTACGTGAAGCGGGCTTCAAGAAATTTGAAACCTTGTTCGTGAATGATTTGGATCACGGTCCATACATGAGCGAAACCTTGCGCATCGATCCAAGCAGCAACCGTATGGAAGCTTTGGTTGAAATTTATCGCATGATGCGTCCGGGCGAGCCACCGACTAAAGAAGCGGCGGAATCCTTGTTCGACAACTTGTTCTTCAGTGATGACCGTTATGACTTGTCAGCGGTGGGTCGGATGAAGTTCAACCGTCGTTTAGGTCGTGATGATTTGACTGGTCCGGGTACCCTGACCAAAGAAGACATCATCGAAGTCATGCGTAAGTTGATCGAAATTCGTAACGGTCTTGATGAAGTGGATGATATTGACCACTTAGGTAACCGTCGTATTCGTTCAGTTGGCGAAATGGCCGAGAACCAATTCCGTGTAGGTCTGGTACGTGTTGAACGTGCAGTTAAAGAGCGTCTGAGTTTAGGCGATCTTGATGCGGTAATGCCGCAAGACCTGATCAACGCGAAGCCGATTAGTGCCGCGGTGAAAGAGTTCTTTGGCTCAAGCCAGTTGTCACAGTTCATGGACCAAAACAACCCGTTATCAGAAGTTACGCACAAGCGTCGTATTTCTGCTTTAGGTCCGGGTGGTTTGACTCGTGAGCGTGCCGGTTTCGAAGTTCGCGACGTGCATCCAACTCACTATGGTCGTGTGTGTCCGATCGAGACTCCTGAAGGTCCGAACATCGGTTTGATTAACTCACTGTCGACCTTTGCCCGTACCAACGAGTATGGTTTCCTTGAGACCCCGTACCGTCGGATCGACAATGGTGTAGTGACTGACGACGTTGATTACTTGTCAGCGATCGAAGAAGGTCAGTACGTCATTGCCCAGGCGAATGTCGTATTGAACGACAAAGGCGAATTGGTTGATGACCTGGTTCCGTGTCGTCACAAGAACGAATTTACCTTAATGTCGAAAGAACAAGTTCAATACATGGACGTCGCGCCGCAACAGATCGTATCGATCGCTGCGAGCCTGATTCCATTCCTTGAACACGACGATGCTAACCGTGCCTTGATGGGTTCGAACATGCAACGCCAGGCTGTGCCAACCCTGCGAGCTGATAAGCCGTTAGTAGGTACAGGTATTGAGCGTACCGTAGCGGTTGACTCGGGTGTAACCGTAGTCGCCAAGCGTGGTGGTGTGGTCGATAAAGTTGATGCCAGCCGTATCGTGGTAAAAGTTAACGAAGAAGAGATGGTGCCAGGCGAAGCCGGTATCGATATCTACAACCTTGTTAAGTACACCCGTTCGAACCAGAACACCTGTATTAACCAGACTCCGACAGTAAATGTTGGTGAACCGGTAATGCGTGGTGATGTACTGGCCGATGGTCCGTCAACAGACATGGGTGAATTGGCACTTGGCCAGAACTTGCGCGTCGCATTTATGCCGTGGAATGGTTACAACTTCGAGGATTCAATCCTGATCTCGGAGCGAGTGGTACAGGAAGACCGCTTAACAACTATTCATATTCAAGAGCTGAGCTGTGTTGCCCGTGATACTAAGCTGGGTGCAGAAGAAATCTCCTCTGATATTCCGAACGTTGGTGAGTCCGCACTGAACAAACTTGATGAGTCAGGTGTTGTTTACGTCGGTGCTGAAGTCAACGGCGGTGATATTCTGGTTGGTAAAGTGACGCCTAAAGGCGAAACCCAGCTGACTCCGGAAGAGAAACTGTTGCGAGCTATTTTTGGTGAGAAAGCGTCGGACGTGAAAGATAGTTCGCTACGTGTACCAAATGGTGTCACCGGTACGGTTATCGATGTCCAAGTTTTCACCCGTGATGGCGTGGAAAAAGATAAGCGTGCCCTGGATATCGAAAGCATGCAGTTGGAGCAGGTCAAGAAAGACTTAACCGACGAATTCAAGATCCTTGAGCGTGGTATCTACGAGCGTGCTCGCAGTCTGCTGCTTGCTAACGGTTTTGATGAGTCAAAACTTGCTGGTCTTGAACAAAGCAAATGGCTGACGCAAAACTTGAAGAAAGAAGATGCGCAGATGCAGCTTGAGCAAATTGCTCAGCAGTATGAAGAATTGCGCACTGATTTTGATAACAAGTTCGAAAACAAGCGTCGCAAAATCACCCAGGGTGATGACCTTGCGCCAGGCGTTTTGAAGATTGTTAAGGTTTACCTTGCGGTTCGTCGTCGTATCCAGCCGGGCGATAAGCTTGCTGGTCGTCACGGTAACAAAGGTGTTATCTCAACCATTCAACCGGTTGAAGACATGCCTTACGACGCTGATGGTAATCCGGTTGATATCGTACTCAACCCGTTGGGCGTACCTTCGCGTATGAACATCGGTCAGATCCTTGAAACCCACTTAGGTTTTGCGGCTCGCGGTATCGGTACCAAGATCGAAAAAATGATGAAGCAGCAAGCGAAAGTGGCTGAAATGCGTGAGTTCTTACAGAAGGTCTATGACCTTGGTTCGACTCGCCAGGACGTCGACATCAGTGAATTCAGTGATGACGAAGTCATGCGTCTGGCAACCAACCTGAAAAAAGGTTTGCCGACGGCGACGCCAGTATTCGATGGTGCTGTAGAAAGTGAAATTAAAGAACTCCTGAAACTGGGTGATTTGCCAGAGTCTGGCCAGATTACTCTGTATGACGGGCGTACTGGTGAACGCTTTGAGCGTGATGTAACCGTCGGTTACATGTACATGTTGAAACTTAACCACTTGGTTGACGACAAGATGCACGCACGTTCTACCGGTTCGTACAGCTTGGTTACCCAACAACCGTTGGGTGGTAAAGCGCAGTTCGGTGGCCAGCGCTTCGGTGAGATGGAAGTTTGGGCATTGGAAGCATACGGTGCTGCGTACACCTTGCAGGAAATGTTGACAGTGAAGTCGGACGACGTAAACGGTCGTACGAAGATGTACAAAAACATTGTCGACAACGACTTGCGAATGGAAGCAGGTATGCCGGAGTCCTTCAACGTATTGCTGAAGGAAATCCGCTCACTCGGTATCAACATTGAGTTGGACCAAGACTGAGACCACACCGGACGCTAATTGCCAGGAGATAAATCGTGAAAGACTTATTAAAGTTTTTAAAACCGTTAAACCAGACTGAAGAGTTCGATGCGATTCGCATCGGACTTGCTTCTCCGGATATGATCCGCAGCTGGTCTTTCGGTGAAGTGAAAAAGCCAGAAACGATCAACTATCGTACGTTCAAGCCTGAACGTGATGGTTTGTTCTGTGCGCGCATTTTTGGCCCGGTGAAAGACTACGAGTGCTTGTGCGGTAAGTACAAGCGCTTGAAGCATCGTGGCGTGATCTGTGAGAAGTGTGGTGTTGAAGTCACACTGACCAAGGTACGTCGTGAGCGCATGGGTCACATCGAATTGGCTAGCCCGGTTGCGCACATCTGGTTCCTGAAATCACTACCAAGCCGTATCGGCTTGATGCTTGATATGACCCTGCGTGATATCGAGCGGGTATTGTATTTTGAATCTTATGTCGTTACTGAAGGCGGTATGACTACGCTTGAGCGTGGCCAGATCCTTACTGAAGATGAGTATCTTGACTCGTTGGAAGAAAACGGTGACGAATTCGAAGCGAAAATGGGTGCCGAAGCAGTACTTAGCTTGTTGAAGCATATTGATATCGAAGCCGATATCAAAACCTTGCGTGAAGAGTTACCTGAAACCAATTCAGAAACCAAGCGTAAGAAAATCAGCAAGCGTCTGAAGTTGCTGGAATCGTTCCATAACTCTGGTAACAAACCAGAGTGGATGATCCTGAAAGTGCTACCTGTGTTGCCACCAGACCTGCGTCCGTTGGTACCACTTGATGGTGGCCGTTTTGCAACCTCAGACCTGAACGATCTGTATCGCCGTGTCATCAATCGTAACAACCGTTTGAAGCGTTTGTTGGACTTGGCGGCACCGGACATTATCGTGCGCAACGAAAAGCGTATGTTGCAGGAAGCTGTGGATGCATTGCTGGATAACGGCCGTCGCGGTCGTGCGATTACCGGCACTAACAAGCGTCCATTGAAATCACTTGCAGACATGATTAAAGGTAAGCAAGGTCGTTTCCGTCAAAACCTGCTAGGTAAGCGTGTCGACTACTCAGGCCGTTCAGTAATTACTGTTGGTCCTAAGTTACGCCTGCACCAGTGTGGTCTACCGAAGAAAATGGCATTGGAACTGTTCAAGCCGTTTATCTATGGCAAGCTTGAAGGCCGTGGTTTAGCGACCACCATCAAAGCTGCGAAGAAAATGGTAGAGCGCGAAATCCCGGAAGTATGGGACGTGCTTGATGAAGTGATCAAAGAACACCCAGTGATGCTGAACCGTGCACCAACGTTGCACCGTTTGGGTATCCAGGCGTTCGAACCAGTACTTATCGAAGGTAAGGCGATTCAGTTGCACCCACTCGTGTGTGCGGCATACAACGCCGACTTCGATGGTGACCAAATGGCCGTTCACTTGCCATTGACACTGGAAGCACAGCTTGAAGCGCGTGCGTTGATGATGTCAACGAACAACATTTTGTCACCTGCCAGTGGTGACCCGATTATCGTTCCATCACAGGACGTTGTCTTGGGTCTGTACTACATGACACGCGAAAAAATTAACGCGAAGGGCGAAGGCATGATCTTCAAAAACGCCAAGGAAGCTGAAAAAGCTTACCGTACTGGCGCAGCTGAATTGCATGCCCGCGTGAAAGTGCGTTTAGACGAAGTGCTGATCAGTGAAGAAGGCGAGCGTAGCGAGTTAACGACAATTTATGACACCACCGTTGGTCGTGCCATCTTGTCGCTGATTCTGCCAGAAGGTATGCCATTTGACATGATCAACCAGTCAATGGGTAAGAAACAGATCGGTCGCTTGTTGAACCGCTCTTACCGTGACATTGGTTTGAAGCCGACAGTTATTTTCGCCGACCAAATCATGTACACCGGTTTCCACTACGCAATGATTGCGGGTGCATCGGTTGGTATTGATGACATGGTTATTCCTGATGCGAAGAAAGAAATTATCGACGCAGCAGAAGAAGAAGTTGCTGAAATCCAGGAGCAGTTCGAACAAGGCTTGGTTACAGCAGGCGAGAAATACAACAAAGTTATCGATATCTGGTCGACCGCGAACGAGAAAGTTTCTAAGGCAATGATGGAAAACCTGTCGAAAGAAACTGTTATCAACGCGCAAGGCGAAGAAGAACAGCAAGACTCGTTTAACTCGGTCTACATGATGGCTGACTCAGGCGCTCGTGGTAGCCCTGCGCAGATTCGTCAGTTAGCTGGTATGCGTGGTCTGATGGCGAAGCCGGATGGCTCCATCATCGAAACGCCAATCACCGCGAACTTCCGTGAAGGTTTGAACGTACTTCAGTACTTCATCTCAACTCACGGTGCGCGTAAAGGTTTGGCGGATACGGCATTGAAAACAGCGAACTCAGGTTACCTGACGCGCCGGTTGGTCGATGTCGCACAAGACGTTGTAATCGTTCAGGAAGACTGTGGTACCCACGATGGCCTCTTCATCAAACCATTGATTGAAGGCGGTGACATTGTTGAGCCATTGCGTGAGCGTGTACTTGGTCGTGTGGTTTGTGATGATGTGTTGGAACCGGGTAGCAACGAAGTATTGATTCCACGTAATACGCTTCTCGATGAGAAGATGTGTGACGTGTTGGAACAAAACTCGATTGATGAAGTTAAAGTACGCTCGGTTATTACCTGTGATACTGACTTCGGTGTTTGTGCGAACTGTTACGGTCGTGACCTGGCACGTGGTCACCTGGTTAACCAGGGTGAGGCAGTGGGTGTTATTGCTGCGCAGTCCATCGGTGAGCCGGGAACCCAGCTGACCATGCGTACCTTCCACATTGGTGGTGCGGCATCGCGTGACTCAGCAGCCAACAACATTCAGGTGAAAAACAAAGGTACGTTGAAGTTACATAACGCTAAATATGTTACTAACAGCGAAGACCATATTGTTATCACTTCGCGGTCAACAGAACTGACGTTGATCGACGAGTTTGGTCGTGAGCGTGAGCGTTACAAAGTACCTTACGGTGCCGTCCTGAAGAAAAACGAAGGCGACACTGTTGAAGCTGGCGAAATCGTCGCGAACTGGGATCCGCACACGCACCCAATCGTTACCGAGGTGGCAGGTCGTCTGAAATTCGTTGATTTGATTGATGGTGTCACTATGACCCGTCAAACTGACGAATTGACTGGCCTTTCAAGTATCGTTGTACTGGAAACAGGACAACGGACCAGCGCCGGTAAAGATATGCGTCCAATGGTTAAATTGGTCGATGCCAAAGGTAAAGATGTCAACATCGCTGACACGGATATGCCAGCTCAGTACTTCTTACCGGGTAATGCGATCATTAACCTTGAAGATAACGCTGAGGTGAAAGTCGGTGATACGGTCGCGCGGATTCCGCAAGAGGGATCAAAAACGCGAGACATCACCGGTGGTCTACCGCGGGTTGCGGACTTGTTCGAAGCACGTCGGCCAAAAGAGCCTGCCATTTTGGCAGAGGTCACAGGTACGGTGAGCTTTGGTAAGGAAACGAAAGGCAAGCGTCGTTTACTGATTCTGCCAAGTGATGGTGATCAGTATGAAGAGATGATTCCTAAGCATCGTCAGCTGAACATCTTTGAAGGTGAATCGGTAACCAAAGGTGAAGTTATCGCCGATGGTCCAGAGGCTCCGCACGATATTTTACGTTTGCGTGGCGTCAGCGCCCTGGCAAACTATATCGTGAACGAGGTTCAGGAAGTTTATCGCTTACAAGGTGTTAAGATTAACGATAAGCACATCGAGACCATCGTGCGTCAGATGTTGCGTAAAGCGATTATCTTGAACCCAGGTGAGACTGAACTGCTTGAAGGCGAGATGATGGAGCTGTCAGAAGTGCTTGCTGCCAATGCGAAAGCAGAAGCAGACGGCAAACTGCCAGCGACCTATGAGCGTCAATTGCTGGGTATCACCAAAGCTTCATTGTCGACAGAGTCGTTCATTTCCGCGGCGTCGTTCCAGGAAACGACACGCGTACTGACCGAAGCTGCTGTGCAAGGTAAGCAGGATCCATTACGCGGTCTGAAAGAAAACGTTATCGTAGGTCGTTTGATTCCTGCTGGTACCGGTTTCGCTTACCATCGCGAACGTGCGCGCAAGCGTATGGAAGCGCTTGGCCAGGCGGATGCTCCGAAACTGACCGCGGAACAAGCAGAGCAGCAACTTGCTGACGCGCTTAACTTCGGTGATGAAGAGAGCGAAAACGGTAACAACGCTGAATAATCAGTCACCTGCCGTGCAATAAGTGAGGAGCCAGTACCTTGATCGGTACTGGCTCTTTTGTTTTTACCTTGACAGGTGAATTTCTGACCATTAAAATTCGGCCTCCCCATATTTAGGGCATTTAGCCCGTGGTGTGGGGAAACTTGGATTTTCACTCTGTTGAGCGACATCAACAAAATCAGGAGTAATGAATGGCAACAGTTAATCAGCTGGTGCGCAAAGGTCGTCAAAAGCCGGTTGTTAAAAGCAACGTTCCGGCACTTGAGGCTTGCCCACAGAAACGCGGTGTATGTACCCGTGTTTATACAACCACCCCGAAAAAGCCGAACTCAGCGCTACGTAAAGTATGCCGTGTGCGTTTGACGAACGGTTACGAAGTATCTTCGTACATCGGTGGTGAAGGTCACAACCTGCAAGAACACTCTGTCGTATTGATTCGCGGCGGCCGTGTAAAAGACTTGCCAGGTGTTCGCTATCACACAGTGCGCGGTGCGCTTGACTGTGCCGGCGTAAACGATCGGCGTCAAGGCCGTTCGAAATATGGCGCGAAGCGGCCGAAGTCTTAACGGTTCTCCGTTAGTAAGGCCAAACACTGTAATTTTTATGTTTTGGGGAAACCCTGAATTAATCGGAGAATATTAAGATGCCTAGAAGACGCGTCATTGGTCAACGTAAAATCCTGCCGGATCCTAAGTTCGGATCAGAGTTGTTGGCTAAATTTATCAATGTCGTCATGGTAGACGGCAAAAAATCTGTCGCAGAACATATTATCTATGGTGCTTTAGATATCATGGCTGAAAAGTCAAAGAAAGAGCACTTAGAAGTATTTGAAACGGCACTGGACAATGTACGTCCTACAGTTGAGGTTAAGTCGCGCCGCGTTGGTGGTTCAACTTATCAGGTTCCTGTAGAAGTTCGTCCGGTGCGTCGTAATGCACTGGCTATGCGCTGGTTAGTTGATGCTGCGCGTACTCGGGGTGAAAAATCCATGGCTCAGCGCCTAGCAGGTGAAATGCTAGACGCATCTGAAAATAAAGGCTCTGCTGTGAAGAAGCGTGAAGACGTCCACCGTATGGCCGAAGCGAACAAAGCGTTCGCCCATTACCGCTGGTAGACTCACAGTTAACCCAAAGAGGAATTTATGGCCCGTAAAACTTCGATTGAGCGCTATCGTAATATCGGTATCTGTGCTCACGTAGACGCAGGTAAAACAACCACCACAGAACGTGTGTTGTTCTACACCGGTCTATCTCACAAAATTGGTGAGGTACATGACGGTGCAGCAACCACTGACTGGATGGAGCAGGAACAAGAGCGTGGTATCACAATTACCTCAGCTGCAGTAACCTGTTTCTGGCGTGGTATGGATGCGCAGTTCCCAGAACACCGCGTCAACATCATCGACACCCCAGGACACGTAGACTTCACCATTGAAGTTGAGCGTTCTTTGCGTGTACTTGATGGTGCTGTTGTTGTTCTTTGTGCATCATCAGGCGTGCAGCCGCAAACCGAAACTGTTTGGCGTCAAGCTAATAAGTACGAAGTTCCACGTATGGTCTTCGTCAACAAGATGGACCGTGCAGGTGCGGACTTCTTGCGTGTTGTTAAACAGATCAAAGGTCGTCTGAACGCAACTCCAGTCCCAATTCACTTGGCGATCGGTGCTGAAGAAAACTTCAAAGGCGTCGTGGATCTGATCAAAATGAAAGCGATTAACTGGAACGAAGAAGATTCCGGTATGACCTTTACTTACGATCCAATTCCAGAAGACCTGGTTGACGAAGCTGAGCAGTATCACAACGAGTTGGTTGAAGCAGCAGCGGAAGCTAACGACGAGCTGATGAACAAGTACCTTGAAGAAGGTGAGTTGACTGAAGCTGAAATCAAATTTGGTCTTCGTCAGCGTACCCTGAACAACGAAATCGTATTGTGCTTGTGTGGTTCTGCATTTAAGAACAAAGGTGTACAGGCAGTACTTGACGCAGTTATCGAGTACCTACCGGCACCTACAGAAGTTAAAGCGATTCGCGGTATTCTGGACGATGAGTCAGAAGGCTTACGTAAGTCTGACGATGCTGAACCGTTTTCAGCATTGGCATTCAAAATCGCCACTGACCCGTTTGTTGGTACCTTAACCTTCTTACGCGTCTATTCAGGCGTTGTAAAACAAGGTGACACGGTTTACAACCCGGTGAAGAGCAAGCGCGAACGTATCGGTCGTATGGTACAGATGCACGCAAACGATCGTCAGGAAATCAAAGAGATTCTGGCGGGCGACATCGCGGCAGCAATCGGCCTGAAAGACGTAACTACTGGTGACACTTTGTGTGACCCGAACAACATTATTACGCTTGAGCGGATGGAATTCCCTGAGCCAGTAATCTCTGTTGCTGTAGAACCGAAAACTAAAGCTGACCAGGAAAAAATGGGTATTGCTTTAGGTAAATTGGCTGCAGAAGATCCGTCTTTCCGCGTCAAAACCGATGAAGAGTCTGGTCAAACGATCATCTCAGGTATGGGTGAGCTTCACCTGGACATCATCGTTGACCGTATGAAGCGTGAATTCAACGTTGAGTGTAACGTAGGTAAACCTCAGGTTGCTTATCGTGAAACTATCCGTAAAGCAGTGGAAGTTGAAGGTAAGTTCGTACGTCAATCAGGTGGTCGTGGTCAGTTTGGTCACGTTTGGTTGAAGATCGAGCCGATGGAATTCGATGCTTCTGACGAAGAGACCGCAAACTACGAATTCGTTAACGAAATCGTGGGTGGTGTGGTACCGAAGGAATATATTCCTGCGGTAGATAAAGGTATCCAAGAGCAAATGCAGAATGGTGTACTTGCTGGTTACCCGCTTCTCGGCGTTAAGGCAACCTTGTATGATGGTTCATACCACGATGTTGACTCCTCAGAAATGGCGTTTAAAATCGCGGGTAGCATGGCGTTCAAGAAAGGCGCATTGCAAGCTAACCCAGCGATTCTAGAGCCGATGATGAAAGTCGAAGTTGTTACTCCTGAAGACTTCATGGGTGACGTAGTTGGTGACTTGAACCGTCGTCGCGGTATCATCGAAGGCATGGAAGATGCTGCAGGTGATTTGAAAGAAGTCCGCGCGCAAGTTCCATTATCAGAAATGTTCGGTTACGCTACTGACCTGCGTTCGCAGACTCAGGGCCGTGCATCTTATGCAATGGAATTCTTGAAGTACGCTGAAGCACCTAACAACATTGCTGAGCAGGTAATTGCTGCTCGTCAAACTAAAGATTAAGTAGAGTCTGGTCCGGTTCTCTACGGGACCGGACTTTTAACTTAAGTTAAGGAAAAGTCATGTCAAAAGAAAAATTTCAACGTTCAAAACCCCATGTGAACGTAGGTACAATCGGCCACGTTGACCATGGTAAAACTACTCTGACTGCTGCCATTACAACAGTATTGGCAAAAACCTACGGTGGTTCTGCGAAGGACTTCGCAATGATCGATAACGCGCCAGAAGAAAAAGCGCGTGGTATCACCATCTCAACTTCACACGTTGAGTATGACACGCCAGCGCGTCACTACGCACACGTTGACTGCCCAGGACACGCTGACTATGTGAAAAACATGATCACCGGTGCTGCGCAGATGGACGGCGCGATCCTGGTTGTAGCAGCGACCGACGGTCCAATGCCACAAACACGTGAGCACATCTTGTTGTCACGTCAGGTAGGCGTACCTTTCATCGTTGTATTCATGAACAAATGTGACATGGTCGACGACGAAGAGTTGTTAGAGCTGGTTGAGATGGAAGTTCGTGAACTTCTTTCAGAGTACGATTTCCCAGGTGACGACTTGCCAGTAATTCAAGGTTCAGCGCTGAAAGCGTTGGAAGGCGAAGAGCAGTGGGAAGCGAAGATCATCGAACTGGCAGAAGCACTGGATACTTACATCCCAGAGCCAGAGCGTGATATC
Organism: Pseudidiomarina halophila; assembly: GCF_003987215.1. Taxonomy (GTDB): domain Bacteria; phylum Pseudomonadota; class Gammaproteobacteria; order Enterobacterales; family Alteromonadaceae; genus Pseudidiomarina; species Pseudidiomarina halophila. The sequence continues at coordinate 411,430 of NZ_PIPW01000002.1, forward strand.
GATAAGCCGTTCATCATGCCAATCGAAGACGTATTCTCAATCTCAGGCCGTGGTACTGTAGTAACTGGTCGTGTAGAGCGTGGTATCGTTCGCACAGGTGACGAAGTTGAAATCGTAGGTATCAAAGATACTACGAAGACTATCGTAACTGGTGTTGAGATGTTCCGTAAGTTGCTTGACGAAGGTCGTGCAGGTGAGAACATCGGCGCATTGTTGCGTGGTACTAAGCGTGACGAAATTCAACGTGGTCAGGTATTGGCGAAGCCAGGTTCAATCACTCCGCACACTAAATTTGAAGCGGAAGTATACGTATTGAACAAAGAAGAAGGTGGCCGTCATACGCCATTCTTCAAAGGCTACCGTCCACAGTTCTACTTCCGTACCACTGACGTAACTGGTGCAGTCCAGTTGCCAGAAGGCGTGGAAATGGTAATGCCAGGCGACAACCTGAAGTTTGTTGTTGAACTGATTCACCCAATCGCGATGGACGAAGGTTTACGCTTCGCAATCCGTGAAGGTGGCCGTACAGTAGGCGCTGGCGTAGTATCGAAAATTATCGATTAATAACGCCGCGTTGAACTGACGCAATTGAAAAGGGAGCCTCGGCTCCCTTTTTTAATGGGCAAAGCAAAAGCGTTATTCGCTATTAGATATTAGTTATTAGAAAACCAATAACTATTAACCAATAACTGGTAGCGCTTTTGTTTTTATCCTCCAATAACTAATATCTGATAGCTAATAACGCTCTTGGTTTTTGCAGACTTGACTTTCGTGGGGCTGGGAAGGAAGATAAATTTAATTTAAGCCATGCCGGGACTATCGTGCGCTGGATCCTTTTTTGCCTACTCATTGTTGTTGCTAACACCTCAGCTATTAGCCATGCAGCCGAACGCGTGGTCGTTGCAGCTTACGATTTTCCTCCTTATTTCTCCGCCTATGAAGACCAGCACCTCGTTGGTGACCTGTTAGAGGCTCTCAATCAACGTCAGAGCGATTATCACTTCATACTCGAGGATGTCCCTTCCAAAGCTCGTTTCCGTGCTCTTAGCGAGCCTGGGTGCTGCCAGATGATTCTTTTTGAGTCGCCGAAATGGGGCTGGCCACAGCAGTTACCGTCGGTGACGGCGGGGCGGGTTCTGGTACTTGGCTCGGAACGGCTGGTTACCGTTAAAAAGGGCAAACGCGGACAGGAATATTTCAGTCGTCCGGGATTGCGTTTTGGCGGGTTGACCGGTTATCACTATCCGTTCCTTGAGAACCATACTGATCAAGGTGTTTTGGAAGATCGCTATAACGTCTACCTGTCGCTTAGCCACGAGGTAAACATCAAGATGTTGCTTAACGGCCGTCTAGATGTCGTAATGTTGCATGATGAATACCTCCAGCAGCAACGAGACGAGCCTTGGTTCGACAAGTTATTGCTGAAACAGGAACCCTATGACAATTATGATCTCAGGACATTAGTAAATCCCGCGAAAGGGTTTACCCTTGAGGACTGGCAAACAGTGCTGCAGCCGCTCATTGACGACGGAACTTTTGCCGAAATCCTTGGTAATTACGGTCTGCCCTGGCCGCCGCAACAACCTGACATTCCAAATCTAATAGACACTGAGACCTAACTGATTGGCGAGGTTGCGAATCATCGCCATGCCTCTGGCCGAGTTACCATAACTGTTCAACGGTGGCGACCATGCCGCGATAACCCCGTACTCGGGGACAATAGCAACAATTCCGCCGCCAACCCCACTTTTTGCCGGTAACCCTACAGTAAACGCAAACTGACCTGACTGATCATACATTCCACTGGTACTCAGTAATGCGTTGATCCGTTGGGCGTCGCGGTGGGAAGTTATTTGCTTGCCACTGCGCGGACATTTACCACGATTGGCTAAAAACGCCAGGCTGCGGGCAAGATCCTCGGTGTTCATGGTAAGCGCACATTGCCAGAAATAATGGTCGAGTACCTCCTCAACGTCAGCTTCGATATTACCAAAGCTTTTCATCAGATAGGCTAGCGCAGCGTTACGTGAACCGTGCTCACGTTCGGACTCATGTACACGACTGTCAGCCATTACCGAGTCGTTATTACAAAGGCCCCGTACCATGCTTAGTACCGCTGATTTACTTGCTGAGTAATGGCTCACGAGCACATCGCTGACAAGTATGGCTCCGGCATTAATCATAGGGTTGCGCGGTATACCGCGTTCCCACTCCAGCTGCACGATAGAATTAAACGGCTGGCCTGAGGGCTCCATTTGCACCCGTTCCCACAAACTCTCCCCGGTCCGCTCCATGGCCAGCATTAAGCCAAAAATCTTAGAAATTGACTGAATTGAAAAGGCACTATCAGTGTCACCGACGGAGGTCACCATACCGTCAAGTGTGGCGACGGTAAGCGCACAATAGTCTGGCTTCACTTCCGCCAGCGCAGGAATATAATCCGCGACTTTGCCGTCAGTGACACTTAAAGCTTGCTGCAAAATTTCTTGCAGCAAGGGTTTGAGGTTCTCCGGGGCATTTATCGATTGCCCACCACTAATCACATCATTGGTCATAAAATTTACTTTAACATTGGTGCCAAAAAGCGCGCAGTGTGTGATCGATCATTTGAGATGATCTTCTCTGGTGCGCCTTCGGTGAGAATTTCACCACCGCCGGCCCCGCCTTCAGGACCGAGGTCGACAATCCAGTCGGCGGTTTTCACAACATCCAGGTTGTGCTCAATAATCACCACTGTGTTGCCATGATCCCGTAAGCGGTGCAATACCGTGAGAAGCTGCTGAATATCGTGAAAATGCAAGCCTGTGGTTGGCTCATCGAGAATATACAGAGTTTTGCCGGTATCGCGCTTCGATAATTCGCGCGAAAGTTTTACCCTTTGCGCTTCGCCGCCTGATAAGGTGGTTGCCGACTGTCCTAAGCGAACGTAACTGAGACCGACATCCATTAAGGTTTGCAACTTACGCGCGATTGCCGGCACTGGCGCGAAGAACTCATGCGCATCTTCGATGGTCATGTCTAACACTTCGTGAATATTTTTGCCTTTATATTTGATTTCCAGGGTTTCGCGATTGTAGCGTTTGCCCTTACAAATATCACAAGGCACATAGACGTCGGGTAAGAAGTGCATTTCGACCTTAATTACACCATCACCCTGACAGGCTTCACAACGACCGCCGCGCACGTTGAAACTAAAGCGGCCAGGCTTATAACCCCGTGAGCGCGCTTCTTCAGTTCCTGAAAATAACTCGCGAACAGGCGTGAAGATACCGGTGTAGGTCGCTGGATTTGAGCGCGGCGTCCGACCAATCGGGCTTTGATCAATATCTACTACTTTATCAAGGTATTGCATGCCGTCGATCGCGGTGTAAGGAGCAGGTTCTACTGCCGTTGCCTTGTTCAGATCACGATGCGCGATGCGGAACAAGGTGTCGTTGATCAGCGTCGATTTACCCGATCCCGATACGCCAGTGATGCACGACATTAAGCCGATCGGCAGTCGCAAAGTGACATCTTTCAGATTGTTGCCACTGGCGCCGCTAAGGGTAAGCCATTTGTCGCCTGGCTGGTGGCGCTCGGCAGGGATAGCAATTTCCTTACGTCCGGACAGGTAGTCTGCGGTTAGCGAGCGCTCACTTGCAAGGATGTCATCGATTGTGCCCTGAGCGACAATCTCGCCGCCATGCACACCGGCCCCGGGACCAATATCGATCACGTGGTCAGCAGAGCGGATGGCATCTTCGTCATGCTCGACCACGATCACGGTGTTGCCCAGGTCACGCAAACGGGTAAGGGTATTCAATAAGCGTTCGTTGTCGCGCTGATGTAGGCCAATGGACGGCTCATCAAGCACGTACATGACACCTACCAGACCGGCACCAATCTGACTGGCCAGACGAATGCGCTGCGCTTCGCCACCGGAAAGTGTATCGGCACTGCGCGACAGACTTAAGTAATTAAGGCCAACATTGACCAGGAAGCCGAGACGGTCGTTGATCTCTTTTAAAATCTTTTCCGCAATTTGTGCGCGCTGGCCATCAAGCTGCAGACCCTGAAAAAATTCAAGTGCCGCGCCAATAGATTGGTCCACCACTTCTGGTAAGGTGGTGTCATTGACAAAGACATTACGTGCTTCCTGCCGCAACCGTGCGCCGCCACAGCTTTTACAGGGCTGAGAGGCAAGGTATTTAGCAAGTTCCTCACGTACCGCGGTCGAATCTGTTTCGCGGTAGCGCCGCTGCATATTGGGGATGATGCCTTCAAAGACATGTTTACGCACTACGCGGTCGCCACGGTCATTCATGTAGGTAAACTGAATTTCTTCACGACCACTGCCAAATAAGATAACGTTGCGATGCGCCTCACTCAGCGCATTAAAAGGCTGGTTCAGATCGAAGCCATAATGCTTGGCCAGCGATTGCAGCATCTGATAGTAGTAGAAATTGCGTTTATCCCAGCCGCGAATGGCACCACCGGTAAGGCTTAGCTCGTCGTTATTGATAACGCGCTGCGGGTCAAAAAACTGTTCAATGCCCAAACCGTCACATGAGGTACAAGCACCAGCTGGGTTGTTGAAAGAGAACAGCCGGGGTTCCAACTCCTGCATGCTATAGCCACATTGTGGACAGGCAAAGTTAGCCGAGAAAATCATCGCAGCAAGTTTCGAGTCGCTATCAAGCGGCGCGACAATTGCAGTGCCGCCGCTTAATTCCAGCGCAGTTTCGAACGACTCGGCAAGACGCAGTTCGAGGCCCTCGCGAACTTTGATGCGGTCGACTACCACCTCAATGGTGTGTTTCTTTTGTAATTCGAGTTTCGGCGGATCGCTGAGATCACAGAGTTCGCCATCAATCCGGGCACGGATAAAGCCTTGTGCCGCAAGGTTATCGAGAACCTTGTTATGCTCACCCTTACGGTCCTGAATAATTGGCGCCAGAATCATGAGCTTTTCACCTTCCGGTAACGCCAGCACCTGATCTACCATTTGCGACACCGTTTGCGCAGCAAGCGGTTGGTGGTGGGTTGGACAGCGAGGCTCACCAACCCGGGCGAACATCAAACGCAGATAGTCATAAATTTCGGTAATGGTACCGACCGTCGAGCGCGGATTATGCGAGGTCGATTTTTGTTCAATTGAAATGGCTGGTGACAAACCCTCGATGCTATCAACATCAGGCTTTTCCATCAGCGATAAAAACTGTCGCGCGTACGCTGAAAGTGATTCGACGTAGCGACGTTGCCCTTCTGCGTAGAGCGTGTCGAACGCCAACGAGGATTTCCCGGAACCTGACAGGCCGGTGATCACGATAAGTTTATCGCGAGGGATTGTCAGCTGCAGATTTTTTAAGTTATGGGTGCGTGCGCCGCGTACTTCAATAAAGTCCATAGTGTAACCTGTAACTCCGTTGGCGAAAATGAATCGAGCATTATCGCACAGTGACCACCTTCTGGTACAATCACCAGCGAATTTTTCTAGCAACGCCGAGAGATAGATGCCTAAGTCTTCGAACGATCAACGTCTTACCACCGTAGAACGCCGTGCTTCGGGTGCGTTAGCTGCCGTCTTTGGGTTACGGATGTTAGGTCTGTTTCTGATCATGCCGGTGATGGCAATTTACGGAAAAAACTACCCTGACTACACGCCGCTGCTGATTGGTTTGGCTATTGGTGCCTATGGTTTAACCCAGGCATTGTTGCAAATCCCGATGGGCATGCTGTCGGATCGCATTGGCCGACGCCCGGTGATTATTGGTGGCTTGATTGTCTTTATTGTGGGCAGCCTGGTTGCAGCCTATGCAGAAACCTTAACGGGAGTTGTCATCGGCCGTGCGATGCAGGGCATGGGTGCAATCGCGGCAGCCATTCTGGCGCTTGCGGCAGATATTACACGTGATTCACAACGGCCCAAAGTGATGGCGATGATCGGCATGTGTATCGGCCTTTCCTTCGCTCTTGCACTGGTTCTCGGGCCGCTACTCGGACAGTACATCGGCTTATCCGGATTATTCCTGTTTACTGCAATTACCGCCGTGTTCGGATTACTGGTATTTGCTTTTGCGGTGCCTAAAGTCGAGCTGCGTGCAGCGCGCGGCGACTTGCTGCCGAATCTTGCTGAGCTAGGGCAAATCGCCAGACATCCGCAACTTGCCCGGTTAAACGGTGGGGTGTTTATTCTGCACTGCCTGCTGACGGCGTTTTTTGTCGTAGTACCGACTCAGCTCGTGGCTGGCGGCTTAGCTAGTGAGCAACATGCCTGGTTGTATCTGCCAACGTTGTTTTTGTCGTTTGTGTTTATGATCCCGATGCTCATATGGGCGGAGAAACGGCGCAAACAGCCGATGTTTTTCCGAATCGCAATTTTATTGCTGCTAACTGCTGTAGCCATTATCGGATGGGCACAGGGTAGTTGGCTGATTTTTATCATCGCAATTGTCCTGTTCTTCACTGGTTTTAACTTTCTGGAAGCGACCTTACCCTCGAGTCTTACCCGCTTTGCGCCCGCGGGGCGTAAGGGCAGTGCCAGTGGAGTCTATGCGACGGCTCAGTTTGGCGGCGCCTTTGTTGGCGGTCTGGCAGGGGGTCTATTACTGCAAGCTTATGGCCTGAGCGGCGTTGTCTGGTTTAGCGTTATCTTGCTAGTATGCTGGTTTGTGATTTCGTTTGGTATGAAACCGCCACCGCAGTGGCAGAATGTCAGCTTTAAATTGCGCGCTTTAGGTAACGATGAAATTCAAGCGCTTGCGGATAGTCTGGCTGACGCCGAAGGGGTGGAAGAAGTTCGAATCGTGACTACCGAGCAAACCGCCTATTTAAAAGTTCACAAAACCGATTACAATGAACAAGCGATTACGGCGCTGGTTGCGTCGTACCAATAGACAAGATAGGAGCAGGGCATGGCCAGTCGTGGCATTAATAAAGTTATCCTTATCGGCAACTTAGGCGCCGATCCAGAAATTCGTTACACGCAGAATAATACAGCGATTGCCAACCTGTCGATTGCCACCAGTGAAACCTGGAAAGATAAGCAAACCGGCGAACCGCGCGAGCAGACCGAATGGCATCGTTGTGTTGCCTATCGCCGGTTAGCGGAAATTGCCGGTGAGTATTTGAAGAAAGGCTCAAAGGTTTACGTTGAAGGCCGCCTGCAAACACGTAAATGGCAAGGTCAGGATGGCGTAGAACGTTACACGACCGAGATCGTCATCAACGAAATGCAAATGCTTGATGGTCGTCCGGGCAGTGGTCAGGGCGGCGGCTATCAGAGCCAGGGGCAAAGCCAGAATCAAGGGCAAAACCAGAGCGGGCAAAGTGGCCAGTTCCAGCAAGGTGGCCAGCAGCGCCAACCAGCGCCATCGCAGTCACAGCAACGTCCGGCACAGCAGCCTGAGCCAGAGCCTTTTGTTCCGGATCAGGAATTTGACGACGATATTCCGTTCTAGGTTTCACTCTCTGCTTAGTGAAAAATGTTCCTCCAAAGCCCCTTTTATCAGGGGCTTATTTTTTAATTAAGCAAGGAGCTGGCGCATCTTGGTCCGGGCTTGGTTGACTTGAAGGATAGAAAGCTTATTAAATAGGTTTTATGAAACAGCATTGGCAACCGTACAGTTTCATCTCATCATTGTGCTGCCTGGCTTGCCAAGACATGCAATGTAAGTTTCCCTCAGGAGACATGTTATGACTCATACTTCCCGGCTCGTCATGCTCATCATCTTATTCCTGACCGGTTGCAGCGACCCGTCTCAATTCGCGGTAGTAGGGACACTGGAACGTGACAGTATTCGTGTCAGTGCTGAATTTGGTGAAAAAGTCACTGTAATTCATGTGCGTGAAGGACAGCAAGTAGCCGTTGGTCAACTGTTGATTGAACAGGATACTGCAAGGGCGAATACCGAGTTGGCGCGGCTTCAGGCCGTGGCGGATCGCGCACAGCGACGGTTGGACGAGCTGGTACGGGGGCCACGCCAGGAGTCAATCGATGAAGCGCGCGGTCATCTTTTAGCGGCCGAAGCTGAATTGGATACGACGCAAAACGAATTGCAACGCATTGCACCACTTGAGCAACAGAATCTCGCCAGCCGCGACCAGCTCGATCGCGCCCGTAATGCGCATAGGCAGGCCTTGGGTAAGCTAGCTGCGGCGCGTGCAGCACTAGCTGCACTATTAGCTGGGACTACCGTCGAACAGTTAGAGCAAGCACGCGCATCTGTACGCGAGGCAGAAGCTGCTATCAACCAACAACAACTAACGTTAGACCGTCTTACTCACGCAGCACCTCGTGCAGCGCGTGTTGAGTCGTTGCCGTTTGAACTGGGTGAACGACCAGGTATGGGTGATGCGCTGGTGATTTTGCAAGCGACCGATCAAGCACCCTATGCCAGAGTTTATGTGCCTGCAGCGGTTCACCATCAGCTGCAGCCGGGGGATAAGGTAAGGGTAAAGATTGACGGTCACGGTGAACGAGAAGGCAAAGTTCGCTTTGTTAGCAGCGAAGCATCCTATACGCCATATTTTGCACTCACCGAACACGATTCAGAGCGGCTCAGCTACCTTACTGAAATTGCGCTGAGTGATGCCAGAGAACTACCAAGTGGTATACCGGTCCGTATGCTGATGACTTCACCCAGCGCCGGAGGACAAAATGAGTGAGTCAGTGGCGATCAGCGCCAAAGGGCTCACCAAACGCTTTGGTGATTTGACTGCAGTCGACAGTATTGATCTGGAGATTCCAGAGGCTGCAATTTATGGCTTTTTGGGCCCCAACGGTTCGGGCAAATCAACGGCAATTCGAATGCTTTGTGGCTTGCTCACGCCAAGCGCCGGAGAGGTTGAGGTGCTTGGCTATAAGGTGCCGGGCCAGGCGGAAAAAGTTAAGCGCGAAATCGGTTATATGACTCAGAAGTTTTCCCTGTATGAAGATCTCACAGTTACTGAAAACCTGAAATTTCTGGCAACGGTTTATGGTGTGCCAGCAAACAAGCTGAAAGAAACCGTAGATGGTGCAGTCGAGCGTTATTGGCTGACTGAACAGCGTAGCCAGTTCGCAGCCACCTTAAGCGGTGGTCAGAAACAGCGGTTGGCGCTCGCCGGTGCAACGCTACACCGTCCGCGGCTTCTCATTCTTGATGAACCAACATCAGCAGTTGATCCGCAAAGTCGTCGTGACTTTTGGGATATCTTATTCGGTCTGGCGGAAGAGGGCACAACGGTGCTGGTCTCCTCCCATTATATGGACGAAGCTGAGCGATGCCATAGATTAGCTATTCTCGATGAGGGTCGGGTTGTTGCTGAAGGACGGCCGCGGGATCTAATCCGTGATATCGGCGCCGGGGTAGTTGAAATTGAGACGTCAGCGCCACGTGCAGCCAGGGATTGCCTGGAAAAGATTGACGGCGTGCAGAGTGTGGCCCAGCTTGGCGCCCGTTTGCATGCGCTGACGGCTAAATCCGTCGAAGATCCAGAGGGATTAGTCAGTAATGCGCTGAAGCAGGCTGATGTTGATGCTGAGGTGGCTACTGTTATGGCCAATCTGGAGGATGTGTTCGTTGTAGCTACCCGACTCAACCACGAACAAGGAAAAAGTAACGATGCTGCGTAGACTACTTGCGATAGCAGGTAAGGAAATACGGCAACTGAAACGGGACCGTCTTACCTTCGGTATGATTGTTGGCGTACCGTTACTGCAAATCCTGTTGTTTGGCTATGCTATCGATTTGGATGTGCGAAATGTCGAGGCGGCGGTTGCTGACCATGCCAATACCAGTCTTTCGCGACAGCTGATCGCGTCTGCAGATGCCAGCCAGGTAGTAAAAATAACTCGATCTGCCAGCGGACCGGAGGAGCTCAGGGAGTTGCTGGATACGGGTCAGATCGACGTCGGAATTTTTATCCCGCCTGACTTCGAGCGTCGTGTCATTGATGGACATCGCCCAGTGGGACAGTTACTGATCAATGGCTCAGATCCGACCGTTGAACGCATTGCCCGCGGGTTAAGCGAGATGCCCTTGCCGGGCCAGCGAGCGAGGCAACTTTTGTTCGCACCCCGTACCTATTACAATCCAGAGCGGCGGTCGCCCGTCAATATAGTCCCAGCGCTAATCGGCGTAATCTTGCACATGACGATGGTGCTGTTTACCGCGATCGCCATTGTTCGTGAGCGTGAGCGCGGTAACCTGGAAATGTTGATCACCACGCCAGTGAAACCTGCCGAGCTTATGTTAGGCAAGATCACGCCCTACGTACTGATCGGCTTAATTCAGGTGACGTTAATTGTGTTGGTGAGCAGATGGCTGTTTGATGTTCCCGTACGCGGCAGCATAACTGATCTTTACCTTGCTTCAATGTTTTTTATTCTCGCGTCGTTGGCTCTGGGATTAACCGTTTCGACTTTCGCCAAAACTCAGTTTGAGGCCATGCAACTTACTGTCTTTACCTTTTTACCGTCGATATTACTGTCGGGATTCATGTTTCCTTTCGAGGGAATGCCGCGTGCTGCACAGTGGATCGGGGAAGTTATACCATTGACGCATTTTGTACGGCTGTCGCGCGGGATTTTGGTACGCGGTACAGAGATTGGTGCATTGCATAGGGAGATCTGGCCACTTTTGGTTTTTTTCGCGGTGTTTATGGTGGTAGCGACCTTGCGTTTTAAGAAACGTCTGGACTGAAGATTCCAGTAAACAAGGGCGGTACGCTTAATTGACAAGATAAAGCTCGAAAACGAAGCCGTTCTTCCTTAAACTGTTATACTATATGCGCATGAATTTTTTAGGGTTAGCGCTTTCGCAATGAGATTCCTACTTGCTAGTCTATTCGCTTTTTTTCTGATGGGGTGCAACCCACCGCAGGATGATGTCGTCATTGTCGGCAACGCTTGGTTGGGCACAATGCCGATAATCACGCTAGCTGCGATAGATCCGCAGACGCGACCGGCTGGTTTGAAAACCGTTATGCTGGTTTCCGATACCAGTGTTTTGCACATGCTCGGCAATGGCGCTGTAAGTGGCGCGATCCTCACCCTGGATAATGCTTTAAGCGTGAATACCGTGACCGACGGTGATTATTGCTTGGCTATGATACTCGACCGCTCGCTGGGCGCGGACGCGGTTTTAGTGAAGGAAGGTTGGAGTTGGCAGTCTGACACGACCATTTCAGTCGGTATGGAAGATAGCACTCTTGCGCGCTACATGTTGTCGCGCTGGCTTGAGCATGAACAGATCCCGGCGAGTGCTGTAATCCCTCGAATTTTACTGCCTACTCAGCACATTGCCGCTTTTACAAATGGTCAAACTGACGCGATTGTTACCTATCAGCCGTTCGTTGAACGTTTGCGGTCAAGAGGGGCAAAGGTTATTTTCGACTCTTCGACTGAAAATGTTGCCGTGCTGAATGTTCTCATTGTGCGTAAAGCCGTCTGGCCGCGAGCTGAGCCCCGGGTGCAGCAGTTAAAAACTAAACTATGGCCACAGGCGCTAACACGTTTGCGTCAGCGGGATGAAGCGTTCTGGCAGGGGCTGAGTGAATTGACCGAACTCACCACCGATGGCCTGGAACTGGCTCTGGAAGGTATTCAGTTCGTCGATCTGGCAGATCAGGAAAACGCTATGCAGCGATTGCTGGCACATGACATGCCGGCAACGTCTGAGTATCTTATTGCCAGCGGTGTACATGAATCTATAGTGCCTTTAACACCTTGTGGAGCCAGTCAATGAGACGAATCCCTTGGTGGAAGAAGTTATCGGTCCAGTTAACTTTACCGATTCTGCTCGCAGTTTTTACCATTTTTGCCGGATTAATGTACTTCCTCATCAGCGCTCAGCAGGACAGTGCGCTGCGCTCGGCGCGGCTCGAACTATTTAGCAGTCTGACAACTGCACAAGGTTCGTTTAACCGTATGCATGCCTGGAACCGTAAAGCCGCGGTTCCGGAACTGATAAGTGAAATGCACGTCCACCCGCGGGTAGATAATGCGGTTATTGTCAATAAACAGGGCGGCGTGGTTGCCAGTTATGAGCCGCACCTGGTCGGTGGACAACTGCAGCAGCTGGTCACTACGCTGGACCCGGCGTTGCTTGCGCAAGCGGCAACAAGCGCGACAACACGGATCGAATTTGAACCTGAACATGACCGCTTTATCGCTATTGTGCCGATTTTGCAAAGTATGAACGTGGCGCAACGACCACAGCGTAATTTGTTGGTGGTGGAATACCGGCATTCCGCCGATTGGTATCGTTTAGAAAATCTACCGTGGCTTCCGCTCGGCTTATTATTGGCGTTGCTTGCCAGTGTGGGACTTGCATTGTGGTGGGCGTTACAACGCTTTGTGGCGATTCCTGCGCAACAACTGGCTGCTGCTGTGACCCAGTTTGGTGATGGTAACTTAGATCCTGCCGCCTTGCCTACACGGCTCCCGAACGAGTTTGGTTTTCTTGCTCAGCGCTTTAAATTAGCGCTGCGCGAACGAAAAAAACAGGAAGCGCGGCTACGTAAATTATCGGCAGCCGTGGAACAGGCGAGTGAAAGTATCATGATCACCGACCTCGACGGCAAAATTGAATATGTGAACCCCGCGTTTGAACGTACGACAGGCTTCAGTGCTCAGGAAGTGATGGGTGAAAACCCGCGCATACTCGCCTCGGGCCGGACCCCGGATGAAGAATACGAACATCTGTGGCAGGAACTCGTGAAAGGCAAGACCTGGCAGGGCGAGCTGTATAACCGGACCAAAGAGGGTGTCGAGTTTCGCGAGTGGGCGACGATTTCACCTTTACGGGATGAAACTGGGCAAATCACCCACTACTTAGCGAGCAAACTGAATATTACTCAACGGGTTGAAGCCGAAGCCAGAGTCGAATATCTCGCCTACTTCGATGCGCTTACCGAATTGCCTAATCGCACCAGTTGTATCCAGCATCTCGCTCAGCGCTTGCAACAGCATCCTTCAGGCTGGCATGGCTCGGTAGTATTGCTTGATTTAGACGGCTTACAGCGCATCAATGATGTGCGTGGGTTTGAGTTTGGTGACGAAATTTTGAAGACTGTAGCGAAGCGAGTCCGCGGTTTGTTGGCGAACGAAGACGATACCTTTGTTGCCAACCTGGGCGGGGATTTATTTGCTGTGCTGTTACCGGTAAAAGATGAGTCACAGGACAGGGTTCTGGCAGATACCCAAGTACTGGTAAAACTGCTGCTGACTGAAGTTGGACAGTCAATTCTGGTGCACGACGAACGGGTGTCTGTTACCGCAAGTGCCGGTATTGTAATCTACAAGGAAAATGCCGAGTCCGCCGATGCTATTATCCGCCATGCTGAAACCGCAGTGCATACAGCGAAGGATGCCGGCGGCAACCAGACCGCAGTTTATGATGTGTCTTACAGTGCGGAACTTGAAAAACGTTATGAGATCGAACGTGAGCTGCGGTTGGCTCTGAACGACGAAGGTTTAGAGCTGTATCTGCAACCAAAGGTCACCGCTGATGGTCAACTGGTCGGGGCAGAAGTCCTGATCCGCTGGCAGCATCCGGAGCGAGGGATGATTTCACCTGCCGAATTTATTCCGGTGGCGGAACAAACTGATCTCATCGTCGATCTGGGTAAATGGATTGTGAATGAGGCGCTGGCGCAACTTAAGCAGCTGCCGCCGCCGCTGACGTTGGCGATCAATATCAGTCCACGCCAGTTTCGTAAATTTGATTTCGTTTACTTCATCGAACATGAGCTGCAGCAAAGTGACGTGGATCCGACGCGACTCATTCTGGAAGTGACCGAAAATCTTTTTGTCGAAGATATCGGCGATATTGTAAGCAAAATGGAAGCATTGCAGGAAAGTGGCGTGCAGTTTTCCATCGATGACTTTGGCACGGGTTATTCGTCGCTTTCTTATCTCCAACGCTTGCCATTGCAAGAGCTGAAGATCGACAAGAGCTTTATCCAGGCGATAGGGGATAATGAGCAGCAAGCCATCATCGACTCGATTCTGGCGATTGCGACCAACCTCAAATTACGTGTTGTCGCCGAAGGCGTAGAAACCCAGGAGCAGGTTGATTACTTGGCTAATCGCGATACTGACATCATATTGCAGGGATTCAAGTTCGATAAACCATTACCTATCAAAGAGTTTCACAAAAAATATTGTCCGCACTAGCGGATTTATCGCTTTAGGCTAAACTTAATCCGCTAATTTGGCCTGGAGCATCCTATGTCTACGATCCGTATCTTAAATCTTTCTTGGGTTTTGTTGCTGAGTTTAGTTGTTAGTGGCTGTTCGCCAGCAGGGCAGGATACAGCCGACCCTGCCGAAGCTGGTGCTGCGGAGACCGTGTCCGTTGAACAGTACAGTGCAGAAACCTTTTTTGCCACGACCACGCTGTTTGGCTCCTCGGTGAGTCATGATAATTCGGCAGTGCTGGTGACCAGCGATGCCGATGGTATTTTTAACGTCTACAGCTACCCCCTGGATGGCTCTGCACCGACCCAGTTGACGGGTTCGGACAGCGATGCAAATCGCGCTGTAAGCTGGTTCCCCAACGATAAAAGATTCCTGTTTACAGCCGATCAAGGTGGCAATGAGCTCAATCATTTGTTTGTCCAAGACCCTGATGGCACGATTTTAGATTTGACCCCCGGTGAAGAACTAAAAGCGGAGTTTCTGGGGTGGCGCGAAGATGATCAGGCATTTTATGTGATGACTAATGAGCGTGACCCCGCAAACTTTGATATCTATCGCTATCAGGTTGAGGATTACAGCCGCGAGTTGGTTTTTGAGAATACCGCCGGCTGGGCCGGTATGGTGTTATCCCCGAACGGGCAGTGGCTGGCGCTTGCCAAAGTGAACAGCAACACGGATACCGACCTGTTCTTACTGGATTTATCCACAGATGCCATTGAACCACAGTTGTTTACTGATGTTGATGGCGATGTGAGCCATTCGTTGTTTGGCTTTACGCCAGATAATCAGGCACTCATTTATGGCACCGACGGCCATGGCGAGTTTATCCAAGCCTGGCGCTATGAGCTGGCGACCGGGCAAACCAGCCAAGAATACAGCGACGAGTGGGATGTATCTTTTGTTTATTACTCTGATTCGGGCCGTTATCAGGTCATAGGTGTGAATGCCGATGCAAGCACAGAGCTATCGATAATCGATACCACAACAGGCGTGATGCTAGAGCTGCCTGATTATCCGGCCGGAGATTTACGCGGCGTGAATTTCTCTGATGATGAGTCGGTGCTGGTATTTTATGTAAACTCCGACACCTCCCCGTCGAACCTGTATGCCTGGAAGGTCGGGAGTGAAGCTATCACCCGTCTTTCGGATACCCTGAGCGCGGCAATCAATCCGGAACATCTGGTTGCGAGCGACGTGATCCGCTTTTTAGGGTTTGATGGGCTGGCTATTCCAAGCTTGCTGTATCAACCGCATCAGGCTAGCGCGGAACAACAAGTACCAGCGATAATTTTTATTCACGGAGGACCTGGCGGACAGACCCGTAAAGGCTACAATCCGTTGGTGCAGCACCTGGTGAATCATGGCTATGCCATGCTGGGAGTAAATAATCGCGGCTCATCTGGCTACGGCAAAACCTTTTACCATCTTGACGATCGTAAGCACGGTGAAGCAGACTTGCAGGATATTGTTTATGCGAAAAAATACCTGCAAACCTTACCCTGGGTAGACGGTGAGAAAATTGTAGTTATGGGTGGCAGCTATGGTGGTTATCTGACTATGGCAGCGCTGGCATTCACCGATGAGTTCGATGCCGGCATTAATATTTTTGGGGTGACCAACTGGGTGCGAACCCTGGAAAGCATTCCGCCGTGGTGGGCCAGTTTCCGTAAGTCACTTTACGATGAACTGGGCGATCCGGCTGAGGATCGCCAACGGCTGGAACGTATTTCGCCATTATTCCATGCTGATCAAATCCAGGTGCCGGTGCTGATTGTTCAGGGCGCCAACGATCCGCGGGTCTTGCAGGTAGAAAGTGACGAGATGGTGGCGGCGATTCGCGCGAATAATGTGCCAGTCGAGTACGTTCTCTTTGAAGATGAGGGGCACGGTTTTGCTAATCGTGAAAACCGCATTGAAGCACAACAAGCCTACCTCGACTTTCTCGAGACTTACGTGGCCAATAACGAGCAATAAAGACGAACAAATGGAAAAAGAGCGGCAAATTTGCCGCTCTTTTTTATGAAGCTGATGGTGTTAATCGCTGACGTTATGTTCTGCGGCGACTTTGTCGAAATATTGCAAAGCATGTTTGGCATAGGCGCGCTTTGCCAGATAATCAGCGGGAAAAAAGTTCTTTTTAAAGCCGTAAGCAACGATGTCTTTCAGCCGTTTTAGCGGAATATCTGCAGCTTGTAACGCAAGCTCATATTCGCGGGTCACTGTGGTACGAGATACCAGCCGGTTATCCGTACAAATTACCGTTGCCAGGCGGTGGGCGTACATGTGCTTGAAATTATGATTGCTGACATCGCCGATAGTGGGGTTAGTCTGCAAATTACTGGTAATACAGACTTCCACAGCAATACGCCGGTCGGCAATGAAGGACGCCAACTGACTCGCATATCCCTCTTTATCTGTTATAGCTTCATCCTGAATCATTTCTGGTGAGAATAACGAGTAGCCATGGCCCAGGCGGTCGGCATAACATTGGGTGAGTGCTTCAAAGATACTTTCCGCACCGTAAGCTTCGCCTGCATGTACAGTTTTCAGTAAGAAGTTCTGGTGTGCGTACTCATAGACTTCTTTGAACTCGTGCGCCGGATAGCCCATTTCCTGCCCGGCAATATCTAACCCGACAATCGGCAAACCTTCTTCATCGCGTAAACGAATGCTGGCACGGATCATGTCCATGGCGGCAATTTTGATAACGTGCTTTGGCTCATGATCGCGCAAGGTTTGAAACAGTTGGGTGTAGTAGGGCGAAAAACCTTTTTTACCAAACATGCGCATGGCGCAGTTAATAATGCCGTAATCGAACGGAGGTTTGTCACCGTTACGCACTTCGGACTGACTATTGTATTCGTCTTTAGCTCGCTTGAGACCGGCATTGGTGGTGTGCATCACACGGTCGAAATCTATGCCACGGCCAGGATCCATCATAAGCTGGGGCGCGAAACGGACTTCAATATAGATGACGCCCTCGGCGAGATTATCCATTGCCAGTTCATAAGCCGCCTGCTCCAGATTTTCCATATCCCGCAGTACTGCACAGGTGTACTGGAAGCCGTTCAGGTATTCACCAAGATTGTTGTAACTCTCTTTAAATACCTGGTCGTAGAGACCATCCACAGTATAGGACGGTAATTCAATGCCACTGCGTTTTGCCATTTCGATAAGCCCGGCTGGCCGCAAACTACCGTCAAGGTGCAGATGCAAATCTGCTTTGGGCATGGCTTTTAAAAATGCTTCGGTGTAACGCTGTGACATAACGACTCCCTTATTGAGTTTGCGCGATTATAGCAAAAATGCTCTTTGCATTCAGCGCCTAAACTCAGTATAAACCTGAAATACAGAACGCAAAAAAACAATTAGATGATCACCCTATGGCTTCACTTTATTACACTTACTCCGCGATGAACGCAGGCAAAAGTACCTCGTTACTGCAAGTTGCTCATAATTATGAAGAGCGCGGTCAGCGCGTACTATTGCTCACGCCCGCAATTGATGAGCGGGCGGGAAAAGGCAAAATTGCTTCGCGCTTAGGTATCGATCGGCAAGCTCTGGCGTTTACTAGTTCTACTGATCTGGCGGCGTTAATTGAAGCGCGTCATAGTCAAACTGCTATTGATTGTGTACTCATCGATGAAGCCCAATTTCTCACTGAAACCCAAGTCTGGCAACTTACTGATGTTGTCGATCGCATTGCTATTCCGGTGATGTGCTACGGCATCCGCACCGATGCGTTTGGCCAGGCCTTTCCTGGTAGCGCTGTGCTGTTAGCAGTCGCCGACAAAGTGAATGAAATGAAAACCATCTGTCATTGCGGGCGCAAGGCGACTATGAATTTGCGGATTGACGAAAATGGCGAAGCCGTAAAAGTAGGTGAACAAATCGCCATTGGCGGTAATGATCGCTACATCTCCTGTTGCCGTAAACATTGGAAAGAAAAGCTCGGGCTTAGCTAGATTTTTCCAGGACGGTTCGCTACTTAGCTTCAGCGTTTTAAACGATGTCTGCTATGCTTGAAGTGAAACCGAACATCAGGAGAAGATAATGAGTTCAGTGCCGCTGCCAAAAAATGAGCAGGCTCGTCTGCAGCTCTTGCATGAACTCGAACTTCTGGATACCGAAGCAGATCCAATTTTCGACCGGATTACGCAGTTGGTCAAAGAAGTTCTTGGAGCTGATGCGGCGTTGATTACCTTGGTTGATGAGGAACGGCAATGGTTCAAAGCAAAAGTTGGCTTTGATGAGCCGGAAACCGACCGGGACGACTCTTTTTGCACACATGTCATCGCCGCCGGTAAAACCATGGTGGTTGAGAATGCCCTCGAGGACGATCGCTTCAGCAGTAATCCTTACGTGTTGGCAGAAGGTGGAGTACGCTCTTATGCTGGCGCTCCTATTACCTTATTTGATGATTATCACTTAGGCACCCTGTGCGTCATCTCGCAATCACCGAATAAATTTCCTGCTGCACAGGTCCGTTACCTTGAAGTGCTGGCAGATTGGCTGTCAGCAACCATTGCCGATCGTTATGAGATTGATAATTACCAGGCCGAGCGTGAAGTTCTAGCGCAAGGCCCAGTTTGTGCCGTGGTGTGGCGGGTTGAGCCTGAGGTTCACTTGAGTTATGTCGCGGAGAATGCCGAGCGCGTGCTGGGCTACCCCAATGAATATTTGCTTCGCGATGATGTCAATTATGAGTCCATTGTGCATCCTGACGAACGCGCTGATTTACTGGACCGGATGCAGCGGGTGCTTGATGGCGAGCAGGAATTTCTGGACATGGACTACCGTATCCTGCGTAAGGACAATGGCCAGGATACCTCTCACTGGGTTCATCATTATGCGCGCGCGGACAAGGATAAAGCCGGCAATGTATTGCGGGTACGCGGTTATTTACTCGATGACAGCAAGGGTAAGAAGCTCGAGTTGGCGCTGCGCGAAACCAACCAGAATTTCGAATTGGCTCTGGCGGCCGGTGAGTTCTTCACCTGGTCCTGGACGCTGCCTAACGATCAGCTTAAGGTTAGTCATCCGTGGTCGCTGATGGCGGGCTATAGCTCCAAAGACGAACAGCAATTAAATTGGCAGACGCTGGTTCATCCTGATGATATGACTAAAATGCAAGAGCGGATGAACGACCACGCCCAGGGTAAAACTGATCGTTTTGAAGTACGTTTTCGCATTCGTCATAAAGAGGGGCACTACCTCTGGTTGCATAGCGTTGGCAAAATTGTCTCACGTGATTCGTCTGGCCGTCCGCTACGAATGACCGGTATTCATCACGACATATCACAACAAGTCGCCAATGAGAATTTTCTTGAGCAGCAGGCACAAGTACTGGAGCTGGTCTCCCATGTGCAGCATGAATTTATGCTGGCTAAAGATTTTAGCGAGGTCTGCGATCACGCATTACCGAAAATGATGGCAATGACCGGCAGCAAAGTGGGGTTTGTCGGCGAGTTACCGCCAGGTTCACGGCAGCGAAATCTGCTGTTGGTGCACGGTTTACGGATCGGTAGTGATCAGTATGAATCAGAGTCATTACAAGATCTGGTGAAGCAATCATTAGAAGTAGAGGTCGCAGGTGATGTGATACGTTCGGTGTTATTGCGCGGCGAACCTGAGTTTTGTCATGAACCACTGTCTGAACTTGAAATGACGCTTACCCCAATCACTTTACCAGCGCTGAAAAATGCACTGATTATGCCGTTGTATTTTAAACGCGAAGTGATAGGTTTGATGATTCTGGCGAATACCGAAAGTCACTATTCGCGCAAGTATCTGGGATTGTTGCGGCCGATGCTGGACACCCTTGGTACATTAATGCACATGCGACGCATGGATGAAGAACGCCAGCAGGCGGTTGAGGAATTACGGACACTGGCAACTACCGACGAATTGACGGGCGTTGCAAATCGGCGGGTCTTCTGGGAAGCCATTGAACAACGCTACGATGAATTCATGCGCTACGAAGTACCCATGACAGTCGCAATTATCGATCTCGATTACTTTAAACAGGTCAACGATAACTACGGTCACGCCGCCGGTGATGAAGTACTGCGTGAGTTTTGTGAACGCACCCAGGTGCAGCTGCGCGATATGGATTTATTTGGTCGTCTTGGTGGCGAAGAATTTGCGGTCTTGCTGCCCTACACGCCTGAGGATGAAGCGCTTCTGGCATTAGAGCGCATTCGCAAAGCGATTGCAGCAGATCCCTTTGTTGTAGAGGACGAGAAGATTACAGTAACTATGAGTGCAGGTATCGCTCAGTTAAAGCAAGCCGATGGCAAGCTCGATCATTGGTTGGCGCGCGCCGATGAGGCACTTTACAAAGCAAAAGATCAAGGTCGTAATCAATGTGTGACTGCATCTAAGCGCTAGTGCAGGTATACTAAAGCTAACAACAGATTCATGTTTTTAAGAGGTTTTCATGCAGCAAATATCCCTTCCCCGTCCTGACGATTGGCATCTTCATTTGCGCGATGACGAACTGTTGGCGACAACAGTTCCAGCATCTGCAAAAGTGTTTGGGCGTGCGGTTATTATGCCAAATCTGGTGCCGCCGGTGACCAGTGTGGCGCAAGCCATGGCCTATCGAGATCGGATTTTAGCGGAGGTGCCAGCTGGCGTCAGTTTTCAACCGCTGATGGCATTGTATTTAACCCAGGAGACGTCAGTCGAAACGGTTAAAGCCGCTGCTGCGGAAAGCGAGGTGATTGGCTTTAAACTTTATCCGTCAGGCGCAACCACTAACTCGGCAGCGGGAGTTACTGATATCGAAGCGCTGGACAGCGTGTTTGCAGCAATGGCCGAGCACCAGGTACCTTTGTTAGTTCATGGTGAGGTTACCGCCGCGGAGATCGATATTTTTGATCGTGAAAAAGTCTTTATCGATACTAAACTGCGCCCGTTAATGGTGCGTCACCCAAAGCTCAGGCTGGTGTTGGAGCATATCACTACCAGCGATGCCGTGTCCTTTGTCGAGAGCATGGGACCTAATGTTGCTGCCACTATCACCCCGCAACATTTATTGATGAACAGAAATGATCTGCTGATCGGTGGCATCCGGCCGCATAACTATTGTTTACCTATCCTGAAACGACGTGAGCATCAACAGGTGTTGCAGAAAGCAGCAGTTTCAGGAAGTCCGAAATTCTTTTTAGGGACGGATTCTGCACCACACGCGCAATCGAAAAAAGAAGCGGCATGTGGTTGTGCCGGATGTTACTCAGCACCTGCAGCATTGCAGCTTTATGCAGAATTTTTTGAGCGGATGGAGGCACTGGATAAGCTGGCAGATTTTGCCAGTCATTTTGGTGCTGATTTTTACGGTTATCCGCGTTCAAGCGAGACGGTCACGTTACGGCGTGAATCCTGGCAAGTGCCAGGCACTGTTAATACTGCCGTGGGGCCGATGGTGCCTTACTGGGCCAATGAAAAATTGAACTGGCAAGTCGTAGAATAATACAATATTAAAACATGCGTATCTGACAGATAGCAGTGCTTGTTTTTCACGCGAAAAGTGTCAAACTTACGTTAAGAAGTCGAGTCCAGGCTTTAATAAAAATTATAATATGAACAGGGACTGAGATTTGTTTAATTTTCTTCGTGCGCGCAAGTCCAATCAGCTCATCGTCACCTTTGCCGTGCGCAAAGGTGCGGTGCATCTTGTCGTTCTCGAGCCAAATGCTGAAGCATCACCAAGTCTGGTGGTTTCCGACGAGCGTGCGATAAAAGAAGATGATTTCGCCACGGGCATCAGACAGCTTGCGCACGAGTACTCGCGCTATTGTCGCCATCACCCGCGGGTGTCGCTGGTTCTAGGTAGCGGCCTGTATCAGAGTGTTACCCTCGATCGACCTAACCTGCCGGAAGAAGAAATCGCGACAAGCCTGCGCTATAACCTTCGCGACTTGGTTGAATTTGAACCTGAAGACTGTATCGCCGACTACTATGAGTTGCCAGTTCAACTGCCGGGTCAGAATAAAATCCATGCGATAGCGGCCAGCAAAAAGCAGCTTGAGAGCGTTTTACAAGCTATCCACGAAGTGTCTGATAACGTTTGCGCTATTATTGCCGAAGAACAGGCCGTCACCGAAATGTTTGCTGCACTCACTGACCCCGCCGTGGTGGTTTACCAGCAATCCCAGCAACCGGCATTACTTCAGGTTTACCGCGAAGGTGTACTGCAGGTGAATAGATCTGTTCGCGCGTTAGAGAAAATGAGCGAACTTAGTATCGAAGAAGTCCGCATGGGCGGTTTACAGCCGTTAAGTGTGGAGATTCAACGTTCTGCAGACTATTTCGAGCGTCAATTGCGACAACGGCCGGTTACCGATATTGTACTGGCTATGGCAATTTCCAAGCATGACGACGTGCTGGCTAAGTTACACGAAGATTTAGGTTTAACTGCGAGCTGGGCAAGCTATCCCGAGTGGGCACAAGAACTCGGTGCCGGTGACTACAGTGACTTCGCCGCCTTAGGCGGTGCGCTGATCACAGATAAATTAGCGGAGACCAGCAAATGAAGACATTTGCCAACCTCTACGTGAATGAACTGCAACCGAACCGGGAATGGCTGACGCTACGGCGTTTTATTGCTATTAATGGTGCCCTTATTGTCGCATTGTTCGTGGCATGGTTGTTAATTACACTGATTGCCGGTCAGCAGCAATCTGACCTCGCCGCGAGTGTCGCGCAAGCCAACCGCATTGAAGTCGAGCTGCGTCAGCGTCAGGCGACCCTTGAAGAAGCGTTAAATGATAGTTCGTTGAATGAGGAAATAGACAGCGTACAACAACAGCTAACCTTGCGGCAGCGCTTGTTGATACAAATGCAACAACTTACCGGTCGCAATAACGTTAGCTTCTCGGAATTGCTCGCTGACATTTCAGCTGTCGATAATAATGCCGTTTGGTTGCAGCGCATTCTGATGCAGGACGATGCTTTGACTCTGCAAGGGCATACGCTTGAACCCCAACAACTCCCCGTCTGGCTGGCTGATTTTAGTAAGTTTTCAACCTTAAAAGATCGGCCTTTTGGTGTGTTTGAGTTACGTGAAGAAGGCGATCAGGGTTTGCGCTTTGTCGTTGGTCACATTGAAAACAGCGGGAATGTCAGCGCCAGTTCAGGGAGTACTAAACGATGACCCAATGGCAGCAATTGCAATTAAAATTTAACGAGCTACCGCTGGGCCGACGTAGATTCTGGTTTGTCCTTACGCTGGCGTTTATTCTCTACCTTGGCGTTTGGATCGTTCTCTTACCCAGTTGGCAGAATTACCAAACCGAGCAAAGCAAACTTGCCCAGCAGCAAACGCGGGTTGGTTTGTTGCAACAACAATTGCAGGCGATTGATATTCGACTCTCGGGTGATCCTCAGGCACCTTTACGGCAAAAGTTAAGCGATTTGCAAGCACGACTGAACGAGCTGAATCAGCGCCTGCAAGCAGAAACAAACTATGTCAGCGCAACGGATAATCGTGAATTATTAAAAGCATTGCTAGGTAACGCTGGCGCACTGGAGGTACAGTCTGCCCAGGCGTTGCCAGCAGAGCGCGTGTACGGTGACGGCGAAGCAACCGCCGGTGCTATCTATAAGCATCGTTTACAGCTTGTTTTCAGTGGCAATTACAATGAAATTTACAACTATTTTCAAAGACTGGAGCAGTTGCCATGGTCATTTTACTGGCAACGCATGGATTATGAAGTCCGGGAACATCCGACAGCTGATGTACTGCTCGAAATTTATACCCTGAGTCTGGAGCGCGATTATGTGGCAAGCTAAGGCACTGCTCATCCTTGGTTGCTCATTTGTGACGATCGCGCAGGGGCAAGATCTGCGTGACCCGACCGCCCCGCCGCAACAGCGCATGGCAGCGGCACAGCAGGCTCAGGTGACCGATCTGCGGCTCACTGCGATTCAGCGTCGCACCTCAGGCATGACAGCTTATATTAATGGCCAACGGGTGGAACAGGGCGATCAACTACCACCTTATACAATAACCAAAATTACAATGGACCATGTCATCGTGCGCCATGCCGGAAATGGCGGCGAGTTAAAACTATCACTCTATACTCAGAGTCCATTAGTGAGTGACACTAAGAAGGGTTCAGGGGGACAGAACTAATGCGGATTGCCACTCTTATTGCAGCAACGCTGGTACTTACAGCATGTGCGCATCAACCTGAGCGTAAACCTGTTGAGGCACAACAAGCCTTGAACCAGGGTGAACAAGTGAAGGAAGCAAAACGTCCACCACTACCTGAGTCAGTGCGTGCGAGTCTGCGACCTACAGCGTTGGAAGCGAGTCGCGCAAGTGAACAGTTACTCGCGCAGCCGCGGTTTTCGGTAAACGCCAACGGTATCGACGCAAGTGACTTTTTCGCCGGTTTAGCGGCTGATTCTCCTTACAACATCGTGGTACATCCCGATGTAAGTGGCAGCATAACCCTGAGCTTGAAAGACGTCACACTTACAGAAGCACTTGAAGTCATCAGCGACATATACGGCTACGAGATTAAAAGTGAAAACCGCATGATTCGCGTGTTCCCGGCAGGCTTACGCACCGAAACCATCACCCTGGATTATTTGGCATTACAACGCATGGGATTGTCTCAGACCAGTGTTACCTCGGGCGGTGTCAAAGACAATGATGACCAGAACGGCGGCGTTTATGGTGGAGCCGGTGGTTACAACAATGCGCTGCTCGGTGGTGTAGGCGGTATTGGCGGTCAGGGTAACTTGTCCGACAACAGCCTGAACGGTATGAATACAGGTATGCAGACCAACGGTACGTCTATCTCCACCCAGTCAGAAACCGATGTGTGGGGCGATTTGCAACAAATCGTTCAGGGCATTGTTGGCGAAGGTGGGGGACGTCGTGTAGTGGTTGCTCCGCAAGCCGGCCTGGTCACTGTTACAGCGTTTCCGAGTGAATTACGCGCAGCCCGTGAATTTCTGCGTTCAGCCGAAGAACGCTTGCAACGCCAGGTGATTTTAGAAGCCCGGATTGTTGAGGTGGCACTTAATGACGACTACCAACAGGGCATTAACTGGAATGATTTGTTCAGTTTAGGTAATGCCAACGGCAGCATCGGATTCACTGGCGGCAGTGTAAGTGGTACCAATGGCGTATTTGGCGTATCGCTGGATGTTGGCGACTTTAGCGGCGTGCTGAACCTATTGCAGGATCAGGGCAACGTACAGGTTCTCTCCAACCCCAGGGTCAGCGCAAGTAACAATCAGAAAGCTGTAATTAAAATTGGTGAAGATGAGTATTTCGTGACCGATGTCTCTACTACGACGGTGACAGGTACAGCGACGACCTCGACGCCAAATATTGAACTGACACCATTTTTCTCAGGTATATCGTTGGATATTACCCCACAGATCAGTGATAACGGTGAAGTGATTTTACATGTACACCCGTCGGTTGTTGAAACCACCGAACAGAATAAAACCATCACGCTGAATCAGGAGTCTTTTATCCTGCCATTGGCACAGAGCAATATTCGGGAGAGCGATACCATTGTTCGTGCTCGCAATGGTGAAATCGTGGTGCTCGGCGGTTTAATGCAAACCAGTTTTACCGAAAATGAATCTAAAGCCCCGATGCTGGGCGATATTCCAGTCCTGGGTAACCTGTTCAAGAATAAACGTCGCTCTGAACAGAAAAAAGAACTGGTGATACTTATTCGGCCCGTAGTGGTCGGAGTTGATACCTGGCAACAAGAACTCGAGCGTTCGAGTGATTTGCTAAACCGCTGGTACAACGACTAATTAGCTAACTAACGAGTAACGATAAATTACAATGTATCAAGCGCATTATGGACTGACAGAATTGCCATTCACGCTGACCCCGAATACCAGTTTCTACTGTGATCTCGAGGGCCATCGTTCGGCATTTGAAGTTCTGCTGACAGCGCTTGAAGCAGGTGAAGGTTTCATTAAGGTGGTCGGTGAGGTGGGGACGGGAAAAACTCTGCTTTGCCGTAAGTTGTTAAATGAGTTGCCTGAGCACTACGTGACAGCTTACATTCCGAACCCTTATCTGAATCCGAGCGAAATGCGTGCGCATATCGCTCGGGAATTACAGGTGGAAGCGCCTGCCGAGCAAAGTGAGCAGTTACTCACTCAGGCCATCCAGGAGCGTCTGGTCGAGATCAGTCGCGCTGGGCAAATCGCTGTCATCGTGGTCGATGAAGCCCAGGCGTTACCCGCCGAGAGTCTTGAAGCATTACGACTGATTTCCAATCTGGAGACTGAGACCCGTAAATTGCTGCATATTGTTCTGTTTGGCCAACCGGAGCTTGATGAACGTCTGGCGACGCGCGAGCATCGGCAATTACGGCAAAGAATAACGTTCAGTTACAGCTTGCAGGCGATGACGGTTAATGAACTCGCGCGCTATATTTCTCATCGACTACACATTGCCGGTTATGAGGGCGCACCGCTGTTTTCTGCACGGGTGGTGAAAATGTTGCATCAGGGTAGTCGTGGCGTACCGCGGCTGGTGAACGTGTTATGCCACAAGGTTTTAATGCTTTGTTATGGCGAGGGTTGTTACCAAATAAAGCCACGGCACGTGCGTTATGCAGTTGCAGATACTGAAGACGTTACATTGCGATCGCATACCGTGCTGTGGTGGAGTGCGGTTGGCCTTGGCGGCGTGCTGGTTGCACTGCTATGGTCATGGCAGCAAGGCTGGTTGACGGAGTATCTGCCATGAGTGTGATTAACCGTATGTTACGTGATCTTGATAAACGCCAACAAAAAGAACGCAAGGATGGCTTTATCCCAGCCGCCGCAGCGCCATCTGGATTTCCCTGGGCCTGGCTACTCGGCGCTTTTGTGATTGCCGCAATCGCCGTGGTCGCGTTCATGGCCATCTATCAGGGAATGAAAACGTCGGAATCTGAACTCATCGAAAAATCATCACCGACACCAATAAAAGTTTCCGAACCTGACACAGTGGTCAAGCGTGATGAGCAAGAAACGACCAGGGTGAGTGACACGAATGCACCGGTAACCGAAGCCTCGCAGCCGCAAAGTCGACTTGAGCCACAACCTGTGCAGATAACACCAGATTTAGCCACCACTTCGGATTCAGCAACAGCAGAGGTTGCATCAACGTCCGATTCATCAGCAGCATCCGCCCCGGCGACGACGCCAGGGCCGAGAAATGAAGCTGAAACACAGGCCGACGTAGGCACGGATACTGGCAACGCGGTGGTGGGTGTGCCACAACAGCAAGTACCAGAGCAAACACATCAGCAGTCGCGAGAGCAAACCCAGGAGTCAGCAAAGTCTGGCGGCTCCATGGAAGTGACGCGCGTTGAGTTAAGCGCCGAAGAACTCGCCGAAGTTAAGTTGAAGCAAGCGCGCGAAGCTGCCCAGAAAGGTGAGCGTGAGCGGGCTGGCAGTTTGCTGGAACAAGTTATTGCGTTGGCGCCCGACCATGTCGATGCCCGCAGTGAATTGGCTGCCTATTGGTATGGACGAGGGCGGGTTCGATCGGCTTTGGCGGTGCTCGATGAAGGCTTACAACGCCAGCCACAGCAACCTGACTGGCTAGTGTTGTATGGACGGATATTATTGGAAAACGGTGCTTATGAGCAGGTATTGGTTTCGCTGGCTGAGCTGCCTGAGGAGAGCGCTGAAACCTCGGAGTTATTGCAAATGCGAGCCACTGCAGCCAGTGAACTCAATCGCTTTGCCCAAGCCGCCACTGACTATCAGCACTTGGCGGAGCGTACCGACCAAGGGCGCTGGTGGATAGCTGCAGCAGTTGCTTATGAGGATGCAGAGCAACCGCAGCAGGCGCTATGGAGTTATCAGCAGGCCCTGCAGGATGATGATTTAAGCCAAGATGCACGACGCTACGCAGCGCAACGGCAACATGCTTTAGGAGGCCAATAGCAATGCGCCCTCGTTTAAAAATGCGCCTTGGTGACCTCCTGGTGCAAGAAGATATTATTACGGAGTCGCAGCTGCAACAGGCTCTCGACGATCAGCGGGAGAATGGCCGTAAGCTGGGTGTCACTCTGGTTGATCTGGGTTTCATCAGTGAACAGGAGCTCCTGGAATTCCTGGCTCGCCAGTTGAATATTCCTTTTGTCGAACTTGGTGAGCGGAAGATCCCGGACGAGGTCGTCAATTTACTGCCTGAGATACAGGCACGGCGGCATCGGGCGCTGGTGGTTGAAGCAAGCGACAGTGAAGCGCTGGTGGCGATGAGTGATCCGGCCGATTTAGGTGCCGTTGATGCGATTAGCCAGATTCTGCAGCCGCGCTCAATTAAGCTGGCAGTTGCGCCTGATCATGAATTGCTGGAAGCGTTCGATAATCTCTATCGACGCACCAAGGACATTGCGCAGTTCGCCAGTCAGTTGCAGACCGAATATGAACAGGATGATGCGTTCGATCTTGCGGCTTTGTCACTCGAAGACGAGGGTGATGATGCGACGGTTGCCAAGTTGCTGCAATCCATTTTCGCCGATGCGGTGCAAGTACGTGCCTCAGATATTCACATTGAACCTGACGATCGTGCTTTACGCATTCGCATGCGGGTCGATGGTGTTTTACAAGAGAACGTGTTGAATGAGACGACCATCGCCAGTGCCCTGGTGTTGCGCCTGAAGTTGATGGCCGGCCTCGATATTTCAGAAAAGCGTATGCCGCAGGATGGCCGTTTTCATATCAACGTGCGCGACCACGCCATTGACGTGCGGATGTCGACCATGCCGGTGCAGTATGGCGAGTCTTGTGTTATGCGTCTACTGGATCAATCCGCCGGTATCCTTGAACTGGAGCAGACCGGGTTACCGGAGAATTTGCTCGAACGGGTACGTAATTTGATTCATAAGCCTTATGGCATGCTCATTGTTACCGGGCCAACCGGGTCGGGTAAAACCACCACTCTTTATGGCGCGCTGAATGAATTAAATAAAGCTGAGAAAAAGATTATTACCGTCGAAGACCCGGTGGAATATCGTCTGCCGCGTATTTCGCAAGTGCAGGTAAACAGCAAAATCGGCCTGAGTTTCTCGCGTGTGTTACGCACCAGCCTGCGGCAGGATCCAGACATTATTATGGTTGGTGAGATGCGTGACACCGAGACCGTAGAGATTGGTCTGCGCGGTGCAATTACCGGTCACCTGGTACTGACCACTTTGCACACCAACGATTCGATTACCAGCGCACTGCGCCTTATCGACATGGGGGCTGCCCCATATTTGGTTGGTGCAGCGGTACGTGGCGTGCTGGCACAGCGCTTGATTCGTAGAGTCTGCGATAACTGTAAAGTGGAGGCAGAGATTGAAGCAAGTGATTTGGCGCTGATTCGCCGCATGGCGCCAGATATACCTGAAGACGGTAGTGGATTTGTCAAAGGCAAAGGTTGTCGGAATTGTAATCACACGGGCTATAAGGGGCGACTTGGGGTCTTTGAGCTGCTTGAGTTAAACGAGGCAATGGTCAATGCCTTGCGCGATGCGAATATGCGTGAATTCGCCGGCGCGGCCCGTGCGGCGGAAAATTTCCGGCCGCTGGCGCTGGCCGCACTCGACTATGCGCGCGAAGGCATTACCAGCGTGGATGAGGTGCTGTTCTTAGCTGAAACGGTAGAAGAAGAGGAATTACGCGGTACCTTAATTGAAGCTGAGGAAGAAGAGCATGGCTGAGTATAGCTATCGTGGCCGCGACGCTGCGGGCGAGCTCATCACTGGAGCACTCGAAGCGACCTCAGAGAAATCCGCAGCGGATACCTTGATTCGTCGCGGCGTCACACCCTTAGTCATTCAGCAACGCAGGGCGCAGTCGACAAGCGGATCGGGTTTTCGCCTATTTGACGAGAAAATCACCCTTGACGATTTAATTGTTTTTACCCGGCAGATGTACTCGTTAACCAAAGCAGGCATTCCGCTTTTACGCGCTATCGAGGGCCTGGCAGAAAACAGTCCTAAGCGGCGCATGCGCGAAGTTCTCGGCGATGTGGTCGAGCAACTCGAACGCGGTCGCGAACTGTCGGTGGCGATGGCGGCGCATCCGAAAGTCTTTCCGCGGCTGCTGGTGGCAGTGGTTCACGTTGGTGAGAACACCGGGCAACTAGAAGAAGCCTTTGAACAGCTGTCAGATTATTTAAGTAAGGAGCAAGATACCCGCAAGCAAGTGAAATCGGCATTGCGCTACCCAATGTTTATCGTTTCGGCATTGGTTATCGCAATGTTTATTTTGAATATCTGGGTCATCCCAACCTTTGCCAGAATGTTCGAGCAGTTTAATGCTGAATTACCGTTACCGACACGTATTTTGATCGGTGTTTCAGAATTTTTTGTGGCCTGGTGGCCGTTGATGATTCTTGCGATCTTCGGCGCCTTATATGGTCTGCACAGGTTCAGGACCAGTGAAACCGGACGGGTACGTTGGGATCGCTGGAAAACTCAGATGCCGATTTTTGGCGATATCGTTTTGCGCAGTTTGCTCGCGCGCTTTTCCCGCAGTTTTTCGGTAATGTTGCGTTCGGGGGTTCCGCTTACCCAGTCATTAAACCTGGTCGCGGATGCCGTTGATAACTACTGGATGCACGATCGTATCGAGGATATGCGACGGACGATTGAAAAAGGCGAAGGTTTGACCCGGGCAGCGCAAGGTACCCAGTTGTTCACGCCGTTAGTGATGCAGATGATCAGCGTAGGCGAGGAAACCGGCCGGGTTGACGAGTTATTAAACGAAGTAGCTGATTATTATGAACGTGAAGTCGATTTTGATTTGAAAAGTTTAACCGCTCGCATTGAGCCGATTTTACTCGTGCTTGTTGCGATTATGGTGGCTGTAATGGCACTCGGTATATTCACGCCGATGTGGGATATGATGGATGCGTATAAAGGGCGTTAAGTGAAATCAACGATGAACAACAAAACGGTGAAGAGGATATTATTATGAACGCCGAGCAAGTGAAGCAGCAGCGCGGCTTTACCTTAATTGAGCTGATTATTGTTATCGTCATACTGGGGTTGCTAGCTGCCTCGGCATTACCACGTTTTACCAGGGTAAGTGCCGATGCTGAAGATGCGGCTCTGGAAGGCGTTGCCGGAGGCTTTGCCAGTGCGGTAAGTCTGGTTCGCGCGGAATGGGAGCTGCGCGGCAGGCCGCAAGGCTCTGCTACTGGCTCTGGTGCGGTGATCGTAATGGATGGCGTGCCCGTAAACGTAGACGGTGATACGGGCTACCCGGTAAGCGGGAACGACAATACAGAAGCGCATGACCAAAATATGAGTAGCGAAGATTGCCGCACCATTATGCAAGCTATTCTGCAGGGTGCGCCAACAGCGACGACCAACTATGCGTTGCTAGGTGAAAATCGCTATTACGTTACGCGAGAGAATAATGGTACTAATGATATTTGTGTATATTTTCTAGCGATTACGATACAAAGCCTTAATTCGGCGCCGGCGGGCAACGATTATCTGCGTGTTGGCAATGCATTCGTATATAATCCACGCACCGGTGGTGTGAGTATTTTCAGTAACAACTAATGTTTCGGTATCGTTCGAGTGAGGAGAATGGGATGAATTCGCAAAAAGGTTTTACTCTGATTGAGTTGATTATAGTTATCGTGGTATTGGGTATTTTAGCGGTAACTGCAGCTCCTCAATTTATTAATTTTTCGAGCGATGCCCGGGAAAGCACGATAAAAGGGCTGGAAGCGAGTATGAAGTCCGCAGTCGAGCTGAGCTATGCCAAGGCCGCAATCAATGGTAATTTATCTGGTGAAGCGACGGTGCCAACCAATTCAGCGACGGTCGTTATTGCCATTGCAAATGGTTATCCCAAGGCCACTGAAATAGCCAAGGCTGCTGGTGCCGGCAGCGACTGGACCTTTGCCGAGAAAACGGCCGGTAGTTATAGCGGCACTGTAACCAACGGCGTATATGTTGGAACTTTAACGAGCGTTGCTGACGCAGGTTCAACGGCTACAGAAATTGAAGCCACAAACTGTTATATTACATACGAAGATAACGCTGACGATACGGGTAAACCGCTGCCTGTTGCGACCATTTCAGGTTGTTGATTTTAATTTAGGGGAGAAGTTCTTATGAAGCGCCAACAAGGTTTTACATTAATTGAGTTAATCATTGTGATTGTTGTGCTCGGTATCTTAGCGGTTACTGCAGCGCCACAATTTATTAATTTTTCATCAGATGCGCGTGAATCTACGGTGAAAGGTGCGCAAGCCTCTATTCAGGGTGCGATGCAGTTGGTTTATGCAAGTAGCTTGGTTAAAGGTACTGAAGGTGATACTGGTGCGACTGTTGCTACAGAAGGTGGCAACGTAACTACCGATTACGGTTATCCGGTTGCTGCCGAAGGTGGCATCGACGTAGCTGCAGGTTTAGTCGGTGACTGGGCGCGCTACGATAGTGGTGACGACAGTAACATTGCGGCGGAAGCTGTAGCATTTGCCCCTACCGGTGTCACACCAGATTTCACACCCGGCGCTGAAAGTTGTCACGTGCTGTACACTGAAGCTGCGGATGAAGATACTCCAGCGACGGTTACGGTGAACACCGCCGGTTGCTAATCCAACCAGGTGAACGAAGTAAGATAAAAGGCGCTCAATGAGCGTCTTTTTTATTGGGTGAGATCTTTCTCTGTGGCTTTACGGGTATTGCCGCGGTATAAGCCAAAGCCACCAAAAGCCCTCGGGTCGTTAAAGTTGTTACCGTCGGCGTCCTGCCAGGGATATTCTAAATAGTCTGGGGCATTGAATTCAAAGATAAACTCACCTTGCGCCGGCGTACTGGTCGGCGCCTGCCAGAACAGTGGACTGGTGCCAACAGTACCCTCAATGAGGGTGCCCGAGGCGCCGTCAGCTGTGGTGGTGATGGGATCAATGTAGCTGACAATCGCAAGTTCCGCCGGTGCGTAGCCCGTGCATTGATCGAGGCCATGGGTGGTAAATAAATCGCCATTCCAGTACTCGGCGCGCAGTGCAACAGGTAAGTTTTCCGTCTCCGGGCCGTAGCTATTATCTAATACTAAGCGACCGTAACGCAGCTCAAGCGAACCCGAAAGGGGCACGGCGTCACCACTGAGGGTGACTAAAGTTTTAGCACTGGCGGGAAAGTCACGGGTATCCATCTCGCTCGCTATTTGCAAGCCTACTTCAAGTTGGGCAAAGGGTCCGTCGGGCTTTTCATCACTGCGCTTGGTAAGGCCGGCGTCAGTGGCCGAGGCAAGAAGTTGCCCGGCATTCCATACCTCAGGCAGCGTGGCTTGCCAGCGTGTAGCAAAATTATCGCCCGGCTGATCGGCCGGAGTGTTGCGTGCTACCGACTGCAATACTGCGGTATTGGCGTAATTGGCGGTGTCATTATCATAATTGCGCAGTCGCTGGCCATTCAGTGCCTGAGCCTCAACTAAAAAGTCGAGACCGGCAGCCGCCTGGCTCATGTAGGTAAACGCCGTGCAACTATTGTTCAGACTACTGTTAATCAGCGCAAAATGGTGCGGGTAAAAGCGTCCCACCGGGCTGGCAGGACGTTGCAGTGCGTCACCACCGCCGAGATAGTCATTGCCGGCAAGTGCTGCCTGTAAATTCACCGTGCCGGCTTCTAACCACGTCGCATTATCGGTTTGATAGGCTGCGGTGATGGTGCTGCTGGGCGAAAACGGGTTATTGATTATCAGTTTACTGCCGTCTGAACTGGCATCGGCTGGTAACGGATAGGCCATAGAGACAAAACTTGCACTCACCCCCACAGGGCTTACTTCGTTGCCAAAGTTGGGCGTCACGTCACCCGAAGCATTACGACTTTGCACCACCATGCTAAAGGCTTCACCCGCGGCGACGAAGCCAGGGCCAGTGGCGGTGGTTGCGTTCCACAGCTGATCATTTTCGTCAAGCGCTACCACGGATAAGGTATGCGGCTTAACAACGTAGTCATTGAGACTGGTCCCCAGCAAGGTGGTGTCGGGGTCGTCTATGCTTCCTTCGGCTGCCGAAGGTTCGGCAGCGAGGTTGAGACGGGCATGCATCTGTAACAGACCAACGTCGGAATAATTATTGTTGAGAGTGACGGCACCTGCGCTATCAAAAGTCAGATTCACGCTGGCATAGTTCAGTGTGGTGCCGGCATCATTTAAGGGGAGCTGATTTCCATTTACGCTATAGGCCTGGCCCGCCTGACAGGTCAATGGATTGGTACATTCGACCGCAAGTTCCACCGCCTGGTTACCGCTGACCCGGGCTTCGCAGGCGCCCGTTGTGGTATTGGTTTGTACCGCGCGTAGCACGGTGTCGAATGGGATACCCGCATGTTGACCGGGAATCACACTCTGCCCATCAGCTGCTGTGATCACCAGCCCAGCAGTAGTGAACGTCAGGCTACAATTTGTCGCTACCGTGCCGCTGCTATTCACGCATTGGGTTGGTGCGGTGGGTGCCGGCGAGCTGGCCGGTGCTGACAGTGTGGCGGTACCGCCTGCAACCCATTGCAGACCTGCCACGCCACTGCCGTTGGTAAAGTTAAGGGTCGCGTTGGCGCCGCTACTGCTGGTGACATTGCCACCCTGCCAGGTCGGACCGTTGGCGCCAGCGTTAAGATCTACCGCGACATTGCCGGCGTACAGCTGTGAGCAGTTGGCGTCGGCGCAGGCGAGAACTTCAACCACAGCGCTATAACAGCTGACAATGGATTCAGGGTGGCGAATGCGTAAATGATGGATGCTGGAGGTCGGCTCGCAACCAATGGCATCATACAGCTCGTCCTGCACTTCCGGACTGTAATTAAAATTGGTATTGGCACCGACGGAAACAGTGCCGGGGGTCAGAATCGCGCCCTGATAATTATTATTATTACCTAGGGTGACGGAAGTCGACGCGTAAGGACTGTAAATTAAGCCATTGAAGTTGACAACGGTGTTACTGGCACCGCCTTCGTTGAAATTACCCAGGTCAACGTAGGCGTTATCGTAGAGGTACACCAACATATCACCGACGGGCCCACTGCTGTTCACAAAAATATTATTGTCGCCGATGATGTAATCACGCACATATAACCGCACCTGCTCTTGGGGAACAATATTAATGTAGGTGTTGTTATCAAGCTCTAAGCGCTCAATAAAGTAGTCACCTGGTGCCAATTCAGCAGTCGAGTCACGGCCATTAAAAATAAGCTCTTCAATGTAATAGGTGCCGCCTGAAAACGAGACCAGCGGCGTGGCGTTGCCCCGGGTATCGGTTTCAATGGTACCGTAGCTGCCAGGTGCTATGCCCGTCGCATTGGTAAGATCAGGACCACCGGTTTGCCCATCAGGAAAGGTACTCGGATTAAGCGGTGGAAAAACTAAATCGACGGTATCAACCTGACCCTCAGGGGTAGGTGTGTTCCCCGAACCATTAATTGGATTACCATTAATTTCTGAGTTATTGCCGTAATCGAAGCCACCTTCGCCTATGATGCCGTAGTCGAGTAAATTACCAAACTGATCACACTGTGTCGGAGAAGGAGAACTTTGTGCCTGAGCTGTCGGGGTCACTGATAACAATGTAAACCCCAGCACCGTACTGATGAGGCCGACAACGACTGGCTGTAGAGCCTTACTTAATCGCATCGGCGACCTCCACCAAAATACGTTTTGAATAGACCATAGAGCCTCCCTCGCAGCTGCCGTCGGCAATAATACGAATATGCGTGCCGCTATAGGGGCTTGTTAAGTCTAGTTGATTGCAGCGCAGTTGTGCGGAACATTGAGTTAACCCTTGGGCGGTAAAGTTGTAACTGCGTACTATTGGCGGTTCGCTGCTAGTACGTGTCGGGCAGATGGACGAATCAAAACTGGCATTGAGAGGATACAGTTCGACCATCAGCGTTTGTATACCACTGGTTGCGGCAAGTTGCGCCCGCGTACCCAGAACATCACTGGCGACCGCACTGGCCGTATCATTCAGGGAGCGCACCAGGGTGAGTCCGACTAAACTCATCACCAGCAGCACAAATAATGCGATAGCCAGAGCTGCACCGTTTTGTTTTACTTTATGCTGTGAGGAGTTAGGGCACATTAGGAATATACACCTCATGGATAATTTCGATAGCTGGCGCAGCTGGTTCTGATGAGTTGAAGGCCAGCAGAATGCGTACTAAGTTGTTGCGCTGCAGTGTCGGCGCCATAGCCTGAAAGGGTTGTTGACCCAGACTCAGGTCATTAACAACATCGACCGCCATGACCTCCTGGCTTGTCGCTGCAACACTCAGGGAACTAAAGTCGGGCTGATTCATCAGTAAACCATAATTGGCAAAACGCACCAGCGTCTGATTGGCGCTATCGAGACACCAGCTGACGGGACTACCGCCGATGTAGTAGGTTCGATCAGGACTATCGGTAAAAAACTCGGCTGGTGTCGCAGACAAAGATAAAGTACTCAGGCCATTTTGTGGCGCATCATTGCTCACTGCGGTGATCAACTTGCGGCGTTGTTGATTATTACCATAGATATAATCCGGGCCGGTCGCGTAGACCAGCACATAGTTCCCCACCATGTCGCCGAGCTGTATAAGAGGTGTGACGACGACCATCGGCTCATTTCCGCCCGGACCGGGTCTGGGTAGCGTTAAGTAAACATTACTGCCGATCAGTGGCATATACTCGAGACATGCTGCGTTGGCACGTGCACTGCGGGGAACTGAAGAACGAATTTCACGAGTCAGCCGTTCAATGGCAAAGCGCTGTTCAGCCACCAGCTGGTTGCGCTGGTTTACCTGTATCACCATATCACTGCCTAACCCGAGAAAGCCAAACGAGTAAATCGCCAGGGTAGCGAGTAATAAAATGACAATGATAACTTCTATCAGCGTGAAGCCGCGGTACCGGGAGCGGCGGAGCGGGCGCATCAATAGTTCCCCTTGATGAAGGAAAAGACAAAGTCTTGTGACTGCGACGTGGCGAGTGCTACCTGTACCCGTTTAAAGGTGGTGATGCCGGCAACACAGGTGCCTTGACTATCGCTATAGCAGACATTTATTGCATAGCTGAAGCCACGATAATCATCTGCCAGATTTGCGCCCAAAACATCGGCCAGGTCAGGCTGGCTTTGCTCTAACTGGTGATAATCATCAACGTCGTCAAACCGATCCCGGTTTTCGCCATCAGGTCCGAATGTGGTACTGCAGGCTGGCGCGCCGGCCTCGCCGCAGCGCAGTGTGCCGCCGCTCTTTGCGCTATTGTCATCGAACGCTTTACCCTGGATTTCTTCCATGAAGGCTTGCGCTAAGTTTGCCGCGCGTACTTGCAGCACAGGTTCTGCGCTACGGATTGCCTGGGGAAAAATAAGTGTCGCGATAAGAGAAAACGCAAAGGCAAGAACCACTACGCCAATAATCAACTCGATCAGGGTGAAACCGGTTGCGACCGGTGTCGGCTGATCCTGTCTGGAATGAGTTGAAAGTCGCATAAGCAAGCTCGATAGTGGTTGCGTACAGGTTGATTTACCGTCAGTTTATCAACAATCTTTAACTTGTTAAGCCAATACTATACTCTTTTTGTACATTGTGCATTGCAACCTGGGCGTGGTCATGAACAAATCCGCAAGTGTAAAGAAATGGCAAGGCTTCTCGGTAATCGAGTTAATTGTCGTTATCATCATTCTGGGCATCATAGCTGTCACCGCGGCGCCGGTGTTTTTGAGCGATGATGGTGTTGATGAGCGGCTAATAGAGGTTGAGCTTGTCAGTGCACTAAGATTAAGCCAGGAACGGGCCATGCAGGATGTGCAGCGGCGTTGCTACGGGCTGTCGATAACCACGAGTGAGATTTCACCGCTCGAATGCGGAGCGGGTAGTGTTGCAGAGCGCGTTATTCCGCTTGGTAGTGAGGTAAATTTAACCGTGAATTCAGACCTGCCCGCAGCTGCGACTGGATTCTTGTTTAACAGTTGGGGCTGTCCTGTTTCAAATCAGCATACCGCCACCGCGGAACCTTGTGGCCAGAGTAGCGTCGAAATCGTTATCACTGGCGCGGCGACACGCTCTGTTTGTGTGCAAAGTCATGGCTACATTCGCACGGGGACCTGCGGCTAATTATTTAGAATGCGGATGAGGCTAAATCTCTAGTAAATCCATGCAAAAAATATGCAATAATACGTACAAACTAAGGGGAGTTCGCTTGCTCGAAATATCTTCAGTTGCTAAAGTTAGCGCGACTCTCCCACCAACCAGACGAAATTAAAGACCAGTAAAGGGAATACCCCTGATGTTTAAGAAATTGCGCGGAATCTTTTCCAACGATTTGTCCATCGATTTGGGAACAGCAAACACACTTATTTATGTAAAAGACGAAGGTATCGTCTTGAATGAACCTTCCGTGGTCGCGATTCGTCAAGAACGCTCGGGCGGTCCGAAAAGTGTTGCTGCAGTAGGTCAGGCGGCCAAACAAATGCTGGGTCGTACACCTGGCAATATCAAAGCTATCCGGCCCATGAAAGACGGCGTTATCGCTGACTTTTACGTCACCGAAAAAATGCTTCAACATTTCATCAAGAAAGTCCACGACAGCCACTATTTTCGCCCAAGCCCGCGCGTTTTAGTTTGCGTTCCCTGCGGTTCAACGCAGGTTGAGCGACGAGCGATTCGCGAGTCGGCACTGGGTGCAGGTGCGCGCGAGGTGTATTTGATTGACGAGCCTATGGCAGCAGCAATCGGTGCCGGCCTGCCGGTATCAGAAGCGACCGGCTCAATGGTGGTTGATATTGGTGGCGGTACTACTGAAGTCGCCATCATCTCGTTAAACGGCGTGGTGTATTCATCGTCAGTTCGTATCGGTGGTGACAAATTCGATGAAGCCATCGTTAATTACATCCGCCGTAACTTTGGCTCATTGATTGGTGAAGCAACAGCAGAGCGGATCAAACACGAAATTGGCTCAGCATTCCCGGGTGACGAAGTCCGTGAAATCGAAGTTCGCGGCCGCAATCTTGCCGAAGGTGTTCCGCGTTCATTTACCCTCAACAGTAACGAAATACTCGAAGCTTTGCAGGAGCCGCTGATGGGTATCGTCAGTGCGGTCATGGTCGCGCTGGAGCAATCACCTCCTGAGCTTGCCTCAGACATCTCTGAACGTGGCATGGTTCTGACCGGCGGTGGCGCCTTGTTACGCGATCTCGACCGGTTATTGATGGAAGAAACCGGAATCCCTGTGATTATTGCTGATGACCCGCTGACCTGCGTTGCACGCGGTGGTGGTAAAGCTCTTGAAATGATTGATATCCATGGTGGTGATCTGTTTAGTTATGAGTAACACCGCATGAAGTCGCTGTTCGAACACGGCCCTTCATTACGAACACGACTGCTGCTGGCGTTAGTTGTTGCTGGCAGCCTGATGTTCCTCGACCACCGGTTGCAGACCATGCAACCGGTGCGTTCATTTTTGAGTACCGCAACAGCGCCGGTGCAATACCTGGCAGTTCTTCCCGAAGAGGTGTTAGATCGGCTGGTGTATCTGGCCACCACACGTTCAGCATTGCGGGAAGATAATCAACGCTTAAGAGATGAGCTGCTTGAGTTGCAAATGGCGGTGCAACGGCTTAATTTCCTCGAAAATGAAAACGCCCGTTTGCGACAGTTATTGGGTTCAGATGTGCGCGCTGCCAGTCGCCGGATGGTGGCTGAAGTGGTTGCTGTGGCAACGGATCCATTCTCCCATCAGGTGGTGATCAACAAAGGTTATGCCAACGGGGTTTACGAAGGGCAGCCAGTGCTCGATAACCGTGGCATCGTCGGACAAGTTGCCAGTGTTGGCCGCACCACCGCCAGGGTATTGTTAATTTCCGATCAGAGTCATGCGCTTTCACTGCGCGCAGAACGTAATGATATTCGTGTTATTGCCAAAGGTGTCGGTGACCTTAACCGGCTTGAGTTAAGTTTTATTCCCCACAGTACCGAGCTGCAGGAAGGTGATGTGCTGATGTCGTCCGGTCTTGGGGGCGTGTATCCCGAAGGGTATCCGGTGGCGCAAATCACCGCGATTGACCGCGATGAGCGCTTACAATACGCCAAGGTCGAGGTCACTCCGTTCGCCCAGCTCGATCGCATCCGGACCTTGCTGCTGTTATGGCCCGCTAACGCAACAGAAACACCGGTTTTTGATGATGAGGTGAGCGATGTGGATTAAGTCGGGTTTACTCCCCTTATTGTTAAGTTACGTTGTCGCTTTAGTGCTGACCGTAATGCCGATCCCTGCGATGTTTGAGCCCTGGCGGCCCGATTGGATCAGCTTAGTACTGATTTACTGGCTGATTGCCATTCCACACCGGGTGGGGTTTGGCACAGTACTGATTTTGGGCCTGCTCACTGATATTCTGATGGGCACCACCTTTGGTATTTATGCCACCGCACTGGTGGTGATGGCGTACCCTGCATTGCGTCATTTCCAACGCATCCGCAATTACTCGTTGACCCAGCAATTACTCATTGTTGGGGTGCTCATCCTGATAAAACGTGCACTGGTCTACGAATTGGAACATGTATTGAACGATGCGGTATTTAACTGGCCTTACTTTTATCCGGTACTGTCCTCAGCGATCATCTGGCCGTGGGTATTTTTAGTCATGCGCAGGTACCGGCGGCGCTATTTGATCCGCTAATTTAGTCAGGGTAATTACAAGGAATTCGTTATGCAGCTCGTTCTTGCTTCAAGTTCACCGCGCCGCCAAGAGCTTTTACAATTATTGGATCGCCCATTCAGCGTGGTTAAACCTGAGGTGATGGAGCAACAACAGGACGGCGAAGCAGCTGAACGCTATGTCGCCCGCTTAGCAATAGATAAGGCATTGGCAGGGGCAAAGCTAAGTGCCGCAGATGCTGCCGTCATCGGCTCTGACACAGTGGTAGTATGCGATGGTGAGGTGCTCGAAAAGCCGGTCGATGAAAACGACTTTCGCGCGATGATGACGAAGCTTTCGGGGCGCGCCCATCAGGCGATGACTGCTGTCGCATTGCACTATAACGGTGCAACAAACGTCAAAGTGGTGTCCACAGTGGTGCATTTCAAGCCCCTTACGGAAGCGGAAATCGGTGCCTACTGGCAAACGGGCGAGCCGGCAGATAAAGCCGGTGGCTATGGCATTCAAGGGCGCGCAGCGAAGTTCGTCACCCATATTGAAGGTAGCTATCTGGCTGTGGTCGGTCTACCGTTATATGAAACCGAGCAACTGATACAAACAGCGGAGCGTAGCTAATATGAGCGCTGAAATCCTGATGAACGTAACTCCGACGGAAACCCGGGTGGCGTTAATTGAAAATGGTATCTTGCAGGAGATTCATATTGAACGTCAGGCCAAACGTGGTCTGGTGGGCAATATTTATGTTGGTAAAGTGGCTCGTGTGCTACCCGGAATGCAAGCGGCGTTTGTCGATATAGGTTTGGACAAAGCGGCTTTCTTACATGCCTCGGATATTGTTTCGCCGCTTTCCGCAGCCGAAGGCGTTACGCCGCGGCCTGATTTGGCGCCAGATATCGCCACCCTGGTTCGCCCTGGCCAGCAAATACTGGTGCAGGTGGTGAAAGATCCGCTGGGTACCAAAGGCGCAC
Organism: Pseudidiomarina halophila; assembly: GCF_003987215.1. Classification (GTDB taxonomy): domain Bacteria; phylum Pseudomonadota; class Gammaproteobacteria; order Enterobacterales; family Alteromonadaceae; genus Pseudidiomarina; species Pseudidiomarina halophila. The sequence goes on from NZ_PIPW01000002.1 coordinate 453,191, forward strand.
GTTTGACCACTGACATCACTATTCCATCACGCTACATGGTGCTGATGCCGCAATCGCCGCATGTTGGCATTTCTCAGCGTATCGAAGATGATAGTGAACGTGAACGATTGAAAAAAGCAGCACAACCCTATTGTGACGAAGAAAGTGGATTTATCGTCCGCACCGCCGCTGAGGGGGCCAGTGACGAGGAACTGAAGCGCGATGCAGCCTTTTTGCGTCGGCTCTGGGATACCCTGCAAAAACGTCGCAAGGGCATGCGTAAAATCGGTGTGGTTTACGAAGATTTGAATCTTTCCTGCCGCATCTTGCGAGACTTCGTCGGTGATGAGATCGAGCGTATTCGGGTAGACTCGAAAGTGACTTACGAGTTGTTGCATGAGTTTGTTACCCAGTTTATTCCGGAGCTAACCGATGCACTTGAGTACTATGCCGGTGAGCGGCCTATTTTTGACATGTTCGATGTTGAAAACGAGGTTCAACGGGCACTCGATCGCAAGGTCGAGTTGAAGTCAGGTGGCTCGATTATTATTGATCAAACGGAAGCCATGACCACTATTGACATCAATACCGGTGGTTTTGTCGGTCATCGCAACCTGGAAGAAACTATATTTAACACCAATATTGAAGCGACTCAGGCAATCGCCAGACAACTTCGTTTACGCAATCTTGGCGGCATTATCATTATTGATTTTATCGACATGCAAAACAGTGATCATCGCCGGCGTGTGCTCCATAGTCTGGAACAAGCTCTGGCGAAGGATCGGGCAAAAACCTCAATCAATGGTTTCACTTCTCTGGGTTTAGTCGAAATGACACGCAAGCGCACCCGCGAGAGCCTCGAACACGTATTGTGCTCAGAATGTCCGGTATGTGGTGGGCGCGGCAGTATGAAGACCGTCGAAACCGTATGTTATGAAATCATGCGCGAAATTGTGCGGGTGAATCGCGCATATGCGGCCGATCATTTTGTGGTTTACGCTTCCGCGGCCGTTACCGAAGCGCTACTCAATGAAGAATCCCACGCCCTTGCTGAACTGGAAGTTTTTATCGGCAAGCAAGTTAAAATTTCCGTTGAGACGCTCTATCACCAAGAGCAGTTCGACGTAGTCATGATGTAACCACTATGTGGCGAGTTTCAGCTAAAGTAGCCTACCGGACCCTTCTCTACACTATAGCGACAGCGTTAGTGCTGTTTGCGGTGCTCTTAAGTGTGCTGCGCTACCTGTTACCGCAGTTGCCAGATGTCACCGCCAATGTGGAACAATTTCTTAGCCAGAACTACGCGGTCGAAGTCACCATAGACAAACTTGGAGCGGACTGGAATACCGCCGGACCACAGCTTATTTTAAGGGATATTGAGGTAAGTAAAATCGGTACTGAGGAGACCAGTCTGCAGCTGAATGAGGCGCGTGTGGTTTTCAACTTCTGGCGCAGTCTGCGTTCCTGGTCAGTGCAGTTTGAGCAGGTGACCCTGGCGGATCTGCACGTTACCTATGATTTACGTGACTCGTCGCTTACCAGCAATACCGGGGTGGGGGACCAGTTACCGCGCTTTTTCCTTAATCAACTTGATCATGTGGCCATTGAGAACAGCACCCTGGAGTTAGTGAATTTAGTGGGTGTCAGGCGTGCCATCGTCATTGACCGCCTGAGCTGGAGCAACCAGGGGCGCTCGCATCAGGGCATCGGCAGCTTTCGCATCGACGGCCTGGCCAGCAATGCGCTGGACGTTATGATTGAGGTCGAAGGCAACGACCCGGCTGATTTAGCGGGGCAGATTTACGTGCAGGCATCGAATCTGGATATCGCCGCCTGGTTACAACAAAAGGTGGTGGATTCAAAAGTTCTTCAGGCAGAATTCAATTTCACCATGTGGCTCAATTTTGCCGGTAGTGATTTTCGTAACGGTACCTTGCAGCTGGCACGTAACGAACTGCACTGGCAGGTTGGGGAACGTCAGCATCAACTGGTTATCCCGAAAGGTCTGTTGCGTTTACGACCACAGGGAAATGGCTGGCTGGTCAATAACAATCCAATTACGTTTATCCAGGATAGCACTACCTGGACATTGCCGACAGCGAGCTGGCTGCAAACCCCGGAACTGCTTGCGTTTAGCGTTGAAGATGTGCCTATGGCGCCATTTTTCAGGCTGGCCAGCCTGACGGGCGGGAAAGGTCAGAGGTTCGCGGATGCAGTACAGCAAAGCGCTCTGGCAGGCACCGTGGACTTTAGCTTACAGCACCAGATTGAACAGTCGCCGCAATGGCAAATTAGCGCAAATAATGTGGTCTGGCAGCAGACTAATGGCGTACCCGGACTTGATCAGGTTGAGCTGAATGCTATTGGCAAAGGCACAGCCGCGCGCTGGTCGTTACAGGGCAGTCAGGTCGCCATCAGTAGCTCGGCTTTGAGCGACTCGGCACCCTGGCGTTTGCAGGAACTAAACTTGGCCGGCGACTTCGCCTGGCAGGAAGGGTTATGGGAACTCTGGGTCGATGGTGACAGCCGCGCAGATCTTGAAGGGTTACCGTTAGCGCTGCGTGGGCGTATTCGCCAGCGTGATCAACTTGAGCTTGCTGTGCGAGTCAACGACGCGAGTGCGGAGCCTATTCCTGCCGAGGTATTGCGACGCTACTTGCCGAGCGTCATGGGCGGCAATTTAAATGACTATCTGCAAACCTCGCTGATTGAAGGCGCCGCTGATGATCTGGCCATGGTCTGGCGCGGGCCGCTGGCAAATTTCCCATACCCGGATGCGACGGGCGTTTTTCAGGCGCAGGCAAATCTGCGCGATTTGGTTTATCGTTTCCAACCCGAATGGCCCTCAGTAACGGATGCCACAGCGCAGTTGAATTTCACCAACGAACGTATGCACATCGTCACTACTGCCGGCAAACTCGGCGATATTGGGTTGACGCGGGTTGATACGGTTATCCCTAATCTTCTGGCAGCGCCACCGACCTTACGGGTTACCAGTGTAATTAGCGGTGACGCGACTGGTTTACAGCCCATTTTTACCGCCAGCCCAATGGCCTCGAGCCTTGGCGAGACCTTCACACAGCTGCAATTAAGTGGTCCTGTTGAGGGTACTCTGGAGTTAACCATTCCACTGGATAACTCGCAGTCGGTGGTGGCGGAAGGCGTGGCTGAACTTATCGGCAACCAGCTCTACGTGAACAATCTGCAGCAAGAGTTTAACAATGTCCGGGGCCAGATACGTTTCCGTAATGATGTGATTCAAAGTGATGAGCTTAACTTTACCTGGCAACAACTTCCGGTCGTTGCAGAGTTAAATGCTGAAGCCAGAGAGGATGATTATCACGTGCAGCTCATTACGCGTGGCCAGTGGTCTATGCAAGAACTAACCGAGCGGGTGCCATTGACAGCGCAACTCGCCAGTGGTGAGTTTGTCTGGCAGGGACGGCTTGCATTGTCGCTACCCGACAACGGCGGTTACTCTTTCCATTGGCAGCAGCAATCGGATCTGGAAGAATTTGCGCTGCACTTTCCAGCGCCCCTTGAATCGGCAATGGGTCAGACCTTACCCTGGCAACTGCAGGTGTCAGGCGGTCCGGAGAGCTTGCTTATCAACAGCAGTCTGGGCGATGACAGCCTGATTGAGCTGCAATATAACGGCGATGCCAGCGAATTGCAGCAGGGCTACGCACGCGTGGGCGACAGAGTTGGGCAAACGCCGAACCCTGATTTGCTGGGATTGAATCCAGGCTTTCCATTAGAAGTCGGGCTTAGTGAAGTTGATGCCGGTGTCTGGCTGCGACAACTGGCCGCTGCAGCGCAGTGGATTGAAGATGTCAGTAGCAGCGCTGATACAGGGCGTGGTGCAGAACTGAACTTTGCTGCTCCGGTGCCTGACTTGCTTGAGCTACGGGCCGACCGGTTGATTCTCGGCGGCCATGAGCTGACTGATAACGCGGTCGTTGCCTGGCGTCAGGAGGAGCCCACCAACGAAGGTAGTGTTACCACCTGGCGCTATCGCTGGCGCGCGGAACAAGCAGCGCTTGCCGGCGTCTACTGGCCAGAAGACGGGGAACAGCGAGCGCGGTTGGAAATCGACGCGGATTATCTGGAATTAGCCATTCCGCCAGAGCCAGAGGAACAGATCGTTGCAGAGGTTGAACAAGCTCAGGATTACAGTTTGTGGCCGACAGTCGAATTCAATTGTAAGCGTTGTCAGTACGGGAGCTATCCTTTGGGAGAAGTCGCTTTCCGTTTGCAACCCAGTAGCGAACTATTGCGTTTTGAAACCCTCGCGATCTCTAGGGGGGAACATCAACTGGATGCAACACTGGACTGGCAGGTTGCAACTGCGAACACTGATGCAGAGACGCGGTTTGAGGGTAGCTTTAGCAGCGGTGATCTCGGCGCTTTTCTGAGCGAATATGAAATAACCTCCATTATTCGGGATAGTCCGGCAGAGTTCGATTTCCAGCTGTCCTGGCAGGGCAGTCCGGAAGCATTTGATGTCGCAAATCTGGATGGTGAGATGGATTGGCAACTGGGGCAGGGTTACCTCAACGATGTCAGTGATCGTGGTGCGCGCTTGTTCTCGTTATTAAGCCTGGAAGGGATCTTACGGAAATTGCGGTTCGACTTCCGCGATGTGTTCGCCAATGGTCTGTTTTTCACAGAGTTTAACGGGCGTTTCGACATAGAAAATGGCGTGGTGACTACGCGCAATGCTAAGATGGATGGCTCGGCAGGTAACATGGAGATCAGCGGCACCAGTAATCTGGTGACGGACGAAATCGATTACCAATTGTTCTATGTGCCGAAAGTCACGTCGAGTCTGCCGGTTATTCTGGCGTGGATGGTGAATCCACCATCGGGCTTAGCTGCACTGCTGATCGACCGGATGCTACAGGATGCGGAAGTGATCAGCCGGCTTGAATATAAAATTTCTGGCACCATTGATGAACCGGTAGTTGAGGAAGTGTCACGCGACAGTCGCGAAGTTACTATTCCGGTTGACGAACCACCCCAGGAGGAAGGCAATGACAGCAACCAAGACAGTGCAACTGACAGCGGTACAGATGACCAGCCTGCCAACCCCCAGGGACAACCTGAAGATAATTGAGCAACTGCTCGGTCAGCTGCCGCCCGCGCGCCCGCAACTGGTGGTTTTGCCGGAGGCCTGTCTTTGCTTTGGCGCAGGTGACAAGCAGCAACGTGAGGTGGCAGAGATTTTCGCCGAAGGCGAGTTGCAGCAGCGCCTAAGTGAACTTGCCAAACAACATAACATCTATTTAGTTGCCGGCACCGTACCTGTTATCGATAGTCAGGACGACGCAAAATTTTCTGCCGCTTCGCTGGTCTATGGTCCCAACGGCGACTGTCTGGCGCGGTACAATAAAATTCACCTATTTGATGTGGATGTTGCCGATAACACCAAACAATACCGTGAATCGAAGTGGACCGAAGCGGGTCGTGAGGTGGTGACTGTGGCGACCGAATTTGGCGTGTTGGGTCTGGCAGTATGTTATGATGTGCGCTTTCCAGAACTGTTTCGTGCATTGCGTTCAGCAGGGGCTGAAGTTATTGCCCTACCGTCCGCCTTCACTAAGGTTACCGGCGCTGCGCATTGGGAAGTTTTAACCCGTGCACGGGCAATCGAGCAACAATGCGCATTGGTTGCAGGCGCTCAGGTCGGCACCCACGCAAACGGCCGGGAAACCTACGGACACGCCCTGGTTATTGATGGCTGGGGCAAAGTGCTAAGCGCCTGTGACGGACAACAGAGCCCTTGTTTAAGTACTGCCAGCGTCGATTTAAATAAGCTCGGCGACATTCGAAAAAATATCCCTGTGGCAAAGCATTTTGCCAGTAGTAAGAAGGTCATTCATGAGTCATCACAATCAGGTCATTGAACATCTACTGACCGCCAATAATCTCGACGTCGATGCACTACAAAAGCGCTTAGCGAATGTTTACAGCGGTGCTATCGATTATGTCGACATCTATCTGCAACACAGCACCAATGAATCCTGGGTGTTAGAGGATGGCATCGTAAAATCTGGCAGCTTTCATATTGAAAGCGGGCTGGGTGTGCGCGCGTTGCATGAAGAAAAAACCGGTTTCGCTTATGCCGATGAAATAACTGCAACGGCGTTGCAAAATGCTGCGAATGCTGCGCGAGGTATTGCTGGCGCGGGGCAGGCAAAACAAGTGCAGGTGCCTAGTGAAGTTCACAGCACTGCGCGATATCAGCCGGGCAATCCGTTAGCGAGCTTGGATGAAGCGGCAAAGATCGAATTGCTGCGTGAAATAGATGCCTACGCGCGTTCTCTGGATTCCCGTATTGTTGAGGTAATTGCCAGTGTCAGCGGTAGCTACGATGAAATTCTGGTGATTGCGACCGATGGTACTCTGGCGACAGATATACGCCCTCTGGTGCGGGTAAACTGCACCGTACTCGCCGAACAAAACGGTCGCCGCGAACGCGGTAGTGCTGGCGGCGGTGCCCGGGTCGATTATCAGTACTTTTTCGCTGCAGAAGCTCAGGATCAGGATCAGTTTCCACGCTGGCAGACCTATGCCAAAGAAGCGGTACGTCAGGCGTTGGTGAATCTCGATGCACGACCTGCTCCAGCGGGCACTATGCCGGTAGTGCTGGGCGCAGGTTGGCCCGGCGTGCTGTTGCATGAGGCGGTAGGCCATGGTCTGGAAGGCGATTTTAATCGTAAAGGCGCCTCGGCTTACTCCGGAAAAATGGGTGAGCTGGTAGCCTCAGAGCTGTGCACGATCGTTGATGACGGCACCCTGGCAGACCGCCGTGGCTCACTGAGTGTCGACGATGAAGGTACGCCAGCGGGTAATAACGTACTGATCGAGAAAGGTCGGCTGGTCGGTTACATGCAGGATAAAATGAATGCCCGGCTGATGGGAGTGGCGCCAACCGGTAACGGCCGGCGTGAGTCTTACGCGCACTTACCAATGCCGCGTATGACGAACACCTACATGCTTGGTGGTGACTCGGCACCGGAAGAAATCATTGCCAGCGTTAAGCGCGGCATTTATGCACCGCAATTCGCCGGCGGCCAGGTGGATATCACCTCAGGCAAGTTTGTCTTCTCAGCTTCGGAAGCTTATTTGATTGAAGATGGCAAAATTACCGCGCCGTTGAAGGGAGCCACCCTGATCGGCAATGGCCCGGACGCGATGCGCCAGGTCTCCATGGTCGGTAACGACCTGGCTCTGGACACGGGTGTAGGGGTTTGCGGCAAAGACGGGCAAAGTGTGCCGGTCGGCGTCGGGCAGCCAACCTTAAAACTGGATGCCCTTACCGTAGGTGGTACCGATTAAACGGTAGCCACCTCACGTAAATATTTGAACAGCTCACGCGCCGCTGCTGGCGGCTTGCCTTGCTGTTGTTGTTTTTGCGCCTGGCGGTAAAGCTGTCGCAGTTTCTGCCGATCAGCAAGGGGATAATCCGCCAGAAAATCCTGAATGGCGCTATCGCCGTCAGCAAGGATTGCATCGCGGTATTTTTCGAGCTGATGGAACAACGCGTTTTGTTCATGATGCGCATGCTCGAGTTCGTGTAGCGCTTGCTCAATCGGCGCAGTATCCCGATGGCGCATCATTTTACCAATGTGTTGCAGTTGGCGACGAAAGCCTTCGCGTTTATTGCGAATGCGCTGCGCTAACAAAATAGCCTCGAGCAGCTCTTCATCGAGCGGCATTTTGTCGAGTTTACCGACAGAAAGATCGACAAGTTGTCGGCCGAGTTCTTGCTGCGCTTCTGCATCACGTTTGAGTTGTGATTTACTGACGAGATCTTCGTCCTGGTCGTGGTCTTGGCTATCGTGCATGTTTTTTCCTCTGTGCAATAGCGACATTTTAACAGGCTAGTGACCAAGCAACCAATGGAGTTTACTTTGAAACCAGATTTAAATGAATTACAGGCCGAGCTTGTTGACGTAAAGCAGGTCGTTGCGGAAGCCCTGGAGTACGGAAAATCTCTGGGTTCTACTGCGATGGAGTGCGATTTGTCGCGCAGTCGTGGGATTAGCGTTGAAACGCGTTTAGGTGAAGTGGAAACTGTCGAGTTCAACCAGGACGGCGCCTTAGGTATTACCCTTTATCAGGGCCAGCGAAAAGGCTCAGCCTCTACCACCGATTTATCGCCGCAGGCGATTCGTGCCAGCGTGGAGAAAGCCTTTGATATCGCGCGTTTTACCTCACCAGACCCCTACGCCGGATTAGCGCCGGAAGAGTTGATGGCCTATGACAATCCGGATCTTGACCTCTGTCATCCGGGTGATCAGTCGGCTGATTATGCACTCGAACAGGCATTGCAGTGTGAGCGGCACGCGTTAGCATTGGATAAACGCATTGTGAACTCAGATGGTGCCAGTTACAGCAGCCATGTGGGCTATCGGGTGTACGGCAATAGTCATGGCTTTCTGGACGGCTACCTGCAGTCGCGACATGCAATCAGTTGTTCGTTGATTGCAAAACATGGTGATGCCATGCAGCGCGATTATGCCTATACCGTTGCGCGTGCTACTGCTGACCTGGACAGCCCGGAGTACGTCGCTGAACAGGCGGCTCATGAAACCCTGGCGCGACTGGACGGGCGGAAGATTGATACTGCCAAGGTACCTGTTATCTTTCGTGCTGATGTAGCGAACAGTCTGTTCGGCCACTTTGTTGGCGCTATCAGTGGTGGCAATCTCTATCGTAAGTCGAGTTTCCTGCTTGACCAGTTAGGCAAATCAGTGCTGCCGGATTGGCTAACTATCAAAGAAACTCCACATCTGCGCGGAGCATTGGCGAGCTCACCGTTTGACCATGAAGGCGTCGCCACTGAGGATCGCGTTATCGTCGATAACGGGGTACTGCAAAGCTACTTGTTAACAAGTTATGCGGCGCGGAAAATGCAAATGACACCGACCGGACATGCCGGTGGTATTCATACCTGGCAAGTCAGCCAACAGCAGCAAAGTCTTGCAGATCTCTGTAAGACTATGGGTACTGGTCTGCTGGTCACTGAACTTATGGGGCAGGGCGTGAATCTGGTCAATGGCGATTACTCACGTGGTGCCGCCGGCTTTTGGGTAGAAAATGGCGAGATCCAGTATCCCGTCGAAGAAATTACTATCGCCGGGAATTTACGCGATATGTTGCGCAATATTGTTGCCATTGGCAACGATACCGATATGCGCCACGGGGTACGGACCGGTTCGGTACTGCTGGAAAGCATGCGGGTTGCCGGAAACTAAGCCGCTCTGGCTGCTTAACTTAGCAACAAAGTCGCAGTGCCAAGGAAGGCAAAAATACCGACGACATCGGTGACGGTGGTCAGGATAACACCGCCTGCTAATGCTGGATCTATATTGTATTTTTTCAGAATCAGCGGCACCGTCACCCCAGCCAGGCCGGCTGCGAGTAAGTTGGCCATCATGGCAAAGGCGATAATTCCGCCAATTAACAGGTCCTGCTTCCAGACGGCCACCACCGCCGCAATCAGTAATGCCCAGATAACCCCGTTTAAGGCGCCAATGGCGAGCTCTTTCCCGATGAGCCAGCGTTGGTTGCTCGCGCCAATATGGCCTAATGCCATGCCGCGAATCACCAGAGTTAGCGTTTGTGAGCCGGCGATACCACCCATACTCGGTACGATGGTATTGAGGATGGCCAGGATGGCCATCTGCGCCAGAATATCTTCGAATAATGAACTGACCGCAGCAGCGAGTAGTGCGGTTGCGAGGTTTACCGCGAGCCAGACGGAACGACGGCGGGTACTTTTCAGGACCGGAGCGAAGGTATCTTCGTCGTCGTCAAGACCGGCCATGCTGAGCATTGAGTGTTGCGCATCTTCACGGATGATATCGACAACGTCATCGATGGTGATACGACCGACCAGGTGATTTTCAGTATCAACAACAGGGGCGGAAATCCAGTCCTGGCGTTCGAACAGCTTGGCCACTTCAGTTTCGTCCATGTCGACCGGAATACTTTGTACGTCGGACTCCATGACGTCGATAACAAGCTTGGACGGATCAACGGTGACTAAGCGGGAGATTGAGATCTCACCAATAAACTGATCTTCACGACTGACAACGTAAAGTTTGTCCGTTGCTTCGGGTAGCTCACCTTTTAAACGCAGGTAACGCAAAACCACGTCAATGGTTACGTCGGGGCGCAAGGTGATGGTATCGGTGTTCATGATCGAACCGGCGGTCTCATCCTCGTAGGAGAGGGCTTTTTCCGCCCGGTGCCGATCCTGTTCGTCCATGGACTTCAGAACTTCCTGATAGACCTGCTCAGGAAGGCCACGAAGAACGTAAGCAAGGTCATCGGTATCCATGCCCTCGGTGGCTGCCGCGAGCTTCTCAGGCGCCATTTGACGGATAACCGACTTCTGAACTTCTTCAGAAAGTTCTTCGAGGATGTCACCATGCTCGTCAGCATCGACAAGCTGCCAGATAATGGCACGTGCTTTAGGTGGTGAGGATTCGAGTAGGAGTGCAACATCCCAGGCCGGCAGATTATGCAACTGCCGACGAGCCTGCACGTACATGCCACGCGCAAGTGCTTCGGTCACGTCCTGGAGCCGTTGTTCGGCAAATTCTTTTTCGGCGACTTCTGGAAGCATAATGAAAACTCCTATGGATATGAGGAGTTTATCGTATTAAACGCATTTCGTCATGCGTCTTTGCTAGGCGTCTTCGTCAAACCGGGATTCGATAAGGGTGGCGATGGCATCAACTGCGGATTGCGCTTCACTGCCGCGCGCAACCACTTCAATTTCTTTGCCTTGCCCACTGGCGAGTAAGAGTAAACACATAACACTGGAGGCATCGACTTCTTTACCGTCCTGCACAATGGCCACTTTAGCGTCGAACTGTTGGGTAAGCTTTACCAGCTTGGTTGCCGCGCGGGCGTGCAAACCAAGTTTGTTGGTAATGATGACGGACTTGCGGGCTTCCTGGGTCATTTGCGGCGAAATCCTTCACGGTGGCGAACCTGAACTTTAAATTCATAATCTTTAAAGCGCTCCGCCAATTGTTCAGCAATGTAAACCGAGCGATGCTGACCGCCGGTGCAACCAATTCCGATAGTAAGATAACTACGGTTACTGCGTTGGAAGTAGGGGAGCCAGGTATCCAGAAAAGTTTCTACCTGATGAATAAACTTGGTGACCAAAGGCTGCTGTGCAAAAAAATGTTGTACTGCACTGTCAGAGCCGGTCAGTGGTTTTAATTCTGGTTCCCAGTGTGGGTTCGGCAGAATCCTGGCATCGAAAGCATAGTCTAGATCTGGAGGTAAGCCGTATTTATAGCCAAATGACTGGAATACAACGATCAACCTCGATGCGGCACGGCCCAGCACGCGCTCGCTGACCTGCTCGCTTAACTGATGGACACTGAGTTCACTGCTTTCGATACGCCAGGTGGCTCTTTCTGCAAGCGGCTCCAGCAGTTTTGATTCCATCTGCAATGCCTCACTGAGAGGCATCTCATTGCGTGACAAAGGATGCAGTCGCCGTGTCTCACCGAAACGTTGCAGAAGCACTTTGTCGTTGGAGTCGAGGTATAAAATTTCGGGCTTGATGTTATCTGGCAGAAAGTCGAGAGCATCGCTGAGGTCATCGTGAGAATCCGGAAGATTTCGCACATCGACGCTGACGGCGACGGTGGTGTATTGCTCCTGAATTGCATGCACTAATGTCGGCAATAACATAATGGGCAGGTTATCGACGCAGTAGTAGCCAAGATCTTCAAGCACACGCAGCGCTATAGTTTTTCCTGATCCTGAACGGCCACTAACGATGATAAGTTGCATTATTTAGCCACATTCGTCCTGGGTGAAGCGGTCGAACAGCTCCTGATCGTCACTAGCCTCGCGCAGTGCCCGGGTACAGCTCTTATCATTAAGGCGTTGCGCTACCGCAGCAAGTGTCTGCAAATGTTGCTCGTGCTCGTCTTCAGGTACTAACAGGGCAAACACGATATCGACAGGTTGGTTGTCGATAGCATCGAAATCAATGGGTTCGGCCAGGGTTATTAAAATAGCCACAGGTTTATTGGCGCTACTCAAACGACCATGAGGAATCGCGACACCTAAGCCAATGCCCGTGCTGCCAAGCCGCTCGCGATTGAGCAGACTTTCAAACACATCGAAACTGGTGGTCCCCGATAAGCGTGGCGCAGCAAGCTGACCAATGAGTTCGAGAACCTTCTTTTTACTTGAGCCCGAGACTGCACGACGCGTGCAGTCTGGGCTTAACAGTGAGGATAAATCCATGATTTAGTGACGTTTCATCTTTTCTTTGTGTTTAATCACCTGACGATCGAGTTTATTGATTAAACCATCAATCGCCGCGTACATATCTTCGTGCTCGGAATCGGCAAAAATTTCGCCACCACTTACATGCAGGGTAGCTTCCGCTTTTTGGGTTAACTTTTCAACATTTAAAATCACATGGACATTACTAATGTGGTCAAAATGACGCTCTAGCTTGGCAAACTTGGTGTTGACATAATCTCTCAACGCGTCAGTAATCTCGATATGATGACCAGTCAGATTAATTTGCATAACATCTTCCTTCTATTGTCCAAGTTTTAAATAAGACGTTTGCGTTGACTCGAAGGCGGTATCTGTAGCGCCTCCCGGTACTTAGCAATCGTCCGTCTAGCAACCTGAATACCCTGTTCCGACATGAGGTCAGTAAGTTTACTGTCGCTCAAGGGTTTTTTCGGGTTTTCGGCGGCAACTAGCTTTTTAAGCAACGCCCGGATCGCAGTTGAAGAACAGTCTTCACCGCGGTCGGTGCTGAGCTGACTGGAGAAAAAGTATTTCAACTCAAAAACACCGCGGGGCGTATGCATATATTTCTGGGAAGTAACCCGAGATACGGTGGATTCGTGCATCTCGATGGCTGCAGCGATATCAGCCAGTACCATAGGTTTCATCGCTTCTTCGCCAAGCTCGAAAAAAGCTTGCTGACGTTGCACGATGGAGGTCGCGACTTTCAGCAGGGTTTCATTGCGGCTTTCAATACTGCGAATGAACCATTTTGCTTCTTGTAAATGCTGGCGAATGTAGCTCATATCGTCGCTTGGTCTGGCATCCTGTATCAGTGCTGCGTAACTACTATTTACTTTTAGTCTAGGCAAACTTTGTGGATTTAGCTCAACTATCCAGCGACTATTTTTTTGCCGCACCACCACATCAGGAATAACATAAGCTTCATCGCTCTGCGCAAAGCTGTCCCCAGGATGCGGTTGCAACTGCTGGATAATAGCTAAGACCTCAGTCAATTGCGGTTCGTTCAGTTTCAGGTGACGGGAAAGTGACCGGTAATCGCGTTGACCCAGCAGTTCGACGTATTCGGTGACCGCTTTCTTTGTCTCAGCTAGAAAAGGTGTTGCTTCCGGAAACTGCTGGAGCTGGAGCAGTAAGCATTCACTTACGTCCCGAGCGCCAACTCCCACAGGGTCGAAATGCTGGATGCGCTTCAATACAACCGCAACTTCATCTTCCTCAATGGGTTCGTCGAGTTGGGCTGCGAGTGCCTGGGTCAGTTCGCTGACCGAAGTGGTTAGATAGCCGGTCGGGCTAATGGCATCTATAACCGCGAGTCCGATTTGTTCGTCTACCGGCGAGAAGTGCGAAAGCTGCAACTGCCACCGCAGGTGGTCATGCAGCGTTTCGTGGCCGCAGCCAAAGGTCATGGCATCGTAGTCGGCATCGTTTTGGCCAACAGCACCCATCAATTCAGCGGTGTAGTTTTGATCCCACTCTTCGGCGTCGGGAGTCGTTGATTCGTCACCATGATCCCGCAATGGGTCTTCGGTTTCTTCCTGCTCGAGTAACGGGTTCTCTTCGAGCGCTTGCTGGACTTCTTGTTGCAGTTCGAAGCTGGAAAGTTGAAGCAAACGGATAGCTTGCTGCAACTGCGGTGTCATCGACAGCTGCTGGCTAAATTTGAGTTGCAAGCCTTGCTTCATAAGGTAACCACCGAAAGTTGCGGTTGTGCGCTTACAGAGTGAATTGTTCGCCGAGGTAAACGTCTTTCACCTGCTGGTTACTTAAAATAGTATGGGCGTCGCCTTCAGCAATCAACTCCCCATGGCTAACAATATATGCATGCTCACAAACAGAGAGGGTTTCGCGTACATTGTGGTCGGTGATCAAAACGCCTATCCCGCGGTTGCGCAGGTGCTCGATAATCTTTTTAATATCTATTACGGAAATAGGATCAACCCCGGCAAATGGCTCATCCAGCAGAATAAACGCTGGTTCAGCCGCCAGCGCGCGGGCAATTTCGACGCGTCGGCGCTCGCCACCAGACAGACTCATACCGAGACTATTGGCGATATGACCGATGTGGAACTCTTCCAGCAAGCTATCAACTCTTTCTTCGCGAGCATTGCCATCAAGTCCTTTGCGGGTTTCCAGAATGGCCATGATATTGTCGCGCACCGTAAGCTTACGGAAAATCGATGATTCCTGCGGCAGGTAACCGATGCCTTTACGGGCACGTTCATGCATGGGAAGCAATGAAATGTCTTCGTCATCAAGTAAGATGCGGCCTTTGTCATGCCCGACCAGACCCACGATCATATAGAAGGTGGTCGTCTTACCCGCGCCATTAGGGCCAAGTAAGCCGATAACTTTACCCGACTCCACCGTCAGACTTACGTCTTTTACGACCTGACGTTTTTTATAAGATTTAGCAAGGTGCTCAGCGATTAATTGGCTCATTGTCATTCTTTTTATTGGGCTTAAAGATGGTGGTGACGCGGTCACTTTCATCGTCGCCACGGCTGGCGCGCAGTTGCTGCGTCGCAAAGTTGTAAACAATCTCGTTACCCTGAATTTCGCTGTTATCCTGGGTGACTTTAACCTCACCTAACAGGGTAAGAAGCTGCGCCGTTTCATCATAACGAATGATCTGCGCCTGCGCCTGAATCAGGCTACCGTCTTCTAACTCCTGCTGATACGTTGCTGGTGAGCCTTCTGCGGTGAAAGTGCGCACACCATCTTCGCCTTGCTGGGCGACTTCCAGATGGTCAGCGGTAATTTTCAGGGTGCCCTGAGTAATCACCGCATTATCTTCAAAGATTGCAATTTTATTCTGGATATCAAACCACTCACGCTCTGAGTCGATGATAATGTCCTGCTCGAAGTCCGCTTTCCCTTGCGCGGCCGCCGGTGGGCTCCAAAGCATGATGCCCAGCAGCAATAAACTGCCGCCAATAAGCGCTTTACGGATTGTGAGTGAAAGTAGTTTGTACATGCTCATTCAATTCCAATGTTTCGGCGCGGAGATCAGCAATCATGCCGTTACCGCGCACTAAAAAATTCTTACCAAAAATGGTTACCGGCTGATCTGTCACCATGGTTTCTGCCAGGGTATCAATGGTCAGATAGCTCGTTTCAACACGTTCCAGGTAGTCATCAGACGAAAGATGGGTTATCACGATACCACGCTCAAGTACGAGCGTCTTATCGTCATAAAATGAACCCTGTTCGGCCACTACACGCCAGGTGTCCTGCTTGCCGTCCGTGCGGACCTGATAAACCGGATCATCGAGCTCCGTCAACCCAATTGGACTGTAATGCGTCATTTTGGTTGCATTAATCTGATGTTCAAGCTGTCCTTTGCTATTGTACACGCGTGTGGCCAGGCCTTCAGCAATAAAGTCAGGCGGGATTTCGCGAAATTGCGGATCCGTCGCGGCCGTTTCGTCGGTGTCAAACGGCCGCCAGATAAGCAGCGCCCCAAGCAGAAAAATAATCGCTAAAATCCAACTAAGCTGGCGGTTCATAGGCTGACCCCACCGTGCAACTGTAAGTGTCCCTGGCTAAGTAAAATCAGGTCACTAAGTTCACGCACCGCGCCAAAGCCACCACGCATACTGGTGACGTAATCGGCTTGCTGTTGCACCCAGGGATGCGCATCCTGTGGCGCGACGCCAAGGCCAGCGTGTTGCAGCATAACGACATCGGGTACGTCATCGCCGATACTGGCAATTTGCGCGTTTTCTAACTGATACTTCTCGGCCAGGCGTTGATAAACAGCAAGCTTTTCGGTGGTGCCCTGAACTATATCCTGTACCCCAAGTGCCTGCATACGTTGCTCAACGATCTGCGATTGCCGCCCAGTGACCACAGCTACGCGAATGCCATTATTAAGTAGTGCTTTAACACCGAAGCCATCACGGGTATGGAACGCTTTTAATTCTTCGCCGGAGTTGCCGAGATAAATCCGGCCATCAGAAAAGACCCCATCGACGTCGCAGATCACCAGCTTAATCGCTTTCATGCGCTCAAACAGAGTTTCGTTGATGTCACCGTACCAGGTGCTAACGGTAGCTAATGCCATTACATGACTCCTGCTTTTAACAGATCGTGCATGTTGAGAGCGCCACGCGGATGGCCGTGGTCATCAACGACAAACAGACCGTTAATCTTCCGGTCTTCCATTAACTTCAGACCTTCTGCGGCAAGCACGTCGGCGTGAATGGTGATTGGATTTTTCGTCATCACCTCGGCAATCCGGGCTTGATGCACGTCCAGTCGTTGGTCGAGAACGCGCCGCAGGTCACCATCGGTAAACAGGCCGACCAATTTGCCATCTGGATCCGTGACCCCGGTCATGCCCAGTCCCTTGCGGGACATTTCCAGTAATGCCTCGCTTAAGCTTGCCGACTGTTCGACTAAAGGCATGCGCTCAGCGCTATGCATTACATCATGAATGTGCAGCAACAGTCGCCGTCCAAGGCTACCACCCGGGTGCGACATGGCGAAGTCGTCAGCCGTGAAGCCGCGGGCATGCAGCAGGGCAACAGCAAGGGCGTCACCCATGGCAAGTGTAGCTGTGGTTGATGAGGTCGGCGCCAGGCCCAGCGGGCAGGCTTCCTGCTTAACCGCGATACAAATATGTACATCGGCAAGTTCTGCAAGGGTCGAATCCGGATTGCCGGTCATACTGATAAGGTGCGCGCCCCGGCGCTTGATAAGGGGGGCGATGCTTAACACTTCGCCGGTCTCGCCCGAGTTAGACAGTGCCAGCACTACATCGTCTGCAGTGATCATGCCTAAGTCACCATGACTTGCTTCGCCAGGGTGGACAAAAAACGCTGGGGTACCGGTGGACGCAAGTGTTGCGGCTATTTTGCCGCCGATATGGCCGGACTTACCCATACCAATCACAATCACGCGACCTTTGCAGGCGAGTAAGTACTCACAGGCCTGAGTGAAATTTGCATCAAGGAAGCGTTTCAAGTCGCTCACCGATTGTGCTTCGATATCGAGTACACTAGCGGCAAGAGAGATAAAAGAGTCGGTTTTGGCAGCAGTCATAGCAAACCTTTAATCGCCGAAAAACATGAATGACTGCAATCATAACCGATCGATTCTGTAAATGCAGACGTAAAACGTTCAACAACTCATGATTTGTCACAAATTTTACCACCCTGCGCTAGGGAAAAGTCACGATTTCAGGTAAACTAGGCGGTCTAGAAAAAAGGGATGAGCCAGCTATGACAAGCGCTGACGTAGACGATCTCGTCGTTATTGAAAATGTGGATTTTGCCCACGGCTATGGTGCAAACAAGGTCTACAAAGGCCTGGAAATGCGGATCCCGCGCGGTAAGATCACTGCGGTGATGGGCCCGAGCGGCATTGGTAAAACCACCTTGTTGCGATTGATAGGTGGGCAACTCAAACCACAGCATGGCAGCATTAAATTTGCTGGTCATGATATTCCGCAGCTGTCGCGCAGTGCGTTGTACGAACAACGCAAACGCATGAGCATGCTGTTTCAAAGCGGGGCTTTATTTACCGATATGTCGGTATACGAAAATATAGCGTTCCCGATCCGCGAACACAGCGACCTGCCGGAAGAGATTATTGAGACCATCGTGCTGATGAAGCTGGAAGCTGTGGGCTTACGCGGTGCGCGCGACCTGATGCCTGCTGAATTGTCAGGTGGTATGGCTCGCCGTGCGGCACTTGCCCGCGCGATAGCGCTGGATCCCGAACTGATCATGTATGATGAGCCTTTTGCCGGACAGGATCCGATTTCGATGGGCGTTATTGTCAAGCTCATCAAATCATTGAATAACTCTCTGGGTATTACCAGCATTGTGGTTACCCATGATGTTGCAGAAGTCTTAACTATCGCTGATAAGGTCTTCATTATTGCCGATAAGAAAGTTGTTGCCGAGGGGACACCGGACGAACTGAAAGCGTCGGACGATGACTTAGTGCAACAGTTCTTATCAGGTGAGCCTGATGGCCCGGTGGCATTCCATTACGATGGACCAAGCTTTGCTAAGGATATTTTCGGGCAGGAGCTTGACTCCGACAGCGAGAAGTCCAGGGAAAGAGAATCAAAACAGCAAGAGTCAGCGGAGCAGAAGGGGAACGGCAATGCTGGATAAAGTCGCAGCACTGGGGAAATCAGTCCTTGATACGATAGCCGGTGCGGGCCAGGCTATGGTCATGCTGTTGCGGGCGCTGATAGGCAAACCGCAACTGCGTAAATCCTGGCCGTTGCTAATGCAACAGATGTATTCCGTTGGCGTACTGTCATTGGTCATCATTGTTGTGAGTGGGCTTTTTATCGGCATGGTTCTCGGCTTGCAGGGCTATACGATTCTGGTGGATTTTGGTGCCGAACAAAGCCTTGGTCCCATGGTCGCATTATCGCTGTTGCGTGAGTTAGGCCCGGTAGTTACGGCGCTATTGTTCGCCGGACGGGCAGGCTCGTCGCTAACGGCGGAAATTGGACTGATGAAAGCCACAGAGCAGCTTTCGAGCCTTGAAATGATGGCTGTCGACCCACTACGTCGCGTGATTTCACCGCGTTTCTGGGCGGGCTTTTACAGCATGCCAATACTGGCGATCATCTTTTCCGCTGTTGGTATTTATGGCGGTTATCTGGTCGGTGTGCGCTGGCTTGGCGTCGATGAGGGCGCGTTCTGGTCAGTGATGCAATCGAATGTCGAGTGGGGACAAGATATTCTCAACGGCATTATTAAAAGTTTAGTTTTTGCCTTTGTAGTGACGTGGATTGCACTACACAAAGGCTTTCATTGTACTCCAACCTCGGTCGGTATTAGTCGGGCAACGACATCGACTGTAGTGACAGCTTCATTGGCTGTTTTGGGGTTAGATTTTGTTCTCACCGCACTGATGTTTGGGTAACAGATTATGGAATCAAGAAATGCACAGTTAGCTGTTGGTTTTTTTGTCATTATTGGTGTTTTGGCACTGCTGTTTTTAGGCTTGCGTGCAGCCAACACCAGCATCGGAAGTAATGGTGAAACCTATAAACTCTATGCGAAGTTTGACAATATCGGCGGCTTGAAAGAACGTTCACCAGTCAAGGTTGGCGGGGTGGTTGTTGGCCGCGTTAGCCGTATCACCCTTGATGGTGACTACTACGAACCACTGGTCGAGATGACGATAAGCGCCAAGTACGATGAATTTTCTAACACTTCATCTGTCTCAGTACTGACCTCGGGCTTACTTGGCGAACAATATCTCGGTCTCAGCCCGGGTTTCATTGATGATACCGTCGAGATGTTAGATGACGGCGACTATATCCAGGACACAAAATCTGCATTGGTTCTGGAAGATTTGATTGGGCAGTTCCTGTTTAGCCAAGGTAACGATTAAGGAGTGGTGATGAAAACCTGGTATGCATTCTTGATGACAGCGCTGTTAGTGGTCTCTGGAACAGCCGTGGCGAAATCTGATTTGATCCGTTCTGACAACCCTTATGAGTTACTTGAAAAAGTCGCTAATAAAACTGCTGAGCGTATTGAAAACGAGCGTAGCAAGATTGATGAAGACCTTGACTACCTGCGCGTGATTATTCGCGAAGAACTGATGCCTTACGTTGATTCTACTTATGCTGCAAAACGTGTCTTAGGTCGAAACCTGAAAGACACTACGGAAGAGCAACGGCAAGAGTTCTATACGGTTTTTCGTGAGTACCTGATCGCAACCTATGGCCGCGCATTTACTCAATATGATGAAGAAAAGCACGACTTTAAGTTTGAACGTGCGCGCGAGGTAAGCCCCAGTGATCGTATGGTCGAAGTGGAAACCCGACTGATGGAGCCAGGTCGTCCGCCAATCCGACTGGACTTCAAAATGCGTTACGACGAAGATGAGAAATTATGGAAAGCCTACGATCTGGTCGTTGAAGGCGTGAGCTTGCTGAACAGTAAGGCGGCAGAAATATCCTCAGTTATTCGTAGCCGCGGCATTGACGGCACCATCGAGTTGTTGCGCGAAAAAGGACAAGACCCAATTCAACCTTATGAAGAAGAAGGTGATAGTTAAGCTTATGTCTGCACAACTGAGCTGGGAAATGGCTGATAAAAAGTTAAGCTTTAAGGGTGAAATGACCCGCGCTACCGTAGCTCGTGTCTGGCAGGAACGCGATGATTGGCTGACCGACGGACAAGAGCAGTTAACGGTAGATCTGGAAGCAGTCGATCATGTCGACTCCGCTGGTGTGGCACTGCTGCTGCAACTCAAAAAGTATTTAATGCAGCACCAATGTGAACTTCTTATCAGCAATCCGAGTCAACAGTTTGACGCCATCGTTGAAGTTAGCGGTGGCACGTCGTTGCTCAAGCATGTTTAAATGCTAAATCCACTCAATAAGAACTAAGTCCGATGACAATAGATACAATCAAAGAACTTATCCAAGCTGCTCTCGAGTTAGATGAACTCATTGTTAAAGTTGATGGTAGTCAGGCTTCGATTACTGCTGTCAGTGAAGACTTCGCCGACTTAAGCAGAGTGAAGAAACAGCAACTGGTATATGCACCGCTGAAAGACATTATTGCCAGCGGCGAATTACATGCTGTTTCTATTAAAACCTATACCCCAACTGAGTGGCAGCGCGAGAAAAAGCTCGCAATGCTGAGTTAAAGCGAGTAGCGAGCGATGCAAAAATTTGTGATTAAAGGTGGCCAGGCGCTGCACGGTGAAGTACGGATTTCAGGTGCGAAAAACGCAGCACTGCCAATACTGATGGCGAGTTTGTTAGCCACAGATGACGTTGAACTGCAGAATGTTCCAGCGCTGCAAGATGTGCAGACCTCGCTCAAGTTGTTGGCTGATTTAGGCATTGATAGCGATCGCCTGGATAGCAACAGCTATCGGATTCATCCTCAGACCATTGCTAACCATGTCGCCAGCTATGAGCTGGTGAAGACCATGCGTGCGTCTATTTTGGTTTTAGGACCACTGTTAGCGCGGCAGGGTAAAGCTCAGGTATCCTTACCTGGCGGCTGCGCAATAGGCGCACGTCCGGTGAACTTGCATATTGAAGGCTTACGGCAAATGGGCGCCGATATCACCGTCGAGAACGGTTATATCAATGCTCAGGTCGAAGGGCGTTTACAAGGCGCAGCAATTTTACTTGATACCGTTAGTGTAACGGGCACCGAGAATTTGATGATGGCCGCGACCTTAGCTGAGGGCGTGACTACCATTGAAAATGCTGCTCGGGAACCGGAAGTCGTCGACTTAGCAAACTTTTTGAATACTCTCGGTGCCGATGTGCGCGGTGCCGGAACTGACACCATCGAGATACATGGTGTTGAGAAACTGCACGGTGGCAGCTACGCAGTGCAACCGGATCGTATCGAAACAGGTACTTTTCTGGTCGCGGCGCTGGTTACCGGTGGAGATGTTACTTGCCGTAATACCGACCCGAGCATGCTTGATGCGGTATTGAAAAAATTAACTGAAGCTGGTGCCACTATAACTAAAGGTGCTGACTGGATTCGTCTACAGGCGCCAAAACGCCCGCATTCAGTAAACGTGATCACCGCACCTCATCCGGCTTTTCCTACGGATATGCAGGCGCAGTTCTGTACCCTCAATGCGATTGCTGACGGCACCGGTTGGGTACGTGAGACTATCTTTGAAAATCGCTTTATGCACGTGCCAGAATTACAGCGTATGGGTGCGCAGATCGAATTAGAAGGTAACACTGCAATTTGCAAAGGAACCGATCGGTTGGCGGGTGCGCAGGTTATGTGTACGGATCTTCGTGCTTCGGCTTCGTTGGTTATTGCCGGCCTGGTCGCAAGCGGCGAAACCACGGTACAACGTATCTATCACATTGATCGTGGTTACGAGACGATTGAGAAGAAATTATCTGCGCTGGGTGCACAAATCGAACGTCACGACTGATAACGTAGTTTGGCAATGGTTACCGTGGTCGTGAGTTCTTCATTGCCACGGAAATAACGAATTTCCAGCTCCGTACCCGGAGTAGTCGTTGATATCAAAGCGAGACCCTCAGCGGCGGATGAAATCTGCTCGCCGGCAATCTCGACAATATAATCCTCTGCCCGTAAGCCCGCGCGATCTGCCGGGCTGTTTGGATCTACGCCAGTAACAAAAATACCGGGCTGTTGGTAAACCTGTGCGGCAGGGGTGTCACCGGTATTTATACCTAAGTAGCCGCGCACCACCTCGCCTTCTTCTATCAGTGTTTTCATGATCGTCCGTGCCAGTGAATAAGGCACCGCAAAATAGATACCTTCAACCCCCTGGCCAGCAGGACCACGAAATTGTGCGTTGTTGATACCGACTAAATAACCTTCACTATTGACCAAAGCGCCACCGGAGGCACCTTCATTGATGACGGCGTCCATTTGCATCAGGTCAGCATGGCTATTGATCACGCCCATGCGGCCACCGGTCGCACTGACAATACCTTGCGTGATGGTTTGTCCAAGGTTCAGTGGATTGCCAATTGCCAGTACCACATCACCGACGTTTGAGCGGAGCTGGTTATCCTGCGGAATAACGGGGAGGTTATCGAGTTCAATGCGCAATACTGCCAGGTCGGTAACTGGATCCATGCCAATGACCTGGGCGCTGGTACGGCGACCGTCCTGCAGCGCGACCTCGATGGAACTGACATTGCCAACTACATGAGCAGCGGTCAGAACGTGGCCTACATTATCCATGATAACGCCCGAGCCTAACCGTAAAACTGTACTCGGACGACGGCTGTAATAGGAGCCGCGGAATTCAGTTAAACTATAGATATTAACCACTGCAGGAGCCGCACGGTTCACGGCTTTGGCAAAGCTCATCGGTTGGTTGCTCTGCTGCTGGGACGTCTGCCAGTTTTGCAACAATGGCTGCAGCCAAATCACCAGTGCCGCAACAACCAGACCTAGAACAATCGAGCGTAGGATGTAACTAAACCAATTTTTAGGCCGGGTCGATCGCGTCATTATTCTTCCATTAATGTGTTGAGCAGAGTTGATCACGAATTACTGAATAAGCATACCACTTCTATAAAAAAGAAGGCAGCTTTGTTAGGCTGCCTTCGGAACTTGCGCTGTGTGATTCACTTACTGTAGAAATTATATGGGGTTAGCCACCTCGTAAAACAAGGTACAACGATGAATTTCCGCGTTGAATATTGAGTGCGACAACTCCCCGTGCACTGTCCAGAGCGTTTCTTAGCTCACTTACCGATGCGACCGGCTGACGATTTACCGCCATAATGATGTCGTCCTTACGCAAGCCATAACGGGCAGCTATTGAGCCTTCAACAAGCTCGGTGATGATGACACCACCGTCTTCATTTGCGGC
This sequence comes from Pseudidiomarina halophila, assembly GCF_003987215.1. Lineage (GTDB taxonomy): Bacteria > Pseudomonadota > Gammaproteobacteria > Enterobacterales > Alteromonadaceae > Pseudidiomarina > Pseudidiomarina halophila. The sequence goes on from NZ_PIPW01000002.1 coordinate 476,813, forward strand.
TAAGGTTGCACCTTCCAGCGCCGGATGCAGGCTTGCTGCTTCGACCGCTGTTTCTTCTGCACTGAGGGTAACTTCAAAATTCCGTTCATCACCATCGCGCAATACGGTTAACTCAATAGGTTTACCAACGCCCATGGTTTTTACCCGGGCACTCAGGTCTGAGAAGCTGCGAACTTTCTCGTCGTTAACTGCCACGATAACGTCGCCAGATTTTAATCCAGCGCGCGCCGCTGCGCTGTCGGGCAGAACTTCGGCAATAAATGCACCTTGCTTAGCTTGAAGGTTCAGTGCTTCAGCAATATCTGCAGTCAAGTCGTTACCGCGAACGCCAAGCACTCCACGGCGCACTTCACCGAACTCAATCAGCTGTTGTACAAGTGCCAGCATCATATCGGATGGAATCGCAAAACCGATACCAATGTTGCCGCCGCTGGGGCCTAAAATAGCGGTGTTAATGCCGATAAGCTTGCCGTTAAGGGTGACCAGAGCGCCGCCAGAGTTACCACTATTGATGGCAGCATCGGTCTGGATGAAGTTTTCAATCTCTTCAATACCCAGGCCGCTGCGACCCAATGCACTAACAATGCCTGAAGTAACCGTTTGACCAAGACCGAATGGATTGCCAATGGCCACAACAAAATCGCCGACCCGCAAATCTGCAGAACTACCGATTTCGATTTCGGTAAGACCTTCACCATTTTCGATTTTTAACAGTGCGATATCAGAGTTAGCATCTGTACCTATAACTTCGGCATCAAATTGCGTACCGTCTTTAAGTGTCACTAAAATCTCTGATGCGCCGTCGATAACATGATTATTGGTCACTACATAGCCTTTATCGGCGTCAATAATAACGCCTGAACCTAAGCCCCGGAATGGACGTTCCTGCACTTGCTCACGAGGGCTATCCGGACCAAAGAAAAAGCGGAACATATCGGGAACGCGCTGCCGCACTTCGCGACTGCCTTTCACTGAGATGTTGACCACGGCGGGGGTCACTTCTTCCAGCATAGGCGCCAATGTTGGCGTTTCGTCCTTATCGCTGAAAAACGGGATATTGGCCTGAGCGGGGCTCAAGGCCAATAAACTTGTCAGGGTAATAACTGCAAAGAGTTTAATTCTCATAGGGTACAGGCTCCTTTATACAACACGACTGTTCGTGCAAGTAAAGACCGACCCTAACGAAATAAGTTCAGCTTAGAGATGTTTCAAGATGTTTTTTGCTTTGATGAAGAAAAAAGTCCACTTTTCTTATCAGAGTAGTCCTGCGGTGGTTGTTCCGCAGACTCATTCTTAGCCTGGCGACTATCATTTTGTAGCTTGCTGGCCATCCGTAGTTGACGCATGGTGTCTTCGGCAAAGAATGGCAAACTTGGTTGCGTCTGCTCTTGTTGCAGGAGTTCCGAGCTATGGTTCAGATAGGCTTTTAGCTTGTCCTGAGTTTCCTCAAGTTGCTCTACCAAAGCGCTGGCGGTGGAAAAATGTTCTGCAACTTCTTGCTGATAGGCTGCTAACTGTTCGCGGCTTTGCTGCACTTCTTCAGTTAATCGCGCCTCGTCAGAGTGTTCTTTGAGCCAGTAACGCGCTACAAAAAAACCGAAAACAGCTCCTGCCAGCACTAACAGAATGCCAATGATTGCATCCATAAAAACTCCTTAAAAACACGATTCGCATGATAAACTAGTACCCCATAGCATAATGCAGAATAGGGTCGAAGTGGTAGTGACAACGCAAAACATCACCCCATTAATTAAATACGAAGCCGATCTGGCAACCGGCGGATTCAGTCCGGACGCAGCGCAACGTCGCGCTGTTGAGGCGTTGCAGCGATTATATGATGATTTGATCAGCTATCGTGCGCAGCAAAAGAGCAGTTTGCTGTATAAGCTTAAAAGCGTATTCGGTGCGACTAAACCGGCTCCCAAAGGCCTCTACTTTTGGGGTGGCGTAGGGCGTGGCAAGACCTATCTGGTCGATACGTTCTATGAAACCTTACCCTTTGAAGAGAAGTTACGCGTGCATTTTCATCGGTTTATGCACCGCGTCCACAAAGAGTTAAAAGAACTCAAAGGGCAAAGTGATCCCTTGCCGATTATCGCCGACAAGCTTGCCAGTGAAACTCAGGTGATTTGCTTTGATGAGTTCTTTGTTCAGGACATTACTGACGCAATGATTCTTGGCACCCTGATGCAGGAACTCTTTAGTCGCGGAGTTGTATTGGTTGCGACATCGAATATTGTTCCCGATGACCTTTATCGTAATGGCTTGCAGCGGCAGCGTTTTCTTCCAGCGATTGCCTTAATCAAAGAGCACTGTGAAGTCATTAACGTTGACAGTGGCATTGATTATCGGTTGCGGACCCTGAGCAAAGCTGAAATTTATCATTCGCCCCTTGATGCCACAGCCGATGCCAATTTAAAGCGCTATTTCACTGAACTTGCTCCCGATCATTGCAGTCGCAACACCGACGGCACCATTCGCATTAACGGTCGCGATATCCCTGTGCGTCTTGAGTGTGATGATGTTGTATTGTTTGATTTCGAAGCGATCTGCGGCGGGCCGCGTTCACAGAACGACTACATTGAACTGGCGCACCTGTACCACGCAGTACTGATCAGTAATGTGCCGCAACTGGGCGCAAATAAAGATGATGCCGCGCGCAGATTCTTAGCCTTGGTGGACGAATTCTACGAGCGGCGGGTCAAGTTGATTTTGTCTGCTGCAGTGCCACTGGAAGACATTTACGCCGAAGGTAAGCTGGAGTTTGAATTCCGCCGTTGTATTTCGCGATTGCAGGAGATGCAAAGTCATGATTATCTCGCGCAAGCGCACAAACCCTAAAACAGCAAAACCGTTATTCGCTATCAGATATTAGTTATTGGTTTAAAACACATACCTTTTTCCAATAACGAGTATCTGATAGCGAATAACGCTTTTGTCTTTCCCAATAACCACTAGCTGATATCCAATAACGCTGTTGATCTTTTAAACTGTTTTCCCTATAATCCGCGCAGCCCACGTTACAGGTACAACTAACCAGTGAGTGGCGATGCCACAACGGTTGTTGTGGTTCGCGGGGAAGCCCGGAACTACTGTCGTGAACCTTTAATAAAGAGTATGTTTCAATGAGTACATTTGTTGCAAAACCAGAAACCGTACAACGTGACTGGTATGTTATTGACGCCGAAGGTAAAACCTTAGGTCGTTTGGCGACTGAAGTCGCTCGCCGTTTACGCGGTAAGCATAAGCCTGAGTACACGCCTCACGTCGACACTGGTGATTACATCATCATCGTTAACGCTGAGAAAGTGGCGGTTACTGGCCGTAAGGCACAGAACAAGATTTATTATTCACACTCTGGGTATCCAGGTGGTATCAAGGAAATCAGCTTCGAGAAGTTGATCGCCAAGGCACCAGAAATGGTCATTCAGAAAGCGGTGAAGGGTATGTTGCCTCGTGGTCCACTAGGTCGTGCCATGTTCCGTAAACTGAAAGTATATGCAGGCACTGAGCACAACCATGTTGCTCAACAGCCTAAACAACTTGAAATTTAAGACGGAGCATTAAGACAATGGCAGAGAATCAATACTACGGTACTGGTCGTCGCAAAAGCTCAACTGCACGCGTTTTCTTGCGTCCGGGCAGCGGCAACATCAGCATCAATAACCGCACCTTAGAAGAATACTTCGGCCGTGAAACCGCACAGATGGTTGTTCGTCAACCGTTAGAGCTGGTAGACATGGTTGAGAAATTCGACTTATACATCACTGTTTCTGGTGGTGGTTCAAGTGGTCAGGCTGGCGCAGTGCGTCACGGTATCACTCGTGCGCTTATGCAATATGACGAAGCTCTACGTGGCGACTTACGTCGTGCGGGTTATGTAACTCGTGACGCGCGTCAGGTTGAACGTAAGAAAGTCGGCTTGCACAAAGCACGTAAACGTCCACAGTTCTCCAAGCGTTAATCTATCGCTTACGAAGCTGTACGTTACAGAAATACAAAACCCGGCCTTTGTGCCGGGTTTTTTGTGTTTATCCTTGTAAAAATCAGGGTATTTCTTTATCATCTGAAAGCATTTTTATTGCCGTTCGCCTGTGCCGGTTGGTATGGGTGGACCTAACGCAGCAGCTAATTACTGACTTCACGGCAATGTCCCGTGAAGCGTCCAAACTGGAGAGTAAGTGGATGAGCAATGCGCCTGTAGATAAAGGCCGCCGTCGTTTTCTGACTGTCGCAACCTCTGTGGTTGGTGCAGCAGGCGCGGTGGGTGTTGCTGTTCCTTTCATAGCGTCATGGAACCCGAGTGCGAGAGCTAAAAACGCGGGTGCCCCTGTGGAAGTGAACATCGGAAAAGCCGAACCGGGTCAACTGATTCGGGTGGAGTGGCGAGGCCAGCCGGTATGGGTGGTACGCCGTACACCAGAAATGTTGGCGAGCCTTGAAGGTTTAGCAGACCAACTTCGTGACCCTAATTCAGAACAACCTCAACAACCAGAGTATGCTGAAAATCTCTATCGCTCGCGGAAGAAAGAATATTTCGTGGCGGTCGGTATTTGTACGCATCTCGGCTGTTCTCCGCAGTATTTACAGAATGACTTCGCGGAACAGGTTGAGGGCGTCGACGCGGGCTTCTTCTGTCCTTGCCATGGTTCAAGGTTCGATATCGCTGGTCGCGTATTTGAAGGTGTTCCGGCACCTTATAATCTGGTCGTGCCTCCGCATTACTACATAAATGAAAACACCATTTTGGTAGGTAAAGACGGGGAGCAAGCGTGATGAGTAAATTAATCGCATGGATTGACGAACGCATTCCGATGACCAAGACGTGGAACATCCACCTTGCGCAATACCCGGCTCCGAAAAATTTCAACTTCTGGTACCTCTTTGGTGTACTCGCCATGTTGGTATTGGTGAACCAGATTCTGACCGGAATTTGGTTGACGATGAACTACGTGCCTTCTGCTGATGGTGCTTTCGCGTCAGTCGAATACATTATGCGTGATGTCGACTACGGTTGGTTACTGCGCTATATGCACTCAACGGGAGCCTCAGCGTTCTTTGTTGTGGTCTATCTGCATATGCTGCGGGGGATGATGTACGGGTCTTACCAGAAGCCACGCGAGCTGCTGTGGGTATTCGGTATGCTGATCTTCCTGGTACTGATGGCCGAAGCTTTTATGGGCTATCTGCTGCCGTGGGGACAGATGTCGTACTGGGGTGCGCAGGTTATTATTTCGCTGTTTGGCGCGATTCCGGTTATCGGTGATGACCTCACACTTTGGATTCGCGGTGACTATGTCATCTCGGGTGCTACGCTGAACCGCTTCTTTGCATTGCATGTTATCGCGCTACCATTAGTACTGGTTATTCTGGTGTTCCTGCATATTGTTGCACTGCACGAAGTAGGCTCAAACAATCCGGAAGGTATCAACATTAAGAAGCCGAAAGGCTCGATACCTGAGGAAGAGAAACCCAAGTTCAAATTCCATGAGCGCTTCACGAAGAAGTACGACATTGTTGATGCGTTCCCGTTCTTCCCCTATTACGTAGTGAAAGATCTGGTCGGTATCGGTATTTTCCTGTTCTTCTTCTGCTATGTGATTTTCTTCGCACCAGCGATGGGTGGCCTGTTCCTTGAGCCACCAAACTTTGAGCCGGCGAACCCGTTGAAGACACCTGATCATATTGCTCCGGTCTGGTACTTCACGCCGTTCTACGCAATCTTGCGCGCGGTTCCAGAGAAACTGCTCGGTGTCATTCTGATGTTTGGCTCGATTGCGGCATTGTTCGTATTGCCATGGCTTGATCGCGCTAAAGTGCGCTCAATCCGTTATCGCAGCGGCTTCCACAAGGTTAACCTTGCGATCTTTGTAGTTAGCTTTGTGGCACTTGGTTACTTGGGTCTGAAACCAGCAACGGAGGTCTATACCTTCTTTGCCCGAGTCTTCACCTTCTTGTACTTTGCGTTCTTCGTTTTACTGTTCTTCTATAGTAAAAACGAGAACACGAAGCCAGTTCCAGAGAGGATTACTAAGTGATGAAACAGTTTCTTAAAACGACTCTGCTGGTAGCCGCAACCCTATGGTCAGTAGCAAGCTTTGCTGCTGACCCAACGGTACCACTTGATGAAGCTAAAGTAGATTTGCACAACAAAGCCTCGTTACAGCGTGGCGCGCAATTGTTTATGAACTATTGCCTTGGTTGTCACTCTATGGAGTATCAGCGTTATAACCGCACTTTCGAAGACCTGGGTATTCCGGAAGAAATCGGGATGGAAAACCTGCAGTTCACTGGCGAGAAAGTAGGTGATCTGATCACCAATGCTATGCCGGCTGAGTCAGCAGGCAACTGGTTTGGTACTGCGGCACCCGATTTGACCCTGGTTTCACGCGTGCGCGGTGCAGATTGGATTTACACGTACTTGCGTTCATTTTATGTAGACGAGTCTCGCCCATTTGGCGTGAACAATGCAGTTTTCCCTAACGTGGGTATGCCTCATGTGTTGGAAGAGTTGCAGGGTATACCGCGTAAGACCTATGAAGAACAGATGGTCGATGGCGAGATGACAGAACGTTACGTGGGTATTAAAACCGACGGTAGCGGCATGTTAAGCCCGTCTGAGTACGATCAAGCTATGCTCGATTTAACCAATTTCCTGGTGTATACCGGCGAACCGATGCTGCTTGAGCAGCGTCGTATGGGTTGGTACGTCTTCGGGTTCTTATTTGTCTTTACACTCTTCGCGTGGTTCTTGAAGCGCGAATTCTTTAAAGACGTGAAGTAATGATGGAGAAAGACATGTCGGTTGCGGCAAATAAACGGTCAGTGATGACTTTGTATTCGGGACGTAATGACTTACGTAGTCATCAGGCTCGAATCGTGTTGGCAGAAAAAGGCGTAGGTGTTGAAATTACCTATGTCGACAACGATCAAATACCGGAAGATCTGTTGCAACTTAATCCTTATCCGGATGCGTTGCCAACTTTGGTGGATCGTGAGTTGGTTCTGTACAACGCGCACATCATCATGGAATACCTTGATGAGCGTTTTCCGCATCCGCCATTGATGCCTGTGTACCCGGTTGCCCGTGGTACCAGCCGTTTGATGATGTACCGTATCGAACGCGATTGGTATGCACTTGCTGATGCAATCGTTAAAGGTGGTAAAGGGGTAGAGGCAGCACGTCAGGAACTGCGCGAAGGTATCCTTGCCCTCGCGCCGATTTTTGCCGATACGCCTTACTTCATGAGTGAAGAGTTCACTCTGGTTGATTGCTACCTGGCACCGCTGTTGTGGCGTCTGCCAAGCTACGGTATTCAACTCGAAGGCGCTGCCGCAAAAGCTGTTAAAGCTTACATGCTGCGGGTATTCGAGCGTGACTCCTTCCAGGAATCTCTCACTGATGTCGAGCGAGACTTAGGTCGGTGAGTGAATTGACGGCAATGTCCGCACGTCGCCCGTACATGTTACGGGCGGTGTACGAGTGGTTAGTAGATAATCAGTTAACCCCACACCTTGTTGTCGATGCAGATGCACCTGGTTGTCAGGTGCCACGCGAGTTTGTCCAGGAAGGGCAAATCGTACTCAATATTGCGCCAGGCGCGGTGGGTAATCTGCAACTGCTGAATGACTGTGTCGAGTTTAATGCTCGCTTCTCGGGTAAGCCACAGCGTGTTTATGTTCCGATGATTGCGGTCAGTGCGTTGTATGCGCGCGAGAACGGCGCGGGGACAATCTTTGAAGAAGAACCTCAGCTGGAAAATCAGGCGCCGGAGCCACCTCCTGAGCCACCAACTCCAGGCAAGAAAAAACGGCCCAGCCTGAAAGTGGTCAAATAACAACAAGAGCGTTAGTAGCTATCAGTTATTAGTTAGTAACGCTTTCCTTCTAATAACCACTATCCAATAACCAATAACGCTCTTGCCTTTTAAATTAACGGGTTTCGAAGGCGTCGATGACGCGTTCTACACCATTGGTGTTGCGCGCAATATCAATTGCCTTTCGCGCCATGTTGCGATCAATCAGCCCCATTAAAAAGACCTCACCATTCTCAGTCACGACTTTAATTTTGTTCGCATCGACGGTTTCATCGGTGACATATTTGGCTTTGATTTTACTGGTTAGCCAACTGTCGTTACTGATGGTTTTCATGCCAATAACAGGTGCGGTCCGCAGCTCATTGTGAACCCGTTGAACACCCTCGATATCGCGGGCAATACTTGCAGCTAAACCGGCTAAGTTGGCCGACGGCACCTGCCCAATCAACAATACCGAACGATTGAATGACACCACCTGAATACGGGTCGTGGACAGGCGTTCTTCGCGTTTCAGTGCGGTGATGACTTTGATCTCAATGGCCTGATCGTCAACCTGTGTGCCTACAGTGCGCGAATCCGTTGCCGATGAAATACCAATGGCAGTGGCGCCAACCAACGCTGCCGCGCAGCCGGACAGACCAAGCATAACGATGAAAGCAACTAGTGGCAGACTTAATCTATTGTTCACGAGTCGTCCTCCTGAGGAAATATCTGTTGTTCGGCAAGACTGCATAACATATTGACCAGCTGCAGTAAGTGTTCACTAACGCGGGCGGCATTGCGTGAGGGAATGCGGATTTCCACATCGTCCGGACCAAGCAAACCCACGACGTCCTGATCGGCGTCATTGGTGAGCGCTATGATAAGCATATCGCGGCTCAGCGCGGCTTCCATTGCGCGGCTGACACGCGGAGCCTCGGCACCAGCGTTTAGTACCAGCAACAAGTCGCTGGGCTGACCTACGGCAAGGATCTGTTGGGCGAAAATACCTTCATGGTCGTTGGCACCATAGTCGGCGTGCAGTGCGTTCACCGGAAAAGGCGGCCGCTCAAACTGTAGTCCGGTGAGCATGATATGGGCAAAATGACGCGCGCTGGCGTGGGCCATACTCTCCCCACAACAATAGATTTTCTGTCCTCTTAACAGCGAATCCACTAACAGCTCTGCAGCGCGCATGAGTGGCTCCTGCAGCTGATCTGCAGCAGCAATCTGGGTTTGAATGCACTCTGTAAAAATTGCTTTTACCGGTTCTTGCATACGTCCTCTTTAAAAAGCATCTTGCAACCAATGCAGTTGCGCGGGCTGCTGACAAATCGCGATAACATCAAAGCGCATATAGGTCTGATGTTCATCAAGTTTGTGTGATAGTAAATAAAATTGTGCACTGCGTCGAACCCGCTGACACTGGGCTGCGGTGATTTGCTCAACCACCGTGGCAAAGTCCTCATTACTGCGAGATTTGACCTCAACGAAGACCCAATGTTCACCGTCACGCATGATGATATCTATTTCGCCGAGGTCACAGCGGAAATTGCGTTCCACCAGGGTGAGTCCCTGTTGGGTCAGGTGATCTATCGCTTGATCTTCGCCGGCGTTGCCCTGCGCTTTACGAAGCATATTAGTCAGCTACTGCGGCCGGCTTAACAATATGGCCGTCATAGCGTGCCCAGTCTAGCTCACGCTTGATACCACCTGGTTGGCGTCTCAGATCACCGGTTAATCCGGCAATCCGAAAACCAGGTAAAGCTGCCATGGTGGTCAGGTTCTGGGTAAGTAACACGGCGTCATGGCCAAAGGCTGCGAGTCGTGCAAGGTTATAATTCCAGTGGCGACGTAACTGCAATAGTTCACGCAGTCTGGGATACTGCGGGTGATTTGGCAGTAGCCACGGAACTTCGGTGAAGCGCACGTTATCAAGATCATTTTCGCTTAACTGATCACCGCGGATATGGCTTGCCGAGGTCGCGTATACCGGAATGGGAGTCATGAATGGCGCAATATTAACGTCGATAAAAGGCTTTAACAGGCGGTTTTGTTCGATAGGGCCGGGCAAAAATATCGCGTCAATATCGTCACGACTGCGCGCCTGAGCATCAACCAGAATCTTTCCCGCTGTTATTTTAACTTCCCAGATGCGTGCCTCACTAGCGGTAACGCCAAGCTTGTCCTGAACCACAGTTTTCATGTCGTCGGTGGTGCGGTAAACGCCGCTCTCAACGGTGCCATCGGGCTGTTTGGCGAGGAAGTAGTCGCGGAACACGCTGATAGCTTCCTGGCCCCGGTTGCTATCTGCTGCAAGAATTAACGGGTGCTTTACTCCACGTTCGACCAGGGTTTCCGCCACCTGGCGGATCTCCATTTCTGGCGCCAATGCGTACCACAAATCCGGTTGTGCCATAAGCTCATCAACGGTATTTAACGCGATCCAACGCACCTCTGTGCTGGCTAAAATCTGGTTGTCGATCTTACCAATCTGCTCGCGTAATAATGGACCGATCAGGGTGTCCGCCTGGACCTTCTGCAGTTCTTCACCGAGGTTTGCGTAATCGAAAGTGGTACTATCGCGAACGGTAATACTCAGGTCCTGCTGGTCCTCCAGGGCCATTACCATACCATCGAGCACAGCCTGGCCCTGCTCGGCAAATGGGCCACTTAGCGGTAACAGGACCAACGCATGGCGATCGGTTTCGGCGTACTGGAGTTGCTCACGCAGTTGACTTGCGAGTGCGTTCGCCTCATGTCTTGGATGACGTAGTTGCCAGCCCTGAACGGCACTGGAGTCACTGGCTTCGGCTTGCTGATGAGCGGCGCGCAACAGCGACAACCAAGCTTCCGCATCGGCCCCACGGGCAGTGAGAGCCGCTGGGTTTTGGGCACTACGTAAATACAGCCACGACTGCTCAGGTTCTGTGGCGGCCTGACCCAATGCGAGCAAATTGAGTTGATACTGTGCGGTATCCTGTGTGCGTTGCAGCTGCCAGGCGAGGTCGCGTGCGAAACGTAGGGCGTCCACTTGTTGTTCACCGCCTTGTTGCGCATCTTTAGCCAGTAGCTCGGTTAAACCTTCCTGCGCTTCACGTAATAGTCCCTGACTAGCAAGCCACTGCAGTCTGGCAAGTCGGTATTGGCGTTGTTGCGAAGGCGATAAGGACGCAACTGAAGGCTCAAGCTGGCTTAGCAATAATGCACTGGTCTGCCACTGATTTTCGCTTTGCAGTCGTTGCACCTGCGTAAGCAGATAACGCCGTTGGGCTGCTTCATTGGGTTGTCTTTCGAGCTCGGCCAGGATCTGTTCCAGCGATTGTATTGAAACCGCAGCTTCTGGCTCACTGAAATTAGGAACCTGGGGTTCGACAGTGGATGAGTCATCGGTTCGATCCGGTGCCGATGCGCAGGCCACCAAACTACAAACAACGATGCACAGGGCTAGTTTCTTTGGCACAATAGCAAAGTTCACCAATTTAACACTCACACTTGGTTCGGCTGTAAAGGTTTGACATAGACATACTATAAACCTAGCTGTGCAGTGACACAACGCAACAGAGCGAATCTTACAAGGGGTTAACATGCTTCACGCAGCTCCGGGCATACTTTATATCGTGCCGACACCTATTGGTAATCTTGGCGATTTATCGCCCCGGGCCCAGGATGTGCTTAGTTCCGTAGCGGCAATCGCTGCAGAAGATACCCGTCATAGCCGTCAGTTGTTGCAGCAATTTGCTATAAAAAATGACGTCTTTGCGCTGCATGAACACAATGAGCGTGAGCGCGCCGCTAAGGTCATCGAGCGATTACAGAGTGGCGACTCAATTGCTTTGATCAGCGATGCCGGTACACCGTTGATCAGCGACCCTGGTTATGTGTTGGTACAGCAGTGTCGTGCGGCGGGCGTTAAAGTTGTGGCCTTGCCGGGGCCTTGTGCTATTACCACAGCGCTTTCTGCGGCCGGATTACCAACGGATCGTTTTACTTTCGAAGGTTTTCTGCCGGCGAAACCACAGCAACGTCGGAAAGCCTTGAGCGCCTTACTCGATGAGCCACGCACCATGGTGTTTTACGAATCACCGCATCGCATCCTGCATACGCTGAAAGACCTGCAAGAGGTGATGGGCAATGATCGTTCATTAGTCGTCGCCCGTGAGCTGACCAAGCAATTTGAAACTTATTTAAGCGGTAGTATCAGCGAGGTACTGCAACAGGTTGAAGTGGACAGCAACCAACAACGCGGTGAGTTTGTGCTGGTGTTGGCCGGCGCTCCGGTACAGGAGTTTGCCGCAGCAGATGAACAACAAGCTTTGCGGACCGTACAACTATTGCGTCAGCATCTGCCTTTGAAGAAAGCCGCCGCCTGCGCCGCGGAAATTCATGGTGTGCGTAAAAACCAGTTGTACCAACTGGCGTTAGACGCCGATAACACGTAGAATGCGCCGCAGAGTTAGCCAGACAATCGCTGCTTGCCAGAGTTCGCTCAGGTAAGGGGAGGAAAGTCCGGGCTCCACAGGGCAGGGTGCCAGATAACGTCTGGGCGGCGCGAGCCGACGACCAGTGCAACAGAGAGTAAACCGCCGATGGCCTGCGCAAGCAGGATCAGGTAAGGGTGAAAGGGTGCGGTAAGAGCGCACCGCGCGGCTGGCAACAGTTCGTGGCACGGTAAACTCCACCCGGAGCAAGGTCAAATAGGGGTTCATTGGCGCGGCCCGCGTTGAACCCGGGTAGACTGCTTGAACGCTAGAGTGATTTAGCGGCTAGACGAATGATTGTCCACGACAGAACCCGGCTTATCGGCTAACTCGCTGATTAAAACGTTTGGTGTAGTCAATGAAGGTGTCCAGGCGCATGCTTTGGCCATAGTAGAAACCCTGCTGATAGTGACAGTTTTTGCTTTGCAGAAACTCAACTTGAGCGCGGGTTTCGACACCTTCGGCGACCACCTGTAGCTCCAATGTGTGGGCAATTCGGATAAGCACCTCAACCAACGCCTTCTGCTGTTTATTTTCCGGCACACCTTTCATAAATGCGCGATCGATTTTTATCACGTCAATCGGGTAATAGCGCAAGTAATTCAGACTCGAATAACCGGTACCAAAGTCATCTATGGCTAAATGCACACCGGCGCGGCGTAGCCGGCGTAAACTTTTTACCTGTCGTTCCTGATTGCGCATCAGCATGGATTCGGTGATTTCCAACATCAGCCGATCAGGCGGCATGTTTGCCTGCTCCATGGCCATGAGCCAATCGCCAGCAACGTCTTTATCGTTAAACTCTCGCGGCGAGCGGTTAACCGCGACGGTCAAATCTAAACCGGCATCGCGCATCACTTGCCAGTCATGAATGACTTGTTTCAGTACAAACTCACCTAACCAGACGATGGCGCCGGTTTTTTCCGCAATCGGAATAAATTCACAGGGTGGAATTTCGCCATGTTCCGGATGGTGCCAGCGAATTAAGGCTTCGCAACGGGTCAAGCGGCCACTTACCGTTTCTATAACCGGCTGATATTCTACATGAAATTCGTTGGTGTCCAGCGCGTTGATCATCTGATGATGTAAGGCAATGTGCTGTTCGGTGTTTTGTCGTAAGGTTTCATCGTAAAACGCAACCGACAGTGAGCCAGTCGATTTGGCCGCATACATAGCCAGCTCAGAACACTTAATCAGTTGCTGCGGCTGCCGGGCATCCTCCGGATACATCGCGATGCCAACGCTTGCCGTGACATTAATATGATTTTGTTCGATATCAGCGGTATTAAGGAGATCACTGACAATAGCTTTAGCGCGTTGCTCGGCTTGCGCAGGAGTTTGCACGTCGGCGAGTACCACGCTGAACTCGTCGCCGCCAACCCGGGCAAGCAAGTCATGTTCGCGCAACGATTGGCGGATTTGCTTGGCGACATGCATCAACAGGGCATCGCCCACATCCTGGCCGAGGGCATCGTTGATATCGCGCAGGTGATCAAGATCAAGCATCACCAGCGCGAATCGATGCTGCTGACTGCAGTCACGGATACGCTGCTGCAGTTGTTGCTGAAAGTAATTGCGGTTAGCCAGACCTGTCAGCGGGTCGAAGCGCGCCTGATAACTGATGGTATGCACGGCCCGGCGCAAGCGTTGCTGGGTGAGAATTAGTATGGCAAAAGCGGCAACAATAAGTCCGGTTAGAGACAAGCCGATCAGCCAGTGCAAAAAGAAGTCGTTTTGCTCGTCAATCCAGCTACCGTCGCGCGGCGCAATAGCAAGTTCCCACCTGTCGCCCGGTACTTGTACATGGCTAATGATCGGGTCGTGCTCAAGTACTTCGGCATCACCAGCAATCAAAGTGCCGCGACCGGAGAGTGACTTGCGATGAATTACAAAGTGGTATTCGGGGTGATCATAAAAGGCAATCTGACTGAACAAGTGTTCGTGCTTGATTACCAGCGAAGCAATCCCCCAGAAACTACCATCGGCCTGGAAAATCGGTAAGCGCGCAATAAACGCCGTGCCTCCCTGCAGCAAATCGACCGGACTACTTAAAATAATGTCGCGACTACCGATAGCCTGCAGAATTTCATGATATTGGTCTTTAACATTGCGGTAATCGAGACCCAGTAACTGTTCATTACCAGCCAGTGGATAAATAAAACTGATGCGCAAGTCAGGAGCGAGGGCCAGGTGACTGATATCAAGATCTGTATTGAGGAATTCATCAATAATTTTTTGCAGCCGCATGCGGTCAGGGGTGTCCTGCCACAGAATTTCTGGTTTCAACGCGCGCAATACCAGCACATTCGCCTGAATGCGTTGCTCTATACTTGCTCGCATCGAGCTCATGTGTTCCAACGCACGGCGTTTCTCGGCTTCGCGCTCTTGTTCACGTTCGGTATCGACAATCAGGTAAACAGCAAAGAGCAAAGCGCTGGCAATCAAAGCGAGGGCAAAAAAATCACGGAACATGCGCCAGCGTGCCTGAGCCGGCGTAAGTGGGTGGGATGCTCTCGTTAAGTCGCTGATAAATTTACGCAATGTTTTAATTATTTTTGTTAGTCAGGCGTGTTTTAGCATCTTCTAGTACATTGTGCGGTGCGTCAAGCCCTGTCGCATGTCGCAAACTCCCCTTTTTTTCTTGACAGTAGTAAAGATCGGCACCTAGACTGTCACATTGTGGGGATTTGTGGGTAATAGTGGATCAAATTTATGTTTCGTGGTGCAGCAGCATTAAGTCTAGATGACAAAGGCCGTCTTGCGATACCAGCAAAGTATCGCAAGAGCCTTATGCTTGATTGCGAAGGCCAAATGGTCTGTACCATCGATATCAAGCAGCCTTGCTTGCTGTTATACCCTTTGCCGGAATGGCAAATCATCGAACAAAAGCTTACCACCTTATCCAGCATGAACCCCGCGGAGCGTCGTCTCCAACGTTTGCTGTTAGGCCACGCCGAAGACTGCCAGATGGACAAGAATGGCCGTATCCTGATCGCGCCAACCCTGCGTCAACACGCAGATTTGGATAAAAAGATCATGATCATCGGTCAGTTGAACAAGTTCGAACTCTGGTCAGATGCGGCATGGCAAGAACAGGTCGCTGCTGATATGGCAGCAGAACAACAAGACGATTTGGCACTTAGTGATCGACTACAAGACTTCTCATTATAATGACAAAAGCGCCGCAACATGTCTCGGTGCTGTTACAGGAGTCACTTGAGGCTCTTGCCATCAGACCAGACGGAATTTATCTCGATGCCACCTTCGGAAGAGGGGGGCACTCACGTGCCATTTTGTCGCAACTCAATGACCAGGGACGTTTAATCGCGCTCGACCGTGACCCCACCGCGATCGAAGCTGCTGAAGCCCTGCGTGATGACCCACGCTTTACTATAATCCACACTCCCTTTTCGCGTCTTGACGACGTGCTGGACGCGCAGCAATTGCGCGGCAAACTTGACGGTATCTTGTTTGATCTTGGCGTCTCATCCCCACAACTTGATGATGCCGAACGGGGCTTTAGCTTTATGCGCGAAGGCCCGTTAG
The DNA here is from genome assembly GCF_003987215.1 of Pseudidiomarina halophila. Classification (GTDB taxonomy): domain Bacteria; phylum Pseudomonadota; class Gammaproteobacteria; order Enterobacterales; family Alteromonadaceae; genus Pseudidiomarina; species Pseudidiomarina halophila. The sequence goes on from NZ_PIPW01000002.1 coordinate 492,636, forward strand.
ACATGCGCATGGATACCAGCAGCGGCGTAACAGCAGCTGACTTTCTGAATACCGCAAGCGCTGATGAAATTGCCTTTGTGCTGCGTGAGTACGGCGAAGAACGCTTCGCCTGGCGTATCGCGCAGGCCATCGTGCAGCAGCGTGAAGCAATGCCATTGAGTACTACCAAGCAGTTGGCGGACTTGATTGACAAAGCCGTGCCGTTTAAGGATAAGCACAAGCATCCGGCGACCCGCAGCTTTCAGGGCATTCGCATCCACATTAACGGTGAGTTAGAGGAGATTGAGCACGCGTTAGCAGCGGCAGTCAGTGGTCTGAAACCCCATGGCCGACTCGCAGTGATCAGTTTTCACAGCCTTGAAGACCGCCTGGTTAAACGTTTCCTGCGCGCTCAAAGCAAAGGTAAAGAGATTCCGCCAGGGTTACCCCTGCGGGACGACCAGATTGATCGTGGACAGACCGTGAAATTGATCGGCAAAGCACATAAACCAAGTGCCGCAGAGACGCGTGAGAACCCGCGCGCACGCAGTTCGGTGTTAAGGGTTGCGGAGAGGTTAGCTTATGACCAGTAGCCGCGTACCAAGCTTGTTAACCGTATTATTTAACGATCTGCAACAGCAGAAGCTGGTACTGCTGCTGTTTAGCTGTATTTTGGCGACGGCGCTGGGGGTCATTTACGTTGCCCATGCCAATCGGTTGTTGACGATTGAGCGCGATGAGTTGTTGTCTCAACGTGACCAGATCGACATCGAGTGGCGCCATTTACAAATTGAGCAAACCGCCCTGACAGAGCACAGTCGGGTTGAGCGCATTGCCCGGCAGCGGCTTGGTATGGTCCGCCCGGAAGGTGAACAGGAGGTGCTGGTGCCATGGCAATAACACCTCGGAAAAGGAATCAGAAAAAAGGAATTCAGCCACATCTGGGACAGGGCCGGTTTTATTTCGCTCTGTTCATTGTATTTGGTGTGTTTGCCAGTCTGGTTGCGCGTGCCGCCTATATCCAGGTGATTGAGCCGGAGCAACTTATCTACGAAGGCGATCGCCGCTCGTTGCGCATGGATCCAACCACGGTACAACGTGGCACTATCGTTGACCGTCATGGCCGGGAACTGGCAGTAAGTGTGCCGGTGCAAACGGTTTGGGCAGATCCGCAACGGGTCCATGAAGGTCAGGGATTAGCCAATCGCGAACGCTGGCTGGCGCTGGCCGAGGTGTTCCGCACCGACGTCGACAGTCTGATGGAGCGTGTGGCGGATCCCAAGCGCCGTTTTGTTTACCTTGAGCGCAAGGTAACGCCGGCAGTCGCTGACTACGTACGCCAGTTGGGAATTCCCGGGGTGTACCTGAAAACTGAATCACGCCGGTTTTATCCGGTCGGTGAGATTACCGCGCATTTGGTGGGTTTCACGGACATAGATGGAAACGGTATCGAGGGGCTTGAAGCCGCTTATAACGAGGTTCTTACAGGGAAGCCGGGTGAACGGCTGTATCGCAAGGATGCACAAGGACGGGTTGTTGAGGAAGTGCGAGCCACAGACGCTGAACAACCACAACAACTAACGCTAAGTATCGATCAACGTTTGCAATCCCTGGCCTATGCCGAGTTAAAAAAAGCCGTGCGCTATCATCAGGCAACCTCGGGTTCAGCAGTGATTGTTGATGTTGACACTGGCGAAGTGCTGGCGATGGTCAACAGCCCGTCCTTTAACCCGAATAACCGCACTGACTGGCAGCCGCACCGGATGCGTAATCGCGTGATTACCGATGCCTACGAACCCGGCTCCACCATGAAGCCGTTGGTGGTTCTGGCCGGGCTCGAGTCAGGTGCAATTGAGGTCGATACAGTCATCGATACCAATCCGGGTTGGATGCGACTCGGCGGTCGTCGCGTCAGTGACCCTACCAATCGCGGCGAGCAAAGCATTACCGAAATTTTACAGAACTCCAGCAACATGGGTTCATCCAAGATTGCTCTACTCACAGGCGTTGAACAGCTGTTGGCGACTTACGCTGCAGTTGGACTCGGCAACGACACAGGTATTGGCATGATTGGTGAAAGTTACGGGGTACTGCAGCATCGTACCCGTTGGTCCGACTTTGAAGTCGCGACTTTGTCTTTTGGCTATGGACTGACAGCAACAACTTTGCAGCTGGCCCAGGCCTATACGGTAATAGCAAATGGCGGCGTATTTCGTCCGCTGACCATTCAGCGTCGCGCTGAAGGTGAACTCCCGCCCGGACGTCAGGTGGTATCTCGCGAGAATGCTGAGGCAGTATTGCTGATGCTGGAACAAGTGGTCGCCGATGGCAGTGCAAAAAACGCCCGGGTACCTGGCTATCGCGTGGCTGGCAAAACCGGTACGGCCCGTAAAGCCATAGCAGGCGGTTACGGTGACGAATATGTGACACTTTTTGCCGGAGTGGCTCCAGTCAGTGATCCGCGCATTGCGGTGGTTGTGACTATCAACGAACCAAGTGGTGATGACTACTACGGTAGCACCGTGTCGGCGCCAATTTTTGCTGAGATTGTCGGTGATGCGTTGCGCGCCATGAATGTGCCACCGGATCATTTAGAAGACACTCAGTTACACGTCGCGGGTTTTGGAGGTGGACAATGATTCATCTGCCACAATTGTTGCCCGTTTACCCATTACCTTTACCTGATGTTGCCATCGGCGGTCTCAAGTTGGACAGCCGGCAGGTGGCATCAGGTGATGCTTTTGTCGCGGTACCTGGCTATCAGGTGGATGGGCGCGATTACATTGACGCTGCAATCACCGCTGGCGCAAGTGTAGTGCTGTGTGAATCCGATGGTGTTGACGTCGAGCAACGCGGCGACACCATCATTGTTGAAGTGCCCCAGCTAAAAGAGCAGTTATCAAAAATTGCTGCCCGTTTTTATGACGAACCGGCCCGTCATATACAGGTCGTCGGTGTCACCGGGACCAATGGCAAAACTTCAGTGACGTACCTGATTGCCCAGCTACTGCAAGCATTAGGCGTAAAAGCTGGGGTGATTGGCACCACCGGCAGTGGCTTTCCAGGCGCATTGTTGCCGGAAACTCATACCACGCCGGACCCTATCGCAGTGCAGCAACGTTTGGCGACCTTGCGTGCTGAAGGCGCGGCCGTGGTGGCAATGGAAGTATCTTCCCATGCACTGGTGCAACGTCGGGTCGAAGCTATTCCGTTCGCCATTGGGGTGGCGACCAACATTAGCCGGGATCATCTCGATTATCACGGCACTATGGCCAACTATGCCGGGGCAAAACGCCGGCTGTTTACCGAACTGGATACGGCGCAATCTGTACTCAATTGTGACGACGCCGCACTTAGTGCCTGGTTACCGGATCGTCCTGACACCTGGCGCTTTAGCCTACACCCACAGCAACACGAGCATGGCGTGTATGCCACAGCCATCCATTACGGTGATAGCGGTACTGAGTTTACGCTCAATGTGCCTGATACCGATGGTCGGTCAAGCTATCCGGTAGCTTCGCCGCTACTGGGCGAATTTAATGTCTATAACCTGCTGGCAGCGATTGTCACGGTTGCGCGCTTAGGCCATAGCTGGGATGTGATTTGTCAGGCGGTGCGAACCCTGCACCCAGTGCCCGGGCGGATGGAAGCCTTTACTCAGCAGGGCCGGCCATTAGTAATCGTTGACTACGCCCATACTCCGGACGCGCTACAACAAGTCCTGACCGCTGTGCGGCGGCATTGCCATGGTGAGCTTTGGTGTCTGTTTGGTTGTGGCGGCGACCGTGATCGCGGGAAGCGTCCACAGATGGGTGCTGTTGCCGCTCAGTTTGCCGACCGTGTGGTCGTGACCGATGACAATCCGCGCACCGAAGATCCTGCCCAAATTGTACGCGATATTCTGACAGGAATACCGCAGCAGGATCATGTGGAGGTAGTGGCGGGGCGTCGGCAGGCCGTTACGGCAACCATTGCTAAGGCTCAACCCAAAGATGTGGTGGTGTTGGCAGGCAAGGGCCATGAAGATTATCAAGTGATTGGTCAGCAGCGCATTGCGTACGACGAGCGAGCGCTGGTGGCTGAGTTATTAGCGACCCAAAACGTGAATGGGGGGCTGTCATGATTAAAACTGATATGCAGTGGATATGTCGTGCCGTTGATGGTCAGTTGTTTGGTGATAACTGCAGTATCGATGCGGTCAGCACCGATACCCGTGACTTACCCGAAGGCTGCTTGTTTATCGCGCTGCAGGGCCCTAATTTCGACGCCCATGAGTTCGCCGCAGACGCCGTTAGCAAAGGTGCAAAAGCATTGATGGTTGCGCGCCACGTGCAGTTGCCGGAAGGACAGCAGGTACCCCAAATCGTGGTGAAAGATACGCGCTACGCGCTCGGGCAGTTAGGTGCCGCAGTCAAAGCCAGTGTGCAGCCCAAGACCATCGCGATTACCGGCAGCAGCGGTAAAACCACAGTGAAAGAAATGCTGGCGGCCATTTTACGGACCCAGGGCAACGTTCTCGCTACGGCGGGGAATTTTAACAATGACATCGGTGTGCCGCTTACTTTGTTGCGTTTAGAGCCAAGTCATGACATAGCGATCATCGAGCTTGGCGCCAACCATATAGGTGAGATCGGTTACACCACCCGTTTAACACAACCTGACGTGGCAATTATTAATAATGTTGCACCTGCTCATGTTGAAGGCTTTGGCAGTGTACATGGCGTGTTCCGGGCAAAATCTGAAATTTTTAAAGGCTTAAATGCTGATGGTCTGGCGCTGACGCCGATCCGCTCGGAATTTGCGCCAAGCTGGCAGAAGCAGATTACCCATTGCCAGCATTTAACCTTTGGCCAAGACGAAGCTGCGGCGATTCGCGCCACCGACGTGACCCTGAATGAACAAGGCTGCGCACATTTTCGGGTACACCTCGACAGTGCCCTGACCGGTACCGCCGAAACGGCTGAAATTCAGCTGAATCTGCCAGGTTTACATAACGTTGACAATGCACTGGTAGCCATAGCTGCGGCGGTTGCGGTAGGTTGTCCGCTCGCTGATGCCCAGACTGCACTGGCCGGACTTAAACCCGTCCCCGGACGCATGCACGTGATGCCGTTAAGTGACCAGATCAAACTCATTGATGACAGTTACAACGCCAATGTAGGGTCGGTCAAAGCCGCGCTCGATATGCTCGCGGTATACCCCGGCTGGCGCATGATGGTGCTCGGCGATATGGGAGAGCTTGGTGAGCAGGCCCGCCACTATCATGAAGAGGTGGGAGCTTATGCGATTCAAGCCGGAATTGACAACCTCTATACCTTGGGTGTGCTCAGCCAAAGTGCCAGTGAAGTCTTTAATGGCCGTGGAGGTAAACATTTCTCCACCAAAGATGCTCTGGTCGACGCCATTATCGACGTTGCCCAGCAGGCAAGTACGCCAATCACCATTTTAGTAAAAGGCTCGCGCAGTGCGCACATGGAGCAGGTGATTAGTGCATTACAGGAACGCGCGGCTGAATTGCACCCAAGCTTAAGCAAAGAAGAAGGAACCCAGGCATGCTAGTTTGGCTTGCTGAATACCTCACCCAGTTTGCGACCGGCTTCAACGTCGTCTCGTACCTGACCATGCGCGCTATCCTGAGCGTATTGACAGCATTGCTGATTGCGTTGTGGATGGGACCGCGGCTGATACGCTACTTGCAGCGGTTACAAATTGGTCAGTCGGTACGTGATGATGGTCCACAGTCGCACCTGAGTAAAGCGGGCACTCCGACCATGGGCGGCGTGCTCATTATTGCCGCTATTGTGCTCTCGACCCTGTTATGGGCGGACCTTTCCAATCGTTATGTACAGGTTGTACTTGGTGTGGTGATTGGCTTTGGCCTAGTTGGCTTTATCGATGATTACCGCAAAGTGGTACAAAAGAATTCACGTGGCTTACCGGCGAAATGGAAATATTTCTGGCAGTCGTTAATTGCCACAGTTGCAGCAGTATTCTTATACGCCAACGCTACCGTTGGTGCTGAGACACAGTTGCTGGTGCCGTTTTTTAAAGACGTGATGCCGCAATTGGGCATGCTTTACATATTGTTGGCTTATTTTGTCGTGGTCGGCACCAGTAACGCGGTGAACCTGACCGATGGCCTGGATGGTCTGGCGATTGTGCCGGTGATTATGGTTGCCGGAGCTTTAGGGATTTTTGCCTACGTGTCGGGCAACATCAATTTTGCTGCGTATCTGAATATTCCGCACCTGCCATTATCCGGCGAGTTGCTGGTTGTCTGTACTGCAATTTGCGGGGCAGGGTTAGGTTTCCTTTGGTTTAACACCTACCCGGCGCAAGTATTTATGGGCGATGTCGGCTCACTTACCTTAGGTGCTGCGTTAGGCATTATCGCTGTGATGGTTCGTCAGGAACTCGTTTTATTCATCATGGGCGGGGTGTTTGTGATGGAAACCGTATCGGTGATGTTGCAGGTGGGCTCGTTTAAGTTGCGCGGTAAACGCGTATTCCGGATGGCACCTATCCATCACCATTATGAATTGAAAGGCTGGCCGGAGCCGCGCGTTATCGTGCGGTTCTGGATCTTATCAATCGTGTTCGTGCTGATTGGTCTGGCGACCCTGAAGCTGCGTTAAGGAGATACCTTGAGTTACCTTGCTGCACTACGCAATTACGAAGTTATCGGAGTGGTCGGCCTCGGCCAATCCGGACTTTCGTGCGTGCGTTTCCTGCTGCAACAAGGTATCCGGCCGCTGGTATTTGATACCCGCAACGAACCACCGCTAACTGACGCGTTACGGGAGCTCGACACTAGTATTGAGCTGTTTGCCGGCGAACTTGATATCGGTGAACTTGCAGCGTGCGATGTATTGATTGTCAGCCCGGGGCTGGACTTACGGATGCCGGCACTGCAAATGGCACATGATGCGGGTATTCCGTTGGTTGGCGATGGCGATATTTTCGCCCAGTATGCGAAAGCCCCGGTCATAGGCATTACTGGCTCGAACGGTAAATCAACGGTTACTAAGCTAGTCGGTGAACTGCTGGCCGCAGCAGGTAAGAAAGTAGCCGTTGGCGGTAACATTGGTGTACCGATGCTGGATGTGCTGGCTGACGATATTGATTTTTATGTACTGGAGCTTTCGAGCTTCCAGCTTGATAGTCTGCATGATTTACAACTGCAGGCGGCAACCTTACTGAATATCAGCGACGACCATCTGGATCGTTACGCTGACCGTCACGCCTACGCTCAGGCCAAGCAAAATATTTATACCAATGCCAGACAAGGTGTATGGAATCGTGACCAGCGTGCTACCGCACCGGAGCATCTGCCGCTCGCACGGCAGTTAAGTTTTGGCAGCGATGCGCCCGATGCGGAAGCGCCGGGGCTGTTCGGTCTGGTTATGCATGACAATGCGCTGCACATCAGTGTTGCTGAGCAGCCGTTAATCGCCGCCAGTGAATTGCAACTGACCGGCATCCACAACCTGCTGAACGTTCAGGCAGCGCTGGCGTTAGTGCACAGTGTCGGCGTTGAATTGTCTCTCATTCTCCCTGCGTTACGCGAATTCAAAGGTCTGCCGCACCGCTGTGAGCTGGTTGCAGAGCACCATGGCGTGCGCTGGATAAACGACTCCAAGGCAACCAACATTGGCGCAGCGGAAGCTGCGATTCAGGGACTGCGGCCGTTGGTTAGTGGCAAACTGATACTGATTGCAGGCGGCGATGGCAAAGGTGCAGACTTTGCAACATTCCGCGATGCTTTAGATCAGGTTGATGAGCTTATTGTGCTCGGGCGTGACGCAGAACGGATCGCTCAGCATCATCCGTGTGTGACCCGGGTGCAAACGCTGGATGAGGCGGCGCACGCTGCCGCCAGACTAGCGGACAAGGACAGTGTTGTGCTGCTTGCGCCTGCGTGTGCAAGTCTGGATATGTTCAGTAACTACCAGGAACGCGGTGAGCTATTCAAGCGCGCGGTGCAGGAGCAGATTAAATCAGCGGGTAAAACTACGGAGGTGGCACATGACTAATGCTGCAGCGCTTCGTAGTAAGAAGCTACAAGAGCAGAAAGCGCGCAAAGAGCGTAATGAACAGCAACTTGAACTGAGCATACAGGAAGTTGCGGCGGCGCAATCACCCTGGACACGGATTCGTGACTGGTGGTTGCCTGAGCAAAGTATATTATTCGACCGCGTGTTGCTGTGGCTGGCGCTAGGTTTGTTAACCTTTGGCTTTGTTATGGTCAGCTCCGCTTCATTCCCGATAGCCGAGCGGTTAACCGATAATCCGTTCCATTTCGTGGTTCGTCACTGCATGTACCTGGTGCTGGGTGTCGCCCTCTTAGCAACGGTCATACAAATCCCGTCAGACTGGTGGTTTAAAGGTAGTGGCGTGTTATTGCTAGGCGCGTTGGCCTCCCTGATTCTAGTGCTGATCGTTGGCCATGAAGTTAACGGCGCCCGTCGCTGGATTAAAATAGGGCCGATGACCTTACAGGTGGCAGAGCTGGCGAAGCTGTTCTTCGTGGTTTACCTGGGTAGCTATCTGGCCCGGCGTATCGACCTGGTGCAGGAAAACCTGCGTGAATTTATAAAACCGCTGGTAGTGCTGTTTTTCTTCGCGGTGTTGTTGTTGATGCAACCGGATTTTGGCTCGTTAGCGGTGATGGTCAGTATCGTTGTCGGCATGCTGTTTTTAGCCGGTGCACGGTTGTGGCAGTTCTTCGCCATTATGATCGTACTGGCCTTCGGACTGACCCTGCTGATTATTAAAGAGCCTTACCGGATGCAGCGGGTCACCTCCTTTCTCGACCCCTGGCAAGACCCCTTCGGCAGCGGCTATCAGCTGACCCAGTCACTGATGGCCTTTGGTCGCGGTGACTGGTTCGGTCAGGGACTTGGCAACAGTATTCAGAAATTACAGTACCTGCCGGAAGCTCATACCGACTTCATTATGGCAGTGGTTGGCGAAGAACTGGGCTTCATCGGTATCGTTGCGGTATTGCTGGCGGTGTTTGGCATTGTGATACGCGCCTTGCTGATTGGCCGTCGTGGACTGCAGATCGACCAACGCTTCGGCGCCTTTGTCGCCTATGGAATTGGTATTTGGTTCGCTTTTCAGGCGCTGGTCAATATTGGCGCCGCAGCCGGCATGTTGCCCACCAAGGGCTTGACGCTGCCGCTGGTATCTTATGGTGGTACCAGCTTGCTGATCAGTTGTGTCGCTCTGGGGTTATTGCTGCGTATTGATTATGAAATTCGGGTGGCGAGTGTGAAGGTCGCGCCACGTTCAGGGGTACGGCGCCGGAGGGCTTCGACATGAGTCAGATTATGATCGCAGCCGCTGGTACTGGCGGACACGTGTTCCCTGCCTTGGCAGTTGCCGAACAGTTACGTGAGCGTGGACACGAGGTGATTTGGCTGGGTACCACGGAGCAACGGCTTGAAGCGCAGGTGGTGCCAGCGGCAGGCTTTACACTCGAGCAGATTTCCATGCAAGGACTGCGCGGTCACGGCTTCTTGCGCAAGCTGATGATGCCACTGCGTATGATGAAAGCTATTAGTCAGTGCCGCAACTTATATCGCAAGCACAACACCCAGCTGGTGTTGAGTTTCGGTGGCTACGTTTGTGGGCCGGCGGGGCTTGCGGCGAAAGCGGCGGGCATTCCGCTGCTGGTACACGAACAAAATGCCGTCGCCGGACTTACCAATAAGATGCTGGCGCGTTTTGCTCAGCACGTGATGGTTGGTTTTGCCGCGGCGCAGCAGCAGCTCCCGCAGGCGGAAGTGACCGGTAACCCGTTGCGCGCCGACTGGCTCGCGGCACAGCAACAGAGTAAAGCGAAATCTGACGATAACTTACGCCTGCTGGTCGTTGGCGGCAGCCTCGGCGCCCAGGCGTTAAACCAGGCGGTGCCCGAGGCGTTGGCGCAATTGAGCCAGCGTGACAAATTAGAGGTGCTGCACCAGTGTGGCAAAGGTCGTATCGCTGAAGTTGAACTTGCCTACAGGGAGCGTGGCCTGGAGCAGGTTGAAGTGGTCGAGTTTATTAACAGCATGCATGCAGCTTACGCCAATGCCGATGTGGTGATTTGCCGGGCGGGCGCCTTAACTGTCAGCGAGTTGGCAGTCGTGGCTACTCCGGCAATATTTGTGCCGTTACCGCACGCAGTGGATGATCATCAGACTGCCAACGCCAACGAACTGGTGCGCGCAGGTGCTGGCGCCTTGCTGCCGCAGCATGAATTAGAACGTATCAAGCCGTTAGTCGAATTACTTGAAGCCTGGCTGGCGGCACCTGAACTATTAGCACAAATGCGTACGCGTGCAGAAGCCGCTGCGCGTCCGGATGCCACCGCTGTCGTGGTCGAGAGGTGTGAGCAATGGCTATGAAGTCACCATCATTTACCGTCGTAAGCGTGCCAGAGATGCGTCGTGTCCGCCGTATCCATTTTGTCGGTATCGGCGGCGCCGGTATGGGTGGTATTGCCGAAGTTCTGTTAAACCAGGGCTATGAGATTACTGGCTCTGACCTGGCTGAGAATACCAACACCAAACGACTGGCTGAACGGGGCGCGACCATTTATATCGGCCACGACGCAGCCAATGTCAGCGGTGCTGATGTGATTGTGGTCAGTTCAGCCATCGATGCCGGTAATGCCGAATTAAAAGCTGCTCAGGCAGCCTTTATTCCGCAAGTCCGGCGTGCCGAAATGCTGGCTGAGCTAATGCGTTTCCGTCATGGCGTCGCTGTTGCCGGAACCCATGGCAAAACCACCACCACCTCATTGCTGGCGAGTATTTTCGCTGAAGCTGAGCTGGACCCAACTTTTGTCATTGGCGGTTTGTTGAACAGTGCCGGCAGCAATGCACGACTGGGATCGAGTAAATACCTGATTGCCGAGGCTGATGAGTCTGATGCATCTTTTCTGCATTTGCAGCCGATGGTCGCGGTGGTGACCAACATTGAAGCGGATCACATGGACACCTACGGCGGTGATTTTAACCGCCTGCTCGACACTTATATCGACTTTTTGCATAACTTGCCGTTCTACGGGTTAGCCGTAATGTGCATTGATGATCCGGTGATCCGGAACCTGTTGTCGCGCGTTGGCCGTCAGTTCACCACTTATGGTTTCAGCGACGACGCTGATGTGCGTGGCGCGGATTACCAACAGCAGGGCGGGCAAAGCCATTTTACCGTACATCGGAAAGATAAAGCGCCATTAACGGTCACGGTGAATTTGCCGGGCCGTCATAATGTGTTAAATGCGCTGGCGGCTATTGCCGTCGCAACCGATGAAGGCATCGATGATGAAGCCATTCAGCGGGCGTTAGAGAAATTTGATGGCATCGGCCGGCGGTTTCAGTTGCTGGGGCAGTATCCAGCAGAACGAGACGACCAGCGTGGCGAAGTCATGCTGATTGATGACTATGGTCATCACCCGACGGAGGTCGCGGCGACTATTGCTGCTGCGCGCGCCGGTTGGCCTGACCATCGTTTAGTTATGGCGTTTCAACCGCATCGTTACTCGCGTACCCGCGATCTTTATGATGAGTTTGTCTCAGTTCTGGCCGAGGTTGATGTATTGCTGTTGCTTGATGTGTACAGCGCTGGTGAGGCACCGGTGCAGGGTGCGGACAGCCGCTCGCTGGCAAAGTCGCTACGTTTACGCGGCAAGGTCGAGCCGATTTATGTCGGCGACCGGGGTGAATTAATGCAAGTGCTGGCCGACGTATTGCAACCAAATGACATGTTGCTGGCGCAGGGTGCCGGGAATATTGGCGCTATCGCACGGGATCTGGCGGCCACTGAGTTGCAGCCCGATGCGCTGCGCAGTGCCGGCAAAGCTTTTACGGAGGAGCAGGCATGAGTGAATTTGGCAAAGTAGCTGTACTGCTTGGTGGTGACTCCGCAGAGCGCGAGGTTTCGCTACGCTCAGGTCAGGCGGTGGTGAAGGCGTTACGCAATGCTGGCATTGATGCGCATGCCTTTGATCCAGCGCACAATCCTCTGGCCGAACTTAAAGAACAAGGCTTTGACCGGGCTTTCAATGTATTGCATGGTCGCGGCGGTGAAGACGGTACCATTCAGGGGGCGTTGCACTACTTAGGCGTTCCTTACACAGGCAGCGGTGTACTGGCCTGCGCCCTGGCAATGGACAAAGTAAAAACCAAGCAGATCTGGCAGGCGTCCGGCTTGCCTGTCGCCCCGAGTGTGGTGGTGCAGAAAGGTCAGACGCTGGACTATCAAATGTTGCTTGGTGAACTGGGTGGCAAGGTGATGGTGAAGCCGGCACAAGAGGGTTCCAGCATTGGCATGAGTTCAGCGGCAAACGCCGAACAACTCGAGCAAGCGCTGGCCCTGGCATTTGAGTTCGACCATGAAGTGTTGGTGGAGAGCTGGTTAACCGGACCTGAATATACCGTGGCGTTATTAGGCAATAAGGCGCTGCCAGTGATTCGGCTGGAAACCACCCACGAATTTTACGATTACGATGCTAAGTATCAGGCTTCGGATACGCAATACCATTGCCCGGCTGGCTTGCACGAGGTTGAAGAAAACGCCTTACGCCATCTGGCTGAAGTTGCTTTTGCCAGCCTGGACGGAGCAGGCTGGGGACGCATCGATGTGATGTGCGATAAAGCCGGCAACTACCGGCTACTCGAAGCCAACATGGTGCCGGGAATGACAGAAAAGAGTTTAGTGCCGATGGCAGCAAAAGCAGCTGGAATGAGCTTTGAGCAGTTAGTCGTGGCGATATTACGCCACAGCGAGGGCTAATATGGCCGCTGCAGAACGTAAACCGAACTGGCAATTTTGGTCAGGACTTGCGTTCTTTTTAGTGGTTATTGCCAGCACTTTCACGGGTATAGGCTGGTTGTATTACACCGCCATGGATGCTCAGGAAGTGCCGTTAAAACGGCTGGTAGTGCAAGGTGAACTGAATTACATGACGCCAAATGATGTGCGTGACACCTTGCTTGGCGAACCGCTGGGAAGTTTTTTCTCGGCTGATGTGGATCAGATTCGGGCGCGTGTTGAAGCCATGCCCTGGGTGGCGAAAGCTTCGGTGCGGAAAGAATGGCCCGATATATTGAAAGTTTTTGTGGTGGAGCAGCAACCGCTGGCCCACTGGAATGCAAATCAGCGCGATGACGCGCTGGTGAATCAGGAGGGTGAAGTGTTTTACGCCGATAAGTCAGTGCTGGAACATGCGTTGCCTTACTTGTCCGGACCGGAGCATGCGGTCGCGGAAGCGGTAAAACATTATCGAAATACCAGTGAGTTACTGGGCCTGAACGGTTTTCAGGTGAGTCAGGTTGAGCTCAGCGAGCGGTTTGCACTGGAGCTGCTACTGAATGACGGTACCAACCTGCGTTTAGGGCGCGAAGCGCTGTTGGAGCGCGTACAGCGGTTTATTGACCTGTACCCGCAACTGAAAGAGCATCAGGATGCGCCGCTGGATTCGGTAGATTTACGTTATGACACGGGTGTCGCCGTACGCTGGCGCAACCCAGAAGAACAACAACAAGAGAGTTAATAGGCATGTCAAAAGCAACAGAACGGAACATGGTCGTTGGCTTGGATATCGGCACAAGTAAGATTGTGGCGTTAATTGGCGAAGTCATGCCTGACGGTGAAATCAGTGTGATCGGCGTGGGGGCGGCAGCAGCCCGCGGCATGGACAAAGGCGGAGTGAACGACCTGAACCTGGTGGTGCAGTCGATTCAACGGGCGGTTGAAGAAGCCGAGCTGATGGCAGATTGCCGCATTGCCTCGGTTTACCTGAACATCTCCGGACGCCATATTTCATGTCAGAACGAAAGTGGCATGGTACCGATTAATGAAGCAGAAGTGACACAGGATGATGTTGATAGCGTGATTCACGCCGCAAAATCCGTGCCCATTGCGCAGGAGCGCCGCATCCTGCACGTGCTGCCACAAGAATTTGTCATCGATTCGCAGGAAAGTATTAAGAGTCCGATTGGTATGTCCGGTGTGCGGATGGAATCCAAGGTGCATATCGTCACCTGTGCCAACGACATGGCCAAGAATATTGAAAAAGCGGTTGAGCGCTGTGGCTTTCGCGTCGACCGGCTGATTTTCTCAGCACTGGCATCGAGCTATTCGGTGTTAACCGATGACGAAAAAGATTTGGGCGTGGCACTGGTCGATATGGGGGCCGGTACTATTGATATCTGCATCTACACCGGTGGTGTATTGCGGCATACGGCGGTCATACCGGCCGCCGGTAATCAGGTGACCAGCGATATCGCCAAGATTTTCCGCACGCCGCTCAATCATGCGGAAGAAATTAAGACCAAATACGCATGTGCACTTTGTCAGTTGGTCAGCAAGGACGACAACATTGAAGTGCCATCGGTAGGCGGTCGCCCGTCGCGGGTCATGCAACGCCATATTTTGGCCGAGGTGGTTGAACCACGGTACCAGGAGCTGTTTGAATTGATCCGGGACGAAATTAAACAAAGCGGATTGGACGAGCAAATTGCTGCAGGCATCGTGTTAACGGGTGGTTGCGGTCGCATGGAAGGCGCTATTGAATTTGCCGAAGAAATATTTCAGATGCCCGTGCGCTTAGGCGAACCGTTGGGAATGCAGGGTTTAAGCGACTATGTGCAAGATCCAACCTACGCCACGGCCGTCGGATTACTCCGTTATGGCCAACAAGATCTGCAATCGCGCCAGGACGAAGCGCGTGACAACAACGTGATCGGATTATGGAAACGAGTTCACGGTTGGTTTAAAGGCGAATTTTAATAAAAACAACACTTTGGAAATCATTTTTGGGGTAGTACACTTAGCAGGTAAAAGGAGAAACAACATGTCTGAAGTATTCGAAGTAGTCGACAACTTTGACAGCGATGCCGTTATAAAAGTAATAGGCGTTGGTGGCGGTGGTGGTAATGCCGTCAAACACATGATCACAGAGTCCATCGAAGGTGTGCAGTTTATCGCTGCCAACACCGACGCGCAGTCTTTGCGTAACCACGGTGCCCACGTGACCATTCAACTGGGTGACGATATCACCAAGGGACTTGGTGCTGGGGCGAACCCGGAAGTAGGTCGTCAGGCAGCGGAAGAATCACGTGAAGAGATCAAGAAGCACTTACAAGGTGCCGACATGATCTTTATCGCTGCAGGTATGGGCGGGGGTACCGGTACTGGTGCTGCTCCTGTGGTTGCCGAGATCGCACGTGAACTGGGCATTCTGACGGTGGCAGTGGTTACCAAACCCTTCCCGTTCGAAGGCCGTAAGCGCATGGCGATCGCCGATGAAGGTATCGCGCAGCTGGCGCGTAACGTTGACTCGCTGATCACCATTCCGAACGAGAAGCTGCTGAAAGTCTTAGGTAAAGGTACCAGCTTGCTGTCAGCGTTCAGTGAAGCGAACAACGTGTTACTGGGTGCGGTGCAAGGTATTGCCGATTTGATTACCCGCACCGGTTTGATCAATGTCGACTTTGCTGACGTAAGAGCTGTTATGCGTGAAATGGGTACCGCAATGATGGGTACCGGCATCGCGCGCGGCGAAGAACGTGCTCAGGAAGCTGCTGAGATGGCGATTAACAGTCCGCTGTTAGAAGACATCGACTTGTCAGGTGCGCGTGGCGTACTGGTGAACATTACTGCCGGTATGGACATGAGCATTGAAGAGTTCGAAATCGTGGGTAACACGGTGAAAGCTTTCGCTTCAGAAAATGCCACAGTTATCGTAGGTACGGTCATCGATCCGGAAATGTCGGAAGAGATGCGCGTTACCGTGGTAGCGACCGGTATTGGTGCAGAGCGTAAGCCGGATATTTCACTGGTCAATAATGCTGGCCGTGAGAAACCGCGTGATACAGGTTACGGTCGTTCTGCCGGCTACCAGGGTAGCGGTGCAGCAACAGCACGTGTACTTGACGAAGATGCGGACGAGCTGGAACAGGACGATTACGAAGTTCAGGTTGAGAAGCCGACAGCAAAACCGCAGGCGCAGGGCAACAAAGATATGGATTACCTTGATATCCCAGCGTTTTTACGCCGTCAAGTAGACTAAAAGCTGCGTAAAGAATAGGTAAAGTGGTGTAGAAAATTGCGAAAAATGCAATTTTTAGGTAAACTATTGCGCCTTTTACTGGTCAGACGACAAGTGAGATTGAGATCGAATGATGAAACAACGCACAATTAAACAGCCGATTGCGACCACTGGTGTGGGTTTGCACAAAGGCAACAAGGTTCAATTGACCCTGCGTCCGGCACCGGCGAATACCGGTCTGGTGTTTCGCCGTGTTGATTTGAAACCTGCCGTGGATATTCGTGCCGATGCTGAATTGGTGCGCGATACCCGTATGTGTACGTGTTTGATCAACGATGACAATGTCCGCGTTTCTACGGTTGAGCATTTGCTTGCCGCAGTTGCTGCAATGGGCATCGATAATCTCATTATTGAAGTCGACAGCCATGAGATTCCAATCATGGACGGTAGCTCGCATCCTTTCATTTACCTGCTGCAAAGTGCGGGCATCCAGGAACAGGGCGTAGCGAAAAAGTTTATCCGGATCAAGCAACCGGTTCGTGTTGAAGAAGGTGACAAATGGGCGGAACTACTACCCCATAATGGCTTCCGCATTGATTTTGCCATCGACTTCGACCATCCGGCGATTGCTGACACCAACCAAGTCGTAAGTATGGACTTCAGTACGTCCAGCTTTATGAAAGACATTAGCCGTGCGCGGACCTTTGGCTTTATGAAAGACATCGAGTTCCTGCGCGCCAATAACCTGGCGCTCGGCGGAAGCTTTGATAATGCAGTAGTGCTGGATGAGTTCCGTATTCTTAACAGCGATGGTTTGCGTTATGACGATGAGTTCGTCAAGCACAAGATCCTGGATGCCGTGGGCGACCTGTACATGGGCGGCCACGCTATCCTCGGTCACTTGCGCGCCTTCAAATCAGGCCACGCGCTGAACAACCAGCTGTTACGCGAAGTCCTGCAGCATCAGGAAGCATGGGAATTTGTCACCTTCGAAGACGAAGCTGTCGAAGCCCCCATCACCTTCGCCAACCCCGTCACCGCGTAACCCGTAGTAGAACTACGGGCTACTGTATTTGTCGGCTAAAGCGAGCAGTTGCGAGCGCAGCGGCTCGTCACACAATTCCGCTTGTTCGCGCAGTTTGCGTACGGTATCTGACTCTTTTACCTCAACTTTCGGCGGCGCGGCCGGCGCTTTTTCAGTGCTCAGATGACGACTCGGGCGTATGCGGATCTCAAGGGATGTCACCGTAGGCGTAGCATGCGTTTGAAAATACGTTATAATGCGGCCTTGTTCGGTTTTTAGGCGCTGCGCAATAGCAGCCGAAGAAACCTGTAAAATCAGGCTCGGTGCACGTACCGCAATGACCTCACAGTGAGGCAATAGCTGCTCCAACGGCTGTTCTTTGAAACAGTCGCGTAATAGCTGTTGCCAGCGTTGGTGTTGCTCGGTAAAGTCAGCAAACTGTTGTAGCCGCTGACTACCCAGCAATTGATCCAGTTTCTTCGGTCGGCGACGTGGCATAGCCCAGTAAATGTTTTAGCAACGAGAGGTTGCATGAGTTTAACAGTCTTCTATAAAGGCGCCAAAGTTAAATTTGGTCTGCGCCTGAGCCGGCGGCGATTAGCTTCGTTCGCCGGAATTATGGTGCTTGGCGCTTTAGTCATCGGCCAACCCTGGTCCAGCTTAGATGCCATGGATCCTGCCGAAGTGCGCAGCAAGATAACCGCTGAGCAAATCGCCCTTGCAGCGCAGTCCGCGGCGGTACAGCAGATCAAGGACGACACCGAAAAGAAACTTACCGCCATGACCATGCAACTAGGTGAGATGCGGGCCAAGCTGCTGAGCCTCGACCAACTGGGCGCACGCCTGGCGCAAGCCGCTGAGATTGATGCCAGTGAACTGGCGCCAAGTGAGCAAGATATGCTCGCCATGGGTGGCCCGGAAGTATCCATTCTTGATGCACCGAAGATGGCACCAGCCGATGTCATGGCCGACCTCGATTTAGTGCTTTCACAGCTGGAAGATAAACAAAAACAGCTGGCGCTACTTGAATCTGTGCTTATGAGTCATCATATCTCTGCAGAGAGCTTCGTTGCCGGGCGACCGGTGGACGATGGTTGGCTCAGTTCACATTATGGCGTGCGCAAAGACCCGTTTAACGGTACGCCAACCATGCATAACGGTATTGATTTCGCGAATCTGGCGGAAGATGCTGGTGTTTTTGCAACAGGTGCGGGCGTAGTGACCTGGTCGGGCGAGCGGTACGGCTACGGAAAACTCGTCGAGATTGACCACGGTGGCGGTTTAAAAACGCGCTACGGCCATTGTGCCGAACTCTTAGTTAAAGAGGGTGACGTTGTAACGCGCGGCCAACAAATCGCGAAACTGGGCAGCACAGGACGCTCGACCGGGCCCCATGTGCATTACGAGGTGTTGCGCAACGAACGCCATATCGATCCCAGCAAGTATGTTTATCGTGATGCTCGCTAGAGCATCGCTGTCATTTAAATACAGGATTAAATAATCACATGTTTGGTAGTCTTTTCCGCAAAGTATTTGGTAGTCGCAACGACCGCATCCTTAAAGGGCTGCAGAAACCAGTTAATGCGATTAATGCCTTAGAGCCAGAATTTGAAGCACTCAGCGATAGCGAACTCAAACAAAAAACCGCTGAATTCAAACAACGTCTGGCCGATGGTGAAACCCTTGATGACATCCTCAACGAAGCTTTCGCAACGGTGCGGGAGGCCAGTAAACGGGTCTTCAACATGCGCCATTTCGATGTGCAGCTGGTCGGCGGGATGATCCTTAACGATAACCGTATTGCGGAAATGCGTACAGGTGAGGGTAAAACCTTAACCGCAACGCTTTCAGCCTATCTGAATGCCTTATCCGGCGACGGCGTCCACATCGTGACCGTGAATGACTACCTCGCGCGTCGTGATGCCGAAACCAACCGTCCGCTGTTTGAATTTCTTGATATGACCGTGGCGTTTAACATCCCCGGCATGCCCCATCAGGAAAAACAAGAGGCCTATCGGGCAGACATTACTTACGGTACCAACAACGAATTTGGTTTCGATTACCTGCGCGATAACATGGCGTTCTCGCCGAAAGAGCGCGTGCAGCGCAAACTGAACTACGCCATCGTGGATGAGGTTGACTCCATCCTAATCGATGAAGCACGTACGCCATTGGTTATTTCCGGTGCCGCCGAAGACAGTTCTGAACTGTACATGAAAATGAATGAGATCGTGCCATTACTGGTGCGGGCCGACGAAGAAGATACCGAAGAAAAACGTGGCGAAGGCGATTTCACCATCGACGAAAAATCCAAGCAGCTGCACTTGACTGAGAACGGTCAGGAGCACGTCGAAGAGATCCTCAAAGAACGCGGCTTGCTGGATCCGGAAGACTCGCTGTACTCGGCAGCCAACATTACTTTACTGCACCATGTGAATGCCGCCTTGCGGGCGCATCACCTGTTCCAGAAAGACGTCGATTATATCGTCAAAGATGATCAAATTATTATCGTTGATGAACATACCGGACGTACTATGGAAGGCCGCCGCTGGTCTGAAGGTCTGCATCAGGCGATGGAAGCCAAAGAAGGCGTGAAGATCCAGAATGAAAACCAGACGCTGGCATCGATTACCTTCCAGAATTATTTCCGTCTGTACGACAAGCTTGCCGGCATGACCGGTACAGCTGACACCGAAGCCTTCGAATTTCAATCCATTTATGGCCTGGAAACCGTCGTGATTCCAACTAACCGGCCGATGGTACGTGATGATCGTCCTGATTTGATTTTCATCACCGCCGAAGAGAAATTCGAAGCAATCGTTGCTGACATCGAAGAATGTCGGAAGAAAATGCAGCCGGCGCTGGTGGGTACCATTTCCATCGAAAGCTCAGAGCTGTTATCTAACTTCCTGAAGAAGAAAAAGATCCCGCACGAAGTGCTGAATGCGAAGTTCCACGCCAAAGAAGCACAAATCGTTGCCCAGGCGGGTATGCCGGGCGCGATTACTATTGCAACCAACATGGCTGGTCGTGGTACCGACATCGTGTTGGGCGGTAATTTGCAGGTCGAAATTGAGCAACTGGAAGAACCGACTCAGGAACTTATCGACAAAGTAAAAGCCGACTGGCAAAAACGTCATGACGAAGTCGTGGCCGCCGGTGGCTTGCATATTATTGGCACTGAGCGCCACGAGTCGCGCCGTATCGATAACCAGCTGCGCGGTCGTTCCGGCCGTCAGGGTGACCCGGGTTCATCACGTTTCTATCTGTCACTGGAAGATAGCCTGATGCGCATTTTCGCGTCAGACCGCATGGCAGGCCTGATGAAGCGTCTTGGCATGAAGCGCGGCGAAGCCATTGAACATCCATGGGTAACGCGCGCAATTGAAAACGCCCAACGTAAAGTTGAAGGGCGTAACTTCGATATCCGTAAAGCCTTGCTGGAATTTGATGATGTTGCCAACGACCAGCGTAAAGTTGTGTACGAACAGCGTAATGAGCTGCTCGATGAGGGCGATATCTCTGAAACCATCCAGGTGATTCGGGCGGATGTGATTGATCAGGTGATCAGCGAATACATCCCACCACAGTCTTTGGAAGAAATGTGGAACGTGCAGGGTCTTGAAGATCGGCTGCGTTCTGACTTCGATCTGCCATTGCCAATTCAAAGTTGGTTGGATGAAGACGATAATCTGCATGAAGAAAACCTGCGCGAGAAGATCGCCGAAGAACTGGAAAAAGCTTACGCCGCGAAAGAAGAGCAGGTTGGCAAAGAAGTTCTGCGTCAGTTTGAAAAAGCTATCATGCTGCAAAGCCTGGATTCACACTGGAAAGAGCATCTGGCGGCCATGGACCATCTGCGTCAGGGTATTAACCTGCGTAGCTACGCGCAGAAGAATCCGAAGCAAGAGTACAAGCGTGAGGCCTTTGAGCTGTTCACCGA
Organism: Pseudidiomarina halophila; assembly: GCF_003987215.1. Classification (GTDB taxonomy): domain Bacteria; phylum Pseudomonadota; class Gammaproteobacteria; order Enterobacterales; family Alteromonadaceae; genus Pseudidiomarina; species Pseudidiomarina halophila. The sequence continues at coordinate 513,627 of NZ_PIPW01000002.1, forward strand.
TATGCTGGAAGCACTGAAACTTGATGTCGTGACCATTCTTAGCAAAGTGCGGGTGCGCGCCGAAGAAGACGTTGAAGCGGTAGAGCAGAAGCGTCGCGAAGCCGCTGCGCGTCAGCAACAGGAATTCAAACACGAAAGCGCTAGTGCGACCGCTGCCGCTGACACCCAGCCAGCGCCACAAGCCACTCCACAAACTGCACCTCCAGCGCCTGCGCAAGCCGGACCGCGGGTTGGCCGCAACGAGCCATGCCCATGTGGTTCAGGTAAGAAGTACAAGCATTGCCATGGCAAGCTCTGATCCGGTTCACGTTGCCGTCGGCGTTATTGAAAACGCTGACGGTGACGTGTTCATTAGCAGACGTCACAAAGATCTCCATCAAGGCGATAAATGGGAATTTCCCGGCGGCAAAGTTGAAGCCGGGGAGACCGTTTACGATGCGCTGGTGCGCGAATTGCAGGAAGAGTGCAACATTCGCGTAGAGTCAGCTTCGCCGCTGACAGTGATCAACCATGCCTATAACGATAAACGCGTCGTATTGGACGTCTGGCGGGTTACATCCTTTACTGGTGAGGTGAGCCAGTGTGACGGTCAGGAGTGGCTCTGGGTGCCAATATACGCCCTGGGCGCCTACCAATTCCCCGAAGCTAATGTAGCCATCATTGAATTACTGGAGAATCCGCTTTAAGGGCAGAGCGCCAGTTCGAATTCGACATTGTTTTCGAAGGAGGCTTTGCCTTGCTGCGGGGTGCAACTCAGAAAGCGGATGCTGAAGCGTTGCTTGTGACCGCTGATTACCGGGTACGCCGGCACTTCGTCTGGCACACGGATGCGCAATAAACTCAGCGGCTCAGTACTTTCCTGCAATAAACCACCTTCTGCGACCACCCACTGAAAATGCGCCTGCCCGCGCAGCAGTTGAAGTTCCAGTTCCAGGCCATTAAACAAAACCGAAAATTCGTGCCACCAACGCCGGCAATCTTCGTCGCGCTTGGCCTGGTCCTGGTGCAACCAGAAATGCAGCTGCGGTACGTCAAAATTACAGGTACCGCCTGGCATGCCAAAACGCTGACGGGTGACGCTGAGCAGACGGTCCTGCTTGAGGTGACTGCCAATGCGAGTGAGTGGTTGGATCGACTTGATGGCGTCCTGAACCCGATTCGCCAGGGCTTGCACCTGATCCTGATTGACATCAGGATGCTGGGCCCAGATTTGTATCTGCCCGCGGCGACGGTCGAGATCTTTTTGCACATCGGTGCGCACATCACTGCGCTCGCAGAGTTCCAGAATCGCGAACAGTGCGTCAAAATAGCGCGAGTAATTGGTGGCGTCGACGGTTTGCTCAGGTTTCAATAACTGCTTGAGGTGTTCGAGGCGCAGGTAAGTACGTACCCGCTCATGTAACGGATATTCGTAATTAATTGTGGCACCTTCAAATTTTTCGCTCATCGGCTCTATGATAGCGGCTTCTTCCACCGTTGCAACGTCTTGAAACAAGTCTGACTGGTAACTCATCTCAGCTCTCCGGCGCTTGGTCGGCTTGCTGCGACTTGCTGGAACGGGCGGATGCCGCAAACTTAAGGTAGTTCTGGTGGAGTTTGGCGACCTGGGGCGCGAGGTCTTCCAAGGGGCCGTCGTTGTTAATGACATCATCCGCCGCGTTTAACCGATCCTGGCGGGTCGCTTGTGCTGCCAGAATTTGTTCAATCTGCTCCGCGCTAACATTGTCACGTTTTAGGGTGCGTTCGCGTTGGGTGTCTTCGCTAACATCAACCACTAACACCCGATCACAAAATTTAGTGAGATTGTTTTCGACTAAAAGTGGCGCAGAGAGAATCACGTAGGGTGAATCAGCTGCCTTGAGTTGTTCGAGAATCTGTTTGCGGATCAGCGGATGGGTCAGCTCATTCAGCCATTGTTTTTCATCGGGCTCGGCGAAGATTTTTTCGCGTAACCAGGCGCGGTTGAGTGCGCCATCCTGCTGCAACGCCTGTCCGCCAAAACGCTCGGTAACTGCCGCCAACGCCGGTGTGTCTTTGTCGATGATATGACGGGCGATAACATCGGCATCGACAACCTCAATGCCCTGACTGGCAAAAAGGTCAGAGACGGTTGTTTTACCGGAGCCAATACCGCCTGTTAAGCCAAGAACCCACATTAGATGCGCACCAGGCCCCAATACCACTGAAGTAATGGCTCGCCCCAAAGCAGTGCAATGACACCACCTAAGATCAGAAAGGGACCAAAGGGAATCGGCTGACCGCGCTTGTTGCGTTGAACCAGTTGCAGGGTAATGCCAATTACTGCACCACTGAAAGCCGCCGCAAGCACGATGACCGGCAAAAGTTGGTAACCCGCCCAGGCCCCAAAAGCCGCCAGCAGCTTAAAGTCGCCATAACCCATACCTTCCTTGCCAGTGAGCAACTTAAACGCCCAGTACACCGACCACAGGAAGAGGTAACCGCCAATAGCACCCATCACCGCATCGGGTAAACTTACCGGACCACCGGTCCAGGCGACAAATAACCCCAACCAAAGGGTGAAGTAGGTGAGCTGGTCAGGCAACAGCATGTGATCGTAATCGATGAAGAACATCGCAATCAGTAAGGCTGCAAACACCATGTAATAAAATGCCGGCCAACCGGCACCGTAGAACCAGGCGATGCTGGCAAAGACCACTCCTGTCAGTAATTCAATGGCAGGGTAACGTAGTGAGATCGGCGCATTACAGTGACGGCATCTCGCTTTTAATATTAGCCAGCTGATAACCGGTATGTTGTCGTACCATTTAATCGGATGTTTGCATTTGGGGCAGTGCGAGCCGGGGGTCGAGATGTTGAAAGTGTCGGGTTTGGCAGCTGGATTCTCGTTAACCGTATCACTGCCCGTATCGCCTGAAAGAAAGACCGCGCACTCCCGCTGCCACTGCCGCTGCATCATGATCGGTAAGCGGCCGATGACGACGTTTAAGAAGCTGCCGACCACCAGGCCAAGTACGAGTCCTAGAATCAAAGTGAGGTGGCTGTAGGCCGGATACAACTCATAAATTTGTTGCAGCATTAACCGACCACCGCGCCGAGGTTAAAGATCGGCAAGTACATCGCGATAATTAGGCCGCCCACGAGTATACCAATGACCACCATGATCATCGGCTCTAGCAATGCGGTAAGGTTATCAACCAGATCGTCAACTTCCCGCTCATAAACATCAGCGACTTTGGAGAGCATGTCGTCCAATGAACCGGCTTCTTCACCGATATAAACCATTTGTGTGGCCATGGTCGGGAAGATATCCACGCTCATCATTGCGGTGTGCATTTGCATGCCTGAGGTAACATCCTCCTGAATACGGTAAATGGCATCGCGGTAGACAGAGTTACCAGAAGCGCCGGCAGCGGATTCCAGTGCGCTGATAAGGGGAACACCTGCGGCAAAGGTGGTGGACAGTGTGCGGGCAAAACGCGCAACGGCGGCTTTGTCGAGAATCATGCCCACCACAGGAATTTTTAAGGAGTAAGCTTGCACTTTGTCCCGGAATTTATCACTTTTAAGCATTGCGCGGGCAAATAGCCAACCGAACACGAAAAAACCTGCAATGACATAAATGGCGTAAGCTTGCATTATTTCGGAAAGATTCACGACGAATTGGGTCATTGCCGGAAGCTCGGCACCGAAATCGCTAAAGACACTTTCAAACTGAGGAACAACATAAATCAGCAAAATCATGGTTACTGCGATAGCAACGACAATGACTGCAGAGGGGTAGACCAGGGCTTTTTTAATTTTCGCTTTTAACGCTTCCGATTTCTCACGATAGGTCGCAATACGATCGAAAATAGCTTCGAGTGAACCTGACTCTTCGCCGGAAGCAACAAGGTCACAATAAAGCGGATCAAAAACCTCGGGATGCTTACGTAATGAAGCTGCTAATGGCGAACCGGAACCCACATCGTCAGCGATGGTCAGCATAAGGTTACGGACTCTGACATGGTCGGTACCCTTGGCCACCATCTCCAAACCTTGCAACAGCGGTACGCCTGCTTCGAGCATGGTGGCAATCTGACGGGTAAATAGCGCAATATCGCCGCCTTTTATTTTTTTATCGCCAAAAAGCGGTTTAGCTTTTTTCTTAACCGAGCGGGGATTAATGCCCTGATCGCGAAGTCGCGCACGAACTTCTTTCTCGTTGTCGCCCCGCATCAGGCCTTTTACTTTTTTGCCCCTACGGTTTAGCCCTTGCCATTGGAATTCACTGAAGTCTTCGATTTTTTTACTTTTTTTAGCTGCAGTTGCCATAGCGGACCCTTAGTTGCTGCTGACGCGATTTGCCTCCGCAAGGCTAATGGTGCCGTCAGCGACTTTTTCTAATGCGGACTGTCGTAATGAATTATAGCCTTCTTTTCGCGCTTGCCGGGCAATTTGTATGGATCCGGCACTCGACATAATAAGCTCCTGGATGGCTTCCGTCACTGGCATCACTTCGTAAATACCTGTGCGCCCTTTATAACCGTTTGTGCATTGGTCGCAGCCAATGGGCTTATGAATCGTCAACGTAGGGATTTGTTCTTCGGTAAAGCCCTGACGAAGAAGTTCCTCGTGGGGAATTTCTTCTGGTTCTTTACATTCATTACATAGGCGGCGGGCCAGGCGCTGGGCGATAATCAGCGATACCGAGCCAGCAATGTTGTACGAAGGCACACCCATGTTCATAAGGCGCGTAAGAGTTTCTGCAGCTGAGTTGGTATGCAGGGTCGACATTACCAGGTGACCTGTTTGTGCTGCTTTGATGGCAATTTCGGCGGTTTCAAGATCGCGAATCTCACCGACCATTACCACATCGGGATCCTGTCGCAAGAACGACCGCAAAGCATCGGCAAAGGTTAAGCCTGCTTTGACGTTGATCTGCACCTGGTTAATGCCGTACAGGTTAATCTCGACGGGGTCTTCAGCGGTCGAAATATTGACCTCCGGGGTATTTAAAATATTAAGACCAGTATAAAGGGATACCGTTTTACCTGAACCAGTGGGGCCGGTGACTAATATCATGCCCTGCGGCTTGTTAAGCGCTTCTTCGTATAGCCGTTGCTGCTCGGGTGCATAACCGAGTGATTCAATCCCCATCATGGCCGCAGCGGAATCGAGAATACGCAGAACTATTTTCTCACCGTACATGGTGGGCAGCGAGCTCACCCGAAAATCAATGGCTTTGTTTTTTGACAGGCGCAGCTTAATACGACCATCCTGGGGTAAGCGTCGTTCGGCAATATCAAGCTGTGACATTACTTTTAAACGCGCTGCAATTCGTGCAGAAAGCGCAAAGGGTGGTCGTGCTATTTCAAGCAACACACCATCGACACGGAAGCGAATACGGTATTCGCCCTCGTAGGGCTCAAAGTGCAAATCCGACGCGCCCCGCTTAATGGCATCAAGCAACATCTTGTTGATATAAATGACGATAGGCGCATCGTTTTTTCCATCAAGAGCGACTGCCCCGTGTTCTTCGCGAACTTCGCCGTCAGCATCGATTTCCCGCAGTTCTTGTTCATCCTGCTCAGTAACACCAAGCATCGAACTTTCGTTTTCCAGCAACTTATCAATAAGCTTTTGCAGTTTGTCTTCCTGAACCAACACTGCTTCGGATTGCAAACGGGTGCGGAACTGAAACTCGTCTAAGGTTTCAATCCGGGTCGGATCAGAAACTGCGACGTAAAGCACATTGCCACGCTGATACAAAGGCACCGCATGGTTTTTGCGTATCAAACGCTCATTGATAAAGTGTTGGGGGATGAGTTCGGAATTGAAGCTATCGAGATCTAACCAGGGACAATTTGATTCCTGATAACAAAATGCAGCCAGTTCCTGGGGCTGCATAAGTTTACGTTCAAGCAAAATCGAGGTGAAAGGTAACTTGGTTTCCCAGGCGTATTCACTACAACTTTTCAGTTGCGCTTCAGGAATTCTTCGATCGCGCAGCAAAAGCGCCGCAAGGGAGTGGTGTAGCATACTGCTTGAGTAACCTTCTAGAATTTAATTGAGCCGAGAAAGTTACCTTATCTCAGCTCAAACTTTATCTAAATATGAATTGGCGTAATGTTAAGTTGGTATTCATTGATTCGGGAGCGCGTGTAACTTCCTGACAACACCAAATACATACGCTACAGGCTCAAGACTACAACTAACTAAATCATATTGACGGAATTACTAAGTCCCTGTAGTCCCTGTCGATACGACAGTGTTTGTAATAGTGCCCGCCGTCAACTGTTCTTCAGTTGTACAGCCGTCTACTCGGTTGAGATCTGTACAGTGTATTTTCCAATCAATATTGCTGCCGCCGACAGGATTTGGTACCAGTTCAACAACTATGTTACCAGAGGTCACTGCACCATCCGGACCATTCGTAGCGTCTAACTGGGCATTAATTACTCCATCGGTAACAGTCGAGGCAATAATTCCGCTAACATCATCTGCATCAGCTATATTTTCTGGAATCCGAGTTGGAACGGAAGCCGTAGACGCTGAACAGCCCGCAAATGATCCAGTATTTTGATAGCAAAGTGAAATAGCTTGTTTGTAAGAAGATAATGCCGAAATACCAGTGCTAGCCTTAGCACGCTGCGTATAATCAGAATAAAGTGGAATGGCGACGGCCGCCAAGATGCCAATGATCGCAACAACGATCATCAATTCGATTAAGGTAAAACCTTTTTGTACTTGCGCTTTCATGTCAAATCTCCCGAAAGGTACGGTAAGTAAAGTTATTATTGTTGTACGGTGTGGCATTCCCTTGTTGGTAAAAACACACACCAACAACAAACTCTGCATCAGCCGAAAGACTGTGGTTGCGCCTGCGACCAAAAAAGTCGAAAAGCCACTCCATCCACCAGACTTTAGCCTGCAGCCCCGCTATCCGCCAGTACCTTTACAATAAAGGTTAAAAAGGCACCGGTGGGACCGGAGGTTTTGCGTCACCGCTTCTCAACGGCTTTGCCTTTTAAGCAATTGCCTGGCATTCCACAGACTGAGTCTGCGGTTTGCGCACTGCAAGATAAACATAGCAGATGTAAGGGAATCGTCAATACTTATACATCTGAAATTCGCAAGGAAAGATCAACGGCCTGCACATGTTTTGTTAACGCACCCGAAGAAATGTAATCAATTCCAGTGCTTACAAGAGTTTTGAGTTGATCGCGAACAACGTTGCCAGACACTTCAATACGAATATTTTTTGACTTCAGCTTAACAGCAGTATGAATATCGTCATAACTGAAGTTGTCTAACATGATGATATCTGCGCCTGCGTGCATGGCGATTTCATACTCTTCAAGGCTTTCGACCTCAACTTCCACGGTTTTATCGGGGTTCAGGCGCCGTGCTTCAGCGATGGCGGCGGGTATGGAGCCACAAGCCATGATGTGATTTTCTTTAATTAAGTAGGCATCGTACAAACCGATCCGGTGATTACTGCCGCCTCCGCACACCACTGCATACTTGAGTGCGGTGCGTAGCCCCGGAATGGTTTTACGCGTGTCGAGCAGCTTGGTTGATGAACCTTCGAGCAATTCGACATAGCTGGCGGTGGTCGTCGCGACGCCAGACAGGGTTTGTAAGAAGTTTAGCGCGGTGCGCTCGCCGGTCAGCATCGTGCGGGCAGGGCCATGCAGTTCGCATAACAGGCTGTTCGCGCTGACGCGGTCGCCGTCGGCCACATGCCAGCTGATCTTTACCTCACCACCGAGTTGCGCAAATACCTCATCGACCCAGGCGGTACCGCAAATCACCGCATCCTCGCGGGTAATAATGCGACCGTGGGCCTGCTGCGTAGCTGGGATAAGCTGCGCGGTAATATCGAGGTTACCACTTACACCGTTCAAGTCTTCAGTGAGGGCGCGAGACACCATTTGCTGGCGATCGGCGGCGAGAAGTTCAGGCTGTACCCGTGTATCCATGGTGGCGCTCGTTGTGGTCATTGATGAAAGCGCTTATTGTAATGGCTTGCAGCGGGGGTGACAATGGTGGAACTATCAAGGCCGCGACAAAGAACCTTTAATAAGATGATAGAAATGATGGCAGACGCATGATCAAAAACGGAACCTATCCACAAGCAGAACAAAAGTTATCGCCGCACCATGACGATCGCACGGATCCCGATGGTATCAGCGTGTTAGTGGTGCATTGCATTAGCTTGCCCGCCGGCGAATTCGGTCAGCCTTACATTGACCAGCTGTTTATGGGCACCATAGATACCAACGAACACCCGACGTTTGGGATTTTAAAGGGCCTGCGCGTTTCAGCGCACATGGTCATCCATCGTGATGGGCGAATGGTGCAGTATGTCCCCTTCCATAAACGTGCCTGGCATGCAGGAGTCTCCCATTACTGCGGGCGCAAAGGCTGTAATGAGTTTTCGATCGGAATAGAGCTTGAGGGAACGGACACCGCCCCCTACACTAAAGAGCAGTACCAGCAACTGGCAAAAGTAGCCGCGGCACTGGTGCAGGAGTATCCCGCCCTGACGCCGCAGCGCATCGTTGGTCATCAGCATATTGCGCCCGTACGCAAGACCGATCCAGGTCCGGCATTCGATTGGCAGCACTTTAAACAGCTACTTGATCAGCAGCTGTATAACGAGGACATTTAAATGCAATTACTGGCGATTTTATTGGCGTATTCATTAGAACGTTCGGTAACCCTAAGTCGCAATTTGCACTGGCGCCGCATCGTGTTGCGCTGGCAACAATGGCAGGCGAAAAAGACCCAGGTAGGTAGCGACAGTCAGGAAAAAATCGCTGAGTGGCGTCAGCATTTGCTCGGCGAAGTGGTCTGGGCGGTATTGCCGGCGCTGATCATCACCTTTGTTGTGGTGTTGGTTGATTCGTTCCTGCTTTCCTTTGTGATTGGCGTGCTGGCGCTGCTTGCCGCCATGCAATGCGGACAAGCGCGGGCTGCGTACAAAGCTTATCTTGAAGCCGCAAATAGCGGTGACACCGGCGCAACCGCCGAGCAGTTACGTCAGATACGTCGGGCGTCGGGCCATCAGGAAGCGGCGCCGGTTCATGATCTGCTGCTGTGGATTCACTTGCGTTATTACTTCGCTCCGCTGCTTTACTATGTGTTGTTCGGCATCTTCGGGGTGCTGGTGTACGCCACGCTGCGCGATATGAAACATCCACGCAATAAGGCCTGGGATCAGCTACAACTGATTGTGCACTGGCTACCTACACGTATCATGAGCTTCGGCTTTTTGATGGTCGGTAATTTCGGTAAAGCTTTGCCGGTGTGGCTGAGCTCAGTGGGCAACACGCCGCAAAACAATTTTGCCGCCTTAAGTAAAGTCGCAAACGCGGCGGAACAGCTGGAACCGAGCCATGAAGACGACGTTACTTCTACTGCTCTGACCACTGTTGCGTTAATGAAGCGTAACTTGCTGTTTTTCATTGTCTTACTCGCAGTAATGACCATCGCTGGCTGGTTCTGATGAATTAATGTTTGGGTTCACGCCCAAACTAGTCTAAAATACGTTTGGTAAGACCAATGCACCAACAAACAGCAAGAGCGTTATTCGTTGTTCGAACGCTTCGCTCTTCGTACGCTACGCTATTCGGTAACTTCAAGCTCGAGCAGCGTAGCGTACGAACAGAGAGGCGAAGCCGAACGTACGAGCAACGGACAACGCTCTTAAAGGTTTTTATGAATGGCTTTTGATCGCATACAACCGACGAAGCTTTCTGATGTCATCATGCAGCGGATTGAAGTGATGATTGTCGACGGCACCTTAGAAGCTGGCGCGCGCTTGCCGTCGGAGCGGGATCTTGCGCATCAATTTTCGGTGTCGCGGCCAAGTTTGCGCGAAGCCATTCAAAAGTTAGAAGCGCGCGGTTTACTTGAGCGACGTCAAGGCGGCGGCACATATGTTTGCGATAATATGCAGAAGCGCGTGGCGGAACCCCTCCTGGAACTGCTGACACAGCACCCTGAATCGCAGTTCGACCTGCTAGAGTTTCGCCACGCGCTCGAAGGCATTTCGTCGTATTACGCTGCTATGCGTGGTACGCCAACCGACATCGCCCGCATTGAAGAGAGCTTTGCGGCGATTAAGCAGGACGATAATGCGGAGCTCACCGCACAAGCGGAAGCACTCAACGAATTCAACCTGCGCATCTGCGAAGCATCGCATAATGTGATCCTCCTGCACCTGGTGCGGAGTATGCAGCCACTATTACAAAAAAATATTCAGCAAAACCTGCAGGACCTGTCGCATAAGGCAGGCGTCATGCAACAACTTCACGAACACCGGCAGCACATTGTCACTGCCATTTCAGCTGGCGAGCCAGAACAAGCGCGCGAAGCTTGTCATCAGCTGCTAGCCTATATTGAACACGCGTTGCTGACCTCGAATCGTGAACAGTCACGGATTCAGCGGTCATTGCGCCGAACGTAAACTGGGTAAGGATAAAGTATGACTGACCATTTAAAAGACGACATTGATCCACAGGAAACACGCGAGTGGCTTGACTCCCTCGAAGTCGTGTTAGAAGAAGATGGCCCGGAGCGCGGCCATTTCCTGATGGAATCATTGATTGAGAAGGCGCGTCGCAGCGGTGCTTACCTGCCTTATGCGGCGACTACCGCTTACTTGAATACGATTCCGGCCAGTCAGGAGCCGACCATGCCAGGCGACCAGAGTATGGAAGCCCGGATCCGCTCAGCGATTCGCTGGAATGCGCTGGCAATGGTACTGCGCGCATCGAAGAAAGAGCTCGAGCTCGGCGGTCACATTTCCAGCTTCGCGTCATCAGCGATGCTTTATGATGTTGGCTTCAACCACTTCTTCCGCGCCCCGACCGATAAAGACGGCGGCGACTTCCTGTTTATTCAGGGCCACGCATCGCCAGGTATCTACGGTCGCGCATTCTTGGAAGGCCGCATCAGTGAAGAGCAGCTCAACAATTTCCGTCAGGAAGTTGACGGCGAAGGCGTGAGTTCTTACCCGCACCCGAAATTGATGCCTGATTTCTGGCAGTTCCCGACGGTATCTATGGGCTTAGGTCCGATTCAGGCCATTTATCAGGCCCGCTACCTGAAGTACCTGACTGACCGTGGCATTAAAGATTGCTCAAATCAGCGCGTGTACTGTTTCTTAGGCGATGGCGAAGTCGATGAGCCAGAAAGCCTGGGTGCCATTGGTCTTGCCACCCGTGAAGGTCTGGATAACCTGACCTTTATCGTTAACTGTAACTTGCAGCGGCTGGACGGCCCGGTCCGTGGTAACGGCAAAATCATTCAGGAACTTGAAGGCACCTTCCGCGGCGCTGGCTGGGAAGTAATTAAAGTGATCTGGGGCCGCTACTGGGATCCATTGCTGTATCGCGATACCGAAGGCAAGCTTGCGCAAATCATGCAGGACAGCGTCGACGGTGAGTATCAGAACTACAAAGCCAAAGGCGGCGCTTACACCCGTGAGCACTTCTTCGGCAAAACTGAAGAAACTAAGGAAATGGTCGCCAACCTGTCTGATGAAGACATCTGGCGTCTGAACCGCGGTGGTCACGATCCAGTGAAAGTCTACGCGGCTTACCATAAAGCGGTGAACACTAAAGGTCGGCCACAGGTGATCCTGGCGAAAACCGTCAAAGGTTACGGCATGGGCTCGGCTGGCGAAGGTAAAAACATCGCTCACCAGGTTAAGAAAATGGACATGGACGCGATCAAACACTTCCGTGACCGTTTCAATATTCCGATTAAAGACAGCGAGTTAGAAGACATCCCATTGTACAAATTCCCGGACGACAGCCCGGAAATGAAATACATGCGCGAGCGTCGTGAGTCGCTGGGTGGCTACATGCCAGTACGTCGTCCGAACACCGACGTAGAACTGGAAATGCCAGCCCTGAAAGCATTTGAGTCAGTACTGAAAGGCTCAGGTGACCGTGAGATCTCAACCACCATGGCCTTTGTGCGGGTGCTTAACTCACTGTTGAAAGACAAGAAAATTGGTAAACGCATTGTGCCGATTATTCCGGACGAAGCGCGTACCTTTGGTATGGAAGGCTTATTCCGTCAAGTTGGTATTTACTCCAGCCAGGGCCAGAAATATGAGCCGCAAGATGCGGATCAGGTCGCCTATTATCGCGAAGATAAAGAAGGCCAAGTACTGCAGGAAGGTATTAACGAGCTTGGCGCCATGGCCTCATGGGTGGCGGCAGCGACCAGCTATTCAACCAATAACGAACCGATGATTCCGTTCTACATCTATTACTCGATGTTCGGGTTCCAGCGCGTTGGTGATTTGGTCTGGGCTGCCGGCGATAGCCAGGCACGTGGTTTCCTGATTGGCGGTACCGCCGGTCGCACCACGCTCAATGGCGAAGGTTTGCAGCATCAGGATGGCAGCAGCCACTTGTTGTTCAACACCGTACCAAACTGTGTGACTTACGACCCAACTTTCGGTTACGAAGTTGCTGTTATCGTACAAGACGGCTTACGTCGTATGTATGGCGAGCAGGAGAACGTGTTCTATTACCTGACCGTCATGAACGAGAACTACCAGCAACCAGAAATGCCTGAGGGTGTCGAAGAAGGCATCATCAAGGGTATCTATGAACTGGAAGAGCACAAAGCGAAAGGCTCGAAAGGTCATGTGCAGTTGCTGGGCTCAGGCACAATTCTACAGCAGGCTCGTAAAGCCGCGCTTATCTTGCTGGAGCAGTTTAACGTATCGTCGAAAGTCTACAGCGCGACCTCGTTCAATGAACTGGCCCGCGATGGTATGGACGTCGATCGTCATAACATGCTGAATCCGGGCAAAAAAGCCGAAGAAGCTTATGTGACCAAAGTACTGAGCAAGGCGAAGGGCCCGACCATTGCCGCAACGGATTATCAGAAACTTTACGCTGACCAGATCCGCGCCTGGGTGCCAACCCCTTACCGCGTGTTAGGTACCGATGGTTTCGGTCGTTCAGACAGCCGCGAAAACTTGCGCCGTCACTTTGAAGTGAGTGCCGAGTACATTGTGGTAGCAGCCTTGGCAGAACTTGCCAAAGCAGGGGATATTGATGCCAAGGTGGTGCAAAAAGCCATTAAGGATTTCGATATCGATACCAACAAAATCAACCCACTGTACGCATAAGCGACGGGAGCGGAGACAAACATGGCAGATTCAAAAGAAGTGCTCGTCCCCGATGTGGGCGGCGAAGAAGTCGAAGTAATTGAAATTATCGTCAGTAAAGGCGACAGCGTTGACGCTGAAGATGGCTTGATCACCGTTGAAAGCGACAAGGCATCAATGGACATTCCTGCGCCTTTCGCTGGTACGGTGAGCGAAATCAAAGTCAGCGTCGGCGATAAGATCAGCGAAGGCGACTTGATCGCGATGATCGAAGCTGCGGGTGACTCCGATGACGATTCCGACGACACCAACGGTGATTCCGACGATGATGTAGCCCGCAGTTCTACTGCGGGGAAATCCTCCGACGACACCAATGGCGATTCCGACGATGACGAGTCCGACGACGATGACGACGATAAAGAAGGGTCAGCCCCTAAAGGGTCTGACCCGGACGGCGACACCGAAGTCATCGACGTCAAAGTCCCCGACATCGGCGATGACGGCGAAGTCGACGTCATTGAAGTATTGGTCAGCGTTGGCGATACCATCGAAAAAGAAGACGGCTTAATCACCCTCGAAACCGACAAAGCAACAATGGATGTACCCAGCCCGGAAGCAGGTACAGTGAAATCCGTTGAAGTCAGCACCGGCGACAAAGTGAAAGAAGGCTCGCTGGTAATCACCCTAGAAGTAGCCCGCAGTTCTACTGCGGGGGATGCTTCAGGCGACGAAAAATCATCGTCCAAAGATTCGAAATCATCGTCCAAAGATTCGAAATCTTCGTCGGCTGACGCCGATGCATCTTCTGACGAAGATGCAGAAGGGTCAGACCGCTCCGGGTCGGACCCAAGCGGCCGGATAACGGCAAGTGGTGAGCGCAAAGCGCCGCCAGTACCTGATCACCCGTTGGACAAAAAAGGTAAAGCTGAAGGCTTAGCCTATGCTTCACCGGCAGTGCGTCGTCTGGCCCGCGAGTTCGGTGTCGATCTGAACCAGGTAAATGGTTCTGGCCGCAAAGACCGCATCCTCAAAGAGGACGTGCAAGAGTACGTGAAGTATGAACTGTCACGTCCGAAAGCGACCTCCTCTGGCAGCACCTCCCAAGGCGCTGGTGGTTTGCAGGTTATTGCGCCGCCGAAAGTCGACTTCAGTAAGTTTGGTGAAGTAGAAAAAGTACCGATGTCTCGGATTCAGAAAATTTCCGGTCCGAATCTGCATCGCAACTGGGTGACCATCCCGCACGTTACGCAATTTGATGAAGCGGATATCACCGAGCTGGAAAACTTCCGTAAGCAGGAAAACAAACTGCAGGAGAAGAAGAAAGACGGCGTGAAGATCACCCCATTGGTGTTCATCATGAAAGCAGTGGCCAAAGCGCTGCAGGAGTATCCGCAATTTAACTCGTCGCTGCATGAAGATGGCGAGCACCTGATCATGAAAAAATACATCAATATCGGGATTGCGGTGGATACCCCTGGAGGCCTGGTGGTACCGGTTATTCGCGACGTCGACAAGAAAGGCATTTACGAGCTTTCTGAAGAACTCATTGATGTCAGTACGCGGGCCCGTGACGGCAAGCTGAAAGCGCAGGACATGCAGGGCGGTTGTTTCTCAATTTCCAGCCTGGGCGGCATTGGCGGTACGGCATTTACGCCAATCGTTAATGCACCGGATGTCGCTATCCTCGGGGTTTCGAAAAGTGAAATGAAACCTAAATGGAACGGCAATGAATTTGAGCCGCGCTTAATGTTGCCAACCAGCCTGTCTTACGACCATCGTGTCATTGACGGTGCGGTTGCGGCGCGCTTTAGTGTGTATCTGTGCAACGTGTTGTCAGATATCCGTAAGATGATTCTATAAATTAAACAAATGCCGGCGGGGCTGCTATAATGCGCCCCGCGCGATAATTAACCGAATTCAACGAAATTCTACGAAAGTAAGAGGTCGTCATGAGCAAAGAAATTAATGCCCAAGTGGTCGTACTCGGTGCGGGCCCTGGTGGTTACTCAGCAGCCTTCCGCGCTGCCGATTTAGGTTTGGAAACAGTACTTGTTGAGCGTTACAGCACTCTTGGTGGCGTCTGTCTGAACGTCGGTTGTATCCCATCAAAAGCCTTATTGCACCTTGCTAAGCACATTGAAGATGCCAAGCACATGGATGCCGAAGGCGTTGAATTTGGTGAGCCAAAAATCGACCTCGACAAAATCCGTAAGCACAAAGAAAAAGTCGTGGGTCAGTTGACCGGCGGTCTTGGCCAGATGTCGAAAATGCGTAAAGTGAAAGTCGTTACTGGTAAGGGCGAGTTCGCCAGCGACAAGCAGCTGAGTGTAAAAGATGACGACGGCAATGAAACCGTGGTTAATTTTGAGCATGCCATTATTGCCACCGGCTCACAATCGATCAAGCTACCTTTCGTACCTCATGACGACGAGCGTATCTGGGATTCGACAGCGGCACTTGAGCTGCGCTTCATCCCAGATCGTATGCTGGTACTTGGTGGCGGTATTATAGGCCTGGAAATGGGCTGTGTTTACAGCGCACTAGGTTCGAAAATTGACGTAGTCGAAATGACCGATCAGCTGATTCCGCCAGCAGATAAAGACATCATTAAGCCTTTCACTAAGTCAATGAAGAACAAGTTCGACAACGTCATGCTGAACACCAAAGCAGCGAAGGTCGAAGCCAAAAAAGACGGCATCCACGTTACCTTTGAAGGTGATAACGCACCTGACAAGCCGGTTAAATATGACGCAGTTCTGGTCGCTGTTGGCCGCGCGCCAAATGGTAAGAAGATTGCTGCTGATAAAGCTGGCGTGAAAGTAACAGACCGCGGTTTCATCGAAGTTGACAAGCAAATGCGTACCAACGTGAAGAATATTTTCGCGATTGGCGATTTGGTAGGCCAACCGATGCTGGCGCACAAAGCTGTGCACGAAGGTCACGTTGCCGCGGAAGTTATTTCTGGCAAGAAACACTACTTCGATCCGAAAGTGATTCCATCGATTGCTTACACGGATCCAGAAGTCGCGTGGGCCGGTCTCACCGAGAAAGAAGCCAAAGAGCAAGGTATTGAGTACGATACAGCGGTATTCCCGTGGTCAGCTTCTGGCCGTGCCATCGCACAAGGCGCAACGGACGGCATGACCAAGTTGTTGTTCGATAAGAACAACCGCATCATCGGTGGCGCTGTGGTCGGTTCTAACGGTGGTGAACTGATGGGCGAAATCTGTCTCGCTATCGAAATGGGTTGTGACGCAGAAGACATCGCACTCACCATCCATGCTCACCCAACCCTGCACGAATCTGTAGGCCTGGCAGCTGAAGTGTTTGAAGGCTCAATCACTGACCTGCCAAACAAAAAAGCCAAGAAAAAGTAGCCCGTAATTCTATTACGGGTCCAATCCTCGTACACCACGATGATTAAACAAACACCGCGATGGCTCAGCCGCCGCGGTGTTTTTTTGTATGTATTCCAACCCTCACTTGTACGCCAGAGTAAAAAAATATACAATCTAAATCCAACATAAAAAATACAAGGAGTTTGAAGGTGAACTATTCAAGGAGTCAGTTATTTAACACAGGATGTTTGCTACTTAGTTTGATTACCTTCCCATCGTTTGCGCTACAGGTGGACGCCGTACAGCCCTCGTCTGATCATTTAATTGTCTGTGATTCAGGTATTGATGCTACCCGTTGCCAAAGTTTTACCGATCAGCAACTGGTTGAAAGTGTGCGCGTCAGGTATGGCGATGCCGAACTGGGGAGTTGTAGTTTGAACTGCTCAGAACCTTCCCCCGCGATACCATCGTTGCGGGTGCCGATATTGATTCTTGATATAGATAATGAACAAGCCTATCGAAAGGAGGTTATTCGCGTCGAAATTTCGGGTCAAAGCACTTATTCTGTTTGGGATAAACCTGTCTTAGATTCCGACTTAGCACTGCTTACAAAAACCGTTGATGCAGTGGAGGCATTCGATGTTTTATCGATGAAGCTATCCTTTGTTCAGGACACAAGCTCATCAGAATTTAAGAATAGTTGGGGGGAAATGCCCTCGGAACTTGGAATGTCCTATGGAACGGTCAGTGACGCTGTTCTTAACAGATTAGGAAATTGTCAGACAGCTTATTCCTGGTACGATCAGCGCCTGGCCGATGAAACGCTACCATTTTGCAGTGCGTTTGTGACTCGACAACTCGATCGTATGTTTGCTGAAGCGCGAGCAAGTCGCAATTGGCTTGATCATCTGGTTGAGGTTGTCAGAGATTGGCAAATGGCAGTAAATCCATTATTTATTTCCATAAGTGTGCCGCAAGCTGACCATTTGGTTCAACGATTTCAGTTTGCAGATGGCTCACTACTTGTCATTGAAATTGAGCCCAGTGATGAAGGGAGCCCTGCAATTGCGGTTAACAAAACGAAGTCGCGAACGAGTACCGGCGAATCTTTTGAGAACTTTTCCGCACGGTTGGCAGACCTAGGTAGTGGTTCACAACTTAACCTGTCGTCTGGTGAGGCATTTGGTCTATTTGGAACCTTTGATTGTCGACATCAATTGCTAAACGCGGGCGTATTTCAAAGGTTTCGTGTCGAGATCCTTGCTGTCGATAGTGAAGGCAAACCCACCCGGGTTAATTTTGTATTGCTCTCACAAGAGTCACTCGTTGAAGAACAATTTGTGTGTGAAGCATTTTAATTTGATTTAACTGACGCGCTGCGGCCGGATTACCTCTAGGTCGCAGCTTCCTCAACATTGCGACCAAACCTCACGCACCGCGTTGTTTTTTGTTGGTCATCAGCTCATCCGCCGCTTGTGCTAAAAAATCGGATCGATCTTTGTACTCAGAATGGACCTGTACGAATGAATCGACCCGTGTCAAAAGTGTTTCAGGAAGCGTAATGTTGATGCGCTTTTGCCTTACGCGCAAAGAGTCAACGGGCACCTCTAACGCCAGCCACTCCAGACGCTCCGGGTTGTCCTCGCGGTAATTCGCTAAATCAATCTCTAAAGCACTCAGCAAATGTCCATCGCGCAACGCTTCTTCGACCATCGTTAAAATAGCTTCTTTGGCTCTAAAAATGATGTCATCGCGCTTATTAGCGGCAGAAGCACATACCATGCCCAACTTTTCAAAAACTGGCACGACAATACCCCAGGCTTCGTTTTCATTCTTTGGCGCTTCAATCCCAACTAAAAATAACATATCGCTCACTCCTAATGAGGATTAACATCAATGCCTGCGGCTCGCAAAATGGCCTTCAAAGTGCCGATGGGCAGATTTTTCTTCGGATGAGGTACGGTGAACTTAAGTCCTGTGCTTGGTGAATACCAAACCTGATGGTCTCCCTTACCTTGTCTGACAAACGTGCATCGATGACTTTTTAAAAGTCGAATAAGCTCGCGTGACTGCATACTATTCCCTTAGATTTAATTGTTTATACACACGCATGTGTAATATGTCAATATCGAGTTAAGCGTCTTGTAACCTAAGTCAAAAAGACATTTATCTGCGACATCGAGCATAGCATTCCAGTTGTATAGCTGCGGCGCATCCCGTAAGGTAAAGAGGTGCTTCACAGAAAGACTTTTTAACAAAAGAAAGGAGCGAGTTATGGCGAATGAAGGTTATCATGAACCCTATGAACTTTTGTCGGACGAAACCCGTGACATGCATCGTGCGCTGATTTCCCTCATGGAGGAGCTGGAAGCTGTCGATTGGTACAACCAACGCATTGATGTCTGCAAAGATGATGAGCTCAAGAAAATTCTGATCCACAACCGTGATGAAGAGAAAGAACATGCGGCCATGACGCTGGAATGGATTCGTCGCCGCGACAAGAAGTTTGATGAACAATTGAAAGACTACCTATTCACCGACGACGTGATAGGACATTAATAACAACAAAACCGTTATTGGCTATTTGATGTTGGTTATTAGATAGAGCGAAACGCTTTTAAACCAATAACTAATAGCGAATAGCCAATAACGCTCTTGAATTTAATGAGGAAGTTATGCGTAAAGTGAGTACTTTGGCCCTAAGCGTGGCCCTGGCCCTTGGCGTTGCAGCATGTTCACCGCAACAAAACCAAACCGAAACTGCCAGCGAACAATCTGCTGAGCAGGCACAAAAACAGTTGTCTTCAGGCCTGGACATGAGCGACTTCAACACTGAAGTCCGTCCACAAGACGACCTCTTCACCTATGTGAATGGCGGTTGGGTTGAGAAGACTGAAATTCCTGCGGACCGTTCACGGGTTGGCTCATTTAATGAGCTCCGTGATGAAAACCAGGAACGCCTGCGCAAAATTATTGAAACAGCTGCTGCGAGCTCACCAGAGCCAGGCTCTAACGCTGACAAAATCGGTGATTTTTTCAATAGCTTTATGGACGTTGAGCGCCTGAATGAGCTTGGTTATCAGCCAATTGCGGGCGATCTGGAAGCCATTAATAAATTACAGAACCACGATCAGGTGGCGGCTCACTTTGCACAACTTTCACGTTTAGGGGTCAGTTCACCCTTTGGTTTTTACGTCTACGCTGATGCGAAAAACCCTGATGTGAACACCATGTACATGTCGCAATCAGGCCTGGGCTTACCCGACCGTGATTACTACCTGAAAGACGAAGAAAAATTTGTCGAAATTCGCGATGCCTACCAGTCGTACATCGCCGATATGTTGACCTTAGTGGGCTACGAAGCAGAAGCGGCAGCAACTGCTGCTGAGAAAGTGCTTGAGCTTGAGACCAAACTGGCTGAAGTACAATGGAGCCGGGTCGAGAGCCGTAACGCTGACAACACCTACAACAAAAAGACCATGGATGAAGTGCAGGAGTTGCTGGGCGAGTTTAATTTAGGCGCGTACACAGAGGCTGCAGGTATCGCAACCGTGCAGGAAGCTGTTGTTCGTCAACCTTCATACTTCGAAGAGTTCGGTGGCATGTTTGAGAATGTACCGCTGGACACCTGGCAGGATTACATGAGCCTGCGTCTGGTTAGCAATTTCTCCAATGCATTAAGTGAAGAAATTAACGACCGTCAGTTCGCTTTCTACGGTAAAGTTTTGCGTGGTACACCAGAGCAGGAACCGCGTTGGAAGCGAGGCGTTGATGCAGCTGACAGCGCCTTAGGTGAAGTTCTTGGTCAGCTTTACGTAGCCGAATACTTCCCACCAGAAGCGAAAGATCGGATGGAAACCCTGGTCGACAACCTGATCAAAGCTTATGGTGAGTCGATTAAAGAACTCGAGTGGATGAGCGAAGAAACCAAGCAGAAAGCGTTGGAAAAACTCAGCAAGTTCACCCCTTATATCGGTTACCCGAGCGAGTGGCGCGATTATTCCGCATTAGTTGTAGCGGAAGATGATCTGGTGGGCAACTACAAGCGCTCAGCGGAATTTGACTATCAGGAAAACATCAGCAAAATCGGCGAGCCAGTGAAAGCTGAAGACTGGGGCATGACACCGCAGACGGTAAACGCTTATTACAGCCCAGTGCGTAATGAGATCGTATTCCCTGCGGGTATTCTGCAGCCGCCATTCTTTGATATGAATGCTGAAGATGCAGTGAACTATGGTGGTATTGGTGCGGTTATCGGTCACGAAATCGGTCACGGCTTTGACGACCAGGGTTCAAAATACGATGGCGACGGAAACCTGAAAAGCTGGTGGACCGATGCTGATCGCGCAGCCTTTGATGAGCGCGGCGCACAATTAGCTGCGCAATACGGTACCTATGAGCCGCTCGAAGGTGTATTCGTCAACGGTAAATTAACCCTGGGTGAGAACATCGGTGATTTGGCCGGCCTGACCATCGGTTACCGTGCTTATGTCGATTCACTGAATGGCGAGCCGTCGCCGGTACTTGATGGTTTCACCGGTGAGCAACGCGTATTCCTGGGTTGGGCGCAAGTCTGGCAAACCAAGCAACGCGACGAATACACCCGTAACCAGGTGCTGAGCGATCCGCACTCGCCAGCTTACTACCGGGTCAACGGTACTGTTGTCAATGTACCTGCGTTTTACGAAGCCTTTGACGTCAAGCCAGGAGATGACCTGTACTTGCCGCCAGAAGAGCGCGTGACTATCTGGTAGGAAATAGGTTAGACTGTCGCCATGAAAGCATTTCTTTGGTTGATTATCGTCTCATTACTTCTGGTGCCGCTTGCGGCGCCAGTTGCTGCTGCGTCTGCGTCATACGTAGAGCCAGCGAGTGAGACGGCAGTCAGCCACCATGCCAACATGGCGGCGGATCACGCCTGCTGTGATGAATCGGTAAAGGCGCAAGCAGCGTCTTTTGCCAGTCAAATGGATTGCGATGGTAGTTGTGGCGATTGCCAACACCATTGTGGTGCCAGCGCGCTAGCGTTGTTGCCAAGCTTTAGTTCAGCCGCACCTGTCAGTGAGCAGGGGCAATGGCTACTCCCTTCACGTCATTTATTAACCCGTCAGGATCGTCACGATCGTCCCCCTATGCCTGCAAACAGCTGATTAAACCTTTTTCAGTTTTTATTGCAGGAGTAAGTTATGTTTTTACAACGTTTTCTAGTGGCTGTCATTGCCATGACTCTTATGGTTTCTGCCGTTGCGGCACAAGACCATAGTGATCATTCTGAGCATCAACAACAGCAGGATTTAACCGCACCAACCCCCGCTGAGCAACAGCTAAACGATGCTGATGCTATCGAGTACGTGTGTCCGATGCACAGTCACATTGTGCGTGATGAGCCGGGTACCTGCCCGATTTGCGGTATGGATCTTGAGCCGCAGGTTCAGGTCGATGAGATTGTGGTGCAGGTCAGTGGACAAATGCAGCAAAACTTAGGCATCACCACCGCGACTGTTGCAGAAACAACCCTATGGCGCTATCTGCCGACGCTTGCCACCGTGCAATGGAACGATAATGCGCGATGGCACGTGCATCCGCGAGCCTCGGGCTGGCTGGAAGAGTTGTTTGTGCGCAGCGAGGGCGCGCAGGTGCAAGTCGGCGATCCGCTTTACAGCATTTACAGCAAAGAGCTGGTGGTCGCGCAACAAGACTTCCTGCAAACGCTGGACACCATTAACGGCTTATCCGCACAGCAAAAACAGCGGCTGATCCGCGACGGACGCTTACGGCTGGAATTGCTCGGATTATCTGCCGAACAAGTGAAAGACATCGAACAAAGTGGTGAAATTCTTTACCGCGTACCGGTGTATGCCAAGCATGCCGGCGTTGTAACAGCATTGAACGTCGCTGAAGGCATGTACGTCGAGCCGGGCGTTGAGGTGATGACAATCACCGGTGCTGACAGTGTCTGGCTGATTGCCGATGTACCTGAGCGTTATGCTGACTGGATGCGTCCAGAGGCGCCGGTTGATGTGACCTTGCCGGCGGCAGGACTCAATGCCTACGAAACTGAAATCGATTACATCTACCCGGAGCTGGATCCGGTTGCCAGAACTCAGCGGGTGCGCATCAAGCTGCCACAGGATATCGATGCTGGCAGTCTGCATGTCGGCATGCAGGCCCAGGTTGAGCTGTACGGTGGACCTAAGCGTGACGTACTGGCCGTTCCGGTGAGTTCATTGATCATGACGGGCACCAACAACCGCGTGATTGTGCAAACCGATGATCAGACCTTTGAGCAGCGTGATGTTCATGTCGGCTTGATTGTTGATGATGAAGCAGAAATTATGCATGGTTTAAGCGCCGGTGAGCGCGTGGTCACCTCAGGCCAGTTCCTGCTCGATTCCGAGGCAAGTCTTAAAGGCAGTCGCCTGAAAGGCAGCGCTGGAGGCGGTCATGCTCACTAGTGTTATTGACTGGAGTTTGCGCAATCGCATTCTCGTACTTATTGCTGCACTGCTCGCCGCCTGGTTCGGCTGGCGCGCGATGACCAGTACGCCCTTAGACGCGATACCGGATCTGTCCGACGTACAGGTTATCGTCAAAACACCTTACCCGGGACAAGCTCCGCAGTTGGTAGAAGAGCAGGTGACCTGGCCGTTGGCTAATCTGATGTTGGCCGTGCCCGGTTCGACCCAGGTTCGTGGTTACTCGTTCTTTGGCGATTCTTATCTGTACATACTGTTCGAGGAAGGTACCGATATTTACTGGGCCCGCAGCCGTGTGCTTGAGTATCTGAATCAAGCCAGTGAGCGCCTACCTGAAGGCGTGACGCCCCGACTTGGCCCTGATGCCAGTGGGGTTGGCTGGGTGTTCCAGTACGCGTTGGTGGATCGCACCGGAGAACATCATCTTGGTGAACTCACCAGTTTGCAGGACTGGTTTCTAAAGCAAGAGCTGCAAAGTGTTGCTGGTGTGTCTGAGGTTGCGACCGTCGGCGGTATGGTGCAAGCCTACCAGGTCGTGGTTGAACCGCGTCGTTTGCAGACCTATGGCCTGACTTTAGAACAGGTGCAGGACACCATTGTCGCTGCCAACCAGGAAGTCGGTGGTGGCATTGTGGAAATGGCCGAAGCTGAGTACATGGTGCGCGGCACGGGTTATATTCAGTCGCTGGAAGATTTACGCAGCTTACCGTTGCCAGTGCAAAGCGCAGCCGGCACCAATATCACGTTGGCTGACGTGGCGACGGTACGCCGTGGACCGGAAAGTCGCCGCGGTATTGCTGAACTGAACGGTGAAGGCGAAGTGGTCGGCGGCATCGTGGTGATGCGGCACGGCGAAAATGCCCTTGCCACCATCGAACGCGTGCGCGACAAATTAAAGAGCCTGCAGCAGGGGCTGCCCCCTGGGGTCGAAATCGTACCGACGTACGACCGTTCTGACCTGATTAATCGGGCAGTAGATAATCTGACCACCAAGCTGATTGAAGAAATGGGCTTTGTGGCGCTGATCACGATTTTATTTCTGCTGCATATTCGCTCTGCAATGGTGGCAATTATTACCCTGCCATTGGCGGTACTCATGAGCTTTATCGTCATGCGTGCGCTGGGTATTAATGCCAATATCATGAGCCTGGGCGGTATTGCGATTGCGATTGGTGCTTTGGTGGACGCTGCTATTGTTATGGTGGAGAACGCCCATAAACACCTGGAAAATTACCGTAATAAACATGGTGAGGAACCTAAGGGCGCCACACATTGGCAGTTGATCCGCAACGCTACCGTCGAAGTGGGACCCGCGCTGTTCCTGTCCTTGCTGATCATCACCTTAAGTTTCGTACCGGTGTTCTCGCTGGAAGCCCAGGAAGGACGCTTGTTCGCGCCGTTGGCGTACACCAAGACCTTCGCTATGGCAGCGGCGGCATTACTTGCCATTACGCTGGTGCCAGTGCTGATGGGCTATTTCGTGCGTGGCAAAATCATTAGCGAGCAACGTAACCCATTAACCCGTGCCTTGATATGGATTTACCGGCCGGTGTTGCATTGGGTATTGGCGTGGCCGAAATTGACAGTGGTCATCGCCGTGGTGGTCGCGGCAAGCGGTTACTACCCGTTAACGAAAATGGGTAGCGAGTTTATGCCGACCATGCAGGAAGGTGATTTGCTCTATATGCCAACCACACTGCCGGGTATCAGTCCGGGTGCAGTGGGCGAGTTATTGCAACGCACTGACCGCTTGATCAAGCAGGTTCCCGAAGTCGAGAGCGTATTTGGTAAAACCGGACGCGCTGATACGGCAACGGATCCGGCACCACTGACGATGCTCGAAACCACCATTCAGCTAAAACCTGAAAGCGAGTGGCGCGAGGGCATGACGCTGAATAAAATCATTGAGCAGCTGGATGCTACGGTGCGGGTACCGGGCATCACCAATGCCTGGGTGCAACCGATAAAAACCCGTATTGATATGCTCTCAACGGGTCTCAAAACACCGTTGGGTCTGAAAATTGCGGGTCCGGAACTGGCGGCTATTCAAGAAATCGGCGGTGATCTCGAAGAGCGTTTAAACAACGTTCCCGGGGTGGCTTCGGTGTTTGCTGAACGACCAGCTTCAGGGCGTTACCTGGAGATCCGACCGCGTCTGGATGAAGCAGCACGCTATGGTATCAGTCAGGCCGTCATTCAACGGGCAATTAAGTTCGCCATTGGCGGCGCTGAGATTACGGAGACCGTTGAAGGGACCGAACGTTATCCGATCACCTTGCGCTACCCGCGCGAGCTGCGTGACCACGTCGAGCAAATTAAACAACTACCTATTGCCAGTGCCAGCGGTACTTGGGTGACTCTGGAACAGGTTGCCGACGTCGAGGTTACCGTTGGTCCGGCAATGATCCGCAGTGAAAATGCGCGGCCGACGGGCTGGGTGTTTATTGATGTTGATGCGGATGTCGCCGTCGGTGACGTCATCGCCGCAGCTGAGCCGTTACTTGCTGATTATGAGCTACCACCGCGCTATTCCTTGTCGTGGTCAGGGCAATACGAATCGATGCAACGGGTCGAGGCGAAGTTAAAAGAAGTGGTGCCGGTCACTCTGGCGGTTATCCTGATCTTGCTGTATTTCACCTTCCGCTCGTTTAAACAAGCGGCACTGATCATGGCCACACTGCCATTAGCATTGACCGGTAGTCTGTGGTTCATCTGGTGGCTCGACTATAACCTGTCGATAGCGGTCATGGTGGGTATGATTGCGCTGGCTGGGGTCGCGGCAGAGTTTGGGGTGGTGATGTTGCTCTACCTCAACAATGCCTGGAAGGACCGCCAACAACACACCCGTGCGACACTTTACGACGCGATAGAAGAGGGCGCGGTGCTGCGAGTGCGGCCGAAGGCGATGACAGTGATCACTATCATTGCCGGCTTGTTGCCGATCATGCTTACTCAGGGTACGGGTAGCGAGGTCATGCAACGTATCGCAGCGCCGATGATTGGCGGCATGATATTGGCACCGTTACTGTCGTTACTGGTACTGCCAGCGGTGTACCTGTTGTGGCACCGCCGGCATTTGAGTTAGTCGCCGCTCTGAGGTACGCGCATCACCAGCGCGTACATCACCGGCACGACGATTAGCGTGAGCAGGGTGGCGAAGCCCAGGCCGAACATGATGACCACTGCCATGCTGACAAAGAAAGCATCAAATAACAGCGGCACCATGCCCAAAATCGTGGTGACCGCTGCCATCATTACCGGCCGTACGCGGCTGACCGCAGCATCTTCCAGAGCTTTTAACGCTGCTTTGCCTGACGCCAGCTCAACCCGGATTTGTTCAAGCAGCACCACACCGTTTTTAATCAGCATGCCTGACAAACTTAAGAAACCGAGCAAGGCCATAAAGCCAAAGGGCTGTCCTGATAGCGCCAGACCCAGGGTTACGCCGATAACGCTAAGCGGCACCGTGGTCCACAATACCCCGGCCTGACGGATAGAGCTAAACAACAGCACGGTGATAATAAACATCACCACAAAGGCTAACGGCAGGGCCTGAAAAACTGCCCCCGTAGCTTTTTGCGAAGCTTCATGTTCACCACCCCATTGCAGCTGATAGCCTACGGGCAGCTCGATGGCTTCAACCGCAGGACGGATGCGTTCCAGCACCATTGCCGCAGTTTCCTCACCAAAAATGTCATGATCAGCCATTACGGTTAGGGTGCGTTTGCGATCGCGGCGCAGAATCAGGTTATCTTCGGCAATCAGACGCATGTCACTGACCACCTGAGCCAGTGGGACATGCTGTTGCAATGCCTGCGAGTAAATCTGCAATTCATGCCAGTCAGAAATTTCCCGACGCTCGGCAAGGGGTGCCCGTACAACGATAGGCATTAGCTCAGTGCCGTCACGAAATAAGCCCACGGTCTGACCGCTGAAATTGCGCTTGAGTACGTCATTGACGTCAGCTTTAGTGACTCCAAGCCGACGTGCGGCGGGCTCATTGAACACCGGCTGCAATACTTTAGTGCGCTGGCGCCAGTCGTTGCGTAAATTGCGAATGCCGGGGTCTTTGGCCATGATAGCTTCCGCCTGCGCGGCCAGTCGATGCAGCACCAGCGGATCAGAGCCGCTGAAGCGCGCTTCAATTTTAGCGGTCTGCGACGGTCCCATTTCTATCGGCTTCATTTTGAATTGCACATCGGGCTGATGCTGGCGCAGGTACTCCGCCAAGCCGTCATGCACCGGCGCTAATTCTTCGTTCGACGCCGCGCGTAAAATGATTTGCCCGTAGCTTTCGTAGGACTTCTCGACCATGTAAGTCAGGGTAAAACGCGGCGCACCGCGGCCAATGGTACTCGCCACATAATCCAGCTGTGGGTAATTATCCTGCAGGTAGCTTTCAAGCTCGGCGACCTGGCGGGCAGTGGCCCGGATATCGGTGCCCTGCGGATACCAGACATCGACAAACAGCATTGGTGTGGTCGAAGGCGGGAAGAACGACTGTTTGATGGTGGTAAAGCCACCTATGGCCACAATCAGCAGCAC
Organism: Pseudidiomarina halophila; assembly: GCF_003987215.1. GTDB lineage: Bacteria > Pseudomonadota > Gammaproteobacteria > Enterobacterales > Alteromonadaceae > Pseudidiomarina > Pseudidiomarina halophila. The sequence continues at coordinate 541,088 of NZ_PIPW01000002.1, forward strand.
CAACATGCCCAGCATGGTCGCCTTGCGCCATTTCAGGAACCTTTGCAGAAGTCGGCGATACCCCTGGAAAAACCAGTGCTGATACACATGGTCATCATCTTCTGGCTGTTCTTTCGCGCTTTTTGCCCGTGCGTCGCGGCGGTACAGCATATTCCCCAGAAAGGGCGTCAATGTGATGGCAGTAAACCAACTCAGGAACAGCGAAATAAACAGCACCCAGAACAGCGAATTGGCGTATTCACCACTGGCATCTTTTGACAAGCCGATGGGGGCAAAGGCAATGACAGCGACAGCCGTGGCACCAAGTAATGGCCAGATGTTTTGCTGGACGATGACACTTGCCGCCTGCAGCCGCGACAATCCGCGCCGCACCCCAACGAGCATGCCTTCGGCAATAACTATGGCGTTGTCGACCAGCATACCCAGCGCGATGATCAGCGCGCCGAGGGATACCCGCTGCAACTGAATGTCCAACAGGTACATAAAGATAAAGCTACCCAACACGGTGATCAGTAACACGCTGCCGATGAGCACACCGCTGCGCAGACCCATAGTGAGGAGCAGGGCGATGACAACAATGGCTACGGCTTCGGCAAGATTAAGCAAAAAGCTTTGTACTGACTCATCAACTTCAGCAGGCTGGTTGTAAATGTAATGCACGTCGATACCGACGGGCTGTGCGTACTTCAGCTCGGCCAGACGTTGTTCAACGCGTTGACCAACCTCCACCACATTCACGTCAGGGCCAAATGACACGCCCAACCAGAGAGAGGGCTCGCCGTTGTAGCGTACGAGATGTTCCGGAACCTCGCGGTAGTCACGCGTTACGGTAGCGACGTCGCGCAGCAATATGCGCTCATCAGCTCCCGGGTTACTGATCATCAGGTTAGCCAGGTCCTCAACCTTGTCGAACTCACCGGTGGTGTGCAAACGAATGCGTTCATCGCCACTTAACACGCGTCCCGCATCAGAGACTACATTTTGTGTTTGCAGTAAGTTCACTACCTGCTGCGGTGGAATATTGACGTTAGCGAGCTTGCTGCGGGAAATCTCGACAAATACCTGTTCCTGCTGCTCACCATCGACCAATACTTTGCCAACGCCTTCAACCAGAACCAGTTCGCGGCGCAGAAAGTCGGTGTAATCTTTGATGTCTTCATAGCTGTAACCGCTGCCGGTAACAGCGAGCATAATGCCGTAGACGTCGGCAAAGTCATCACGCACCATGGGTTGCTGAGCGCCGGGCGGTAAACGCCGGGTCACATCATTTACCTTGCGTCTTAATTCGTCCCAGATCTGGGGCATGTCATCGGCACGTAAGGTGGTCTTCATATCGATGGTGATTTGGCTGAGACCGGGCTGGGAAATCGAGCTGATGTGATCGATATTGCCGAGTTCCTGAATGGCATTTTCCAGCCGATAAGTGACTTCCTCTTCGACCTGTTGCGCCGAAGCACCGGGGTAGGCGGTAATCACCATCGCCCGTTTTAAGGTGAACTCGGGATCCTCAAGCCGACCTATGTTGGTAAGCGCTAACACACCGCCAACAAACAGTAGAATAAGGAGTAACCAGCTGGTGGTGCTACGACGAATACTATAACGGGCGATATCCATTACAGACCGCGCTCCTTAATCCATGGGCGCACCTGTTGGTCTTGTTTAAGTGCATGCACACCAGCAACGACAATTTGTTCACCCTTCTCGAGCCCTGCGGTGATTTCGATACTGGCATCCGTCACGCGGCCAACTTCAACTTCGCGTTGGCTGACGGTGCCTTGGCTGCTGCTTTCATCTGAGGGCGTATACACCCAAACGCGCTGGCTGGAATTTACCGGTGTGGTGGTGTCGGAGAATACCGCCGACGTCGGTATCAACACGCCCTGGGTTGGCTGAGTCGCAACCGCATAAGAATCGACCCTTACTGTTGCGGACATGCCTGGCAGGATGTTGAACTGCGCGGGCGTCGGCATAGTGAATACGACTTCGTAGGTGTTGGTCGCTGGATCAGCGGTGGTATCCCATTCTTTTAATTTGGCGCGGAAGCTCTGTTCAGGAGCTGAGGCGAAGATAACTTCCGGCTGGTAGTCGAGCTGGCGCTGCACCCGGGCAAACAGCTGCTCCGGCACGCGAATACTCACGTCGATGGCGTCGGCCATTTGTAACGTGGCGATGGGGCGCTGTGGTTGCACGGTTTCGAAGGCTTCAACAAAAACATGAGCAATGGTACCGGCAAAGGGAGCACGTAATTCGGTGTAGCGCAGATTAGCTTTCGCGGTTTCCAGGTTTGCCCGGGTAACCTCAAGATTGGCTTTGGTTTCATCAAACTGCTGACGGGATATCACGCCCTGTTCAACTAAACTCTCCGTGCGCTGGAATTGCGCCTGGGCAAGTTCGTAGCGCGCCTGGGCTTGATCCAGCACCAGTTGATAGTCGGTGGGATCCAACTTGGCGATCAGCTCACCTTGTTCGACGGCAGTGCCGGGCTTAATCGGGAATGCGCTGATTTCACCGCCAACCCGAAATGCCAGCTGTGCCACCTGCGCCGCTTCAATCACCGCCGGAAATTCGCGAAAACGCTGTTCGGTCAGGCTACCGACTTCGTGCAGTTTCACCGGCTGCACGACGGCGTCAGCTTGCTGTTGTGCGGGCGTAGGCTCGCAACCCGCGAGTATACTCAGGGATAGTGCGAGCACCAAACTTTGCCAGTTGTACATGGTTACCTTGTTCCTAATACGGATTCATTCGACTTGCATAAAGTGTAGACTTAAAATATATAAAGTAATACTGAATAAAAATTAAAAACACCATAAGAAAAACTAAAGCGTTACTAGTTATTAGATATTGGTTATTGGTTTGGTGTTTGGCTAATAACTGGTATCTGATAGCCAATAACGGGTTCAAGGGGTTCGATGAAACTAAACCAGTTGGAAATGCTTTTGCACCTTGCCGACACCGGGTCCGTGCAAGGTGTTGCGGAGCGAATGCACCGGACTCAGGCGGCGGTGAGCATGGGGCTAAAGCATCTCGAGGAGGACGCTGGGTTTGAATTGTTCGATCGCAGTGGCTATCGCTTAACGCTTACCGCGCGGGGGCGTCAGTTTTTGCGCCAGGCGCGGGAAGTCATTCGGCAACAACAACGGCTGCAGTCCTTAGCGCAACAACTGCAAACGGGTGCCGAACCGCAACTACGCATTGCTTATGACTACACCTGTGCACCATCGGCATTGTTTCCGGCGATGCGTGAGGTGCAAACCCAGTATCCGGCGACTGAGTTACTGCTAAGTGGTGACTCGCAGCTACGCGTATTACGGAAAATTTCGAACGGTGAAGCTGAACTGGCGCTGTCACCCTGGTTACCCATATTTCGGCAACACGGTGACTTTGAAACTATTCGGGTGCGGCCGTTCGAGTTATTAGTGGTGTGTGCGCCGGAATTGTTAGCGGGGCTTGATCGTCATCAACTGCAGCGGCACGACTTGCTGGAATTACCCATGCTGATCCCACAGAATCAGGACGTCGGGATAGATCTCGACAGCATCATCCGTATGCCGAGTAAGCAGCGTATTCGGGTCAATGATTCGATTACCCAGCGCGAGCTGTTACTGGCAGGTATGGGCTGGGGCATTATTCCCGGCGATCTAGTCGGGGATGCGCTGCAGCGTAAAGCGTTGCAGCGCATAGACATCCCCGGCTTCATTAATAACGTGAATCTAGAGGTACATTTGGTACGATCGGCCGAGCGTATAGCCGGTCCGGCGGAAGAGCTTATCTGGCGCTCCTTCGCTGCCAGCGTCTAATGCCACTTGAGCAACTTGTGTGTAGCCACTGAGCTCGCTGGCACTTGCCTCTAGCGCAGCATGTGCGCTGAGTCTGTTCTGTTCGCGCACATCAGCCAATATCGACTGTTGCGTCAGTTGCAGGTCGTGCGCAATGCTGCCGGTAAAATTCGCCGGTGCGTAGGTGTAACGGTAGATCTGCTGCGGCTGTACTTTTTCACTTTGCCCAGTGTCTACTTGCGCAATTGCTGGCGCGCTTAACGCGGTAAAGACAACAACCGCATATAATGTTTTTACAGTTTTGATGGTTGCAGTTTTCATAATAGGCCCCCTCCAGTTGACCTACCTATTAAGATAGATCGGGAATGTGAAAGGTTTATGTCAGCAACACATTTTTTAGCAACCAAGTGTAACCGGAAGTAACAAGAACGTTGTTCGTTATTCGTACGCTACGCTGTTCGTGCGCTCACTTCGTTCGCTGTTCGTTGATTTTGCGAAAAGCGAAGCGTACGAGCAGTGAGGCGTAGCCGAACGTACGAATAACGAGTAACGGGTTTGTATTCACCACATTTATGCCAAAGATTACCTTTTATGCGGTCGGATGAATTTTAATTGGGCCGCAAACCCCCTATAATTGCGCCACTTTTTCCACCCGCATAGCAAAGTAGAGGTAATCTGTGCTGCAAGACTATCGTAAGCATGTTGAAGAGCGCGCTGCTGAAGGCATCCCACCTAAGCCGTTAACGGCAGAACAAGTCGCTGATTTGGTCGAATTATTGAAAAACCCACCGGCTGGCGAAGAAGAGTTCTTAGTTGAGCTGCTGTCTGAGCGTGTGCCTCCGGGCGTTGATGAAGCAGCCTATGTTAAAGCTGGCTTCTTATCTGCCTTGGTTAAGGGTGAAGTATCCAGCCCGGTTATCAGCAAGCAGGACGCAGTAAAATTGCTGGGCAATATGCATGGCGGTTACAACATCGTGACGCTGGTCGATTTGTTAGATGATGCTGAGCTGGGCGAACTTGCGGCTTACGAGCTGAAACATACTTTGTTGATGTTCGATGCCTTCCATGACGTTGAAGAGAAAATGAACGCGGGCAACGCGCTGGCAAAAGAAGTGGTTGAATCCTGGGCCAACGCTGAATGGTTCACCAGCCGCAATGAAATGCCTGAGCAAATCAAAGCCACTGTATTTAAAGTGACTGGCGAAACCAATACCGATGATTTGTCACCGGCACCTGATGCGTGGTCACGTCCGGACATTCCTTTGCACGCTAAAGCCATGTACAAAATGCCACGTGAAGGTGTTACTGACGCGGCGAAACAGATTGAAGAACTGAAAGCCAAAGGTCATCCGGTTGCCTTCGTTGGCGACGTGGTCGGTACCGGCTCTTCACGTAAGTCAGCGACCAACTCGGTGCTGTGGTTCATTGGTGAAGACATGCCTGGGACGCCTAACAAGCGTGCTGGCGGTATCTGTATTGGTGGCAAAGTTGCACCGATCTTCTTCAACACGATGAAAGACGCGGGTGCGTTGGTGTTTGAAGCTGACGTTGAAAAAATGGATATGGGTGATGTGATCACCATTTATCCTTATGCCGGCAAAATTGAAAACGAAGCGGGCGATGTCATTGCTGAGTACGATTACGCTTCACGCGTCATTCTTGACGAAGTGCGTGCTGGTGGCCGGATCAACCTGATCATCGGTCGTGGTCTGACTGAAAAAGCCCGCGAATCATTAGGCCTGGGCCGTTCAGAGTTATTCCTGAAGCCGGAGCAGCCGACAGACACTGGTAAAGGCTATACCTTAGCGCAAAAAATGGTGGGTAAAGCCTGTGGTATGGACGGCGTACGTCCAGGCACCTATTGCGAACCGAAAATGACCACCGTAGGCTCTCAGGACACTACCGGTCCTATGACCCGTGATGAGCTGAAAGATCTGGCGTGTCTGGGCTTCACTGCTGATTTAACTATGCAGTCATTCTGTCATACCGCTGCGTATCCTAAGCCTGTTGATATTGACACACAACACACTCTGCCAGACTTCATCATGAACCGTGGCGGTGTGTCACTGCGCCCAGGTGACGGTATCATCCACAGCTGGCTGAACCGCATGTTGTTGCCAGACACAGTGGGTACCGGCGGCGATTCGCACACGCGTTTCCCGTTGGGTATCTCATTCCCTGCCGGTTCAGGGTTGGTCGCTTTCGCGGCGGCAACCGGTGTTATGCCGTTGGATATGCCTGAGTCAGTGCTGGTACGTTTCAAAGGTGAGATGCAACCAGGTATTACGTTGCGCGACCTGGTTCACGCGATTCCGGCGTTCGCCATTAAAGAAGGCCTGCTGACGGTTGAGAAACGCGGTAAGAAAAACGCCTTCTCTGGTCGTATTCTGGAAATCGAAGGTCTTGACCATTTAACCGTCGAGCAAGCCTTTGAGCTGTCTGATGCATCTGCTGAGCGTTCTGCTGCGGGTTGTACCATCAATTTGTCAGAAGAATCAGTGGCGGAATACCTGCGTTCTAACATCACCATGTTGCGTTGGATGATCAACGAAGGTTACGGCGATGTGCGTACCCTTGAGCGTCGTGCGCAGAAGATGGAAGATTGGCTGGCGAACCCGTCGCTGATGCGTGCTGATGCTGATGCAGAATACGCTGAAGTGATTGAAATTGATCTGGCTGAGATTCGTGAGCCGATCGTTTGTTGTCCGAACGATCCAGACGATGCCAAGTTCTTGAGCGAAGTTGCTGGCGATAAAGTCGACGAAGTGTTTATCGGTTCGTGCATGACCAACATCGGTCACTTCCGTGCAGCAGGTAAGTTGCTGGAGAAAAATACTGCGGAGCTGAACACGCGTCTGTGGATTGCGCCGCCGACCAAAATGGACGAAGCGCAGCTGCGCGAAGAAGGCTACTACAACATCTACGCCAATAACGGTGTTCGCACCGAAATGCCAGGCTGTTCACTGTGTATGGGTAACCAGGCACGGGTAGAGCCGGGCGCGACCGTGTTGTCGACTTCAACGCGTAACTTCCCGAACCGCTTGGGTGATGGCGCCAATGTTTACCTGACCTCTGCTGAACTTGCAGCAGTGGGTGCAATTTTAGGTAAATTGCCAACGCCAGCTGAGTACCTGGAGTACGCGTCGGACATCAACTCGATGGCCGGTGAAGTCTACAAGTATCTCAACTTCGACCAGATGGACGCTTTCCGCGCCGCCGAAAAAGCCGCCAAAGCCAACATCATCCCCACCATCAAAGTCGCCTAACCCCAGAAGGGGCAGCCCTTACAATGTAAAGATGGTTTTAAAAGGAGGGGCTGCCCCTCCTTTTTTGTGCCTGCCATTCCAGCAGGGGCAGCCCCTCTTATTTTTTTACGAATAAATGAGTTAAATCTGAGTCAATCGTGAGTCTTTTTCGTGCGTGTAAAGTGAAGTCAATATTGAAGTAAAGAATGGAGTATTTAGTGAGTTATTAATGAGTTCAGTATGAACGAAGTTAGACTTCGAATTTAACTCAATAAAGAATGCACTGTTCATTCTTTTGAATAGCAGATCTATCCCCAGCAGGCCATAGTGAATGGGTGAGCTCATGGCAATCATTTCATCAAGTACGGGTTTTAACTTACGTAGTTGTTGCTGAATACTAGATAGCTTTTTATCGGCATCGGGCAGTTCGGTGATGCGCTTCATCTTAATAGGGCTATCCGGTTGGTGATAGCCACGGTGGTCGACCTGTGTTGCGAAATCTATGCTTTTGTCGTTATAGGGCGTGCCGTGGATCATGACGAAACCATCATCGAAAACATATAGCTTTTTGTCGTGAATGAAGACATAAGCGCGAGCGGTATACTTACGGCCCTCGTACAGTTCTATTTCATCGACTTGCTCTTGAATGAAATGAAACTTCGGCAGCTCCAGACTTTTCAGTGACTCGTTCGTATGACAGGTAATCCCCCGACCGCCAGTCATATGGGTTGGTTTGACGAACCAAATAGCATCAGCTTTGGTGCGACTGGCTAATGCATCAGCAACCGAAAAATAACTTCGCGGAAAAACATCCGTGATACCAAGCTCGTCAACCCGCTTGGCGATATATCCTTTGTTCTCAAAGCGTTGAATTGTCTTGTAATCAAGCAGCTGAAAGTGCTCTGAAGTAATCTGTGGATTTACGCCGTAATAGTTATCCCAATAGCTGAACGGTCGCAAGTGGCGATAGGGTAGCAGTTTCCCGCTAACCTGTTTAAAAGCAGCTTGTATGTTACTGCTGGCGCGGTTGGTTATAATTTCCGGGCTTACGTGCATCAATCGAATCTCATGGGAAAACAGCAAGATACTAGCATAACAATAGATATTGTCTTACGCTTGATGTTGACAATTTGTGGGTATCCCGTAAGTCTAAAGCAAACATAACCCGAATAAAAAGGAAATTAATGATGGAACCTGTGCAAGAAACAACCGTAATTACCGGGCCAAGCCAGGAAGACCGTACTTATGCGATGTTACTACATCTCTCGCAGTTTACTGGCTACCTGATTCCATTTGCTGGACTACTTGTGCCGTTAGTGATGTGGTTAATGAAAAAAGATACGAACCCCTATATCGACGCGCATGGGAAAGTGGTTTTTAACTGGATCCTTTCTGCTCTTATCTGGGGTGTGATAGGTGTGATATTAAGCTTTGTCGTTATCGGCATTTTCTTACTGATTGCGCTGGCTATTTGCCACATTATCTTTGCCATTGTAGGCGCGATTCGAGCCAATGATGGTATCGTCCGAAATTATCCATTGACCATTAAGTTCTTCAAAGTCTGATGCTAAGAAGGGGCAGCCCCCTTTATTTGCAGGCATAAAAAAAGGAGGGGCAGCCCCTCCTTTGAAAACAGTCTTTACAATGTAAGGGCTGCCCCTTCTAAACTTGTGAGTCGATCCAGGTGCGGATTTCCTGCTCGAGTACGTCGAGCGGTATGCTGCCGTTTTTCAGAACTTGGTAGTGGAACTCGCGAATGTCGAATTTTCCACCTAAGGCAGCTTCAGCTTCGGCGCGCAATGAGCGAATCAAGATTTCTCCGAGTTTGTAGGAGAGCGCCTGACCTGGCCAGGTGATGTAACGGTCGATCTCGGTGCGCACGTTATGCAAGCTCAGCGCGGTATTCGCAGCCATGAACTCCATAGCCCTGGCGCGGCTCCAGCCCATTGAGTGCATACCCGTGTCAACGACCAGACGCGCGGCGCGCCACATTTCGTAGCTTAAACGGCCAAAATTGCTGTAGGGGTCCTGATAAAACCCAGCTTCCAGACCCAGCCACTCAGAATACAGACCCCAGCCTTCACCGAAAGCAGAAATGTAGGTACGCTGACGGTAACTGGGTACATCTTCCATTTCACGGGCCAGGGCGCCTTGCAAGTGATGGCCCGGCACCGCTTCGTGTAAGGTCAAAGCTTCGAGTTGGTACAAGGGCCGGCGGTCAAGCGCGTAGGTATTCACCCAGTAGAAGCTGGCGCGGTCATCACGCGACGTCCCGGCGTAGCGGCCAGTGGTGTACTTCGGTGCAATCTCAGCCGGCACCGGTGCTATACCGTAAGGTTGCCGTGGCAGATGTTTAAAGAACTTCGGCAGCTCACCATCCATACGTTTAGCGATGTACGATGCTTCTTTCAGCAACTCCTCGGCAGACGAAGGGTAGAAACGCGGATCCGTACGCAGGAACTCGACAAACTCGTCAAAGCTGCCGTCGGAGCCTGATTGCTCAATCACCACCGCCATTTCATTGCGGATACGTGCAACTTCGGCCAGCCCTATCTCGTGAATTTCGGCGGGGGTCATCGACAGAGTGGTAAAGTGTTCGATTCTGTTCTGGTAATACGCATCACCATTGGGTAGCGCACTTGCGCCCACGGTCTCGCGACAGTTGGGTAAGTAGTCCATCACCATAAAATCGAAGTAGCTTTGATAAGCCGGTATCACCTCATCGTCAATAACCTGCGCTGCTTCAGCCTGCAGTGACGCCCATTGCTCATCATCGATAAATGCTGGTTGCTGCAATAGCGGTTCAAAGAAAACGCTTTGAATAGGGTCTTGCACAATAAATGCAGCAATACTGTCTTCAAATCCCATCATGGCCGCGCGTGGTTGAGTGTAACCTTCGTCCAGAGCGCGTTCGAGCCAGGCGGTTTGCTCGTCCATATAACGTGGGATCGTCGCCAGCTTAGCGACATAATTCTGATAATCTTCATAGCTGCGCAAGGCCGTATTGCGCACCATAAACGACAATGAGCTGTGGAATCCGCCTTCGGCATTTAGCGGCATGTAGTGCTCTTTGTAGTCGTAGGCATCAACTTCATTTTGCAAGCGATAGGTCAGCATGCGCCAGTTAATATAGGCTTGACGCGACAGTGCGTCTGTATCGATGCTTTGCAGCTCATTGAGCCATGCCCGCTGCTGTTCAGCGCGGGCGGCAACGGCTTCGGGAGTCATGCTGGGTAGCGCGGCGTCAAGGTTTTCACTGCCCACAGGATTTTGCATCCCCTCCCAGATACGTTCGGCCATTGCGGTAAAACGCTGATCTTCACTTGCGACGGTGCTGGTTTCTGCCGCAGCAGCTGACGCATCGGCACCTGAAGTTGTAGCGCAGCCGCCTAAAAGCATGGCCAACGAGGCGGCCATCAAAGTAGTTGTAAATCGCTGTGGTAGTCCCATAATAACTCCGCTTAAATTCTCATTTTTTTAGATAATCTTTGCTAAACTGACAAGCATTGTATGCCAGTTGGTAAGCAGCGCAAGTTGGTTGCGACCAAGCTGCATGGTTTTTCGAGCAAGTACCGATAAAAATAACGATTACAAACCGGTGAGGGTAGGCATGGCACAAGCGCAAAAAGGCATCTTTGCAGAGCCAAATTTGCATGGCTTAACACTATCATTGAACGTAATGACCGATGATGTTGAGAGTGTGCGACGTAAGTTAGCCCAAATTCCAGCGTTGCTCAATGAGCTCGATGAACGTTTTTCCGAAGCTTTACTCAGTGGTTACGTTGCCATCGGCAGCGATTATTGGGACATTCTTTACCCGCAGCAGCGACCTTCTCAGCTGGGTAACTTCCCTGACCTGCGTGATGGTGATCGTCAGGCTCCGCGCGAGCCGGTTGATCTGTTGCTCACGGTGCGCTCAGATCGTTTCGATGTAAATTATCACAGCGCGCGGGCGTTACTCGAGTGGCTGGGGCATGACGTGGAACTCACCGAACAATTGCCCACCTTCAGATTTATGGACGGCCGCGATCTGACCGGCTTCATCGATGCGCCGGAAAATCCGCGCGGCATCCGCCGACGCCAACTCGCGCTGATTCATGCCGATGATGATCCGGTATTCGCTGGCGGCAGTTATTTGTATGTGCAAAAGTTTCGTCACGACCTGCGGCGCTGGGAACAATTGACGCAAGAAATGCAGGAATTCGTTATCGGTCGTAAGAAGCTGACCGGCGAGCGCATCAGTGAAGCGGTGCTACAGATGGTGTCTCACACCCAAAAAGCCAAACTTCAGAATGAACAAGAGCAGCCGCTGAGCATGTTGCGACAGAACATGCCATGGGGAGATATGCGCGAGCAGGGCTTGCTGGCAATGTATTTTTCGGGGCATTCACGGGACGTGCTGCAATGGCTGAAACAACGCTACATTGCCGATGAAAATGGCGATTACGACCCTTTGCTGGATTACACAGAAGCGGTTAGTAATGCGGCTTTTTTTGCCCCCTCCGTCGATTTCCTGACACAGTAGCCCGTAGTTCTACTACGGGTAAAACCTGCCGGCACCATCCATTGTTATGCCGTGACCGGTAGACACTGCTCATTTTTATAGTTTCACCCGTAGTAGAACTACGGGCTACACCTACACCTACACCTACACCACATTTTCAAAGAGTTCGGTGACTTTTTGCAGGGTGAAGTCGATATCTGAAACTTTTACCGGTGCAATAAAAATGGTGTCGTCGCCGGCAATAGTGCCGAGCACGCCTTCCTTTTTTCCGACCGAATCAAGCAAGCGCGCAATCAGCTGTGCAGCACCCGGAGAAGTGCGAATGATGACCATCACGTCGTTATGCTGAATATCCAGAACTAACTGCGATAGCGGTGCGCGGGTCGAAGGAATACCAAGCTCCGCAGGCAAACAGTAAACCATTTCCTGGCGCGCGTTACGGGTGCGCACAGCGCCATACTTACTAAGTAAACGTGAGACTTTCGATTGACTGATGTTATCGAAACCACGTTCCTTCATGGCATCAACGATTTCACTTTGCGAGCCATAACGTTCTTCTTTTAGCAGCCCTTTAAAAACATCGATCATCAATTCTGATTTCGCTTGAGTCATGGTGCGAAGTGACCTCTTAAGTTCATTCCGGTAAGCCAGGCAAGCGCAAGCCAACCCGTTGAAAGGTCAGTCTATCGCAAAAGCCGTAAAACGCCTAGCCAGAGCGGTCTCGGTTGTAATTTGGGCAGTTTTGCAGTAGTCTTTTGGCACCAAAAATTTCCCTAACAACTGGATGGAGTCTGAGATGAAAGTTGCAGTTTTAGGTGCAGCTGGCGGTATCGGCCAAGCACTATCATTACTTTTGAAAACCCAATTACCTGCTGGATCTGAGCTGGCGCTGTACGATGTTGCGCCGGTAGTACCAGGCGTTGCTGTTGATCTCAGCCACATCCCAACCGCAGTCAACGTAAAAGGCTACGGTAAAGACGACCTCGCGCCGGCACTTGTTGGTGCTGACATCGTCTTAATTCCTGCTGGTGTGCCACGCAAACCTGGTATGGACCGTTCTGACCTGTTTAACATCAACGCTGGCATCGTTGCCAACCTGATTGAAGCCATTGCAGACAACTGCCCGGATGCGGCTATCGGCATCATTACTAACCCAGTGAACACCACCGTTGCTATCGCCAAGCGTGTGCTTGAGAAAAAAGGCGTGTACAACAAGAACAAATTATTCGGTGTTACTACCTTAGACGTGATCCGCGCGGAAACATTCGTAGCAGAAATCCACGGCAAGAACCCTTCAGAAGTTAAGGTTCCGGTTATTGGTGGCCACAGTGGCACGACAATTCTGCCATTGCTATCGCAAACAGGCCTTGATTTTACTGACGAGCAAATCGAACAACTGACCCACCGCATCCAGAATGCCGGTACCGAAGTTGTTGAAGCAAAAGCTGGCGGCGGTTCTGCAACCCTTTCTATGGGTCAGGCTGCAGCACGTTTCTGCCTGTCATTAGTGAAAGCCCTGCAAGGCGACGACAGTGTCGTTGAATGCACCTACGTTGAAACTGACGGCAGCGATGCATTGTTCTTCGCTCATCCGGTTCGTTTAGGTCCAAATGGTGTTGAAGAAATCCTACCTTATGGCGAGCTAAGTGATTTCGAGAAGAAAGCTAAAGCATCAATGCTCGACGGCCTGAAGAACGACATCCAGACAGGTTTGGATTTCGTAAACTAAAACGCGCTTCTGGCACGACGATAACTAAACGCCGGGTACGCTGAACACAGCACCCGGCGTTTTTTATAGGTAAAAAAGTATGCAAGTGCTCGGCTTTCAGATTCCGACATCACGCGATGCAATCGCTCCCACGCTGAGTGTAATGGCGATTTTGACGCTAATTATGCTGTTGCCGGGGACCTGGCAGGATGCGCTAAAATTAAATCGACACGCAGTACTTGAAGGCCAGTATCTTTGGCAGCTTATCACTGGACAACTGGTGCATCATAGCTGGTCACATCTGGCGCTAAACCTGCTTGGCTTAATGGTGTGTTGGGCTCTTTTCATTGATCATCAACGCGGTTGGCAGCGCTGGTTAGGTGTGCCGGTGATTATGCTTAGCAGTAGCCTTGCACAGATTTTTTTCGACCCCGATGTACGCTTCTATGCTGGCTTCTCGGGCACATTGTATGGCCTGTTTGCGTATTGCGCTTTAATTGATGTGATCAACAAACGCTGGTTGGGAGTACTGATCCTGGCAGGGGTGATAGGAAAGGTTATTTTCGACCTGATTTACCTCCCCGAGTTAAGCGGGCTCGCATTTGCTGCGCACACAGGCGGAGTTGTTGCTGGACTTGTACTAGCATTTCTTTGTAAAATCTTAACCTTAAACCATAGCTAGCGTTGCCGAATGAAGTTATCTGAAATTAATACGTTAATGGCCGCCGACATGAACGGTGTCAACCAACTGATCGGCGCTGAGCTACAATCAGATGTTGCCCTTATCAATCAGCTTGGATTGTACATTGTAAATAGCGGTGGAAAGCGTCTGCGCCCCTTGCTGGCGGTGACTGCCGCGCGGGCCGTTGGCTATCAGGGCGAGGGCCATCTGACCCTCGCAACCATCATCGAATTTATTCACACTGCGACCTTGCTCCACGACGACGTGGTTGATGCATCTGAGCTGCGGCGTGGCCAGGAAACTGCTAATGCGGTATTTGGCAACGAAGCCAGTGTGCTGGTGGGCGACTTTCTTTATACTCGCGCCTTCCAGTTGATGGTGACGCTTGACTCGATGAAAGTGATGAAGATTCTGGCAGATGCCACCAATATCATTTCCGAAGGCGAAGTCCTGCAGTTGATGAATTGCAATGACCCAGACACCACCGAAGAGAGTTATTTCGGCGTTATTTATGGGAAAACCGGCAAGTTATTCGAGGCCGCAACGCAACTTGGCGCTGTCCTTGCTGAACGTTCTCAGGCAGAAGAAGATGCTTTAGCTGCTTATGGGCGTCATCTCGGTACGGCGTTCCAATTAGTCGATGATTTACTGGATTACACAGCCGACAGCGAAGTCATGGGTAAGCAAGCCGGTGATGACCTGGCGGAAGGTAAGCCGACACTGCCATTGCTGTACGCTATGTGGCACGGCAATGAAGACGAAGCCAGCCTGATCCGAAAGGCGATCGAGCAGGGTGATGGTCGTCAGCATTTACAAACGATTTTGCTGGCAATGCGCCGCACTGGTGCGCTGGATTACACCCGCGATCGGGCATTGGCAGAAGCTAAACTGGCGCAGGAACAACTGGCGGAATTACCGGCGTCGGAGCATCGGGATGCATTACATGCACTCGCCGACATCGCCGTCGATAGGGTGGCGTAAAAGCAAAACCGTTATTAGATATCAGATATTAGTTATTAGATATTGGATATTAGTTATTGGATGAAAGCGTTGGTGGGTTTTTAATAAACAATAACCAGTATCTAATATCCAATAACGCATTTGCAGTTTTAACGTATTTGCAGTTAAAA
Organism: Pseudidiomarina halophila; assembly: GCF_003987215.1. GTDB lineage: Bacteria > Pseudomonadota > Gammaproteobacteria > Enterobacterales > Alteromonadaceae > Pseudidiomarina > Pseudidiomarina halophila. Next base: position 556,133 of record NZ_PIPW01000002.1, read on the forward strand.
GGACTCTTTACTCAGGGGTGAAGTTCGCCTATAATTCGCGCCCTGATTTAAATCTAACGTGCCCATATGGGCGAATCGGAGAAAACTATGTACGCAGTATTCCAAAGTGGCGGTAAGCAGCACCGTGTGACTGAAGGCCAAATCGTCCGCCTGGAAAAGCTGGAAGCAGCCACCGGTGAAGTGGTTGAGTTCGACGAGGTATTAATGATGTCGAACGGCGATGACGTGAAAATCGGCGCGCCTTTTGTTTCTGGTGGATCCGTAAAAGCGGAAGTCGTCAACCATGGTCGTGCAGACAAAGTGAACATTATCAAGTTCCGCCGTCGTAAGCACCACATGAAACATCAAGGTCATCGTCAGTGGTTCACTGAAGTGAAGATCACTGGTATTAACGGTTAATTAAGGAGTAACGACACATGGCACACAAAAAAGCTGGTGGTTCAACCAAGAACGGTCGTGACTCAGAAAGTAAACGTCTGGGTGTAAAACGCTTCGGTGGTGAGTCAGTTTTAGCTGGCAGCATCATCGTTCGTCAACGTGGTACTCGTTTCCACGCTGGTGATAACGTCGGTATTGGTCGTGACCACACTTTGTTCGCTCTGAGCGACGGTAAAGTTTCTTTTGCGGAGAAAGGTCCTAAAAACCGCAAATACGTTAGCATCGTTACTGACTAATTCAGGCGAGTTAACGAAAAACATAGAAACCCCGTCCTGTGTGGCGGGGTTTTTTTATAGTGGCAGGTAAAAAAGTATGAAGTTTGTAGATGAAGCTGACATCCGGGTCGAAGCTGGCGACGGCGGCAATGGCGTCGTAAGTTTTCGGCGCGAAAAATATATCCCCAAAGGTGGCCCCGACGGTGGTGACGGTGGCGATGGCGGCGATGTTTATCTGGAAGCCGATGAAAACCTGAACACTCTTATCGATTATCGCTTTGAGCGCATCCACCGTGCGCAACGCGGGCAAAACGGTATGGGCAAAAACTGTACCGGTAAACGCGGCGAAGATATCGTGCTGAAAGTGCCTGTGGGTACCCGCGCAACAGATGAAGAAACCGGCGAAGTGCTGGGCGATCTAACGCGTCACGGTATGCGCCGCATGGTTGCCAAAGGCGGCTTTCATGGTCTTGGTAACGCGCGCTTCAAAAGCAGTACCAACCGTGCTCCGCGGCAGAAAACCATGGGCACCCCTGGTGAAATCCGCAGCCTGAAACTGGAGCTGATGTTGCTTGCCGATGTTGGCCTGTTGGGTATGCCTAATGCCGGTAAATCGACCTTTATCCGTTCTGTCTCTGCGGCTAAACCTAAAGTGGCTGATTACCCATTTACCACTTTGGTTCCTAACCTCGGTGTAGTGCGTCCTGTTCATCACGCTAGCTTCGTTATTGCTGACATTCCGGGACTTATCGAAGGTGCAGCTGAAGGAGCCGGGTTAGGCATTCAGTTTCTGAAACACCTTGAGCGTTGCGGACTACTGTTGCATCTTGTTGATTTGGCACCTTATGATGGTACTGATCCAGCAACACAAGCAATGACCATTGTCAGTGAACTGGAAAAATACAGTCCGAAACTCGCGGCTAAACCGCGTTGGTTAGTGGTCAACAAGGTTGACCTGCTGACGGAAGAAGAAGTGGAAGCGCGTATTGCCGAACTGAAAGAAGCATTGGACTGGGAAGGTCCGGTGTATCAGATTTCCGCAATCAGTGGTAAAGGTACCGATCAGCTCTGTAAAGAAATCATGAGCTATCTGGAACAGCTACCAAAAACTTCGGCGGAAGATCAGGAAGAGCAAGCGCAAGCGGCAACCGAGTTTAAATGGGACAATTATCATCAGGAGCAGTTGGATGCTTATGATGATGAAGATGACGACGATGATGATTTCGACGACGACGATTCCGACGTCGAAGTGATTTATCAGAAGTAAAAAACAAAAGCGTTATTTGATATCGGATATTAGTTATTGAGCAAGGCAGCGTGTCACCAATAACTGATAACTAATATCGGGTAACGCACTGGGGTTTTTTATGCGGATTGCTTTGATTGCGGCGATGGCTCGTGACCGTGTTATCGGTAAGAACGGTGACATGCCGTGGCACCTGCCAGCCGAACTTCAACACTTTAAACGTATTACTATGGGCAAGCCGGTAGTGATGGGGCGTACCACCTTTGAGTCCATCGGTCGCCCGCTGCCTGGTCGCACGAATATCGTGCTGACGCGCAGTTGCCAGCAACCGTATACCGATGAGCAGGGTGTTATCTGGGTGAGCGATACCGAGCAGGCAGTTAACGCCGCCGGTGAAGCGGAGGAGCTCATGGTGATTGGCGGTGGCCAGGTTTATCAGGAATTTCTGCCGCATGCCGGACGTTTGTACCTGACCCAGATTGATACCGAGGTTGAAGGCGACACCTGGTTTCCAGATTTCCAGGTGTTAGGCGAGTGGGAATTGCGCGAGCAAGTGGAGCATCCAGCTGACTCACAGAACCCTCATGCCTTTACAACACAAGTATTTGAGCGCGTAAATAATTTGTAAATACGCGTCACGTTGTTAACAATTTATTCCGTTGTAAGGCCTGGTTTTGCAGGGTAGGATTAATCTCAATAAGATGAATTGGGGTTTGCCGATGTTGAAAACGGTTACATCATGGCTTGCTGCGACGACTGCAGCCTTTGTCCTGATCCCGCTCATGCAGCCGGTCGCCGCGCAGTCGTACGTCGAGTCAGAGGAAGTCGCACTGATTTTCTGTTCTTATGTGCGCGACAACCATACAGTGCGCCTGCAGCGCAAACTCCGTGATCTGCGCATTCGCTTACGCGATGTATACGCCCATATCCGCTGTAATGACGCCACCCTGATTCAATTCGCAGTAAAAAATAATGCCAATGATATCGGTAGTTTTATCGCCCGCAGTGTGAGCGCTGACGTTATTGAGAAAGCCGGGGATTACCGATGGTTACGCGAACAGAATCTGCTGCAAACTCCCATCGGTGAAGCTTTGGCTCCGCGTTTCCAGAATTAGCTGCGGTATGCCACATTTCTTTACAGTTTTCCCTCTTTCAGAAGTATCCCCGAACGTTTAGACTGACTGCATTCGTTACAAATGGATAACAATGCATGAAAACCTTGATCGCACCTTTTATTTTGGCTCTCGGCTGCGCCAGTTTCGTTGCCCAGGGACAAGATAAGTCGATAGCTGACAGCGCACCCAAAGTTGAACTTGAACAGTGCTATCTAAAAGGTATCGCCGAGCAATTACGTTGCGGCACTCTGCAGGTTCCGGAAAATTATGACGAACCTGATGGCAAAACCATCGGGATAAACTTTGCCGTGTTACCTGCGGTGCGTGAAAATAAGCAGAACGATCCTCTGTTGATTCTCGCTGGAGGACCGGGGCAGGCAGCGACGGAATTGGCGAACATGATCGATCGGACCTTTCAAAGCGTCCGTCAGCAGCGTGATATTCTGTTAATTGATCAGCGTGGCACAGGCGATTCACATCCGCTTAGCTGTGCTATGAGCCATGTTGAAGAGCTGGTAAAAACCGATGAGGCAATAGATCTCGCTGAAGTTGCCGAACAGTGTTTAGCCAAATTCGAAGACACGGACCTAACGCAGTACCACACTGTCAACGCGATTCGTGATTTTGAAACCGTCCGCCAGGCGCTTGGCTACAACCAGGTGAATCTCTATGGAGGCTCTTACGGATCACGGGCTGGCCTGGTCTATATGCGTGAGGCACCGGATTCAGTTCGTGCGGCAGTATTGGATGCAGTGGCACCGGTGCAGGTTGTGGTGGGCCCATTCGGCTTACATGGTGCCGAATCGTTTAGCAAATTGCTCGAGCGTTGCGCCGCATCAGAGGTTTGTAGCAGCACTTTCCCGAATCTGGGCGCGACCTACACTGATCTCATGGCACAACTGCAAGCCAATCCAGTCCCTTTGACTGTTCGTGACCCACTGACGAATGAGCCGGTCGAGATTTTAGTTACCGCCGGGCGCTTCAGTTCAGTGATGCGGGTCGGACTCTATCATCCCACTACGCGGCAAATGCTGCCTTATGTCATTGAACGCACAGCTAATGGGGATTACATCCCATTAACCGGTCTGTTCGGCAGCACTATGGCCCAGTCAGAGCTGTATATGGGCCTGACCCTTAGCGTCCTATGTAGTGAAGACTTACCCCGTGCTACACCCGAGTTATTGGCTGCTGATGGCGATAATACCTTTATTGGCAGCCGCACCGCTGATGCCTTTATTGAGATGTGTTCGGTCTGGCCGCAGGAACAACGCCCGGACGAATGGTTTGAGCCGGTAACAAGCGCGATTCCGACCTTATTGCTATCGGGGGAACTTGACCCGGTGACGCCACCCGCCTGGGGCGAAATAGCTGCTGCGACGTTAAGCAATAGCCGCCATCTGATTGCTCCGCAGGGTGCGCACACCATTGTCAGCCATACCTGTGCGAATAAATTGGTCAGCCAGTTTATTAAAGATTTAGATCTTGCCGCACTAGATGCCAGCTGCCTTACAGAACAGCGGCCACAACCTTTCATTCTTAATAGTAACGGTAAAGGATTATAAGAGAGCCACTATGATCGAAGTAAAATCATTACAAAAATCCTTCGGCAAAGTGACGGCTCTAAATGGTCTGACATTTAGTGCGCCGGAAGGGCAGATTACCGGACTTCTAGGTCCCAATGGAGCGGGCAAAACCACCTGCTTACGAACCATTTATGGCTTGTTGAAAGCAGATACCGGAGAAGCCTTGATTGATGGCATAGATGCTAATATCAACCCGCTTGAGGTACGCCGGAAAATTGGTATTTTTCCTGATAAGTTTGGGCTTTATGAACGTTTAACGGCGCGTGAGCAAATCGCTTACTTTGCAACCCTGCATGGCCTTGACGGTGAAGCTGGAGCTGCAGCGGTTGAAAATGTGATTTCACGACTGGGTATGGATGCCATCGCTGATCGCCGGGCGACCGGCTTTTCACAGGGACAACGAATGAAAGTGGCGTTGGCTCAGGCCATCGTGCATCGGCCCAAGCACCTTATTCTGGATGAGCCAAGTCGCGGTCTCGACGTCATGAGCACGCGCATTTTACGGGATTTATTGCGCGAGTTGCGTGATCAAGGCACCAGTATCTTATTTTCAAGTCATGTGATGCAAGAAGTCGCCGCGCTGTGTGACCAGGTGGTGGTTGTGGCATCGGGTAAAGTTGCTGCGCAAGGTACCCCGACGGAACTCTGTGAGCAAACCGGCGAAACTGCATTAGAAGAAGCATTCGTTAAAATCATCGGCACCGACGAGGGTATTGCGGCATGAGATCACCGATAACTATAGTGATGCGTAAGGAACTCAAAGACGCGTTACGTGATAAACGCTCGGTCATGGCCGCTATGTCGTACGCATTCTTTGGACCTCTGCTGATGGCAGTGGCTTTCTATGTGTTGATTAGCCAGCTTACTGACACCAGTGATGTGAAGATTGATATTGAAGGTGCTGAGTACGCGCCGGCTTTTGTCGCTCATCTTGAGCGGCAGGGTATTGCCGAACGTGACGAGCCCTGGCCAGCCGGACAGCAGCCGATTACTTTGGCTATAGCGCCGGATTGGGCAGAGTCGATCGCGACGGCACAACCGGCAAAGGTGACCCTGACTGCCGACTTTTCGTCACAGAAGCAACGTACGGATATCCGCCGGGTTGAAAGCGCCGTTGAGGGCTACACAGCGCAGCTTAGCTATATTCGCCTGCAAATGCGCGGTATCGACCCACGGGTTACGCAAGGCATTGATTTGGTCAAGCACGATACTGCTACCAAAGGCTCACGCGCCGCTATCCTCCTCGGTAGTGTACTGATCTTTATCCTCCTGTCGGTGTTCTTCTCTGGCATGAATGTCGCTATCGATACCAGTGCGGGTGAGCGCGAACGGAATTCCCTCGAACTGCTATTATCGCAGCCACTGACCACCAACCAACTGGTATGGGGCAAAGCGCTGGCTGCATCGGCCTTTGCTATGTTCGGCGGCTTTTTGAGTGCAATACTTATTCCGTTTATTTTCAAACTGCTGCCGTTGCATGAGATTGGTATCAGCATTGCGCTGGCGTGGCCGATGATACTGCTTATCGTTGCGCTGCTGGTGCCGTTAGCGCTGCTGGCTACCGCCTTACAACTTTTCGTATCCTTCCGGGCCAAAAGCTTTAAAGAGGCGCAAACCTACATCTCTTTGCTGCTGATGGCGCCAATGCTGGTGGTGTTTGGCGTTGAGTTTGCGCGGGTGAAGAATCAGATCCTGTATTACTTGCCATTGACTGGGCAGCATCAGGCGTTGCTGGACATTATCAAAGGTGAGTCATTACAGTGGGGTGCGATGGCGATAAGTGCTATTGCAACTGTGCTGGTTTCAATGCTGTTGCTGCGCCTCATCAGCCGCATGCTAAGTAGTGAAAAAGTGGTGTTCGGTCTATAAAGCCAGGCTGTTACAAGCTGCGCCATCGGGCCAGCTGGTAGAAGGCCCATTGGCCGAGGCGGCGAAAATGGGGTAAAGGAAATCTGGGTAACGGCGATTGATAAAACGGAAGTGGCGGTAACTCTTCTCCCATCGCCAGCTCTGCCAGTCGTTGCCCGGCAATTTGAGTAAAGGTCACACCAGCACCGCAATACCCCATACTGGTGTAGACCCCCTCAGCAGGACTATAAATTCTCGGATAATCGTCCAGGGCGACGCTGACCCAGCCACTCCAGTAATAATCTGCAGGCTCACTCGTCAATTGCCTTAATGCTGGGAAACTGCCCCGTAGCGCTTGCAGTAAGTGCCTTGCATAGCGTGGGTGTTGCGCGTCTTTGCCACGAATCGCCCCGCGTCCGCCAAATAGCAAACGGCCATCGGGCAGTAACCGATAGTAGTATTTCAAGGTGCGGGTATCCATTACCAGCTCGGTAGTGGCAACGCCAATGGCCTGACGTTCATCAGCGGTTAATGGGCGGGTGACAATAACGCTCGAGAGCACCGGCAGTGAACGGCCATGAATACTCGGATGTAAATGGTTTGGGGTATAACCATTGCTGGCGATAATAACTTTAGGCGCACAAATACGGCCTTTACCGGTATGCAGTCGGTGCGCTCCGCCAACCTGGTCCCAGCGCTGCACCGGGGCGTTCTCGACTAAAGTTACTCCTGCCTTACTTGCCTGACGGGCGATACTGGCAGTTAACAGCAGCGGATTTAAGCCGAAACTCTGTGGATAATGAATAGCCGCATGTGCTTGTGGGCTGTGAATGCGCGCCTGGGTGGCATCTGCATCAAGCCAGCGTGTGTCCGGCTCATATTTCTTCAATGTTTCATAAGTGCTGTGAAGCGCTTCCACAGCACTGGGCTGGTGGGCTATTTTCAGATAGCCACCGCGCTGCACCTGCAGCTGCTGTGGGCACTGTTGCAGATGGTGTTCGAGTTTCTCGAAGGCGCGTTGATATTCCGCCTGAATCGCCCGCGTTACCTCGTCGCCAACGTACTTCTGCCAATCCGCGTAGCCGCGCCGACCGGTTCCTGGCATCGCAAATCCGGCATTGCGCGTAGAACACCCCCAACCAATACGGTTCGCCTCCACCAGGGTCACATGTTGATCGAAACGTTGGGCAAGCTCGAGTGCAGTATTGAGTCCGGTGTAGCCGGAGCCAATGACAATACAGTCGGCACGTTCCGGGAGAATAGCGGAGGGTGTGGGTAAATCAACCTGCGTCGTCGCTTGCCAATAACTGCGAGCATGCGGTTGCGCAGGGCCAGGGCAGTTATCAACAAGCGGATCGTACATAAAGTTAGGTCTGTTTGAGTTAGCGATCGAAGCGCAGGACCATTTCTCCGGCGGTGCAATGACAAATACCATCGCACACGGGGCAATGGTAGCCACCATGGATCGAGAGTTCATACCAGCGTCCGGGGTGCTCCTGAATCATCTCACCGCCGCAACGCGTAAAATAAGAGTATGCACTATTATTCGGACTTTGCATCCAAATGTGTGCCAGCCCAGCTTTGCAGCCAAGTTTCTGTGCAGCGGCCGTGGACCGTTCTAACAAGCCCCGACCTATGCCTAAACCACGGCTGATTTCCGCTACCGCAGAACATTTAAAATAGCACATGTTTTCTTTGGCTACGGGCCAGGCTTCTGGCGTGCAATAATCATCGATCTCCCACTGTCCGGGCGCAAAGGTCAGACGAATTCCAGCCAGTTCATCATCGACGAACGCCAGCCAGTTGAGATTCACTCCGTCCTTCTGGCCACGTTGCATGTAGTCGGCCAAATTCTCGTCGGTTAAATAGTTTTCGCCATGAACCCTATTACCTAATTCAATAACGGCCGCGTGATCGGCGGCCGTTAGTTCGCGGTAGGTGACTACCGGTTGTTTCTGCGTCATAGAAGACACCATTAGTAGCGGTATTCGTCGGTTTTGTAGGGGCCGTCGACGTCTACATGAATGTAATCAGCCTGCTGCTGAGTCAGTTTGGTCATAACACCACCAAAACCTTGCACCATGTAGCGCGCAACTTCTTCATCAAGTTGTTTGGGCAGCACTTCGACACGTAGCTTGGCAGTTTTTTCAGACGCTGACAAGTCGGCAAACTTCTCGCCAAACAAATGTAATTGCGCCAATACCTGGTTGGCAAAAGAACCGTCCATGATACGGCTTGGGTGACCAGTTGCATTGCCGAGGTTGACCAGGCGGCCTTCAGACAGCAACAGCAAGTAATCGTGCTCATCATCGCTGCGATGAATTTTGTGTACTTGCGGCTTCACTTCGTCCCAACGCCAGTTTTTACGCATAAATGCCGTATCGATTTCGTTATCGAAATGACCGATATTACAAACCACCGCCGTAGATTTAAGCGCTGTCAGCATGTGCTGATCGCAGACGTTGACATTACCTGTGGTGGTGACGATCAGGTCGATAGTTTGCAGCAAGTCTTTGTTGATACCACCAGCTTCACCGGTGTTGACACCGTTAAGGTAAGGCGATACCACTTCGTAGCCGTCCATACAGGCCTGCATCGCACAGATTGGGTCAATCTCGGCGATACGCACGATCATGCCTTCCTGACGCAAACTTGCAGCCGAACCTTTACCGACATCGCCATAGCCGATAACCAGGGCTTTCTTGCCTGATAAAAGGTGGTCAGTGGCGCGCTTGATGGCATCGTTTAACGAGTGACGGCAACCGTACTTATTGTCATTCTTAGACTTGGTTACTGAGTCATTGACGTTAATGGCAGGCACTTTCAGGGTACCGTGTTTCAGCATTTCCAGCAGGCGGTGTACACCGGTTGTAGTTTCTTCGGTGATGCCGTGTACCTTATCCAGCATTTGTGGGTACTTGTCGTGAATTAACAAGGTCAAGTCACCGCCATCATCAAGAATCATATTGGCATCCCATAACTCACCGTCTTTATGACAAGTTTGCTCGAGACACCATTCGTATTCTTCTTCAGTTTCGCCTTTCCAGGCAAATACCGGAACGCCTGCGGCGGCCATTGCAGCTGCGGCGTGATCCTGAGTTGAGAATATATTGCACGATGACCAGCGCACTTCGGCACCAAGTTCAAGCAAGGTTTCGATCAGCACTGCCGTCTGAATGGTCATGTGAATACAGCCAATGATACGGGCGCCTTGCAGCGGCTTTTCCTCTGCGTATTTACGGCGAATGGTCATCAATGCCGGCATTTCTGATTCGGCAATGGAAATTTCTTTACGGCCCCAGTCGGCCAGGCTGATATCTGCAACTTTGTAATCTGTCATAAAAACCTCAATGCGTTATAGGTTATTAGCTACTGGTTATTGGTTGAGGACGTTTCCTGCTCTGATAACTAGTATCTGGCATCCAATAACGTTTTTGTAGTTAATTGAATTCGGGTTCGTGCTGTAGCTTGATCAGTAACTGCTGTTGCTGATCGAGACTCAAACGTGGGCCGAAGCTTGCAACTACCTCTGCCGCCGCGTGACTTGCTAACAACCCACAGGCTGCCAACGAGTAACCACGAGTCAGACCGAACATCATTGCGCCAGCGAACATATCGCCAGCACCATTGGTGTCGATTGCTTTCACCGGGATGCCCGGTACTGCAACCTGGCGGACACCGTCACCAACCAGTGCACCATCTTTACCGAGTGTAATAGCTACCAGTTTGGCGTGGCGTTGCAGTTGTTGCAATGCCGCTTGTACGTCATCAGTACCGGTTAAGATCCGTGCTTCTTCCTGATTACAGAACATGACGTCGACGCCACCGGCAAGAATCTCATCCACGCCTTCGCGGAAGTACTTCACCATGGCCGGATCCGAACAGGTCATGGCGATTTTGGTATTATTGGCACGGGCAACTTCTTTGGCGCGTGCAATCGCCTCCCGGGCAACGGGCGAAGTCACTAAATACCCTTCAATATAAAGATAGTCGGCACGTGCGATAGCGTCTTCATCCAGTTCGGCGCTACTCAAGTCGGCGGTGATACCAAGATAGGTGCGCATAGTGCGCTCAGCATCAGGCGTGACCATTACCAGACAACGGCCGGTTTTGCCTTCGTGTTTCTGATTACCGGTATTCGTGGTAATGCCAACGCGTTCCATATCGTCGCAGTAGAACTGGCCAGCCTGATCGTCCGCAACTTTACAGCAATAAAACGCTTTGCCGCCAAACTGACTAAAGCCCACCAGCGAGTTCGCTGCAGAACCGCCGCCAGATTGTTTCTTAAGTTCACCGCGCTTGCTGAGCTCGGTGATCAGGCGTTCTTGTTCCGCATCTTCGATTAAGGTCATCATGCCTTTCTCGATTTTATGCTGCTGTAAAAATTGGTCCGTGACTTCAAACTCTTGGTCGACCAGCGCATTGCCGATGCCAACGATATCAATTGAATCCATGTGATACTCGGGTAGTAGTTTCTAAAACAAAAAAATCCGGCCGCTTAGTATACAGCAGCCGGATCTTGAGGTCGATTAATTAGGCCTGAAAGCCGCCAGAAACGCCTTTGGTAGTGATACTTACTGCGTCATGGGCGTGCAGTGACTCATAATGGTTTACGCGCACCCAGAAGTCGGAAAACACCGGCTGCTGGTTGAGCGCGTGCTGTAACCGGCGTGCTGCATCTTCACAGAACATCAGGTTCTGACCATTTAAGCGGGCGAATTCTTGTTCATCTTCGCGCTTCACAGCTGCCTGTACTGGTGTTTGCAGGGCATCTTCGATGGAATCGATTAAGGCAATGATCGGCAGCTCAGAGATTTGTTCGCCCATCACAACTTTCACTTCAGCAATCGAGCGCTGACTGTGAGGTGTGGCTACAATACCCTGAGTAGTACCTAACCAGCGGTGCACCAGCTCGGCATCAACGTCTGCGTCGGTGCCAAACTGATTTGCAAAGGCCTCTTGAATCAACTGGCGTGCCAGAGCTGCTGAACAAGGACAAGTCGACGAATAGGGCACATCGACCGCTAACTGCAGATAAAGTTTGCCGTGATCATAACGGCCGATAACAGTCACCGGATAAGATTTCCAGCCCGGCTTTTTGCTGATTAATGCCTTACGACGGAGATGGTAATCAAAACTAAACTTAACATAAGCTTGATCTGACAGGCCTTCATGGCTATCAATAAAGTCATGTAATAGTTTACTGAGAGACTGATGCGACAACACGTTATTATTGGATAAATCTTCCAGCAATAAATAGAGTCGCGACATGTGAATGCCTTTGGCTTTCGGATCTTTCAGGTTCACGAAAGCATCGACCCGCGCGCTGACTGGGCGCTCAGGTTCATTGGCTGCGCCAACAACCAATGGCATCTCAATGTTACTCATGCCGACCCAATCGAGAGCGCCTTCGGTTTGCGCTTTGGTTTGATTGGCGATATCTGGCATCATTGTCGGTGTAGCTGTTGGCATGCGATTACGGCTCCAAACATTGCAGTTAGTACTAAAAAGTACAGATGTACCCAAAAATGGGGCGATAGTATACAAGATTTAACCTGATTACGGTAGTTTGCCATAACAGGTTCAGTTTCGAAGGAAAGTTTTTCGATTGCCCCTATCGATTCAGCACAAGGAAAGCAGGTTATGCTAAATAAAAAGCTACTGGAAGAATACGCAGAGCTGATGGGCGCCGATGGAGTGCAGGAAATGTACACGACCTTTGCGGATAACATCAATGGTTATCTGAACCATTTAGAGTGGTTAATAAAGGAGCGTAAGGAACAAGAAGTTCGCAATCAGGCACATCGCATTAAAGGAGCGTGTCGCTCAGTCGGCTTACAGCAACTGGCAGAAGGCATGGAGCGTCTTGAACGCGACCCGTGGCAATGGGATGAAGCGATTGAAGAGGTGGTGCAGTGGAAAGCTGAGCTTCCCATGCACCAACATCAAATCGAGGCGTGGTTAAACGCTCGGCGAATTCAGTGACGGTTGATCGAGGTGACGGACATTGACGTCGCCGACAAAGCGGTAGCCTTCACCATGGATGGTGGTAATCAGATTCGGTGACTGGCTGTCTGCTTCAAAATGACGACGGATACGGCGAATGGCAACATCTACGGTACGGTCATTCGGGCGTAAGTCGCGGTCGAGCATTTTCTTGACCAGCGTCTCACGGTCAAGGATCTTGCCGGGGTTGGTCAGGAACAATTCCATCGCGCGGTATTCACTTTTTGGCAAACGGAACATTTTACCATTTGGTGAAAACAGGCAACGGCTGTCGCTTTCTAAGCGCCAGTTATTGAATTCGTAAACAATGCTGTCGTGCCCCACGGCTTTTTGCTGACTCTTGATCGCTTCGATGCGGCGATAAAGATTGCGCACACGCATCAACAACTCTTTCGGGTTGTAAGGCTTAATAATATAGTCGTCAGCGCCAAGTTCCAGGGCGAGTAATCGGTCTTCTTCAGCATCTCGACCAGTTAAGAAGATTAAACCTACATTTTCGTTCTCACGAAAACTTTCTGCAAGTTCAATACCGCTCTTACCCGGGAGATTGACATCCATGATAACCAAGTCGACTTGCTGACGCGCCATGATACGTTGCATTTGCATGCCATCAGCCGCATCGTAGACGTCGTAGCCTTCCTGTTGAAACAGCCGCGTAAGAGTATTACGGGTGACGACTTCATCTTCTACGATTAGTAATCTAGCGCTCATATTGGTTGATCCGTTCGTCGTTAACATATGTTGAAATCTGGTGTTCACCGGAAGTGTAGCACGAGATTCTAATAAGTGCGTAAAAATCCTGCAAGCCTTGTCGACGGTTTTTACATTAAGCCGCGATATTTATAAGAAATTCGGTATAGCGCCCCGATTTTGAATGCACTTCGATACTGCCGCCCAAGGCCTGGGTCACTAAATTGTAAACCAGATGTAACCCCAGACCTGTAGAACCTTGTCGACGTCGACTGGTAATAAAAGGATCGAAGATCCGCCGGCCAAGTTGCTCAGGAATACCACTCCCATTGTCATGGTAGTGAATTTGGACGCGCTGATCGGTGATTCGTTCCACCTTAATCGTAATTTTGCCATGCACTTTTTCAGCAAAGCCATGAATGGCGGAGTTTTGAAGCAGTTGAGTCAATACGTGTAGCAACGGGCCGGAGCGGCAAGTGATGTGCAAGTCCCGCGGGCAGTCGAGATGAATTTCGATCGACGCAAGTTCGGGAAAGCGATTCTGTGCTGCCTTGACTGTCGATTCGCAAAAATCGTAAATGGCGATATCCCGGGTTTCTTCGGCGAATTGGTCCATCGCCAGCTGGCGGAACTGGTTAATCAGATCGGCGGTGCGTTCAATATTGCGCTGGATCAGGCTCAGGTTATCATCGCTGGCTTCCATGAAGCGCTCAAAATCTTGCCGCGACATGGTGCTGTTTTCGAATTTCTCCTGCATGAATTCAAGCTTATCCTGCAGGATCGAGGTGGAGGTAATCACTAAACCGACTGGGGTATTTATCTCGTGCGCGACCCCGGCAATGAGATCGCCCAGTGACGACATCTTTTCGCTTTCAATAAGCTGGCGCTGGAACTGGTGCAACTTTTCCAGCGTCGCCATCAGTTCTTCATTCGATTCACGTAGTGCATTGGTGCGCTGCTGCACCTGGCGTTCAAGTTCAACGTTCAATTCATTGGCTTGCCGCTCTGCCTGTTGCTGCCGTTCGAGATGCTGTTCGACGCGGCCAAGCATAGTATTAAATGCGATTCCGAGTTGTTGCAGTTCGAGCAAGTTCGATTCTGGCAGCTGCATCGAATAGTCACGGTTGCGACTGATCCTTTGGATAGTGCCGACAGCTTTGTCCAACTGTCGCATTAACCGACTACGAACGCGAATGGATACCAGCCATGCAAACAGCCCTGCGACGACGATAATGACGCTGGCAGTGACAAATAGTTTCCAGGTGTTGGAGATGATTGTGGCGCGGCTGATTCGTAAATAGACCACCCCCAGAACTTCATCGTCGATGGTCACCGGTTGCGCGACCTCGACATAGGTTGAGCGGCTGCGAACGCCGCTGAATTCATCCAGTAATTCTGTCCGTGCCGGAATAGGCGCTAAACCTTCACGATTATAGCTGGCAAAGTAACGCAAACGGACATTGTCAGCGACTGTGTTGCGTTCATAGACGTGCACATGCTGTAGGAAGGGCGTCAGTTTGAAATAATTCAGGTAGTTGCGCAGACCTTCGGGATCATCAAACAGTAAGTACCGACTGGTCGCCTCGGCGATCACTTTGGCGACATCCTGAGCGCGGGTCTCGGCGTTTTCATTCATTTGCTTGACGTAAGTTAAGCTTAAAATGAGCGCCGTGAAAACACAGAGCAACACCGAAACACTGACGACCAGCCAGGTGATGCCCTGCCGAATAGACCCGGTGCGAATCATCTACGGCGGCCCCGTTTTTTTGGCGCACGTTGCACGGTGTTAACGGCACGATAAACGGCGAATTTATTGTCGGTAAAAACCCGCTCACAGTGCCCGAAACTTTCTTCGACGAGCTCCGGCCAGGCTAGAAAGCGATTGGCAACCAGCCACAACTCGCCATTTGGTGTTAAATGTTCGCGCGCATTGCGCAGGAATTGCTGGCCGATACTGTAGTCGGTCGCTTGCCCGGTATGAAACGGTGGATGGCTGACAATGTAGTCATACTTGGGCAACTCAGCGCCAAGGTGATCTTCGGCAATAATTGTGCCCTGTAAACCATTCAGCTCAAGGGTAGCTGCACACGCAGCTAATGCCATGGCGCTGACATCAAGATACGTCATCTTCAAATCAGGCTGTTGCAGCTGTAAAGATACCCCGAGTACGCCATTGCCACAGGCAAAGTCGAGCACCGAGCCACGTTTGAACGAGGGGAGATGTGCCAACAGCATAGTACTCCCCAGATCAATTTTCGGATAGGCAAACACCCCCGGATAGGTGACGATTTGCGCTGCGGTAGCACCCTCTGCAGAGAGGGGCTGCCCCTCCTGCGGAGGCGTAAAAACGTGTCGGTAATCGTCGAGTTGGCATGTCTCCGCCGGCTCGGTCAGAGTAGTAACAATCAGCGTTGAATGACTGCCATTGGCAACTTTCTGGGCGGGGCTGTACCCCTCGCCAAGTTGTTTATGAATGCTTTTAATACCACTGCGATTATCGCCGACGAGCCATACGGGCGCGCCTTTTGGCAGGCAGGTAGCGAGTTGACGAAGAATGTAATCGGTCAGTTTTTTCTCTTTCGGTAGCCAAATCAGCGCGCCATCATACTCACCGCGCGGCGGAGTGGTACCAAACTGATGCTCGCTGCCGAGTTGGCTCCAGCCGCGGAACCAGCCTGCGTGCAGATGCCAGCCAGCGACAACAGGAAACTCATGTCGCCATTCATGATCCGGTGGATTGACCACCAGTAGGGCCTGACTGTTAATTTGGTCGGCCTGTCGGACAACAAGTTGTGAGGGAGGACTAAGAGTTTTTAATGACTTCATTTAGACTGGTTTACCATCGTAGGCTTCACTGAATACATCAACACTAGATGAGGCTTCACCGAACACGTCATCATCATATTGCGCCACATTAAATAAGGCTTCACCCTCGTTAGCGACGGGAATATTACTAATCCCGATCACAATGCCGTTATGGGGGCTGCGTAATGGGTACAGAATATCACCGTGAGGGTTTACCGTCTGGGCGATCACCTGACCTTTTTGAATGGTTTCGCCAAGCTGCACCTGCGGCACGACCAGACCGTCATGTTCATTGCGGATCCAGGCACTGCGGTGGGCAACCACGGGTGTAACTTTTTTACGGGTACGCCGGCCTTTGAGCATCTTTAAACGCTTCATGACATTCTGTACGCCAATCACACCCGACTTGATGGCGGCATAATCAAACCGTAAAGCTTCACCTGCTTCGTAAAGGATCAGCGGAATACCGAGCTCAGTCGCGAGCGACCGTAATGAGCCATCACGTTCTTTGGAATGCAAAATCACCGGTGAGTTAAAGGCGTGGGCCATTTCCAGCGCTTCAGCGTTATCGGTATCCACACGAATTTGCGGCAGATTACTGCGGTGGATCGCGCCGGTATGCAAATCGATAATGTGGGTTGCATTTTGCACTAAGGTTTCACTGAACAGAAAGGCCAGGCGGCTGCCTAATGCGCCCCGCTCCGAGCCAGGAAAACAGCGGTTCAGGTCGCGACGGTCAGGCAGGTAGCGTGATTGCTGGATGAAGCCGAAGACGTTAACGACAGGGACAACAATTAGTGTACCGCTTAGCTCATCCGGATCGGTCTGGCTGATTAAACGTCGACAAATTTCAATACCATTGAGTTCATCGCCGTGGATTGCAGCACACACCAGCAACACGGGGCCGGGCTTTAGGCCGTGAAAGACTTCGGCATGAAGATCCATCGGTGTATCGTTGTACAGCCGTGCTGCAGGGATCTTTATACTGTGCCGTGAGCCTGGGGCGATCTTCTGCCCCGCGAGTTTAAATGAAACTGGTTTCTTCACCCTTAACCTTTTCCTTTCGTCCGTGTGCGATGGGCTTTTGCTGTGTTCTCAATAAAGCTGATAATTTGACTGGCTACATCTTTCTCGGTCGCCAGTTCAATACCTTCCAGACCTGGCGATGAATTTACCTCCATCACCAGCGGACCATGATTGGAGCGCAGAATATCAACACCTGCGACATTCAGACCCATAGTTTTAGCAGCTTTTATCGCTGTCGCACGTTCTGCTGGTGTTAATTTCACTAATCGAGCCGAGCCGCCACGGTGCAAGTTCGATCGGAACTCGCCTGGCTTGGCCTGGCGTTTCATGGCCGCGATAACCTTATCGCCAATGACCAGACAGCGAATATCAGCGCCACCAGCTTCTTTAATAAATTCCTGTACCATAATATGTGACTTGAGTCCCATAAAGGCTTCAATGACGCTCTCTGCAGCCTGTCTGGTTTCGGCAAGCACCACACCAATGCCCTGGGTCCCTTCCAGCAACTTGATTACCAGGGGGGCGCCGCCGACCATCTCAATCAGATCAGGAACGTCATGCGGCTGACTGGCAAAGCCGGTAATTGGCAAGCCAATACCTTTGCGACTGAGTAGCTGTAACGAGCGCAGTTTGTCACGGCTACGGGATATCGCTACGGACTCATTTAGCGGGTATGTTCCAATCATCTCGAATTGGCGTAATACGGCGGTGCCGAAGAAAGTAATCGAAGCGCCAATACGCGGAATCACCGCATCGTAAAACGGTAAAACCTTACCTTTCATGTGAATCGAAGACTCACGCGCATTAATGTTCATGTAGCAGCGCAAGGGATCCAGCACATCTACGCTATGGCCACGAGACTCAGCCGCTTCAATTAAACGACGCGTGGAGTAGAGTTTTGCATTACGCGACAGAATCGCAATTTTCATGAGCTGACTCCTTTAGATTCAGGTTGCTGATGACCCAACAGATAAGACGCGTCAGGATCGACTAAAAAATGCCGGCGCATAGCCTGGCGGCCGAGTAGCATGCGAAACTTCATGCTATCGCGGTTGGTTAAGGTCAACTCAACAGCTTGTTCGAACTCGCCTACCACCAGCTTACTTTTGATCACATAACGCAGTTCGGTATGACCGCCTGAATCGGTGACTTCGCGTTGGTCATGGATTTTGGTTTCGCAAACATGCTCGCGCATCGAATCCTGTTCAGGATGGATCCAAATACGCAACCAGTCTTCCCCATTACGTTCAAATGGCTCAAGTTTGAAAGCGTGGAGACAAGAGGTTCTTGCGCCCGTATCGACTTTCATTTTAATCGCTTCAATGCCGAGCTCGGGGAGTGCACCCCATTCGCGCCAGCCAAGTGTTTGCATGGGCAGTTATGCTCCAATTATAAAGAATTTATACCCTTCAAGAATATAGACGCAGCAGTGAAACAGCAAGCGTTACAGCTGGTCGACGTTGTGCCGGTGGCTTTCGACTTGGTGCAGCCACTGACAAAATTCGTCCAGTGGGCGATCAAGTGCACTGGAAGGCACATAGAGGTCGTAACCAAGAAGCTGGCGCAGTTGCTCACAGCGTACCGCGAATAGCGCTTGCACACCGCGATAAACTTTGCCGCTTGCGGTCTTGTAGCTGGTTGGGATGTCATAATAGGGAGTGTAATCGCCGCCTGACGCCAGCTCGCGGCGCAACGCGGCAGCCAACAGGTGGCGCTGCTCGCTGACCAGGTGCACCGCCAGACGCGGCGAAATGGTATCCAGCACCGGCTCAATATCTTTCAGGCGAAAGCCGATGTAAGGCAGCTCTTCTAATTCAGCACCGCGATGAACGCGGGGGATATCGAACCGGATTACATTTTCCCAATCAATGTGCCAAGTGCCACGACGGTGCTCGTAGCGGATCTCGCGCGGTGAAATCATCAGGCTTATCGGCGGCTCGATCAGCTTCGCTACGCCAAGAAAGAACAGCGCAGCGCTGGCAATATACATTAAGCCCCAGACGGCCTGATGGAGCTCAAACCCGGAGAGATAAAGGAATACATTTACCGCAAACACCAGCACTCCGAAAACACAGAAGGTAAGCGCGTCACGTCGTGTGCTTGGTTGAACGCTAAGTTGTTGGTCTGTCATGTTAATCCCGAAGTTGCTTCGTTATAGGTTGCTAGTTGCTGTCGGCCAGGTCAAAGGTGCGCTTGATAATGGCCCAGGTAAACCCGGTCTTCAGGTAGAAGCCCCGCGGCAGGGTCTGGATGATCTCACCCCCGGGCCCGACAGCTTCGGTTAATACCCGGCTATTTGCTGCCTTGGGCCGCAATTGCAAAACTTCGCCCTGATGCGCAGTGATTTGCTCAACCTGTCCCAGCGCAATTTTGTCCATGTGCTCCTGCCAATCTGCTTTAAGCTGCGCTTCCTCAGCCGCACTGGGCTGCCATAAAAAAGCAGTACCGACGGTACGTTGTGCCAGGGCAATTTCCCGGCGGCCGTCAATTGGTATCCATAATACACATTGTAACTTATTACGTACGTTACTAGCTTCCCAGTTCAGTCCGGTAACATCAAGTAATGGGGTGGTGCAGACAAATGTGGTCTCAAGTGGACGACCGCGGGCATCCAGCGGGATGGTTTTAAGTTCAACGCCAAGCTCCGGAAAGTCCTGTAAAGCTTGTGAGCCGGCACTGGCGCCTAAAGCTGCTTCCAGTAGCTGCCCAACCCAGCCCTTGTGACGGCGTAAATCAGCAGGAACTGACATTCCCTGCGCGTCAGCAAGCTCGGCAAAACTCTGCCCGGCAAGGGCGCTGGCAGCGTCAAAAAGAGTGCGCAAGTCGCTCATGAAACTCCTTAATAGTGGACAGTACTTTCTTTCAGGCGTCGATTATGGAAAAATCGACGACAGAAGTCGAATTTAAGAGGATGCCCGCGTGATAGACGCAGAAGGATTCCGCGCAAATGTTGGAATCATTATCTGTAATGATCAGGGACAAGTATTTTGGGCGCGTCGATTTGGGCAACATAGCTGGCAATTTCCGCAGGGTGGTATTGATGATGGTGAGACGCCAGAACAAACCATGTACCGGGAGTTGTGGGAAGAGGTCGGGCTGAAGCCCGAACAAGTGGAGATCGTTTACACCAGTCGCCACTGGTTCCGTTACCGCTTGCCGAAACGTCTCGTTCGACGCGAACAGCGTCCCACGTGTATTGGTCAGAAACAGAAATGGTTTTTGCTGCGCTTAACGTGCAAAGAACAGGATGTGAATGTTCTTTGTTCGTCGCATCCGGAGTTTGATGACTGGCGTTGGGTCAGTTATTGGTATCCGGTGCGGCAAGTCGTGTCGTTTAAAAAGGACGTTTACCGACGCGTAATGAAAGAGTTTGCGCCAATAGTGATGCCGACCAACACCCCACAAGGGCGTTCCGGCGGCAAACGACAGCGCGGACCACGACGGAAACGTTAATATGCTGCGAGTTTTGCAACGCATTGTCGAAGCTGTGAATCAGGCGCCAGATTTCGAGCTGGCGCTACAGACCATGGTGCGGCAAGTTAAAGAAGCGTTGCAGACGGATTCCTGTACAGTCTATCTCGCAGACCACGAACAAAAGCAGTTCGCCCTGGCGGCAACCGATGGGCTAAAACTCAACTCCGATCAACCGATTCACGTGCCCTTTGGCGAGGGCGTGATCTCTCTGGCTGCGCAACGCGAAGAGCCGTTGAATATTGCCAATGCAAGTTCACATCCGAAATTTTTGAAACTCGATGAAGTGGACGAAGAGCGCTATAACGCCATGTTAGCCGCGCCGGTCATACATCGGCGCCGGGTGCTTGGTGTATTGGCAGTGCAGCAAGAGCATACGCGTGCCTTTACCCGCGATGAAGAAGCCTTTGTGGTGACCTTAGCGGCACAGCTGGCGGTGGTCATCGCGCATGCTGAAGCTAAGGGCTTTTTACGTACCACCAAGCAGTCGCCCTGGCTGCAAACAATTAAAGGTCTTGCGGCAGCGCCTGGCGTGGCCATCGGCCAGGCTTACGTAGTGAAACCACGGGCGCGCTTAAGTGAAGTGACACCGAAGAAGTCCGACAAGCCGGAGCATGAAATTCGCAGGTTCCGCTCGGCAGTGGCGCGCACCAGACAAGAGTTACTTGATTTAAGTGAAAGCATGAAAGGTCAGATTGCCGACGAAACACTGGCGATTTTTGACGTTTATCACGCTATGCTCGATTCAACCAACCTGGGTCAGGAAGTCGAGCAAACCATCAACGACGGCTGGCGCGCGCAAACCGCGTTAAAACTGGTGGTGGAGAACCTGGTCAATCAGTTTGAGAATCTGGACGACGAGTACATCCGTGAGCGCGCCAGTGATGTGCGCGATCTCGGACAACGGATATTATCTCATCTGAAAGATAAAGCGCGGCAGCAACTCGAGCCGCCGGCGGAATGTATTCTGGTCGCGCATGAAGTGACCGCAACCATGCTCGCTGAACTACCCAATACAGAGATTCTGGGCATGGTATCGGTGCGCGGTTCGGGCAGCTCTCATGCGGCCATTATGGCGCGCAGCATGGGAATTCCCGCGGTACTGGGCGCCGACGATATTGAGCTGAATGAGCTTGATGGCGAGACGGTTATTGTCGATGGTTACAATGGTGATGTGTTCGTTGATCCGCCATTGCAAGTCGAAAATGAGTACCGCCAGTTAGCCGAAGAAGAACTTGAACTGCGGGCAAAAGTCGAGCAGGCGCGGGGGAAACCCGTAGAAACATTAGACAGCGTACGGCTGACATTACAGCTCAATGTAGGGCTTAACACCGAGCGTGACTGGCTCAAAGAACTCGACATTCAGAGTGTTGGCCTCTACCGCTCGGAAATACCCTTTATGATGCGCGAACGGCTGCCCACTGAAGATGAGCAGGTTGAGCTGTATACGCAAATCCTTGAGCAGTTTCGGGCTGGCACGGTGGTGATGCGTACCCTTGATGTCGGCGGCGACAAACCCCTGCCGTACTTACCCATGTCAGAAGAGAATCCTTTTCTTGGCTGGCGCGGTATCCGCTTAACACTTGATCACCCGGAGATTTTCCTGGTGCAAATCCGCGCCATGTTGCGTGCTGCGGTGGGGCGCAACAACCTGCACATTCTGTTGCCGATGATCACCAGTGCCGACGAGGTCGATGAAGCTGCGCGGATGGTAAAACAGGCGTATCATGAGGTAGCCGAAGAATCGAACGGACACGATCGCACGCAACTGGTACCGCCAAAGCTTGGCGTGATGATCGAAGTTCCAGCGATGGTGTATCATATGCATACCATTGTCGATAAGGTCGATTTCTTCTCTGTTGGCAGCAATGATTTGACCCAGTATATGTTGGCGGTCGATCGCAACAATCAACGGGTAGCCGCCCTGTACGATGCGTTTCATCCAGCGGTACTGCATGCTTTACAACAAATTATCCATCGCGCTAATGAGTTGGATAAGCCGGTGTCTGTATGCGGCGAGCTCGCAGGTGAGCCGGGCGGCGCATTGTTGTTACTGGCCATGGGCTACCGGACCCTGAGCATGAACAGCTACAATATCGATCGGATACGCTGGATTATCCGGCATGTTAAAGCTGCAGACCTTGATGCGATGCTGGCGAAAGCCCTGCAAGCGCGCTCGCCACAAGAGGTAAGAAAAATCGTCACCATGACCCTGGAAGAAGCGGGTCTGGGTGGTTTCGTTCGTGCCGGTGGTTAAGAGCCGGAACAATTCTACTTGGTAAACTAAGGAGTCAGGGTGCTCATCACAGGCTGGTTATGGTGTTTAGCCGGAGGCGTGATTGCTGGCCTGTTGGCCGGCATGTTAGGTATTGGTGGCGGCCTGGTTATTGTTCCCTTACTGATTTACTTATTGCCATTGCTTGGGGTGCCACCTGAGTTAGTGGTTCAGATGGCGGTCGCTACCAGTTTGGCCACCATTGTCATGACCACGCTTAGTTCCGCCCGCTCGCACTACCGACATGGGCAGATCAGCTGGTTCTGGGTACGGCGCCTGATTCCCGGTCTGATGCTGGGGGCAATCTTTGGTGCCTGGCTGGCGACCCAGCTTAAACCCGAATGGCTGCAACGTATTTTTTCCGCCGTACTCTTGATACTATCCATTCGAATGCTGGTACCGCAGCGTACGGGCGAGCCAATAACGGATGTGTCAAAGCGCCTGATGGCTGTTATCAGTGCCTTTGTCGGAAGCTTATCAGCGTTGGTCGGCATCGGCGGCGGATCGCTGACAGTACCTTTGTTACAACGTCTGCGGGTGCCCATCCGGCAGGCGATTGCGGTATCCTCGGTGGGAAGTCTGAGCATCGGCATCAGCGCCGTGCTGGCGTTTATTGTATTAGGTCAACAAATGGAATCGAATGAAGGCCTGTTTGGCTACGTCCATGGTCCTGCCTGGGTGGCGATTTCAATTACTTCAGTTCTTTGTGCACCCTTAGGGGCTGCTTTGACGCAGCGGATACCGGTCAAACGCTTGCAACAGGGTTTTGCGACTTTTTTAGTGCTGGTGTCTATCGAATTGTTCATAGGATAAAACATGCAAACTGAGTTCATGATGCACCCGAGCATCGACCCGGTGATTTTCAGTATTGGGCCACTGGCGTTGCGCTGGTACGGTTTGATGTACTTGTTGGGGCTGGCGTTCGCCTATTTTTGGGGTAAACGGCAGTGCCAGATGCCGCATTATGCGGCTGTGGGTTGGACCGAAAAGCGCTTCAGCGACCTGCTTTTCTGGGGTTTCATGGGGGTTATTCTCGGTGGCCGCATCGGCTACGTGCTGTTTTATCAGTTTGAGTATTTTAGTGAAAACCCGTTGTACTTATTTGATATGAGCAGCGGGGGTATGTCATTTCATGGCGGGTTACTGGGCGTCATTACCGTCCTGGCCATCTTCTCTCGCACCACCAAGATTAATTTCTTACAGGTAGGCGACTTTGTTGCCCCCTTGGTGCCGATGGGGTTGTGCTTCGGCCGTATCGGTAATTTCCTGAATGGTGAACTATGGGGTCGCGTCACTGATGTGCCCTGGGCGATGATTTTCCCTGCCGCCGGACCGGATCCACGCCATCCGTCGCAACTCTACCAAGCGGCGCTGGAAGGGCTGTTGCTATTTATTGTGTTGGCGTTATTCAGCCGCAAACCACGACCAATGGGCGCTGTCAGCGGGCTGTTTTTAGTCGGTTATGGTGTGGCGCGCTTTGTCGTTGAGTTCTTCCGTGAACCTGATGCGCATCTGGGGTTACTTGGTATGGGCTGGTCGATGGGCCAGTGGCTGTCGGCGCCTATGGTGCTGGCGGGTATTCTGTTAATGCTCTGGGCCTACAAATCTAACTCTGCAGCCGGCAAAGGAGGCACCGCATGAACCAGTATTTAGAGCTTTGTCAGCGCATTGTCGATGAGGGTGTCTGGGTCACCAATGAACGTACCGGTAAACGGTGCTTAACGGTAATCAATGCTGACCTTGAATACGATGTGGCGGGCAATGCGTTTCCGTTGATTACAACTCGTAAAAGCTATTGGAAGGCGGCGATTGCCGAATTCCTAGGTTACATTCGCGGTTACGACAGCGCCGCGGACTTTCGTGCACTGGGTTGCAAGACCTGGGATGCCAACGCCAACCTGAATGAAGCCTGGTTACAGAATCCGCACCGCAAGGGTGAAGACGATATGGGCCGGGTTTACGGAGTGCAGGGAAGAAGCTGGGCGAAGCCTGATGGCGGTCATGTCGATCAATTGCGCAAGGTGGTTGATAATTTATCCCGTGGCGTTGATGACCGTGGTGAAATCATTAGTTTTTATAACCCGGGCGAGTTTCACATGGGTTGTCTGCGGCCGTGCATGCATACGCATAATTTTTCTCTGCTTGGCGATACCCTACACCTGACAAGTTACCAACGTTCATGCGATGTGCCGCTGGGGCTGAACTTTAATCAGGTGCAGGTGTTTACCTTTTTGGCGTTGATGGCACAAATCACGGGGCATAAAGCGGGTAAGGCGTATCACAAGATAGTGAATGCTCACATTTACGAAGACCAGCTGGAATTAATGCGCGATGTACAGCTCAAACGCGAGCCTTTTGATGCGCCGGAGCTGGAAATTAACCCTGCGATCAAATCGCTGGAAGATCTGGAAACCTGGGTGACGCTCGACGACTTCAAAGTCCACAACTACCAGCACCACGATCCGATCGCCTATCCCTTTAGCGTTTAGGTACTTGATGTTATGGCAGACGAACGATTTTCAGGTGTGGAGCGCGTGTATGGCGCGCATGAATTTAGTCGCTTTCAGCAGCATCATGTGGCCGTGATTGGTCTTGGTGGCGTGGGCTCGTGGGCGGTGGAGGCGTTGGCGCGTTCGGGCGTGGGCGGAATTACACTGATCGATCTCGACGATGTTTGCCTGACTAATATTAACCGGCAACTACCGGCGATGACGAGTACTGTTGGGCAGCTGAAAACTGAAGTGCTGGCGCAGCGGGTGCGGGATATTCATCCTGATTGTCAGGTGCGGGTGATTGACGATTTTCTGGCGCGGGAAAATCTGGATGATTATCTGGGTGAGCCGGTGACGGCGGTGCTGGATGCGGTGGATAGTGTGCAGGTTAAAGCTGCGTTGATTGCCTGGTGTAAGCGCCGTAAATTGCCGCTGGTCACCTGCGGTGGTGCAGGCGGTCAGGTTGATCCGGGCAAGGTGACGTCTGCGGACCTTGCTAAAGCGTCGCAAGACCCATTGCTTGCCAAAGTGCGCTCAATGCTGCGGCGGGATTATAATTTTTCGCGTAATCCGAGCCGTAACTTTGGCGTAAAAGCGGTGTACTCAACAGAGCAGTTGCGTTATCCGGTGGGTGACGGCACCTGGGATCACGCAAAACCTGGAGCTGGCTCCATGCGTATGGATTGCAGCACCGGATTCGGCGCGGCGATGCCGGTGACCTGTACCTTTGCGATGCACGCGGTGGCGCTGTTATTAGAAAAACTGGAACGTAAATGAAACTCTATATGTTTTACATTGGCGGCTCGGCGCCAGGCGCGAATATTGAAGTACATGATGTTCGTTTTGTCGCTGGCGCATCGGTTGAGGACTGCTACCCGGCGCTTCGTAAAAGCTGGTATGGCACTTTACGGGGCTTGCACCTGGATAGCTACGTGCAGGTGCATCATGTCGACGGCTATCGCGTTGAATTACAACAGCAACCGCGTGCCCAGGCGGAGAAGCTGTGGTTTGTTAATTTCGGCG
Source organism: Pseudidiomarina halophila (assembly GCF_003987215.1). Lineage (GTDB taxonomy): Bacteria > Pseudomonadota > Gammaproteobacteria > Enterobacterales > Alteromonadaceae > Pseudidiomarina > Pseudidiomarina halophila. The sequence continues at coordinate 582,366 of NZ_PIPW01000002.1, forward strand.
GGTATTACCCGGGGCGTCTGGCGGAGTTTCATGATTTCACTCTGACGGTTGCGAAAAGTGCCGACGAAGCCAAGCGTGTTGGCTATCAGCGGCTGCTCACCGATAGCATCGAACCGCACAAGGATGATCTTTACGATGTTGATAATTGCCTGAACGTCGATTTATTAGAAGGCTGGTACGTGCATCTGGTGAAAGATGGCGAGCAACAACCTTTGGTACCTGACTGGTCAGGCTACGAGGTGATTGCTTAGATTTGCTTTAGGCAAGTGCTAAGGCTTGATTGCGGCTACCACGGCGCGCAGGCCATTACGGCGTGAGACGCTGACGAGGTCCTGCAAGCCGAGCGCTTGTAACAAGGCGTCCAGGTCAAAATTGGCGACCTGATCAACTGAAGCGTGATGCAAGGCCTGGTAAATTAACGCCAGCAGACCTTTTACCACGCGAGACGCGGAATCCAACTGCAGTTCCAGTCGACCGTCCTGCCAGTATGACAGCAGCCAGACTTTGGCTTCGCAGCCGTGGACTTCGTTTTCCGGCACGCGCGCATCAGCGGGGAACGCGGGCAACTGGGCGGCTTGCTCAATCAGAAACTTAAGTCGCTGTGGCTGTTGCTGAGCCTGGTGCTGTAATGCTGACAGATCAGCTTCAGCTAATTTTCCGTACACCATCGGTAGACACCATAAAAGCGCTGAAAATTGCGCCTGAACAAGGCAAAAGATGGGCGAATAGTATCATTTTTGCTGCGAAAAATGTTAATCTTGGGCGGTCTAAGATAAAACGTGAATCCAAATAACGTAACAGGAACGACAACATGAAAATATTAGTGGCGGTCAAACGCGTCATTGATTACAACGTCAAGGTCCGGGTCAAAGCCGACCAATCTGATGTTGATCTGGCCAACGTAAAAATGGCTCTGAACCCGTTCTGTGAAATCGCAGTTGAGGAAGCAGTACGACTGAAAGAGAAAGGCATTGCCGAAGAAGTGGTAGTGGTTTCTATCGGTCCGAAAGCGGTGCAGGAACAGCTTCGTACAGCCCTCGCGCTAGGCGCTGACCGGGCAATACAGGTCGAAACTGAAGACATGCCCGATTCGCTAGCGGTAGCTAAGCTGCTTAAAGGTGTGGTCGAGAAAGAAGAGCCGAACCTGGTGATTCTTGGTAAACAAGCTATCGATTCAGATAACAACCAAACCGGACAAATGCTGGGCGCGTTAACAGGTATGCCGCAAGGTACGTTTGCGTCAAAAGTTGATGTTGCTGACGGCAGTGTGAACGTCACCCGTGAAGTCGATGGTGGTCTGCAAACGGTGAAATTAAGCTTGCCAGCGATAGTAACCACTGACTTACGTCTGAACGAGCCGCGTTATGCGTCGTTGCCAAATATCATGAAAGCCAAGCGTAAACCGCTTGATGTCACCTCAGCAGACGAGTTGGGCGTGAGTTTAAACCGCACCGTTAAGTTGCTCAAAGTTGAAGCGCCAGCGGAACGCAGTGCCGGCGTGAAAGTGGCAGACGTCGCGGAGTTAGTAGACAAATTGAAAAACGAGGCAAAAGTGATATGAGTATCTTAGTCATTGCCGAACACGACAATAATGAATTAAGTCCTGCAACTTTAAAGACCTTAGCGGCGGCCCAACAAATGGGCGGCGACATTGAGGTATTGGTTGCCGGACACGATTGCCAGGCTGTTGCGGAAGAAGTTGCAAAAGCTGAAGGCGTAAGCAAGGTTCGCGTCGCCGATAATGCTGCTTATGGACATTTTCTGGCGGAAAATCTAGGCGCTTTAGTGGCCGAGCTGGGTAAGGATTACAGTCACATCGTTGCGCCTGCAACCACCACCGGTAAGAACTTTATGCCGCGTGTGGCAGCGTTGCTTGATGTTGCCCAGGTTTCTGACATCATCGCCGTCGAAAGCGCAGATACTTTTAAGCGGCCGATTTACGCCGGTAACGCCATTGCGACAGTTCAATCAGAAGATACGATTAAAGTGATCACGGTACGTGCCACAGCTTTTGATGCCGTCGCCGCAGAAGGTGGCAGCGCAGCAGTGGAAGCCGTTGATACTGTTATCGATAACGACAAATCAGAGTTTGTTGGTGAAGAGCTGGCAGAGTCTGAACGTCCTGATCTGACTTCGGCGCGGGTGGTGATTTCCGGCGGCCGCGGAATGCAAAATGGCGAGAACTTCCATTTGTTGGAAAAAGTTGCTGACAAGCTCGGCGCTGCCGTAGGCGCGTCACGTGCCGCAGTCGATGCAGGTTTCGTACCTAACGACATGCAGGTTGGACAAACCGGCAAGATTGTCGCACCTGAACTGTACATCGCGGTAGGTATCAGTGGCGCGATTCAGCATCTGGCAGGTATGAAAGACTCGAAAATTATCGTCGCTATCAACAAAGACGAAGAAGCACCAATTTTCCAGGTCGCTGACTATGGTTTAGTCGCTGATTTATTTGATGTGCTACCGGAGTTGGAAAAAGAGTTGTAATTTTTTATTCCCCTAAAAAAGGGCAGCCCTTACATTGTAAAGGCTGCCCTTTTTTGTGAGTTACCCACATATCCACAGGGGGCTGCCCCTTCTTCGATTTTTCTCAATACACCACTTGCATATTTGCAACTCATCGGACATGATTGAGCTTATAACATCCTAGTGGGATTAGGTGGCTAACATGAAAAGAAGAACAACTATGCTTAAAAAATTACCTCTCGCTACAGCTATAGCGCTGGCATTCGCAGGAAGTGCAGGGGCCCACGCAGCAGAATTCGAAGTGGGTGATTTCCGCGTTAAGTTCGATTCAATTGTTTCTTACGGCGCCGCATGGCGTATGGAAGACCGTGATCTGAATTTAATCCATCCAGGCAATATGGATGGTGGCATGGGCCAGTCAGGTGTTGCCGATGATGGTAACCTGAACTATGACAACGGCGATTTGGTTTCGTCTGTGGTCAAAGGCGTTCATGACCTCAGCATTGACGGTGGTGACTACGGTGCGTTCGTACGCTTCAAGTATTGGTATGACGACGTAATCAAGAACAACGAAGTGCCGCATGGCCACACGGCGACGAATTATTTCCCGGATGTAACCCTCAATAACGACGGACTAGATGATTTCTCAACCGGTTCAGGTTTTGAATTACTTGATGCGTTCGTCTATGCCTATTTCGATCTAGGTGATATGCCCGTCAACTTACGGGTCGGTCGTCAGGTATTGAGCTGGGGCGAAAGCACCTTCATTTTTAATGGCATAAACTCTATCAACCCGATTGACGTGAATGCTGTGCGCCGTCCGGGTGTTGAAATTAAAGAAGCATTACTGCCGGTGGGTATGGTTAACCTTAATTTGGGTCTTACCAGCGAAACCAGTCTGGATATGTTCTATCAATACGAGTGGGACAACACCAAACTCGACGGTTGTGGTACGTTCTTCTCTACCGTTGATATTCTTGGAGGTCCCGGTTGTAACAAAGTAACTCTGAACCCGACGCTGGTAGCCGGCATGCCTTCAAGTAGCCTGAGCGACCGTGAATCGGTTGAGTTCGGTGCTTATCTAGATCGCTCAGCTAATATTGAGCCAGACGATGGCGGTCAATACGGTTTTGCGATGCGTCATTACGATATGGACCTCGATGTTGAGTTTGGTCTGTACTACATGAACATTCATAACCAAACACCAATCATTTCCGCTGTTAACTGGATTGAGCAGCCAAGCCCTGGTTTAAGTCACCCTGATGGCTACCCAATTGCCGGGCCAAACTACTTGTTACAGTACCCGGAAGATCAAGAGATCATGGGTGCGAGTTTTAGTACCAACTTCGGACTTTGGTCAGTCGGTGGTGAATACAGTTTCCGTCCGGACTTAGCGGTTCAGATCAACACTACCGAAATTTTGACTGCTGGTTTGCGTGCAGGTGTCCCAAGCACTTTCGCAGACCGCATCCGTCGTGACGAAACCGGAGCGATTACTAATTTAGGTGAATTGCAGGAAGGCTATGACGAGCTTGACGTGAGCCAGTTCCAGTTAACAGGTATTCGCTTCCTTGATAACGTGTTGGGCGCAAGCCGCTTAACCTTTATCGGTGAAATTGCGATGAATAAAGTTCACTCGCTACCGAGTCTAGATGAGCAACGCTATGGTCGTAACCCCGTTTACGGCAAGTGCCTGACAGTAGCCGATCAACGTGCTTTGGGTAACCCCTCACCATCAGCTGATATCAACTGTGAAGGCTTCGTCACAGCTTCTTCATGGGGCTATCGGACACGTTTTGTGGCGGAGTACAACAACGTGATTTCAGGTTGGAATTTGACTCCAACTCTGGCGTTTGGTCATGATGTGAAAGGCTATTCACCCAATAGCAACTTCATCGAAGGTCGTAAAACTATTGGTCTGAGTGTCGATGCCGGCTACTTGTCGACCTATAAGATTGGTGTTGGCTACAATATCAACACCGGCGGTGATTACGAGCCAGCAAGTGACCGTGATTTCGCCTCGGTTAGCTTTAGTTACAGCTTCTAATCTTTGATTAGAAAAAGAAAAACCCGCTTCGGCGGGTTTTTTTGTGCCATTCATCCCACTTCACTTGCCAAAAAGACCTGTAGCCCGTAGTTCTACTACGGGTAAAACACAAAAAATTAGACTATGGTGAATTGAATAAATAGTAATACTTCGGGTTACAAGAGGATCAAACTATGAAAAAAATTCTTGCCTTATCGTTGGCGGTTTTAGCAACACCAACGCTGGCTGTAGAGAGCAACACCTTCCAGCCGGAAGACGTGTTTCAACTTGAGTACGCAAGTTCGCCAACCATTCATCCCAAAGGTGACTACACCGTATTTGTGCGTAATTACATGGACATCATGACGGATCGCAAATACGGCACTTTGTGGCGCGTCGACAATAAAGGCGAACTACGCCCGTTAATCGGTGGTGACGCCAATGACCGCTCGCAGACATGGTCGCCTGATGGCAGTAAACTGGCATTTGTATCCAATCGCAGTGGCAGTAATCAAATTCACATGTATTGGACCGATACCCGGGATCAGTCTCCAGTAACCCGTCTGACAGGTTCACCTAGTAATCTGAGCTGGTCACCGGATGGCAAATGGCTGGCGTTTACCATGTTCACCCCAGCACCTGAGAAGCCGCCGGTAAGCTTGCCTAAGCCTCCTAAAGGAGCTGATTGGGCAGAGCCTCCAAAGTATATCGACAAAGACAACTATCGCTATGACGGCGGTGGTTATGCTAAAGATGGCTTCACCCAGATTTACGTGATGCCAGCGAGTGGCGGCACTCCGCGCCAGCTTACCAGCGATGATTACAATCATGGCGGACAGCTCACCTGGACCCACGATGGCGAGAGCATTATCTTCTCGGCTAACCGACGCGAGGATGCTTTTCATCAACCGGCTAACTCCGAGTTGTACAGTGTCGCTTTAGCTGACGGCGAAGTTACTCAGCTCACCGACCGTGTCGGTCCTGACCATTCGCCAGTTATCAGTCCTGATGGCAAGAAACTCGCATGGTTAGGTTACGACGACGAAATGATGAGTCATCAGCTGACCCAGCTGTACGTAATGGATCTTGCCGGCGACGAACCGCGGCTATTAACCAGTGACCTCGATTATAGCGTTGATGATGTTCAATGGGCTGACGATAGTCGAGGGGTTTACTTTGCTTATGACCGTCACGGCGATGGCCACATCGTTTATCAGAACCTCAATGGCAAACGCACGCAACTGACCGATGAAATGGGCGGTTTAAGTTATGGTCGCCCGTATAGCGGTGGTGCTTTTGATGTACACGGTAACGGGCAGTTGGTTTATACGTTAGCGCATCCGCAGCGGCCAGCGGATCTGGTGCTGAAAGATAGTAAAATGAAGCGCCAACTGACCCACTTGAACGAAGATTTATTCGCTCATAAAGAATTGGGGCGCGTAGAAGAGATCTGGTACGACTCTAAGCACGGTGATTACAAAATTCAGGGCTGGATTGTTTACCCGCCAAATTTTGACCCGGAAGAGAAATATCCGCTGATTCTGGAAATTCACGGCGGACCTCATACTGCATATGCCGAAACGTTTTCTGCGGAAGTGCAGCTTATGGCCGCAGCGGGCAACGTGGTGTTGTATACCAACCCGCGCGGCAGCACCAGCTACGGCGAAGAGTTTGCACAGGAGATCCATCATAACTACCCGAGTCAGGATTACGATGACCTGATGGATGGTGTGGATGCGGTGATCGAAAAAGGCTTCATCGATGAAGAGCGCTTATACGTAACCGGCGGCAGTGGCGGCGGCGTGTTGACGGCGTGGATTGTCGGCCATACGGATCGGTTTGCAGCAGCAGTGGTCGCCAAGCCGGTAATCAACTGGTACAGCTTTGTGTTGACTGCGGACATGTATAACTACTTCACCAAGTACTGGTTCCCGGGCCTACCGTGGGAGAACCCGGAGCACTACCTGAAGTATTCACCCATCACTTACGTCGGCAATGTAACCACACCAACGATGCTGTTGACGGGTGAGGCTGACTACCGCACACCTATTTCTGAGTCTGAGCAATATTATCAGGCCCTAAAACTTGAAGGTGTGGACACAGCCATGGTTCGCGTGCCCGATGCCCCTCACGGCATCTACAGCCGCCCATCGAACCTGATCGGCAAAGTCGCTTACATCCTGCACTGGTTTGAAAAATACGGTGACGGGAAAAGCGAAAGCAAGTAATTGAGGCCGCGGGTCAGATCACCATCTGGCCCGCAAACTATCCCAATAAAGCATGAGCTGATGTTTTACCCTTAATAGAGGCCGCTGTGGTTGTTTCCGCCGATCCCCCATAGCGAAAATATCGCTTCCATGTTGATGGCTGTTATCCACCGGGAACGGCATCAACCCTCGCACGACTAAACCCAGTTCTGTCTGCCACTGCAAATCAACATCCACCGGGCGAAAAAACGGAGGCCGTTGCGCCAATAACTTAGCAGCGCCGGCGGCACTGACAACGTGACCACATGCTCCCATAGGCGGTTTTTTAAAACGCACCGAGCGGAAGCCATCTAGTTGATTCAGTACATAGCTTTTTTGTTGCTTAAAAGGCGCTGCAATTTTAATTAAGTCCCATGCTTCGTCACACTGGACAATCACCTTCGGAAGCAAGCGGAATTTGGCGTCTAGAACGACGTCGTCTTCTAGAACAATCGCATAATCCAGCTGTTGGTTTAAAATGGTTTGCCAGGCTTTCAGATGGGAAAGGTAGCAGCCAATTTCGCCGCGTGAGAGTTGGTAATGGTAATTGTGACGAGCTGCTTTACTATCGAAGACCTGAGCGATCTGCTCAGCGGTTAACGTATCGCCCGCGACGGCTTCAACTCGCTCATAAGGCAGGCCGCTTGCTTCAAGTTGCTCTACCATGGCATGCCAGCGCTGCGGTGAGCGCTCAAGGTTAATGACCAGAACTTTCCATTTCATGGTGTCAGCCACAGACAGGACCTCCTTTTTGCCCCCTATGAACAGTGACAAAAAATTGAACTGCTTACTTCTTCTTTTGCTCGGCCTGCTTCCGACGATAGGCCATTTCATATAGTTTAGCTTCGGTGAGGAAAAAGTGGAACGCATCGATGTTAGCTTTTATAAAGCCGCGCCAACCCGACCAAATCATCTGTCGGCCAAGATAGAATTTTAAGAACATCAGCGGAAATATCAGTAACAGCCGTGGCAAGCTGCAGTGGCGGCCTTGTTGCTCACGTTGCTTGGCTTTTAGCAGTGAGTAGGTGTTCAGTTTATCCATGTAACCGTGGGCGGTGTCATAGCCGTAATGTTTCAGGTAAATCGGCAAGTAGGCCAGTGGTGGCTCGACCTCAATATGCTCATGTACCAGCACGCTGGTATTCATGTGACACTTGTCTTTACGGTACACCCGACGGTACTTATGGTGGCGCGCTTTACGCAAACTTTGGCCCATAAAGATATCATCATGATGAATCCAGATACCGTTCACATCACCCACAGCGATACGCTCGCGGATCATTTGCAGGCCGCCTTCTGGCATCACTTCATCGCCATCCAGGTTTAAAATCCAATTATGCGTACATTGCGCAATGCCGAATTCTTTCTGCTTTGCATAGCCAGGCCAGTCGTTGTGTACAACACGGGCGCCGTGCTGTGCGGCAATTTCCAGAGTACGATCCGTTGACCCCGAATCGATGATGACGATTTCATCTACGCCGCGCACGCTCTCAAGCACTTCATCTAAGTGTGCTTCCTCGTTCAAGGTGATGACAAAGACACTCATTGGCGGGTAGTCGGTTTTTGCTGACATGCAAAGCCTCGTGTTGTTACCATAAAGACAGCACTATCATACCGCAAAATGCGTCTTTCGACACAGCGACCGACACAGCGACCGACACAGCGACAACGGGACAACAAATGGCACATAGTTCTTGGAGTGATCTGCTTGCTGAGGAAAAGCAGCAACCTTATTTTCAACAAGTAATGCAACGTGTCGAAGGTGAGCGCGAGCAAGGAAAGGTTATCTACCCGCCGAAGGATTTGGTGTTCAATGCGTTTAAACTAACTCCGCTCGATAAGTTAAAAGTGGTGATTCTGGGCCAGGATCCTTACCATGGCCCGGGACAGGCTCATGGTCTTTGTTTTTCGGTTCCAAAAGGTGTGGCTCCACCGCCGTCGCTGAAAAATATTTTCAAAGCCCTGCAACATGATTTTCCTGGTTATCAGCCACCTGAACATGGCGATTTGAGCCATTGGGCAGAGCAGGGGGTATTGCTGTTGAATACGGTGTTAACTGTGGAGCAAGGGTTGGCAGGCTCCCACGCAAAATGGGGCTGGGAACGTTTCACCGACCATGTCATCGCGCAAATTAATGCGCATTGTGATGGGATTGTGTTTTTACTATGGGGCGCGCACGCTCAGAAAAAAGGCGCACTGATTGATCGCGAGCGTCATCATGTACTGACCGCGGTGCACCCGTCACCGTTATCTGCACACAGAGGGTTTCTGACGTGCGGACACTTCAGACGTACCAACGAACTGCTGGCCCAGCCAATAGATTGGTAGGACCTAAAAAGCAAAAGCGTTAGTCGTTACTCGTACGTTCGGCTGCGCCTCACTGTTCGTGCGCTCACCTTGTTCGCTGTTCGCAATAACGAACAACGAATAGCGAAGCGTACGAGCAGCGCAGCGTACGAATAACGTTTTTCTGATTTAGAATTCCAGCTCGTCGAGTTCGAGATCGAGGCCATGATCCATATCTTTTAGCTCGTCCCGCAACCGGTACTTTTCTTTAAGCGCTTCAATTTCCCGCCACTTGCGTTTACTACGACGTGATTTGTTCTGTTTTGCTTCAACACCGTTTAGCTCTTCTGAATGATCCATTGGATCCTCCTAGCTTATAGTTGTTATTTTAGGCATAGCGCAACACTTTAATAACACCTGCAGGAATAAAATACAAGAGCGTTGTTCGCTCACAAAATACAAGAGCGTTATTTGCTAACAGGTATTAGTTATTGGAGAGCGGCCTTCAACCAATAACTAATATCTAATAACTAATAACGCCCTTGTTTTTCCATATCCAATAACGGTTTTGCTTTTCACGAGCGAAGCGATTATAATCCGCCGCCATAAAATCGTTCTTTTACAGCACAGGTAAATTGGTATGCATCCCATGTTAAACATAGCGGTGCGCGCTGCGCGTGCGGCCGGTAAAATTTTGACCAAGAACTTCGGTGTCGAAGCAGATTTCAATGTTCAGGCCAAGACGCAAAATGATTTCGTAAGTGAAATCGATAAGTCGGCCGAGCAAGCGATCATTCGCACCATTCAGAAAACCTTTCCTGACCACAGTTTCTTAGCTGAGGAAAGTGGTACGATCGATGGGGCTACACCTGAGCATCAGTGGATTATTGATCCCCTTGATGGCACCACCAATTACCTGCGCGGTATCCCGCATTTCGCGATTTCCATTGCTTATCTTCACCGAGGTTCAGTGCAAGCTGCGGTCGTTTATGATCCTTTGCGCGAAGAACTGTTCTCGGCCACCAAAGGCGTTGGCGCACAACTCAACGGTAAGCGTTTGCGGGTAAAAGCCCAGCGCGACTTAAATGGTGCCCTGTTGGCAACCGGTTTTCCATTCAAACGTAAAGACTTACAAACCAACTACCAGGCGGTATTCGGTGCTTTGTTCGAGCATACCTCGGACATGCGGCGTGCAGGCTCGGCTGCGCTTGACCTTGCTTATGTAGCTGCAGGCCGGTTCGATGGTTTCTGGGAATTCAGTCTGGAGCCGTGGGACATCGCTGCGGGCGGTTTAATTGTGCGTGAAGCTGGCGGCCTGGTTACCGATTTTGCCGGCGGCCATGAATTTATGCAAAGCGGCCACGTTGTCGCTGGCAACCCGAAAGTGGTACAACACCTGCTGACAAAAGCACGGCCACATCTGCCGCAAAGCATGAAGTAAACCGTTATGCTGGACAATATCCGTATCGTACTCGTCAATACCTCGCACACCGGCAACATAGGTTCGGTGGCGCGGGCTATGAAAACCATGGGACTGAGTCAGTTAACTCTGGTTGATCCGGTGCAGAAACCAGACAGCCACGCATCAGCACTGGCAGCTGGTGCCACGGATGTCCTTCACGGCGCAACCATTGTCGACGACCTGAGTAGCGCCATCGCCGACTGTGGGTTGGTGATAGGCACCAGTGCGCGTAACCGAACACTGGATTGGCCGTTGCTAGGCCCGCGCGAAGCGGCCGGACAATTACTGGCGGAAAGCGCCAATTATAATGTGGCACTGGTATTTGGTCGCGAAAGCAGCGGGCTTACCAATGAAGAGTTGCAGCAGTGCACGCATCATGTGCACATCCCTTCCAACCCCGAATATAGCTCACTGAATTTAGCCATGGCCGTACAAACCCTTGCTTACGAGGTTCGTATGCAATGGCTGGAAGCTAAAGAACATCCTGAGCAAGCTGTAAGTGAGTATCCACTTACTGACGACCTTGAGCGTTTTTACGGCCACCTAGAGCAGACGCTGACGGAGACTGGCTTTATCATTAAGCACCATCCGGGGCAGGTCATGGCGAAATTGCGACGTTTGTTTACCCGTGCTCGTCCGGAGACGAATGAGCTGAATATTTTGCGTGGCATCCTCGCCTCAATTGATAAACAGCAAAAACGTTAATTGATAAAGTACGAAAGCGTTATTGGTTACTGGATATTGGATATTCGTAACCATTAACGAGTAACCAGTAACGAGTAACGCTCTTGCTCTTGTGAATACTTGACTAAAATACTCGGGAATGCGAGAATTACGGCATAAACGTGGAGGAAAACTAGCTATGCGCTTAACCTCAAAAGGACGTTACGCCGTAACCGCAATGTTAGACGTAGCGCTGCATACAGAACAAGGTCCTGTGCCATTAGCCGATATTTCGGAACGGCAGGGGATTTCATTGAGTTATCTTGAACAATTATTCGCACGCTTACGTAAGCATGGTCTGGTAAGTAGTGTACGCGGCCCCGGCGGCGGTTACCGGCTGGGGTTCACGGCGCAGGAAATTTCAATTGGCGCAGTGATTCAGGCGGTGGATGAATCCATCGATGCCACACGTTGTGGTGGTAAAGGCGGGTGCCAGGGGGGCAGCCGTTGTTTGACCCACTCCCTGTGGTCAAATTTGAGTGATCGAATCGAAGACTTTCTCGCAAATATTAGCTTAGCCGAATTGGTGAAACAGCAAGACGTCAACGCAGTAGCGGAACGACAGAACAATGCCATCGCTGAGCAAAAGAAACGCGAACAACAAATTGCACTGAATTGTCAGTTGTAAGTAGCCTGACAACTTAAGGAGTAGCACTGAATGAAACTACCAATTTATTTTGATTACGCAGCTACCACTCCGGTTGATCCGCGGGTAGCAGAGAAAATGATGCAATTTTTAACGCCAGACGGCCAGTTTGGTAACCCTGCGTCACGTTCGCACCGCTTTGGTTGGCAGGCCGAAGAGGCAATTGATGTTGCGCGTAACCAAATCGCAGAGTTAGTTAATGCTGACCCGCGCGAAATCGTTTTCACTTCAGGCGCTACCGAATCCGACAATCTCGGTATTAAAGGTGCGGCGGAGTTTTATCAGAAAAAAGGTAAGCACATCATTACCGTCAAAACCGAGCACAAAGCTGTGCTGGATACCTGCCGTCAACTCGAGCGCGAAGGCTTCGAGGTGACATATCTTGACGTAAAAGAAGATGGCTTATTGGATCTCGACGTGTTCAAAGCTGCATTGCGAGAAGACACCGTATTAGTAAGCGTTATGCATGTAAATAACGAAATCGGTGTGATTCAGGACATCGAAACCATTGGCAATCTTTGCCGCGAAAATAAGACTATTTTCCATGTCGACGGTGCGCAGAGTGCTGGTAAAATTGACATTGACTTGCAGAGTCTACCAGTTGATTTAATGAGCTTTTCTGGCCACAAAATGTATGGACCGAAAGGAATTGGCGCTTTATTTGTACGCCGTCGCCCACGCGTTCGTCTAAACGCACAGATGCACGGCGGTGGTCATGAGCGTGGTATGCGTTCAGGCACTTTGCCAACGCACCAGATCGTCGGTATGGGCGAAGCTGCGCGGATCGCCAAAGAAGAAATGGCCGCCGAAGGCGAACGTTTCCGGGCATTACGTGACCGCTTATGGAATGGCGTAAAAGATATCGAAGAGGTGTACATCAACGGCAGCCAGGAACACGGTGTGCCACACATCTTCAACATTAGTTTCAACTTCGTCGAAGGCGAGAGCCTTATCATGGCGTTGAAAGATTTGGCGGTATCTTCGGGCTCAGCCTGTACTTCCGCAAGTCTTGAACCATCTTACGTATTGCGCGCTCTGGGCCGTAATGATGAACTTGCTCACAGCTCAATACGTTTTAGCTTCGGCCGTTTTACGACCGAAGAAGAAGTTGATCACGCGATAGAACAGATTCAGAAATCAATTGGTCGCTTGCGCGACATGTCGCCCCTATGGGAAATGTTCAAAGATGGCGTTGACTTAGACAGCGTCAAATGGGCGGCACACTAAGAGAGGTAAAGTGTTATGGCATACAGTGAAAAAGTAATCGACCATTATGAAAACCCGCGTAACGTGGGTGCATTCGACAAGAATGATCCGTCGATCGCAACCGGTATGGTTGGCGCACCTGCCTGTGGTGACGTAATGAAGCTGCAATTGAAAATCAGCGATACTGGCATCATCGAAGATGCGAAGTTCAAAACCTATGGCTGCGGCTCGGCAATTGCCTCAAGCTCGCTGGTCACGGAATGGGTAAAAGGCAAAACTGTAGAAGAAGCTTCGCAGTTGAAAAATACCCAGATCGCAGAGGAACTTGCGCTGCCACCAGTGAAAATTCACTGTTCGATTTTGGCCGAAGACGCCATCAAGGCAGCTCTTGAAGACTACAAGACAAGACACGCAGGTTAAGCTAACACAGCTAAAGGGTAAGTAATGGCAATTACCATGACCGAAGCAGCGGCGCAACGTGCCCGCTCGTTTTTGGAACAGCGCGGTAAGGGTGAGGGCATCCGGTTAGGTGTAAAAACGACCGGATGTTCAGGCCTTGCCTATGTAATGGAGTTCGTCGATGAAGTCGACGACACCGATACTGTATTTGAAGAACGAGGTGTGAAAATCATCATCGATGGCAAGAGCCTTGTTTATCTTGATGGCACCGAGCTCGATTTCGTTAAAGAAGGCCTGAATGAAGGCTTTGAATTCAACAACCCAAATGCCAAGGGCGAATGCGGTTGCGGCGAGAGCTTTAACGTTTAACCATGAATCATTTCGAGCTGTTTGATATCAAACCAGACTACGCTCTTGACCTGGCCGACTTGCAGCAGCGCTACCGCAAGCTGCAACAGGCCATGCATCCCGATCGCTTTGCGAATGCAAGTTCGCGCGACAAGTTACTTGCCGTGCAGCGCACTTCGCAGTTAAATGACGCTTATCATACGTTACGTGAACCTTTGTCGCGGGCAGAATACATGCTCACGCTACGCGGCGTGGATATGCAGCATGAGCAGAAGACGTTGCAGGATCCTGAGTTCCTGATGGCGCAGATGGAATGGCGGGAGCGTGTTGAAGAGCTTAGCCCCGGCGATTTTGCTGCTATTGATACGGCGTTTCGTGACCTTGAGGGCGAAACCAAGCTGCTGCAGGACAAATTAGAGCAACAGCTGGCGGCGGATGCGAACGAAGAGGCGGCGGATACGATTCGAAAGCTCAAGTTTATGCATAAACTGGGTCGCGAACTCGAAGCGCTGGAAGATCAGTAGCCCGTAGTTCTACTACGGGTCAAGCCTGAACATAGCGCCATCGCCGGCAATAGCTGTAAAAGCGGCAGCACCATCGCCGCGACACCAGCGATATCAGCAGATTCAACCCGCAATAGAATTGCGGGCGACAAAATTGGACAAAAGGTTAGTTCATGGCATTACTCCAAATTGCAGAACCTGGGCAAAGCACCGCACCACATCAACATCGACTGGCAGCAGGTATTGACCTGGGTACCACCAATTCATTGGTGGCGACTGTACGTAGCAGTGAATCCCAGGTTTTGAACGATGAACAGGGCCGCGCGATTTTGCCGTCGGTGGTTTATTACGGCGCAAACGAAGTCTTAACTGGCTACGAGGCATTAGAGAAACATTCCGATGAATCCATCGAAACCGAAAACACCATTGTTTCGGTCAAACGTTTTATTGGCCGCACCGTTGCCGATGTAAAACGTAACTTTTCCAATTTACCCTATCGCATGAGCGAAACGGATAACGGGGTACCGGTATTCCACACCGCTGCTGGGGACAAGAATGCCGTCGAAGTCTCGGCCGACATCCTGCGCACCCTGTCAGCGCGCGCTCAGGCAGCGCTTGGCGGCGAACTGACTGGTGTAGTGATAACCGTACCAGCGTATTTTGATGATGCTCAGCGGCAAAGCACCAAAGATGCCGCGCAACTGGCCGGCCTGAATGTGTTGCGATTGCTGAATGAACCCACCGCAGCAGCTGTTGCTTACGGTCTGGATTCTGGTCAGGAAGGTCTTATTGGCGTCTACGATCTGGGCGGCGGAACCTTCGATATCTCGATCTTGCGTCTGCAAGGTGGCGTGTTTGAAGTTCTGGCAACTGGTGGTGATAGTGCGCTTGGTGGCGACGACTTTGATCAGCTGATTGTCAATTATTTAAAAGCTGAATGGGACTTGCCTGGCGATGTTCCAGCCCGGCTCGAACGTGACCTCATCAATGCTGCCAAAGCGGCGAAAGAAGCGTTAACCGATGCTGATAGCACTGAAATTACCCTGCCTTCTACTGATTTGCGGGCGACCTTAACCCGGGCACAGCTCGACGAGCTGATTGAACCGCTGGTTCGCCGCACCCTGGTTAACTGCCGTCGTGCTTTGAAAGACGCTGGTGTCAGTGCTGATGAAATACTAGAGGTAGTCATGGTCGGTGGCTCGACGCGCGTGCCGCGTGTTCGGGAAGCCGTAGGCGAATTTTTTGGCCGTAAACCACTTACCTCCATCGATCCGGATCAAGTTGTAGCAATTGGTGCTGCGGTGCAGGCTGACATTTTGGCAGGTAATAAGCCCGATTCAGATATGCTGTTGCTTGATGTGATCCCACTTTCGTTGGGCCTGGAAACCATGGGTGGCCTGGTCGAAAAGGTGGTGGCGCGAAACACTACAATTCCCGTTGCCAAGGCGCAGGAATTCACTACCTTTAAAGACGGCCAAACGGCAATGATGATCCACGTCGTGCAGGGCGAGCGTGAGCTCGTCGATGACTGCCGCTCGCTGGCGCGTTTCGTTTTGAGCGATATTCCGCCAATGGCTGCCGGCGCCGCGCACATCCGCGTTACCTTTCAGGTTGACGCGGACGGCTTGCTCAGCGTCGATGCGATGGAAAAATCCAGCGGCGTCAGTGCGTCGATCCAGGTTAAACCATCCTACGGACTGAATGACGAAGATATTTCCAGTATGATCCAGTCTTCGATGAGCAATGCCAAAGAAGATATGGCAGCACGCATGTTGCGTGAGCAACAGGTGGAAGCCGACCGGGTGCTCGAGGCATTAAGCAGCGCACTCGCTGCCGATGGCGATTTACTCGATGAGCAGGAACGTGAACGTCTGGATAATGCGATGGCTGCACTGCGCGAAGCGCGTGCAGGCACTGATGCTGAAGCTATCGAGAAGGCCATTGAAGTGGTCGATAAAGCAAGTGATGACTTTGCCGCGCGCCGCATGGATGCAGGTATTCGAAAAGCTCTATCCGGTAGCAACGTTAACGAACTTTAGCCCGTAGTCCTGTTACGGGTGCAACTGGCCAGCGCCGCAATTCATGGGGCGCTGTCTGATTGAACTGAATTTTAAGTGAGGAATAGTAATGCCAACAATCGTATTCTTACCGCACGAAGAGCTGTGTCCTGAAGGCACCGCCGTAGAAGCTAAAGATGGGGAAACCGTCCTGGATGTGGCACTACGTAACGGCATTGGTATTGAACATGCCTGTGAAAAAGTCTGCGCCTGTACCACCTGTCATGTTTATGTGCGGGAAGGCTATGACTCGCTGCCGGAAATTAACGATAACGAAGACGACATGCTCGATAAAGCCTGGGGCCTCGACCCCGATTCACGCCTGAGCTGTCAGGCTCGCCTCAACGGCGAAGACCTGGTCGTCGAAATCCCCAAATACACCGTCAACATGGTCAAAGAAAACCATTAGAAGGGGCAGCCCTTACAATGTAAAGATGGTTTTCAAAGGGGGGCTGCCCCCCTTTACAATTGTTATAACTGATTATTCAAGTTTTTCGGCGAATGTGCGTTTGAATTTAGCCAGTTTTGGGCTTACTACAGCCTGGCAATAAGCATTTTGCGGGTTACGCTCGACATAATTCTCATGATAGTCCTCTGCGGGCCAAAACTTCTCAAGCGGCTCAAGCTCGGTGACAATCTCGCCATCCCAGGTACCTTCCTCACGCATTTCTGCAATAATATCTTCGGCCGCTAAACGTTGATCTTCCGACTGGTAAAAGATCGCCGAGCGGTACTGAGTTCCCACATCATTGCCTTGCCGATTCAACTGTGTCGGATCATGCAAAGCGAAGAAGATTTCAAGCACTTCCCGTACTGAAAGTGCCTGCGGATCGAAGGTGACCTGCACAACTTCGGCATGGCCGGTTTCACCGGCACAAACCTGCTCATAAGTTGGGTTTTCTTGCTCGCCACCAGCGTAGCCAGATTCAGCTTTCAATACGCCGCGTACTTGCTTAAACGCGCCTTCGATACACCAGAAACAGCCACCCGCTAAGGTAATTTGTTGAGTCATACGTTACTCCTAATAGACGTTTAGACATCTATACCATAATCACTGACTTCAGAGAAGAGCCCAGCTTGTATTTTACTATAACAAAACTCAAGGAGGGGCAGCCCCTTCTGGGGTGGTGGCTTGTGTGCTGAGGAACGTGTATAATCCGCGCGACTTCAATCTAAGCATCCAAACTTAAAGCAAAGCGGAGATAACCATGGCTTTAGAACGTACTTTATCGATGATCAAACCTGACGCAGTTGGCAAAAACGTCATCGGCGCAATCTACAACCGTTTCGAGACTTCAGGTCTGCGTATCGTTGCAGCGAAAATGATGCACTTGAGCAAAGAACAGGCTGAAGGCTTCTACGCTGAACATAGCGAGCGTCCTTTCTTCGGCGCACTGGTTGATTTCATGACGTCTGGTCCAATCATGGTAAGCGTTTTAGAAGGCGAAAACGCAGTTCTACGTCACCGTGAAATCATGGGTGCAACGAACCCTGCAGAAGCACTGGCAGGAACTTTGCGCGCTGACTATGCTGAAACTATCGACGAGAACGCGGTACATGGTTCTGACGCGGTAGAATCTGCGGCACGCGAAATCGCATACTTCTTCTCCGACGAAGAAATCTGCGCCCGCACCCGCTAATTAAATGAGCAAGGCTCGGATAGCCGAGCCTTGCGCTATTAGTTACTGGATATTAGTTATCAGTGGTTTTTCAACTAATAACTAATATCCATTATCCAATAACGAATTTAGGTTTATATGAACGCAGTTGACAAAAAAGTGAATCTCCTTGACCTGAATCGCCAGGCGATGCGCGAGTTCTTCCAGGAACTCGGCGAGAAGTCTTTCCGTGCCGATCAAGTCATGAAATGGTTGTATCACTTCTGTGTCGACAACTTCGACGACATGACCAACCTCAACAAGGGCTTAAGAGAAAAGCTTAAGCAGATCGCCGAAATTCGTGCACCGGAAGTGCGTGAACAAAAGCAATCGAGCGATGGCACCATCAAGTTTGCCATGACCTTGTTCGACGGTCAGGACGTCGAAACCGTGTGGATCCCTGAAGCCGACCGTGCCACATTGTGCGTAAGTTCACAGGTAGGTTGTGCGTTAGAATGCACCTTCTGCAGCACCGGCCAGCAAGGCTTTAACCGTAACCTACGGGTTGCCGAAATCATCGGTCAGGTGTGGCGGGTCAATAAGTTGCTCGGCGCCTATGGCGAAACCGGCATCAAAGCTGTTACCAACGTGGTCATGATGGGTATGGGCGAACCCCTGCTGAATCTGAAAAACGTGGTGCCAGCGATGGATCTGATGATGGACGATAATGCTTTCGGCCTCTCCAAACGTCGTGTGACCCTCAGTACCTCTGGCGTGGTTCCGGCACTTTATAAGCTGAAAGAAGAAATCGATGTGGCGCTGGCGATTAGTCTACATGCGCCTAACGACGAACTGCGCAATCAGATTGTTCCCATCAATAAAAAGTACAATATTGCTGAGTTTCTCGAAGCCAGCCGCCATTACATTGACGGCTCCAAAGCAAATAAGAACATCACAATTGAGTATGTTATGCTCGATCATGTGAATGACTCGATGGATCAGGCCGCTGAGCTTGCAGAAACGTTGAAAGATACGCCGTGCAAAATCAACTTGATACCATTTAATCCATTCCCAGGTAACGACCATGGCCGTTCCAGTAATTCGCGTATTGACCGATTCGCTAAGGTTCTGATAGAAAAGGGCTATATAGTAACGGTGCGGAAAACTCGCGGTGATGACATCGATGCCGCATGCGGCCAGTTGGTCGGCGATGTGGTAGACCGTACGAAACGTATCCTGAAGAAACAGCAAGCACAGCGTGGGGCTGACGGAATCGACGTCAAGGTTTCGTAAATATCCAGCAACGACGTAGGCAGGCGGGGTGGTTCAGGGTAGCATTGCGAATAACCTAAGAGGAACTGTAATGCGACGACTCCAACGATGTTTGCTAGTAGCCAGCTTAGCACTGTTGGCGGTAGGCTGTGTGAGTCAACGTACTGTTGATGGAAAAGACCAGCCCACGCAACAATTTAATGCTGAAGAAGCTGCTGCTACACGGTTGGCGCTGGGTTTTCAGTATCTGCGATCGGGCAATTATCAACAGGCCCGGGCAAACCTGGAACGGGCACGCGATTACACTCCAAAAAATCCTTCGGTTCATACCGGCCTTGCGATTTATTATCAGCAAGTGAAAGAATACGATAAAGCGGAACGTTATTATCGCAACGCTATCGATTTACAGCCCAGTAACGGCGATACCTATAACAACCTTGGCGCATTACTGTGTACGATGGGGCGCTATGATGAAGCCGATAGTTTATTTAACCAGGCGCTGCAAATTCCAGACTATGTGAAAGTCGCATCTACCTATGAAAATGCCGCACTATGTGCAGCGCAAGCAGGTAAGTTCGATAAAGCCGACAACTATTTTAATCGCGCCCTGAATCACAGTGCGCGAAATAGCACTATTCTTGAAAGTTACGCTGCGGTATTGTTAGACCAGCAGCGCATTCAGGAAGCAGCACAGATTTTAGCGCAACGAGCAAATTTACCGCAGTTATCACCGGAATATCTGCGGCTGGAAATTGAGCTCGCGCGCCAACAAAACAACAAAGTTCGGCAAGTAAGTTTTGGCGAGTTGTTATTATCGCGCTTCCCGGACTCACGCCAGGCGCGTGAGTACTTAGCGAAGATCTCAGAACCTAATTCCTAATTGAAGTAGCCCATGACCACGGATAACGACCTTTTTAACGATGCCCCGAACGAGTCTGAGAAACCAGATTCGATTTCACCCGGGCAACTACTCAAACAAGCCCGCGAAGCGAAGGGGTTAACCCAGCAGCAAGTGGCAGATAGCTTACGTTTGCGCGAAGTTGTGGTGCAATTTATTGAGAACGATGAGTTCGATAAATTGGCATCAGCCACTTTTGTGCGTGGCTATTTGCGCTCCATCGCCAGAGCGCTGGAGGTCGACGAGAATGAAGTTTTTGCCGCCTATCGCGCGCACGGTCATGAACAAGTCACTCCCAACACGGTGCAGATGCAGAGTTTTTCGCGGCGCAAAGTGAAAGAACGTAATGACAATCGACTGATGTTGATGAGCTACGGCATTATTATTGTCGTCATTGCATTGGTGTTGATTTGGTGGTGGCAGGAAAGCAATTTTAGCCTTAGTACCATCACCGGCAGTGAAGATGCGCCAACAGAACAGGAAGCTCAGCAGTCGCGAGAAAACGCCGCAAGTCTGCCGCAAGTTGTGCGCCCTAGCGCACACCGCGCCGAAGGTCGTCTAACCGAGGAGGAAGTTGCCGCAGGCGATACCTCAACGGTTTCGATCGAAGCAGAGCAGGCGCCTGATGTGCCACCAAATCTTGCGGAGCCCGAGGTTACCAGCCCAGAAGGGACTGACCCGGAGGGTGAGGCGGTACGGCCTATCGACGAAACGCAGGAACTGACTGACCTGACCGATGAGGAGGCAACTGAAATAGCTACAGATACACCACCAACAACTACCGAATCAGCCCCTGTGGTTACAGAACCAGTTACAGGTGCACCGGCTGCAGTCGATGAGCAACTGGTATTTACCTTCAACGAAGCCTGTTGGGTCAAAGTTGTTGATGCCACCGGCGAGGAATTAGCCGTAGGCGTAAAAGCTGCAGGTTATCGCATGCCGCTGACGGGCGAGCCTCCTTTTGATATCATCTTGTGCAGACCAGAATCAGTGGACATGACCTACAACGGTGCCACTGTGAACTTAGACGATTACGTGCGTGGTAGAAGTGTAACTCTGACGCTCGATTGACTGAAACGAAGTACCCAAAATGATGCATGAGAATCCAATAAAACGTCGTCCTTCACGACGCATCTATGTCGGTAATGTGCCGATAGGAGATGGTGCGCCGATCGCGGTGCAGTCGATGACCAACACCGAAACCACGGATATTGAAGCTACAGTTAAGCAGGTGAAAGCCATTGCCGCTGCTGGTGCTGATATCGTGCGGGTATCGGTACCCACCATGGATGCTGCCGAAGCTTTCAAATTTATTAAACAGCAAAGCCCGGTGCCATTAGTGGCCGATATCCATTTTGATTACCGCATTGCACTTAAAGTTGCTGAATACGGCGTCGATTGTCTGCGTATCAACCCAGGCAATATTGGTAACGAGCAACGCATTCGTGCAGTGGTTGATGCCGCGCGCGATAAAAATATTCCGATCCGCATCGGCGTCAACGGCGGCTCGTTAGAAAAAGAGATCCAGGAAAAATACGGTGAACCTAACCCTGCAGCGCTGGTTGAATCGGCGATGCGGCATGTCGATATTTTAGATCGGCTGAATTTCCTCGATTTTAAAGTTAGCGTAAAAGCGTCCGATGTATTTCTGGCGGTTGAGTCTTACCGCTTATTGGCGCGACAAATAGACCAGCCGTTACACCTCGGGATCACCGAGGCTGGTGGCTTACGAAGTGGTTCGGTGAAATCATCGATCGGCTTAGGCATGTTATTGGCCGAGGGCATTGGTGATACCCTGCGCATCTCGTTGGCGGCTGATCCCGTGGAAGAAGTAAAAGTCGGTTTCGATATTTTGAAATCGCTACGTATCCGCAGCCGCGGCATAAACTTCATTGCCTGCCCAAGTTGTTCGCGACAGGAATTTGATGTGATCAACACAGTCAATGCACTGGAGCAACGCTTAGAAGACGTGACCACGGCGATGGACGTGTCGATTATTGGCTGTGTGGTGAATGGTCCAGGTGAGGCTCTGATTGCTGAAGTAGGCCTTGCCGGAGCGAAGAACAAGAGCGGTTTTTACATCGGCGGCGAGCGCCAGAAAGAACGACTCGACAACAATG
Source organism: Pseudidiomarina halophila (assembly GCF_003987215.1). GTDB lineage: Bacteria > Pseudomonadota > Gammaproteobacteria > Enterobacterales > Alteromonadaceae > Pseudidiomarina > Pseudidiomarina halophila. The sequence goes on from NZ_PIPW01000002.1 coordinate 604,622, forward strand.
ATTTGGTCGATCAACTGGAACGCCACATCCGTGCCCGCGTAAAACTGCTCGAAGCCGAGCAGATTCCTGTGAAGCAAGCGTAAAGCTGCGGTATACTACCCGCCATTTTTAGAATTTAAACGAAACGGTAAGTAAGCTCGTGGCAAAATCTATTCAAGCAATTCGTGGAATGAATGACATCCTGCCGGGCCAAAGCCCGGCATGGCAGTATGTCGAGAGCGTGCTGCGCGACGTCGCGGCGGCCTATACCTACCAGGAAATCCGCATGCCGGTGCTGGAAAGTACCGATCTGTTTAAGCGCTCCATTGGCGAAGTCACCGATATCGTCGAAAAAGAGATGTATACCTTTGACGATCGCAATGGAGACAGCCTTACACTGCGTCCGGAAGGCACGGCGAGCTGTGTACGTGCGGGTAACGAGCATGGTCTGCTGTACAATCAAACTCCACGGTTGTGGTACATGGGTCCGATGTTCCGCCACGAACGCCCGCAAAAAGGTCGCTACCGTCAGTTTCACCAGTTTGGTCTGGAAGCTTTCGGTATGGAAGGTCCGGAAATAGACGCTGAGGTGATTTTGTTTTCCGCGCGCTTGTGGCAAGCCTTTGGTATCAGTGAGCAAGTGCAACTGCAACTGAACTCGCTAGCCTCAAACGAAGCGCGTGCACGCTATCGCGAAGCCTTACGCGAGTTTTTACGCGAGCACGAAGCGCAGCTCGACGAAGATTCGAAGCGGCGGCTTGATACCAACGTGTTACGGGTACTCGATAGTAAATCAGCAGAAACCCAGGCCGTATTAGCCCATGCGCCGAAGCTTTCAGAATACTGGGATGATGCGTCCCGTGAACATTTCGACGGCTTATGCAAACGACTTGATGCTGCAGGTATAGACTACGTATTGAACGAACGTCTGGTGCGTGGCCTTGATTATTACAACCGCACGGTATTCGAATGGGTTACTACCGAGCTGGGGGCGCAGGGCACTGTCTGTGCGGGTGGACGCTATGACGGCTTAGTCGAGCAACTGGGCGGCAAACCTACGCCGGCAGTTGGCTTTGCGATGGGCATTGAGCGACTGGTATTGTTGCTGGAATCACAAGAGAAGATTCCGGTCACGCAGACCGTTGATGTCTATGTGATTGCCGTTGATGCCGACGCGGAACTAATCGCGCCTGCCGTTGCCGAAAAACTCCGTAGCCAGGCGCCCGGATTGAAAGTACAGTTGCACAGCGGCAGCCAGAATATGAAGAAAAAGCTTATCAAAGCAGACAAGTCAGGCGCGGATTATGCCCTGATTGTGCGCTCGGATGATTACGAAATTAAGCACCTGCGTGACCGCGAGCAAGAAGACCGTATCGTGACCACGATTGGTGATGTAGCAGCAGTATTAATTTGAGACAGAGGTCAAAATGGAAACAGAAGAACAACAAATTGAGCAATTAAAAACCTTCTGGAAAGAGCATGGCAAAGGTATTGTAGCCGGCTTGGTTATAGGTTTTGGCTTGTTCTATGGTTGGCGCTATTACGATGCGCACACCCTTGCCGCACAAGAAGCGCAATCTGAACGGTACCAGCAACTGGTGGCTCAACTTGAAGCGGGCAACAGTGAAGCAATGGCTGCGGCGAAGCGGTTTGTCGAAAACGAAAAAGGCAGTGCTTACGCGACCTTAGCAGCTTTTGAGTTGGCCCAGGAGGCTATCGATCAGGGCGATTTGGAAACCGCTATTACTGCTTTGCAAACGGCTCGCGATAACGAAACTGGCGCACTTAAATTCGTTGCTGATTTACGCCAGGCACGCTTACTTTTAGCGCAGGAACAATATGATGCGGCACTTGCGGCATTAACAGAAGTGAGCAACGCGGAAGGCTTTGCCAGTAAAGCAGCAGAGCTGCGTGGTGACGTGCTATTAGCGCAGGGCAATACTGCTGGCGCCCGCCAGGCTTATCAGGAAGCCATTGCAGCGGCAGAAGACGACGGTTCAACAGTACTTGTTGAAACGAAACTCAACAGCATTCCGGCGGCATCATGAAATCAATTAAGTATTTGCAGAGTGGTCTCCTCGCAGTTGTGGCGCTTAGCTTAAGCGGCTGCTCGATTTTTGGCGATGACGAGCTCACCTACAAAGAACTACAACCGTTTAATGCCACAGTGGCTCCGAGCGTAGCCTGGGATGCTTCAGTGGGCGGCGGTATTGGCGACTATTTCTCACGACTCAATCCAGTGGTAGTTGGCGACCTCGTGGTTGCGGCAGATCGTGAAGGTTTGGTCGTAGCGCACAACCGTGAATCAGGCAAGCGCGTATGGCGTCGTGACCTGCAAGCGGAATATGCCGTGCAAGGCGAGGGCTGGTTAGATGGCGCTGAGTCATTGCGCATCAGTGGTGGTTTAAGCGCGTATAACAACATGGTTGTGCTTGGCACTGAAAATGGCAACATCATCGCGCTTGATGGTACCGATGGCAGCGTAATCTGGCAGCAGACTGTAAATGCCGAAATCCTTGCCGACCCCGCAGTTGATGCCAGCGTGGTAGTGGTAGCAGCCGGTAACGGTGAGCTATTCGCATTTGATGCGGAAACCGGTGAACAACTCTGGAATCTGCCAACCGATGTTCCGGCGCTGAGCCTGCGTGGTACTGCCGCACCAACGCTTGCCGCCGGTGGTGCTATTTTCGGTACTGCCACAGGTAAGCTGAGTGTTGTCGTGACCAGTAATGGTCAGCAAGCCTGGGAAGCACGGCTTGCGGTCCCGAAAGGCGCAACCGAATTGCAGCGCATGGTGGATGTCGACAGCAATCCTCTGGTACGTGGTGGCACCATTTATAATGTCGCTTACAACGGCCAGTTGGCCGCAGTAGAAATCCGCACCGGCCGGGTGGTTTGGCAACGCGAGTACTCTTCCTTTCAGAATATTGAATTGCAGGGTAACACCTTGTTTGTGACAGACGTTGATGACCGTGTTTACGCAATCAATGTCGACGGTGGCATTGAAGAGTGGGTTAACAACGACCTTGAAGGTCGCGAAGTGACAGCTCCTGTTTATTTTGACGGCTACGTCGTGGTCGGCGATGACTTCGGCTACCTGCATTTTCTTGACGCCCAGACGGGCGAGATGGCTGGTCGTTTAGATGTTGATGACCCGGTGTATGTAGCACCGGTCGTTGCTGATGGTCAGCTTTATATTCAAACACGCGACGGCACATTACTCGCGGTAAGGACTAACTAAGTATGTTACCTGTTGTGGCCCTGGTCGGCCGCCCGAATGTGGGCAAATCCACCCTGTTTAACCGGCTCACCCGAACTCGGGACGCACTGGTAGCTGACTTTCCTGGTCTCACACGTGATCGTAAGTACGGTCGCGCCAATTACGATGGGTATCAGTTCATCGTTATCGACACCGCGGGTGTGCATGGCGATGAAGAAGGTATCGACGCTGAAATGGCGTCGCAATCGTTACGTGCTATCGATGAAGCTGATGTTGTGCTCTTTATGGTTGATGCCCGTGACGGTATTACCAGCGCCGATATGGCCATTGCTAAGCATTTACGTAGTATCGGTAAAAAAGCCTACGTCGTGGCGAATAAAATCGACGGCATTGACGCGGAAGCTGCGCAGGCTGATTTCTACGAACTTGGGCTGGGCGAAATCTATGGTATCGCTGCGGTTCACGGACGTGGTGTTGAGCAATTGCTCGATAAATGTTTTGCGCCGTTAATCCAAGACTATCCCGAAATGGCCGTCGCCCGCAGTTCTACTGCGGGGGATCCCGACGATGAGCAGAATGGCGTTGATGAACCCCCGCCAGATCTCGCCCACGACGAAATCGACTATGATGCGTTGCCATTAAAGCTTGCTATCGTCGGCCGCCCGAATGTTGGTAAATCTACCTTGATTAACCGCATCCTTGGCGAAGAACGGGTGGTAGTTTTTGATATGCCCGGCACCACTCGTGATTCGATTTACATTCCGATGGAGCGGGATGGCCGTGAGTACATTCTGATTGATACCGCTGGTGTGCGTCGCCGTGGGAAAATCGATGAAACCGTTGAAAAATTCTCAGTTATCAAAACCCTGCAAGCGATCGATGATGCCAACGTTGTCATCTGCGTGATCGATGCCCGGGAAACCATTTCTGATCAGGATTTAAACCTGATTGGATTTGCCCTGAATGCCGGACGTTCTATCGTTATCGCGGTCAACAAGTGGGATGGTTTGACAAATGACGACCGCGAAGAGATCAAACGTGAACTGGATCGCCGGCTTGGTTTCGTTGATTTTGCCCGTTTGCACTTTATCTCTGCGTTGCATGGCAGTGGCGTCGGTAATTTGTTCGAATCTGTGCTTGAAGCCTATGCCAGCGCGACCCAAAGGGTCAGTACCTCAAAGCTGACTAGAATTCTGGAAATGGCGGTCGACGAGCATCAACCACCGCTGGTGCGTGGACGCCGCGTGAAGCTGAAATATGCGCACGCCGGAGGCTACAATCCACCGCGGATCATTATCCATGGTAACCAGGTGGAGGATCTGCCAGGCTCCTATCAGCGTTACCTGATTAACTATTTCCGTAAATCTTTAGGCGTTATGGGCACCCCGATCAAAGTCGAGTTCCGCGAGTCGGAAAATCCCTTTGCCGGGCGCAAAAACAAACTGACCATGACCCAGCAGCGCAAACGCAAGCGCCTCATGCGCTTCATCAAAAAGCGCTAACCCCCTGTTGTAGTGGTAGCCCGTAGTTCTACTACGGGTCCAACCTACCGCATCAGCAATGCCGGCAGTTGCAGACACAATCGCAAAGTTCCAATCTGATCCGTACTAGAAGTACGGGCTACAGCACATTCTCTGAACGCTTAGCGCTTCATCTTCATTAATTCGCGACGCTCTTTTTTATCCGGCTTGTGGTCCGGGTGCGGATTGTATAACGCGTTCATCTTACGCAATTCCGCTTCTTTTTCCCGACGCTCAACCGAATCGGAAGTCTCCGCATAAAGCTTCTGTGCCTCGGGCGCACCGCGCCGCTGATCGCTTAACTCCAGCACTTCAACTTCCATGATGTCGCTACCTTTGGCTAACTTTATCAGTTGCCCAACGGTAATAGTCTTAGCCGGTTTCGCACGTTGGCCATCGACCTGCACTTTACCTGCTTGCACCTTTTCCCGTGCCAGCGACCGCGTCTTGTAAAAGCGTGCCGCCCATAACCATTTGTCCAGGCGTACATTTTCCATATTGAACCTTTGCTACTGTTCGTGGCTTCCGAAAACGTCATCAAGCCAGGTTGGATTTATATCTGCCCAATCGGCCGGGTATTTTCCGCTTGCCAAAAATGTATTAAGTGTTGAATAAGGCCATAACCGCGCATTTTCAACATAACCATGCTTAACCGGATTATAGCAACAATAGAGAATATATAATTCGTATTCACGGTCGTTTCGGATGGTGTGTTCCCAGTATGAATGATGCCAAAGGGCGCCATTCCCGCGGCGATGGCGGGCGGTCGAATTCTTATGAGTTGCTGAAGCGTTCGTAAACTCCTTTAGTGCCTTGGTTGTAAGAGATTTAATTTTGCGCCAACGAATTGGGATATCCTCGTCATGCACGATCCAAACACAATGCATGTGGTCAGGTAAAACGACCCACGCCTCTATTTCAAAGGGATGAGTTTTCATCGTTGCGCGTATGGCATTGCGCAATGCGGCCATAAAAGTCTGGGTAGCAAAGAAAGGCTGGCGGCGGTAACTGGTTACTGTAAAGAAGTAATACCCGCCTTCGTAATAACGTCGTACGTTTCTCATACGCAAAGCATGCGCGACTGCGGCAAAATTTACGACCTTAAAAATTTGTAGGCAATCACGTAGGCCGTACTTCTAGTACGGGTCAGATTGGAACTTTGCGATCGTGTCTGCAACTGCTGGCATTGCTGATGCGGCGGGTTGGACCCGTAGTAGAACTACGGGCTACCGATATGGATTCGAACGCTCCAGTAATGTCTGCAGCGGCTGGCATTGCTGATGCGGCGGGTTGGACCCGTAGTAGAACTACGGGCTACCGATATGTATTCGAACGTTCCAGTAATGTCTGCAGTGGCTGGCATTGCTGATGCGGTGGGTTGGACCCGTAGTAGAACTACGGGCTACCCGATATGGATTCGGCCATTGCGATTATGTAGGAAGTAGACGTGTTACAGGTCGCCTTCGGTGAAGCGGTAGTCGGTGAGACAGTAGTCGCAGGTCATGACGATTTCGCCATCCTCCGCCAGCATGTCAGCGATTTCTTCCGGCGATACCGTGGCGAGCGCTGCAAGGGTGCGCTCACGTGAACAGCCGCAATGGAAATTAACGCGCTGGGCACCATAAAGCTCAACCCGCTCCTCGTGATACAAGCGGTGCAGAATTTCTTCGCCGTGCAGGGTAAAGAGCTCGTTCGCAGTCATGGTCGCGGTTAAGGTTTCTAAATGCTGAAACGCACTCAGGTCATTACCGGCTGCCGGTAAAACCTGCAACATCATACCGGCTGCATACTCACCATCAGCATGTAGCCAGATGCGCGTGTGTAGCTGCTCTGACTGCGCGAAGTAATTTTCCACTACCGTGGCCAGGCTATCCGCATTGGCATCAACCACGCCCTGATAGCGCTCGCCCTGTTCGGGAGTAATGGTGATCACCATCACCGCTTTGCCAAATAACGTCCGAAAATCATTTTCGTCGTCGGCAATTTCGGCGCGTACCCGCGCAAGTCCACGAAGGTCCTGTTCATGAGAACCATTCACGGCAATAAAGTTAATTGGCCCGTCACCCTGAACTTGTAGGTTGATGTGCCCCTCAAACTTCAGGGTCGCACTTAATAATGCCGTCGTCGCCATCAGTTCACCGAGCAGGCGCTGCACGGGAGCGGGGTAGTTGTGGCCTTGCAACATGCGTTGATAACTGGTACTTAATTGCACAAGTTCTCCGCGCACATCTTGCTCGGAAAAGGTGTATCTATAGAGTTGGTCGGTGGGGTAATTCATTTCACTTCATCACTATGTAATATTTTGTACGCATAATACCATATTCGCCCAATTTGATCTGTTCAGTTCGCAGTTAAGGGGTTAGAATGACTTTCAACTCTGTGTTGTCACAAAATTATAACGAAACCAAACATGCAGATTCAGAACCCACAATTAAAGCGCTTCACTTTTCTCGCTACTCAACCGCGTATCGTACGCTTGGTGCTGTGGGTGCTGACCGCTATTTTTGCGATCTACGCAGTTTGGCTGCTGGCACAACTCACCTGGCAATTAGCCGCTCCGGCGAGTGCACCGGCAAGCGGACCTGTTGCAGTACAATTGCAGCAACAAAATACTGCGGCCAGCGGCTCGCTGCGAGGCCTTGCTGATCTCGAGCTGTTCGGGGCAACCCTGACCACCGCAGGCTCTGTACGCAACGCACCAAAAACCACTTTGAACGTCCGCTTATTAGGTGTTTCGGCCAGCACAGTGCCGGAACGTTCAGCGGCAGTTATTGAGCGAAATCGTAACCAGGATACTTACGTTATCGGCGACAAGATCACCGATACTCAGGTTTCTATTGAACAGATCTACGCCGACCGTGTCATTCTTAATAATAACGGGGCATTGGAGACACTTGAACTCGAAGGTATTGGCGAGCTGAGTCAGGGAGTAAATCTTACCCTGCCCAGTCAATTGCCAGAGCGCGGAACTGATGAAGAGCCGCTGATGTCCGATGAGGAACTGAAAGCCGTCTCTGAAGCGCAAAGTGCTTATCGCGAATTACGGCAGGGCGATACGACTGCGTTGCTCGATTACATTCGTATTCGCCCCGAGATGTCAGGTCAAACCCTAACAGGATATCGCCTGAGCCCGGGCAAATACCCTGAAGTTTTTACCAACGCCGGCTTTCAAGCAGGTGATATTGCCGTGGCAATAAACGGCCAGGATTTAACGGACATCGCCAGTGCCCAGGTGGCAATTGGTGAATTGCGCAACGCGCAGCAGATCATTGTGACTGTATTGCGCGGAGACGAATATCTCGATTTAGAACTAGCTGTTCCGAGCGAGTAACCAGAACAACGATAAATAGGACCAACTATGCGTATTTTGACCACCGCATCGATTTGGCTCACCAGCATGAGTCTGGCTTGCGCATTGGGTGTAAGCCCAACTGCCTTTGCCCAGCAGGCCGGCCAAGCAACCAATTCAGAAGCTGTTGAATATACCGCAAGCTTCAAGAACACTGATATCACCGAGTTCATTCAGGTGGTTGGTCGTAATCTTGATAAGACCATGATCATTGATCCAGATGTGCGCGGCACTATTGATGTGCGCAGCTACGATGTAATGACGCCGGAGCAGTACTGGCAATTCTTCCTGAACGTGCTGGAAGTTTACGGTTTTGCGACGGTTACTATGGAATCTGGTGTGGTCAAAGTGATGCGCGATAAAGATGCGCGTAACGGTGCAATTCCTGTGGTTGATGACAACTCACTTGCTGGTGATACCCTGGTGACCCGAGTTGTACCGGTCAACAATGTTAGTGTTCGTGAGCTGGCGCCACTGTTGCGCTTACTTGCCGACAGCAGTGGCGGCGGAAACGTGGTCAGTTACGATCCATCCAATGTCATTATGATCACTGGTCGTAGTGAAACGGTACAACGGCTGACGGAAATTATCGAGCGGGTGGACCGGGCCGGTAACCAGGACGTCGATGTGGTAAAACTTGAGTACGCATCGGCATCGGAGCTTGTTCGCATTGCTTCAGCACTTTATGAAAAAGCCAACGAAGGTACGCCACCACTATTAATTCCTAAAATTGTTGCGGATGAGCGCACGAACTCAGTCATCATCAGCGGCGAGCCGCGTGCGCGTAAACGGGTCGTCGACCTTATTAATCGCCTTGATCAAGACCTTAAAAGTGAAGGCAACACGCGGGTTTATTACTTAAAATACGCTAAGGCGAAAGAGCTGGTTGATGTACTGCAGGGTGTTAGCGAGAGCATTCAGGCAGATATGCAAAGTGCCGGAGCGCCCACCCAACAGGCGCGCATGACCCGCGGGGGTGCTGGTGGCGCAAATGGAGGGCAAATCAGTATTTCCGCCCATGAAGACAGCAACTCATTGGTGATTACAGCCCAGCCAGACCTGCTGGCGAATTTAGAAAATGTCATTCGGCAACTGGATATCCGCCGCGCACAAGTACACGTTGAAGCTATTATCGTTGAGATCCTTGAAGGCGATGGCATTGACCTGGGCCTACAGTGGATTTCCGAAGACGGCGGCATGGTGCAGTACTCAAATGGCCGACAGGTTCCTATTGGTCCGCTGGCTGCTGCAGCTTATCAGGCACGTGAACGCGAAGGCCGCACCACGCAAACCATCGTTGATGGAAATTTGGTGACCACTACTGAGCCAGACGAGCCAGGCGACGTCAGTTTACTTGCCGAATTGCTTGGCAACGTTAACGGTATGATGATTGGCGTGGTGAAGAACGACTGGGGCGCAATTTTGCAGGCAGTGTCGACTACCACCAACTCGAATATTCTGGCAACCCCCAGCATTATGACCGTCGACAATGAAGAAGCTTCGTTCCTGGTCGGTCAGTCCGTACCTACCATTACCGGTGCCACGGCTGGCGATAATAACCAAAACCCGTTCCAGACCGTGGAGCGTGAAGACATTGGTATCAAGCTGAACGTAACCCCACAAATTAATGAAGGCAATGCGGTTCAGTTGGTCATTGAGCAAGAAGTCTCAAGTTTGAGCGGCGCCACTGCGGTGGATATCACCATCAACAAACGCTCGTTGAAAACTACGGTGATGGCAGACGATGGTGAAACCATCGTGCTTGGTGGCTTGATTGATGAAGATGTACAGGAAAGTGAATCGAAAATTCCATTGCTTGGTGACATACCTTTTGTCGGTGCCTTGTTCCGTAGTACTTCGACCACTCGTCAAAAGCGCAACCTGATGATTTTCCTGCGTCCGACTATTGTGCGTGATAATGAGACCGCGCAGGGCTTGAGCAGCCGCAAATACAACTACATGCGGGCGCAGCAACTGAAACGTCAGGATGAAGGTATTGCGTTGATGCCAAATACTGATACCCCCGCACTGTCTGAGTTTGAAGATTCAGAGCTGGCGATTCCACCAGAATTACAGGAGTATCTCGATAAACACGCCGAGGGTAATGGCAATGACTAATGTTGCCGAAGTTGCAGCACGCATTGTGCCACGACGCCTGCCGTTTGGCTTTGCCAAACGCTTCGGCGTCGTGGTTGCCGACGTGCATGCCGAAGGCGAACAGGATGCGCATTGTACCGTGCATTGCCGTAAAGATGTCGAGCAAACGGTGTTACTTGAAGTACGGCGTGTACTGGGCATGCCATTTACCGTCATTGAGCATGAGGCGGATGAGTTTGAAGCTATTTTAACGCAAGCCTATCAGCGTGATTCCTCAGAGGCGAAGCAGCTGATGGAAGATATCGGCAACGAAAGCAACCTGTTCTCATTGGCCGATGAGTTACCGCAAACGGAAGACCTGCTGGAGAGTGAAGATGACGCTCCGATTATCAAGCTAATCAATGCCATGCTCTCTGAAGCCATCAAAGAAGGCGCTTCAGATATCCATATCGAGACCTTTGAAAAAGACCTGTTGGTGCGGTTTCGTATCGACGGCGTGTTGCGCGAGGTGATTCGTCCTAACCGCAAACTGAGCTCGTTGCTGGTGTCACGGATCAAAGTTATGGCCCAACTCGATATCGCCGAAAAGCGCGTGCCGCAGGACGGTCGTATCAGCTTGTTGATTGCAGGACGTGCGGTCGACGTGCGGGTCTCAACCATGCCATCAAATCATGGTGAGCGGGTGGTGCTGCGGTTATTGGATAAAAATAATGCGCGCCTGAACCTGGAACAGCTGGGGATGACTGAAGCGAACCGGAATATTTTTGCGCAGCTTATCAAAAAGCCCCACGGCATTATTCTGGTAACGGGCCCCACCGGCTCCGGTAAGTCGACTACCTTGTATGCCGGATTAACGGAAATTAACTCCCGCGATCGCAATATTCTGACCGTTGAAGACCCCATCGAATACGCGATCGAAGGTATTGGTCAGATGCAGGTCAATCCGCGTGTGGATATGACCTTTGCCCGTGGTCTTCGGGCCATCTTGCGTCAGGATCCTGATGTGGTTATGGTCGGTGAGATCCGCGACGTGGAAACCGCGCAGATTGCAGTACAAGCGTCACTTACCGGTCACCTGGTGATGTCGACCTTGCACACTAACACCGCGGCTGGCGCCATCACCCGGCTGGAAGATATGGGCGTCGAGCCCTTCTTGTTGAGCTCATCGTTGCTTGCTGTGTTGTCACAACGGCTGGTGCGAACGCTGTGTGAAGAGTGTAAAGTGCCGTTGGCCGAAGGTAGTCAGGAATGCCGTGCCGTGGGTTGCGACAAGTGTAGTCATACCGGCTATCGCGGTCGGACCGGTATCCACGAGTTACTGATCGTTGATGAACATATCCGCGAACTGGTACATAACGGCCATGGCGAACAAGCCATCGAAAAATACGTACGTAAATCGACCCCTAGCATTCGCCAGGATGGCCTCGATAAAGTCATGCAAGGCATCACCACACGCGAAGAAGTGTTGCGTGTAACGCGTGAGGAGTAATCATGGGCGCGTTTTCCTATCATGCCTTAGATGCCAACGGGCGTAAGAAAACCGGTGTACTTGAAGGGGACACTGAACGGCAGGTACGGCAACTGTTACGTGATCAGGGCTTACTGCCGGTCAATGTTGAAGTCGCTGAGCAAACTTCCAGCGCCGCAACTGCAGCAGAACGCGGTTTTAGTGGCTGGTGGGCACGGCAGAAGATCCGCAAAATCAGCTCCTCTGATCTCGCCCTGATCACCCGTCAGCTGGCGACCCTGGTGGCTGCGGCCATGCCTATTGAACAGGCATTGCTGGCAGTCGCCGAACAAACCGAGAAGCCACGTCTGCAAAAACTAGTCATGGCGGTGCGGTCACGGGTGGTAGAAGGTTACTCCCTGGCGGTGGCAATGTCCGATTATCCGCATATTTTCGATAAACTTTTTACCGCAATGGTCGCCGCTGGTGAGCGTTCCGGACACCTTGACGAAGTACTTAACCGGTTGGCCGATTACACCGAGCAGCGCAATCAGCTCAAAGGTCAGCTCACTCAGGCCCTGGTGTATCCCGCGGTGCTTACCTTTGTGGCTATTAGCGTCATCATATTCCTGCTGGTCTCGGTGGTGCCGCAAATTGTCGAGCAGTTTGGCAATATTGGTCAGGACCTGCCATTTATTACCCGTGCTTTGCTGGCAGTCAGTGAGTTCCTGCAGTTCTTCGGCCCCTTTATCCTGGTTGCCGCGCTGGTGCTGTTGATCGTTGGCGGGCAAATGTTGCGCGACGAAAAGAGACGCGACAAATTTCATGCCTGGCAACTGAAACTGCCGGTCATCGGTGGTGTCATAAAAGGGGTGAACACCGCTCGTTTTGCCCGCACCCTGAGTATTCTGACTGCTTCGGCAGTGCCCTTACTGGAAGGTTTGCAGATCACTGGCCGGGTGCTTGGCAATCGCGCTATGCAGATTGCTGTCAATGGCGCGGCCGATCGGGTTCGGGAAGGCTCATCCTTACGCGCGGCGCTCGCGCAAACGAAATTGTTCCCGCCAATGATGCTGTATATGATCGCTGCCGGCGAAAAATCCGGACAACTTGAGCAAATGCTAGGGCGTGCGGCGGACAACCAGGATCGTGATTTTGAAAACACCATGAATGTGGCGTTAAAAATATTCGAGCCGGCCCTGATCATTGTGATGGCTGCGGTGGTCTTAGTCATTGTGATGGCGATTATTCAGCCTATCTTGCAATTAAATCAGGCGGTCGGCCTGTAATCTGGAGGAAGTATGACAAAAGCAAAAGGTTTTTCACTAATTGAAGTGATGGTGGTTATTGTCATTTTGGGCCTGTTGGCGACGATGATTCTACCTAACGTGTTAGGTTCGGCGGAGCAGGCCAACCGGCAGAAAGTGAAGTCCGATATTATTGCGCTGGAAAATGCCTTGTCACAGTACAAACTTGATAACGGTATGTTCCCAACTACTGAGCAGGGGCTGGAAGCTTTACTGAACGAACCTACGGTCGAGCCGACCCCACGCAACTATCGTCGTGGCGGCTACATTCAGCGCTTACCACAGGATCCTTACGGTTCAGATTATTTGTTGCTGAGCCCTGGCGAGTACAGCGACATTGATATTTTCTCGGCTGGCGAAGATCGCCAACCAGGCACCGACGATGACATTGGCAACTGGAACCTTGAACAAAACTAAGGCGGGGTTCACCCTTGTCGAGATCATGGTGACCATTGCCATCATTGCGGTGTTGGCGATGTCGGTCACCTTTGTCATTCCAGACGAGCAAGATGATCAGATTAATGAGACGGCAGAAGAGCTGGTACAGCGTATTCGCTACGCCCAGGAATATGCGCTGGTACGCCACGCAATATTAGGTTTACACCTGACCCCCGACGGTTATGAGTTTTTGCAATGGCGCGAACAGCAGTGGCAGCCGATTGAGCAGCGCGGTCTGCGCGCGCAGAACTGGCCCGACGGTTTGGTTTGGGAAGTTGAGAGCGAGACGGAAGAACTGCTGGGTCAGGATGAAGACGCTGTGGAAGCATTTTTTGCGCCGCAAGAGGATGACAATGCGGAACCAGAAGATCAGCCCATGCCGCAAGTATGGATCTTAGGCAGTGGCGATATTTCCGTCTTTACCCTGACACTGAGTTCCATTGATGTGTTTGCCAGTCGCAGCTGGCGCTTAGTTAGTGAAGACGGCTATGAAGTAACAGCTCAGGCGGTGAATGAATGATGCGTACGCAGCACGGCTTCACGCTGATTGAGGTTATGGCGGCGCTGGCGATTTTCGCGATGGCCGCGCTTGCCGGTGTGGCAGCTGCCACCAACCATTTGAACGACCTGTCTTACATGCAGGAGCGTACCCTGGCGCGCTACGCTGCAAGCAACGCACTGGCGCGCTTGTCATTGCAGGAAGAGCCACAGAAACTGACCGAAGGTGTGGAAATTGTCGGTGACCAGCAATGGCACTGGCGCGCGACCTTTACCGAAACCGTCACCGAAGCTGTGCTGTACGTTGAAGTGACCGTCAGACCAAGTGCCGACAGCACCGATTCCAATTACCGCCTGGGCCGCTACCTCGAGGTGTCGGAATGAGCACGCGCCGGTCTCAACGCGGCTTCACACTCGTCGAAGTGCTGGTGGCGATGGTGGTGTTTGCCATTATTGGCCTGGCGAGTGCCGCGGTCATCAACACCATGATGCGCACCAACGAGCAAAGTGCCGACGCACGCGAGAATTTATCTGAGCTGCAGCGCGCAATGTTTCTGTTGGAGCAAGACCTGCGACAAGCTGTGTCACGCCGAACGCCAGAGGGCGATTATTACGTGCGGGCAGGCTGGTTCAACCCGGGCAATTTACTGCCACGCAGCGAACTACAGCCCGTACGGTACCAAATCGACAGGGATAAAAACTTAGTTCGTCAGCATTACACCTATGTCGATATGAGCAGCAGTCAGGAACCCACCGAGCGCATCGTCCTGCGGGGCGTGACCAGTTTTGAGGTCGAGCCGATAATTAAAGGACAGGAACGCGACAGTATGTCGGCGCCGATGACGGCAGAAGACCAGGAAAGCGACTCTATGGCGATCCCGGATGGGGTAGAAGTGACACTGGAAACCGAACGATGGGGCACTATCGTGCGTGTGTTCGTGCTTAACGGAGGCGATTTCAGTGAACCGGAAAGTTAAGCTGAAGCAGCTTCATACAAGCCCGCCGCAACGGCAGCAGGGCGTGGCACTGATCATGGTGTTACTGGTTGTCGCTCTGGTGACCGTATTAGCGGTGCAGCTGAGCGAAAAGCTGCAGATGAACGTTGTCCGTACCATGAATTATCAGCAGACCGAGCAGGCGTACTGGTACATGCTGAGCGCCGAAGAAATTGCGCGGAATCTGTTGCAGGTGCAGTTAGACGAAAGCGATGGCGTGGTGCATCTTGACCAGGTGTGGCACGAGCAAACCGAAGAAGAACGGGTGTATCCGATTGAAGGCGGCGGCCTGGTGCGGGTTGGCATAAAAGATTTGTACAGTTGCTTTAATCTGAACGCACTGAAAGGCGATGGGCTCAGCAATGAAGTTCTTGCACGGCGTAAAGTGCAGTTTCGCATGCTGCTACATGCCGTTATCGAGGATTTGGACGCTTATACAGCAGACACTATCGTCGAGAGTCTTGCCGACTGGCTCGATAAGGACGATCAGCTGGCTAGCAGCTATGGTGCTGAGCGCGCCGATTACGAGAGTCTGGCGGTGCCTTATCAGGCGGCCAATGACTATTTTGTGCATGAAAGCGAGTTGCGCTTGATTCGCGGGGTCACCCAACCGATCTATCAGGAGCTGAAACCCTTTGTTTGTGTAGTGCCGAACAGCAATAAGCTGCGGCTTAACTTCAATACCGTTGCCCCTGAGCATGGTGAGTTGTTGCACGCAGTCAGCCTGGGTGGGCTAACTACCGATGCCGGCAATGCCGCGTTAAGTGAGCGGCCGGATGATGGCTACGAGCGCAGTGAAGACTTGCAGAACAACTCAATTTTGCAGCAGGCCAGCCAGCAAGTGATTCGTCCCAATTTTGGTGGTGTGCCGCAACCGAGTGGCGTTACTGCCGAAACCATCGGCGGAATGTTTGACGACCTGGTCGTAAAGAGTAATTATTTTGAACTGGATACCCATGTTAGCGTAGGTGATATGGTCTTACGCGGGCAAAGCAAACTCTACATCAGCACTGACGAAACCGTGGTGCTGATGCGTGGGTTAGGAGAACCTTAATGGAACAGCTTTATATTCATTTGGCGCAGCCAGTGCAGTGGCTGATTTGGCATCCGGGCCAGCGTGAGGTGATTGCCAGCGGTGAATTGGCTGACGCCGGCGCACTGACACAACTTCAGGATCAGGCGCAGCGCTGCGAGATTACCGTGTTTGTTCCGGGTCAGGATGTGGTGTTGACCGAAGTTCGTCTGCCCTCAGGCTCGCAACGCTTGCTACCGCAGTTGATCCCCAATGCGCTGGAAGATGAGCTGGCGAGTGATATCGAAGCCCTGCATTTTGCCTGGCCAGCAAACGCCAAGCCGGCTGGTATCGAACAGCCGATTCCGGTCGCAGTGGTCAACCGGGAAAGCCTGCAAAACTGGCTGACCGCGCTGGAAAAAGCCGGTCTGGAATGCGATGCGGTCTATCCGGATTACTTTATGCTGCCGGTGATGGAGCAGGGCTGCCAGCTGCAACTGGGGCACAGCACCTTAGTGCGCGAAAGCCAATGGAAAGCCTACAGCGTGGACCATCCACCGGTATTTACCATAACAGCAGAAGATATTACGGATCAGTTTGAAATACCGCTGCAAGTCGCAACACTCAATCACGCCGCAACCACTATTAATTTGCGGCAGGGCGAATTCCGGGTAATGCGCAAGCGCAGCAAGCAAAATGTTCAGTTGCCCTGGCGTCCAGCTGCCATCGCGGCGGGTATTGCTGTCGTAGCTCTGTTTGCCCAGCAACTGGTGACTTACGTGCAGCTTGGCCAGGAGAACCAGGCCTTAGACCAGGCGATTAATGAAACCTATCTGACCGTGTTTCCGAATGAGTCGCGGATTGTGAATGTCCGCAGTCAGTTACGCCAGCACCTTGTTGAAGTTGGCAGTGACACAAGTGCGACCAGCACGGATGGCGGGCAGGGGCTGACCCTGCTAGCGCAACTGGACCCGGCTTTTCGTGCCACCCCGCAGTTGCAGGTCGAGCTGTTGCGCTACAGTAACGACGCGCTGACCTTGCAAGTGAATGCCGACAATTTTGATAGTTTGCAACGCTTTCAGGAAGCCGCCGGACAGGCAGGTTTAACCGTTAAACAAGGCCAGGTGACCAACCGCGATGGTGTAGTCACCGGCAATTTCGAAGTGCGAAAGGAGAGTTAAGCGATGTTGCATGATCAATTGCAATTACGTTGGCAACAACTCAATGGCCGCGAACGGCTATTGGTCAGTTTAGCTGGCATCGTACTGGCAATAAGTGTGGTGTATTTCGCACTCTGGCAACCACTGCAAAGTGGGATTGAACAGCGCCAACTACAGCGCGACGCTCAATTGGAGACCCTTAGCTGGGTCCGTGAAAATACCGGTCGCTATTTAGCGCTGAAGCAGCAGTCGGGCCAGCCCCAAACTGGTTCAACACCGCGACGGGCTAACGAGTTGGGCGATATCCCACGGTTGGTCACTGAGTTTGCCAGCGCCCAGCAGCTTGCTGTGGGGCGTATGAGTCCCGAAGGCGAGAGCCTGGTGGTGGTGCTCAACGATGTGCCTTTTGTCAATGTACTAGCCTTTCTTGATGCGCTGCAAGCCGAGTCGGGCCTGGCCATTGAGCAACTGGATATTACCCGGGGCAATAAACCGGGACACGTTCACGTGCGCCGGCTTAAGGTCGGTCTGACATGAGTTGGCGCTGGCTACTCTGGCTGATCCCTATCTACCTGGTGGGCCTGGTAGTATTTGCGCCGGCGCGCATGGTGTTGTGGTTTATACCCGCCAACGCAGATGTTGAATTAACTGCGGTGCAGGGCACCCTCTGGCAGGGGCAGGCGACCCTCAGCTATCGCGTGACGCCACAACAGCAGATCATCTTTAACGACGTCCGCTGGCAACTCGCGCCCTGGCGGTTACTAAGTGGTACTGCAGCTGTGGATGTGCAAGTGCCAGAAACGAACGTTGTGGCCGGAGAAGGGCAGGTTGAATTAGGTCTTGGTGGCGAGGTTAAGCTGGCCGGAGAATTCGGCGGTAACTTGCAGCAAGCAGTGGTTGCCTATCAGTTGCCAGTGCCAGTAACTCTCGATGGGCAATGGAGCTTGCAACTGGAAAATTTCCAACTGAGTGATCTAAGCAGTGGTGAATGGTGTAGCCAACTTATAGGTAAGTTAACCACGCGGGGCACGGCGATTCGTCTGAATCGGCAGTGGACCGACTTAGGCCCTTTCGCAACAGCACTCAGCTGTTCCGCAAACAATGAAATTGTTGCTAAGATGGAAGGGAATAATAGCGTTGGCTTGAGTTTCGAAACGCGCCTGGCGGGCAGTCAGATGGCTCCGCAAGTGTTTATCAGCGGTAAGTTACAGCCCACAGTGCAAACGCCGCGGACCGTAACAGACGTATTGGTATTTCTCGGCGCACCGGACGCAAGCGGAGCGTATCCGTTTAGTTTTAGATTGTAATAAGTAAATTTCAGAAGACTTTATAGAAAGGAGTGGAGTAATGGATCGATTTCTGACGTGGGTAACCGACAACCAGGAACTTATTGTGAGCTACACGATTAAGTTTGTTGTCGCAATACTCATCCTCGTCATCGGTAAGATGATTGCTAATAGTGTGGCCAAACTTATTGCCCGCGGGATGAATCGAAAAGGAGTTGATGGTGCGGTCATCAGTTTTCTCAGCGCAATTGTTAAAAGTGTCATCTTCATTGCCGCTATTCTCATGGCCTTATCGCAAGTCGGTGTACAAACCACATCCTTTATCGCCATTTTAGGTGCAGCGGGTTTAGCGATTGGTTTGTCGTTGCAGGGTTCATTGTCAAATATGGCTTCGGGCGTGTTGATTATTACGTTCCGTCCCTTCCGTGCTGGCGAATATGTCGAGGCGGGTGGTGTATCTGGTACGGTGGAAGAAGTAAATATTTTCCAAACGATCTTGAAAACACCCGATAATAAGGTTGTATTTGTACCCAATGCGCAGATTACGAGCCAGCCGATCACCAATTACAGCCGCGAAGATACCCGCCGCGTGGATTTGTTGATTGGCGTTTCGTACGATGCGGATTTGCATAAAACGAAAGAAGTACTGGAATCTGTGTTAAAAGCTGAAGACCGCTTATTAAAAGATCCGGAGTGGAATATCCAGGTGCACGCACTTAATAACTCGTCGGTGGACTTTATTGTTCGCCCATGGGTGAATGTTGGTGATTACTGGCCGGTGTATTGGACTCTGATGCGCGAAATTAAAATCGCTCTGGATAAAAATGACATTGGAATTCCTTATCCACAAATGGATGTACATTTACATAAACAGACTTCACAGGATTAAAACATTCTGCTTCACAACAGAATTTTTAAGTGCTAGTCTTAAAGGTAATCACGAGACTGAGTTCTTGATGATTGGCCAATCAAGCACATAGAGGTGTATTTATATGTTAAAACGTACTGCAATAGCCGCAGCGGTGAGCTTAATCTTAAGCCCTGTCGCTTTGGCGCAGACCGGTGCTGGCACTTCTGAAGGTAATGATGACGGCTTAGGTTACTTTACCAAAGGTACAGTAACTGCTGGCGGTATCGCTCTTCTGACGTTAGTGGCGACACTGGATAACGACGATTCAGAAGCGGTTTTACCTCCGGAGCCAGAACCTGAGCCGGAACCAGAACCTGAGCCAGAACCAGAACCTGAGCCAGAACCTGAGCCAGAGCCAGAGCCGCCGGTGACAACCACCACGACTCCGACCACCACTACTACATCACCAGTAGTGACAACGACGACTACTACGACCACTTTCTAAAAAGTGGATCGCGGGTCGAAGTGATAAATCGAAATACCGCAGGTGCGCACTGCGGTATTTTTTTGAGATTTTTTTGTTGGTAGTTAATGGGGTAAACCTACATGCGTTTTCGCTTTTCTTTGATGGTGCTAACCCTTGCCACAGTGACTCTGCTTGCTGGCTGTAGTGTGCGCATGAAAAATATAGCCAATACCGCTAACGAGGCTATTTTCGGTAGCCCTGATATTTCCCTGACATCCCAGGAAATAGCTGACTTACCCTACGCAGCAATCTATTTCAAAGCCGATGAAAAACCACAAGTCGTCGCAGTACTGGATCGCGCCACCGACGCTCAGCGCGTTTTCCGCACCGCTGGTGAGGAAGCTTTTATCACACGCTATGGCCGTATTATCGCAAGTAGTGGTATGCAGGGCCTACCTTTGTATACCAGTGGTTGGGAAAATGACCCTCTGGGCTGCTATGTCGCACAGACCGCGCAAGCTGAGCCTGAACAGGATTGCCCTGGGGTATGGCAACGCACCGTTGAATTCGGCAACTATGGCAGTAACCAGTTACATCAGGTAAAGGTGCAGTCAACATTTCAAAAATCTGGAACGCAGAACTACCAACATCCTGACGGTACGCCACTGACGGTGACAGAGATTATCGAAACCGGAGAAGCGAATGGTGAATCCTTTACCAATCGATTCCTGGCGGTGAAAGGTCGGGTCGTCTTTGCAAAACATTATCTCTCTGAAAATTTAGGCTATGGTAGTTTAAGCGAAATTAAACCTTACATGGGAGATCTGTAATGTTACGCTGGCTTGGGTTCCTTATTCTGATAGTAAGTTTGGGGCTATTGACCGCTAATGTGGCGGAGGCATCTGGCCCGACCCAAGACACTACGTCTGAAACCTCTTCTGACGCGAACTTTGAACGGGTTGTTCGCGTTGCAGTGAACGATCAAACTTACAGTTTTACGCGCCTACCTAATTTAATGCAGGTGTATCTGGCAGCGGAATTCGAACCGGCAGACTATTGGCCCGTTAGCCGCTTGCTCAGTGATAAGCAGCGACGCGCGGTTTTTGGCCAGCGCGATGCACTGGTACAGCAGTTGCAGGAACTTGAGCAATGGGCACGTGAGCAAGATCACAAAACATTAGCGAACCGCGCTGCAAAGTGGTCGCGTAGCGTGGCGACATGGCCATTGGTGGGGGCTGAATGGGTGGGGCATACCAAAATTGTCGACCGCCTCGACCAACAAAGTGGCGTGAGTTATGAGCGTCCGAGTTTATTCAGCAGTTTTTCCGACGCTGTCACCCATCTTAAAAATAATCCGACGCTGCCCAGCGGAGTTTATAGCTTTCTGCCACCGACAACAACGCCCGAGCAATGGCACACCACGCTGGTGACCGCCGAGGGGTTTTACACAGTCACCTTCGATGAAGACGATACGGTGCGCGACGTGCTGGAAAACTTTGGCGTGTTTAGCAAACATAAAACCCTGACCGAAGTAGAGCTGGTGTATTTGACCGGATATACAAAACGTTCTGCAGTGGCGTATTACAATGATGAAAAACACATGCCGCCTGTCGGTGGCGTTATTCTCGTTGGAGTCCCGCAAAAGAATCTACCTGAAAGGTGGAAGACTATAGGCCAGCAACTGGTCGAACTCGCACGCTATTGGAATCCTCAATCATGACTGTAGTTTCCCGTTCTCTAGTGGCAGTCAGTGTCGCCGCAGCACTTAGTTATAGCCCATTAGTAAAAGCAGATACCGCCAGTCAATCTGATTTCGGTGGTGTCGGCTTAATGCAAATGCCAACGGCACGTTTTGCTGACTATGGTACCTTGACGGGACTCTATTACGATAACGAAGAATATCGCCGTCTGGCGGTGAGTTTACAGTTGTTACCCTGGTTGGAGACGACCATCAGGTATAACGATATCCGTCCGATCCGGTACAGTGCAGATCCCAATTTCAGCGGTGACCAAACCGGCAAAGACAAAGGTTTTGACGCCAAGATACGACTTTTAAAAGAAAGTTACTGGCTGCCACAAGTTGCAGTAGGGTGGCGTGATTTGGCCGGCACCGGTATTTTCGCCAGCGAGTACATTGTCGCCAGTAAGCAGCTTGGACCCGTCGACGTCACTTTGGGCTTAGGCTTTGGGTACATGGGTAATCGTGAAAATATCGATAACCCGTTCTGTGAGATTGCCGATCAATTTTGTAATCGCTATAGTGGCTATAGCGGCTACGGCGGACGTTTTGAGGTCGACAAATGGTTCCGCGGGGAAACCTCGTTATTCGGTGGATTCAGCTACCAGACGCCATTCGATCCTTTAGTACTAAAAGCCGAATACGACGGTAACGATTACCGCAACGAGCGCTACCTCGGTAACCTGAACGCTACGTCGGCGTGGAACTTCGGTGCCGATTATGCCCTTAACGATAACGTTACCCTCAAGCTTAGCTACGAGCGTGGTGAAACCTGGATGTTTGGTTTTACCGCCAGCCTCGACTTAAATCAGTTAGGTCAGGTGAAATCGAATCGCGGTGAAGTGCCACAACCGAACAAAAAAGACTCACTATCGCGCTTTAATGACGTCACCAAGTCGGCCAACGTTTTGGCTTTTGCCAACGACTTGCGCTACTACGGCGGTATTGAACCTACGCGTATGCAACTAGTGCGTAGTGACGACACCGATGACATTGATACCATCCGGATTTACGGCCCACAGTTACGTTACCGTGACCAGGAAGAGGGCATTCGCCGTATTGCCCGCGTGGTTGACCAGCGCATGCCTGAATGGGTCGAGCAAGTCGAGGTTGTGCAGCGACGCGATCTGGTGCAAACCCATACTACGACCATCGATATGGATGTTGCGCGAACGGCCATACAGCGCCAGGATTTAAGTACCGAACTCGACGACGCGCTGAGCCGTGGCGATACGCCATTGGAAGACTACGATAATCAGCCGTTTTTTATTGCCAAAAACGAAATCAGCTGGCCGCGGCTGAGCGTTAAGCCGTTTCTTGACCAAAGCTTCGGCAACCCTGAAAACTTTTACATGTATCAGTTTGGTCTCGATGTGAACGCCACCATGTGGCTGGCCCCCGGCACTTTTGCCCACGGTACAGTTAGTGGCAATCTAATGACCAATTTTGACGACTTTAAATTCCTGGTCGATAGGTTCAACTCGCGACTACCGCGGGTGCGCACCTATGTGCGCGAATATGTCACATTCAGCGATATCTGGCTCGGCAACCTGCAGTTGACGCACGTGAATCAGCTTGCCCCAAGTGTCTACACCAGCTACTACGGTGGTTACCTGGAACGCATGTTTGGTGGCGTAGGTACTGAGCTCCTTTATCGCGAGCTCGACAGCGACTGGGCAGTGGGCGTTGACTTAAACTGGGTCAAGCAACGGGACTTTGAAAGCCACACCGGCTTCTTAGACTATGACACCTTCACCGGCCACGTGACCGGCTATTACACACCGAAGTTTATGCCCAATACGCTATTTAAAGTAGCAGCCGGTAAATTCCTTGCGCAAGACAACGGTGTTCAATTGAATGTGGAACATAAATTCCGTAGTGGTGTCGTAGTAGGTGCCTATGCTGCCAAAACCAATGTATCATCTCGAGAGTACGGTGAAGGTAGCTTTACTAAAGGTTTTTATATTAGTATACCCGTCGATATTTTACAGACTGCCCACAGTCCAAACCGTGGCATGATAAGCTGGACGCCGCTGACCCGCGATGGCGGCCAAATGTTGAACCGCCAAATGCAGCTGTTCTACGCCACCGACGAACGCAGTCCGTTTTACAAAGAATAATGGAGTAACCGTATGAAGCGCATCCGCTCATGCAACGTAGAAAAAACGTTTGGCTTTACCTTAATCGAATTACTTATCGTTATTGTTATTTTAGGCTTGTTGGCGAGCTTAGTGGCACCGCAAATGTTCTCGAAGGTCGATTCATCAAAAATCAAAACCGCTGAGACGCAAATGAAGATGCTGGAAACCTCGCTAAACACCTACCGTTTAGATATGGGACGTTATCCGGAGAAGCTGGATCAATTGCTGACTGGCGACGAACCGAACTGGCAGGGACCGTATTTCCCAAAAGACGTGCCGCCTGATCCGTGGGGCAACGATTATCTTTACAAAATGCCTGGTGATAACGGCCAGCCGTTCACACTAATGTCATACGGTGCAGACGGACGTGAAGGCGGCGAAGAAACCAACGCCGATATTATTTTGCAATGAGCGAAACCACAGTGCATCACCTGTTCACTGAACGTTTTCGGGTCAATCCCGACGATTTGAGTAAGGCGCTACAGTTCCAAAGCCGCAATGGCGGCCAGTTGGAACAGATTTTAGTGCGTATGGGGGCACTGAGCTCGGAGTTCTTACCTGACTATTTTGCCCAGGTGTATGAACTTGAACGGGTGAATGACAACGAAATTAAAGCACTGATTGACGATGATGAGCACTGGCAGGCATTGCAGGAGCAACTCCCGGCAGGTTTGCTGCGTCAGTGCTTGTCACACGACTGTCTGCCACTGGCCTACAGCGAACAGCAGTTGCTGGTGGCTTGTACTAATCCGACCGCTACCGATCTGTTAGAATTTGTGGGGACGCAGCAGACCCCACCGGTGCAGTTAAAAATTGCTACTGACGAACAGTTTTCGCAGCTTAAGAACCGTTACGAGCAAAATACGGGTCAGCGCAACGAAAATGCCGATCTGACCGTGCTTGAAGAAGACCGCCTGCGGGAACTGGCTTCTGAAGCACCGACGGTCAACCTGCTGAATAACCTGATTGCCAAAGCGCTTCGCCGCCGTGCATCTGATATGCACATTGAACCATGGAAAGGCAAAGGCCGCGTGCGCTACCGTATTGACGGCGTATTGCATGAAGCAGATTTTATTCCTATGCACATGGTGTTGCCGGTCGTTACCCGACTGAAACTCCTGTCGAATATGGACATCGCCGAAAAGCGCCGGCCACAGGATGGCAAAATTGAACTGCGCATCGATGGCATGGACGTTGACGTGCGGGTTTCGGCGCTGCCGGTGGGTGAAGGCGAATCGGTTGTGATGCGCTTTTTGCTGCAGGGCAACCTCGCCTACGACGTAAAAACCTTAGGTATTGAAGAAGACGTTGAAACCGAGCTGTTAAAGGACATCCAGGCGACCGCCGGAGTTATTTTGCTGACCGGTCCGACGGGCTCCGGTAAAACCACCAGTTTGTATTCATTTTTATCGCGCCGTAATGCGCCCGACGTAAAAATTATCACCATTGAAGATCCGGTCGAATATCAGCTCGACGGTATTAATCAGGTGCAGGTACAAAGCGACATCGGCTTTACCTTTGCCAACGCACTGCGCTCAGTGGTGCGACAGGATCCCGACATCATCATGGTCGGTGAGATCCGTGACCAGGAAACCGCAGGCATCGCCCTGCAATCGGCGCTGACCGGGCACCTGGTATTCAGTACATTGCACACCAACGACGCCGCGAGTGCGTACACGCGTTTGCTCGATCTTGGCGTGGAAGAATTCTTATTAGCGGCTGCAATTAAAGTGATCGTCGGCCAGCGTCTGGCACGTAAGCTGTGCGCACACTGCAAAGCGCCAGATACCGAAGCAGAACTGCAGTATCGACAAATGAAAATGCAGTGGCTACAGGAACGTTTTGCAGTGACACAGAGCTTTCAGCGTGCGGTGGGCTGCGAAAAATGCGCCCACACCGGCTATGCCGGGCGAGTGGCCCTGATTGAATACATGCGCTGCGACGAACAACTGACCGAATTACTTGGCGAGCCTGACTTCCTGAGCAAAGCACGGCGGCTCAACCGTGAGCGAGGCTTCCGCAACTTGCTGGAAGATGGCGTATTGAAAGCTATGCGTGGTGAAACCACGCTGGCAGAAGTGGTTCGGGTGGCAGGCTAATGGCGCAATTTCAGTTCACCGCTTATAACGCGAGTGGTGTGCGTCAGGAGGGCACCATCGAAGCTAGTGATTTAGCCGGTGCCAAAGCTAAGCTGCAAGAGCAACAACTGCTAATTGCCAGTATCAAAGCCAAACAGACCGACGTTGGCACCGCGTTGTTTGGCGAGCGCCAACTCAACCTGAAGGATGTCGAGTTCTTCACCTCGGAACTGGCGCTACTGCTCAATTCCGGCCTGAAAGTCGACAAAGGCCTGGAAATACTTTTGCAGAACGTGGAAAAACCTGCGTTGCGGCAATTTTTACGCACGGTGTTACAGGAACTCAAACAAGGTCACAAACTTTCCGATGCACTGCGCCCCTATTCGGTGTTTAGTTCATTGTATGTGGGCTTGGTGCAGATCGCTGAAGAGACCGGCGAACTCGCCACCACCTTTGACCGACTCTCTGCTGAGCTCAACTACCAACTCGACCTGAATGACAAAATAAAACAGGCACTGGTCTACCCCGCGGTGATTTTAACCGTGTGTATTGGCGCCATTCTGTTTATCTTCAATTTCGTGGTACCGAATCTTAGTACCTTGTTCCGTGACCAGGAAGGGTTACCCGGGTACACCGTGGCACTGCTGGCAGTGAGTGAATTTTTCATTAATTACCAGCTGTGGATGTTGATCGCCATTATTGTCAGTGCCTTCGTGCTGTGGCGCTGGCGCGAGCATCCGCAGGTCAGCGCGTTGCGTAGTTGGCTGCGCGAACGCATGCCGGTTGTCGCCAATGCCAACTTATTGGTGGAGCGGATCAGGTTTAATGCTGCGTTGAATGTCATGTTGTCGTCGGGCGTGGCAATTGACCGCAGCCTGAAGCTGGCACAGAAAACCCTGCGTTCGACCGCGTTGCAACAGGAACTTGCGCGTGCCGCAGAAAAAATTAACCGTGGTGAAAGTCTGGCGCTGAGCCTCAGTGAAACCCGGCTGTATCCGCAATATTATGCCGCACTGCTGAAAATTGGCGAAGAAAGCGGCGAGCTTGCCCGTGTATTCGGCGAAATCGCTGATCGCTCGCGGCGCACGTTTTACGGTTGGGTGACCCGCTTCACCAGCCTTCTTGAACCTATCCTCATCTTATTTATGGGAGCTGTGGTCGGTAGCGTCGTGGTGATCATGATGCTCAGTATCTCTGCGGTCACAGACATGCCAATATGATCCGACGCCGCTGGGGCTTCACCCTGATTGAATTGTTGGTGGTACTGACCATCGTCGGGGTGGCAGCGAGTCTCATCGGCCCGGTAGCCATTGAGCAATACGAACGTACCAAAGTGACGCAGGAGCGCGAACAGCTGCTGCGTATAATCGATGACGTCACATTTCGGGCTTACACTGAATTCCAGCACTTTGAACTTGAGGTGGAAGGAAATCAATGGCTGCTAAAGAGTGGTTCAAATGAACCGACAATACACAAATTCGATTTTATTGAATTTAAAAGGCAGTCATTTGATGTAAATAGCCACGGATTTTGGTCAAATGACCTACTTTTCTGGCTGGAAGGCGAGCGTCAGCGGCAAACCCGGCTCAACCCGGAGCGCATTGAAGGAAGCGACGATGACAGCAACTAATCGCGGCTTCACTTTGCTGGAAGTATTGATCGCCATGACCATACTCACCGCCTCGGTGGTGACCGCTATGCTGGCCTTTCAGAACAACATGCGCAACTCAGCCAAAGCCGCTGAGGTCACCCATCTATTGACCCAGGTTGAAGTGGTGCGCAGCGCAGTGGAGTTCGCCTTGCGCGAAACCGACGTCCGCGAACAGGAACTGGAAAGCCAGGGCGTGGTCGCGCACTGGACCGCGCAACAGGTCGCCTATGAACCTCCGTCAAAGTATTTCAGCGATTCAGAACTCGGCTTCGCCACCTACGGCCCGCGCTACCGCTTGTATGCGGTAACTCTGGAATTCAGCTTTGGCACCAGCACACGAACTTTCAATTATGAGGAACTGGTATGGGACAAACGACTCAGCGCGCCTTCACCTTAATTGAAACGCTGATTGCCATGGTGCTGCTATCGCTGCTGATGTTAGGTGGCGCGCTGGCTTACGACTATTTCACCCAGAACTGGCAACGCAACAAAGGCAACATGGACGCCGCCATGGAGCGCCACCACATCACCACTCTGGTGCAGCGGGTAACGCAGCATACGTACCCGAAGGTGGTGTTTAAAAACATGCAAATGGAACAATTAGGGTTTTATTTCCTCGGCCGTGAAGAAGGCTTCACGGCGGTAGCGTCGGCGAGTGTTCAGAGCCCAAATGTTCCCGCTGTTTATCGTCTGTTTCGTGAACGCAACGAGGATGGTAACTGGCGTCTGGTTTATGAAGAGGCACTGCTCAGTGGCTTCGTTCTTAAAGAAACCGACCGGGTTTTGCCCTTTAATTTTCGGCGTGTTCTCTACGACAATATTAGCGAACTTAATTTCAGTTACTTTGGCTGGGAAAATTACGATGTAAGACGCGATATGATTTCGGCAGAGAACACCGTGGAACATGTTCCCGAATGGTTTAGTGAATACGATGGCGTGCAAAGGGTTATCCACCCTATGGCAATACGCATTAACCTGAACGGCATGAGTTGGCTAATCACGGTATCCGACGCGAGTATCGATATACTCGGGGGGTACACGACAGATGTTTAAGAACTCGGCCGCTTGTAACGATCATCATCAAAAAGGCATGGCACTGTTTCAGGTTCTGCTGATCGTCGCTATTATTTCGATGTTGCTGCTGATGATGTCAGCGACAACCAATCAGCAAGTCGAGCGGGCCCAGCGCTTACAGGATCAGACGGAGCAACAACTGGCGCTACACTCTGCAGCAAATTACCTTGATTTCGTATTACTGACCAACGATTGGTATGACATGCTTAACGCCGGTGAGCCCTTAGCAAACTTAAATTTCCATAATTATCCAAGCAGCTTAAAATTACCGTCCCGGGTAGCCTACGACCCATTACCTGATGGCATTGAGGTGCGCCTGCAAAATATCGGCAGTCTGGTTGGCATTAACCAGGCCAATCAGCAGTTGCGCGAATTGCTGGTTACGCTGGGCGTCGGCGAAGTACAGGCCAATACCATGATTGAGGCTTTGCGCGACAGACTTTATGGTGCCGAAAAGCTTTATCTTCAGCACGTCAACGAACTCACCGGTGTACCCGGCTGGACGGAGGAGTTGATCGAGCGATTACGTCCGTTAGTCACAGCAAAAATCTTACCCTTTAACGGAGCCTGGTCACCAGACGCTTTATTACCAATCTTGCTCACCTCGGGGCAAGCTGATACTATCATCGCGTTACGTCGTTCGGGCGATTATTATGCGGGTATTTATCAAGAGTTTTCCGGGCAGGATACAGGCTTCGGGGTGTCGTTATACCCTAGCGACGAACAACGTGTAACCATTACTGATCCAGTGACTGGTGAACAGTTACGTCGCGCGGTGATTTATGCGGCACATGATAAAAACCCAAGGACGATAGAATACAAGCGCTATCTTCGCGAACAACAAAGCATATCTAATGAGTAAAACCAGGCCGAATCAGTCGAACTACCTTAACCGTCTATCAGCACAGCTTACCCAGGGCCTGTGGCGTGTGGCAGCGGACTTTAGCTGGTATCAGGGTACCTCGTCTGAGCCTGTGGCAGCGCCGACCAAACGCGTACCTGTTGTGGTATTGGCACGACAGCTCTATCAGGAGCAGTGGCAGACCTTTGCCATCAGGTCACAGCGCGAGCTGAAGAAAATTGTGCAGCTTCGCGATGATGGCGACGCTTCGGTAATGCATTTTATTGGTGCAGAACATGACGGCCAACGCCAGGTGTTGACCGTGCGTCTAACAGAACGCGGTTTGGCAGCTGCCGCGCAGGGTTACGTTGTGTTGCCTGAAACTCTGGTACTGAATGCCGCACTTGATAACGGGTTTTACCAGATCGGCGCAGATTCCCGCGTCTATTTTATGCTGTGCGACGACAAGCAGTGGAAAAGTGCGTTGCAATCGCCGTTACTGAAAACCGCTGAAACAGCAAAGTTAGCTTTAGGTGCCGCCGCCGAACAAACCCCGAAAACAATAACCCTTGCGCAATTACAAGCACTTTTACCACAAGGGGTAAAGCGCCTTGGTTACCGTATGTGGCAACAAGGCTGGCAGCGAGTGTCAACCACGCGAGCGTTTCCGTGGCGGCAAACCTTGATCGCCAGCACTGCAGTAGTGGCCCTGTATGCAGCGATATCGACATTGTATTTGTTCGGTGAGCGCTGGTGGTTGGAGCGGCAGTTAGCGGCTATTGATGACGATGTCGCCGTTGTGCTGCAACAGCAAACAGCCATGCAGGACGCCCGACAAAATATTGAAGCATTGGAAAAATACCAGACCAACTGGCAGGCAGTGAATCAGTTTTGGCAGGTGTATCGGCTCATCGAAGAACAGCAGCTGCAGTTAAACTTTTTACGCGGTGACTTTCAAACGTTCATGTTAAGTGGTGTTGCAGATGGAGCTTTACCCTTTTTGCAAAAGTTGAATGCCAGTCCGGCAGTAGCCGAAGCTGACTTCGACGCACCGGTGCGATCGAACGGTTCGGAGCAGCGATTTATTATCAAGTTTGCATTCACCGAAAGTGATGTCTGGCAACAAAAGGTGATGCCAGCAGATACAGCATCACCAACTGCCGGGGAGGCAACGGATGAGTAAGTCACAACGACAACTCCTTATCGTTGCTGCCATTCTGGCAGGCATTCAGTTTGTTATTCTGCCGCTGATGGATTACCAGAATCAACAGCATGACGAACTGACGTTGCTTGAGCAGCGTTTGTCACGCAGTGAGCAATTGCTACAAAATCAGGAAGAACTCAAGGAATTATCGGCAGCAGTGCAAGCTAATGAAGAGAAGATTCTAGCTGCCATTCCAATGGCGACCGACAAAACCATGATGCGTATTGAGTTGCAGGGCGAAGTGCAAAGCATTGCGCGGAAATACAGCGTTAACGTTGATGAATTTAACTGGATGACAGACTCACAAAGCGTGTCGGCAACTGTAGATCTGCAACGGGCAAAAATTCGCCTGGAAGGACCGGTTTCACAATTGGCACAAACTCATTTAGAAATGACCCAGGAGTTACCTTCCATTCGTTTTGTTGATGCGAGCTTAACCTCAGCTAACAACCGCCGTAATAAGTTGACGGGCGATCCACAAATGCGCCTGGAGCTCATTTTGGAAATTGCCACCCGTTCTGCGGTTGGAGGTGAGCAATGAGCTGGCTTACCCGCATCCGACATATCGACAGAACCGCGTTACTGGTGGCAGGAGTATTTGCCGTTCTGTGCCTCATAGACTTCAGCCAGCGCTTATGGGTGCCAGGCACCGATGCAAATGCGGTTGCCAACGAACTTGCCGCCGCGTCGAACGTTAAGGTTAGCGATGTTCAGGTGGTCGATGGACTAACCGCCTGGATGAACCAACGCCGGGAAGAGCGTCAAGCTGCTGCAGGACCAGAGGCGACAGATAATGCCAGCAAACAGAAACCCTTGCTTGAGGGGGGTGTTGATCTGGGGCCTTTGCGGGTGCGCCTGAGAGCCATTTTAATTACGTCTGATAGCGGCAAACAGGTTGCTATTATGGAAGCTCAGGATAACACTGAACGAGATGTCGAGTTCATCGAACGTACTCTTGGCGAGAAATTAGGCGACTACACAGTTAGCGCAGTTCGAGTGAATGAAATTGTATTCCAACACGGCGACGACAGTGTCACCGTGCCGATATTTGACTATCAGCGCAAAGTAGAGGACTAAACAGGCCATGAATTTAACGATGTCAAAAAACGCCGTTGCGCTAGTTGCAGCTCTTAGTTTGTGGGGGTGTGCTCAAATTCCTGATCCTATGGAGGTGAAGCCTAATCGACTGGAAGTAAAAAACGGCGAAGTCCTTAATGAAAACGAAATGCCGGGTGGTAGTCAGGGTAACCTTCGGGAAAGTAGCTTTGAACGTATGCAAAGCATGCAAACTGAGTCATCAGCATTGGGCAGTGACCGCGATCCCGCGTTACAGTTTAGTGACAACGATCAGCAGCAGATTAGTGCGAATCAGTTACCACTTCGCGCCTTCGTTGAAACAGTATTTGGCCAGGCTCTGTCAAGCAATTATGTCATCGCTACACAAGATGAGTTAGCACAAACAGTAACCCTAAACGTTGCAGATGCCGTGAGTTCACGTGAGCTTTTCCGCTTAGCGCGGCAATTACTAAATGACAACGGTTTAGAAGTTTCGTTACGGGAAAATACCTTTTATATCTTTCCGGTGAATGCAAGTCAGCGGGGCGATGTTGCCATTGGGCTAGGCCGCCGGCCTCAGGATGTACCGGATACAGCGCAACGAATCCTGCAGGTCATCCCATTAAAATATGGTTTACGACCCACGCTGGAACGTACCATTCGCGGTTTGACTGATGTGCGCTTAACTGCAGAACTGAGCCAGAATGCTTTTTTTGCTGAAGGTCAACGACAACAGATTTTGCGGTTATTGGATCTCATTCAGCTGCTTGACGTACCAGCCACCCGGGGACGTCACATAGCCATGGTGAATTTAACCTTCATCAGCCCCAGTGATTATATTCAACAGTTGAAGAGTCTGATGGATGCCGAAGGTATTAGTGTGGGGGATAATCCATCCGGTGGTGTGGCGATACTTACGGTGCCTGTACCGCAACTCGGTTCAGTCGCAATGTTTGCGTCCAATGAAGAGGTGCTGGCACGTGCACAGTTCTGGACTCAAAAGCTTGATCAACCGAGTCAGGGCGCGGAGAAAAGTTATTACATCTACCATCCGCGTTATGCCCGGGCAAATGACCTGGGCGAGTCCATCGGTACATTAATTGGCGGTGATATGGGCGGTGGTAATGACAGTCGTGACACCCGCTCGGCGCAGGCACAACGTGGTAGCAATGCCGGCAGCACCGGTGCAAGGTCTGGCGGGAGTATATCCGCTGAGAACGAAAACCTGCGCATGACCGTTGATGAACGTTCGAACTCGATCATTTTTCATTCGACCGGCTCCGACTACAAAGCTCTGCTGCCGATTATCAAGCAGCTCGATGTCATGCCGAAACAGGTGGTGCTCGATGCCACCATTGCCGAGGTGACCTTAACGGACGAATTTGCCCAGGGTTTTGAATTCGCTTTTCGCTCGGGGAAAATTACCGGCGGCACCTTAGGTGCCTTAGGTGTGGGTGATATGGGTGGATTCTTTGTCAACTGGACCGATGGTATTTCGTCAGTGCGCGCCCGCTTGCAGCAAAGTTCCAGTTTGATTAACATTATATCCAATCCAACTATCGTGGTGCGTGACGGTGTATCTGCGAGCATAAGCGTTGGTAATGATATTCCGACCATTGGCTCAGTGACCACCAATCCAAACTTTGAAAGTCAGACACAGAATGTCGTTTATCGCAAAACCGGTGTGCAATTAACGGTCACTCCGACCATTAATGCACAAGGCTTGGTAGTACTGCAAATTGACCAGACCATTTCGAATACATCCTCCGGTGGACCGACGGTCGCCGGCAGCCCGAGTGTCTTCGAGCGCACTATTCAAACTGAAGTGCTTGCGCAAAACGGTCAGACAATATTGCTAGGCGGCTTGATCTCGGAAAGTAAACAAAATGGTAACAGTGGCGTACCCGGGTTGTCAGATGTCCCAGTGTTAGGTAATCTGTTCAAAGGTAAGAATAGCAACACTGAAAAAACGGAGTTGGTGATCTTCATTACGCCGCGAATTATTGATTCCACCGATCAGTGGGCAGAAATTCGCCAAACTATTGCAGATGGCTTGACAACCATTCAACTTAACGACTAATCTTGCTTCTAACTTTGCGAAAATGTTGCTACCGAGGGTATTCAATACTATAAAAACACGGTAAAGTAACAGGCGAAGTGAAATTAATTGGGAAAGGGCACAGAAATGTGCGCTTGACTTAGAGAGATTTGAATTATGGCTAACTCAATAAGAAAGGTAGACTTAGTTCAAAAATATCGGAGCAGCCTTAAGGCTAATTTGATAACAACAGAGGAAGTGGCGAAAGCCAAAACTCTATTTCATGAAATTGGAGAACATCATGACAAACATGTTTAAAAAATCGCTGGTCGCACTAGCTCTTGCTGGTGTCAGCACAGGCGCGATGGCTGCAGACATCTCGTCGTCGGTTACGACCGTATCGAATGAATATTTGGAAGTTAATGCTACAGCCGCATCAAACTCAATTTCTGTAACGCTTAATGACGAGTACACAGAAAATGACTTTCTGATTTTGACCTTTCCAGGTGAAAACTCAGTAGATCTGAACAACCTTACAACAAGCATCAATGTTGCTTCGCAAACTGTAGTTGTGGGTTTTGACGATACCAGTGCCGAGTGTACCAACGGCACAGGTACTACTGGTAGTGAAACAGATCCTGCTGACAGCGATACCACATGTACCAACGATTATCAGTCTAAAGGGTTCACTGTTGACTACGTATTGTCTGACGTAGACGTTATGGGTAACACCTATGTTAAGTATCGTGTTACAAATCTTGGTACCAGCGGGTCGAGCACTGTCGGTGCTACCATTCCGTTCGGCTCTGTAACCGTAAACAGTTCAGCTATCCAAGGTTCTTCTAGCTTTGACGTAACTTACTTTGCGCGTCCTAACTATGAAAACTACAACGGTAGCGGTGAAGCAACAGAAACTGGTGTTGATCCACTTGATACCGCAGATACTGCTGCATTGTTTGAAACTGGTGACCAGTTTGCGTTAACCGTCGGCGCGACTGTTTTTGACGAGACAATTGACGTTGAAGGCAACGCGTACCGCAAAGTTTTCGTAGGTTCAACGTCTGACGCGGGTGAGTTCACCTTAGTTGATAACGCTGCCGACTTTATGTTGAATGCTACATTTGAAAGTGCTGATGTGAGCGTTACTGGTAACAACATGTTCGGTTGGTTAGCCGACGGCGACACTGACACTGCTGGTTTCCAATACTCAGGTACCTTTGATACTGTAACTGTGGATCAGGTGGTATTTACTGGTGGCGCTACGTGTGGCACTCCGTCACATGATGCAAACGAGTTGATGTTCAGCTGTGACGCTATTGGTCAAGAGGTTGTTACCTTCAACTTGAACCAACAAGAAGTTGTTCAAAATGGTAAGTTCTCCATCTCAGCTGTGTTCAACTTCAGCGATGGTGCTACAACAGATCCAGTTGAAGGCTCAACTGAAACTGATGCAAAAGCATTTGGTGAGTGGGACATCAACGGTTCTGTAACCTTTATCCCTTACATGCCTTACTCAGCTCAGTCAGTAGCGAATGAAGCAGGTTTGGCGATTGACCAAATCATCTACATCACCAACAAAAATGCGTCAGGCTACGGCTCAGGCCCAATGCCTGGTATCACAGTACGTTACATCTTAGAAGATGGTACTGAAGGTACACTTAGCAACGCTGATTTAGGCGGTGTTAAAGCTGATGCTGGTATCACTAAGATTACTGGTCAAGTGCGTCAAGCATTGTTTGCTGCAGGTCTGTTGACTTCTAGCAAGAAGGTTGCACTTGAAGTAGTAGTTGAAGAAGACCCAGAGTTGATCGAAATCTACTCAGCATACAACGTCGGTGGTTCTGACCGCGGTTGGGTACAAAACGATTCACAACGCGTTTATCATCCAGCTACCAATCCGCAATAATTGTATAAATCAGTATCTAAAAGAAACTGAGATACAAAAACATAAAACGCTCCCTCCGGGGAGCGTTTTTTTTGCTTGTTATATACCAACTGACTAAAAACTAAGAAAAAAAACTGTACAATTCCTGAGCATGCGCTAAATTAACTTTGCGGTAAAAACGGACAAAGGACCCAGCGTATCTCACACCGCAAGTTTGTTGGAGCTGTTACGCTGCTGATTCAGATACAAGGAATATGGACATGCGTACTCAACTCCTTTACACAGCGACGCTGTGTGCTGCTGCATTACTATGTGCTCCTGCTCATACAGCAGATTTAAGCCAAACCTCTTCACTGAAAACATCACATGAATATTTGTCTCTGGTGTCGAGCGTCGACTCCCAGCCGTTGCGCGTTAACCTAAGTGATAACTATGTAGTTGGTGATTTTTTAATTTTCGAATTTCCCGGCAACGGCATCGTCGATACTGAAAGTTTGCCCAACACCGTATGGGTTGATCCCAAAGAAGAATATGATCTGCCAACGGTAAATTTCGCCTTTAACAGTGATACCGAAATTGAACACCCGTGTAACACGGCCGTGGCGGAGTATCCTCAGTACACGCACTGGCACTACGAATCGCAAACCACTTACCCCTGGTTAACCACCGATGAGTTGTGTCGTGGTTACATTAGTGAGTCAGAGCATCTACTGCGGGTTATGACAGCACCGGATCTGCTGTTAGCGCACGGCGGGATCACATTCGATGCAATAGGAACAGGTTACGATACTGTCCAGGATTTAACCTGGGCTAAGTATCGTGTCACTGCCATCAGCGGTGAAGTGCACCTGAGCACCGTTGGTGCTGAAGCTGACTTCGGCTCAGTGACATTCAACGCGAGTGCCTTAAGCGAGTTCGGTCCGGCGTTTAGCGTGCGTACGCTGTCGAGGACAGGTTATGACAATTATCCCGATAGCACTAGCGGGCAAACGGACAGGATTGACGAGCATGAACACGACTCGGCTGTTTTGTTTGAGCTTGACCATCAGTGGCAATTGCTTGCCGGGGAGGTGTTATTTCAACGCACCGTTGATGTAGGAGAGCCCTACCGGCGTCTTTTTGTGCCCGCATCAGGTTGGGCACAAGCTGATGTCGACGAAGGATTTTATCAGCTCGGATCCGGTGCTTTCGATTTGGCTGCGCAACCACTGCGGGTGGTTTACCAACTCACGGGACCGCAACGATTCTCCTGGATAATAGATTACGACCATGCCGATGCCATCCAGGATTATTCTACTCAGATTAGCTTCAGTGACAGCAAATGCGGGCTACTGAGCTTAAGTGAAAACGAGTTAACCTTTGAGTGTGTTACCGAAATGACCGATGGCAGCGATTTGCTTAGCGCAGCAAGTATCAGACTGACACTGAATGGCCAGGAAATTGTGGAACACGGGGAATTTAAACTCAATGCTGACGTGGTTTATGGTCTTTCTAACCCGGCCTCTACAGAGGGTACGACGACTTTGGCGGCGATTCCGTTTGGTGAGTGGGGACTGAACGCGGCGGTCATGAATGTCGCTGCTATGCCGTTTGCCGCGCAAACGGCGACTCAACAACAAGCTACAGGCATCGACCAGATCCTGTAGCTCAATAACCGATATGACGCGGCTTCGGATGATTTGCCTCCGCGGGTAGCTATAGATGTGGTCGAGCCCAACGGGAAGGTCCATTATTTTAGTAACGAGATGCTGAACGGGCTACGCGCTGCTAAAGGGGTTACAAAGCTTGCTGGCGTGCTGCGCGAAGCCTTATTTATGAAAGGGCTACTTGAACAGGAGCAAATGCTGCAGTTGAAAGTCATCGTCGAACAATCTGGCTCGGGCCTCACGCTTTACTCAGCCTACAACGTTGACGGCGACCGCGGCTGGATACAAAACGACTCCCAGCGCGTTTACGACAACACACCATAACCCGTAGCCCGCAGCTCTACTGCGGGTTATCACGAATTCACCACTAATGTATTAACGAAATAACAACATCCGTGCATATTATATGGATCGTGTAAAACTGTTGTGACCAACATCATTGTTTTTTAGACTGAGCAGGCTAAAACCTCTATCTAAAAACAACAAATAGAGCCATTACCTTCATCTGGAAATGTAATCGGCTTGCAAGGATTCTGATGAAAAAGTTAACCTTACTCTCAACTGCAATCGCAGCATTATTATTGAATGGAATCGCGGCGGCAGCGCCCGCAGGTCGAATTTCCACTAACGATGTACTTGTCTCGTACGCATTTTTGTCTTTTGTTGAAACTTTTGACACGCGCGATATCACTGTTACTTTGCGTGATGAATACGCCGAAGGCGATTTCGTTATTTTGCTGTTTCCGGGCGAGAATATCGTGGATACCAGTGCCTTAGACCCAAGTGCATCAAGCACTGCAGGCTCTGGTTTGAAGGGCGTAACGCTCGATTACGTGACCGCAGGTTATGACGCTGAAAATGAAGAAACCTGGGTCAAGTACCGCGTAACCGAACTTACCGGTAGTGGCAGTGATACCACCGTCGGGGTCTCGCTTAATCTTGGCAACGTAACGATTAATGCTCCTGAATTGGAAGGCCTGGATAGCCTATCAGTTGAGACCATTTCCCGAACCAGCTACGACAATTATCCAGATGCCGAGGGCGATACCCCGGACCCGTTAGATGTTTCTGATGAAAACTCTGTGAGCCTGGTTTCGATTGCGATTCAATATCAGTATTACAGCCAAATGCTGACCAATAGTACGTGGGGTTTTGATCGCACCGTTGATGTCATCAATGATTACCGCGTTGCATTTACTTCAGGTACAAGCGACACAGTAATTTGGGATATCGATGAAAATAGAGATGTCAGCTGGTTCGACGGTTGGGCTGCACCTTATGAACGTCGCGTGACCTATTCCGGCGCTAATATGTTCAGTTGGATTATTGACGAATCTCCGAATGACCCCAGTTCATTTGACTTCAGTAGCCAAGCAAGCGCCACCGGCAGTGGATGTAAAGTTGAATTAGTGTCTGAGAGCGAACTGGTTTCCGTATGTGAAACAACGGCGCTTGGACATTTTAGAAGTGACCTCACCTTGACACCGAATGGAACAGCGCTCATTCCAAGTGGTACGTTCAAAGCTCAAGGCCGCATTTTTACAAATGGTGTGTCTAGTTCGACAACTGTGCCCTATACCCTGCGCAGTGGGGAACAGCCGGATTACATCGTAGAGTTAGCAGAGCTTGACTACGGCGAGTGGGACATCAACGGTTCTGAAACGCGTATTCCATACATGCCTTATTCAGCACAAGCATCGGCTGAAGCTGGAAGTACTGGCATTGACCAGATTCTGTATGTGACCAATAAGAGCCAGAAGGACTATGATGACTTTGTGCCGCCGATTTACATTGACGTGATCACTGAGTCGGGTGAGCGTGAGCACTTTAGTAGTGATGATCTTGGTGGTTTGACCGCTGGTAAGGGTATTACCAAGCTTGCCGGTGCATTGCGTGAAGCGATGTTTGCCCGTGGCTTGCTGGATAATAGTCAGAAAGTCTCGATCATGGTGACGGTGCCTGAGAATCCAGCCAATATTGAAGTGTATTCAGCTTACAATGTTGGTGGCAGCGACCGCGGCTGGGTGCAGAATGACTCACAGCGTGTTTTTGAAGAGACACCATTGCGCGACTAGTATGTAGCCCGCAGTTCTACTGCGGGTAAAACTCGAATACACCGACAATGTCAAATTAACGTAGCCCGCAGTTCTACTGCGGGTTTTTTTGATGTTTCGACAATGGTGAAAACGTCAGGTTAGGCCCGTAGTAGAACTACGGGCTACGGTCTGGACAGTAGCGGAGAAAAAGTGTTAAATTAGCATAGCTAAAACAACATAAGACACATTAAATTTAAGAGAATAACTATAATGAAACATATTTTCCGCACTTCACTTGCTACACTTATCCTGATGAGCAGCACTGCTACAGCGGCAGATCTCTCTGTAAATAATGCAGGCGTCTCTAATCAGTTTCTTGATATCGCTGCCACGCTGAATTCGTTCCCTATTTCAGTAACATTGCAGGACGAATACTCCGAGGGTGACTTTATCATGCTGAGCTTCCCCGGCGAAAACGTAGTTAGCTTTGCCAGCCTTGCGACCACTTTAAATGTTGAAGCAACATCAGGTAAGAAAGGCGTAACCCTAGATTATGTGACGTCAGGTTACGATGCAGATGCAGATGAAACCTGGCTGAAATACCGTATTACTGAACTTGGTGAAACGGGTAATACTACTGTAGGCGTTAAGCTGAACTTCGGTGCAGTCACAGCGGATACGGATGAACTGGCTGCTTATGACAGTTACTCCATGCGTACATTCTCACGCACAAGCTACGATAATTATCCGGATACCGCAGGTAACTCGCCGGATCCACTTGATGTGAGTGAAAACAGTGAAGCTGAGCTTTATTACATGTATGACCAGTTTCAGTATGATACGCGTACCGGGGCGATGACCGAGGAATCCAATTGGTTGTTTGACCGGACAGTCGATGTTATCGACAGCTATCGTTTGACTTTCGCGGATGGTTATTCAAGTGATAGAGTGAAAGTACGCGTGTTGCACCCTTGGTTTTTAAATCCTGGGAAATATGTACCAAATTCATATCTGCGTCCAAAAAGTCTCCGGGTGATCTATTCGGGTGCGAACATGTTCAGCTGGGTAGTTGATAGCAACCCACAAACAGAAACGCTGGATTTTAACGGTCAGATTAATAGTGAAACACCATGTGTCATCGAGTCAGTGAGTGCTGATCAAGTTGTACAGGTTTGTGATTCACCAGGCTACGATCGTACTGCCATAGCAGATTTCTATCCAAATGGAACGGAATTATTACCTGACGGCTCGTTTACGGTTAGTGCTGAGGTTGACTACGATCAGAGCAATTTTATCGGTTCGGATACTGACTACACATTAAAAGAAATTGGCGACACAATTTTCACTTATACGCTGCCGACGATTTCTTACGGGGAGTGGGATATCAACGGTTCTGTAACGAATATCCCGTACATGCCTTATTCAGCGCAGGAGTCGGCTGAGGCTGGTAGCACCGGTATTGACCAGATTCTGTATGTCACCAACAAGAGCCAGAAAGAATACAGCGACGATGTGCCGCCAATTTATATTGACGTGATCACTGAGTCGGGTGGGCGTGAGCACTTCAGTAGCGATGACCTTGGTGGCTTGGTGGCGAATCAAGGTATTACCAAGATTGCCGGTGCATTGCGTGAAGCGATGTTTGCCCGTGGCTTGCTGGACAACAGTCAGAAAGTCTCGATCATGGTGACGGTGCCTGAGAATCCAGCCAATATTGAAGTGTATTCAGCTTACAATGTTGGTGGCAGTGACCGCGGCTGGGTGCAGAACGACTCGCAGCGCGTTTTTGAAGAGACACCATTGCGCGACTAGTATGTAGCCCGCAGTTCTACTGCGGGTTATTTCGGATTCATCGACAATGTCAGATTAACGTAGCCCGCAGTTCTACTGCGGGTTTTTTTTGATGTTTCGACCATGGTGAAAACATCAGATTAGACCCGTAGTAGAACTACGGGCTACGAAACAGTATGCTAAGGCCCCATAACTTGGGGCTTTTTTTTGCCTCTTTGCAAAATCAGGGTTGGACATGACACGAGCGGTAGTGGCAAACGCTTCCTGGATGATGATTGAACGCGTGTTTACCATGGCGGTTAATTTGGCCGTGACGCTGTGGCTTGCCCGTTCGTTAGGTCCCGAAGTGTTTGGTCAGCTGGCCTATGTGTTAGCGGCGGTCACTCTAGTGCTGCCGCTTGCCGCCCTGGGCGTGAATGATGTGGTGACCCGCGAGCTGGTCGAAGCACGCTATGAACCCAAACAGGTGATGGCGACGACCCTGGGAATGCGCTTGTTGGGTGCGGTACTCGGCCTTGGCGTGTTGCTGGCCTGGGTGCTGCTGGCCAGTGATTTAACGCTCGAGGCACGCATGGCACTGGCAGTGCTGGCACTGGCCAGCGTGACCCAGGCTGTTCAGGTGGTGCGCTTTTATTTTCAGGCGCGACTTGCGCACAAAGCTGTCAGTCTTGTGCGCGGCGCTGTGGTCTTAGCCAGCGGTATTGCGAAAGTTGTGGTGGCGTGGTGGACCCAGGATTTGTTCTGGATCGCTGTGGTGTTTGCCGCTGAATACGTCGTCGCCGATGGTGGTCTGCTGCTGCTCTACCGGCAGGCAACGCGCGCCTGGTTAGGCTTGCGCGACTTTTCACTGAGCTATGCCCGGCTGCTGTTCCGACAAACCGGCTGGCTTGTGCTGTCGGGCGTGGCCGCAGCGATTTACCTGAAAATCGACCAGATCATGCTGGGTCATATGACCACTGACGAAATCCTGGGCCAGTACGCGCTGGCTGCGCGGCTGTCAGAAGCCTGGTACTTTCTGGCGGTGGCAATTGTAAGTTCCTACTTTACCGTACTAATGAAACACCGTGAGAAACGGCCTCAGTGGTTCACAGCGCGCGTGCAACACTTATTGGATGCCATGTTACTGCTCGCGCTTAGTATCGCTGTGGTGGTGAGTTTAGCGGCACCTGTGCTGGTACCTTGGCTGTTTGGTGCGGAGTACCAGGCGAGCGCAGCAATTTTGACGCTGCATATTTGGGCCGGGGTGTTTGTGTTTATGCGTGCGGTGGCGAGTAAATGGCTGCTATCGCTGCGCTATACCAGATTTTCGCTGGTGACCCATGGCGCCGGCGCGATACTTAACGTACTGGCTAACCTTTGGCTGATCCCACGCTACGGCGGCATGGGGGCAGCGCTGGCAACGGTGATGGCGTATGCCGCTGCGGGCTACTTTAGTTTTTGGCTGAGTGCCGCGACCCGGCCGATGGCTTGGCAGATGACCCGCGCCTTGCTGTTGCCACTGACACTTGGCGCACGTTATTGGCATCACTTACGATTTAAATAAACGGGCGTTGCTGATAAACTCAGTTTTTGCTTACGAATGAGACCAAACCAATTTTATGGGACTCCGAACCCTTGCGCGTCGGTTACTGCCGAGTGGAATGAAAGCGAAGCTGCGGACGATGGCCGAAGCGCTGCATCGTCGCGTGCTGCCGTTGTTCGCCCATTCGCGTTGGAGCGCATCACTCTATTACGGACTTTTCAGCCGTACCTTTACCCGCGAGCACTATGGTGTGCTTCAGGGACGGCGTGAGTACTGGCGCTCGTTGAACCGTGACCAAAAGAGTTACGCTTTGTTACGCCGTAACACGCATCGGCTGGAAAAAGGTTTGATCATGCGGCCGCGGCGCACCAGCTTCGCAGAGGCCTACATTGAAGAAACGGTGACGATGTTTTTGCGGGCGGAACAAAGTGCTGTGATTGCGCAGTCAGAATTGCAGTGGGCCCATGACGTGTTAGCAGAATATTTTAGCGTAGTGGCCGATACGCCGGTTATCGCGCAGGCGCGGGAGCTGTGGCAGCAACGGAGCGATGCTAATCGCTTGACCGGCGATGCTGTCCCTTATCGCCGCGCCGATGCGCCGGAGACGGACATTCAGCCTGAGCAACTCGAACAGTTGTTTCGGCGTCGGCGGTCCGTGCGGTGGTATATGCCTGAGCAGGTACCAGAAGAACTGATCCGCCGGGCGCTCAATATGGCAGCACTGGCACCGTCGGCGTGTAACCGTCAGCCGTACGAGTTTTATTTTATCAGTGAGCCGGAACGAGCGGCGCGCGTTGCAGGTTTCGCCGGTGGTACCGTCGGTTTTGCCCAGCAGATCCCGGCCTTGATTGTGGTGGTAGGCGATTTAAGTGCGTATCCACTTGAACGGGACCGGCATTGCATATACATTGACGGCGCTCTGGCGGCGATGCAGTTTATGTTAGCGGCAGAAACCCTGGGTCTGGCCACGTGCCCGATCAATTGGCCTGACATTGAGCCGCGCGAGCAGGCCATGCAGCGCGAACTGCAACTGGCGCCTTACCAACGCCCCATTATGTTGATGGCGGTAGGCTACGCGGACCCTGAGGGTGGCGTGGCGTATTCAGCGAAGAAGGATGACCGCGTTTTGATGCGGCAATAGATTTGGACAGTCAAACAGAAAACTTGCTGCTTAACAGAGAATCGATTGTCGCCCACATTTTGAGAGTTTCCTGGCGCTGAGTCTCTGCGTTATGTTGGAGATGTTTTCTTATGGTGTTTAGAGCTTCATCCGATTTTAGTATTTCAAGCACGCGCTCAACTTCAGTGTTAACTGAGCTCAAATCAACCAGCTTGTCAGAACTGTCATAATCGTTAAGCAGGGCCTGATATTTATGGCTCCAGCTCGTGGCGAATACTGGAGTCGCTTGACTTAGTGCGCTTATCAATCCGTGATAGCGGCTTGAGACAACTAAACGAGATCTGCCGATCACCCATTTACACTCTTTTGCCGTGGCTGGAATAATGACGGGAAATTCGTAGTCTTTCAGATTCTCAAGAAGCTTGTCACAAACTGGTTTATCTTCGGCTTCTTCATGAACTAACAAAAACGGTTCATAACCTGACTTTTTTGCTTTACATAGCAGGGCGCGAAAAAAATCCAAATAGTTCTCTGCTAATTTAGTGTGCTGCAACATTTTTAAGTTAGGTATCAAACAGAGTGATTTCGGGCCGGGCTTAAAATGGGGGTACTCATCTGCTGTGACTAAGCTGGTAAAGTCAGGGGCACGTTCTACTCGAGTAGTCACTTTGGCTATATCGTTTAGATAGTTTAAGGACTGCTCATCGCGCGCAAAAATAATATCTGCTTGTTCCAGTATAGGTAGAAAAGCAGACCGAACGCTGTCTTTTTTAAAAGGGCCAAATGCTTGTGGCATCAATATTATAGGTGTGCCAGCCTGTTTCAGGCTTTCCAGCTCTAAAGCGAGTTTGTTACGAATAGCTCTCGGAGGAAAGGGATCCCCATAAGCGTAGCCACTAGCATCGATCACCATATTAATTTCTGACGCTTTAACAATGTTTAATTTGTGTAAAATGA
This sequence comes from Pseudidiomarina halophila, assembly GCF_003987215.1. Lineage (GTDB taxonomy): Bacteria > Pseudomonadota > Gammaproteobacteria > Enterobacterales > Alteromonadaceae > Pseudidiomarina > Pseudidiomarina halophila. Next base: position 649,024 of record NZ_PIPW01000002.1, read on the forward strand.
ACTTGGGTAAGAAGTTTAAAAACCTTACAATGTTGTGTCCGCGCCTTAAATAACGGGTTTTTAGATGTAAGTTGAATTGTTTGAGTTGTCGGCGAGATACGGGCAGCTCAACTATGAAGCGGACGTTTGGAGAAATCGAAGTAAAGTGGTCAATGATGGCATTGAGCATCAGTTCAGCGCCCTTATTGTGGAATCCAATTCCTTTGATTTCAATATTAAGCATATGGTTCGGTGTTGAGAAATAATAGGGTATAATACAGCGCTTTTGTAGAATCTCAATTCAAACATGAAGTGATCGGCCAAGGAAGTTTTGTGAGCAAACAATTTAGTAAAGTTTCTGTTATCGGGTTGGGCTACATTGGTCTCCCAACGGCCGCAATTTTTGCGCGCGAAGGCATCGAAGTAATAGGTGTCGATATTAATCAAGTAACAGTTGACACCATAAATAAAGGTGAAATACACATTGTCGAACCAGGCTTGAAGGAAGTTGTGCGTCACACGGTCGCCGAAAATAAACTTCGCGCAACAACACAGCCTGAAGCGGCCGATGCCTTCGTGATCGCTGTCCCGACGCCTTTTACTGATAATCGTGATGGTGACCTGACCTACATTAAAGCAGCTGCCAAAGCTATTGCGCCGGTCTTACAAGCAGGAAACTTGATTGTTCTTGAATCAACATCACCAGTTGGTACCACAGAAAAAATGGAGCAATGGTTAGCGGCTGCGCGACCGGACCTTAAATTTCCAAAAAGTCACGGCGATGACGCTGATATTTTTGTCGCGTATTGTCCTGAGCGAGTTCTGCCAGGAAAGGTAATGGATGAGCTGGTGCAGAACGATCGTATTGTGGGTGGGTTATCGAAAGCCTCCAGCGACCTTGCCGGCGATCTTTATGCAATTTTTCTAAAAGGTAATTGCTTAAAAACGAATGCTCGCACCGCGGAAATGGCAAAACTCACAGAAAATAGCTTTCGTGACGTAAATATCGCATTTGCGAATGAGCTTTCATTGGTATGCGACGAGTTAGGTATTAACGTGTGGGAGTTGATTCGCCTAGCGAATCGTCATCCGCGCGTTAACATTTTACAGCCAGGACCGGGTGTTGGTGGTCATTGTATAGCTGTCGATCCCTGGTTTATTGTCAGTTCTGCTCCTGATACAGCAAAGCTTATTCGAACCGCGCGTGAAGTAAATGATAGTAAGCCGTTGTGGGTGATTCGACGAGTGCTTGAGACATTGAGCCGTGTGGCTAAAGAGAAACAAAAGCCGGTTTCAGAACTAACGGTAACCTGTTTGGGGTTGTCATTTAAACCAAATATTGACGATTTACGAGAAAGTCCAGCAGTAGCAATTGCGAAAGAGATAGCGGCGCAGCATACGGGGAAAACCTTCGTAGTTGAACCACATATAAAAGCAGAACAAAATCCAATAAAAGATTCTGATTTGGTTGAAATTGACGTCGGTTTAAAAAACGGAGATGTAGCTGTCTTACTTGTTGACCACGATGAATTTAAAGCTATTAGCCGGGGCGAAATTGATCATTTAGCATGGATCGATACGCGCGGCTTAATGGATTATTAGGTGTATTGAATGCTTTTTATCGTAAGCACGGCGGTTAAAGTTGGCAAAGGTGGTATTAGCTCTGCTTTAGTTGGGTTCACCCAATCGAGAGTTCTCCAAAAGTATGGCTTTCGTACGGTGAGTTCACACAGCGAGAATCAAAAAAGACGACTTTTCCTTTCCGCATATAGGACGCTCCGAAAGGAGGTTACGCCTGAAGATACTGCTTGGCTTCATTGTGGTCCTTGGCTTTCCTTATTTCGCAAGTGGTTGCTTGCCCTGGCAGTAAAGCGATCGGGTGGCAAGGTGATTTACCATTTCCACAGTGCAAAAATGGAAGCGTATCTTTTGAGTCGATGGGGGCGCCTTCTGATTCGTTTGATGCTTCGTAGCGCCGACGGAGTTCTCGTTTTAACGCCCTGGTGGCAGAGACTTTTCGAAAGAAAGTTAGGGCCTCTTAATTGTCCGATTGCTGTGATCGGCAATCCTCTTGGTGTAGAACTTGAAAATATTGCTCATCAACCTGCAATAGATAAACAGACAGGTGGTGAAATAAATATATTGGCAATGGCTAGACTGCTCGAACAGAAAGGCGTAGCCGATGTCATTCATGCATTAAAGAGACTTCCCGAATACTATGTTCTTACGGTTGCAGGAAGTGGTCCTCATGAAGACGAATTAAAGCAACAGGTTAAAAAATTACAACTATCCAGTCGTGTTAAGTTTCTTGGCTGGGTTGATTACGATAAGAAGTTAGCTGTTATTGAACAAGCGGATGTCTTTTGTCTCCCTTCGCGTTATGACTCCTTTGGTATGGGATTTATCGAGGCGATGGCAGCAGGCCTTCCAGTCGTTGCTCTGCGTCAAGGAGCAGTTCCTGATGTTGTCCTGGACGATGAAACGGGAGTGCTGGTAAATGACGTTTCGCCAGCCACGCTTGCTGTGGCAATTCAAAAAGCCTATGCAAACCGCGCTCAATTCGCACACAATGGCAAACAACATGTTTTAAAGAATTACGTTAGTGAAACTTTGGCGGAATCGTTTATTCAATTTAACGAAAGCATAGTAAGACAGCGAAAATGACAAAAAAGAAAATATTAGTGGTGTTCGGGACTCGGCCTGAAGCTATAAAGATGGCGCCATTAGTAAAAAAGTTACAATCGAATAAATACATCGACTGCAAAGTCTGCGTCACGGCACAACATCGCGAAATGTTGGACCAAGTCCTTGAGCTGTTCGCCATTACACCAGATTTTGATCTGAATATTATGAAGCCAGGTCAGGGGCTTCATGAAATCACCAATGCTATTTTAAGCGGACTAAAGCCTATTTTAGACAGTCTGCAACCAGATTTCGTTTTAGTTCATGGGGATACCGCAACGACATTTGCTACGTCACTTGCAGCTTATTATGGTCAATATAAAGTCGGGCATGTGGAAGCAGGACTGCGAACGGGGAATATATACTCGCCGTGGCCCGAAGAGGCAAACCGCAAGCTGACAGCAGTCTTAACAAATCTGCATTTTGCACCCACAGCTTCGGCTGTAGACGCTCTTGTTAACGAAGGTTATTCCGAAGATGCGATTGTGCAAACTGGCAATACTGTTATCGATGCCTTGCTTGATGTTGTGGCGTTACTTAAAAACGATACCGGCTTGCGCGTGCGGTTGGATGAGCGATTTAATTTTCTGGATGACTCCAAGCGTTTAGTTTTGGTGACAGGGCATCGCCGGGAAAGTTTCGGTGGCGGTTTTGAGCGCATTTGTCGTGCGATTCGTTCGATTGCAGACAGCTTTGAGGACGTTGAGTTTCTGTACCCGGTCCATTTAAATCCGAATGTACAGAAGCCCGTCCGTGAGTTACTGGCAAGTCACCCGCGGATTCACCTAATATCACCACAAGACTATCTTCCTTTTGTTTATTTGATGCAACGAAGTTATTTAATTTTGACGGACTCTGGCGGTATTCAAGAGGAAGCCCCTTCGCTGGGTAAACCCGTTTTAGTCATGCGCGACACCACAGAACGTCCAGATGCAGTTAGCGCGGGTGTGGTTAAACTGGTTGGTACGGAACAAGATAATATTGAAAAAGGGTTGCGACAGCTTTTAACTGATCAAGATGAATATGCTCGTATGAGTATTGCACAAAACCCTTATGGCGATGGAAAAGCCTGTGAACGCATCGTTAAAGCGTTGGAAGAATTCAAAGGATAATGAAAATATGACAAGTGAAGTAAGGGTCGGAGATGTTCCTGTTCAGCCATTTCGGTCAATGGAAGAAGCGATAGCTTATGTATTGAACGATGGACATGTGATATCAGGATCAGCAATTGCAATTAATCCGGAAAAAGTGATGCTCGCAAAAGAAGATCAGGAGCTGCGCACCGCCATTGAGCGAGCAACGTTGCGCTATGCCGATGGAATCGGCGTAGTAAGAACTATTCGTCGCAAGGGTATAGAGAATATCCGTATTCCAGGTTGTGAGTTATGGCAAGCGTTAATGCATAGAAGTGCAAGATTTTCGACGCCTGTGATGTTGCTTGGTGCAAGACCGGAGATAAACGAAAAGGTGGTTTCATCGCTCAGGGCGCTTGGCGTTAACGTGGTATATGCCTGTGATGGTTATTCACTTAACGAAAACGAACTTTTTAAGGCGTTACGAGAAACACAGCCGAGAATTGTCAGCGTAGCGATGGGCTCGCCAAAACAAGAGAAACTCATTCATCGTATGCAAGAAGCCTATCCAATTGCTTTTTATCAAGGCGTGGGCGGCTCTTTTGACGTATATGCAGGAGTCGTAAAGCGGGCCCCTAATTGGGCATGTAGATTGCACATCGAGTGGCTTTATCGATTACTGAGCCAACCTCGTCGCATTCTACGTCAACGAAACTTAGTTAAATATCTGCTCGCTGATATGCGTGGGAAGCTGTAATTTCAAAAGGATATATCATGAGTCATCAGCCGTTAGTTACGGTTTATATGCCAACCAAGAACCGCTTGTCGTTATTAAAGCGCGCGATTGCTTCTGTAGAATCACAGACGTTAGCTGACTGGGAATTAATCGTTGTAAACGATGCCTCCACAGATGAAACCGCCAGTTACTTAAACGATCTATGTGATAAAAATCCGAAGGTTCGTGTGATTCACAACGAAGAAAGTATCGGAGCTTGCGCAAGTCGGAATAAGGCGATCAATGCTGCCAGCGGAAAATTCGTGACTGGGCTTGATGACGACGATGAATTTTTGCCGAAGCGGCTTGAGAAAATGATTGCTGCTTACTCGGAAGAATATGCTTATGTTTCCTCTGGTGCATACTGGGTCACTGAAAAAAAAGCTAAACCGATTTTGGCGACCGATCTCATTATGTCGCCGGACACGGAGCTATATACTAATAATGCAAGTAGCCAGGTGTTAACGACTAAGGAAAAGTTTTTAGCAATTGGGGGCTTCGATGAAGCTTTTGTAGCGCTCCAGGATTATGACTGTTATTTTCGATTAGTGTGTCGATTCGGAAAGGCTAGAAGAATTGGTGAGCCATTGATGAATGTTCATGTAGCCCATGGACAAGAACGAATTTCATCGAGTTCTAATTCGGTAAAAGGTTTTGATCAATTTCTTGAAAAACATGGACACATGATGAAGCCTTCTCACTTACATACTCTAGCGAAGCGACGTCTAGCGCGAATGAGAAAAAAGGTATCGTTGGCTTATTTATGGCACTCGCTAGCAGCTCGTTTCTACCTTCTTCAGCATCGTTAATTTAATGAAAAGATGCAATCGGATATAAACATGAAGATTAAATGGATCTATACAATTTTGATTTCTTTCAGCTTGTTTGGATGTCAGTCAGGAGACGATGATAGACAAGACAAGGTTACTCAATTAAAGATTATTGCACCGGATATAATTGAAGAAGGAAGTCGAGTTTTAGTGAAAGTTGAAGATGCTCCGCAAGGAATAACATTGGATGTTGGTGGTGCGTTTCGTCTTGATGATTCAGATGCTCACGTTGAGTTCGTTGCACCAAATGTAGTTTCTGATGACGAGATGTTAATAACGGTAAACCTTCAGGACGGCGAATCAGTTACCCGGAGTCTACTAGTAAAGAATCTGGAGCCTCCCATTTTCTATAGTTTGCCTCGATCGTATCCACTAGAGAGCGGCCGTATAGAAAAGCACGCAAACGCTCCGAGAGATGCTAATGGCGTCCCGTTATTTGTCTACGGTGATGAGCAAGTTTACTTCCATGTTTATATATCTAAGATTGCACAGGTATATTATCAGTATATCCGCGCTAACAATTTGCCTGGCGCTGAAACTCAAGAATTCCTAGCTATGGCAGATTGGCTTCGGGATAACTGCGTTTATACCGCATATGGTTTTTGTAGTTGGCAGGCAACTTTCGACATTCCAGCCTATAGCCTTCCTGATAATTGGACTTCTGCTATGGCTCAAGGGCAAGCGATAACAGTGCTTTTATCTGCTTACGCGCTAACTCAGGATGAGACATATTTTAATACTATGTCGGATGCTTTATCTGCTTTCAATTATCCCGTTGAAGAAAAAGGTGTTTTTGCAGATTTTGAGGGGCATAGATTTTATCAAGAATATGGTTCTGAAGATCGCCCGGCGAATGTTTTAAATGGATTTTTGTTTGCGATGGCGGGTCTGTATGACGTATGGGATTTGAGTGGGAGTGAAACTGCACATCAAGCATTTGAACAAGGATTAGAATCACTAAAAAACGTCATTTCACTTTACGACCTTGGTTTCACGACTCGTTATGATTATTCTCACTTAAATCAGATTGCGTCAACTAAAGGTGGTGGTAACGGAGATTTGTACCATGAAATTCATATCTCACAGTTAGCATGGTTATATACGGTGACTCGAGAATCTTGGGTTTTAGATTATCTTAAGAAATTTTTAAGTTATGACACCGGTGGCTTAACGGCTTTTGGCATGCTCGCAGGACCTTCATTAAAAATCACTGACGTTCAGGTTAGTTCGAGTGTTTCAGCGGAAACACACGGACCAAACTATTTAACGGATTCTAATTGGACTTGGCGTCGATATTGGTCATCGGTTCAAACGCCAACGACAGTTAAGCTAACGCTTAATAATGGCTCAACAGGATCTTTAGATATTAATGAAATTCGTTTGACGTCATTACGAGAGAATACTTTGCCGAGTAGTATTTCTGTATTTGAATGCGACGGAGTGCAGCGTAAAATTTTGATGGAAAATCTGATAGACGCTGAAACCACTACTACTTTTCATTATGACGTGAACGGTTATCAGTCATCTACTTATGTCTATAAGACAGAACTGAAACTATCTGACTGCCCTGAGATTATTGGACTTCCCAGCTTTCACTAGACAGTCTGTAGATTTTCAAAGTACGCCTTTTCAAAGTTAGCTGGCGATACGCCGCCTGTATGAGAATGACGTTTTTTTGGATTGTAAAACATCTCGATAAAATTA
>NZ_PIPW01000003.1 GCF_003987215.1 Pseudidiomarina halophila
GAACTCAGTAGTGAAACGCTTCAGCGCCGATGGTAGTGTGGGGTTTCCCCATGTGAGAGTAGGACACCGCCAGGCTTTAATTAAGAAGAGACCCCGAGCTAACGCTCGGGGTTTTTTTATGTCTGCAAAACAAACAGCAAAAGCGTTGTTCGTTGCTCGTACGTTCGGCGTTGCCTCACTGCTCGTACGCTACGCTGCTCGTTTGTAATTCGAACAGCGTAGCGCACGAACAACGAACAGCGCAGCGCACGAGCAACGCTCTCGCTCTTAGCTCTATAAGTGCGGTAACGCACAGACGGAACTCCCGAAGAAGTTGATACTTACGGTCGAACCGAATCCCAGGTCACAAAGATCTGATCGGATACGCCTGTAAACTTCACCGAGGGACTTATCCATGTCTTCCAACTCATCTAGATTCTCAATGATCAGAAATTGGCTCGCGCTGATTTTGGTCAGCACTTTTTTGGCTGCCTGTGGCGATGGCGGTCGTGACCCGATCCTCGGAAACGAAGGTAATGTAGCGTTGTCACCAACTGTTACGGCAGTCACTCCTCTAAACAATGCAACTGACGTCATGGTCAGCGGAGCTTCAATTACGGCCCAATTCAGCGTACCAGTTGATCCGTTAACTACCAGCGACTTTACGCTGACGTGTGCGGGCGCGTGTACCAGTCCTATTGGCACCGTCTCCATGAATGATGCGGGCACCGTTGCGACATTTACGCCAACGAACCCGGCCGTGTTGAATCCATCGACCCTTTACACGGCGACTATTCATGATGCACAAAGTCAGGAACATGGCCTTGCACTTAAAAGCCCTTACACCTGGTCGTTCACTACCGGACTATCTCCAGATACAACGCGACCACAGGTTGTCGCGACGGACCCGGTAACAACAACGCCTGGACCGACAACTGGTGTCGCTATAGCGACTGAGGTTTCAGCTGAGTTTAGCGAAGCCATGCAAGCCTCAACGATTTCCTCATCAAGCTTTACCCTGTCTTGCGAATCGCCTTGCGTTGCGCCAAGTGGCACGGTCTCGTACGACGCAGAAAGCATGACAGCGACTTTCTTGCCAGCGCAAGATCTGGAGTGGGAAACCACTTATACTGCAACTGTAAATGATACTGTCACCGACCTGGCCGGCAACCGACTTGCAGGGAACCAGGGCGCAGCGACAGTGGCAAGCGATTATATCTGGCAGTTCACTACTGTAATGGAACCAGATACCACGCGACCACAGGTCACCCTGACTCAGCCGGATACAAGCTCTCCCCGTCCGACTGAAGATGTGCCGGTAAATACTTCGATTCTGGCAGTCTTCAGTGAAGATATGGCAGCGGCCACCTTCTCAGAAACCACGTTCACGTTAACCTGTGAAACCCCTTGTATAGCACCAGTAGGTACTATTTCGTACGACGCTGATTCTAAAACAGCAGTCTTTATGCCGGCACAGGACTTAGAGTGGGAAACCCTCTATACCGCAACGATCAGTCAAACAGTAACGGATCTTGCCGGCAACGAACTGGCCGGGAATCAGGGGCCAGCCACCGAAGCTAGTGACTACGTCTGGCAGTTCGTAACGGGCTTAACTCCGGATACCACACGTCCTCGTGTGACCTTGACCGAGCCAGTAACGACTAATCCGGGACCCACACCTAATGTTCCCGTCAATACCAGCATCAGTGCGATCTTCAGTGAAGTCATGCTGCCAACAACTATTGATGGCGCGAGCTTTACCCTGACCTGTGAAACACCCTGTGTCTCTCCTGTGGGTGAAGTGTCTTACGTCGTTGCCTCACGGAGTGCGGTATTTACACCGGACCAGAATCTTGAAGAAGGCACCACCTACACCGCAACCTTACTGAGTAGCATCACCGATGTTGCTGGTAATGAACTGGCCGGTAATCAAGGCCCGGTTGCTGATGCAAGCGATTATGTCTGGACCTTTACCACAGTCGCGCCAGTGGCGATGAATAACATTTCGGTGACAAGCACTGATCCGATGAATGCCGGAATGCTTGAGGTATGCCCGAACGCCAGCGTTAACGCCAGCTTCGAGATCCCCTCAGGTTCACGTCTTGACCCCACCACAGTTAACAATATGACATTTCTGTTGGTCGAAGATGCGAACCCGATGAACAGTGTGTTAGCAGAGTCCATCGAAGTGGATGTCGATACCGGCACCGTGGTGACCTTAATTCCAAAAGACCAGTTACCAGAAGATGTTACCTATCGTGCCACCTTAGTAGCCGGTGCGGATGGGGTGAAAGACTTAATGGTCCCTGGTAATGAAATGCTCGAAGACTACGTCTGGACGTTCACTACTGTCCCGGCTGTGGAAAGCTGTTTAGAGCCAGTTAACCTGCAATCTGCTGCACCTTTTGGTACCTTTGGCGGCACTGCCGGTGTCACCAATGAAGGCCTGCTCACTATTATTAACGGTGATCTGGGTACTACCGGCGCCTCGACCTTAGTGACAGGATTTGTCTCAGAGCCCGGTTGTGAGTACACCATCACTACCCTTAATGAAGGTCAGGTCAACGGTAAAATCTATACCGCACCACCACCTCCAACCGTTGCTTGTCCGCAGGATGGCACGGCCGTGACCGAAGCCATTGCAATTCAGGCCCGACTTGATGCCGAAGAAGCTTATATCGCGCTCACCCCTGCAAACATGCCGGGTGGACAGAATCCTGGTAATGAAAATCTTGGTGGCCTCACTCTGGCCCCTGGTATTTACCAGGCACAAAGCGGTGCATTTCGCATTCAAGGTGGCGATCTGACTCTAGACGCACAAGGCAATCAGAATGCAGTGTGGGTCTTCCAGATGGCGACGACCCTGACCGTGGGTGGACCCGGTGCAGACTTCCCGCAAAGCGTGATCCTCACCAATGGTGCACAAGCGAAGAATATCTTCTGGCAAGTAGGTAGCGCCGCAACCATTAACGCTGCCGGCGGTGGCACCATGAAAGGTACCATCATCGCGCAGGACGGGGTCAGCATCTCTACCGCAGGAAACGTCAACATCGTCACCTTGGACGGTCGGGCGTTGTCTCTGGGCGCATCCGTTACGGTTGTTAATACCGTAATCAATGTACCGGCAGAGTAATCGACAACACCTACAAGGTTTCAGTGGAGAACACCATGAAAACGAATAAAATTACACAAGCAATGACGGTACTGTTTCTGGCGGGTGTGGCACTACCAGCAGTCGCACAGGAGCAGGATGGTTGGTATCTCGGAGTGGGTGGCGGTGCGACCCGCGCCACTATCGCTGAAGATGAAATTACCGCAGATCTGATGAATTCAGGTTATCAGGTGACGGAATTTGACGCTGCCGAAAACGACTCTGGTTATAAGATCTTTGCCGGCTATCAATTTAACCAGAACTTCGCCCTTGAAGCGGGTTACTTTGATTTAGGAAACTTTTCCTACGACGCGACCACCAGTCCTGCGGGCATGAAGTCCGGACAGCTGGATTTAAACGGCTGGAACATGGATTTTATTGGCTTGCTACCTGTATCTGAAAGCGGCTCACTGTTCGCCTTGGTTGGCGCCCATAAAAGCGAAGCTGAGGTTCATTTTGCCGGCACCGGAGCGGTCAATGTGCTCACCCCAAATTACGCGAAAACGACCACCGATTATAAGTTCGGTGTTGGCTACCAATACCAGCTGGGCGAACATTTCGGTCTTCGCTTAGCGGCTGAGCGTTATCGGATGGATGATGCCGTAGGAAATGACGGCGACATCGACCTGTATTCGGTAAGTCTGGTGTTTCGTTTGGGTGGTGGCGGTCATGCACCAGGTCCGGCAACACAAGCGGCGGCGCCGGCAGCTCAGGCGCCGGTTGTGGCTCCGGCACCAGTGGCGGCGACAGAACAGTACTGCAGTAGCTTGGAAATTGAGTTTGAAATCGCAAATAATGATATTCAACGCGTCAATCAGGAACGTATGCGCGTACTGGCGACGTTCTTAGAGAGCTATCCGGAGACCAACGCGGTGATCGAAGGCCATACGGACAATGTGGGTACGGAAGCGGATAACCTGAAGCTGTCGCAACAACGCGCACAGGCTGCGGTTGATTATCTGGTCCGTGAACACGCTATCGACCGCGATCGACTCACTGCAGTAGGATTTGGTGAGACTCAGCCGGTGGCGGATAACAGCACCACCGCCGGCAAGCAGAAGAACCGCCGTATTCATGCGGTGATTGGTTGTGCGACAGGTATTGAAGGTCTTGAGCCGCTGCCAGCACGGGTAACTCTGGCCATGGAACTCGAGTTTGATACCAACGACGCAACTATTGCGCCTAAGTATTATGATGAGCTCGACTCCATCGGTGAATACCTGCAAACCAACCCGGAACTCAGCGCAACCCTGGAAGGACATACGGATAATGCCAGCCCGGAAGTTGCCCAGCAAATCTCACGGGCCCGTGCACAAAGTGTTGCCGATTATCTGGTCAGCCACTTTGCTATCGACCGTTCACGTCTGAACGTTCAGGGGTATGGCTCGACACGCCGTGACACCTACAACGCAACCGCTTCAGAGCGGCAGGACAATCGTCGGGTAAATATTATTATTAGTTATCCGAAGTAAGGATGTGTCATCCCTGGAGTGTGCCTGGCGTAATCGCCCGGCACACTTTTTTTATTTAGCGTCGTAGGTGTCCGGAAGGTAATGAAGCAAACGCTCGCATTCTTTTCTGACCACTTCGTAGCACTCGCAACTTAACGTCTCCAGTTTTGGCCGATCGATTACAGTCACAACTCCACGATGGTATTCAATAACATGCAGCTTCTGCAGTTTTCCGGCAGCGGCGGAAACCCCTTCGCGGCGCACGCCAAGCATGTCAGCGATAAGCTCCTGCGTCATAGTTAGAACATTGGACGGGATGCGATCCAACGAAAGAAGTATCCAGCGGCATAACTGTTGCTCGATGCTGTGATGACGATTGCATACCGCAGTTTGAGCCATCTGCGTCATTAACGACTGGGTGTAGCGCAGCAACAAGTCATGCAACTTCTCGTGACGCTTGAATTCTTCGCGCAACAGTCGGGCCGAGAGCCGATACGCATTTCCTGCACTTTGCACGACAGCACGGTTTGGCGTACTGCCGCCGCCCATAAATAATGGAATACCAAGTAATCCCTCGTTACCGACCACGGATATCTCCGCAGAATCACCGTTTTCCATTACAGAAACCAATGAAATAATTGAGTTTGTTGGAAAATAGACATGCTTCAGCTCGTCGCCGGACTCATATAAAGATTTACCGAGTGGCAGGACGACAAGCTGCAGGTGGGGCTTGAGCCGCATTCTTACCTCGTCGGGTAAGGCGTGCAGTAAGTAGTTTTGTTCCAATGACGGCGCGGGGTAGAGGCCGCTAGCTTGTCGCTTTATGGTATCCAAATAGAATCAGTCCTTATTTCTTTGGAGGCAACTAAACAGCATAGCCGATCTGTACAAAAATGTATTGGCAGCAGCACTTTTATCGCTGCTTTTCCCAATAACTAATATCCACTATCTCATAACGCTTTCGCCCTTATGTTTCTATTTTTTCGAATGAAACCACCTAATTATCGCACTATTCATTTCATTTGATTCATCTAAAATGGCCCATGTTACGTACAAGGAAAGGCTTATGCTGAAAAATTCACAGCACAGTTACGGTTGGATCGCCATCGCCATTCATTGGCTTTCAGCAATCGCGGTTATTGGTCTCTTTGCTTTAGGTTATTGGATGCTGACCCTTAGCTATTATGACCCCTGGTACCGCTTAGGCCCATGGTGGCACAAGTCGATTGGCCTGAGCTTGTTAGCGCTGACCATCATCCGACTGGTGTGGCGTTGGGTGACGGTGCGGCCCGAATTGATAGGCAGCCGTTACGAGAAGTTTGGGGCAAGAGTGGGACACGCCCTGCTCTATGCACTGTTGCTGGTGACTATGGTGAGCGGTTACCTGATTTCGACCGCGGATGGCAGCAGTATTTCGGTGTTCGATTGGTTTGAAATACCGGCGCTGATCACCACGATTCCCGAACAAGAGGAACTCGCCGGCGACATCCATTGGTATACAGCACTGAGCCTGATTATTTTAGCTGGCGTTCATGCGCTGGCGGCATTACGACATCATTTCTGGGATAAGGATGCGACCTTAAAACGCATGCTTAAACCGCAAAAGTAAAACCTTAAAGGAGGTTAACATGAAAAAATTATTACTCGCAGCTGCCGTTGGCGCAGCATTAAGCGGTGGTCTTAGCCAGGCACAGGCAGCGGATTACGTGATTGACATGGAAGGGCAGCATGCTTTCATCCAGTTCAAGATCAGTCATCTGGGCTATAGCTGGTTGCTAGGTGAATTCACCGACTTCGAAGGTACCTTCAGCTACGATGAAGCCAACCCAGGTGCTGCGACAGTGAATGTCACCATCGATACCGCAAGTATCGACAGTAATCATGCCGAGCGCGATAAGCACTTACGTGGCGACGATTTCCTGGCCGTGGATGACTATCCGGAAGCGCGATTTGTTTCGACCAGCTACACCGAAAGCAGTGACGGCAAAGGTGTCTTAGCCGGAGATTTGACCCTGCATGGTGTGACTAAGCCGATTGAAATTGCAGTAAACGAGGTTGGCGCAGGTCCTGATCCATGGGGTGGCTTCCGCCGTGGTTTTGAAGGCAAAGTGACTTTGACCTTAGCGGACTTTGGTATTGATTATGACCTTGGTCCAGCCGCGAAAACCGTCGATATGTACTTATCGATTGAAGGTATTCGCCAGTAAGTTTCTTATGAAACGGTTGACGCTGCGGTTAATCCCGCAGCGCTTTTTCGTAGGCTTCAAGTGCCGCCTGAGAATTGCCTTGTGCCGCATAGACATGAGCTAAATCAAGCCAGACTCGCCGTGATGGCACTAATTCTGCGGAACGTCGCAATGCGCGTTCGGCTAATGACCATTCTTTCGTCATTAAAGCGATCTGACCCATAGCCTGCAACAATAAGCCGTCTTCAGGCTGCTTTTTCAGCTGACTCTGCAGGTAATCCCGCAATTCCGGTCCGGCAACTAATAATTGCTTCTCCAACAAATGCGCAAGCTTCAAGTCGCCACGTTTTAAGCCGCGGGCTGCAACTTTATCGGCCGCGTCCTGTTGTTGGTAAATCTTAAGTACCGCCAGGTAGGCGCGACGGATAGGTGCCTTGCGACGTGAGTCACGCGACAGGTTGCGCCATTTGGTCGCCAGACCCGCCTGACCCTCACGCCCTGCTGCGAGGAAGTGTTCGCGATACGCTTTTTCCGTAAGCTCGCTGATTTCCGTGTCATTCAGTAACTGCAGACGTTCTGCGTCAGCTAAACAGGCGATGACGTCATCCCAGCGATGTAAATTCTGGTAAGCGGTTAGTGCTAATCTAAGTAACTGCGGATGCCGCGGGTAGTCGCGGCGGAGTTGCTGAATTTCAGCGATACGGTTGGCCGCTTGTTCAGGGTCTTGTTGCAGAGTGAACAAGGTTTCCGCTAAGGCCAGTTCGCCCGGCTGTGGCGCATGCTGCAACCAGTCCCGTGCTTGACTGTAATCTTCGTTACGGGCCGCTGCGTAGCTGGCAAACAGCGCGACGGTACCGTCGTGACGCAACTGCCAGCTGCGGTTAAACGCGCTCGACGCCGCGTGAGAGTCGCCATTGACCAGTGCTTTAGCGCCTTCGGTCAGCGCGTTTTTGGCTTTGGTCGTACGTCGTTCACCAAACCATTTCAGGCCCCATGAGGTACCACGGATGATGCGCATAATGAAGCCAAGCACGACGCGCAGTACTATCACCGCCAGTACCAGGATAATGATCGCAGCGACTAAGCTGGTTTCGACGGTGTAGTTGCCGACGGCAATTAACATGTAACCCGTATTACCGTCCCATAACGGACCGATAAACAGGCCGGCAATTAGCAGTAAGACGATGATCCAGGCGTATTTCATGGGTTCGCTCCCGCCGTAATTGAACGTGCCAATCGATTTAATACAGGTGGGCTGCGAAGTTGTGCCGGTAAATCCGGTTGCAAGCGTTGTTCAGCCAGAGCGTCAAGTTCAGCATCGAGCGCATTAAGCTCAAGCTCGCTTTGCGCCTGAATTTCCGTCACTAACCGGCGAGCCTCGGTTAGGCTCGCCTGATAGAGTTCATCGGACTGACTTAAAGCAGCCAGCTGTGCCAGTTGCAGCTGCAGCAGCACCCGCTGTTTGGTCAACTCGACAAAGGCCATCGACAATTGTGGCTCAATTGGCTGTTCACGGTGCTGTACCCGCACCAGCTGATTAAATAAGGTTTTCGCACTCGCCTGCAAGCGAGTGTACCAGGCTGCATCGTCAGGCACTTGGGTGTCGGTCAGGGTGCGGCCTGGCGCAGTAATTGACCACTCTTGGTCGGTAAGCTGGGTGCGCAAACTGCTGAGCGCCATGGCCACGTCAATATGAGCATCTGTGGTCACCGACTGTAGAGCGACTTTGTCGTCGTTGATGGCCTGGCGCGCGGTCTGATAGGCCGGATTATTGAGCGCTGCCAAGTGCGAGTCAGCGAGATCCAGCAGTTGCAGCGCCAATTCTGGCTGTTGATCAAGGTAAAGTTTGTTACTGGCTTGTTCGGCGAGGTGGCGCGCTTCAAGCAGTCGCCATGCGGTGGCTTGTGAGACATCCAGCGAGGCAAATTCAGCTTGCACAGATTGCACACTGCGCTGTAAGTCACCCAGTTCCTGCGCTTGATCGCTCACATTCCGCCGCAGGTTTTGTGCTACCTCGTCAACCTGTTTTGCGACCTGTTGCGGCAGGCGCTGTTGCTGTTGTTCGATTTCTTCCAGATTCGTGCGAACGCGCTCAAGCTGCTGTTGTTGCTCAGTAGTTTGTTGCTGTAGCTGCTGATTTGTCGCCAAAAGTTCCTGGTACACGTAGCGATAACCTAACCAGCCGGCGACACCGATAAGTACCAACAAAATAAGTACCAGCAACCAGGGCAGCAGGCTTTTGCGCGGTTTACCCGCACCCGCCTCGTCCTTACCAGCTTCAACCTCTGCCGCATCCGCTTCTGCTTGGTCGGTCTCGGTTTCCTGCTTCAATTCGTTCGACATGGTTCACACTTCCTTCGTTAGTTGTAGCGCTCGCTGCCATGCATCTACCATAGCAAAACTTGCAGCACTATCGGCAACTGCGACGCGTTTACTTAACGCCACGGGTAATAATTGCTGGAGCCGGCTACTCGCCACAATCCAGGTACAGTCGGCCAGCCAGGCTTTTGTCTCGTTGGGTATCGCGGCCAGAAAAGCACCCAACTGCTCGGCGCTGCTGACCATGATGGTATCGATCTGATCACGCCACTCAGCCAGAGTCGCTGCTGCTGGGGGCTGCGGCTGGCGTTGATAAACCTCAAGGTAGGTCACTTCGGCACCGCGGGCGCGCAAGGTATCAGCAAAGAGTTCCCGGCCATTGTGACCGCGGATCAATAGCCATTGTTGTCCTTCAACCTGCTGCAGCTCAGGTAGAGCCAGTAAGGCGTCGCTGTTATGCTCGCGCCAGGGACAACTGACGGGACGCTGCACCACGTCAGAAATTGCCCGCGCACTGACCGGGCCGACCGCGTACCAGCGACACCTTGGCATTGCCGCGTCAGGTGCCCAGTCGCGGGCCTGCTGGGCAAAATAATGGGCGGCATTGACGCTGACCATCATTGCGGCATCCCATTTTCGATCCAGAATTTCCGCCAAACTATGGCAAGGGTCATCATAACCACTGATCTTCAACATACTGGCGCTTTGCACCCTGGCAGGCTCGTTAAGTTGCGCTGCGCGTTGGCTCAGCAGCTGCTTGAGTTCTGCTGCTTGCTCAGTGGGTCGAAGGATCAGAATAGTGCTCATGAATGCAGCTCGTTCTCCGCATAAACATCTTGAAGAATTTTGCCAGCACCACGGCTGAGTAGGTATTCAGCTAATTCGGTGCCTAGTGCTTCGGCGTGATCGCGATGACCTTTTATGTCGCCTTCAATGATTTCGCTGCCATCCGGGCGACCGACCAAACCGCGTAAATGCAGTTGCTCGCCGTCGAGCTCCGCGTAGGCACCGATAGGCACCTGACAGCCGCCCTGCAAGCGACGGTTCATGGCACGCTCAGCGAGTACACAACTACTGGTATCGGGACAAGTCAGGGGTGCGAGCAGCGCTTTGGTCGCGGTGTCATCGGTACGGCACTCAATGCCTAACACACCCTGGCCATTGGCAGGCAGACAAGTTTCTGCCGGCAGTCGCTGGCGAATGCGTTCGCCTAAATCTAAGCGAATTAAACCTGATGCCGCTAAAATAATGGCATCAAACTGGCCATCATCGAGTTTTCCTAAACGGGTTTGCACATTACCGCGCAAGTCGCGGATCTGCAGGTGCGGGTAATGCGCCAGAATCTGGCACTTACGGCGTAAACTGCAGGTGCCGACGATAGCACCTTCGGGTAACTCGTCCAGCGTATGATAATTATTGGAAACAAAGGCATCACGTGGGTCTTCGCGTTCACAGATACCGAACAGTTCGAGTCCCGGCGGAAACTCCACCGGCAAATCTTTCATCGAGTGCACCGCCAGATCAGCGCGTTCTTCAAGCATCGCGACTTCAAGCTCTTTAACGAATAAGCCCTTACCGCCAATTTTTGCCAGCGGCGTATCTAAAATGATATCGCCTCTGGTGCTCATCGGCACCAGTTCCACCGTTAATCCGTCGTGCAGCGCTTCGAGTCGGGCTTTGATGTGCTCGGCCTGCCACAGAGCCAGTAAACTTTTACGTGTTGCGATGCGTAATATCGTCGCCATGCTTACTCCGCTTTTAGCGTGATCGGTTGTTCAGCTTGTTTGCTTCCCGCTTCGGTGAGCAAGCTCCAGAGCTCGGCACCGGTGCGATTATCGATCCACTTACCGTCCCGGTACTCGAAATGATGCCCGTTGAATTTGGTTGCCACCCAAAGTTGCTGCAAAGGTGGTTGTTTATTGATGACCATCTTGGTGTCGTTCGGGAAGGTCATCTCCAGAATGTCGCCGCCAGACTCGCAATCGATGTCGATACCGGTCTTTTCAAACGCTTCTTCAATTGCCAAAATCGTCGCTTCGGCCAACTCATGATAATCGTGGTCTTGCATGTCAACTCCTGATAATGACATTTGCGCGCTGCAATGCGATGATAAGCGCACGGTTAATTTGCAATTCACAAGGGTACAGTTTACCGATGTTTAAGCTGAAAGTAATGCGTCCAATCATTGTAGCAGCAACCTTGGCCTTGGTCGCCTGTGGTCAGAAAGGACCATTGGAAATGCCGCCACCTGCGGAAAAGAACCAACCATCGGCAAACGTGGCCCCTGAGCCAGTACAGGAAACTAAATAAGTATTATGAGCTTCACCTATAAAGGAAACCAGTTTTTCGCGGAAGAATGTGCCGTTGCGGACCTTGCAAAGGCCCATGGGACGCCATTATTTGTCTATTCTAAGGCAGCTATCGAGGCGAACTGGCAACAGTTTGCTCAGCACTGGCCAGCTCCGCACAAGCTTTGCTACGCCGTGAAGGCCAACTCTAATCTGGCAGTGCTCAACCTGCTTGCGCGTCTGGGCGCCGGTTTTGACATTGTTTCCGGCGGCGAATTGGCCCGGGTTTTGGCTGCTGGCGGCAAAGCACAGGATGTGGTTTTTTCCGGCGTCGGCAAAAGTCATGACGAAATCGCCTACGCGCTGGATCAGAACATCGGTTGTTTTAACGTCGAATCAGCGGCAGAACTTGAGCGTATTCAGAACATCGCCAGTGAAAAAGGCGTGGTGGCACCGATCTCAATACGGGTTAATCCGGATGTCGACGCGCAAACCCACCCGTACATCGCTACTGGCTTAAAAGCCAATAAATTCGGTATCGCCATGACCGAAGCGCTGGACGTATTTCGGCGCGGCGCGACGCTGGCGAATCTCGACATGCGCGGTGTGGATTGTCATATCGGCTCACAGATCCTGTCGCCAAAACCGTTTTTGGATGCCGCTGAGCGGATGTTCGATTTGATTACCAAGCTGCGTGGCGAAGGTATTCAGATCACCCATTTAGATATGGGTGGTGGTTTTGGTATTCCTTATCAACAGGAAGAAAAACTCGAAGTAAGTGGTTACTTACAGACGCTACAGGAAAAGGCCGAAAAACTCGGTAACCTGAAGCTAATGCTGGAGCCTGGTCGGGCGATTGTCGGTAATGCCGGCATCATGGTGACCAAAGTTGAATATTATAAGCCGGGCAGCGAAAAGAACTTCCTGTTAGTTGACGCGGGTATGAATGATTTGCTGCGGCCTTCGCTGTACAACGCTTATCATGCCATTGTGCCAGTTGAGCGTCATGACGGTGTCGATGAGCAGTTGGTCGATGTGGTGGGTCCGGTTTGTGAAACCGGCGACTTCTTCGGGCACGCCCGCCATTTGGCCGCGCAAGAAGGCGATATGCTGGCGGTTATGAATGCTGGCGCCTATGGTTTTACCATGGCCTCGAATTACAATACGCGGCCGCGTGCCGCAGAAGTTATGGTGCACGGTAACACTGCGACGCTGGTGCGCGAACGTGAACCTTTGGCAAGCTTGTGGCAGGGTGAACACTTGCTCGGAGACGATGCGTGAACTTCAGTAAGATGCACGGTTTAGGTAACGATTTCATGGTGATCGATAACGTTACTCAAACGATTTTTGTGAACCCGGAACAGATCCGTCAATGGGCGGATCGGCATCGTGGCATTGGCTTCGATCAGCTGTTGCTGGTTGAACCCCCATATGACCCGGATCTTGATTTTCATTATCGCATTTTCAATGCCGATGGCACTGAAGTCGCCCAGTGTGGCAATGGCGCGCGCTGCTTTGCTTTATTTGTAAAACAGCGCGGACTGAGTAACAAAAATCACCTGCGGGTCAGCACCAAAGCTGGCAATATGGTCTTGCATCATGAACGTGATGGGCGTATCACAGTAGAGATGGGTGAACCCAGGTTTGCCCCCAGCGCGGTACCTTTTAAAGCAAATAAAGAAGAATTGACCTATGTTTTAAGGGTGCAGGAACAGACTGTACTTTGTGGTGTTATGGGCTTAGGCAATCCGCATTGTGTGACCGAGGTTGACGATGTCGCGCAGGCACCGGTAGCAACTTTAGGCAAAGCATTAGCGACCCATGAGCGTTTTCCGGAAGGGGTCAACGCTGGTTTTATGCAGATCATTGATCGCAATCATATCAAGCTACGCGTTTATGAGCGTGGTGCAGCGGAAACCCAGGCGTGCGGTAGTGGTGCTTGTGCGGCCGCCGTTATTGGTATGCGTTTAGGTAAATTAAATGACACCGTGTTGGTTGAGCTACCCGGCGGGCAGTTAACCATTCGCTGGCAACCCGGGCAAACGGTGCGGATGACCGGACCCGCCGAACATGTTTATGATGGACACATGAAATTATGAGCAACGAAGCAAAAAAACAAGCTCAACAGACGGTTGTTGATGACACATTAATTGCCGCTTATCTTGAAGAAAATCCAGACTTTTTTGATCGCCATCCAGATTTATTGCAACAGCTTAGTGTGCGGCATCAGGCGAAAGGCGCGGTATCCTTAGTCGAGCGGCAGCAACAAGTTTTGCGGCAGCGGGTGCAGCATCTGGAAGAAGAAATTACTGAATTGATGGTCACTGCCCGGCGCAACGAAGAATTGTTTCGTTATTTCAGCGAACTGTCGGTGAAACTGCTGCAGAGTCAGAGCCTTGATGAGGTGATGGACAGCTTACAGCAGACCTTCTCGGAACAACTGCAAATGCCGGCACTTACCCTTAAGTTCTTTGATAGTCCGCTGGAACTTGAAACCCAGTTCACTTTTGCTGCGGATACCCATAAGCAGTTGCTCAGCAAGCGCTTCCGCGATGATACGATTTACCTGGGCAGACTCACTACCGACGAGCAGAAACTATTGTTCCCAAGCGAAGCGATCGCCTCCGTGGTGCTGTTGTTGTTAGGTGAAGAGGGTGAGCTTGGCATGCTGGCCATTGGTAATCATGATGCCGGCCACTTCGAGCCAGCTATGGATACCCTGCTGGTTAAGCAATTACAGATCTTGCTGAGCCAGATCCTGCCACCGCTGTTACACCATCATGAAGCTCGTTGAGGTCAGACAGAAGTTTCTTAACCATCTGGCCGGCGAGCGTGGTCTCGCCGAGCACACACTCGCCAATTATGGTCGTGTACTAAAGCACGACATCGCCTTTTTTGCTGAACAGGGCCTTGATGAAATCGCGGCAGTTGGCGTTACCCAATTCGAACGGTTATTCATAAATTGGCGTCGTCAGGGCTTAGGCGATGCGTCTTTGGCGTTGCGTCTGGCTGCGTGGCGGACCTGCTTCGATTATTGTATTCGGCAGGGCTGGCGGCATGACAATCCGGCGCGGCAAACCAAAGCGCCAAAAACAGCCAAGCGACTACCGAAAAACCTTGATGTCGACAGCATCAGCCAACTCCTGAACTTACCCGCAGACGACGACTTAGCGATTCGTGATGCTGCCATCATGGAACTGCTGTATGGCAGTGGCTTACGCTTAGCTGAATTAGTCGCGCTGGATATTGACGGTATCAACCCACGCCACCAGGAATTGCGGGTGCTGGGTAAAGGTGGCAAAACACGCATCGTGCCCTATGGTCGTTGCGCCGCCGAGGCATTGAAAAAATGGCTGCCTGTACGGAATAAGTGGTTGCATGGGAACCTCAACGAAGTTGCCCTTTTTATCAGTCAGCGACAGCGCCGCATAAGCCCGCGGACGGTACAGCAACGGCTGAACCACTGGGGCCGGCAACAGGGGCTAAATGGTAGCTTACATCCGCACAAACTCCGCCATTCCTTTGCCTCGCATATGTTAGAATCAAGCGGTGATTTACGTGCGGTGCAGGAATTACTCGGGCATGCTAATTTAAGCACTACTCAGGTTTACACCCACCTGGATTTCCAGCACCTGGCCAAGGTTTATGACGCCGCCCACCCGCGTGCGCGCAAAAAGTAACTTAGACAAAAAGTAACTTAGAAAAGGACGCTATGCAGTTTTTTCGTCGCCTCCAACCGATTCAAGCCATCAGCTTCGACCTCGATGACACTTTGTACGATAACGTGCCGGTGATGCAAAAGGCTGAAGCAGAGAGTTACAAAGCACTTTGTGAATCATTTCCGGAAGCCGGCAAGTGGACGCGGCAGGAATGGGCCGCGCGCCGTTGGCAGCTGATGCAATCGGAACCGCAACTTGCCAGTGACATGACCGCATTGCGACTGGCAACTCTGGAGCGCGGCTTGCGCGAACTGGGGGTTGCCACTAAGGCTGCGCAGCAAGGCGCTGAGCAGCTCTTTGAAACCTTTTTACATTACCGCAATCAAGTTCAGGTCGCGGCGGGCACGCACGAATTATTGCGTACCCTTGGCGAGCGCTACCCGCTGGTTGCCCTGAGTAACGGTAACGTCGACACCGGGCTCATAGGCCTGCGTGACTACTTCGCCGCGGTGGTGCAACCTGGCAAAGGGATGCGGGGCAAGCCGCATCCGGATATGTTTGCGCGGGCCACCGAACACTTCCCCCACCTTTCTGCTTCCGCATGGCTACACGTAGGGGATAGTCCGTTTGCCGACATTCTTGGCGCCCACCGCATGGGTTGGCAGACGGCATGGTTTCGGGGCGGAATTTATGTGGCTGACGACCTGCAGGTACTACCTACTTTCGCTTTTGATCAGCTGCCCCAGTTACAGCAATTGCTAAGTAACTAAGCTCCGCCTGCTCGCCCCCAAGTAACTGGTTGCATATACAGTAGTCGACCTTTAAACTGACCACAGCTTTCAACGAATGGATTTTGCTATGACCTCGCATCCCTTGCTCGAGCAACTGAATGATAAGCAATGTGCCGCAGTCGGCGCACCAGAGCGGCATATGCTGGTGCTCGCGGGTGCCGGCAGTGGCAAAACGCGGGTGCTGGTGCATCGCATCGCCTGGCTGATGCAGGAGCTGCATTTGTCGCCGTACAGCATTATGGCGGTGACCTTCACCAATAAAGCTGCGGCGGAGATGCGGGGACGGGTCGAAGATCTGGTCGGTAGCTCAACCCGGGCGATGTGGATTGGCACCTTCCACGGGCTGGCGCATCGCTTACTGCGCGCTCACTATATGGATGTCGGTTTACCGCAGAATTTTCAGATTTTAGATAGTGATGATCAGCAGCGCATGCTGAAGCGCATTATGCGCAGCCTCAATCTTGATGAAAAGCGCTGGTCGCCGAAGCAGGCACAGTGGTTTATTAATGCGAAAAAAGACGAAGGCTTGCGACCCCATCATCTCGATGGCTACGACTTTAATGAACGTACTTACAAAGAGATTTATGATGCCTATCAGGTTGCCTGTGACCGCGCTGGTTTAGTCGATTTTGCTGAGCTGTTACTACGTGCCCACGAATTGCTCCGCGATAACCGCATCGTGCGTGAACATTATCAGCGTCGCTTCCGTCACCTGTTGGTCGATGAGTTCCAGGATACCAACTCGATTCAGTACGCCTGGATCAAACTGCTGTCCGGCGCCGGAGAAGAAAAGAAAGAGCACCAGAATTTCGTCACCATAGTTGGCGATGACGATCAGTCGATCTATGGCTGGCGCGGAGCGAAGATAGAGAATATTCACCAGTTTAACCGTGACTTCCCAAATGTCGAAACCATCCGTCTGGAGCAAAACTACCGGTCGACCAATACTATTTTGAGCGCTGCCAATAGCGTTATCGCCAACAACAGCGACCGGCTTGGCAAAGAGCTCTGGACCGAAGGCAGTACCGGTGACCCAATCGATTTGTACGCCGCTTACAATGAAATTGATGAAGCACGCTATATCTCCAGCCAGATAGAAGCCTGGCATGAACAGGGGAATGCGTTGCAGGATGTCGCCTTGCTGTACCGCAGTAATGCCCAGTCGCGGGTACTGGAAGAAGCATTATTGCACGCGCGCATCCCCTATCGTATCTATGGCGGCCTGCGCTTCTTTGACCGTCAGGAAGTTAAAGACGCATTGGCTTACCTGCGCTTGCTGGCGAATCGCGATGATGATGCGGCGCTTGAACGGGTCATCAATACCCCGACCCGCGGCATTGGTGCCCGCACCCTTGATATTGTCCGCGAAGGTGCGCGCCAGCGCGGCACATCGCTGTGGCTGGCGGCGAAACAGCTGGCAACGGAAAAGGTGCTGACCGGTCGTGCCGCCAACGCAGTACTGGCCTTTGTTGATTTGATCGAGCAGCTGGAAGATGAAACTGGCGATTACAGCCTTGGCCGGCAAGTGGATACGGTCATCAAAAGCAGTGGCCTGATGGCCATGTACCAGGCAGAAAAAGGCGAGAAAGCCGAGACCCGGGTCGAAAACTTAAAAGAGCTGGTGAACGCCTGTGATAACTTTGATCAGCTTGACAGGCCCGGTGAAGAAGAAGAGCTGTCACCGCTGAACGGCTTCCTCGCCCACGCTGCGCTCGAGTCCGGAGATGAGCAGGCTGATGAACATCAGGACGCGGTACAGTTAATGACGCTGCATAGTGCCAAAGGTCTGGAATTTCCCCTGGTGTTTATGTGTGGCGTTGAGGAAGGCCTGTTCCCCTCCCAGCAATCGTTGGATGAAGCTGGACGCCTCGCGGAAGAACGGCGCTTGTGCTACGTGGGTATGACCCGGGCAATGCAGAAGCTGGTGATTAGCTATGCCGAGAACCGGCGCGTTTATGGCCAGGAAAAACTCCATACCGCCAGCCGCTTTATTGCCGAAATTCCGTCCGAAAACCTCCATCATGTACGAATGCAGAGTCGCCGTAGCTTCAGTACCGACACCCCGAGTTACGGGCGCTTCCACACCGGTGCCAGCCATGAAGCCTTTGAAGAAACTGGTTTCCAGCTGGGCCAGCGGGTGCGGCATGTGAAATTCGGTGAAGGTACGGTGCTGAACTACGAAGGCTCCGGACCCCAGAGCCGTATTCAGGTGAATTTTGATGACCTTGGCAGCAAATGGCTGGTGGTAGCCTACGCTCGTTTAGAACGCTGTTGATGCACCAGGGTATCGATACTATAGAGCGCCAGAGCTAGCCAGATCATAGCAAAGGTAACCAGCTTGTCGGTGGCTAGCGGCTCACCGTAGACCCAGACCGCCAGGATAAACATCAGGCTGGGCCCGATGTACTGGAAAAAGCCCAGGGTGGCGTAACGAATGCGCTGCGCCGCGGCGGTGAAGCATAACAATGGAGCAGTCGTGACAATTCCCGCAGCCATTAACAGCAGGTTGAGCTGCCAGGTGTTTTGAGTCATGTCGCTGGCGGCCGAATCAGCAAAAAAGAACAGATAAATCAGCATAAACGGCAATAAAATCGTGGTTTCCAGCCACAAGCCGGTCATCGAATCGACCGGCAGGCGCTTACGAATGGCACCGTAAGTTGCGAAACTGCAGGCCAGAGCCAGTGCCACCCAGGGCACAGAGCCGAAGGATATCACCTGAATCAAAACCCCCGTGACCGCTAACGCTATGGCAATCAACTGAAAGCGGCGCATGCGTTCGGCAAAAAACAGCATACCAATGGCGACATTCAGCAGTGGGTTAATGTAGTAGCCGAGACTGGCATCAAGAATATGATTATTGTTGATGGCCCAGATAAACAAAAACCAATTGCCGCCCAGCAAAAACGTCGCCACGGTCAAACGCAGCATCTGTTTACGGTTTTTCACCACCGGCTTAATGCGATGCAGCCGACCCAAACCAACAATCAGCACTAAAACCAGGACAAACGACCAGACAATACGGTGGCCAAGAATTTCCAGTGCGGGTACCTGCTGCAACCACTTAAAATAAATCGGCGCAACGCCCCACATGGTGTAGGCGGCAATGGCATAAATAACGCCATGGCGACTGCGGGTTGCATCATCGGTCATAGGTTCGGCTCTCGGGTTTAGATGTTCTGACTGCGGTACAGGCGTCGTACGAAAACTATGCAATTACCACGCGGTTTCGTCGCAAATGATCGTTTGGCGGTGGTGATGCGCGCTTGGGATGCATACAATAGAGCCTAATCCCTATGAGCGTCAATCGGAGCTTTCAAAATGACTGCGCAACCGCTGTCAAAAGTCCTTGCCGAAGTTTTTGGTTATGCTGCTTTCCGGCAGGGCCAGGAGCAAGTGATCGAGGCGGTACAACAAAATCGTGACGCGTTGGTGCTGATGCCAACGGGCGGCGGTAAATCATTGTGTTATCAGCTGCCAGCAATTATGGGTGCAGGCGTCACGCTGGTCATCTCACCGTTAATTTCGCTGATGCAGGATCAGGTCGAGAGCCTGCAAGCCATGGGCGTTGCTGCCGGTGCGCTGCACAATGGTCTCGATCAGGAAGAGCAGCAAAGTTTGTTGCTGCGAGCGGCAAGTGGCGATTTGCGCTTGCTGTACGTGAGTCCGGAACGTGCCATGCAGGGCTATTTTATTCGCCAGCTTCAGCAGTGGCAGGTCACGCTTGTTGCCATCGACGAAGCGCACTGTATCTCGCAGTGGGGACATGATTTCCGGCCTGAATATGGACAACTCGGACAACTGCGGGAAGCGCTGCCACAACTGCCTTTTATGGCGCTCACTGCGACCGCTGATGCGGCGACCGAAGCCGATATTGTGCAGCGATTGCACCTGCAACAACCGGTTATCTACAAGAGCTCCTTCGATCGACCTAATATCCGCTACATCGTTGAAGATAAATTCAAGCCACAAAAGCAATTGCGTGACTATATTGCCAAGCAAAAGGGCGCATCGGGGATTGTTTACTGCGGCAGCCGTAAGCGTGTGGATGAACTTGCCGAGCGTTTACGCCAGGATGGTATTCGCGCGGCTGGCTATCACGCGGGCATGGCCCATGATGAGCGTAACTATGTGTTGCGGGGCTTTGTCCGTGATGACATTGACGTGGTGGTGGCGACGGTGGCTTTTGGTATGGGGATCAACAAGCCTAATGTGCGCTTTGTGGTGCACTTTGATGTGCCGCGCAGTATCGAGGCCTACTACCAGGAAACGGGCCGTGCGGGGCGCGACGGACTGCCTGCAGAAGCTGTGCTGCTGTATGACCCGGGTGACGCCGGCTGGATTCGCAGCATGATCAATGACCATCCGGACGAGCAACGCCGCCAGGTGGAACTGCACAAATTTACCGCTATGCAGGCACTGGGCGAAGCGCAAACCTGCCGCCGGCTGGTATTGCTGAATTACTTCAATGAGTTCCGTGAAAAAGCCTGCGGCAACTGTGATATCTGTCTTGATCCGCCGCAGCAATACGATGGTACCGTCGATGCTCAGAAAGTGCTCAGCTGCATTTACCGGGTGGGTCAGCGCTTCGGCGCCAATCACGTAATTGATGTGTTGCGGGGCAGTCAGTCACAGCGCTTAACCGCCCTTGGCCATGAGCAACTATCCACCTTCGGGCTAGGCGCAGACAAGAGTCAGGCACACTGGCTGGGGGTGATTCGGCAACTGATCCACCGTGGTCTGGTGATCCAGAATATTCAGCATTATGGCACCTTACAACTGACCGCAGCGGCACGGCCGGTGTTACGTGGTGAAATAGCCTTGTCTTTGGCGGAACCGCGGATGAATCTTGCGGTAAGTAAGCCTAAGGTCACCGACCGTGGTGATTACGATAAGCTGCTGTTCCGGCGCTTACGCGCATTGCGCAAACGTATTGCCGATGCCGAAGAGAAGCCACCCTTTGTGGTGTTCAACGACAGTACGCTGGTCGAAATGGCGGTGCATTATCCGACGGACGAAGCCAGCATGTTGACGATCTCCGGCGTGGGTCAAACCAAACTGGAGCGCTATGGCGCCGTATTTATTGACGCCATTACCGCTTATCTCGACGCTGAGAACGAACCCCTACTGCACAGTTAGCCATTTGGCATAAAGTAGAAGGTCCAGAGATCTTGCAGCACCGGAATGATTGAGGCGACCAATATCAGGCCCATGGTGACGTTAAAGATCCGCTGGAAGACAGAATTGGCCAGAAACTTGCGCAGCAAGGAGCCGAACAACAACCAGGTGCCGACACAGGGAAACGCCATCAGCAAGAACGCTGAGGTAATGGCAAGCACCTCAGTGACCGGGTTACCATTTACCGTGGTGTAGGCGGCTACCGCGCCCGATGCCATCATCCAGGCTTTCGCATTCACCCACTGAAAGAGTGCCGCCTGCCAGAAGTTAAAGGGCTTCTTATCGCCTTTTTTAATGGCTTTTGGTTCCGCGCTGGCAATGTGCCAGGCCAGCCACAGCAAATAAATCACACCAATGACCTTAATCAACTGATGCAGGTTGGGGAAGCGCTCAAACACCACGCCGAAACCAAAACCAACCAACAGCACCATCAACGGAAAGCCCAGACAGATACCCAGGAAGTGCGGCATGCTGGCGCGTATTCCGTAATTGACCGCGGATGACATGATCATCACATTATTGGGCCCGGGCGTAATTGTGGTGGAAAACGCGAAGAACAGTACTGCGATGAAAATTTCCATAGCCATCCATTTTTGTGTCAGGTCTGTATACTTAGTTTAGTGTGCCTTGAGCGAGTAGACAAAAACAAGGAATTCCAATGAAAACTCAGTTACAGATACTTTTTGCCGTGTTGCTTATGCTTTGGCCTGCTATGACGCTGGCTCAGACACCGTCAGACGGTGCTTCGGCAGAGCCTATGCAGGTGGCGGTCAGAATCAGTCCGCCGTTTGTCATGCAAGATGATAACGGTGACTATTACGGACTGACCATCGAATTGTGGGAATACATTGCTGAGGTCAATAATTATCAGTTTAACTATCAGGAAGCCGGTTTAGAGCAATTGTTCGATGGTGTCGCTGGCGGCGATTACGCAGTTGGTTTAGGTGCCATTTCCGTGACTGCTGATCGTGAACGGCGGATTGATTTCACTCTGCCCTTTTATAACGCGGGGCTTGGTATTGCCGTGCCTGCAACAGCTGAATCGGGCTGGTGGACGGTAACCAAACGCTTTTTCAGTCTGGAATTTTTGACTGTGCTACTGGCGCTGATTGCCATTCTTCTCATTGCCGGCATTTTAGTGTGGCTGGCAGAGCGGCGGCATAATCGTGAAGAATTCAGCTCGGGCAGGATGAGGGGCATAGGGGCCGGATTCTGGTGGGCCGCAGTGACCATGACCACGGTCGGTTACGGAGACAAATCGCCGCGCTCGAATGCCGGTCGCGTGGTGGCCTTTATCTGGATGTTTACCAGCGTCATTATTATTTCCAGCTTCACCGCCTCGATCACCTCTGCGCTAACGGTAAACCGGTTGTCGACGCTCATTGAGGGTAAAGATGATTTGGCTAGAGTCCGTGTCGCCAGTGTACCGGGATCCTACAGCGCGTTCTGGCTGGATCGCGAGAACATAGGTTATCAGCACTACAACGATTTAGCGGATGCGTTGCAAAGTGTTCAGGCAGGTAAAGCAGATGCGGCGGTTTACGATGCACCGCTTTTGAAATATCAGCTGCGCAAAGACTATTCAGGATTAACTGTTCTTAAAGATGTATTTGCGCCGCAGGACTATGCCTTAGTGCTGCCACCGAAAGCGGGTGAGCGCGAGGAAATTAATCGTGTATTGCTCCGCTACATCCGTAGTGCGGAGTGGCGTCAGTCGGTGAGTCGGTATTTAGGCGATGAGCTATAATCAGCTAACACTGTAGCAAAGGAGGTCTTATGTTAGGTCTTACGTTTAGCTTGTTATTAACGGCTAGCGGTGCCACAGCACCAGCGACGGTGACAATCAATGAGTGGCAGGTGCCCTGGCCCGATTCGCGGCCTCGCGACCCCTATGTGCAAGCCGACGATCGGGTCTGGTTTGTCGGGCAGCGCGCGGATTATGCCGCCATTTTAAATCCTCAAACGGGCAACTTTGAGCGTATTGATTTACCAGACGGTGCCGGCCCGCATAACATCATTGTTGATGAACGTGGTGCCTGGTATGCCGGCAATAAAGCCGCACATATTGGCAAGATTGCCCATGACGATTTCTCGATTACCCAATATGAATTGCCCGGTGACGGGCGTCGCGATGTGCATACCATGCAATTTACCAGTGACGGTGACATCTGGTTTACCGCTCAGGGCGCCAATAAATTCGGTTACTTCGATGTCGATAACAACAGGATTGAGTTATTCGATATCGAAACGCCACGGGCACGTCCATACGGTCTGATTGTGGTGGATGATCAGCCGTGGCTCACCTTATTTGGGTCCAACAAGCTCGTTACCTATGAAGACGGCGAAGTTAAAGAAATTGAATTACCCCGCCCCGCGGCGAATCGGCCACGGCGCATCGCCCTGGGGGATGACGGTGGTATCTGGTATGTGGATTATGCCGGAGGCTATCTGGGCCGCTATGACCGTGACAGCGGGCACGTCGATGAGTGGGTGATGCCAGCTGGCGCGAGTTCATTACCCTACGCCATGGCTGCAGACGACCAGGGCTACGTCTGGTTTGCAGAAACTGGGCCACAACCGAATCGCATCGTTGGCTTTCATATCGAATCTGAGCGCTTCACCGACCCGGTTGCGGTGCCAAGTGGTGGCGGGACGGTACGCCACATGGTGTTTGATGAAGCCAGCGAGAGCCTGTGGTTCGGCACCGATGCCAACACCGTAGGGCAGGCGAAGATCAGTTACGGCGACTAGGGAAGTAATACCAATAACCAGGTCGCAGCGATGCTTATCAGCGAGAACATGACAGCGGTGGAAGCGATATCTTTCGCTTTGCCGCTGAGCTCGTGCAGCTCCGGGCTGATTCTATCCACCGTAGCTTCAATGGCGGAATTTAAGAACTCGACAATCAGTAACACTAGCACCGGCAGTATAAGTACTGCCCGTTCAACACCACTATCGCCAAGCCAGAGCGCTAAAGGAATAAGCACAACGGCAAGCAGGCAGTCTTGTCGTACCGCTGCTTCGGACTGAAGTGCGAC
The DNA here is from genome assembly GCF_003987215.1 of Pseudidiomarina halophila. Classification (GTDB taxonomy): domain Bacteria; phylum Pseudomonadota; class Gammaproteobacteria; order Enterobacterales; family Alteromonadaceae; genus Pseudidiomarina; species Pseudidiomarina halophila. Next base: position 24,038 of record NZ_PIPW01000003.1, read on the forward strand.
ACGGAGCCCGCGCAGCGAGTTGCCGGTTGCGCGGACAATACGCATTAATCCCTTTTGTGATGGTTTCATAAGTTCTCTTTTGGTTTCAGCCAGATGGTGTACAGTGTAATACAAGATCAGACTTAAGGATGGCTTAACTTTATGGCCGAGAGTAATCATTGGCAACTGATTCCACTGGGTGAATTCGAACGCCCGGACGCTCCGGCGAGCACGGTGATTCAGCGAACATGGTCGCATATACGAAAACTCTTTATTGCCGAAGCGGATGATAATGCTAATCCCGATGAGCAGGACTTCCCGCACTATCGGGAGTTTGAATTAGAACCTGCTGTTGCAGCGGTCAACGCTGCCTGGCAGGACAATGATGATCCGCCAGCAGTGCGTTTTGTGGTCAGCCCGCCATTTAGTGGTAGCGGGGCGATTTTACGGGAATGGGCTAAGCAAAACGACTATCAGCAACTCACTCCACCAACCGTTGAACAACTGGAAACTGCCGATACCGACGTCTGGTGGCAAGCGCAGGAGTGTGAGCGCTGGTTGCTGGATGAGTTTTCATCGTTCTGGCTGCGCACCACCGACCACATGCAGTTTATGCGTGCTTTACTGCCCCGGCTGTTGCGTGGTGAGCTAGGTTCAGGTGTGGTGGTCATTGATAGTTGGACCTTTGCGTTTTTAAAGCGCGCCTGGCCATTAAGTCTACCCCATTGCTATTGCTTTGCCGCTGCTACCCCGGAGCTACTTAAACAGAGTGGCATCGTTGGCAGTGAGAAAAGGCTGAAAAACCTTGCGGCCCGGTCGCGAGGCAACCTTGGTGTCGCGCTGGCATTATGGGCAATTCAACAGGACGAGCAGCGCAGTTTGCCCCACTTACCAAGTGAGGCCGGAGATGCAACCGCGTTTATTTTGTACAGCCTGTTATTGCATCACGGTTTACGTGGCGAAGATTTACAACGGGTACTGCCGATGCTGGCGCCTGATCAACTTGACGTGCAATTATTGCGCTTACAGCAAAACGCGGTGATCGAACTGGATGATGACAGGGTCTGGCGCATAACTGTGTACGCCTATGTTGAAGTGCGTGAGTTTTTGGCTGCGCGGGGTTACTGGCTTGACGAGTTTTAGCGAGGTCTGAACATGGATACGGATAAAATTCTCGGTCTGTTTAGAGAAATCACCACTGCGGTGTTAATTGAGATCGGTCTGGTCTTCGCTGTGGCAACAGCGATTGTGGTCTCCAGCCAGCGTGTATTGCCATGGCTCGCTGAACATTTACATGGTAAGCAGCGCTTGTTTGCCCTGGCGATGGTGCCGACGATTCGCGTCATCGTGTTCATTATTGCGTTTTTGTGGGTCGTGCCACTGGTCATTGAACCCAGTATGCAAAACATGGTGGCGATTCTGGGTGCCGCGGGCTTAGCCATCGGTTTCGCATTAAAAGATTATGTGAGCAGTTTAATCGCGGGAATAGTAGCTGTTTATGAACTGCCTTACCGGCCCGGCGACTGGATTGAAGTCGAAGGAACCTACGGTGAGGTCAAACATATCGGCATGCGGGCTATCGAAATTGTAACGCCTGACGATACCGTGGTCTTTGTTCCGCACCTGAAGTTATGGTCGACGCTGATTTTCAATGCCAACAATGGCGGGCCGAGCCTGATGTGTGTGGTCGATTTTTACCTGCACCCGGAACATGATGCTAACCGTGTGAAACATTTACTGGAAGACGTTGCGCTGACCAGTCCCTATGTACAGCTGGCCAAACCGATCCTGGTAATCGCCAAAGAAGAACCCTGGGGCACGCACTACCGGCTCAAAGCTTATCCCATTGACCCGCGCCAGCAATTTCAGTTCATGACCGATTTAACCGCGCGCGGCAAAGACTGCCTGCGCGCGTTGCCAGTCAGGTTTGCCCAGCTGTCACCAGAGCACGCTGTTCAGACAGGCCCATACTGAGTACGTAAGGTTGCTCCGTCTTTTGCTGGGCCGTAAAGCTGGTTTTATCCGTTAAACCCTGCCAACCGATGGCGATCAATGCTTGTGCGACAGCGCCACCGAGCCCGCTGCCCGGGCCCAACAATATGATATGGTCAGGCGCGTGCTCTTTCACCGCAACTTGCACCGCTTTGCTGAAATCATAGGTCTGGGTCACTTGGTGGCCTAAGGTATAGCGCTGTAGTGCGGGCATATCCGTAGTCGGCGTTAACCACTGATAGCCGCGACCATCCACCAAAGGAGTTTGCGGTGGTTGAAACGCTGCAACCGGCCAGGTTTCCTGCGCGTCGGCTGCTGCATCCGCCATGATGTGGGTATGAAATGCAGCATGGCCCGGCAGTACCATAGGAAAGCGTTCATCTGCGGTAGGTAAAGCTTTTACCGCCGCACTGCAGGCCGCTTCAGTACCGGCTAACACCGCATAGCCGCCATAATTTATTGAGCGCATAAGCTCGCCAGGATGGGCGGCGATTTGCTCGTCCACCAGGGCGATGCGTTCTGCGTCAGGACGCCACTCACTATCGACGATAGGGTAGATAAACTGTGCACCAGCGCCGCCTGCGGTTAACTGCGCCATGCTGGTGACCAAACGTGTGCTGGTACTGAGTGACCAGGCTTCGGCACAAGCCATTGCGGTGTACCAACCCATTGAGTTGCCAGTGATGGCAACCACATCATACTGTTCGCGGTCGATACTCAAAAAGTCCAGATAACCTGCCGCATAAATCAGCGCGGCGGCATTTTCTGGCCGTTGATGCAATGACGTTTTAAACAGTTTTGCCTGATCAAGTTCGCTGACTGTAGGAAGCCCGAGCCGCGTGCGCTCGGCATCGATGGCATCCAGTGTCGCCTGTAAATGTTCGCGCAATTTCGGCGAAGATGCGGCTATATTCGCGGAAATAGAGCCTAATTCAGGTTTGTTGTAGGTGCCTCGGCCGGGGCAAATCACCACTGCGGTTTTCTTCATGATTGACCTCCATTGAGCATAGTCAGCGCTTTTTCGGTAATGCCGTTAAACGATGGTAAAACCGTGTAGGCGGCTTTGCCCAAAGGAATGAAGCTATCTTCAGCGGTCAGGCGTTGAATGGTGAAACGGCCACTGTAGTCCTCGTGCAAACAGGTAATAAGCTCCTCGCTCAGCGAGCCCCGGCGGCGGCATTCATCAACTACAAGTAGGTTTTTGCATTGACCCAGGGCCTCGACGATTTTATCGACATGCAGGGGTACCAGGCAGCGAATATCAATGACGCGCACCTTGTGCCCGGCAGCGGCGAGTTGCTTTTCGGCCTGGCGGCTCAGGTAGTAACCGTTGCCGTACGAAATAATCGCTAATTCGTCGCCATCACCATGCACTGCTGGCTCGCCAAGCTCAGGAAGTGGCGCATCAACGTCCGGATAATGTGACAACCAGCCGCCGTCACCTTCCTGATGCAGGTCGCGCGCCATGTAGAGGGCAATAGGTTCAAGCATAATCACTACGCGTTGCTCGACGGCTGCCAAACGCACGGCCTGGCGCATCAATAGCGCGCCATCGGCACCATTTGAGGGGCAGAGCACAATAACGCCGGGGATGTCGCGGAACACGGCGAACGAATTGTCGTTATGAAAATGACCGCCAAAGCCGCGCTGATAGGCCAGACCAGCAATCCGGATGACCATTGGATTGGTGTACTGGCCATTCGAGAAGAACGAGAGTGTCGCCGCTTCGCCGCGGATCTGGTCTTCGGCATTGTGAACATAAGCCAGGAACTGGATTTCCGGCATGGCAATGAAACCTTGCTGGGCCATACCAATGGCCAGACCAAGTATGCTCTGTTCATCGAGTACGGTGTTGAGTACCCGGTTCGGGCCAAAGGCTTCCATTAAATGCTGAGTCACGTGATAAACACCACCTTTTTTGGCGATATCTTCACCGCACATGACGATGTTGCCGTATTGCGCCATCAGATCATGTAGCGACCAGTTGATTAACTTGGCCAGATGCTGAGGTTTGCCGACATTATGCTTGTCCCATTTAAACAGTTGCTGGCGCTGGGAATCGTCAGCACGCGCAGGTAAGGTCGTTGGATCCTTTGCTGGTGGCACGATGGAACGCATCACATCAGTTGCATTGGTCAGCTTAGGTTGGCGTGCGGCATGCTCGGCGATACGCGCCATGCGCTGCTGTTGCTGGCGAATATGAGCGACCAGTGTATCGTGCTCAAACAGCCCGCGCGCGATCAGTGCGGCGCAACAGTGCAGTAGTGGATCCCGTTCGGCGTCACGGCTGATTTCCTGCTTGTTGCGATAGGCCACCTCGGCATCTGCACCAGCGTGACCAAATAAGCGGATAGTGCGTAAGTGCAGCACTGCTGGCTTGCGCTTCTGACGCACGTAATCAGCCGCCTGCTGCGCGACCAGATAGGTTTCCGCCAGGTTGCTACCATCGGCCGAGAAGTACTTGAGCGCCGCCCGTTGACTTAGCTGCTGCTGGATCCAGCCTTGTGGGGTATGGGTGGAAATACCCAGACCATTGTCTTCACAAACCAGTAAGAGTGGCATCGGGATCTGCTGGTACGCGGCCCAGCTGGCTGAGTTAATGGCACCTAAGGCGGTCGAGTGGTTGGCCGAAGCATCGCCGAAACTGCACATGGCAATGGCATCGTGAGGCCAGGTTCCTTTATGGTGCAAGCGCTTGGAAAGACCAATCGCAAATGCGGTACCCATGGCTTTGGGCACGTGGGACGCAATAGTGCTGGTCTGCGGCGGTATGTTCAGTTCAAGGCTGCCAAGAACTTTATGGCGACCACCAGAGATGGGATCGTCACTGGAGGCAGCAAAGCTTAGCAGCATCTCGTACAAAGGCGTGGTGCCGGGTTTTTGCTTAGCACGCTGCAAGAAAAACGCGCCGCTGCGATAATGCAAAAATGCCGGATCCGTTACCCGCAGAGCTTTGGCCACCGCAGCGTTGGATTCATGACCTGAGCTGCCGATGGTGTAGAAGCTCTGGCCGGCGGCCTGCATCAGCCGCGATTGTAAGTCGAGTAAGCGACTGGCGAGTTGTGAGTCGAATAGTTCGACCAAATCGGCATCGTTAAGTACACCGCCCGCGGCTTGCGCGTGCGGCAGTTCTTGTCGTTCAATACGCTGGATAAATTCGCCCAGCCATGGGTGCATTGCTGCAGCCATAAACGCCTCCGTAGATTTGCGTTGCTGGAAAAATTAACAGCTAAAAGCCTGGATGCCCGTTTGCGCGCGACCCAAAATCAGGGCGTGCACATCGTGCGTACCTTCATAGGTATTCACCGCTTCAAGGTTCATCACGTGACGAATCACATGGTACTCGTCGGCAATACCGTTACCGCCATGCATGTCACGGGCAACGCGGGCAATATCGAGGGCCTTGCCACATGAGTTACGCTTGATCAGGGAAATGGTTTCCGGCGGTAGTTGACCGGCATCCATCAGACGACCTGCCTGCAGACACGCAAGTAAGCCAATACTGATTTCCGTTTGCATATCTGCCAGCTTCTTCTGGACTAATTGCGTCGCGGCGAGCGGACGGTTAAATTGCTTACGATCAAGGGTGTACTGGCGGGCCGCATGCCAACAGAACTCGGCAGCACCAAGGGCGCCCCAACCAATACCGTAACGCGCTTTATTCAAGCAGCCGAACGGACCTTTCAGGCCACTGACGTTAGGTAACAGAGCGGTTTCTGGAACTTCGACGTTATCCATGACGATTTCACCGGTAATCGACGCACGGAGCGAGAACTTACCGTCAATTTTGGGTGCCGAAAGACCTTTCATACCTTTTTCTAAAATAAAGCCGCGGATCTCTCCGTCGAGCTTACCCCAGACCACAAACACATCGGCGATAGGTGAGTTGGTGATCCACATTTTTGTGCCTTTGATGACATAGCCGCCATCGACTTTCCTGGCGGTGGTACGCATGCCCGCTGGATCAGAACCGGCATCGGGTTCGGTCAAACCGAAGCAGCCGACCCATTCGCCACTGGCCAGCTTAGGCAGGTACTTTTGCCGCTGCTCTTCACTGCCGTAGGCATGAATAGGATGCATCACGAGAGACGACTGCACACTCATGGCGCTGCGGTATCCGCTATCGACCCGTTCCACTTCGCGCGCAATCAGTCCGTAGCAGACATGATTAACTTCTGAACAACCGTATTTCTCCGGCAAGGTCGCACCCAGTAAGCCCAGCTCACCAAGTTCAGTCATGATCTCGCGGTCAAAGCGTTCTTCGCGGTTGGCGGTTAACACGCGCGGCATCAGTTTTTCCTGACAGTATTGATGGGCGGTATCGCGAATCATGCGCTCTTCTTCAGTGAGCATGTCGTTAAGTTGAAAAGGGTCTTGCCAGTCAAAAGGAAAACGTGCCATTAAAAAACCTCGAAATCGTTATTAGATACTAGATAGTAGTTATTGGTTGAAAGCATTAAGAGCCAAATCAAGTGACCCAATAACCGATATCCAATAACCACTAACGCATTTGTGTTTTACTGTTTTTCCACTTTACGCTGAAATGACATAAAGTTAAATTATATTAAAATTAGAACAGGTATAGCTTTTAACTATGGATTTACGCCAGCTTCAATATTTTGTCGCCGTTTACGAGCAGGGCAGTATTAGTGCCGCGGCCCGAGCCTGTGCTGTGGCGCAGCCGAGCTTATCGAAGGCGTTGCAGCAACTCGAAGATGAGTTGCGGGTGAAGCTTTTTATCCGCCAGTCCAGAGGGGTTACCCCAACAGAGGATGGCGAGCGTTTATACGGCCACGCCGGGCGCATGTTGAGTCAGATGCAGTCGCTGAAAGCTTCATTCCGGCATAGTGTCACGCGGGTGCAGTTCCGGCTTGGTCTGGTGCGCGCTTTGGGGGTCGAGCGCATGAGTCAGTTACTGCGAGACTTTACTGCGGGCGTGGATGGTCTCGAACTGCACCTGGTGGAGCCCGACGAAGAAGCTGACGCACGTATCATTTCGCCGCGGATGCTCAAGGCGGGCGAACAGTTTTTACCCATCTGGCACGATCGCTTTGTGCTGGCGCTGCCTGCCGGTCACCCGCTGGCGTTGCAAAGCGAGCTTTCCTTGACGCAGATGCAGGGTGAAGCCTTGATCAAGCGTACTCCCTGTGAGGCCTGGTCGAGCTTTTATCCGGAGTTGATTCGGCAAGGTATTCAACCGGATATTCGTGCGGATATTCATACCATCGAGTACGCGCTGGGGTTGGTGTCAGCCGGAGTGGGCTGTGCTTTGGTGCCGGATCTCGAATCCCTGCATGAACGTCAGGATGTGGTTCTGCGGCCGCTTGCTGAGCTCACGCTGGAGCGGACCATCGGCATGGCTTACCCACGCAGCCATGGCGACAATGCACCGCTGCGCTGGTTGCAGCAGGTGTGCCGGCAAACCGCCGCGCAGGATGCCAGCTAAGCGCTGGCGTCTGTTACTAAGGTCATGCAATCAACGGGACACACCGGAATGCAGGCGGGTGCATCGTAGAAGCCTTCACACTCGGTGCACTTTTCGAGGTCGACCACATAATGGGCTGCACCCATGATAATGGCTTCGTTCGGACATTCTGGCACACACATATCACAGTTGATGCAATCACTATCAATTACAACTGGCATAACCAACCTCCTTTACGGCAATAGTTGCCGGAGCCGGTGGTAACTCTTTAATGAGCATGGCGTAGGCCTGATCACGCGAAGACAGTGAACAGGGCAGTTGCAGGCGAACCTGATGACCGGATCCAGGTGCCCTGGCGATGGCTTCGCCGGCCTGGTTGACGAGCTGGCCTGCGGTGAAACGTACATTACCGGATGGCTTCATCAAGACTAAGGTATCGCCGCTGGAGAACGAATTTTTCACATCAATTAAAGCGTGATCCGCTTCACAGCCAATGACCGCGCCAACCAACAGCTGTTCGCCCTGACTATGACTGGTTTGGTAGTTCTGCGTTTCACTTGGCACGTGACGGCGTAAGAATCCCTCGGTAAAACCGCGGTTGGCCATGCCGTCGAGGTCATTCAGCAACTGCGGGTTAAAGGGGCGGCCGGCGATCGCATCATCAATGGCCTGGCGGTACACCTGGGCCGTGCGGGCAACGTAATAGGGCGACTTGGTGCGGCCCTCAATTTTTAACGAATGGATACCCATTTCCGCTAAAGCTGCGACGTGCTGTACGCCGCGCAAATCTTTTGAATTCATGATGTAGGTGCCATGAATATCCTCATCCATCAGCATCAGTTCACCCGGGCGTTGCGGTTCTTCCAGTAACACCGGGCGATCAATTGGCTGAAACTGGCCCACTGCGTCTTCCTCAGCATCCTGCACCTGATACGGCCAACGGCAGGCGTTGGTGCAGGCGCCCTGGTTAGGGTCGCGTTTGTTGATATAGCCTGATAACAAACAGCGACCCGAATACGCCATACAGAGCGCACCATGAATAAAGACTTCAAGCTCCATATCCGGACAGTGTTGGCGGATCTCCGCAATTTCTTTGACTTCGAGTTCACGCGATAAAATGACCCGGCTGATGCCCTGCTGTTGCCAGAACTTAACTGCCGCCCAATTAATGGTGTTGGCTTGCACCGACAGGTGCAGGGCTTGCGCCGGGAAATGTTCGCGTAACAACATTACAATGCCGGGATCGGAAACAATCAGCGCATCAGGTTTAAGCGCAATCACTGGTGCCATGTCGGCAATGAAGGTTTTTAACTTGGCGTTATGCGGTGCAATATTGACCACCACATAAAACCTCTTATTCTGCGCATGAGCTTCATTAATGCCAAAGGCCAGGTTAGCTAAATCAAAACTGTTGTTGCGCACCCGCAGGCTGTAGCGCGGCTGGCCGGCATAAACCGCATCAGCGCCATAGGCGAAGGCCATGCGCATGGCGTCTAAACTGCCCGCAGGCGAGAGTAATTCTGGAGCGAAGGTCGTGTTTGACATAGGTGATGTACTAAACTTGATAGAGCGCAAGAAAGGCCAAGAATTTTACCCGTGTGAGCGCAAAAAACACTGATCCCGATCAATAAATGGAAGCACTCCAGGCTACAAAACTAACCCTTTAGGGGTACCCTCCCCCTCTCTTCATGGCAATTACAATACTGCCCGCCGACCACTAGTATTATCAGCACATTCACGCCGAGCGACTGGCTCTAAAGCATGCCTGCATGCCATGACCAGTGTGCCGTGGTTATTAACCACCGGGTTGTTTTGGAAACGAGACAACCTCCCGTACCTGGAAAGGTGTTGACCATGCTAATGGATAGATTTGCCCGCCGCTTCACTTATTTGCGGCTGTCCGTAACGGAAAATTGTAATTTCCGTTGTGACTACTGCCTCCCTGATGGCCCGGATTGTAGCTCGCGACAAGCCGAGTTAACTGTACCTGAAATTCGCCGGTTGGTGACTGCTTTCGCTGAATTGGGCACACGCAAAGTGCGTATCACCGGCGGCGAGCCTTGCTTACGTAAAGACCTGCTGGAAGTCATAAAAACCGTCAAAGCGGTGCCTGGCATCGAAGAAGTCGCCATCACGACCAATGGTTACCGTCTGCAGCGTGACTTGCCGGCATGGCGCGAAGCCGGCGTTGATGCGATCAATGTGAGTGTCGATAGCCTCGACCCTGCCACCTTTCATCTGGTGACCGGGCAGAATCGCTTGCCGGCCATCCTCGAAGGAATTGATCAAGCCGTTGCCCTCGGCATCCCCAAAGTGAAGATCAATACCGTATTACTGCGCGGCTACAACGGCGGTGCCCTGCCGGAGTTTCTGGAATTTATCCGCCAGCGGCCAGTAAGCCTGCGTTTTATCGAATTAATGCGCACGAATGACAATGTGGCCTACTACCAACGGCATCATATCAGTGGCCAGAGTATTAAAGACCAGTTGTTAAGTGACACATGGAATTTGTGTGAAAAGAGCAAGACAGCAGGACCAGCCCAGGAATTTGAGCATCCTGACTACCAGGGCAAGCTTGGTTTGATCATGCCCTACAGCCGCGACTTTTGTGATGATTGTAACCGCTTGCGGGTGTCGAGCCTGGGCCAGCTATTCCTCTGTTTGTTCACGGAAAATCATCAGGATCTGAGATCTTACCTGCAGAATGATGACGTAGCGCCATTAAAAGCCGCGCTACAAAGTCTGGTGCTGGAGAAAAAGGCTACGCACGCATTACTTGAAAACACCAGCGGGTCGACCCGTCATTTGGCAATGATCGGAGGATAACAGCATGGCAGTTAGCGGAATTATTATTGCTGGTGGTGCATCACGGCGAATGGGACAGGATAAAGCGCTGCTGCAAGTCGCAGGAAAAACGCAGCTGGACCGTACGCAAGCCATATTGCGCGAGGCCGGGTGTGAACAAGTTATTGTCAGCCGCAACGCTGAGGGTTTTATCGTTGATAAAATCGCCGGACGGGGACCGCTGGGCGGCCTGCTTAGCGTGTTGCCCCATTGCGTACATGACACCCTTATGCTGGTACCCGTGGATATGCCATTGCTAAGCAGTGCGGCATTACAATTTCTCCTTGGGTACGAAGGCGCGGGTTATTTTGCTTCGAGTTCCTTGCCCTGTGTACTGCCGAATGTCCCTGAACTGGGTGATTACCTGACCCGGCAACTTTGTGATGATGGCGGTGATCGCTCCGTACGTGGGATGCTGAACTGGTTGGGCGCTCACGCCCATGAATGGCCTTACAGTTACCAATTGCAAAATACCAACACACCGCAGCAATGGCAGCGGGCGTTAACACTTTTAGGAGAGCAATGATGAGTACCAGTAACCGTCAGGCATTGCATATTGCCCTGGCTACTGTTTCAGACCGGCACACGCCGACCAGTGACGCCACCGGCGACTGGCTTGGTGATGCGATTGTTAAAGCGGGTCATCACATGTATCAGCGGCAAATTTTAGCGACCGATAAGTACCTTGTACGGGCGGTTGTGTCGCGTTGGATAGCCGAGCCGAAATTAAGTGTTGTACTGCTAAACGGTAGTACAGGCTTTGCCGAACACAATGCAGTTCCAGAAGCTATTGCCCCATTATTGGATCAAACTATTGATGGTTTTGGTGAGCTGTTCCGGCAACTAAGCTGGCAGCAAATAGGCAGCTCGGCGATGCAATCCCGGGCTTTTGCCGGACTGGCAAACAACACCTTAGTGATCGCTATACCAGGCTCGGAATCAGCCGCGCAGTTGGCGTGGGAACAGCTGATTCAACCGCAACTTGATAGCGAACAGGGTCCTTGTAATTTTGTCGGGCGACTGATCCGGCACCGCTAAGTAGAGAACTTAATATGGCAAATAAAGAATTTACTCATTTAGATGCCACTGGCGCAGCACATATGGTTGATGTCGGTGGGAAATCGACCACAACTCGTCAGGCGACCGCTGTGGCAGTGGTACAAACCACCCCTGAGGTGGTCAGCCAGATTAGCGCGCAGTTGATAAAAAAAGGTGATGTGCTCGCGGTAGCGCGGGTTGCCGGCATTATGGCTGCGAAGAAAACCAGTGATCTGGTGCCGCTTTGTCACCCACTGGCATTAACCAAAGTGACTATTGATTTTGCGTTAGCACCTGAGCAGGGTCAGATCGAAATAAGCGCAACCTGCGCAGTGCAGGGTGTCACCGGGGTAGAAATGGAAGCCCTCACGGCGGTGAGCGTTGCAGCGTTGACCATTCATGACATGTGCAAGGCCGTTGATCCGCGTTTGCAAATCAATGGCATCCAGTTACAGGAAAAGACCGGCGGTAAACAGGGCCACTGGCAGCGGGAGCATGCGCAACATGGTTAAAGTTAAATTCTTCGCAGCATTGCGCGAACGTTTGCAGTGCGCCGAGCACTCGGTGCCGGTGCATGCTGGTGAGAGCGTTGCAGCGGTGCGCGCGTGGCTTATCGAACAGCACCCGGGCTGGCGCCATGAATTGCTGGAAAAGGATGTTCTATGTGCGAAGAATTTTGTCTTCGTCGACTTACAGGAACCTGTCAGCAGTGGTGATGAATTAGCCTTTTTTCCACCGGTGACCGGGGGCTGATATGAAGCCTGTTATACGTGTACAGCAGCACGACTTTTCTGTCGCCGAAGAATATCAGCGCCTGACTCAAGCGAGTAATTGTGGCGCGGTGGTCACCTTCTCAGGGTTGGTGCGCGAGTTAGCCGATACTGAACTTGAAGCCATGACCCTTGAACATTATCCGGGCATGACCGAGCAAGTGCTAGCCGGTTTGGTGGAGCAAGCGCGGCAGCGCTGGCAATTGGGCGATGTGACGCTTATTCATCGGGTTGGACGACTGACGCTGAATGAGCAGATTGTCTTTGTTGGCGTAGCAGCACCTCATCGTAAAGCGGCGTTTGCCGCCGCCATGTTCATTATGGATTACCTGAAAACTCAGGCGCCGTTCTGGAAACAGGAGCACACCGCGGAAGGAAGCTACTGGGTCGCCGCCAAAGACTCAGACCAGCAGGCGGCGCAAAACTGGCAGGAGGATCTATGATGTATCGCCTCGCCGCCTTGGTGTTTGCCCTTCTTGCCTTGTTTGCGAATAGCTCAGCACTGGCAAAAGAAACTGTGCATATCGCCGCAGCTTCGTCATTGCGTGGTCCGCTTGAAATTATTGTTGGCAACTTTGAAACTCAGCACCCTGAGTATGAGGTCCACATCAGTTATGCCGCGTCGGGTAAACTTGTCGCCCAGGTTCAGCATGGCGCGCCTTATGGGCTGGTGCTTGCGGCCGAACCCGATTATCTGGAGGAGCTGCACGCGCGGCAATTGACCTTATCTGCGCCGCAGCACTTTAGTTATGGCCAGCTGGTGCTCTGGCATCCGCAGCAGCATGGGGATGCGCTTGATATCCTGCGTGACGCTAAACGTATTGCGCTGGCGCAACCGCGGCATGCACCCTATGGCAAAATCGCCATGCGCTACTTAGAGCAAGAGTTTCCGGATACCGATTTTACCGGCCGCTTAGTTTATGGCGAGAATGTCGCACAAGCTGCTCACCGGGTCTATGCCGGCGCAGTTCCGCTCGGTTTTGTCGCGCTTAGCCAAATGCTGCAACTCAAAATTCCGGAATCCGACTATAGCGTACTGACCTCTGTTGAACCGCTACCCCAGGCTATGGCGTTAACCAAGCAAGCGCAATCCGGAGCCAGGCTGTTGTATTCAGCTCTACTCGAAGACGCAGCGCAGCAGGTATTAACCGACTATGGGTACATTCGCTATGTTGCAGCCGAGTGATTGGCAAGCCATTGGCCTGACCCTGCAGTTGGCGGGCGTCACTACTCTGGTACTTTTGCTGTTGGCGACGCCCATCGCCTGGTGGCTGGCATTCAGTTCCTCACGCTGGCGCGCCATAGTGCAGGCGATCGTAGCTATGCCGTTGGTGTTGCCACCGACGGTGCTTGGCTTTTACTTATTGTTGTTGCTGAGTAATAGTTTTGCGTTCACTTTTACTGGCATTGTCATTGGCAGCGTTATCTATTCCCTGCCGTTTGCTGTGCAGCCGTTGCACGAGTCGTTTCGCACGATGGGGCGGCGGCCGTTACAAATTGCCGCAAGTCTCGGTGCCGGGCGCTGGGATCAGTTTCGTACCATTGTTCTTCCCTTGTGTCGCGGCGGCTTTGTGGTTGCGGCAACCCTGGTTTTTGCCCATACCCTCGGTGAGTTCGGTGTCATTTTAATGATTGGCGGCAGCATTCCGGGCGAAACCCAGGTGTTATCGGTACTGATTTACGACCACACCGAAGCGCTCAACTACCGTGCCGCGCATACCTTGTCATTAGGCATGATCGCTGTGGCTATGCTGGTGCTGATCATTGTCTATGGGCGCTGGTCAAAATCGCCTCTGCAACTGGGGTCAGAGCGATGAGCTTAAAGGTGAAATGTCATTTGCCCTTGCAACACTTCGCGCTGGATGTCGCCGTTTCGATTCCGACGCAGGGGATCACAGCGATAGTTGGCCCCTCGGGGAGTGGCAAGACAACCTTTCTGGAAGTTTTTTCCGGGGTGCGACAGGTGGCAAATGCTGAGGTCAGCTTTAACCAGACCCTATGGCAGCAGCGGGAGTTCCTGCCGTTGAACCAACGTCGGGTGGGATTGGTGTTGCAACATCCAAGTTTATTTCCGCACTTAAACGTTGCTGATAATTTGCGCTACGGCTGGCAACGCGCGCGGGGTCGTAAAGAGCTGGGATGGGATGAGGTGATCGCTGCCTGTGACCTGAACGCGTTACTGCAACAGTTTCCGGCGCAGTTGTCAGGGGGGCAGCAACAACGCGTGGCATTTGCCCGGGCACTGCTGGCACAACCCCAGTTGCTGGTTCTTGATGAACCTTTTTCGGCGCTTGATGATGACGCGCGCCAGTATTTCGTCAGTTATTTACGCCAGTTAAGCGAACAGCATCAGTTGCCGATCATTTGGGTCAGCCACCAGCTTAGTGATGTAGCTCAGGTAAGTGATACCCTGGTGCAGTTCAGTCAGGGCAAGGTTGTGAGTCACGGCCCGATTGTCAGTGAATTACAGCGCGAACCGCTACGCTCAAAGCTGGCACTTTCCGTGCTTGATACCCACTACGATGCAACGCAACAGGGTCAGGAAGAGTGCTGGCGGCTCGAGCTTGCCGGACAAGACCTGGTATTACCAAAACCACAATGGCAGCAACAACAGCCAGGCGCATCTGTCAGATTGCGCGTGTTTGCCCGCGATGTCAGTTTGACCCGTGAATTCGTAACAGAATCGAGTGTGCAGAACCAGCTTGCTGCAGAGGTGGTCGACAGCTTTACCGCCCGTCACCCCGCTGAGCTGGTGGTGCAACTGCGGGTTGGCGAGCAATATTTGCTCGCGCTGATCACAAAAGCCTCGTGGCAGCGCTTAGACCTCCGCCCTGGCACGCGTGTGGTCGCTCATCTTAAGGCTGCTGCCCTGCACGAAACGTTGCGCGAAGCTTTGTAACCTTGGGCTTCGCTGGCGTTCCAAGCGCACCTCGATAACATGCATCTCCGAGGGATGTTGCCATGCCTGCTGAAAGGCATCCATAAAGTTTTCTGCCGAGGTTGCGACCTTTGTACGTGCGCCTTGGGCACTTGCTATTGCGAGCAAGTCACAAGGCGGTAGGTCGACACAGTTCAGGCCTGGCGAGAATGCATCTATCATGTCCCAGCGGCGATTATTCAGAACCACGACGATGGGCTTAGCGCCATGTTGTTTGAGCTGACACAACTCCAGACCTGTCATCAGAAAAGCACCGTCGCCGACCAGCACAACGGAGCGCAAGCCGGAGCTGACATGGACACCTAAAGCGGCCGGAATGCTAAATCCCATGGAAGCATAGTAGGCCGGTGCCAGCACGTGACTCGCCTGGGCGTGGAGTGAGGCAAATAAGCAATCGCCGACATCACTGATAATTGGCACAATGTCCGATTGGTTGGCGAGCTCTGCGTCAATCAGCTCGACCAGAGTGGTCGCATCCCAACTCTCGGTGCGCCAGGAGTCGCCAATGACATGGTGCAGCGCAGGTTGGCTGGAGCACCAACTTTCGTGGCGAGGTAAATGCGCGTAGAGCAAGGCTTCACAAAGCGTTCCGAGCTGGACGTTCTGGAACCGCTGGGGCCCAAGGCAGGTGTTGCCCTGATGCAACTGAACGACCTTCTCACCGTTGGCGAAACTGGGATAACTGGCAAAGTTGGTGTCGTTGACAATCACCCCAAAGTGAATGATCAGGTCGCTCTCGCTCAGCAACTGGTAGGGATGTGCCTGAGCTTCATCGCCGGAGCTGCCGTCATCGACAAAGGTGCCGTGAAAGCAGGGATGATCGGGCGCAATGGCTGCCCGCGCCAGAAACGTCGTGAGAATAGGTATATTCAATTGCAAGGCAAGATGTTCGAGTGCTTCTGCGGCACCGAAGCGTTGCACCTCTATACCGGCTAAAAAGACCGGGCGTTTAGCCTTACGCAAACGCGCTGCGATGGCATCCTGTAATTGCTGTTGCTCAGATAAGGGCATCACCGCCGGTGTGTAGGGGGGTAGTTGCCCGCATTCGAACTCGACAGCATCGCGTGGTACCTCAATTAATACCGGACGCGATTGTTCGCGGCAACATTGTAATGCGGCACGTAATTTTTCCGGGGCATGGGCAGGATCATCAAGACGAACCTGTAACTCAGTAACTTCGGCAAAGACACGTCGCTGCGAGTCAATACCTTTAGCCTGATGATGAATAGCAATGTTGCGTGCCAGTTCACGTTGACCAGGAAAGCCAGCGATAATGACCAGCGGGACGCGCTCGACGTAAGCTTGGGCCACGGCGTTGACAGCGTTAAGTGCACCGGCGCCGTAAGTTAATATGGCCACACTTGGTGTGCGTGAAAACCGCGCTGCCGCATCAGCTGCATAGACCGCACTGGGCTCATGATTCAGGCAATAAAAGGGTAATTGTTCAGTGCTTTGCAATTCCTGCAATAACGGCAGAATAAAATCGCCTGGAATGCCAAACATGGCGTTGCAGCCAAACTGTTTTAGTTCTGCCGTTAATAAATCAACAAATCGCATCGGAATGACTCCACACCAGGGTTGCGAAAAACGCTAGTGTGAAGTAGCCCGAAGGAATCTACATTGATCTAGGTCAGCAGGCTGTCAAATGGTTGAATCGTGATGATTTCTCCGGTTTCAATTGTGTCCCGGTCTTGTTCAAGCAGCAGAAAACAATTTGCCTTGGCAACGGAAGTTAACACCGCGGAGCTTTGACTGCCGGCGGGTTCAGCCCACAGCTCACCATCACGCTGGGTAAAGCGGCCACGCTGGAAATCCATTCTTCCGGGCTTTTTCCTGATACTGGTGCTGGCTCTTGCCTGAAATTGCAAAGGCTGCGCAGAATGCTCACCCGCTAACCGTCTTAGCATGGGTTGCACGATTTGATCCATAGTGACCAGCGCAGCCACCGGATTACCGGGCAGGCCGCAAAACCACGATTCATCAAGACGCCCAAACGCAAAAGGTTTGCCGGGCTTCATCGCGATTTTCCAGAAACCGATTTGACCCAGTTTGGCCATGATCTCTTTGGTGTAATCGGCATCGCCGACGGACACGCCAGCGCTACTTATTATAACGTCGGCACTGCGCATGGCTTGTTGGAAGGCATGTTCGAGGGCGTCACGGTCATCGGCAATTAACCCAAGGTCGAGAACTTCGACCCCAAGACGTTGCAGCATGGCGTGCAGGGTAAAACGATTGCTGTCATAGAGCTGACTTTCCGCCTGCAGTTCTTCACCGGGCAGCACCAGCTCGTCACCATTTGAGAATAACGCCACGCGTAGACGTCGGAACACCTCTACTTCTGCTTTGCCGAGCGAGGCCAGCAGGCCGATATGGATCGGTGTTAAGCGTTGACCCCGGCTCAGAATGACCGCACCCTCACGGATATCGCTACCCTGTAAGCGCACATTATCATTAGGGCGCACAGTGCTCTGGCAGTAGATGGTGCTATCGGTGCGCTGAACCTGTTCCTGCATGATCACAGCATCGCAACCGGCCGGCATTTTTGCACCCGTAGTAATACGCACACAGCTTTGCGGCGGTAGATCACCGGTATACGGGTGGCCGGCAAGTGCTGAACCGACGACCTTGAGTGGGGTGTCAGTTGTGGCTTCCGCAGCGCGCAGAGCATAGCCATCCATCGCAGAATTGTCATACCCGGGAACATCAATCCCGGCGTGTACTGGCGTCGCAATAATGCGATCGAGCGCATCGTGCAGAGCCACAGTTTCGGTTTCGTGCAGAGGTTCAATCTGGCGCTGTATCGTAGCTAACGCATCGGCAACAGGCAGCCATTGATCACTCATGCTTACCTCCTTGTTGATTGACCATCCATACCGCCGCTTCCACACGTGAACGCAAACCTAACTTTTTCAGCAGGTGTTTAACATGCACCTTCACAGTGCCGTCAGAAATAGCGAGCTCGCGGGCAATGACTTTATTGCTCATACCTTTAGCGATGTGTTTTAAGATTTCCAGTTCGCGGTTGGTCAGACTATCAAGCTTGCCTGTGCCCTGGGGAGCGGGACGTCGCAAGGCGGTCGCTAACACTTCGGTAATGACCTCACTTAACACCATCTTGCCTTCAATTGAACGTTTGATTTGCTCAATAAGTTGTTCAGGTTCCATGTCTTTTAACAGGTAACCATCAGCCCCGTTGGTAATCGCCGCCACGACATCTTCATCGGCGTCGGATACCGTAAGCATGACAATGCGCGACGTAACGCCTTCATCGCGCATGTGTTTCAGCGTCTCCAGACCGTCCATGCCCTGCATGTTCAAGTCCAGAATAATCAGATCCGGGTCAAGTTCTACTGCTTTAGGGATGGCTTCTTTGCCATTGTTAAACTCGGCTACTACTTCCAGATCGTCCTCAAGTGAAATCAATTGCTTGAGACCTTTGCGAAGCAGCGGGTGGTCGTCGACCAGCATGATACTAGAGCGCAATTCAGACATAAAAAATCTCCTCATTCGATAGTTGGTTATTTTTACACACTTCTTGCGCTATCGCATGACTTGGGTACCTGACAACGCGTAAACTTAGTGCTTGCTAATTTGCCTCGAAACGACAAAAAGCAATAAAAAACAGACAGATAGAACATAACAATACCTAATAGGTGATAGTTTGGCTATCTCTTAATAACTGCTGGTTAACTCTTCCGTAAACTTGCCGACAGGTAGTGCCATCAAGGATTCTATAGCTATTGTAGTCGAGACCAGGGCTTATTGTGTCGAATGCCTTAGCCAGTGAAACAGTTGATAAAGTCACAGCACTACACGTGATCGCCAGTACTGCCATTTGGATGTGCTGGAGCGTGTTGGTGGTGTTGCTCTATGCTCTGGATCTTGGTTTTACCATTGCTGAATTATTTGGCTTGCTGGCGTTGACGGGGTTTTCCGCAGCAGCATTTCAATTGCTCTGGTTCGGCCTCGGTGAACGCGCTTTGCAGCCGCAGTTCATCCGAACCACGACCCCGCTGTTATTGTTGCCGGCATTAGGCTTCATTTATTGTTTTTCCACAGCAAATTATTCACTTTTTTACCTGCAGGTACTGGCCGTGGGTTGTGGGTTGGGTGGTGCCCAGCTCTATGTCCGCCGCTATCAGCACTTCGTGGCGAATCAAACTATGGGGTGGGATCTGGCGGTCACCGCAAGTATCGGTGGCATTGGTATTGTTTTGGCCCAAATCGGAACGCCTTTGATTGCGCTGTGGCGCGGTCCTTTTCCCACTTCCGCGGCGCCGGCAGAGACCAGCATCAGTATCGGTACCTTACTCGGTAGCGTGCGGCCAGAACAAAGCATCTGGTTGAGCAATCTGGGTTGGTTCACCGCGCTGGTGGTGGTAACCCTGCTGATAATGAACTGGCGTCGACGGCCACAAGCCCAGCGGTGGCGCTCGGAAAAATCAACGCGCCGCCACTTATTACGTAATCCCCATACCTGGTTTATGACCTTGCTGTACTGCATGGCCTTTGGCTCCTTCATCGGTTTTGCCTTAGCCTTTCCTCTCATCCTGCAGTTTCTGTTTGGCTTGAGCCGTGAATGGCAAGCTGGAGAATTGGTCAGCGTGATGAGCAACGATTATGCGCCACAAGCACTGACCTATGCCTGGTTGGGGCCGCTTATTGGGGTGGTTTCGCGACCTTTAGGGGGGTGGCTGGCGGACCAGTATGGTGGCGCCAGAGTAACTATGGTGTGTGCGTTGATGCTGGCACTGACAAGTCTGGTGGCCTCGGTGCTGACGGATAAGGCGTACCACAGTGGCGCACCAGAGCAGTATTTCCTGCCCTTTTTACTTACTTTCTTCGTATTGTTTGCGGTTTCTGCGTTGGCAAGTAGTGCCATTTATCGTTCTGCCAGCGTGTTGTTCCCCGCTAATCAGCTTGGTATTGCGCTACGCTGGTTGGCCGCGTGTGCCACAGCCGGTGCGGGGTATATACCGCTGATGTGGGGCGTACAGAGTTACACCGCCACGCCGGCAATGGCGTTGGTCGCCTTTGCATTATTTTACGCATTCTGCGCGGCGGTCGTAGCGGTGGTTTATCTGCGCCGGCATAGTGTTTATTTCAATCCCTAAGCGTCGTTTGATGCCATCGGCTGGCGTTCTTTCAGATACTCCGGCTGGAAGTGGAAATACACACCGGTTCCTCCCTCAGGGCGACGCTTAATGGTGATCTCACCGCCTAAGTGCTTGCTGCGCTCCTGCATAATCGCCAAACCATAGTGATTGAGCTTCTCGGCTTGCTCCGGAATACCAACGCCATCATCCTCGATGTTCATGCCGATCGCATGATCAATAGTCTCATGCAGACGTATGGTGACTTCTGAGCCCTGACTGTGATGGATAGCGTTCTGACAGGCCTCACGAATGATCTGCAATAAATGAATTTCTTCGTGCGGTGCCAGCGGTGCATTCGCTAACTGGTAGTCCAGGCGAAACTTCAGCTCAGACTGTTCTTCAAATTGTTTTAACGTGGTTTGCAGGGCATTTAGCAACCCTGCGCCATCTACTTTAAGGCGGAACGTGGTTAGCAGCTCTCGCAGCTGTCGGTACGCTGAGCTCAAGCCTTCACGCAGTTCGTGCGAGACGTCTTCAATAACCTCTTTATTATCCTTGGCAATGCCCTTGTCGAGACGGGTTACCTGGATTTTCAGGTAGGACAAAGCTTGCGCCAACGAGTCATGAAGCTCACGGGCAATAACCGTACGCTCCTGAATTAACGCCAGGCGACGCACTTGCTCTTCTTCTTGCTTCAAACTCAGGGCAATTGCGAGCTGGTCGGTTACCGATTGCAGCAGCTGTTGCTGCCATTCATCAAGCTGCGCAGTGCGGGGGCAACGCGCTACAAGAACACCATAGTAGTGATTATCACGCTCAAGCGGATAGCGGTAGACCCGCATGCCTTCCATGACACTAACGCCACCACCAGCGGTGACACACTCGGCACAATCCACTCCTGCGCAGGGGTCCTCGGCGGTATCTGCGGGTTGCACCTGCAGGTAAGGCTTATCGCCTGCAGGTGTGATAAGGCAAAGTTCAATGTCATCCACCTGCGAGGCATGTTTGAGGCCGTCAATGATGTCGGTGAAATCCTGATACCCGGGCGAGCGCTCAATTATACTCCGCGCCATATTGTAGAGAAATTCAAGCTTTGCGTTACTGCGTTGCAGAGCGCGGGTTTGTTCGTCTACACGTTTCTCAAGATTGCCATACATGTAGCCAATGGCATCGTTCATCTTATTCAGCGTCGTTGCAAGTACACCAAGTTCATCAGCTAGCGGATGTTTTACGCGCGCGGTGAAATCGCCCTGGCCGATGCGGCGGGCGGTTTGGGTAAGTAGCTGCAATGGTTGCCGCACGCGTGTGCGTAGCCAGTAAGCAATGAAGCCAGCGAGAGCAATAGTGCTGAACAAGGATAGCACCTGAATTAGTCGAATTGCCCGAATGCGTGCTTCCGCTTCGTGCTGTAGAGCACTGACTAAATTATCAAGCTCGGTAATCAGCGGAGCAAGAGCTTGTTCAAGTTGCGCCGGCGCTACGGCTCCACTGTCCAGACGGGCCATGACCGTCTGCCAGCTTTGTTGTGCTGCCCTGAACTGCGCGCTTAACTCTGAATCGCCATTATTAAGGCGGTTAAAAACCGGATGTTGCCAGGTTGCCTGCAAGGTCTCCGCCAGCCGCTGGGCCGATTCATCCGCTGGATTGACAAGGTGGTGCCAGGCGTAGCGGTAGCTCTGCATACGTAACGAGCCAGCCTTGTTAATCGCCAGCGCATCCTGATCCGCGCGCTCGGACAACCAATACGACGCGAGCAGGGTGCCGACAGTAAGGGCAACCATTAAACTTAGGGCGATCCCGATACGGGTAACGATGGAAAACTGACGCATAGCAACTCAAGTTAAAAAATGTACAGGGTATAGTTTAACGGCAATTGGGTTTAATGGGCTACCTCCTTTGTATCCTACTCATCGCGCTAAAAATAGCCAAAAACATCAAGTCTAATAAAATCAGCTAGTTAACCATAATTAGCTCTACCTATTTGGTAGTAAAAAAGCCTCTCCCCCCTGGTTTTCACCCCCGCGCAGCCTATGGCAAAAGCCTCTGGACTTCGCCACACTTAGCGCGTTCGACATCGACCAGGAGTTTGAGGATGAGTCACCTACTCGAAAAATTGCGTTTCTTCAAAACGCGTAAAGAACCCTTTGCAGATGGGCATGGGGTAACAACAGATCAAAATCGTTCATGGGAAAGCGGCTATCGCCAGCGTTGGCAGCACGACAAAGTAGTGCGTTCAACCCATGGGGTGAACTGTACTGGCTCATGCAGCTGGAAAATTTATGTTAAAGATGGCCTGGTAACCTGGGAAACCCAACAAACGGATTACCCGCGTACCCGCCCGGACCTGCCGAATCACGAACCACGTGGTTGCCCACGCGGGGCGAGCTACTCTTGGTATATCTACAGCGCGAACCGGCTGAAATATCCAAAAATGCGTCAGCAGCTGATGAAACTTTGGCGTGAAGCCAAAGAGCAGCATAGCGATCCGGTCGCCGCCTGGGAGTCTATCGTCAGCGATCCTGTGAAGGCGAAAAGCTACAAAGAGCGCCGTGGTCTGGGTGGTTTTGTCCGCGCCAGCTGGGATGAGGTCAACGAGTTAATCGCTGCAAGTAACGTTTATACAGCGAAGACTTACGGCCCTGACCGTATCAACGGCTTCTCGCCTATTCCGGCGATGTCTATGGTTTCGTATGCTGCAGGTTCGCGTTACCTGTCGCTGATCGGTGGTAACTGTCTAAGTTTCTACGACTGGTACTGTGACTTACCGCCAGCGTCACCACAGGTGTGGGGTGAGCAAACAGACGTGCCGGAATCGGCCGACTGGTATAACTCCAATTACATTATCGTTTGGGGCTCCAACGTTCCGCAGACGCGTACGCCAGATGCGCACTTTTTGACCGAAGTCCGCTACAAAGGCACTAAGACCTGTGTCATTACCTCGGATTATTCAGAAGCTTCGAAGTTTGGTGACACCTGGTTGTCACCGCGTCAGGGCACGGATTCCGCGTTAGCGATGGCGTTTGGTCACGTCATTCTGAAAGAATTCTACGTCAATACGCCAAGCAGCTATTTCAATGATTACGTGCGTCGCTACACCGACATGCCTATGTTAGTCATGCTCGAGCCGGGCGAGAAAGTACTTAATCAGGGCCGCTTCCTGCGCGCGGCTGATCTGGTCGACAATCTGGGCGAAGATAACAATCCAGACTGGAAAACCATTGCCTTCAATGAAGAAGATCAGCGTTTAACCAGCCCGAATGGTGCCATTGGTTATCGTTGGGGCCAGAAAGGCAAATGGAACCTTGAGCAGAAAGATGCAAAAGGTGATCTGAAGCTGGCGTTAACGCTGAAAGACAGCCACGACGAAATCGTCGAAGTTGGCTTCCCGTACTTTGGTTCTGCACCACACGAGTATGACTACTTCCAGCACACTCACCATGATGAAGTGCAAGTTCGCAAAATTCCGGCGAAACGTATTGAGCTTGCCAATGGTGAAACAGCACTGGTCGCTACCGTGTTTGATTTGATGCTGGCGCAGTATGGTGTCGATAACGGTATTAATGACGAAAACCGTGCGCAAAGCTACGAAGACGACGTACCTTATACTCCTGCGTGGCAAGAGCAAATCACCGGCGTTAAGCCTGCGGATGTGATTCGCATCGCCACTGAATTTGGCCGCAACGCGGACAAAACCAAAGGTCGTTCGATGATTATCGTTGGTGCCGCGATTAACCACTGGTATCACATGGACATGAGCTACCGCGGCTTGATCAACATGCTGATGATGTGTGGCTGTATCGGTCAAAGCGGTGGCGGCTGGGCGCACTACGTTGGACAGGAAAAACTGCGTCCGCAAACCGGCTGGCAACCGCTGGCATTTGGTTTGGACTGGCAGCGTCCACCGCGTCAGATGAACGGTACCTCATTCTTCTATAATCATTCCAGCCAATGGCGTTATGAAAAACTGGATATGAGCGAAGTGGTATCGCCACTGGCTGATAAAAACAAATGGCAAAGCTCGATTATTGACTACAACACCCGCGCTGAGCGCATGGGTTGGTTACCCTCTGCCCCGCAGCTGGGCGTTAACCCGCTGACGGTTGCCGAAAAAGCCAAAGCGGCAGGAAAAGAAGTCAAAGAGTACCTGGTTGAACAGCTGAAAAGCGGAGATATCCCGTTTGCCTGTACGCAACCGGATGATCCAAAGAACTTCCCGCGAAACATGTTTATCTGGCGTTCGAACCTGCTTGGCTCCTCAGGTAAAGGCCATGAGTACATGCTCAAGCACTTCCTGGGCACGACCCATAAAACCTTCGGCGAAAACCTTGGTGAAATGGGTGGCAAAAAACCAGAAGACGTTGAGTGGGTTGACGATGGTGCTGAAGGCAAGGTTGACCTGTGGGTAACCCTTGATTTCCGTATGTCGACCACCTGTCTGTACTCAGACATCGTGTTACCAACTGCGACCTGGTATGAAAAAGACGACATGAATACGTCTGACATGCATCCCTTCATTCACCCGCTGACAGCGGCAGTGGATCCGGTCTGGGAAGCGCGCAGTGACTGGGAAATCTTTAAAGGCATTGCGAAAGAATTTTCCAAGGTCTGTAAAGGTCACCTGGGTGTTGAACAGGACGTGGTTACCACGCCAATCATGCACGATTCCGCTGGCGAAATGGCGCAGCCATACGGCGTTAAAGCCTGGTGGAAAGGTGAGTGTGAAGCTATTCCAGGCGTCACTATGCCAAATATCACTGTCGTCGAGCGCGATTACCCGAATACCTACCATCGCTTTACCTCCCTTGGTCCGTTAATGGATAAGTTAGGCAATGGCGGTAAAGGTATTAACTGGGATACGAAAGAGGAAGTTGATTTTCTCGGCAAGTTGAACCGTGTTCATTATGAAGAAGGTGCTAACAAAGGCCGGCCGATTATTGAAAGTGCTATCGATGCTTGCGAAGTCATCCTGTCGCTGGCACCGGAAACGAACGGTCATGTTGCAGTGAAAGCATGGGCGGCATTAGGCGAGCAGACCGGGCGTGATCACACCCACCTGGCGAAGCCAAAAGAGGAAGAGAAAATCCGCTTCCGCGATATCGTTGCGCAACCACGGAAAATTATCTCATCACCTACCTGGTCTGGCCTGGAAGATGAGCATGTCTCCTACAACGCGGGTTACACCAACGTTCATGAGTTGATTCCATGGCGGACAATAACTGGCCGGCAACAGTTCTATCAGGACCACGAATGGATGCGTGATTTCGGTGAAACCTTATGTGCTTATAAGCCACCGATTAACCTGAAGACCGTGCAGCCGGTGCTGAACAAAAACCAGAACGGCAACAAAGAGATCGTGCTGAACTGGATTACTCCGCACCAGAAGTGGGGTATTCACAGTACCTACTCAGAAAACCTGTTGATGCTGACCCTGTCACGCGGCGGCCCGATTGTCTGGATGAGTGAAATCGATGCTAAGGCGGCCGGAATTGAAGATAACGATTGGATTGAAATCTTCAACGTTAACGGTTCGATTAATGCGCGGGCAGTTGTCTCCCAGCGGGTTCCGGAAGGCATGAGCATGATGTATCACGCTCAGGAACGTCTGGTAAATATTCCGGGCTCTGAACTGACCGGTACCCGTGGCGGTATCCACAACTCAGTCACACGGGCGGTGATGAAGCCGACTCACATGATTGGTGGATACGCACAACAAGCCTATGGCTTTAACTATTACGGCACAGTTGGCTGCAACCGCGATGAATTCGTGGTTATCCGCAAGATGGATAAAGTCGACTGGCTGGATACTGAATAACGTTGGAGTGAGGACAATACGATGAAAGTAAGAGCTCAAATTGGCATGGTGCTGAATTTGGACAAGTGTATTGGTTGTCATACCTGCTCCATCACTTGTAAAAATGTCTGGACCTCACGTGAAGGCGTGGAGTACGCATGGTTCAACAACGTTGAAACCAAACCCGGTATCGGCTTCCCGAAAGAATGGGAAAACCAAGACAAGTGGAACGGTGGCTGGGTACGCAATAAAAAAGGCAAGCTGGAACTGAAGATCGGTACCAAGCGGCGCGTG
This sequence comes from Pseudidiomarina halophila, assembly GCF_003987215.1. Classification (GTDB taxonomy): domain Bacteria; phylum Pseudomonadota; class Gammaproteobacteria; order Enterobacterales; family Alteromonadaceae; genus Pseudidiomarina; species Pseudidiomarina halophila. Next base: position 50,208 of record NZ_PIPW01000003.1, read on the forward strand.
TTGGCGAATATTTTCGCCAACCCGGATCTGCCTGAAATCGACGACTACTATGAGCCGTTTGATTTTGATTACCAACACTTGCACACGGCAAAAGACACCAAGCATCAGCCGATTGCCCGTCCGCGTTCACTGATCAGTGGTCAGCGCATGGAGAAAATCGAATGGGGTCCGAACTGGGAAGAAATTCTCGGTACGGAATTCGCCAAACGGAAGAAAGACAAAAACTTCGACGAAGTCGTGCAAAAAGATATCTACGGTCAATTTGAAAAGACCTTCATGATGTATTTGCCGCGTTTGTGCGAGCACTGTCTGAACCCGGCTTGTGTTGCTGCGTGCCCGTCAGGTGCAATTTATAAGCGCGAAGAAGACGGTATCGTGCTTATCGATCAGGATAAGTGCCGCGGCTGGCGCATGTGTGTTTCTGGCTGCCCGTACAAGAAGATTTACTACAACTGGAAAACCGGTAAATCAGAGAAATGTACCTTCTGTTACCCACGCATTGAAGCTGGGCAACCGACCACCTGCTCTGAGACCTGTGTAGGACGTATCCGTTATCTGGGCGTACTGCTTTATGATGCTGACCGCATCGAAGAAGCAGCGAATACCCCGAACGAGCAAGATCTTTATCAGGCACAGCTTGATATCTTCCTGGATCCGCATGATCCGGAAGTGCAGGCAGCTGCGCGCAAAGAAGGTATTGCAGATAACTGGATTCAGGCGGCACAACGCTCACCGGTGTATATGATGGCAATGCAATGGAAAGTTGCGTTACCACTGCATCCGGAATACCGCACCCTGCCGATGGTTTGGTACGTGCCACCACTGTCGCCAATTCAAAGTGCAGTCGAGGCAGGTCATGTCGGTATGAACGGTGAGATTCCAGACCTGAAATCGCTGCGTATTCCATTGCGTTATCTGGCAAACATGCTCACCGCCGGCGACGAATTTCCAATTGTCCGGGCGCTGGAACGCATGATTGCGATGCGAGCTTACAAACGCAGTCAGCACGTTGATGGTGTCGAAGATCTTGACGTGCTCAAGCAGGTCGGCCTGACCCAGCATCAAGTTGAAGAAATGTACCGTTATATGGCGTTGGCCAATTACGAAGATCGTTTCGTGATACCAACCAGCCACCGTGCCTATGCTGAAAATGCTTACGACCTGAAAGGTAGCTGCGGCTTCACTTTCGGTAATGGTTGTAGTGACGGCAACAACGATGTGAACCTGTTTGGTGCGAAGAAGCAAAGCGTGCGCCAGGTCATTCCGGTCACGGTGAAGGAGTAATCTGATGCAAGTTTTACAAGTAATTTCGTTATTACTCGACTACCCGAAAGTAGAGCTGCTCGAAGTAGTGCCCGAATTACGTGCCACGGTACGTAACTCGGCACTGAGCAGTGCCCAACAGCAAGCTTTGGATGGGTTTATTGTGCGCCGCACCAGCGGTGACTTTATGGACTGGCAATCAGAATACGATCGCTTGTTCGAACGTGGCCGCGCACTGTCATTACTGTTGTTTGAACACGTTCATGGTGAATCCCGCGATCGTGGTCAGGCAATGGTCGATTTAATGCAGCAATATCAGCAGGCCGGCTTAGATATCGGCGTCAAGGAACTGCCTGACTACATTCCATTGTATCTGGAGTTTCTCGCTACCCAGGGAGAAGAAAATGCTCGCGAAGGTTTGGCGGAAGTCGGCCATATCCTTGCGGTCCTGGCAGTACGCCTGGAACAACGTGAGTGTGATTACGCCGAGCTGTTCCGAAGCTTGCTGGAATTGTCGCAAGTCCAGGTCGACCTGAATGATGTTCGCGCTCAGGTTGAAAAAGAAAAACGCGATGACACCCCAAAAGAACTGGATAAAGTTTGGGAAGAAGAAATGGTGACCTTCACCGGAAATGATGCGACCAGCACTTGCCCGACGGCGCAAAACCGTCCTGGCGAAGGGCAGCGGCGGGATCAGTATATTCCGCTGAATCTTGACCAATTAAGTAACGTGAAAAACGCTGCGGATGCCTAAGGAGCATGACCATGAATTATTTAAATACGTTTTTCTTTGGTATCTACCCTTACATTGCGCTGGCGGTAATGGTGATCGGTACCTGGATCCGCTATGACCGCGAGCAATTTACCTGGAAGACCAGTTCCAGTCAGATGCTTGAAAAAAAGCAGCTACGTCGCGGTAGCATCGCTTTCCATATTGGTATCTTAGCGATTTTTGTCGGCCACTTTGTCGGTTTGTTGACGCCTTCTGAAGTCTGGCACGTTTTAGGCATCAGCACGTCAGCTAAGCAAATTATTGCGATCGTGGCGGGCGGTATAGCTGGGGTGATTTGTTTTTACGGCCTGACGATCTTGATCGTGCGTCGTTTGAAAAATCCGCGCATTCGCGCCAATAGCAGTACCATGGATATCGCGATTTTGTTGTTGCTTTACGCGCAACTGATTCTGGGTTTACTGTCGATTTTTGTTTCCCTCGACCACCTCGATGGATCAACCATGGTGTTGTTGATGAGTTGGGCACAGAATACGCTGACCTTCGATGCAACGGCTGCTGCGGCAGCAATGACCGATGTGCACTGGATTTTTAAATTGCACGTTACCCTTGGTTTAACGATCTTTTTGGTGTTCCCATTCACCCGCCTGGTGCACATGCTCAGCGTACCTATGCAGTATCTGCGCCGTCAGCACCAGGTCGTGCGTCAGAAAGCGCCGCGCTAAGGAGTAAAGTATGATTCACGTGAATGAAATTGCCATCGACGAAAAAACGATTCTCGCGGAAATGCAGTACCATCCCGCCGATAGTCAGCAAGCCGCGATGCTAAAAGCCGCTGAGTCGTTGGTGATCGGTGAGTTATTCCGGCAGCGTGCCGCCGAACTTGGGCTGCACGTTAAGGATGAACTGAATGACGCCAGTGATGATGACTTCCTGGCCGCGCTCATCGACCGCGAAGTTGCTATCCCTGAAGCTGACGAAGCAGCGTGTGCGACATACTACCAACAGAACCCGGAGCGTTTTACTACCTCGCCATTGTTGGAAGTACGGCATATTTTGCTGGCGGCCGCACCCGATGACGAATTGGACCGGGTGAATGGCAAGATGATGGCTGAGCAGATCATCAAGCAGTTGCATGAAGGCGATGACTTTGGCCGTCTGGCGCAGAAGCATTCAGCATGTCCTTCAAGTGCAACGGCAGGTAGTCTTGGTCAAATTAGCCGTGGCCAGACAGTGGCAGAATTTGAACGTCAGGTATTTACCGCCGAGGTTGGCTTAATGCCGCATCCGGTAGAGACGCGTTATGGTTTGCATGTGGTTTGGGTCGATCGCAAAATCGAAGGCAAACAATTGCCGTTTGATGCTGTGAAAGAGAAAATTGCTGCCTACTTGAACGAAAAAGTAGAACGCAAAGCTGTCGCACAGTACATCCATACTTTGATTCAGGATGCCGAGATCAAAGGCTTTGACTTCGCCGTGTCCGATTCTCCATTGTTGCAATAGGTAGAATTGCAGTAAGCTAAAGCCTCCACCACGGAGGCTTTTTTTATGGACCACAACTTCTGGCATCAACGCTGGCAGAACCAGCAGATTGGCTTTCACCGCGACGTTTTTCACGAACTGTTAACTACTTACTTTCCCAAAGCATTATCTAGCGGACGCGTTTTAGTACCCTTGTGCGGCAAGTCGAGAGATATGCTCTGGTTGCTTGATCAAGGCTACAAAGTTTTTGGCATTGAGCTGAGCGAACTTGCTGTGCAGGCTTTCTTTCAGGAGAACCAGCTGAAGCCAGAGATTCAGCAGCGCGGCAAGTTTAAAGAGTACGCTATAGATGAGCTGGTGATTTGGGTCGGCGATGTATTCGACCTCGCTGTTGAAGATCTTGCTGATGTCGACGGCTGGTACGATCGGGCTGCACTTGTGGCACTGCCTGAGAGTTTACGATCGGATTATGTGAAGTTACTAAAACACAAGCTGCCGCGGGGCAGTAAAGGACTGCTGATAACAGTGGAGTACCCGCAGGGGTTTCGCCAGGGACCGCCTTTTTCGATCGCTGAAGATGAGGTAGTTGCTGGCTTTGAGAGTCGTTTCAGGATCAAACCTTTGGCGCGGATACCGGGCATGGTAAATAATGAAGTACCAGCCGACAACCCGGTTACGGAGCAAGCCTATCTCCTCTATGATTAATCATCTGTAATCAGGTCATTGCGTTTTAAAACTTTGAGGGTGCGGCGCGCGAGCTTTTCCAGAAAAGCTAAATCGGAAAGGGTTGGAACTGCAGTTTCGTTATCCAGATCGACCTGCCATTGGCTGACTTCAGTGTCGAGCATTTCCATCATTTTTTTGGAACAGCCCCGGCAGATGCCCTGACACATATCGGCCTCTTTAAGACCGAAGGGAATGTTGCTGCGGATGGTATCCAGCAGCTGCTGCATGGCGACTATAGTGTTGGGCTTGCGTTGACCGGTAGTTACTTCAGACATGCTCACCTCCACAAAAAAAGGAGGGCACCTGGGGAAGATGCACCTCCTAAACGAGAAACCTTAGTTTTGTTCTGCGGTAATCCCCGCGGTTTGTCCTTGTTTACCCCACAGACCAGAAACGACCTGCCAGCTAATCGCAAACGCACCTATGATGAAAACCACATCGCCAACGGTACGGACCCAGCGCAGTCCTTCCAGCAACGGCTGTTGCATGAAAGCTTCACTGCGGGCATACCAAAGTCCTTCTGAAGCTGCCGCATGGAACTGAATGAAACCAATCGGCAACAAGCTGGTGAACAGCATTAAGCCAAGACCGATATTCATCCACCAGAACGAGGTGCTCATCAGTTTATCGTTGAACGCCAGATGTGGGCGAATGTAGCGCAGGATGAGCAGTACAAAACCCAGTGCCAGGAAACCATAGACACCAAACAAGGCCGCGTGTGCGTGGGTTGGTGTGGTGTTCAAGCCCTGCACATAGTACAGCGAGATTGGCGGGTTGATCATGAAGCCAAGTACGCCGGCGCCGAGCATATTCCAGAATGCGACGGCAACGAAGCACATGAGCGGCCACTTGATACGTTGCATCCACACGGCTTTCTTCTGCAGGCTCCAGTTCTCCCAGGCTTCATAGCCAAGCACGATAAGCGGAACAACTTCTAACGCGCTAAAGGTCGCACCTACCGCCATAACGGGTGTGGTGGTGCCTGAGAAGTACAAGTGATGGAAGGTTCCTGGTACACCGCCGAGCATAAACAGTGAGGCTGACGCCAGCGCGGCAACGGTCGCCATACGGCGCGATACCAGGCCCATGCTATGGAAAATGAACGCCAATGCGGCGGTGGCAAATACTTCAAAGAAGCCTTCTACCCACAGGTGGACAATCCACCAGCGCCAGAACTCCATGATAGAGATATGAGTGCGTTCGCCGTAGAAGAAGCCAGCCCCGTAGAATAAGCCAATAGCGACGACTGAAGCGGTAAACAACGCCAGCAGGTTCTTATCACCTTTCTGTCTGAACGCACCAATGACGCCGCGCATCATCAATACCAGCCAGAATACGATGCCAACGAATTTACCAATCTGCCAGAGCCGGCCAAGGTCGACGTATTCGTAGCCTTGATGGCCAAGCCAGAAGTTAAGGTGTTCAGGCATGATTTGCGCGATGGCAAGGTAGTTACCAATGAAGGTACCGGCGACCACAACCACCAGCGCCCAGAACAAGATATCAACGCCGAGCTTCTGGTATTTAGGATCTTTTCCGCCGTTGATAATCGGCGCTAAGAATAAACCAGCTGCTAAGAAGCCCGTTGCTATCCAGAATAGCGCAGCTTGGATATGCCAGGTACGAACCAGGCTGTAGGGGAACCATTGTGAAATCTCAATGCCGTAAAACTCTTGTCCTTCAACGGTGTAGTGGGCAGTAAGACCGCCGAGTAAAACCTGGAAGGAAAATAGTGCCACGACAATAAACAGGTATTTTCCTAACGATTTCTGTGACGGTGTCAGTTTTACCAGACTGATGGGATCCTGGGTTGGAATTTCAACCTCTTCTTCGTCATGTTGACGTAAGAATGCCCAGGCCCAGATCAGGAAACCGACGCCGGCGATAAGCAGGATAACACTGACAATAGACCAGATGATGTTTTCCGCGCTGGGGGTATTGTCAATCAACGGCTCATGGGGCCAGTTGTTGGTATAGGTGACGTCTGCGTCAGGACGCTCGGTTGCGGCAGCCCATGCGGTCCAGAAGAAAAACTCTGCCATACGTTCGCGCCGTTCCAGGCTTGGCAGGGTGTTTTCTTTCATCGCATAGCTTTCGCGTGTGCTTTGCAATGCAGCGTCGTCGCTAAATAACCGCACATAATAATCAGCAGTTTCTTCAATGGCTTTTACCCGACGTGCATCGAGTACCACCTCGTCAGTCAACGCATCATAGGTGTTTGTGCGATATGCTTGCTTAAGTTCGAACTGCAGCTGATTTTGCTGCGCCGGGGTTAGGTCCTCATACTCTGCTGCAAAGACTTCAGCCGCGGCAATGTTAAGCCAGGCCACAAGCTCACGGTGTAACCAGTCTGCAGTCCAGTCGGGCGCCTGATAGGCACCATGGCCCCAAATCGAGCCAAGTTGCATGCCTCCGACAGATTGCCAGGCCGTTTGCCCATCAAGAATCGACTCGCCCGTCATGAGTGTCTGTCCGTTTACCGAAACAAACTTTTCAGGAATGGGCGGTGCCTCACGATATACCTCTTTACCGAAGTACCCCAAAATACCAAACGTAATGGCAAGAACCGCAATGAGCGTCCACCATAATTTTTTGTAACCAGCCATACATCACCTATTTGTTATTGAGTCCTCATCGGTTGTATTGCAATTACCTGGCCAACTTTTAAGTGTCTGTTTTTAAAGGTTTTGCGTGGCTGTTTGGGTAAAAATAACCTAGTCTGTCAGACAGTAAAATTGCCCTTCAGGGTCGAATTTACCCTGCGCGCCATTTTGTTGATCCTGATCAACGCAAAGCTCACGCCTTGCTCTAGTCTAAAACACAATATCTAGTGTTTATTGTCTACAACTAACACCATATAGGCGATACGATGCGATTCAGTGCAAAAGACATTGTGTTTCAGGAAGTTCCCGGCGAAGTCGCGCTGGCCTATACCATCACCGGTTGCACCGTGGGTTGTAAGGGCTGTCATAGCGTCGACAGCTGGCCAGCTGATCGGGGTGAGCGATTAACCCGGCAGAGCTTCACGAATGAACTCGATCGCTACGCTGGACTCATCACTGCGGTGTTGTTCTTAGGCGGCGAGTGGCATCAGGACGCCTTAATAGAACTGTTAGATGTGGCAATTAGCAGGGGTCTCCGCACCTGCCTCTACACTGGATTAGACACCGTGCCTGCGCTTGTGCAACGGCGCCTAACTTATTTAAAAACCGGCCCGTGGCGGGCCGAACGTGGCGGCTTAGCAAGTGCCACAACGAATCAGAGGTTTTACGACCTGAGCTCGGGGAAAGTTCTCAATGCTTTATTCTGCCCCGACTTTATTGACTGTGAATTAGTGAACTAAAACAGAAGGACAACAACAATGCTGCGCTTACAACCTGAACAAATCGAGCACAAAATGAACTTCATCCAGGAGTATCTGCAAGCACAAAATGCGGCGGATGGATCGAAAATGGATGCTAATGCCAATGTCACGCAAAAGAACATTGCGACCCTGGAAGCTGAATTGATGAAAGACTTTTTTGTGCAAGTGAATCGCAAGCAAGTCAGTAGCAAAATTGCTGAGTTGTTTGATGAGCAACTCGCACAAGAGTACGTTCGACAAATTGAAGATCATGAGATCTACGTGCATGACGAAACCAGCTTGAAGCCCTACTGCGTGTCGGTGACCATGTATCCATTTTTACGAGACGGCCTCACTAAGTTGGGCGGCGAATCGCTGGCGCCCAAGCACCTGGAGAGCTTCTGTGGCTGTTTCGTGAATTTTGTTTTTGCTGTTAGCTCTCAGTTCGCCGGCGCTGTGGCGACCGTAGAGTTTTTAACCTACTTCGATTACTTTGCGCGCAAAGATTACGGTGATGATTACCTGAACACCCATCGCCATCAAATCCAAAATCATTTGCAACACGTGGTGTACGCGTTAAATCAACCGGCTGCTGCGCGTGGTTATCAGAGCGTATTCTGGAACATTTCCGTGTACGATAAATTTTATTTCGATAGCATGTTTGGTGAATTTGTTTTCCCTGACTTTAGTAAACCCGAGTGGGGATCGGTCAGCGCGTTACAGGACTTCTTCATGCACTGGTTCAATGAAGAGCGCAAAAAAACCATTCTCACCTTCCCGGTCGTCACTGTGGCCATGCTCACCGAGGACGGTAAGTGTAAAGATCAGGCATTTGCTGAGTCTATGGCAGGTGAACTTGCTGATGGCAACTCCTTTTTTGTCTATTTGTCAGACAATGCCGACTCGTTAGCCTCATGTTGTCGACTACGCAGCGAAATTAGCGACAACACCTTCTCCTACACCCTGGGTGCGGGAGGCGTTGCTACTGGCTCCATTAATGTCATTACCATCAACATGAACCGGCTGGTACAGGATGGCCGTGATCTGGCGACGGAAATCGAAAAAATTCAGAAATACCAGGTCGCTTACCGGCGTCTGATGGAAGAGTACAAAGCAGCTGGCTTGTTGACCGTGTATGACGCCGGCTTTATCTCACTGGATAAACAGTTTCTGACCATCGGCATCAACGGTATGGTTGAGGCGGCGGAATCACAGGGCATCGAGGCAAGCAATAATCCTGAATACATTGCCTTTGTCCGCGACCGGCTGAAAGTGATTTATGATGCAAATAAAGCCGCAAAAGCCGAATACGGCTGCATGTTCAACACAGAGTTTGTGCCGGCTGAAAACCTCGGCGTAAAAAATGCGAAATGGGATCGGGCAGACGGCTATTTCGTGCCACGGGATTGCTACAACTCCTACTTTTATGTTGTCGAAGATCAGCAATCGAATGCGCTGGATAAATTCGTCTTACATGGTGATGAGTTAATTCAGTACCTCGATGGTGGTTCGGCACTGCATTTAAACCTTGATGAAAAGCTTAACAAATCCGGCTACCTGGCATTGCTGAATACTGCAGCACAAACGGGCTGCAATTACTTTTGTATCAACGTAAAAATCACCATTTGTAATGCCTGTGAGCATATCGATAAGCGCACACTCAGCGCGTGCTCGTCCTGTGGTTCGGAAGATATTGATTACGGGACCCGGGTTATCGGATACCTGAAACGGGTTTCGGCCTTTAGTTCGGGGCGGCAACAAGAGCACAACCGCCGTTATTACGAACGCGCAGAATCGGGGCATGTTGAAGCCTCCGCACAGCGCGCCTGGCGTCAGGCCAGTTAAGCAAAAACTACTCCAAAAGAGGGAGCTCAGCTCCCTTTTTTGTTGTATGGGTAATACCGACCAAACACGTTATGATCCCAGGTTGAATCAACCCAACGAGATTGACGCTATGGTTATTGAAAGTTATTCCGACCTTATTCAAGCTGCACAACAGCAGGACGAACCGCAACGGTTACTGTTTGTATTGGCAAAAGCAGAACTCCCCGACGACGCGACGGAAAGCCAGAAATCGCGCTATGCTGAGCAACAGGGCGGCGCGCTGGATCCGGTCTTGTGTGTCGACAAGTTACCGCATGAAGTTGCGGATTTTTCGACTTTGCTGGCTGAATCAGAGCAAACCGGAGTGGATTGGGATATCGCATTTATCGCGAGCATGTCAGGACGTGCAGGTCAGGCGCCATCCAGTGACGAAGCTGATCAGCCGTTAACTTTGATGGTCAATAAAGTAAAAGCCGGCAGCATCGCCGACTTTGTCACGGTAAATAAACAAGGCGAACTGATTCAGCTGTTCGCCTGAGTAGTCTAGACCACTTTAGAGTAGCGAGGCGCAGTTGCCTCGCTATCCAGGTAGGCATCAAAGCAGGCACAAATACTGCGGACCCAGAGACGACCGCGCTCGGTTACCTGAATCACACCATCACTAATCACCACTAAACCATCTTCAATGAATGGCTGTAACTTGGCTTGTGCGGCCGCGAAATAGTGCCAGAAATCGTCGATCTGCCAGGTGTTACTAAAGCTTAGGCTGTCCAGCTCGAAATGGCAGATCAGCTGGGCAATCAGCGCTGCGCGCAGGCGATCATCTTCGCTCAGAACAAAGCCTTTAACGACCGGCAACTGTTCGGCTTCCAGCGCGCGATAGTAATCCGGTAGATCTTTACTGTTTTGCCACAGCACACCGTTGATTTGACTGATCGATGAAGCACCTAAACCCAGCATGCAATCCTGGCCTGCAGTGGTATAGCCCTGAAAGTTGCGCTGCAACCGGCCTTGTTGTTGAGCGATCGCCAGTTCATCGTCGACTTTGGCAAAATGGTCCATACCAATGAACTGATAACCTGCGGCACTGAAGCGGGTGATACCCAGTTGCAGCAGCTCCAGCTTTATCGGCGCTGAAGGCAACGAGCTATCCGGTATTTTACGCTGTCCGGCAAAACGCTGCGGCAGATGTGCGTAGCTAAATAATGAAACGCGATCAGGTGCCAGCTCAATGACCTGATCAATGGATGCGGCGAAACTGGTCGGTTGTTGATACGGCAGACCGTAGATCAAATCCAGGTTGATAGAACTAAAACCTAACTCCCGACTGAGTTGTACCTGATGCTTGATTAACTCCGTGTCCTGCACGCGGTTTATCGCAATCTGTACTTTCTCGTCGAAATCCTGGACACCGTAGCTGACACGATTAAAACCTAAGGTGCGTAAATGGCGAAGTTTTTCGTCACTGCAGCTGCGGGGATCGATTTCGATACTCAGTTCCGCGTCAGCGCTGATCAGGAAAAAGCGATTTAACAGCGTATGCAGGCGGGTCAGCTGGGTTTCGGTAAGGAATGTTGGTGTACCGCCGCCGAGGTGAATCTGGGTGATGACCCGATCACCAAGCATCTCGGAGTACATTGCCATTTCTTCGGCAAGCAGATCGAGGTAGCGATCGGCTTTGTGCTGATGACGGGTGATGACCTTGTTACAGCCGCAGTAGTAGCAAAGCTTGTGACAAAACGGCAGGTGTAAATACAAACTCAACTCACGCGGCGCATTGGCGAGCGTCTCGCGCACTTTTTCGTGCGGGAAGTTGGGCTGTAACGCCAGCGCAGTTGGGTACGATGTGTAACGTGGCCCGTTAATATTGTATTTGTCGATCAGTTCTTGATCCCAGGTTACCGCTGTCATTTTCTGCTCCAAAACCCGACTGCTTAGTGAGGGTTTGAATTTTACGTGATTTAGATCAGAAAATTGATACTCCTGAAGGGTTACTTATTTGATCCAGGTCAATGATTTTGCCGCGGCATTTTGCTTTTCGCTGGTCTGCGCGGTTGCTTCTGCGAATTTGGCTAACTGTTGATAGAGGTGACGGGGCAGCCGCTGCTCAAGCTCAATGGTATCCAGCAGATTTTTTACCTGTAAACCAAGTTCCGTATCACCGGTGAGTAACAGTTTGCGACGAAAAAATAAGGTATCGGGATCAACCTGTTGCGTACTCAACTGCAACAACGCAGACCAATCGACGCGCATGAATACAGCGGCGTGATCGCACTCAGGTGTGACTTTGAAGCGCATCCGCTGTGCTTCTGATTGGACCGAAATACAAAACTTCAGACCGAGATCCGTAACCTCGATGCGGACCCAGCGCTCAGCAAGAAAGTCGAAGGAACCAGCTTCAAGATCAGCTTTAAATATTTGTCCGAATAAACGCTCGATCACCCCGCATGCCAATGCCGGTGGTGCCAATGCCACCGCAGACTTTAACAACCTTGGTGTGAACTCTACTACTTTGGTGATAACCATTCATTGCCTCGTATTTGTGCCCCGTCAACGGTACCAGCCATTATAATACTCATTACTGATGTATGTTTACGGCAAGGATCAACAAAATGGAACTTCTCTGCCCCGCTGGCAGTATGCCGGCATTAAAAGCAGCTATCGAAAATGGCGCAGATGCTGTTTACGTAGGTTTTAAAGGCGAAACCAACGCGCGCCATTTCGCTGGTTTGAATCTTGATGCACAAAGCTTACGGGAAGCCGTGCGGCTGGTGCACAGCTACGGTAAAAAAATCCATGTCGCCATTAATACTTTTGCCCATGTAGGCACCTGGGATCATTGGCGGCAAGCAGTAGATGACGCCGCGGCCGCCGGTGTCGATGTACTTATTGTCGCTGATGTTGCTGTGCTGGCGTACGCCGCCGAACGTTATCCTAAATTAGAGTTGCATCTGAGTGTACAAGCGTCAGCAACAAATGCGGCGGCCATTGATTTTTATAAGCAATTCGGTGTTAAGCGCGTGGTCCTGCCACGTGTACTGTCTATGCAGCAAGTACGAGCTCTTGCCCGTACCACTGACGTTGATCTCGAAGTTTTTGCGTTTGGCAGCCTGTGCATTATGGCGGAAGGTCGCTGTTATTTAAGTTCTTATATGACCGGAGAGTCGCCAAATACTGCCGGTGCCTGTTCACCGGCCCAATTTGTACGTTGGGATGAGACCGGCGATGGTGGCCTGGAGTCGCGTCTTAACGGCATCCTGATTGATCGCTTTGCCCCTGATGAAACCGCTGGTTATCCCACCTTGTGCAAGGGCCGTTTCAAGGTCGGCGATGACACCTACCATGCGCTGGAGGAGCCAACCAGCTTAAATACGCTGGACTTACTACCGGAGCTTTATCGTGAAGGCATTGCCAGCCTGAAAATCGAAGGGCGGCAGCGCAGCCCCGCATACGTTGCGCAAATTACCCGGGTTTGGCGCCAGGCAATTGATCACATGATGACAGATCCCGAACACTTCGCTGTGCAAAGCGAGTGGAATGCGGTGTTGGCAAATCTTTCTGAAGGCAGCCAGACCACCCTTGGCGCCTACCACCGGAAATGGAAATAATTATGCAGTTTTCTTTTGGACCTATCCTTTATTTTTGGCCCCGCGCTCAGGTCGAGGCGTTCTATCGTGATGTCGCTGACTCAGATGTGGATTGTGTGTACCTGGGCGAGACCGTCTGCAGTAAGCGACGGGAGCTTAAGTTTGAAGATTACTTCCGCATTGCTCAGGAATTGCGCGAAGCGGGTAAGCAAGTGTGCTTATCGACCATGACCCTGTTGGAAGCGCCATCGGAGTTACGTGAATTACGCAAATACTGCGATAACGGCGATTTTATGGTGGAAGCCAACGATGTTGGCGCTATAAGTATGTTAACTGAGCATAAACTGCCTTTTGTCGGTGGTGCCGCACTACAAATTTATAATCAACATAGCTTACGCCGTTTTATTGGTATGGGGATGAAGCGCTGGGTAGTACCCGTTGAACTATCGCGGGACTGGCTGGCAGAACTCCTCGCCGAACCCATGATTGAAAGTGTTCGCGACTGCTTCGAAACGGAAGTACTGAGTTTTGGCCATTTACCTTTGGCCTGGTCCGGTCGTTGTTTTACTGCCCGTTCAGAAAATCGGCCAAAAGATCAGTGCGAGTTATGTTGCATCAAGTATCCGCAGGGGCGTACGGTAACCAGCCAGGACGGCACAGAAGTCTTTGTTCTTAACGGCATTCAAACGCAGTCAGGCGCCCGTTATAATTTGATCAATCAACTGCGGGGCATGCACGGTCTGGTGGATATGGTACGCTTAAGCCCAGAGCCACATGATAGTTTCACCTGGCTGCGACGGTTCCGCATGAATCAGGATGGTCAGCGCCCCTATCGGTTAGCGAAAAATGAAAGTAATGGTTACTGGCTTAAACTTGCTGGCATGACCATGGTAAATGAAAGGATGGAAGATGACTGCTAAAACTCCCGCACGCATTGGTATTCTGACGGTAAGTGACCGGGCCAGCGCAGGTATTTACGAGGACATCTCTGGCAAAGCCATTGAAAGTACTCTGGGTGAATACCTGAATTCGCCATGGCAGTCGGTGTACCGCCTGGTACCTGATGAACGGGATCAGATAGAGGCAGCCTTGATTGAGCTGGTCGACAAAGAACAGTGTTGTCTGGTGGTGACGACTGGCGGTACCGGACCAGCTAAACGCGATGTTACTCCTGAGGCCACTGAAGCCGTGTGCGATCGTATGATGCCGGGCTTCGGTGAATTAATGCGTATGGAGTCACTGAAGTATGTGCCGACCGCAATCTTATCGCGGCAAACGGCCGGTTTGCGCGGCAACAGCTTGATTATCAACCTGCCTGGCAAACCTAAGGCGATTCGACAATGTCTCGACGCCGTGTTTCCTGCCGTACCTTATTGCATTGACCTCATGGAAGGCCCCTTCCTCGAGTGCGACGAAACCGTCATCAAACCTTTCCGCCCCAAAAAGTAGCCCGTACTTCTAGTACGGGCCAAGCCTGAAAATTCCCAAATGTAAAAACCAATCAACCGAATCTTATCGACGGGCTACCGTCGTGTTTACCGTTGTCTGGTGGTTTAACCCGCACTAGAAGTGCGGGCTACAGTCGAGTACACCGTTGTCTGGTGGTTTAACCCGCACTAGAAGTGCGGGCTACCGGGTTCATCACTGTTAACAAGGGTTGGGTGCATTGCGGCGTGAGTAGAACCACCAGGTCATCAGCGTACACACTGCATAGAAGCCAATGAAAGCGTAGAGTGCACCCGATACACTGCCTGTCAGTGCGATTGAGGTTCCGTACGACTTCGGAATAAAGAAACCACCGTAAGCCGCAAATGCGGAGATAAAGCCAATCACTGCAGCAGATTCTTTATTACCTTCTTTAACCGCTACCTCGGTGTCGCCGTGTACACGTTTGCGTTGATTCAGGAAAATCACCGGAACCATGCGGAAGGTCGAGCCGTTGCCAATACCTGTGGCAATAAATAGCACCAGGAATGCGACAAAGAATCCGAAGAAGCTTCCAGCACTTTCGCCCAGTGGCAGGAAGTAGATAACGCCTAATACGCCGGCAATCATCAGCAGGAAGTTCCAGAATGTTACACGTGCGCCACCCAACTTATCAGCCAGTATTCCACCCACGGGGCGGGAGAGTGCACCGACTAATGGACCTAAGAATGCGTATTTGGTGGGGTCAACCTCAGGGAACAGCATGCCTGAAAGCAGCGGGAAACCCGCAGCAAAGCCGATAAAGCTGCCAAAGGTACCCAGATACAAGATACTCATGATCCAATTATGCGAGCGCTTGAAGATGACCGCCTGGTCACTGAATGACGCTTTTGCAGAAGAGATGTCATTCATGCCAAACCATGCGGCGATTGCTGCAATAGCAATGAACGGCACCCACAAGAAGGCAGCATTTTGCAGCCATATCTCGTTACCGGCCTGTGCACCTTGTTGCACGACTAACGGGTCGCCGCCGAAAGGACCAAAGACACTTGCGGCGATGACTAAGGGCGCAAGTAGCTGCATGCCCGAGACGCCGAGATTACCCAAACCGGCATTCATGCCAAGTGCCGCGCCTTTTTCCTTCTGTGGATAGAAGAAGCTGATATTGGCCATGGAGCTGGAGAAGTTGCCGCCACCGAAACCACACAACAAAGCGAGTATTAGCATGATTATATATGGCGTGTCGGTATTTTGTACGGCAAAGCCGATCCAGATACAGGGTATTAACAACGAGGCGGTCGAAATCGCCGTCCAGCGTCTGCCGCCAAATATTGGCACCATGAAGCTATAAAATATTCTTAAAGTAGCACCAGACAATGCCGGCAATGCAGCAAGCCAGAACAGTTGGTTCGAGGAGTAGGTGAAGCCGAGTTGTGGCATTTTCACCACTAAAATACTCCAGATGGTCCAGACAGCGAAAGCCAGGAACAGGTTGGGAATCGAGATCCACAAATTGCGGGTCGCAATCTTCTTACCTTTAGTTTCCCAGAACTCTTTGTCTTCCGGCCGCCAGTCATCGAGGGTGTAGTAATCTGGCGTAGAGAATTCAGGTAAATCCGTTTGCTCAATATCTCCGCGAATTTCGATACGTTCCGCGCGGCGAATCGAGAAGTGCATCCACAACAACGAAATGACAGTGATACCGAAGAGCAACATGAAGACGCTTTGCCAAACACCAATGACATCATTCAACATACCGAAGGTGAGTGGTAGCAAGAAGCCACCGAGGCCGCCGATCATACCGACCACACCACCCACTGCACCAACGCTGTTGGGATAGTAAACCGGGATGTGCTTGAACACCGCAGCTTTACCTAATGACATGAAGAAACCGAGAACAAAGGTTAACAACACGAAGGCAGCTAAGGTCACTTCAAACTGGAAGCGGATGTCACCGTGAACGCCTTCTACAATGTATTCAGTCGGCGGATAGCTCAACATAAATGTACAAATGGCAGATGCGATAAAGGTCCAGTACATGACCCGGCGGGCGCCGTATTTATCCGACATCCAGCCACCGAGAATACGGAAAAGTGACGCAGGAATAGTATAAAGGGCGGCAATGATGCCGGCTTCTTTAATACTAAGATCGTACACTTCCATCAGGTAGTGGGGTAGCCATAACGCGAGTGCCACAAAAGCGCCGAAGACGAAAAAGTAGTAGAAACTAAATCGCCACACGCGCAACTCGGCAAGCGGCGCCATTTGCTCCATAAAGGTTAACTTGGGTTGTTGCCGGCGCTGCTGCGTCAGGGGATCTTCTTTGGCCAGCAGAATAAACACGATACCCATAATACCTATCACGGTCGCGTAAACCTGCGCTGCACCTTGCCAACCCAGCGCAACCAATAAGAAAGGCGCACCAAAGTTAGTGACGGCAGAACCCACGTTACCCGCTCCAAAAATACCGAGCGCAGTACCCTGCTGTTTGCTCTCAAACCATGATGAGGTGTAGGTGACACCAACGATGAATGCACCGCCCGCTAAGCCCACGCCTAAGGCACCGACCAAAAGCATGGCGTAACTATTAGCAAAGGTTAACAGGTAAACGCAGAGTGCTGTGGTTAACATCAGCACACCAAACACCCAGCGACCACCAAGGCGGTCGGTCCAGATACCCAGGAATAAGCGACTAATCGAACCGGTCAGAATGGGCGTTGCCATCAGCAAGCCAAGCTGAGTATCCGTTAGCGAAAAGTCATCTTTAATCTGAATACCGATAATTGAAAAAATTGTCCACACTGCAAAGCACAGGGTGAACGCAAAAGTTGAGAGGCCGAGCGCGCGATAGCGATCGAATTTACTCACTTGTGATTGCGAGGTAGGCATAATCATGCTCCTTTGGCACGAGATTCATGTTCTGCCTTAAGTCTACTGAAATATTGCGCCACTCATAGCTGTCAAAGTGGCTTCCAAACAGTGGGTTACATGGCTGTTACCGCTTTTGGGATAGGCTCTGAGCTTCGCTCAAAACGAGTGGATCTGGCGCTGGCTACCTCCTAATCGGTAGTTGCGTTTTGGCTTAGGTGGGAACATTGTTTTAAAGAGGTATCTCCAGGAAATCTAGCTGGATTTTGGTCTTAGCTATGGTATAAACATAGATACAAAATGTATGTTTAAAAGGGTGCGCACATGCTGCAAATTACCGATCTCAAAGTAGAAGAAAAAATGTGGCCGCTACTGCGGCAGGCGTTTCGTCCAATGTTCTTATTAGGCGCCACCTTTAGTGCGGTAGCAATGATGTTATGGCTCTGGGTATTAAGTGGCACTGTGCAACTGCCGGTGTTTGCTGATGTGATGTTCTGGCATAGCCACGAAATGCTCTTTGGCTTTGTCGCTGCCATCATCGTCGGCTTTTTGCTGACAGCTGTACAAAACTGGACAGGCCTGCGGGCTACCCATGGTCGATCACTCGGTATACTAACAGCGGTATGGTTACTTGGTCGCATTAGCCTGCTATTTGGTGCCTACTTGCCGCCTATTGTTCCGATAACCCTTGATCTCCTGTTCCTTCCCCTGGCTGCCGTGTTACTGGCGATACCTTTAATTGCGGTGAAACAGCAGCGTAATCTGTTCTTTGTTCCGGTCCTGTTGCTGCTTACGTTATGTAACGCGTTGATGTATTACGGACGCATGACGGGCCGCTTTGATTTGCAGCAAGTTGGCAGTCAGAATGCGGTGATTTTAATCACACTCCTGATGGCTATCGTTGGCGGCCGTGTGCTACCTATGTTTACCGCCAATGGCACCATGACTGAGAAGGTGCAACCTATCGTCTGGCTTGACCGTTTGAGCTTAGGCAGTTTATGGCTTATTTTTGCTCTGCAAATCACCCAATTGAGTAGTTACCTGAACAGCACAATACTTGCGGTTTTATATGCTATTGCCGCGGTATTATTAGCGGTGCGGTGTGCGCGCTGGAAAATATGGATCACCCTACGGGTGCCCTTACTCTGGTCATTCCACGTCGCCTACTGGTTCCTTCCAATTGGGCTTGGCTTATTTGCCTGGCATCATGCCACCGGCGGAGTTAGCGTTAGTACCGCCACCCATGCGCTGACCGTAGGCGCCATGGGTAACATGATTTTAAGTATGCTGGCGCGGGTTTCCCTCGGCCACAGCGGACGGCCGCTGCAACCGAAGAAAATTATGTCGCTGGCGTTTTTGCTGGTGATTCTCGCAGCATTATTGCGCGTGTTCGCGGCTTGGTTCTGGCCTGAGGCGGCTTACCAGTGGTATCTGTATGCAGGCGCTGCCTGGGTGTTGGCGTACTTAATTTATGTGATCGTTTACCTGCCAATTCTTACTTTACCGCGGGCAGATGGCCGGCCGGGCTAAGGATTACAAAGCGTACACTGGGGATGGCGGCTGAGCTTAAATTTTTGCCAGTCGCCATGTAAACCGTCGTACAAGAGCACCTGTGCAGCGATGGGTTCACCGACCTGCGCTATCAGCTTTAGTGTCTCGACGGCCTGCATGGAGCCAATTACCCCAACCACCGGAGCAAGAATACCGGACTCCATACAGCTCAATTGCTGCTCACCGAAGAGCAGACTAAAACACTGATAGCAGGGTCCGTGGTGCTGGTTCAGAAACACACTGAGCTGGCCTTCATAGCGGATTGCCGCACCGGATACCAATGGCTTTTCAGCCTTCACACAGGCGGCATTAATCGCATTACGCGTCTCCAGGTTATCGCAACAATCAACCACGACATCGTGCTGCTGCACTAACGTCAGCAGTAATTCTGCATCAGCGCGCTGCGCTATGGTAATGATGTCTGTATCGGCATTTATGCTGCGCAAGCGCTGCTGGGCTGCATCAACCTTAGCGACACCGATGTCGTCATGTTGGTATAAAGTTTGCCGTGGCAGGTTGTGCCCGTCGACCACATCATCGTCCACCAAAGTCAGTTTACCTACGCCACTACCGACCAGATAGGGTGCCACCGCGCAGCCCAAACCGCCCATTCCGATCACCAGTACCTTACTGGCTAACAAACGTTCCTGACCGAGCAGATCAAAATTCGGCAGCATCACGTGCCGGCTGTAACGCAACAGTTGCGTACGTGTGAGTTCAGGAAGCGTCATCAGAGGGTGCCTCCTGCTTGTTGGTCACTATGACAGGTGGATGCTCCGGGCGGAGCGTCAGCCAGATTGCGACTATGAGCATGATGCCGATCACCGTCAGTTTGACGGCTAGCGGGGCGGGACTGAAACTAAGCATGATGGCGCTGCCTGTCATCATCACAATAGCGATAACTTTTGGTTGACGTTTCACCACGCCATAGCGGCGCCAGGCAATGATCTGGGGGCCATATTTCGGGTGCGCAAGCAGCTTGGCTTCGAGTACCGGCCAGCCCTTGCCGCCCGCCCATGCCGCGACCAGCAGGAAAGGCACGGTGGGCATTATCGGTAACAGCAGACCGATGAGGCCGAGCAGCAGCGCCAGAATCGCAACCGCCCGCCACAGCAGAATTCGCAGTATTACAGTCATCTGTGTCTCCTCGCGCGCTACTTCAATCCAAGCCGCTGCGCGAGCTTATGCAGGTTACTTGGGTCAACCTCCAGTATACGTGCCGCCTGCGTCCATTTATAGTCCGCTTGCGTTAAGGCGCGTTCAATTAACTGTGTCTGCAGTTGCTGCACTGCATCGCGCAGGTTCATGCTGGTGGTGGTGAGCGCTTCACTGTCGACCTTCAGGCTGGCCGCCGGGGCGTTTGGTAAGTCGAGCAATTCCGGCGCAATGCTGACAATATCGTTCCGCGCCGCACCCTGACTCAAGGCTTTGATAGCAGCGCGGCTAACGGTATGTTCGAGCTCCCGCACATTGCCCGGCCAATCGTACTGCACCAGCGCATGTTCAGCGGCCGAGTTTAAGCGCAAGGCCCTTAGTCCAAGGCGGGCACGATTCAGCTCAAGAAAATGGCCAACCAGTAAGGAGATATCTTCCCGTCGTTCCCGTAACGGTGGTATGGGTAACGGATAAACACTCAGGCGGTGATACAAGTCAGCACGGAAGTCACCGGTTTTAACCTGTTGCTTCAGATCTCGATTGGTTGCGGCGACGATCCGCACGTCGACTTTGTGGCATTTATCACTGCCAAGGCGCTGTATCTCACCGTTTTGCAGGGTACGTAACAACTTCGCCTGAATGGATGCCGGCAGTTCACCGACTTCGTCCAGAAACAGGGTGCCGCCGTCAGCACTATCAAACTTGCCGGCACGCTCGGTAGCCGCGCCCGAGAATGCGCCGCGCGTATGGCCAAAAAGTTCACTTTCCGCCAGAGACTCAGGAAGCGCGGCACAATTGACATAAACCAGAGGCTGTTTGCTGCGCGACGACCAACGGTGCAGTTGGCGTGCGAACAATTCTTTACCGACCCCGGTTTCGCCGAGTAACAATACCGGCAGGTCAGCACTGGCAACGACTTCTAGTTCCTGCAACACCTGCTGCAATGCGGCGCTATGCCCGATAATTTCCGATCCGGTGGTGGTCTGATGCTGCAACGGCGTCTCACCGTCGCGCCGATTGTTGCGTAGTGCTCGAATATTTTGTTCAAGCTGGCCCATGCGGATGGCGGCCTCAACCAGTAAGCTGGCGCGCTGCAACTCGCGCATAGCGTAGGCATCGAAGGTGCCCGGTTGCAATGCATCTAACGTGAGCGCACCCCAGCACTTACCTTCTACATATAAGGCAATCCCCATGCAGTCGTGCACCGCAAGACGTTCGTCCGGACAGTCCTCAATCAAACCATCGTAGGGATCGGGAAGCTGGCTGTCGGGTTCAAAGCGCACCGTATCCCGGGCCGTTAGGATCGCTGCAAGCCGAGGGTGTTGCTCAGTGATAAAGCGCCGACCTAAGGCTTCACGCACCAACCCGATGCTGGCAATGGGTCGCAGCACCTGCTGTTCTTGCTGCAGCAGCACCACAGCGCCACAGTTGAAGTGACGGCGCAAAGTGGCGACGAGTTTTTGCAGACGAACAACCGCCGGTAATTCAGTGACGAGGTCAGCGACCAGCGTCTCAAGTAGAGATGTATCTTGCATGGTTAAATCAACCCATTCAGGCGGGATGAACCCGTAAAAATATGGGTGTAATTTACCATCGGCAAACAAATTTCTATATAAATCAAAGTGGGTAGATCTGGCATTTAAATTGCACCGATCAAGAAGGTAACGAGAGAGAAATCAATTCATTTTTGCTTTGAGGATGTCGATATGCACCAACAACTGACCGACCAATGGCGCGATGCGCCAACCCAGGACCTAATCCAATTTGTGTTAACCAACTTTCATGAAAAGCACCGTCAGCAATTTCCTGAGCTCATCCAACTGGCGCGAAAAATTGAAAGTGTGCACAACGACCATCAGGAGTGCCCGGTAGGCCTGGCTGATTTACTTACCGAAATGAGCAATGAACTCGAAAGCCACATGATGAAAGAAGAGCAGATCCTGTTTCCCATGCTTGCCGGAGGCATTTATCCAAGCGGGCCTATCGCAGTTATGGAAGAAGAGCACGGTGAACATGACGTCATGCTTGCCAAGTTGGCGCAGCTGACGCGTGACGGCAAGGCTCCGCACGGTGCCTGTGGTAGTTGGATCATGCTGTACGAGGGAACACAGGAATTGATCCACGATCTGCAACAGCATATCGCGTTAGAAAACGAAGTTTTATTTCGCGAGCCACAAGCAGTACCGCAGCACGGTAAAGATTTCTGCTGCGGTTCCTGTCAGTAGCGTTAGATTAACCGGCCAGGGCGCGTAAGCGCTCTGGTGCAGTTATTGCTATGAGTTTATTTTGTACCGCAACCACGCCGTCATTCTGCAGTTGCGTCAAAATACGGCTGATGGTTTCCACTGACAAACCTAAGTAATTACCAATATCAGCACGGGTCATGCTCAAGCGAAATTCGCGGCTTGAAAGGCCACGTTGCTGGAAGCGAGATGACAATGTTACGAGAAAATTCGCCAGGCGCTGCTGCGCAGTATGATGGTTCAGAGTACCGAGCAACGTCTTGCTGGCAAAGAGTTCGCCGCTCATTACCCGAAGTAGCTGTTTGCGCAGCCCCGGCAATTCCGCCGACAATTGATCCAGTGATTGAATCGGAATCTCACACAGCATGGTGGTTTCCAGAGCTTGAGTGTAGCTCCGATGTTGGCCATCGATAAGACCATCGAAGCCAATTAAGTCTCCGGGTAAATGGAAGTCGATAATTTGCTCGCCGCCCTGGCTATCTAGTGTGTACGACTTCAACGAACCGGAGCGCACGGCATACAGATAGTTCAGCGGTTCGCCGCTATTGATCAGCAGGTCGCGTTTCTGTAGCGGGCGATGACGCTGAATAACGGTATCCAGCTTTTCCGTTTGCTCGGGACTTAGCTGGTAGGGCAGACATAAGGTCGCCATACTGCAATTTTGACAATGAATGTGTGAGGTCATTGTTTTCACCACTGATGCTTGATTTGCGTCAATAACGCTTGGTGTTTTGCAGTATACGTCAGATGCTAAAAAAGTGAACGCATCATGAAGGAGTAGTGCTGAGTTTACTATTTAGGGGTAGATGAAGCTGATTAAAGAAACTGGGGCGCAGAGTAAAAAAACTCTGACACCCCGATAGCAGATTTACTCGTCGGTTTTTTTCGGCTGTAAGTTGCTTACAACTTCTGAAGCATCGTAACTGTATCTGGCGTCAGGCTGCTCACCATGACCCATTTTAATGTCGAGGGTAACGGCGATATCACTATCGCTGCGACCGCCAACGTGGATCCCGGCAGTATAAGCACTACGTGGGTAATAGCGAGTTTCGCAACGGATGGCGTTACAGTAGGTAATCATATCGCCCGAGGTTGGGTAGGCAAAATCTGCATCACGGACAGTTTCTTTGTCTACTTCGGTTTCCCGGTGAGTGATGGTGAACCAGTCGTAGTCGTTCGCTAAGGTCACCTCTGCTGCGCGCAGCAAGGCGTAGTTATTGGCTGCGCCTTTATCCGTGCCGCGTGCTTTGAACTGCACTTGATATTGGGTATCAGTGATTTGCGTTTCAGTGTAGCCGTAACCACCATCTTCAGCAGCACGATAATCCGGTTTGCTCGAGCATGCAGCAAGCACCAGCGTAAAACTAACCATCATTAGTCGCATGTAGTTCATCATTTTCTCCTCCTTTAGAAGACACTTAGTAAGTGTAGTCGAGCTCTCAGTTTTTGCTTTCCGGCAAAGTGATAAGTTTCGGTAAACTAAGATTACTTTTGGCCGGCCCTTGCTTCGCTAAGCGGTAGTTCGATACAATGCGGGCCGTCTTAGGGGAGTAGTCGACTTTGCTGTCATCACAACGATGGTAAAGAGAATGCGTCAACATAATTGAACCCGCATTGGTTCATGGTGTATTCGTTCCGGGCCACCGGAACTGGCAAGACCTAAGGTAAAGAGCAACCGCTAAATGGCGGGGGTTGCTGTTTGCCTTAGTGAAATCGACCCGCCGGAGTTCACCATGGAAGCTTTTGTTACCTCTACCTTAACTGTCGCTCTGGCAGAGATTGGTGATAAGACTCAGTTACTGAGTTTATTGCTGGTGGCGCGCTACCGGCAAAAGTGGCCGATCATCATCGGTATTCTTGCCGCAACCCTTATCAATCACTTTATTTCCGCATGGTTCGGGCAGTGGTCTGCGTCCTGGATCCCTGCCGATTACGCAGGCATAGTTATTGGTGTTAGTTTCATTGCCATTGGTTTATGGGTTCTGGTGCCTGATAAGCTCGATGATGAAGATACCCGCTGCTCTTGTTATGGTGCTTTGTGCGCAACCTTTGTACTCTTTTTCCTCGCTGAAATAGGCGATAAAACTCAGGTTGCGACCATGGTTCTGGGTGCTCAGTACGCAAGCATCGTTTGGGTGACCCTCGGCACCACTTTAGGAATGCTTCTTGCCAACGTGCCGGTAGTGCTGCTGGGTGAGAAGCTAATGCGGCGGGTGCCGTTAAATCTGGTTCGTTACATCGCCGCCGCAGCTTTTATGATGCTGGGACTGGCAACGCTGTGGTGGAGCCTATGACAGAAGTTTTTGCAACAGAACGCTTAGTGCTGCGTGAGTTAGAAGATGCAGACGCAAACTTTATTCATCAACTCTACACCGGCAGTGACTTTCGTCGGGCGATTGGTGATCGCGGTATTAGCAGTCTGGCTGACGCCGCGGATTACCTGAAAAAGGTGCTGCAAAACAGTTACCGTGAGCATGGCTTTGGCTTGTGGCTAATGGAATTTGAGGGACAGGGGGTCGGTGTCTGTGGCTTGGTCAAGCGTGACTATTTACCTGTGCCCGACTTAGGGTTTGCGTTAGTACCGGAAGCTTATGGTCAGGGGTTTGCGCGCGAAGCAGCTGCTGCGTGTTTAAGTTACGCCCGGGCTGAGTTAGGTTTACCAGAGCTGCTGGCGATTGCCAGTATGGACAATGAGGCGAGCCATAAGCTGTTGCAGGCTGTAGGTTTCAAGCCGAATGGAATGATCATTGAACCGCGTAGCAAAGAGTCCCTTTGCTGTTTTCGCTGGACTGCTCGCTGGACTGAAGAGGGGGCTTAATGCCAACTAAATTGCATGGTTACGATTGGTTATTGTTTGACGCCGATGAGACATTATTTTCGTTCAATGCGTTAGCTGGCTTGCAGGAATTGTTTCGTGGCTATGGGGTTAGCTTTACTGATGCGGACTACAGCGACTATCAGGCTTTGAATAAACCGCTATGGCAAAAGTATCAGGCGGGAGAAATAGACGCCAGGACGTTACAACGCCGGCGTTTTGCCAGTTGGGCTGGCAAATTGCAGGTCAGCGCCGATGAACTGAACTCCGCGTTCTTAAGCGCTATGGCGGGCATTTGTCAGCCGCTGGAGGGCGCCCGGGAGCTGCTTGAACGCGCCCGCGAATCGACAAAAATTGGTATTATCACCAATGGCTTTACCGAACTTCAGGAAGCCCGGCTGGCACAAACCGGACTGGGTGAATTAGTTGACCTGGTGGTGATTTCCGAGCAATTCGGCGTAGCCAAACCTGACCCGGCGATCTTCACTCATGCACTCGAGCTGATGCAACAAAAAGACCGCGCTCGTGTGCTTATGACTGGCGACAACCCGCATTCAGATGTACTTGGTGCGCAGCTTAGCGGACTGCATTCCTGTTGGCTCAACGTCGAAGACGCAGCCTGTCCGTTACCGACGCCACCACATTACACGGTACGTTCGTTACCTGAGCTGGATCGCTTGTTAGCTGAGTCCATGTAATTTTTTAGCTTCTTTAACCAGCCAGCGGAATAATCGCAACTCACTGGGGATATAGAATAAATACTCAGGATGCCACTGCACACCCACTATCGGGTGATGCCCGGAACTTTCAATCGCTTGCGGTATTTCATCAAGATCATGGGCAACAATGCGTAAATTTTCGCCGACATCATGCACCGCCTGATGGTGCAGACTATTTACCCGCAGCTTGCGTTTTTTTACAATCTTCGCAAGGTCGCTATCACCACGCACGAAAACTTGTTTCGTGGGCAGTAGTCCAGCTCGATTGTAGGTCTTCTTGCGCAACTGCCGGATATCATCGTAGAGGTTCCCCTCATGCACGACGTTGATTAGCTGTGCACCGCGGCAAATACCGAGCATTGGAATATCATCGCGTAAGGCCTTGTTGATCCAGCGAATTTCCAGTTCGTCACGATCCGGGTCGTGTTTGACCTTTCCACTTAAAGTGCCGCCATAGTGTTCAGGCGAAATGTCGCTGCCACCGCCAATGACGATGCCATGTAGTGGCAGGCCAGAAGGACGGTGCCACACACTAATGCGTTCAACTTCAGCGCCACATAACCAAAGTGCGATGCGGGTGGTCCACCATGATGGAGACCATTTTTTTCCGGCGCCGGTTACGCCGATCCGAGGTTTTCTTTTAGCCATTCGTCTACGTGCTCAATCCATGGTTGTCGGGCAACACCGAGCATGGGTCTATCGGCGTCAAGGAAATCAGCTGCCAGCTCTGCAAGAGCTTTCGGCCGATTAGCTAAGCGTTCAACATTGCACCAGAGGTTCCACTCCCTGGCAAGGGTCCAGCTGGCCTCATTAATGCGACAGTTGGGTAACCGGTAATGCAAAGTCGGTCGCGCTTTGATTTTGTCGTCGGTTAGCTCTGCTTTGACCCGCTCACTGTCAAGGTGGCTAAAAAGTGGCAACATATCGAGTGCCCGGTTGCGCGTCGGGTTAGCTTTAAGGTAGTCATCAATAAGTTCGTTGATGGACACCGAATCGTACTTAAGCAAATTGCGCACATAAGCTTCCGGATAGAGGTCCACATAAGGGCTTAGCTTACGAGTAGGATTTACGTGATGCTGATCAACCAGCCACCACTGCAACAACGCATAAGCTTGCATATAGCGACAAATGGTTTCGCTATCGGTGTCAGGAAGTTCAGGGTTGATATGGGTGCCATAAGCCGCGATCATCGACTCGTCCGTGCCTTTAGCTCCTGCATCGCGTAACTCGTCAACCATACCCGTGAGAGCATCGAGCTCATCACAAGCAATCGGAGGGCAAACAACTTCCACCGGCACGACCAGTCCCGCCGCCTGACTTAATGACTCGAGCAAAGAATCCGTGTTGGCATGCTCGCCTTTTTCCGCGGCGAGTTTTTGTAGGAAGTTCCAGTCGATTTCGACTCTGAACTCGCCCAGAGGCCCTTCGACGCGCCATTGTGCGGAGCTCTTTGCGTAAGGCGAACCACCCAGCGCGCGAGCAACGGCTTCGGCACTGGTAGCTACATCGATTCCGGAAAATTCCAGCTCGAAGCCCACCCGGCGGATATCACCCTCTGCGGTTTTCAGCTTTTGTGGCTGTACAAACTTAACCATGATGCGTTTTCCTGCCTGCTAGCTACGGTGTAAGTATAATCGAGAGTAGCAAGCTGAAAAATTATTACAACTTTCCCGGAAAATAGTTAAGGTAGTTGTTGGCAACTGATAATTATAAAAAAAGGAGTTTAGGATGCGTAATACAGGATTAAAACTAGCCATGCTTTTGGCGATTTTTTCAGCATCATCTCAGGCACAGGTTGGTGGTACTGATGCTGAAGAAAATTACGATAAACGGGTAAAAATCGCGTTACAGGAAACCGATTTTAATTACGAAATCGATGAAGATGGCGATTTTAAACTGGTCATGGAATTTGATGATGCGCGGTCACAGGTGGTTTACGTAAGTACCCGAACCTACCGGCTTGAACATCTCGAAATCCGGGAAGTGTGGTCTATCGGGCATGTCAGTGATACGCAGTTGAGTGCAGAACTAGCGAATCAATTCCTAAGTGAAAGCTCAGACATGATTCTTGGTGGCTGGGAACAACAAACCTGGGGCGATCAGCAAGTGGTTATTTTCCGGGCTAAAATGTCAGCAAACGCCTCGGGCGAAACCTTAGCGTCGGCGATCGGCGCAGTTTCACAAACCGCCGATGATATCGAGAAGGAACTGGTAGGTACCGACGAGCTGTAAGCGTCGGTCACCTGCAAGCTCAGGCGCTGCTGTCCCGGCAAATATCATTCGGGTATTCCAGTTCAATGGTGGTATGGCTGAGTTGATAATCAGCCAGTGCAGCATCGATGCGTTCCTTCAGTTCGCAGCGTTCGTCGTCTGTGGGATTGCGGGCTAAGACTAAGTGGGCGGTGAGGACGTGAGATTCGCCATCCAGGGACCAGAAATGCAGGTGGTGGACACTGGCGATATTCGGCAGCTCCTGCAGAGACTCGGCCACCGCCTGATAGGTTTCCTGATCCGGTGAAGCTTGCACAAACAGCTTAAGTGTTGCCCACAGGTTGCGGAAAACATTCAGCAGAATGAACAGCGTAAAAGCAATCGAAAGAATAGGGTCGAGAATTGGCCAGTCGACAAACAACAGCACAATACCGACAATCAGCACGGCGACCCAGCCCAAAACGTCTTCCAGTAAATGCCAGTTGATGACCCGTTCGTTGAGGGTCTTGCCTTGCGACAACTTATAAGCAGCAAAACCGTTGACTGCAATACCCAGCACAGCCAGCGCAATCATGCCGTCGGCAACAGGCATTTGCGGCTCCCACAAGCGCGGAATCGCAGTCATTACGATCCAGACGGAACCAGCAATAAGCACCACAGCATTAAGGAATGCGCCAACCAGGTTGAGTCGTTTGTAGCCGTAGGTGAAGCTGTGATTGGCTTCTTTGTTACCAAGTTTATTCAATACCCAGGCCAATCCGAGCGACATACTGTCACCCAAATCGTGCACAGCATCAGCTAAAATAGCGGTACTGTTGGTGAGTATGCCGCCGATAAACTCAATAATAGTGAAAACGAAATTAAGTAAAAACGCCCAGCCTAAGCGTGATGAAGGCATATCTTTTGAATGATCGTGGCCATGGTGATGTCCCATCAAAGCTCCTTCGGTTGCGCGCTGATGATGTCAGCTTATTGGTTGGTGGACGTCAACGCTTCGGCACAGGCATGTGCGCTGGCCCAGGCCCACTGGAAATTATAGCCGCCTAACCAGCCGGTAACATCGACCACCTCACCGATAAAGTATAGGCCGCTCTGGTGCTTGCTGGCCATAGTTTTGGAGCTGAGCTGGTCAGTATCAACCCCGCCGAGGGTAACTTCGGCAGTGCGGTAACCTTCGGTGCCGTTGGGTTTGACCGGCCAGGCGTGAAGCTTAGTGGCGACGCTTTCAAGTAGTGCATTGCTGCAGTCTGCCAGGTTTTTGTCTGGCC
Source organism: Pseudidiomarina halophila (assembly GCF_003987215.1). Taxonomy (GTDB): domain Bacteria; phylum Pseudomonadota; class Gammaproteobacteria; order Enterobacterales; family Alteromonadaceae; genus Pseudidiomarina; species Pseudidiomarina halophila. The sequence goes on from NZ_PIPW01000003.1 coordinate 79,418, forward strand.
ATTGCTGTTGCTCAGCGAAGGTTTGCGCGAAGCGTTTCGGAAACCATTGCTGCAACACACTGCGCAGACCCAGCTTTGGCCGTTCAGCGCGCAGTCGTTGTAATTCGGCAAGGCTATCAAGCTGTGGCAGCAGGTCGACAGTGAAAGTTTCGCCCGGCAACCAATAGGATGAGATTTGCAGCATCGCCGGACCGCTGAGGCCACGATGGGTGAATAACATCGCCTCTTTGAAACTGGCGCGATCATTCTGCGCAGTTACATCAAGAGCCAGTCCGGAGAGCTCACTGTATGCCTCTTTGTCGCGCTCGTGCAGGGTGAAAGGGACTAGTCCGGCGCGCACCGGCAGTACAGTATGGCCGAATTGCTCCGCCAGCTGATAGCCCAGCGGCGTTGCCCCGAGTTTTGGCATGGATAATCCGCCACAGGCGACCACTAACTGTGGCGCAGAGTACTCACCCTGGGACGTACTTACTGTATAGCGCTGGTCCTGCCACACCACCTTGGTGATCTCTGTACGCAGTTGCACCCTGGCACCGTAAGCTGCACATTCATCAAGCAACATGCGCACAATGGCTTTGGCTGAGTCATCACAAAACAGTTGGCCGAGGGTTTTTTCGTGGTACGCAATGCCATGCTTTTCGACTAGCGCGATAAAATCCCATTGGGTGTAGCGACTGAGGGCTGACTTACAAAAGTGCGGATTTTCCGACAGGTAATTTTCCGGACTTGCGTACAAGTTGGTAAAATTACAGCGGCCACCGCCAGAGATTAAGATCTTTTTCCCTGCTTGCTTGGCATGGTCGAGCAATAACACCCGCAGACCCCGGGCAGCCGCTTGCCAGGCACAATGCAAACCGGCAGCGCCGGCACCAATCATAATCACATCGTAGTTAGTATTCATGCTGAGCTTTGGTCCGCAGTTTTGCTTAGATAAATATCGAAGCGGTGCTTCTTACTGACCACTTGCCCATCGGGCTTTGTATCAGCCAGATAAGCCGCATGTTGCGGACGCTTTACCACCACTCTGCGACGGGCTATTTGGCGCGCCGGAGCCAGCAGCTGATCAGCATCGGTATCGGCGCCGACCAACTGTTGAAACATCTGCATATCTTTTTTCACTGCCGCCTTTTGCTTACGGTCACTTTTGGGATACATGGGGTCGAGGTAAACCACGTCAAAACTCGCGGGTTGAGCGTCAGCTAAGCTGGCAAAGGGCGCTAAAAAAAACTGCTCGCGGTAGTCCGGTTGCTCTGCGTACAGCCGCTCGAGCGCATCAGCTAGCAGCGCATAGACTTTAGGCTGGCGCTCGAGCATAGCAACAGTCGCACCAAGGTTCACCAACACCCAGGCATCGCGCCCCAGCCCGGCAGTGGCATCGAGAATACTGCTGTCAGGATGCTTGGCCAGCCCACAGGCACGCGCAATAGCTTCATCTTTGGTGGTTGCTAACTGGGCACGGCGCGCTTGCTTGCCAGCGAGAAAATCAATGACCAGCGGCTTCATTTCCTCGTGCTCGTGCCAGACCAGGCCTAAACCTGAAGCTGTATTAAGCAGTGAAAATGACTCGACCGAAGTCACGGTGCGCGTTCCATATCAACATGAGGAATGCCGTCTTCAAGGTACTCGGCACCGATCTCACGAAATTCAAAACTGTGATAGAACGCACGCAGATACACCTGCGCACCGAGGCGGATCGGGGCATCGGGGTAATGCTCGTGACACCAGTCGATGGCGCGCCGCATAAGCTCACGGCCAAGGCCTTGCCGGCGCACGGTGCCGGCGCTGATCACCCGACCAATGCGTGCATAAGGGGTTTTGCTGCTGGCGCCAAACAAGCGTGCGTACGCAACCATGACGCCGGCCGCATCGAGAGCGTACAGATGAAAAGCCTGATCGTCGAGGCCGTCAGCGTCTAGGTAAGGACAGGTCTGTTCGACCACAAAAACGTCCTGCCGCAATTGCAGTAACTGATAGAGTTCTTTGGTAGTTAATTCGGCAAAGGATTTAACTACCCAGGTAAGTTGGTCGTTCATCGTGCAACCTTGCGTTTGGCTTGTGCTAATGAAATGACATTGGCCGCCCGGGGCTTTGCCGTATACAAGGCCAATAACTCAGCAACTTTGGTTCTGCCATCGGCTTTGGGGCTAATAAAGCGTGCCACCTGCAGGCTTTGTAAATCGGCATCGGCATACAGCAACCGGGTTAAATCGGTATCGTGATTACTAATCACTACCGGGATGCCACGTTTGTGCGCAGTATGAGCGGCACGGCGCGCCAGTTCATGCTGCTGATCCAGACTAAATCCGCTAGTGGCATAGGCGGTAAAATTTGCGGTCGCAGTCAATGGCGCGTAAGGCGGATCGCAATAGACCACGTCGCCTTTACGGGCGCGGCGGAAAACTTTCTCGAAACTCAGACAAGTAAACACCGCGCGCTGTGCCTTAGCGGCAAAAAATTCGATTTCCTGTTCCGGGAAATAGGGCTTACGGTAGCTGCCAAAAGGCACATTAAACTGTCCGGAGCGATTGTACCGGCAAAGCCCATTGTAGCCATGACGGTTGAGGTACAAAAACAGCAATGAGCGTTGGTAACTATCTACGGTGGCGTTAAATTCACGACGCAGGGCGTAGTAGGCGTCATCACTGTTGTTGCCTGCAGTAAATAATTTACGGGCATCATGAATAAATGTTTGCGGGCGGCGCTTGATGGTTTTAAACAGCGCAATTAAATCAGGATTGACGTCGTTAAGAACATAGCGTGGATAGTCGGTGTTGAGGAATACGGATCCCGCTCCGACAAAAGGTTCAACTAACTTATTACCCTCTGGCAGCAAGGCAGTGATGGGCTCAATCAGATTGTATTTACCGCCTGCCCATTTAAGAAAGGCACGATTTTTCTTAGTCACGACTGTTGGTCCACACTTAACGAGTTGTTTCGGTGACGGCGCGAATGGCTTGCCAAACGCCTGGCCAGTCGGTGACGGTGCGTAGTTCAGCGTGGCCAATACGAGTGGGCAAGATAAACCTTAACCGCCCTGCCTGTACTTTTTTATCACGTTGCATGCGCTGTTGCCACTTTGCTTCAGTTAGTTGCGGGGCGCGCACAGGCAGGCCAAAGGTTTGCAGCAGCGCGAGGATGCGCTGGTAGTCAGCGCTGGTTAACTCGTCATGTTGCAGCATATACTGCGCGGCCACCACGGTGCCTGCCGCCACAGCTTCACCGTGATGCCAGCTGGTGTAATATTCAGCCTCGATAGCGTGGCCAAAGGTATGGCCAAGGTTGAGCAGCGCCCGCTGGCCTTGTTCCCGCTCGTCCGCGGCAACAATCTCGGCCTTAATCTCGCACGAGCGGCAGATAGCGTAGGCCAGAGCTTCAGGTTCGCGGGCATTCAGCGCTGCGGCATTTTGTTCCAGCCAGGCAAAGAACTGCGCATCATAAATAATGCCGTATTTGACTACCTCGGCGAGGCCGCAGGCATAATCGCGGGTGGTGAGTGTGGTTAAGCAATCGGTGCTGATCACCACGGCACGCGGTTGGTAAAAGGCACCAATGAGATTTTTACCGCCGGGATGGTTAATAGCATTTTTTCCGCCCACTGACGAGTCGACCTGTGCGAGTAACGTTGTCGGCAACTGATAAAAATCGACCCCACGCTGAAAGGTAGCGGCAACAAAACCCGCTAAATCACCGACCACACCGCCGCCGAGAGCCAGAATTGCGCAATCACGATTAAAGCTTGCCGCGATTAATGCATCCATGATTTCGCCGTAGGATGAGATGCTTTTGGCATGCTCGCCATCGGCGATTTCGTGCACGATAACCGTCGCTGATTCAGGCAAAGCGGCTTGCAGAGGTTTTAAATAGTGAGCGGCGATAGTTGCATTGGTGATAATGCAAAGCTGTCCGGGCAAATCGGTGAGCAGTGTCGGCAAGCTTGTAAACAGCTGCCGACCAATATGAATAGGATAACTACGTTCAGCAAGTCCGACGTCGATGCGATGTATCAAAGTCTGAGAGTCGGCTTGCATGCGTTGCTCCGTAGCTGGGGCTATAACCCCACTTGTTCAATTATTTTGTCGACCACAAACTTAGCACTTTGCTCATCGGTGCGCACTACCACGTCAGCAATTTCCTCATACAAAGGATTGCGTTGTGAGGCGAGGTCTTCGAGCACGGCACGCGGGTCTTCAGCTTCAGCAATCAGGGGCCGACGCTTGTCACGCTGGGTGCGGGCAAGTTGCTTTTCAATGGGCGTTTGCAGGTAAACCACGATGCCACGAGCGGAAAGCCGGTTGCGACTCTCTTTACTGAGGATAGAACCACCGCCGGTTGCCAGAACAATACCGGTTGCTTCAGTCAGTTCTTCAATAACTTTTTCTTCGCGCGCGCGGAAACCTTCCTCACCTTCCAGTTCGAAGACCCACGCGATATCGGCACCAGTGCGGCGCTCGATTTCAGAATCAGAGTCGAAGAATTCAAGGTGAAGTTGCCGAGCCAGTTGTCGGCCAATCGTGCTTTTACCAGCCCCCATGGGGCCTACCAAGAAAATGTTACGTTTTTCAGCCATATCTTTGCTTTACATCACTCGTTTAATAGCTGTGACTCACGGAATCCGGAGTGTCTGTCTGACCTTCCTTTACCCAATCCAAAAGAGGCGGGATTATCGCAAGTCACAGCCATTTAAGCAAGGATTACGGCGTCGACATTACAATTCGTGGTGTCACAAAGATCAGCAGTTCACGCTTTTCGTGAATCTGACTATCGCTGCGGAACAGCACACCAACGTAAGGGATGTCGCCCAATAATGGTACCTTGGTAATATCGTTCAGGATTTGCTGCTGATAAATCCCCCCGAGAACGATGGTTTCGCCATTGCCAACTAATACTTGGGTACCAATTTCTTGGGTATCAATGGATACCGCAGGTCCTGTCGGTGTTGAAACTGTCTCACCACGAGTATTCTGGGTAATTACCAGATCCATAATGACTCGATTATCCGGGGTGATTTGCGGTGTCACCTCAAGACCTAAAACTGCTTTCTTAAACTGTACTGAAGTGGCACCTGATGAAGCACTCTCGACGTAAGGGATCTCGGTACCTTGTTCGATGTATGCTTTTTTCTGGTTTGCCGTTGTGATGCGTGGACTCGCAATGATCTCGCCCTTGTTCTCGCGTTCCAATGCGGACAGTCTAGATCAAGCAATCGGCCATCTGCTAGTTTTGCAACTTGGAAGCCAATAGTTGCGGCCGGATTGCTAACCGGGAGATTCACATTAAAGTCGCCTGATGTCTCAGTTCCCGAACCCCAAATATCCGGACCACTTGCATCAGGATTGGTAAAGCCCCAGACGATGCCGAGTTCATCACTAATATTATCACGTACAGTGACCATGCGTGCTTCGATGACTACCTGCTTAACAGCGACGTCAAGCACTTTAACCATATCTTCAACTTCTTCGATCTGCCGTGGCGTATCCCTCACTAGTAGAGTATTAGTGCGCTCATCGACAGTTACCGCGCCACGTTCAGACAGCAAGTCTGAACTTTCTGTACGTAATATGGCTGCAATATCAACAGCTTTAGCATAATTAATTTGAATGTATGTGCTCTCCAGTGGGGCTAACTGAGACAGGCGCTGTCTAGCTTCAAGTTCTTGAGCTTCACGTTCGGCAAGCTCATCAGCAGGGGCAACGATAAGAATGTTGCTGTCCATGCGGCTGGATAAGCCTTTAACCCGCAGGATGGTGTTCAGGGCGCGCTGCCATGGCACATTCTCCAGCCGTAACGTGATGTTACCGGTCACAGACTCACTGGCCACGAGGTTAAGGTCATTTTCATTTGCCAGGATCTGCAACAACTGGCGTACCGGAACATTCTGGAAGTTAAGCGATATAGGACGTTGTGAACCATCGTTCTCGACCACTTCAATTGGTTTGCTGAACTTCAGATTCAGCGAGCCATCGATTTGCTCGAGTTGGTGACGGAAGTCATCCTTACCGGTAATGGTCACAACTGCGTCATCACCATCACGGAAGGTTTCAATGTGTGCTATTGGAGTTGCAAACTGACTCACATCTAAAACGTAAAGCAAATCATCACTGATTTCGGTATCGTACAGCGTAAGTTCAAGACGGTTACCGCGTATCCGGGCTTCATGCTCAATATTTTCTTCGCTCAGCTGTAGACGCAGGAGTGCAATATCGTCTGGTAAGCGGGTGAAATCGATATCGGTGACGCTGGGCAGGTCAGGGTCAGGCGAAGATGCTGCTGTAACCACAGCAGGCTGTTCAGGTGCCGGACGGCGCTCAGGAGCGGGTTCAGTTGCGGCAACTGGTTCTGGCTCTGCGCTGACACTTTCAGGCTCAGTGGTGGTGATCGCGGCTGTTTGACCTGCATCACCTGGCTCGTCGGATTCAACAAAGACCAACACCATCACGTCTTCATAACGGCTCAGTAAGTGGTCTAATGGTTGTTTAGTGGTGACCCGTAACAGGGTATCTTCGCGTTGCTGCTCCAGACTAACGTCTTCTAACAGCGGGTGGTCTGCAAGCTGTTGTAAACCAGAAGCAAGTTCATTGTCGGTCCCCAGCAATAGGAATTCGTGAACCAGGGGGTTCTCACTACGTCGAACAACCGGTGCTTGCACCGCATTAGTGAAATGCACCTCAAGATTGAAGCGGTCATTCGCTAATGGAATTTGTTCGATACGTACTAGCTCGTTGGCACCAACCGCAGCTGGTAACAACATCATGAGCATCATGAAACGGATAACGTACGTCATAGATCAGAACTCCCTTGTGAACCCGGTAAGCGCAGTGCGGTGTTGCGTTGTTGCCAACAACCATCACCGGCTGGAACCCATTCAGATATCATAATGTAATTTGGAGTGATTTCGGTAACTTGCCCCAAATTAAGGCCTAAATAATCTCCCATCGAAACTCGATAGAGACGGCTTTGATTGGTACTAATTAGTGCTACTTGGCCTTCGGCATTGGTACGCATAGTGCCAACCAAAGTAAACTGGTCAAGACCCAACGATTCCAGTTCTTCACGCTCGCGATCGAGGTTGGGTTGCGGGCAACCTGGTGTGTTCGCGTTCTGCTCCGGTGCATTGAGTGGAGCCGGTTCAAACGGATTACGAAATGCGCGTCCAGTGTAGTCGATGCGCACTAATTCAGGCATTTTCGGAACCGGATCGGCACTAGGTACCGAGCTGGAGCGTACCTGTTCAGTGTAGGCGACTAAATCTTGATGGCCACCTTGGCTGCAAGCGCCAAGCAGTAGACTCGTTAAAGCAACTAAGGTCAAGCGCTTACTCATGGTTGCGCCCTCAAAGTTTGCTGGCGATAGGTTTCGGCAGTTACATTAAGACGCAATTCTTCGCTTAAATCTGAGCGTTGCAGAGTGAAATCCTTCACGCTGATAATTCGGTGCAGGCCCGCAATCTGACCAATAAAATCGCCAATTTGATGGTAGCCACCTTGTAAATCAAAACGCATCGGAAGTGCGGTATAAAACTCTCTTGGTTGTGCCGCTAACCACTCGATTCGGTCAAAATCCAGACCACTACGTGTGCCTACCAGAGTAATATCGTCGAGCAATCTGGCAGTCTCATCGTCGTCAGGAAGCATGTCTAATAAAACTTCGAGATCTTTATTCAGCTGAGTCAACTGCTCCTGATAGACTGGTAAGTTAACCGCAGTCTGATATTTCAATTCATAATCTTGTTTAAGCTGATTCTCTCTGGCTTGCTCTTTTTGATAGGCGCTCCACTCATCGGATAAGAGAAAGTGGTAGGCCAGGCCTAAACAAATAATCACCAACAATAGCAATGCACCGAACCTAAATGGCGCAGGCCAGAATGGCATTTCATTGATATCAAGTTCGCGCAAATTCATTAGCGACCTCCCTGATTGACGGAAGGGGTAGTACCCTCTTTTGCGAGGGAGACACTAAGGGAAAAAGCACTGTACCGGGTTGGACCATCGCCCCCCTCAGCATCGGTTGAAATTTCTCTTAATTCCGGATTGTTGAAGACGTCAGAGTCACTCATCTCACGTAAAAACTCAGAAACACGGTTGTTGGAAACACTACGACCTCTCAGGCTCAGTCGGTCACCGCGTTTTTCTAAACTCAAAATATGTACTCCGTCGGGAGTTCGCTCGGACAGTTCATTCAGCATTTGAATTGCTGTATTGCGATCACGGTGTAAGGACTGGATCAACTCCATGCGATTGACGATTAAATCTTTTTTCTTATTAATCTCCTGTATTTCAGCAATCTGCTGATCAAGGATGGCAATCTGTGCAGTTAAAAACTGGTTTCGTGCCTGTTGTTGTTGCTTATAGTCCTGGATAACACTATAGGCGATAAATACAATGCCAGCGGCAATCAGAAGCGCAATAAAGGCTTGGATGCCAAATTTTTGTTTCGCGCGTTGGCGCGCTATTTCGCGCCAGGGGAGCAGGTTTACGTGTGCCATGGGGTAAAGCTCCGTAACGCTAATCCCAATGCCTCAACAAAGCGTGGGCCATGAGATTGTAAGTGTTGATATTTACTCGGTAGCGGGAAGTGCTCGAATGGATTAAGGCTAATGACCGGGTACTCCACCTGTTCGCGGATGTTATCGACGATCATCGGTAGCATCGCGCCGCTGTTGATCAACAAAATACCAGCGAAATCTTTCTTGGTCGCATTGCTGCGGTAAATTTGCATGCCGCGGCTGATTTGCGCCCAGAGGTTGCCTAAGAAGTCCTGCAGGATGATCGGTGAAATATCGTCGGTTTCGCCGGCGCGTAATTTAGCAAATATTTGGCCATGGTCCACTTCGCCGTCGTTATCCAGCGCTTTAAAAAGTTGGGTGAGACCGCCACTCTGATAACGCGTGAACATCACTTCGCCATGCCCAATGACAATCGTCTGCACCGCCGCGCTACTAATATCGAGAACCATTAGCGGTAATTTGTTGTCATAGAGATCGGGATGCAAATGGGGCATCACATGATCGCAGGCGCGGAGTATAGCCTGGTTATCCACATCCATGATGCGGACTTTATAGCCGGCTTCTTCCAACGCTTGCACGCGGGTGTCGACGCTCACGGTGCGGGTCGCGGTTACAATGACACGTTGCTGGCCGGGCATGGTTGGATGCTCGCCAAGACTTTCGAAGTCATACCGGACTTCGGCGATGGGGAAAGGTATAAGAGCTTCAGCTTCAGTCTCGATTTTTTCAGCAATAGCTTCGTCGTCAAGATCGAGCGACATAGCCAGCTGCTTTGAAATCGCCTGATTGCCTGATACGGCGCCAACGACATCAATAGCTCGCGTGCCTAAGCTTTTTTTATTTTGCTTGAGCGCTTTGGAAAGCTTTTCTATGTCCGTAATTTCATCGTCGGTGATAAGATTCTTAGCTAATTGCGTCTCAGCAACACGCACAATTTCATAGGTGTCGCCTTGTGATACAATTTCCACAGCCTTAATCGCATCTGTTCCGATATCGATGCCTAGACCAGGTTTTTTACCTAGACCAAACAGCCCCATAATGTTCTCCCGATGGGATGTGTAAATGGCTTATAATTCATTGTTATGTAAGTTGCCATTCGCTGCGCACGACAGAAATGTAAGATCCACGCAAAGAGCATAGCAGTTTTTTAGTGTCGCGTAGGAATCTCTGCTTATCTTTCTATAATATGCAGTTAAAGATAGCAACAAAAACACTGTTTCTTTACAAGATAGCACTAGATCCAAAAAAGGATAAATTTTGTGAAAGTTTTAAAATGGATACTGTATGGCGCATTGATTGCTTTTGTTTTAGGCAGTCTCAGCGTTGGTGGTATGTACTTATACTACAAAGACGAGCTGCCAAGTGTTGCGGAACTTCGTGAAGTTCGCCTACAGACACCTATGCAAGTTTATTCCTCCGATGGTGAGATGATCGCGCAATTTGGCGAGATTCGCCGTATCCCGGTGCGTCTGGAAGATGTGCCGCAGACCATGATTGACGCCTTCCTGGCGACCGAAGACCAGCGTTTTTATGAGCACGTCGGCATTGACCCGATTGGCGTCGCCCGTGCTTTTTTCCAGCTGCTGGCGAGCGGTGAAATTCAAGGTGGCGGTAGTACAATCACCCAACAGCTTGCGCGGAACTTCTACTTAACCTTTGAGCAAACGTGGACGCGAAAAATAAAAGAAGCTTTTATCGCACTGCATATTGAGAATCAGCTGGAAAAAAATGAGATTCTTGAACTTTATCTAAATAAAATCACATTCGGCCACCGCGCGCATGGTGTTGGCGCGGCTGCGCAAGTCTATTACGGCAAAGACCTGGACCAACTGACTTTAGCTGAAATGGCGATGATTGCCGGTTTGCCAAAAGCCCCTTCGACGATGAATCCCATTTCCAACCCGGAACGTGCACGCGATCGGCGGGCGGTGGTGCTGGGTCGGATGCTAGCGGAGGATAAAATCACTGAAGCCGAGTATCAGTCGGCATTGGCGGCTCCCATCAAAACCCGTGTACATAGCGCCGAAGTAACCATGAATGCACCTTATCTGGCGGAAATGGTTCGCGCTGAAATGGTTGCCCGCTACGGCGAAGATATCGCCTACAACAGCGGGCTGAAAGTGTACACGACCGCGAGCGCGAAACAGCAGCGCGCAGCGCAGCGCGCGGTACAACACAATTTGCATGCTTATGATGAACGTCACGGCTATCGTGGCGTCGAAGCCCAGCTCTGGTCGGCGAAAGAAGATGAAGAACCATTACCAGTTGCTACTGTGGTTGAGCGATTAGATGAATTCCGGCCGATAGGCCTGACCCGTCCCGCAGCTGTGCTCGAGATCAACGAAGCCAGCCGGGCAGCGACCATTGTTTTCGCTGATGGTGAACAGGCGCAGCTGGCCTGGGCAAACGTGGCGTGGGCACGTCCCTTTATTAACCGTGAGCGTCAGGGACAAGCTCCTGAAACCATCAATGATGTGATTAGCCCGGGCGCAGTCATTCGGGTGCGCGCGACGGAAAGCGGTTGGCGACTGGCGCAAGTGCCTGAACCCAGTGCAGCGATTGTCGCGCTGCGCCCCGGTGATGGCGGTATTGCCGCGGCCGTTGGTGGTTATAGCTTTGCCAACAGCCAATACAACCGCGCGGTACAGGCTGAGCGACAGGTAGGTTCGAATATCAAACCTTTCATCTACTCTGCGGCATTGGCGAACGGTTTTACCCTGGCAACGCTGGTCAATGATGCACCGATTAACCAATGGAATCCGGGCAGCGGTATTGCCTGGCGACCACGCAATTCGCCGGACGTGTACGAAGGCCCTATCCGTGTGCGTCAAGCGCTGGCAAAATCGAAAAACGTTGTATCCGTGCGCCTACTGCGGGCGATGGGCGTCGAGACCGTGGTCAACTATTTAACTAATTTTGGTTTTGAGTACGACGAGCTGCCGCGCAACGAATCCCTGTCGCTGGGCTCGGCGTCAATGACACCACTGGAAGTCGCACGTGGTTATGCGGTATTTGCTAATGGTGGCTACCTCATCGAACCTTATTTTATTGAACGCATCGTTGATAATCAGGAACAAGTGATTTTCACAGCGCGGCCAAAAGTTGCCTGTGTAGAATGCCAGCCAGCAGAACGTGACGTGTTACCAGCACCGCAGGTAATCACCGAGCAAAACGCATTTCTGGTGACCCAGGCGATGAATTCTGCTGTCTGGGGTGGTGGTAGCTGGGCGCATAAAACCGGCTGGAATGGTACCGCATGGCGGATTCAGCGATCGGACGCTATTACTAAGCATGCCGGTCGTAACGTCGCAGGTAAAACGGGTACCACCAACGACGTGAAAGACACCTGGTTCTCTGGCTTTGTTAGTGGTTTGGTTACCACCGGCTGGGTCGGTTTTGATAATCTGGAAAACGCCCTTGGCAGCACCACCATGAACAGTAACCTCGATGCGGCCGAGCAACCGATTTCAGGTACTGAAGCGGGCGCAAAAACGGCGCTGCCGATGTGGATCGACTTTATGGAAACAGCGGTGGAAGATGTTGCAGCTGAACCTTTCGATGTACCGCCTGGATTGGTTTCGGCGCGGATTGATCTGGCGACGGGCAAGCTAAGCCGCGCCAGTGATTACACGACCCGCTTTGAGTACTTTATTCCGGGCACAGCACCGACGGAGTATGTTGATAACTCGTCGTCACCAACGGTGTTCGGTGACGACGATTCGATCTTCTAATCCACTCAGGATTTCTTGGCCAGGCGGCTGAGCAACTGATTTAAATCAGATTGCACGCCGCCTGCGGTGACTTCTTTACCAGCACCCGGGCCACTGATGACCAATGGCATCTCATGGTACCAGTCGGTGTAAATCACAAAAATATTCTCGCCCGGAATCAGATTGGCCAGCATATCGCCTTCGGGAATGTATTCAATCCCAACCCGGGCGCGTACGCGGTCGTCCTGCACCGCAAAACTCGCCAGTAAGCGCGGTACCTTGCCCGTCTGCTGGGCGTCCTGATAAAGATCCTGCATGCCGTCGTCGAGTTCCGGCAGACGCTGCATGAACTCATCTAACGGAATGTCTTCCAGGTGTTCGGGTAACAGACTTTCGACATCAATGTCCTGCCAGTCCAGCCGCAGGCCAATTTCGCGCGCCAGAATCAGTAGTTTACGGACAATATCCTGACAGGATAAATCTTCCCGCGGATCCGGTTCACTCAGACCACGTTCTTTCGCTTCGCGCACCAGGTCACTGAATTTGACGTCGGCATTGAAGTTCTCGAATAACCACGACATGGTGCCCGAGAAAATCCCGGAAATACTCTGAATGGTATCGCCGGAGTTACGCAAATCATTCAGTGCATAATTCAGTGGCAGGCCAGCGCCCACGGTGGTGTTGTAATACCATTCCCGCTGATATTCCTGCTGAATGGTACGAATTTCGCTGTACTGACTGTCAGTCGATGCGCCAGCGCGTTTGTTAGCACTGATGATGTGCATACCGTTGGCAAAAAAGCTCGGGTACAACTGCGCGACAGAAGTGGCATCGGTTAAATCCATCATGACCAGTTCATCATAAGGTGCGTTCGGCAGCTCTGGAATGAGTTGACTCATTTCATAGGGGCGCGCCAGTCGTTCAAAATTATCCTGCCAGTCAGTCAGGTCGAGGCCGTTGTAGTCGAGCCACATGCGGGTCGAGTTCAATACGCCGATGATGCGCACGTCCATTTGTTCGTTGATGCGCTCGCGTAAGCGGCGGTAAAGACTAAGCCAGGCACTACCGATATTTCCGCGGCCAACCACCAGCACACCGAGGCTGCGGCGGTGATTAAACAACTGACTATGGATACGGTTAAGTAGGCGGTTATCGAGTTTTTGCTCAAGAATCGCCACCACCGCGTTGTTATCCGGGGTGAGGGCCAGCCGCCGAAGCGCCTGCTCGCCTGCTTCCTGTTTGAACACCGAGTATTGTTCGGTTTCCTGTATTCGGTTGCCAACCAGAGCCAGCATGGCATAGCCGGTCAGCTTACTGGCGCTGTGCTTGGTGTCAGTCGCGGCTAACCATTGTTCCATGTAATCGAGGTGGTTCTGGTGGTAGGCATAATAAGCCTGATGCTGATCCACTTCGTTCCAGCTGGTTAGTGGTGTCAGTTCGAGGTCTTCGATGGCCTGAATCAGCTTGGCATCGCGCAGGTCGACCCGAAACAACACTACTTCGGAGAGCGCGGTCAGTACTTTGCCAGCAGGTTCAGTGTCTTCGTACTGACCAATGCGGGTTTGTTGATTCTCGACTTTCAGGCTGGAGCGCACAGCGATTACCATGCGTTCGCGGTTGACCGGCTGGAAGGTACGCGGATGCAAAACCGGGCTGCCAAGGCGGGCCAGCTCTTCTGCTTCACGCCAGTCCAGAATCGGTAAACTCACCACCCGCTCAACTTTGCGCGGATCCGCCGAGTAGACCCCGGCAACATCTTTCCAGATGGTGACCTGTTTGGAGTCGATTAAACTGCCGACTAAGGTTGCGGAGTAGTCACTGCCGTTACGGCCAAGTATCAGTGAACGACCTTCCGGATCTGCACAGATAAAGCCAGTTACAATGAAGCGGGTCCCAGCATGGGCAGCAATCCGGTTTAATAAACCAGCACGGGAAACTTCGACGCGGATCAGCGGTTCTGGTGCGTCGTCAGCGACGAGGAAAGTGCGGGCATCAATGTAATCGGCCTGGGTGCCTTGCTGCTTGAGAAGGGCAGCCAATAGTCGCGCCGACCAGAGTTCGCCGTAGGATAACAGCTCCGGACGATTCTCGATGGTTTCCTCGCCACTTAGCCAGTTCCACCAGCGACTGAAGTCTTTTTGCGAAGCAGCCAGCAGGCGTTGTTGATGCTCACCGCTCAACAATTCACTGATCAGACCCTGCTGATATTTTTCCAGCTGTTTCAGCAAGACTTCCGCCATGCCGTAGTCGCCGTCGGCATCGCCTTCTTGTTTGGCATCAATGATGGCAAGAATGCGGTTGGTGGTGTCCCCTGCGGCAGATACCACCACCAGATCACTGGCGCCGGCATATTCTGTGACAATGCGGGCAACACGGCGATAGCAATAAGCATCGGCGAGACTGCTGCCCCCAAACTTGTGAACCTGAACCTGCTCTGCAACGGTATGAATTTGTGCGTCCGAAACCTCAACCTTCATGATGCGTATGCGTTCTCCGGAAAGTGTCAAAAAAATCGATTATACGGTGGCGTTGCTTCGCAATAAAGCCATGTAAGTTAAGCTTAATGCAAATAAGCCGTATAGACAGCTAAGCGTATAAAGTTGACTGTACCGCAGACCATTGTACAATTCACCCCATTGTGTGGGGTTATTCAGCAGAAGGTGCAGTATGGAGTGGGACGGCGAGTATATTTATCCGTATGTGGAACATGGCAAGAAAAGCGAGCAGGTGAAGAAGATCACCGTGTCGATTCCTACCCGGGTACTGAAAGTGTTAACCGACGAGCGCACCCGTCGGCAAATTAAAAACCTCCGACATGCGACCAACAGTGAATTGTTGTGTGAGGCATTTTTGCATGCCTTCACCGGTCAGCCCCTGCCGACCGATGACGACTTACGTAAAGACAACCCGCACAAAATCCCGGCTGAAGTGCGCGCCGAACTCGAGCGCCGCGGCCTGCCCATTCCCGAGGATGAAGAGCTCAGCGACGACGAACTCGAGTAAAGCATTACCCGGGCGCTCTTAAAGCAGGTACTCCAGCGCGGTTTCGTCGCAGTTATGTTTGCGCGGACAAAGTTCGCAGTCTTTCATGACTTTCTCCGGCAGCTTATCTTTTACCGTCAGGCGAAAGTTGAGCCGGCCAAAGAATTCCGGCACCCGGGTCAGCACTATGGTCCGGCTGATGCCCAGTTCCCGCGCTTTCCACAGTAAAAATGCCACTAATTCCGCACCCAGTCCTTTGCCCTGCGCTTTAGGGAACAGGCCAAGGCTACGGATTTCCGCTAAGCCGGTGCTGTAGACATAAAGTGCCGCACAACCGACTACCTCATCGTCAATTTCAGCCACCGCAAAACTTTGGATTGCCTGTAAAATATCTGCTTTATCCCGCGGCAGGTTTTCACCCTGTTCGGCCCAGTAGGCAATGAGCTCGCAAATCTTGTCGGCATCGCTGAGCCGCGCCTGACGCACATGCTTACTTGCTGCTTCAGCCGCATGCAGCCAGTCGTTGGCATGTTTGATCCCCAGCCGCACCGCACTTGGCGCTGTGCCGCCGAGCGCGCTGCGCTGCTGCACGCCGTAATTAAGTTCAAGCACCGGGTAGACATCTTCACCGATGGTGTCGGAAAACTCATGAAACTCGGCTAACGATAACTTTTCCAGGGGCTGCGCCTGCTGTTGGGCATAAAGCACCACAGCACCAGTAATATGGTGGGCATCGCGAAAGGGAATGCCCTTGCTCACCAGATAATCCGCAAGTTCAGTGGCATTACTGTAGCCGAGCGCCGCCTGCTGCGCCGCATGAGCTTCGTTAACACTTAACTCGGGCACCGCAAAGGTCAGCATCTGCAAACACTGCAGGTAGGTGTGCAGGGCATCGAATAGCCCTTCTTTGTCTTCCTGCATGTCTTTGTTATAGGCCAGCGGTAAGCCTTTCAGGGTGGTTTGCAGCGCATGCTGATGACCAAACACCCGTCCTGTTTTGCCGCGCAACAGCTCAAACAGATCGGGGTTTTTCTTCTGCGGCATTAACGAGGACCCGCTGCTGATACGATCGCTCATGGCAAAACAACCGGACTCACCGGAGCAATAGAAGATCACATCCTCCGCTAAACGCGACAAATGCAGCATACCGGTGCTGGCGCTATGCAGTAAGTCCAGCGCAAAATCGCGATCGGACACGCCGTCCAGGCTGTTTTCACAGGCGTAGCGAAAGCCCAGACTGTGCGCCAGTGCTTCACGGTCAAGTGGAGCTGTAGTGCCGGCCAGCGCACCGCTGCCAAGAGGACACACATCCAGCCGCTTTTGGGTTTCTTTCAACCGGCTGACATCGCGCTGCAACATTTGTACGTAAGCCAATGCCCAATGTCCTGCCATGATCGGCTGCGCCCGTTGTAAATGGGTGTAGCCCGGCAAAGCAGCAGCCTGATAGCGCTCGGCAAACTTAATCAGCGCCTGAACTGCGGCGAGGTTCGCCGTGATCAGCTCGGCACATACAGCTTTGCAAAACAGTCGCAAATCGGTGGCGACCAGATCGTTACGGCTGCGACCCGTATGCAGCTTCTTGGCGGTGGCGCCGATTTTTTCGATCAGCTGGGCTTCCACCCAGCTGTGAATGTCTTCTTCGTCACTTTGCAACGGCAGGCGCGGGTCCGCAGCAACAGCCTGTTGCAGCTCCTGCAACGCCTGTTGTAATTGGGCATTTTCGTCCGCCGTCAGCAGCTTGGCCTGCGCTAAAGCATCCGCCCAGGCCTGGGACGCCTGCAAATCGTAGCCCGCCAACTGATAGTCGAACCGCAACGAGTCGTTAAATTGTTTGAATTCAGCGGCGCTGGGCTCACTGAACCGTCCTCCCCATAAACTCATGACGTTGCCTCTTCTCCATCGGTGACTGCCGTGGTCTGGTGCAAAGCACGGATGCGTGACGCCAGACTGTACAGGCGAATAAAGCCTTCGGCATGCTGTTGATTATAGACTTCATCTTCATCGAAGGTGGCGAAGGCATTCGAGTACAGGCTGTTGGGTGAACGCTTCTGCGTGACATTGACCTGGCCTTTGTAGAGTTTGACCACGATATCGCCAGTTAAAGGTTCAGCCAGTTTGTTCGCTGCCGCCAGCATGACATCACGCAATGGCGTGAACCAACGTCCATCGTAGAGCAGTTGGGCAAATTCGTTGCCCATGCGAATCCGATAATCTTGCGTGGTGCGATCCAGCACCAGACTTTCGAGGCCTTGCAGCGCAGCGTAAAGTACAGCACCAGCAGGGGTTTCGTAGCAGCCACGGGATTTCATGCCAACCAGGCGGTTCTCCACCATATCGAGGCGACCCACGCCATGGGCACCAGCAACATGATTAAGCTGAGTGATGGCGCTGACCGGGTCGATAGCCTCGCCGTTGAGTGCAACCCACTCGCCATGAAGAAACGACAAGGTCAGGTATTCCGGCACATCAGGTGCCTGCAGTGGCTCAGTGGTCCAGCTCCAGACTTGTGCAGTAGGTGCATTCCAGGGATCTTCGAGCTCACCACCTTCAGTTGAAATATGCCAGAGGTTGGCGTCGCGACTGTAGATTTTAGTTGCTGACGCACTGCAGGGAATATTACGTTCAGCAAGATACGCCAGCAGTTGCGGACGGCTACGCATGGCCCACTCACGCCAGGGAGCAATCACGTGTAAATCAGGCGCTAGTGCGGCAAATGCAGATTCGAAACGCACTTGATCGTTACCTTTACCGGTGCAGCCATGCGCGAGGGCATCGGCACCTACTTTCCGGGCAAGTTCAACTTGCGCCGCAGCAATAATCGGCCGGGCCAGCGCGGTACCGAGCAGGTACTGACCTTCGTAAATCGCACCGGTTTTCAGGGTTGGGAATATCACCTCATTGACCAGCTGTTGTTTCAGGTCCACCACATGGCAACTGCTGGCGCCGGAGGCGATAGCTTTTTCTTCCACCCCAGCAAGCTCTTCATCACCCTGACCTACGTCAGCAACAAAGGCGACCACCTCACAGTCATAATTTTCTTTCAGCCACGGCACTATGGCAGAGGTATCCAGACCGCCTGAATACGCTAAAACGACCTTTTCCACTGACTTTTTCATGCCTGAGCTCCTGTGAGTAATTCAACTAAAATTGCGTTCTGTGCGTGTAAACGGTTCTCCGCCTGGTGCAGCACCAGCGACTGCGGGCCATCAATCACCTCAGCGGTAACTTCACGGCCACGGTAGGCGGGCAGGCAGTGCATAAAATAGCTGGCGCCCAGTTGCTGCATCAGATCCATGTTGACCTGAAAGGGGGCAAAGTCATGCATCACGGCGTTGCTGTCGCGCTCTTGTCCCATCGAGAACCAGGTGTCGGTATAAATAGCATCGGTTCGTTGCAGGTCGTTGAAATCATGATGCAGGGTGACGCTGCCCCCATTAGTGGTGGCAACGCTCTGTGCGTGCGCCAGCGCTTCTGCATCGGGTTCATAGCCTTTCGGTGTAACGATCTGGAAGGTCATGCCCACGAGTGCAGCGCCGGACATCAGACCCTGACAGACGTTGTTGCCATCGCCAAGGTAAGTAAGCGTAACCTTGCTCAGATCGCCCAGTTGCTCGGTTAAGGTAAGTAAGTCAGCCATTGCCTGACAGGGATGACAAATGTCGCTCAAAGCATTGATCACGGGCTTATCTGATGCCTGCGCCAGCTCGTCCAGAGTCGCCTGGGAAAACACCCGGGCGACGATAGCATCGTGCCAGAGCGCCAGGTTGGCACCGACATCGGCAGCCGGTTCACGACTGCCCATCAGATTTGCTGCATCCAGGTAAATGCTATGACCGCCGAGCCGGTGAATACCCGCGGCAAAACTGGCGCGGGTGCGCAGCGATGGCTTCTCGAACAACAAGGCAATACTTTTGCCCTGTAAATGGTTTTGCCAGGCCCCCGGGTCTTGCTTAATGGTTTGCGCGAGGTCCAGTAAATGCGTCACTTTGGCGCTTGATAAATCGCGCAGTGCTAATAAATCTTGCATGATAATTCCAACTAATAAATGAATCTGCGATACGGAAAATAAACGGCAACCTAGTAACGAATGCGGGTTCCGGCCGCCTCACCCTTTGCCAGTCGGGTCAGTGCGTTGGCGTCTTGCCAGCCAGCCACCGCGATACTTCGTCGCGAATGTTGTGCGGCTTGCAAAGCGGCGTTTAATTTCACCACCATGCCGTCGCGTACCACACCGTCACTGATAAGCTGCGGTGCCTGCGTGGCATTAATGGAGTCGATGAGGAGGCCGTCGCGGTCGAGAATGCCGGCCACGTCGGTAAGTAGAATAAGGTCGGCATGCAACACCTGTGCTACCGCAGCGGCAGCAAGATCAGCGTTAACATTGAGCCGTTGGCCATCGGCACTGACGCCGATAGAACTCAAAATCGGCAGATAGTCACTGTCGATGAGCAGTTGCAACAGCTTACTGCTGTTTGGCGTGGGAATGCCCACAGCGCCGCGACTGGTATCAACAGCACAGATTAGAGTTTCGCCCGCTTGCAGGGTAAGCCCCACGCTCTTAAGGCCATGCTGTTGCGCCACTGCGCAGAGTTGCGAATTAACATCACCGGCGAGTACGCCAGCCACAATCGGCATATGCCCAGCCGGGGTCACCCGCTGACCGGCAGTTTTAGTCGAGACTTCGCCCAACCGCTGCAACAGGTCCTGTACCTGATCACCACCGCCGTGCACCAACACCAGTGGCCGTAGCGCAGCCAGTTTATGCACAGTGCTAAAGAGCGCATTTAATGCAGCGGCATCGGTAAGCACCCGACCGCCTAATTTGATCACCAGTGGCGTTGTCATACCACGGCTCCAGGGTTCATTAAGCCGGCGCTTGGCGGTAACCGAAAATACTGGTTGGCAAGCTGCACCGCTTGTGCCGCTGCGCCTTTTAACAAGTTATCGATGGCGACACTGAAAATCAGTTGCTGACCGTGCATTTTGCAGTAAATATCGCAATAGGGCGTACCTACCACTTGTTGCAGTTTTGGTGGTGTGTTGACGATACGCACCAGTGGTTTATCGGCGTAGCAAGCTTGCAGGGTGTCCTCAATGGTGGCAGCTGAAATGCCGGACTGTACCTGGGCATAAATGGTCGCCAGAATGCCGCGTTTGAAATTACCTAAATGGGGCACAAACAGGATATCGCGGCCGATGCTTGCTGCCATTTCCGGTTGGTGACGATGCTCGGCGACCGCGTAGGCCTGTAAGCTGACTTCACAGAAACTGGTGTGCAGCTGGGCTTTGCGGCCGGCACCGGTAACACCGCTTACAGCGTTGACGATAGGCACAGAGTCGTGGGTGAGCAAATGACTTACCGGACGTAATGCCAGCGCTGCTGCGGTCGGGTAACAACCGGGCACGGCAATTAAAGGCTCATCGCCTTGCAACTGGGTGAATTCGGCCAAACCATAAGGTACGGCAGCATCAAGCTTAGGTTGCTTAAAGCCATACGCCTGCAGATGTTGTTGCGCGTCGATTAGGCGGAAAGCACCGGACAGGTCAAATACCACCAGCCCAGCGGCAATTAGCTGTGGCGCGAGTTCAGCACTGGCTTCATGGGGAAGCGCTAAAAAAACCACCCGAACCTGTTGCGCCAATTGCGGCAACAGATCCGAGTGCCAAGGTTGCAGAATCAGCTCGCACCGACCACTTAACTGCGGATACAAAGTGGAAATGGGCTCTGCTTCACGTGCGCTTGAGGAAAAAGCAAACTTAACCGAAAATTGTGGATGGTTATGCAACAGCCAGACAAGCTCAATGCCAGTGTAACCACTGGCACCAAGCACGGCGCATTGAATAGGTTCTTGTTTCATCATCCACAGGTATACTTTAGGCAATAGATGGCCCAAGTATAGTGAATAGAAATTCACAAAACAAGCATAAGTATTACATTTTTTGTGTTCTCAGCAGAAGCCGCGCGGTTATTCCACCATGTAATTCTTCGGTAGATCGATGCGCGAAGCACCGGATGCTACTGCGGCTTCTGCGACCGCACGCGCAACCCGGGTTTTCAAACGCGGATCTATGGGTTTGGGAATGATGTAGTCCACGCCGAACTCAAGTTTATCAACGCCAGCGGCTTTTAATACGCTTTCGGGCACAGGCTCTTTGGCCAGACTGCGAATGGCCTCAACGGCGGCGAGCTTCATTTCATCGTTGATGGCGCGGGCGCGGACATCGAGGGCGCCACGGAACATAAACGGAAAGCAAAGTACGTTATTGACCTGATTGGGGTAGTCAGAACGACCCGTCGCCATGATTAAATCATCGCGAACCTTGTGGGCCAGTTCTGGCTTAATTTCCGGATCAGGATTGGAGCAGGCAAAAATAATGGGTTTTTCCGCCATTAATTTGAGCGCATCGGGACTCAATAGGTCGGGCCCGGAAACACCGACAAAGACATCAGCTTCGCTAATTACTTCTTCTAATGTACGTTTATCCGTGTTGTTGGCGAACAAGGCTTTGTACTGATTCAGATCTTCACGGCGGGTGTGAATCACTCCTTTCGAGTCCAGCATGTAGATGTGCTCTCGCTGGGCACCACATTTGATCAGCAGTTCCATACAAGCGATGGCGGCCGCGCCTGCGCCCAAACAGACAATTTGTGCCTTGCGCAGTTCTTTGCCCTGAATCTCCAGCGCATTTAACAGGCCGGCGGCGGTAACAATGGCTGTACCGTGCTGGTCGTCATGAAAAATTGGCACATCACAGCGCTCAATCAGTGCTTCTTCAATTTCAAAACATTCCGGCGCTTTAATATCTTCCAGGTTAACGCCACCAAAACTGTCGGCGATATTCGCGACGGTATTGATAAAGTCCTGGGTGGTGCGGTGGGTGACTTCAATGTCGATCGAATCAAGTCCAGCGAAGCGCTTAAACAATAAGGCTTTACCTTCCATAACGGGCTTAGATGCCATCGGACCTAAGTTACCTAAACCGAGAATCGCTGTGCCGTTGGAGATCACCGCTACCATGTTGCCTTTCGCTGTGTAGCGGTAAACATCGTCGGGATTTTCCGCGATGGCGCGCACCGGCTCGGCCACGCCGGGACTATAGGCAAGAGCCAGATCTTTACTGGTTTCCGCCGGCTTGGTCAGCTCAATACTAATTTTGCCTGGCGTAGGTAATGCATGGTAATCGAGCGCTTGTTTGCGAAAGTCGGACATTGCGTAGCGTACCTTTTAAGCAACAACGATGACTGGCACCGTCAGGGGTTAACTGAATTAAGGTCATTGTAGAGGCTTGGCAGGGAATAACAAATCTTACCTGATGCGGATAAGCCTGGTTGAGGCCCCTAGATTTTCAGGTTGTTTAAAAAGGAACCATAGGAATAGTCAGCATTTATAGCGCCTGGCGGCGATACAGCTATAAAAAAAGGCGCCTTTTGGCGCCTTTTCCTGAATTCTGTGCAGAAGCTTGTCTTTTACGACGACTTCTTGCCACCCAACACGCTGAAACGCTTGTTGAATTTGTCGATACGACCACCGGTATCCATAATACGCTGCTTACCAGTGTAGAACGGGTGGCACTCTGAACATACGTCAAGGTGCAAATCACCACCACGCGTAGAGTGAGTTACGAAAGTATTGCCGCACGAGCAGCTGACTTTCAAGTCTTCGTACTTAGGATGAATACCTGCTTTCATAGGGGTTACCTCAATTGGGCCGCATCGCCATCCGATCTGTTGCCGGACACCATACGTGGTTAATGTTATGGTTTATACCAAGGATACTTGTACCAACGATATTAGGGCGCGAATTCTACCTGAAGGTCAAACAATGATCAAGCACAGGATCACGCTTGCGCCAATGCTCACAGCACCGCACAATAGCCGGTATGAACGCCGCATCCGCAAATCCAGAATCCGCTACCAGCAACGTCATTCAAGTGGCTGTGCCCGTGCCCCTTGGGCGCTTGTTTGATTACGACTGCAGCACGGTGCCCGCCGTGGGTGCCCGGGTGCAGGTGCCTTTTGGCTCGCGGCAGCTGGTGGGTTTCTGTATGGGGTCCATTACTCCTGAGGCTAGTGAATACAAGCGCAAAGCTGTTAGCAAAATTATCGACCAGCAGGCGGTGCTGAGCGAGCCGGTGTGGCAACTACTGCAATGGGCCGCTGAGTACTATCACCACCCGCTTGGCGAAGTACTGGCCCATGGCCTGCCGGTACTGTTGCGGCAGGGCGAAGCGGCCAGCTATCAAACTACCCAGGCGTATCGGGCAACCGCTGCGGGACAGGCGCTCGAACTGAATGACTTACGCAACGCCCGGCAACAGCAACGCTTACTTGCCGCTTTGCGGGCCGGACCATTGTTACGCCGCGATATTGTCGCGCAGGAATTCTCATTATCGGCGTTGAAAGCGTTACAGGACAAAGCCCTGATTGAAGTCTTTCAGCACCAACCGAGCGCGGAGCGTGACTGGACCTTCGCTATCGGCAGTGAGCCGTTGCAGCTCAATCCCGAACAAGCACTGGCGGTGGCGGCAATCGGCGCAGCGCAGCGACCGCAACCCTACCTGCTGGAAGGGGTTACCGGCAGTGGCAAAACCGAAGTGTACCTGCAGGCGATGGCCGAGGTGTTACGTAAAGGCAAACAGGTACTGGTGATCGTGCCGGAGATCGGCCTTACGCCACAGACCCTCAGACGTTTCCAGAAACGCTTTGCGGTGCCTATTGTGATGTTGCATTCAGCGCTGAGCGATCGGGAACGGCTGGACGCCTGGCTGGATGCCAGAGATGGCGCAGCAGCGATAGTGATCGGCACACGTTCGGCGATTTTCACTCCATTTTCGCAGCTGGGTATGATCATCATTGATGAAGAGCACGATAGCTCCCTCAAGCAACAAGAGGGCTTTCGCTACCATGCTCGTGACCTCGCCATTGTCCGCGGCCAGAAAGAGCAGGTACCGGTAATTTTAGGCTCGGCAACGCCGTCGCTGGAAAGCATCAATAACGTGGCGCAGAAGCGTTATGCCCACTTGCAGTTAACGCAGCGGGCCGGCGCAGCGCGACCGACCCGACATATGGTGGTGGACATCAAACAGATGCCGCTTAAGGCAGGGTTATCCGTACCTTTGATTGAGCGCATGCGTGAGGAGCTCGCCCGCGGACAGCAGGTGTTGGTGTTTATCAACCGGCGTGGATTTGCGCCCGCGCTGTTGTGTCATGAATGTGGCTGGCTGGCCCAGTGCCGCCGCTGCGACGCCTATTACACAGTGCATCAACGGCAACAGCAGTTGCAGTGCCATCATTGCGGCGATCAGCAACGGTTACCGGTGCAATGTCACGATTGTGGCTCAACCCAGCTGGTGGGCCGCGGGGTCGGTACGGAACAACTGGAGCAGACCCTGACCGAGTTATTTCCTGACTACCCGGTGCTGCGCATCGACCGCGACAGTACCCGGCGCAAAGGCAGTCTGCAAAAACATCTCGCCGATGCCACCGAGAACAAATTCCCGATCCTGGTCGGCACCCAGATGATTGCCAAAGGCCATCATTTCCCGCATGTGACCCTGGTGGCCATGCTCGATATTGATGGCGCGCTCTACAGCTCGGATTTTCGTGCCGCCGAACGCCTCGGCCAACTGATTACCCAGGTTGCCGGACGGGCCGGTCGCGCCAGTGCGCTGGGGACGGTGGTGTTGCAAACCCATCACCCGGAACATGATTTGCTGCAGGATCTGATTCACAACGGCTACGCAGCGTTTGCCCGTTCTTTGCTGCAAGAGCGCCAGCTCACGCAACTGCCGCCGTTTGGCCAGCTCGCCTTATTTCGGGCTGAAGCACACGAGGCGCAGCACGCCCAGGCGGCCTTGCAAGCCATCGCGGATCAGCTGCCGCATCATCCCGAACTTATGGTGCTGGGTCCCATGCCGGCGGTGATGGAGCGACGTGCCGGGCGCTATCGTTACCAGTTACTGCTACAATGCCAACAACGCGGCCTGCGTCAGCAATTGTTGCAGCATAGTCTGCCGAAACTTCAGCAGCTGCCAGAGCTGCGTCGGGTACGCTGGTCACTGGATGTCGATCCGCAAGATTTTAGCTAGGTAGGAAAGGTTTTTTTTCTGCGGCGAAGCAAGTAAAATGCCGCTTCCCGAAATTCATAAGGTTGGATGCAATGAAAGAGCAGTTGGAGCAGTTATTAGCGGCCGCGGTGGCCACCCTGAAAGAGCAAGGTACTCTACCGGCTGACCTTAGCCCACGCATCCAGCTTGACCGCCCACGTGATAAAAGCCATGGCGACTTTGCCACCAACCTGGCGCTGATGCTGGCGAAACCGGCGGGCATGAACCCGCGGGCGCTTGCCGAAGCACTACTGGCAGCTCTGCCGGAAAATGATCTGATTGCTGATGCCAACCTTGCCGGTCCCGGTTTTATCAACTTTGTGGTGAGCCAGAAACAGTTAATCGAGCAGCTTGAACATGCGTATCACGACCCGAAAGTGGGCGTGCAGCCAGCAGAGCAAAGCAAGCGCATCGTTATTGATTACTCATCGCCTAATCTGGCGAAAGAAATGCACGTGGGCCACCTGCGCTCAGCTATCATTGGCGATGCCGTAGCTCGCGTGGAAGAATTTTTAGGCCACACAGTGATACGGCAGAACCATGTGGGCGACTGGGGCACGCAATTTGGCATGCTGCTGGCGCACATGGAAGAGCTCGAAGGTGAAGAGCTGGCGATGGAGCTGAGCAATCTGGAAACCTTCTACAAAGCCGCCAAACGGCGCTTTGATGAGAGCCCTGAATTTGCTGACCGGGCGCGCGAGCTGGTGGTTGCACTGCAGTCAGGTGATAGTAAGTGCCGTGCGCTGTGGCAGCTGTTTATCGACGTTTCCTTAAGTCACTGTCAGGAAGTTTACGACCGTTTAGGGGTAAAACTGACCCGTGACGATGTGATGGCTGAAAGTGCCTACAACGACGACTTACCGAAAGTGGTTGAAGAGTTGCGGGCGCAGGGCTTGCTGGTTGAGGATCAGGGCGCTCAGTGCGTATTCCTTGAGGAATTTAAGAATAAAGAAGGTGAGCCGTTACCGGTTATCGTGCAGAAATCAGGTGGTGGCTACTTGTATGCGACCACGGATTTAGCGGCGGTACGCTATCGCCAGGACGTGCTGCGCGGCGATCACCTGATGTATTTCGTCGATCAACGTCAGGGCCTGCATTTCCAGCAGATCTTTACCTTAGCGAAGAAAGCCGGATTTGCACGGGAAGACCTGCAAATGGACCATTACGGCTTCGGTACCGTGATGGGCAAAGACGGCCGTCCGTATAAGAGTCGCGATGGCGGTGTCACCAAATTGGCCGACTTGCTGGATCAGGCAGAAGCGCGGGCGCTGGCCTTGTTACAAGAGAAAAACTCAGAGTTAAGCGCTACTGAACAAACGCAGGTCGCTAAAGTCGTGGGCATCAGCTCGGTGAAATATGCCGACTTGTCGAAAAACCGTACCAGCGATTACATTTTCGACTGGGACACCATGCTGAGCTTTGAAGGCAACACCGCGCCTTACCTGTTGTATGCCTACACCCGGGTCACCAGCGTGTTTGCCAAAGCTGGTGTGGCACCGGACAGCCTGAGTGGCGAAATTATTTTGCAGGATGAGCGGGAACAGGCGTTGGCCAATACCTTGGTGCGCTTCAACGAGGTGGTGCATTCGGTTGCCAACAAAGCCATGCCGCATTTCCTGTGTGGCTACCTGTTCGACTTGGCGGGTGCTTTTTCCAGCTTCTACGAAGCCTGCCCGATTTTGCAGGCGGAAGACGCAGCAATGAAACAAAGCCGGCTAAAATTAGCCGCGCTTACCGCAAAAACTCTGGAGCAGGGGCTGCACCTGCTTGGAATTGACACTTTGGAAAGAATGTAAGCATGGATTACGCGAACCGTAAACGTCCCCCTAAGCGCAAGCCAACCTCAGGTAAACGCGGCGCCAAGGCACAGCCACAACGGCAGGTGCCCTGGGCTATAGTGATCCTTGCCGTGGTATTGGTGGTCGCTCTGGTCGGCGGTTTGCGCTTTATTGCCGGCGGCAAAGACGCTGCCGATACCCAGTTGCCCAACGAGGTGATAACTGAGACGCCCAGCATAAGCTCCGGGCCGACGCTGGAACCTATGCCGGAAAAGCCCGAGGAACGCTGGCAGTACATTGAGGAACTGGAAAATCTTGAAGTGGAAGTGGATGTCCCCGAACGCGAGGTGGGTCCACCGAAGTTGATGCAATGTGGTTCCTTCCGTAAGCGATCTGATGCGGAACGGCTGCGTGCATCCATTGCGCTACAAGGTCTGGAAAGCCAGATCTACCCATCTAACAACAACACCTGGTTCCGGGTAGTGCTCGGGCCCTACGAAACCAAGCGTGATGCCGAAGCCGAGCGACACATTTTACAACGTGCGCGTATCCATGGTTGCCAGATCTGGAACTGGAACCTTTAACTGCCAGTTACTGCACTAACCAATTGTCGCCGCACCATTGAAATCAGCGAATTCGCCCTCATAACTGCATGCATAGCGCAACAAAGAGGACGTATTTGTGACCACAATAGTTTCTGTCCGCCGCGGTGATAAAGTTGTCATCGGCGGCGATGGCCAGGTTTCCCTTGGTAATACCGTAATGAAAGGCAACGCACGCAAGGTGCGCCGGTTGTACAATGATCAGGTACTGGCGGGTTTTGCCGGCGGTACTGCCGATGCCTTTACCTTATTTGAACGTTTCGAAGCAAAACTCGAGCAGCATCAGGGCAACCTGATGCGTGCCGCAGTAGAGCTGGCAAAAGATTGGCGAACGGATCGTGCACTGCGCCGGCTGGAAGCGTTATTGGCTGTTGCCGATAAGCACACCTCGCTGATTATCACCGGCAACGGTGATGTAGTGCAGCCCGAGAATGACCTGATTGCCATTGGCTCTGGTGGCCCTTACGCGCAAGCCGCAGCAACCGCAATGCTCCAGACCACTGATTTAAGTGCCCGCGAGATCGTTGAACGCGCGCTCACCATCGCCGGCGACATTTGTGTTTACACCAATACCTTCCACACCATCGAAGAACAGGAGTCTGTGGCCAATGTCTGATATGACCCCACGTGAAATAGTCGATGAACTGAATCGTCACATCATTGGCCAGGATAATGCCAAGAAAGCCGTTGCCGTTGCCCTGCGTAATCGCTGGCGCCGGATGCAGTTAGGAGACGAGTTGCGGCAGGAAGTGACGCCGAAAAATATTCTGATGATCGGTCCTACTGGTGTGGGTAAAACCGAAATTGCCCGCCGTCTGGCGAAACTTGCGAACGCTCCTTTTATCAAGGTTGAAGCGACCAAATTCACCGAAGTTGGCTATGTTGGTAAGGAAATTGAGTCCATCATACGCGATCTGACCGATACCGCAGTAAAGCAAACCCGCGAACAGATGATGAAAAAAGTCCGTTTCCGCGCCGAAGAAGCTGCAGAAGATCGGATCCTGGATGCCTTGTTACCGCCAGCCAAGGGCTGGGCCGATGAAGATAAAACTGAGCACGAGCAGAGCAATACCCGTCAGGTATTCCGCAAAAAGTTGCGTGAAGGCAAGCTCGATGACAAAGAAATAGAGATTGATCTGGCAATGCCCCAAATGGGTGTCGAAATCATGGCACCTCCTGGTATGGAAGAAATGACATCGCAGTTGCAGAACATGTTCCAGAGCCTCGGCAAGGACAAGAGCAAACCGCGCAAACTGAAAATCAAAGATGCCTTCAAGCAACTGGTTGAAGAAGAAGCGGCGAAAATGCTTAATCCGGAAGAAGTGAAAGAGCAGGCGCTGCACTCCGTTGAACAAAACGGCATCGTGTTTCTCGACGAAGTCGACAAAATTTGCAAACGCGCCGACAGCGGTGGCCCGGATGTTTCCCGCGAAGGCGTACAACGCGACCTGTTGCCGCTGGTGGAAGGTACGACCGTTTCAACCAAGCACGGTATGGTGAAAACCGACCATATTCTGTTTATCGCTTCAGGCGCGTTCCAGATGACCAAACCGTCGGATTTGATTCCGGAGTTACAGGGTCGCTTACCGATACGGGTCGAACTCGATGCCCTGACCAGCGGTGATTTTGTCCGCATTTTAACTGAACCCAATGCGTCACTGACAACTCAGTACATCGCTTTGATGGCCACTGAGGGTGTTGAAATCGAATTTACCAAAGATGGCATCCAGCGGATTGCCGAAACGGCATTCCATGTGAATGAAACTACCGAGAACATCGGTGCTCGTCGTTTACATACGGTGTTAGAGCGCCTGATGGAGGAAGTTTCCTTTGGTGCCAGTGACTTGCATGGTCAGAAGATAAGTATTGATGGCAGCTATGTTGATGAACATATTGGCCAGCTGGCACAAGACGAAGACCTCAGCCGCTTCATTTTATAGCGGCTGATGATGGTCTTTCCTTTTGTTCCTTTTGCGCAGGCCAATAAGGGGCTATACTGTCGCTGAAACAATCCTTCTCATATCAATGACGTAATTCAGCAGGGGAATAGCAATGGAATACAATACTTCGGAGCTTTGCGATCTTTACCCCGACATGGTCGATGTGGTTGAGCCGATGTTTATCCACTACGGCGGCCGGGTGTCGTTTGGTGGTCAACTCGTGACCGTGAAGTGCTTTGAAGACAAGGGCGTCATCGAAGAAGTCGTGCAGCAACCAGGAGCTGGCAAAGTACTGTTAATTGATGGTGGCGGTTCCAGCCGTCGTGCCTTGATTGACGTTGCCGTTGCTGAGTTAGCACTAGACAACGATTGGGAAGGGATTATCTGTTACGGCGCGGTGCGCGATGTCGATGCCATTGATGAATTAGATATCGGTATCATGGCGCTGGCATCGATTCCTGTCGGTGCACCTGCCGATGGTGTTGGTGATGTTGACGTGCCGGTGAACTTTGGTGGTGTTACCTTTCTGCCGGAAGATCATATTTACGCTGACAACACCGGCGTGATTTTGTCACCTGAGCCGCTCGATATCGAATAAGCTTATGTACCTAGCAAGTTGTGACCCCAGCGCGTGGTGTACGCCACGCCAGGGCGAATCCAGGCTCGGGCAGACCATGCAGGTGTTGCCCGCAATCACTGACCCGAACTCCTATCGTGATGCCCTCGATACTGCTTATCAGCAGGGCGCACGTATTGCTATCCTTGGCGTTCCTGAAAGTATCGGACCGCGCGCTAATCTGGGTCGCGGTGGTGCAGAAACCGCCTGGCCGGCCGCATTGAAGGGTTTGTGTAATCTGCAGGCAACGCCATTTATTGCCAGCCAGGAGCTGCTGCTGGTGGGTCAGGTGCAGTGTGAAGATCTGCAGCAACAGGCCGCAGCTTTGCGCACCAATGAGCCGAGTCAGCTCAATGCGTTACGTGATCTTTGCGGGCAACTCGATCAGCGGGTAATGCAAGCCTTGCTACCCCTGTTCAGCGCTGGCTTTGAAGTCATTTTAATTGGTGGTGGACACAATAACGCCTACCCCTTGTTACGCAGCCTGAGCGAAGCGACCGACACCCAGGTGGCGGCGATGAACCTTGACCCCCATGCGGATTTTCGCGCACGTGAAGGCCGCCATAGCGGCAATGGCTTCAGCTATGCCTGTACCGACGGCTTTTTAGCGAACTATCATGTGGTGGGCTTGCACGAAGGTAAAAACAACGCCGAAAGTTTGCGACAACTTAGTGATACTGGCTTTACCTATACCAGCATTCATCAACTCTATCAGGGTAACTGGACCGAGCAACTGGCCGCTTTGCGTGCCCAGGCGGTGGTCTGGAATCGTCCGCTGGGAATCGAAGTCGATGTTGATGCGCTACAGGGGGTGCCCGCCAGTGCCATCAATTTTAACGGCTTAAACATCGCGCAGGCATATACTTTTGTTGCCGAGCTGGCAGCGGTGCCGAAAACGCGTTATTTACACCTGGCTGAAGCTGCGCCGAGTCTGCACCCGGCGGGTCGTGAAGCGGGCGACACGGCGATCGCCCAGCTATTAAGTGAGTTAGTGCTTGCTTACCTGCATGGCTATCAACGCCGTAAGCCCTGATGCCAGCAAGCGGCCAGTCGTTCAGTGCCAAACTGATAGGTAAGTTCGGCTGGGTCGCTACATTTCCACAAACACAAATCTGCCCGCAAGCCGGTTTTTACCAGGCCACGATCGTTAAGGCCGAGAGCTTTTGCGGCGTTGCAGGTCACACCCCGTAAACATTCTTCCGGCGTCATGCGGAAAAAAGTTGCGCCCATTTGTAACATCAGCTGCAAGCTGAGAATAGGTGAGGTGCCGGGATTGGCATCGGTAGCCAGGGCAATCGGCACCCCGTGTTCGCGCAGCATTGCCATGGGGGGTAGCTTAGATTCACGCAGAAAATAGAAAGCGCCGGGCAAGACCACTGCCACTGTGCCACTGGCGGCCATGGCTTTTACCCCAGCTTCATCCAGATGCTCTAAATGATCGCATGACAACGCCTGATAACTTGCCGCAAGCGCACTGCCATGCTGGTTACTTAACTGCTCAGCGTGCAGTTTAACCGGCAAACCAAGCTCTTGTGCTTTGGCAAACACCCGCTCGGTTTGCGCAGGGCTAAAACCAACGGATTCACAGAACGCATCAACGGCGTCGGCAAGTCCTTCTGCTGCCAGGGTTGGCAGGATCTCGTCGACCACGGAGTCGATATAGTCATCACCTCGGTCTTTAAACTCCGGCGGTAAGGCATGCGCGGCTAATAATGTGGTCTGCACACTAACCGGATGCGTCTCAGCCAGCGTGCGGGCAGCACGTAATTGCTTGCGCTCGTGCTCAAGCGACAGGCCATATCCGGATTTGATTTCCACGGTGGTCACACCTTCGGCCATGAGTGCGCGCAAACGCGGCTCGGTGAGTGCCACCAGTTGCGCTTCACTTGCCTCGCGGGTTGCGCGCACGGTGGCAGCGATGCCGCCGCCCTGTGCGGCGATGTCAGCGTAGCTTGCACCATGCAACCGGCGGGCAAATTCGTCGGCGCGGGAACCGGCCCAGACCAGATGTGTGTGACAGTCGATCAAACCGGGGGTTAACAGCTGTCCCGTACCATCAATTACCTCGTCATTTGCGGCGGGCGCCGGAGCGTCTTTGGCATTGCCGACATAGCTTATTTCATCACCTTTGATGCCAACCACAGCATCATGCAACAGTCCATAGCCCGGGCCTTCCAGGGTGGCGACTGTGACATTTTTGATCCAGGTTTGTGACGAAGTCATACAACTTTCTCCCTAAATTTGCTTGTATATACAAATGCAGTTGCCTACACTCTAGCACATCATTGCCATAACCACATAAGGGTGAGCATTCTGATGGCTAAATTTTCTGCAATCAAACAGCATATTTACAGCAAAATTGCTTCCGGCGAATGGCCTGAGCACCATCCGGTAAGCTCTGAGAATGCGCTGGCTCAGCAATTCAAAGTCAGTCGCATGACCGCGCGCCGTGCCCTGCAGGAATTGTCTGACGAAGGTTTAGTGATTCGCACCAAAGGCTCTGGCACTTTTGTTGCACCGATCAAATCACAGACCTCGTTTATGGCGATTCGTAATATCGCTGATGAAATCCGCGCCCGGCAACATGACTACCACTCGCAAGTGCATGTGCTGCGCAAAGAAGCCGCCTCAGATCTGGTTGCCGAAATGCTCAAGCTCACCCCTGGGGCTACCGTTTATCATTCGGTGATCAGCCACTATGAAAATGAACTGCCAGTGCAGGTTGAAGAGCGTTACGTAAACCCTGCTATGGCCAGTGCCTATTTACAACAAGACTACCAACAACTTACGCCGCATGAATACTTGTGCGAAGTGTCACCGTTAACGGAAGCGAGCCATGAGATCGAAGCGGTCTCTCCCAGCCCGCAAATTTGTCAGTGGTTAAAGCTGACTCGACCTGAACCCTGTTTACGTATTCATCGCCGCACCTGGAGTGCGGACGGTGTGGTGACCTACGCCATTTTGACGCACCCGGGCTCACGTTTCAGCCTGGGCGGACATTTGCAGTTTGGTGCTGTACCAGCTGTGCCGCAAGAATCTGAATTATAAAAAAGGAACTTATCATGAGCTTTACCCGACTCGATCAAAGCCGTTCGATTCGCGCTCCGCGTGGCAGCGAACTAACGACCTGTAACTGGCAGGTCGAAGCCGCAAAACGTATGTTAATGAATAATCTTGATGCTGAAGTAGCTGAGCATCCGCACGCTTTAGTGGTTTACGGTGGTATCGGCCGTGCCGCCCGTAGCTGGGAAAGCTACGACAAGATTGTTGAAGTTTTAGATCGGTTAAAGCCGACCGAAACGCTGCTGGTGCAGTCGGGCAAACCAGTAGGTGTGTTTCCGACCCATGAAGATGCACCGCGGGTGTTGATTGCGAATTCAAATCTGGTGCCTGAATGGGCAACCTGGGAGCACTTCAACGAACTCGATAAGCAAGGCCTGATGATGTACGGCCAAATGACAGCCGGCTCGTGGATCTACATTGGTTCGCAGGGCATCGTACAAGGCACCTATGAGACCTTTGTGTCGGTGGCAAAACAACATTTCAACGGTGACACCAGCGGCCGCTGGATTATCACCGGCGGACTCGGCGGTATGGGTGGCGCGCAGCCACTGGCTGCAACCATGGCGGGCTACAGTATGCTGGCGGTTGAAGTTGACGAGTCACGCATCGATTTCCGCTTGCGCACCCGCTACCTTGACCATAAGGCCACCTCGCTGGACGATGCTTTAGAATTACTCGAGCAGGCGAAGCAGGAAGGCAAAGCGATATCCGTCGGGCTGCTCGCCAATGCCGCTGATGTTTATGCTGAGCTGGTTGAGCGCAATATTACCCCGGATGTGGTGACAGACCAGACCTCTGCACATGATCCGCTGCACGGTTATTTACCCCAGGGCTGGACTCTTGAAGAGTATCTGGCGAAACAGGAAAGCGCAGCCGAAGCCACCGTACAAGCTGCAAAGCAGTCGATGGCCGTGCAAGTACGCGCCATGCTGACATTGCAGGAGCGCGGCGCGGCGACCCTGGACTATGGTAATAACATCCGCCAAA
This sequence comes from Pseudidiomarina halophila, assembly GCF_003987215.1. Taxonomy (GTDB): domain Bacteria; phylum Pseudomonadota; class Gammaproteobacteria; order Enterobacterales; family Alteromonadaceae; genus Pseudidiomarina; species Pseudidiomarina halophila. The sequence continues at coordinate 113,706 of NZ_PIPW01000003.1, forward strand.
TGGCCAAAGACGTTGGTGTCGACAATGCGTTTGATTTCCCGGGCTTTGTGCCGGCGTACATCCGCCCATTATTCTGTGAAGGCATCGGGCCGTTCCGTTGGGTCGCACTTTCTGGCGATCCGGAAGATATTTATAAAACCGATGCTAAAGTCAAAGAGCTTATTCCGGACGACCCGCATTTGCACAACTGGCTGGATATGGCGCGCGAGCGCATCAGCTTCCAGGGCTTACCCGCACGTATTTGCTGGATCGGCCTGAAAGATCGCGCGCGTATCGCTAAAGCGTTTAACGAAATGGTGAAAACCGGCGAGTTAAAAGCACCCGTAGTTATTGGTCGGGATCACCTGGATTCAGGCTCAGTAGCCAGCCCTAACCGCGAAACAGAAAGCATGCTGGACGGTTCCGATGCAGTGTCTGACTGGCCTTTGCTTAACGCTTTGTTAAACACAGCGGGCGGCGCGACCTGGGTCAGTTTACACCACGGTGGCGGAGTCGGCATGGGCTATTCCCAGCACGCTGGGGTAGTCATTGTGGCTGATGGCACCGATGCAGCAGCTGCGCGCATTGGCCGCGTACTTTGGAATGATCCGGGTACCGGCGTGATGCGTCATGCCGATGCCGGTTACGACATCGCAATTCAGTGTGCAAAAGAGCAAGGTCTTGATTTACCGATGGTGGAGGACAAGTAATGGCAGTATTTACCCTACAACCTGGCACGCTTACGCGCAGTCAGTTACGGCAATGGTGGCAGTCACCACAGCAGCTGGCGCTGCATGATGACGCCAAAGTTGCCATCGAACGTTCCTCAGACACGGTGTCAGAAGTGCTGGCCAAAGGTAAGGTGGTGTACGGTATCAACACCGGTTTTGGCTTGTTGGCCAACACCCGTATCCCGCCGGAAAAACTGGAAGACCTGCAACGTCGCATCGTGCTCTCGCATGCTGCCGGTACCGGCGAACTGATGGACGATACCGTTGTGCGGCTGATGCTGTTATTGAAAATCAACTCATTGAGTCGCGGCTATTCGGGTATTCGTCAGGTGGTGATCGACGCCTTAACTACCTTGTTAAACGAGCAAATGTACCCTTGCGTACCGAGCAAAGGTTCCGTGGGTGCCTCCGGTGACCTGGCACCGTTGGCACACATGGTACTGCCGCTGATCGGTGAAGGACACGTGCGTTATAAGGGCGAGATCTATCCAGCCGCTGAAGGTTTGGCGAAAATTGGCATGCAGCCATTGGCGCTGGCGCCTAAAGAAGGTCTGGCACTGCTGAACGGAACGCAAGCCTCGACTGCGCTGGCCTTACATGGCTTGTTCCAGGTCGAGCGGGTGTTCCACAGCGCTATCGTTGCAGGGGCCATGGCGGTTGAAGCGGCCATGGGCTCGCGCGCTCCGTTTGATGCGCGTATTCATGAAGCCCGTGGTCAGCCGGGCCAAATCGCGGTAGCAGCAAGCTTCCGGCAGTTGCTGACGGACAGCTCGGAAATTGGCGAACACCACGAGAATTGCGAAAAGGTGCAAGACCCCTATTCATTGCGTTGCCAACCTCAGGTGATGGGTGCTATCTACGACCAGCTGCAGCACGTCGGCAGCATTCTAACCCGCGAGGCGAATGGAGTGACCGATAATCCACTGGTGTTCCCTGACAATGGAGACATCATTTCGGGCGGTAACTTCCATGCTGAACCGGTGGCGATTGCAGCAGATATCCTGGCCATCGCGGCAAGTGAAATCGGTGCGCTGTCGGAACGTCGCAGTGCGTTGCTGATTGATCACCATTTGAGTAATTTACCACCGTTCCTGGTCAACGACGGCGGCGTCAATTCAGGCTTTATGCTGGCGCAGGTCACCGCTGCAGCCTTAGCATCAGAGAACAAAACCCTGGCGCATCCGGCTTCAGTCGATAGTTTGCCAACCTCAGCCAACCAGGAAGATCATGTGTCCATGGCAACTTTTGCGGCTCGCCGCTTAACAGATATCGCGCAGAACGTGCGTGACATCGTCGCCATTGAGTTACTCGAAGCGGCGCAGGGCATCGACTTCCGTCGCCCCTTGCACGGCTCTGCGGCGATTGAGCAAGCCCATGGACTGGTACGTGAAAAAGTCGCTTATTACGATCAGGACCGGTTTTTTGCTCCGGACATCGAAGCTGCGGCGCGATTGGTTTACAGCGGTAAGCTAGGTGAGTTGATTACTGCGGGCGCAGTGCTCGAGGACGTTTAAGCGTCCTCGTCGTCTTCATCTTGCAAGGCCTGACAATCGACACATAGCGCGACGTCAGGTTTTGCCGCAAGGCGGGCGGCGGAGATTTCGTCGCCGCACTCAATGCAATAGCCATATTCACCACTGCGCATGCGTTGCAAAGCGGCGTTAGCGGCATCGGCAGCGCGAGTATCCGGCTGCTCAGCTGCAATAGTCTCAAGCTTACTGCGGATGCGTAACAACTGCTGGGCGGATAATGATTCACTCATGTTTACGTCCTTCTAATCTTTTTTTGCCAATACCACAAACTGCCCGATAAATTCCGCTACTGGTTTATTGCCGTCAAACACCTGGGATTTCAGGTTCACCCGCGCGTTCACACCACGTTGCAAACTCGAAAGATCGCCGTTCATATCCAGCACCTTTGCAATAGCCCGCGGTTCGCGCGTGATCGGTTTGTGGTAATGAATATTGCCGTCAGCGAGAACCACAGCACCTTCCAGCTTGCGTTCGCGCAATTGTAAATGCAGCAACCCCCAGCACGTCAAGGTGGCAAGCGAATAAATACTGCCGGCGAACATGGTCCCGTGAACGTTGATGTTGCGCGATAGCAGCGCGTGCGTTTCAAATTCGCGACCGGTGTACTGGCTGATACGGATCCCCATGGTTTCAGAGATCGGAATATCTTCATGCCAAGTGGCCTGTAATTCCTGACACCAGTCGGGGCGGTAGATAATCCGGTTGTGCTCGGTCAGTAGCTTGCGCAACTGATGTTCGGCGGTTGGATTTGCCACTGTATCGGCTTCTTCCACCAGTTGGTAACCACACTTTTGGTAAAAGCCCAGGGTGTTGTCGCGCGAATTAATCACAATATGCTTGGCACCTTCATGGCGGGCCAGTTGCTCCAGCGCGTGGACGATAGCGACACCATGACCTTCACCGCGATGCTCTGGCGCTGACGCCATAAAACGGATCTGGCCTTCGTCAGGGCTGTTAAAATGCAAGCGGCCGATGGCTACCGCGGTACCGGCGTCGTTCACCACCATGCGGTGCAAACCCACCTGATCGTATTCATCCTGTTCAGAGCCACGCGGACGCTGGAACGGCTCGCGCAACACCCGGTAGCGCAAGTCAAAGTAAGTTTGCCAGTCGCGCTCGCTGGTGGGCGTGATCACCTGATACATAGGCTAGTTCTTCTCCGTATCCAGTAACAAGGTGACCGGACCATCATTGGTTAAGGAAACCTGCATGTCCGCGCCAAATTCACCGGTCGCGACCGAAATACCTAAATAATTAAGATGTTCGACAAACACCCGGTAAAGGGGCTCCGCGTGGGCCGGCTGAGCGGCGGTGGAAAAGCTTGGCCGCCGGCCACTGTTAGTGTCCGCAGCTAAGGTAAACTGCGAGACGATTAAGGCCGCGCCGTTGATGTCGCTGAGACTCAGATTCATTTTATCGTCAGCATCGCTGAAAATCCGGTAGCCGGCGACCCGCGCCGCGAGCTTTTCGGCGTCTGCGGCAGTATCGGTGGGGGTGATGCCAAGCAAAATCAGTAAGCCCTGATCAATGCTGCCGACGGTTTTACCTTCAATATCAACTTGTGCTTTCGTCACCCGTTGTAGTAGCGCTTTCATCGGTATCCTCAAAAAATTCTTCAATGCTGGCGGTTAATTCGGCGCCAATCAAAACAATGGTCCAGGACAGGAAAATCCACAGTAACAGAATTGGGATGGCAGCCAAAGCGCCGTAGATGGCCTGGTAAGAAGGGAAAGCTGCGATATAGGCGGCAAATCCGGCTTTGCTTATTTCGAACAATACTGCGGCCAGCAAAGCTCCCCAAAAGGCATGGCGCACTTTTACAACCCGGTTCGGCAGCATTACATACATCAACATAAAGGCGATGGTTGAGGTAACAACCGGCACCAGACTCAGCAGTATCGTGCGAAAACCGGAGATATAGCCTTCAGCAAAAGTAGCTAAGGACACCACATAAGAGCTCACTGCGATACCCGAACCCATTAGCAGTGGACCTAAGGTCAGAATCATCCAGTACACAGCTAAAGCCACTGCCCAGCGGCGCCGTCGGGTATTGCGCCAAATCCGGTTCATGGTGGCATCAATCGTAGAGATAAGATTGATCGCGACCACAATCACAAAAACCACACCGATCGCGGTCATTTCGGAGACGTTACCCACAAAATCGTTCAAATAACGGGTGATCTCCTCGCCGGAGGTTGGCAGTAAATTAGCAAAGAGTACGTCTTCCAGTTCGCCACGCATGGTCTGAAACATGGGAAACGCGGAGAAGATAGAGAACATCACCACTAACAAAGGCACCAATGCCAGCATGCTGACAAAGGTCAGGTGCCCGGCGATGATGGTGACTTTGTCATCGATGCAACGTTTAACGAAGTATTTTACGAACGCCACCGCGCAGCCCGCGCGAACGCGCCAGACCGAAGGTGTTGAATCTGATTCCTGACTCATCAAAGTCCTCAATTTGCTTTAAGTTGCTACTACTATAATCCCAAACCGCGTGTCTTGCGTAAAGTTAGGCAAGCTATTTATGTTTTTGCGTTCATTCAGAACGACGGTGTAAGGGGTGAAAATGAGCAGTGAAAAACAGCCACATATACTGATCATCGGTGCTTCAGGTGGTCTGGGTAAAGCGTTAGTCGAGCATTATCTAAGCGCCGGGTGGCAGGTGACCGCCTGGAGCCGTAACCAGCTGTCACTGAAGCACGATGCGCTTAGTTGCCTGCAAGTGCAAGGTTATGCTCCGGAGCAGGTGGCGGACGCAGTGAAACAACTGGACCAACTAAGCGGCGTAGTGAGCACTCTGGGAATGCTGCACAACGATAGCTTTATGCCGGAAAAACAGCTGGACGCGGTAAATGCGGCGCAGCTGGAAGCTTCGTTTCAGGTCAATGCCATTTTGCCAATACTGTTGTTGCAGCAGCTGTTACCGCGTTTACCCCGCAAAGAATCCGCATTCTTTGTACAACTGAGTGCCAAAGTGGGCAGTATCACAGATAATTATCTGGGCGGATGGTACAGCTACCGGGCCAGCAAAGCGGCACTTAATATGTTGCTGAAGACGGCGGCAATTGAACTTCGCCGCAGCCATAAACAGTTGGTGATTGCGGCGATTCATCCGGGGACAACCGATACTGAATTATCCAGGCCATTCCAGGAGCGCTTGCCAGCGGATAAGCTTTACAGCCCGGGCCAGTCGGCTTCGCGCATCGCTGCGGTGATTGAAGAATTAGCTACGGAGGATAGCGGCAAGCTGCTACACTGGGATGGAACCGAACTACCCTATTAGGAGGATCCGCGATGCGATGGTTAGCAACGGCGGCTATGGTGTTAGCTGTGGCTGGATGTCAGAGCGCCTATTACGGTGCGATGGAAAAGGTCGGCGTACATAAACGCGATATTCTGGTTGACCGGGTGGATGATGCCCGCGATGCGCAGGCCGACGCTCAGCAAGAATTCAAATCTGCACTGCAGCGCCTCGACGAAATGTTACAGCTCGACGGCGGTGAGCTTGAAGCCCAATACAACAAACTCAATGACGATTACCAGGCCAGCAAAGAAGCTGCTGAACGGGTTTATGATCGCATTGATGCCATCGATTCTGTTGCTCAGGACCTCTTTGATGAATGGGAAGATGAGCTAGACGAATACAGCAACGACAGCTTGCGCCGGCAAAGTGAACGCTCACTACGCGACACCGAGCGACGTTATGCAAATTTATTGCAGAGTATGCAACGCGCAGCTGCAACCATGGATCCGGTATTGGACAAGCTGCAGGATAATGTGTTGTATTTAAAACACAATTTAAATGCCGCAGCGGTCGATGCGATTCGTGGCGAGTACCGCAGCTTACAAGCTGATGTCGCTGAGTTAGTGGCCGAAATGGAAACCGCTATCGCAGAATCCGATGCCTTTATTGAAGCTATGCAGGAGGGACGAGAATGAGTTTATTGATTATTGCTGGAAGTAGCCGCAAGGCCTCGATTAACCGAGCCTTGCAACAACGTTTAGCAGAAGTTGCTGAAGCCAATGGCGAGCAATATTATTGCTACCCACCAGAGGAACTCGATGCACCAATTTATAACGGTGATTACGAGGAAGAAAACGGTGTGCCCAGCAATATTCAAAAACTGGCGACGGCAGTCAAAGAAGCCACTAAAATAATCGTGGTGACACCCGAGTACAATTCGTCGATTCCGCCATTGCTGAAAAACGCCATCGATTGGAGCTCGCGTCTCGAGACAAATCCATGGGCGGGTAAGACCGTGTTGCTTGCCGGCGCCTCACCAGGCCAATTTGGTGCGGTTCGCTCAATGACTGATTTACGTGGGGTGTTCTGTAACCTGGATGCCTGGGTCGCACCGGCAATTGCCAGTATCGCGAAAACCGACGCGGATAAAATCGCGGAACTTGATGCCGATTTCCTCAGTACCTTTATGAGTCAGGGAGACTAACCTTGCAACTGGACTGGACAGCGTTATTAGACATTGCGCCATACGATTGGGAAGCCATAGGTACGGCGCTTTTCTGCGGAACTCTGGTCGGGCTTGAGCGGCAAATGCGCGGCAAGCCGGTCGGCATTCGCACCTCATCGCTGATCACGCTGGGCACCTATTTATTTCTGGTCGGGGCGAGCTCTATCACTACTGAAGCAACGGATCCGTCGCGTATTATCGGACAAGTCATTACCGGCATCGGCTTTTTAGGTGCTGGGGTCATGTTGGCGCGCGATGGCATTGTGGTAGGCGTCACTTCGGCGGCGACCATTTGGGTATTGGCCTCGGTCGGAGTCGCCATAGGTTTGGGTCATCTGGACGTGGCGATGAAGTTATCGGTGGTTGTGGTGGGCGTACTCTTTGGCGTCGATATAGTGGAAGACTATTTTCAATCACTGACCCGCGGCGTGCATCGCAAATACAAAGGCTGGAAGCGAAGCATGCGCAACGAGAAGCAGGGTTAAGCACCCTGCTTAGTAATGCCACGCAAGTAATTGTCCAGGCCACTGCGGGCCGCTGTCATCAGGTCGAAGTAGTCGGTATCCAGTAACCAGTTGTAAAACAACCCGTCAATCAAACCAAACATACTGATGATGGTGAGCCGCGGATCGACATCTTTCGCCACCGACCCTTGCTCTTGCGCCAGTTCGATCAACTTCACGCACTCGTCGATACACTCATTGCGACCACTCAGATGGCGCATATGAATAGGTAGCGTATCTTCAATGTATTCGCATTTATGACAGAGAATATTCACCAAAGCCTGCATGTGCGGATCGTTCTGCACCTGGTACACGATATGTAGACAACGTTCCCGCAATTGATGCAAAGGTTCATTTTCATGGGCTTTGCGTAGCTCGTCACGCATCTCGTCGACCGGCAAACTCACCCGCTCCATCAGCGCATAAATGAGATCCAGTTTGTTCTCAAAATGATGATAGATAGCGCCACGCGTTACGCCGGCCGCCTCCGCGACCTGCATCATCGAAGTATTAGATACTCCGCGTATGCTGAACAAACGCTCCGCCGCATCAAGCAACTCATTCCGAGTCGTTAACGCATCCGCTTTTGTACGTCGAACCACAATCCACCTCAACCTAGACAACTTGCCGACATTATACCCGAACTTAATCAAACATTCATGTATGTATGTAAAAGAAGGGGCTGCCCTTACAATGTAAGGGCAGCCCCTGCTGTTGTTTGGGATTGGCGGTTGTAATTCGGGGGCAAAGGACGCACATTATGGTTATACTGTTAAAAAACACTAGGAGTACGCTTATGAAAAACGAGGTAGATCAAAGACTCGTACTTGATGCTTATGAGAAAATTCACGAGCACGGAAAAGCCGAGCAGGGCAAACATACTCTCGAAGGTATTACGGCCTATACAGATCATGACGGTTATACGGTGTTTCTTGAGGGACATAACGTACAAATGCGGTTAGAGTTCCATAACAAATATCACTTTGACTATAACAACAGCCGGGACTTCGATATGTTCATGCGCAAGCTGGAACAAATCAGTCGCGATTATCATAAGCCGGGTCGCGAGGATCCAGAGGAAGATCACCATTGAGCAGTAAGCCGTTAAGTAAAGAAAAAGCTTACAGTATTGCCGAAGAAGTCGCTCATGCGATTACTCATGGTATAGGCGCAGTAGCGAGCATCATTGGCTTAGTGGTTATGGTGCTCTGGTCTGCGAGTTACGGTGACACCTGGCATGTAGTCAGTGCCAGTATTTATGGCGCCAGCCTGATCATACTGTATACGGCATCAACGCTCTATCACGCCTTCCCATGGCCGCGGGTAAAGTCGTTTTTCCAGCATATGGACCACGCGGCCATCTATTTCCTTATCGCCGGAACCTACACACCTTTTGCGTTGGTGAATCTGCGCGGACCCTGGGGTTGGACCCTGCTGGGTGTCGCATGGGGTATTGCTTTGATAGGTGTGGTACTCGAACTTACCCAGAAAAAACGCCGCAAATGGCTGTCGTTAAGTCTTTATTTAGGTTTAGGCTGGATGGCGGTTTTGGCTATAAAACCCATGATAGATAATGTCGATGTGGGCGGACTAATGCTCCTTGTTGGTGGAGGCCTGGCCTACAGTTTCGGAGTCATCTTCTACGTCTGGAAATCGTTAAAATACCACCACGCCATCTGGCATTTATTCGTACTTGCCGGCAGTGTTTTACATTTCTTCTCGATCTTCTATTACGTGTTGCCGCAGCCGGACATCTTCTAATTATGCTGGTGCCAGTAAACCTTAAGCTACGCTGGTTTGGAATTTATGCAGGTTTTGGCCTGCTGCTTTCCGTCATCATCACTACCATATTAACGCAGGCAGCCACCCGGCAAATTGAGCAACAAGTTGGCAGCAGCCTCGCTCACGTCGCCGAGCAAATGACCCATCAACTTGAGCAAGGCATGTTCGAGCGTTTGCGCGACATGCAGACTGCCGCAGAACTGATCGAAGTACCGGAAAATGCGCGCCAGGAACAACGTCTGGAGCGTCTGATTCAAGCACTTTATTCGAGCTACGAGAATTACGCCTGGCTGGGGATCACCTCAGCCGAGGGTGAAGTTCTGATGAGTTCGAACAACGTCCTCGAAGGCGCTGACGTCAGCGCCCGCCCATGGTTCCAAGGTGCCATGCAACAGCCTTATTATATCGGTGATGTGCATGGCGCATTGCTGCTGGAAAGTATTCTCAACCCGGACGGTGATGAGCCGTTGCGCTTTGTCGACGTTGCGGTGCCGCTTAAGCGACCCGACGGCAGCATTTGGGGCGTGTTTGGCAGCCATCTGGACTGGGAATGGGTGCGCGAGCTTGAGCGGGTGGCAAGGCGGGGGCTGCTGGACCTGCCAAACGCTGAAATCATCATCGTCAATTCCGAGAAGCAAGTTTTGCTTGGCCCAACCCCGCCCAATAACGGCCAGTTACAGTTGCAACTCAGCGACCAGGTAATAGAACGCGGTTACGGCGTACAGCCCTGGCCTGACGGTGACGATTACATGGTGGGTTTTTCCCGCACCCGCGAGCGACAAAACTACCATGGCCCGGAGTGGCAGGTGTGGGTGCGCGAGCCGGTTGCCGAGGCCTTTCGGCCGGTTCGTGAGCTGCGCTGGCAAGCGGCGTGGATTGGTCTGCTCGTCGCGCTGTGCTTTGCTGGCATTGGCTGGGTGAGCGCAGGACGTATTGCCCGACCATTTGCCGACTTAAGCGCGCAACTGGAAGAGGAAGTCGCTGAACGTACCGAAGAGTTGCGCCAGACCAACGAGAAGCTGCAGCGTCTGGCAACCACGGATCCACTGACCGGGCTGCTAAACCGCAGGGCGTTAATCAAACAGGCCAGACAACTGCGCAAACGAGCAGATCGTCACGGACAGGACATTACTGTGGTGATGATCGATCTCGATAACTTCAAAAAGGTCAACGATAGTTACGGGCACGGCGTCGGTGATAAGGTTCTGAAGAAACTGGGTGCTCTTGCGAAACGGCTGGTTCGTGATGTCGATATTGCCGCCCGAACTGGTGGTGAAGAGTTCACTCTGGTGTTAGATGGCAGTAATGAGAAAAATGCTAAGGCAGTGACCGAGCGTTTAGCTGAACAGTTACGCGAGACCACTTTCAGTGCTGATGATGAGAACTTCAATGTCACCCTCAGTGCGGGTGTAGCAAGTTGGCCGGCCAACGAGGAATTTGAAAAGGTAATGGATCAGGCGGACGAGTTACTCTATCGGGCGAAAGAAAAAGGCCGCGACTGTGTGGTCGCGGCCTTTGAAACTCCATCGAGCAACAAAGAAGATTAAGCTTCTTTGCTACGTCCGGCACGCTTACGGTCGTTTTCAGTCAGCAAACGCTTACGGATACGAATCGATTTTGGCGTGATCTCGACCAACTCATCGTCATCGATAAACTCAAGCGCTTGCTCAAGGGTCAGACGAATCGGTGGTGACAAGGTTAACGCATCATCAGTACCTGAGGCACGGACGTTGGTCAATTGCTTACCTTTCAGACAGTTAACCGTCAGATCGTTGCCACGGTTGTGAACACCGATAATTTGACCTTCGTACACTTCATCACCGTGTGATGCCATCAACTTGCCGCGCTCTTGTAAGTTAAACAAGGCGTAGGTCAATGCTTTACCGGTCGCATTAGAAATCAACACACCGTTCATGCGCTGGCCAATCTTGCCACCTTTGTGCGGACCATAGTGGTCAAAGGTTTTGTACATCAGGCCTGAGCCTGAAGTCAGCGTCATAAACTCAGTCTGGAAGCCAATCAAACCACGGCTTGGCACCATAAAGTCGATGCGCACGCGGCCCTTGCCGTCTGGAGTCATGTTGGACATCTCAGCTTTACGGATGCCAAGTTTCTCCATCACTGAACCCTGATGAATTTCTTCAATATCAACGGTCAGGTTTTCGAACGGTTCAAGGGTGACACCGTCTTCAACTTTGATGATAACTTCCGGACGTGATACCGCCAGCTCGAAGCCTTCACGACGCATGTTTTCGATCAAAATACCTAAGTGCAATTCGCCCCGGCCCGAGACGCGGAAACGGTCCGGGTTATCGGTTTCTTCGACACGTAAGGCAACGTTATGCATCAACTCTTGTTGCAAGCGCTCAAGAATCTGACGTGAGGTTACGAATTTACCTTCTTTACCAGCAAAAGGTGAAGTGTTGACCTGGAAGGTCATGGTGACCGTAGGCTCGTCAACGGTCAGCGGAGGCAGTGCCTCGGCGTGGCCAGCTGCACAGATAGTGTCAGAGATTTTCAACTCGCCCAGACCAGTAAAGGCAACGATGTCACCGGCGCTGGCGCCTTCAGTTTCGATACGATCCAAACCAAGGTAGCCGAACACTTTACCTACTTTACCGTTACGCTTTGAGCCGTCGGCGCCAACGATGGTGACTTGCTGGTTCACCTTCAGGGTGCCGCGTTTAATCCGGCCGATACCGATAATGCCCAGGTAGCTGGAATAGTCGAGCTGCGAAACCTGCATCTGCAACGGACCGTCACGGTCAGCGTCAGGCGCGGCAACGCGGTCGATAATGGTTTGAAACAATGGCGTCATGTCTTCGCTTGGATCAGCTGGATCCAGCGTGGCAAAACCGTTCAACGCAGACGCGTAAACAATTGGGAAGTCCAACTGCTCGTCGGTCGCGCCAAGGTTATCGAACAAGTCGAAAACCTGATCAACGGCCCAGTCAGGGCGTGCGCCAGGACGGTCGATTTTGTTGATAACAACAATTGGCTTCAGGCCGTGTGAGAACGCTTTCTGGGTTACAAAACGCGTTTGCGGCATCGGGCCGTCGACAGCGTCGACCAACAATAAGACCGAGTCGGCCATCGACAGTACACGCTCAACCTCACCACCAAAGTCGGCGTGTCCCGGGGTATCAAGAATATTGATGCGGTATTCTTTGTAATCGATTGCGGTGTTTTTCGCCAAAATGGTGATGCCACGTTCTTTTTCAAGATCGTTGCTATCCATGATGCGCTCTTGAACGTCGCCACGGCTCTCGAAAGTGCCGGATTGGTGCAACAATTTATCGACCAAAGTTGTTTTACCATGGTCAACGTGAGCGATGATCGCGATGTTGCGTAACTTACTGATTTCTGTGCTATTTAAAAACTTACTCATGAAGTAGATCTCAATGACAGGCCCAAGCCTGTTGATTGGGGGGTGAAAAATGGCGTGGATTATACAGCTTTTTTGTACAAATAGCAGGCGAAATATTGGTCAGCTTAACTATTTAGCAGTTTAAGTACGTCTGCGAGGGGCATCGGCCGGGCAAAATAGAAGCCTTGTAAGCGCTGCACGCCAAGCTGGCTAAAGATTTCGCACTGTTCTGCGGTTTCGACACCTTCGACCACAACTGTTTTACCTAGATAGTCACAAAGTTCGATAATACCTCGCACTACCGCTTGTAATTCGGGGTCTTCGTTGAGCCCGGCAGTGAATGCCCGGTCAATTTTAATGACATCGGCAGGCAAGCGATTCAGGTAAGATAAACTCGAAAAACCGGTACCAAAATCATCTATCGCCACGCTACACCCTAAATCCTGCAATGCTTGTAATGAGGCGACGGTGGCTTTGCCCTCACCGACGAAAACGCCCTCGGTGAGTTCCAGAGTCAGGTTGCTGGCATTGATTTGATGGTGTGCTAAACGTGCCTGAATGAGCGAGGCAAAGTCATACCGCTGGAGCTGCTGTGCTGACACGTTTACGCCAATTTGCAGTTGTTGCAGCACTGGGTGTTGGTAAATATCGCGTAAGACCAGCTCCAATACCTGCTCACCCAGCGGAATAATTTGTCCGGTGTTCTCAGCAATTGGAATAAACTCTGCTGGTGAGATGAACTCACCATCCTCACGCCATCTGACCAGACTTTCCAATGCCACGATCTCGCGTGTTTTGGTGTCATAAATAGGTTGGTAAAAAACCTCCAGCTCCCCTTTGTCGAGGGCAAGTTGTAGCGCATTTCGCAGCTGTACCTGACGCTGGTAATCGAGCGCCATTTGCTCAACGAAATGACGCACTAAGTTGCCGCCCAATTGCTTGGCCTGATTCATAGCAATTTCGGCGTGCTGTAGCATATCGGTGGCAAAGCGGTCGCTGCCATTACTGCTGACTGAGCCGACACTTGCGGTCAGGTGTACTTCCAGATTATTGATAAGGAAGGGCTTGCGAATGACCTGCAACAGTTCCTCAGCTAGTGGCGCTAATTCAATTGCTTTGGAGCTTTCAAAATAGATGACAAATTCATCGCCGCTGAAGCGTGCCAGTTGTGCGTTGTTCGGTGCTATTGCGCGAATGCGCGCCGCAGTTTCAGCCAATACGTCGTCGCCCAGGCGCTGACCGAGACTGTCGTTGATAGGCTTAAAGCCATCGAGGTTGAGAAATAAAATCGCGCGGAAACGGTCATCCGCGCGTCGGTCACAAGCTTGCAGAAAGCTGTTGAACACATCGCGACGCAACAGACCGGTAATGTCATCATGCCGCGCCAGAAAACGCAGTTCATCCTGTTTCTCACTCAGTTTCTGCGCGTTATCTTCAGCCAGGACGTAAATAAAAATGAAGGCAAACGTCAGCCATAATATAAGTTGGTTGACCACAGCATCAACGCGCAACTCTGAATAGTCGCGCAGAACACTGAAAAACGTGGCCTCTCCCGGCCCATTCAGAGTCGCCTGCGCCGAGACGTAGTGTGGGTGGCGATTTTTCAGCTCACTTTCAGTGAGCATCTCATTGCTGTCGCCTCCTACCGGCAATAACATCTTAGATGACAGTTGCAAATAAGCCTGAATGTTGTTGTACGGAATCAGATATTTAGTATCAACGACCTTAGTCATATCCAGCAACATGACCAACAGGACGAATTCGCCCTGAGGGTTCCTGGTGGGGATAGAGAACATAAATGTTGGATGGTCAGTGTCGAGTGAGGCGCGGCTGATAACCATGCCAATACCCACATCTGAAGCTTTCAGCCAGTCATATAAACCTTGTGATGAGAGAAAGCCCTGCTCTAAAAATGCCGTGCCAAAACCGGTAGTTGCAATCGGATTCAGCTGTTCGTCATAAATCACAAAACCGCGGACGATATCGTAATCTCGCTCGTAGGTTGCCAGATCGAACTGCAGTAAACTTTGAAAATTCTGGCTATCGTCGATATTGGTCAAACGCTCCTGAATACTCTGCGCAAGCTTGCGGTGTTGCACCAGAGTGTCATCGATCATACTGGCAATCATGGTGATTTTGGTGCGGGCATCGTTGCTGGCGGTGGTAAGGTTGTTTAAGGTCATTGAATACCAGACACCGAATCCGATGGCAGCAATGGCCATCAGGGTAACCAGAGTTCGCTTGGGAATAGTCTTCAATGTTGGTGCCTGGTTTACCAGCTTAAATAAGATTGCATAGGCGACGGTGCCAAACAAAAGCAGTATTGAAACCAGTGTTAGCGCGGGGAAGTTTGCCCGCGTTGGATCGAAGTTGGGTAATATTGGCAGACCCCAGACACTGACTTGCAGGAAAACAAAAATGACCAGATTACAAGCGATGCCGATCGGCCAAAGCACGTGACCCACTGCAGTCGTGGGCGGAAATAAAAACAGCAATGCTGTTCCCATTAAGATAGGAAATACAATTTCCAGTGGTAAGGCAACGAGATGGCCAATACTGGAGTAGGCGTGCAACCAAAGGATAAACAGCAGTTCGACCAGCAACACAGCGCCGATAACCCGGGCCAGCCGTTCTTTTTGGCAGCATAGCGCGAGCCATCCTGAGCCAATCAGGAAGGTGGTGGCGAACAACGTGGCAGGCATCAAGGCCATCAACAGGTGGTCTTGATAAAAGCTGAACTCGATAGCGCCGACGAGGCTGGTGAGGATAAAAAAGCTCGCGATGGCGATAACGAATTTAGTGGCTGCTGACGAACTAAACCGAGTAAACATAAGCTTTTAAAATAGATGTTGAACAGCAAAATTAGCATAGGAAATAGTAGTTGGGAATGACTATTGTTCAACAATCAGGAAACCAACTGGATTTGTAGTTTAGAATAATCTAAAATACGTTCAGCAAACGAATCAGGTTGAGGACGTTACTATGAATACATTACTACGCGCTTGGCTGCTCCCCGTGCTTGTTATGGCATCCCTCGCTACAGGTATCGCGCCGGCGTATGCGACGCAAACCGCCACAGCACAGCAACAGCAGCTGGCAGACTATTTGCAGTTACAGGGCGTGGTGGAAGCAACCAACGCGGCGACGGTTTCCGCTCAGATTTCTGGTCGCATCGAACGGGTGCTGGTGGAAGTTGGAGATAGGGTGCCGGCAGGCGCCACCATAGTGACTATCACTTCGGTTGATCAGTACCAGGCGCTGAGTCAGGCGGAGTCGCAGCTGGCAGCTGCTAACGCAAGCTTGCTGGCGGCACAACAAGAATACCAGCGGGTAGCGCAACTGGTTGCGCAGGGACTCTTGCCAATTGCTGAACAAGACCGTGTCAAAGCCAATCTGGATAATGCCCAGGCGCAGCAAAATAATGCCGAAGCGGCAGTGGCGCGGGCACAGGAGCAACTTTCCTATACCGAAGTAAAAGCACCCTATGGTGGAATCGTCAGCGAACGTCTGGTTGAGCCGGGCGAACTGGTGCAGCCTGGTACGCCGCTGATGAGCGGCTTCGATCCGGCTCAGCTGCGCATTCACATTGATATTCCGGCGACTTATGCAAGTGCCGCGGGAGAATTCAAATGGGCGCGGGTTGCGGGTGTTGAGCCAACACAGATGCTGGTATTCCCCACGGCGCATCAGCAGTCAGGTACGCAGCGCATCCGCTTGAGTTTGCCAGAAGCAACCGGCTTTTTACCGGGGCAGTGGCAAAGGGTACAAATCAAAGTGGCTGAGCATCAAGGCATAGTGGTGCCAGCTGCGGCGCTTTACCGGCAGGGCGAAATGAATCTGGTGAAACTGGCCGACGGCAGCTGGCGCGCCGTGCGTGTCGGCGGTCAATATGGTGAGCTGGTGGAAATTGTCGCGGGCTTAACGGCCGGCGAGGCGGTGCAGTATGGCAACTAAAATGGGCATCGCGGGGCGCCTCGCGGCATGGGGTGAGCGTTCGCAGATCACGCCCCTGCTCGCGCTATTTGGCCTGTTATTAGGTTTAATGGCGGCATTTATCACGCCGCGCGAAGAAGAGCCGCAAATCGATGTAACTATGGCAGATGTCATGGTGGCCTTCCCCGGTGCCCGGGCCGAGCAGGTTGAACAGCAACTGGCGACGCCTCTGGAACAGCACTTTGCGCGCATGCAGGGCATTGAACATATCTACTCGGTCTCCCAGGCGGGACAAGCTTTGGTGACGGTGCAATTTGAAGTCGGCGTGCCGCGTGATAAAGCGCTGGTGGAGTTATTTGACACCTTAGCGTCCTGGCAACAGCAACATCCGCAAACCAGTCAGCCGCTGGTGCGCGCCCGCGGTATTGACGATGTTCCTATTCTGGGCCTGACCTTAACTTCGGCGGAACTGGATTTGAAGTCTGTCGCTGATACGCTGCAGGCGCCGCTACAGAATGTCAGTGGTGTGCGTGATGTTGAGGTAATTGGTGCCGAACCAGAACAGTTAAGCGTTACGCTCGACAGCACCGCGCTGGCGAAGGTTGGGCTGGATATTAGTCGGGTGGCACAGGCGCTGATGCGACAAAACGTGAGTGCGCAGGCCGGTTACCGGTTGGCTCAGGGCGAGCAGATCCCGGTGCAGGCTGGCGGCTTTATTGCCAGTGCCCAGGAATTACGCGAGCTGATTGTCGCTGTCGTTGACGGGCGACCGGTGCGTTTGACGCAGGTCGCGGAAGTAAGCGAGGGCGCCAACCGGCCCTCCCGTTATGTCTGGTCGCGCGCAAAAAACGGCGAAGCTGAAGCTGCGGTAACCCTCACGGTAACCAAGAAAGCCGGCGAAAATGCCGTGGACGTGGCCGCGCGTGTACTGGCGCGCCTGGATACCTTGCAGGAACAATGGCTGCCACCTGCGCTCAACGTTGAGGTGACGCGTAACTACGGCGAAACTGCTGACAACAAAGCTTCGAAACTGATCCAGAAACTTATTTTTGCGACCATTTCGGTGGTGGCGCTGGTGCTGTTTGCGTTAGGTAAACGCGAGGCAGTAGTGGTGGGTAGCGCGGTGGTGTTGACCCTGGCCACCACATTGTTTGCCTCCTGGGCCTGGGGCTTTACCCTGAACCGGGTGTCGCTGTTTGCGCTGATCTTTTCGATCGGGATTTTAGTCGATGATGCCATCGTTGTGGTGGAAAATATTCACCGTCATCTGGCGCTGGGCAAGTCACTGAAAGAGGCGATACCACCGGCTGTGGACGAAGTCGGTGGACCAACAATCCTGGCAACCTTTACGGTGATCGCCGCGTTGCTGCCGATGGCTTTTGTCAGCGGCTTGATGGGGCCTTACATGAGCCCCATCCCGATAAATGCATCGATGGGAATGGTGCTGTCACTGGTCATTGCGCTGACCGTGACACCATGGCTGGCGCGTCATGTCATGCGCGATAGCAGTAACGACGCACACGGTCATGGCGAGGGCAAGAAAGAGGCCCGGCTGCTGGGATTCTTCACCAAAATCATGCAGCCCTTACTGGAAAGCCGTAAAAAACGCTACTTTATGGGCTTTGGCCTGATTGCCCTGATTGTTGCGGTGATGGGCCTTACAGTGGTGCAGGCGGTGGTGATGAAGATGCTGCCGTTTGACGACAAAAGTGAAATCAAGCTGGTGCTGGATATGCCGGAAGGCTCGAGTCTGGAACAAACCAACGCGGTTTTGCTGCAGCTGGCGCAAAAACTCGATGAAGTTCCGGAAGTCACTAGTACGCAGATTTATGCGGGTACGGCCTCGCCGATTGGTTTTAATGGTCTGGTGCGGCAGTACTATCTACGTAACGCTGCGCATCAGGGTGATATTCAGGTCACGCTGGCAGCAAAAGAAGATCGTGATCGTGCCAGTCACGAGATCGCGCTGGCGATCCGACCCTTGTTGACGCCCATTGCGGACGCCGCGGGTGCGCGTTTGAAGTTGGTAGAAGTGCCGCCCGGGCCACCGGTGCTGGCACCTATTGTCGCCGAGGTGTACGGGCCATCCGCGGCTGACCGTGAAGCCGCAGCAGTGCGGGTGCAGAATGCACTTACGACAACGGCTGGGGTAGTCGATGTGGATACCACGCTGGTCGCTACCGGTACCGAGGAGATCTGGCAGGTGAATTATGCCCGCGCAACGCAGCTGGGAGTTAATCCGGAGCAGGCGTTGCAGGTACTGCAAACTGCGCTGCATGGGTTGCCGGTGACTTACGTGGCTCTGCCTGATCAATTACAGCCGGTGCCGGTTCAGTTATATTTACCTGCCGCCTGGCAGGGACAGCTGGCGCAACTAAGCGGCCTCACAGTCACCAGCGAGCAGGGTGCCAACGTGCCGTTAAGTGCCTTTATGGAGCGGGTCGAAGTGCCGCTGCAACAACCTCGCTTTCATAAAGATTTGCGGCCGGTCGTATATGTGACCGCCGATATGGCCGGCGAGCTGGATTCGCCCCTGTATGGGCTGTTCGCTGCCGCTGGCAAGCTCGATTTACCGCAAAGCTATATCACCCAGCCCACCGAATGGGATGAGGCCGCCGTGAAATGGGACGGCGAATGGCAAATCACTTACGAGACGTTCCGTGATATGGGCTTAGCCTATGCGGTTGGCTTATTGCTGATTTACTTGCTGGTGGTCGGGCACTTCGGTAGTTACGGCACGCCGCTGGTTATTATGGCGCCGATTCCGCTTACCCTGATTGGCATTATGCCGGGACACGCGCTGCTTGGTGCGCAGTTCACCGCAACCTCGATGATCGGCATGATTGCACTGGCGGGCATCATTGTGCGCAACTCGATACTGCTGGTCGACTTTGTGCGCGAAGCTGTGGCAGCCGGCAAACCGCTTAATGATGCGGTGATTCAGGCCGCTGCGGTGCGCAGCCAGCCGATTGTGTTAACTGCACTTGCGGCGATGATGGGGGCCTTCTTTATTCTGGATGACCCTATTTTCAATGGCCTGGCCGTGAGCTTAATCTTCGGTATTGCGGTATCGACCCTGCTTACCCTTATCGTGATCCCACTGCTGTACGCGTCATTAGTGAAGCGCCGCAGCTAAACTCGTTCTTGCCCCGCTGCCCCGTGCTAAGTCGCCAACTTATCCACAAGGGGCAGCCCCTGCTTTATCCACACTATCCACAGGGGGCTGCCCCTTCTAAGTGCACTATCATGGTGCGGGAATATGCACTATAATGGTGCAAAAGTTGGTCAAAGCGGCGGTTTTGATGGAGCAGGCAAGCGCATTGCGGTGCAACGAAAGCGCAAGTGACTGAAAAATAAGATTAATTGTGATCTTGGCACGCTGCTTGCAATCCTTAAGCCAACAGCAATTAGCGAATAGCCAACAACGCTCTTCGTAAATAAATACCAACAGACATTCGCGATTCCGGAGGAACACATGTCGACACCACAAGACGTAATGAAGTTTATTGAAGAAAACGAAGTAAAATTCGTAGATATGCGCTTTACCGATACCAAAGGTAAAGAGCAGCACGTCACCATCCCGGTGTCGCAGATCGACGAGGACTTTTTCCAGGACGGTAAAATGTTCGATGGTTCTTCGATTGGTGGTTGGAAAGGTATTAACGAATCCGACATGGTGCTGATGCCAGACTGCGACTCTATCGTGCTCGACCCGTTCACTGACGAAATGACCATGAACGTCGTGTGTGACATTCTTGAGCCAGACACCATGCAAGGCTATGACCGTGACCCGCGTTCAATCGCGCGTCGTGCAGAAGCTTACCTGCAAAGCGCGGGTGTGGCAGACACTGCATTCTTTGGTCCAGAGCCAGAGTTTTTCCTGTTCAACGATGTGCGTTTCCATACGGATATGAGCGGCTCGTTCTACAAAATCGAAGCCGAAGAAGCCAAGTGGAACTCAGGTAAAGAATACCCTGATGGTAACTTAGCGCACCGTCCAAGTGTTAAAGGCGGTTACTTCCCGGTGCCACCAGTGGATTCCTCGCACGATGTGCGTAACACCATGAGCATGGTGATGGAAGACATGGGCCTGGTCGTTGAAGCGCACCACCACGAAGTGGCAACAGCCGGTCAGAACGAGGTTGCTACCCGTTTCAATACCCTGACTAAAAAAGCTGACGAAATTCAAATTTACAAGTACGTGGTGCACAACGTTGCGCATTCGTACGGTATGACAGCGACCTTCATGCCAAAACCTATTGTCGGTGACAACGGTTCAGGTATGCACGTACATATGTCACTGGCGAAAGATGGCAAAAACCTGTTCGCGGGCGACAAATACGGTGGCCTGAGTGAAACTGCGTTGTATTACATCGGCGGTATCATCAAGCATGCCCGCGCAATTAACGCCTTCGCCAACCCGGCAACCAACTCGTACAAACGTTTGGTGCCAGGCTTTGAAGCACCGGTTATGCTGGCTTACTCTGCGCGTAACCGGTCAGCGTCGATTCGTATTCCATTGGTGTCAAACGCCAAAGGCCGTCGTATCGAAGTACGCTTCCCGGATCCAGCCGCAAACCCTTACCTGTGCTTCAGTGCCTTGTTAATGGCCGGCCTGGACGGTATCAAAAACAAGATCCATCCTGGCGACGCTATGGATAAAGACTTGTATGACTTACCAGCGGAAGAAGCGAAAGAAATTCCAACCGTATGTCACTCGCTTGAGATGGCACTGGAAGCGCTGGATAAAGACCGCGACTTCCTGAAACAAGGTGGTGTGATGACCGACAGCATGATTGATGCGTACATTGCGCTCAAACAGCAGGAAGTCATGAAGCTGAAAATGACCACCCACCCAATTGAATTTGATTTGTACTACAGTGTCTAAACACCTGGTTGTTTAGTGCACGACAAAATATAGGAGGCAATGCGATGCAACCGTTACTACGCAATGTATTTTTCGTACTGGCCATCGTGAGCCTCCTTTTTGTTGGGGCCAACAGCGAAGCTCAGGTTTATCGGAAAGTTTTAGAAGACGGCACGGTGGTCTATACCGATCAAAAGCAGGAAGGTGCCGAACGTATTAACATCAATACCGTGACCAGCGATTTTGCGCCGGTCACCCGGACGGAGCCTGAGCTGACGCCACAAGAAGCGGCCGAGGCGAATGAAGAAGTCTCTGCCGACGTCGAAATTGTGCGTCCTACCCACGAAGAAACGATACGTGACAATCTGGGCCGTCTGAACGTGGTCTGGGCTGAAAGCGTCCGCAATGTGCGGGGGCGGGTAAGCTTTGAATTGTACGTCGATGGGCAGATGTCCTATCAGGGAACGGCGAGAAGCGTTTCACTGGAAGGTCTTAATCGTGGCGAACACCGTTTACACGTGCGCATGTACAGTGAACAAGGGGCAGAGTTAGCCCGCTCGGACACCACCGTGATCTACATGCATCAGGCATCTATTCTGAATCCAGCACTCAATAACACGCAAGGTGGGACGAGTGGCCAAAACTGATTGCACCAATTTGGTGCAACCGGATTGGGATCAGCTGCTCACCGGCATTGTGCAGCTCGATGAACACCTGCATATTTGCTACATGAATGCCGCCGCAGAAACTGTGCTCGATGGCAGTCGCAAACGGCTTCTTGGTACCCCGTTGTTCAGCTTATTCAGTTACAGCTCGTTAGAACCTGAAGTCCTAAGACAAGCCTTACGTGATCAGCAAAGTGTTTCTGACAGTGATGTCACCTGGATCTTCCACGACGGACAGCGCGTTACTATTGAGTTCGTGGCCCAGCCATTAGCGGCTAAATCCGGCGCAGCACAGATGTTGCTCGAGTTACGTCAGGTGGATCAGATCCGGCGCATCAATCAGGAAAATTCGCAGCAACAGCAACTGCAGGCAGCGCATAGCATCGTCCGCGGGCTGGCCCATGAAATTAAAAATCCATTGGGTGGCTTACGTGGAGCAGCGCAACTGCTGGCCGGCGAACTTGCCGATAAGCAGCTGCACGACTACACCGATTTGATTATCAGTCAGGCTGATCGCTTGCGTAACCTGGTTGACCGCATGCTCGGCTCACACGAGTTGCCTGATCGCGCAGCTACCAACGTGCATGAAGTGATCGAGCGGGTGATTGCGGTCGCACAGTTAAGCGCAGCACCGAAGATTAAGTTTGAGCGCGACTACGATCCCAGCCTGCCTGAGTTGACCATGGCCGCAGATGGCATCGAGCAGGCGCTGTTGAACGTCGTGATGAATGCCAGCGAAGCCATTGTGGATGCAGGGCTGGCGGACCAAGGTGAGATTATCGTGCGCACCCGCGTGTTGCACCAGCAAACCTTGTACGGACAACGCTACCGCCGCTGCGCGGTCATTGAAGTACAGGACAATGGCCCGGGCGTACCGGAACAGCTGAAAGAAACGCTGTTCTACCCGATGGTCAGTGGTCGCGCCGGCGGCACTGGGTTGGGCCTGGCGATTACCCAAAACGTGGTGCACCAGCATGCGGGAAAAATCGAAGTGCTCTCAGAGGCAGGCTGCACCCGCTTTTTGATTTATTTACCTTACATTGAGACGCGGCACACGAATGGAGCGGACCATGCAAAGTAAAGAACCGGTATGGCTACTGGATGATGACAGCTCAATTCGCTGGGTCCTCGAGCGGGCGTTGCAACGCGCCGAAATCGCCAGTCGTAGCTTCGCCGATGCCGCCAGTTTGTATAAAGCCTTAGAGCAGAACCAGCCGCAGGTCTTGCTAACGGATATCCGCATGCCGGGCGATGACGGCCTGGCGGTGCTGGATTATGTCCAGAACCATTATCCGGATTTACGGGTGGTGGTAATGACCGCCCATTCTGATCTTGATTCGGCAGTCAGTGCGTTTCAGGGCGGCGCATTTGAATACCTCGCCAAGCCCTTCGATCTCGATGAAGTGCTGCGCACCCTGCAGCGCGCCATGCAAACCCCGCAGCAAAAGTTATCCACAGAAGGGGCAGCCCCTGCTGGATTAGTAGGGGCTGCCCCTGCTATGCAGGACGTGTTCCGGGCGATTGGGCGGTTGTCGCAATCGAGCGCCACGGTGCTGCTGACCGGCGCTTCAGGTACCGGTAAAGAACTTGTCGCACGGGCACTGCACGAGCACAGCCCACGCAAAGGTAAGCCTTTTATTGCACTAAATATGGCAGCGATCCCGGGCGACTTAATTGAATCCGAGCTTTTTGGCCACGAAAAAGGTGCTTTTACCGGTGCTAGCCAACGGCGACGCGGACGTTTTGAGCAGGCGGACGGCGGCACCTTGTTCCTGGATGAAATTGGCGATATGCCACTGGCGGTGCAAACCCGCTTGTTACGCGTGTTGGCCGAAGGCCAGTTCTATCCGGTCGGCAGTTACGAACCGGTACGGGTGAATGTGCGGATCATTGCCGCTACGCACCAGCAGCTCGAGCAGCGTGTGAAAGAACGAACCTTCCGGGAAGATTTGTACCACCGGCTGAACGTGATCCGCTTGCAGTTGCCGACCCTGGCCGAGCGGCGCAGCGATATTCCGCAGCTGGCCCAGCACTTTTTACAAAAAGCCGCGAAAGAGCTTAATGCTGAACCTAAACAGCTGACCACTGCCGCAGAAGCACGATTGCAAGACGCGGACTGGCCGGGCAATGTGCGGCAGTTGGAAAATACCTGTCGCTGGCTGACGGTCATGGCGCCCGGGCGCTGGGTTGACGTGGCGGATCTGCCCGAAGGAATTAGCAGCGCACCGGCAATTAACGCCGGCGTATCTGAGACCAAAGAAAATGACTGGCAGGCAGGTATTCGTGCCTACTTAAAACAACGTCTGAGTGAGAATCAAAACGACCTGTTGCCGGAGCTGATGACGGCAATCGAACGCATCGCAATTGAACTGGCTCTGGAGAGCACCGATGGCCATAAACAGCAGGCTGCAGAAAAGTTAGGCTGGGGCCGGAACACCCTTACCCGCAAGTTGAAAGAGTTGGTAAAAGAAACGTAAATACACTATCTATTTAGGTACGTCTTTACATAATGCTTAGTCTGTAAAGCTAACTATAACAACACAGGGAAACTTATGAGCAAATTACTACTTGTTGATGACGATGCTGAACTAAGCAGTATGTTGGAGCAGATCCTCACCAAGGAAGGTTTTCAGTTAACGCTTGCGGCAGACGGGGAAACCGGTTTGGAGCGCGCGTTGAGTGGATCTTATGACCTCATCTTGCTCGATGTTATGTTACCTGGAATCGACGGTTTTCAATTGCTGCAACGACTGCGCCAACAAGCTCGGAATACACCTGTACTGATGTTAACCGCACGCGGCGACGATGACGATCGGGTGGCGGGTCTTGAACTAGGCGCCGATGATTATTTGCCTAAGCCCTTTTACCCCAAAGAACTGATTGCGCGCGTTAAGGCCTTGCTGCGCCGCACGCCAGCCACCAGTGTCCGTCAGGAAGCCACTGAGTTTGCCGGATTTGTAGTAGATCCTGCGAATAACAAAGCGACCTGCGAAGGCGTTGAGCTTGAGTTAACTCCGACGGAATTCGATATTTTGCGCACCCTGGTACGTGGTGCCGGTGAAGTGATAAGTAAAGACCAACTGTCGATTGCTGCACTTGGCCGCTCGTTAGCGCCATTCGATCGTAGCCTCGATGTTCACATCAGTAACATCCGCAAGAAATTACCAACCGATCCTGAGCGTATTCAAACTGTGCGCGGCCGTGGTTATCGCATCCTCCAGTTCGCTTAACCAAAAGGCTGCCCCTGCATGCGCTGGTACCACTCGCTTTCACTGCGACTGCTGTTACTGTTCTGGGTGTTGCTATTTACAGTAGCAAGCAGCGGTTATGTGCTGGCGCTATGGTTCAGCAAACCGATTGAGCCTGAGCCAGTGCCTGCTGCCGTGCAGGCTTCACTGGCACCTCTGCTCTCTGACGTTGAAACATTCCGCTCATTGACCCCTGGCCGCTTGTTGGCCGGGGATTATCGTGTGGCCGCGAGTCTGGCCCCAAGCGGGCAGGAACGACTGCAGCTGGATCGCGGCTTAGCAATGAATCATCGCACTATTCTGATGCGGCAGCTCGAAGCCGAGCGTCCCGAGCAGTTTCCCCTGGGGAATCGGATGCTGCTGGGACCTTTCGAGCAGCAAGACTACCGTATTCTGTTGACGCGACCGATAACTCCCGGCGAACGCGAAGAACAAGTACTGACCGAGAAACAAACCCAGCGCGTGCAAACCTTAGCTTTGATGGTCGGTAGTTTAGGTATTGCGATATTGCTGGGTGCCTGGCTGGTGATGCCATTACGGCGGTTAACTCTGGCCATGCGGGAAATCGCCAAAGGCAGTGAAAAACTCGATCTAAAACGCCTTCCTAAACGCAATGACGAGCTCGGTGAACTGGCACGGGCGCTGGAAACCACAGCCCATGATCTTGCTGTGTCCCGTGACGCCCAGCGGCGCTTACTCTCAGATGTTTCCCATGAACTGCGCTCACCGCTGGCGCGGATGCAGGTAGCGCTAATGCTCAGTCACGATAACGACAACCATGAAGAGCAGGAAAACCACATGGCGCAGTTGGGGCGAGATCTGGAGCGGTTAAGCACTATCATTGAACGGATTTTGTCGTTGTCGCGGCTGGAAAACGGTTTAGTAAAATTACAGAGAGAAAAGGTAGATACCCGCGCCCTGGTCGAGGTATTGAGTAAAGATCTGCGCTATGTTGATGCGACTGAGGGCAGTCGCCTGCATATCGATACCGACAGCGACTGGCCAGTCACCGAAAGCGACCCGGAGCTGTTGCGCCTGGTGATTGAGAATCTGGTACGTAATGCCTTGCAGTATACTGATGACAGAATTGAAATCAGTTGTCAGACAAGCGCGAATGATTACACTATGGTGATTCGTGATCACGGTTCCGGCGTACCAGAAGATCAGTTAAGCCAATTGTTTACGCCATTTTATCGCGCCGATCCATCGCGTAATCATAAGGCCGGAGTGGGCCTGGGTATGGCGTTAAGTTTGCGCGCCGCCGCAGTATTAGGTGGTACGGTAACCGCCCGCAATCATCCCGATGGTGGATTGGAGGTGTCAGTCAATCTGCCGTTAACAGGAGCATAGTAGTGTACGACGATAACTCCCCAGACTGGCAAGCGTTCTACAACGATACGGTTATGCCCTACTGGCATGCCCACGCCGAACGTTTGTACATGCAGCGGCCGCACAACGTCAAGCTCTGCTATTACCTCATACGCCCACCGGGAGCCAGAGCACTGGT
Source organism: Pseudidiomarina halophila (assembly GCF_003987215.1). Classification (GTDB taxonomy): domain Bacteria; phylum Pseudomonadota; class Gammaproteobacteria; order Enterobacterales; family Alteromonadaceae; genus Pseudidiomarina; species Pseudidiomarina halophila. The sequence goes on from NZ_PIPW01000003.1 coordinate 140,292, forward strand.
ACTCGTCAGCCCCGGACGGATTGAAGGTGCTATCAAATACCCCGAACTGGTGTGGGAACTTGGCCAGCAAGGCTATGCTGTGGCCATTCTTGACCATCGCGGCCAGGGCTTCTCTGACCGGTTAACATCGAATCCGCATAATGGCCACGTCCATCACTTCGACGATTTCGTCGACGACTTCGCCGGTTTTGCCCGCAGCGCTGAACAACACATGAGCGAACATTACCGCACCGAGCTGCCGATCTATCTGGTAGCCCATTCGATGGGCGGCGCCATAGCGGCACTTTATCTGTCGCGTTACCCACATAAAGTAAAATCCGCAGTGCTCTCATCGCCGATGTTTGGCATTCAGACCGGTTGGATTCCGCATTGGCTGGCGGTGGTGGTCACCCGCACCGGGGCTGCACTGAATCAGCTGCTTAATCCGGGAAAAGCCTGGTACTTTCCGGGCACTGGCGATTATGCCGAAACGCCATTTAAGGACAATGAGTTGTCCCATAGCCTGGCGCGTTATCAGACCTTCCGTCGGCATTACCGGCAACATCCTGAAGTGCAACTGGGCGGACCTACTTTTCGTTGGATAGCCGAAGCATTAAGTGCAGCACGACGAGCGATTGGCGAAGCCGGAGACATTCACATTCCGGTACTGGTGGTGCAGGCGGGTGGTGATAGGGTGGTCGACGGGCAAGCGCAGCGCGAATTTGTCTGCGCTTTATCGCACCCCCACAGTGAGTTGATGGTAGTGCCAGATGCCCGGCATGAAATTTTTATCGAAACCAATACCTACCGCAAGCCTGTGGTTAATCGGATGTTGGCTTGGTTTCGCGGCGATCGGGCACCACAGAAAGCGGATCCATGTGAATAATCACGTCGGTTTCCGGAAACAAATCGCGCAGTTCCTGTTCGGCCCCGTCGGCAATTGCATGCGCGGCCCGCAGCGACAGGTGGTCGTCAAGCTCGATATGACACTGAATGAAACGCATCTGACCTGAGGCCCGGGTCCGCAGATCATGCCAGCCGTGAATGCCTTCGGTAGCTTTGAGCACCGCCACGATTTTTTCTTTATCAGGCTCTGGCAGTTCCCGATCCATTAAGCCCTGAAACGCCTCCCAGCCAATTCGTATGGCGCCGTAGGCCAGATAAATCGCAATCAGAATAGCGAACAGACTATCGGCCCAGTACCAACCGTAAGCACTTAACGCCAGCGCCACGATAACGGCACTATTGAGCAGTAAATCCGACTGAAAGTGCAGGTGGTCAGCAGCAATAGCTTTGGATTGGGTATGCCTGATTGCAACCCGTTGCAATAACACCAATGCCAGCGTCAGCGCGATGGCAAAAATCGATACGTAAATACCCAATGCCGGTTTGGCAACAGCTTCGCCCTGATACCATTGCTGCGCACTATGCACCAGCAACAGCATGGCGGAGCCGGTGATCAGCGCCGACTGCACCAAAGCCGCCAGCGACTCTGCTTTACCATGACCAAAGCGGTGCTCGTGGTCAGCCGGTTGCAGGGCATAGCGCACCGAGAAAAAGGTAAACAGCGAGGCCAGACTATCAAGCATAGAGTCAGTGGCTGAGGCCAGCATGCTCGAGGCGTCAGTGCTGATCCAGGCCCAAAGCTTGACCACGATCAGAGTCAGCGCCACACTCACCGAAGCGCGGGTGGCAAGCTTTACCCAAAAGGCATAATCGCGAACAGGCTTCATAGGGGATAATGTTCCTTATTTTGATCCATCAGCGGCTGATATTTTTTGTTAGATCGATTCACAAAAACGTCCCTCTACGCCTTTAAATTCAACTATCGCATATATAATACAATACAATAGCCAACAAAGTGGGGCTAACAAAATTTGGAGATACAGGATCAATGTTTAATATTGCGTTATTTAACCCTGTCATGGCTGCTAACGCCGGTAATGTGATCAGGCTTTGTGCCAACAATGGTTGTACGTTGCACCTAATTGAGCCGCTCGGCTTTGATTTGGAAGAAAAAAAGCTACGTCGCGCAGGGTTGGATTATCACGATTTAAGCCGTGTCGAACGCTATCCTGATTTCGAGGCGTTCAAAGAAGCCATGGGTGAGTGTAAAATCTATGCTATCACTACCAAGGGTACACGTGGCTATGCTGAAGTGCAGTACCAGCCGGGGGATGTGTTGCTGTTTGGCTCTGAAACCAGTGGCCTGGCGCCTGAGGTCATGGAACAAATCAATCCTGAAATGAGATTACGAATCCCTATGATGCCCAATAATCGTTCACTAAACTTGTCCAATACTGTTGCTTTGGTCAGCTATGAGGCATGGCGACAGTGTGAATTCAAAAACGGAAAATAAAATCGGCGACGCCACAGAGAAATGAATAAATGAGTAAAAATAGCGCCGCATCAAGGACTAAATTTGGCAGGTTACCAGGCGGTGCCTTGCACCTTGGCTTTGCTCTCATCCGGAATACTCAAATGCAGATAAGCCCGCTTGATCATTTCGTCAGTGTAGATGTCTTTTATGGTACCGGTTTTGACCATCTCGCGGAACTTGGCATCGAACCAGTCGCGCAAGCGGTAGCCGTGTGGTGTGTTCTGAAACGCCACATGAATCGGCAGAGCGTCCCGTAATTTGATCATGCTGTAAGGGGAGTTGGTCCAGTCCGGCACATTTTCCGGATAGCCGACCACAGCGCCCACGCGACCCATGTCGAGCATGGCGAAACAATCAAGATGGCTATCGGCGGAATAATAGTTCAGCTCAGCGCTCAGCAATTGCTCATATTCATAACCGGCAACATGACAAATCGGCCGTTCCATGGTTCCCGCCTGCACCTGTTGCATGTCTTGTTCCGAAGCAGCGAACACATACAACGGACTATCAAAATCAATGTGGTTACGCGAGACAATCGTGTTGTCCGGGGTTTGATCCGTCAGCGCACCGACCAGGGCGTCAAAGCGACTGTCATCGAGTCCGCGATAGGCACGGCTAAAAGTGTTGGCGTGAAAATCGAGATGGGTGGCGACCGGCGCAAAAATCCGCCCCATAACATTCCAGTAGGCACCGGAGCCATCGGCGTTGGTGTACTCCGGCCATAAACCGGCAGAGAACCGAACACTACCGAAATCAGGTGAGTTCTCAAAACCCAGCGTGGTGCGAAGATGGGCATTGTTTAAGGCGATGATTTCGAGCACACGACCACTGCTGAGCATGTCTTCAAGAATCGCCTCAATTTTGGGAATTAAAAAGGCGTACTTCTTATGCAGGAAGTGATAGCCGGTATTGCGTTTGTAGGGCACGAAAATAGTGTATTCGTCGACTGCTTCTAACTGCTCGGCTTCAAAGTCATTTAATAAAATAGCATCGACACGATCGTTGGTATAAAGCAGTTCGAGCTGAGTAAAGTTGACCGCTTGAATACTGGGCATATCAATGGCAAGGTCTTCGAGCACCTCTTCGACGGACTGGGTACCGCCGATATAGGCAAAGCTGTCGATGGTGGAAAACCCGCACAGCCCGCACTCGCGGCGGTCGGCAACCATCACCACTTCGGAATCAAACAGCGGGAAATCAACGCGGAGCAAATTGGTGTATTCGTCGTGCAGCCGTGGCACCCGGCCGAGTTCGCCAGCGATGCGGCCTTTGTTGGCTTCGGTCAGACTGCGGTTGCGCGGCATGTCTTCAAAGCGCAGTTCAATGCCTAGTCTGGCGTAAGCCTCGGTAAACAGCTGTACCACGAAGTTAGCTATAGGCGAGGGCTCCACTTTGCGGAACACCAATTCCTCCGGTAGCTGTTCTTCGTCATCTTGCGCCCAGCCAGCGGTACTGAGAAACATACAGCTTATGATCAGAATGACGGCGGTGGCAGAACGAAAATAATGCAACTTTAAGGCCTCTGTGAGGGTCTACTGAATTACGCGAAAGTATAGCACCTCAGTTGCTTAAGAAAAGCTGTTACAATAAACGCAAGTCAGTTAGGAGTAAGTACATGCGGAAGTCCATTTTGATCACATGCCTGGCAGCAATTGCAGGGGTGAGTGCGAGTTTAGGTTCGGTCACTGCATCGGCGGCAATGGCCGATGAGCAATCAGAAAAGTCTGATTTTTTCCCGTTTATTGCCATAGGGCAGCCCCTTGAAGTCTGTTCCAGCATGGCATGGCAACGTTGCGGCGATACCGACTGGATCGACCGCGACGCAATGCGCTCAGATCGCTACGTAAACCTCACTAGCAATTACGTTGAGCCGCTGCTGGATGATAAAAACTGGAATCCGATGCGTCGCGACGTTCGTGACGACTTGCGCGAAGCTTTAGATCTGTTGCACAACCGTATGAACCAGGACGTTATTTCGGAACGCGTATTTCTGGAAGAGTTTACCCGTCGCGCAACGCGTTACATGTACGACCAATTATCGGAACGCGAATGGAACATGATCATCGATTACCTGGAAATGCGGGTACCTGATGATGTCAGTTATGGCGTCAATCTGGCAGAGACCAAAGATGATGTACAGCCTGAGCTATTGCGTCATGTAGTGACGCAAGCTGCAAAAGTCGCCGACGACGATACGCCCCATGTATTGATACTGACAGCGGGTCAGCGCGACAGTCTGGATAAGGTGAACTACTACCTGCAAAGTTTCGCCGCGGCTGGCGCTGATGCCTCGTGGTTACCACTGGATGCCGCGGTTTTGGCTGCCCGTGAAGAAGATGCCTGTGCCGAATTGGACAAATTCCGGGCGAGCGAAATGGGCGCTTACCGGCGCGGTAAAGTGCACGCTGATCTGCATGCCCGCCAGCTGGCGTTCTGTGAAGCCGGTGATGCACTGGCGCCACTGCGTACCGCTGATGCGATTTTTATCGCTGATGGCTCGCCGGATCTTTTGCGGCCCCTGTTTGTCACCCAGTTGAATGAACCTAACGTATTTGCTGTTGCCATCGCTGAGCGCGTTGCAGAAGAACAATTGGTGGTCGCGGCGGCCGGTACAGCGGTCAACGTGCTGACCAGCAAAGCAATGTTAACCGGCGGTACCAGCCGCGAAGCGTTAAAAGACGGGGTGCATTCGTCGCGCAGTCCAGGTTTAGGCTGTCATAAAGACGACATGTGTCCGCGTGGCCTGAATGAGCACAGTGCAACCTATCATCCCCTTGGTGGCGCCGGCTTATTCCGCTGGGCAACCCTTGATGCCGAGGTCGGCGAAGAAGGGCGTCACGGCCGTCTGTTGCGCGTTGCAGCGACCAATCGTGTGCCTATGGCCGTAGGTATTGATGCGGCGACCGCATTGATGGTGAATTTGAAATCGGGCGACTTTAAAGTGGTTGGCGAACGGGGCGTATTCTTCGCCCTCGGTGCGCAGCAGAATGAGCGCGCCGTAGCAGCCAGCTTCCATTACCTGATGGCAGGATCAACTGGCACCTTCGCTGGTGATGAGATCACCAACGTGAGCCTGGCGGACAGTTCTCAGGTCGTGCAGGAGAACCCCACCACCAACTTCCTCGATGGACGTGGTATGTATGACGCGCTGCGCTTGTTATGTAACGACCGCAACAGCGTTGAAGTGAAGCAGGAGCAGTTTACCCTGACGCTGATTGGCGGCGAAGGTGTTACCACCGCCAAAGCGGGTGCGGAGTGTCAGGTAGTGGATGCACGTATCGGCTTACAATACGTACCGTCGGAAGCGTTTTAATCCGCGCTGACGCGTCTTAGGAAAAGTATGGCGTCAGGCGACGCCATACTTAGTACGATAAGCAGTAACAGCCTCGAGGTGCTCGGCCAGCTCGGGGCTTTTTTCTAAATAGCGAATGACATCGTTGAGTTTAACGATGCTGATAACTTTGGTATTAAAGTCCCGCTCAACTTCCTGAATAGCACTGAGCTCGCCCTGACCTTTTTCCTGCCGGTCAAGGGCTATCAAGACCCCGGCCAGCTCGGCGTTATTGGCTTTGACGATGTCCATGGATTCACGAATGGCAGTGCCGGCGGTGATGACATCATCCACCAGCATGATCTTACCCTTAAGCTCTGAACCCACCAGGTTGCCACCTTCGCCGTGCGCTTTCTTTTCTTTGCGGTTGAAGCAGTAGGGAACGTCTTTCTGATAAGTGTCGTACAGCGCAATGGCGGCCGCTGTAGCAATCGGAATACCTTTGTACGCGGGGCCAAACAGCACATCGTAGTCGACCTCGCTGTCTTGCAGTGCGGCTGCGTAGAAACGTCCTAGCCGCGCCAGATCAGCGCCTTTATTGAACAAGCCGGCATTAAAGAAATACGGGCTGGTACGCCCGGATTTCAGGGTAAATTCACCGAATTTTAAGACGCCACGGGTGATGGCGAATGAGATGAAGTCTTTTTGATATTGTTTCATATTAAAAACCGCATGCGTTATTCGTTGTTCGTTACTCGTTGTTCGTGAAAACAACAGCCCTTTAAGCTAGTGCTTGTTTTTGCAGGTCCATGAGTTCGCGGATGGCGTGACGCGCGAGCTCAAGCATTTCATTCATTTCATCGAACGAGAAAGGCTCGGCTTCGGCGGTGCCCTGCAGTTCGATCAGCTTACCCGCTTCGGTCATGACCACGTTCATGTCGGTATCGGCTTTTGAGTCTTCCGGATAGTCCAGATCGGCAACCGGATGGCCGTTGTACATGCCGACAGAAACTGCAGCGACCAAGCCTTTGAGCGGATTGGTTTTGACCATGCCCTGATTACGCATCCAGTTCAGTGCATCAACCAGCGCCACACAAGCACCCGTGATGGATGCGGTGCGCGTACCGCCGTCGGCCTGCAGCACGTCGCAGTCGATGGTGATGCTGTTCTCGCCAAGCACGGTCAGATCCACACAGGAGCGCAGCGAACGGCCAATCAGGCGCTGAATTTCAACGGTACGACCGCCCTGCTTGCCACGCGACGCTTCGCGATCCATGCGGGTATGGGTCGAGCGCGGCAACATGCCGTATTCCGCCGTTACCCAACCCTGGCCTTTACCTTTAAGGAACCGTGGCACACCTTTCACCACACTTGCGGTGCACAACACTTTGGTGTCGCCGAACTCAATCAACACTGAACCTTCAGCGTGACGGGTGTAGTTGCGGGTAATGGTCACCGGACGAATTTGCTGGGCAGTACGACCACTTGGACGCATGGGCTGGCTCCTTTACTGGAAATAAGCTGTAAGTAATTTGGGCGGCGATTATAGCAGAGTTGACGGTGAAATTCCGCGTGTCAGAAAACAATGTTAAACTGTCTGCAACTTTAGCTAAGAGATATCTACTATGATTCAAAGCATGACCGGATACGCGCGCCACGAACTGAAAGCCGAATGGGGTACAGCGACGTGGGAACTGCGTTCAGTGAATCAACGTTTTTTAGAAACCTATTTCCGTTTGCCGGAGCAGTTTCGTTCGATGGAAAACATGCTGCGCGAGAAACTGCGCAAGCAACTGCAGCGCGGCAAAGTGGAGTGCAACCTGCGTCTCAACATCGAACAAAAAGTTGAAGGCGGCTTGCAGTTGAACGAAGAGTTAGCGAAAAGCGTGATCTCCAGTGCCAACTGGATCTCCAACCAAAGCTCGTCGTCGTATCTGAACCCGCTCGACGTGTTGCGGTGGCCAGGCGTGGTCGCCCAGAGCGAAGACGATATGGATGCGATTCAGGCCGACGTAATGGCTGCGTTTGATACCGCCGTTGCTGAATTTATCGACAACCGTGCAAGCGAAGGTAAGGCGCTGGAGCGGCTGATTGAAGAGCGTTTAGAAGGCGTAGCCGAGCAAGCTGCGTTCGTGCGCAAGCGCATGCCAGAAGTCCTGGAATGGCAACGTGAGCGCTTACTCACGCGGCTGGAAGAAGCCAAGGTCGAACTCGACCCGCAGCGGCTGGAAAGCGAAATGGTGATGCTGGCGCAAAAAACCGACGTCGCAGAAGAGCTGGACCGCCTCGATACCCACGTCGTCGAAACCCGCAAAATACTGCGCAAAGGTGGAGCCTGTGGCCGTCGCCTCGACTTCATGATGCAAGAATTCAACCGCGAAGCGAACACCCTCGGCTCCAAGTCCATCAACACCGACATCACCTCCGCCGCCGTCGAACTCAAAGTGCTGATTGAGCAGATGCGCGAGCAGATCCAGAATATTGAGTAACATCCCGGGTGCCACAGGTAGCCCGTAGTTCTACTACGGGTCCAACCCGCCGCTTACTCCTAAGTTCCCAAATTGTAATCTGCGGAAAAATCGGGATTACTAACCCAAGGAGCCACACCGATGCGCAAAACTGACAAAAAGCTAGAGCGTGATATCGTCCGCGAGCTGACCGCTGTTTGCGAAGCGGCGAAACCCACCTGCAGCGGTTTTGAATGGCTCACTCACACCGTCGACTATACGAGGTTCCCTGAAAGTTTGCGGGTGACGTTGGTTTTTAATGAAACGGTGAACGAAAAAACCATGCTTGCCGAATTCAAAGCGCTGATTCCTAAAGTGCAGTTTGCGCTTGAGCCTATTGTCGACGGCGAGTTACCCGCGGCACAAATCGAGGCCCGCCGCGAACACCGCATAAATTAATTTTGACGCCGGCCTACAAGGAGCAGCTATGTGCGGCAGATTAGATATCCGTGATCATCAGCTCATGAAGTTTGTCAGCGAGCAGCTGGGGCTCAACTTCACAACGCAAACCAATCGTGATCTGCGGCCGACGCAGCAGGTGGAGATCGTGAGATATGACCAAGAGCTGCAGCAGCTCAGCTCAACTTGGGGGATTCAGCCCCAGTGGGCGAAGCGGCCCTTAATTAATGCGCAGGCGGAAACCGTTGCCACCAAGCCCACTTTCAAAGCGGCCTTTAAGCTACATCGCTGCGTCGTTCCCTGCAGTGGCTGGTACGAGTGGAAAGCCGAAGCGGGACAGTCGAAAAAAACCAAGTACCTTTTTACTCACCCGGATGAGCAGCCGTTTTACATGGCCGGTCTTTATTTCCCAATGACCGATGGCGAGAACCGACTGGTGACCTTAACCACCGCGCCAACGCCGCAGTGCCTTGAGTATCACCATCGTATGCCGTTGCTGGTGCGCCCGAATGAGGTAAATTATTGGCTGACCAGCAATGCTGAGGCGCTCGACCCGCTTTTGCAGGCGCCTGAAGATATTCCGCTGAGTATCCATAAGGCGTCGTGAAGTTCGAGGTTCTGCCTGTAAGCCTGTGCAACGCCAAAATGTAACTTCAAAAAAATAAACAATTTAATTACTATTTTATTCATTCAGATTTACATGTAATGTTAAGGCTCCTCGGAAGCTTAAGAAGCCACCAATGAAGAAATCTCCACTAAAAGCGAAGCCTTTACGCAATCCCGGCGAATCGCTTGAAAAACAGCTTATGAATATCGTTTTAGACGATATTCTTTTCTACTTATTGATAGCCATGGTCGCCCTCGCGCTGGCCGTAACTGAATGGAGTCGTTGGTATTTTGACAGTCCGCCCAATCCAATACTCGTATCCCTACTTGCCGGTGTCGTCATACTGGTAGCAGCCTGGAAAATGGTGCGTGGGGTACGCAAAACCAAGCCCATTAAGTTGGGTATTGAGGGCGAGAAAGCGGTGGGGCAATTTCTGGAACGGCTTCGCGTACAAGGTGCTCAGGTATTTCACGACATCGAGGGAGAGAACTTCAACCTTGATCACGTGGTGATTCACCGTTCAGGTATCTACGTCATTGAGACCAAAACGATGTCAAAACCAGATAAGGGCAAAGCAGAATTGGAATTCGACGGTGTTCAAATCAAGCATCGTGGCAAACCGATCAAAGGCGACCCGGTGACACAAGTAAACGCGGCCAGTTATTGGCTGGGTGAGCTGCTCAGTGAGTCAACCGGTCGTAAACTGCCGGTTCGCGGTGTGGTGGTCTATCCGGGCTGGTACATCCATAGCCCCGATACCCGACGAACCAAGGTGTGGGTATTAAATCCCAAAGCATTGCCGACGTTTATCGAAAACCAACCCAAGCAAATCGAGCCAGAAGACGTCCACCTTTTCGCTTATCATCTGAGCCGATTTATACGCACTCTATGAGTTGGCTACATTATGCAAGTGATTTTCACCGCGCAGTAAACTCACGCACCCACACATCGACCGTCACGGTCAGTTCAGTCAGTGCCTCAGCGCGGGCACGACCTTCATTGCTGGCGCGATAAAGGTGTGGCGTCATGGTCAACAGGTTATGAATCGCAGCCTGGGTGGGCAGGGTTACCGAAAAGGTGACACGCTGCTCAGACTTGAGCTGCCAGTCATCAAGAGAGATCGGTAATTGATGTGGTTTGGCTTTCACCTCGGAATAAATAACCTGTTTGAGTTCGCTTAGATGATCCGGCGCGGGATCCACCATCAGCAATCGGCCGCCAGGTTTGAGTACGCGCTGAAACTCGCCGCTAACCGGAAAGCCAAACACGCATAGAAGCGCATCAATGCTCTTAGCAGCGATAGGAATCTGGCTATTGGAGGCCACCATCCAGGTGGCGCGCTTATCTTGTTTCGCCGCCGCAAGCACGGCCCATTTGGAGATATCAAGCGCGGCAACCTCAAGCTCACAATCCGAGCGCTCAGCCGCATCCAACAGATGCCGTAAGTAGTAGCCCTCGCCACAACCGGCATCCAACACGGCGCCCGGATTACCCCGCAACACCGTCGCCGCAAGTTCATCGGCCAATGGCTGATAAAACCCGCCAGTAAGAAAATCCGCCCGGGCCTGCACCATAGCTTTGCTGTCACCCGGATCTTTCGAACGTTTGTTCTGCACCGGCAGCAGGTTCACGTAACCCTGCTTCGCAACATCAAAGCTGTGTCCGTTGGTGCAGCGCCAGGTTTTATCCGCGAGGTTCAGCGGCTCCCCATCGAGTGGGCAGCACAGGTGTATGAAGGGGCGTATTAATGAATTCATCGTCATGCAGCTATTGTATGGCAGTTTGCCTGAAAGGTCAGGTGTTTATCCAGCGCCAAACCTACACCAGCAACAACGCCACGCCAGCCACATAAAGCACGATAAGCAACACACTCTCCAGGCCAATACCTGCCGGGCCTTTGCGCTGCCGACGGATAAGTCCCATCATCAATACCGCCGACATGAGCAGGGTCAGACTGACCCAGAAAACGGTGTCGTCGCTCATGGCGTGGTAGATCGAGCCATCGCGGTAGGCGACGTCGGAGGCTGCGGTAAACAGGGTGTCATAGGCGTTGCCACCGATAATGCCGCCAACGGCCAGGGTCAGAGCGCCGCGACGCACTGCGGCTACCGAGGTGACCAGTTCAGGAATAGAGGTGCTGACGGCGGTTAATAGCACGCCCACCAGAGTATGTGTCGCGCCGGTTCGGGCAGCAATAACCGTCGCACTCGGTTCCAGCATATAGCCGGCCAAACCCAGAATAACGAAGAGCACGAGAAACTCGACCCAGAGGCGACCCAACGAAGGCATGAGGTTAACATCGTCGGGTTGATCTTCGCGAGTTTCGCTGGTGTGGGTCGGAGTCCACATGGGTGCGTGGTGGGCGCGCTGCACCAGATGAATTCCCATCGCATAGGCAATAAACATCAGCGGAGTCACAGGATGGACTCCCCATAGGGTGACATCCGGTAACAGCGGTGCCATTAAAATAATTGAGAGCAGAGCGATGAGCAGCCCATTCTGCATCATGTTTGGTTCGGATGCAGCAGCATGTTCAAGGTTGGCGCGACGATAGGTCAGATCAGCTATTGCCAGAAAAAAGGTCTGTACTGCAATGCCGCCGAGGGCATTACTCACGGCTAGCTCAGCGTGACCATTCCACGCCGCGGTCACCGACAGTACCGAACCGCCAATTGATGTAGTTGCGCCAAGCAATACGGCGCCCGCGGCTGCTTTCCCCGATGCCCGTGCGATCAGCAAGCTGGTCAACAATACGGGTAAGCCGGGTGCCGGCAACCGCAATCACCAGAGCGAGAATGGCAAATAGGATTAAACCTTGCAGTAACGTCCAGTTCTCAGGGTTCAACAACGACCCTTTTCTCCTTCACAGCGACTGATGACTGGATTATAGCCAGCTGAATCAACGGATCAAAGTCAGCATGGAGTCGTTGCGGTCACTTGCCCCTCCGATTGCCCTTTCGGTCGCCAGCGCGTTGACATCCCGCGCCACAAGGGTTATCAAGGCTAGATAACTCTAGATAACTCTAGATAACTCTAGATAACGACAGGAAAGAGAACTATGTTTGAATATAAACGCATCGCGCTAGCAGTCTCGCTAGTGTTAATGACGAGCGCATGCTCAGAAGCCCCAAAAGAAGACGCCACTACTGCCGCAGAAACCACGCAAACTGCAGCTGCTGAAGCAAGCACTCAGCAAGACACACAGCAAACAGAGTCGGAAAAAGCCAATGAGCTGTTTGAAGACATTTTCATGCAAAGTGTTATGCGCAGCCCGATGTTTCAGTCGTACCTTGGCATCGAAGAAGATCAGGACAAGTGGGACGATATCTCTGAAGAGCGCGCTCAGGAAGATTTAGCCCTGCAAAAAGAAAACCTCGCCAAGGTCATGGCCATTGACGAATCTAAGCTCAATGAACAGACCCGCATCAGCTGGATGTTGATGAAACAGCAGCTTGAACACGACATCGAAGACTTCAAATGGCGTCATCACAACTACCCTGTGAACCAGATGTTCGGCATGCACTCAAGCGTTGCTTCGTTGCTTATCAACCAGCACGGTATCGACGAAGTAGACGATGCAGAAGACTACATCGCCCGTCTGAATGGTTTACCAGGTTTGTTTGACCAGTTAGCAGAGAACCTGCGCCTGCGCGCTGAAAAAGGCATAATTGCACCGAAGTTTGTCTACCCTTATGTGATTAGCGACAGTAAGAACATCATTACCGGTGCGCCTTTTGATGATGGCGAAGCCAGCGCATTGTGGGCAGATTTCACCAAAAAAGTGGCTGAGCTTGATATTGATGAGAGCCAGTACAATGAACTGATGAGCGCGGCTGAGCAGGCGATGTTGCAATCGGTCAAGCCAGCATTTGAAAACCTGATTGCTGTGGTCGAAGATCTTGAAGAGCAAGCGACCACCAAAGATGGTGCCTGGAAATTGCCTAATGGTGAAGCTTTCTACAATAACGCACTGAAGCGCACAACGACGACTGACTTAACAGCCGATGAAATCCACGAGATTGGCCTGAGCGAAGTCGAGCGGATCCACGACGAAATGCGCGTGATCATGGAAAAAGTAGGCTTCGAAGGCACCTTGCAGGAATTCTTCGTGCACATGCGTAACAACGAAGACTTTATCTACCCGTCGACGCCAGAAGGTCGCAAGCGCTATATGGATGAGGCCACTGCTTTCATCGACAGCATGCGCGGTCGTCTTGACGAGCTGTTCCTGACCAAGCCTGAAGCCGACATGATCGTCAAAGCGGTGGAACCTTTCCGTGAAAAATCTGCCGGTAAAGCTTTCTATCAGCAACCGTCAATGGATGGTACCCGCCCAGGTATTTACTACGCGAACCTGTATGACATGGCGGCCATGCCGACCTATCAGATGGAAGCGCTGGCTTACCATGAAGGTATTCCAGGTCACCACATGCAGATCGCCATTCAGCAAGAGCTGGAAGGTATTCCATCATTCCGTAAATTCGGCCGTTATACCGCTTACTCTGAAGGTTGGGGTCTGTACACCGAGTTTCTGCCAAAAGAGTACGGTTTTTATGAAGACCCTTACTCAGACTTCGGCCGCTTAGCTATGGAACTATGGCGCGCAGTACGTCTGGTCGTCGATACCGGTATCCATGACAAGAAATGGACCCGTGAAGAAGGTATCGATTTCTACGTGACGAACACGCCAAACGCGAAATCCGATGCAGTGAAAATGGTTGAGCGTCATATCGTTATGCCAGGCCAGGCGACTGCCTATAAAATTGGTATGAACAAGATCCTTGAGCTGCGTGAGAAAGCGAAAGCTGAGCTGGGCGACAAGTTCGATATTCGTGAATTCCACGATGTCGTACTCCGCAATGGTCCGGTACCGCTGAATATTCTTGAGCAGTTCGTTAACGATTACATTGCTGAAAAGAAAAGCTAATCGCCTGATCTGAACCGAAAACAGAAGCCGCACAGCGTTTCACAACCTGTGCGGCTTTTTTTTGCTCTTTATGGTATTGCGAACCATTCGCATTTGCATTAAGATCCCCCGCATTATTTATTTAGAACAATGCCGATGAGGATCTTGTTGTGAAAATGCTGTCTCGTGTTGCTGTAGCCGTTAGTCTCGCCCTCACCCCCCAAGCGTTCGCAGTGGAAATGCAAACCATCGAAGCTATGGAGCGTCTGGAAATTCGTGGCGAACAGCAAAGTGGCTATTTATCGAAGGAACAACAGTCTGCTTCAAGACTGGAACTTAGCATCAAAGAAACCCCGCAATCTGTGACCGTCATCACTGCGGAGAAAATGAAAGATTTTGCGCTTAACGATCTTAACAGTGCACTGGAAAATTCAGCCACCATTAACGTTGAGCAAGTAGAAAGCGACCGCACTTACTTCACCTCTCGCGGTTTTGCCGTCAATAACTTCCAAATCGACGGCCTGGGGCTGCCCCTGATCAACGACAACACCCACGGTCGCGTCGATGCAGCTTTATATGAGCGGATTGAAATTGTCCATGGCGCCAATGGTGTGATGACTGGTATCGGTAGTCCTTCAGCGACGGTCAACCTGGTACGCAAGCGTCCGAAGAGCGAAACTCAGGGTTACGTAAGCGCAACTGCAGGTTCATGGAGCAGCTTCCGTTTAGAAGGTGACTACTCAGTCGTAGTAAACGATGCGTTCCGCGTGCGCGCCGTGGTTGTTGCCGATGATCGCGAATCTTACCTTGACCGCTACGCCAACAAGAGCCAGGTATTTTATGCGGTGGCTGACTATGCACCAACCAACAACACCCTGATCACCTTCGGTCATAGTGAGACCAACAGCGAAACCGACGGTAACCTGTGGGGCGCATTGACCCTTTATTATGGCGATGGCACACCAACTAATTTCGACCGTAGCACCAACATTGCTGCGGACTGGTCTGAGTGGAACGTTAAAGAAAGCCGCAGTTTCATCGATCTTGAAACTGCCCTGAACGACCACTGGAGCCTGCGCGTTGCTTACAACCGCGTGCGTACCGATGAAGACAGCCATTTGTTCTACACCTATCTGGCTGACCCAGCTGCTGGTCTAGATCCGGAAACGGGTCTGGGTCTGATCGGCTACGCCAGTGAGTACGACCTGGATGATAAACAAGATACGATTGATGCCTACGTCAACGGCAACTTCAGCGCCTTTGGTCAGGAGCACCAGGTGGTTGTAGGTGCCAGCTACGCACGTCTGGACTACATCGACACAAGCTTGTATGACTTCCACACCGGCAATGGTTTCCCGGCGCTACCAGCGTTAGAAGACTGGAACGGTAATACACCGTTCCCGGAATTCACTGATGGTTTGACCGGTAGTACTATCGACAATACCCAACGGGCAGTTTACGCTCAGGCACGCTTCTCGCTGACCGATGATCTCAAAGTCCTTGCCGGCGGTCGTTACAATAATTTTGAAACCCAAGGCTTTGGCTACGGCGTGGATAACTCGCGCGACGAAAGTAAATTCGTACCTTACTTTGGTTTAACCTACGCCCTGACTGATGCGGTAACGGCCTATGGTTCTTACACCGAAACCTTCATGGCCCAGAATTTACGCGACGAAAACTTCGAACGCTTGCCAGCATTAACCGGCAAAAGCAGCGAAGTCGGTTTTAAAGCTGATTTATTCGATGGTGGCGCATTGTTGTCTGCAGCGTACTTCAATGTACAGCAGGAGAACTTAGGTGTCGGCGCAGGCGAGTCTGTGAACCCTGAAACAGGTGTGCCAGAGCCGGTTTACCGTGCAGTTGATGGTATCGAAAGTAAAGGTTTCGAGGTGGAGCTTGCTGGTGAAATCCTCCCTGGTTTACAAGGCAACGTAGCTGTTACCTCGTTTCAAATTGACGGCGACCAACTGGTTGAAGATTACACCCCGGAAAACTTATTCCGCAGTTCACTGACCTACCGCCCGGCGGCGATGGACAAGTTGAAACTGGGTGCGACTTACATCTGGCAGGACAAAATCTCTCGCGTACAAGGTACCGTGGGGCCGTCTTATGCCAACGCCGGTGAAACCATTGTTACCACTCAGGACGCCTATGGCCGCTTGAACCTGATGGCCAGCTATCAGGTGAATGACGCGGTGTTAGTAAGTGTGAACGTTAACAATGCTACCGATGAAAAGTACCTGAACAGCTTGTTGTGGGCACAAGGGTATTACGGTGCTGAGCGTAACTTCTCGGCGAACTTGACCTACGCATTTTAAGGACAAATCATACCGCTATGAGCATGCGTAAATCACTGCACAAGTGGCATGGCTGGATGGGGATCATTTTTATGATCCCCTTTCTGCTTATTTGCCTGACCGGAAGTATTCTGGTTTTCAAAAAAGAAATCGACAGCGTACTACTGCCGGAAGTTGCGACCCTTGCACCTTCTACAGCGCCACGCTTGCCCCTTGATACGTTAAAAGATCGGGTCAATGAACAGCTGCCAAATTATGAAATTGGTAGCTGGGAAATTTTCCCGGCCGGTCACGACGAAGCTGATCGCGTGTTCATGATTAAAGAAGGCACGGATATCTGGCATAAGGTTCATTTGAACCCTTACACCGGGGAGCTGCAAAGCCAGCCCACTGAACCCAGTCATTATCTGACCGACTGGCTGGTGGAGCTGCATTACACCCTGTTATTAAATGACCTGGAATGGCTTGATTTCAGTTTCGCCACTGAACATTTAGGTCTACTCATAGGTTTTACGCTAGGTCTGTTTTTACTGTTTATGGGCATATCGGGTCTGATTATTTACCGCCGTTTCTGGGCGCGTTTTTTCACCCTGCGCTGGAACCAGCGTATGTTGGTCGTGTTCAGCGATCTGCATAAAATGGCCGGCACTTTTGCTTCGCCAGTGTTGCTGGTGCTGGGTATCACCGGCGTCTATTACAACGGACTGATTTTCTACGAAGAGTGGACCGAGCATGGTGGCGGTCAGGAGCATCACATCATGACCGAGCGCTTGTACAGCGACCAGGTCAATATCGACGAGCTGGTGGCCGACAGTCGCGAACGCATTGATGGCTTCAAACCAACATTCTTGCTGTTTCCATTTGAGCCAGCGTTGCCATTTACCGTATTTGGCCGTGCGCCAACGGATAATCCGCTGTTGAGCAATTACGGTAGCGTTTCCAATTATGATGCCTTCAGCGGTGAGTACCTCAGCACTTACAACCTGAATGAGCAGGGCGTGGGGATGAAAACCCTGGATTCCTTCCGCCGCCTGCACTTCGGCACCTGGGGCGGTCTGCCGGTGAAGATTTTGTATAGTTTCGTCGGTGTACTACCCTTACTGTTAGCCATCACCGGCACCTATATCTGGTTGCAGCGCCGCAATAAGCGGGCAAGGCGACGCTGAGGTTAGAAAACAGGCACACTTTGTAAGTCACGTGCTAATCTTAATGTCAGCTAATTGTTATTTCCGCCATTTTGGCGAGTGGAGCTTAACCATGAACTTAGGTGCATTTTCAGTAAGTCTGGCAGTAAAAGACATAAACGCGTCGGTCGAGTTTTATAAAAAGCTTGGCTTCGAGCCGCTCGTTGATTTGACAGCGCAGGGCTGGGCCATAGTGAAGAACGGCGACCATGTGATCGGCCTGTTCCAGGGCATGATTGACGAGACTATTCTCACCTTTAACCCGGGCTGGGATCAGTCGGGGCAGAACGCCTCCGAGTTCACCGATATCCGTGAACTCGAACGGCAACTGAAAGCCGCTGATATTGAGGTTTTTAACGCGAACTTAGATGGCCCTGACAGCCGCGGCAGTTTGATGATCCGCGACCCTGATGGCAATGCGATTTTGTTGGACCAGCATCGGTGAGGGGGGCTTAACTAATCGTTGGGGAATGTCGCTTTTTTCATGTTCGGCACATCGCAAGCTCACCCGCGCGACAACACCTTAATCAAGTGCCACCCGAACTTGGTCTTCACGGGGCCGTGAACTTCCAAAGTGGGTTTGCCGAACACAACTTTATCGAAAGCGGGTACCATTTGCCCGCGGCGGAATTCGCCGAGATCGCCGCCTTTCTTGCCTGAGGGGCAGAGTGAGTGCTTACGTGCGAGGTCGCCGAATTTTTTGCCAGCGGCGAGCTGCTTTTTTAAGTCAGTGGCTTCGGCTTCGGTCTTTACCAAAATGTGCAGGGCGTGGGCGCGTGCCATGAATGCCTCTCCTGTGTTGTGTCTGTCATGTCGTGTACAAAAGTAATGCTCAAAGGCTACCAATCTTCCAACTGCTGCAAGTGTTTGATGCGATCGCGTTGCAGGGCGAGTGCTTCGAACACGTCCGAGTAACTTTGATTGCGAGGCGACAGATTAGGTAAGGCGAAGTTGGCCTGAGTGAAGAACTCATTTTTGTAGTCCTCCCAGCCTTGCTGCCACCAATGCACAATAAACTCGCGTGATTGTAAGAGCTTGTGATTGGTGGGTAGTTTATCCGATTTTGCTGCATTGATGGCAGTTTTGGTCGGCAACAGGTTCCACAAATCATTGTTTGGCCAGCGGGCGAACGGGAAAGCATGATCAACGGCGTAGGCACGGTGCCTGATGGCGCTGCCGGACCAGCAACAGTGCACCTGATCTTCGGTCAGCAATGCTTCGACACGCTTGCGTACGCGGTTGGTGGTGCGCTCGGGGTTTTCCCATCTCAGCGCGTTAAGGTAGTCGACCTGCGAAAATGAGCGTTGCAGATTAAGTGAGTAGCTCGCCATCAGATGGCTCCACTCGTTAACGAGAGCCGGTTCAATCCAGACGCTGAAACGCGATAACGCGTCCCAGATACTGCGCGGGACGTAGAAGATACCCAGTGACTTCAGGAAATCATAATCTAGCACGAGAGGCTCGCTGGGCTTGCGCGTGCGTCGCAATTCGACCTGAAAGACTTCGGTTTCGGTACCCGGCAAGGTGATGTATTTGGCGGGCATGTTCTTAATGGTCGCGGCGATATCTTTCAGGGTACGGTAGACGTTGTTGCTGGTGACAGGGTCGAAATAACAGGCGCCAATGTAAAAATCGTTAGCGGTGAAAGACTTTAAGGTCAGCCAGCCATCTTCTTTAACGAAACCAAGACCCTTGCTACTGCTGCTTTGTTGTATTTCGTATTGATCGACTAACGGCTTATAAAGTTTCAACCAATAAAGCGCGACCAGGCCCATAGGCAGAGTCACAGTAGTTTCGGTTTGTTCCAGTACCGCACCGGGGTGTCCTTCGGCGATGCGCAATAAGGTACGCAGCAACGCAACTTTGTAGGTTGATGCCTTACTATCGTTGATCACGATATTACGAATCAGCGGAAATGCGCCGGTGCCGTCATCTGGCAAGGTGAGCAATACGGTTTGCCGTGATGAGGCATCATCGCGGTTGGCGAGCAGTTTGTAGGTCAGTCCCTGCTGCTGGGCGAATTGCGCGAGCTCATCTGCATGCTCATCCGGGCTATCGCTACCAGGCAGCGAGACGACCATTTTGCCGTTGGGCTTGAGTAGCGAGCTAAGTTTGCGGAAACTGCGTTGCCGCGCGGACGATGGTACGTCCATCCATGCAGCGCCAAGCAAAACCAGATCGAATTTGGTTTGCAGTTTGTGTACATGGGTGAGTTCGGGCAGGCTGTCGTCCATCCAATGGATTGGTTGTCCCGCGCCATAGTGTTGAGCTTGCTCGCGAATGCCGGCGTCAGATTCCACAGCGATGACGCTTAAACCTTTGCTGGCCAAAAAGCGCGCGTCGCGGCCTGAGCCTGCGCCCACATCAAGGGCCATGCCTTCGCTCGGAATAAGCTCAAGCCAGTCGCGATGCACCTGTTCAAATTCAAGGCTGTCGCACTGCTCGGTAAGTTGTTCCGCATTGAGGCTGTAGTAGGTAATGTTGTCGTCCATCCCTCGACGTTTTCTCTTCTTTTTCAAACAAATGTTGTATGAATAAGCCCCACTATAATTGCTTTTTTGTACAATGGCATCTTTCAGTCAGGGCATTTTGGGTGAGGAGCCAACAATGTTATTAAAAAAATCTGCAATCGATGCTATGCCGGGTGAGAACAAAACGCATTTTCTCAATGCCAATGCGCAGCGTTTGAACAAGTCGTTGGGCGACGCTACGGGCATGAAGTCGATGGGGATTCATTTGATTACGGTGGAGCCAGGGCGTGATTCGACCGAGCACCATTTTCATCATTTTGAAGAAGAAGCGATTTACGTGCTGTCGGGCACTGGGGTTGTGACGGTCGGCGAGGAGCAGTTCGACATCGGCGCCGGTGATTTTATTGGCTGCCCGATTGACCATGTGCCGCACTCCATGCAGGCCACGGGTTCCGAGCCGCTGCAGTGTTTGGTGGTGGGCAATCGTTTGAATGCTGATGTCAGTGATTATCCGCGTCAGGCGAAGCGTTTGTACCGGTATCCAAGCGGTTGGGATCTGGTGGATACTGCCGATGTGACCAATGTGAAGTGATACAAATAGACGCCACTCAGCGCTCGCCTAACACATCCGCAACAAACTCATCCGCAGTCGAATAGCTGCGCGGACCGTCGTTGCCGCGGCTGCCGTCTGCGCGGCATAAGGTCTCGGCAAGTCGATCAGTACGGCGGCGTGGTTTGGCTGGCGCAACCAGCGAGAAAGGTAGTAAAAACGATGAGGGCGGCAAAGATCCATTTAGTCATGCGTTAAGTCCATGTGTTGTGCGAGAATGCTTTCACTATACTGGCTAAATACTTTCAATGGAACGACTTCAATGATCAACGTAAAACCTGGAATCTATCGACACTATAAAGGCTCTGAGTACGAGGTTATCGGCACTGTGCAGCATTCGGAAACGGAAGAATTGCTAGTGCTTTATCGCCCTCTGTACGGTGAGCGTAAGTTGTGGGTGCGTCCGCTGGATATGTTTTTTGAGTCGGTGGAGGTTGATGGCGACGAAGTGCCCCGGTTTGAGTATTTGAGGGACGAATAATGCGACATTTTCTGGCTTTGACGTTTCTGCTTTCCACCTCGCTCGCAGCGGTGCAGGCGGCTGAAGTTGACCGCGCCGCGCTGGTCGGGGACTTCGTTGCCGCCTTCAACGCGCAGGACTCAGCCGCGATGGCACGCCTGGTTACGGACGAAGTGCAGTGGTTATCGGTGAAGGGCGATTCCGTAGCCGTAGAAACCGCAGGACGTGATGCTCTGGTTGCCGCCATGGATAGCTATTTCTCTTCTTGCGCTTCCTGTCGCAGCAAGTTACTTGAGGTGCAGGTGTTAGGCTCGCGGGTGTCGGTAATTGAGCAGGCTTCATGGCAGGTGGACGACGAACTGCGCTCGCAGTCGAGCATCGCTGTGTATGAGTTTGCTGAAGACCGCATTGCGCGGGTGTATTATTTTGCCAGTGAGTAACCAGGCAAAAAAAAGCTTCCCAAGGGGCTAAAAGTTGTCCCAGTAGGGGGGAGTACCGAAGTAACCGTCGATAAAGTCGAGGAAGCTGCGAACTTTGCTGGCGAGAAATTGACGGTGAGCAAACACGGCGTATAAGGCTATCGGTTCGGGTTCATAGGCTCGCAATATGGGCTGGAGGCGACCCTCGCGTAAGGCGTCCCAGGCGATAAAGGTGGGTTGCAGCGCAATACCTGCACCGGCGCATGCCGCCTCGACCAGGATGTCACCATTGTTGCTAAGTAATACTTTTCGGGCGGTGGGTACCACGGCATCATTCATATAGCTGTAGTGTAAATACCGGTGTTCGCGCAGTGCATTCATGTCAGCGGGTGTGCCAGCGCGTTCTAAATAACCAGGTGCGGCGCAATATAGTAAGCGCACCGGCGCAAGCCGCTTGGCAATAAGCGACGACGAATCCAGCTTACCAATTCGCAGAGCAATATCAAAACCCTCCTCTATAATGTCGACCTTGCGATCGTTCAGTTGCAGATCGACCACGACTTGAGGATAAGCTTCCTGAAAGGCACATACCAAAGGAGCTAAATGACGAATTGCAAACGACACTGGCGCACTGATACGTAACACGCCACGCGCACTATGCTGTAGTCCGGAAAGTTGCAGTTCTAAATCATCAATGTCGGCAAGCACCTGCTGTGCCCGTTGGTAATAGGCCGTCCCCGCTTCGGTCAGGTGCTGGCGCCGAGTTGTTCGATTCAGCAATCGCACACCCAAATGCTCCTCTAACTGGCTGAGCGACTTACTGACGAGCTGAGGTGAAAGCCCAAGCTTTTCAGCTGCCTGTACAAATGACCCTTCGTTGACGACCGTTACGAAAACCTTCATTGCCTGAAGTCTATCCATTTGTCTTAACCTATATTATCCACGCCTGGTTGTTAATAAAGCAAAAAACAGGCCATTAATCTACCTAAGTAAGAGTAGTAAAGTATCACCATCAACTTATAGGAGGCATTTTATGAACACGTCAAAATTACATTCAGTATTTAAATCCAACGCTGGTATCGGTGCACTTTTACTGCGCGTACCTGTGGGCATCATTCTTTCCGCTCACGGCGCACAAAAATTATTTGCCTGGTTTGGTGGCTATGGCCTTGAGGGCACAGGTCAATGGATGGCCAGTATTGGTCTAGAGCCTGGTTTCTTAATGGCGTTACTTGCTGGTACTGCTGAATTCTTCGGCGGTTTGGCCCTGATTTTGGGTTTGCTCACTCGTCCGGCTGCGCTGATATCAGCGTTCACCATGGTGGTCGCTATTTTTAGCGTACACGTCGGTAATGGTTTGTTTATGGCCAACGATGGTTATGAATTTGCGCTAAGCTTATTAGCCGCAACTGCTGCGTTAACCGCATTTGGTGGTGGCCGTTTTGCACTGGATAATGCGATTGCCAATAAGCTGGCCAGTACTGATCGCAGCTAAGGACAAAATTATGGCACAACATCAAGTTTTGTTCGTGTCGCATGGCGGGGGACCATTACCCCTGCTTGGCGACACCCAGCATCAAGAGCTGGTGGAGCAGCTTCAGGGAATTGTACCGCGGGTGCAAAAACCGCAGGCGATACTCGTTATTAGTGCACATTGGGAAGCTGCAACGCCGACGGTGACGACGGCGAAACATCCGGGATTGCTGTATGATTATTTTGGTTTTCCGCCGGAGTCGTACAAGATCCAATACCCTGCGCAAGGGCACCCGGAGTTCGCACATCACGTACTTGAAACCCTGGCTGAACACAACATTCCGGCAGCGTCTGATGACCAGCGTCGCCTGGATCATGGTGTGTTTGTGCCACTTAAGCTTATGTACCCCGAAGCCGACATTCCGGTTGTACAGGTGTCACTGAAGCATAACCTTGATCCGCAGCAGCATATAGAATTGGGCAAAGCACTTGCGGCTATCACGCATGAAAATTTGTTGATTCTTGGGTCGGGCTTCTCGTTCCATAACATGAGAGCCTTTTTTTCAACCCAGAATGCTGAAACCGAAAGGCGTAATCTGGCTTTTGAAAATTGGTTGAAAGATACGCTAATGCGTACCGATATTGACGAGCAAGATCGGGAGCATCTTTTGCGGGACTGGGAATCAGCTCCTGAAGGTCGCTTTTGCCACCCGCGCGAAGAACATTTGCTACCGCTTTTGGTCTGCTACGGCGCTACACAAAGGCCCGCCGATTTTTACAGCATGGCGCGGGCACTCGGTCGCACCGCTGGGTTGTTTTTCTGGTCTGCTGGTTAATCTTCCCAAAGAGCGCTTTCTTTCTTTTGTAGCAGCAATAGCTGGAGATCCAGTGCCTGCGTAATTCGCAGCAAGGTATCGATTCGGCCATCGCCCGAACTCTCGAAGTTCGAGATGACCGCCTGGGTGGTCTGCGCCTTCTCGGCTAACTCCGTCTGCGACCAGCCCAAAGCCTTGCGCGCAGCCCGCACCGCACCACCAATGTCTTCCGAATGATTGAGTCTCATAAGCTTTTATATCGATAACCGTATATTCAAATATACACAAAACAATATAAAACGCAAAGAAGGGGCTGCCCCTTCTGCGGTAGGCGGGAAAAGAGAAGGGGGGCTGCCCCTTCTGTGAACGTTGGTGGTTAAGAAACTTTTTTGCCAGCGAACCGGCGCTTAAGTAAGCGAATCAGCCAGTCACCTTTCTGGGCTTTATTCAGCTCCGCGAGTTCGGCTGTGGCGCGGTCCATACTGATGACGTTATCCAGCATGGCTTTATAGATTGCGTTGGATTTCTTACGACGTTTAATCGCATCGCCGGAATCAAGAAAAGCTTCGATGGCACTTAAAATTTTGTAACGCCAACCTGAGTCGATCGAACCCTGCTCCAGAGCTTTCTCCATTTCAGCCAGTTGGCGCTTCAGCTGCTGTTCAATGATGGTCAGGTCGGCCTGAATACTTTCCTGCTGACAGATTTGGCGCTCACGGGCAATGGCAACAGTTTCGGTGACATACTCTTTATCAAGCACGCCATACTCCTGCCATGTTGCCAAAGCGCGTGCGGCAATCTGCACATCGTTGCTATTACGAGAGTTACGCAGGGTGAGGGCATAGCCGTGAACTTTGTCCCAGGCTTGCCAGCGATACACAAAATCCAGACCGGTGCCTTTGATATTTTGCACCCCAATCACTCGCGCACGCAGTCCCGTCGCGGTCGTATTAATCAGAGTTTGCACCGTCTCATTACCCGTCGAGTAATAGTTTTCCACCACCACCCAGCGCTGCTTGAAGCAGGCAAAAATCCAACTGAGTACTTCGTCCAGTGCGTCGGTTGAGATTAATTTGCCGGCGGCTTCCAGATTTCGCCAATGACAATATTCACCGTACATGTCCGCTGACATCTGTGCTATCTCGTCAATCAGTGCTCTTGCATTATCAGCATCGGCAGCCAGGCGTTCAAACGCTGCCTGGAGCTGCGCTTCGCTTTGCCAGGTGTCCCCGGAAGAAATTAAATCCTCGACCATGTCATCAGCAAGGTTAATGCCCTTTAATGCCGCGGCAACGCGCTTTTTAATTGGCTCCAACGAGGTAGCGATGCGGAAACGCTGGCACAGTCCGCTAAGTTTTTGCTCGAGATCCTGCTGCTGCTCGCCTTCCTTAAACTGTGCGACAAAATTCTGCCAGGCCTCGTGAATATAGGTTTGCAGGCCGTCGAGGTTATTACCGATAAAATAATAGCGGTCGGCCTGAATATCCGTCACCAGCATCTCGGCGAATACCCGCGAGCGGGCGACACGGTCAGCGCGGTTATTTACCACAATGCCGGTCCACACTTCCGGGCTGGCGTCTAAATTATGCCTGGCAAAGCCGGTGCGCTCCCAGTTCCCCAGTGCACCGAGACGTTCATTCGCAGACATACCGTTAACGAACTCAATATGGCGGCCTTGTACGGGCACCGGCGGATAGAGTTTCAGTACCCCTAAATCGGCGATTACATTGTCCGCCATGGCTTTCACCGCAACGTCGTTACGTACGCCCAGACGCTCTGCCATGGTCCGCACCAGCGCGATGTTATTGGGGTGCTCCGCATAGGGGAAACGCTCCAGTACGTCATTGGTGATAAGACCGGACTGCAACCAGCCAATTGCCGTCAGGTTTGCTTGTTTGCGGTGGGCTTCGTCTTGCAGTACCGGAAGCATCGACTCTTCAGTGGTGTAAACATCGCCGTTTTTAGCGATGAAGTTCTGCATCACAATTGGAATCTCAATGCCTGCCGGGCCCTGAATATCTTCGTGGTCGGGGTAGCAGTTGGTGATGGTCGAGATGTCGTCACGCATCCACTGACTTTGCAAAATCTCGATATAGCGGGGCGTTAAGCCCATACATTCCCACAGGAAAACATCAGTACCGAGCTTGGCCGCAAATTTAGTTAAGAATACCTGCTCCCAGATGGTCGCCTTGTCGTACGGGCGGAACAGAAACAGTTCTTTCATCGGGCGATTGGCATTGCCGTACAGGAACATGGCTTCGCAGCCGGTGGTTTTCGATAGCACACTTAAGCCAAGGTCATTAAAGACCGCCGCTTTCAAACGTTCAGTGCCTGATTTGCCGCGTGTGCCCCAGCCCCCGATAACCAGCGGTAAGCGCTTGCGATGACGGCGTAAATCAACAAGCTGGCGAATGTGATTCGCCAGAAAGCCAACGAAAAATACTGAAGTAAAAGCCAGCAGCTGGGTGATGGTGTTTTGATAAACGGAATAAAAATAATTATAGACGTCGTTCATCGATGGCAGAGTGAAAGGCAGTGCCACTGAAGGAAAGAAACGGCTCACTCGCGGCTCAATCGGGTACTTACCGCCTTTTGGATCTGCATAGCCGCGAATAGATAGTTTAAAGCCGAGTTTAGAAACTTTTTTCAGGTAAGCATTGGCATCAAAGCTATCACCTTCCTGCCAGTTACGCAGGCGCGAAAGTCTGGCAAATTGCATTTGGATGGTCCAGCGCGCTTTAAAGCGTGCCAGCAACGAGCTCGGCGGCATTACCTCGGTAATCCCCTCGCTGCTGTAAATGCGCATGGGCTCAGTGGGCCAACCCTGATCAAGGCAGGAGATCAGCTGATCCACCAGCGGCAGATAATTACGTTCGCCGCCTTCTTCGTTAATATAAATAGGCTCGCCCGGAACCTTGGTGATGCTCTGCTCAGCAACGACACGGCTGTTAAACTGCTCAAGCCCATAATAGACCCGACCTTTAATATGGTTGTGGTTTTGTCGTTTGTCGGTCGCCGGTTTGCGCCATTCATGAATGATGCGCCATAAACGTGGCCGGAATCGAAAGCCGGACCAGAGATCAGCTTTACTGCCGCGGAAGCGGACATTAAAACCAAAGCGCTTCGCTGCCATAAAGCCTAGCTGTCGGTACCATGCCTCCGTTCGTTCGGTTTCAGTAACCGTCAGCTTCAGTCGCTCTTCCATCGGCAGCTGCATTAAATCCTGGCGCTGCTCGGTGTTGAATAACGGCGCACTGGTATAGAAGAAAATGGCCTCACGGCACTCTGCCGCCCAGCGCCGGACACGCGTTTCCTGATGATGATGATTCAGCCACGTCAGCTGAGTATCTATCTGCTCCAGACAGGATTCATCAATGGTTAATTGTGGTGCGTACTTTTGCATCAGCTGCGGCAAGAGGTGCAAGACGGTGCGCAGCAAAAACACATCAGCGTCACTTTTCAATAGTGCGATGAGGTTATCAAAAATGGTATTGAGCTGCTCTTGTGACCAGTCGTGGTGTAGCAAAGTTAGCAGGAACTCTGCTTTCACTTTGCTGGATGGATCGCCTTGCAACAAGCGAAGACCTAAACGTAAGGCAAAACCGCTTTCTACGTGCCTGGTGGACTCCGCAAAGCGTTGGCGTACATACTCGGACGACTCGCTTCGCACTGCAGTTAATGCATGCCGCAATGCTGGTACCTTAGCTGGCAGGAAGCGCAACAGCGATTCCACCATGCGACCTTTCAGGAAAATGTCGGCATCACGCTCAACGGTAAATACGTGCTTGAAGATCGTCAGATATTGCTGCGGCTGAGTAACAGCGATCAGCATCATCATCTCGGCCCGCATCCAGATGTGCATATCATCGTCGAGACAGACCCGGTAAACGTAACGGATGGTGGTATCGGGAACTGCATCCCGAATCGCCTCTGGCATATTTTGCAGGACGCGACGCAAGCCCCGACACGCAGTGATACGAATATTGGCCTGCGGCTGATAACTCAAGCTTTCGGTCAGCGTATCCGGTAAAGCCATAATCTGCCAATGGCGGCTTAACTCTTCGTCATCCTCAAGTTGTTCGAGCATGACCCGCGATAGTTCACAAATACGACCAAGCAGGAAAATAATAAACTTCTCCTGCTCGGAGGTCTTTTTCTCGAAGAACTCACTAAGCGCCGCGTCATCGAACCATTCCAGCTTATTTTTTGCGATTTTGCTGATAATGCGGGATGGATAGCCCAAAAACTTGGCCGCGGATACCATGTGCTCAGTGCGTTCAGTGTCTGATGCTGCATGTAAGTAGTTGTAATTAAACTCGGCTTGTCGTGTGCGCAGGCGCTCAATCCGGTTAAAGCGATCGGCTAGTTCATTCTTAAGATAAAGAAAGAGCTGCAAGGCTTCGGTATTTACGTTTTTGACGTTGTTTCCCTGCTGCGCGGCAGCGGTCCACTTTTGCAGACCACGCTCGCATTCGCGCAGGGATTTGGCATAAATTTTCTGCCAAAGGTTATCCAGTCCTGAACGCAACAACGAGCGTGTCGATGCTGAATTAGTTCTCATCGGCAGGTTCCCTGTGGTCGTTGAGGGTAATGTCATTAGTGTCGATCATTTCCAGCGAATGACGCTGGCGTAGTGATGAAAAGATGCGGTTCTGCGGCGCAAAATCGTCGTAGCCCTGGCCGTCGGTATGATTCCAGCTGATACCAAAAAACGCGCCTGTGGAGTTGCGAATAATGTCATGGCGCACATCGAAGCTGAACTGCCATAAGTTGCCGTTTGACTGCCACAGTTCATAATCCAGATTTAGCCCAACCTGAGTCGAAGACAGACCGCGCACCCGGTTGTCATCTTCCAGGTAACGTGTGTAACGTAAATCAAAACCAAAACGCCAGGGTTTCCAGTACTGCCGCCAGCCACTTTCTACTGACCAGTGATCAAGCAATTGATTCTGGCCAAATTCATTTAAGGTAAGCTCTGCTTCAACATGCACACGCGAATCCAGCCAGGGCTGGTAGAAGAAGCGATCACGCAGCGTTACTCCGTACCGATGATCCAATTTATACTGGGTCAGAATGTCGTCATCGATTGCTGTGGCAGGGAGTTGCTGTTCCGATAATTCACGCCCAAAAACCTGCAGTTCAACATCGTTACGGGCACGGTTGTTCCAGAAGTATTTCCAGCGTCCTGATAGTGACGCATAGGCGGACCAGGCTCCTTCGACGCCGCTATCGCGCGCACTTGCCTGATAGTAAATATTCAGATTAGCTTCCGCATCAAAATACTTGTTAGCTAACCAGTAGGCCTGATTGTCGCTGATCAGAGTATGCAGCCCAGTGCCGTTGTGCGCCCGCCATTGCACTGAGCTGTTCCAGTAAGCATCGAGGTCTTCAAGCTTACGCAGGTAGTTCCAGCGGGCGTCGATAAACTTTTCTTGCTCATCGCGAATGTCTTCATCAAAGTTGTTACGGGCGCGGTAGCCTAAATCAAATCCCCAGGTGCCGTCATCCTGCTCATCGAGCGCATAACGGGTATCAGCATAGACTCCGTGCTGAGCATCAACGGGCCAAATTGTCGGTGGCTTTTCCGCAGCGCGCGAGATGGCAACTTGCTCCGTGGTGACAGCTTCAGCCCCGCTGGGTAATGACTGTGGCTGCCAGATGAAGAAACGATAATAACTGTGTTCGCTGTCGCCGCGATGGGCAACTTTGTAGAAGGTGTCTTCGGCAAACCACTGGTAGCTCTGACTGGCATTATCGTCGCGGCCTTCGTAGTGGTCGATACGGATCAGACTCTTAGCCGGAATAAACAGCTCGATGTTCTGTTGCTGGCTGGCACGGAACGTCTTTATCTGCGTTGGCGGGGTCACGGGGTTACCATTTTGGTCGACCAGTCGATACAGAACTAACGCCGGGGAAGGCTCTGTGAACGCCAGCCCGATCAGGTGACGCCCTGCAGCGAGTTCAAGACTTACCGACTGTTGCTGACCGTTAAGCTCCAGTGTGCGTTGCCCGGTTGGCGCGTCGATACTGACACTTACCGGCATGGCAGGTGCGGTAATCTCTTCAATTTTACGGATCTGTAACTCAAGCTTCATGGCATCACGCAGCTCAACAGCTATTTCTGCTTTCTCGTCATCTGCTAAGCGGCGCTCGCCGGGCTTAACGTCTGTCAGCATAAGTGCGCGGCGCAGTTGGAGCCAGGGGGAGCTGGGTTGCCAGCGGGCGGTTTCCAGAAAAGCGATACCATCACTGGCACTGACGGTGTCCAGTCGTTGCCAGCCATAACCTGAGGTGAGTTGGTCTAACAAGTAATGTTGCTCATCGGTTAACACCGTACCCAGGGTCTCAGCTTTAATGCGCTTGAGTTCGCTGGCATCAACCGGCCCCTGTTGGTGCTCAAGTAACAACTCAGCAAGTCGCAGAGTTAAATCCGGTGTGGCTGCCGGTGGGCGACTATGCTGGCTAACTGCACTTGAATCATCAGTGAGCTCGCTATGCAAAAAAGGTTCGGCGGTTTCGATAACAATTCCGGCGTCAAAACCTTTAGTCTGCACAGTTATAGAATTTGGTTGTCCGGCATCGAGCTCAAGTGTGTAGCTCTGCGGCAGGCCGACATACCTGCCGTCATGTTGTGACCAGCTCAGGCTGTCACTGCTGCGATCCTGACGAATGACTAACGGATAGGTTTTTTGATTAACGGTTACCGTGACTTCCCGGACCGGCTCAGTGCCAGTGGGCAGGTCTTTCAATACCGGATACAGGGTCAGCTTAAGTCGTGGTGAATTGCTGATCCGGGTGCTTACCGGTGCTGAATCCTGCAGATAAAAGGTCGATAAATACTGATTCAGATCCTGATTATAAATCAGCGCCTGCCGTGTCATTCCATCGAGTTCTACAGGGCGTTTAACCCAGCTGTAAGCGCCCCCTAATGCTGCGTTCTCATAAATAACCCGAGGCCAGGCAACCTGGGTTGGCCCCGGTAATTGCAGGAACCACTCCTGAAACAGGGCGAACTGATCGGATTCCCAGGCGGCGCGCAGTGCTTCGGCGTCAACACCGGTAACCGCACCACTTTGATTCAGCAGCCAGAACAGCTGTGCCGCTTCATGGTAGCGATTCTGGTGGGCCCAGCTTCGGGCTATTTCCACCAGCGCCTGCTCATCATTGCGCTGCAACATCCGCCACGCCCAGTAGCCCTCGACGTCAAACCAACGTTCCTGTTCGATAAAGTAGTGTAACAACACTGCTTCGGCTTCACGTTGCAACGCTGATTCAGGACTGACGGCAAAATCAACCAACAGCTGGCGCGCGGTAAAGTTGTAGCCAAGTTCCATGATGTGGGTGTAAACATCTTCAATTGTGTTCAACTGCGCGGGGAAAGTCGCTGCCAGTGACGCTTTGATAGCAGCGAATTCGGCCATACCCAAACCTTTTTTCTGGGTCAGGTACTCACTGGCGTAACGCTGGGCGAATTGGTTTGCGCGCGCGTTCAGGCGAGGTCGCCATTGCTCCATAACTTCATGTTTCAGAGCATTTTCCGCGAGCGGTTCAGCCTCACCGGACAAGAGTGCCTCTAACAGCAACGCATGTTCAGCGGGGGACAGGTCCAGCCAGGTCGTTTCAGTGGGTGGTTCGCGCCGTTCGACCTGATAATCCAGTCGTAACCATGCTTCGTGTTCACCTGTGTTTTGCACAGTGATCGAGCTGTAAGGCTTATGGAAAGGTAGCACCAACTCAGTCACTCTGTGGCTGGGTTGCTCAGTGTTTGTCGCGCTAGCTAATTGGGAAGCATTATCGAGTTGCCAGCGCTCGTTGACTGCAAACTCGGGTAGATAGCGGATCTGTTGTTGCTCACCGCCGCTTGAACGAATAGTAAGAGAGGCTGGCTGGTTCGGCCATTTTAACATCACCCGCACCGGTGCCTGTTGCGTCTGCTTCGGCAATTCAAAAATTGCCGACCGGGTCGCTGGCAGCTGATAAAAATAATCAACCTCGCGCGTTGCTTCCCGGGGAATGGGCAGGAACGTCTCCTGATCCTCGCGCATATTGCCGGTCAGCGGCACAAAAACATCGGTTTGCAGCGTCTGATTTGGTGGCAGGCTACGGAAAAACGAAGTTGTTACCAAGGGATATGGTTCCAGTGCCGATTGTTTTTGCTCTGCCTGGTCCACGGGCCGCGGGGCATTGCGTTGGAACAAAAACTGACGTTCGGGATCAGTTTCAAGCCAACGCAGATAGGCGTTGCGATCAAGGTCTATGGCGATCTGTTGTTCTGCCTCAACGACATAAAAAGGTAGTAAAATCGAACGGGACAGCAACTGCGTACCCTGACTCAAAGTATCGTTGTAGCGGGTTGTGGTATCGAGTTGCGCCTCCAGCTGAAACGATTTTGGGCTGGCGAAACCAGCTGACTCAGCTGCCATTGTCAGCACTTCCCGCAACTGATACGAAGCATCCCAGGGCAGCTTTACTTCAAGGTGGTAAAGTCCCGGCTCGGCAAATTCGATAGTGTAGTTGGTATCAGCGTGGATAAACTGAAAGTCGTGAGACTCGAATCCCGACTCCCGCGTTAAAGTACTGGTATCGTGTGCGTCGCTCAACTTGATCCGGGCATCCCGGGTGTGTTCTGGCATGGCCTCTGTTTCGGAGCGATAAAACTGCATCGCCACCTGCTCAGCGTCAGTAGTTTCCAGCAGCACTATACGTTCGGCCGGTGTCTGCAGATGATAAAAGTAATCGGTGAAGTCATCTTCGGAATGCGCATCCAGAGGGTCGTGACTGATAAAGACGCCATCTCCTTCCGATGACCAAACCTGCGGTGTCTGTGACGCAGTCTCGTCCGTATTATGGTAAACCCGAAGTCGCCACCATTCGCTTGGTGCGACCTCGAGTCTGACGTGCGACGCACCGTGCCGCGTCACATCGACCTCATACCAGAGCGTACGACTGAAAGGCTGTGCTGCTGCGGACTGCAAAATTAGCAGTGCAAGGCCCAGGACTACACTACGAATCATTCGCTCGCAGCTCCTACGATGCACTGCATCGCCCGGAGGGTTTTGTCTTTATCGCTAACCAGGCTGTCGCGTACCCCGCGACTCATTTCAACGTGCACGAATTGCTCTGATTTACCCCAGCGGGCCAGTGCCTGCGCGACGTTATTTTGTGTTCCGCCAAGCTCACCAACTTCTTCCGGGTAACGTAAAACAGTTACATTTAACTGTGCAGCGAGGCAGGACTGGATCTCGTGCAGGCGCGTCTCATGCATGAACTGATCGCTGGTACCGTGACTGAGAATAATATCAGCGCTGCGGCCGGCTTCCGTCACTCGCTTACTTTTGGCATAGCCATGTAACTGCACAATCACACCATCCGGTTGCTCTGCCATCCAGGCCTCTGATGCTGCCAGTAAAGGACTGCGGCGGGCATTGGAAATATCGCTATTGGTCTTTGGCTTTTGCTCCTGTCCGGCATAACGATGGATGGAATTGGACATATACACCTGGGCAAGATCATGCTGCCAGGCGGTTTCGGCGATAGCAGCCGTGTGCAGGTCAAAATAGCGATGCGGCGTTTGCAGGAACACTGCATTTTCGCTACTTGGCCGATAACCGAATGCACCCCATCCCAATTGTGTTTTGCTGGAGGCCAGAATAACTTCAAGATTTTGCCACGGCGCACGCTGTAACTGGTAAAACTCCGTCAGGCCATCTTCCCGCTGGTCACGGAATAATGACAAAAATGACGCTTCTAAGGCCGCCTGGTTCGGTGAAGAAACACTTTGGTAGTAATCACTGCGCGGCACGTTATCAAACCATGGCACTTCGAGAGTTTGACTCTGGACCGGTAACGCTTGAAGTAACAAACCGATAGCACAGTAAAATTTAAAATAGCGCATTGCCGTCCTCCGTATAAATCTCAACTTGATAAGTAGGGGCTTCAGCCAGATATCCAGCCTGAATATATCCGGAATTCGGGACTGAACTGCTAACGATGATTCGGTAGCTATTGTCGTTCAAATCGCGACCCAAAAGAAAGGGTAGTCGTGTTGGTTGCCAGAGCGCAGGCTGATTCTGATTTAACAACAGTACTTGCGGCGCAGCTGTTGCTTCATCTATCTGAAATGTCCGCTTGCTTACAGTATAGTCGGTGAACACTCCAACCTGCTCTTGCTTCACTAATGTTAGAGTCACTTGGTGTGGTTCGGCAATAGCCGGAAAATAATTAAATGTTACCCACTCTTCGGCAGTGCGTTTTTGCAGCTCAAATGACAGCTGATTCTTTAGTTTATAGGCATTCCGGACACGGAAAGGGTGCTGACCCGACATGGGTTGGTAGTTGCTGAACCAACGCACTGAATTCGATGGCGATATTGATAACTGGTAGTTGCCTTGCGGCAGCGCTGGTAGAAATAATTTACCTGTCTGCGCATTGAGCCAGTCGCGTTGCAGCAATTCACCGTTTATCGCAATTTCTATAGCAAGTGGTGCCGCATTCGCTTTTTGATAAACCAGCTGTGGCCGCACTTCCTGGGCGTGATCAGGAGCTGTTAATGTATAGTCCGCATCAACGGTATTGATGGGGTAATAGAGCAGGTTTGCTGGCCGCTCTGTCACATCCGTTCTTAGTTCACTCTTATCCGCAGCCATAAACAGCTCAAAATAAGGGGCATCTTCCAGATTGCTCAGACTGTACCAGTGCTCGCCTTCAAGGGCGTCATCACGAGTCGCTGCCTCCGCCAGCGGCACCTGCCAGGATAACAATCGCGTCACTGGAACCGTTGATTCTGAGGTGCTCAGCGGCCGGGTTAAAAACCACTTTGGAATCTGTTGTTGCTCGGGTTCATTCTCATCCGAGGGATCAACGCGATAAGGCATATCTGCCGGACGCGTGTAGACATTGACCAGCACATCCGCCGCATCAGCGGGCTCTGAGGTCATCAGACGCACTTTGAGCGCTGCCGCAGTGGCAGGTGCCACAATGTATTGTGACGATTTGTGATGAACCTTTGCCGCCAGACTTGAGTCAACCGCCACTTGATAGGGGTTCACACCAAGTTCAGGTCTTAACTGACCGGACAGCAACTGTTCGCCCGCTTCATTGACAACCGACCATTGCAGTTGGGCATCGTTGCCAAAATTTGTAGTATCGGTGGTCAGCCAGCGGGCGTCGAGTCGCAGCGGTTGCAACCGTTGTGATTCACTGACGAGGGTGAATGTTAGCTCGGTATCTGCCTGCGCTACCGCGCTGCGCAAATAGTGATACTCCGGCACAACAACATCGCCGCGCGCATCAAAGAAATTCAATTCACAACGCTGGTCGGCAGCAAACCGGTAAAGGTTCGGTTCGGCTGGCATCGCCAGCCGCTCGGTTGCTGAATTTAGCTGTAACGGAGTGACGACGAGAGCTTCGCTCTCATTGACTCTGCTTAGCTGCAGATTCACCGCTTGATTAGCTGCGAGGCTGGCGCAGCTGAATCCCGAAATAGTACGCTGTATACGGGTATCAATGGTTAGCCAACGTTGCGGACCGATCACTGCCAGTTCGTCGACGACGCTGGGCTCTTCGCTATAGATTTCCGCGTTTTCGTTCACGAACAGGGCACGCGAGATGATGTCGCCGTTGCTGGCTGATGAAGGTCCAATCGGTTGCCAGCGTTGCATTAGTGCCGCAGTGCGCTCGCGTTCCGGAATTAGATCGACCGGATAAATATGGTCTTCAAAATAGGCTGCTCTTTGCTCGTCGTTAAGCCGTTGCCAGGTGCGTGTTACTGATTTCTGATCGTAGCGTTCAAGTACTGCAACGCGAATAGCTAACGGTCGTGAAGCAGCAGTTAAAGTCAGTGCGAACTCGGTCAGTTGCTGGCGATCTGTGAAACTAACCACATGCAGCTGGGTAAGACCTGCGCGGTCATCCTGAGGTGAGTCAAAGAAGCGGGGCGGTAGTTCATTCGCGCCGATTGGTTCGTCGTCACCATGCATAGTGACGGTGTAGGTTTGACTGAGTTCAGTGTCTGGCCGGGCCTGAAATCTCAGCTCAGCCTCTTCATCAACGGCTGGAACGCCGACGGGAGTATGTAAGATACGTACCTGGGTTGCCTCATTTGGCACGTCGAAGTTTAAGGTTTCCCCGGGGCGGAGAATGTAAACAGTCGACTGCTCATAGTTATCTTCCCACGGTTGCACATCGCGTATGGTAAAGGTCGTTATGTTACTAACCGCATAGCCGATCACAAGTAAAACTGTCAGCAGCGTGAACAGCAGCAGGAGGCGCCCGATCATTCTCATTCTGAGGCCTCCCGGTGCAACCATTGAAGACGTGTGCGTACAAATTCATGAACCATTGCCTGGATTTGCATGTTATCGGCAGCCAGCTCAAGCGTTGTGTCCGATAACGGCGCCAGATTCTTCACGGCAATAATTTCATCTTCCGCATTGCTTAATACAAAGTAGCTTTGTAACGACTCGTCGTCCTGCCAGAGCTCCAGCTCAAGCTCCGGGAAGCGGTGTTGCAGGGTCGCCAGCAGTTGAATATTCTGCGATTGCTCAAATTGATTAAGCAAGCGCTTGACGATTTGTAACCTTGATGGCGATATCGCTGCAAAGGATTGCTGAGTTAAAGCCAGCTTCACATCGTAATTACGAACCGGGATCCCAAGGGCCAGCATCTGCTGGTACAACACTGAGTCTGAGGCAAGGGTTCTGAAACTCTCCCGGATGCCACGGGGCAGCCAAATTTCTGCATAATGCGCTGAGGGTATAAATTTGGTAAAGCGTGCTTGTGCGGTATAGCTTGGCGGCGCAGTTTCGATCAATTCATCGGCTGCTGCAATGCCGGCGCCTGCCAGTAACGACTGCAAATAATACCGCAGCTGGACGAAGCCAGGATGTTGCGCGGCGAAAGGTTTATTTAGTTCATAAAAACTTAGTCTGACGTGGTCAGCTTCATCTTCATCATCAGCACTGTAGCCCCTTACTTGCACAGCGGTGACACCTTCGTCCGCATGATGCCTAAGGGCTGCCTGATGGATTAGGTTGAATAAAGACATTGGATTACTTCTGGCGACGACCCGAGCCGAGCCGTCGGTATTTGCCATTGGGTGTGCGCCACTTACCAGTAACGCACTGGCCTCCATTTGCTGGAATAGTGTGCCAGCAAACTCAAAACTACCGGTCTCAAATAGCGGCGACGGTGCTTCAATCACGTAAGGGGTTGTTGCGCCTAATTTGAAAACGAAGGTTCCCCAATGCCGTAATTTATTTGTCTCTGCATCTACTTGTTCCCGCAGTATAAAATACTCTGATCCACTTGATATATGTTTGTACAGAATGATTTGGTAACCCAACTGGGCAGCTGACTGCGCAATCTGATTAATCAGCGGTCTGGCTCTGCTCATCCATTCGCCTGCATCATACTGGTCGATAACCATAAACAGAGGCTTGAGTACCGTCTGATCAAAATAAAGCAGCTCAGACTGTTGCGGAACCACGTAATCCTGGGAGTTCTTTGCCGCAAGCAACCGTTTGTTCTCTTGCAGGAAAGAAAGCAAGTAACCGGCAATTTGTTGTTCGTTGGCGACCGTCTGGATATCATCACTCACGGCTGCATTTGTTAGGATCGAAAGCACCGCCGATTGGGTCAGGAATAGTTCGGCGAATCCGTAACGTGAGACCTCGCGTTGACGGTTTTGAAAATCCGGGGTATCCCAGATGATCTGATAACCTGAAGTTAATTGTTCGAGCGTCGCCAACGATAGATCTGCGGGCGGGCGATCCTTCACCCACATTTTGGTTTCACTGGCGTCAACATCAAGTGCGTCAGCCGAAGCGCGCTGGCCGAGCAACTGGCGCGCCAGGCTTGGCGAGTACTCGCGAACTTGTATGGTGTTGTTAAGCGCTAACGTCTGATGAAAAACCTGGAATAGCGTTTGCGAGTTGAGCAATAACTGATCGCTACCGTCTCGCGCCCTGTTTGCCCGGGCTGAAGCGACAGCGAGGTATTTCGCGTTGAGCCGTTCAAACAGTGGAACCATGACCAGCGCGGTCAGACTTTCATCCATTACTGTAGGAAATTCTAGAGCCAGTTCAGTGCTTTGCGACAGGTCGAAAACAAAAAATCCCCAACCACGCTCAGGCTGATTATCGCGCAATACCAGATAACGTGATTCCGTCCAGATCGCCTCGTAACCAAAGTCATTCGCTAGCCCGGCAATCTGGTTTAACTGCGCTGTGGACGGTGATGGCCCGAGTGTATCGATTGCTAAAAGTGTTTGGCGAAACTGATCAAGCGTTATAGGCGAAATGGTGACACCGCGCTTCATCGATTCCGAAGAAAAATTTGCGCGCCTGGACTCTTCGACGACGGCTGACAAGGATCGCTGTGTCACCGTTATCGTGTTCGACTGTGTCGACGTTACCGTGGGGACGTCGGTTACTGGATTATACAGTGTCAGCGAAAAGCCGATAAGGCTGGCGACAACGGCTGCCACCAGTGATGTTTGTACCGTGGTTCGGGTCAATTTTATGGCGATATTTTTCTGATACATCTTTATCGCCAGCAAAGTCGCCAACAAATAACCAAAACCGTAGAGGTCGGTAATTTTTTGCTCCGGAAACCAGGTAATGATGATGTAACCGAGAATTAACTTGTAAGCGAAGCCGATATTAAAAAACATCAACAGCTGGCGCGCGCCTTCAATGTTTCGATTGCGTATCAAGGGCAGTTTGAGAAGCCAGATAGCAAAAAACAGAATGACGAAAGCTTCAACAAAAGTGGTCAGGATTTTGATCGGGTTATACCACTGTAAAGCCAGCAAGCTGGGAATGAGAATACCGTTAAAATCCCACCCATATCTGAGGTTCAGTCTTGACGATAAAAATGCTGCAGTGATCAGGATGATATAAGCTTTCGGACTCGCGAGAATGTTACTGGCGACGTCTTCGTACATGTAACCTAAAGTACTGATATTAAAGTTGGTGAGCGGTATGAGTATGTAGCTGATGATGGCATAAGTTATGGCCAGATGAACCAACAACGTCGATAGCCCACGCTTAAGTCCACTGTTCCAGAACTGGTTGGCGCTTAGTGCAATGATGATCAGACCAAAGCTATGCAGACTGCTGCGAAATTCATATTCTACGCCGCGTTGTAATAAATAGTCGTCCAGGGCGACAAGCAAATAAGCGTCGAACACCACCCGCACCAGGACACTGACCAGAATAAGAATAAAAAATCGGTCACGGCCAAATAGTTCGCCAAGGCCAAAGCGCACCAATAGTCGATCCGCCAGGGCTCGGGTTAGCAGGTAGGTAACGATACTTTCGATGATGATGACAACAGCTGAACCGGGTCTGACCAACAATAGGGGCACGATATAACCGGGCACCACCAGACCTGATAAGGTGGTACCAAATCGCAGGTTCAGGAACACGACAACAATGACACCAATCCATACGGTGGTGACGACTGAACTTGCTAATCCTCCCGTAGGGAACAGCTCCAACGGCAGCCAGTCCATCATTGCGCTGGCCTTTCGCGATCATTCAGGTCAGCGTCAAAGGTTGGCAACAGGAGCTTAATCTGAAATCCTTTGCCTAACTCTGTAGAAAGTTCGAGCTGCGCGCCCCAATCTTCTATTTGCCTGCCGAGATAAATGATCGTAAACAGTTCGCTACCCTCATTGAATAACTCAAAGTTGGTCAGTTCCCGGAGGCTATCCAGACGCTCTTGCGGAACACCGTAACCGTTATTGGTGAACAGGATCTGAGTACGGCGGCAGCTGTCTTCATATACACATGCGTTCATCGCTACCTTAATGACGCCGGCATCAGTGTCGACATCCTTTACCAGTAGATTAAGAATGGCATCGAGTAACTGCCGGAACGGCTCAAGTGAAACCATCACCAGAGGTATGACGTCGGGCCATTCGTAATCGAATTTGACCACTTTGCTTTCCGGAGTTTTTACTAATTTACGAACCCGGTTGGTGATCAGACGCGCCGGATTTGCAGGAATAATTTCGCTACTGTGTTGCTGCAATTCCAGCATGCGTTCAACGGTAACACTGAGTCTAGAGGCCTTATCCAAGGTCGACCTGAGCTGTTTGAGGTAGTGCTGATGCTGTGTACCGGTCACTTCAGCTAACTCTTCAGTCACCTGCCTGATCGTGGTGAAATCAGCTTCCAGTTTGTTGAAGTAATACTGATGAAGCTCGCGCTTACGTTCAACGACCTGTTGTACTGAATGAACGTCTACAAACTCAAATAAAATACCGGCAAGCAGGAAGGGTGACATATCGTCATTGCGATTGTTTTCGCGTTCAATTGGTAACACGCGAAGAATATAATCTGATTCCAGTTTCGGACTTGAGATTGGCCATTCGACCGTTCGCTGATGCAGCGTGATCTGCAGCATGAGGCGTTTTATATTGGCAGACTGCTCTCCCGTCAATTCGACCAGCAAGTCGTGGGCACTCATGGTAAAAATCTTCAAATCAAGCGCGTTGGCAATTTTGTCCATTTTTTGATTGGACGTCAGTACCTGGCCAAACAAATTGTACAAAGCTAAGGCTGAAGTATTGCGGTTAAAAACATTCTGCAGCAGACCCAAACGACGCTCCAGCAATTCGATGGCGGAATCAAGTTCACGGTGTTCCTTGACTGCATAGTTGAGGTTGACCACCTGCCGCAGCCAGCGATTTTCTTTTGTCGTCCGTTCTACAAATTTACTGCGGTGATAAAGAAGTTCTGCTAACTCGCGTGAAAAGCTAATCAGATTCTGTTCAAAGATGTTAGCGTTCCACTGTTCATCGGGTTCGACAGTTAATGCCCAAAAGCCCAATACATCGCCTGCGAATACCAGCGGAACGATATATTCAATTTCGCTCCTGGTCGCATTTTTAAAGTAACTTTTACCCTCTCCTATGCGATGGGGCCGTTGGGTTTGCAGAGCGTCGCTATAGGGCGCCCGCTGGAAGTCACGCCGGCGCTCCTCAATATCCTCAATGGTGCAGTTGAGCGAGTGAATTGCGACTAAACGATGATCCTGTGCAACCCGATCCAGTAAAATAGAACGTTGCATGTTGAGGTGTTGATCGATAAAAACATGTAAGTTTTTCCACGGATCCTCAGCCTGCAAAAAGGAACCTGGCAGCATTCGCTGATTTAAGCGCGTCTGCAGTTTTGCGGTTCTGGAGGACATGATTTGACTTTCGCGGCGGCGTTCGCTGATTAAAAACTGGAGCAACGCAATCAGTTGGGTAAGGAACAGCTCGCCAAATGGGAACACCAGCTGAAAACTGACAAACAGCAGGTAGGAAAGCAGTAAAGCAATAGCAAGCTGCGTACCTTCGAAGAGCAGAATGCCGTTGGTATTAAATACCTGTAATAAAAAGAACGCAGTGAAGTAAGCGCTCAGCAGGAGAAGTACGATAACCACCATTGGCAGGGGCTCTAAGTCCAGATCCTGAACGATGGTCTCTACCGCTAACGCTTGCATTTCAACATAGGTCTGATAGTCCTGCTCGAGCGACTCGGCGACGTAAAATCGCTCATAGCGATTGCCTGGACTGACTTGAATAAAGACGATTTTATCAGCGACCAGACTCCTGATAATGTCGCCATTCAACGCTTGCTGTGCGGTGATATTCGGCAGCAGACCTGGGCGTATTGCGAAATTAAAAAAGCGCTGCTCGTCAGTATCGGAAACTTTACTGAAGCTCTTATTTGAATTAAGTAATGTAAGTATTGAATTATCCGCACTTGCAAGACTAAATGAGCGATAGTTGCCGTTGTCGGAGTTGAGCTCAAATAACTGAAGTGAATTTGGGTATTCCTTTAAGAAGTCCTGGCCACGTGATGAGGTTACATGGACATTATTGGGCCAGTTATAAGCACGTGTTGTAGAGCGCGAGTAATTATCCAGTATCAGAATATGAGCCGCACCAGCGTTGTTTAACTGCCGCACAAGAGAATTTATTTCGTTATCAGTGAGATCGACGCTACCGGTATTTTTTATCGTAAAGGTTGTGGGCGTAAAGTCGGGGGCCGGGGAGATATACAAAAACGCATCAGTAAGCTTTGCATTAAAGATGCCTAACGGCATCGTCAGCGACAGCGCCAGAACTGCTGCTACAGCAACAACACCGATTGTTATATCAATCAAAAAGCCTTTTATTCTCAAAAGATACCTCGGAGCCAGAGTGCGACGTGAAGTTAACCATGTAATTAGATTGTGCTGGCAAACAGCACCGGTACCTTCAATTTCGACGCTAAATTTTTACTTATATTTAACCAACATTATAATTGTTTGGCCAGTCGATACAATTGTAGATTAACCAATCAGTTGAAAAGATAAAATCAGATTGATTCTGGGTAGCTGTACTGAATCAGTTTGCTTCACTGCGGTCTTGGTGGCAGGATTCAACTAATACAGGTGAGAAAGCACTAGGGGTGGTATCTGATGGCATGGCAGTTAAAAACTCTTGTTGCAGCGGGGGCATTACTTTTATTGGCTGGCTGCGCCTCGCCCTACACCACCAATGTAATTGGCAAGACCCGCCCGGCCATCGCGCCGGAGCAGGTCACCATTTACACCCAGGAACCTGAAAGTTTCGAGGCGATCGCGCTGATCACCGCGACCAGCGATGCGTCCTGGCGGTTGACCGATGAAGCGAAAATGGAAGTGGTACTGACGCGCTTGAAAGAGGCGGCCGGCAAAGTCGGCGCAAACGGCGTATTACTGCGTGCCACTGGTGAACAACAGGACGACTCGGTGCATATCGGCACCGGTGTCGGGCGTAGCACCGGTAATGTTGGCTTTGGCATCAGTCTGGGTAAAACCTTCGGCTTAACGGATAAAACCGCCGAAGGCGTCGCCATCTACGTACCCGAACGCCCATAAAAAAGCCACTCACAAGATAATCATATAGACTACCCGAAAATACATCCACTTTGCAGTCGCCAGGTTACAACAGGAGGTCACATGTCGTTGACTCATGAAGCTGAATTCAGTTGCCCGTATTGCATGGCACCCAACAGCATCGAAATCGATCCAATGAACGATATTCAGCAACAGCAAATTGTTGATTGCCAGATCTGCTGTCAGCCGATTGAAGTTATTATCAGTGAAGGTATGGATGGCGACTTTGAAGTGATCGCCCGCACCGATGACGAGTGAGAACTTATTCGCTGTTGGCCCAGCGGTTGACCGCGCGGTTTAGCCATGCCGGCGAGAGTTTGCTGCCGAGATAGGCAAGTTTGGTTTGGCTACCAACGGGCCAGTGCACCCGGTAACCGTTATGCTGGCTAATTTGCCAGACAGTTCTGGCAACGTCTTCCGCGCCCAGACGCACGCCGAAGCGTTTGATACTTTGCGTCTGCATGCCATCAATCATTGCGGTTCTGACAAAAAGTGGCGCTACTGCCATCACCCGGATGCCCTGGGATTGCCATTCAAGACTCAGTGCCTCACTGAGTCCGTTTACGGCAAATTTGCTGGCTGAGTAGCTGGCCAAATCAGGTTGACCATAAATCGTACTCGCCGAACTCATATTCACAACCCGTGAACCAGGGGTTGCCTGAAGATACGGAAGCGCAGCGTGGCAGCCGTTCATTACGCCTTGCACATTAATGTCCACCAGAGTCTGGTGTTGCTCGATTGATGTATCAGCGAACGGACCTGAACACAGAATTCCGGCATTGTTGAAGAGCAAATCTAATTTACCGTCATTGGCCTGGCAAAATTCAGCCAAGACCTGTTGCCATTGCTCGTGATCCCGTACATCCAGTGCAAAGGTCTGACAACGCTCATGGCCGAGCTCAGCCAACAGGCTAGCCAGGGAGTCCTGGTTGATATCTGCGGCGCCCACGCGCCAGCCCCGCTGGTGAAACAGTTTCGCGGTTGCCCGACCAATTCCGGCGCCAGCG
Organism: Pseudidiomarina halophila; assembly: GCF_003987215.1. GTDB lineage: Bacteria > Pseudomonadota > Gammaproteobacteria > Enterobacterales > Alteromonadaceae > Pseudidiomarina > Pseudidiomarina halophila. The sequence goes on from NZ_PIPW01000003.1 coordinate 183,992, forward strand.
CCGCTGATAAAAAGCGATGGTGTGTTAGTCAAAATGGGTATCCTTTGAACGCGCCTGGGTGGCTTAAGTCATCTTTTGCTCGCAATCTCAAAACTGCGCAAACGTGCGTCATGATCATAAGCATGGCACGTCAACATGAGTTCGTCGACATCGGTTGCTGCAACAAAATCATCCAGGTAGGCATGCACCTGATCAGGCGTACCGCAGGCAGTATATTTTAACGCGTGGTTGGCGCCTGCCAGAGCCATCGGTTCGACCTGCTGCTCAATGTCGTCGATGGGGGCAGGCAATGGGCCGGGGTTGCCCTGGCGTAACGCGATAAACTGCAATTGCATTGAGCTTTTCATGCGCTTGGCTGCCTCTTCGCTATCTGCAGCGAATACATTGATTGCTGCCATCGCATAAGGTTTATCCAGGTATTTCGAAGGTCGGAAATTGTTGCGATAAGCCTCAAGTGCCGCATGCAGATGATCGGGCGCAAAGTGCGAAGCAAAGGCATAAGGCAAACCTAACAATGCCGCCAGCTGGGCGCCGAATAAGCTCGAGCCAAGAATCCATACAGGCACTTTTGAGCCACTACCGGGAACTGCTTTTATGCGCTGGCCGGGTGCCGGATCATCAAGGTACTCCAGCAATTCCTGTACGTCGTCCGGAAAACCGTCGGCGCTGTCATAGCTACGGCGCAGCGCGCGCAAGGTTGCGCCATCAGTGCCAGGTGCGCGACCCAGTCCCAGATCAACACGATCGCCATACAGTGCGGCCAATGTGCCAAACTGTTCCGCTGCTACGAGCGGCGCGTGATTCGGTAACATAATGCCGCCAGCACCAATGCGAATGCTGCTGGTTTGACTGCCAATGTGCGCTAGTGCCACTGCCGTGGCGGCGCTGGCGATACCGGTCATGTTGTGGTGTTCCGCCATCCAGAAACGACGGTAGCCCCATTTTTCAACGTGCTGCGCGAGGTCAGCTGAACGCTTAATTGACACTGCTGCTGAGCTGCCCTCGGTTATGGGCGCGAGATCGAGTACGGAGAGAGCAACCATGGAGACTCCTGAAGGGGAACAGCCCGAAGTTTTATATTCACTTCGGGCTGCGACTACTGCATTCGATTAAGATTCTAACTTAGCATCCAAAGTAATCTTAGCGGTTAACAGCTTCGATATTGGACAATTTTCTTTCGCGGTGTTTGCCGCTTTTTCGAAAGCGTCTTTGTCAGCACCAGGGATGCGTGCTTTCAGGTCAAGGTGAACATGGGTGACCGCAAAGCCGTCGTCTTGTTCTTCCAGTTTCACCGTAGCTTTGGTGTCGATACTTTCGGCTTTCAGATCAGATTCACCGAGTACCATCGACAACGCCATCGAAAAGCAGCCTGCATGGGCGGCACCGATAAGCTCTTCGGGGTTGGTACCTTTGCCATCTTCAAAGCGTGTGCCGAAGGCGTACTGCTGCTTGTCGAGTACGCCACTTTGCGTTGAAATCGTGCCTTTTCCGTCTTTTAATCCGCCTTCCCAATGTGCATTTGCTGTGCGTTTCACTAAGCACCTCCAACTAATTGTTGTGAATGTACTTATTAGTATAGACCATGGGTCAAGTTATAGATCAGCTAGCGGGTGCCAAAGATCTTATCTCCGGCATCACCAAGTCCCGGCACAATGTAGCCGTGGTCGTTCAAATGGTCGTCCAACGCCGCGGTATAGATCGGAATCTCTGGATGCGCTGCGCTCACTTTCTCAACCCCTTCTGGCGCAGCAACCAGAACCAGTACGCGAATATCGTTACAGCCCTTTTGCTTGAGCATATCCAGCGTGGCAATCATGGTGCCGCCAGTCGCCAGCATCGGGTCGATGACCAGCGCCGTGCGCTGGGAAATTTCACCGGCAAGCTTTTCAAAGTAAGCTACGGGCTCCAGGGTTTCTTCATTACGGTAAAGACCGACAACGCTGACTTTCGCACTGGGCAGCAGACCAAGCACTCCCTCCAGCATGCCGATACCGGCGCGTAAAATAGGTACCACGGTGACCTTTTTACCTTGTAGCCGCTGCACTGTGACAGGGGTACCGTCCCAGCCTTTTATCTGATGTGGCTCCAAAGCAAAATCTTGCGTGGCTTCGTAGGTAAGCAAGTTACCGAGTTCGTTGGCTAGTTCGCGGAAGCTTTTGGTGGAAATGCCGGCTTCGCGCATTAAACCGAGTTTATGTTGCACTAACGGATGTTCGATCACATGAAGAGGCATGGTTAATCCCCGCAGTCTGTTCGCTATGAATACCTAGAGTTTAGTTTAAGCCGATGCTGGTCAAGATTGAAGTGGAGAATAAAAGCGCAAGGGTAATTATCGGCTACTCAGCAAATCCGATTGACCTAATCGCTTTTTCCTGTAGGGAATAGAGATCCCAATCTAAAGGAAAAGGTCTATAGTATTTTTGCTGTACCTAAAGTACGTCAATCTTACCCGGTCAATAAGAAAGGAAAATAGCCATGATTAGAAAGTCCCTACCGGTGATTTCTGCGCTTGCTCTCGCGATGTCGATGGGCTTGGCCGCTAACGCGAGCCTTGCGCAGGAAGCCAAATCAAAAATGTTCTGGTGGCCAGAGCAACTCGATTTAACCCCACTCCGTGATCACGATGCAAGCTCGGACCCGTACGGTGAAAACTTTGATTATGCCGAGGCATTTAAGCAACTCGATATCGAAGCAGTGAAGCAGGATATAGAAGCCCTGATGACAGATTCGCAGGACTGGTGGCCAGCTGATTACGGTCACTATGGCCCGTTCTTTATCCGCATGGCATGGCATGGTGCCGGTACTTATCGTGTCAATGACGGACGTGGCGGCGCTGGTGGCGGTCAACAACGGTTTGAACCGCTGAACAGTTGGCCTGACAACGTCAGCCTTGATAAAGCACGGCGCTTGTTATGGCCGATCAAACAAAAGTACGGTCGTAGTATTTCTTGGGCAGACCTGATGGTGCTCACCGGTAACGTAGCACTGGAGTCGATGGGCTTTAAAACCTACGGCTTTGCCGGCGGCCGTGAAGATGAATGGGAGCCGGACAACGTTTATTGGGGGCCGGAAAAACAGTGGCTTGAAGATAAACGCTACAGTGGCGACCGCGAACTTGAAAAACCACTTGCAGCAGTACAAATGGGTTTGATTTATGTGAACCCGGAAGGCCCCAACGGCAACCCTGATCCATTGCTCGCCGCCAAGGATATCCGCGATACCTTTGGTCGTATGGCAATGAATGACGAAGAGACTGTGGCTTTGATCGCGGGTGGTCACACATTTGGTAAAGCCCACGGTGCGCACAAGCCGGACGAATGTCTGGGTGCTGAGCCCGCGGCCGCGCCGCTTGAAGAACAAGGCATGGGCTGGAAAAACAAGTGCGGCAAAGGTCACTCGGAAGATACCATTACCTCTGGTTTAGAAGGTGCCTGGTCCGTTAATCCAACCGCATGGACCATGCAATATTTCGACAATCTGTTCGGTTTTGAGTGGGAACAGACACGTAGCCCGGCGGGTGCGATTCAGTGGATTCCGGTGGATGGTCAGGCGGCCAATCTGGTTCCGGATGCCCACATCGAAGGCAAGCGTCATGCGCCTATTATGTTCACCACAGACTTATCACTGAAGTTTGATCCTGAGTACCGCAAAATCTCAAAACGCTTCCACGAAAATCCGGAAGAGTTTGAGCTGGCGTTTGCTAAGGCCTGGTTCAAGTTGACGCATCGTGACATGGGGCCGCGGGCACGTTATATCGTAGATACCTCCCCGGCAGAACCACTGTTGTGGCAGGACCCTCTGCCTGAAGCGGATTACACGCTGATTAACGCAAGTGATGCGGCGGATTTAAAAGCCGCTATTTTAGCTACTGATCTGACTGTTGCTGAACTGGTTCGTACTGCCTGGGCGTCTGCCTCCAGTTTCCGTGGTACCGACATGCGTGGCGGTGCCAATGGTGCGCGCGTTGCCTTAGCGCCGCAAAAGGACTGGCCGGTAAACAATCCAGCAGAGCTGGCGCGGGTCATTGCGGTACTGGAAGACGTGCAAGCGGACTTTAATAACGACCAAAGCGGTGACAAGCGTGTGTCCCTTGCTGACGTTATCGTGTTAGGCGGTGCTGCCGCAATTGAAAAAGCCGCAGCTGATGCTGGTTACGATATTACCGTGCCATTTGCGCCAGGTCGCACGGATGCAACTCAGGAAATGACTGAAGTTGTTTCGTTTGAATTTCTGGAGCCAAGTGCTGATGGTTTCCGCAACTACTACAGTGAAGAAAGTCGCATGTCACCGGCGGAAATGTTGGTCGACCGTGCTGATTTGCTCACTCTGACCGTACCGGAAATGACAGTCTTGCTGGGCGGTATGCGCGCTTTAGGTGCCAACCATGATAACGCCTCACATGGCGTGTTCACTGACACCCCAGGGCAACTCACCAATGACTTCTTTGTCAATTTGCTGAGCATGGACACTAAGTGGCAGCCAGCTGACACTGCAGGAGTTTACGAGGGCTATGACCGTGCGTCAGGCGAACTGAAATGGACCGCCACACCGGTGGATCTGATCTTCGGTTCGAACTCTGAGTTACGGGCGATTGCAGAAGTTTATGCGCTGAGCGACTCAAAAGAGATGTTCGTGCATGACTTCGTGGATGCCTGGAGCAAAGTTATGACACTGGATCGCTTTGATCTTGAATAAGCACTGCTTATTCTACGCGGAGGCGGCCTATGGGCCGCCTTTTTATTGGCTGGCTATGCACGCCATTCAGTTTAATGTTATTCAGCCTTCATTAGCGTAAGTACCAATCCCCGGCTCGCCGCACGATTCCGATGCTCACATAAATAAATACCTTGCCAGGTGCCTATATTCATCCGGCCGTTGGTGATCGGAACGGATACACTGCTACCTAGCAAGCTTGCTTTAAGGTGAGCGGGCATATCGTCCGGGCCTTCATAAGTGTGACGATAATAGGGAGCATCCTCAGGCACCATTTCATTAAAATGACTCTCAAAATCCTCTCGCACCGTGGGGTCGGCATCTTCGTTGATGGTTAATGATGCAGAGGTGTGCTTGATAAAAATATGCAACAGCCCAGTGGTCACTGGTGTGAGCGTATGAAGCGCCTGTTCGATTTCGTCAGTAATTGAATGGAACCCGCGCGGCCGCGGCTGCAGGGTCAGTTCTGTTTGGTAAGTTGCCATGGGACCAGTCGCTCTGATGTTTACCTATGAAATAAGGGCAACTATGCTATAAAAAAGGACACAAAAAAAGGACGGAATCATGGACAGCAACATCCGCTTTTACTCAGACAACGCCGCTGAATTCAGCGACCAGTACGATAGTCTGACGTTTGAGCAGGTGCACGGTGACTGGATACACCTGCTCGACAACCTTCCGCAAGGAACCGGGGTGCTTGATATTGGTGCAGGCTCAGGGCGTGATGCGCGGGCGCTCGCGGGGCATGGTTTCAAAGTAACCGCGGTCGAACCTGCGGCCGCGTTGCGCACCCTTGCCAGGCAAAAGTCACCGGGCATTCACTGGGTGGATGACCGGCTACCTGATCTCGAAAAAATTGACACGACCTATGCGCTGGTTTTAGTCAGTGCCGTATGGATGCATCTCAACCTGTACGGTCAAATCGAATCGCTCAAGCGCGTATCACAACTGCTCGCCCCCCACGGCTACCTGATACTAACCTTGCGGCACGGTGCATTCCATGACCAGCGTAGCGGCCACGACTTAAGCGAAAAGCACATCATTGAAAGCGCCGGGCAACTCGGCCTCCATCTGGCTCTGTCAGCAGAAAAAACTGATCAACTGGAACGGCCCGATGTCCGTTGGCAAACACTGGTATTCAAGAAGAACGATTAAAGACTTGTCTCTGTATTAAGCTTGGTGACCCTGTTGCGACCGCTGGATTTGCTGATATAAAGCGCTTTGTCGGCGCGACTGATAATGCGATTAAGTGTTTCGTTAGGGCCGAGCTCGCTGACGCCGATGCTAAGGGTAACTGAGAGATCTTTTTTGAGGTTATCGCGCCAGTTGTAGCCATTGATGGCAACTCGCATTCGTTCAGCGACCTGTTCAGCGGTGAGAATGTCTGTTTCTGGCAATACGATCAGGAATTCTTCGCCACCCCAGCGACCGACTAAATCATGCTGGCGCAGTTCCAGCCGAATCAACTTGGCCAGATGCTGCAATACCTGGTCGCCTTTTGGGTGTCCGAAAATATCATTAATGAGCTTAAAGTGATCGATATCGATGAGCAGAACGGACAACGGTTTGTTGTAACGTTCGGCACGGGTAATTTCGGCTTCAGCCAATTCAGTTAAGTGGCGGCGATTATGTAACAGCGTCAGCGAGTCGGTACTGGCCAGACGATTGAGTTCGCGGCTGGCGGAGCTCACGGTGCGGACATAAAAGAAGCCGAGGTAGCTGAACATGGCGAAAACAATGCTGAGGTTGAAGATATTCACGCCGATCAGCGCTTCGGCAGAAATTGGCTGGACTGGCGGAAAATAAAGTCCAGCAGCATAAAGGCCGACGTAATAAAGCCATAACAGGCTGAGAGCTACGATCGCGTAGCGCGCTGACATGGTGACCGCGAGTGCGGGGATAAACATCAATAAATAGTAATGGAAGCCGCTGTCCCAACCGATCAGAATACTACCCAAGGCAGCATGAACCACTACTTCGGTCCAAACCAGCCAGGTGCCGAGGGCATTTTGTCGGCGACCGAAGGCGTAAAACGCCCAGGCATACATGGCAACGCTCACCACATTGACCCAGGCCAGGATGGGGGAGCCCAAGGCCAGGAAAATCCCAAAGAAAGCAATATCAACGGTTGCCGCTATTTGACAACAGCGTCTTGCGACGCGCCAAAACTGCGGACGTTGGCGATTCAAAGTGGTGCGTTCCATGCTGCTCATTGAAGCCCTTATGAATAGTGTTGCGAAACGTTAAGTTTAGGTGAAAAGGACATAAGTATAAAGCGATCCTTGCTTAGCATCTCATATATGTTTTACCATATATTTCAGTTCATATCGTTAATGTGGGTAAAGGCATGAAAGTTCTGTTTTTATGCAGCGCAAATTCAGCGCGATCGCTTATGGCGGAGGCCATATTCAGACAACTCGCTGGCTCCGACTTTGAGGTGATGAGCGCTGGAACTGAACCGACACAACCACAAGCTGAGGCATTAGACGTTTTGCAAGCCATGGGAGTGAGCACGACCGGGTTGAAATCAAAGGCGATTGATGAACTCGAAGATACTGAATTCGACTACGTGATCAGTTTGTGTGATCGCGCTCGGGTCGAATGTCAGGCGGACTTTACCGAGCAAAATTTTGTCGCGTGGGACTTCCCCGACCCTGTGGAGAGTCGTGACAGCGAAGCGTTCAAGAAAACCGCACATGAACTAAGCGAACGGATCCGTATGTTTCTGTTTATTTTGCGGAAACAATCAGACACTCCGCACCTTTATAATTCGCCTCAGGATTTTTTTAAGGTGATGGCTGACCCGTTGCGCTTACAGTTGATAGTACAAACAGCCGGTACTGATGAAATCTGTGTTTGTGACTTTGTTAGCGCTACCGGCATGTCACAACCTAAAGTTTCGCGCCATTTAGCACAGTTGCGCGAATATGGCTTGCTGCTCGATCGTAAAGAGGGACGGTGGGTATATTACCGACTGAACCCCGCGCTTCCCGATTGGATGCGTGAGGTCATTACGACCACGCGCAGCCACAATCCTCAACTCGTTAAGGATCAACAGAATGAGTGTGTTTGAGCGTTGGCTGTCGCTGTGGGTAGCGCTGGCGATTGTTGTTGGTACTTTTTTAGGTAATCAATTCCCCGATGCATTTTCCTGGTTGTCGCGTATTGAATTTGCCAATGTGAATCTGGTCATCGCGGTGTTGATTTGGTTGATGATTTATCCGGTTATGGTGCAGGTCAACTTTACTGCGGTAAAACAAGTCGCCAAAGAGCCACGTGGACTGGTGCTTACCCTGATCATTAACTGGTTGATCAAACCCTTTACCATGGCGGCGATCGGCTGGTTGTTCTTTAAGGGCATTTTTGCGGACTTCATTTCACCTGAAACAGCTAATGAATACCTTGCTGGGGTTATCCTCCTGGGCATCGCGCCCTGTACTGCTATGGTGTTTATCTGGAGCCAACTTACCAAAGGCGATGCCAACTATACCTTGGTTCAGGTATCGGTAAATGATGTGGTAATGATTTTCGCTTTTGCTCCCATTGCGGCGCTGTTGCTTGGCGTAGCTGAAATAGAAGTGCCTTGGGAAACTTTGGTTATAAGCGTAGGTTTGTACGTGATTGCGCCATTGTTAGCCGGCGTCCTGACGCGGCGACAACTAACGCGGGCTGTTTTGGTGGCCAACGAGAAGCTAGCTAACTTTGACCGCACCATGAAACCCTGGTCTATCATTGGTTTATTAATGACCGTAGTGTTGCTCTTTGCGTTTCAAGCCGAGGTGCTACTCACCCGGCCTTTAGATATTGCGATGATCGCAACACCGTTACTGATTCAAACCTACGGCATATTTGCCATAGCCTTTGTGCTGGCGCTATTCCTTAAGCTGCCGCATCGTATTGCCGCGCCGGCATGCTTAATTGGTACCTCAAACTTTTTTGAACTAGCGGTGGCAGTAGCAATTTCGCTATTTGGATTGCAGTCAGGCGCAGCATTGGCGACCGTTGTCGGGGTGTTGGTCGAGGTGCCGGTGATGTTATCACTGGTGTGGTTTGCGAATAGAACCAAACATTGGTTTAGCGTTTAAAAGGAACAGTTATGACAATTAAAGTAGGTATTAATGGATTAGGTCGGATTGGTCGTTTGGCATTGCGCATTGCTACCGAGCGTGACGACCTGGAAGTAGTGAAAGTGAATGATCCGGGTGGCGCTGCGGAAACCTTTGCGCATTTGCTGAAGTTTGATTCGGTACACGGTACCTGGGCGCACGATGCGGCTGCCGAGGGCGGCGACTTGGTGATCAATGGCCAGACGATTGCCTTTTCCCAGTACAAAACCATCGAAGAAAATGACTGGAGTGACTGCGATATTGTGCTTGAGGCATCCGGTAAGATGAAAAGCGTTGAGGTGCTCAATGCTTATCTCGAGCAGGGCGTAAAACGCGTGGTGGTGTCTGCACCAGTTAAAGAAAAAGGTGCGCTGAACCTTGTGGTGGGGGTGAATGACCACCTGTTTGACCCGGCAGAACACCGGATCATTACTGCGGCTTCATGCACCACCAACTGCCTGGCGCCTGTTGTGAAAGTATTGCATGAGAAAATTGGTATCAAACATGGTTCACTGACCACCATTCACTCCATTACCAATACCCAAACCATACTTGATGCGCCGCACAAAGACTTGCGGCGCGGACGTGCCTGCGGTGAGAGTTTGATTCCAACGTCAACCGGCTCAGCGACTGCGATTATTGAAATCTTCCCTGAGCTTAAAGGCCGGCTTGATGGTCACGCGGTGCGGGTGCCTTTGGCGAATGCGTCACTTACCGATTGCGTATTTGAGATGGAACGGCCAACCAGCGTTGAAGAGATCAATGGCTTGTTTGAGGAAGCGGCTAAGGGCGAGTTAAAAGATATTCTGGGCTACGAAGAACGGCCGTTAGTATCCATTGATTACCGCACCGACCCGCGTTCAAGTATTGTCGATGCTTTGTCTACCCGGGTAATCAACGGCACCCACGTTAAAGTTTATGCCTGGTACGACAATGAGTGGGGTTATGCGAACCGCGCGGTCGAATTGGTGGCGAAGGTCGGCGCATGCTAAGTCAGTTCTCCCCTGAGGTGCGCCAGTACTTTCTGGTTACCGGAAATTATTGGGCGTTTACCCTGACCGACGGGGCGTTGCGGATGCTGGTGGTGTTACATTTTCACCAGCTCGGCTACAGCGCTATCGAAGTGGCGATGCTGTTCCTGTTTTATGAGTTCTTTGGCATCGTGACCAACTTATTCGGTGGCTGGATTGGCGCCCGCTGGGGGCTTAACCGCAGCATGAATATCGGCCTTGGTCTGCAGGTTGTTGCGTTAGCTATGCTGCTGGTGCCATCGGCCATGCTGACGGTGCTCTGGGTTATGGCGGCACAGGCACTGTCGGGTATAGCTAAAGACCTGAATAAAATGAGTGCGAAAAGCACCATTAAGTTATTGATACCCGATAGTGAACAAGGTCGGCTGTACAAATGGGTAGCGTTTCTCACTGGTTCGAAAAACACCCTGAAAGGAGTCGGTTTTTTCCTCGGCGGATTGTTGCTTACCCTGATGGGTTTTCAGGGCGCTATTCTGGCGATGGCGGTGATGCTGATCCTCGTTTGGGTAGGAAGCCTGATTTACCTTAAACATGGTGCAGGGAAAGCCGAACATAAGCCGAAGTTTAAAGAGCTATTCTCAAAAAGCCGGTCGATTAACATTCTGGCAATGGCGCGCTTCCTGCTCTTTGGGGCCCGTGATGTCTGGTTCGTGGTTGCTTTACCCGTGTTCCTCGCCAGCGAGCTGGATTGGGGCCATTGGCAGGTCGGCAGCTTTCTTGCCAGCTGGGTTATTATTTACGGTGTGGTGCAGGGTAGCGCACCAAAGTTCACCCGTAATGCCGATATCAGCCCGCGCAAACAGGCTAGGTTTTGGGGCGCATTGTTGACCCTTTGCCCATTGGCATTAAGTTTAGCTCTGTGGCAGAACGCTCCGGCTGCAGCAAGTATTATGCTGGGTCTCAGTTTATTTGGCGTTTTGTTCGCCGTTAATTCATCGTTACACAGTTATCTGATTGTGTCCTATTCGCGGACGGACGGCGTTTCTCTGGATGTTGGTTTTTACTACATGGCCAATGCCGCCGGGCGGCTGCTGGGTACTGTCCTGTCAGGCTGGATCTATCAGGTGTACGGACTAGTTGCCTGTTTAATTATTTCGACGCTGTTGCTGTTGCTTTCCACCATCACCATCAGTGTGCTGCCACAGCGGGTTGCTGGAAAATAACCGGGTTGTCTCCTAATGTTGTGTTACGGCAACACAAATGCAACGCAAATTAGGGACAACTCCACATGTTGATGAAAAAACTTATTCTCTCAGCGCTAGCTCTTTGCTGTTCGAATCTTGCATGGGCAGATGGCAGTGCGACGATTATGTCTGGTGGTACGACGTCGAAGGTCGAATTCGCCGAAGGTAAGTATCTGCGCATGGAAGCGCCGGAAAGCGGCGGCTACATGCTCATGCGCGACGACAAGCTCTATTCGGTAGTAAGCGAAGGTGGCGCTGTCATGGTGGTTGATATTGCTGCCGCGATGCGTGCTATGGGGAGTGCAGGCCAGCAAGAAAGCTTCTGGGATGACGATATTGCCGAAGTAAAAAGTTTTTACAAGACAGGTGAAAGTGAAACTGTCGCGGGTATTACGGGCGAAGTTTACAAGTTAGAGACGCTTAATCAAAATGGCAACGCACAGACCTCCATCCTGGTATTAACCGAGCACGAAACCGTGGTGGAACTCTCGGAAGCCATGTATCACATGAGTCAGACACTGGTCTCCGCCGCGGGTGAAGAAACCCCACAGTCACTTGCTGCCATGTATAACAATGTGATTGCTCATGGTATGGGAATTTTACGTCAAGGTGATGAATTTGAACTTGTGTCTGTTACCGACACAGCCCCGGAAGCGGACCGGTTTCGATTACCAGCTGAACCCATGCAGATACCTGTCAATCGCTAGCTAGGACGACGAGGCATCAAAGCTCGCGCTAGGGCGTCCAAACAGGTAGCCCTGAAAAAACTCGCAGCCGAGATCCTGCAGCCGCTCGAATTGAGCCTGGGTTTCGACCCCTTCAGCAATGACCGCAAGGTTCATGCTGCGGCCAAGGCTAATGATGGTTTCCGCCAGCAAGGCGCCTTTGCTCTGGGGTTGTAAATCATTGACAAAGGCGCGATCGATTTTCAGCTCATCAAGGGGCAACTGCGTCAGATAAGCCAATGACGCGTAACCTGTGCCAAAGTCATCGAGCGAGAGCGAAATACCGAGCTTCCGCAGTTTTTTCATCTGTTCAATGATGAAGCCAAGGTCATGTGCCATCAGACTTTCGGTCAGTTCGAAACGCATTTTTTTCGGATCGGCACCGGTGCGGGTAATAATATCCTGCACCCGATCGACGAAATCCGCTTGGCGAAACTGCAGTGAACTGACGTTTATCGACAACGATAAGTGTTCGAACTCCGGTCGCTTCGACCACTCCACTAATTTTTCGCCGCAGCTTTGCAAGACCCACTCACCTATTTCAATGATGCTGCCGTTGGCTTCGGCGATAGGAATAAATTCGGCCGGTGAAATCGCGCCGTACTCCGGATGCTGCCAGCGAAGCAGTGCTTCGCAACTGATTAATTTCTGGTAGCGGTTCACCTGAGGTTGATAAGCGATCTGGAATTGCTGGTTTCCAACGGCGTGATGCAGAGCTTGTGACAGGTGCAGGCGTTGATGAAGCGACGCCTCCATTTGTTTATCAAAAAAACTAATGGGCGAGTCAAGCCGCCGCTTGGCGGATTTAAGCGCAATATCCGCCTGAGTTAAAATCGTATTCCCGTCCAGGTTATGGTTTCGATCAAATAAAGTGATCCCGACGCGAGCATAAAGTTTGTGGGTCTTATTATTGAGTGTCAGTGGTTGCTGTATCTCGTCCAGCACACATTGCGCTAGCTGCTCTGCTTGTGTCGCCGCCTTAGCAACATCATTTCCCAGATCGGGAAGTAATAATGTGAATTCGTCTTTGCCAAGACGTGCCAGGCCGTCACTGGTTTTGGCAAAATTCATTAGACATTTGGCGCAGTGAATAAGCGCCTGATCACCACTTTCATAACCGAGGCTATCATTAATGCTGTGAAAATTATCAATATCGATCAGCAACAATGCGCTCATGGTTTTTTCAAAGGGACTGACACCATTGATGGTATTCAACCGCTCGAGGAATAAACGCCGATTCGGTAAATCCGTCAGGGGGTCAAAATAGGACAGGCGCTGCACTTCTGCCTCGGCGGAGTCGAGTGCGCGTAGGTCAGCGTCCATACAAAACATGATGGGTTCATCGTTGGGTAAATCGACGACGGTGTGGCTTGAAAAAACCGGGACAGTGGCGCCGGATTTATGTTTTAAGTTCAGCCGTGCCGGTGGAATGCCCCGACGATTTGCGAACATCCAGTCGACATCATGCCGCACCAGGTCGGTCATCCCTTCAGGAATAATGAGCTCAAACAGACTGCCGCCTAAAGCTTCTTCGGCGGAGTAGCCGTAGATTTTCTCTGACGCTGCATTCCAGTAAACAACTGTACCATCGGCTCGGTAGCCTTGAATCGACATTGCCTGAGTGTCATCACACAGCTTGCGGAACCTGGCTTCGCTGATATTTTGCGTGCTTCGTTTGGGCATAAACCTGCAACTAGTGGAGAATTTTAAAACTTTCTACAAGTGTAGAATATGATTGATAAAACCGTTAATTTAGCTACTGTACTTTCAAATCTGAAATAGGCATTACTGCGTGGCAACGAAACAGCATTATGAAGTCATCATCATTGGCACGGGCTTCGGTGGACAGTCTGCCGCATTGCGCTTGAAAAAGCTCGGTATTGATGACTTTATTATGCTTGAACGGCGTGACTTTATGGGCGGTACCTGGTGCCAGAATTCCTATCCAGGCGCCCAGGTGGATGTGCAGTCCCCATTGTACTCGCTGGCAAGTGAGCCTTACCCCTGGTCGCAGATGTTTGCTGAACAACCCGAGCTTGAGGCCTACACCCACCATGTTTTATCGAAACACCAGCTCGCAAATAAGGTGCGGTTGCGCTGCAACGTTACAGAATTACGCTGGTTGCCCGATCGGCTCTGCTGGCAAGTGACAACTAATCAGGAAACCTACTTTGCCCGTTCAGTTATCAGCGCGCAAGGGCCACTAAGTAATCCTCTTATTCCGGAATTCCCCGGCCGCGAAACCTATCAGGGCAAGAGTTTTCATACCAATCAGTGGGACCATAGCTTTGATTACAGCGGTAAACGCGTGGCAATTATTGGCAGCGGCGCCAGTGCCGCTCAGGTGATTCCCGCGATTGCCGATAAGGTTGCCGAGTTGCATGTGTTTCAACGCACCCCACACTGGGTGATGCCGCGTCCGGATCGGAAATTCGCCCCTTGGTTTCAGCGCTTACTGGGGGTTAATGTTTTCTACCAGATGTTGCGTAAATCAATTTATTGGGCCCTAGAATGGCGCGTATTGGCATTTAAATACTCAAAAACATTAATGAAGCTGTTCGCCGAGCGCGAAGCACGCAATCATCTGCGCAAACAGATCCCGGATCCGGAACTGCGCCGGCAGTTGACGCCAGATTACATGATCGGTTGTAAACGCATTATTGTCTCGAATACACTTTACCCTGCGCTGGCGCGGGATAACGTGACCCTGCATGACAAAACGGATGGTATCGCCAGCTTCACTGAGCAGGGCCTGAGAACCGCACAAGGCACTGAGCTCGAATTGGATTTAGTTATTTACTCAACCGGATTTAAAGCGACCGATGGCGCTTTAGGCTTCAATGTTGTCGGTCGCGATGAGCTGCGTCTTGATGAAGTCTGGGAGGATTATCCGCGCGCTTACCTGGGTACCACGATGCCCGGTTTTCCCAACCTGTTTTTGGTGACCGGACCGAATACCGGCATTGGCCATACCTCGGCAATTTTTGTCATTGAGTCACAGATGTATTACATCATGCGAGCGCTTACCGAACTGCGGCGCCGCAATAAAGCTGCTATTGAAGTGACCGCCGAGGCGGAACAAGCTTATACCGATATGATTCACCATGAGATGGCGAAAACCGTGTGGCAAAGCGGTGGCTGCGAAAGTTGGTACAAGAGTAAAAGTGGTAAGGTTACGGCGATGTTTCCGGGCTTTAGTTTTGTCTACCGATTGCTGGCGCAGCGTTTCAAGCCGGCCCACCACCGCTTTAGTGACGGAGAGCAAGCATGAAGAAGTTTCTGATCTCAGTAGCACTGATTGTGCTTCTGCTTTGGGCTGCGACCTGGCACCCGGCCACGGGCCAGTGGGTGTATCAAGCTACGACTCGCGCCGAAGCTATGCTCTATGGCTTTGAAAAAAAATCTGTGGCCTTAGCCGATATCACGTTCTCAGTTTATCAGCGACCAGGCACTGAAGCAGCGGCGCCCACCCTAGTCTTATTGCACGGCTATACCGCCTCGAAAGAGCTGTGGTTACGTTTTGCGAATCAACTTGATGATCGCTATCACGTGCTGATCCCTGATCTTGCAGGGCACGGAGACACCGGTTTTGATCCGCAATGGAGTTACCGTCCGCGGGCTCAGGCGGCACGAATTGAGCGCCTTATGAGTGCTCTGGATGTAAAACACGCGGTGCTGATAGGGAACTCAATGGGCGGTTTAATTGCTGCCAACTTCGCTTTGGATTTTCCGCAACGGACGCAGGCACTGGTAGTGATTGATCCGGCGGGAGTGATTGCACCTCAGCCGAGTCGGGCGGATTTGCTTTTTAAACAAGGACAATCGCCATTTGAAATCGAGTCCTGGCAAGATTTTCAGGAATTTTACGCCATGACCATGGCAGAGCCGCCTTATGTCCCGGAGTTTGTACTGCGCGGCATGGCAGCACGTTACCAGAAGCGCAAAGCACAGTACGTGCAGATTGCTGAAGATTTTCGCAATTTTGATCAACTAGATGGGCGACTTGAACAGCTGACCACGCCGACTCTGGTTATCTGGGGCAGTGCTGATCAACTGTTAGACGTCAGTAGTGCCGCGGTTTGGCAACGCCAGTTACCGAACAGCGAACTGGAAATTTTCGAGGGCATCGGTCACATGCCGATGGTTGAGCGCCCAGCACAAACCGCAACGCGTGTTCAGGAATTTCTGCAGGGGATAGAGCAATGAGCAAAAGACCTGGTGTTAATCCAGTGTTACGGCAATCGTTAGGCTTCGTTGTTCTGGTCCTGCTGGCTTACTTGTTATTGTGGCCGGTAAGCATTGATCCCCGTGCCTGGAATGCGCCCCGCGACCGTGGTTACGTTGGAGCTTATACGGTAAATACCGAACTGCAAGAGGTTCAGGAGGTGGCGCTTCCGGATTCTGTCGGGCCGGAAGATATTGCCATTGACCCCAGCGGCCGTCCTGTTTTTGGGGTGTTAAGCGGCGACATCCTGCGGCTTGAGAGCGATGGTAGTTTTACCACTCTGACCACTACCGGGGGACGTCCCCTTGGTCTGGAGTTCGATGATCAGGGTGGTCTCTGGATTGCAGATGCCTATCAGGGTTTAATGCATTGGTCACCTGCGACAGGCTTAGAATTACTGGTCACCGAAGTTGACGGGGTAGCGGTTCGCTATGCCGATGATGTTGATATTGCCGCCGACGGCACGGTGTATTTTTCGGACGCATCGACCCGATTTCCCGCCGGCAGTGTCGGAATCTATGACGCGAGCTTACTTGATATCATGGAACACTCCGGGAATGGGCGACTTTTAGCATTCGAGCCGGGCAGCGGCCGCACTTATACGGTTCAGGGTGGACTGCATTTCGCCAATGGTGTCGCTGTCAGTCATGATCAACAGTGGGTATTAGTCGCTGAGACAGGCAGCTACCGAATTTTAAAAATAGGCATTGGTCAGCATAATAACGGTGAAGTTTATACCTTGCTGGAGAATCTGCCGGGCTTTCCGGATAACATCAATGATGCTCCTGACGGCAAGTTCTGGATTGGCCTGGTGAGCCCTCGCAGCGCACTACTTGATGAGCTATCGGGTTACCCGTTCCTGCGTAAAATGGTACAACGTCTGCCGGCCTTTATGCGCCCCAGTGCCCAACGCTATGGACATCTCATCGCTATTGATATCAACGGCAATGTGCATCAGAACCTGCAAGACCCAGAAGGCGGCTTTGCCCAGGTGACCGGCGCTGCTGAGTCAGCGGATAAGCTTTATCTCAGCAGCTTGCACGAAGATGCGATTGCTATTCTCGAACGCTAGTCACTCTTGCTGGGACTGAGATCTGAAGTACAGCTGGGACAACGGGTTGCCTTTAATGGAATGGTAGAGAAGCAATAGTCGCATGCCTTGGTGTTGACTGCTGCGGGTTCTTCTTTAGCTTTCAGATTATTCATCCCTTTAACCAGTAAAAATACCGCGAAAGCGACAATGATAAAACTAATGGTATTGGTGATAAACAAGCCGTAATTCATGGTTACCGCGCCGGCCGCTTCCGCGTCAGCAAGAGCGATATAAGGGCCCGGGGTTTCGGCGCCCGCTTTTAACACCCAAAACATATTATTGAAATCAACACCGCCGAGTAACAGACCTATGGGCGGCATAATAATATCCGCGACCAGGCTTTTGACGATGGTACTGAACGCGCCCCCGATGATGATCCCCACCGCCATATCAACCACGTTGCCTCGCAACGCAAACTTCTTGAATTCGTTCAACATAATTAGCCTCTCATAAAAACTCCGCAAGCCGATTGTTTGCGGACACGTATTTTTTATAGCGTATCTGCGAGGGAAGATAAACCTAACGGCTAAATTCGCACCGGTACTTGTCGGTTTAGCTTAGCTCTTTCATAATGAGTACCACGCACTCTGAACAAGGCGCTAAACTGATGATGAATCTGGCCGACTTGACGACCCCTTACCTGTTACTCGATCCGGATAAAATGCGAGCCAATATTGCCCGCTTGCAATCCCATATGGCTGACTTAAACGTACCCCTGCGGCCGCATGTAAAAACCGCCAAGTCGGTCGATATCGTCCGCCGGCTATTTCCGACCGGCAGCGGACCTATTACCGTATCGACTTTAAAAGAAGCTGAGTACTTTGGCGCCCATGGTTTTGATGATATGACCTACGCGGTTGGTATCAGTCCGGATAAGCTGCCGCGGGTGGCACGGCTGATTCGCAGTGGTGTGCGATTAAGTGTTTTGCTCGATAGTAAAGCACAAGCCGAGGCAGTAGTAGCGTTCGCCAAGCGTGACAACCTCGCGCTGCCCGTGTTAATTGAAATTGATTGTGATGGCGAACGGGCAGGGTTACGGCAAGGGGACGGAAAGATCGTCGAAATAGCACGCATTTTGCACGAAAATAAACAGTTTATGGGTATTTTGATGCACGCTGGCGGCTCTTACCACTGTCCGGATAAAGCAGCCAAGGAAGCCGCTGCGGAACATGAGCGTGAAACAGCAGTAGCCGTCCGTGACGAATTATTGGCCGCAGGTTTACCTTGTGATGTGGTGAGTGTCGGCTCCACCCCAACCGCGCATTTTGCCAAGGATTTGACCGGTGTCACCGAAGTGCGTGCCGGGGTGTATGTGTTTCACGATTTGGTCATGGCCGGTATCCATGTATGCAAGTTAGAGGATATTGCGATTAGCGTTGTTGCGACGGTGATCGGACACCGGCCTGACAAAGGCTGGATTATGACCGACGCCGGTTGGATGGCGCTTTCGCGCGACCGCGGCACCGCCAAACAAGAGGTCGATCAAGGCTACGGATTGGTGTGCGCGATGGACGGCACACCTTACACCGACCTGATCGTCACCAACACCAGTCAGGAGCATGGCGTCTTAAGCATACGCAAAGGCAGTAAGGCTAAGCTGCCGAAGCTTGAGGTAGGCAGCAAGGTCCGGATTTTACCGAACCATGCCTGTGCGACAGCGAGCCAGTTCGATGGCTATGTGGTGCCTGATGGTGATGATCTGGTTTACTGGCCACGCATCAACGGTTGGTAATCGCCGGGATTGCGTTTGCATTACTCGGCCGCCGGCGCGGCGCGGGTAGCATTCCAGTTCACGGCTTGCCAGCCATCGCGGCGGTTGACCAGTACCCCGGTATTAAGGAAGGTTTCACGAGTTTGATCCGCAAGCTGCGTTGAAACCAAGGTGAAGTTGACAATAATGGCCTCGCCGAACGATTTGAGTTCAACATCTTCTGCGGTATACCAAGCCGTTACTTCACCTTCCTCAAGCCGCTGCGCCTCGGTTAGGCCTTGCATCAGTTCGGCTTTGCCGTAGCGGGTCCCGCGTGAGCTGGTATAGGTCAGTTCCGGAGCCCAAAATTTATCATGGGCCTGCACATCGTTAATCGACGCACCATAGAGGAAGGCATCGATTGCTGCTACAACCTGCTGTGCTTCCTTGGCGCTAATGGGACGCGCCTCCTGCGCAATACTGGAACTACTGAGAAAAAGTAAAAAACCAAGCAAAAAGGTACGCATGATAAATTCTCCTAGGTTTCGTTGGCAGAAATCCATTTGGGTTGCTGCGGTGCTTTGTGATCTTCCATTAACGCGAGAAGCTGCTTCGGTTCATCATGGCTAATGAGCAGGTGGCGGTGTTCGGCGCGAATAAAGCCTTGTGAGGTAGCGTTCTCAAGAAAGTTGAGCAAGCTGTTGTAATAACCATCGACGTTGAGTACCGCGCAGCTTTTCTGATGCAAGCCAAGTTGCGCCCACGTCAGCATTTCAAACAGTTCTTCTAGTGTTCCCATACCGCCGGGCATAGCAATAAAGCCGTCGGCGAGTTCAGCCATTTTGGCTTTGCGGGCATGCATGGAAGACACCACATGTAATTCTGTCAGACCATGGTGCGCCAGTTCTTTATCAACCAGCGCTTGCGGGATGACGCCAATCGCCTGGCCACCCAGGGTTAACATGCGATCAGCAATAGTACCCATCAGGCCCACGCTGGAACCGCCATAAACTAAGGTAATGCCTGCGGCGGCCAGGGTGTCTGCCAAAGCTATCGCGGCGTCTTTAAAGACCGGGCTAAAGCCCGGATTTGCGCCACAATAAACACAAATTGTGGATAATTTTTGCGCCATCAATACACTCCGTTTAGCGAATCACATGCCACTGGGTTTGCCGCCCTGCCAGATAAGTCACCTGCTCACCGTCAAAAAGCGCACTTTGCTCGAGCATGATTTGCACGTTCTGGCCGTCCCACATGCCTAACGGCACTTTCACATTTCCTTCCAGAGCATAGGCGGTATTAGCGTAGATGGGCCAGTCTCCGCGCACCGGGGTCGGTCCTTGGTTGTCCCACATGCCGATCGTAGGACCTGGCGCATGACCATAGAATCCCAGTGGATGCGTGTAGGTACTGGACATCAGACTGGCTTCGGAGCTTTTGGCGATAACGGCTTCCAGAACTTCATTGCCGGTGCGACCGGTTTTAAAGGCGGCAGCGAGATGATCCTGCCATTGGTTGCCGTGCGCCAGCGCATTCTGCAGTTCTGCGGGCACCTGATCCTCGCCAAATGGCAACACATAAGCCATTTCCTGAGTGTCGGTGCAGAGTTTCAGATAGCAGATACCAACATCCGTATGGATCACGTCGCCCCGTTGAATCGTTTGCCCGCTCTGACCACAAAAAGCTTGCTCATCGGTGCAGCCGTTACCTGCCCGTTGCAGAGTGACATAAGGCATAAACCAGATGGGCAATTGCAATTCTGCAAAGCGATCGCGAATGAACCAGGCGACATCTTCGGTGGTGGTGACCCCGGGCGTAATGACTTTGTTACTGAAAGCTTCAGCGATGACCCCGCGTGCCAGGCCGACTACCTGGGGATAAACTTCGATTTCTTTTGCGCTGCGGGTTTCGACCCAGCGCACCACCAGTTGCTCAGCTGAGACCAGGCGTTGCTGAAACTCCGCGGGCAGAACCTCACGTAAGCGCTGCTGTAAGCCATGGGTCAGACCGTCGGCGACCGGCCAGTCACGTGACACATTGATGCCGATACGCGCAGGATCTTTTTCCGCAATGAGGTCCGCTAACGCCTGCCATTGGTCATCAAGATTGCCGCCAGACCAGACTGACTCATAAGGTTCACCTAAGGGGTAGCGGTTCACCGACAGGCGTTCAACCGAGCCATTTTCTGTCCGGTAGAATACCAGCATGGTGGTGCGCCGGGCAGCAAATGTGGGCTGTGGCACCAGGGTATAGTAAACCGGGTCTTCCGCGTACTCGCGATTGATCACCAGCCACATGTCGAGTTCCGTCTCTGCCATCAGTGCCGGTAGCAGGGCCTCCATACGCTCGTTGAGCATGGCGTTCTCTGGTGCAATACGCGCTTTATGGCTGAGCACAGAGAATTCATCAGCGCCGCTGATGACGCGGCCTTGCTGAAACTCTTCAGCGTTAATCTGAGTCGTACAGACACCTGCTAAAGCAATGGCTATAAAGGTTTTAACGATCGAATGCATAGCTAGTTCCCCGGTCATGGGTTGGCAATGTAGTGGCCAACAAAGCGTAATTTATGCATCGATAGTAGCCAGCTTTACCGGCTTTACGCAACGAACAATTTGTATTCTTCGTTTGCTCACAGATCGATGACAGCGCATCAGACCTTGCGTACACTAGCCTTATTGACTCAAGGAAAGTCTGGACTATGAACGATCTGTTATCAGCACTGCGCCACGCCACCCGTGACGCGCACAGTCAACTGGATCATCATCCGGTATTGGCGCAATTGCTCGCGTCTGAGCTATCGCTTGAGCGTTACGCGGAGGTTTTACTGCTGCTTTACCCTGCCCACGCTGGTATGGAAGATGTGCTTACCGAGTATTGGTGTAAGGCTCCGGTCAGTTACGATTTACATCGGCGCGAAGCCTTATTGAGAAGTGACTTAAAGCAGCTTGGACACCATCCTGCCGAGCCATCCCGCTGGCCAGCGCCACAGAGTTTTTCGGCAGCGGTTGGTATGACCTATGTTATCGAAGGCTCGCGGCTCGGCGGCACTATGCTGGCGCGGCGTATCATGCGCCAGCTTCCGGACGCACCCTGCCGTTTTTTTGCGGAGGATGGCAGCCAACAGTGGTCGGCTTTTCAAAAATTTGTTTTACAACATCAGCAGCTTATCGATCACAATGAAGCCATAACCGCTGCCCTGAAAGGCTTCGACTGTTACCGGACTGTCATAAACCTGGGTTACCCTGAACAGACTGAAAGCTGATTATTGCAGAGGGAGAAAACCATTGAGTTCATCTCGTCTTTTACGGTCTACATCATTACCTGGCGCCATCGTGTTAGGGCTCGGTTCAATTATCGGTACTGGTGCTTTTGTCAGCCTCGGCTTTGGTTACGCATTGGCCGGGGATATGTTACTTGGCGCAATCCTGCTGGCGGCTTTTGTCGCTTTATGTAATGGACTTTCCAGCGCGCAACTGGCTGCGGTGCATCCGGTAAGTGGCGGCACTTATGAGTACGGTTATCAATTTCTCAATCATGATTTAGGCTTCGTTGCCGGTTGGTTTTTTATCTGCGCCAAGAGCGCCTCAGCAGCAGCTGCTGCACTCGCCAGTGCCTGGCTGTTGAATCACTATCTTAACTGGCCGGAGTCTGCTGTAGTGGGCTTAGCCGTAGCTTTGTTGGTTGCTATAACCGCGCTAGTTCTTGGTGGATTAAAACGCTCGAACCAGGTGAATGGGGTATTGGTGACCTTGGCGATACTGAGTTTAGTTTTGTTTGTCATCTGGTCATGGCAACAGCCGCAGGCAGCTTTATCGGGTCTGATGAATAACAAAGCGGATGCGGGTTCAGCGAGCCGGGATGTACTGGCTGCTGCTGCGCTCCTTTTCGTTGCTTACACCGGCTATGGCCGCATTGCCACCATGGGTGAGGAAGTGCTGAACCCCCGGCATACCATCCCACGAGCGATCGTCGCAACGATGTTTGTGGTGACCGTACTTTATTGCGCAGTGGGGATGGCTATCGTCCATTTAGCGCCAGTCACTATTGGTGATGACTTTATCCTCACCCAGCTGCTACCTGCGGGCTGGGTACATAACCTGATTTTCATCGGGGCAATTCTGGCCATGCTTGGGGTGGCGCTGAATCTGGTGCTCGGAGTTTCACGCGTGGTGCTGGCTATGGCGCGTCGTCGCGACCTGCCGTTGGGCTGGGCGAAACTGAATCTGGGCAATACCTCCGCACCGGCGGCCACCTTGGTTACTGCAGCAATTATGATCGTTATTGCCTTGTTTGGCGGTATAAAGTTAGCTTGGACATTTAGCGCATTTACTGTTCTTATCTACTATAGCATCACCAACCTGGCCGCTTTACAGGTAGCTACAGAGCAACGGTTTATCGCTAAGTTTTGGTCTGTGCTGGGGTTAGTCGGTTGTTTGAGTTTAGCCCTTATGGTGGATGTCCAGGTGATAACCGTAGGCGTGCTGCTTCTCGTTGTCGGCCTTATCTGGCATCGCTACCGTTTTGCGAAAACCTATTGATAGACAAGTAATCTTTAGCAATACTCGTTCTGTGGGTAGTATTTACCCGAAGCGCAATTGAAAGGATGGTCTGTGACGATTGGACAACTTGAGTGGCAGCACCAGTTTCTGGTTTACGGGCTGCTGCTTGCACTTTTTTGCATCGCGATTGGCTGGTGGATCGGCCATCGTGAGCGTGTGCGTCTGTCTCGTCTGGTTGATGCCAAATTCCGTACCTTAGCTTCACTTGCCCAAAACAAACCCCTTGAAGAAAAATTGACCGATATTTGTACCTTGATCGAAGGGCAAATTAGCGATGCGATGTGTTCAGTCATGTTGGTCGATCCTGTTAAAGGTGTACTTAATGCCGCAGGTACCCTAAGTCTGCCCAAGGCTTTTACCGACGCGCTACAAGGATTGCCTATAGCTGATGGTGCGGGGGGTTGTGGCACCGCGGCCTATCGTCGCGTTCCTGTGGTGGTCGAGGATATGACTAAAGATGCGCGCTTCGACAGCTACGCAAAACTTATTGAGGACTATAAGTTGCGCGCTTGCTGGTCATATCCGGTCATGTCGCCAACCCATAAAAACGTCATTGGTACCTTTGCTGTTTACTTTACTAAACCGCGTAAACCCTGCCTGAGAGAACTGGATCTGATTCAGCGCAGCCGTGACCTGGTTGCGCTGGTGATCGATCAACATAATGATCGGATACAGCGTGAGCGCAGCGAGCAGCATAATCGTTCACTGTTTAGTTACAATCCAGAGGCTGTCTTTACTCTCGATCGGGACGGTAACTTTATGAGTCTGAACCGCGCTGGCTCAGATCTTATTGGTTATGAAGAGTTAGAAGTACTGGGTCAGCATTATGAACTGGTGATACCTGAGTTTGATCGGGCGCGGACGAAAAACCACTTCGAAGTAGCCTTGTCAGGTAAACCGCAGCGTTATGAGATAAAAATATATGACCGTAGCGGTAAACTGCACGATCTTGATGTCACCAATATGCCTATTGTCATTAATGGGGAAATCACCGGTGTGCATGGGATCGCCAAAGATGTAACTTCCGCGCGTCGTAATGAATCTCAATTGGCGTTGCTTGAGCGAAGTGTTGAATCCAGTACCAACGGTTTGATTATTTGCGAAGCCAATAAATCAAATTTCCCGATCATTTATGTCAATCCAGCATTCAAAGAAATCACAGGTTTTCTCGATGATGAAGAAATTATCGGGCGCAACTGCAGGTTTTTACAGGGGCCTGATACTGATCCGGCAACCGTACAAAAAATTCGTGATGGTCTTAGTACCCGCAGTGAAGTCCGCGTTACCATTCTTAACTACCGCAAAGACGGCACCCCGTTCTGGAATGATTTAATCATTTCGCCGGTGCGCGATAGTGGTGAGAAGGTCACCCACTTTATTGGATTGCAGAGCGATATTACCGAGCGTGTAGAACGCGAAGAGCAACTGAAATTTCTCGCTAAACATGATGTCTTGACCCGGTTACCTAATCGCAATGCCTTAGAAGAGCGTTTGGCTGAATGTCTGGAAGAAGCCTCGGCGGATGATGAAGGATTAATTGCAGTTTTATTTATCGATCTGGACGGTTTCAAACCGATAAATGACAGTCTCGGCCATGCTGTTGGCGATCGCATCCTGGATGAAACCGCTCAGCGCTTACTGGGACAAATGGGTTCGAACGATTTATTGGCACGCTTTGGCGGTGATGAATTTGTCGCGGTGGTGTGTACGACACATGACCGCGACGCAGTAAGTGAGCTCGCGGGTAGTTTGTTAGACCAATTTCATCAACCGTATCGTTTTAATGAGTTGGAAGTATCGCTGTCAGCGACCATAGGTATCGCCGACAACAGTACCCTGTTTACCAATCCGCTTGAGTTAATTCAACGGGCCGATGTTGCCATGTATGAAGCCAAACGCCGTGGCGGCAGCTCGTATCATTGGTACAGTGCTGATCTGGATGCCGGTATGCAGCACCAGATTGAATTACGCACACAGCTGCAAGAGGCAATTCAGGCCGAGCAGTTTGAACTCTTTTACCAACCCATCGTTGATGTTAACGGGCAACCGCGTGCGGTCGAAGCTTTGGTTCGTTGGCGGCATCCGGAAAAGGGTTACATTTCACCTGGCGAGTTTATCCCGTTAGCTGAGGCTACGGGTCAAATTATCGCAATTGCAGACTGGGTGTTCAGGCAAGCCTGTAGTGATGCAGAGACACTACTTGGAACCGGCCTGGAAACTATTAGTATAAACTTCTCGCCGCTACAGTTTTATCGTGACGACTTCATCGAAAATGTTAATGACATCCTGACCGAATTTGCGATACAGCCGGGACAGCTGACCATCGAGATTACTGAGAATGTATTTATGCGCGACAGCAACAATATGATCGCGTTGTTACATAAGCTGCGCGAGCTTGGTCTGGGGATTTCAATCGACGATTTTGGTACCGGTTTTGCCAGTTTAAGTTATTTGAATCAGTTGCCGGTCGATGGTTTGAAAATCGATCAGTCCTTTATTCACAATGTCGATAGCACCCGGCGTAATTCTGCGATCACGCGTGGGGTCCTGGCTATCGCCAGCGAACTAGATATTAGAACGGTTGCGGAAGGCGTGGAAACCGAGGCAGAACGTGCTTATGTGCTTGAGCATGGTTGTGACTTGATGCAGGGGTACTTGTTCTGTCATCCGCAGCCACTTGCCGAGGTGCTGGACTGGATAAAAAAACAGCAAGCGCAATCCTGATTGCGCTTGCTGTGGGTTATTGCATTAACAGCGAAGCTTAGAAACGATAATCAAAGCCTACTGAAACGGTTTGCGGCTTGTTTGGCCGTGCACCATAAGGTAGTCGTGAAATAATAACTTGCTCATCAAATACGTTGTCGACCTTCAAAAATACAGTGGTTTGCTCAGACAACGGATAACGACTTACCCAGTCCATGGTCAGTAGCGCTTCAGTCACCTGCAGCGGGTCGTTTTCACGCTGACAGCCTACGCTGACACAGGTTTCATCCATGTATTTAATGATGAAATGGTTGTCCCAGCCGTTGTCGTGCAAGAAACCAAAGCGGGCACTGAAAATATGCTCCGGAATGTCAGCTAAGGTATCGCCATCTTGTACGCCGCTGACGCTATTATCTTCACTGATTTCGGCACTGGTATAGGTATAGTTGAAGCTTGCAGGAATGGTTACAGCGCCTTGACGCCAGGTTTGTCCCAGTTGAACTTCCAAGCCCTGAACCAAAGCTTCACCGGTAACAAAACTTCCCGAAGTTGCGCCATTGCTACATGGGCTGGCAACCGAGCAGCTTTCTGCCTGATTGTTAAAGTCGCTGCGGAACATGATAGCTTCGGCAAAAAAGTCGGCCTGATTGTAACGTGCGCCAAATTCGAAGTTGGTGCTTGTCTCAGGTTCGTCAGTTTCTTTCGCACCGCCGCCTAACGGGGCAAAACCACGGTGAACACCGGCTAATAGCTGTACTTGCTCATTGAGGTCATAAGTGAAAGAGACGCCCGGCAATACTTCTTGTGCATTGCTGCTGCGGAAGCTTGGCTCGTCGCTACGGTCTGTGTTGCTAAACTGTTTGCGATAGGTTTCAACGTCTTCATAGCGCACTGTTGCCTGAACTTTCAACGCGGCTGTTGCCTGCCAGGTATCCGCGAGCCAGAACGCATTGGCGTCAGCACCTTCCAGGCGATTGTTACTGCCGGTAGGCTGAATGGTTTCCTGATAGACCAGGCTGCCATTGATTTGGTCGTAAACTTCGACTGGCTGGAACCGATCCATACGGTCGCTGTGGTCACGTGCGCCAAACTCAAGCTCATGCTCGCCGAGCAGTGCGGTCAAACGCAGTTCAAGACCATAAGATTCGTAGGCACGATTGTTGTGTTTATAATCCAATCCCGCGTAATCCTGTTCACCATGCAATACGGCGATTGCGTCAGCATCGCCGGCGTTAGCTGCATCAATAAGACCGCCAGGACTGCCTTTGAACCAGTCGCGCTTATAGTCATTGCGGTAGGCGATAGCGGTAAAGTCCACGGTATCTGTTAACGAAGCATCGTAAGTTAAAGTGAAACCAGAATGCTGATTATCCATCTGATCAATTGCGGTCAGACCATAACGGCGATTTGGATTTTCCGCGAAATCTGCTTCGGTAAGCCCGGCGTAGGTCTCGTTAGAAATTTGCTCAGAGTATTGTAACTTAGCGGTCAAACTTTGATTGATCCCAGACCAGCGCAACTTCACCAGATAATCTTCGATATCGTAACCTGCATCACGGTTGCTGCGGTCGATGTCTTTAAAACCATTCGAATCACGCTGCACAGTGTCGATTAGCCAGCCAAAGGAGCCTGCTGTGCCGCCATAGTAGGCATGGATATCGCGACTGTTATTCTCGCCCATACGCAGGGTGACCTGCCCCTGAGGTTCCTGTGGAATAGGCGTGGTCAGCAGGTTGATGACACCGCCTGTCGTCTGCGGACCGTAACGCAGTAAAGGCGCGCCTTTCAGTACTTCAATACTGTGCATACGGTAAGCTTCAGGGAAGTAATAAGCAGCGGGATTGGAGTAGGGAGCAGGTGCAATCAGCACGCCGTCTTCAAGCAGAGTGACTTTGCTTGAGCGACCACCAGCTGCAGCGCGGATACCGATATTAGGACGTAAGCCCTGGCCATCTTCTTCACGAATGTAAACGCCTGGAACTGTTTTTAACAGCTGGTTAATGTCAGCGTTAACTTCCACGTCGAGTTGTTCAGGTGCAATGACGGCTCCTGATCCTGCGACGGTTTTTGCATCAGCTTTTGAGCCGATAATCTGGATAACTTCCGTGCCATCTGGCGCGCTTGTTTCTGCTGCAACGCCGGTTGTGCTTGTTAACGCCACCGCAAGGGCGCTAGCAATCATCGAATAACGCATATTTTCCCCCAATGAAATCAAGTTATTATTAGACGGGGGAGAGTATAAATAAAAACTATTCGCATTTGCAATAGCAAATGCGAGTTATTCCTATTTAGGTAGTCGGGATTTAGCTCAAAACTGTTTAAATCACAAACAAGTTACGATACATGCGTTCCGCGTAATCGTCGGTCATGCCAGCGATGTAGTCACATAAAATCCGGTCAGCTGCAGCTTGCCCGGCCTGTGTAAAAGCTGCCTGCCAGCGCGCTCGCGTGTTTTGCGGCAGCAATCGCATGGGTTCGGCATGGAAGGCGCTAAACAGGTTTAGCAGCATATTTTGACTGCGATAACGTAGTTGCTGAATGGCTGGCTGATTGATGACGTGCTCGAACACCACAGCCTTCAAACTATCGAGTAAATAACGTTCAGGTTGCGGTAAACATGCATTAAAACGTACCAGTGGCTCTTCAGCCTCAGCTAAGACCTCGGTCAGATGTACCTTGGTGACAAAAATATTCACCAGTGCACCAATAGCGTCTTTGCGCACACTGTGTTCCTGAGAGAATAACTGACGGCCGAGTTGCTGCATCAGCTTAGCCAGGTCACTGTCAAGATTAGCAACCACGCCGTCGAGGTGGGCATGCCACTGGCTTTCGGACAGAGTACCGGTAACCACTGCGTCTTCCAGGTCGTGAACACCATAAGCAATGTCGTCAGCCAGCTCCATTAAGGAAGCGTCGAGACTTTTGTGTCTGGACCGCTGCCAGGGGCTTTCTGGTAAAGTATCCACCGCCTGAAACAGCCCCCGGTCTGCCGTTGACAGAGGTTCGAGAACCCAATCCAGCAGGTCTGAATCACAGGCGAACAGTGCCTTTGCCGGACGCCATTGAGCTAGACTACCGGGATTCTCCGCAGCTGATGGTTGCGGCAGTTCGGGCATCAACACCGGGTATTTAAGCAACCCCAACAGTGTCCGGCGGGTAAGGTCCATACCATGTTCAGGGTGATAGGCCTCCAGTTTGCCGACAATACGAAAGGTCTGGCCGTTGCCTTCAAATCCACCGGAGCCGAGCATTTTGAAATTAAGTGCTGTTTCACCACCGTGTCCAAAAGGTGGATGGCCAATATCGTGGGCAAGACAGAGGGTTTCCATGAGATTGAGATCCGGCAGCATCGCGACTTCGTCTTCAGTTCCGACATGGGCCAGTTGATTAATTAGAGATGCCCCTATTTGCGCAGCTTCTAATGAATGGGTCAGGCGGGTTCGATAGAAATCGTTTTCACCTACGTTCATAATTTGAGTTTTTGACTGCAAGCGCCGAAAAGCAGCGGAATGTAATACCCGGGCCCGATCACGCTGCCAGGCGGTACGGCGGTCACCAGGGCGTTGAGTGGAAGGACCTGAGCGGCGTGCTTGCCAATGTGCAGTCATGTTAAATCCTTGCGAACTAGGGTGTTAAAGGTAATGGCTCTAGTATGCTATGTTTGGTCGAAGATACCAACTAAGGACCTGCTGAATGACAAACTTTGTGCAGGGCCGGGAGGGTGCTGCTTAAGGTTGCTTAATCGGGTAGGCGGAAAATCATCGCATCGTCACTGGTGTAAACGTTGTCGAGCTGCCAGTGGTGGGCGAGCCACGCGAAGCTGTTGATATGAAAAAAGCTGATGTGGGTCGGGTCATTGCGGTAAGACCAACCTTTGAACTGTTCGAGATCGCGCCGGCGTTTGGTCATAAATGCCAGGTGGCCCCCCGGGACTAAACAGTCGACAAGCTGTTGAATCACCTGTGCTGGCTGTCCCAGATGTTCGATGACTTCGGTGCAGGTAATGTAGTCATAACTTTCCCGCAGGCGTTCCGGATGAGGGGCGTAATAAATATCGTAGACGCTGCAGGGAAAGCCGGCTTCAGTCATCATTAACGGTAACGTAGGGCCGGGTCCGCAGCCGTAATCAAGACCCCGGGCTTCCGGTGCTAACTGTTGCTGAAGAGGTATCGCGATCCGTGCCAGGAAATCGCGATAACGCTGATCATCGGGCGAATTCTCGTGAAAATCGTAAATGGCTTTTTCTTCGTCGGGAGTTAACCGCTGTTGCTCAGGCACCTGAATAAGTTCACAGCTACAACAGCGCCAGTACTCACGACCGCGTAAACGGCCGCGTCGCTGGGTATAAAACAACTCGTGATTTTGTTGATTGCATAATCCACAGTTCACATCAGGGCCCTGGAACAACTAATCATTTTTGCAAGTGGCGATGCGTACACAGTTGCGACCGTCGATCTTGGCCTGGTACATGGCGCGGTCAGCACAACGGAGAATATCACCGGCCTGACGGGCATGAGCAGGGTAGATTGCGATACCTACACTTGCTGAAATTGTCAGCGTCAGCTGTTCGATAGAAAACGGTTTTGCCAACTCTTCGCGCAACCGATCGGCAATATTACGTGCCACACGTTGGGCTGCTTCGACGTCGGCCAAATCGTTGGCCAGGATCAAAAACTCATCGCCACCGGTGCGACAAGCAACATCCGTATCCCGCAAACAGGACTTAATACGACGGGCAACATGAATTAACAGTTGGTCACCGACACTGTGCCCGTAGGTATCGTTCACGGGTTTAAATTTATCGAGATCGACAAATAGCACCGCCAGTGCCCGCTGTTGCTGGGTGCAGAGTAGTAAGCTACGTTCAAACAGCTCATCAAAATACGCCCGGTTGGGTAGATTGGTGAGCATATCCTGGCGTGCCATGCGCGCCATTTTCTCACGCTGCTGACGCTGTTCAGTTATTTCGCGGGCAATGCCCAGCAAGTGCGGATGCTCGTCCTGGTTATCGTGAATGCACGAGGCGCGACAGGTGAACCACAACCATTCGCCGTTAGCATGACGGATACGGAATTCGATATCCTTTACCGGCGGGCCGCCGTTAATTGTCGAATGAATAAACGCATTGCACGATGGGACATCATCCGGATGAACGATTTCCTCAAAAGACTGATCTATGGATTCGTCAATCTCATAACCGACATGTTGTTTCCAGTTCGGCGATAAATAGCCAATGATGCCGTTAATATTTACCGTGAAGATAATATCATTAGCTTCTTCGATGAGGGTGCGAAAGCGGTGCTCGCTGGCAATCAGCTCGTTCTCGAGGCGCTTGCGCTCGGTAGCTTCAACCAGGTAACCGGTCCAGATCAGGGTGCCATCTTTCTGCTGCTCGCCGCGCTCATGGGCATCGAGCCAGAGTACCTGGCCACTTTTATGGATAAAGCGAAACGGGTGGTGCCAGTCGCGATGCTGCTCTGCAGAAAGCTGCTTACCGTTCATGACCTCAGCGTAGTCGTCCGGGTGGATGGCTGTGAGAAAGTCGTTCGCATCGTTTAACAGATCTTCAACTTGCAAACCCAGCAGCGCCTCAACAGATGCACTGATATAAGTAAAACGAAAACACCCCGCTGGATCACGAATGAGTTGATAGGTGATACCGGGCATTCGCTTAAGGAGACTGTATCCTTTCATTCTCGGCTCATTGCTGCGGGGCTTAATTAAGTAATAGTCTTAATCGCGAAAGTTCTCAAATTGTAGCGGCAATTCGATGTCAGCTTCACGCAGCATTGCCATGGTCTGCTGCAGGTCATCGCGCTTCTTGCCGGTGACCCGTACTTTATCGCCCTGAATTGAAGCCTGGACCTTGAGCTTACTATCTTTGATCAGCTTCACTATCTTTTTGGCTAAAACTTGATCAATACCTTGTTTTAAAGCGACTGTGGTACTATAGGTCTTGCCGCTGTGGGTTAATTGATCGGGTGATTCACTCCCCGCCAGACTAACGTTGCGTTTGGCGCAGTGGTTAGCAAAGATGTCGTGCAATTGCTGGACCTGAAAGTCAGACTCTGAAGCAAGCGTCACGACCAATTCTTTAAGTTCTATACGCGCGTCGACACCACGAAAATCAAACCGTGTTGCTAATTCGCGATTGGCATTATCTACGGCATTTTTAAGTTCGACCGTGTCAATCTCAGAAACAATGTCAAAAGAAGGCATAGTTTTTACCTTTCTAATCAGTTTTACGTAAAATTATGTTTTATTATCTTTAATAAGTGCGCGTATAACAAGGAAATGTATGCAAAATAATCAGCTTACCGCATTAAATGTTATTGGCATCGGTGCCTCAGCAGGCGGGCTTGAGGCTGTCTCAAAGCTACTCCAACATCTGCCGGAATCGATTCCGGCAGCATTAGTTATTTTGCAACATTTGTCACCTGACTATGAAAGCGTGATGGCAGAGATTCTTGGGCGCGAAAGTAAACGTAAGGTGATTGAACTGACCTCAGATACGCTGCTCGAAGCTGGCGGTATCTATCTGGTACCCCCGGGCTATCACGCCAGCTATGCCGACGGTAAGGCCGTACTGCAAAAGGCAAAAGCAGAGGTTTCGGTAAAACCCTCGGTAAACACTTTCTTTGCTTCGCTGGCAGCGCAACTACGAGAACGTGCCATAGGCATTGTGCTTTCGGGGACCGGCTCGGACGGTACCTCAGGTTTGCGTGCCATTCAGGCTGCAGGCGGTATTGCCATTGTCCAGGAGCCGGCTGAGGCGAAATACGATGGCATGCCACGTTCGGCAATCTTAGCCGACGCCGCTGACTTTATTCTTCCGGTGGCCGAAATCGCAGAAAGAATGAATGAGTTTTGTAAACTGGCTGATGTCCATGAGATGCAGGAAACAGCCCAGTTAAAACGTCTGATTAAATTAGTAAAAGCGTCCATCGGTCATGATTTTTCTGGTTATAAGCAGGCAACGCTGTTACGTCGTATTAAACGGCGAATGGCGGCTACGGAAAATGCATCCATGGATGACTATCTCACTTATCTGGAGACACATAAAAAGGAAGTGTCTTTGCTGGGGCGTGACTTGCTGATTTCGGTGACGACGTTCTTTCGTGATCCAGCATCCTTTGCCCGTTTCAGCCAGGTGTTGACTGACTACTATCAGAGCAACACTGAGCTCGCCGAGTGGCGCGTATGGATTGCCGGTTGTGCTACCGGCGAGGAAGCTTACTCGGTGGCGATTCTAATGGCAGAGTTGATGCTCGCAGAAGGCATTGACAAGCAAGTGCAGTTATTTGCCACAGATATTGACGAACAGGCGCTGAAGATTGCCCGACGCGGCCGTTACAGTAAAGGTGCATTGACTGAAGTCGATGAGCAGTTTATTTCCCGTTATTTCGTGGAAGACGGCGACTACTATGAAGTAGGAAAGAAATTACGCGATATGGTGGTGTTCGCCAAGCATAACCTGGTCAGTGATCCGCCCTTTATGCGGGTAGATTTTATCACTTGTAGAAACGTATTGATCTACTTCGATGCGGAGTTGCAACAGCGAGTACTCAAACGCTTTCATTTTGCTCTCAACAGCAATGGTTGCATGTTTCTGGGCCGATCAGAGAGCGTCGGCACAGAAGATGACCTATTCACCGTGCTTGATCGCAATCAGCGCCTGTTTTGTAAGTCAGCGCAGTTAACACAAGCAAAATCAGCGTCGTCGACCCGCCCGCTTACATCAACACAGAGGAAGAGCAATGTTGCTCATGACCACAAGCTGTTAAGTGCGATTACTAAAGAGCTTGGTTGGATTATCGTCGAGTTAAATAGCAAGCACAGAATCAAGCGCAGCTGGGGTAATGTCGGCCAGTTCTTTGAGCTTCCCGAGGATCAAGCTGAAAGCCCGGTGCAGGACGCTATAACAACAGCGTTTCGATCAGAGCTTATTACCCTGTTACATCGGTTCCAGCGCCAACCTCAGTTGCTTGAAGGACAACGCCAGGAGCTCGACGGCGAAGGCTGGCAGTTGCTGATTCTGCCGCTAAAAACCGCAGTGCAATCGTTACCGGTCGTGGTATTACGACCCTTTGGTATGCACAGCGTCATGCACAGCAAAGACAGTTCGATAACAACCGATGATGAACAAACTAACTGGTTACAGGAAGAACTTGTAGCGACCAAGGAGTACTTGCAAAGAGTGTTGGAAGAGCTGGCAAGCTCAAACGAAGAAATGCAGTCGCTTAATGAAGAGTCGCAAGTATCCAATGAACAGTTGCAAGCGAGTAATGAAGAGCTTGAAGCTGCAAATGAAGAGCTTCAGACCAGCAACCAAGAGTTACTGAGTCTGAATCAGGAACTGAATAGCCGCACACATCAGCTGGCTAAACTCAACGAAGAATACACGCACGTTTACGATGCTCTCGATTTCCCTATTCTGGTGTTTAACCGCGAGGCACGACTGCAACGTTTCAATGCTGCTGCCCAGCGCATGTTCGGTCTGCGCCAGAACATGCAGCAACGTTTACTCAGCAAACTGAAGTTCCCGAGTTATTTGCAGGACACAGTGAAAACACTGGCTCAAGCTGCGCTGGCGACCAGTGATGTGCAACAGCACTGGTGCCGCGACCGTGACCAGGTAATGCAAGTCACGGTAGCGCCGGGGTTGGGGTCGAAAGAAACGATTGAAACCCTGTTGCTTACCTTCATCGATGTCACTGATATTGCGCAGGCGCATGAACAGCTGCGAGCCTCACAAGAACAACTGAATAAAATTTTGACCAACACTACAATTTTGCTGGCGATGAAGGATCTGAGCGGGCACTACTCACTGGTCAATCCGCAGTTTTGTGAGAGTTTCTCAGTTGCCGAAGAACAAGCGATAAAACACACTGATTTTGATCTGTTTCCGCATGCATTCGCCAGCGCTGTATGGGAGCATGATTTACGCGCATTACGCGAACTCGAACCCGTTGTTGCTGAACACACCTATCAGTTAAACGACGGTAGTAAACGTATTTTCCGCATTGTCCACCAGGCGCTAACCGATACTAGCGGTAAGGCTTATGCGATCCTTAACGAAGCCGAAGACATCACAATCAAAAAGAACGCCGAACAGCAGTTGCAGATCGCTGCCCGGGTTTACGAACAAGCCGGAGAAGCGATCGTGGTGTTGGATGCAGAGGGTCAGGTGCAAACGGTAAACACAGCGTTCTTAAAGCTGACTCATGAAACCGAAGAGAAAATCGTGCTGCGCTCGTTCTGGCAGTTGTTGGGGAGTTCAGATGAGCGGCATATGGTAGCCGAACGGATTCAGCAGGAAGTCACAGAGGTGGGCTTCTGGCAGGGTGAAACCGCGATTATAGCCGCTGGTGATCATGTCTTACCCATCTGGCTTACAATCAATCGTATTCAGGCTGCAAACGACGCAGAAGCGAACTACGTTGCGGTATTCGCGGATATTTCCAATCTCAAGGAATCGCAACGTAAAGTCGAATATCTGGCAACGCACGATAGTCTGACTGGGTTGCCAAACCGGACGTTATTTCACGACCGGTTAGATCACGCACTGGAACTTGCAAAACGCAAAAAGACCGAAGTTGGCTTGCTGTTTATCGATTTAGATAACTTCAAAAATCTTAACGATACTCTTGGTCACGATGCCGGTGATGAACTGCTAAGACAAGCCGCTGAACGTTTGCAGGATGTGGCGCGCGATATGGATACAGTAGCGCGTCTAGGCGGTGATGAGTTTACGATCATTATCGTAGATTCGACGATGGCGGCGGTTGAACGCGTTGCGCGCAGTGTTATCGAGGTGCTGAGTAAAGCATTTTACATTCAACGTGAACGCCATTATCTGGGCGCCAGTGTTGGTATTGCTATTTTCCCCGACGATGGCATGAGCGTTGCGGCGCTGTTGAAGGCTGCTGATACCGCTATGTACCGCGCGAAAGAAAACGGTCGCGGGCGCTATGAACTCTATAAAGAAGAGCTGCAGTCACAAATGTTGCGGCAAACGCGGCTGGAGAATGACCTGCGGCTTGCGCTACAGAAAGATGAACTTAGCTTGGTCTATCAGCCGAAATATGCATTGCTGGATACGCCTGAGTTTGTTGGTGCTGAAGCTTTGTTGCGCTGGAAACACCCGACGCATGGCTTCATTTCACCGGCGGAATTTATTCCCGCAGCGGAGATATCAAATTTGATCGTCGATATCGACTGCTTTGTGGCTCGCAAACTCATTCGGCAAATCGCGAAGTGGCATGAACAAGGTCTGAAATTCCCGATTATGGCACTTAACGCGTCGCCGAAGAGCTTCCAGAATGAGTCCTATGTCGATTTATTATTGCGCCTTTTAAAACAGTACAAAGTAAGTTCGTTGATGATCCAGATCGAGTTGACTGAACGCACACTGGTGACCCAGCAGAATACCGAGTTAGGGAACATTGAGCGACTCCGAAATGCAGGTATCCAGCTTAGCATTGATGATTTTGGCACAGGTTATTCTTCCCTAAGTTATTTAAAACGTTTACCTTTAGCTGAATTGAAAATAGATAAATCCTTCGTTGACGGGGTTGTGTCGAACACCAACGATGAAGCTATCGCCCGGGCGATATTGGCAATGGCTAAAGCCTTGAATATTCGTACTGTCGCTGAAGGTGTTGAGACCCGGGAACAAGCGGAGTGGCTGCGCAAAGAGGGCTGTGATTACGCACAAGGCTACTATTTTTCCAAACCCATGGCGTTAGCCAAATTTGAGCAACTGATACAGGCAAAAAAGGACGAGCAGGATGGCGACATCGACAAGTGAGTTCATCACCCAATGTGAACAGGAAGAGCTGCATTTAACCGGTGCGATTCAGCCTCATGGCGCCGTGTTTGTGCTTGACCATGACTATCAGGTGACTCATGTGTCCGTTAATATGGCCGCCGTCTGGCGCGGTGATGCGCGGTCCTACCTGGGACGCCAGATACCTCCGCAAATGCGTGGTTTACTTAAGCAATATACCGGCGAGCGGATTTATTTCGCCGCTGAGCTTGAGCGCGAAAATGATTATTTAGATGTGATATTCAGCCCGGTACCTGGTGGCGGCATAGTCGTTGAGCTTATGCCCACCCAACGGGAAAGGCGTATTCCCTCGGCTATGAGCCGATTTCCTGATGCAATTCATTCGCATGACGAGATGCGAGATTATCAGCAATTACTGATCAGCTATATTGCAGAGGTGACGAAGGCGACTCGGGTCATGTACTACGAGTTTCTTGGCACCGGCGACGGTGAAGTCACCGCAGAAGCCAAGCACGAAAGAGCAAACGGCAGCTACTTGCAGCTGCGATTTCCAGCTAGCGACATTCCGCAAATCGCCCGTCATTTGTATCTGCAAAATCCATGGCGCGCAATCTATGACACCCAGGCAACCGCTGTGCCCTTGGTTAGCGCCGAAGACTTGCCAGTACCAGATCTGACCCACGCCGAGTTGCGCAGCGTATCACCTGTACACCTGCATTACTTATGCAATATGAAGGTCAGTGCATCAGTGTCTTGGCCGATTGCGGGTAAAAATGAGCTGCTGGCGTTGATTGCATTGCACCACGATGAACCCCGCGCTTTTGATTACAGCATACTCAGTCATATCAGCGAACTGGTAAAGGATTACAATTTTGCACTGCGTGATTTCCGTACTCAGCAGCGTATTGAAATGCATGAACGGATGCAGCATCAGTTTAATTATTTCCATCAGCAACTAATCAATCGCGAGGATTATGAGCTGTACTGGCAGGAAATGTCTGAGTGGCTAATGCAGGAATTTGCCTGCGACGGCGTGATGATTTCCACCCCCCGACAAATCCTCAAAGCTGGCCTGGAAATTGAGCCTGAAACGCGGGAAGTAATCATTGAACACCTTGCACAAGAGGGCGAGATGTCGTGGTTTTCTGATAACCTTTTAAAGGACTTACCGCAGATTGACTTAACCGCGATAGCTGGTGTGGCAGTGCTGACTAATGTACTGGCACCTGATCATGAGGTCGAGTTTTTTGCCCTTAGGCAAGCTCATATGCACGAGGTCATGTGGGGAGGACGTCCGGATAAACCAGAAGAAAGTTATGATCCTGATGTGCCGATTTCACCGCGGCGTTCCTTTGAAAAGTGGATCGAGACGCGATATTCCAACAGCAAGCCCTGGGATCGGAACACCCGGATTAAGCTGATGAAGCTACGGTTACTGCTAAACGAAATTTAGTTTGGCAGTCTAGAAGTCTATATTGACATAACCAACCTACACCATTAAAGTCGCTTTAACACCTGAGTGACGAGACCCACCTTTGCATGAGCTACCGCCAGTCCGACCATCTGATAACCATTCCACAAGGGCAACTTGCGCTGCGCCAACAGGGCGCCGAGGGCGCGCCTGACGTACTGGTGTTGGGCGGCATATCAGGCGGTCGTGAAATTTATACGGCTGCTGGCAAGGGGTGGTGGCAAGGCTTAATTGATAATGCTGGACTGCTCGGCTATAACCTGTGGAGCCTGGATTACCTTGGCGGAATGGGGGCAAGCACCTGTCAGGTCACGCCAACGACCGTCGAAACACAGGCGCAAGCCATCCAAACTGCGCTAATGAGCCTTGGTGTCGAGCAACTGCATGCAATTATTGGTGGTTCTTATGGTGGCTGTGTCGGCATGGCCATGGCAGCTGCTGGTGATTTGCAGATTGACCGTCTGGTGGTGCTCGGAGCTGCGCATCGCCCTGCGGCGCAAGCGATCATGCTGCGTAGCTTACAGCGCGACTTTGTGGGGTTAGCGGAGGAGCTTGGCGATGCTGAGCGTGGCGTTGCGCTGGCACGGGCTTTGGCGATGGTGAGCTATCGTGGTAGCAGTGGTCTTGATGCGCGGTTCCCCAATGGGGTAGATGCGATTGACTTCATGCACCAAAGGGCGCTCCGTCTGGTGCAACAGGATCCTGTGCGCGCGCGACAGTTGTTTA
The DNA here is from genome assembly GCF_003987215.1 of Pseudidiomarina halophila. Taxonomy (GTDB): domain Bacteria; phylum Pseudomonadota; class Gammaproteobacteria; order Enterobacterales; family Alteromonadaceae; genus Pseudidiomarina; species Pseudidiomarina halophila. The sequence continues at coordinate 223,007 of NZ_PIPW01000003.1, forward strand.
CAGTGTTTGGTCCCGCATTGGACGTTTTTCGGGTCGCGCCGCAACAAATCAAGGTTCCTACTTTACTGATTGGCTTTAAAGACGATCTGCTGGTGCCGGAACATTTGCTGACCGAATTAGCCGGGTTACTGCCTGACTGTTACAGCTATGAAGCAGTTGACACCGCCCACGGCCATGATGGGTTTATCCTCAACACAGCAGCATTTGGTCCTGGCATTAAACACTTCCTGGAGGAACTATGAGTCAGGCAGAAATTGCTATCGGCGTGGTCGGTGTCGGTACCATTGGCGGTTATTGGCTTGACCACTTTGCAGATCAGTTGACGCTCGCGTCTCAGGCCAGAGTCACTGCATTGTTCCGCAGCACCTGTTGGCTTGATGTACCGCGCGGTGTGGATTTAAGTGCCTGGCGAAACAGTCTGAATGACGAGGCTGAACCGGGCTCGGCAATGACAGTAGAAACCTGGCTCCAGCGTACCCGTGAACGCGATCAGCAGGCCATTGTCATCGATTTGACTGCCGCAAAAGCGGTGAGCCGGTGTTATCCAGCCTGGGTTGCTGCTGGCGCGCACATTATATCCGCCAACAAATACGCTGGCTCAAGTGCCCTTAGCTGGTACCAGGAACTACGCCGGGTACAGCAACAATATCAACGCCAGTGGTATTACAACACGACCGTCGGGGCAGGACTGCCAATTTTGACCGCTTTGCGTGAACGCTGCCTGTGTGGTGATAAAGTGCTACGCATAGAGGGCAACCTCTCAGGTTCACTGTCGTGGATTTTTCAAAATTACCGCAGCGGTGAGAAACTCTCAGACTGGCTGCAACAGGCACAGCAGCAGGGGCTGACTGAACCGGATCCGCGACTTGATCTTGGCGGTATGGACGTGGCACGCAAACTGATAATTCTCGCGCGGGAAGCGGGTTGGCCCCTGCAATTAGAGGATCTCGCTATTCACAACCTGGTGCCTGCGGAGTTACGCGAGTGCAGCACGGCAGAATTTGTCGCACAAGGGGACGCCTTTGATACAGCCTTCGATCAGTGGCGTCAGACAGAGCATCCAGACGCGCAGCAGTGGGTGTATCTTGGCTACATTACTCAGGATGATGATGGCAATTACCACGGCGGCACTGAGCTGGTACCCATCAATCAATCATCGGTCTATGCCAACTTGCCAGCCGGCAATGCTAATTTCACCGTCCGCACTAAACAGTATGATGCCAATCCGCTGGTTATTCAGGGACCTGGTGCTGGGCCAGAGGTGACTGCAGCGGGTGTTCATAGCGATGTATTGCAACTGATTGCACAACTTAAAAAACATTAAAGGTAGGGCTTGCAGGACGGCGAAATTTAGCTAATATGGACGTCTAAACGTATAAACATCTATATTGAGGCTGTTATGACACACAACTATCGCGCCGCGACCTTAGCGATTCATCATGGTTATGAAACGGACCCTACCACCAAGTCCGTTGCCACTCCTATTTATCAGACTGCGGCTTTTGCCTTTGACGATGCCCAGCATGGTGCAGATTTATTTGATCTGGCGGTACCGGGAAATATCTACAGCCGCATCATGAACCCGACCAATGATGTGCTTGAGCAACGCGTTGCCGCGCTTGAGGGAGGTATTGCAGGCTTGGCTGTCGCGTCCGGTATGGCGGCAATTCAATATGCCCTGATAACCCTCGCCAAAAATGGCGATAACATTGTCACCACACCGCAGCTATATGGTGGCACCTACACATTGTTTGCGCACATGCTGCCGTCACTGGGTATCGACGTGCGTTTTGCCAAGTCAGAGAAAGCAGAGGATATCGCAAGCTGCATCGATGACAAGACGAAAGCGATCTATTGCGAAACCATCGGTAACCCAGCCGGAACTATCGCTGATCTTGAAGCTTACGCTGAGGTCGCTGAACGCAACGGTGTACCGCTGGTCGTCGATAACACAGTGGCGAGCCCAAGCCTGTGCAAACCCATCGACTGGGGTGCTCATATAGTCGTGCATTCGTTGACCAAATATATCGGTGGTCACGGCACCACTATTGGTGGTTTGATTGTCGATAGCGGTAAATTTGACTGGGTCAAACATGCGGATAAATTTCCCCAGTTCTCGCAACCGGAGCCAGCGTACCACGGTATCGTTTACACTGAAGCCTTTGCCGAGGCAGCTTTTATTGCGCGGGCGCGGACTGTGGCGCTGCGTAACACGGGTGCAGCACTATCACCGTTCAATGCGTTTTTAATTCTGCAAGGTCTGGAAACACTGGAGCTAAGAATTGAGCGGCACTGCCAGAATACCTTACGGGTGCTGCATTTTCTGCAAAACCACCCCGACGTCGCCTGGGTGAACTATGCCGGACTCGAGGGGCACGCGGACTATGCTCTTGCGCAAAAGTATATCCGCGGTGGCTTACCCGCATCGTTGCTGACCTTTGGTCTTAAGGGCGGTTACGAGGCCGGCGTCGCTTTCTACGACAAGCTTAAGCTGTTTAAGCGTCTGGTAAATATTGGTGATGCCAAATCTTTAGCCTGTCATCCGGCCTCGACCACACACCGGCAGTTAACCACTGAAGAGCAGGAAAAGGTGGGTGTAAGCCCTGAAGCGATCCGTTTGTGTGTAGGAATTGAGCATCCTGATGACATTATCGCCGATTTAGAGCAAGCGCTGGTGGTAACCTCTGAAGAAGTAGCTCTGAGTTAACAGTTTGGTTATAGTGTCGGCCTTTCTTTCGACGTTTTAAAGCAGTAGGAACAGGCCATGATACGAGCGAGTTACTGGGGCATGTTGTTGATTGGCAGCATGCTCTTGTCTGGTTGTGCAAGCTATATCGAGCATGAACTTTCACAACGACCACAAGGTGTAAACTGGGAAGACAAATCCGAAGCGGGCATGCGCACTTTGCAGCTCAACAAGCGCGAATTTTGCTTACCTCACCTGGGTGGATGCACTGGCTATTATTTTGGCAAACCCTACCATTTACTCCACACTGAAACCGACGACACAGCGTTCCAGAAGCTAACCCTGGACGTTGATCTGGAAGTGAATGGGCAGGTGGATAATTCATTGCTGGAACTGAATCGGGACGCGATAGCACCGCATAATGGTACGGTCGTGCTGTTACACGGTTACGGCGGTGATAAATCGACCATGGGCTTTCTTGCCGCGTATTACATGTTCCTGGGTTATCACGTTGTCGTTCCTGATTTGCTTGGCCACGGCGGTTCGAGCGCGCAACATGTCGGGTTTGGGGTGCTTGACGCACCATTGATCAATGCTCTTATCGACAGTTTACCGAACCGCGAGGTGCCGCGGCCGCTTTATTTAGCAGGCGTTTCCATGGGGGCGGTGGCCGCCACCCACGTCGCGAAGCAACGTCAGGATGTTAGCGGACTGATGTTATTTGCGCCGATGCGACCTATGGATCAGGCAACCAGCGCCATGATCCAGCTTATGTACCCTAATCTGAGTAAAGTCATGCCGGCGGATTCGATTCAGGATGGCGTCGTCGCGGCGATGCGAAAACAAGGCGTGCCGATGGCAGCGACGGATCTGCTCAGGTTATTGCCGGAGCTGGAGATACCGACACTGATCGTTGCCAGTGATAAGGACGAAATTGCACCCTATGATTATTATTTACCTTTAGAGTCGGAGCAGGTCCGGGTAATCATGGCTCCCGGCCTGCACCACATGAGTCTTGGCGTTATGGACAACGCACGGCATGAGTACGTCAAGGCCTGGCTGGACGAACGTGCAGACTAATTACTGCAACATTTCGTCCGGCAATGGCACCTCGATACAGGCACAGAGAATCGCCAGTAACTGACGTTCAGCTGGCGATATCACAGCGTCAGCCCGAACTGTATTCAGCCAATTATCCACCAGGGTCGCTTTTGCTTTTGGTGCCCAGCCGCGACAGGTATTGAGAGCAAGACACAGGGCCTGGCGATCGACCTGTTTACCCGCATCGGTGCGTTTCAAAGAATCGACCGTTACTTGTAATGCCTCAGCATTATCGATGGTCTCTTTGAAGCGTGATTTAGGCAGCAGCTGGCGCGCCAGAAGTTGATACAACCCCCAGTGAAACAGGTCCTGGCTGTTCGCCATCGCTTCCAGGTCTTTAAGCAGGTTCAAGCGATCTCCTTCACTTGCTTGCCGCAACGCAGGTATCGCGACCTCAACCAAGGCCAACTGTTGTGCGGGTTTCAGGCCTTGCAGTGCTTTATTGGGTTCGTCAAGCAACTGACTAAGTACCAGATCATGTACCAGCTTGGGCGCCTGCTGCGGGCTATGCGCCTGCTCCATCAGCACCGCCGGTAGTGCCAGTAACGCCAGCTTGTTCAGTGCGGAAGGCTTAGGTTGCGCGGCAACATGCTCCTGCTCGGAGCGACTGCGGGCGGTACGTGGTTCCGGAAAGTGACCATTCCAACGCGGCTCGATACGCTTGATGCGTTTATCCAGTGGTGGATGGGTCGCCATCATGCTAAACCAATGATTCAGTGCCTCACCAAAAAATAAATGGGCCGCTTCGTCAGCGTTTTTATGTTTAACCTGACTGCCATTGTCCCGCGCACCAATTTGCTTCAAAGCACCAGACAGCCCATCAGGGTTGCGGGTGAACTGCACGGCTGCGGCGTCGGCTAAGTATTCACGTTGCCGACTTACGGCAGATTTAATCAGATTGCCAAATAAAATGCCGATACCACCAAGGATAATCAAACCTAAACCAAATAACGGCAACGCGTTTTTATTACGGCCCCGGCCACCGCGGCCTGAGTAAAGCAATATCCGGCCGAGGTGAGCCACAGCCAGGATACCGGCTAAGGCTGCAATCAAACGGATATTCAAGCGCATATCGCCGTTCAGTATATGACTGAATTCATGGGCTACGACGCCCTGCAGCTGTTCGCGCGAGAAGGTATCCACTGCGCCGCGGGTCAGGCCAATCACCGCATCGCGGGTATCGTATCCTGCCGCAAAGGCATTGATGGCAGCTTCGTTTGGTAAAATGTACACCGCTGGCACCGGCATATTGGCGGCAATTGCCATTTCTTCAACGACGTTCAGAACACGCCGTTCAACGGCATCCTGAGTATCCGGACTTACCAGTGTGCCACCAAGGTGCTCAGCAATGACTTTACCGCCTGCCTTAAGCTGCAACCACTTAAACAGCATTACGGCGAGGATGCCGCCGCCAACGCTTAAACTAACCCAGATAAAAGGTTCCCAGCTCAGCTGGTACTCGCCCTGGCCATTGGTGCCTACAGCACCAATAATAAATGCGGCGACCAGGGTCACCGCACCAATAATCAACGCGAACGCGAGGAAGAACAGAACCACCAGCAGGCCGGTATTACGCCGCGCCTGCTGTTGATGTTCAAAGAAGTTGACCATAATGCCGCCGGATTAATTAAAACGAAACTTTCGGCGCAGCCTGGATCTCTGCACTATCGGCAAATTCCAGTAAGCTGGCATCTTTGCCATGACCGAAGAAACTGGCAAAAACGACCGGCGGAAATGACTGACGGTAGGTGTTATAACTCATTACCGCATCGTTAAACGCCTGCCGGGCAAAGGCAACACGGTTCTCGGTGCTGGTGAGCTCTTCCGAAACCTGCATCATATTCTCGTTGGCTTTGAGTTCGGGGTAGGCTTCCATCACCACATTTAAGCGGCCTAAAGCACTACCAAGTGCAGTTTCTGCGCCACCTAATTCCTGCATGGCACTTGAGTTGCGGGGGTCTTGCGCGGCTTTAGGTAACGCCGCGGCCGCCTGATTGCGCGCCTGAGTCACCGCTTCGAGCGTCTCACGTTCGTGACTCAAATACGCCTTGGCGGTCTCAACTAAATTAGGGATTAAGTCATAGCGCCGTTTGAGTTGCACTTCGATCTGCGCAAAAGCGTTTTCAAATTGATTTTTCAAGCGCACTAATTTGTTGTAGATACTGATTAGGTAAATAAACAAAGCAATGGCAATGATAATGATGATCCAACTGGTACTCATGGACAGCTTCCTCGTTGTTAAGATGTCGCACCGAAAGATGCAACATGCTATGCTTTGCCGTCAATCGCAAGTGAATAATGTGACCACCAAACCATGACCACTACATCTGCCGCTGCTGACGGAAATCTATTTATTGTTGCCGCACCAAGTGGTGCCGGTAAATCCAGTTTAATCCGCGCATTACTGGAACGCCACAATGACGGCAGCATGCAAGTCTCGGTTTCGTGTACCACGCGCGCGCCGCGACCCGGAGAAATCGACGGAGAGCATTACCACTTCCTCGATGTTGCCACGTTTCAGCGTAAAATCGAAGCGAATGAGTTCTATGAGTGGGCAAAAGTCTTCGATAATTACTACGGTACCTCACGAAAGGTCATCGAAGATACCCTCAAAAGGGGCATTGATGTGTTTCTTGACATCGATTGGCAGGGAGCACGACAGGTTCGCGAAGCTTATCCGCAAGCCCAGTCCATTTTTATTATGCCGCCGAGTCTGGCGGTTTTAGAACAACGCTTGCGCAGTCGCGGACAAGATAGCGACGACGTAATTCGCGGGCGTATGGCGAAAGCGCAGGCGGAAATGTCGCATTATCATGAGTTTGATTACTTACTGGTAAATGACGACTTTAATGAAACGCTGACAAATTTTGAACATATCGTGCTGGCGCGTCGCCATCGAATGGCGTTGCAGCAATCACGGCATGCGACTAAACTGAAAGATCTCTTGGCGAACGACGGGTAAATCCGTATAATTCGTGACCCATTTTGCAATTGCAATCTAATTATTGAGTTGGAGTAACTATGGCGCGCGTAACTGTAGAAGAAGCTGTTGATCGTATTGGCAACCGATTTGACCTGGTATTGGTCGCATCGCGTCGCGCTCGTCAACTGGCGATCCAGGGCAAAGACGCTTTGGTGCCGTGGAAAAATAACGAGAAGGCAACTGTTATTGCCTTGCGTGAAATCGAAGAAGGCTTGATTGATGCTGCACGCCTGGACGTTGAAGAGCGTTCGCAGATGATGCAACAAGAATCAGACGAACAGGCAGAGTTTGAAGCGATTCGTGGTGGTGAGTAACGCGGGTGTATCTATTTGAAGGGCTTCGGCAGCAATTAGCCGAGTACTTACCACCTGATCAGGTGCAGCGTTCGGCTGCGGCCTTTAAACTGGCCGCAGAAGCGCATAAAACGCAAAAACGCCATAGTGGCGAACCTTATATTACCCATCCCGTGGCCGTTGCCGGCCTGCTTGCAGATATGCGTCTGGACCATGAGACCATCATGGCGGCGTTGCTGCACGATGTAATTGAAGATACCGAATTTACCCGTGAAGACCTCGCTGAGCAGTTTGGCTCGACGGTTGCTGAGCTGGTTGAAGGCGTATCGAAGCTCGATAAGCTGACCTTTAATTCCAAAGAAGAATTACAGACCGAAAACTATCGCAAAATGATTATGGCGATGGTGAGCGATATTCGGGTGATATTGATTAAACTTGCCGATCGTACCCACAACATGCGCACGATCGGTCACTTGCGCCCTGATAAACGCCGTCGCATCGCCCGCGAAACTCTCGAAATCTATGCGCCGCTGGCGCACCGATTAGGTATCCACGACATTAAAAACGAGCTTGAACTGCTTGGTTTTTATGCCCTTTATCCGTGGCGCGCAAAGTTACTTGAGTCGCAGGTTAAACAGGCGCGTGGTAATCGTCGCGAGCTGGTCGAACGGGTGCGTAAAGAAATTGAAACCCGGTTGCTGGATCATGGCATTCAGGCACGTGTGATTGGTCGCGAAAAGCACCTGTACAGTATCTATCAGAAGATGTTGCACAAAGAATTGCACTTCGAACAAGTCATGGATATCTATGCATTTCGCGTCATTGTTGATGAAGTGGACACCTGCTACCGCGTGTTGGGTGCTTTGCACAACCTGTACAAGCCAATCGAAACCCGCTTCAAAGATTACATTGCGATACCAAAGTCGAATGGTTATCAGTCGCTGCATTCGTCCTTGAAGGGGCCACATGGTATTCCGGTTGAAGTGCAAATTCGTACCGAAGAAATGAATTTAATGGCGGATCGCGGTGTTGCCGCGCACTGGCTGTATAAGACGGAAGAAAACAGTGGTACCACGGCGCAGGTGCGTGCTCGCCGCTGGATGCAAAGCTTGCTTGAGTTGCAGCAAAGCACCGGTAACGCATTTGAGTTCATTGAAAATGTGAAGTCAGAGCTTTTCCCGGAAGAAATCTATGTATTCACTCCTGAGGGGCGCATCATTGAATTACCCCAGGGCGCGACGCCAGTAGATTTTGCTTATGCAGTGCACACCGACATCGGCAATACCTGTATCGGTGCGCGAGTGAATCACAAAGTGTACTCACTGAGTAAACCGTTGGAAACCGGGCAAACCGTAGAAATAAAAACGGCATCGGGCTCACGCCCCAATATTGCGTGGCTGAACTTTGCCGTAACCGGCAAAGCTCGGGCGAAGATCCGCCAATACCTCAAAGGTCAGGAAACCCGCGAAGCTGAACAGCTTGGGGAGCGTCTGCTGCGGGCAGCGCTCGGGCCGGTTAGCTATAATGATATTAAAGAAGAAGATTTTGCGCGGGTGTGTGGTGAAGTAAAAATCGAATCGAAGGCACAATTGCTGCGTGAGATTGGCTTAGGCAATATGATGTCGGTAGCCATTGCCAAGCGTCTGCTTGGTGAAATGCAGCAGGCCAGAGATGAGCAAGTCGTCACCAATAATTACCGTAGTCTCGCCATTAAAGGTGCAGACGGGCTATTGGTCAGCTTTGCTAAATGCTGTCGGCCGATACCCGGCGACGACATCATTGCTCATGTTAGTCCAGGTAAAGGTCTGGTGATTCACCGTAGCGAATGTAAAAACGTGCGTGGCCATGAAGAAGAGCCCGGCCGTTACTTCCCGGTGCAATGGGATAATAAACCCGACGATGAGTTTATTACTGAAGTGCGCGTTGAGGTAGTCAATCACCAGGGCGCATTGGCGAAATTAACATCAAATATTTCCGCCACGGGCTGTAATATTCACGGCCTGAAAACAGAGGAAGTTGATGCCAACATTTACTATATCGATGTGGCGTTGACGGTTCATGATAGGAAGCAACTTGCGGATGTAATTCGTTATATTCGTAAAATGCCTGATGTGCAACGCGTAGCGCGTTTGAGGAAATAACATGTCAAAAGTCATTATTAGTACTGAAAATGCGCCGGCGGCAATCGGCACCTATTCACAAGCGGTGAAAATCGGCACGACAGTTTATTTATCCGGCCAGATCCCACTTGAACCTGAAACCATGGAGTTCGTTAGTGAGGATTTCCGTGCCCAGGCGGTGCAAGTATTTAAAAACCTCGCGGCTGTTTGTGAAGCTGCAGGTGGTGAATTGCAGGATATGGTTAAATTACAGATCTACCTTATCGATCTTGGCCAGTTCGCGATCGTCAATGAGGTGATGGCTGAATTTTTCAACACGCCATACCCTGCTCGCGCAGCCATCGGCGTCAAAGCTCTGCCGAAGGGTGCGCAAATTGAAATTGACGGCGTTATGGAATTACCGAGCACCGATTAAGTGGTGCTCGGTTCGAGTTTCTCGCGGCCTTCTAACGGCTTACGCCAGATAATCATCGCAATAGCTACGGCTCCCAGGATAAAGCAATAACCGGTGTGCACGCTGACTTGAATTGGCGTTAGCCCAAAGCTGGCGCCCATAAAGAGTGCTTGTGCACCATAAGGCAGTGCACCCTGTACCACACAAGCAAAAATATCGAGCAGGCTGGCACTTTGGCGCGGCGCAAGATTACCTTCCTCAGCTAGTTTCTTACTAACTTCACCGGACAGCAAAATCGTCACGGTGTTGTTTGCCACCGCGAAGTTGGTCAGACCGGTGAGTCCGGCAACACCAAATGCGGCGCGCTGCTGTGGCTGCTTGAACAAACGCTTGGTTAGGTTACCGACGGTGCTGGCCAAAAACTTCAGGCCACCTTGCTGGCGAATCAATGCTGACAGGCCGCCAATCAGCAAGCTAAGCAGGAAAATTTCCTGCATGCTGACGAAGCCTTTGTAGATGTCCTGACTAAACGCTACCCATTGGTAATCGACAGTCACCATACCAAAGGCTGCGGCGAGGATGATACCGAGCGTCAATACAGCAAAGACATTAAGCCCCATGACCGCGAGTACGATGATAAAGAAGTAGGGTAGGCTCAACCATAAGTTAGCATCCGGAATTTGTGGTGGTGTTGCGCCAGTGTCGTAACTAACCAACCACAGTATGGTGATGATGGCGGCCGGAATGGAGATTTTCAAATTAGCTTTGAACTTGTCGCTCATGTTGCAGCCCTGAGTGCGCGTTGCTGCAATCGTGGTATCCGAGATAATGGACAGGTTATCGCCAAACATCGCACCACTGACCAGTACCCCTGCCAAGAGCGGGAGGTCGATACCCGATGCCTGACCCAGCCCCAGTGCTACAGGCGCTAGTGCACCCAAGGTACCCATTGATGTGCCCATCGCGGTGGATACTACGGCGGCAATAATAAACAGGCCAGGTAACAGGAAGCTGGCTGGAATAACATGCAGACCAAGGGCGACCATGGCATCAACGCCACCAGTTGCAGCGGCCACTGTAGAAAACGCGCCCGCCAACAGGTAGATCATACACATGGTGACAATGTTGCGGTCGCCAACACCGGCTACGAAGGTGTTAATTCGCTCTTCAAAGGCTTGTTTACTCAGCAGGACGCCAAGAATAATCGCCGGGAGGATGGCGACCGGGCTGGCAAGCTGGTAAAACGCCATCTCTACGCCAGCGAGCTGGAAGTAAATACCTGCGCCAAGAAAGAGTGTAAGAAAAAGTCCAAGGGGAAGTAGCGCACGTGCACTGGCAGATTCTGTCATGGTACAGCCAACCTTTATTATTAGAGTTAGTTTCGATTTTAGACGTCCAGAAGTTTATATGTCTTAACTTTTGGATGCAATAGCGAAAGCCTATTGGTTGTTGCCAATTACTACGACTTCGTCATACTAGTTATATGTTGTACTAAGGATTACAAAGGATGTCTATGAGTCCCGATGAACTGCACTTGCAATTACGCAATCTGCGCAAAGAAGATTACCCGCAATTAAAAGCATTGATGGATAAGGTGTATACGGATATCGGCGGAAGCTGGGGTGAACACACCATACAAAAGCTGGTGAAAGAATTTCCTGAAGGCCAGATTCTGTTAGAAGATAACGGTCAACTGGTTGGCGTGGCGCTTACCGTGCGGGTGAAGTATGCACGTTTCAGTAACCCGCATACCTACGAAGACTTGATGGATGCACGAGAGAATATTCTCAATGATCGCAAAGGCGACGCGCTGTATGGATTAGACGTACTAATTCATCCTGATTATCGTGGTTTCCGGCTGGGCAGGCGCTTGTATGATGCGCGTAAAGAGCTTTGCCGCCAACTGAACTTAAAAGCCATTTTAGCCGGTGGCCGGATCGTCAACTTCCATAAATACGCAGACGAACTGACCCCCGGGCAATACATTGAAAGTGTTCATCGCCGTGAAATTTACGATCCGATCTTAACCTTTCAGCTGGCCAATGACTTTACTGTGAAGCGCTTACTCGGCAAATATTTGCCTGAAGATAAGCGCTCCGAAGGTTTTGCTACACTGCTTGAGTGGAATAACTTTTTATACGAGCCGTCGGATAATATTTTAGGTAGCCGGATCCGTAACGTGCGTATCGGTGCGGTGCAATGGCAGATGCGTGAAATCGATTCGGTGGAAGAAATGCTCAAGCAGGTGGAGTACTTTGTCGATGCAATGTCGAACTACCAAAGTGACTTTGCCGTCTTCCCTGAATTCTTTAATGCGCCGCTTATGGGGCTAACGGATCAGAGCCAGCAAAAAGATGCGATTCGCTTTCTGGCCGGTTACACGGAACGCTTTAAGCGCGAAATGTCGCAAATGGCGGTCAGTTACAACGTCAATATCATCACTGGCTCGATGCCACTCGACGAAGACGACGTTATCTATAACGTATCCTACTTATGTCGCCGTGATGGCACCGTGGAAGAACAGCGCAAAATACATGTCACCCCGCACGAGAAGCGCGACTGGGTTATCGAAGGTGGCAATCGGGTGCAAGTTTTCGATACTGATGCGGGCAAAATCGGCATCCTTATCTGTTATGACGTCGAATTTCCTGAGCTGGGACGGATCATGGCAACCGAAGGCTTAGAGATTCTGTTCGTACCTTTCTGGACCGATACCCGTAATGCGTATCTGCGAGTGCGGCATTGTGCTCAAGCGCGCGCCGTAGAAAATGAATGTTATGTGGTCACTTGTGGTAGCGTCGGTAATCTGCCGCAGGTGGAAAGTCTGGACGTGCAGTACGCGCAGTCCGCCGTATTCTCACCGTCGGACTTTGCTTTCCCTTATGATGCGATTCTGGCGGAAACGACGCCAAATACCGAGCAGCTGATCTTCTCTGATCTAAACTTAGATGAATTGCGGTATTTACATCACGAGGGGTCAGTGACGAATTTGAAAGACAGAAGAACAGACATCTACGAAGTCACCAGGAAATGGTAAAAAAACAAGAGCGTTATTGGTTCACAGATATTAGTTAGTGGTTGAAACCTAATAACTGATATCTAATAACTAATAACGCAGTTGCATTTTAAGGAGCTATTATGGCTGTGAAACTGATACCACCAGCGGATGAAGCTTACAACTACCCGCTACTTATCAAGCAGTTGCTGTTGTCCGCGGAACGTTATGGCGGCGATAACGAAATTGTTGGCGGCAATAACGGTAAACGTTACAGCTATAGTGAATTCATTGAGCGGGTGCACCGTTTAGCTAACGTGCTGACCGAGGCCGGCGTTAAAGAAGGCGATACCGTTGCCGTGCTGGACTGGGATACTCCACGCTACTTAGAGTGTTTTTTTGCTGTTCCCATGATTGGTGCAGTGCTGCATACGGTAAACGTGCGTCTGGCGCCTGAACAGGTTGTATACACCATGAATCATGCCAAAGATGATCTGGTGTTGGCGCATGACGATTTCCTGCCGTTACTTGCAAAGGTGCAGGGCGAACTGACGACAGTGAAAGGCTATATTCAGCTGAGCGATGAAGCGCAGGCTGCTCCCGCGGGTCTGGAAACTCTGGGTGAGTACGAGGATTTACTTGCCGGCGCCTTAACCGAGTTCGACTTTCCTGATTTTGATGAAAACGCAATTGCCACCACGTTTTACACCACAGGCACTACGGGCAATCCCAAAGGCGTATTTTTCTCCCATCGTCAGCTTGTGCTGCATACCCTGGCGTTAGCGGCGACCACCAGTATGAATGACAACATGCAGCTGATGCAGTCGTCGAGTGTGTACATGCCGATTACGCCAATGTTTCACGTACACGCCTGGGGTGTGCCTTATGTGGCAACCATGATGGGGCTGAAACAGGTTTATCCGGGGCGTTATGAGCCGGCGACACTGCTGAAACTCTTCATGACCGAGAAAGTGACCTTCTCGCACTGTGTGCCAACTATTTTGCAAATGGTGCTGAGTAGTGAGAAAGCGAAAGCCATCGACTTCAGCGGTTGGCAGGTGCTGATTGGTGGCAGCGCGTTGACTGAAGGTTTAGCTAAGGCGGCACTCGAGCGCGGTATTCAGATTTATACGGGTTATGGCATGTCGGAAACCTGTCCACTGCTAAGTACCACCTGGTTACCGCTTGGTGCAGAAGACTTTGATCTTGAACAACAGGTACGTACCCGCGTGAAGACCGGCAAACCTGTGCCCTTGGTGAATATGCGTATTATTGACAGTAATGGTCGCTTCCTGCCCCACGATGGCGAAGCTATGGGTGAAGTAGTCGTACGCACCCCCTGGTTGACCCAGGGGTACTTGCATGAGCCTGAGAAAAGCGCTGAGCTGTGGGAGAATGGCTGGATGCACACCGGCGATGTAGGCAGTATCGATAGCAGCTACACGCTGCAAATTCGTGACCGCATTAAAGATGTCATTAAAACCGGTGGCGAATGGGTGTCGTCGCTGGATATTGAAAACCTGATTAGCCAACACCCTGACATTGAATTATCTGCTGTGGTCGGGTTGCCTGACGATGAATGGGGTGAGCGTCCCCACGCGGTGATCACCGCCCGTGCTGGTGCTGAGGTCGATCATGCGGCAGTGGTTCAACACATGCAGAGCTTTGTTGACGAGGGCTTAATCGAGAAATGGGCAATTCCTGATACCATCAAAGTGGTGGACGAAATTCCGCGAACCAGCGTTGGCAAAGTGGATAAAAAACTGATCCGCAGCCAGTTGCAGGACGACTAAATCAAGCCTTTGATAAATGCGACCACACTTCTGCCCAGGGAGCTGTGGTCGTAACCACCTTCTAGCATAGCAAGCACCCGGCCGCCGCAGTGTCGTTCAGCCATTTCCTTTAGTCTTTTTGCGATCCAGAGATAATCTTCTTCGCGCAGATTAAAATTACCCATGTCATCTTCCGCATGGCCATCGAATCCTGCGGAAACCAGAATGAGTTCAGGTTTGAAATGGTCGATGGCGGGCAACCAGCGGTTTTTAACCTCGGTGCGCCATTCGCTACCACCGGTGCCGGCCGGCATGGGACTATTAATAATATGCGGGCTGATGGTGTCGGCCCCAGTGTCAGGATAGAAAGGGTGCTGAAAGGAAGAGCAAAGCAAAACGCGCTCGTCACCCATGAAAATATCTTCAGTGCCGTTGCCATGGTGTACGTCAAAATCAATGATAGCGACTCGCTCAAGGTCATAATTTGCCATGGCATAGGTTGCCGCCACAGCTATATTGTTAAAAATGCAGAAGCCCATAGCTTGATCATGGGTAGCATGGTGACCCGGCGGGCGTACCACACAAAACGCGCGGGCATTCTCCCCCTGCATGACTTCATCCACGGCATTGATGCCACAGCCCGCAGCATAAAGCGCAGCTTGCAGGGAGCCCGGTGTCATTAAGGTGTCCGGGTCGAGCCAGACGTGGCCTTCGGTCGGTGCTTTGTTGAAGATCTCATTGACGTAATTGACGTCATGGGCGTGATACAACTGCTCTTGCGTTGCGGGGGTACCATCGCGTTGGCTGATAGCCAGTTCCAGTCCGGAGCGAATAATCTGATCATTAATAGCGCTTAACCGCGCCGGTTCCTCAGGATGAATTTCGGTAACCTGGTGTTGCATACAAGCAGGATGACTAAATACAGTGATCGACATATTACGACTCGTCGGTTAAGGCTAGTTTCAGATGAACCTCGCCGGGCTCTTCACTGGGCAGACGCTTAAAGCCTGCCCGCTCAAATACCGTTAACATTTTATTATTTTCCGCGCGGACGTAGGCCACCATATGCGCTAAACCTCGCAACCTGGCGATACGGATCATTTCATCTAACAAGCGGCTGGCCATGCCCTTGCCCTGGTGGATTTCACGGGTGACAAAAGCGACTTCACAACTGTTATCCGCAGGCACGTAGTAGTAACGACCTACGGCTTGTATTTCTGCCGCAGAACCTTTCTGCCGCACGATACACAAGGCTAAATCGGTGGCTTGATCAACACTTACCAGAGTACAGGATTTCTCCCGACTCATTTGCGTAGGCACAGTGTTGTAACGCATTTGCAGGGTTTCTTTCGTATGCGAGTAAAAAAACTCCTGTAACCGGCGCTCGTCACTTGGATTAAGTGGACGTAAATCGTAGAACTCACCTGCGATATTCAGTTCTTTGAAACCAACATCACCTAATTCGGGTACCTCGACGGACTTGATCGTCTGATAGTTGGGTACATGATAGTGCTGGCGTACTTCGTCGAGTAACTGCTGACGAAATTTGGGGTGGGCAACACGGATCAATTCCAGCGCGCGTTCACGGATACTTTTGCCGCGTAGCGACGCGACACCAAATTCGGTGACCACATAATAGACATGGGCACGGGAGGTGGCCACACCCACGCCTTCGGTCAAATGCGGGACGATACGCGAAATGGTACCGTCTTTCGCGGTCGACGGCAGGGCAATCACGGGTTTACCGCCCTTACTCATCGATGCTCCGCGGCTGAAATCGACATGACCGCCGATACCACTGTAGAACTGATGGCCTATGGAATCAGAAACCACCTGACCGGTGAGGTCGACTTCGATGGCACTATTGATGGAAATCATAGTGTCATTGCGGGCAATATTGGCGGGCGAATTGACATATTCACTGGGGTAGAAGCCGATATGAGGATTGCCGTCCACGAAGTCATATAAAGCTTTGCTGCCGATACAAAAGCTGGTCACGGTTTTGTGTTGATGGTACGTCTTCCGGCGGTTATTGATGACACCATTTTGCATAAGTTCCATGATGCCATCGGTAATCATTTCGCTGTGCACGCCAAGGTCTTTATGGTTCCCAAGATAGCGCAACACCGCGTCGCATATATTGCCAAAGCCAATTTGTATGGTAGCGCCATCTTCAACCAGTAAGGACACATACTGACCGATGCGCTCGGTAACCGCATCCAGTTCCGTCGTTGCAATTTCAGGTAAGTCAGCTTCAGCATCGAAGAACGCATCAATTTGGCCTTTGTGAATAAAAGCCTGACCAAAGGTAACCGGCATTTTGGGATTGACCTGAGCGATCACTTTTTTCGCTGAACGTAGTGCTGCCGAAACAATATCGACGGAGACCCCCAGCGAGTGGTAGCCGTATTCATCTGCCGGACTGACCATGATCAGTGCGGCATCCAACGGGAGTATGCCGTCCTGAAACAATGAGGGAATGTCTGACATAAAACAGGGGGTGTAATCGGCACGTCCTTCCGCGACAGCGCGGCGCACTTGCGGCCCGCCTATGAACAGCGTATTCACCTTGAATTGTTGCGTGTATTCGGGTTCTGCCCAGGTGTTATCGCCAAGCGCATACACTTGCACGATTTCAATATCGTGCAAGTGCTGGCTATGGGCACTGAGGTCAGCAATGAGCGCATGTGGCACGGCAGCATGAGAACCAATGAAGATTCGACTGCCTGATTTCAGCAACTGCGGCCAGTGAATGGTTTTGCCTTCACTGCGCAGGCTTCCGTGTTGCGCGCTCATCAGCATATCCTCTTTAGTTGCGGAGTTTATTTTGAGTAGTCAAACACCCAGTTGACGTACATTTCAGTACCAACTTTCAGCGCTGCTTCGTCAGCGTAAAAATAAGGTGAGTGATTACTTGGCGCGGTTGCCGGGTCCTGACCTTCCGGCGTGACGCCCAAGAAAACGAACAATCCAGGCACTTCCAGCGCATAGAACGAGAAGTCCTCAGCGCCAGTGATTAGCGGACTGACAACCACTTTATCGGCACCGGCAACCCGCTTCATAGTAGGCAACATCTGTTCGGTCAGCTCGGCGTCATTCACGGTCACCGGATAGCCTTCGTCGATGTGGACATGCGCTTCTGCACCTGAGCTCTTCGCGGTGTGTTCAGCAGTGGTTTTCAGGTCCTCAAAAATTTGCGCGCGATTATCCATATCGAAGTTACGAATCGTCCCTTCAAGATAAACCTCATCAGGGATAATGTTGTTGCGCACACCGCCATCAACGATACCAAAACTGACAACGGCCGGGCCGTTGGTAATGTTGGTTTGACGACTGATAATAGTTTGCGTGTTATTGATAATTTGCGCTGCTGCAACAATAGGATCTACACCACCCCATGGACGTGAACCGTGGGTCTGCACGCCTTGCACATTGATTTCAAAGCGATCGGCAGACGCCATTAATGGTCCGCTGCGGTAGGCAATATAACCCGTTGGGGCAGAGGAACCGACGTGAATTCCGAATACAGCGTCCGGCTTAAGGTCAGCGAAAAGCCCTTCTTCGAGCATTAACTCAGCGCCGCCTTCTTCACCCTTTGGTGCGCCCTCTTCAGCGGGCTGGAAGATAAACATCACAGTGCCGGCGATGTCTTCGCGCATAGCGGTTAATTTCTCTGCTGCGCCCATCAACATGGCAATGTGCATATCGTGGCCGCAAGCATGCATAACGCCGACTTCTTCACCGCGATATTCAGTGGTTACTCTGGACTTAAAAGGTACATCCGTGCGTTCGGTGACCGGCAGGGCATCCATGTCGGCGCGCAAAGCAACCACAGGACCCGGCTTACCACCTTTTAAAATACCTACCACGCCGGTATGTGCGATGCCTGTTTGCACGTCCATGCCAAGCTCGCGTAAATGTTCGGCAACGATTTTCGACGTGCGGAACTCGCGATTACTCAATTCAGGGTTTTGGTGAAAGTCACGTCGCCATTCGATGACTTGTGACTCAAGGTCCGCAGAAATACGCACGGGATCTTGGGCGAAGCTGGCATGACTTGCCAGCAAACTTGTAACACAGGCTAGCGCCAGAGCGGTAGGTTTCAACATGACAATGTACCTTGCAGGTTTGGGTTAAGAACGTGTCTTGAGTATGCCCTGAACCTTGTTAATTTGCCAATGCGTCTTTGGTCGCAAGTTCAACAAATAATCCGTACTCAGGTAATGGTGCGGTGGCGTGTATTTGCGCGCCCTGATAACTGAAGGCCAGTTGCCAGGCGTGCAGATGCAGATAGGCATGGGGTTCACCGCCATAGCGGTGATCACCAACGATAGGGACACCGAGACTTTTTAGCGCGACCCGTAGTTGATGGGTTTTGCCAGTGCCTGGCTCTAGGCGGTAATAGCGATAGCCGGGACAGAGTGATTCACTGCTAAAATAGGTACGTGCCGGATTCTTTTTACTGTGCAATAAACGCCATCCGCCACGCCGGGATTTTGCCATATCACCGATCACCCAACCTTGCTTTTTCTTTGGTTTTCCAGCGGCAATGGCCAGATAGGTTTTGTTCATTTGTCTATCGGCAAACAGTTGGCTTAACTCTGCCGCTGCGGCTGCATTACGTGCTACCAGCAGCGCGCCGGAAGTAGGCGTGTCGAGCCGGTGGACCGGCCACAGTTCTTCCTGCAATTGGTGGGCCAGCTGATGAACTACGCTTAACTCTTCGGTATTGGCATGCATAGGTGCCCCTGCTGGCTTATTCAACACATAAAAATCAGTATGTTGAAATACTAGGGTTAGCTCGCGCATACCGTTATACTCCTGAACAACAAAAGCGTTATTGGATACTAGATATTAGTTATTAGAAGAACAAAAGCGTTATTGGATACTAGATATTAGTTATTAGAAGAACAAAAGCGTTATTGGATACTAGATATTAGTTATTAGTTGAAACAAAACACCCAATAACTGATATCTAATAACGCTCTAGGATTTTAATATCCAATAACCGATATCTAATAACGCTCTAAGGTTTTAACATCCAATAACTGATATCTAATATCTAATAACTAATATCTAATAACTAATAACGAACTTGGTTTTCTCTATGTCGCCGGAACGATTTGCTCGAATTAATGCACTGCTTGATCGCCGACAGGCCGATCTTACCCTTTGCCTTGAGAGTGTCCATAAAAATCACAATCTGTCTGCACTGATTCGTACCGCCGACGCAGTTGGCCTGCATGAAGTTCATGCCGTCTGGTTTGATCGCCGCGGAAAAGTAAAAGGTGGCACTGCTATGGGCTCACAGCAGTGGGTTAAGGTGCATCATCACCCATCTACTGAGGCTGCCATTGCGCAGCTCAAAGCTGAGGGGAAGCAGGTTCTGGTCACCCAGTTATCTGGTACTGCCATTGATTTTCGTGAGGTTGATTACACTAAGCCAACGGCGATTTTACTGGGTCAGGAAAAGCAGGGGGTATCGGCCGATGCCCTGCGTCTGGCTGACCAGCATATAGTGATCCCCATGGTCGGTATGGCGGAGTCGTTGAACGTATCGGTCGCCGCCGCGGTGATCTTATACGAAGCGCAGCGCCAGCGTGAAGCTGCGGGCTGTTACCAGAGGTCAAATCTGGATCCGGCGGAACGCCATCGGGTATTGTTTGAGGGCGGGCATCCAATTTTTGCCAAGATCTGCCGGCGTAAAAACTTGCCGTATCCTGAGTTGGATGAGCGTGGCCAGATTGTTGCTGACGACGCCTGGTGGCAGGCGGTGAGGTCCAGTTAACTATGGCAACAGAAAGAATGGCGAACCAAGGCTTACATCGTATTCCGCTGTCGGTACTCAAGGGTGTTGGACCCAAGTTGCAGGAGCGGATGGCGAAACTCGGCCTGGCAACCATACAGGATGTGTTGTTGCATTTGCCTTTGCGTTACGAAGATCGCTCACGTATTTATCCTATAGCAGCACTGCAACCGGGAACCACGGCAACGGTTATTGCAGCAGTGGTGAAAGCTGAAGTGGTTTATGGCCGCCGGCGGATGCTCAAAGTAAGAGTTCAGGATGCCAGTGGCGGGCTAAACCTTGTGTTTTTCCAGTTTAGTGCAGCCCAATTAAAGCAGTTTGAGCAAGGTACCCGGTTACAGTTATTTGGCGAAGCCCGGCGCGGTCTGCAGGGCCCCGATATGATTCACCCGGAATACAAAATAATCACCGGAGCGGCGCCGGAACTTGCCGAAAGTTCGCTGACACCTGTGTACCCAACCACTGAGGGAGTGCAGCAGGCCACCTTAAGAAAGATAAGTGAGCAAGCACTAACTTACCTGACCGATAAAGCATTGCCGGAGCTAATGCCTGAGCAACTGCAACCCAACGGCATGGGGTTGGCGGCGGCGATCCGGTTATTACACCGCCCGCCACTGGACGTCAGTTTGGGTGAACTGCAGGATGGGACGCACCCAGCGCAAGAGCGTCTGGCGATGGAAGAGTTGGTTGCGCATCAGTTGAGCCTACTAAAATTGCGCGCCATCAAACAACAGCATCAGGCGCGATCACTGCAACCCCACTCGCAGTTGCAACAAGAGTTTTTGAGTCGCCTGCCCTTTAAGCCAACTGCCGCTCAGCAACGTGTGGTGAATGAAATTCAGCAGGATTTATCTGAACCGATTCCGATGATGCGACTGGTGCAGGGCGATGTCGGATCGGGCAAAACTCTGGTCGCTGCGTTAGCGGCTCTGACCGCAATCGGGCAGGGGTATCAGGTGGCATTAATGGCGCCGACTGAAATACTTGCTGAGCAACACGCGCTGACCTTCCAGCAATGGTTTGCGCCACTCGGCATTCAGGTGGGCTTTTTAATGGGTAAGCAAAATGCCAGACAGCGCAAAGGGAATCTTGCTGCGCTGGCCAGTGGCGAACTTAATATGGTGGTCGGTACCCATGCATTATTTCAGGCTGATGTTGCGTATCACAATCTGGTGCTGGTGATCATTGATGAACAACACCGCTTTGGCGTTCACCAACGTCTTGGCTTGCGTGAAAAAGGTGTGCAACAGGGGTATCAGCCGCACCAGCTGATCATGACGGCAACACCTATACCGCGTACCTTAGCTATGACCGCTTATGCCGATTTAGCCACCTCAATAATTGATGAGTTGCCTCCCGGGCGGACTCCGGTCACCACGGTGGCCGTGCCGGATACCCGGCGTGACCAGGTGATTACCCGGGTGCACGATGTCTGCGTCAAAGAAAAACGCCAGGCCTATTGGGTCTGTACCCTGATAGAAGAATCGGAAGCATTACAGTGCCAGGCTGCTGAAGATAGTGCGAACCAACTTGCTGAAGCGCTGCCGGATCTGCGAATTGGTCTGGTCCATGGTCGCCTGAAAAGCGCCGAGAAAGAAGCTGTGATGCAGGCGTTTAAGGCGCACGAGTTGGATCTGCTGGTAGCGACGACCGTGATTGAGGTCGGTGTTGATGTGCCCAATGCCAGTTTGATGATCATCGAAAACCCGGAGCGGCTGGGGCTGGCGCAATTGCATCAGTTACGCGGCCGGGTGGGGCGTGGCGCCGTAGCCAGTCATTGTGTGTTGCTTTATCATGCGCCGTTATCGAAAACTGCAACCCAGCGATTGGGTGTGCTGCGTGACAGCAACGATGGCTTTGTTATTGCCCAACGCGATCTCGAATTACGCGGACCGGGGGAGTTACTTGGCCAGCGGCAAACCGGGGTGACCGAAATGAAGGTTGCTGACGTAATGAAACATAACTACCTGCTGGATGATGCACAACAGTTAGCGCAACAATTATGGCAGCAGTATCCAGAGACTTCGGAAGCGTTAATTCAACGCTGGTTACCCCGTCGTGACCACTACGCCCAGGCGTAAATTCGTAGTACACTAGGCGTCCATTAATGAAAAGGCAGCATGATGAAAGATTCAAAGTCTGACACCATTGATTTTGGCTACAAGCAAGTTGCTAAAGATGAAAAGCAAGGTCTTGTCGCTAATGTATTTAATTCAGTGGCGCAAAAATACGACATCATGAACGACGTCATGTCGTTTGGTATTCACCGTATCTGGAAACGCTACACCATCGATTGTAGTGGCGTTCGCGCGGGCATGAAGGTGCTGGACATCGCTGGTGGCACCGGTGATTTGACCGCACAATTCTCGCGGCGGGTTGGTCCCAAAGGTGAGGTCGTACTGGCAGATATCAATCAGGCCATGCTCGATGTTGGCCGCGATAAATTGCGCAATAAGGGCATCGTTGGCAATGTCGATTACGTGCAGGCCAATGCCGAAGATTTACCTTTTGCTGATGACACTTTCGATATTATTACCATCGCTTTTGGTTTGCGTAATGTAACTGATAAACAAAAAGCACTGGAATCAATGTTCCGGGTGCTAAAACCAGGTGGCCGCTTGCTGGTACTTGAGTTTTCCAAACCGGTACCGCCAATGTTGTCTCAGGCCTACGATTTCTACTCCTTCAATGTGTTGCCTAAAATGGGTCAACTGGTTGCTGGTGATGCCGAAAGTTATCAGTATTTAGCTGAGTCGATTCGTATGCACCCTGATCAGGAAACCCTGAAAGGAATGATGGAGCAAGCCGGCTATGAACGCGTGACCTACGACAATCTCACTGGCGGCATCGTCGCCTTGCACCGCGGGTTTAAATTTTGATGTTGTGGACTGTGCTACCAACACAATTGGTTGAGAGCTTCGCCAACCATATTCTCCATCTTGATGGACAAACGCCACAGCGTCTGCAAAAGCTTGAGGGGCGCCGTTTACGGCTGTCGTTAAAAGAGCTGGGTAAGCCACTTACCCTAGGGGTAACAGCACAGGGTGTGATGCTCAGCTGGGTCGACGACAGTATCGTTGACTGCCATATCGTAACGGAAATTGCAGTACTGCCGGAGTTACGCGACAGCGCCAATATTACGCGATTGATCAAAGCAGATAAGCTTGATATTGAGGGTGACCCGATGTTGGCGCAGCAGTTAAGCAAATTGTTAACTGATCTTGATATCGATTGGCCGGAGCAGCTGTCGCAACGGCTGGGCGATGTACCTGCACAACTGCTGGTAAATGCGTTTCGTCGCGGCCGTAAGCGCGCAGAGCGATTCCAGGCAGATTCACAGCAGTGGGTCAGGGATGCCTTGGTAGAAGAGCAACACCTGCTGCCGGCGCGCGAGAGATTTATTCAGTTTCAACAGGACATGCAGGCACTGCGTGCCCAGGTCGATAAGCTGGAACGGCACCTCAAAGAGCAGCAAGGTTAACCATGCGAACGAAACGACTGTATCAGATCACCCGTACCTTTTTGCACTATGGCCTCAACGAGCTGATTCCAGCCCGTTGGATGCCATGGTCAGTGCGGCTGGCGCGCTACAGCTTATTCTGGTTACCAAACCGCCATAAAGATAAGCCTGCGGGCATGAGGTTGCGGCTGGCGCTTGAATCGCTGGGGCCGGTTTGGGTTAAATTCGGGCAGATGCTCTCTACCCGGCGTGACCTGCTGCCGCCAGACATTGCACTGGAGCTGGCAAAGCTGCAGGACAAGGTAAAACCATTTCCCGGTGAACAGGCACAACAGCTCATTGAAAAAGCACTGGGACTACGCAGCATTAACGATGCCTTTATCGACTTTTCGGTAACGCCGCTCGCTTCGGCATCCATTGCCCAGGTACACACCGCGACCCTTAGAAATGGCGATGACACAGGCGCTGATGTGGTCATTAAGGTTATTCGTCCCGATATCCGCGGCGTGATCGCTGCCGATTTGCGGTTGATGGAAACCCTGGCCGGCGTGTTGGCTAAACACTTGCCGGATGGGCGCCGGCTAAAACCAAAAGAAGTGGTAAAAGAGTACCGTAAAACGCTACTCGACGAATTAGACTTAGCGCGCGAAGCGGCCAATGCCATACAACTGCGGCGCAACTTTGAAGATTCGAAGTTACTCTATATTCCAAAGGTTTATAGTGATTTCAGTCGCCCGAATATTATGGTGATGGAGCGGATTGACGGCATACCTATCAGCGATGTTGATGCGTTACTCGCTATCGGCGTGGATATGAAAAAGCTTGCTGAGCGCGGGGTGGAAGTGTTCTTTACGCAAGTATTCCGCGATAGTTTCTTTCACGCTGACATGCATCCGGGAAATATTTTTGTTTCGCGCGAGAATCCGCAGGATCCCCAATATCTGGGCATTGATTTCGGCATTGTCGGTACGCTCAATCGTGAAGATAAACGTTATCTTGCGGAGAACTTTTTAGCCTTTTTTAATCGCGACTACCGGAAAGTTGCCGAGCTTCACGTTGACTCGGGCTGGGTGCCTGCACATATTAATGTTGAAGACTTCGAGTCGGCGATTCGGACCGTCTGCGAGCCAATTTTCAATAAGCCGTTGGCAGAGATTTCGTTTGGCCATGTATTAGTGAATTTGTTCAATACCGCGCGACGTTTTGAAATGGAAGTTCAGCCGCAACTGGTGTTGCTGCAAAAAACATTACTTTACGTTGAGGGGCTCGGCCGCACCCTCTATCCTCAGCTCGATCTTTGGCAGACAGCGAAGCCATTTCTTGAGCGCTGGATGAAAGAGCAGTTGGGCTGGCGTGCAGTGTTACGCTCAGTAAAAGAACAAGCGCCATATTGGGCAGAAAAAATGCCCGAGATGCCGAACTTGCTGCACGAATATTTAAGCACGCAAAAGCATCAAATCGAACACCAACAAGCGGCGACACAGGCTCTGCTACGAAGCCAGCGGCAATTCGCCTGGCGCCTTTGGTGGGGAATGACAGGGGCGGCATTGCTGGTAAGCACAACCCTGTTGTGGACCAGTAATCAACCGCTATGGCTGACGTCCGTGAGTGGCGTATTAACAGTCCTGAGTATTGCAATGAGTTGGCGCAAAGCCAGCCACAATTAAATGAGGGTGTTATGGGTATTAGTATTTGGCAACTGCTGATCCTGCTGGTCATTATCGTGCTGTTGTTTGGCACGAAGCGACTGCGGTCGCTGGGTGGTGACTTAGGTTCAGCAATTAAAGGTTTCAAAAAATCAGTCAGTGATGACGAAACCACAAGCAACAATGAACATAAAAAAGTCGACACTAAGTCTGAGCATGACAAGGACAAGGACGCTTAAGCGGTATGTTTGATATCGGCTTCTGGGAGCTGCTATTTGTTGCGCTCATTGGATTGTTAGTTCTTGGACCAGAGCGTCTTCCCGTCGCCCTGCGCGGTTTGCAGCGTGGCATACAGAAGATGAAAAGCTTTGGCACATCGGTGCAGGCTGAATTGAATCATGAGCTGCGCATAAAAGAACTCCACGATCATCTGAAAAAAGCGGAACAAATGGACGTTGAAAAACTCTCGCCAGAGTTGCAACGTTCTATGGCCGAGTTGCGGGAAGCCGCAGCTGGCGTGCAGCGACCCTACGCGAAAAAGCCGAACGCGCAAGATGACGAAAGCGAACCTCCCGCAACCGATGAGTCAAAACCGTCCTCATGAGCCAATCGCCGCTAATTGATCACTTGCTCGAGTTACGGCGCCGGTTGCTTTGGTGCGTCATTGTAGTACTGCTGATTTTCTCGGTTTTTGCAGTTTTTGCCGATGAGCTTTATCGCTACGTAGCAGCGCCGATGCTCGCCAGTTTGCCACAAGGCAGTACGTTAATAGCTACCGACGTCGCAACGCCCTTTTTTACTCCGTTTAAACTTGCGTTGGTCAGTGCTATCGCAGTTGCTGTGCCGATGTTGTTATGGCAGGTTTGGGGGTTTATTGCGCCGGGGCTGTATAAGCGCGAAAAACGTTTAGTGGTACCGCTCATGGTATCGAGCAGTTTATTGTTTTATGCTGGCGTTGCATTCGCTTATTGGGTTGTTTTGCCG
Source organism: Pseudidiomarina halophila (assembly GCF_003987215.1). Lineage (GTDB taxonomy): Bacteria > Pseudomonadota > Gammaproteobacteria > Enterobacterales > Alteromonadaceae > Pseudidiomarina > Pseudidiomarina halophila. The sequence continues at coordinate 249,247 of NZ_PIPW01000003.1, forward strand.
CTGGCATTGAACTTTTTGGCAAATTCAGCACCTGAAGGTGTTACGGTCGCGACGGATATCGCCCGGTACCTCGACTTTGTGCTGGCAATTTTTATGGCTTTTGGGATTGCGTTTGAAACTCCCGTAGCGATAATTTTACTGTGCTGGACCGGTGTGACTAACGTCAAGTCGTTGCGCGCCAAACGTCCCTATGTCATTGTCGGTGCGTTTGTGGTGGGGATGATACTGACTCCACCGGATGTTATTTCGCAAACATTATTGGCTATTCCAATGTGGTTGTTGTTTGAACTTGGACTAGTGATTGCTAGTCTATATCAACGCAAGCCACGTGATGCAGATGCAGAGCATGAATAAACTATTGAAGTGGGAATCATTTAAAATGATGAAATTGTTTGGTTTGGGGAGTGTTGTCGGTTGTATCTCGTTGGCAGCTTTAGCAGCTCCAAACGCTATCGCACAAGATGTGTCGCAACAGCAATTGCGCAATTGTGCAAGTATCGAAAATCCGCTACAGCGACTGGTTTGTTTCGATAAACTTGCCGCTGGTGAGGCGCCGGCGCCAGCACAAGAAACTACTGCTGCGCCACAGAACCGTAGTACCATGGAAGATGAATTCGGACGCGAGCACCTTGACGATCCAACCAGCGATCGGCCCGACAAAATTTATGTAAAAATTGCTGATGCACAACGCAATTTTTATGGTAAATGGGAGATAGTGCTCACCAACGGACAGCGTTGGGAGCAGATTGATTCTCGTACGGTTCCGCTTCCTGATGATGCCGAATTCTATATCGAGCGTGGCGTCTTCAACAGCTTCTTCCTTGGTCGTGATGATGACACCCGGCGTATTCGTGTGCGTCGCGTAGAGGACTGAGGTGAATCAGCGGCGGTGGTTCGATGCGGGAGTTAATTTAACCCACTCCCGCTTTACGGAGAATCCTGACGCTATTTTACAACGGGCGCATGCAGCTGGCGTTGAGCGCATTGCCGTCATCGCCTGTAATCTTGCCGAGGCCGAACAGGCCATCGCGTTGGCGGAACGCTTTCCACAGCTAGTTGTGACTGCTGGCGTGCATCCTCATGACGCAGTCAATGCCCCAGCCGACCTACAGCAACAGTTACGTGAGCTGGCGCGCCATCCCAGTGTGCATGCCATCGGCGAATGCGGCCTTGATTTCAATCGCAACTATTCACCAGCGGCGATCCAGCTCGACGTTTTCGAGCAGCAGCTTGAACTGGCGGCAGAACTTAATATGCCGGTGTACCTGCATGAGCGTGATGCTTTTGCGGAGCAACATCGTCTGTTACAAAAATACGCCAGTAAAATACCAATAAAATTAGCACATTGCTTCACTAGTGGTTGCGAAGAGCTCGAAGAGTATCTAAAGTTAGACTGTTTTATAGGAATCACTGGTTGGGTGTGCGATGAGCGACGTGGGGGAGCTCTGCGCAAGGCTGTACCACTGATTCCGCGTGAGCGTTTGGTTATAGAAACGGATGCACCGTTTCTGGTGCCGCGAACGCTTAAGCCCCGCCCAAGCTTTAATGAGCCATGTTGGCTTCCTGAAATTGCAAAAGTTGTTGCTGAGCTACGTCACGAATCATTAGATGATCTGGCTGCAGCGACCTGGCAAAACAGTCACTTATTATTTGGATGCGAAGGATGGCTAAAACCTTAGTTCGATGGTTGGCACTGGTTGGAATAGCTTTCTACTGGGGATTAGGTGCTGCAAGTGCCTCAGCTCAAGAGCCCATGCCACCAATTTATTACCATGTCGACACCAATGGCAGCCAGTCGGTTCAGAATCTAATCGACAAAGAGCCTGGCTTTTGGAGTGTGCTTAATAATAACGCAGCGTCCTTTGGTTATACCTCCGCGACCTACTGGTTCCATTTCACACTACCTCCGGTCGATCATGATCGGGTGATCCGCATTGCTTATCCATTACTGGATAAGGTCGATATCTACTATGTTGCCAATAATGAAGTTATAGAACGGGTTAGCGTTGGTGACGCGCAAGAGTTTAATGAGCGACCCGTTGAGAATCGTAACTTTGTCGTTCCGGTGGCTTCACGTGACCGCGTCCAGGTTTATCTGAAAGTTGAAACCACAAGCTCAATGCGGGTACCGCTGAGTGTCTGGGAACCCACAGAGCTGCTCGGCGATGAGCAAGTCGTTAATACCGCGACAGCGATGTATTTTGGCCTATTGCTGTGCATGATTATTTATAACTTGTTTAGTTATAGCGTCACCCGCGATCCCCGCTTCGGCTATTACAGTGCGTATATTCTCGCCATCGGTCTGTTATTAGCGAGTCTTGATGGTACCGGTTATCAATATTTATGGCCGTGGTCTGAGTGGTTGCAGAGTAAGGCGATACCGCTGTTTGGTAGCGTAGCGTTTATTTTTGCAAGTCTGGTTGCCAGCCAGATTTTGCAAACCAAAGAACGCAGTCCAAAACTACATTTGGGGCTCCAGGCAATTATGGGCATTGCTGGCTTGCTGTTCCTGGCCAGCCTGATATTCCCCTATGAGGTCATGATTTCCATTGTGTTGATAATGGCTATTCTTGCCAGTAGTTTCCTTATCTTCACCGGCTTTGTGTTATGGCGCCAGGGCTTAGCTTACGCCCGGATCTATACGCTGGCCTTAAGCGTATTATTGCTGGCGATTATCATTAATGCCATTGGCTATTTAGGGTTCTTCGATTCGTTCTTCATCCAGCGTTATCTGATCATGTTGGGGTCGGCGATTGAGATTATGCTGTTAAGCCTGGTGCTTGCGATTCGTTTTAATGAAGACCGTAAAGAACGTTTAGCCGTTGAGAAGCGCTTAAATTCCCGACTTGAAGTGAAAGTGAAGCAGCGCACCGAAGAACTTGAAGCGGTGATGCGTAAGCTTAAAGAAATGAACCAGCGGCTAGAGATTAAAAGCAATGAAGACCGGCTGACAAAACTTTATAACCGCGGCGTACTTGATGATGACTTGCCGTTAGAAGTCCGTCGTGCCCGACGCACCGGTTATGACATCGCCGTGGTTATGATAGACATTGACCACTTCAAGAAGGTTAATGATAAATATGGCCACCCGGTAGGTGATGAAATTCTGGTCGAGCTGTCGCGTTTACTGAAAGTGAACTTCCGCCGCGCCGGAGATCGCATCTATCGATATGGTGGCGAAGAGTTTGTAATCCTGATGCCGGGCGCACAAGAACTCGGCTGTCACGACAAAGTGCTCACCGTGACGGAAGTTATTCGCCGGCATACGTTTAAAACTGAGCGGGGAGAGGTTAACATCACCGTCAGCGTAGGTATGGCCTTACTGAATAGCTTACCGGGGCACGCCTCGAGCAAGCAGTTACTGGAAGCCGCCGATAACGCACTTTATCAGGCGAAAAATTCTGGCCGTGATCAAATCCGAATTGCGCGGTCATTAAAAGATGCGAGTGAAAAACCATAGATGCAGAGCATTAGTCAGTTCCCATTCCGCCGCATGAGACGTTTGCGGCGTCACGATTTCAGCCGCCGCATGGTGGCTGAAAATCATTTAAGCGCAGCAGATTTCATCTATCCAATGTTTGTTATTCCTGGTGAAAACCAACGGCAACAGGTGTCATCCATGCCAGGTGTAGAACGGCTGTCGATTGACTTGCTGGTGGCTGAATGCCGTGAGGTTTTTGCGCTTGGCATCCCGGCAGTTGCACTTTTTCCGGTGACACCGGACGCTGATAAATCACTTACTGCTGAGGCAGCCTGGGCAGCCGACGGCTTAGCTCAACGTGCCGTGCGGGCAATTAAAGCGGAGCTTCCGGAGCTTGGCGTCATCACTGATGTTGCGCTTGATCCTTTCACGACCCATGGGCAGGACGGCATTATTGATGAGCAGGGTTACGTGCAGAATGACATCACCACCGAAGCCTTGGTAAAACAGGCTCTTTCTCATGCTGAAGCCGGCGCAGATGTGGTCGCGCCCTCAGATATGATGGATGGACGTATTGCTGCTATCCGTGAAGCATTGGAGGAGAGTGGTTACCACAATGTTCAGATCATGGCCTATTCCGCCAAGTATGCGTCGGCTTTTTACGGGCCGTTCCGTGATGCGGTTGGCTCCTCCGGCAACCTGAAAGGCGGCAATAAAAAAACCTACCAGATGGATCCGGCGAATGCTGACGAGGCACTGCATGAGGTAGCGTTAGATTTGGATGAAGGCGCCGATATGGTGATGGTCAAGCCGGGCATGCCCTATCTTGATATCGTCCGGAGCGTGAAAGATACGTTCAAAGTGCCAACCTTTGCCTACCAGGTCAGTGGTGAGTACGCCATGTTGCAAGCGGCGATAGCGAATGGCTGGTTGACTGAAGAAGTCATTTTTGAGTCTTTGCTTGGCTTCAAGCGAGCCGGCGCTGACGGTGTGCTGACGTATTTTGCGAAATTTGCCGCGCAAAAACTAGCGCAAGACCATTAAGCGAGCGAACGTTTACGCTCGGTGAGCATGGTATGGACGAGCCCCTCGCGCAAAGCCCCTTGCGCGAGGTCAATAGTGCGGATATCGAGACTTTCAGTCAGCGCGACCAGAATCGCTAGCCCGCCACAAAAAACTGCCATGCGGTCATCGCGAATGCCCAGTTGCTCTAATTGCTCAACATGACCTAGTTTGATGGTTTCCTGCATACAATAATTGATAAATTCGGCGCTCATCGTGTCGGACCCATGCTGACGCAGACAGTCCTGCACTGCCCGGAATGTCCCTGAAGCACCACAAACGGTCTGCCAGCCGTGCGCCTGATAGGTTTTCGCCAGTGGCTGTATCAACTTTTTAGCACTATCAATAGCTTCGGCAAAACGCGCAGCGGTAATGAGGCCGTCAGCGAAATAACGGTTTTGCCAGACTACACAGCCCATATCCAGGCTTTTTAAAACATGAGGTTCGGTACCTATGCCAGCAATCACTTCGGTGCTGGCACCGCCAATATCCAGCACCAGCATGGCGCTGTCCGGGCGCGCCAGATCTAATGTTGCACCCTGATAGATGAGACCAGCTTCAGTAGTACCGGAAATAATATCAATGGTGGCGCCAAGGGCGCGCTCGAAGTGTTTTAAGATCTGTTTACGGTTGCTGGCCTTGCGCAGGGACGCAGTTGCAACGCAGCGCACCTGCAGCGGCTCATAGTTTTTAAGTAGCTGGGCAAAGTCTTTGAGACAAGCGACGCCGCGTTCAATTGCAGCATCATTAAGGGTAAGCTCAGGGGTAAGGCCATCAGCGAGACGAACTTTTTGCCGATGGCGGGTAATAATCCGATAGCCCCGCGTAGTCGCTTTGGCAATCAACATGTGGAAGCTATTAGAGCCCAGGTCGATTGCTGCGATACGCGGATGCTGACGCATTAGCCGTTACGCTTTGCTGGCGGTTTGCGTTGACCGGACGAGCGGCGTTGTTGGCCACCACTGCCCCCACGACGTCCACCACGGCTGCGACGACGGCCACTTGGGCGTGGTGTACGCAAATCGCTTAACAGGGCGTCAGGGTCGTATTTGGTTACCGGAATGGTGTGACCAATATAGTCCTCGATAGCAGGCAAATTATAAACGTACTCTTCGCAGGCTAAATTAATCGCTTTACCGCTGGCACCAGCACGGCCGGTACGTCCAATGCGATGGACATAATCTTCGAAATCGTCTGGCAGGTCATAGTTATACACGTGACTTACTTCGGGGATGTGCAAACCCCGGGCAGCAACATCAGTGGCAACCAGAAAATCGAGGGTGCCGGCTGAAAAATCTTCCAGAATCTTCAAGCGCTTGCGCTGCGGTACATCGCCGGTGAGCAGACCAACCCGGTGACCATCGGCCTCAAGCCAATTGAACAGCTTTTCACAAACATGCTTGGTATTTGCGAAAATGATGGCTTTATCCGGCCAGTCTTCTTCAATCAGGGTCAGCAATAGCTTAATTTTGTCTTGTTTCGACGGATAGAAAAGCTCTTCGCTGATGCGGATGCCGGTTTTTTGGGTCGGCTCAACTTCAACTTTGGTTGGCGAGTTCATGTGATCGTACGCGAGTTCCTGCACCCGCTGCGACAATGTCGCAGAGAACAACATACTCTGGCGTTCTTTCGCGCCTGGCATACGCTCAAACATGTAGCGAATGTCTTTGATAAAGCCTAAATCGAACATGCGGTCGGCTTCATCAAGGATGACCACTTCGATTTTATCGAGCTGATAGACGCCTTGTTTGCAGTAATCAATCAGGCGACCGGTGGTGCCGATTAAAATATCAACGCCTTCTTCGAGTTGTTGGCGTTGACTTTCGTAACCCTCGCCCCCATAAATAATGCCAAGGCGCATATCGCAGTGAGCAGCAAGAAGTTCAGCATCGTTTGCGATCTGAATTGCTAGTTCACGCGTAGGAGCCATAATAATAGCGCGCGGATAACGTTTTTCGCCAGAACGCGGTTTGTTAAGCAGGGTAGTAAAAGCCGCAATCAGGAAGGCAAGAGTTTTGCCGGTTCCGGTTTGCGCTTGTCCCGCTACATCCTGGCCTTTTAGGGCAATAGGTAAGCTCAGGGCCTGGATTGGGGTACAATACTCAAAGCCCGCCTTATTCAAAGCAGTTAATACCTGCGGATGCAGGTCGAGATCGGCAAAGCGTGTCTCTGTAAGGTGTGTTTTACTCATAGCATAAGCATACCAGTTTGCGCTAACATTCAAAAACAGAAATAATAGTGTTTTATTATTTCACGCGAATTCAGCAGCGGAGATTACCATGAGTGATAAAATTGTTCAGCTAAGTGATGATTCTTTTGAGGCAGACGTTCTCAATTCTGATAAACCAGTACTTGTCGATTTCTGGGCGGAGTGGTGTGGCCCATGCAAAATGATCGCACCGATTCTTGACGACATTGCAAACGAGTACGGTGACCGCATCACTATCGGCAAACTGAACGTTGACCACAATAGCCAAACCCCGCCGAAGTACGGTATTCGCGGTATTCCAACGTTATTGCTGTTCAAAAACGGCGAAGTTGCCGGTACCAAAGTTGGTGCATTGTCAAAAGCCCAACTGGCAGAATTTATTGAGCAAAACCTGTAAAGGTGCGTTCTGAAAAGTTGTCAAATCTTGAGATTTGGCAACTTTTTCTAATTGTTTGGTTTAAATAACCAGCAAAAAACTGGACGTCCTGGCGTTTAGGTGTTACTTTTCAACCAATATTTCTTCAGGTTGCCAGCCTTACGGCAGCCAGATAGCGAACCCCTAAAGCTATAAAACTTAAACTAACCCTTTGTTTTCCTATGGACACTAAAGTCATATCCCTCTTATGAATCTTACAGAATTAAAAAATAAACCCGTAAACGAGCTGGTACAGCTCGCAGAATCCATGGGCCTCGAATCCATGGCTCGTACCCGCAAACAAGACATCATTTTTGCCATCTTGAAAGCGCACGCAAAAAGCGGCGAAGACATTTATGGTGACGGGGTGTTGGAAATCTTGCAGGATGGCTTCGGCTTTTTGCGCTCGGGAGATTCATCGTACCTTGCAGGTCCGGATGATATTTATGTTTCGCCAAGTCAAATTCGCCGCTTCAATTTACGAACTGGTGACACGGTGGCCGGGAAAATACGCCCGCCGAAAGAAGGCGAACGTTATTTTGCCCTTCTTAAGATTCGTGAAGTCAACTTCGACAAGCCTGAAAACTCCCGCAATAAAATTCTTTTTGAAAACCTTACGCCTCTCCACGCAGAAGAACGTCTGCGGATGGAACGTGGTAATGGTTCGACGGAAGATATTACTGCCCGGGTGTTAGACCTTGCTTCGCCAATCGGCAAAGGCCAGCGTGGTTTGATTGTGGCGCCGCCAAAAGCGGGTAAGACGTTATTGCTGCAGAACATTGCGCAGTCAATTGCTGCTAACCATCCTGATTGTGTGCTGATGGTGTTGCTGATCGATGAGCGTCCAGAGGAAGTTACTGAGATGCATCGCCTGGTGAAAGGCGAAGTTATTGCTTCGACCTTTGATGAGCCGGCAAACCGTCACGTGCAGGTCGCCGAGATGGTGATCGAGAAGGCCAAACGTTTGGTCGAGCACAAGAAAGATGTGGTCATCTTACTTGATTCAATCACTCGTCTGGCACGTGCTTATAACACTGTTATTCCAAGCTCCGGCAAGGTCTTGACTGGTGGTGTTGATGCTAACGCGCTACATAAGCCAAAGCGTTTCTTCGGTGCTGCACGTAATGTTGAAGAGGGTGGTAGTTTGACTATCATCGCGACGGCATTGATCGATACGGGTTCGAAGATGGACGAGGTGATTTACGAGGAGTTCAAGGGCACAGGTAATATGGAATTGCACTTGAATCGTAAGATTGCTGAGAAACGTGTTTTCCCTGCGATTGACTTCAATCGTTCGGGTACGCGTCGCGAAGAGTTGTTAACTTCGCCGGAAGAGCTGCAAAAAATGTGGATCTTACGCAAAATCGTACACCCGATGGGTGAAACGGAAGCGATGGAATTCCTCATCGACAAGCTGCAAATGACCAAAACCAACGACGAATTCTTCGAGGCCATGAAGCGCCAGAAGTCGTAGGCTTGGCTTTGCGCCTCTCTGGGGTCTTCGTCATAGGGACGCCATGAACCCATCCCTGGGGGCTTGGCGGCCGCATCCATGCGGCCGACACCCTATGACGAAGACCCCAACAAGGCACTCGCCGGCGCCCTCGGCGCATCCCTGCGGCGCACACCCTCAGAAATAACCCTGTCGGTTTCGCCGCGCCTCATGCGGCCGACACCCTCAGAAATAACCCTGTCGGTTTCGCCGCGCCTCATGCGGCCGACACCCTATGACGAAGACCCCAGCAAGGCACTCGCCGGCGCCCTCGCCGCATCCCTGCGGCGCACACCCTCAGATATAACGCTGTGGGCTTCGACCGCGCCTCTTGCAGAGTCTCCTAATTCGACAAAGACCTAGCGATTTTCCACTACGATTCCAACAGAATAAACCTACCTTTGCCGTTATCGGCATACTTTCGTTTCCCCTCGATGATATTGTTTGTTAATCTTTGGTTGTTAGTGTTTTCATGTTGTTGGATTTAATTTTGACTCTACGTCTTTGGAGAAGCCAATGAATCAATCTAAAAAGGGCTACAGAATGCGCTCGTGGCTATTCAGTTTTGTTGCAAGCGTTATAGGGCTTTTGACTGGTGTGTGGATGGGGGTGGGTATCTGGCCTACTTCATTATTAGCTAGTGAAAGCGGCTTCATGTTTGCGTTAAGTCTTGTTGAAAAAAGCTTGGCGGAGGACGACATTCCGGAAGCGAAAAGGCGTCTGGAGTTATTCTACTTGAGTAATCGTGATGGTCAGCTTGACGACCTTTATCAAAATGAGTTTTTTCTTAATGAACCGCAGAAGAAAGAGTGGGACTTTGTGCTAGAGAAACGCGTAAAGGAGATTGAAGAATGAAAATTTGGGGACCCCTGTTATCCTTTATTCTATTCTGCGTTATCGGCCTAGCCTTAGGTTTTCAAATGTCGCGTCTATCAACATTACAGATGGAGCTGCGTAGATACGTCATCGCCGCCGAAATTCAACAACGGTTACAGAATAATGAAATTGCCTCCGCTCGCTCGTTGTTGCAGCGCACTTTAACCGATGCAAATGAAATCGTTGAAGCCTTGGCGGAAACTGATCCGGATATATACGAGTATTATCGCGATCGGATGTCAGGGTCAGAACGCACTGACGATAACAAAGTTAAAGAATAGAACAGGTGTTGAGCTGCCAGCCAACTGCCGTCGTTTGCCGTAATCGCAAATCGAAATGCAATAAGCAAGTGAGTGTATCAAGGGAAGAGGTCACGTCACTCTTTCTTCAGCGCCAGTTCAATCAGTAACGGGAAGTGGTCGGATCCGAATTTGGGCAGGCGCCGCATTTTCACCAGCATGAAATGCTCACTGTGGAACAGATGATCCAGTGGCCAGCGCAGTAACGGCAGCTTGGCGTGGAAGGTGTTGAAAAAGCCGCGTCCCATGCGCGGGTCAAGCAATTTACTCTGACGTAAGAATTCGCGACTGGTGCGTGACCAGGCGACGTCATTGAGGTCGCCGGTAACAATCACTGGGCCGGACTCCTTAGCCGCACGTTCCGCAACCTTCAGCAACGCCCGATCCCGGGGCTTCGATTTGTCATTCTCGCTAGGTCCCGGTGGTACCGGGTGGACGCAGTGCAGATGGATTTGGCGGCCGCCTGGCATTTGCACATCCGTGTGTATCGACGGCACGTTTTCCTGCACTAAGTTCTCGATCTTGACGTTTTCTAAAGGCCATACCGAGTACACCATCATGCCGTAGAGGTTGTTCTGAGGCACACGGACGACATGGGGTAAGTCGTCTTCGATATCGGTGAGCTGCTTTTCCCACCATTCGTCGGTTTCAACGGCAACGATGATGTCGGGGCGTTCGCGGTTGATCATGCGCACGAGTTCCACGGCATTGCGGTTATGTTCGAACACATTAACGATGAGAACGCGTAAATGTTCTTCGACGCGTTTTTCATCGCACTTGCGGTTATAGCGCTCTACGGTGCGCTCTGCCAAAGGCGTATAAGGAAAAATCCACCAGAGTTGCCAGGCGCAACAAAGTAATTGTACGGCTACCAATAACCATGTTGCGGGTGACTCGGCGGGTAACCAGTGCGCGCTGGCGACCAGTAACACTATGCCGACACCGGTGAGCTGCAAGCGCGGAAAATCCCACACGCGCACCAGCCAATGGGTGCTGCTCAAGTGTGGTAGCAACGATAGTAATGCAAGTAACGCTGTTAAGAAGCCAATGACGCTAAACGCGAGTATGGAGTGGAACATGAGTACCGTGCATCCTTGAACTGAAGGTAAGGGCTTAGCGTAGCGTAATTTGAAAGCGCTGAAAACAGTAATAAAAACCAGTATAATGGCGGCATTATTTACGATGTGGGATAACCATCAGTGAAGTATCAGGACTTACGCGGCTTTATGGCCTTGCTGGAGGCGCGTGGCGAGTTAAAACGAATTCAGCTTGAAGTCGATCCTTATCTGGAGATGACGGAGATTGCTGATCGCACCTTAAAGGCAGGTGGCCCGGCGTTGTTGTTCGAGAACGTCAAAGGGCACAGCATTCCGGTGCTGGCGAATTTATTTGGCACGCCGGAGCGCGTTGCGCTGGGCATGGGGCAGGATTCTGTGGCTGCGCTGCGCGACGTCGGCAAGCTGTTAGCTTTTCTGAAAGAGCCCGAGCCACCCAAAAGCTTTCGCGATGCGCTGAACCTTTTGCCGGTCTATAAAAAAGTGCTGAGCATGTCGCCCAAACAGCTGAAGAAAGCGCCTTGCCAGGAAGTGATTCAAAGTGGCGATGAGGTTGATTTGCAGCAGTTGCCGATCCAGCATTGCTGGCCGGGTGATGTGGCGCCGTTGATTACCTGGGGCCTCACTGTGACCAAGGGCCCGCATAAGGAACGCCAGAATTTAGGTATTTACCGGCAGCAATTGCTGGCCAAAAATAAAGTCATCATGCGCTGGCTATCGCATCGCGGTGGCGCGCTGGATTTCCAGGAATGGCAACGTCAGCATCCTGGCGAGCGGTTTCCGGTGGCGGTGGCCCTTGGTGCTGATCCGGCTACTATTTTGGGTGCGGTAACTCCGGTGCCGGACAGTTTGTCTGAGTATGCCTTTGCCGGCTTGCTGCGCGATGGCAAAACCGAAGTCACTAAGTGTGTGAGTAATGACTTACAGGTTCCGGCCCATGCTGAAATCATTCTCGAAGGTTATATTGAACCGGGAGAGATGGCACCAGAAGGGCCTTATGGTGACCATACGGGTTACTACAATGAGGTCGATGAGTTTCCGGTATTTACCGTTACGCACATTACTCACCGTCGTGATCCTATTTATCACTCGACCTATACCGGGCGTCCGCCGGATGAACCGGCAGTGCTTGGTGTCGCGCTCAATGAAGTTTTTGTGCCTTTGTTGCAAAAGCAGTTTCCGGAAATTGTCGACTTTTATTTGCCGCCGGAAGGCTGCTCATACCGCGTTGCTGTGGTAACCATGAAGAAGCAGTATGCCGGTCATGCGAAGCGCGTGATGATGGGCGTATGGTCCTTTTTACGCCAGTTTATGTATACCAAGTTTGTTATTGTCTGCGACGACGATGTCAACGCCCGTGATTGGCAAGATGTGATCTGGGCCATGACCACGCGTATGGATCCGGCCCGCGATACGGTGCTGGTGGAAAATACGCCGATTGACTATCTGGATTTTGCCTCCCCGGTGTCGGGGCTTGGCTCCAAAATGGGCATGGATGCAACCAATAAATGGCCGGGTGAGACCGATCGGGAATGGGGTGTACCCATTGTCATGGACAAAGCAGTGCAACAACGGGTGGATGAAATTTGGGACGAACTCGGAATTTTGCAACAGGATAAGCAGGCGCAATGAAACAAATGCTAGGTGAAGTCACAACATTAGAAAATTTGTCGCAGAACGTGTATCGGGTGGTTCTCAGTTTACCCGAGGCGATTACTTTTGACGCCGGGCAATACTTGCAGGTGGTCATGGGTGAACGTGATAAGCGGCCGTTTTCAATCGCTTCATGCCCGTCGAAGACTGATACCGTTGAGCTGCATATTGGTGCAACCGCAGATAACCCCTATGCGATGGAGGTTATTGACGAGATGCGTGCGCAGGGTGAGATCACTATCGAAGTACCACTTGGCCAGGCCAGTTATCGTGGCGCAAGTGAGCGGCCGATAATTCTGATCGCTGGCGGCACGGGCTTTTCTTATACCTGGTCGATTTTGCAGGCGCACCTGCGTCGTGACCCCCAGCGGCCTATAACCCTGTACTGGGGCGGCCGTGCGCTAAACGATCTTTATTATGATGCAAAGTTGCGGGCGCTGAGCGAGCAGCATGCGAATTTTCATTACCGGCCAGTGGTTGAAGAAGCTGCGGGCAACTGGCATGGCGCCATCGGCCTGGTCCATCACGCGGTGATGGCGGAACAAAGCGATCTAAGCGAAGCCGATGTCTACGTCGCCGGGCGGTTTGAGATGGTGCGGGTGATCCGTGATGAGTTTCATGCGCATGGTTTGCCGCTCGAACAACTTTATGGCGATGCGCTAGCCTTCATTTAAAGGCGCTGTTATACTCCGCAGCGCAATACCAAGGGGTGCCCCTGTACAAGATTGTACAGTCAGGCTGAGATGCACGAAGCAAACCCTTTGCACCTGATCCGGTTAATACTGGCGTAGGGATGGTAGCTAACACTCTTAGTCCATTTGAAATCCCACCCGACCGGATTGTTTCTGACTCAGAAGTTGAGGAAATAATCCATGTTTCAAAAATCTTATTTAATGGCCGCTCTGTTGGCCTCTGGCGCGTTCGCGTCTGCCAGTGGCTATGCACAGGCCGAGGCGCAGACCAAAGCGCAAGCCGCGTCTGAAGACAGCGTTGAACGCATTACCATCCAGGGTGAATTCCGCCGTATGACCATTCAGGAAGCGCCTACCAGCGTGACTGCCCTGGTTGCTGAACGGCTTGGTCAGCGCAATGCGTTGCACCTGGAAACCGCCTTGAATGCCCTGGCGAATGTCAATTTTTCTGGCGGCAGTTCACGCGCACGTTTTATTCAAATTCGTGGCGTAGGTGAGCGCAGTCAGTTCGTTGATCCGATTCAGCCGTCGGTCGGTCTGCTCGTCGACGGAATTAACTACAGTGGCCTGGCGCAGGCCGCCCAGCTGTTTGATATCAGTCAGATCGAGGTCTATCGCGGACCGCAGAGTGGTCGCTTTGGTGCTGATGCAATGGCCGGCATGCTGGTTATGGAAAGCACCCAGCCAACACGTGAAACCGAGGGCGTCTGGCAACTCGGCGTCGCCAACTACGATGCGATGCAGGGTGGCTTTGCTGTAGGCGGTTCATTAGGTGCAGTCGGCCGCGCTCGTCTGAGCGTGTTCCAGCAACGTGATGATGGCTTTATCACCAACAACTATCTGGAACGCGACGATACCAATAATCGTTCAGAGCGCAATATTCGATTGAACCTGTTCACCGACCTCGGCTCCAGCTGGCAATTGCGTACCACGATTCATGATCTGCATCAGGACAATGGGTACGATGCGTTTTCCCTGGATAATAGCCGGCAAACGCTCTCTGATGAGCCGGGCGAAGATGATCTGGACTCTACCGCTGCACGGCTCGCGCTGAGCTATGCCGGTCGCCTCGCGAATCTGGAACTATCCTATACTAACCTCAGTGCCGACAGCGTCTACAGCTATGATGAGGACTGGACATTTGTCGGTATTGCGCCGGGCTGGGAATACAGTTCATTTGATGCGTATCGCCGCGATCGCACGGATCAGACGCTCGAAGCACGTTGGGTCAGCGCACGTCCATTAACAATGCTTGGTGGCGAGACCGACTGGGTGGCCGGCGTTTATCATTATCAGCGCGATGAAGAGCTGGTCCGTGATTTCTTTAACTGGGATAGCTATCAGCAGGACCAGTTTTTCAGTACCTATGAAAGTCGCCACCTTGCGGCGTACGGTGAACTTGCACAAAACTTTACCCAGAACTGGCGACTGACTGCAGGTGCCCGGGTTGAGCGCTATGATAATCCTTATCAGGACAGCAATGGTGTGCAGGCCGAGCCGGAAGATACCATGTGGGGTGGACGGTTGAGCCTGAGCTACCTGCCGGCTACGGATCATCTCTGGTATGCGACCCTGGCACGCGGCTACAAAGCCGGTGGTGTCAATGGTGAGGCGCTGGGCAAAGTACAGGATACGGAACTGACTGAGCTGCGTGACTATCTGCTGGCGCGCGCGACTTTCGCGCCTGAGCTGTTAACCAGCTTTGAGGTAGGGCATAAGCGCGTTAATGCCGATGACACCTTCAGTATGCAAGTGGCGGTGTTCATGCATCAGCGTGACGACGTGCAGCTCAAAGGTTGGGTGAATCGCGACCAAAGTTTTGTCGGCTATCTGCAAAATGCAGCCCAGGGCAATGCTTACGGTGCTGAACTGGAAGTTAACTACCGTCCCGTCGAGCAACTTGAATTGTTCACATCTGTGGGCTTACTGGAAACCGAGATTGAAGGCTTTGTCACGGAAGATGGCGTTGACATGAGCGGACGTGACCAGGCTCATGCACCCAACTACCAGTACAATGTTGGTGCTCGCTACGCCTGGAGTAAACAGCTTAGCGGTGTTATCGAAGTGGATGGCAAGGATGGCTTTTTCTATTCGGATTCACACATGAGCCGCGCCGATGCCATGGCTGTGCTACATGCCAGCCTGAAATGGCAGGCAGAAGACTGGCAGGTGACCTTGTGGGCGCGTAACCTGACGGATGAGGACTACGGTATTCGTGGCTTCTACTTCGGCAATGACCCTCGCCTCGAGTATGTGCCGCAGACTTACGAGCAATACGGTGAGCCGCGTCGCGTGGGTGTTACCTTTAACTACTCATTTTAGTGTTAAGCCGGTCCGACAAAAGGTGCTAGATAATGGCAAGTTTTACTGAGATTTGGCAGCAGGTTGTTGCAACTTCAATGTTGGAGTGGCTGGCTGTTGTGCTTGCCATAGCCTATTTAGTGCTGGCCGCCCATCAGTCCCTGTGGTGCTGGCTGGCGGCGGGAATCAGCTGCGTGATCTACACGCAGCTGATGTTTAACGCGCAGCTGTACATGGAATCTTTATTGCAGCTTATTTATATTACGTTGGCGATCTACGGGTGGTGGCAATGGCGTTATGGTAAGGGACAGGACGACGCTGCTGAAGTGCGGGACTATTCCTGGCAATGGCATCTGCAGTGGCTACTGTTATTGACAGTTGTTGCGGTAGCTATCGCCTGGCTGCTGCAAACCTATACCGATGCTGATGCTGTGTGGCTCGATACTTTCACTACGGTTTTTTCGCTGTTTGCGACCTGGTTACTGACCCGCAAACAATTCGCCAATTGGTGGTACTGGTTGGTGATCGATGCTATCTATGTTTACCTGTACAGTAGTAAAGGATTTGTCGTTACTGGTGCGCTTTACTTTGTTTATCTTATACTGGTGGTGTACGCGATGCGACAGTGGCAATCAACGCAGGTGGGCAGCGAACAATGCGACAACAGTGGTTAGAAAGTTTACCTATCCGTGGTGTCATAAAAACCGAACCCTTATTGCGAGGCGTGGCAAATAACGTTTATAAAATTACCACCACGCAAGAAAAGTACATCCTGAAACAATTCCGTTTTGATCATCCCTACGGTCTTGATCGTGATCAGGAAGTACGGGTACAGCAGCAGCTGGCTGAGCATAAGTTAGCACCGGATGTCATTCATTATGATGCAACCCAGGGGCTGGTTTTACAACGCTTTCTGGATGATCCGGACTTAGGCCACGCGAAGCTGCCAATGGCAGAAAAGTTACGCGAACTTGCTGATATTTCTGCCCATATTCACCGCTTGTCAGTTGATGTTCCGGTGTGGTCGTTGCGCGAACGTTTAGCGCGTTATTGCGCACAGCTTGCTGAATTTGATAGTGAGCGGGCGTCGCACTTTCGCAAGCGTTTGGATTCCTTCCGCAAACTACTCGACAGTTTTGCCTCCCATCCGGTGTTTTGTCATAACGACCTGGCTATGCATCATATTTTTCTCTCACCAGACCGACGAGTCATTGACTGGGAATATGCAGGCTTGGGTGAGCGTTACTTTGATCTCGCCAATACTATGACGGTGAACCAACTGGAGTTACCGCAACGTAATGCTTTTATAAACGCGTATGAAGCAGCCGCCGGCTTTACCGTTCAACGCGATACTCTGGAAAGCTGGCGTGAAGTGGTTGCTGTGGTCAATCAGCTTTGGTACGAATTACATCATTACCTGCAACGAATAACTGACTAGGGAGAAGGCATGAGCGGTGGCACTGCAGATCGGGAACTAACGGAACGTTTGTACGGCTATCTCGCCGAGGATGAAGACGCCAGAGTTTGTAAAGATATTCCAGATGCCGCCTGTAATGACCAACCTAAGGCTTTTGTCGCGCACCTGATAGCATTAAGCATGACCAAGCTGGGTGATTCGCTGGTGAGTGCGCGGCTGGTGTTGCCGTGGATTCTGACCTCGCTGGGTGCGCCTTCGGCCTTTATCAGTGCCCTGGTTCCACTACGTGAATCCTTAGCTTTATTACCTCAATTAATTATTGCCCAGCAATTGCGTGAGTCGCCTGTGCGCAAATGGTTCTGGGTGGTGGGTAGTTTCGGTCAGGCACTGGCGCTTGTCGGTATGTTGATGAGTGTGTTGACCCTACGCGATCAGGCCCTGGGTTGGGCGATTGTACTCTTGTTAACCTTTTTTAGTATTTCCCGCGGCGTTTGCTCGGTCTCGATTAAGGACGTTCAGGGTAAAACCATCTCCAAGACGCGACGCGGTCGGTTATCTGGTATTGCCGCGTCCGTAGCGGGGCTACTGTCGGTGGTGAGTGCATTGGTCGTGCTGTTTGCTCCTGCGCTACTGAGTGGCAGTATAGAACAGGGGAATGTGCTTATTTTCGCAGGACTGCTGGGCTTTGCCGCTGCGCTCTGGACTGCTGCTGCGTTGACCTACGCCCAGGTGCCAGAAGTTCCCGGCGCGACAGAAGGCGGTGGCAATGCCATGATAGAAGCGCTTAAATCGATGCGCTTACTCTGGGAGGACAAATTATTCGGTAGCTTCGTGCTGACGCGCGCACTCCTTGTTTCTTCGGCGTTTGCCATTCCTTATGTTGTGGTGATGATTCAACGTAGCGGCGAAGGCAGTTTAACCAGTTTAGGTGGACTTATGCTGGCCAATGGTATTGCCGGTATGGTGGCTGGCAGGTTCTGGGGTAAA
Organism: Pseudidiomarina halophila; assembly: GCF_003987215.1. Classification (GTDB taxonomy): domain Bacteria; phylum Pseudomonadota; class Gammaproteobacteria; order Enterobacterales; family Alteromonadaceae; genus Pseudidiomarina; species Pseudidiomarina halophila. The sequence goes on from NZ_PIPW01000003.1 coordinate 267,126, forward strand.
TGGTCGGACTCGGCCAGTCATCACGTGATGGCGGCAGCTGCATTTATCGCGGTGAGTGTTATGGCGGTTGCGCTGGCGCTTTATACTCTCGCTGGCGATTGGTTAGCTAAGCAATGGCTGGCTGGCTTGCTCATTTTCGCTGCTGCGGTAGCCCATCACGGCGCGCGAGTAGGACGCAAAACCTACTTGGTTGATATGGCGACGCAGGACAATCGGGCGCAACTCACGGCGGTTTCTAACACTGTCATAGGTGGTGTTTTGCTGCTCGGAATCTTGCTGGGCGTGCTGGATAGCTACGCGGGTGTGGAAGCGGTTATGGTCACCCTGATTATACTGGGGCTTATCGCCGGCGTTCGTGCAATGACCCTACCAAATGTCCAACGTGATTAGTGGCAAATGAACGGGCGAACAGGGCAAACAGGCCAATAAAAAAGCCAACACCTGATGTGGTGTTGGCTTAGAACCTTTCTATAACTTGCTTGCGCGTTACGTTCTGTAAGTATTACTTGCCGCGAACAACACCGTACAGACCGACAACGACCGCGACCGCGCCACCAATCAGGTACCACATGGCGTTGTCTGTTGGTTCACCGGTCACCGCCTGAGCAACTTCTGATGCTGGCGAATTGTAAGCTTCATAACCGAAATAAAGCAAAATAATACCAACCACGAGTAAAATAATTCCGATAACTTTATTCATGAAACCGTCCTTTAGTTATTGTTTATCTTCGGGTACTACTGCTTTCAGCATAGCAAAGAACTGACAAAATAGAACTTACGAAATTAAGAGCCTAGATACGACGTCAGCATCCAGGCCGTTTTTTCCTGTTCTTTAATGTAGTCGCTCATCAGCGCCGAGGTTCCCTCATCATCCGCCTGTCCGGCAAGTTCAAGTAGCTCGCGTTGCAGCCGGATTGTGGTTTGGTAGCTCTCCAGGATCTCACGGACGCAAGCTTTACCATCGTGGATATCTTTTGCTTCGCGTATAGAACTGTTCTTGATGTAGGTTGAGTAAGCATGCAAAGGACGTTGCCCCAAGGTCAGAATGCGCTCAGCGATCTCATCAATCTTCATCAATAGATCATTGTAGGTTTCTTCGAATTTTGCGTGTAGCTCAAAGAATTCCTGACCTTTAATGTTCCAGTGGAAGCCGCGAACATTCATGTAAAAGACCTGGTAATTGGATAACAGCTGATTGAGCTTCTCAGCCAGCTGTTCTGCATGTTGTTGATCAAGACCGATAACGTTTAACTGTTGCATCTGTAAACTCCTGCTTATCCGCTAAAAATTGTTGTAACTACAACTAGATGTAAGGGTCAGTATAGACCCTTTCAAGGGTAAGCGGGAATAGACAAAAGCGATTAGGATGATCGGCTTTCTTCAACTTTACCGTCGCGGATGTGCGCTTCACCACGTTGTTTGGCAAGCTGGATCTGTTTCTCCCGCTCAGCAAAGCGTTCTTTCTGTTCAGTCGTGGTTTTGTCATAGCAGTGGGGGCAGCTGACGCCTTTCTGGTAGTGCTCGGATTGCTTTTCGGCATCGGTGATCGGCATACGGCAGGCATAACACTGGTCGTAATCGCCTTGCTTCAACCCGTGGCGCACGGTGACGCGCTGATCAAAGACAAAGCAATCGCCATTCCAGGTGGTGTCTTCTTCTGGTACCTCTTCCAGGTACTTCAGAATGCCGCCTTTAAGATGATAAACATCGTTAAAGCCAAGGGATTTCAGGTAGGCGGTGGATTTCTCACAGCGAATTCCACCGGTACAAAACATCGCGACTTTTTTGTGCTGCTCTGGGTCGAGATGATCTTTTACGTACTGCGGAAAGTCGCGGAAGCTTTCGGTTTTTGGGTTAATTGCGCCGGCAAAGGTCCCTACTGCGTACTCATAGTCGTTACGCGTGTCGATAAGCAGCACTTCAGGGTCGCGGATCAAGTCATTCCAGTCCTGCGGGTCAACATAGGTACCGACGATATTTTTCGGGTCAACCCAATCGACTCCCATGGTGACGATCTCTTTCTTGAGCTTTACCTTGGTGCGGTAAAATGCCTGGGTATCGCTGGGGGATTCTTTATGCTCGATATCTGCAAATTCATCACGGGAACGAATAAAAGCAAGTACGTTGTCGATAGCCTCGCGGGTACCACAAACGGTGCCGTTAATCCCTTCACGAGCTAACAGCAGGGTGCCTTTCACGCCATTTTCGACCATGCAGTCGTAAAGGGGCTCGCGAAAAGCTTCAAAGTCGTTAATTTCCACAAACTTATAGAGTGCGGCGCAAATATACATAAGGACATCCTTCTTTTGGCGGTTCGGATCGCAAATCCGAGGTCAAAAATTGCGCGCGCATGTTACCACAAAATTACTCGTTGAGCAGCTCTTCAACACGCTTACGCAAACTGGTCATGCCGTACTGTTCACCGATAGCCAGTGCTGCTTCAGTATCTGCGCCCTGAAACCAGGCTGCGCGCAATGCCATCATGGCGCCGACTCTGTTGCTGCTGGCGCAATGCATAAAGATATTTTTATCTTCATTAAGCCAGAGCGTTTGATGGAAAAGCTTAACGTTTGCTTCGGTCAGGTCGTCGGCACCAGCGATGGGGATGTGGTAATAAGCAAGGTGATTTTCGGTCGCCCATTCTGGTTCATGAATATCGTTCATTTCCGCATGACTGCGCAGGTTGATCACCATATCCACACCTGCATCAGCAAGTAAGCCCATTTCATGCTTTTTCGGTTGCCCGCCGGCGGCGTGATTTGGCGCTGGCTGCGAGAAGTTGTAAATCTCTTCGACTGCGTTAGTCGCGACTATCCCTTCGCTGCGGTCGGGTTGGCTTGAACAGCCCATCGCTGTGAACAGAAGTAACGCGACGATGATGAGTTGAATTTGTTTCATAGTCGTTCCTTATATCAGTGGCCATTTCACTGGTCGCGCGACACGGAATGTCGTGCAGAGTTGCTAGCCTAGCTGGGCATGATTGGGTAGGATGATCCTCATGCATGGAGAGGATAGCAAATGAGTGAACAAAGCGCAGGATTAATCGTCGCCCACAGCCATAAGTTAGAGGACCTGACTGCGTTGGTTGTCCGGCTCACAAGGATTGCTCCTCTCAAGCCGTTAGAAAGTGAATGTGTATTGGTGCAGTCCAATGGTATTGCCCAGTGGTTGAAGCTGCATCTGGCAGAGGCCACAGGCATAGCGGCTATGCTGGACGTTACTTTACCCGCACGGTTCCAATGGCAAGCTTACCGTGCCGTGTTAGGTGACAACCTGCCGCGTCATTCGCCCTTCGACAAAGACCGTTTAACCTGGCGTCTGATGCGGGTCTTACCGGCCTATTTATCGCATCCGGAATTCGCTGCGTTAACGAACTACATGCGCGACGACATTGAGCAACGCAAGCTCTATCAGCTATGCGAACGCCTCGCGGATTTATTTGACCAGTATCAGATGTACCGTGCGGACTGGCTTGCAGACTGGGCCGCTGGTGGTGATATGCAAGCAGATGCCGAGAATATATGGCAACCCATGCTGTGGCGTGCTTTGCTTGCGGATGTTGGTAATGAAGGTTGGAACAACAGGGCGGAGCTGCATCACCGCTTCGTTACGGCCGCGCGTCAGCTTTCACCAGAACAGCGCCCGCCGGGGTTACCACCGCGCATAATCGTGTTTGGCATCTCCAGTTTGCCGCAGCAAATGATTGAGGTTTTGCACGCGGTGTCGTCCTGCTGCCAGGTGATTTTATGCGTGCATAATCCCTGTAAACACTTCTGGATGGACAGCATTGACGGCCGCGATTTATTTAAAGAAATTAAACGTAAGCGGCAGCAGCGGAAGCCCGGTCAGGCTGAGCTCGACATCACTAACCTGCATAGTGAAACCCATCCGTTGCTGGCCTCGTGGGGCAAGCAAGGTGGTGATTACATCGGCATGCTTGATCAGTTTGACGCCACCGCTGACAAGGCGGCGCAATTTAACACCCTCAACTTTGATCTCTTCGACGACGATTTCCCGGAAAACCCTACGCGATTGCGTCAGTTGCAGTCGGATATTTTGCACCTGCGCAGTACCAATGAAGCACACGCATGCTGGTCTGAGCTGGCGCAGGATGATTCATTACAATTTATCAGTTGCCACAGCCCGCAACGCGAGGTTGAGGTACTTCATGATCAGTTGTTGCATCTGTTTGCGACAGAGCCGGATTTACAACCCGCCGATATTATTGTCATGGTGCCTGATGTCGACGGCTATGCACCCCATATAAGCGCTGTTTTTGGCCGCTACCCGCGCGGTGATGAGCGGCATATTCCGTTCACTATTGCGGATCAGGGTATGCGTCATCGTCATCCTATTCTGGTTGCTTTGGAATATATACTGACGCTGAACCTGCAGCGCGCCACCGCCAGCGAGGTTCTGGATTTATTGCAGGTCGAAGCACTGCAAGAACGTTTTGCCCTAACTGCGCACGATGTTGCTCAACTACAAACCTGGCTGCACGAAGCCGGCGTGCGTTGGGCGTTGCATGAGCAACATCGTCAGCAACTGGGACTGCCTGCTGCAGACGGGCGTAATTCATGGTGGTTCGGTTTGCGCAGGATGTTACTCGGCTATGCGGTGGGTCGCCAGGATGGCATAGATTCGGCCTGGCAGGATGACGAACCCTATCCTGAAGTGGGTGGACTGGCTGCAAATGCCGCAGGGGCACTGCAGCAAGTTGTAAACGTCCTGAACGATGCTTTTCTAATGACCACTCAGGCGGCTACGCCAGCAAAGTGGAGTGAGCAGTTACTTACCCTGATGGACCGTTTGTTCCTGGCAACAGATGATAGCGATGAATTATTGCTCAATCGGCTGCGCAACCAGTTACAGGCATGGGTGGACGCCACCTCTGCAGCGCAGTTTAACGAACCAGTGCCGTTGACGGTCGTCGTTGAAAGTTGGCTATCACGGGTTGATGAACATCAACTGAACCAGCGGTTTCTGGCGGGTAGCGTGAACTTTGCCACTTTGATGCCGATGCGGGCGATACCTTTTAAGGGCGTGTTCTTATTGGGTATGAATGATGGTGAGTACCCACGTCAGCGGAAACCCTTTGATTTTGATTTAATGGCCAACGATTCACGGCCTGGAGATCGTTCGCGGCGCGAGGATGACCGCTATTTGTTTCTTGAGGCGTTACTGTCAGCACGGCGCTGGTTGTATATCAGTTGGTGTGGGCGCAGCATCAAAGATAATACTGAGAAGCCGCCTTCTGTGCTGGTGAGTCAACTGCGGGAACACTTACAGCAGCTCGGCGCCAAGGTGCCCTTACAGCATCACTATCTGCAGCCTTTTAATCCAGCCTATTTCACCAGTTCAGTGAGTGGTGAGGGGTTCTTCACCTACGCTCGTGAGTGGCACAGCTTGCATAGCGAGAGTTATGCCGCGCCCACCGCATCGACAGCTCTGGACGGCTGGTTACCTGAAGGTCCGGTGAATGTCCGCAAGTTGTATCATTTTTACTTAGAGCCTGCGCGGTGGCTGATGAACTTACGTTTTCAGTGCTATTTGCCGGACGCACGGGTGGAAAACCATGATGAAGAATTATTCACCCTTGACGGGCTGACGCGCTGGCAGTTGATTGATGCGTTAAATACACCGCTGCTTGCTGCCGCAGGTTCAGCCGCGACCGATGACGACTGGCAACAGTGGCTGCAAGGCTATGGCGCACGGTTGCAGCGCGAAGGCCGACTTAGTGATGGCGCTGGTGGTGAAGTGCAACAACGGGAATTACAGCAAACAGGACTACTTTTGTGGCAGGCAGTGCGTGAAGAGTGCGCGCGTTTTCCCCACTCACTGGAGGTGGAAAGCGTGCAATTTGGCGCACGTTTGCGGGTGCACGATACGTTTTCCGGGTTGCGTAGGAATGCGTCCGGGCAACGTGTGCGGTTGAAATTATCGGCCTCACGTTTGGTTGAGAAGACTGGCCGTCCGCGCTATATCAAACTTGCGGAAACCTGGCTCGAGCACTTGCTGTTGAACAGCCATGCTGCCACCACCACACAGTTCATCAGTGTCGAAAAGACCCTGAGTTTCAGTGCGCTGGACCCTGATTTCGCGCGGCAGCAACTGCAGCAACTGCTGGATTGGGCCGAACGCGGTCTCTGTGAGCCATTGCCTGTACATTTGGAATTGGTGCTGGCGGGCTGGCAAAAACCACTAACGAAAGGAAGCTCGGAATTTATCGAAAATGGCGATTTCAGCTTTTTGAACGAAGTTGCAGAAAAATTATACGAAGAGGATGACCGTCATAGAAATACCACGGCTTTGCGCCTGCGGGCGCGTTACATGAGTAGGTTCTATCCGGATTTCGCCGCGTTGACGGCTGTGGAAGAGCAAGCCACTGCGCTAGCTGAACAGCTCTACGCACCGCTGCTTGAATCCTTAGCAGGAGGCCAGCCAGATGACGAATAATACTGTACAGCAGTTGGTGCCACTGCAGTTCCCCTTACGTAACAGTCATCTGATTGAAGCGAGCGCCGGTACGGGCAAGACCTATACCATTGCGGCGCTTTATTTACGTTTAGTACTCGGCCACGATGCCGATGACCCTGGCCAACAACATGCCGGGCAACGGATGAAATCGCCACGCGAAATATTAGTGGTGACTTTTACTGAAGCGGCGACGGAAGAATTACGTGATCGCATTCGGGCGCGACTGACCGAAGCGGCTGAATTTTTTCGTAACGCGGATGAACAAGGCGATAGTTTCCTGCAGCAGTTACGCCTTGAATACCCGCCGGAGAGCTGGCCGTTGCAGGCTCGGGTACTGGATTTGGCAGCGCAGCAGATGGATGAAGCGGCGGTATCGACCATTCACGGATGGTGTAACCGCATGCTCAGTGAACATGCTTTTGCCAGCGGCAGTTTATTTACGCAAACTCTGAACGCCGATAACAGTGCATTACGGCAGCAGGCCGCAGAAGATTACTGGCGCCATTTCATTGCCCAACTTGAAGTCGCTGATCTGGCGGCCTACCGGGTTATGACAAGCACCTTCGCCAGCCCTGATGCTATCGTTTCACGTTGTCGCGAGTTGGTGCAAACTCCTGATGTCAATGCATCTGAGGAAAACTCAGACGTCAGTAGTGCGACCGCTGGTGGTCTGCAAGCCGGCAGTTTACAAATAGTGCAGCGGTATATCCATGCGGAACAGCAATTCCGTGAACAGTTCCATCAGCCTGAACTCTGGCAACAAAAGCTAGCGCTATTTCGTGCAACCTTTGTGCCCAAAGTCGGAGATAAAAACTATCTCGACGGACGTAAACTCACCCGCAAAAATCTGGATAACTGGCTGCTCAAAGTTGATGAGTGGCTGGCTGGTCTTGAAGTTTCACCGGCTTCCGCCGAATTGCTCCCGGATTTGACCGAAGCGGCATGGAAGCGACTGACTGCAGAAGGTCTGCAAGATGCCGCGAAATTTGAGCTTAGTGCTGACGAACTCGGGTTCCCGCGGTTACTCGAAGATGCCTTAAGGCAGCATCAGGAGCTTCCTGATCCGTCCGCCGGATTGCTGCAGCATGCAGCGGCATGGACTCAGCGACGGTTCCGGGAATTACAACAGCAGCGGGCGGAAATTGGCTTTGACGATATGTTGACGCGTTTGCGCGACGCTTTACGCGGCGACAACGGTGAGCAGCTGGCAAGCAAATTGCGCGCCCAATTTCCAATTGCCATGATCGACGAATTTCAGGATACCGACCCGGTACAGTATGAAATTTTCGACCGTATCTACTCCATTGCTGATACCGGTGATGACCATGGTATATTTTTGATTGGTGATCCCAAGCAGGCCATCTATTCTTTTCGTAACGCGGATATTTTTACCTATCTTGCGGCGCGGCGGGCTACCGAGAGTCGCCATCACACCTTGGGCGTTAACTTCCGTTCGACTCAAGCTATGGTGGATGCCAGCAACGCACTGTTTGCCCAGGCGGAAGCGTCCGAACGAGGGGCGTTCTTATTTAAACAGGACGATGATAATCCGTTACCCTTTCATTCTGTCAAAGCGAACGATTTGAACACAGAGTTTGTCTGTGACGATCAGCTTCAGCCAGCACTGGAATTTGACGTACTGCCTGCCAGCGGGGGTAAGAGTAACAATCCGGAGTTGGATCATGGCCTGGCCAATGGTTTTGCTGAGAAAATCGTTGCCTTACTGAATAATCCAACCGCGGGTTTTCGTCACCGTAAGACTGGTGCGTTTGTCCGTTTAAAGCCCAAAGATATCGCGATTCTGGTCACCAGCGGTTTCCAGGCTAACCTGATTCGACAAGCCCTGCGTCGTCGCTCGGTGGGCAGTGTCTACCTGTCGGAGCGTGATTCGGTATTTGCCGGGCGGCTGGCGCTCGACCTTTATACCTTGCTCGACGCATGCGCGAATCCTCGGGATCCCAGTCGTTTACGCAGTGTGCTTGGCTGCGAATTGCTGGGGCTGGGATTAGCTGAAATTGCCAGAATCACTGACGAAGAACTACGTTGGGATAGCTTTGCTGAGCAATTTGCCGACTATCATGCGGTCTGGCTGCGGCAAGGCGTGTTAGCGATGCTGCAGCAGTTACTGCATGACTTTGATGTGCCGGCGCAATTGCTGGCCAAAGCCAATGGCGAACGCGAGCTTACCGATGTACTGCATCTGGCTGAACTGTTGCAACAACAGGCGCAACAGGTGGAAGGTCACTATGGCCTGTTGCGGTTTATGGCCGAGCATATTGAACAGGCACAACAGGATAACAACCGCGCCAACAGCACAGAGCTACAGGTGCGTCTGGAAAGTGACGCTGAATTAATTCAGGTGGTCACCATACATAAATCAAAGGGCCTGCAATATCCATTGGTGTTTTTACCATTTATCGCTCGCGGCTGGGACGGCAAAGTGAGCTTTCCTCAACGTTATCATGATGCTGAGGGTAAGCTTTGCATGGCGTTAGATGACAAAGATAAAGCGATCGTCGAACGCATCAAGGAGGAGAGGTTTGCAGAGGAATTACGCAAACTCTATGTTGCCGTAACGCGGGCACAATATGCCACCTTCCTGGGTGTCGCCGATTATAAGACCCGTACGGGGAGTGCGCTGAACTATCTGTTTAAGCAGGGTAAGGTGGCGCAAGACCCAGAGCCTGCGGAGCAAAGCAAAGCCGCTGATCCAGACTTGTATGAATTTTCGTTACCAGGCGTAAGCCACACCCTAGAGTTAGTGAATAATCAGCACGTGACGAGCTATATCTCACAGCTTGAACAGCCACCACACTACCATGTTTGCCGGATGCCCGAGGGACACCGCTTCGCGAGCTGGTGGGTGGCAAGTTACAGTGCCTTACGCTATGGCGAGTGGGTGGCAAGTGATGATGCCGAGGGCAGTACCTTGCTTGAAGAGTTGCACGACGAACAGGCTGATGTGAAGGAGCAACCTGAAGCGCGGACGATTCACAGTTTTCCCCGTGGCGCTAATCCCGGAACCTTTCTACATGGGTTGCTGGAGGATGCCGGTAACGATGGTTTTGCGGCCGTGGCTGCGGCGCCGGACGAGTTGGCTGCATGGGTGGCGCAACGGACACCGGGTGCACCCTGGCAAGAGTATCAGCAGACCTTGCAGCAGTGGCTAGGTGAATACCTGCACACTTCATTCGCGCTGGCCGACGGTGAGTCTTGCCGGCTAGTGGACCTGCATACGTATCAAGCCGAACCGGAGTTCTGGTTTCCTGCTCATCAGGTCGATGCCGAGCATCTTGACCAACTGGTTCGCACTCATGTGTTACCCGAATACGGACGACCGCGGGTGCTGGCCACTACCTTAAACGGAATGTTAAAAGGCTTCATTGATTTGGTCTTCGAGTGGCGCGGCAAATATTACGTCGCTGACTATAAATCTAATTATTTGGGCGCAGACGATGGCGCATATTTACCTGAGAAAATGCGCGATAAAATTCTGGAAAGTCGTTACGACATGCAGTTCGTAATTTACACCTTAGCCCTGCATAAATTACTAAAAGCCAGGGTCCCGGATTACGCTTACGATACGCATGTCGGTGGTGCGGTCTATTTGTTCTTACGTGGCCATAACGCGCCTTCCGGCGGTGCTTTTTTTCATCGCCCGAGCCGCCAACTCATTGACGAACTTGAGCAACTTTTCGACCAGACGGAGGCCGCATGCAATTAATGTCGAGTTTGCGAACCTGGTATGAACATGGCTGGTTGCGCGCCATTGACCTGAGCCTGGCGGAATATATCTACACCAAACTTGAGCAGGATGCTGAACCTGTGGCGGTGCTGGCCGCTTTAGTCAGTCATCAACTTGGCCGCGGACATCCATGCCTTGAACTCGAACAGTTGCGTGCTGATGTTACGGCAACTTTGCAACTGCCGCCCGAGCATGCATCGTCTGAGAGCTTGCGCGCTTGTGCGTCGGCGCAGCAGATGATCGCCGAACTCGGCACCGATATCTGGACGAAACTGGCCGATTCCGCTGCCGTTTCAGAAGCAAATTCTCCCTTGGTGCTGCAAGGACAAGAACGTCTCTACTTGAGGCGTTATTGGGATTATGAGCAGCAGATAAAACGTGATCTCTTTGCCCGTATGGAACGGCACTATCCCGTTGCCAGTGAGCCGGTGGCCAGCGACGAACTGCGGGAGACCCTTGATGATCTGTTCGGCAGAAGCGGTAGCCTGAGTTGGCAACGCCTGGCCTGTGCCATGGCGGTACGTAGCGGCTTTACTATTATTACTGGCGGGCCGGGCACGGGAAAAACCTACACCGTAGTGCGGTTGCTGGCGACACTGCAACAACATCGTCCCAGTGCGGAACCGTTGCGGATCCGGCTGGCAGCTCCGACCGGCAAAGCGGCAAAACGCATGGAGGACTCCATCAATGAAGAGATCAAAAGGTTGCCGGCGCGCTATACTGAGGTGCTGACGGAGAACCAGGCGGTCACCCTACATCGTTTACTCGGCACCCGAGCGCGTAGCAGGGCATTCCGGCACAACGCGGGTAATCCTTTATTAGCTGATGTGGTCATCATCGATGAAGCTTCAATGGTCGATATTGAGATGATGGCGGCGATCACCGCAGCGTTACCTCCGGATGCCCGCCTCATCCTGTTAGGTGACAAAGACCAATTGGCGTCGGTCGAAGCCGGTGCGGTTTTAGGACAACTCTGCGAGGGGGCCGAAAACGGCCACTACGCGCCTGAGCTGGCGACGTGGCTGGATGCCACCCAGAGCGAGCATGCGTCTGGTGACGACAAGCCGGAACAATCAGCTCAATTGCCCCGGAAGTTGCTGGATGAGCAGGGCAAGCAGCAGTGGCCTTACCTGCAGCATACGGTGATGTTGCGCGAAAGCCGCCGGTTTAAGGCTGAAGAGGGTATTGGTAAGTTGGCGACTGAAATTAACCAGCAGCAGACGACATGGTTGAGTGAATGGTTGCGCGACGCGTCACAAGGACAGGTCACAGATAGCAAACTGGCGAATATTCAGTTTCTCCAAATCAGAAAAAGCTCGGCGGATTCATTAAAGAAATTAGTGTTAGCAGGCTATCAGCCGTTACAGGAACTGTTGCAAGCGGGCCCGGCGGCCTTCACTGATGTCACCGCCTGGGGTGAAGCTTTATTGCAACAGCTGGAACAGTTTCAGTTGCTTGCCGCGCTGCGCCGTGGTGACTGGGGCATGCAACGACTGAACGAACTGGCGACTTTATGGCTGCATGGCGACCGGGTCACCAGTGAGCAATGGTTTGTCGGCCGACCGGTGATGATCACCCACAATGATTACAGTCTCGATTTACGTAATGGTGATATCGGAATTGTTGTACAAGCCAGTCCAGACGAGCCTCCGCGCGTACTCTTTCGCGGGCATAAAAAGGGCAGTCTGCGTTGGTTGTTGCCGTCGCGTCTGACCCATGTCGAAACGGCTTATGCGATGACCATTCACAAATCCCAGGGTTCCGAGTTCACTCATACGGTGGTGGTAGTACCTGATCATGATACCCCGCTGTTGACCAAAGAGCTGCTCTACACTGGCATTACCCGGGCGCGTGAACAATTAACCTTAGTATGCGCCGAGCCAAAACTTGTTCTGCAGGCAACCCAGAGACAAATTGAGCGGGGTGGAGGCTTAACATGAACGCAATCCAGATATCGCAGCGCGTAGCTGTGCCAGAAAATGAAATTGAGTGGCAGTTTATTCGTTCAAGTGGTGCTGGTGGTCAGAACGTCAACAAAGTGGCCACCGCAGCACAGCTTATTTTTGATATTCATGCGTCTTCGTTACCTGACTTTTATAAGCAACGCTTGTTGGGGCGGAGCGATCATCGCATTACCCCCAGCGGGAAAATTATCATTAAATGTCAGACGACCCGCAGCCAGGTACAGAATCGCGAGTTAGCTTTGGCACAATTTATCGAGTTGGTTGCCAGTGCCGGTAAGGTCCAGAAGCGACGAATTGCCACCAAGCCAACTCGCGCGAGCAAAAAACGCCGCATCGAAAAGAAGAAAAAACGCGGCGATACAAAAAGTCTGCGACAGAAGCCATTGGTCTAATTCAACTTGCGACTCATCCCGGTAGTCGCCATACTCGAATGAGTTAAAACAAAAAAACAACAGGTATTTACAATGGCAGAACACAATAAAAAAGGCCTCTGGCTCCCTTTACTGGCAGCCGCGTGCGCCGTCTCACTTACCGGCTGCGGTGATGGCCATGACCCCGATCCCGTCGATGAAGTCGTGGTTACCAATCCTGAGCCGACAGGATTGATCGCTTTCGCTCCCGATGGTGAAGTCGAAGCAGACATCACCTGGACCGATTACGGCGTGCCCTATATCACCGCCGACAATTTAGAAAGTCTGGGTTACGGTGTGGGTTATGCCTTTGCGCGTGACAATATTTGTATTCTCGCCGACCAGGTGGTGAAGTTTAACTCTCAGCGCGCGCGCTATTTCGGTCCGGACCGCGTGCCAGGTAGTGGTGACTCTGACAACATTCTGAACGACTTTGGTTATTTAGCCTTAGGTATCCGGGAAAATGCTGAGCAGGGCTTTGAGCAAATCAGTGAGCGCGCACAAGCGCTTATTACTGGCTATGCTACGGGCTATAACCGTTACCTGGCCGATACCGGAGTCGAGAACATCGCTCCTGCATGTGCGGGGCAGCCCTGGGTGAAACCCATCACGCCGATCGATATTATGACCTACGCGCAGGGTGTTGCCTTACTCCCCGGAGCGGCCAATTTCACCGGACCGTTATTTTTAGCTATTCCACCTAATCAGGCAGGCGCAGCTTCGAATAAGGAGACTGGTGAAACGATGGCGGTCGGGCCTATTGCAGCCTTACACGCGGAAGTCCCGGATACTAATCCGACTGAAGCCGGCTCGAATGGCTGGGCGATAGGAAGCGATTTGAGTGCTACAGGACAGGGCATGCTCATTGCCAATCCGCATTTCCCACATACCGGCAATCAACGTTTCTGGCAGTTCGGTATCGAAATCCCTGACGAACTCAAGGTTGTTGGAGGTTCGTTGTCGGGTATGCCGGGTATTGTCAATATAGGTTTCAACGAAGATGTCGCATGGACCCATACGTTTTCCACAGCATCGCGTTTTACCATTCATCGTTTAACTCTGGACGCGAATGATGACGATGGCAAAACCTACATGCTGGACGGCGAACCGGTTGCCATGACCAGTAAGTTTCATGAAATCGAAGTGGCCACGGGCCCGGGTACCTTCATGACCTTACAGCGGACAAGCTACCATAGTGAGTTTGGTCCGGTTATTGTCATCCCGAACGCATTGCCATGGGGTACAGATCCTGTGACCGGGCAGGAAGTTGCCTACGCATTACATGATGCAAACCTGCCAAATTATGATCTCTTTGATCATTGGCTGGGCATGAACCTGGCCGACAGTATCGAAAGCTATAAACAAACTTTCGTCGATTACACCGGCACCGTGTTCAATAACGCGATGGCAGTGGATAAAGACGGCAATGCTTTCTTTACCGATGGTTCGTCGGTGCCCAATATAGTGCCAGAAGCATTAGCCGCCTGGTCTGAAAATGCGCTTTACCAGGGCTTATCGCAACAAGCCGGACTGTTTATCTTTCCAGGCGACGATAGTCTCTACTTGCCCCAGGGCACAATTCCATTCGCTCAGGCGCCACAGCTCGAACGCAATGATTTTGTTCAGAACTCCAACGATAGTTACTGGTTAACTAATCCAGCAGCGCCAATTACTGGAGTCTCACCGTTGTGGGGACCGGTGGGCAATCAACAGTCTTACCGCTCACGATTGGGCCAGAAAATGCTGGCCGAGGGCGGCTCTGTCGACGGTAAGTTTACCCGCGCCGACCTGGTTGATCGCCTGATTGGTAACCGTACCTGGTTAGCGGAAGCGGTATTGGCCGACGTGGTGACTCACTGTCAGGCACAAGGTACCACTCCGGTCACCAGTAGCAGCGGTGCCAGCGTTGATATTTCAACTGGTTGTGCAGCTTTAGCCCAGTTTGACGGTCATATGAACCTAGGCAGCGTTGGGGCGATGATGTTCCGCGAGTTTGCTACGGAATTCCGTCGCAACCCACAATGGCAAGTCGCATATGATCCGGCGCATCCGGTAACCACGCCGAACACACTGGCCGCTAATGCGACTGTGTTACAGCAATTAGCGACGGCACAGGAACGTATTGAAAATGCCGGCCTGGCGGTTGATGCAACATTGGCCGATGTGCAATTCGTCGAACGCAGTTTGCCAGACGGAACGCCGTCCGGAATGCGACTGCCCTGGGGCGGTGCGAACAATATCGAGGGTGGTTTTAATGTTTTCCGCAGCAACATGGGGAACGACGGTACCTTGTTACCGCGGCACACCTACCCATTGTTACCGGGATCTGACTTAAGTGCTGCCGCAGGTGGTTACCATATCACTTATGGTTCAAGTTGGATGTTCGCGCTGGAGTTCACTGCAGACGGGCCGGTTGCTGAAGGCTTGCTGACCTACTCTCAGGCATCGGACAGCAACTCAGATCATTATCTTGATCAAACCCTCTTGTATTCGTCACAGCCGCAATTACGTCAGTTGCACTTCAGCAATGAAGATGTGGCCAGCGTAGCAGCTGAACAGATTACTTTGACTGAAGAGTAAAACTTCCTTCCAGGCGCTGCAGGTGATCCTCAGCGCCGCAAATCTGGTAGTGGCCGCTGTTGTCGTCGTTTGAGGGTTTTTGCCAGAGCGCTATTTTGGCAGGCAAAGGCACTGGACGTTTAAAGGCAACATCAATTCTTTGTACTGCAGTCTGGTGAGTCCGCTCAAGTTCGGCCTGGGCTCGCCCTGCCATGTACATGCCGTGAATGATCGGCTTTTCAAAACCGAACCAACGCGATAACAACGGATGCAGGTGGATGGGATTAAAATCACCGGACAGGCGGGCGTAAGCACGGCCGACAGTCGTATTTAAATACCATTGTGCTAATTGTTGCCAGTCTTCGCCCGGCGGTACAGCGGCTTTCTGTTCTCTCGGCCTGGTCGGTTTCGGACCCTGTTTGGGCATGACCTGATATTGGCTCACACAGGTCACTACTTTGGTTTCCTGCTGCCAGAACTCAACATTGAAGCGCGGTCGCAAACGTCTTGGCGAGACCGCAGGACCACGTGCCGGCAGGTCGATATTGGCACGGATAAAAAACTCCAGGCCTAATTCTATCGGCGCATGCTGTTCAAGCTCGTTACTAACATGGACCAGACCCGGCGCCGGCCAGGGGAAAGCTTCATCTAACATTTGTGCAAGATGTACGCGTTGCGCCAGACAATACATCAAGGTCAGCGGAACTTCACTGACGAAGCCACCAAAAGCATCTTTATAACGGCCCACCTGTGCCTGACTCAGTGCGGGAGCTTTAAACTCATTCCGCATCCGGGTTGCAGATGCCTCGGCCTGATCGTTCCGTGCTACGGTAAATAGCGAACGAAAGAACATTCCGGGTAACTTCGGCAATTGTGAAGGGTGCGCCATTGGCTCCTGTAGATCCTGCATAATCATTCCTTACGTTAGATGCCCAGACTATAACATAATTTTGACGTTTATAGCCATTCGCCAGTAGCATCGAAGTCACAACCAGTATACATGGAATAGAGCGACGGAAGGACAAACCACTGCCGGGTCAACACATAGGATTAGTTACATGTACATGTTTTGTAATTTCGGAGGTTGAAGCTGTTTTTCTTCGGAATATTCATCAAAAGTACTTGACGAAAATTTAACCGGTGCTAATACTTTAGGTAAATCTAAAGTAAGGGTCGATTATGAGTCACATTTTAGTCGCTGGAGCTGGTTTAGGGGGTGTTTCTGTAGCTTTTGAGTTGCGCGAAAAATTACCCAAATCGGTGACTATTGAAGTCATTGGGGAGGGTAGCGAATTTAACTTCGTACCTTCGAATCCATGGGTAGCACTAGGCTCGCGAACACGTGAGCAAGTGACGATGCCTATCGATGATATCTTCGCTAAACATAAGATCGAGTTTAATGGTTCAGGTATCGCAAGCATAGATGCCGTGCAAAAGCAGGTTAGCTTAGGAGATGGTTCACAGC
Organism: Pseudidiomarina halophila; assembly: GCF_003987215.1. Classification (GTDB taxonomy): domain Bacteria; phylum Pseudomonadota; class Gammaproteobacteria; order Enterobacterales; family Alteromonadaceae; genus Pseudidiomarina; species Pseudidiomarina halophila. The sequence continues at coordinate 283,746 of NZ_PIPW01000003.1, forward strand.
GCGATTACGATTATCTGGTGTTATGTACCGGACCCAAGCTTGCGTTTGAGAATGTGCCGGGCGCAGGACCCGAAGATGGATTTACGCAGTCGATTTGCACCGTTGATCATGCGGTCAAGGCGCATGACGCGTTTACAGAGTTGCTAAATAATCCAGGGCCTGTGCTGGTTGGCGCACTCGCTGGAGCGAGCTGTTTCGGCCCGGCTTACGAATATGTATTGTCGCTCGAATATGAACTGCGTAAACGGAAGTTGCGAGATCGGGTGCCGATTACTTTTATTACCCCTGAACCTTACCTGGGCCACATGGGATTAGGTGGTGTTGGCGACTCAAAGGGGTTGATGGAGCACAAATTCAGAGAACACGGCATCAAATGGATTTGCAATGCTAAAGTGACGGAATTTAAAGAGGCTGAGGCTGAATTTGTCGTTCTTAATCCTGATGGTTCAGTGACATCAGAGGAAGCGATGCCATTCAAGCTTGCGATGTTTCTGCCCGCCTTCAAAGGTTCGCCAGCTGTCGCTAATGTTCCTGATTTATGCAATCCGAAAGGGTTTGTGAAGACTAATAGTTACCAACGTTCTGTGCATTATCCAGAGATTTATGCGGCTGGTGTGTGTGTTGCAATCGCACCGATTGAGGACACTCCGGTGCCAGTAGGCGCGCCCAAAACCGGTTTGATGATTGAATCTATGACGACCGCAATCGTGACCAATATTAAGGCGTCACTTGGCGGCAGTGAAGCGTGGGTTGAGCCTACTCTCAGCGCGCTGTGCCTGGCTGATATGGGAAATACCGGGGCAGCATTTCTGGCCATACCGCAAAATCCGCCAAGAAACCGTAATTGGACCGGGTCTGGGCGCTGGGTACACTGGGCTAAAGTCGCGTTTGAAAAGTACTTCATGTTCAAAGTTCGGAATGGTACAAGTGAGCCGGTATACGAGAAAGTTGGCTTGCGAATGATGGGATTAAAGCGCTTGAAGTAAACAACAACAAGCGCTTTAGTTTGCTTTAAATCAGACCCGGACTAGATGCCAAAGTCGTCGAAACGAATGCGATCACGAGGTACCCCGGCCTCAGCCAACATTGTCATGGTGGCTTTTAGCATCGGCGGTGGACCGCAGACATACACATCAATGGCAGTGACGTCCTGTGAGGCCAACCACGTGGCAACGGTTTCATGAACGAAGCCGGTTGCGCCCTGCCAGGCGTCGCTGGTTTCGGGCTCCGAAAGCACCGGCGTATAGGCGATACCGGAATGTTGCTCGAATTCATCGCGGTAGCACAGCTCGCTGGTATGGCGTGCACCATAAAAGAACACGCAAGGTCGTGGTTGCGACGTATCCTGTTCCGTTTGCAGCAATGCACGTAATGGTGCGATGCCAGCGCCGCCACCGATAAAGAGTTGCGTGCGGGGCGAAGCTTCAGTTAACACAAAGTCACCAAATGGACCAATGGCTTCAATCCGATCGCCGACACTCAGATTACATAAGTAGGTAGAACCCACACCTGGAGGCACACCTTCGCTAGGCGATGGCATCTGACGCACGGTAAACACCAACTTATGCGGGTCTGCTTTTGTGGCTACCGAATAATGACGGGTAAGGACCTCTTCCTGATGCGGGATCAGGAATTGCAAGAATTGTCCTGCCTCGTAGTCGATGGCCTGCTCGCTCGAGAACGTCAACTCGACGATTGAAGGCGTCAGTTGGCGTTTACTCGCTAACTGCAATTCAACCGTAGCGACATTTTCATTAGGTAGTTCAATTTCAACCTTGTCGTTGACCCGGTGCTGACACGATAAACGTAATCCAGCATTGAGTTCTGCCGGACTTAGCATTGCTTTCTCTGCTGCGCTCGGTTGCGGTAGTTGTTCGCCATGCAGGGTCACTTTACAAAGTCCGCAGGTACCGCCACCGCCACAACTGCTGGCGACAGGCTGACCGGTTTTTTGCAAATGTTCAAGCATGGTGGCTTTACGGCGTGGATTGAAGTCGCCCTGGGCCACATTGCGGCCCAACAGAATGAGACCGGATAGCGAGAACCATAGTGCAAACAGACCAGCACTCCAGATCAGCAGGTGGTTGAAACTACGTTCGCCACTGTAATCCATGAAGTGCAGACGAAACGCCCAGTCGGCAATAGTCCAGGGTGTGTTGCGGTGGTCAACAACTTGTCCCGAAGCAGCCTCGACATAAATACGAGTATTCAGGTCGTCGGCCATATCAATGCGAAAGCCAGCGTCATCCCAACCAACAATCTCTTCACTACCAGTAACGGGAGTAACTTGCTCAACTTCGCCGGGACCATTGTAAGAACTAAGCGCAATTTCCCGGGCTAAGTCCGCATCGGTTTCCCATGCAGTGCCGGTATTGGCATTGATATAAACTGTACTGTCGTTCAGGGTGACAACGTATTGGCCTATGCCCATCACGCTTGAGAGTTGAATTGTTTTGGCATCAGGGTACTCACTGTGCACGGTTTCAATACCAACTTGTGGCGCGGCATCAACCAGCATCGGTGGATGTTGATGTTCCATATATTGATGACCGGACATGCCATGGTGACCGGTAAAAGCGAAAAACAACCCGCTCGATAACCACAATACCACCTGCACAATAAGAATCAGGCTAACCCAACGGTGAAGCCACTGCATAAAGCGCATCATTGGGCACCTCCCGGCTTTTTCTTTTTGAAACTAATGGTGTACACCAACAAAACTGCACCGGTAATCATCAAAATAAAGGTGCCGATAATGAAAACCTTCAGCCACCATGTTTCGATGTCAACACGGTCGCTGTAATCCATGATGTGGGTCATCCACATGATGTCGAAACCGCGCCAGAACGTATGACGTTTTACCAGCATGTCGCCGGTGGTTTCCGATAGATAAAGGCTGGTATTGCCAAAGTCATCGTAGTTAACCTGCCAGATAGGTAGTAAAGCAGGATTTAGTTCGGTCGGCGGGTTTTCAGTTAAGTAAACCACCGAGTCAATAGTAGGTGCCTCAAGCGCGTAGTAGCGATTGGCAAGCTCCCTGATATGGTGCTCTTCAAGGGTGATCGGTGCCAGGGTTTCAGCGCTGACGATAGTTTGTCCCTGATGGCCATCAAGTTCATAAACTGCGGTGAGCTGATTGTTAAGCCAACGGGTTTCGAGCGCCACCGTCTGGGTGTGGGGATAACGTTCAAGCAGCTGATCTAACGGAGCTACTTGCGTGTCTGCTGGAACAGCGGCAGACGTGTCCTGGACCAAATGGTCGCCGTGAATAAAGTCGAGCTGAAAAAACACCATATAAGCGCCGCTAATGGTCCAAATCACCATTTGAACGCCGAAAATTAACGACAGCCAGCGGTGCCACACTCGCCATTGACTGGAACGCTGATGTTGCGCCATGTCATACCTCAGAATAAGTTAAATAAAAAGCTGCCGCTCGCGAGCGAGCGGCAGAAACAGAGATTATCAGAAACTATACCGAACTTTCAGATAAAGCTGACGACCCAATAAGTTGTAGGTCATGGTGTCAGTGTTGGCATCAGTCCAGCTCTGGATAAACGGTGGCTCTTTATCAAACAGGTTGTTCACACCAGCCGTAAGGCTAAGGTTGGTGTCCATGAAGTAAGTACCTTGCACGTTATGGTAGAACACACTTGGCGCGTGGTCACCAATATCGCCTGGTGAGGCATTAATATCATCGGCTTCGCCGATGTATTGAACGTTGTAATGCAGACGCCAGTCGTCCCGCGTAAATGTTGCAGTGGCATTCGAGCGCCAGTGCGTGTAACTACCACGGCCGCCAGTGATGTAGCCTGCATATTCGATTTCCGCAGCACCTACGAATGGTGCAAAGGTATATTCGTCTAAGTAGCTGACATTCCAACTAAAGTCACTCGCCCAACCAGCAAGTTCAGTTTTGTAGAATAATGCTGCATCAATACCTGAAACATTTTCTGTTGCTGCATTGGTCGGCTGTGCTGACAAGTAGTTAATATCACCGGTCAGTGAGTCGCGAGTGAAGTGCTCAGAACTACAGAACGGATGCGAAAGGTTGTCAGAGTTGTAGCATACTGACAACTTGGTTGAACCTGGGATGGTCTGAATCGCATTCTCGATATCAATGTTGTAGTAATCTACGGTAAGTTGCAGATTTTCGACAAAGTTAACGTCCCACACAACACCTGCGGTAAAGGTTTCTGCATCTTCAGGTTTCAGGTTCGGATTACCGCCGACTGTTGTTAATACAGTCGCGCCAAACTGAGTGTAGCCAGCAGGTACGCCATCTGCCTGGCAGTTGGCGGCCACTGTTGGATCTGCACCCGGCTGATCCCAACCATCACATGGATCTGTGGTGGTCAAGTTACCTTCTGCAACACCACCGAAAAGCTCTGGGATGTTAGGGATGCGGAAAGCAGTCGATTGCGTTGCACGCAGCTTCAGGGCGTCCGAAACCTGCCAGTGCAAGCTTGCTTTGTAGTTACCATCGCTACCAAAGGTATCGTAGTCGCTGTAACGATAGGCTAAATCAAGACTCAGTGATTTTGCGAAAGCTTCATCTGCAAACAGTGGTATAGAAGTTTCAGCATAAACCTCGTCGACAGTATAGCTACCTTCAATTGGCTCGGCTTGGTTGGTATTCATGATCCCCGCAACAATTGAGGAATCAGGATTACGCCAGCCTTTCTCTTTGCGGTGTTCTACGCCAAACGCTACCGGGACCCAGCCTGCAGGGAGGTCAAACAAGTCCCCGGTAATGTTTGCCGTAAGTGAACGCTGCTCGTTGCCGCCGTTGTCCGTAGTGCGGAACATAATGTGGTCGAGTGCTTCCTGTGATAAGTCGCCATAACCAAGCAAGTCGATACATGGGATGCCGTTAGTGCCACAGGTATTTGGATCCAGGCCTTGCTCCAGACGCTGGGTATTAACGATATTGGTCATGCCGTCAATGGCAGTATTACGACCATAATTGTATGCCACTTCCCAGTTCCAGCCGTTACCGATGATACCGTTTGCACCCACTACAGTACGGAAGGTATTCACGTCCTGGAAGAAAATACGCGGTCCGCCTTCCAGCAAACGGCGGCCGTCCAGGCGAATGGTTTCGCCAGTAGGGTTAGTCGGATGATCCGGACCAAACTCAATGCCCCGTAATGTTCCCGGTGTTGCCAGCTGCTCTGAAGTACGGTTGTTGTAAAGTACTTCAGTAAATACTGTGGTATCAGGGCTCAGTTGGTAGTCGCCAAACACGGACATATTCCAGTTCGTGATCGGGTTAACTGCATTCAGATATGGGAAGAAGGCAAAGTTATGCTCTGCACTACTGTAGGTCTCGTAGGAGTCGCCGTCACCATTAGGATCTTGATTGAAGTTAATGCGCTCACCAGCATTCGGGCCCGTGAGGATGGTTGCACGGCCACCAATAGTGCTGGAGCTACCAAAGCAATCCAGCTGACCTGGGGTCATTTCCGCTAACGCACAACCGGCTTGATCTGCCATGTTCAGTTCATCAGAGGAACGGTAGCCCAGAGTTGCCATGATCCGGCCTTTATCGCCACTGGTACCGAATATCAGGTTTACGTTGCGATCCTGGCCTTCGCCGTCGTCAGTCGAACCGACACGAGCTTCGACGGTGAACCCATCGTAGCTTTTTCGGGTGATGATGTTTACGACACCAGCGACAGCGTCAGCGCCGTAGATAGCAGAAGCGCCGTCTTTCAGGACTTCGATACGTTGAATCATTTCAACCGGTATCATGTTGAGATCGACTGAGCTGTTGGCACCAGTACCGCCGTTAACGATACGACGGCCATTAAGCAGTACCAGCGTTCGGTTAATGCCTAAACCGCGAAGGTTAACCTGTGCGGTGCCATAGCCGTTGCCGGTCCAGTACGCGTTATTCTGGCCACCAGCAGCACCTGCCGAGGCAGACATCCGCTGTAGAATCATTTCAACTGAGGTCATGCCCGAGACTTCAATATCCTCGGCATCGAAAACCTGAATTGGGGAGGCGCTTGCAGCTTCGGCGCGTTTCAATCGTGAGCCGGTTACAGTAATGCGTTCGGCATCCGCTTGTGCGTCACTCTCATTGGTTTGTGCAAACACTGTAGGAGAGCTGAAAAAGGTGGCCGATACGCTTAAAGCGACGGCGGAAAACAGTAATTTTTTCATTATGTCACCCTGAATAAATTTTCGTTGTTGTAGCTTATGGATTAGACGTCGAGTTTACCCGATCAACTTGTTTATACAACTACTACCATAGAAGTTTTTACAGTAGAGTAAAGAGCGCTCATAGTGAAAGTTGTATAAAGAATGCCCGATTTCAAGGGTATTTCAGGGCTTGTATAGTCAACCTGGGCCGAGATGGATTAGAGGAGGCTACTGTAATTGCTCGATTAACAGTACTGAAAGTTACACACAAAAAAAGTTGTTTAGATTAAATTCGATCCTAAACATACATAATAAATATGCATTATGCGCGCAATTAAATTCATCCTTGCTCTGCTGTTTTATTACGAAAAACCAACTTTTTTTGCAGTCGGTAGCTCAGCAGAAAAACGATGACTTCAGAGGCGGGTTTACCAATGAAGGGAGACACGCCGACCAGCAGTAATCCTTTTGTCAGCATGTAGTTAACAGCAACAAGCACGGCTGCTAGCAGGGAATAGTGCGTCGCGTCACGAAACAATGAGCCACCACGGCCAAAGACCCATTGGCGGTTCATACTAAAGTTAAAGATACCGGAACAGAGTCGGGCGCTTGCAATAGCTGCAAGAATTTCGCCAGTGAAGCCGTAGATCAGCGCAAATAAGCCGTAATCGATGAGCGCGGACGCAATGCCTACACCAGAAAACTTAAGAAACTTACTATAGATTCTTAGCGAATCCTGCAGGGGTTTAAAGTGACTACTTTTATTGCCTTCTTCGTAGACGGTAGTAATGTCCAGACTGCAAAAGCGCAACTGATTGCGTTTGGCTAAAATGAGCATATCCAGCTCAAATTCGTAACGATTGCTCGGCATCTCTATAAGCTCGGGCAAGAGCTTGGCAGGGACTCCCCGTAGGCCTGTCTGAGTGTCGGGAACATTGATTCTTAAGCCTAAGCGAAAGGTGAAACGAGCGAAGGTATTGCCAAGCCATGAGCGAAAAGGGATCCCGGGTGCCTTAAAGTCACGACTGCCTAACCAGAGCGCGTCAGGCTCATTGTGAAAAGCTTTTGCAACGGCCAGGATATCGTCGGGGAGATGTTGCCCGTCGGCGTCGGCAGTCACCGCACCGACGCTCGCGCCTGCATGGCGCTCAACCCAGCTAAAGCCGGTTTTTAATGCTGCACCCTTACCTAGATTAGTTTCGTGCTGGAGCACTGTTACCTGGTCAAAGGTTTCAAGCTCGGTAAAAATAGAGGTCGCATCGCTGCCGTCATTAATTACGACAATTCCCTGATAATCATTTGCATCTTCGAGCAACGTCTTAACGAGTTGCGTTAGACGGACATCAGGATTATAAGCGGGAATAATGATTACAGGTCGGCAGTCGGCCAAAATTTCCTCTCTAGGCAGTTAATATCCCAATAAACAGCATGATAACAAAAGCAAAGGCTAATAAGACAGAATAAACCAAAGCGCACAAGAAAAACTTGGTTAGGGTAAGCAACCAGCCCTGACCATAAAATAATTTTTGCGTGAACAGCATGTAGCTAATCATCCACACGATAAGGATGTTTTCTGCCCAATCAACGACATCTTCAATTATCGGTAATCCTGTCAGTTCCGTCGCCCAGGCGGAGCCTTTGCTGATTATGGTAAGCAGCATGAGCGACAATAGCAGAAACGCATGAGTGTGCAGCGCTGCGCTTAAATGTTCCAGGTAAAAGCGCCCGGAAAATGCGTAAATTAACTTTAGAAACAGCGCCCAGAATGGCAGCATGATAAGCATCATCTGGGGCGCTAATGAAACCAGCCGTTTGACTAATATTCTGGGCTCTTTAGAGAGCTCGACGACGCGCTCTTTTATCTGGTTCTCTTGCGCTTCTGTCGCAAAGGGCAGACTAATAGTAAGTCCCTCAAAGATTTCTTCGGGCGCTTTAATGGTGTTCCCGGCAGGGAGTAAATCCAGTCCTTGTTGGGCTTCGTCTAACGCCTGATCAAGTTGTTGCTGTTCCGCTGGGGTTAAATCGTCAGGCCCGGTTTGAATATTTTCGAAGTCAATAAGTGACGTCAGCACTAAAAATGAAATCAGCGAAATAAAGAAATAGAGTCGCAGCGGTGGCACATAGGATGCGTGCCGGCCACGAACAAACTCCTGGGTTAGAAATCCCGGACGTGAGAACAAGCCTACCAAGGTCCGGTAAAACCGCGAGTCCCAGTGACTAATTTCGCCCATCAGGTCGCCGACAACTGCAAAGACACTGCGGATATAGTGACGATTCTGTTGGCCACAAACATGACAGAATTCGCCCAAAAGTTCACTATCGCAATTTTTGCAGCGATGGTTCGCGGGTTCGGTGGCTGGAACAATGCTCGGCACAGCACTTTCGGTTGTCATAATGGTTCGGTTGTTATTGTTATAATGGCTTTAGTTTAGCTTAGCTTTTACTTATAGCATAAAAAAACGACCACAAGGGAGTGGTCGTTTCAGAGATTGGAAGTGATGGTGTCTTGGCTGAGAATTAGCGATTGTTACCGTTATCGCCGTTGTCCTTTTTCTTTTTGTCCTTACTGTCTTTCTTTTTGCCTTCAGCATCAGCTTTAAGCGCTGCACGCTGAGCTTCACGCTCTGCTTTCATCGCTTCATGCTCGGCTTTCATCTTCTCGCGCAAGTCTGTTTTGCGTTGCTCTGCTGTGTCCTTTGATTCTTTGTCTTTGGCATCTTCAGCTTGTTGTTGTCCTTGCGCTGCATTCTGGCTTTGCGCAGCTACGCTAAGTGGTAGCGTCAGTACAATACCTGCAAGCAATACTGTTAATAAACGATTCATGGTGAACTCCTCAACTACGGTTTTTGCAGTGACCGGCAAAGTATGTAATGAATAGATTGTACTTGAATTAGGGTAATCCTGCTCAATAAATCGGCACGATCCACAAATGTTTGCGACTATTTTACAAAAATATCACGCTGCGACATAACGTGTCGCATCACGGGTATAACCTTGGACTTCGGCGACACTGAATCAGAAAGGGAGTTCAGTTATGCAAACGGTTCTACGCTACTTGCTTATGTTGCGACATATACCAAGACAACCACAGAAAATCGATGTAAACACGCTAAGGGAACGTCTTGCCGAGCATGGTATTGATGTCAGCATTCGTACTATTCAACGCAATTTAATTGAGCTCTCTGAAGTATTTCCGCTGACCACCGATGAACGGTGTAAACCGTACGGTTGGAGTCTGTTGCCCGATGCCCCCCTATTGCCATTATTGTCATCAAATCAAATCCAGCGTATTGCGTCAGGGGCTGACACCGCAGTTACGGAAACTGTCCCGCTAAAATTGCGCTGTGTTCCGGAAATCAAGAAGCAATTGGAAACCTACCCGCTTAATGATAGTCAGCGGTTAAAAAGTAATGGCGAGAGCGTACTGCTCACCGCTACTGCCGACTTAACCGACGAACTTACGGTTTGGATTTTGAGTCATGGGGCTAAACTTGAGGTGCTTGAACCTATTGAGTTGCGAAATAAGGTCGCCGAGCAGGCACAGATCATGCACCGTTATTATAAAGCTTAGTGTTGGCCTGGTTCTGGATTTGGGTCAGGTCTCAGTCGGCCAACATCCTTCATGTCGTAATAACCAGGACTTTTTGTCTAGTCCCCCAGCGTATCCTGTCAAAGTACCGTTAGCACCGATCACTCGGTGACAGGGCACCACAATTCCTATTGGATTTTTGCTATTTGCCATGCCAACAGCGCGAACAGCCTTGGGATTTTCAATCGCATTGGCAACATCCGCATAGCTAGCCAGTTTCCCGAACGGAATACGTTGTAAGGTCTGCCAAACGCGCTCCTGGAATTCAGTGCCTTGCGGACGTAACGGCAGATCAAAAATACGTAATGAACCGTCAAAGTAATCGGTCAGCTGCTGCGCTGCTTCACGAAGGATCGGGCACCACTTCGTCTCAGTCACGGGTGACTGCACAAAGGAAACGGCTGTAATGGCCTCACCGTCACTGTAAATTGCGACGGGGCCTAATTCGGAATCGATACTTGCTTGATAAATTGTGTTCATGGTATTGATTTAGCACATCTTCGCGGCCTGTTCCAGAGAGAGACAAAATGATATCTAAACTAAAGCAACTAAGTTTCGGCCCCGCCACCCTGGTGGCGGCCGCTTTTATCGGGCCGGGAACCGTTGTTACCGCCAGTCTTGCTGGGGCTAATTTTGGCTATGCGTTACTCTGGGCTTTAGTTTTTTCCGTTCTTGCGACGATGATTTTGCAAGAGATGGCAGCACGGCTTGGTGTTGTTACCCAACAAGGGTTGGGTGAAGCTATCCGTTCACAACTGGAAAATCCTCTGCTCAAGTGGTTTGCCATAGCCTTAGTTATTGCAGCTGTGGTGATCGGCAATAGTGTTTATCAAGGCGGCAATCTTACCGGCGCAAGTCTGGGCATGGCAGGTTTGCTGGGGGAGCAGGCCGCATGGATGCCGCTGGTACTTGGGGTTCTGGCGGCTGCACTCCTTTGGCGCGGCAGTTACCGTTTATTGGAGCGGGTTCTGATTGCGCTGGTGTTGGTGATGAGCCTTGCATTTATCACCACGTTTCTTATCGCGCAGCCGGACTGGTCCGAATTTTTTCAGGGCTTGTTCATGCCAAGCCTGCCGACGGGTTCGTTGTTAACGGTAATAGCATTAATCGGCACCACTGTGGTGCCCTATAACCTCTTTCTACATGCCGCGAGTTCGGCTCAGAAATGGCAAAGTCCAGAGCAATTACCACAGGCACGTGGCGACTTACTGGTTTCAATTCCGCTTGGTGGACTTATTTCCATTGCGATAGTTTCGACAGCGGCAGCGGCATTTTTTGGTCGGGCAGTGACTTTGGAAGGTGCTGCAGATCTGAGTGAGTCCTTACGGCCATTGGCTGGCGATGGTGCTACCTGGTTGATGGCAATCGGCTTGTTTGCCGCGGGCTTGTCTTCATCGCTGACTGCTCCCCTTGCTTCAGCATATGCCCTTAGCGGTATTCTCGGTTACGGCGGTAATTTGCGGAGTTGGCCATTTCGCTTAACCTGGCTGGCGATTATTGCCATCGGGGTGGTTATTGCATCGCTGGGAATTCGACCCGTGAATGTGATTTGGTTTGCGCAAGTTGCCAACGGCTTGTTGTTGCCTATTATGGCACTGTTTCTGGTCTGGGCCTGTAATCATAAAATGATGGGCAATTACCGCAATTCCTGGCAGCAGAATACATTAGCTGCTGTCGTCGTGCTTATTGCGGTAGGGTTGGGATTACGCAGTATCGGTGCGGCGTTACAATGGTGGTAGGCTAATCACCAAACTGGAGCTCGAGCTCAATACCGACCAACCAACGGGGTTGCCGGTGTTCGCTTAGATGCTCGCGCGGCCAGTGGGTACCGACCCATGCTTCCAGATAGAGCCACTCACGTAAGAATCGTGAACGGTGTAATGCGCGTAGACCATAATCTTGCATTGGAATTTCGTGCTCTGTCTCGCCGTACCACCAGATCTCGGCGCCAACAGCACGCTCATGGTGATAGATGTAATACAGCTTTTCCGAAGCGTGCCAGCGGAGTCCCTCAGTGCGTTCAGCGAAGGTGCCGCGCACCCAGAACTTATTAAACCAGCGTTCGCTTAGGGCGAAATCGTGTTCGATCGTTTGCGCTACGCCAAAACCGTCACTGTCGCGCCAGAAACCAACAGTCTGCAAGATGATCTCGCTGCGCTCATTAATGATGCCTTCGTACCGGTAACGGGCGCGCACGTATGGATCCAGGTTTATTCCGCCGCGGAAGCCGGCACCAAAGGAGACGTTGTGGTTAGCCCGGACCATTGGATCGAAACCTAGCCCGATCATCCATTCTTCATCCGCTTCGTCGCGGCGAATAACCGTTGGTCGGGTGGTTTGTTGATCGTTGATGAAATCGTCAAAATCGCCACGGCCGATGATTGCAGAAATTTTGCGTTCGGCATGGGGCAATATGACTTTGGCACGAAAACTAGTGTCGAGCTCAAGGCCATTGTATTCATCCCATTCTGGTCTCAGGGTAAGGCTACCGTAAGCATTCTCGTAGTCGGAACGGATAATGTCTTCAGTAAAAAAAGAGTCGAGCCAGGCGGCTGTGGCACTGACACCTGTTTGCAGCCCTGAGCGGATGTCATCGATGAGTTCGGTATCTTCGTCGGAGTCTTCAGTCTTTGTTTGCTGCGCGGCCACAGTGCCGCTGAGCGTCAAACTTAAGAGCAGGACGCTAACTAAACTCAATGGATGGATTAAACCCCGGCGACATCGCATTACGCTGATTCCTTTTTGAGCCTGTCTTTGAACATACAAGGAATCAGCGGGTTTGGCCAGTTAACGAATGTTAAATACTGACACGTTTGTAGTGCCGGTACTCGGGTGACCAGAAATGCGAGTCAATGCGCTGGCGCAACGTTTCGTCACTTATTTCTAGCGCATGCCCTTCGGCTTGTGCAACTTTGCCGACAGCAAACGCAATGCTTTTACTGAGCTCAGCAATGTGTGTGAGCGGCGGCAACAACTGATCGTCTCTATTCTGTACCCGCGGTGAAGCCTCGGCGAGCGTGTTGCTTGCCGCCATCAACATGGCGTCGGAGATGATCCGGGCTTTAACCGCAAGCACACCTAAACCGATGCCCGGGAAGATATAACTGTTGTTACATTGCGCGATAGGGTAGAGCTTGCCATTAAATTTAATCGGCTCATACGGGCTTCCCGTTGCAACTATGGCATCACCATTGGTCCATTCGATCACGTGTGCGGGATGCGCTTCGATTTGTCGTGAGGGATTGGACAATGGGAAAATAATTGGCTGCTGGGTATATTGATGCATCGCCCGAATGACTTGCTCAGTAAACAGCCCAGGCTGGCCGGATACGCCGATAAGAATGGTTGGTTTGGCGCAATGCATGACATCCAGCAACGACGGGTAGTCACCACTATGTTGCCAGTCGCTCAGCTGTTGACGCTGTTGTACCAGAGCTTGCTGAAAGTCGCGTAAACCTTCCATCCCTTCAGTTAACAGACCAAAGCGATCGACCATATAAATTTGCTGGCGCGCTTCACTGTCGCTGAGTCCCTCGGCCACCATCTGCGCGATCACCTGTTCGGCGATACCACAACCGGCAGAGCCCGCGCCAACGAAGGCGACGCGTTGATCTTTCAGCAGCACACCTTTGGCTTTACAGGCGGCCAGCAAGGTGCCGACAGTCACCGCAGCAGTACCTTGAATATCATCATTGAAACAGCAGAAATCGTTGCGGTAACGTTGCAAAATCGGCATCGCGTTCGGCTGCGCAAAATCCTCAAACTGGATCATTGCTTCTGGCCAGCGGCGTCGCACAGCATGCATAAATTCCTGAATAAACGCATCATAACTTTCCTGATCGATACGTTTATGACGCGCCCCCATGTACATAGGATCGTTTAAGAGTTTCTCATTGTTGGTGCCGACATCTAAACAGACCGGCAGGGTATAGGCAGGACTGATACCACCACAAGCGGTATAAAGACTAAGCTTACCGATCGGGATCCCCATGCCGCCAATCCCCTGATCACCAAGCCCGAGAATCCGTTCGCCATCGGTGACAACAATGACTTTGACTTTACGCTTGGTCGCATTACGTAAAATGTCATCGATTTGGTCGCGCTCTTCGTACGAGATAAATAAACCACGCGAGCTGCGGTAGATATCGGAAAACTGCTCACATGCATCACCGACAGTTGGGGTGTAGATGATGGGCATCATTTCTGCCAGATTGTCTTGCAGTAATCGATAGAAAAGCGTTTCGTTGTTATCTTGAATGGCACGTAAGTAAATGTGCTTGTTCAGTGCCGTATCGAAACTCGAGTACTGCATGTAGCAGCGTTGCACCTGTTCTTCGATGGTTTCGTAGCGCGGAGGTAATAAGCCTGTTAAATTAAAATTAGCGCGCTCTTCACGCGTAAAAGCACTACCTTTGTTTAATAGCGGCGTTTCTAGCAAGTTCGGGCCTGCATAGGGAATATACAGCGGATTCTTCATGGAATCATTCTCCTGGCGCGTACGGATTCAAAAGCTTTGGACCCGTTATTATGGCAAAAAAATAAGGGAAACACATGGAAAATCCGTCATTTGAAGTAAAACTTGAGTTAGTTGACAACTACAAATTCGAAATTGATTTCGGTGATTTTGGACACATGATAAGTGATGAGCCTGAGCCACTTGGGCATGGTGAGGGACCGAATCCAAGCCGGCTGTTGGGTGCTGCAGTGGCAAACTGCCTGGCGGCCAGCTTAATGTTTGCCATCCGCAAATACAAAGGCGAACCGGGTAAGCTTCATGCCAAAGTTAAGGGTGATATGGCGCGGGTCGACGGCCGTTGGCGTGTCACTCACCTATACGTCGAGCTGGTCCTGGGTAATCGTGCCGATGCGATTGATAAACTGGATCGGGTGCTAGCCCAGTTCGAAGATTTTTGTGTGGTGACACAAAGTGTACGTAGTGGCGTGGAGGTTGACGTGACCGTCCTCGATGAAGACGGCCTGATATTATCAAGCGCCGAATAATTGCTGACCTGAGTTCATTAATATCCAACTGGTAAGAATGTACTTGTCGTTCGACTCCGGTACAGTTCCGCGATGAGTGTGGGTAAAGTATCCGGGGGCAATCACCATTCGCCCCTGGCGCGGCTGTATGCTGCGGTTTTGATAATAAAAATCGGTACTCCCACCCACTTCCACATCGTTGAGGTAGAACATAAACAACAAGCTGCGATGGAGGGCTTCGACACTACCTTTCTCGGGAAACACCTCGCAGTGCCAGTAATTGTAATTTCCCGCGCCGCGCTCGTATTTTTGTGCCTGAACTGCACCCAGTCGGTACAACAACTGCATAAATGCTAATTCGTTACCGGCCGCAACCTCATCAAAGTTTTCGTGAGTCAGTGTCACCGGCTCTCCCGTTTGCGGGTGGCGTACCTGCAATGCTACCGGGGCAATGAGGGCGAAGCGGTATTTCTTAAAGTAATCTAATGCGCAACGCTCTGTGGCTTCGATAATCGTTTTTAACTGTTGTTGATACTCAGCATGCTGATTTAAATACAAATCAGTGCTTAATTTCTTGCTCGGATCAACGCCACCGCCGGTGCGGCCGGGTTGCAAATGCGGACTGGCATTAAATGTTTCGATAAAGCGCTGGCAAAAGTCCGGGCTCAGCGCCTGGTCGTAAACTTCGATAAAATCATTGCTCATAGTTATTTTTCGTCCGAAATTTGAATTTCATCGGCAAAGCAGACGGGCGAGCTTAATTCGTTCCCGTCGGCCTGCTCATCTTCCAGTTGTAAAGCATGCAACATAGCTTTACGCAGCACTGGCAGGTGTGACTTATCAAGCGACTTGACTGCACTCAATAGCGTTACCTTACCTTCCCGCACATAGCTAAGCAGAGGTGTAAGTTCGTCGTATTTATCCTCAAGTTCCTGCAAGTAGCATTTTGCAAAATCCGGATAAGACAATTCGTCAGCATGGTAGCTTTTGCGTAAGTCATCCGATGGACAGACGTCTTTGCACCAGTCGGTCAGGTCAGCATCTTCCTTACTTACTCCGCGTGGCCAGATCCGGTCGGCGAGTATTCGGCTGCCATCGTCATCTGCAGTTTCTTCATAAATTCGTTTTAACTCTATGGAATAATCTTCACTCATGATGTCATTCCCTTGTAATAAAAAGTCATTAAATTGTTGCGCAACTTACGCTATAGTGATTCGCGAAAACTAAGTGGATTACACAACAATAAGAGAAAGGACTATGAAACGCCATAACTTAGCACTTGCAGTTTCGGCACTACTGGTTAGTGGTGCGGCATCTGCAGACATTATTATTTCTGAGCACATTGAAGGCAGCAGCAACAATAAAGCCCTTGAATTTTTTAATGCGGGATCGACGGAAATCGATCTCAGCACCTACGTTTTAGAGATCTATTCAAACGGCAGTCTTGAGGCTGGGAATACCGTACCATTGGCCGGCACATTGGCACCGAATGGCATTTATGTCATTGCGCATCCCTCTGCCAATACTGAAATTCAGGCTATCGCAGATAAAACCGGAAACCTCTATTACAACGGTAACGATGCATTAGTTTTGCGCAGCGGCGACGCTGTTGTCGATTCAATGGGGCAAATTGGTGTTGATGAAATTTGGGCGTCTGACGGTGTGTCCATGCAGAATCAGACCATCCGCCGCAAAGACACTATCACCACAGGTGACACCGACCCCAGCGATGCTTACGCTCCTGGCGATGAATTTAACAGTTTTGAAATCGATGACATCAGTGATCTAGGTAAGCACCTTGGCTACGGTAGCGAGCAACCTGAGCCTGAGCCCGAGCCGGCCCCTGAGTTTGGTGCCTGTGGCGACAATGCGACGCTGATTTCGGCAGTGCAGGGTAACGGTTTATCAAGTCCGTTATTTGAAGAAAAGGTCGTGGTTGAGGCAGTGGTAACTGCTGTTTATCTTGATGGTGAGCGACCGCTGAACGGTTTCTTTATTCAGGAAGAAGATGCGGATCATGATGCTGATCCTGCCACTTCTGAAGGTGTCTTTGTTTACCATCAGGATACTGCTGTAACTGCAGGCGATAAAGTTCGCATCGCTGGTACAGCCGCTGAATTTTATGACTCAACGCAGTTGGGCAACGTTACTGAAATTACTATATGTTCGTCTGGTGAAAGCGTTACACCTGCGAGTTTCAGTCTTCCTGTGGACTCAATGGACGCCTTTGAGGCCGTTGAAGGTATGCTGGTCAGCCTGGATCATCCGGTCGTGGTAACGAATACTGAGTCCTTAGGGCAATGGGGTGAATTCTGGGTGGCCCACGAACGTTTGTTTACCCCAACCCAAGTTGCAGCGCCGGCTGAAAATAATGACGTCAATGTACGCTTGAATGCATTTATGATTGATGATGCCCGGAGTGTAACCAACGCCGAAGACGTGCCATTCCCTGCAGGCGGCTTAAGTGCGGTGAACTCACTTCGCTTAGGCACCGAAATCACCAATCCCACAGGGGTGATCAACTACGGTTTTAGCGAGTATCGTTTACTACCCACGAGTGACTTGCAGTATGTCGATACCAACCCTCGTACGGCGGCGCCAGAACTTGATGCCGAAGGCGATTTGCGTATTGCTTCATTTAACGTGGAAAACTTCTTCAACGGTGACGGTGCAGGCGAAGGCTTTCCGACGGAGCGCGGGGCCGACACTGTGGCAGAGTACGAACGTCAACTTACCAAGTTAGTTGCGGCGATCACGGCGATGAATGCCGACATCATTGGTCTTAATGAAATTGAGAACGATGGCTTTGCTGAAACCAGCGCAATTGCACAGCTGGTTGCTGAGGTGAATGCACAAAGTGATGCCGAGTGGGCCTTTGTTGCTTTTGGCGATACTGAATTCATCGGTAGTGATGCGATCACCAATGCGTTGATTTACCGCACCGATCGCGTGGCTGAAACAGGTACAGCAGTATTTACCACCGATGCACCGTTCGATTTTGGTAACCGTCCGCCGATCGCGCAGACCTTCCATGATTTGGTAAACGAAGATGAAGTTACTGTTGTGGTAAACCACTTCCGTTCTAAAGGCGGGTGTAA
Source organism: Pseudidiomarina halophila (assembly GCF_003987215.1). GTDB lineage: Bacteria > Pseudomonadota > Gammaproteobacteria > Enterobacterales > Alteromonadaceae > Pseudidiomarina > Pseudidiomarina halophila. The sequence goes on from NZ_PIPW01000003.1 coordinate 301,557, forward strand.
CAATAGTGCCGCAGAAGGTGACAAGGATAGTGGCGATGGCCAGGGATGCTGGAACGCAACCCGGGTTCAGGCTGCTGAAAAAGTGCTTGAATGGATTGCAGACGATCCGACCGGCCGCGCAGTTGACGACGTAATACTGGTCGGTGACTTTAATGCTTATGGCATGGAAGACCCGGTTCAGGTTCTTGTTGATGCGGGCTATACGGATCTGCAAATGGCGGAGCTGGGTGCCGAAAATCACACCTATGTGTATGAAGGTCTCTCGGGTTCACTTGACCACGCTTTTGCCTCCGCTAGCCTGACCGAAAAGGTTGTAGCGACGGCAAACTGGCACATTAACGCAGATGAGCCGAGCGTATTCAGTTACAACACTGAGTACAAGAGTGAGGCCAATCAGGTGAGCTACTACAACGAAGACCCTTATCGCAGTTCAGACCATGATCCAGTGGTGGTTGCCATGACTACGGTGGCTGGTGATACAGGTGACAATGATGGCGGCGACCCGGATGTCGATGATGGCGGTTCAGCGCCACCAACGGAAGAAATTCCGAATCTCGACCATGCCACAACCAGCGGTTCTTTCCCAATCTGGTTAGGTTTAAGCGCATTGTTGTTAGGTTTAATTCGCCGTCGCGTGTAACCACACCTACGGTTAGAAATGCTAACGCCGGTCAATGACCGGCGTTTTTTTTGCCGGAAACGCGGGTGCTGTATTGGATTAATTATTTTCGGGTTTTTGGGCTACTATTGATTAAAACCAAAAGGAGCTGACCATGCGTCTATTACTAACTTACTTTTTTATTTTCTGCCTGCTGGGGTTAACTGCATGTTCGCCAGCTACGGAGTCCACGCAAACTTCGATGGCTGAGCAGGCCGCTGATCCGGCAGTGGAAGCTGTCGCTGAATCCGGATTTGAGCAGATTGAGAAAATATTGGCTGAGGTTTATGCCGAAGACATGCCCGGTGCGACTGTAGTCGTTTCGCAGGGCGGTGAGATTATTTTCAAAGGTGCGCGTGGCATGGCCGACATGGAAATGAATGTGGCGCTGCAACCCGATCATATCCTGCGTCTTGCCTCCTTAACTAAGCAATATACTGCGGCAACAATTCTTAAATTGGTCGCCGCCGGCGAGCTCGATCTGGACGCTCCTGTGGGTGACGTTTTGCCAGACTTTCATATACCGGAGCTTACCCTACATCAATTACTGAACCATACGTCCGGCCTGCCAAGTTACACCGATGTGCCCGGATATATGATGAGCGACGAAATTCGTGCTGATGTGTCAACCGCCGAGTTGATTGCCCTGACCAGCGACATGCCGCTGGATTTCACGCCAGGTAGTGAGTGGCGTTATAACAATTCAGCTTATGTGGTACTGGGTGCCGTAATAGAAAAAGTAACAGGTAAAAGCTGGTATCAGGCCATGCAGGAAATGTTGTTTGACCCGTTGGGGCTTGAGGCGACGGGATACTATTCAGCAGCTGAAATCGTTGCCGGTCGGGTTGAAGGCTACATGCAAGAGGAAAAACTGGTCAACGCGCCCTTTATAAGTATGACGCAACCCCATGCGGCTGGCGCTTTATCAGCATCTGCCAGCGATGTTGATAAGTGGCAACAGGCCTTACACAACGGCAAGGTGTTAACTGATGCGATGTATGCACGAATGATTGACACCAGCAAAGGCTTTAATGATTACGGTTATGGTATTGCCAGCAGTAAGCTACGTGGTGAAACAATGTTAAGCCATTCTGGCGGTATTCATGGTTTTAGCACCTATGCGCTATGGTTGCCGCAACAGCAAGTTTCTGTCGTCGTGCTGAGCAACTACATGGGGCATTCGCCAGGTGCTGCTGAGGTTGCGTTACGTCTGGCCGCGCAGGTTATCGGTAAACCTTTTCCTATTGAAAAACCGACCGTAGAGCTTGCTGAGAGCGAATTACGTGAATTGATAGGAACGTATTCCATTGGTGACGATGAGCAACGCACGCTGAGCTGGGAAAATGGTGTGCTATACAGTCAACGCGAGGGGGGCCGCAAGTTCGCAGTTCGTGCTGTGGGCGATGACCAGTTCGTGTTGGAAGACTCGCTGGTTTATTTTACCGTGCGAAGAACGGACGATGGCACTGTTGAAGGTCTGAATTTTTATCAAATCGGTGCCACCGAGCCTGAATTTTCCAGGAAGGTAAGTGATGAAGTTGCGGTTCGCAGCGTGGTTGAATTGAGCGAAGACCAGGCAGCGCGCCTGATCGGCGACTACCAGTTGCAGCCTAATTTTGTCATTAGCGTACGTTACACTGACGCGGGAATTACCGCGCAAGCGACAGGACAATCAGCATTTCTGGTCAAAGCCGAGAGTCCAACGGTGTTATTCAACGAGCAGTTTGGTATCGTCATGGAGTTCCAACTGCCTGAGCAGGGATCCGCCGAGCAACTGACGTTAATACAAGGTGGTCAAAAATTGCCTGCGCCACGTATAGAGAATAACGAGGAGGGTGAATGACATATATCCATGACAGTATTGAACAGTTAAAGAAAAGCAGCCCAGCACAAACAGAATTCTATCAAGCGGTCGAAGAGATATTGGAATCGCTGGCGCCGTTATTGGAGCAGAATCCAAGATACCGCCAGCATTCTATTATCGAGCGATTACTCGAACCAGAGCGGCAGATTATGTTCCGTGTCCCCTGGCTCGATGATGACGGTAAGATTCAGGTCAATAAAGGCTATCGGGTCGAGTTTAATTCAGCCCTGGGGCCCTACAAAGGTGGCATGCGCTTTCATCCGAGTGTGAATGCCAGCATTGTTAAATTTCTGGGTTTTGAGCAAATATTTAAAAATGCCCTGACCGGTTTGCCAATCGGTGGTGGCAAAGGTGGTGCAAATTTTGACCCCAAAGGGAAATCCGATGCGGAAATTATGCGTTTCTGTCAGTCATTTATGACAGAACTCTATCGCCACATTGGCCCCAACACTGATGTGCCAGCTGGCGATATCGGCGTTGGTACCCGCGAAATCGGCTATTTATTTGGTCAGTACAAACGCATCGTCAATCGATTCGATGGCGTTTTAACTGGCAAGAGTCCGCTCTGGGGTGGTTCAGCGCTGCGTACCGAAGCAACAGGATTTGGCTGTGTTTACTTTGCCCGATCCCTGCTTGAAAGCCGTGACCAGACGCTTGAGGGCAAAACCTGTTTGGTATCCGGCTCTGGTAATGTGGCAATTTATACCATGCAGAAACTTTATGAGCTGGGCGCCAAGCCTGTCGCCTGCTCAGATTCGAGCGGCACAATTTATCATGCCAGCGGTATCGATCTGGACTTGGTCAAAGAGATAAAAGAAGTGCGTCACTCACGGCTCAGTGAGTATTGTGGTACGCATAGTGAAGCGATTTATACTGCCCGTACAGATTACCCTGAAAACGGCGATCAGATCTGGCGTTATCAGGCGCAACTGGCATTTCCCTGCGCGACGCAGAATGAACTTAATGAAAATGACGCCCAATGCCTGGTTGAACAGGGCATTGAAGCCGTTGTTGAAGGTGCCAACATGCCCTGCACCCAGGCTGCAATTGATTTGTTACAGGAACAACGCGTGCTCTACGGGCCAGGTAAGGCAGCAAATGCCGGTGGGGTTGCCACCAGTCAGCTGGAAATGGCGCAAAATGCCAGTCTGACGCGTTGGACACGCGAGGAAGTTGATGAGCAGCTGCAATGTATCATGGCACGTATCTACCGCGACGCAAAAGCTACCGCTGAAGAGTTTGATGCTCCCGATAACCTGGTCCTGGGGGCCAATATTGCCGGCTTCCGGCGGGTCGCCGATGCGATGATTGACCAGGGTGTTATCTGACACCCTGGCTCACTCAGAACACAGGTAATGATTGACTTTGCGCCCGGCAAGGGCAATGATGGCTGGAATCAATAACCACGTATTTTCTACATAAAAACAACGAGTATAAAAATGAAAAAGTCACTTATTGCATTGGCGCTGGTGAGCTCTGTGGCCGTTGCTGATGAAGGCATGTGGATGCCGCAACAGTTGCCGGAAATTGCGGATAAATTAAAGGCAGCGGGCTTAGAATTAGATCCCAGCGATCTAACCAAGCTAACTGAGTTCCCGATGGGAGCTGTGGTCAGCTTAGGCGGTTGTTCAGCATCTTTTGTGTCTCCGCAAGGCTTGGTGGTTACCAACCATCACTGTGTTTACAACAGCATTGCTTATAATTCGACACCTGAAAATGATCTGCTGGCCAATGGCTTTCTTGCCGCTTCACTGGAAGATGAAGTTGCAGCAGCTCCGGGATCCCGCATCTACGTAACCAAAGCTGTTGAAAATGTTACTGCGCAGGTGATTGATGCTGACACCGCCAAACTGACTGGTAAAGAGCGCGTCGATGCTATTGAAGATAACTACAAGAGTATTGTTGCGGCCTGTGAAGAAGATGCCGGACATCGCTGTGCGGTCTCATCATTTTATGGTGGGCTCGAGTACTTTTTGATTAAGCAGCTTGAAATCAAAGACGTGCGACTTGTCCACGCGCCTGCTGAAGGTGTCGGCAAATTTGGTGGTGATACGGACAATTGGATGTGGCCACGTCATACCGGGGACTACTCATTTTACCGCGCCTATGTCAGCCCGGAAGGTAAGTCTGCCGAATTTTCCGAGGAAAACGTACCCTATCAACCGGAGCATCACCTGACGATTGCGTCAGATGCCCTCGATGAAGGCGATTTTGTGATGGCCTTGGGCTATCCGGGTCGCACTAATCGTCATCGTTTGCCAAGTGAAGTGGAAAACACCTTCGAGTGGAGCTACCCAAACACGGTAGAGCGCTTCCGCGATAACCTCGACATCATTGCGACACAAACCGAAAGTAATAAAGATGCTGAGCTTAAGTACGCAAGCCGGGTGGCAGGTTTAAATAACTACCTGAAAAACCGCCAGGGCATGCTCGATAGTTTTGCCAACTCAGATCTTCTGCAACGCAAAAAGGCTGAACATCAAGCTCTGAAGCAGTGGGTCAACAACAGCGCTGAAAATGGCGCCGCTTATGCAGAAGATCTACAGGCAATCGAGCGTTTACTGGCTGAACGTCATGAAAGTGAGCGTGAGGATTACTACCGCTCGCTGGCAACGCCTCGCCTATTAGGTATGGCTGCAGTTTTATATAAACTGAGCCAGGAGCAAACCAAGCCAGACGCGGAACGTGAAGCCGGCTACCAGGAGCGTGACTTACCGCGTTTTAAAGCTTACGTAGCGGGTCTTGATCGTAGCTTCGACGCCAGTGTTGAAATGGCGCTTGATTTTTACAACCTGAAAAATTACCTGCAGGTACCGACAGAGCAACGCGACTCAGTCTTTGATGAGGCACTTGGTTTAAGCTCTGAGATGTCTGACGCCGAGCTTCGCGATCTGATTGCCAGCTGGTACGCAACAACCGACTTAACTGAACTTGATGTGCGCAATCAACTGTTGGCGGCGAGCCCGAGTCAGTTTGTTGATGAGGATGACGTATTTGTGCAGGCTGCAGTAGCTTTATACCCTCAGCAACAGGCTGAGCAGGATGAAGCCGAAGAGTTATCCGGGCAGATTCAGGCGGCTTATGCGAACTACATGCGGGCGAAAATTGCCTTCATGCGTGAGCAAGGTGAAGCCGTTTACCCTGATGCAAACAGTACGCTTCGGGTAACTTACGGCACCGTAACAGGGCGTGACCACGGCACTTATGACGGTACCGCCTGGACGGCATTTACAACTTTACGTGGCATTCAGCAAAAAGCCACTGGCGAAGGCGAGTTCAATGCGCCACAAGCGCAACTCGATGCCATTAAGAATGAAAACTATGCTGACTACTATGTTGAGAGCCTTGATTCAGTGCCAGTGAACTATCTTGCGACCCTTGATATCACCGGCGGTAACTCAGGCTCAGCGGTGCTGAATGGCAAAGCTGAACTGGTTGGTTTAGCCTTTGACGGTACCTTAGACTCGATTATCTCGGACTGGGATTTCAACATCGACAACACCCGCTCGATTCAAGTGGATAGCCGTTTCATGCTATGGCAGATGGAAGTTGTAGACGGTGCCGATAACTTGTTGAAAGAGCTAGGTATCCAATAAGTTTAAAGGAATCTGACAAAACACCGCTCACGGAGCGGTGTTTTTCTTTGTGAATTCTTTACATTTAATTTGTCACCAATTGCAGGATAGGAGCGTCTATACTTTAACTGGTAGCCAAAAGCTGCCCGCCTAACGGAGGCTCAATCATGTTTAAACTTAACAAGGTCAACGTGCCTTTACTGAAATTCAGTGTACTATCGTTGGCACTGGCAACCTCAATTGGCTGTACTGCGATTCCAACCGCGCATGCCGAGTCGGATCGTTACTCGGTGAGTGCAACCAATGGTGTATATACCCAGGCAGACCTGGATCGCATGTTGGCACCTGTTGCCTTGTATCCTGATAGCCTTCTTTCCCACATTCTAATTGCTGCGACCTATCCACTGGAAGTCGTCCAGGCAGAGCGGTGGGTCAGTCGTAACGCGCATTTAGCTCCTGAACAAGCGTTGGCACAGGCCGATGACGAAAGCTGGGATCCCAGTGTTAAAGCTCTAGTGGCCACACCCGATGTACTCAAGCAAATGAGTGAAAATCTGGAATGGACTCAAGCCCTTGGTGAAGCGTTTATCGCACAACAGGAAGACGTGCTGGCCAGTATTCAGGTGCTGCGCGACCGTGCTTATGTTGCAGGTAACTTACGCAGCGACGAACATGTCGCGGTGGCACGTGAAGCGCGCACTATTCGCATTGAGACAGTGCGCCGCGAATACGTTTATGTTCCGGTGTACGATACCCGTTATGTGTATGGTCCATGGTGGCACAGAACACCACCAGTTTATTGGGGACACCCCGGTTTAACTGTATCACTGGGCAGCGGTATTCGCTGGTCGTTCTCTTACCATGTGCCCCACTGGTATTTCTTCAGTGATTTTTACTGGCCGAGTCGCTATGTGGTTGTGCATCACCATCATTATCACAACCGTGATCGTGATTGGGATCGCGACCGTCGTCGTGGTCGCCACGACCGTGGCTACCGCCCTGAACCGGGTGATGGTGATCGCTGGCGTCATGACCCGCGCCATCGTCGCAACGTGGAATATCGTCATCGCGAGTTGGTACAGAATCCGCCGCAGCTGCAGCCGAAAGATGATCCAGGCCGCGTAGTCGCAGCTCCGGTACGCGATAAGCGTCCACCGCAAGTTGAAATCCGCCGCCGCTTGTTAGAAGCGGAAGCTGAGCCGCGGATGCGACGGGTTGAAGAGCGTGGGCCTATTGCTAAACAACCGGGCCGTGTCGAGCAGCAGCCAAACGAACCTGTTGTGCGTCAACAGCCGCGCTTCGAGCGCAAAGCAACGGAACCCGTGGTACGGCAGCAGCCGGTGTTTGAGCGCAAGCCAAGCCAACCCGTGGTGCGTCAGCAACCGCGTTTTGAGCCGAAGCCGAGTCAACCTGTGGTGCGTCAGCAACCGCGTTTTGAGCCTAAGCCGAGTCAACCGGTCGTACGTCAACAGCCAACTGTTGAACCGAAACCAAGTTTCGAACGCAAGCCACAAGCCAGACCGCAACCTATGCGACAGCCAGTGGAAGTTAAAGACGGTAAAAGTCGACGTCATATCGACTGAGGTCAAAAAAAAGCGCGTGGTTTAATACCTTCGCGCCTTTTTACTCAGTCATGACCAGTAAAGGAAAGCAGTAGCCGATTTTACGGCTGCTGCTTTTTCATATCTGCATGGAAGTCTGAGAGTTGTTCCACCAGTATTTGTGATTCGAAGTTTGCAAAAGGTTGTTCTGCAAATTTAGTACCACGCATCTGTACGCTAACGCGCGCTGCTTCCGGATTTAGCATAGTGTCACTATAGAACGTCTTGATGTCAGCTAAACTCACTTGTTCAACGGCTGAAATAAGTTGTTGCTTACTGTCGAAGCCGTAGTCTTCCCGGTACCAGTCGGACAGTAAGGGCGCAACTTCTTCTTGTAAGTTTTTTGGCGGTTCGTTCAGCGTTACCAAGGTACTGGTTTTCAGCTGTTCAAACTCTGCGTCCGTCATTTTATCTAACTCGGTAGCATACTCTTTTTTAAACGCGTCGAAGCGTTGCTGCATTGCCGCAACGTCTTTCACTGGCGTTTGAATGTACATGGCAAAGCCGGTGTAGTCGTCGAGGCGTGCTGCAGTGCCACCGACTGCGTAAGCCAGTTGCTCTTCTGTGCGTAAACGGTCAAAGGCGATATTACTAAAGTGGTCTTTGAGCACGGTAGCAGCAGCAAAAGTCTCATAACCTGGTGTCAGATTGACATGCACATCGATTAAGCCGACATCGGCAACTTCAATATCCTCCTGCCAGACCACATGTTTGTTGGCTTGGGGTAGCCAATAGTTGGCGATCTTATATTCGGGCTGCTGATTCTCGGTCGGTAGCGCGTTAGTTAAGGTAGCCACGACATTTTCGAGTGCAGACGTGTTGTAGTTACCGAACGCAAACACGCGCAATCGATGTTGGCTCAGAAAATCATCCATGAACATTTGCAAATCTGCCGCGTTCAACGATTGCGCAGTATCGATCAGAACCTCAGTATTGTAGTTACCTTCACGGATCAACTTATTATAGGCGCCGAACGCTTGATAGAAGGGGAACTGCTTACCTTGGTTTCCTAATGCTCGCACATAGCGATCAACAGCTTGTCTAAAACCCTGCGGGTCCACGTCCACCGCCAAATCAGCCAGAGCCTGTTGGAGGAGCAGGGGTTGCTTATCGGTGAAGCCACCAATACGCATGGTCAGGCCGGTGCCCGCAGAAAGCCGCAGTTGCATACCAGCGATACTAGCTTCGGTCGCTAATGCGCTTTGTTCCAGGTTATACAAATCACTCCATAACGACAACAGTACGTCTGCCTTAGCAGATTTTATTGGTGCCGCACTATTCATATTAATTTCCAGGACACCACGCGGCTGATCAGCAAATGCTTCGCTAGGATAGTGCCAAACGGTGACATTATCATTATCGATGACAACTTCCGGTTTATCACGTTGTTGTGTGGCGACGATCTCAAAGTTTTCAGGCAGCATCCGGTTTACCGCTGGTAGTGCTAAATCGATTGCAGGTTCAGCGTGCCACGCAGCTTGTTCTTCAGCGCTAATAGGCACAACTTTATACTTGCCATCGTAATAATGGAGTTCACTGTCGTGCGGTTCCTGTTTGCTTACATACCATACCCGTAAGCGTTCAGGTGTAAGTTGCGCGAGCACATCTTGAATGGCTTCAGCGTCGAAATGTTCGTAATGAAAGGGGGCAGCGATTGCCATCTCAGCTGGTACGTTTTGCATTGCCTCAGCTAGATTTGAGACGTAACTAAATTCGTCAGACTTTTCCAGGAAACGGAATTGATTCGCCAGGCTGGTTTTAATTTCACTGTAGTATTTCCTGTCTACGCCTTCTGATTTAATTAAATCGATATAATTCATTAGTAGCGCGGTGATAGTGTCACGTTGCTGCATACCTGCGTCGGTCAGGTTAACGTCAATCTGCAACACGCCGTAGTTGCCGTAATAGGTGGGACTGGCTGATGCGCTGAGACTCGAGATCAAGCCGAGTTTCTTTAGCTCATACGCCGGCGCGCCAGGCATCTCTGAGCCCAGCAAGTAGGTGATAAAGCGATTAGGTTTAACCGCATACTGGTCACTATTGTCATCAATAATAAATTCAAGTCTAAGCTGCTTGAGATCCTGATTAGGCACGTAATGAATACGCTTGCCACCAACCTCAGAAAAATCTATTTCGGCGGTCACTTCAGGTTCGGCAATTTTGTCATTCTCAATGGAACTGAAATGTTTAACCGCTAGCTTCTCAAGCTCAGCAACCGATTGCTTGCCAATGAGTGCGACTTTCATAATATTCGCTGAATAGTACTGCTCGTAAAAAGCGACGGTCTCGGCATGCAAGTTACTTCCTTCCTTGTCGCCAAGAGATTCCAGATTACCGATAAGAAAACGGTTCGCAGGATGATCGCCGAGTAAATTCCGTGCTAATTTGAACTGACCGAAAAAATCCATTTCGCGGCGCATGGACCATTCAGCGTTCACCGCATTCTTCTCTTTGTCGGTGTATTCCGGATACAACATAGGCGCTTTGAAAAAATCTGAGAAACGATCAAGTGCTTCATCCAGTGCGTCATTATTGACACTGAACATGTAATTCGTGATATCGAGCCAGGTGTAGGCGTTCTGGCTCCCACCATTGGCCGTCATGAACGCTGAGTAGCCTTTTGTATCCGGATAACGTTCGGTGCCTAGAAATAACATGTGTTCAAGATAATGTGCCATACCCTGCTGTGACATTGGGTCGTGCAACAGACCTACGCCAACACTAAGCGATGCCGCCGATTTTTCCGTTTGTGGATCTGAAATCAACATCACTTCAAGCCCGTTAGGAAGAATGACCGTTTTATAAGCGCGATCATCGTTGGGCGACTTTATAACCGCCTCGTTGGTCGGTTGATGCACTGCGGTCGTGGTTTCTGCGATTGTGTTAGTTTGGCTACCACAGCCGACAAGTAATGCGAGACTCATCGCACTTGCTAAGACTAAAGGTTTCATAGTTGTTGCTCTTATAAGAAAATGTATTTCGTGAAATTATTCAGCAAGTGTAGAACGCTTGTTGGCGCTTGTGCAGTAGTTGTGGGTAAAGATCGTCCAGAGCTTTGTAACAAAATCTAATCGATGGCAACCATGACACAGTTGCGCCCGGCTTGTTTAGCCTGGTAGAGGGCGCGATCGGCTTTAATAAAGGTGTGTTCGAACGAAGCTTCTGCATGTAATTCAGCGACACCAAAACTCATCGTCAGGGTTTGCCCAAAAGCAGCGTCATTGTCGGCAATATAGCGACGGAGAAGTTCGCTGTAGTGTTTTGCCTGATCAACGCTGTAATCGGGCAGAATGAGCATAAACTCTTCACCGCCCCAGCGCCCGACGATGCCATCATCGCGAGTAAAGCTGCGTAATAACCTGGCGGCTTGCTGCAGCACTTTATCACCCTGAATATGGCCCAGCCGGTCGTTAATCTCTTTAAAATTATCAATGTCAGCAATCACCACGCTTGAGTGGTTTAGTTGCCCGGCGGCCAGCTGCCGGTGTTGCTCAGCCACCACTGAGTCGAGCTTTATACGGTTGTACAAGCCGGTAAGCTTATCGGTGATCGACTGAATTTCGAGTGCGCGATAAGCAGACTCACGAGATCCCTCATAAAAACGAAAGAGGAACCACAAGGCAATACAGACTTCAATGATATTGAGTAAGGCGCCAAAACCTAAGGTGCGCATTTCAGTGTGCTGAATCACTACAGCCATAAAACCTATGACATACAGAAACAGTGAACCGGTAATCCAGGCACCCATTTTGCGCCCAAGCAGGAAGAACACGATGGGGGGGATGATCATGATCCAGAGAACGGAATAATTCTGGCCTCTGGCGATATGAATAAAGACCATGACATTAAAGATCACCGCGGCACAAGCTAGCCAGGAGGTCAGTTTGAGTCGGCTCGGGTCTTTGAAATAAAACAGCAAAAATAACGCGACGATGAAGCTTACGTAATTAAATAGCGCGGTATCGTAGCTGTTAAACAGGAATACGTTAATAGAGCCGATCAGTACCGAGAATATCGCGATGATCTTCAGCACCGCACGCAACAGTTGCGATTGGTGAAACAACGACTGTTCAGCGTAAATTAGTTCACGGTTTAGCATCGTCACTTGTCTTGATTCGTTGTCCCCAACGTTGTTTTGCGTAACGCCTTAGGCTGGGAATGGTGTCCGTTTCATCCATGATGGGCTGACCCAGTATGGTCTCAATAATATCTTCCAACGTGATCAGACCAAGCCAGCTGCCATGTTCGTCAAATACCACCGCCATGTGCTTGCGTGCTTCTAAAAATCGAGTCAAAGCGCTTTCCAAGTCGATGCTGGGGCTTAATACTTCAATTTCACGCGCAAGATTACTGACTTTTTCGTCACGATGCGACTCCAGAGCCTCATTGCGCAAGATAACACCATGTGGAACCTCGTCATCATCAATGACCGGGAAGCGCGAATAGGGCATTGCTTTGACTTGATCCAGAAATTCACCGATGGTGCTGTCCGGACGTACGGCTTCACAAACCATGCGTGGTGTCATGGCTTTACTGACTTTTATCGCATGTAAATCGAGAATATTGCTGATGACGCGTTTTTCATCATCATCGATAGCCTTCTGCTCGTTGCCAACGATGGCAAGGGCTTTGATTTCGGCGCGGATATCGATGTCGTGAGCGTTGCCGCCAATACGCTTGGTAATTTGATCCGAGGCCCAGATAAAGGGCTTGAGTCCAATAATCATAGTATTCAATAGTGGCGGTAGTGCCGGTGCAATCCCGCGCCAGAATTTTGCGCCGATAGTCTTCGGAATGATTTCAGAAAGCACTAAAATCAGCAGGGTCATGACGGCTGAAGCGATTGCGAGGTAACCATCACCAAACACCACACCTACCTGCGCACCAACGCCAGCAGCACCAACTGTGTGTGCTATGGTGTTAAGGGTCAAGATGGCGGCCAGCGGGCGATCAATCGTCGACTTAAGACGTTGCAGTTGATCGTGCAGATGCGGTCGTTCAGACTTGAGTTGCGCTATGTAACTCGGCGTAATCGAAAGCAGGGCTGCCTCGAGTATTGAGCATAGAAATGAAATGCCGATAGCGACAAAAGCAAAAACAATCAGTAAAACCATCGTTACCTACTAAGGTGAGAACGAAATAAAAATCAATGTTGTGAAACTAGCACACAGATGGTTAGCTTAGCTAGTAAGAATACGACCAACGACAGAGTAAAATTGATGAAATTTAGTTACTTTCAGGAACGTGCAATTGCGCGCAAGGGTAAAGCTGAAGTTAATGCGCGATTACCAAAAGTAGTCGAGCGTGAGGAACTTACTGAGCGCGATGATGCGTATTATCTCGCAGAAATCACCCGCGGTATTTTTCGCGCTGGCTTCGTCTGGCGTATTATCGACAACAAGTGGAAAGATTTTGAGCAAGCCTTTAGCGGTTTTGTCCCGCTGTACTGGCAACAGGTACCGCCGGAGCGTCTGGAGCAACTGGCCGACGATGCGCGCATCGTGCGCAACTGGCAGAAAATTGAAACCGTACCGAGAAATGCGCGGATGATAGTAGAAGCAGCGGAAGAGCATGGCAGCTTTGGTCAATTTCTCGCAAGTTGGCCATCGTCGGATCAGGCTGGACTGTTGGATTACTTCAAGGTCAATGGCGCAAGGCTTGCTGGTGCCACTGCGCAACACTTTCTAAGGCGCGTCGGCTGGGATGGTTTTGTGTTATCAACTGACGTGGTAACGGCCCTTAAAAATCATAATCTGATGGATGCCTCACCCACCAGCAAACGTGGCTTACGCCAGGCACAGCAGGCATTTAATCAGTGGCATGAAGATACCGGGCTACCTTATAGTCACCTCTCGCGTATCGTATCGATGAGTGTCGATGCAGCAGCACCGGAACGTAAGCCAAAACGTACGTAAACAGCTTGCTATCAGGCGAGCGCGGCTTTAACTGCGGCTGCCGCATGGATCTCTGTGGTGTCATAGAGCTTTATCGGCGTATCCTCTTGCTGCAGCAACAACCCAATTTCAGTGCAGCCAAGCACAATGCCTTCGGCTCCTTGCTGGTGCAGCTCGTCACAAGTTTTTAAAAAGGCTTGTTTTGCTGCTGTGGTAAATTGTCCCTGACATAACTCGTTAAAAATACAGTCATGCACGTACTGCCGCGTTGTTGCCGCAGGTGTTAACACTGTGATGCCATGTTGCTGTAAACGTTCGCGATAAAATTCCTGCTCCATAGTGAAGCGCGTACCCAGTAACCCAATAGAGCTATGACCTTGCTCCAGTATGGCATCGGCAAGCGCATCAACAATGTGAAGCAACGGCGAGCTGATGGCATCCTGCACTTCAGCCGCAACTTTGTGCATAGTGTTGGTGGCAATCAACATGAGCTCGGCGCCGGCGGCTTCAAGTGCCTGCGCTGCCTGGATTAAGATAATCGCGGTTTGCTCCCAGTCACCTTGCCGTTGCAGCTGTTCAATTTCTGCAAAGTCAACACTGTACAGCACCAGCTTTGCCGAATGATGGCCGCCTAACGCGGTGCGGGTGTATTGATTCAGTAAGCGGTAGTAGACCAGAGTCGACTCCCAACTCATGCCGCCAATAATTCCGATGGTTTTCATGCTCACTCTCCCTGCGCCACAAAGTGTTATTGGCATTTACCCTGGAGTTAGAAGGCGACGGTTACGATTTAGCGTAGCGTCACAAACTCTTCAGCACTGGTTGGGTGCAAAGCAACGGTAGCATCGAAATCTGCCTTGGTTGCACCCATTTTCATAGCTACGGCAAAACCCTGCAGTATTTCGTCCATACCTTCACCGATACCATGAATGCCGACTACCTTTTCTTCGTCGCCGGTACATACCAGTTTGAAGGTGCTCAGCGCCCGGTGAGGGGTTACGGCGTTGTACATGGCGGCAAATTTTGAACGATAGATTTTCACGTTACCTTCGCCGTATTTGGCACAAGCTTCAATCTCGGTAAAACCCACAGTGCCGATAGGCGGATGGGTGAATACGATGGTCGGAATCTGAGTGTAATCCATATGTGCGTCGGGAAGATCCGGATTAAATAAGCGCTCAGCGAGCAGTCGGCCGGCCTTGATCGCCACCGGAGTAAGTTGCGCTTCGCCAGTGATGTCACCTACTGCGTAAATGCCGTCGACATTGGTATTTTGATACTTGTCCGTGCGGACGAAACCGACGGGATCAACTTCAACGCCAGCAGCTTCAAGATTAATTTTATCAGTAGCAGGTTCGCGGCCGATGGCCCAAACCAGGCAATCGACATCTTCAATGACTTCGCCAGCCTCGGTGTGTACCGTTAGTATTCCTTGCTCATCTTTCTCAACCTTGCTGACCACTGTGTTGGTATGCAGAGTCGGACCGTCAAGTTCAAGGCGCTCCAGCAGTGCGTCCGTAATGTCTTCATCAAAATAACGTAGCGGGCGATCGCGGCGCACCAACAGATGGCTGTCGCTGCCTAAAGCGTGTAAGACGCCGGCGATTTCTACGGCAATGTAGCCAGCACCGACCACCACGGCTTTGTTTGGGCGTTCTTCCAGAGCAAAGAAACCATCAGAGTCGATACCATATTCGGCACCTTCACATGAAGGCACAATGGCCCGGCCGCCAACTGCGATGGTAATGTGCTTAGCGGTGATCTGCTCACCATTTACTTCAACGGTATTTTTATCAACGAAACGGGCGAAGCCTTCAATGTATTCCACACCGTTACTCTCAAAACCTCGTTTGTAGCCGCCGTGAATTCGTTCAATATAGGCCTCACGGTTACGTACTAAGGTTTTCCAGTCGAAACCGTTTTGCTTGATATCGAAACCATAGGCTTCACTGTATTTAAGTGCTTCGGCGATATGGGCACCGTACCACATGACTTTTTTCGGCACGCAACCAACATTCACGCAGGTTCCACCTACGGCTTTAGCTTCGATCACGGCGGCTTTTGCACCGCGAATCGCTGCGCGGTTCGCTGAGGCGATACCACCACTTCCTGCGCCAATCGCTAAATAATCGTAATGTCGGGTCATGCGTTGTGCTCCTGTTACGTGCTAATCTGTGACTTAATTGATGGCCGTATGATCGCCCAAAAAAGACCTATGTGCAACGCAAGCCGCGGTTAAAGCGAGATGAAAAAAACGATGAGCTCAATCTATCCCATCCATCGCAGTAAAAAGCGCCGCTCTGTCGCGATCAAAGTTCGCGATGGCGAAGT
This sequence comes from Pseudidiomarina halophila, assembly GCF_003987215.1. Lineage (GTDB taxonomy): Bacteria > Pseudomonadota > Gammaproteobacteria > Enterobacterales > Alteromonadaceae > Pseudidiomarina > Pseudidiomarina halophila. Next base: position 317,480 of record NZ_PIPW01000003.1, read on the forward strand.
GCAGGTGCATGCGCCCTGGGCCCTCTCTGAAACCAAGATACAGCAATTCGTAGCCAGCAAAGAAGCCTGGATCCAGAAACATCTGCAGCGGCAGCAACAACAGCTGGCCGGCGTGCAGCCACGCAACTGGCAAGCCGGTGAGCGCCTGCGTTGGCTCGGGCAGCCCCTGACATTGCAGGTGCGAACCGCAACGCGGAAAAACTGTTGCCGCGAGAATGATGCGCTCATTGCCACAGTAACCACCCGATCTAACCCGGAAAAAGAGCCTAAGGGCATTGTTCGCGCCTGGTATCAGCAGCGGGCTAAGCAATGGCTGGATGACTTTTTCAGCGATTGGCCGCAAAACCATCCGTTACAGCCAAACAGCTGGGAAGTCGGCGGTTTTTCCGGCAAGTGGGGGCACTGTAGCCGTAAGGGAGAGTTGAAATTTTCCTGGAAGTTATGGCTGGCGCCGGAATGGGTGGTGCGCAATGTGGTTATTCATGAGCTTTGCCATCTGGCAGAATTCAATCACAGTGCCAGGTTCTGGCAGTGGGTGGCACGCTATTCAGATGACTATCAGGCAGCAGAACAATGGCTTCGGCAACACGGTATGACCGTGTTGAACGAAGCCTATCTTGATTACGCGGATGATTAGCGCGCGCCTGCCGGCAGGTGCTCACGCAGGAAGTCGGTCATCATAGTACGCAGATGCAGCGTGGTACCTTCGCCTTCACGAATACCATGGGTACGGTTCGGATAGGCAAAAAATTCGAACTGTTTACCATGCTTGATCAATTCGTTCACCAACCGCTCCGTTCCCTGGAAATGCACATTATCGTCACCGGTTCCGTGGACTAAGAGTAAATCGCCCTGCAGGTTTTCCGCATGGGTAATTGCTGAAGTTTCACGGTAGCGTTCAGCCGCCTCCGGCAGGAGCCCTGAATAACGTTCCTGATAAATAGTGTCGTAGAGCGTCAAATCAGGCACCGGCGCTAACGCTAAGCCGACATCATAAGCTTCGGGGTAGCGGAATAACGCATTCAGCGTTTGCGAACCGCCGCCACTATGACCCCAGATGCCGACCCGATCTTCATCAATAAATGACCAGCGGTCCAGCATGGCCTGCAGGGCATCGTGTTGATCGCGCACAGTTACCACGCCAAGGTTTTTATAGATCGAACGGCGCCAGTCAAAACCTCGTGGCGACTTGGTGCCACGGTTATCGATCGAAGCAACAATATAACCTTGTTGGGTCAGGTAAGTGTGCCATAAGAAACGTTCACCACCCCAACTGTTGCTCACGGTCTGGCCCCACGGCTCGCCATAAACGTAAAACAGGATCGGGTAGTCTTTGTTCGGGTCAAAGTTGACGGGCTTCATCAGAAAACCATCCAGCTCGAGCCCGTCCTGTGCGGTGACCTGGAAAAATTCAAAGCTGCCGCGAGCGAGTTCATTGAAGGCCGTCTGTGCTTCGGCATTGTTCTTGATCATCCGGATACGACGGTGATCGGGCAGGCTGATCATATCCACCTGCGGCATTTGCGTGACGCTGGAATAGGTATGCACAGCGTAATCAGCATCCGCCGACAATTGATAGCTGTGGGTACCTGCCTGCGCGGGTGTCAGGCGTTCCAGTTTACTGCTACCGTCCAGGCTGGCGCGAAACAAATAGCGCTCCAGTGGTGTCTCGGGTGAAGCAATAAAATAGACCCACCCTTGCGCTTCATTGATCTGCAGCACCTCGACCACGTCCCAGTTACCACGGGTAATTGCGGTGAGCCGACCGCTGTCACGATCAACACGATAAATATGGCGGTAACCACTGCGTTCGCTTAACCAGGTAAAGGATTCGCCATCGGCAAGAAAGGTCACATCGTCAACGTATTCGGCCCAGCTCTCAGTGGTTTCGCGAATCACTTCAGCGACGTTACCGGTATCAGCATTGGCTAAAAACGCACGGTTCACTGCTTGTGAACGGGTAAGCTGTTGAATGAACAACTGCTCTGAATTACCCGCCCATTGCATGCGAACCAGATAATGCTGACGTGGATCACCGGGTACCTTCATCCAGGTGGTGTCGCCACCGTCCGCTGGTATTACGCCGATGCGCATGGCGGCGTTGGTTTCACCAACTTTCGGGTAGGGGAAGGTTTTCAGCGTCGGATACAGTGCGTCTGTATTATTGATCATGGTAAATATGGGGGTACCTGAGGTATCCAGCTGCCAATAGGCAATTTCTGTACCGTCGGGACTCCAACGGAAGCCATCACGCAGGAAAAACTCTTCTTCGTTGACCCAGTCAAAGGTGCCATTAACGATAGTATCGCTACCGTCATGGGTGAGTTGGGTGATCTTACCGTCGCGCAAGCGTTCAACGTAGATATTGTTCTGCATGACATAGGCAACCCGCTCAGCCGCCGGGTCGAATTTAGCAAACTGTAAGGTTGAGGGATCCGCAAAAGTTCCGAGCTGTGTCAGCTCACGCTGTTGCAGGTCGAAGACCCAGTAGTCACCCAGAGTATGGGTGCGCCATGAGCGTTTGGTGTTGGTAAAAATCAACAGCTTGTCGCCGGCATTCGACCAGTGATAGTCGGCAATGTCCAGTGGAGCATTTGCGCCTTCGGGAGTTAATTCTTTTGCACTTATCAGCACCGTGCGTTGCTGCGTACGTGGGTGGTAACGGACTAAATCATGTCCGGACCCTTGCTCGGCTTGTTCGAGAATCGTGTAACCGCTGCCATCGGAGAGCCAGCGTGTGGGTGGCACGCCACGAGCTTCATAGGTATCGGTTTGGTAGAGCGCGGTTAAGCTGAGAGATTCACCATTGGGATGGGCATCCTGGCTAGCCACAGGTGCGTGACCTGGAACACTGCTACAAGCTGCAAGCGCGGTAACAGCGAGTGCAGCGGCAAAACCCTGGCGCATTTTGCGCAACAAAGCGTAAGCTGATTTCATTTTGATTTCCTGTTGTTATTTGGGCTGCAACCTTGAAAACAAGAGCTTCGGCCTAACATCTACAGTAGAGTAGCCGTAGATGAGTTACACAGCGCATTATTCAAGAGGAAGCCGTATGAGTCAAAACCCTTTATTAAGTGATTACCGTTTGCCGCCTTTCGATGCCATCGAAGCAGAGCACATTGTGCCAGCAATTGAGGCGCGCATTGCCGCCTGCAAGCAGGCCATCGAAACCGTGTTGGCAGCGCAGGATTACAGTTGGGATGGACTCGTCGCGCCATTGGAAGATGCGGATGATTTATTAGAGCGCAGCTGGTCGCCGGTGTCTCATCTTAACTCGGTGGTCAGTTCTCCGGAGTTACGTGAAGCACATGACGCCTGCCTGCCGTTACTAAGCGACTATGGCACTTTTGTCGGGCAACACGAAGGTCTGTTTAAAGCCTTTCAGGCGCTCAAAGATAGCGACGAATACGAGACCTTGTCGGAAGCTCAACGTAAAGTGATCGACGATACGCTGCGTGACTTCGAGTTGTCCGGAATTGCATTGCCAGCGGCGGAGAAGAAGCGCTATGCCGAGATCCAGACGCGTTTATCGGACCTTTCCTCGAGCTTTAGTAATAACCTGCTTGATGCCACCGACGGCTGGCACTATTTGGTCACAGATAAAGCGCGGTTGGGTGGATTACCACCGAGTGCCATCGATGCCGCCGCCAGTGCGGCCGAAGAAAATGACCAGCAAGGCTGGCGCTTCGGGTTAGCAATTCCCAGTTATTTACCGGTGATGATGTACGCCGACGATGCCGAATTACGTAAAGTGATGTATCAGGCTTTCACCACCCGGGCATCGGATCAGGGGCCGCAGGCTGGACAATTTGATAATAGCGCAATCATGGCTGAAACCCTGGCGTTGCGCCACGAACTGGCACAATTGTTGGGCTATCGCGATTATGCGGAACTAAGTCTGGCCACCAAAATGGCCGAGTCGACCACCCAAGTTGAACAGTTTTTACAGGACCTTGCTGCGCGATCTTTGCCGCAAGCGCACGCCGACTATCAGGAAGTCCTTGATTTCGCTCGCACTGAATACGGTATCGGGGAGCTCGAGGCCTGGGACGTGGCCTACTTTAGTGAAAAGTTAAAGCAGCAAAAGTACGCGATCTCTGATGAAGAGCTGCGCCCCTATTTCCCCGAACATCAGGTGCTGAAAGGACTCTTTACTGTCGTTGAAAACCTGTTCGGGATGAATGTGGAAGAGCAAACGCCGCCATCACGTTATCACGATCATCTTCGATACTTTGTGATCGGCGATAGCAATGGCGAGCTGCGGGGCAGTTTCTATCTGGATCTTTATGCGCGCAATGGCAAACGTGGTGGTGCATGGATGGCTGAGTGTGCGGTACGCCGCGTTAACACTAACAATGATCTGCAACACCCCATCGCTTACTTAACCTGTAATTTCAACAAGCCAGTGGGCGATAAGCCTGCGCTGTTTACCCACGATGAAGTGCTGACCCTGTTCCACGAATTCGGTCACGGCCTGCATCATATGTTGACCAAAGTCGACGTCGCTGGGGTATCAGGAATTAACGGTGTGGCCTGGGATGCGGTCGAACTGCCGTCGCAGTTTCTGGAAAACTGGTGTTGGGAACCGGAAGCTCTGGCAATTATTTCTGGCCATTACGAAACCGGTGAATCTTTACCTGAGGATTTATTGGAGAAAATGCTGGCCGCCCGCAACTTCCAGTCGGCAATGCAGATGGTTCGACAGCTGGAGTTTAGCCTGTTTGACCTGCGCATTCATCGTGACTATGACGCCCAGCAAGGCGATCAGATTCAGACCATTCTCGATGCTGTCCGCGATGAAGTCGCGGTACGCAAGCCGCCGGCCTATAACCGTTTCCAGCACGGCTTTGGGCATATCTTTGCAGGCGGCTACGCGGCTGGCTATTACAGTTACAAGTGGGCGGAAGTGTTATCTGCTGATGCCTTCAGTCGATTTGAGGAAGAAGGGATCTTCAATCGTGATGTGGGTATGGACTTCTTGCACGCTATTCTAGAGCGTGGCGGTTCGCGGGAAGCGATGCAGTTATTTAAAGAGTTTCGTGGCCGTGAACCTGAAGTTGAAGCTTTGCTGCGTCACTCAGGTATTACCTCGCATGAACATGCTGGTGCTCCCGTTTAAGGGAGTACCCAGTTCACAATAAGTAGCAGCGTAACCACGAATAAGACGATAAAAACAACGCCAACGCCGATGAACAGGCCCGGGTGGCCCTTGCTGAAATCGCGTTGGCGATTGGCTTCGGTTTGCACACCAAAAAGTGCAGCCAGAACGCTGAAAACGACACTGAAAAAGTTAGGTTTAGAATCAGTACTCATTCGCTCAGATTAACCCAAGCTGACTTTCTTGCTGCTACCATACTCATTCTGGCTTCGATTCGATTCTTCAAACAGAAGTTCGAACAGGTCAAGGAAGTGAAACTGGGTGGAACGGCTGCGACCAGAGAACCATGAGGCCCAGGATAGTTCGTTTTGAGTTGCTTGTTTAGCACACTGCTGCGCGTTTTGCGGCTGCTCGGAGTTAGCAAGCAGTTTTTGGCATTCTGCCTGAGAGGCGGTAAGCGTTGAAGAGCCACCACTGGTCAACAATGCAGCGGTCAGCATCACACAAACGACAGCAAAGCCGCTGGCGAGTTGTTTATAATTGCGCTGTTTTTGCATTGATGAGACTCCTTCCACGAATGCGTGAATAACGTACAATTTAGCAGCTTTGCCCCTGCGTTGCCAAGCTATTTGGCGCTTTTTTTAACTGGCAAGCGCGGGTCTGTCTGGTACACTAATGCACTTTCTTACCAGCAACGGGGATCACTATGGCAGATTATCTCATCGCTCCATCAATCTTGTCGGCAGATTTTGCCCGATTAGGGGATGAAGTTGACGCGGTTTTAGCCGCCGGCGCCGATGTCGTACATTTCGATGTAATGGACAATCATTTCGTGCCAAATCTCACCATTGGTCCCATGGTGTGTAAAGCGTTACGCAGTCACGGCATCACCGCGCCGATAGATGTGCATCTGATGGTGCAGCCGGTAGAACGCATGATTGATGAGTTCGCGGCAGCAGGTGCCTCGATTATTACCTTCCATCCTGAGGCGGCGACGCATGTTGATCGTTGTTTGCAACAGATCCGCGATCACGGTTGTCAGGCGGGGTTGGTGTTTAATCCAGCTACACCACTGCATTACCTGGATTACGTGATGGACAAACTTGATGTCATCCTGTTGATGTCAGTCAATCCTGGTTTTGGCGGTCAAAAGTTTATTCCGGCGACACTGGACAAGCTGCGTGAAGCGCGGCAGCGAATTGATGCGAGTGGACGACCGATCCGGCTGGAAATTGACGGTGGTGTAAAAACTGAAAACATCGCGGAAATAGCAGCTGCGGGTGCCGATATGTTCGTCGCCGGCTCGGCTATATTCAATCAACCGGATTATGCTCAGGTCATCAATGCTATGCGGGCTGAACTCGCAAAGGTAACCAACTAGCAGAGTCGCCAGCGGCTAAGATTTGCACGGGACGTTAACGGAATTATTATGAGCAAACCTATTGTATTAAGTGGCTGTCAGCCATCAGGACAACTTTCGATTGGTAATTATATTGGCGCGTTACGGCAGTGGGTGCAGATGCAGGCCACCCATGATTGCCGTTTTATGCTGGTCGATTTGCACGCGATAACCGTGCGTCAGGACCCGCAGCAATTGCGCGAAGCTACCCTGGATGGTTTAGCGCTTTATATGGCGTGCGGTCTTGATCCGGATAATAGCGTGATTTTTGTTCAGTCACATGTTCCTGAGCATGCGCAGCTGGCGTGGATCCTGAATTGCTACACGCAAATGGGCGAGCTGAATCGCATGACCCAGTTCAAGGACAAATCAGATCGGCACGCGCACAATATCAATGCTGGCCTGTTCACTTACCCGGCGCTGATGGCCGCTGATATTTTGCTCTATCAGGCCAACGAAGTGCCGGTCGGTAATGACCAGAAGCAGCACCTGGAACTTGCGCGCGATGTTGCCACCCGTTTCAACAACATCTATGGCGATGTCTTTACCATTCCGGATCCTTTTATTCCGGAAGTTGGCGCGCGCGTGATGAGTCTGCAGGATCCGACCAAAAAGATGTCCAAGTCGGATGAAAACCCGAATAATTTTATTGGCTTGCTGGAAGATCCGAAAAAAATCACGAAGAAGCTTAAACGCGCCGTTACGGACTCAGATGAGCAAGCACGGATTTATTTCGATCCGGAAGAAAAAGCTGGGGTTTCAAACCTGTTGTCGATCTTGTCTGCCGCGACCGGTCGTCCTATTGCTGAGCTGGTACCTGAGTACGAAGATAAAATGTATGGCCATTTGAAAACCGATACTGCCGATGCGGTAGTAGCGATGCTTGAGCCCATTCAGCAGCGCTACCACGAGTACCGGACGGATCTGGATTTTCTGAATCAGGTCATGGCCAGGGGAGCGGACAAAGCCAGCGGATATGCCGCAGAAACCCTGCGCAAGGTCTATGACGTAATCGGCCTTGTAGCACGTCCTTGAACCTTAAGAGCTCTGTACCATGTTGTTGATGATCGATAATTACGATTCGTTCACGCACAACGTGGTGCGCTATTTTCGCGAACTGGATTGCGAGGTAATGGTGGTGCGTAATGACGCCATTACCCTCGAAGAGATTGCCGCTTTACCGATCAGCGGCATTGTCCTGTCACCAGGTCCTTGCACCCCGGATGATGCGGGTATTACCTTGGCTGTCATCGAAGCCTTTGCCGGCAAAATTCCGCTGCTTGGGGTTTGTCTTGGCCATCAGGCGATAGGTCAGGTATTTGGTGCCAAAGTGGTACGCGCGACCCAGGTTATGCATGGTAAAACGTCGCTGCTGAGCCATCAGGGCGAAGGCCTGATGCACGGACTGCCGCCGCAGTTCAAAGTAGCCCGCTATCACTCATTGCTGCTGGCCAACGCTAGTATTCCGCCGTGTCTTGCGATTGACGCCTGGACAGAAAACGCTGATGGTGAACGTGAAATCATGGCACTACATCACCGCGATTTGGCTGTTTGGGGCGTGCAATACCATCCGGAAGCTATCGAAACCGAACACGGGCATGCTGTTTTACAAAATTTTTTGACCCACTGCCGAAATTTTGCGCGTTAACTATTCAACAAAAATGACAGCATACGCATAGTTATGCAGCCATCCCGCAAGCTTAGCCTGATTCGCTGAACGCACTGTTTTTTCTGCTCTTTCGCAACGACAAGTTGACGATTTTCTGCAATAATATGGCCACTCAAATTACCCGTAATAGAATCCGACAGAGAGGAATTTATGGCAGAACACATGAAGGTTACCCGCGAGACGTTTAATGACGTAATGGTCCCAAACTATAACCCGGCGAAGATGATTCCGGTAAAAGGTGAAGGCTCACGCGTGTGGGATCAGGATGGCACTGAATATGTTGATTTCGCTGGCGGTATCGCGGTGAACTGTCTGGGTCACTGCCATCCGGCAATGGTGAAAGCCCTGACCGAACAAGGCAACAAACTGTGGCACCTGAGTAATGTGTTCACCAATGAGCCGGCGATTCGGCTAGCGAAGAAGCTGACCGACGCAACATTTGCTGAGCGGGTCTATTTCGCCAACTCAGGCGCCGAAGCGAATGAAGCCGCATTAAAGCTGGCACGTCGCTGGGCGCTGGATAACCACGGCGCTGACAAAGATCAAATCGTCGCGTTCGCCAAAGGCTTCCACGGCCGCACATTTTTCACCGTAACCGTCGGTGGACAACCTGCGTACTCAGATGGCTTCGGACCAAAACCAGGCGGCATCGAGCACGTTGAATACAATGACCTGGCGGCACTCGAAGCGCAGATGTCAGATAAAACCTGTGCGGTGATGATGGAGCCGTTGCAAGGCGAGGGCGGCGTTATCAGCCCGGATCCAGACTTCGTAAAAGGTGTGCGGGCGCTTTGTGACAAATACAACGCGTTGTTGATTTTTGATGAAGTGCAAACAGGTTTTGGCCGTACTGGCAGCCTGTATGCGTACCAGCAACTGGGTGTTACTCCTGACATTCTGGCCTCGGCGAAATCGCTGGGCGGCGGCTTCCCTATTGGTGCGATGTTAACCACCAAAGCGATCGCGGAACACCTGAAACCGGGTACTCACGGCAGTACTTATGGCGGTAACCCGCTTGCCTGTGCGGTTGCTGAAGCCGTGTTTGACGTGGTGAACACCGATGAAGTCCTGGCCGGTGTCAAAGCCCGCGAAGAGTTATTCAAAACTAAGCTGGCTGAAATCAACGAACGTTACGGCATCTTTAAAGATATCCGTGGCAAAGGCTTGCTGATCGGTGCTGAGTTGAGCGACAAGTACGAAGGTAAGGCGCGCGACTTCCTGAACGCCGGTGCAGATGAGGGCGTAATGGTGCTGGTTGCCGGCCCCAATGTAATTCGCTTCACGCCGTCGTTGATTATTCCCGAAGCAGACGTTATCGAAGGTTTGGCACGCTTCGAGAAAGCCGTCGCGAAACTCGTCGGATAAGACGGCGGAGCCTATATGTTAGTAGTACGTCCAATTACGCCGCAGGATTATGCGGCGCTTTACGACTGTGCAGTGGAGTCTGGCTACGGCTTTACCTCATTGCCCGTTGATGAAGACTTGTTACGCCGGCGTATCGCGCGTGCTCAGGAAGCTTTTGCGCGTGAGCATGTCAGCGAGCCGGGTGAGGAAGGCTACCTGTTCGTTATGGAAGATACCGAAACGGGTGAAGTCGTTGGTTGCAGTGGTATTGAAGCCGCTGTGGGTTTAACTGAGGCCTTCTATCATTACCGACTTGGCAAGGTCGTCCACCACTCCAAAGGACTTGACGTCTACAACGCATTAGAAACGCTGACCCTATGTAATGACTACACCGGGGTCAGCGAGTTGTGCACGCTGTTTTTGCGCGAACCGTTCCGGAAAAATCAAAATGGTCGCGTACTCTCGCGTTTCCGCATGCTGTTTATGGCGGAGTTCCATGAACGCTTCAGCCAGTTCGCCATTGCCGAGATGCGCGGTGTTTCGAACGATAATGGCGAATCGCCGTTTTGGGGCTGGCTGGAGAAATATTTCTTCAACATGGACTTTGACCAGGCTGATTATCTTACGGGGATTGGCGAAAAAGCCTTTGTGGCTGAGTTAATGCCGCAATTTCCGCTGTATGTAAAAATGCTCGAACCTGAAGCGCAAGCGGTGATTGGTAAGGTGCATGACAACACCCGGCCGGCATTACGAATGTTGGAAAGTGAAGGTTTCCGCTTCCGTGGTTACGTGGATATTTTTGATGCGGGACCTACGGTTGAAGTGGAAGTGGCCAATATTAAAAGTGTCCGCGAAAGTCAGCGGAAAGCGGTTCGGATTGCTGAAGTTCAATCCGACAACGCGGCTGACGTGATTTTGTGTAATACACGCGTGGCGGATTTCCGCGCCGGACGGGCCACCATACAAGAACATCCCGATCATATTGTTATCTCCCCCGAAACGGCTGACCAGTTACGCCTGCAAGACGGGGATCATGCGCGCTTTGTCGCGTTGTAAGTGGACTCAAACTACGAGGAACACACTATGTCAGAACAAAATTTATTTATCGGCGGCGAATGGGTCGCTGGTGAAGGTGACGAATTTAAATCAATCAACCCAGCTCGTGACGAAGTCGTATGGGCCGGCCGTTGTGCTTCAGAAGCACAGGTTGACGCTGCGGTAATGGCTGCGCGTGCAGCTTTCATCGACTGGACCGATCGTGAGTTCGATGAGCGTCTGGCGATTTGCAAAAAGTTTTCTGAATTACTTGAAGAGAATAAACAGGAATTTGCTGAAATTATTGCCGAGGAAACCGGCAAGCCGATCTGGGAAACCTTGACCGAGGTTGGTGCCATGATTGGTAAAGTTGCGATTTCCGAGCGCGCTTACCATGAGCGCACAGGTACCGTTGAAAATCCAATGCCTGCTGGTAAAGCTTTTATTCGCCATAAAGCGCATGGTGTTGTAGCTGTTTATGGTCCGTATAATTTCCCGGGGCACTTGCCCAACGGGCACATTGTCCCCTCGCTATTAGCCGGCAACACCGTGGTGTTTAAGCCGAGTGAGATGACGCCAAAAGTGGCTGAGTACACTGTCAAACTATGGCAACAGGCAGGCTTACCAAAAGGCGTACTGAACCTGGTTCAGGGACTCGTGGAAACCGGCAAAGCATTGTCTGCTCATAGCCAGATTGATGGCTTGTTCTTCACCGGTTCATCGGGCACCGGCCACGTGCTGCACAAGCAGTTTGCCGGACGTCCGGACAAAATTCTGGCGTTAGAGATGGGTGGCAATAACCCGCTCATCGTCAAAGACGTCGCCGATGTCGATGGCGCAGTTCACGATATCGTGCAGTCGGCATTTATTACCTCGGGCCAGCGTTGCACCTGCGCGCGCCGCTTGTTTATCGAGCGCAGCGATAATGGTGATGCCATTCTTGAACGCTTACTCGAAGTGACCAAGCAAATTGAAGTCGGCGACTATGCCGCAGAGCCGCAGCCATTTATGGGCGCGATGATTTCTGCCAAAGCCGCCAATGAAATGGTCAAAGCGCAAAACGATCTAGCCGCTGTCGGCGGTAGCGTTTTGGTGCGTATGCAGCAAAAAGATCATCACCTCGGCTTTGTCACTCCGGGTATTATCGACGTGACCAACGTTGAAGACATGCCAGATATTGAGCATTTTGGTCCGTTGTTGAAGGTCTACCGCTACACGGATCTTGATGAAGCCATTAAAGAAGCGAATAACACCAGCTTCGGCTTATCTGCCGGTATTTTGTGTGATGAAGAAGAGACCTATCGTTACTTCTTTAAACGTATCCGTGCGGGCATCGTCAACTGGAACAAACCGATCACCGGCGCAAGCAGTGCCGCACCATTTGGTGGTATTGGTGCCAGTGGTAATCACCGCGCAAGTGCTTATTATGCGGCAGATTATTGTGCTTACCCGGTCGCCTCTGTCGAAGCCGAGAAGGTCAACATGCCAGAGAAATTACTGCCTGGTCTGCATTTCGACAAGCAAGAGGGTTAAGTCATGGCAGCAGCAATGAAATCAACAGTGGAATGGCAACAGGGCATGGTCTTTAAGGCCACCTCAGGAACCGGTCACGACGTCCTGCTCGATGGCGATAAAGCCGTTGCTGGCTCACCCATGGAGTTGGTGCTTGCTGCGGCAGGAGCCTGTTCATCCGTAGACGTGGTGAGTATTCTGGAAAAAGCGCGGCAGCAGGTGACAGCCTGCCGCTGCGAAGTCAACGGTGAGCGCGCTGATGCAGTGCCGGCCGTGTTTACTAAGATCCACCTGCATTTTGTGGTGACGGGTAAAGATGTTGCAGAAAAGCACGTCGAGCGCGCTGTTCAACTGTCGGCGGAGAAGTATTGTTCGGTAGCGAAGATGCTGGAAGCCGCTGTCGAAATGTCACACAGTTACAGTATCGAGCAGGCCAACTAAGTGAACTATCGCCATAGTTATCATGCCGGTAATTTTGCTGATGTAATGAAACACGCTCTGCAATGGGCGTGTTTGTCGTATCTGCAGCAAAAGGAAAAGCCGTTCTGGTTATTGGACACGCATGCCGGAATCGGTATGTACGATTTGCAGGGCGAGCAGGCGCAAAAAACCGCGGAATGGGAACTTGGCATCAAGCGCCTGTTGCAGGCGGAGGATGTACCTGAAGCCCTTAGCGGTTACGTGCAGGCGGTACGTGATCTGAACCTGCCGGAGGACAGCTGCCGCTGGTACCCGGGCTCGCCCTATTTGGCGGCGTTGCAGTTACGTGAGCAGGACCAGCTGACGTTGTGCGAACTTCACCCTGAAGATGCACAGCTTCTGGCCGAGAATGTTGTACAGGATTTCCCCCGGAGCCAACGCATTACCGTTGCTGGCGGTCGTAATGGCTTCGCTGCATTAAAAGCGCTGACCCCGCCACCTATCAAGCGGGGCATGGTCTTGATCGACCCACCCTTTGAACAGCCGGACGAGTTTGAGCAGGTGATTAATGCGCTGGCCGACGGTACCAAACGCTGGGCGAACGGAACTTATGTGGTGTGGTATCCGATTAAGGATCCCGTGGTGGCCAGTGAGTTTCAACAGGCGGTTGCTGACTTGCCGCAGGTCAGCAAAGCTATGGCTGTTGATTTATTGATTCGCGGTGCGCAAGACTCGAGCCGTTTAAACGGTTGCGGCATGCTGTTTATTAATCCACCTTATGGCGTGGTGCAACAGTTGCCGACCATCATGAACTTCCTGACCCCTTTGCTCAAACAAGAGCGCGGTGCCGAATGGCAAAGTCACTGGCTGGTGGGCGAAGAAGACTAGTTCTTCAAAGTTAACTCTTCAGCCAGCCTGGCTTGCCGCCGTGTAATTTGGCGAACATCATCTCTTCAATCAGCGGTGCCAGAATCAACTCCATCGCAAATACCATTTTGCCGCCCGGTACCACCAGGGTATTCATGCGCGACATAAATGAGCCATCGATCATTTGCAGATAGTAGGGGAAATTGACGTTACGCATGCCGCGAAAACGGATTACGACGAAGCTCTCGTCTAGCGACGGAATGTCTTTCGCGCTGAACGGGTTCGAGGTATCTACGGTAGGCACTCGTTGGAAGTTAATATGGGTACGCGAAAATTGCGGCACGATGTGATGGATGTAATCTTCCATACTACGCACAATGCTTTGCGTTACCGCCTCGCGACTATGACCTCGCTCGGCAGTGTCGCGGAGCAGCTTCTGAATCCATTCTAAGTTGACGATTGGAACCATGCCAATCAGCAAATCGACGTACTTAGCAACGTCATGGTCGGTCGTTTTTACGCCACCATGCAGGCCTTCATAAAACAGCAAGTCGGTATCATCCTGCACCGGCTCCCAGGGCGTGAAGGTACCTGGCATCTGGTGATAGGGCACGGCATCATCAAAGTTGTGTAAATACCGCCGAACTTCACCTTTACCACTCGAGCCATATTCGCGAAATAACGCCTCTAACCGATTAAAGTCATTCGCTTCCGGCCCGAAGTAACTGATATGACGGCCCTGCTCCTGTGCTTTACGGATAGCAACGTCCATTTCGGGGCGCGAGTACAGGTGGAAGCTGTCACCTTCAACACAGGCCGCAGTGATTTCCTGCGAACGGAAGATATGCCGCAACGCCTGGCTGGTGGTGGTGGTGCCTGCTCCTGATGAGCCGGTAACCGCAATAATTGGATGTTTGACCGACATGCTGACTCCGTTAAAGTTGAATGAATGTTATACGGGGTCAGCTAACAGCGGTCAAGTTAAGCTCGAATTCCTGGCTCCACCGGGCGATTAATAATGGGGCGGCACATCGGCCGTAGGGTCGTTATTGTCGTTATCGTCACTGCGCTCCTGCAGCTGTTGCAGGCGCTGCCCAAGCAGTTGCAATTTATGCTGCATAAGTTGCAGTTGTTCAGATTGTACGGTGACCAATTGATTGAGAGTTTCAATCGTGTCATCTTGAAACGCTAACCGACTTTCTAAATCGGCAACGCGCGTTTGCAGTTCACTCTCATGCTGTTCAGCCATAGGCAAATGCACCTGTTTATGTGTAGTATAGTGATCGCGACAAATTAGACCTTGTTAGACGCAAGAATTCAATCATGGAGTAAGTGAATGAGCTATTTAAAAAAGACTTTAGCGCTTAGCCTTGTTGCTATCGCGATTAGCGGTTGTACTCAACAAAAGCAGGAAGCCTATCCTGTTTCTGAAAAAGCACCAACAGAAGAGCAGGCGAAAATGGCTTATGCTCTGGGTGCGTCAGTGGGTACTTTTGTGAACAGTAACCTGGATGAGCAAGAGAAAATGGAGTTCGTGCTTGACCGTAACCAAGTTATTGCTGGGTTTGTTGATTCGCTGAAAGCTGAATCGAAGTTAACCGAAGAAGAACAGCAGCAATTACTTACGGACATGCAAAAGCAATTCACCGAGAAAAAAGCAGCCAATTTGGGTGCTGAAGCGCAAGCAACTGGTGAAGCTTATCGAGCTGAAAATGCCGAGAAAGAAGGCGTTATGGTGACCGAATCAGGCCTGCAGTACGAAGTGCTGAGCGAAGGCGCTGAAGGTGGTAAGCAGCCTGCAGCCGACGATATTGTTGAAGTTCATTACGAGGGAACCCTCGTTGACGGAACCGTCTTTGACAGCTCTGTCGAGCGCGGTGAACCAGCAGTATTCCCACTCAACCGAGTGATCCCAGGCTGGACCGAAGGTGTGCAGTTAATGAGCGTAGGTGACAAGTACCGCTTCGTTATCCCACCTGAATTAGCTTACGGTGACCGTGAAGTCGGTGGCGGCACAATTCCACCGAAATCAACGCTCATCTTCGAAGTTGAGCTGCTTGACGTAAAAGACAAGCCAGCAACTGAAGCTGCGCCTGAAGCAGCTGCAGACGTCGAAGCACAGGGCTAAGCCTTAAGCTTCCTTAAGAAAGTATAGAAAAGCGCCGTTCACCGGCGCTTTTTTTTTGGAAGGCAAGGCAGAGGTCAAAACAACTACTCAACAAATTGTTGAGGGTGCTAGAAGTACCGTAAGGATTTCCGCAGGGGATGATTGATGTTTAAAAGAGTATATTTGGCTTTTAAAGGCTCAAGGTTATGGTTGGCAGCAATAGATTCAGCCAAGCAAAGAGATTACGATGAGTCGAAAAAGCTGCTCGTTAAGATGGAGTCGATAGGGGTTCATCCCAATATTGAATACTGTCTTTTAAGAGGCTTTATAGAATATAGTACGCATCAGAAACAGCTAGCATCAAAGTTTTTGAATATGGCGATGGGTAAGCTTAATAAGGCCAAGCGATTCAACCAAAATGAAAAACTGTATCTGACTGCATATGCTGAGAGTATATTGAAGGAATACGATGAAGAACATGAGTATACGACACTATCTGATATAGATTTAGCCAGTGTCTCATGGCATTTAAAAGATAAGTTTCCATTGATCGAACACCCTTATTGGAAGCGTTAGTTTTTTGAGTTCAAAGCCTCGCTCGCGCGGGTAGTGTTCAGAGTTCAGTGCCAGCTAAGATGGCCTGCCGGAGTACGCGAGTTACACCAGGGCCGGAACCTGGCCGGTTTAAGCAAACCGACCCCATCGGCTACAAAGATGGCATGAACTGGTATGCTTATGTGGGGAAAGGTAACTAGCGATGCTTATAAAAAAATTGGCTCTATTTGCGTTAATTGTTGAAAGTATTGTGAGTTAGCTCTCAAAGAGAGCTTCTTTTACTTAAGCTTGCTGTTAATTTCATCACTAAAGAGCATCAATATTAATGCTCCTTCAAAAAGAGTAAGTAAATACCCAATTGACATATCTAGATATATCGAAACGCTGAATCCCAGTACATATGGACTAATAAGTAGATTAAAGGCAATAATAATGCTGAATAACCACTTAGCTAATTTCCTATATGTATAAAGCCCAAGAAGGCTCAATACATACAACGTTGAATAAACATATGGAAATGGATTGTTTGATTCGAGCATTCCGCCTGAACCAGAGGCCGATAGAATATAAACCACTTCTTCAGCGTAAATATGTGACCACATATACGGCATGAAGAAGAAAGCCGTGTATAGCGCTGCTGTTATAAGTACCGTAGTTTGAAAATGCTTAGTCATAGCTTCCCTTGTCTTTAATGTGCGTTAACTAAGTTATGTAGTGGCAGACGAAACCCGAACATCCTTTTAGGTGGTAGTATTATCCCTAATGAAGAAGTGTTCAATGGCAAAAAGACAACGGCGAACGTTGAGCACTGAGTTCAATCATGACGCAGGGAGCTTGGTTCTTGATCAAGGTTATAGTAGCGGTGGATGCAGACAGCAACCAATTGACCGGCCACCGCATCGGAACCAGTGGCAGATATAACGCATTATGGAGCCACGACAACGCCGGGAATCAAATGGAAAAAGAAACCAACACTTGGACCTATGGCGGTGACAATCGTGTACGCCGGCTGACACGCTCATCAGGGTTTTATTACGAAAACTGGTATGACGCCAATGAATTGTATTTTGTGCACAACGACCACTTAGGTCGCCCGCATAAAGTAACCGATGACACGAAAGCAGTCGTTTGGGAGGCAGACTTGCAAAGCTTTGACCGTAGTGTTGTGAACTCTAGCATTCCAACGAGTATGTTCAACCAGTATGGGAATCGCGTAACGCCGAGTGAGCTTGCGGACATGATGGAAAAGCAGGGTTACGATGGTAAACAACCTGTAAAGCTTCACTCTTGCGAAACGGGTTCAAAAGGGACGAGCTCATTTGCACAAAAGTTAGCAAACCAGCTAAATCAACCTGTAACGGCTCCATCAGTTCCTTACCTAATGAATACAAATGGTTGGCAAGGACTGCAAAGTGATGGTGAGTGGGTGACATTTAGGCCTCAGAATGGAGGAAATTAATTGAAACTATTATTGCCTGTTTTGACGCTATGCTTGGTCTCTATGTCACACGCCTTGCCAGCGCAGACTCATCTTGAAGGTGTGGAGGTGCGCGTCGGAGCTTTGGGTGAAGGCTATCGAGCGATGTGCTCAATTGTGGAAATTGAAACACCAACTTTTAAGCGAGACGGAAAGTTGCTAAGCAATGTAATTTCAAGCGTTTCCATATACTCGACGGTCCAAGATAGCCTTGTTTCGGTATCTAAGTTAAGCGTTGAATTGTGGGAGCAGCGCTATCTCTCCGTTGGATGTTTACCGTTAAATAAGGATTATCGTGTTGAGATCGATATCGCCTACCACCCTGATGGACAGCTTGAGCTCTGTCCTAAGCGTTTACAAATAAGTGATTTGAGGAGTTTTATAAATGCCAAGGATGAAAAGGAGATGTAACGGGCTTTTCAAAAAGAGACCAACACTTGGACCTATGGCGGTGACAACCGTGTGCACCGACTGGCACTTTTTGAATGGTCAAAGTGGCGAACGGCCCTGACGATACGGTAGCGCTTAGCTACGATGCTGCGGGGAGTTACAGCACCGTGTTTGCTAAAAGTTGCAGAAAGGGAATCAAAACAGGTTGGCCGTCACGCCCTTGTCGCTAGAGTAATCGATGCTGTTCCAGGGCGTGCAAGAGGCGATCTTCAAACTCCATCCGCAGTTCCAGTGCTTCTGCGAGGCCAGATAAATGACGGTCAAAGTCATCGAAGTTCGTATCATCGACACTATTACCGTATTGGTCGTGGAAGGCGAGGGCGACCTCGGTAGTTTCGCTGATCAGAGGGAAAAGCTCAGCGGCAAGTTCTTGTGTTTCAGCGGGCTTATCGCCACAGTTTGCGATGATCTGGTCGTAAATCTCGAAGTGACCTGCGGAAACGTAATCCACGAGCAACCCGCAAAAGTTGCGTATATCTTCCACCGCTGGGAGCGCTGACTTTTCTTTGTCATAGGGTGGCAAGCCAGCAAGTTTGAAATATTCGATGAGCAGAAGTTGGCGTTCCTGTAACCAGGTATCGATCGCCTGGTGGGCTCCGCCCCAACGTTGTTTGGCTTGTTCTTGTCGCTTCAGCATGCTTACCTCTCCTTCTATGCGTAGTGTCAATCTTCCGATGATGCTAAGCTTAGGTCAATAGTTTTTACCATATAGATAAAATGCCATTATGACAAAACCTTATCAACGTCCTTCTGCTGACGAGCCGGCATGGTGGTTTATTTGTGCCGGTGGTGAGATTGTTCTTGATGATGATCATCAGCCTCCCCACGGGCGCGCTGAAGAATTACCCTTGCCTACCCTGGATGAGTACCAAATTATCTGGCTGGGTGAAGTGCGCGAGCGCAGTTGCTACCTGGTGCTGGCCGATTATGGTGATGATGCCTTTGCCGCGCTTGGCGAGTTCCAGTCGCTGCGCCCCTTGATCGAAAAACACGATGAAGAAATGTTTTCGATGGCGTCACGGGCAAAGCAAATCACGGAGTTTGTTTCCACGCATCGGTTTTGTGGTCGCTGTGGTGCCCGCATGCAAGCGGTTGACTGGGAACTGGCGATGCAATGCCACACCTGTAAGCATCGCTGCTACCCGCGTATTTCGCCGTGTATTATCGTCGCCATTCGCAAAGGTAAGAAAATTCTACTGGCCCGCGGTGAACGACATCGACCCGGACTCTATTCGGTACTGGCAGGCTTTGTTGAGTCAGGCGAAACTCTTGAACAGACGCTGGCAAGGGAAGTAATGGAAGAGTCAGGCATCAAAGTTAAAAACGTTCAGTATGTCTGTAGTCAGCCGTGGCCATTCCCTAATTCGCTCATGATGGGCTTTACCGCAGAGTGGGAAAGTGGCGACCTGCACTTTGATCCATTTGAACTGGAAGACGGTGCCTGGTATGGATTTGATGAATTACCGGATATCCCCCTGCCAGGTACCATCGCGAATCGCTTGA
This sequence comes from Pseudidiomarina halophila, assembly GCF_003987215.1. Classification (GTDB taxonomy): domain Bacteria; phylum Pseudomonadota; class Gammaproteobacteria; order Enterobacterales; family Alteromonadaceae; genus Pseudidiomarina; species Pseudidiomarina halophila. The sequence goes on from NZ_PIPW01000003.1 coordinate 336,916, forward strand.
TCGAAACCGTAAAAGCGCAAATAGAGCAAGAATCTGAGACCTGAGACTGATAGAATAGCGTCGCAATTTTTGACCGGCCGAATCTTTAAAGTTAAACATGGGTAGTACAAGCGAATGAGTACTTTGCAGAATGATCTCTATTTACGTGCATTGTTGCGAGAGCCGACAGAGCGCACCCCGATTTGGATGATGCGCCAGGCAGGCAGATATTTGCCTGAGTATCGTGAGATCCGTAAAGAAGCTGGCGACTTTATGACGCTATGCAAGAATCCGGAGCTGGCATGTGAGGTCACCATGCAGCCGCTGCGCCGATTCCCGCTGGATGCCGCGATTTTGTTTTCAGACATTCTGACCATTCCAGATGCGATGGGGCTTGGCCTCTATTTTGAAGCCGGAGAAGGCCCGAAATTTGAGCGTCCGGTGCGCGATCTTGCCGCAATCAATAAGCTTGGCGTGCCTGACCCTGAGCAAGAGCTCGGTTATGTGATGAATGCTGTGCGTACTATTCGTCGCGAGCTGAAAGGTTCAGTGCCACTGATCGGTTTTTCCGGCAGCCCGTGGACATTGGCGACCTACATGGTCGAAGGTGGCAGCACCAAAAACTTCAGCGAAGTGAAGAAATTGATGTTTGCTGAACCACAGGCAATGCATAAGTTACTGGATACGTTGGCGCAGTCGGTCACAAGTTATTTGAATGCGCAGATTGCTGCGGGTGCGCAAGCCGTTATGGTTTTCGATACCTGGGGCGGCGTGCTGAGCCCACGCGATTACCGTGAATTCTCGCTGCGCTACATGCAACAGATTGTGGATGGGCTGACGCGGGAAAACGAAGGGCGTCGTGTACCTGTCACCTTGTTTACCAAAAATGCTGGCCCCTGGTTGGACGAAATGGCCAAAACCGGTGCTGATGCTTTGGGCGTCGATTGGACCACAGATCTTGCCGATGCGCGCAAATTAGTACAGGACAAAGTCGCCTTACAGGGCAATATGGACCCAAGCATGCTGTATGCCTCGCCAGCACGAATTGAAGAAGAAGTGGCAACCATTCTGGCAAGCTATGGCCATGGCCACGGGCATGTATTTAACCTTGGACACGGTATTCACCCGCAAGTCGATCCAGACCACGCAGCGGCATTTATTGAAGCCGTGCATAAGCTTAGCCCTGCCTATCACCGCTAATTTGCGGTAAACCTCAACGAATCGGCGGTAAGCGGGGCTGCCGCCGGGTCGTGTCACTGTACAATAACGCCATAGTCTTAGAATTCCTTCAAAGCACGTCGGGGAGTAGATGGCGGTGGCAAAATTTTTTAATCCGGTTTCCTTAATCGTCGCACTGTTGGCATTAGCGGCGGCTTATTTCATCTTCATTCATGAAGCAGTTATTGAAGAGCAGCGAGCGCAAGAAGCCGTTCCTGTTAAAGTGAGTGCGGCTGAGATTAAACCTTTTCGCGATATTATTGCAGCTATTGGTACTGCTCAGGCGAATGAGTCGGTGGTGATCACTGCGCAAACCCAGGAAAAAGTGATCGCGGTTCATTTTAGTGATGGTCAGACCGTGTCAGCGGGTGATTTACTGGTTGAACTTGATGCGCGCGAAGAACAAGCCCGCGTACAGGAGCTGAAATTCCGCCTGGCGGAAGCGAAACGCCAATACCAACGGTTACAGGACCTGGCCCGCCAGAACGCCGCCTCACAGCAGCAGCTTGAAACTCAAGATGTCGTGGTTAAAGAAATTGTGGCATTACTGGAAGTCGCTGAAACCCAGCTTGCGCAAAAACGCATCGTCGCGCCATTTGACGGCCGTTTAGGTATTCGTCAGATCAGCGTGGGCTCGCTGGTGGCGCCGGGACAAGAGATCACCACCCTCGACGATATTACCCCGATCAAACTGGATTTCAGTGTACCGGAACTAGTGTTCGCCAGCCTGGCCATTGATCAGACGATTACTGCGCTAAGCGGTGCTTACCCGGGACGCGAGTTTCAGGGCATCATTCGTAGTATTGATTCGCGGGTGGATCCGCTGACACGCTCAATTTTAGTGCGCGCCGAAGTTCCTAACAAGAACCTGTTGTTGCGTCCGGGCATGCTGCTGCGGGTCGAGCTACTGCGTAGTGTTGATAGCGTTATGCTGCTGCCCGAGCGCGCAGTGGTACCACTGGATACCCGGCACTTTGTGTATGTTGTTGGCGAAGATAATATCGCCAGAGAGCGCCAGATTACCATCGGTCGTCGTCAGCCGGGTGTTGTGGAAGTTATTGACGGTCTTGAACCTGGCGAACAGATTGTAACTGACGGCATCGTGCGCATGCGCGATGGCATCGAAGTTACCATTAAGGAGAGCTAATCATGTTGCTCTCCGATGTCTCCGTAAAACGTCCGGTATTTGCGACCGTCATCAACCTGTTACTGATCGTCTTCGGTATTGTCTGTTTTACCATGCTACCGTTGCGCGAATACCCCGATATTGATCCGCCAGTGGTATCCATTGATACCAGCTACCCGGGTGCATCAGCAGAGATCGTTGAAACCCAGATCACCCAGCCTATCGAAGACCGGATCAGCGGTATCGAGGGCATCAAAAACATAAGCTCCAGCAGCCGCAACGGTCGCTCGCGCATCACCATCGATTTTAACCTGAGTCGCGATGTGGATTCTGCCGCCAACGATGTGCGTGATCGGGTGTCGCGGGTGGTGGATAACTTGCCTGAGCAGGTCGACCCACCCGAGGTGTCGAAGGCTAACTCCGATGAAACCACCGTGGTGTGGTACAACCTGCGCAGCGAAAACCTCAGTATTCTGGAACTGACCGACTATGCGGACCGCTATATTGTCGAACGGCTGTCCGTGGTCGACGGTGTGGCCCGGGTGAACCTTGGTGGTGAGCGCCGTTACGCCATGCGCGTCTGGCTTGATCGCGATGCAATGGCGGCACGAAATATTACCGTGGCCGATATCGAAAGTCGCTTACGTTCCGAGAACGTCGAGTTACCTGCTGGTGAAGTCGAATCCGTTGATCGGGAGTTTACCGTCCGCGTGGCGCGAACTTATCTCAACCCCGACGATTTCAGATTACTCGCTATAAAGCGTGGTGACAGCGGCCAATTGGTGCGCCTTGGTGAAGTTGCGCGGATCGAGATGGGCTCGGAAGACGACAAAACTGAATTCCGCGGTAATGGCATCAATATGATTGGTATTGGTGTCATTAAACAATCAAAAGCGAACACCCTTGAAGTGGTGGAGAGTGTCCGGCGCGAAATCGAAACCATCCAGCAGACCTTGCCGGAATCGATGATCATTGTGCCGAGTTACGATTCGTCGATCTTCATTAAAGGTTCGATTGATGAAGTCTACAATACCCTCGGTATCGCCATGGGACTGGTGGTGGTGGTTATCTACCTATTCCTTGGCAATATTCGCGCCACCCTGATCCCGGCGCTGACGGTGCCGGTAGCGATCATTGCCTCCTACATAGCGCTCTTTGCCATGGGATTCTCCGTGAACTTGCTGACCTTGTTGGCGTTAGTGCTGGCAATAGGCCTGGTAGTGGATGACTCGATCGTGGTGCTGGAGAATATCTACCGGCGTGTGGAAGCGGGCGAGCCACCCTTATTAGCCGCGTACCGGGGTGCGCGCGAAGTTGGTTTTGCTGTGGTAGCGACCACCCTGGTGTTAATTGCGGTGTTCGTGCCCCTGGCATTCCTGGACGGCAATATCGGTCAGCTCTTCACTGAATTTGCGCTGGCGATTGCCGCCGCGGTGCTCTGTTCGAGTATTGCTGCGTTAACCTTGTCGCCCATGTTGAGCTCGAAGATCCTGCGCCGCCGTGAACGCACCAGTCGTTTTGGGCGCGGCATGGATCGCTTCTTTAACTGGGTTGAAGAAGGGTATGGACGTGTTTTAAAACGTACTCTGGCCTACCCATGGCTGGCGGTGGTGTTGGTGATACTTGCGACACTTGTGTCTTACAACATGCTGAAGCTGGTACCGCAGGAATTTGTGCCGCCAGAAGACCGTGGCACCTTCTTTGTCATGGTGCGCAGCGCCGAAGGTGCGAGTTTCGAGTCCAACGCCGAGCATATGCGCGAGATCGAAGCCTTGCTCTTACCTTATCTGGATGAAGGCAAGATTGACCGTCTCTTAGTCCGTTCGCCGGGTTGGGGTAACTCGGCAGGTATTGCCATTGTTGGCGCGGTGCCGTTTGACGACCGTGAATGGAGTACTTTCGAGCTGATGGACGAAGTCAGTGCCAAACTCAATCAGGTCAGTGGGGTGCGGGCCTTTGCCTTTATGCGTAGTGGCATCTCCGGCGGCAGCGGGCGACCGGTACAATTCGTCCTGCAGGGGAATACCTATGATCAGCTTGCCGCTTATCGGGACATCGTGATTGAGGAAGCAAGCAAGAATCCGAATTTACTGGAGCTTGACAGCGACTTTAAACAAACCCTGCCGCAGTTACTGATCCAGATCGATCAGACCCGTGCTGCCGATATGGGTGTGTCGGTCGGCGATATTGGCCGTACCCTCGAAACCATGTTGGGCGAGCGGCGCGTGACCACCTACCTGGACCGTGGTGAAGAGTACGATGTGATACTGGAAGGTGAACGCGCGGATTACCGTGATCCGACCGCCATCGACCAGATTTACGTGCGCTCAAATAGTAGTGGTGAGTTAATTCCGTTGGCGAACCTGGTGACCATTGAAGAGCGGGCTACCTCGGGTCAGCTTAACCGCTACAACCGGATGCGCAGTATTACCATCGAAGCCAACTTAGCCGAGGGGTATTCACTGGGCGATGCGCTGGCGTTTTTAGAGAATATTGTCGCAGAGAAACTGCCTGATGATGTGTCGATTGATTACAAAGGTGAGTCACAGCTGTATCAGGAAAGCGGTAGCTCAGTGATATTTGTCTTCGCGCTGGCCCTTGTCATCGCTTACCTGGTGCTTGCGGCTCAGTTTGAGAGCTTCATTCACCCGCTGGTTATTATGTTGATGGTGCCAATCGCGATTCTGGGGGCGGCTTTTGGTTTGTACTTCACCGATCTCACGCTCAATATCTACAGCCAGATAGGTATCGTCATGCTGATTGGGTTAGCGGCCAAAAACGGTATTCTTATCGTGGAATTCGCGAACCAGTTGCGTGATGCCGGGCATGACTTTGATGAAGCACTGATCCGCGCTTCGCAGCAGCGCTTGCGGCCCATCGTGATGACCGCATTTACCACCTTAATGAGCGCGGTTCCGCTCATCCTGGGCACAGGCCCGGGTGCTGAAAGCCGTATGGTCATTGGTACGGTGATTTTCTGTGGGGTTGCGTTCTCAGCCTTCCTGACGATTTTTGTGATCCCGTCGCTGTACTCGGTGCTGGCACGTAATACCACATCGCCGATGGCGCTGAGTCATGAATTGGACGAGCTTCAGCAACGTTTTCCTAAGCACCAGAGCGACAACGATTAGTCGATGTGCCAGGTCTCTGAGGGCTGCACCTGCAGCCCTTGGAGGACGTTACGGGCAACGCTTGGATGGTTGGTAAAGATACCGTCGACGCCCATTGTGTGAAGATCGCGCATATCTTCGGGTTCATCTACCGTAAACACAAACACCTGCAAACCGCGGGCATGGGCGTCGGCGACGAACTCAGGCGTGACGAAGTCGACATCAATATGCACGGACCAGGCCTGGAGTTCACTGGCGAAAGCCGCGTAACTTAACGGACATGAGGTGGTGAGCGCGCCGATGAGTTGTTGCGGGTGATCTTCCTTAAGCTGGCGTAACCAATGGTGGTTAAAGCTCGACACCAACAGTTGTTCACGGCTATAGCCAAGTTCAGCGCGGGCAAAGCGTAAGTGCTTGGTCAAACCGCGGGCAATGTCGGCTCCTTTCAATTCGATATTCACCATGCAGCGCCCGGCGATGAACGCCAGCGCCTCATCCAGCGTCGGCACCGGTTGCTGACCGAAAACCTTTAGTTTGCGTACTTGCTCTAAGGTCAGATCTTGCAAGCGGCCGGGATGTGCAGTGAGTCGTGCCAAGTACCTGTCGTGGAATACAATCCACTCATCCTGCAGCGGATAAACATCGAGTTCAATACCATCGGCGCCCGCGTCCAGGGCGCGACCGAAGGCCGTCAGGGTATTCTCTGGGGCTTCAAAACTCGCGCCGCGATGAGCGATAATCAGCATAAGCGCTAGTCGTCTCGTTCCCCGAGCACCTGTCCCATACGGGTGACAGATAGGGGACCAAGATCGTCATCAAAATCAATGGTGTCTTCAGGGAACGTGAGTACCACCGTTGAACCCAGCTTAAAGTGTCCCATTTCTTCACCTTTCGCCAGGCGAATCGCCTGATCACCGCTGGCCGGGTAGTCCCAGCTATGCACATGCTTACCGGTTGGCGGGGTCACTGTGCCGGCCCAGACGGTGCCGATACTGGCAACGATCGTAGCGCCGACCAGCACCATCGCGAATTTACCGAACTCACCATCAAAAATCGCAACCACGCGTTCATTACGAGCGAATAAGTTAGGCACATTGGCGGCAGTTAAAGGATTTACCGAAAATAAATCACCAGGCACATAGATCATTTTACGCAGCACACCATCGCACGGCATGTGGATGCGGTGGTAGTCTTTGGGTGCTAAATAAATGGTGGCAAATTCACCGTTTTTAAATGCATGGGCATCACGCGGATCGCCGCCCAGTAGTTCGGTCAGGCTGTAATCGTGGCCTTTGGCCTGAAAAATGCGACCGTCCTTGATGTCACCTAACTGACTGATTGCGCCATCGACCGGATGGGCGAATTGATGTGCTTCGCTTGCCTGCAGCGGACGTGACTCCGGCTTGAGGTAGCGGGTAAAAAAGTCATTAAAAGTCTTATAATGGCTGGGGCTCTCATGTATTGCCTCGCTCATATCGACTTTATATTGCCGGATAAACCAGCGGATAAAGAGTTGTGTAAACCACCCGGCGCGGGCAGCCGCAAAAGCTCCGACTAAGCGCGACAAAGCATGCTTAGGCGTTAAGTACTGCACTTTAATTTTTACATCGTCCCAATTCACTTCTTACTACCTCGAGGTATTGCGCGTGACGGTTTGCTGCTCGCCATCGACTCTATGATTTTGTGGAAATTGTACAACCGAAGTGGATGCAGATCACCTGCTTCCACCGCCTGTTGTAATGCGCAGCCTGGATCCTGCGGCTGATGCCGGCAATCGCGGAACTTACACTGACCCAAAAACGGCCGGAAATCGATAAAGCACCAGGCGACGCGGGTCTCATCTAAATGCCAGAGGGCAAACTCGCGAATGCCTGGCGAGTCGATAAGGAAACCGCCGTCTGGTAAGGGGTAGCGGGTAGCAACAGTGGTCGTATGTTGACCTAACCCGGAGTTACTGGAAACGTCACCGACATCGGCGTCGATGTCAGGCAGGAGCGCATTAACCAGCGATGATTTCCCCACCCCGGACTGGCCGACGACGATAGAAACCTGATTTTGTAACAAGGTTTTTATGTCGGTGAGGCCACCGTTGGTTTTTGCACTTACACTAAGGACCTCGTAACCGATGTCTTTATACATGGTCAGTGCAGCTTCAATTTCCTCGCGCTGTGCGGGCTCGATGTCGGTCAGCAAGTCGGCTTTGTTGAGCACAATGACCGGGGTGATATCAATGTCTTCGCAGGCAACCAGGTAACGGTCGATAATTTGCGTTGAAAAGGCTGGTAATACGCTGGAAATGATCAGGATCTGATCGATATTGGAGGCAACTGGCTTCACCCCGTCATAATAATCAGGGCGACTCAGTAGCGAGCGGCGCGGCTGTACCGCCTCGATAACACCTTGTTCAGTGTTTGCGCTTTGGCCGGTGAAACGGCGCCATACCACTTCATCGCCACACACCAGACTTTCGATGCCACGACGGATGTTACAACGGAAGTTTTGTTGTTCATCATTTGCCACTATGGCGTGCTGCCCGAACCGCGCAACAATGATGCCGGACTCCGCACCACCTAAACTTGCATCATCGAGCTCTTGTTCGAGATCGTTTTGCTGCAACCGTTTTTGCTGGTTGGCGCGAACGCGGCGTAACTGCCCTTTATTTAACTTTCGATGTTTACCCACAAGGCTCCTAACTTGGTTGGGAACGTCAATTGCTGCTAATGATACAATATTCTTTGCAACTCCGCCTGAATTACGCACAATGGGCGCTAATAGTTTTAACCAGAGGGTAGACCATGACCGCAACTGCAGATCGACTGATTTGGATCGATTTAGAGATGACTGGCCTGGAGCCGGACCGCGATTTCATTATTGAAGTGGCAACCATTATCACCGATCAGCACCTCAACATACTGGCGGAAGGCCCGGTGATTGCAGTGCATCAGCCGCAGACCCACCTTGATCTAATGGATGACTGGAATGTCCGTACCCATACTGGTTCAGGACTTGTCGAACGGGTGAAGGCGAGCATGCAGGATGAAGCTGCAGCGGAACAACAGACCCTCGAATTTCTCGCCAACTGGTGCACCCCGCAGAGTTCACCTATGTGCGGCAACAGCATCTGTCAGGACCGGCGCTTTCTTGCCCGTCACATGCCCAAACTTGAGGCATTTTTCCACTACCGTAATCTGGATGTCAGTACGGTGAAACAGCTCGCCAAATATTGGGCTCCGGACATTGCGGCGGGCGTGATAAAGCAAGGGGCACATACGGCGCTCGCGGATATTCGTGAGTCGATAGATGAATTACAGCATTACCGTGCGCACTTTTTCGACATTCAAGTAGAATAAGCCGAAAAAGCGGTTGCAAAGCCTGCCGAATTCAGTAAAATTCGGCTCCGTCATCGCATTTGATGACAGAAGTTTAAGCGGGAATAGCTCAGTGGTAGAGCACAACCTTGCCAAGGTTGGGGTCGCGAGTTCGAATCTCGTTTCCCGCTCCAAACTTCACCTTCGAATACCTTTCTTGATGCGGGAATAGCTCAGTGGTAGAGCACAACCTTGCCAAGGTTGGGGTCGCGAGTTCGAATCTCGTTTCCCGCTCCAAGTTTAATTAACTATCCTCTTACTTTTTGTTAAAGCCCCAGCTGATCGATCAGTCGCACAACGCCGTGACGAATTGGATCGACGCATGGTAAACCAAGTCGCTGTTCCACTTCGCGGCAGTAGGTCATGGCGCCTTCCTCGTCGACCGCAGAAGTATTCACTGCAATACCTATGACTTTGGCATTGGGGTTCGTCATCCGCGCCATTTGTTCATTAAGAGCTATGGTTTCTTCCAGGCTTGGTAGCGGGCGATCCAGGATAGCGCGCATACTCGAGCGTCCCAATGCGTGGCAGACCACGAGCGCGTCCGGTTGTGACCCGTGCAACAAGCCCAGGCTTACCCCGGCAAATGCAGGATGGGAAAGTGACCCCTGTCCTTCAATAATGTCCCAGTGATCCGGTGCATTGTCTGGCGCCAAATCTTCAATTGCACCAGCGATAAAATCAGCGATAACACAGTCCACCGCAACACCATCGCCGGCCACCAAAATGCCGCTTTGCCCCGTCGCGCGGAAGCTGACGTCGAGTTCCCGACGCTGCAGCTCGCGGGTAATCGCTAAACTGGTGTACATTTTGCCTACGGAGCAGTCGGTGCCCACGGTAAGTAACCGTTTGCCGGTGCGGCGATAGCCTTTACCCGTGCGCAGCCGCTTGCGCGGATGGCGGATATCGAATAACTCGCAACCATTGGCCTCGGCCGCGCTGACCAGTTCAGGAATATCCCGCAGCCGGTCGTGAAGGCCACTAATAATATCCATACCGGCGGCGATGGCCTGGTGAATCATGGGCAACCAGGCTTCATCAATATAACCACCGCTGTTGGCAAAACCCAACACAAAGCTTTTCGCCCCGGCAGCCTTGGCTTCTTCAATTGTCATTGCCGGACAACCGGTCGTCACGGTACAGCCCGGCAGACGCAATTCGCCAATACATTTTTCCGGGCTCCAGTCCGCCGCGCTACGAGCCATTTTAATGCTAAGGGGATCGTTCGCATCACCAATGAATAGTAAGTAGGGTGCTTTTAGCGGCGTCATCTGGATTCCTTGAATAGGTGGTTAATGTCCGCCATAGGATAAGAAATTGACCGCAAAACAACAGTGAATAAGAGAAGGACCGGTATAACCTGAGGTTATGACTGCTGCTCGAGTAAGGCGCTCTGTACGAAAGGCAAAAATGCCTGGCTAAGTTTCGATAGTGGTTTAGCGGCCAGATGCAGCGCGCGTATTGGCACCTCAAGTGGTGGTTTCAGGGACGCTGTGGCTATACGTTCATCCGGGTTGCCCTGCGCCGAAATCGCATCGATAGTACAGCAGCCCAGGCCTTGGGCGACCATGCGCGCGGCAATGTAATAGGTATCGACCTGAATTATCGATGCGGTATCAACCCCGGCCTGATTGAGCTGTTGCCAGAGCAACTGACCGATAGGCCCACTATCCCAGATGGCAATCAACGACTGCGTGGAGAGGTCGGCATAGGTCAACGACTGGGGCTGGCTGGCGAAGGTATCACGCGGGTAAAGCACCTTTATTTCAGTGCTGCCAAGTTCGATAGCTTCAACGTTTGGATAACTCGGCGAGGCATAGAGCAACGCAAGTTCACAGTCACGCTCAACCAGGGCCTGCATGGCTTCATCATTGTGGATCGTTTGCAGCCGAAAACGCACCTTAGGGTAGTGCTGATTAAAGCGGGCAATGGCGACCGGGATAACGTTAAAGCCCAGCGCTGGCGTAATGGCTAAATCGATCAGGCCCTCATCATGACGCTGAATATTTTGTGCAAGCGCCTTAACGCTGTGCAACTGGCGATAAACCTGTTCCACCGCGGGAAACAACGCCAACGCTTCATCGGTGGGAAGCAACTTACCTTTTTCGCGTTTAAACAGGGCAAAACCAAGTTGTTGTTCCGCATGCCCTAAAGCTTTAGATACCGCGGGCTGGGAAATATGCAGCAGTTGCGCTGCCGCCGTCACGGATCCGGTCGTATAAATTGCATGAAAAACTTCAATGTGGCGTAAGCGCATAATATGGTGGTGAAAACCATCCAGTCGGCAAGCTAAGATACTGTCATTCTTGCATCGTTTTTAATCGTGAACAAGAACCACTAAGCCATGGTCGCGAACCGACAGGTACTCAACTTTCCCTGATTCATAGTGTACGGCAGCGACCAGTAGTTCGTCGCCATGGCGCATTACCGAAGAGGTAAGTAACCACTCACTGTTCACGGGTCCGTTTATGGGTAAGGGCGCTTCGTTACTGTTTAGGTAGCGCTTCAGCTCCTGCACCGTTGGCAGGCGCCAGTTTGCCTCGGCGTCGAGCTGGCCGATGGCGAGCTTGGCCTGGTTCCACTGCCACTGTTGCGCTTCGCCGGTACATTCGTTAGCCGTTAACGTCTGACCGAGCAGACACGGGTGCCATGTCAGCCCAGGCTGAGTCGCAGCGAGTAATGTGCGAAACATCAATGCAATCAGCATCAGACAATGACCTCAGAACTCTTTTAGCATGGCCCAGAAGATCCAGATCCAGCCGATAATAAAGCAAACCCCACCAATTGGTGTGACTGGACCAAAGAATTTGGCTCCGGTTAATGCCAGCAGATAGAGGCTACCTGAGAACAGAATAATACCGGCCAGCAACAACCAGCCACCGGTACGCAATCCGGTTGCCTGCGGATACGGAAGTAACAGCGCCGCGACCAGCAACAAACCCAGCGCATGATAAATCTGGTACTGTACTCCGGTTTGGAACACCGCAAGCATTTCCGGACTCAGTTTGCCTTTTAAACTATGTGCCCCAAATGCGCCAAGAATTACCCCAAGCGCCATATTGATTGCGCCTAACATTGCGAATAACTTCATACTATCCTTACTCATGAATTCTGATGAACGAAATCTTAATGTACCGCAAAAGGAGTCAAAATGCGTGTAGCAACAGCGGCCGAAGCCCTAAGTATTTTATCGGATAACGATGTCATCTGGTGTCAGTCAATGGCAGCCACCCCCTACAAGCTGCTGGAGGGGCTGGCAGAGATAGCACCGCAACGCCGCAATATGACGTTATTGCAGCTACACACGGAGCATAGCGAGTTATTGGGTGACCCCGCGCTCGCCGGGCATTTGCGGCAACGGGCATTTTTCGTCGGGAAATCGACGCGGGAAGCAGTAAACGAGGGCCTTGCCGATTATGTGCCGATTTTCCTGTCGGAGATCCCGAAGCTTTTCCGCTCAGGCGAACAACCCTTAGACGCTGTCCTTATTCAGGTTTCGCCACCCGACGCCCATGGCAATTGTAGCCTCGGTATTTCTGTGGAAGCGACCCGGGCGGCACTGCAAGTCGCTAAAAAAGTTATTGCCTGGGTAAATCCAAAAATGCCGCGTACCCATGGCGATTCCTTTGTTTCCATGTCCCGCATTGATCGTTTCTTTGAGTTCACTGCTGACATGCCATTGCACCAACGTCCGCAACAAAGTAAGACAACGTTGCGCATTGGCGAACGTGTGGCCGAACTCATCAATGATGGCGATTGCCTGCAAATGGGGATTGGCGCGATACCCGATGCCACTTTGGGTTGCCTTGGCAATCATCGTGATCTGGGGATTCATACGGAGATGTTTTCCGACGGTGTATTGCCGCTAGTGGCAAGTGGTGTGATCAATAATTCGCGCAAGCGTAAACATCGGGGACGGATTGTGACAACCTTTGCCATGGGCAGTCAGCAACTTTATGACTTCGTTGACGATAATCCGCAGGTTGCGTTTCTTGATGTTGAGTACACCAACGACACCTCGGTGATTCGTCAGAACAAGCAGGTGATGGCGATTAACAGTGCGTTGCAGGTCGATCTGACCGGGCAGGTTTGTGCCGATTCGATTGGCACACGGGTTTACTCTGGCGTTGGTGGGCAGATGGACTTTGTCCGGGGGGCCAGTTTATCTGAAGGCGGGCGTTCAGTTATTGCCTTACCCGCAACTGCTGCGGGAGGAAAGATTTCGCGCATTTCATCCATGCTCGCGCCTGGGGCCGGTGTCGTGACGACGCGTGCGCACGTGCATTATGTAGTGACCGAATATGGCGTGGCAAATCTGCGTGCCCGCAGTCTCAGCGAGCGCGCCGAAGCGCTTATCCATATTGCCGCCCCGCAATTTCGCGAACAGCTGGCCCGGGAAGCGCGTGACGATTGGGGGCTGCGTCTAACTATTTAGTTTTGTCGCTACTCTTTAGGGGGTACTCCCTTTGCGGTCGGGAGGCCCCTCCATTCCTTGATATCGATCAAACTCAGTCTATGCTCTAAGCTTAGAATGATATCAGTTAGTTATTAACTGATAGTCCATCAAGGAGGACATCTCATGTATCCCAATCTCAGCTCTCAGACGAAGTGGCGCATTTCACCGTTAGTGTTGTTTGGTGGTCTGGCTGCACTGTTTTTCTCAATTCAACCGGCCGTGGCCGATGAAAGCGGTAAAGAAGCCTACGCAAAACATTGCCAGGCCTGTCACCAGCCAACCGGCACAGGACTTCCGGGGGCTTTCCCGCCCTTAGCGAATAACCCTAATGTTAATAATAATCCTGAGTACGTGATTGCTACCATTTTACAGGGTAAGTCCGGGCCCCTTGAGGTAAATGGAAAAACGTACAACGCGGTGATGCCACCCATGCAGCACCTTAGTGATGAAACAGTTGCTGCCATTACCAACTATGTGCTTTCCAGTTGGGATAATTCCGGTACTACAGTAGACGATGATGATGTTGAAGCTATTCGCGCAAAATCAGGGCAGGGCGACCGTTCAGCGGGTAAACCCCATTCTGAAGCGACCGCAGCTGAACTCAGCTATAAAGGTGCGCCATCAGCGGTGAAAGGTGGCAAACAAGTGGTTTCGCCTGGCGCTCCGCCGATGACCGAAGGCGAATTCGCGCTGGCACAAGATCTCTATTTCCAGCGTTGTGCAGGTTGTCATGGGGTATTGCGCAAAGGGGCGACGGGCTTACCTTTGACACCGGATATCACGCAGGAGAAAGGCACCGACTACCTCAAGGCGTTGATTAATTATGGCTCACCCGGCGGCATGCCCAATTGGGGAACCTCGGGTGAACTAAGCGCTGAAGAAATTGATATTTTAGCGCGCTTTATTCAGCACGAGCCGCCAACTCCGCCTGAATGGGGAATGCCAGAAATGATGGCAAGTTGGGAAGTTCATGTCGCGCCAGAAGATCGGCCGGATGAGCCGCAGCACGATTACGACGTCGATAATATGTTCGCAGTAACGCTGCGCGATGCTGGTGAAGTGGCAATTATCGATGGTGCGAGCAAAAAAGTGCTGAACTACGTCGAGACCGGCTATGCCGTGCATATTTCGCGGGCCTCGAGTTCAGGGCGTTATTTCACCACAATTGGCCGTGATGGAAAAATCGACCTCATCGATTTGTATATGTCACCACCCCAAGTTGTTGCTGAAGTAAAAGTAGGCCTGGAAGCACGTTCCGTTGAGAACTCGCGTTACAAAGGGTACGAAGACGAAATCGCAATTGCTGGCGCGTACTGGCCACCGCACTTTGTGCTGATGGATGGTAAAACATTGGAACCGCGTAAAATTGTCTCGACGCGTGGAATGACCGTCGATACTCAGGAATATCACCCGGAACCGCGGGTAGCTGCCATTGTCGGTTCGCACAAGCACCCTGAGTTTATCGTCAATGTGAAAGAGACGGGTCAGATTAAACTGGTGAATTATTCCGATATCGATAATTTGCAAATCACGACCATTGACGCCGCACCATTTTTGCATGATGGCGGCTGGGATCGTTCCGGGCGCTATTTCCTGACTGCAGCGAATGAGAACGACACCATTGCTGTGGTGGATGCGCTGGAACGTGAATTGGAAGCGTTGATTCCGGTCGACCGGATCCCACATCCAGGTCGCGGTGCTAACTTCATCGATCCTGAACACGGTCCGGTGTGGGCGACTAGTGCCTTGGGTAATGCCAATATCACGCTGATTGGCACTGATCCGGAAAACTATCCTGACAATGCCTTTAAAGTGGTACGGATACTCGAAGGCCAGGGTGGTGGCTCGTTGTTTATTAAAACGCATCCGAAATCAACCAATTTGTGGGTCGATACACCACTAAACCCGGATAGCGATATTGCACAATCTGTTGCGGTATTCGATATCAATAACTTTGCGGCTGGTTTTGATGTATTACCGATTGCCGAGTGGGCGGACTTAGGACCGGGTCCAAAACGTATTGTTCAGCCCGAATATAATAGGGCTGGAGATGAAGTTTGGTTCTCAGTCTGGAGTGGCATGGAAGAAGAATCTGCCATCGTTATCGTTGACGATAAAACCCGTAAACTGAAGCACGTGATCAAAGGCGATAAAATTGTCACCCCAACGGGTAAGTTCAATAACTACAACACGCGTAACGAGGTGTATTAATGCGCGATTCGCACAACAGGCTAAGGATTGTCTGTGGCGCGTTCATGTTCGCGGTGGTCGGTACGGCCACCGCGCAACAAAACAGCACAGAGTCAGAATCAGAAATTCATCCAGATGAAATCATCACCGTTGTCGCCCACCGTCAGGCTCGTGCATTAAGCGAAGTTGCCGGCACGGTTTCGGTGCTGAGTGACGCCGAACTTGAGCGAAATCTGGTATTTAACGCCAGCGATTTAATTCGCTATGAAATGGGAGTTGAGCTTGATGACAGTTCTAATCGCTTTGGTTACAGCGGTTTCCGTATTCGCGGTGTTGGTGGTAACCGCACCGCCATCGTCGTCGATCAAGTAGCTATCGCCGACCGTTTTGCGGTTGGGAGTTTTTCTGACACCGGTCGTGGTCTGCTTGATTTAGGCTTGGCCAATCGGGTGGAGATTCTTCGGGGGCCAGCATCCACGCTATACGGTAGTGATGCTCTGGGTGGAGTAGTTGCTGTGCATACCCTTGATCCTGATGATGTGCTCATCACCTCGGAGCGTGGCACCCGACTGCGCTTAGGTTACGGTTCGGATGCGGATCGTGGTTACGGGCGGGTAGCGACTGCATTCAGTTCCGGGGACCATAGTGTATTGCTGGCTGGCGCCGCGAAGGTACGGCACGAGCTGGAAGCTAAGGGCAGTCCTGAAACCGTTCTTGATCCGCAGGACATCCAACAAACCGGCGGCTTGTTAAAGTGGAACTATTTGAGCAACTACGGTGAAGTTCAGTTGAGCTTTGATGCATTACGAGAAGAGCGGGAAACCCAGGTCCGCCACAGTTTAGGTACTGGCCGGCAGGCTTCCACCACAGCTCTTTTTGGTGATGATGAACGCTACGAATGGCGTAGCATTTTACGTATTGCCACAGATCCTAATGCATTCTCTGAACGAGGGGAGTGGCGGGTTTTTGCCCAACAAGCCCAGACCCGACAAAACTCATTTGAAGAACGAGGACTGCTGGCAGAACCGCTGTCGATTTATCGCGGTTTTCGATACGACTATTCCAGTTACGGTTTTGCCGCTGACCTGGAAAGCGATCATCAGTTGGCGGGATTGCAACAACGGCTGGGTTATGGCTTCGAATGGACCCGAGCAGAAGTCTGGGATGAGCGCGACGCGTGGCAGTTTAATCAAAGCACGCAACGAACCACCAAAACTCTGCTTGGCGAAACCTTTCCACTGCGGGATTTTCCCCGTACTGAGATTAGCGAGTTAGGTCTTTACTTACACGATGAAATTCGTTTGTGGCAAGATGGGCCTGTAGTCAGCCCGGGCTTACGCTATGAGTACTACGATTTAGAAACCCAGCGCGATGTAGTGTTCAGTAGCCGCTATCCTGACACTGAAGTAACCGACCTTACGCATACCGCATGGCTGCCGAAGTTAGGTGTGCTCTGGCCCTTAAATGAGCAAGCCGAATGGTTTGCGCAATATGCCCGAGGCTATCGTGCGCCACCATTTGCTGATGTAAATGTGGGCTTGTACTACCCGCAGTTTCGCGTACTTGCTATCGCCAACCCGGATCTCAAGCCGGAACGTGGTTACACCTTTGAAACTGGCCTCCGCTGGCGCTCCAACGACACCCGTTTGAGTCTGACGGCGTACCATAATCGCTTTAGTGATTTTATCGACAGCCGCGCTGCACAGGGATTTGACCCGCAGCGGCAACTGCTTATCTTTCAATCGGTCAATCGCGACAAAGTGGTGATTGAGGGGCTTGAATTAAGCTGGCATCAGCAATGGCAACGCAGCTGGTCATCTGAGGTATGGGTCGATTACAGTCGCGGCGAAGACCGCAATACCGGCCGCGATATACCATCGGTGAGTCCACCCTCGATGCTGGCCGAGGTACATTACCAGGCACCTTCCGGAGCCTGGGAGTCGCGACTGATTTTGCGCGCACAACAAGGGCAAAAACAACTCTTTAATGCCGACGACGAAGCACTGTTTGCTGCGCCGGGCTATGCAACGGTGGATTGGCTGCTGCAATGGTATCCCCGGGACCAGCTGCAACTGGGCTTCGGATTGTTTAACCTGACCGATCGACGCTACTGGAACAACGCGCAGGTAAGTAATTACCCACAAGATGATCCTATTGTGCCAATTCTTTCTGCTGCAGGTCGCAATGTTCGGGCAACGTTGAACTATAGTTTTTAGTGAAAAATACGAAAATTTTATTGACAAGACTGCCATTCGCCTCTATATCGTCAGTGTCGCTAAAAGGCGAACGAATTTCCCTGTAGTTGTTGGTCTGGAGGAAGGCACAAAATGGCAACGATGAACCGTGATCAAATCACCAAGAAGACGTTTAACGACTTCAAAAACTATCCGTATGGATTTGCCCGTTCTGGTGACTTTTCAATTCGCGAAAGTGAATTGCTGAGCAAGCATGGTAGCTTGATTGCAGCACTGATCAATGGCGATGCGGAGCCTATGTCAGCAGAAGAACAATCTATGCTCGCCGTTGCTCGCGGTGAGAAAGCAGCGGAATCGCCGATCGAAAAAGCCTGGTCAAAATATCAGGCTCGTATCAATCGGCCGAAGGTTGGCAGCATGTACGGCCGTAGTCGTTACACCGACGAAGCTTTTGAAGTCGCAAGTAGCGATGACGACGATTTAGTCGTTGAAGATTAATAAAAAAACCGCGTGCGGATAAACCTGCACGCGGTTTTTAATTCCATCAATAGGTTTACTGTTCGCGCGCAATCGCCCGGTGCGCAATATCAGTGCGGTAATACGCATCTTCCCACTTGATCTTACTGACGCCTGCATAGGCTTTTTGTTGCGCCAGTTGTACGCTGTCAGCGATAGCTGTGACACATAGCACCCGCCCGCCTGAGGTTACAATCGACCCGTCCTGCAAACGCTTGGTGCCCGCGTGGAAGACTTTAGTGTCATTGGTGTCAGCTTCAGCCAGGCCTGCAATCGCTTTGCCTTTTGCGTAGTTATCCGGGTAGCCGCCAGCAGCCATAACAACGCCCACGGTTGCCCGCGGATCAAAGTCAATGACCTGTTGCTCCAGCTGCTTATCGCAGGCGGCAAGACAAAGTTCAACCAAATCTGATTGTAAGCGCATCATGATAGGCTGAGTTTCCGGATCGCCGAACCGGCAATTGTACTCAAGCACTTTAGCGGTGCCGTCGGGTGCGATCATCAAGCCAGCGTAAAGGAATCCTGTGTACGGGTGGCCTTCGGCAGCCATGCCTTCCACCGTTGGTGCAATCACATGGTCCATGACCCAGTTATGTACGTCAGGTGTCACTACAGGTGCCGGCGAGTAGGCGCCCATGCCACCCGTATTAGGACCTTTATCACCGTCGTCACGTGCCTTGTGATCCTGGCTGCTGGCAAAGGCTAACGCAGTCTTACCATCTACCATCACGATAAAACTGGCTTCCTCGCCAACCAGAAACTCTTCAATAACGACACGACTACCCGCATCGCCAAAGCGATTTCCTGCCAGCATGTCGTCAATCGCCGCAAATGCCTGAGCTTCGGTTTCGGCAATAATGACGCCTTTACCCGCAGCCAGACCGTCGGCTTTGATGACAATAGGCGTACCCTGTTCACGGACATACGCCTTAGCGTCGTCAACCACAGTGAACGTACCGTAGGCTGCCGTTGGGATAGAGTGCCGGGCGAGAAAGTCCTTGCTGAAAGCTTTGGAACCTTCCAGTTGTGCAGCACCCTGGGTGGGGCCAAAGATCTTCAGATCGGCCTTGTTGAAACGGTCAACGATGCCAGCGACTAACGGTGCTTCAGGGCCAACAATGGTTAGTCCTACCGCGTTTTGCTGGGCAAAAGTCAGGAGACCCTCGATATCATCGGCCGCAAGGTCAACATTCTCCAGTTTTAATTCGGTGGCGGTACCGGCATTACCGGGCGCCACAAACACAGTCTCTACCAACGGCGACTGCGCCGCTTTCCATGCTAACGCATGTTCACGGCCACCGCCGCCAATCACAAGTACATTCATGTCGTTTCGGACTCTCTTGTTTTGCTTATGAAGATGATTCAGGTTTCTTAAATTTCAGGGTAAAGCGGTCACTCTCGCCAATTGCCAGGTAACGCTCAAGATCTTCCTCGCCAAGACCTAAGGTCGGCGGCAAAGTCCAGACGCCACGCGGATAATCAGCGGTATCGTCGGGATTAGCATTGATGTCGCTCGCACCAACAAACTCAAAACCAGCAGCTTCAGCAGCATCAATCGCAAGACTTTGCTTCATGTAGCCAGAGCTATCCATGTGGGTGTCCGGACGGTCTTCAGGTAGCCGGTGATCAACTACCCCAAGAATACCGCCGGGTTTGAGCGCAGTATAAAAAGTTTCAAACGCTGCTTGAACGCCATCAGTGCCAGAGTTCATGTACCAGTTATGCAGGTTGCGGAAGGTCAGCACCCGATCGGCACTGCCGGCAGGGGCAATTTCGCTATCCGCATTTGGTGCAAATTCAGTAATGATAACGTCACTAAAGGCTGGATCATTGGCAACCCGCTCGGCAAATTGCTCACGTGAACTGACGTAATAATCGCGTGTTTCAGATTGCGCAAAATGAGCTGCGTAGAGCTGTCCATTTTCTTTTAAGTAAGGTGCCAGAATCTCGGTATACCAACCACTACCTGGCCAAATTTCAACCACGGTCATGTCAGGCTCTACCTCGAAGAAACGCAGTGTCTCGACCGGGTTACGGTAAATATCGCGTTTGAGGTTATTCGCGCTACGGGCTGGATTGTCATTTACGGCTTGTTCCAGCGTCATGGAGCCAGCTGAAGATTCAGTAGTTGTGTCGTTGTTTGAGCCGTCAGAGCAAGCTGCCAGCATTAGTGCACTGGCAGCTACAGTTAATAGTGCAAAGAAGTTCTTCATTTCATTATCCTTCCTATGTCTTAAGGTCTGTCTAATCGTAGACGCAGGATAGCTTCTCGGCAACGTAATTAATGGCGAAAATGACGCATTCCGGTAAATACCATGGCGATACCATGCTCATCCGCGGCCTGAATGATTTCTTCGTCACGAATTGAGCCGCCTGGTTGGATAATGGCTTTAACACCTGCAGCTGCAGCTGCATCAATGCCATCGCGGAACGGGAAGAACGCGTCAGACGCCATAACACTACCGGCAACTTCCAGGTTTTCATCGGCGGCTTTGATACCGGCAATTTTGGCACTGTAGACGCGGCTCATCTGGCCGGCACCCACACCTATGGTCATGCCATCTTTGGCGTACACAATAGCGTTGGATTTGACAAACTTAGCGACTTTCCAGCAAAACAGTAGGTCTTGCAGCTGCGCCGCGTCGGGCTGAGCTTTGCTGACCACCCGCAGATCCGCTTCGGTAATTGCGCCAAGGTCGTTGTCTTGCACTAGCAGGCCACCATTGACCCGTTTGAAGTCAAAGTCCGGCGTCCGTTCGCTTGGCCATTGTCCAGATGCTAACAACCGTACATTGGTTTTACTCGCAACCACCTGTTGGGCTGCTTCGGTGACCACAGGTGCAATAATCACCTCGACAAACTGGCGTTCGATAATGGCTTTTGCGGTGGCCTCATCCAGTTCCCGGTTAAATGCAATAATGCCGCCAAAGGCCGACGTCGGATCGGTTTTGAAAGCACGGTCGTAAGCGTCTAAGCACGATGTCCCAATAGCCACACCACATGGGTTCGCATGTTTGACAATAACGCAGGCCGGCTCAGCGAAAGACTTCACACACTCTAATGCAGCGTCTGTGTCGGCGATATTGTTAAAGGACAGCTCCTTGCCCTGCAATTGCACGGCGGTGGCAACAGAGGCCTCATGAGGCTGCGCTTCGACATAAAATGCGGCCTGTTGATGACTGTTCTCGCCGTAACGTAAATCCTGTTTCTTCTCAAACTGTGCGTTGAAGGTGCGTGGGAACTTACTTTTCTGCTGCGGCAAGCGGGCGCCGAAATAGTTCGCAATCATACCGTCGTATTGCGCGGTGTGTTCAAACGCACGAATAGCAAGGTCAAAACGGGTATCGAAGGTCAAACTGTTGTCATGGGCGTCCATTTCAGCAATAACGCGGTCATAATCGCGGGCATTGACCACAATAGTGACGTCCTGATGGTTCTTGGCCGCAGCACGAACCATAGTTGGTCCGCCAATGTCGATGTTCTCGACGGCATCCTGGTGTGAGCAATTGGGATCAGCAACGGTAGCGGCGAAGGGATACAGATTAACAACGACCATATCAATGGCTGCGATATCCTGTTCCTGCATCACGTTTTCATCTTTGCCGCGACGGCCGAGAATACCACCGTGAATTTTCGGATGCAGGGTCTTGACCCGGCCATCCATGATCTCCGGCTGACCGGTATGTTCGGAAACATCGGTCACTGTGATTTCGTGGTCGCGCAGCAGCCGGGCGGTGCCACCGGTCGATAAGATTTGTACACCACGTTGTTGCAGAGCGCGGGCAAATTCGACAATGCCGGTTTTATCGGAAACACTAAGAAGAGCGCGTTGAATTGGTCGAAATTCCATCATGGTCACCATTAAGAATCACTAAACGTTTAGTTGGAAAGTTTGGTTTGTGCAAACAAAAAAGAGCACACGAGGCGCTCTTTTTCAGGGGCACTTAGTTCATGCCGTATTTTTTCAACTTCTTGCGCAGCGTACCGCGGTTGATACCTAACATGGTCGCGGCACGGGTTTGATTACCACGCGTATAGGTCATGACCTCTTCCAGCAGCGGCGCTTCAAGCTCAGCGAGCACTAACTCGTACAGCTCTTCCGGATCTTGTCCATCAAGCTGTTTCAGGAATGAGTTCATTGCTTGCTTTACTGAATCACGCAGCGGCTTCGGCTGGGCGTTATTACCAATCGTCGTGAAAGGTGAAACACGGTCACGATTTCCATTTTGATCAAACATAGGTGCGCTCTGTCTCTTCTAAGTTTACTGAGTTAAAAAACGTCGCCAGGACATCGAGTTGCTCGGTCGCTGACTCGATAGCCACAAACTGACGGCGAAATTCTGCTGCTGGCTGCTGCTGTTGCAAGTACCAACCAACATGTTTTCGGGCAATCCGGACACCACTGAATTCGCCATAATGGTCATGTAACCTGCGTACATGGTTAATGACCACTTTGCTGACTTCAGTGTTATCCGGTTTTGCCAGCTGTTCGCCAGTTGCCAGGAAATGCGCAATCTCGCGAAACAGCCAGGGATTACCTTGAGCACTGCGGCCGATCATGACAGCGTCGGCGCCCGTGTAATCGAGAACTTCCCGGGCTTTCTCTGGTGAACTGATGTCGCCATTAGCGACAACGGGTATGGATACCGCGCGCTTAATCGCGCGAATGGTATCGTACTCGGCTTCACCTTTATACATACAAGCCCGTGTACGG
The DNA here is from genome assembly GCF_003987215.1 of Pseudidiomarina halophila. Lineage (GTDB taxonomy): Bacteria > Pseudomonadota > Gammaproteobacteria > Enterobacterales > Alteromonadaceae > Pseudidiomarina > Pseudidiomarina halophila. Next base: position 359,788 of record NZ_PIPW01000003.1, read on the forward strand.
CCATGCACCGCCAGCGATTGAATACCTGCTTGCTCGGCAAGCTTTGCTATTTCAACGCCGTTGCGATGCCCGACATCCCAACCTGTACGGATCTTCAGCGTGACAGGGACAGTTACTGCAGCCACCACCGCATGCAAAATCTCTTGCACCAGCTCGGGGTATTGCAATAAAGCTGAACCCGCCATCTTCTTATTAACCTTTTTTGCCGGGCACCCCATGTTGATATCAATAATCTGCGCGCCGTTTGCAACATTATGTTGTGCAGCAGCAGCCATCAATTCCGGTTCGCACCCAGCGATTTGTACAGCTTTTATACCTGGCTCGTCAGCATGGCCCATGCGTTTTTGTGACTTTGTCGTCTGCCACACGCGTGGGTTGCTTGAGAGCATTTCGGATACGGTCAGGCCAGCCCCCAGTTCCTTGCATAACTGCCGGAAAGGTAGGTCTGTGACGCCTGCCATAGGCGCCAGGATAACTGGATTATCTAATTGATATGGTCCGATCCGCATCGGTTAAAAACTGTTCAACTCAAGGGTCGGAAATTTTAGGGAATTTGGCGCCGAAAGAAAAGGCTGTAATTTGTACAAAAGCCGCCTTTTTTGCACTTTTTCCACTTGACAATTGTGTGACAATCTAATGATTGCGGTGCGCGTGGAGCATCACCCATTCGTCTTGCAACTGCGGCTTGCTAAACGCAAAGTTCGGCTGGTAAGCTGCCTGTACCTGCTCGATCTGTCGTTGCAGGATACCGGACATCACCAGCTGCCCATTTTCGTCAACATAGCCCTGGATAATATCCGCAAGCTCCTGTAATGGACCGGCGAGTACGTTAGCAAGGACAATATCTGCTGCCAGGCTGGGTTGGTTACTTGGCAAGTAGACTTCTAACTTGTCAGCGACGCCATTGCGTTCCGCGTTATCTTTGCTGGCAATCAACGCTTGCTGGTCAATATCGATACCAATTGCCCGTTCCGCACCCAGTAACAGCGCGGCAATCGCCAGAATGCCTGAACCACAACCAAAGTCGACGACGGTTTTGCCGGTTAAGTCCTGGCCATCAAGCCAAGTCAGGCATAAAGCTGTGGTCGGATGGGTGCCGGTACCGAATGCCATGCCCGGGTCGAGCATGATATTGACTGCTTCTGGCTCGGGAACGTCCCGCCAGCTGGGACAAACCCATAGCCGCCGACCGAAGCGGATCGGATGAAAATTATCCATCCATTCCCGTTCCCAGTCTTTGTCTTCAAGTTGATCGGTTTTGTAGTTAAATGTCTCGTTGAAGTAACGTGACTTACGTAAATTATCGAGCACCGGAGCAAGATCCGTCTCGGCCGGGAAGAGTCCCGTAACCAGCGTTTCCTGCCAATAGAGTACTTCACCCAACGGAGGCTCAAAAATAGGATTGTCTTGTGCATCGCGGTAGGTAACAGCGAGTGCGCCATTGCCTTGCAGCATGTCACCGACCAGCGGTGCATGCTGCTCAGGCGCAGAAACCGTAAGCTGAATCCATGGCATGGGTATTAATGACCACCCATACCAAGTTTTTTCTCCAGATAGTGGATATTGGTCCCACCATGCTGGAAGTTTTCATCAGCCATAATATCTTTCTGTAATGGCACGTTGGTCTTGATGCCTTCGATGATAAGTTCGCTTAACGCGTTACGCATACGCGCGATGGCGACGTCACGATTTTCACCGTAGGTGATCAATTTACCAATCATAGAGTCGTAATTCGGCGGCACGCGGTAATCTGCATACACATGAGAGTCCCAACGTACGCCCAGACCACCTGGTGGATGGAAGCGATTGATTAACCCCGGTGATGGGACAAAAGTGTCAGGGTCTTCGGCATTAATACGACACTCAACGGCATGCCCGCGAATGACCACGTCTTCTTGCGAGAATGACAGCGGTCGCCCGGCGGCGATGCGCAGTTGTTCTTTGACCAGGTCAATACCGGTAACCATTTCGGTGACTGGATGCTCAACCTGAATCCGGGTATTCATTTCAATGAAGTAGAATTCACCATTTTCGTACAGGAACTCAAAGGTACCGGCGCCGCGATAACCAATTTCCAGACAGGCTTTGGCGCAACGTTCGCCGATAAACTTGCGCATCTCCGGAGTAATACCCGGTGCTGGTGCTTCTTCAACAACCTTTTGATGACGGCGTTGCATGGAGCAATCGCGTTCACCTAAATAGACCGCATTACCCTGGCCATCTGCCAATACCTGGATCTCAATATGGCGCGGATTTTCCAGGAATTTCTCCATGTAAACCATGGAGTTGCCAAAGGCTGCACCGGCTTCTGCTTTGGTGGTGCTGATGGCGCGAACCAGTTCTTCTTCTTTACGAACCACGCGCATACCGCGGCCACCACCGCCGCCAGCGGCTTTGACGATGACCGGATAACCAATGCGCTTAGCGACTTTCATATTGGTTTGTTCATCGTCGTCTAATGGACCGCCAGAGCCAGGTACGCAGGGTACACCAGCCTTTTTCATGGCTTCAATGGCAGATACCTTATCACCCATTAAGCGGATCACATCAGCGGTAGGTCCGACGAAAACGAACCCTGAATTTTCTACCTGCTCGGCAAAGTCTGCGTTTTCCGCCAGAAAGCCGTAGCCAGGATGTATCGCTGCCGCATCAGTGATTTCAGCGGCACTGATGATGCGTGGAATATTCAAATAACTTTCATTGGCTGGCGCATTACCGATGCAGATCGATTCATCAGCAAGTAACACATGCTTCAGATTACGATCGATGGTGGAGTGCACCGCCACAGTTTTAATGCCGAGTTCTTTGCAGGCGCGCAGTATACGCAGCGCAATTTCGCCTCGGTTTGCAATGACAACCTTATCTAACATGATGATGTCCCGAATTGATGCATTTACTCGATCACGAACAATGGCTGATCGAATTCTACCGGCTCGCCGTTTTCGACCAGGATTTGCTTGACCACGCCGCCTTTGTCAGCTTCGATTTGGTTCATCATCTTCATTGCTTCGACGATACAGAGAGTTTCACCAGCTTTTACTTGCTGGCCGACGGAAACAAAATCACTGGCACCCGGTGCAGGTGCAGCGTAAAAGGTGCCGACCATAGGGGAACGTACGATGTGGCCAGTTATTTCTGGTTCTGCAGCTTCAGCGGCAGGCGCTGCCGGGACTGGAGCCGCGGGCGCAGCGTGCTGTGGCATTGGTGCCGCATACTGCATTGGTTGTGCCATCTGGCTACTGCCGCGATGAATTCGTACTGATTCTTCGCCTTCGGTGATTTCTAATTCGGCGATGCCTGACTCTTCGACCAGTTCAATCAGCTTCTTTATTTTACGAATATCCATGATCTGTTATGACCCCATACTAATGTAGTTATTTAGATTGATGCTGTTGTAGTTTTGAGACTGCAGCTTGCAAGGCAAGTTCATAACCCTGCGCGCCGAAGCCGCAAATAACCCCTACAGCTAATTCGGCAAGATACGAGTGGCGGCGAAAAACTTCGCGCGCATGAATGTTTGAAAGATGCACTTCGATAAACGGAATTTTTACTCCGGCCAGTGCATCACGCAGCGCGATACTGGTATGCGTATAGGCTGCAGGATTGATAATAATGAAATCGACTTTGCTGCCGGCAGCTTCGTGAATCCATTCGATCAGCTCGTGCTCAGCGTTTGACTGACGGCAGTCGAGGGTGACACCGACTGCTTCTGCGCGATGTCGCAGATTACCTTCAATGTGCGACAGTGTTTCTGAACCATAGATGTCCGGCTCCCGCTGACCAAGAAGGTTCAGGTTAGGGCCGTTTAACAACATAATTCGATACGTATGTTTAGTATTTTCTGTCATATTGCTGCGATCTGCTGCGAAGTTGTCAGGTTTTTGAAAAAATGAAGGAATCACACTGGATTCCGGATTTTTTTCATCGGTAACTTGGCATTATAGTTAATATGAGTGAAAACGCAGCAAAATACTGGTCTTATCACCGAAGATCACTGCAATTGTTGCGCAGACTCAAGCTCTTGCAGATGTTTTAGAAAAGCCTGAGCATCTAAAAAACCAGCGATCCGTGCTTGCTCAATGGCCTCACCATTGCGAAAGAATAGAATCGTCGGCAAGCCAACTACGCGATAGCGCTGTAAAATTTCATTGTTACTGGCAGTGTTTGCGGTCACGTCAGCTTGCAGCAGTACAGCGTCGCTTAATGCGTCCTGAACTTCCGGGTTGCTGAAGGTGTAACGCTCGAATTCCTTACAAGCGACACACCAGTCGGCGTAGAGGTCGAGCATCACCAACTGGTCATCCCGCGCTGACGCGAGTTGTTGCTCAATTGCCGTGACAGAGTCGACTTTGACAAAGGGCAGGCGTTGATGCTCGCCCTGCGGCCACCACAGCACCAATAACCAGGCTGCGAGTATCAGCCATAATGAACTCATTGCAATCCCAGCGGCACCTTCGCTGTCACGCAAAGTACTGCTAATCAGGAAGAGTGCGCTTAGGGAAATGAACACAACCCACAGCCAATCGGCCAGGTGTACGGGTAGTAAACGTTCGATAAACAGCACCGCCACGGCCAACAAAACAACGCCAAAAGCACGTTTGATGATGTTCATCCACGGCCCGGCTTTGGGAAGTAGTTTACCGCCAGTAGTACCAAATAGAATCAAAGGGATACCCATACCTAGACTTAATGCATAAAGTACACTTGCGCCTACCGTCAGATCTCCGGTCTGGGCAATGAACAGCAGTGCGCCTGACAGTGGGGCGGTGGTACAGGGTGAGGCAATTAACCCGGACAACGCACCCATAACGAACACACTACGGTGCGCGCCGCCGCGCTGGCGTTGACTCATCTGGTTCAGGTAGTTTTGCCATTTACCCGGCAATTGCAGGTTGTAGACGCCCAGCATGCTTAATGCGAGTGCAATGAAAAGTACTGCTAAAATCACCAGCACCACAGGATGTTGCAGCATGGCCTGAAAGCGTAACCCTGCCATCGCCACGACGATGCCTAGCAATGAATAGGTAAGCGCCATACCCTGCACATAAGCGAAGGATAAGGTGAAGGCGCGGCCGGTCGACAAGCGCTTCTGTGGCCCCATAATGATGGTCGACAGAATCGGGTACATAGGTAACACGCACGGCGTGAAAGCAAGACCAATCCCGGCAAGTAGGAAAATACCCAGTAACCAGATTAAAGGCTGTTCATTCAAATCATCAAACAAACTGGTTGCGCTAAACTGCTGACTGTTGGCTGCCACTTGTTCGACATTAATGACTGGCGTCGCAGTGCGGTTGTCAGCTGCTGTGTCCGCTGCAACGGTGATGGAGTCAGTGACCGCTGAGAGCGGCACAGTCTTGCTGGTCGGCGGGTAGCACAGGCCAGCGTCGGCACAGCCCTGGTAGGTGATGGTGATCGATTCGGCACTGGTATTGGCTAAGGTTAATGAAAACTCAAGCTGGTCACGATAAATGATCGATTCACCAAAAAACTCATCATAATGAGATTCACCAGAAGGAAGCTGTACCGGCTCTGCAAGTGGTACTGAATCACCAAAACTAAAGCGGTGTTGGTAGAGGTAGTAACCCTCGGCAATGTCAAACTTCAGGGTGAGCTGTTTGCCTTGTTGGCGGAAGTCAAACTGGAAAGCCTCATCAACGGGAAGGAACTCTGATTGCGCAAACGGATCCGAACTGTCGTAGGAAAAATCTTGCGCGTCTGCGCAGGGAAATAATCCGAGTACGATAAAAAGCGCAGTAAAAATCAGGGCGTTCCCGCATTGCCGCATCAGCTTGTAACCTCTTTTAACCAATGTAAATACGCTTCACTGCCGGCTGTTACAGGCAGTGCAATTAATTCTGCTACTTCATAGGGATGAGCTGCTTCAACCATAGCGAAGAGGGCTTCCAGGTGCTCTTGCGAGGTTTTAATTGCCAGCATTACCTCGTCATCGCTGTGTAAGTGATCATCCCACCAATACATCGATGTTGAAGGCGCGCCTATGTTAACACAGGCGGCCAGCCGCGCACGCAGAACCTTCTCCGCTATGGCTTTGGCTGTTGCCTTATCGGGACAACTGCAAAGAACGACTTGAAAAGGTGTAGTCATAAAGCGTCCTCGATTATCAAAATTAGCGATCTAACTAGAAAAAAATTTTGCGTAAAGCCTTGAGTTCCGACTTCCGCCCCCCCATAACTGTGGCACAAACTTTTTAACAGCCCCGGTGAGGAATCACAAGGGCAAGTTATCCATCCACAACTTAGGTTTAGGAGTTATCAACGATGAAACTTCGTCCTTTACATGATCGTGTGATCATTAAACGTTCGGAAGCAGAAACCAAATCTGCCGGCGGTATTGTACTGACTGGCTCTGCAGCGGAAAAATCTACCCGCGGCGAAGTCATTGCAGTCGGTAATGGCCGTATCTTGGACAACGGTGAAGTAAAAGCGCTTGACGTAAAAGTCGGCGACAGCGTGTTGTTCAATGAAGGCTATGGTGTGAAAACCCAGAAAATCGACGGCGAAGAATACTTAATCATGAGCGAAGCGGACATTCTCGCAATCGTCGAAGGTTAATCTTCCCAGATACAGTTTTTTAAGAGGACAACGAACATGGCAGCTAAAGAAGTAAAATTTGGTAATAACGCACGCCAACGTATGCTCAAAGGCGTGAACGTATTAGCCGACGCAGTAAAAGTAACTCTGGGCCCGAAAGGCCGTAACGTGGTGTTGGAAAAATCATTCGGCGCACCTGTTATCACCAAAGATGGTGTTTCAGTAGCAAAAGAAATCGAGCTTGAAGACAAGTTTGAGAATATGGGCGCCCAAATGGTCAAAGAAGTGGCGTCTAAAGCGAACGACGAAGCTGGTGACGGCACCACAACTGCAACTGTTCTGGCTCAGTCAATTGTCAATGAAGGCCTGAAAGCTGTTGCTGCGGGCATGAATCCAATGGATCTGAAACGCGGCATCGACAAAGCTGTGATCAGTGCTGTGGAAGAACTGAAGAAAATCTCTCAGCCTTGCGACAACAACAAAGCTATCGCGCAGGTGGGTACTATTTCTGCAAACGCTGACAGCACCATCGGTGAAATCATCGCTAAAGCCATGGAAAAAGTTGGCAACGAAGGCGTCATCACTGTTGAAGAAGGTCAGGCTCTGCAAGACGAACTCGACGTGGTTGAGGGTATGCAGTTTGACCGCGGTTACTTGTCGCCTTACTTCATTAACAATCAGGAAAACGGCACTGTTGAACTTGAGAGCCCTTACATCCTGTTGGTTGATAAGAAAATCTCAAACATCCGTGAGTTGTTACCTACTCTTGAAGGTGTAGCGAAATCAGGCAAGCCGTTGTTGATCATCGCCGAAGACGTTGAAGGTGAAGCCTTAGCGACTCTGGTTGTCAACAATATGCGTGGCATCGTAAAAGTTACTGCAGTGAAAGCGCCTGGCTTCGGCGACCGTCGCAAAGCTATGTTGCAAGACATCGCAGTATTGACCGGTGGTACTGTAATTTCTGAAGAAATTGGTATGGAACTGGAAAAAGCGCAGCTTGAAGAACTTGGTACTGCGAAGCGCGTCGTCATCAGCAAAGACAACACTACTATTGTTGACGGTAACGGTGATGAAGCAGCAATCGAAGGCCGTGTGTCGCAGATCAAACAGCAAATCGAAGATACTTCTTCAGATTACGACAAAGAGAAACTGCAAGAACGTCTGGCTAAATTAGCTGGCGGTGTTGCCGTCATCAAAGTCGGCGCTGCGACCGAAATGGAAATGAAAGAGAAGAAAGCGCGCGTTGAAGATGCTCTGCATGCAACCCGTGCTGCGGTCGAAGAAGGTGTTGTCCCTGGTGGCGGTGTTGCACTGGTACGTGCAGCGAGCAAACTGGGTGACCTGCGTGGCGACAACGAAGATCAGAACGTCGGTATCAAGCTAGCATTGCGCGCAATGGAGTCACCATTACGTCAAATCGCAATGAACGCTGGCGCTGAAGGCTCAGTCGTTGCCAACAACGTGAAAAACGGTGAAGGCAACTACGGCTATAACGCCGGTAATGACACCTACGGCGACATGCTGGAAATGGGTATTTTGGATCCAACCAAAGTAACGCGTTCAGCACTACAGTTCGCCGCATCTGTTGCAGCTCTGATGATCACCACCGAAGCGATGGTCGCAGAGTTACCAAAAGATGAAGCCCCAGCCCCTGATATGGGTGGTATGGGCGGAATGGGCGGCATGATGTAAGCCCCCAGGCCAAAACGAAAGCGGTGCTCATTTTTGAGCGCCGCTTTTTTTTGTCACAAATTTGGCAGTGGGCGCATCTTAAAGTTACAGACTATAAAGGAGGTCCATCATGAAAAAGTTAAATCGGATAACTACAGTCCTGTTTGCAAGTTTACTAAGCACGACAGCCTTTGCTGCTGAAGTGAATGTAAAATGGGAAGATGTTGACGATTACCGGGATATCGAGGCGGTAAGCGATATTCAGGAGCGTTTTGAGAAACGTATCATGGAAGATTTAACTGCACATTGGAAAGAGCTTGGCACCAAATTGCCTGAAGATCATAAGCTGTCGATCACCATGACAGATTTAGATCTGGCGGGCCGTGTTGAACCGACCTATGGTGTTGGTGGTAGCGGTCATATCCGGGTTTTAGACAGTGTGTCTTTTCCGACAATGACGTTTTCGTACACCTACACTGATGGCAGTGGTGAAGTTATCTCAGAAGACACTGAAGTACGCCTGAAGGACTTAGGTGATGGCTCGTCTACCTTGCGCAGTATACACGGCACGAGCGACGACTCGCTGTACCGCGAAAAACGCCTGATGACCGAATGGGTACGTCGTCACTTCGACGTCCGTTAATCAGGTACCTTGTTCAGTTACCTGATCAAGAAAGGGTTAATTCCAGTGGTGTTTTGCTAGGCTCGCCAGCGATTTCCCGGACTAAGCGCGGCACCAGGAAACCCGGTAGTTTAGCTCGTAATTGCGCCGCAATAGCGCAGGCATCGGCGTCAGTCACAGCAAAGTGGCTGGCGCCTTTTACTTTGTCCAGCTGATGCAAGTAGTAAGGTAAAACCCGCGCGGCAAACAAGCGCTCACTAAGTTCTGCAAGAACCTTGGCATCATCGTTAATTCCCCGCAGTAAAACACTTTGGTTCAACAGCGTAATGCCAGCCTCGGCCCAGGCGTTCAGGCGTTGGCGCAGTTGCGGCGCTATTTCCTGCGGATGATTTGCGTGAATTACCAGAACCGCCTGTAATGGGCTGGCCGCCAGACGTTGGGCTAAATCGCTGGTCAAACGTTCAGGTAACACCACAGGCAGGCGTGAGTGGATCCGAATGCGCCGTAATTGCGGCAGTTGCTCGAGTTCGTCCAGCAAACGCGCAAACTGTTGGTCGGTCGCTAACAGCGGATCACCGCCACTGACAATAACTTCGTTAATTTCTGGGTCGCGTTTTAAATAGTCGATCAATTCAGCGCGTTGCTGAGGACCAAAGTGATGATCCGCGTAGGGAAAGTGACGCCGAAAACAATAACGGCAGTTAATCGCACAGCCACCGCGCATGATCACCAGTACGCGCGACTGATATTTGTGTAACAGACTTGGTTGGTTGCTCTCTTGCTCGACTAACGGGTCGGTGGTGAAGCCTTCCGCCTCGATAAACTCATCCTGATGCGGCAGGACCTGGCGCAAGAGCGGGTCTTTTATATCACCTGGTGTCATTAAATTGACGAAATGACGGGTGACATGCAAAGGAAAAAGCTCACGCGCAGCAGCATGTTCAGACACCCATGAGGCAGGTAGATCAAGTATCTCAGCAAGTTGTCCGGGATCACGAATCGCCTGCGCAAGAGCCTGTTGCCAGGCGGGGCGAACCGCGATAGAAGCTACGTCAGTCACAAATCACTCTTAAAATTCATTAGCCAGACGCATTATTTTACCTGAAAATTCCGCGGTTATGGTTTATTATTGCGCGCGAAATCGCTAAACCTGTTGGATGAAGAGGAAATTATGGCGAACTACAGCACGAACGAATTCAAGGCTGGATTGAAGATTATGCAAGATGGCGAGCCTTGTGCCATCGTGGAAAACGAAATGGTTAAGCCCGGCAAAGGTCAGGCCTTTAACCGCGTGAGAATCCGCAAGTTGATCAGCGGTAAAGTTGTCGAGAAGACGTTCAAGTCTGGTGACAGCGTTGAAGGTGCCGATGTTATCGATATCGATCTTGCCTACCTTTATAATGATGGTGAGTTCTGGCATTTCATGAACAATGAAACCTTTGAGCAAATCGCTGCAGATGAAAAAGCTGTAGGCGATGCAGTAAAATGGTTGGTGGAGCAGGACGTGTGTACGTTGACGTTGTGGAATGGCAACCCGATTTCGGTCGCACCGCCTAACTTCGTCGAGCTGGAAATCACAGAAACAGATCCTGGCTTGAAAGGCGACACTGCTGGTACCGGCGGTAAACCTGCGACTCTGAGTACTGGCGCTGTTGTGCGCGTACCGTTATTTGTGCAAATCGGTGAAGTTATAAAAGTCGATACGCGTAGCGGTGAGTACGTTTCACGCGTACAAAAATAGTAGTGTTAAGTTAAGTGATGCAGCGCTCAAACGCCTGGCAGCCTTCGGCAACGTTGGAGGTACTGCGTGAACGCGCTGCATTATTAGCTAAAGTGCGGACGTTCTTTGCCGCCCGTGATGTGCTTGAAGTCGATACACCAGTGCTCAGCCATTATGGTGTAACCGACGTACACTTACAGAATTTGCGCACTCATCTGGCTGGTGATCCTGCCCCCTATTTTTTGCAAACCTCTCCCGAATACGCAATGAAGCGCCTGTTAGCTGCCGGCAGCGGCAGTATCTATCAGTTAGGAAAAGTCTTCCGGGATGACGAGCAAAGCCCGCGACACAATCCCGAATTCACCTTGTTGGAATGGTATCGCGTTGATTATTCGGCGGCGGACTTGATGCAAGAAATCGCAGCCTTATTGCAATTTACAGTTGGGGCACCGCCAACACAAACCGTGCGCTACCAGGATCTCTTTATCCAGCAGCTAGGTGTTGATCCATTGGCCGATGATGCGGTCGTTGCATTGCAGCAGGCGTTAAGTCAGCAACCCGGGTTAGCGGAGCTTGTGATTCGGGAAAAACACCTCGACACCTTATTGGATCTCGCTATGGCTATGGTCATCGAGCCGCGTCTTGATCCGGAAATCCCAACTTTTGTGACCGACTACCCAGCCTCGCAGGCGGCGTTAGCGCAATTAAGCCAGGGCGACCCGCGTGTGGCCCACCGGTTTGAGTTGTTCTACGGCGGTATTGAATTAGCTAACGGCTATCAGGAATTGACTGATGCTACGGAGCAACAACAACGCTTTAAGCGCGATCGTGAACAGCGTAAGGCATCAGGTAAATCGGACACCCCTGAAGACCCGCGTTTATTGGCCGCTTTAGAATGTGGTATGCCTGACTGTGCGGGGGTTGCGCTAGGTTTTGATCGCTTACTCATGGTTTTTTTGAACAAGCGCCATATTGGCGAAGTTCTGCCTTTTGCCATCGACCGTGCCTAAGAAGATCGCAGCGGCACTTGCCGAACACCAACGTGATGTTATAATATAACAACTTATACAAAGTAAAGATGAAGGCAACTAACGATGACACAACGGTCATTAGACAGAACAGGTATGTGGGTAACCACCTTGTGTGCTTTGCACTGCTTGCTGCTGCCTGTGATTCTGCCGATGTTGTCGTTGATCGGTTTATCGTTCATAGGTGAAGAAGTACTTGAACGGTTGATTCTTGGCACCAGCATCTTGTTGGGCCTTGTCGCTTTAGTGATGGGCATGCGCCAACACCTGCGTATTTATCCTCTGGTATTGTTAGTTGCGGGTGGAGCTATCTACTGGCACAAAGACAGCCTTGGCGAAGTAGGCGAACCTATCATTATTCTCTGTGGTGCTGCACTCATCGTTGCTGCACACTGGGTAAACTTAAAGCTTACCCGTCAGGCCTCATTACTTCGCTCTAGCGCTTTTCAATAATTACCCCAGCTTCCACATGATGGGTGTATGGGAACTGATCAAACAGGGCGCATTTCACCACCTCATGAGTTGTCGCTAAGCTCTGCAGATTCTCCACTAAAGTTTCCGGATTACATGAAATATAAACGATTCGATTGTAATTCCGTACCAGCTCAATAGTGTCAGCATCCAGACCGGCCCGTGGCGGGTCAACCACAACGGTACCGCAGTTAAAGCTTGCTAAGTCAGCTTCATTGGCGCGGCGCGATTCTTTTTCACCTTTCATAACCGCACTAAAATCCTCGGCCGACATGCGCACCACTGTCACGTTATCGATGTTGTTAAGCTCGCAGTTATAACGTGCTGAGGCAACGGACACCTTACTGATCTCGGTCGCTAGAACCCGATTAAAGTTGCGAGCCAGCGGCAGGCTGAAATTCCCATTACCACAGTACAACTCAAGCAGATCGTGGTCAGTTTCGGTCGTGGCCGCCAGGGCCCATTCGACCATTTTGATGTTCACCGCCGCATTGGGCTGAGTAAAACTATTTTCGGTCTGTTGAAACTTATAGTTCCGGCCAGCGATTTCGAGTTCCTCAACGACCCAGTCCTGCTGCAGGTTTATTTTTTGCTTTCGTGAACGGCCAATAAGATGAATGGTTCCCATTGCTTGCAAGGTGCTGCGTAGCTGCTCCGCGGCAAGCTCCCATTCCTCATCAAGTTGACGATGATAAATCAACGAAATTAATGCTTGTCCGCTGGTGGTGGTGAGGAACTCGACTTGAAACAGTTTTTGCCGCAATACCGGACGGTCTTTGATTTGTTTGATCAACTCCGGCATCAATGCATTGATCAACAAACTGCCAGCGGGAAAGCTATCCATGCGGATTTTTTCGCGCGTGTCCGGATCGAACATGATGTAAAACAAGTCATCGCCTTCATGCCAAACCCGAAACTCTGCCCGCATCCGGTAATGGGATGGGGGGGAAGCGAACACCTCTAGCTCAGCGCTGGTGTAGGGTGCCAACATGCTTTGCAAACGCGCTTGCTTCTCAGCAAGTTGCTGTTGGTAGTTTTCCGGCTGTATTGCTAAATGTGTCATCGACACTCCTTCCATTTGGTACGGCTGTATTGGCATTGCTTGCGCGAGGCCGAATTGTAAACACTAGGGTATAAAAGTCTAGTGTTGTGGGAGGGATTCTGTCTTTACAAAAAGTATGCAATTGAACATTGATTAACCGCAGTAAATGTTTCAATATGTTTCTACGCGTACGATAAAAGAACATTTATTTGCGCTGAACAACAAGAATTACTAACAAGAATAATAAGGTGACTAATATGTCTAAGCATTTTGTAAAGCGCGGTAGTTTTGCCGTAGCAGCCCTCGCCCTTGCGGTAAGTAGCGCTGTTGCCCATGCAGGTAACGACAAAGAGCGTGTCATTATCCAATTTAAACCTGGCAGCCAGGCGAATGTTGAAAAAGCTGTTGCTCGTGCGGGCGGTAACAAGCACGTCGATTTGGCCAAGTTCGATGCCATGGCAGTGAGTGTTCCTGCCGCTGCACTGAATGGTCTGCGTAATAATCCGAATGTCGTGCTGGTTGAAGAAGATAGTCCACGTCAATTGCTAAGTTCACAATACGAGCCGGGTGCACCTTATGGTATCGCTCAGGTTCAGGCGGATTTAGTTTCTGATGCTGGTGCCGGTAACCGCAAAGTTTGTATCATCGACTCGGGTTATGATCTGGGTCACCCTGATCTGCAAACCTCTGGTGTGACAGGTCGTTTTGATAGTGGTTCAGGTAATTGGTATACCGACGAAAACGGTCACGGTACCCATGTTGCCGGTACAATCGCTGCTCTAGCTAATGGCGATGGAGTGATCGGTGTGCTGCCTAACGGCAACCTTAACTTGCACATTGTTAAAGTATTTAGCGCAAGCGGATGGAGTTATTCATCTTCGTTGATTGCTGCCGCTGATCAGTGTGCGACCGAAGGTGCACAAGTTATCAATATGAGTCTTGGTGGTTCACGCGCAAACCGTACCGAGGAGCGTGCCTTCAGTCAGTTAAACGATGCGGGTGTATTGAGCATCGCTGCTGCAGGTAACGACGGCAATACGCGTCACTCTTACCCAGCTTCTTATGATGCAGTGGTTTCCGTTGCGGCGATCGATAGCACTGAAACTGTCGCGGCATTCTCACAACAGACCGATCAAGTAGAACTCGCCGGTCCAGGTGTAGCTGTACTTTCTTCTGTACCACGTGGTACTGGTGAAAAAGTTGCGGTAACGGTTGCAGGAACTGGTTATGACGCGAATGGTATGGATGGTTCAGCGCGGACCGAAGTTACCGGAAATCTGGCTGACTGTGGTATCGGCGACCAGGCCTGTGCAGGCGCAACAGGTGCGGTATGTTTAATCGAACGCGGTACGATTTCGTTCACTGAGAAAGTTCAGGCCTGTGAAGCGGGCGGTGGTGTCGGTGCTATTGTGTATAACAATGAGCCTGGTCCGCTGTTAGGTACACTTGGTGAATATAGTGCTTCTATTCCGGCTGTGGGAATTTCTGACACAGACGGCGCTGCGCTACTTTCACAACTGGGCGCAAGTACTACGGTAAGCGTAGTTGATAGTGATTGGGCATTCTTTGACGGCACCTCGATGGCGACGCCACATGTTGCCGGTGTTGCTGCTCTAGTTTGGTCACATCACACCAGTTGTACCAATAATGAAATTCGCGCGGCCTTGCAGGCATCAGCGAAAGACCTTGGTGCTGCCGGTCGCGATAATGCCTACGGCTACGGCCTGGTACAAACCAAAGCTGCAGTTGACTACCTAACCACATACGGCTGTGCTGGTTCAGGTAATACTGGCGGTGATACCGGTGGTGATACTGGAGGCGGTAAAGGTGGCGGCAAAGGTGGTCCTAAGAAATAAGCCATCCTATTAGCTGACATTTGATGAAAAAGCTCGCATATTGCGGGCTTTTTTTATGCGTGTTGCATAGAAAACCAGCAGTCAGTAAAAAAACAGCTAATTAGTTGGTTTTGATGCTTGACGTGGCGACTTAAATCTCTAAAATGCGCTCCACGCTTGAGGCAGGCAACGAAGCCGCCGAAAGTAACAGTTTAGGGTCTTAAAAAAATTAGCCGAAAGGCTTGACACTAAACGCCGAGGCTGTAGAATACGCCGCCTTGCTTGCTACAACGCAAGCCTGCTTTTAACCAAGCAGAACGCTCTTTAACAATATACCAAGCCAAGCAAACTGTGTGGGCACTTACCGGATTCAGGCAGAGAAAAAGCATCTTCGGATGCGAGTATTCTTTCGTATAACGAAGAGAATACACCTGACTGATTG
>NZ_PIPW01000004.1 GCF_003987215.1 Pseudidiomarina halophila
TTTATGCCTGCAAAACAAACAGCAAAAGCGTTGTTCGTTGCTCGTACGTTCGGCGTTGCCTCACTGCTCGTACGCTACGCTGCTCGTTTGTAATTCGAACAGCGTAGCGCACGAACAACGAACAGCGAAGCGTACGAACAACGCTCTTGCTCTTATCACTTCTGCATATCTTAGACTAAAGTCAACTGAGCAGTCTCGTGATCCATTGTTATCATTGTCGCACTAAAAATAAGTGTCACAAGATTCATGAGAGGTTCAGACAATGCAGATAAATAAAACGCTACTCACAATGATAAGCGCTGGAGTCGTAACTGGCACCGCAGCCTTTAGTACCGGCGTGTTCGCTCAGGAGCAAGAGGGTACTGCAATAGAAGCTGAAGAGCGCATTCAGGTTATCGGCTCCCGGTTATCGATGCGCACCGCGACCGATGGTGCGGCTCCGGTTGATATTATTTCCAGTGAAGAATTAACGGCTAGCGGTATTACCGAAACCGCCCGCGCATTACAGTACGCAGTGCCAAGCTTTAACTTCCCTTCTTCATCTATTACCGATGGATCTGATGCAGTACGACCTGCGTCATTACGCGGTTTATCACCTGATCACACCCTGGTTCTGGTCAATGGTAAGCGGCGTCATATGAGTGCATTGGTCCACTTAAATGGTACCACCGGTCGGGGTAGTTCCAATGTCGATCTTAATGCTATCCCAATCTCGTCGATAAAGCGTATCGAAGTATTACGTGATGGTGCCGCTGCGTTGTACGGCTCAGATGCCATTGCCGGCGTAATCAATATCGTCCTCAAAGATCAAGCTGAGGGCGGCAGTCTGACCGCAGTCACCGGGCAAACATACGAGGGTGATGGTGAGCAGTATAAAGTCCACGGTAATGTTGGCTTCGAATTAGGTAATGACGGACATCTAACCTTATCTGCCGAATATCACCATAAAAACAAAACCAACCGCGCTGGTTTTGATCCACGCCAGCAGTATCCTCTGGTAGACGGTGAGCTTGACCCACGTGAACAAACGTTCGATCGCCTGAATCACCATGTCGGCGATGCCGAGTTTGAGAACAAAGCATTGTTTGCCAATGCCAGCATCGCTCTGGGCGACGGTGAGTTATACGCATTCGGTGGGGTAAGTGACCGCACCACGCAATCTGGTGCATTCTACCGGCGCGCGCTTGATTCGCGGAATATCATCGAAGTTTATCCGGATGGCTTCTTACCTCTGCTGACACCGGAAACCAGTGACGTCTCAGGCTACGTCGGCTACCGGTTTGATTTGGGTCAGTGGCAAGTTGACGCGAGTACGGGCTACGGCGAAAGCGAGTTCCAATACCGCGTCGAAAACTCAATAAACGCCTCAATTGGTCCCTCTTCGCAAACTGAATTTGATGCCGGAACTCTCATCACCGATGAAATGACCGCGACCGTCGATTTTTCACGCTTTGTTCCCTTTGTAAATAACTCGGATCTTTCGGTTGCCTTTGGCATTAGCTACCGTGAAAACAGTTATCAAATACGCGCTGGTGAGGAAGCTTCTTACATCGATGGCGGTTATAACGGACGTGCAGCGGGGAGTCAGGGCTTTACTGGCTTTAAACCTGAGTCGGAAGTTGACCAGTCACGCGATAATACCGGCGTCTATGTTGAAGTCGAGAATATGCTCACCGCCGATTTTCTGTGGGGAGCAGCAGTTCGTTATGAAGATTATTCTGATTTCGGTAGCAATACCAGCTGGAAGGTATCAGGCCGCTACGACCTAAGTGACGAATGGGCTATCCGTGCCACGGCAAACACTGGCTTCCGCGCACCCAGCGTGCAGCAGTTGTATTTCTCCAACATTTCGACACTTTTTGTCGATCGGGGCAATGGCTTACAACCTGAACAAAGCGGAACCTTCAACAATATCAGCGATGTAGCGCGCGAGTTAGGCATTGAAGGACTTGAGCCGGAAGAATCGCAAAGCTTTAGCGCTGGATTAGTATTCAATGGTTATGATGGCTTCACTCTGACTATAGATGCGTTCCAGATTGCCATCGATGATCGCATTATTCTCTCCGGCGACGTCAGTCCGCAAGACTCTGCTGCTGTAGCAGATGCTCTGGCTGCAAGTGGTGCGGATAATGCACGGTTCTTTGTAAATGCTGTCGATACCACCACGCGTGGGGTTGATGTTGTGGCATCGAAAACCTTCCAGTTCGCTGAGTACGGTGAACTGCGCACGCAACTTGCTTATGGTTACAATAAAACCGAAATTGATGACGTCAATTTACCGGCGCTGCTTGATGGTCTGGAAGACAACCTGTTCGATGGTGTAGAACGCACCCGGATGACACGCTCGGTGCCAAGAAACAGCGGTAGCATTGCGTTTACCCATACCCTGAGTGATTTAGAAACACGATTGGCATTTAACTACTTCGGCGATTACACACTGGAGAATAGTCAGGGCGTACAGACAGAGTTTGGCGCTAAGTGGGTGACCGACTTGTCAGCTAAGTATCGTCTGAACAACCAGCTTTCAGTAAGTGCTGGAGTACAGAACCTATTTGACGAGTATCCTGATAAGCAACGTCCGGGCAGTCAGTTCAATGGTATTTTCATGTACCCGCTGACTAATGCGCCATTTGGTTTTAACGGCGGCTATTACTATGCCGAACTGACGTATAACTTCTGATCCCTGCGTCGTTAAACCTTTGTCAAAACCGCCACTTTGTGGCGGTTTTTTTATACCAAAAAATCCT
The DNA here is from genome assembly GCF_003987215.1 of Pseudidiomarina halophila. Lineage (GTDB taxonomy): Bacteria > Pseudomonadota > Gammaproteobacteria > Enterobacterales > Alteromonadaceae > Pseudidiomarina > Pseudidiomarina halophila. The sequence goes on from NZ_PIPW01000004.1 coordinate 2,748, forward strand.
ATTCTCAACAATAGTCGTTTTAAAACAATCACCTAACATGCTGGCACGTTTCTTGTATTACTTTAGGGGCAACGTCTTGAAGTGCTATCTATTGGAGAACATCATGGGAAACAAATCTACCTGGTTATGGGTTGTCGCGGCAATTATCGGTCTGGCACTTTTCGGTGATGAAGTACTGGGTTTGCTGGGTGCAATTATCGGCTTGGTAATAAGTATTGGTATCACTGGATTATTGATGATCGCAATAGCGCTGGGTGCTTTTGCTTTAGTGGTAATGGTCGGCGGTAGTGTTGCGGTGGGCTTGATGGTCGCTGCTGTAGCTTTGGTGGCAGTCTTATTTAGTTGGTTGTGGCCGTACTTGTTGTTATTCGGAATCATCTACTTATTGGTTCGTAAACGTCCGAAAGCTGTGTAAACTAAAGCCTTCTTTGATGAATGAATAAGGCAAAGTTATGAAACAGCTGGTGGTAGGCTTGGTGTGTTTGTTACTGAGTGTCAGTGTGCAGGCAGCGCAAGTCGAAGTTACTGAAGCATGGGTGAAACCAACGATTCCGGGTACCGTTAATGGTGCCGGTTATATGGTCGTGCGCAATCATGGTGATAAAGCAGTAACCCTACGCGGAATAGAGACTGCGGCGGCGCGTGCCGCTGAGGTGCATCAGCATGTGACCGGTGAAGACGGCATGATGCGCATGCGCCGGGTACCTGAGCTGGTGATTGGCCCTAACGAGTCTGTGACCTTTGAGCCTGGCGGCTACCACGTGATGTTCTTTGGTGTAAAGATTCCGTTTAAAGTGGGCGAAGAGGTTGCTTTTCAACTGCAGTTCGCTGATGCTGAGGCGCTAACGGTGAACGCCGAAGTGCGGCCGTTGCACTAACCTAAAATCTTCGCTCAGAATCGCAAGGAAAGTTGTCATGGTAGATGGTAAAGGTATCAAACTCGCCACACTGCTCGCGTGTAGCGTTCTCTCTGCGCCTGTCGCAGCCGATACAGTATTTGGGGTTTATGCCGGCGGGCAGTTTTGGCAAACGGACACCTCTGGCAGTTTCGGCAGTACTAATAACAATCCAGAGTTTGCCTTCGACGACGAGCAACAAAGTAGTTATTACCTTGCCCTGGAGCATCCGATTCCGTTATTCCCGAATTTAAAAGTACGGCATAACGAGCTCGTGAGTAACGGCCAGCAACGATTGAGTCAGGACTTTAGCTTTTTCGGCACTACCTTCAGTGCGGACAATCCCATAAATTATCAAACTGACCTTAGCCACACCGACTACACGCTCTATTATGAGCTGTTTGATAATGACCTGCTGACTTTTGATCTGGGTGTCACTGCCAAACGCGTGGAAGGCAATCTTGAAGTGCGTAGCCAGGAATTCATGCGGGCGAGCGCAACTGATGGGTGGATACCGACACTTTACAGTCAGTTACGGGTTGGTATTCCAGCTACGCCGTTTACCGTTTACGGCATTGCAAATGCGTTGAGCATTGACGACTCGAAAATTGAAGATTATGAAGCTGGGATTGAATACCGGGTAGTAGAAAACCTGGCTGTCGACCTGAATCTGCAGCTCGGTTACCGCGTCTTTAATATCGAGCTCGATGATTTAGATAACATCTACAGTAACCTTGAGTACCGCGGACCCTATCTGGGTCTCGAGGTACATTTTTAGGCTTATCCACCGTAGGGTGTTACCGTCGCGGCATCAAGCTGATAGCCAACCACGGCGAGCTCACCATCGGCCCGTTCAACTGTGACAGTGCCTTCGACCCAAACCGGGTTGAAGGCCTGACGTATCGGATAACCTTCCGGGAAACGAACCAACAATACCTGATTTGGTGGCGGTGGCGGCACGTGAATACAGGCGCCTTCATAGGGCACTAACAAGAACTCGGTGACCTTACTGTCTTCAGCTTGTAGCTGCACCACAAATCCCGGAATACGAATCTTCTGGCCATCTAAAGCTTCCACCACAGGCGCGTTTATTTCAGGTTGGCCCATCGCTTCAGGATTCATGTCATAGTAAGCCTGACTGCGCACCGGCGGTGGCGTGTAACCTTCAGGAATCAGGTTCTTCCATTCGATCTCGCGATAATCACTGGCACTGGCCGCTCCTACGGAAAACAATGCCACGACCGCCAAACTCGCTAACCAACTTTTCATCATAACTTCACCGTTAATCCATCAGCTAAAGCATTGCGATAGGCTCGCCATGCCGGATAGAAACTTAAGACGATGGCAGCGCCAATAATGGCTGCCAACAAGTATATTTCCCGCAAGGTTAACAGGCTGGCGGTGACCTGGATGCCCAGAGTGTTTTGTAACATATCAGCTCCGAGTACCAAAACTGCATAGAGCGCACCGGTACCTAATGCGGTACCTAAAATAGTGACCGCAGCGGCTTCGCAGACCAGCAGTCCCAGAATGGTGACTGGACCGGCACCAATAGATCGTAAGACCGCCATTTCGCGCCGACGTTCACGTAAACTGGCTAAAAGCGTGGTCAGCATGCCTAATAACCCGGTAATGACGACCAGTACTGAAATGGTCATCAGAGCGCGTTCGAACAGGTTTAAGGTGCGCCAGAAGTTCTGCAGTGCAAGACCGGGCATAATTGCTGACAAAGCTTCTTCATCATAGGTGTTTATCATGCGCTGCAGGCGCAGCGCAAAGGCGCGGTTTTCCAGGCCAAGCAGCACGGCACTCAAAGTATAGACCGGCGGTGCGGCCGACTCGCCTTGCTGGCTGTCAGCATGAGCGTAATCATGGGCGCTGTCATTGTCATGGGCGTGGTCACCAGCATGCTCATCGGCGTGTTCATCTTCCGGCTGATACTCGCCATGTACCAGTCCCTGACCGGCCAACGGAATAAACACGCCGCGGTCAATAGGAGTACCTGTGCGCGCCAGCACGCCTGCTACGGTAAAAGGATGCGCATCATGGGTGCTGAAACTGATATCGCCCGTACCATGGGATATGGTGACAGGATCATCGACGTTTAATTGCAACTCTGCAGCTGCCTCAGCACCTAGCACGGCGACAGTAGGCGTGGTATGGCTGGAAAAATCGGCGCCTCGCGCAAAGCGTAAAGGCTGTTTGCTGCCATACTGAAAGTGTTCAAATAGTGCGTCAGTAGTGGCAATTACCGGTAAGCCCTGCACACTATCACCCATCGCCATGGGGATATGCCATTCGACGCTGGGGAGTTGCTGAAGATAAAGGTAACTCTCCCAGCTCAGAGTGTTGGATAGATTGCCGATATGAAACACGCTGCTTAACAGGAGTTCCGTTGAACCGGTACGCGCGCCAACAATCAAGTCGGTGCCAGATATGGTGTTAGCGAAGTTTTCCTGGGTTTGCACACGGATACGCTCAACGCCAAGTAGCAATAAGGTACTTACGGCGATGGCGACAATGGTGAGCCAGACACTACCGCGGCGGTTCCACAAACTCGCTAAGGCTAGTTTAAACATGCTCACCTGCCGCGGCCTGATTGATTTCCTGTAACTCGATCGCGCGTGGAAAGTGGGGCGCTAGCGTCGCGTCGTGCGTGACAAAGAGTAAGGTGGTTTCTTGCTCTGCACAGGCCTCAAACAATAGCTGAATAAAGTCATCGCGGTGGGCCTGGTCAAGTGCCGAAGTGGGTTCATCGGCGATAATCAGTGCTGGGCTGCCCAATAGTGCGCGGGCTGCTGCAACCCGTTGTTGCTGGCCGACACTCAGTTGATGAGCGGGCTGCTGCTGTTGCTCCGCGCTCAGACCCAGTCGATCCAGCAAAACTGTGGCGCTTGCATTAATGGATGTTCCCGCCAGCCGTTGTCGGCGCGCCGGCGCGAACTGGCAGGCAAGGGTGACATTAGCAATGGCCGACAAATAGGGAAGCAGATTAAATTGCTGAAAAATATAACCAATCTCATTGGCGCGTAAGCGATCACGCTGGTGCTGGTTAAGCTTGGCAAGATCATGGCCAAGCACTTGCACTTGTCCGGGTGCGGTGGTGTAAATGCCCGCAATAAGACTTAACAGGGTAGATTTACCGCTACCGCTCGCGCCACGCAACAATACCCGCTCACCACGGGCGAGAGAGAGCTGTGGGATGCTCAGTAACGGCGACTGAGCACCCGGCCAGCTAAACTCAAGTTGATTTAGCTCAACACAGGTGCTCATTTGGCTTATTTAGCTTGTGCGCGTTCGAATGAGCTCAGGATTTCATCTTTAGCTTCATTGATGTCGCCCCAGCCTTCAATTTTCACCCATTTGCCTTTTTCGAGCTCTTTGTAATGCTCAAAGAAATGGGTGATTTGTGCTTTTAGCAGCTCTGGCAGGTCGTTCACATCTTTGATGTGATCATATTCTTTGCTCAGCTTGCTCACAGGAACAGCGACAACCTTAGCATCCTGACCTGCGTCATCGGTCATTTTCAAAACGCCAACGGGACGACATTTGATTACTGAACCAGGTTGTAATGGATGAGGTGTGGGCACCAGTACATCAACCGGGTCGCCATCAAGAGATAAAGTGTTGTTCACGAAGCCGTAGTTGCAAGGGTAAAACATTGCAGTAGACATAAAACGGTCGACCCAAAGGGTACCGGTTTCTTTGTCGACTTCATATTTGATTGGATCCGCATTGGCTGGGATCTCAATGATGACATTGACTTCTTCTGGCAAGTTTTTACCTGCACTTACATCACTCAAACTCATGATCGTTCCTGTTTGCTTAATTATGATAGAAAAATTAGGTGACTTATTATACGTCGGTTGCCGTCGAATGCGAATCCTGCGAGTCGGTTAAGTACTCCAAACAGGTTGTTACTTCCTGTGCCGAGCCTAAAATAACACCCACGCGTTGGTGTATGTGTTCAGGCTGCACTTCGAGAATCCGCTGTTCACCGGTATGCGCCAGGCCGCCGGCTTGTTCAACCAGCATCGCCATCGGGTTACCTTCGTACATTAAGCGTAATTTGTAGGGCTTATTGGGTTTGCGGTTATCGCCGGGGTAGGTAAATAACCCGCCACGGCAAAGTACGCGATGGACGTCGGCAACCATTGCCGCGATCCAGCGCATATTAAAGTTTTTGCAGCGTGGTCCGGTTTCACCCGCCAGTAAGTCGTCAACGTAGTGACGCATCTGCGGTTGCCAATGGCGATAGTTCGACATATTGATGGCAAACTCACAGGTCTCATTTGGTATTTCGATATCAGTATCAGTAAGTAAGAATTCGCCCACTTTCTGATCCAGCGTAAACATCCGTACGCCGCGACCTGTGGTGAACACTAACATGGTCGATGGACCATAAAGGACATAGCCTGCTGCTACCTGGTTAGTTCCCGGTTGCAGAAACATATCCTCACCTGAGGTGGTCTTGTCAGGTGTCGGCAGAATTGAAAAGATGGTGCCGACCAGGCTGTTGATATCGATATTAGAACTGCCATCGAGCGGATCAAAAGCGACCAGGTACTCGCCCGTTTTTTCGCCTTCAACGATCCCATCTTCTTCTTCAGAAGCGACCGCGCGAACATGTGGGTTTTCCAGCAGAATATCTTTAAGCAGCTGATTCGCAAGAACGTCGAGCATTTTTTGCGTTTCGCCCTGAATGTTCTCGTCCAGAGTGGAGCCGAGCACGCCAGCCAACTCACCTTGATGGAGGCGGAATGAAATTTCTTTGGCACAAATCTGCAGTGTATTTATGACTGAAAGAAGTCCCTCATCGACCTGATCACGGCGTAAAGTGGGAATTAAGCGTTGCATAACGTCCTCATTTGATGTGCTGCTCAAAATCGCGGCTAAGTTTACCGCAAAAAGAGGTAAAATGCCTGCAAGAATCTCCGTAAATTATGCCTGCATGCTACACTAGCCCCGTTTTTTAGCGCACGCAGTAATGCGATGGAACCACTGGACGAAATTATGCACATTCATATTCTTGGTGTCTGCGGCACCTTTATGGGCGGAATAGCCGCGTTGGCGAAGGCTATGGGGCACCATGTTACTGGCAGCGATGCTGCAGTCTACCCACCTATGAGCGATCAACTGGCGGCGTTGGGTATCGATGTTTACCAGGGGTATGATCCGGCTCAGCTTGAGCCACGACCTGATCTGGTCATCATCGGCAACGTGCTTAGTCGTGGTAACCCTGCGGTAGAGGCGGTGCTGAACCAGCGTATTCCGTATCGTTCCGGCGCCCAGTGGCTGCATGATGCCTTACTGCAGGATAAATGGGTACTCGCAGTCGCAGGTACCCATGGCAAAACGACCACCGCCAGTATGTTGGCCTGGATTTTAGCGCAAGCGGGTTATCAACCGGGATTTCTGGTGGGTGGCGTGCTGGCGAATTTTGGCTGTTCCGCACAACTTGGTGCAAGTGACTTCTTCGTTATTGAAGCGGATGAATACGATACGGCATTTTTTGATAAACGTTCCAAATTCGTACATTACCAGCCGTCAACTTTGATCCTGAATAATCTTGAGTTCGATCATGCGGATATCTTCCCTGATCTCGCGGCAATTCAGACCCAGTTTCATCATTTGGTTCGGATCATTCCGGGCTACGGTAAAATCATTTATCCGGTTGCTGACAGCAACATCGCCGAAGTGCTGGAACGCGGTTGCTGGAGTGAGCGGGCGACATTGGCATTGGCTGCCGACGGACCTGCCGCAGACTGGCAATTTGAGCTCAGCCAAGCCGATGCCAGCAGCTTTGTTGTCAGCCACGGCGCTGCGAGTGCGAGCGTATCCTGGGGGCTGGTCGGTGAACACAATGCCGCCAACGCCGTAATGGCAATGGCGGCGGCGCATCATGTTGGGGTCCCGTTAGACGTGTCCGCTGCGGCTTTAGGCGAGTTTAAAAACACCAAACGACGACTGGAATTGCTGGGTAGCCCAAATGATATTGCGATTTATGATGATTTTGCGCATCATCCGACGGCTATTACGAGCACACTCAATGCGTTGCGTGCGAAAGTCGGATCTGCGCGCATCGTTGCGGTACTTGAACCTCGCTCGAACACCATGAAGCGGGGCGTTCATGCCGACCAGCTCGGTGCAGCACTAAGTGCCGCCGATGCCTGCTTTATGTTACAGCCTGAAGGGTTACAATGGACCATCGCGGATTATGTTCCTGCGGCCACTGTGGCTCATTCGGTCGATGAACTTGTGGCGCAGCTGATGCGTACTCTGGAGCCTGGTGATCAGGTTTTGATCATGAGTAATGGCGGCTTCGGTGGCTTACATCAACGCCTGCTGCAAGAATTAGCTGACCAGAAATAAACAAAAGGTAGCTCTATGACGGTTTCAAGCCAGGCGATAACACTCGCCATCACCGGCGCTTCGGGTGCACCTTATGCGGTGCGTTTGTTAGAATGCCTGCTGCAGCAACAGCAGCAGGTTCATGTGCTGATGTCGAGCGCCGCGCGTGTGGTTTTCGCCACCGAGCTCAACTGGCAGCTACCTGCGGCTCCGCAAGCGATGGGTGATGCCTGGCGTGAGCACTTTAAGGTTAGCGGCGAACAATTGCAGGTCTATGGCAAAGAGCAGTGGTTCGCGCCTTCAGCGTCAGGCTCGGCTGCGCCAAAACGTATGGTGGTGTGTCCGTGTTCCACGGGCACCTTGTCAGCAATTGCCAGCGGCGCCAGTGATAACCTACTGGAACGCGCTGCAGACGTGGTTATTAAGGAACGCGGGCAACTGCTATTAGTGCCGCGGGAGATGCCACTCTCGGCGATACATCTGGAAAATATGCTTAAATTGGCGCGCTTGGGAGTCACAATTATGCCCGCAGCGCCAGGTTTCTATCATCAGCCAAAAAGTATTGATGATTTAGTTGATTTTGTGGTTGCGCGGGTGCTTGATCACCTCGGTTTAGAGCAAACTTTGCAGCCTCGCTGGGGCTACGGAGAGGAGTCGTAATTCGACATGAAAGCTTTATCGATTAGTAACTTACGAAAGACCTACAAAGGTGGGTTTGAAGCCTTAAAAGGTATTGACCTCAATGTTGAGGAAGGTGATTTTTTTGCCTTATTAGGCCCCAACGGTGCCGGTAAATCGACCACCATCGGCATTATCTCGTCGTTAGTAAATAAGACTGAGGGTAAGGTCAGTGTGTTTGGTTATGACCTCGACACCCAGTTGGTTGAGCTAAAACGCCAAATCGGTCTGGTACCGCAGGAGTTTAATTTCAATCAATTTGAAACGGTGCGTCAGATTGTCGTAAATCAGGCCGGTTATTATGGTGTGCCACGCCAGGTTGCCCATGAGCGCGCTGAACACTATCTCAAACAATTGGGATTATGGGACAAGCGTAATGATCCGGCACGTATGTTATCAGGCGGTATGAAACGCCGGCTGATGATTGCCCGGGCCCTGTTGCACGAACCCAAACTGTTGATTCTTGATGAACCCACGGCCGGTGTCGATATTGAGTTACGGCGCAGCATGTGGGACTACCTGCTGGAGATTAATAAGCAGGGGATTACGATTATTCTGACCACGCACTATCTCGAAGAAGCCGAGACCTTATGTCGCAATATCGCCATCATTGATCACGGGGCAATTGTCGAGAACACCTCAATTAAGCGCTTATTGGCGACCTTAAATCGTGAGACCTTTGTGCTCGATTTAAGTCGTGACGAAGATCAGCGCATAGAGCCTCAGCTAGAAGGTTTCACTATGCGGCAAACGGATGACCACACCATTGAAGTTGACGTGGAAAAGTCGCAAGGCCTGAACAAAGTATTTGATCAGCTCAGCGCACAAAACATTAAAGTATTGTCGATGCGTAATAAGGCGAATCGTTTGGAAGAGCTATTCGTCGACCTCGTGGAACGTGGTCGTTCGGCAAAATCAGCAGCGGGAGCTTAACATGACAGCGTCCTACAGTTTTATCGCGCTAAAAACCATCTGGATTAAAGAATGCACCCGCTTCCTGCGTATCTGGGTGCAGACCTTAGTGCCACCAGCCATTACCATGACCCTTTATTTTGTCATCTTCGGCAGTATTGTCGGTGAGCGTATTGGCGATATGAGTGGCCGTCCCTACATGGAGTTTATTGTCCCTGGACTGATCATGATGTCGGTGATCACCAACTCCTATTCGAATGTTGCATCCTCATTCTTCAGCGCGAAATTTCAGCGCAATATAGAAGAAATGCTGGTTGCGCCGGTGTCGACGCCGGTGATTATTGCTGGCTATGTTGGTGGTGGTCTGGTACGCGCGTTAATCGTCGCAGTGATCGTAACCTTAGTGTCCTTTACCTTTGTCGAAAACGTGAGTATTAATCACGCGGGTATTCTGGTGCTGACAGTAGTGCTGACCTCGACGCTGTTTTCACTGGCGGGGTTAATCAATGCAATTTACGCCAAAACCTTTGATGACATTTCCATTGTGCCGACCTTTATTCTGACACCCCTGACTTACTTAGGTGGGGTATTCTTTAGTGTCAGCTTATTGCCAGGCATCTGGGAAACTGTGGCGCGTGCCAACCCGGTGTTGTACATGGTCAATGCGTTCCGCTATGGCTTTCTGGGTGTTTCTGACGTCAATATTAGCGTCGCGCTGAGCGTGATTATTGGCTTTAATCTGGTGTTTTTCGTCACTGCTTACACCTTGTTGCAACGCGGGATAGGTATTCGTTCGTGAGTGCAATGGAATCGCGCCCGGTGACTACCAATCAGCATGGTAATCACGAGGATTTGACCCAAGTGGTGATGCGCCACCTGCGTTCGCCGTTTAAAAAGCCCATCCAGGAGCACAATCGTGAGGCCTTTCAGCAGGCGGCACAAGCGGTTGCTGAATGGCAGGGACCGATTATTTTAGATTCATGCTGCGGCGTCGGTGAAAGTACCGCATGGCTGGCGCAGGAAAATCCCGATGCGCTGGTGATTGGCGTGGATAAATCCGCGCATCGGTTGCAACGGCATGCCAACTATCAGACCGCTGAAGCCGGCCAGCGCTATTTGCTGGTACGCGCCGATTTACAGGATTTCTGGCGCCTGGCGGTTGAAGCTAACTGGCAATTGCGGCAGCACTATATCTTGTACCCGAACCCCTGGCCAAAAGCTGCGCACTTAAGCCGCAGATGGCACGGCAGCCCGGTATGGCCCTATGTAATGGCGCTCGGTGGCGAACTGGTGATGCGGTCCAATTGGGTCACCTATCTGACCGAAGTCGCAAGCAGCCTTGCCTTGGTCAACTGTACGGCCACGCTGCAACCGCTGCTCGCCAAACACCAGCCCATTACGCCGTTTGAACGTAAGTATCAGCGCAGTGGTCAGCAGCTCTGGCAATTAACTGCTACGCTGCCAGAAGATAGTCGCTATTTTTCTGCCATCGAGGCAGAATAATCAGCCTCGCGCAAGGCTGGCAACATAAGAAGGGTTACTACTTTGAGTGATCACGTTTTTGCTGAAGTGAGTGAAGAAGCGTTATTAAAGATTTTTACGCTGCCAGAAGCTCCGGATTCGACCTTAGGTCGCATTGAAAAGGACTTGTCAGAAAACCTGATGGGCTTTCTCGGCGAGCACATTGTGGCGCGCGAGAAACCTTTGCATGAAATTGAAACCAATTTTTCCGCCAGTGAAGTACCGGAACAGCCGCGCTATGTTTCCGATCATACCGAGTTTCTGCTTGATAATTTAGTGGCCCACTCGGTCCATACGTCGTCGCCACGGTTTATTGGCCATATGACGTCGGCGTTGCCATATTTCTTGCTACCGCTGGCCAAGCTAATGGTGGGTCTGAACCAGAACCTGGTAAAAATAGAGACCTCGAAAGCGTTTACGCCACTTGAACGTAATGTGCTGGGGATGCTGCATAATCTGGTTTACAGTCGGGATAAGAACTTCTATCAGCGTTGGATGCACAGTGCCCAGCACTCGCTTGGCGCCATGTGTTCAGGCGGTACGGTGGCGAATATTACGGCGCTGTGGGTGGCCCGCAACCTGTTACTCAAGCCCGCGCCGGGCTTCGCCGGAGTGGCTGCCGAGGGCTTTGCCGCAGGATTAAATCACTATGGCTACAAACGCCTCACGGTGATGGTATCTGAGCGGGGCCATTATTCGCTTTCCAAGGCGGCCGATATACTTGGCATTGGCCGCAATAATTTAATCGGCGTCGCTACCGATGATCGCAACCGTATTCGTATCGATAAGTTGCGCGAGGCATGTGAGCAGGTTGCCGCCGATGGTGGCAGGGTACTGGCCATTGTCGGTGTTGCCGGCACGACTGAAACGGGCCACATTGACCCCTTACCTGAGCTTGCAGATTGTGCCGCCGACATTGGCGCCCATTTCCATGTTGATGCGGCGTGGGGCGGGGCTACCCTGATGTCCAATAAGCATCGCCACCTGCTGGCAGGTATTGAACGCGCCGACAGCGTCACCATTGATGCTCACAAACAAATGTATGTGCCAATGGGTGCTGGCATGGTGCTGTTCAAAGAGCCTGGCATGGTTCGCGCGATTGAACACCATGCCGAATACGTGATCCGTCATGGTTCGAAAGATTTAGGTGCGCATACCATGGAAGGCTCACGGCCGGGCATGGCAATGCTGGTCTATTCGGCCATGCACGTGATGGGTCGTCGTGGTTACGAGTTGTTGATCGACAAAAGTATCGAAAAAGCCAGACAGTTCGCTGAACTTATCCGGCAACAGGATGACTTTGAGGTCATCACGGATCCGCAGCTTTGTCTGCTGACTTATAGGTTCGTGCCGAAACAGGTGAAAGTTGCGCTGGAACACGCCAGTGTTGATCAGGTGCGCCGGCTTACGCCGCATTTGAATGCCATTACCCGTTTTGTGCAAAAGCGGCAACGGGAGGCGGGACTATCATTTGTCTCGCGGACAAAATTAACTCCGGCACATTATCACCGTGAACCCACAGTGGTATTTCGCGTGGTGTTGGCGAATCCATTGACGACCCGGGAAATGCTTGAAGACGTATTAAAAGAGCAGCGTGAAATTGCTGCTCAGGCGATGGGATTGCGTGGTGCGCTGCATACGGAAATGCGTGAACTGGGCTTACTTTCACACAACTAAACGAGCAGCCCGCAACAGTTAGCCGTTGCGGGTAAACTGCAAATTATCGATAAGCCGCGTGCGGCCTAAATAAGCTGCAACCAGCACCACCAGTTGGTCATCGTCAGCCGTTGCTGGCAGTAAATCACCCTGCCGCTTTAACTCTAAATAGTCTACCCGGAAGCCGCTTTCCTGCAAGGCGATGCGCGCTGTCGCCAGCGCCTGCTCAGGATCGACGCCATCGTGCTGAATCGCCTGGGCGATACCTTGCAGCACCTGGTAGATAAGCGGCGCAAGCCTGCGCTCTGAAGCAGATAAATAGCCGTTACGCGAGCTTAACGCTAACCCATCATCCGCCCGCTCTGTTGGCATGCCCATGATCTCTACCGGAAAGCTGAGATCCTCAGTCATCAGGCGAATGACCTGCAATTGTTGATAGTCTTTCTCACCGAAGATAGCCAGGGTCGGCTGCACCATATTAAACAACTTCGCAACCACGGTTGCCACCCCGCGAAAATGCCCTGGTCGACTTGCGCCACATAGAATATCTGAGGTGTGCGGTACTTCGATCGAGGTTTGCGCGTCGAGTCCACGTGGATAGACATCACTGACCTGGGGCGCAAAAACCGCATTAACCCCGCGCTCGGCAAGCGCCTGACAGTCGGCATCAAGAGTGCGGGGATAACTGTCGAGGTCCTCGTTAGCACCAAATTGCATGGGGTTAACAAAGATACTGACCACCACCTGATCTGCGTGCTGCTGTGCTAAGTCGACAAGTTTTAAGTGGCCTTCATGGAGGTTGCCCATAGTGGGTACCAGCGCCAATGTTCCCTGTTGCTGATTGCGCCATGCCCGCAATTCTTCGCGGCTTTTAAACAACTGCATGGTGCTATCCCTTAAAGCTATGTTCGGGGCCGGGGAAGCTACCTTCCTTAACCTGCTGCACATACAATTTAACAGCTTCGCTAAGGTCACCCGCTTCGGCCAGGAAATTCTTCACAAACTTAGGCAAATAATCGCTGTTCAGGCCAAACATATCGTGCATGACCAAAATCTGGCCGTCACATTCGGGACCTGCGCCAATGCCAATGGTAGGAATGGTTAGTTTCTCAGAAATACGCTTAGCTAATGAGGTCGGAACGCATTCAAGCACCAGCAGTTGGGCGCCTGCTTCCTGCAATGCCAGTGCCTGACGCACAGTGTTATCCGCAGCGCTGGCTTCTTTGCCTTGTACTTTATAGCCGCCCAGAACATTCACCGATTGCGGCAGTAATCCCAGATGAGCGCAGACCGGAACACTACGTTCGACCAGTGTGCGAATCGTATCAAGCAACCAGTCGCCACCTTCCAGTTTGACCATGTTGGCACCGGCACGCATCAGTTTAGCGGCTTCCAGACAGGCCTGTTCAGGTGTGGCATAACTCATAAACGGCATGTCGGCAATGACAAAAGCATCCGGCGCACCATTACGCACTGCTTGCGTGTGGTAAGCAACATTCTCGGTAGTTACCGGAAGTGTACTGGACGCCCCCATAATGGTATTTCCGAGGGAGTCGCCGACCAACATAAAATCGACGTCGCACTGCGCGAAGAGTTTCGCAAAGGTAGCGTCGTAAGCGGTTAACGAGGCAATTTTTTCGCCTTCGGCTTTCATTTTAGCGAGTTTGGCAATCGTCGTTGCGGCCATAAGGGATCCTTAACGCCAGGCTTAAGAGATGCTTCGATTGTATCAGGTAATTTTTACCAGGTCATGGCTGGCAAGCGCACCTAATAAATCGGCAATGGCGCGGCCGTCGGGCAGCTGTAAATCGGGGGCTAACTCGATGAGAGGCAGCAACACAAAGTCGCGTTCACTAAGGCCAGGGTGGGGAACCTGCAATCGATCGTGCTTAAGCGTTAACTGATTGTAGAGCAGCAAGTCCAGATCCAGTGTGCGAGCACCCCAACGTCTGCCGCGAACCCGACCAAACTCATTTTCCAGCTGCTGCAGGAAGTCGAGTAAGGCAAGTGGGGCCAGTTCCGTTTCAGCGGCAAGGACAGCGTTCACGTAGTCAGGCTGATCTTGTGGCCCCATCGGTTTGCTGCGGTAAAAACCAGAGCAGCGGCAGTTGCTCAGTTCTGGTACCTGCTGCAGGTGCTCGAGTAGTTTTCGTAGGGTTGCTACCGGGTCACCTAAGTTGGCGCCCAGCGCAATATAAACCTGGATCATGAGCTTGCTGGTTTACCTGGTTTCTTACGGCGCCGACCACCACGACGACCACGGCGTTTTGCCGGCCGCTCGTCGTTATCGGGGGTGGCTGCAGGTGCAGGGGCATGCTCCTGCTGTTCGGTCCAGAATTGCGCCAGCTGACTCAGTTTTTTCTGCTCAAGTGGTGTTGCGGTAGCAGCGCGTAGTAACAGAAAATCATAAGCGGCACGAAAGCGTGGATGGCCCAGCAATGTTTTAACGCGTTTGCCTTTGGCGCGCTCAAGACGTTGCTGAAGTTGCCAGATTTCACGCGCCGGAATGGTAAAGCGTTTCGGTACTGCAACACTTTGCATCTGTCGACCGATAACGTCGGCTGCCGCGATATTCATGGCATCGACAGGCGGTAAGCCACTTTCGAACATCAGTTCTTCCATCCGGGCCTGCAGCGGCCACCATAACAGCGCTGCAAATAAATAGGCCGGGGTGATACTTAAGCCTTTGGCGATACGGCTGTCGGTATCGGCAAAGGTTTGGCGCAGCAACTGATAAGGAGCTTCTTCTGGCGCTTTTAAGTAATTCTTTAATTGCGGAAACAACTGTTGAAACAGGTGGTAATCACTTAGCATTTCGAAATTGGCAAGGGCTTTGCCAGCAGTGAATAGCTTCAGGCATTCTTCAAACAACCGCGCCGGGGGAATATTCTGTAATAACTGCGCGTGTTTACGGATGGGATCAGCCACACTGGGATCCATTCGCATTGATAATTTAGTGGCAAAGCGGATGGCGCGTAACATGCGCACCGGGTCTTCGCGGTAACGGGTTTCCGCATCACCAATCATGCGTAGTACGCCGTTGTTGATATCACGTACACCGTTGGCAAAATCGTGAATCGAAAAATCGGCGATGTTGTAATACAGCGCGTTTACAGTGAAGTCGCGACGTTGCGCATCTTCTTCGATCGTGCCATAGACGTTATCGCGTAACAGCATGCCGTCGTCATTACGCTTCGCGTGTTTCTGCGTCTGTTCGGTTTCTTCTTCTTCGTCGCTGTGATGACCGCGAAAGGTAGCCACTTCAATGATCTCGCGGCCGAACATGATGTGGGCCAGACGGAAGCGGCGTCCTACTAAGCGGCAATTGCGAAACAACTTTTGTACTTGCTCAGGCTTAGCGTTTGTTGCGACATCGAAATCTTTGGGTTTGATATCCAGCAGGAGATCACGCACACAACCGCCAACTAAATAAGCTTCATAGCCTGCATTGTGCAGTCGATAAAGCACTTTCAGGGCTGGTTCGGCAATATCTTTGCGCGAAACCGGATGCTGATCACGCGGTATCACCAAAGGCTTCGCAAGAATATTGCGAGGTAAGTCCGAAGGTGCTTCGGTTTGCCGCATCGCCTTCTTGGCGAATGCTTTTATGCGGTTGATAATAGTTTTGTCTCCTAATCAAACCTCTGGTGTAGCTATATACTGCGTATTGTAGCGGGTACTGAAGCATCAGGAAAGATACTTTGCCCGCCACGCTATGGTTGCTTGCTGCAATAACTCAGCGCTTGAGTTACTTGGCTCAATACCAGTAAGTTCTAAAAAATCAAACGCCGCGCCGAGTTGCTCTGGAACATTGTTGGCCTGTAAGGCTGGCGCGTGATTTTGTTTACTGAGCTTACGCCCGCTTGGATCAAGCGCCAGCGGCACGTGGGCAAACCGTGGTTCGCGGTTACTGAGTTGCCGCCACAACGCCAGTTGCCAACTGGTCGCCGTTAACAGATCTGCGCCACGGACAATATCGGTAACGCCCTGGGCATGATCATCGACGACCACCGCAAGCTGGTAGGTATACAGCTGGTCACGCCGGAACAACAGGAAGTCTTCTCGGGCAAACAGTGGCTCGAGAGTGACGTCGCCCCGCAGACGGTCGTTGAATTTGGTAGTTGGCTGGTCATTTCGAAAACGCACGGCGCTGCCGGTTGCAGGTCGCTGACGGTTGCGGCAGTAGCCGGTGTAATGGGCGCCGCGTGCCTTAATTTGTTTGCGCGTGCAGGTGCAGAAGTAGGTCAAACCCTGTGCGTGTAGCTGTTCGAGCGCATCCTGATAGGCCGGGTCACGTTCAGATTGATACCACACATCGCCATCCCAGTGCAGGCCGTGCTGGTCAAGCTGAGTTAAAATAGTATCGGCAGCGCCGGCAACGGCGCGTGGTTTATCGACATCTTCAATGCGTACCAACCACCGGCCGGCATGCGCTTGTGCGTCGAGATAGCTGGCTACAGCAGCCACCAGCGAGCCAAAATGAAGAGGCCCCGACGGGGTCGGGGCAAAGCGTCCGCAATACGGGAGACCTGTCGCCATATCAGGCGCCGGTCATTTGCTTCTCTTTAATTTCCGCCAGGGTCTTGCAGTCGACACAGAGGTCAGCTGTAGGCCGGGCTTCGAGCCGGCGAATACCAATTTCGATGCCACAAGAATCACAGAAACCAAAGTCATCTGCTTCAATTTTTTGCAGCGTTTTTTCGATTTTCTTGATCAGTTTACGCTCGCGGTCGCGGGTGCGTAGCTCGATGCTGAACTCTTCTTCTTGCGCAGCACGATCAACGGGATCAGGAAAGTTAGCCGCTTCATCTTTCATGTGATGCACGGTGCGATCCACTTCCTCGCGCAGCTGGTTACGCCATACTTCCAGAATTTTTCGGAAGTGCGCGCGCTGCTTTTCGTTCATGTACTCTTCGTTTGGCTTCTCCTGATAAGGTTCTAAGCCAGCTTGTGCCAAAATGCCATGAGCTTTTTTCGGCGTTCCTTGAGGCATTGTGGATCTCCTGTATGAGATGATTCTTCAAAAAAGGTCGGTACATATACCAGAAAGCCAGACCCTTCGCAATTTTATTTGCTGGGTAATTCGCCAACTGCATAAATGCCTTGCGGCGTTATATCGGTTTGCAGTGCATAAAATTCAACCCCCAGCTGTTTAGCCTCAACAGCGAGGGCAGCATAGCCCGGGTCAATATGTGCTGCGGCCTGCACAGTGTTAACGTCACTATGCAGCACACAGTAGATTACCGCAGCACGATGCCCGTCACGGCGCATGTCGATCAGACTATGTAAGTGCTCACTTGCGCGTTTACTTACTGTGTCGGGGAAGTAGCCCTGCTGCTGCTCGGCCAAAGTGACACTTTTAACCTCAACAAAAATCCGCTGGCCCTCGCTATCCATACCCTGCCAGTCAATCCGGCGGTTATCGTAGCCGTAACGCTGCTCGGCGCGAAGTTCTGTTAAGGGTCCGATCCCTTCAAATAAAGCTGTTTGCAGCGCCTCGCCGACGACCGCGTTGGCCCGTTGAGTGTTGACGCAAAGGCGCGCGCCAGTTGCAGTTCTGGCCAACTCCCAGGTGTAGCGGTACTTGCGCTTAGGGTTTGCTGAAGCGCTTAACCAAACCCGCATGCCTGCTTCGGCGCAGCCCGTCATAGCGCCTGTATTTGGGCAGTGGACGGTCAATGCTTGCTCTGGCGTAGCGTGTTCAGGCCAGTCCGGATGGTAGACATCGGCGAGGAAACGCTTGTAGCGGCGGACCAAAAAAGCCTCGCGCAAAGGGTTGTCAAACTGCATTGCCAGCCTCATATAGTTGCAATACGATATACTTAAATTGATTCGCAACCTTAATGGGAGCTGTAAAGCATGTCTACTGCATTAGCCGTATTTGTTGTTAAGCAAGAATTTTCTGACGCCGCCTGGAAAAAGAGTGCCGCCGTAATTATGGGCGAGCAGGGCGCGACCATTTATGTCGGTAGTGACGAAGCGGAAAACTTACGAAAGATTCAAAAAGCCGGACGGCAGCTGGATTCACTCGGCGTGAGCAAAGTACAGCTGCAGGGCGACGACTGGGATTTCGAACGGCAATGGGCGTTTGCCAACGGCTATACAGACACTCGCAGCAAAAACTCGATCCAGTGGGCCAGTGATGCCGATACTCTGGGATCTATGCGTGAGCTGGTGAACTGGTCGCGCGAGCTGACGAACCTGCCACCTGCGGATATTTACCCGGCATCCCTGGCAAAACGCGTATCGGAAAAGCTCGAAGCTATCGCGCCAGAACATGTCAGCTCCCGGGTTATCTCCGGTGATGAGCTGCTTGATGAAGGTTGGGTTGGCATTCACACCGTAGGCCGTGCCAGCAAGCACAAGCCGTGTATGCTGATTGTTGATTACAATCCCAGCCAACAGGACGATGCGCCTGTTGATGTGGTTCTGGTTGGTAAAGGCATTACCTTTGACTCGGGTGGCTACAGCATCAAGTCAAGCGAAGGCATGTTAGCAATGAAGTGCGACATGGGCGGTGCCGCAACAGTAGCTGGCGCGCTTGGTCTGGCCATGCAAAAAGGCTTGCAAAAACGGGTACAGCTGGTGCTGTGCTGTGCAGAAAACCTGATTGATGGTACTGCTTATAAACTCGGTGACGTTATCACCTACAAAAATGGCACCACCGTGGAAGTGGTCAATACTGACGCCGAAGGTCGGCTGGTTCTCGCCGATGGCTTGCAGTACGCCGGTGAAGTCGGCGCCAGACTGGTGATGGATGCTGCTACCTTAACTGGTGCGGCGCAGATGGCCGTAGGTAACGAGTACAATGCGCTGTTTAGTGTCGACGATGAGCTGGCCAACAAAGCCTTAGCCACTGCGGCGCAACAACGTGAGAATCTATGGCGACTACCACTGCATAACTGGCATAAAGAAAATACTCCTTCGGCGTTTGCGGATTGTGCTAATAGTCGGCCGCAAAAAGGTGGCGGTGCTGGCGGCGCGAGTAACGCAGCGGGCTTCCTGTTACGTTTTGCGCCAAATGAAGGGAAAGGCTGGCTGCATTTCGATATAGCCGGTGCTTACCACAACAGTGCCAACGCCATGTGGGCAACGGGCGCAACAGCGCTGGGTATGCGTACCATAGCGGCGTTGTTGCAATCTGCTAACGACTAAGTGGACACCCCCACAGATTTGCCTGTTGCTGCGCTGGTTCCTGAGGTTCTGGCGCAGCTTGATGGTGCTAAGCTGGTACTACAGGCACCGCCCGGCGCCGGTAAATCCACTTACCTTCCATTAGCATTACTGCAGCAGGGCCATTGGCAACAGCAGCGGATCCTGCTGCTACAGCCACGGCGTCTGGCTGCGATTACCATCGCTCATTATCTTGCTGAACAACTCAATGAACCCGTCGGTCAAAGCGTTGGCTACCATGTCCGTGGTGAGCAAAGGTTTCAGGCGGATACCCGGCTGCTGGTGATCACCGAAGGTATTTTTGTCCAGTACCTGCAGCAGGATCCAGAACTACGCGATGTTGCTGTGGTGCTTTTCGATGAATTTCATGAACGTAATTTATTCAGTGACCTTGGTCTGGCGATGCTGCTTGAGGCTTTGCCATTGCGACCTGATCTGGGTTTGTTAATTATGTCTGCCACATTACCTGCACAAACTATTGCTGCCTGGTTGGGTGATGCTAAGGTTCTGCAAAGTGCGGGGCGGCAGCATCCGATTACTCTGCATCATCGGCCCCCGAAAGCGGGGCATGACTGGCTACCCCATTGTGCCCAGGTCATCGGTGAAGCTTTACAAACTGCCGAGCGCGGAGTGCTGGTGTTTTTGCCGGGCTGGCGTGAAATCCACCAGTTGCATCAGCGCTTACAACTTCCTGCCGAAGTGTTGCCATTACACCGGCAGCTACCTCTGGCTGCCCAACAAGCCGCATTACGGGAGCTACCTGCAGGCCAAAAAAAGGTGGTACTGGCGACTAACATTGCCGAAACCAGTCTCACCATTCCCGGAATTGATGTGGTGGTCGACAGTGGTCGCGAGCGGCGCTCGATTTTTTATCCCCGGCATGGCATCAGTCGCTTACAGACACAGCGCATCAGTAAAGCATCCGCAACACAACGAGCCGGGCGGGCTGGCCGGCTTGGTCCCGGGCAATGCTACCGGCTCTGGAGTCAGAGCGACGAGCAGAGTATGCGTGACTACGATGATCCGGCTCTGGTCACTGATGATCTCAGTAGCGCCGCATTGGAAGCCAAGCGTTGGGGATCTGAATTGCAGGATTTGCAGTTTTTATCCCCACCGAACGCCGTGCATGTGCAGGTCGCTAATCAGCAGTTAAAAGCGCTGGGTATCCTCGATGGGCAGGAGCAGTTGACGGGCTTAGGCGAGCGGGTGGCAAGTTATGGCGCGGAGCCGCGTATTGCCCGCATTGCTGTTGCGGTCGAACAGGAAAGTGAAAAGCGGCGTGGTGAAGCTGCGTTACTGCTGGCCCAACTTGAGCATCCGCCGCGGCAGCCAGAGCAGTTTCCTCTTAGTGCGGAAAAGTTACAGGGCGAGGCGCGTAAGCGCTGGAAGTTTTGGTGCCAGAAGTTTCGGGTAAAATCATCAGTCACTGATCTGTCAGCTGCCGCAGCTATCGGGTTAGCACTTTGGGGCTATGGCGACCGCATCGCCCGCCGCCGCGGTGAGGCGAATAACCCGGGTACCAGTTATCGCATGGCATACGGCGGTGGCGCAAAATTCCATCATGCCGATGGCCGCGGCGGTGATGAGTGGTTGCTGGTACTGACCATGAATTTCAGTGAAGCACAGTCGGATGCCATCATCGGCTGTGCCTTGCCATTAACTCCGGCCGATTTGCAGCACCCGGCATTGACCCTGGCGTGGCAGCAAGAATTGCAGCTTAGTGGTCCTAAGCAACGCTTTGAAATCGTCGAAGTGCAACGGCTCGGCGCCTTGCTGGTGGCCCAGCGCGCCGCCAGAGTACAGCCAGGTAATGCTGAGCGGGTACAGCTGCTGGTTAACTACGTGCAGGCGAATAACAGTGAGGTGATTAACTGGCAGTCGGTGACGGAGTTATTAGCTCGTTTGCGGCTTGCGCAAAAACACCTGGCAGCACATGAGCAGCAGGCCTGGCCTGATTTCAGTAATGCTACCTTACTTAATGAGCTGACAGTGTGGGCGGCTCCTTACTGGCAGGCGATCAAAAACCTCGAGGAGTTGCGGCGCTGGTCTCCTGCGCAAGCACTGCTGGCGCGGCTTAATTACCAGCAACAGCAGTTGCTCGATGAACTTTGTCCTCAGCATTGGGTTGCGCCAAGTGGTCACCGCCATCGTATCCACTACCACGCTGATGAAGCTGAGAGTGCAACGAATGCGGCAACCAGCGTCAGAGCCAGTGTCGCACTGAAACTGCAGGAAGTATTCGGCGCGCCAGTATCACCCACCATCTGCCGCGGCGAGGTGACCTTAACGCTGGAGTTGTTATCGCCTGCGGGCCGACCGTTGCAGCGCACCAGCGATCTGGCAAGCTTTTGGCAGAATGCTTATCAGCAGGTGAAAAAGGAAATGAAAGGCCGCTACCCCAAACATCCGTGGCCAGATGACCCGCAACAAGCGCTGGCCACCCGTAAGACCAATCGCTTTCTTTAAATTTAGCGAAAATTATCAGCGAAAGGGTACACATAGCGAAAAAGCACAGTATCCTAGTGAGTCTCTGAAACAGGAACACAGATGCCGATGCGCTTTTTGCTAAAGACTCTGGCCAAGCTTGCCCTTGCGGTGATCATTACGCTTGGTTTTTACGCCATTTATCTCGACAGTTCGCTGACCAAGCGTTTCGCCAGCGAACGCTACCAGGCGTCGGCCATCGTCTACGCCCGCCCGCTGACCTTCGAACCCAGCGCGCCGTTACGACTGTCACAGGTGTTGGCAGAGCTGCAGCAGTTGCGTTATCTGGAAACCAGTGACTTAGCGCAAAGTGGGACCTATCGCCGCAACGGCAATCAGCTGGAGATCCATCGTCGACCTTTTGATTTTGCGTCCGGTCCGGAGATGGCGCAACGCGTGCGGGTAAGCTTTGCTAATGGGCGTGTGAGTGGGGTCGTGAGTTTACCTGATGGGCGACCGCTAAATCGTTTTCAGCTCGACCCACTGGTGCTCGGTCAGGTTACCGGTGATAAGGGTGAAGACCGGCTGTTGGTGGGGCTGGAACGGGTTCCTAATCTGTTAATCGAAACTTTGCTGCTGATAGAAGATCGCGATTTTTATCATCATGCAGGGGTTTCCTTAAGCTCGATTGGCCGCGCGGCACTGGCGAATATTGTCGCCATGGAAACCGTGCAGGGTGGCAGCACACTTACTCAGCAACTGGTTAAAAACCTTTATCTGACGCGCGCCCAAACCCTTTGGCGTAAAGCGAATGAAGCATTGATGGCGCTCATCATCGACTTCCGTTTCAGCAAAAATGAAATCCTTGAAACGTATTTTAATGAAATCTACTTTGGCCAGGACGGTGGCAGGGCGATACATGGCATCGGGCTGGCAAGTCGGTTTTACTTTGGTAAATCCGTAGAAGAACTGAAACCAGCGGAAATGGCGATGCTGGTGGCTATTGTTAAAGGCCCTTCTTACTATAATCCGCATCGTTACCCGGAGCGGGTTAAGCAGCGCCGCGATATGATCCTGCAGCTCATGTTCGCTGAGGATTTGCTGTCACAACCGGCGTACCTGGCAGCTCTTGATGAACCATTGGTGGTGCCTAAGGGACCGCGCGTCGGGCAAACCTGGGCACCGCATTACCTTGCTCAGGTCAAAACCGAATTGAGTCAGCTCAATGTACCTAAGGATTGGGCTCAGCAGGGACTGCGGGTATTCACCTACTTTGATCCACTGGCACAAAAGATAGCTGAGACCAGTGTGGCCAATCAGTTACCACGGTTGAGCGAGGCGCAGGAATTACAGGCGGCAGTGGTCATCGCCGAACCGGAACATGCCAGTGTGGTCGCACTGGTCGGTGACCGCAAGCCGCAGCAAGTGGGTTTCAATCGCGCCACTATGGCGATGCGGCAAGTTGGCTCACTGATAAAACCGACCATTTACGGGTTGGCGCTGGAACAAGGCAGTGGTTATCATCTGGGTACAATTTTAGAAGATCGGCCGATGGAGTTGCAGGAGGCCGACGGGACCATCTGGAGCCCGAATAATTATGACGGTGAGTTTCGCGGTAGCTTAATGCTTTACGATGCGCTGGCGCAGTCGCGCAATGTTCCTGCGGTGCGCCTGGGTATGAGCGTTGGCATTCCGGCAATCGTTACCAGGTTGACTGCGGCAGGAATCGACACGCCCATTCCGGCTGTTCCGTCATTGACCCTGGGCTCAGTCGAGCTGTCACCGCTACAGGTCACTGAACTTTACGGTGTGTGGGCCCAGCAGGGTCGTTACCGCAGCTTTGCGACGATTCAGGCACTGACGGATCACCGTGGTATTGAGTTTTATCAGCGCCGTCCACCGGCGGGCTATGAAGTCTTTGATGAGGTAACCACGGCATTGGTTAATTACGGCCTGCGCGGTGTGGTCAATGAAGGCACAGGTAAAGCACTGGCACAACTGTTCGGTGTTGACGCGCTGGCGGGCAAAAGTGGCACCACAAATGATTACCGGGATAGCTGGTTTGTGGCCTACGATCAGGACAAACTGGTGACTGTTTGGCTTGGCCGGGATGATAATCAGCCTATTCACCTGACAGGTAGTTCCGGAGCTTTACCCGTAGTTGCAGAAATTTACAGTCAGCTCGGGGTGCGGGCGTTGGCGACACAACCGCCAGAACCTCTGCAGTTGAGTGCTTTCCATCCGCAGACGGGTGTTGTCATTCCGCTGGATTGCCCGGAGCAACGACGCTTTCCGGCGTATCCGCAGAACTTGCCGGAACAGGTGAACTGTGAAGGTGAGCTTGAGGAACGTTCGTGGTGGGAGAAGCTTTTTGATTAAACTCCTCACCACCACTAAGACAATGACTTTAGTCTTGCTTTAACTCGGCAAAAGCGACGTCTGCGGCTGCTAAGGTGGCATCAATGTCCGCATCAGTATGAGCTGCGGACATGAAGCCGGCTTCAAATGCCGATGGTGCCAGATAAACCCCCTGGCGCAGCATGCTGTGATAGAACTTACGGAAATGCTCCATATTGCACTGCGTCGCCTGAGCATAGCTTGTCACTTTGGCATCCGTACTGAAGAAGAAGCCAAACATAGAGCCCGCGCGATTGGTGGTAAATGGAATCCCGGCAGCGTCGGCCCGCTCTTGCAGCCCGGTAACTAAACGTTCAACTTTAGCGTTGAGTTGCGGATAAAGTTGCTCGTCATCGAGCTGTGACAACGCGGCAAGACCGGCGGCCATAGCAACAGGGTTGCCCGACAAGGTTCCGGCCTGATAAACCGGACCTACCGGGGCGATGTAATCCATGATTTCACGTTTACCGCCAAAAGCACCCACTGGCATGCCGCCACCGATGACCTTACCTAAGGTGGTTAAGTCAGGTGTGACCTGATAAAACTCCTGTGCGCCACCACGCGCAACACGGAAACCTGACATCACTTCATCAAAAATCAATACGCTGCCATAGTCATCACAAATCTCGCGTAAGCCTTCTAAAAAGCCTGGTGCGGGCGGAATGCAGTTCATATTGCCGGCCACTGGCTCAACGATAATAGTAGCGATGTCGCTGCCATGTTCAGCGAAAATAGCGCGGACCGAATCAAGGTCGTTAAAGGTGACCGTCAGGGTGTGTTTGGCAAAATCTTCCGGAATACCCGGCGAGTTAGGTACGCCAAGCGTTAATAAACCCGAACCCGCTTTAACCAGCAGAGCATCGGCGTGGCCGTGGTAACAACCTTCAAACTTAAGGATCTTGTCGCGTCCCGTGTAGCCACGCGCCAGGCGGATTGCGGTCATAGTGGCTTCGGTGCCCGAGTTAACCATACGCACCTTCTCGATGGAAGGTACTAAGGCTTTGATCTTCTCCGCCATGGTGATTTCACTAGACGTCGGCGTACCAAAGCTTAGTCCGCGCTCTACTGCCGCGTGGGTGGCCTCACGAATCGCAGCGTTATTGTGACCTAAAATCATCGGGCCCCAGGAACCCACATAGTCAATGTAACGTTGGTCATCGGCATCGAACATGTAGGCACCGTCAGCGCGTTCAATGAAGATAGGTGAGCCACCGACACCGTTAAAGGCGCGTACGGGCGAATTAACGCCGCCGGGAATGGCGAGCTGAGCTTGGGCAAATAAATCTTCAGATCGAGACATCGTGATCCTCTTTACTGTGAGTTAGACGTTGCGTTTGTCGCTGTACCAGTTGACTTCGCATTCGTAGTCCTGGACTTGATCGACCACGCCAAGGGTGAGCGCAAACAACGCCATTCGAATAAGCACGCCATTGTCGGCTTGACGGAATATGGCCAAATTAGGATTTTGGTTCAAATCATTATCAAGTTCGTTCGCTTCCGCCCGCGAGTCGCGCGGTAACGGATGCATGATGACCGTGTTGGGCTTGTAATGTTTGGTGTAAATCTCGCTGTTTAAGCGGAACTTGCCACGGTATTGATCCGCTTCTTGTGGCGAGGTGAAACGCTCTTGTTGGATGCGCGTTTGATAAATAATGTCAGCATCTGAGCTGCCACTGACCTGATCGGTCACGTTAACTTCATGACCAGCGTTGCTTAGCGCAGACATAACGCTGTCGGGCATCATTAATTCGCGTGGTGAAATCAGTGTGAAACGCACATTATCGTACAGCGCCAGTAGTCGCGACAGTGAATGCACCGTACGACCAAATTTGAGGTCGCCCATCATACAGATGTGCATACCATCGACAGTATGGCCATGATACGCCAATTCTTTTTTGATGGTGTAAAGGTCAAGCAGGGCTTGCGTCGGGTGCTCGTTGGCGCCGTCACCACCGTTGATAACAGGGACGCGGCTACCTTCGGCAAATTCTGCAACTGCGCCGGATTTTGGATGGCGCATTGCAATAACATCGCTGTAGCTGCTGAGCACCCGAGCGGTGTCATACAGTGATTCGCCTTTGGCTAACGCTGAACTCTCCATCCCGGTGGTTTCCCGAACTTCGCCACCGAGCAGGTTAAATGCGGTGCCGAAACTCACCCGGGTACGTGTTGAAGGTTCAAAAAACAGGTTACCGAGAATCGCTCCATCGAGCACGCGCGTGCGTTTTTGTCGACGTGCGTAGGGCAGCATGCGGTCTGCCACTGCGAAGATCTCGTCGATACTGTCCCGATTGAATTGGTCAACAGAAAGAATGTTGGCGCCAGTGAAGTTCATGTGTTGCGGCCTCAGTGATTAACAAAAAGAGTAGCGAAAAGTTGATCAAACACTGGACCGTTATACTAGCAGATAGCGCAGCTAAAAAGAATGTTCGCCACTAAAATGGCTTGAGTATTGCCAGCAATACGATAGCGAACAGAGCGAGTACCGGAATCTCGTTAAAGATACGATAGAATTTATGACTACGGCGATTGCGGTCGTGGCGGAAGTCAGCCAGCAACTTGAAACAGTAGATATGGTACGCATATAAAAAGGCAACCAGGAGCAATTTAATATGCATCCAGCCGCTTGCCGCAAACCATGCGCTGCCGTACGCGACGATTAACCAGAGACCAAACACCAGCGTCAACACGGCAAAAGGCGTGACAAAATAGAGTAAGCGGCGTTCCATCACTTTAAGCTGGGCACTGACTTCAGCTGATTCGGTCTGGGCGTGATAGACAAACAAGCGCGGCAGATAGAAAATTCCGGCGAACCAGGCCACCATAAAGATGATGTGCAGGGCTTTCACCCAGAGTAAAGTCATTGTCTATTCCTTGTAAGCTGCGTAGCATGTCGTGCGTTCCATGATAAGAAGAGCCGCCATGAATGAGAAGCAAAAATTTACCTTAATTGTCGGAGCTGCTATTGGCTCGCTTGCCTTAGGGTACCTTATTGGCGCCGGGCAAAGCTGGTATTTACTGGAGCGCGTAAACACCCTTGAGCTCCAGGTTGAACGCTTGTACGAGCAAGTTGAAACAGCGGACTATGAGAAGCACATTGCCGAAGTCGAATTAGGTATTGAACGTGCCGCCAGTGAACAGTTGCAGCAAGACCTTGCGGTAAGGCAGGACGAAGTACTGGCATTAAAGCGTGAACTCGCGTTTTACCAAAAAATTATGGCGCCGGAGCTGGAAGCTCAAGGGGTGGTGATCGACGCCTTTGAACTGCGTCCGTTGCGACAGTCCGGGCATTATCAGTTTCGTTTGGCGGTGGTGCAGACGGATCGTCAGCGTGGCGGGGTAAAAGGCGTTTTGGGCTTAACCTTAAATGGCTTATTGAATGGCGATAAAGTTGTACTCGATCTGTTTGAGTTAGCCGAACTGCCCGACAGCGAGAAAGAATTTAGTATGCGTTACTTTAAAGTACAAACCGGCAGCTTTCGCTTGCCTGAAAACTTTGAGCCGGAAAGCATTGATGTACGGGTGAATTTAGAAGGAACAGGAAATACTTTGCTGGAACGTACGTTTTTGTGGAGCGAGCTGGCGCAGACGCCCGCCGGCAATACTTGACCCTTTTACTCAGGTACGAGAAAATAGCGTTCTAACCATCGGAGGTAGTAAACGAATGACTGATGCAGCGCAAGCGATGCCTATCCAATTTACCGAGGCAGCCGCAAATAAAGTGAAAACCCTTATCGCAGATGAAGAAAATCCTGCGTTGAAGCTGCGTGTGTACGTAACAGGTGGTGGTTGTTCAGGGTTTCAGTATGGCTTTACGTTCGATGAGAAAGTAAACGCGGGCGATATGGAAATTGAGAAGAACGGTGTCATCCTGGTGGTTGACCCGATGAGTTTGCAGTATTTGGTTGGCGGTACGGTAAATTACGAAGAAGGCCTGCAAGGGGCACGTTTCTTTGTTGAGAACCCTAACGCGACCACCACCTGTGGCTGTGGTGCAAGCTTCGCCGTTTAAGCCAATATCATCATTGCTCGTAAGTAGAGTGAATGATGCCTTCCTGTCAGCTTTACGTTAGAATGCCTTCTTCATTTGCAGGGGAGGTATTCTATGAGTTCTTATGCGGCACATATAGCAACAGTGCAAGCGCGGTTTGATGCGGCACTGGCTGCCACCAACTTCGATTCAGTATTAATTTACGCGGGCCAACCGCGAGTTGCCTTTCTTGACGATAATCCTGCGCCGTTTAAAGTGAATCCTCTGTTCAAGTATTGGCTACCTGTTACTGAAAGCCCAAAAAGTGCGATTTTTTATGAACGTGGGCAAAAGCCTGTGTTGTTTCTGTTTCAGGCACGCGACTTCTGGCATGCTCCGGTTAAAATTGAACCCGCTGAATGGCAGAACCACTTCGAACTTGTGGTGATTGACGATTTAGCACAATTAACGAGCAAGCTCGGCAGTAAAATCTACGATGCGGCCTTTATCGGTGAAGATTTTGCCGAGCCCGTGGCGAGCTGGCAGGTGCAGGCACATAATCCGCAGGCACTGCTTGACCATCTGCACTTTCATCGAGCGATCAAAACCGATTGGGAAGTGGAAAATCTGCGTCTTGCCAATGAACTTGCTACTCGTGCGCATCTGGCCGCGCGTGATGCGTTTCTGGCAGGTAAAAGCGAGCTTGAAATCCATCACGCCTATCTTGCAGAAATTAATTTTCGCGAGAGCCAGTTACCCTACAACAGCATCGTAGGTCTGAACGAACACGGTGCTATTTTGCACTATGACGTTTATGAGACTAAAGCGCCGGCCGAGAGCCGCTCTTTCTTAATTGATGCTGGCGCGACCTACAATGGTTACTGTGCGGATATTACCCGCACTTACGCCCGTGAAGATGGCTTCTTTGCTGATTTGGTGGCGGCAATGGACACTGCGCAGCAAGACTTGCTGACTGAAATCAAGCCCGGCGTCGATTATTACCAGCTGCATGTTTCTCAACACCTCAAAGTTGCTCAGATCTTAAGTGATTTCGGCTTCGTCAAAGGGTCCGCACAAAGCATTTACGAGCAAGGCTTCACTAGTGCGTTCTTCCCGCATGGCCTCGGTCATTTTATCGGACTTCAGGTGCATGACGTTGGCGGTTTCCTGCGTAATGATCGGGGTGATACCTTTGATCGCGATCCGCGTCACCCATTCTTGCGATTGTTACGTCCAGTGGAAGAAGGTCAGGTCTTTACTATCGAACCAGGACTTTATGTGGTCGATCAGTTACTGGAAGCGCATGCTGACGCGAAAGAACTGAACTGGGATCGCATTGCTGAGCTGCGCCCTTATGGCGGTGTGCGTATTGAGGACAGTATTGTTGTGGGTGCAGAAGGTAACAACGAAAACCTTACCCGCGATGCGTTCGCGAAACTGGATGCCTGAGGTAAACCAGCTTAAGGAAGGAAAAGTCCACCGAGTACAGTGGCGCGGCTAGCGCCCGTCACTGCCGGAAGATTACCAGGTTGGCGCAGCATGTACTGCTGTGCCAGCCAGGCAAAGGCCATCCCTTCCAAATGCTGTGGATCGACGCCTAAGGCCGTAACGCTTTGCCAGTCAGCCTCAGGATAGTGCGCCGCTAATCGTGCCATCAGATGGCTGTTGAAGGCGCCTCCGCCAGCGACGAAGACATTACTGACCGGTGCTTTAGTACTTTGTGTCAGCCCCTTAGCTACCGTTGCGGCAGTAAATTCAACCAGGGTAGCCTGAATATCTTCGCCACGCCAGGTCTGCTCTGCTTCACCGTAGCGCTCAAGGTAGCCGAGTAACCAGTCGTAGTTAAAATACTCGCGCCCGGTGCTTTTTGGCGGCGACTGCTGCACATAGTCATCGGCGAGCATGGCTTCAAGCAACTCAGCAAGAACCTTCCCACTTGCGCCATAAGCCCCGTTAGCATCGTAGCCAACGTCCGAGTCCGGGTGCTGTAACTGGTACCAGAGGTCCAGCAAGGTATTGGCCGGGCCGGTATCAAAACCCGTTACCTGATTATCCGCGTTCGTCAGTACGGTAATATTTGCTATACCACCTAGGTTAAGCACTGCAGCTGAACTGCCTTTAGCTATACGCTGGCGGAACAAAGCTTCGTGAAATGCCGGAACCAACGGCGCTCCCTGACCACCTAAGGCGATATCTTTGCGGCGAAAATCTGCCACTACGGGAATGCCGGTTAGCGCGGCCAGAGTATTGGGATCGCCAAGTTGCATGGTGTAGGGCGTCAGGGCGTCAGGCATATGGCGAACGGTTTGCCCATGGCTGCCGATAGCGGCAACGGCCTGAGGCTTTGTCTTCGCCAGCCGCAGCAAGTTAATAACAACCTCGGCGCTGTATTCAGCAAATTGCCGATCCGCCGTAGCCAGGCGGTGCAATTCGTTGTTTCCAGGGCTGCACAAGTGCTGTAACTCAGCTTTTAAGTCTGCCGGAAGAGTTTGGCAGTAGTGGTGTAGTAGCTTGGGTTGGCTGCTGCTGAAGTCGACCAGCACGGCATCAAGTCCGTCCATGCTGGTGCCTGACATCAGACCAATATAGAGCTGATCGCTCATAATCAGCGCATGGCCAGGAAGACGCGCTTATTGTCTGCCAGCATCGCTAAACGCTGTTCAGCAATTTGCTTGAACTCTGGCATTTCGCTTGCGGTCAGTGATTCGGCCTCTGGGAACTTCACGGTGCGCGGGTTGCGATGCACCCCGTCGACCAGAAATTCATAATGCAAGTGAGCACCGGTGACCCGGCCAGTGGCACCAACACGACCAATCAGGTCGCCTTGTTTTACGCGGTCACCGCGTTTTACTGTACGTTTGCTCAAATGCAGGTATTTGGTGACGTAACGCTCACCGTGCTGGATAAAGACATAGTTGCCGTTCAGATTATTGTAGGCACTGGCGATGACTTTGCCGCTACCCGAGGACATGACCGGCGTACCAACATTGGCGGCGTAGTCGATGCCATTGTGCGGTCGCACGCGCCCGGTAACTGGGTGCAGGCGACGCGGGTTAAAGCTTGAACTGATATAGGTAAACTTCACCGGCGAGCGCAAAAATGATTTACGCATAGCATTGCCGTTGGTGGCGTAGTAGTCGCCATTACTGTGCAATATGGCCTGAAACTTACGGTCCTGATTCACGAATTCAGCAGCGAGTACGCGACCGTAGCCAACAAATTCGCCGTCGACATATTCTTTTTCATAGATGACCGAAAACTCATCGCCCTTGCGTAAGTCGAGGGCAAAATCGATATCCCAACCAAAGATGTTGGCGATACTCATGATCTGGTTTTCGGTTAAGCCTGCGTTAATACCGGCATTCCAGAAACTGGACTCAATTTCCGCATAAGCGAAAGCTTCCTGGATTTGCACTTCTTTGGTATCGATCTCGCTGGCGTAACCTTGCTCAGTCTGGCTGACAATGAGGGTATCGATAGGGCTAATCTGATAGGCCAGCTGCAACAGTTGGCCGTCAGCATCCCTGGCGAAACGCAAGGTATCACCCGGATGAATCTTTAGCAGGTATTTATTGGCTTGTTTATCGCGCGTTAAGCGATAAAGTTGCTGGGGTGTAAACCCCATCACGTCAAAGATGCGTGCCAGGCTGTCGCCGGATTTGACTTCGTAGCCACTCCATTGGACCGCAGGCTCAACAGGTTCCTGTACCGCAATGGTGTCTGCGGCTGCAGTTGAGTCGACCGCAGGCTTAAGCTGCACTGCTGATGTTGCCGGTGCCGTGATTTGATCTTTGAGTTTGACCGGGATCTCAAAGCGCTCACCTAAAATGAGTTGTTTGTCAGCAAGCTTAGGATCAGAGGTATTACGCGACGCGGTCGCTTGCTCTGATGGCAGCAACATGACAATTAACGTCGCGAGGCAGACCCCCGACAATAAAAGCTGGTGACGTCGTGGCAATTGTTTAAGAAAACCTGCCATTCTTAGAGTTAATACCTTCATATACTTCCTGAAGTTAGCGCGTTGGAAAGCTCGATTTCCCCTAGTTCTTGTCGCAGAATAATACGAAGTGCAAGCTTTTTCCAGTCGCTTTACCTTTATTTCCGCTTAAAAGACCGTGTTAAATAGCATACAATGTACCGTTTCGGGAAGTATACCGGGTCAGTGTCTATAGCTTAGGAGTATGAAAGTAATGACAAAATCAGCGGCGGATGCGTTTGCAGAGATAGCACGAGGTACAGAAGAAATTCTGCTCGCCGACGAACTTAAAGATAAGCTCGCAAAAGGCAAGCCTTTGGTGATCAAGGCCGGATTTGACCCGACAGCGCCCGATCTACACCTTGGTCACACCGTGTTGATTAATAAAATGCGGGCATTCCAGGACCTGGGCCATGACATCGTCTTCCTGATCGGTGATTTTACCGGCATGATCGGTGACCCAACGGGTAAAAACGTAACCCGAAAGCCGTTATCACGTGATGATGTGATAGCCAACGCGCAAACTTACAAAGAACAGGTTTTTAAAATTCTGGATCCGAGCAAAACCCAGATCCGCTTTAATTCAGAGTGGATGAATGAGTTGGGCTCTGATGGCATGATTAAACTGGCGGCACGGCAAACCGTCGCGCGCATGCTGGAACGTGATGACTTTAAAAAACGTTATGCGAGCGGTCAGCCGATAGCTATTCATGAATTTTTGTACCCGCTGGTGCAGGGCTGGGATTCAGTCGCATTACGCGCAGATGTCGAGCTTGGTGGCACGGATCAACGCTTCAATTTGCTGATGGGGCGCGAACTGCAAAAAGATGAAGGGCAAATTCCGCAAACGGTCATTATGGTGCCGTTACTTGAAGGCCTGGACGGTGTGCAAAAAATGTCTAAATCGCTGGGCAATTACGTCGGCATTACCGAGCCAGCGAACGATATGTTCGGTAAGCTGATGTCGGTATCTGACGAACTTATGTGGCGCTACTTTGAATTGTTGAGTTTCCGGCCGTTAGAAGAGCTGGCAGAATTTAAGCAAGCGGTCAGAGATGGTGCCAACCCACGCGATTTCAAAGTGTTGCTGGCCAAAGAAATCATTGCCCGGTTTCATGACGAAGCGGCGGCGGATGCAGCGGAACAAGATTTCGTGCAACGTTTCAGTAAAAATGCAATTCCCGATGACATGCCGGAAGTGACAGTAGCTGCACCAGAGGGTGAGATAGGTATTTGCTATCTGTTGAAAGAAGCCAACTTAGTCAACTCGACTTCTGATGCGATGCGGATGATCAAGCAGAACGCGGTGAAAATAGATGGTGAAAAAGTTACCGATACCAAGCAAATGATTGCAACCGGTACTTCAGCTGTGTACCAGGTTGGTAAGCGCAAGTTTGCGCGGGTCAGCGTAGCTTAACCCGCCGCCTCAGGATTTTCTGCCTGCCAGCGCTGGCCATCAGGCCAGCGCAGCAGCGTCATATGTTCACCCCAGACACAGCCAGTATCGAGACCTATAACGTCATCGCGTCCGGTGTTGCCCTGCAGTGCCGCCCAGTGACCAAAAATCAGCGTAACTGGTTGCGGTTGCCAATACACGAACCAGGGTTTCAGCCCTTCAGCTTCTGTTTCCTTCGAGGGTGTACCTTTCGCCTGCAAGTCCAGACATTGTTTTGCGTCTAAAAAACGCATACGGGTAAAGGCATTAATTATAAAGCGGATACGCTCGGGGCCAGCTAACTCTGGCGACCAGCATGGCGGCTCGTTGCCATACATGGTTTGCAGCCATTGGCTAAGCTTTTGATGGCGCCAGGCGCGCTGCAAACTGACACTGACTTCCTCAGCAAGCTCCGCTGCCTCGGCAAGGGACCACTGTGGGTAAATGCCCGCATGCGTCATGACGACGTCATCAACCTGTCGTAACAAGGGTTGCTGGACCAAAAACTCAATCCATTCCTGCTTCTGGGCTTTAGGTAGCGACAACAGCGCATCAAGTTGGTCTTTGGGGTTGGCTTTACGCACACCGGTTAATACTGCGAGCAGGTTCAGGTCGTGGTTACCAAGTACACACTTTGCCGCACTGCCTAAATCACGCAAACGCTGTAAACAGGCTAATGAATCAGGACCGCGGGCGACAAAATCGCCGACGCCCCATAGCTCATCAAATCGGGCATCGAATTTTACTGCTGCCAGCAGTTCATCAAATTGACTGACACAACCCTGCAAATCTCCAACAAAATAGCGTGCCATCAGGTGCTCCGGAATTAGTGCAGAATATTCGGCACAGCGAGCCGGAATGATGGGATCTCGACGTCAAATTTTTCACCATCAGCCGCCACCATGCCGTAGTGTCCCTCCATGGTACCAATTGGCGTCGCCAGTACCGTTCCGCTGGTGTAACTGAAGGACTCACCGGCGGCGATATGTGGTTGTTGGCCGACCACGCCGTCGCCTGCTACCCGGGTGATCTTATGATCCGCATCGGTGATGCGCCAGGCGCGGTTGAGCAGTTGCACAGTTTGTTCGCCATCGTTGCTGATGGTGATGGTATAAGCAAAAACATATTGACCATTATCCGGCGCCGACTGGGCGGCAAGGTAATGGGTTTTTACTTCAATTCGGATGTTGTTCGTGCGCGTCGTATCACTCATAAGGCACCTTGGTTTTCATAATACCAGTTGGCAAGGCGACAAAAGTCGGCCACTGATAGTGTTTCCGGACGTGCGCCAGGGTCGATACCCAAAGCTTCGAGTTGTTCCTCGGCAATATGCTGTTTCAAGTTATTGCGGATGGTTTTGCGGCGTTGATTAAACGCGACCAGACAAAGTTTTTGCAAGGTTCTGAAATCGTGTACCGGGTGCGGCGGCTCAGTGTAAGGCGTCAGTCGCACCACTGCTGATTCCACTTTTGGTGGCGGCGTAAACGCGCCGGCCGGCACCGCTAGCACGGGTTCCACCATACAAGCCTGTTGCACTGCTACGGTTAGTCGACCGTAAGCTTTAGTGCCTGGCTCAGCTGCTAAGCGGTCCACCACTTCTTTTTGCAGCATAAAGTGCATGTCGGCGATGGCATCCATCTGGTTCAGCAAATGAAAGATAATTGGGGTGGAGATATTGTACGGAAGATTTCCGAACACTCTTAATTTCTGTCCATCCTGCTGAAACTGATGGAAGTCAGTTTTTAAGGCATCGCCACGGTAAACAGTGAGTTTTTGCTGTAAAAACGGGTGCTGCTCCAGCCGGTCGGCCAAATCGCGATCAAGCTCTACCACGGTCAGGTGGTCAATACGGTCACAAACCGGCTCGGTAAGTGCGGCAAGTCCGGGGCCTATCTCGACCAGCTGCTCGTCCTTTTGCGGATTAATTGCATCGACGATGGCATCAATCACAAAGGTGTCGTGCAGAAAGTTTTGTCCAAAGCGCTTACGTGCGCGGTGTCCCAAATGCGTTTTTGTCATTCCGTTACCATGGTTAATGCGGTCTCTAAAGCATAGCAGGCACTGCCAATGTCAATCGTACCAGTGCCGGCCTTGTCCAGGGCGGTGCCGTGGTCGACCGAAGTGCGAACAAAGGGCAAGCCGAGGGTGATATTTACGGCATTGCCGAAGCCCCGGTATTTTAGCACGGGCAGGCCCTGATCGTGATACATGGCGATCACTGCGTCGGCAGTCTCCAGATAATGTGGCTGGAATACAGTATCTGCCGGCCAGGGGCCGCTGACGTCAATGCCTCGTGCCTGCAATGTCCGGAGCGCAGGCGCGATATGTTCAATTTCTTCGAGGCCGAGGTGGCCCTGTTCGCCGGCGTGAGGATTCAGTCCGCACATTAATAGCTTCGGGCGCTGGCACTGAAAACGCAGACTTAATTCGCTGGCGACGATTTCCGTAACACTTTCAATCAGTGGCTGGGTAATGGCTGCCGGAACCTTACTTAAGGGTAAGTGCGTAGTAACCAGTGCCACGCGGAGTCCTTCCGTGGCAAGCATCATCACGACCTGGCGGGTGTTACTGAGCTGGGCAAAGAACTCGGTATGGCCGCTAAAAACGATACCCGCATCATTAATCACACCCTTATGTACCGGGCCCGTCATGACCGCGTCAAATTCTCCACGCATGCAGCCTTCGCCGGCGTGGCGCAGCAAATCCAGAACATAATGACTGTTGGCAGGCTCAAGTTGACCGGCGCGTACTGGTGCGGCGAGTTCATGCTCTGCGACCAGCAGGGTGCCCGGCGGCCACAATTGCGGCGGTCGGCTGGGCTCATAGTCTTCACAGGAAACGACAAGACCGAGCTGTTGGGCTCGGTCTTGCAGGAGTTGCTTGTTGCCAAGTATCACCAGTTCACAGGGCCATTGCTGTTGTACCAACTGCTGTACCAGATACAACGCAATGTCAGGCCCAATACCGGCCGGTTCGCCAGAACTATAGGCGATACGCTTCAGACTCATTTAACAACCTGTTCGATGTATGCCTGGTCGCGGATCTCTTGTTGCCAGTTTTCCAGCTCTTCCTGGTACTTACGGCGGAATAACAACTGGTATGCGCGATTTTGCTTACTGCGCTCGGTCGCATCCTGAATACGGCGATCGAGAACTTCCACAATGTGCCAACCGAACTGCGACTTGAATGGTTCACTGATGACACCAACTTCAGCGTTATCGACGACTCGTTTAAATGCAGGATCATAAACTTCGGTCTGTGACCAACCTAAGTCGCCGCCCTGACTGGCTGAGCCTGGATCTGAAGAGTGCTCGCGAGCCATATCTTCAAAGCTTGCTTCGCCAGCGACGATTTGCGCCCGAATTTCTTCCAGTTTTTCTTTGGCACGCTTATCAGAGAGAATCACCGATGGCTGCAAAAGAATATGACGGGCATTTACTTCTTCAACTTCCACGGTTTCTAAACCGCGGGTATCAGCAACTTTCAGAATGTGAAAGCCGACGCCACTTTTGATTGGACCAATCAGATCGCCTTTCCGTTTGTCACGTACAGCCTCGGCAAATAAAGTTGGCATGGCATTGATGTTCATCCATCCCAGGTCGCCGCCTTCCAGCGCCCGTGAACCTGATGAGGACGATACGGCGGTTTCGGCAAAGTCAGCGCCTTTACGTAGTAGTTCAAGCAGTTGCTCCGCACGTTCGCGGGCATCCTGCACTTCATCACTGCCACTGCCGTCACGCAAACCAACGAGGATGTGACTCAAGCGGTATTCGACTTCTTTCTCGTTCATCTCTTCAAGCATTTGCGAGAGGTTATTAATCTCTTGCGGTGAAATATAAACGCGTTCGCGTACTGCGCCGCGCTGAACTTCGCCTAACATCATTTCCTTGCGTACCGATTCACGGTAGCTTGACCAGGTACTACCAAGGCGTTCGATTTCATTGCGTAACTGATCGACGGTCAGGTTTGATTCCTGGGCAATCCCCTGGATAGTCTGCTCTAGTTGTGCGTCACTGACTTCGATACCCGCACGGCGGGCGATTTGCAGTTGCACTTCCTGCAGCACTAAACGGTCGATAGCTTGCACACGCAGCACTTTGTCGCTGGGCAAACTCATATCCTGCTCGGCTGCGTTGCGCTTGATCTGTGCCAACATGGCGTCGACTTCGCTTTGCAAAATCACGCCGTCATTTACAATAACTGCGACACGGTCGAGCACTTCATTGGCCTGCACAGATACTACGCTGCTTGCGATTGCCAGCCATGCAATGCTCACTATCTTCAACATCTTGTTCATGAAAACTACCTAGTTGCTTAAATAAAACGGGTGGCGATAGCCAAACAGGCTCTGCTCGATAAGTTCCAGCAGGTTACCATTGTCAGAGCCAAGCCCCTTAATTATGAATTGTATACTGACCCCATTATCGAACTCAGGTTCACCCGATAATGGATCAAATTGTTGTAATTCCAGATTGCGATTGACACGACGGTAAGCACTGACTCGCACAGCCCAACAACAGTCGTTGTACTGTAACGCAAGAAGTGCATCGTTGGTACGCTTCTGCTGTAAATCGTAGTACCAATTCGTGGCGAGTTGCCATTTCGTATTCACTTGGTAGACCGTCTGCAAGCCCAATTGTTCGATATCATCGTTAAGAATATTGGTCACCTGCCGATGACTTAGCTGCACGAGGTTACTCTCATTGACGCGATACTCAACCGCAGTTTGACTCTTACGGGTACTTTCCTGTTCGAGGTCGTACTGCACCGCCCCGTTCACAAACACGCGCTGCCCCAGCCGGAACCGCGCTTCAAACGCCAGGTCGGAACGGTCGTCAGAGACCTGGCTCGCTTCATCAAAAAGATTTACCCGGCTATCATCAAAATAATAAATTTGACCGACGCTAAAGCGCATCAACTCCCGCGCACTCTGATTGAATACGCTGGTTGAGGCACCAATGGTGACCTGATTGGCATCAGCGATACGGTCAAGCCCGGAAAAGCGACGGGCACGGAACAGGCCGCGGTAATCATCCTGCATCAGCGTTGAATCATAGATGCCAATGTCGGATTGTTCGCGGTAGGGCACATACAAGTACTGTATTTGCGGTTGCAGGGTTTGCCGGTAGTTGGCGTTATCCCAATTAAACTGACGCTCGAGATTTAGTCTGCCGCGCATCCGGAACTGTGGTAAGCCGCGCGACGGGTTCTCACTTAACCCCGCTTCGTTGGCGGCCTGGTCGTAATAGGTGTAACTGTAGCTAAGCTCAGTTAACCAGTCGTAGGCAGGCTCCTCGATCGAGAGATTGACCTGCGGTTCGATGTGGAAGCGCGAGGCATACTCGCTACTATCTTCCTGATTACGAAAATGGGTCAACTCAGAGAAAAGACCATACGACAGTATGCTGGGGCCTTGCCATTCAGCCTGGCCGACAATCTGCGGCACGGTGCGAAAAGGTGAACGATAGTTGCCTAAAATCTCAAAATCTTCGGCTCGTAACATGACGTGTATGTTGTCATCCAGATAATCCAGGCGCGCGTGACGGTAGATTTGCGCATCGGCACGACCGGCAAAATCGCTGCCAAAATCATTCAGGTAGTCATCGTCACTAATATCTAATGCATTAATATAGGAGCGCCAGTGCTGGCTCCAGTTCTGTTCATGCTCGACCCGCCATAAGTAGCGTGAGTCGGATGTCGCTAAACTTTCGTCTTCATTCAGATAGGCAAGATTGAGTTGTCCGAACCCATCTTCGGTGAGAACCCGATATTCTGCTTGCATCTGCAAACCACGTTCAGCCATGTAACGGGGAGTAATGGTGGCATCCTGGTTTGGTGCGATGTTGATGTAATAAGGCAGCTCAAATTCAAAGCCGTTCTTCTGTGAAGAGCGAATGGTCGGAAATAAAAAGCCGGTTTTGCGCTCATCTGTAATTGGGAAATTCAGATAGGGTACATACAACACTGGCACCCCGAACAGTTCAAACTTGGCGTGCCAGGCTTCACCCCAGGCCTCGTCTTCATTGATGCTGATTTCTTGCGCACTTAGTTGCCATGCAGGATCATCGGTCGGACAGGTAGTGAAGGTAGAACCTTCGAGTAAAACCTGCTCCGGTGCAATAGACAGGATCTCTGCTGTACCATGGGCGCCGGTATCAATAAGCTGATATTCGGCACCCGCCAGATAGGCGCGGTTGGTGCCCGAATTAAGCCGGAAGTTCTCACTGGCTACCTGCACGTAGCCATCAGTGAAACGTGTCGCGCCACTGGCATTGATATTGCCCGTTGCTTGGTTCACAGTAGCTTGTTCAGTCAACAGGTATTGGTCGTTGAACTGGACTTCGACATTGCCGGTAAATGATGCAATTGAAGTTTGCGAATCAATGTCAGCTTGATTGGCTCGGACGCCGATGGCATCGGTGCTAAGGTTACGGATAGGTTTGAGTTCATCTAACTGGAATAATGGTGCACGGACCGGACACTGGCTGAGAAATTCTGCGTTGTCCTGAGCCTGCGCTGCGGCGACAGTGGTGCCGCATAGATAGAGGCTTATGCCCCAGCAGGCTCCGCGAGTGAATAAATGCATGTTAGTGATGACTCAACTTTGTCCTTAACAATGTGGAAGGTATGATAAAGCAAATTTACTTTGCCTGCCATTTGTGAGCGAGGAAATAGCGTGGAAAATAAACGAGAAGTAAAGTTGCAGGCGTGGTGCGAGGCCGTGACCGGGTATCCACAGCAAGATCTGCAGCCGGTTTTCGGTGATGCCCGGCCCTGGCGTTATTACCGTACCCACGACGGACTACGTAGCCTGATTGCCATTGATACCATGAATACTGAGGCGGCACTGAATAATTATCTGGCAGTGGCAGATGCCTATAGCGAGCGCGATGTTGCCGTTCCGGAGTTAGTAGCAGTGAACGAACAGCGCGGCTTCATGCTGATGACTGATTTGGGGTCAAGCTTGCTATTGAGCCACTTAAGTGAAGCTTCGCTTAGTGAGTGGTATGCCAAAGTCTTCGTCGATCTTGCCGATATTATGACGGTAACTGAAACCCAAAACGGTCCTTTACCTAAATTCGATGCCGCGCAACTGCAGGCTGAACTGGATCTGATGTACGAGTGGTTAGTAAAGGCTCACTTACGGCTTGAGTTCAGTGACGCAGAGGAAAAGGTCTGGAAGGACTTTTGTGCGGCATTGATTGCCAATGCTGAAGCACAGCCGCAAGTTGGGGTGCACCGAAAATTTCACGCCCGGAATGTGCTGGTTCAGGGCGATAAATCCCTTGCTTACACGGGTTTTCATGATGCGGTAGTAGGCCCGATCACTTATGATGTGGTGAGTTTACTGCGTGATTGCTATGTGCGCTGGCCAGATGACCAGGTGCGCCGCCTGGCGGCAGAATGTTACGATTACCTACGCAATCAGCGTAAGGATTTGGGGTTAGATGCAGATGCTGCAATCTGGCAGCGCTGGTTCGATTTAATGGGCTTACAACGCCACGCTTATGCAAGTGGCTTGTTTGCACGCCGTTATCGCCGTGACGGTAACCCGGGATACGTGCAGGATATTCCACGAAATTTGGCATATCTCCACGATGTTGCTGCTATCTACGCGGAATTCGAAGATTTTCGCGTAATTTTAAAAGACCGAATTTTGCCCGCCTTGGCGGCATTAGATTAAGTACGAGGAGTATGCATGTTTTGGGGTAAAGTGCTTGGCGGTTTCTTCGGTTACCTGTTTTTAAAGTTACCGGGTTTGTTTCTGGGTGTGCTGATCGGACATTGGTTTGACCGGGCGCTACAGCAGTCAATGCGCCAGGGTGGGGTGGTTAATCAGCATCTGTTTGTCGATACCTTGTTCGCCGTGCTGGGGCATTTGGCAAAGTCGAAGGGTCGGGTAACCGAACAGGACATCGATTACGTTAATGCGCTGATGCAGCATCTCAAGCTAAGTGATGATGCGCGTAGCCGGGCACAGGAAGCTTTCCGGCAGGGGAAAAGTGCCGATTATCCGCTGGTCAATAAAGTCAGTGAGTTCCGTCGGCAAGTCGCGTGGCGGCGTGATATTTTGCAATTCTTTATCGAGCAGATTCTGATTGTCGCGCTGCACGATGGCAAATTGGATCAGGCTGAGTACGACGTGTTATTGCGTATCACTCAGGCGCTTGGCTTCCGTCGCGCGCAACTGGACGTCTGGTTGCAGATGGCGCAGGCTGGTCAGCGGTTCCGGGGCGGCCGTGCTGGCACCAGCGGTGCCACCCAAGCGAGCCAAATCGACGATGCCTATGCGGTGCTGGGCGTTGACCGCAAGGCGAGTTTTGCTGAGGTGAAGAAAGCTTACCGGAAGCTAATGGCTAAGCATCATCCGGATAAATTAGCAGCGCAGGGCCTGCCGGAAGAAATGCGGGCGTCGGCACAAGAGAAAGCGCAGGAAATTCAGGCGGCCTACGAACTTATCAAAAGTCAGCAGGGCAGTGAAAGTTAATAGCCTGGCCACTTAGCGGATGCTGAAAACCGATCTCTTCAGCATGTAGAAGTAAGCGCGATGCGGCAGCGTAAGCTGTCGCATCAGCATAGAATTTATCCCCGAGGATCGGTGTTCCCAATACCTGCATGTGCACACGTAGCTGGTGTGAACGTCCAGTAATCGGAAATAACATGACCTCACTCGATTGGCCGTCAAAACCAAGCACCTGATAGCGCGTTTGCGCGTGGCGTCCCGCCAGCAGATCAATCATCTGCCGCGGGCGGTTCGGCCAGTCACACCGCATGGCCAGATCAATCAGGCCTGCAGTGGCTGGAAGCTTCCCAGCCACGCGGGCGCGGTAATACTTATGAACCTTGCGTTGTTCAAACTGGCGTTGCAGATGTGCCTGTGCGGTTTTGTGCAGCGCCAGAACGATTAAGCCTGAGGTTGCCATGTCCAGTCGATGCACCACCCGTGCGCCCGGTAACACCCGCGTTACCCTTGCCCAGACCGAGTCGCGATGAGCTGGATCTTTGCCTGGCACACTTAATAACCCCGGCGGCTTATTCACCACGACAATGGCTTCATCGCGGTAAACGATGTCCAGATAGGGATCCGTCGGCGGTGCATAATTGAGTAGCGTCATGCAGGCGAATTCACCACGATACGAACGCTATCAAGCTGCAGCATCGGCTTGGCCAGCGCAGCTCTGAGTTGCTGGTGCCGCGCCTGTAATGCATCGATTTCACTTTGTCGAACTGCTGGATTACGTTGTTTTAATTCCCGCATGCGTTGCTGCGCACTCGCCATGCGTTGTTCAAGCAACTGCTCCGCCTGATCCAGCAGCACTTGCTGCTGCGCTTCGGCCGGTTGCCAGGCTGTGTGGATGTGCTGTTGGATGTTTTGCCGCAGCTGTTGCAGCAAGGCGCGGGCTTGTTTTTTGTCGACAAACTGCAGCTGTTTATCAAATGCTGCAGCCTGCACCCGCGCCGTAAGGTCACGGCCCTGACTATCCAGCAGAATACGAATGGCTTGTTGCGGATAAAACTCGTGCGCTACCAATTCCGGCGCTGTGGTCAGTTGACTGGTATAGCTCAGCTCGATAAACCACGCCCCGGCGGGCAGCGCCCGATTTTGGATCAACGCCACGCTGGTGCTACCAAAACTGTCGGTACTCAATAATTCCAGGGCATGCTGTACCTGCGGATGGTCCCAACTGAGGAATTCGACCTGTTCATTCGCCAACGCATAATCGCGTGAGAAGGTCACGGTAAGACCATCGTCGGGTAAACCAGGCAGCTGTATACGCATATGTTCCGTCGGTCGCAACCAGCCACTTTCGGCATTGAATTCATCGTAATCAAGACCAAAACGGTTCCAGAAATCATGCATGAACTCAGTCAGTTGCTGCTGGCGCTCATCGGCGGCAATGGCCGCCAGTATGGCGTCAGCCTGTTGCGGACGGTAGGCGTTCAGCTCCTGCAAGCGATCCCTGCCTTGTTTAATCTGCTCACGCAGCTGTTCAGCACGTTCGGC
Organism: Pseudidiomarina halophila; assembly: GCF_003987215.1. GTDB lineage: Bacteria > Pseudomonadota > Gammaproteobacteria > Enterobacterales > Alteromonadaceae > Pseudidiomarina > Pseudidiomarina halophila. The sequence goes on from NZ_PIPW01000004.1 coordinate 46,143, forward strand.
AGTTGCATCCAGCACCTCGGCAAAACCAAGTTCGTCATGGTAATCGCCCGTCAGAAAAGCCTGCAGTTGCTCATGGAACTCATCGTAAAGCATGGCACCGACGGCGTTAGGAGCACGAAACGCCTGCATAGCCTCATACCATTGGTACAAGTAAGCGTCACGACTGTCAGTCAGATACGGAACGTGGATTTGCACGGTTTCGGCTTGGCCCAGGCGATCGAGACGGCCGATACGCTGCTCGAGTAGATCCGGATGTGTAGGTAGATCAAACAGCACCAGATGGTGAGCGAATTGAAAATTACGACCCTCGCTACCGATTTCCGAACAAAGCAGGATTGGACAGCCGTCTTCCGGGCTGGCAAAGAACTCCGCGGCACGATCGCGCTCCAGCAAACTCATGCCTTCATGAAAGACCGCGGCATGAATTCCGTGCTGGATGCGCAAGAAGTCATAGAGTTCCTGCACTTGTGCCGAGGAGTGACAGATGAGAATAAATTTTTCCGCTTTATGGGCACTCAAAAGCTGTTTTAACCAGCTGGCTTTGGTAGCGAAGGCCTCACCATCATCAGCGTCTAGTGCCACCGGGTGACACTGGCGTTCCGGAAAGCCGCCGACATGTGCCCGGCTATTGCGAAACATTAAGCGCCCGGTGCCATAGTGGTCGAGCAAGCGGTCAAGAAGCTTATCCGCGCCAACCCTGGCCAATACTTCGGCCAGTGGCGTCAGCTGCTGGTAGCTTTGCTGCTCGGCAATAAATTGCTCCAGCGAATGGAAGCGGTCAGGGTCGAGTAGCTGCAGCCGCGCAAAGTGGCCGTCCAGCCCCGCCTGTTCAGGCGTGGCGGTGAGTAGTAGTACGCTGGGGATGGCCGTGCAAAGCTGTTGCAGCTGGGCAAAGTGTGCAGTCTTTGGCGCGATTCGATGGGCTTCATCGACAATTAGTAAATCAAAATCAGCGGCAGCCAGTTGCGTTTGCCAGCGTTCACTTTGCAACAGACTTTGCGGCACCACCACCAGTTGCTCAGCGCTGAACACATTGTCGTGTTCTTCCACGGTTTGCTCACAGCGCTCTTGATCAAACAGACTAAAGGCTAACGCAAAGCGGCGTTTGAGCTCGATCAGCCACTGATGACAGAGGCTGTCCGGCACGATAATCGCCACGCGCTGGCTGCGACCACTGAGCAGCCGGCGTTGCAGGATGAGCCCGGCTTCGATGGTTTTGCCCAGGCCAACCTCGTCCGCGAGCAACACTCGCGGTTGATAGCGATCTGCGACCGTGTGAGCGATATAGAGCTGATGCGGTAACAGTTGGGCGCGGGCACCGAGTAAACCGGCCACCGACGATTGTTGCCAGCGCTGCAGATGGCGCTGTGCTTGCTGGCGCAGACGGTACATATCAAGGCGGTCAGTCTTGCCGGCCAATATGCGCGTAAGCGGATGTTGCGTGGCGACCTGGGCAGCCAGCTGGGCCTCAGGCAAACTGGTGGTCTCCTGAGTGTCCTCACGCTGACCGATGTAATGCAGAATGCCGCCTCGGTTTTCCACCTCAGTCACGCGAAAGAACCAACCGTCAGCGTGCTGACCACGATCATCGGGCAGCAATCGATAGCGGGCCAGAGGTGCTTGCTGACTGGCATAGTGACGGATTTCACCGGTGGCCGGGAACAAAACCGTGAGCATGCGACCTTCGACTTGGGTCAATAACCCGAGACCTTGCTCCAGTTCTGTTTCGCTTAACCAGCGTTGACCTGCCACATATGTGTGCACGCTATCTTCTGACATCCAAAAACCTCTACGATTGAGTACGCTCGTGGGCGTAAAAACAAAGGGCGCACATGGTAGCTAAATTTTTTTCAATGTTCACACCATTTTCATGAAAACTGCGCTAGTCTTAAAAGTGCATGGCAAGCAAAAATTATAATTAAACTTCATACCTGCTTGAGGTCGCGCATGACAGAAACAACGCCCAAATACTATCTGTTAGACACCAATATACTACTCCACGAACCCCTCGCCTTCCTGAATTTTGATGAACACAACGTTGTAATACCCATGGTCGTGCTGGAAGAACTCGACAATATCAAAGACCGCCACAAAGATGTCAGCCGCGAAGCACGGGTGGCCATTCGTTCGCTGGAGGATGCATTAAAAGATGCCAGCCCGGAGCAAATTATCGAAGGTGTGCCGCTGAGCCGCATGCAGGGTGCGCACCACGCCGAAGGCACCCTGGCGATTTACCCCGATTACCAGTTAAAGCAGACCGAATCGGCGCTTAACCTGTCAGAGAATGATCACCGTATTATCCAGGCCGCTATCGAGTTACAGAAAAAACATAAAAGCGCCAAGATCGTACTGGTGACCAAAGACATCAACATGCGCCTGAAGGCCAAAGGCGCAGGCGTGAAGTATGTCGAGGATTACCGTACCGACCAATTGATCGATGATATTCGCTTTTTATCCAAAGGCTTTGTTGAGCTGGACGGCGATTTCTGGCAAAACGTTGGCGAGGTGACCAGTGTACAGGAGGGTCGTGAAACCTTTCACGAGGTCGAACGCGAAGTGTTGCCCACGGTCTTTCGTAATCAGTATTTGATTGATGAAACTGAGCTGTTCGCTGCCAAAGTTGTCGGTTATGACGAACAGAATGTGCGCCTGCATGATTTAGGCTTTGAACGAATGATGAGTTACCACGCCTGGGGAATTCACCCGAAGAATATTTATCAGGCGATGGCGATGAATGCGTTACTCGATCCAAGTATTGATCTGGTGATCTTAACGGGTCCGGCAGGTAGCGGTAAGACCTTGCTGGCGTTGGCTACGGCACTTGAGCTGGTGGTTGAACAGGGGATTTATGAAAAAATAATCGTTACCCGCAATACGCCAGAGATTGCTGAATCTATAGGCTATCTGCCAGGTACGGAAGAAGAAAAAATGGCGCCCTGGCTGGCGGCAATTACCGATTCGTTGGAAGTGCTGCACAAAAACGATGAAAGCATGGAATCGAGCCTGAATTACATCATGAATAAGGCCAATATCCAGTTTAAGTCGTTGAACTTTATGCGCGGACGAAGCATTCAAAATGCCATCGTATTATTAGATGAGTCGCAGAACCTTACCGCGTCGCAGTTAAAAACCATTATTACCCGTTGTGGTACCGGCACCAAAATTATTTGCTCTGGTAACCTGGCGCAAATCGACAGCTATTATCTGACCGCAGTGACTTCAGGTTTAACCTATATTGTGGAGCGTTTTAAAGATTACCCCGGCAGTGCCACGGTGAATTTAAATGGTGTGGTGCGCAGCAGTCTGGCGCAATACGCAGAGGAGAATTTGTAGCCTCACGCGCGGCGCTGGCTCATGTAGTCCTCCAGAATGAGCTGCGCCGCAGCACTGTCTATTTTGTCTTTACTAAGTTGACGAAAGCCGCCACGAGCGAAGAGTTCTTCTTTGGCGGCAACCGTTGTTAAACGTTCGTCTTGCAGTTCAACGGGCAAACCAAAACGGCCGTGCAGGCGATTGGCAAATTTACGCGCAAGCTCGGTTAGCGGTTGTTCAGTACCATCCATGTTCAAAGGCAAACCCACCACCAATGTTTGAGGCTGCCATTCCTTTAGGATTGCTTCGACCCGCTGCCAGTCTGGCTGGCCGTCTTTGGCTTTTAACGCGGCCAGCGGCGAAGCGGTGCCGGTAATTGTCTGACCCACGGCGACGCCAATATTGTGGGTGCCAAAATCAAAGCCCAGCAGCTGACTCATGCGTGGCCAGCTCCAGGGCCAAGTTGCCAGGAATGAAAACCCAGCTTCTCAGTGGCTTTCTGCCAGCGTTCGCTGATCGGCGTATTGAACAAAATATCGGGATCCGCGGGAATGGTCAGCCAGCTGTTATCCGCTAGCTCCTGTTCGAGCTGTCCGGCATCCCAGCCAGCGTAACCCAGGGTAAGCAAAAACTTATCCGGTGCCTTGCCACTACCCATCGCTTCGAGGATATCTTTGGATGTGGTGATCATCACCTCGTCACTTATGCGTGCCGAGCTGCGCCATTCTTCGTCGGGCGAGTGCAGTACAAAGCCGCGGTCACGGGCCAGCGGACCGCCGGCAAAGACTTGTCGATCGAACATCAGTGAATGCTCAGGCACAATAATTTCAAGCTGCTCCAGCAGCTTAGCGACATTGAGCTCAACGGGTTGGTTGATCACCAGACCCATGGCGCCATCTTCATTGTGCTCACAAATATAAGTGACCGAGCGATGAAAGAACGGATCCTCCATGTTTGGCATGGCGATCAAGAAATGGTTCTGTAAATTCGTTAATGCTTCCATAACTGCCTTATGCCTTACGGCGTGCCTCGATGGCTTCAAATAGTTTACCGGCGATATTAATGTCATATGCGGTTTCGATTTCACGCATGCAAGTGGGGCTGGTGACATTAATCTCGGTAATGCGGTCACCAATGACGTCGAGTCCAACTAAAAACAGGCCGCGACGTTTCAGTTCAGGCCCCACTTCACGCGCTAACGCCCAGTCGCTATCACTCAATGGCTGTGGTCGGCCGCTGCCACCTGCTGCCAGATTGCCGCGGGTTTCCCCGGCCGACGGAATGCGTGCCAACGCATAAGGCATGGGTTCACCATCAATGATGAGAATGCGTTTATCGCCGTCTTTAATTTCTGGCATATACCTTTGAATCATAGCAAATTGAGTGCCATGCGCAGTCAGGGTTTCGATAATAACGCCCAGATTATTGCCGTCGCTGCCGACCCGGAAAATCGACGCGCCGCCCATGCCGTCCAGGGGCTTCAAAATAATATCTTTATGCTCCTGATGGAAGCTGCGGATTTGTTCTGCGTTGCGCGTGACAATGGTCGGCGGGGTAAGATGCGCGAACCAGGCGGTAAAGAGCTTTTCATTGCAGTCACGTAAACTCTGCGGTTTATTGACGACTAAGGCTCCCGCTTCTTCAGCCAGTTCGAGCATGTAGGTTACATACAGGAATTCGGTATCGAACGGCGGATCTTTACGCATCATAATTACGTCAAAATCAGCCAACGGCTGCTCGGTAACACCCTCGAGGTGGTAAAAATCTTCGGCTTGATCAACTACCGAGACTTTACGCGCCCGCGCCATGGGTTTGCCAGCGATCAGGGAGAGATCGGACATTTCCAGATAAAAGCATTCGTAACCCCGTGCCTGCGCTTCAAGCAGTAACCGGAAACTGGTGTCTTTATAGGTCTTCACAGTGGCAATGGGATCCATAATCATTGCTAACTTCATAAGGTTACTCCTGCATTGAAGGCGTCGCTAAATCGCCAAACTGATATTGCATGACACTAAGTGCCGTTAAGGCTGCGGTTTCTGTACGTAATACACGTGGGCCCAGGCGTACCGGCTGAAAGTCAGCTGCCGCGGCCGCCGCCACTTCAGCTTCGCTTAAACCGCCTTCGGGGCCAATCAGCAGCTGCACCTGAGCATTGGTCAATTGCTGTTCCTGGAGCGCTTTCTGAGCTTGTGGATCAAGCGTCAGACGCAACGCCGGTTCAAGTTGCCCGAGCCAGGCTTCCAAGCTAACAGGTGCGTGGACTTGCGGCACTACGCTACGGCCACTTTGTTCACAGGCTGCGATGACAATTTTTTGCCATTGCTGCTGTTTTTTTTGTAATCGATCGCCACTTAGCTTCACGCCACAGCGTTCCGTGAATAGCGGGGTGATGCTATGCACGCCAAGTTCGACGGATTTTTGTAGGACAAAGTCCATGCGGTCGCCACGGGAAACGCCTTGTCCGAGATGGATTTTCAGCGGTGATTCAGATTCATTGGCGTTCATTTCTGTAATCTTTACGCGCACGTTTTTCTTTGACGCCGCCACGATAACCGCCTGATAATCCTGACCATCCCCAGTAAACAGCAGAAGGGGCTGTCCCTCCTGCATGCGTAAAACACGGCCGACATGGTTGGCAGCTTCGGTGCACAGGTCGAGCTCCTGGCCGACGCTAAGCGATGGCGGTCCTGCCTTCGCCGAGCTGCTTTCAGCACTAGTTGTAGCAGTACTTGTGACTCTACTTGTGACTCTACTTGTGACTAAAGGATGATAAATTCGCGGTACTCGCATAACATGATCCTAATTTCGTTTACGACATCATCTTACCAGAAGGAAACCTTTTATGGCGATACAGCAGCAACTGATTCAGTGGGCGAGTGCAGCTACACTTGTCACTGCGGTAGCTTCATCAGCAAACGTATGGGCGCAGGATGCACACAGTTACGCCAAGCTTGATGAAGTCACGACTCCACATCTGGAGTTAGATCTGACGATCGATTTCGCGGAGAAGCGTCTTACGGGCACAGCGACTTACGATTTAGCACGCCACGGCGACGCGGATAGCATTCACCTTGATACCCGCGAACTGCGCATTCACAAGACCGAAATCTGGCAGGATGGCGCGTGGCAGGAAACTGCTTTTGCGCTAGGCGAACCCCATGAGACCTTAGGCCAGGAGCTGACAGTAGCTATTGGTGAGAGCAGTGACAAGTTGCGTATTCATTACGAAACAGCGCCAACCGCCAGTGGTCTGCAATGGCTGACACCGGCGCAAACCGCGGGTAAAGAACATCCGTTTATGTTCAGCCAGTCACAACCGATCCATGCGCGCAGCTGGATTCCGATTCAGGATACGCCAGCGTTACGTCTGACATACAATGCGGAATTACGGACACCGGAAGGATTGTTGGCGGTCATGAGTGCCGATAACAGCTTGAGTGACAACCGCGATGGTTCCTACAGCTTCACCATGCCGCAGGCGATACCACCTTATTTGATCGCGATTGCCGCCGGCGATCTGGAAATTAAATCGATTAGCGACAACGTGGCGGTATTCGCCGAGTCCTATATTGTTGATGAAGCTGCCTGGGAATGGGCTGACACACCGGCGATGATCGAAGCAACGGAAGAAATGTACGGTCCGTATCGCTGGGATCGCTATGATTTGCTGGTACTGCCACCTAGCTTTCCTTATGGCGGTATGGAAAATCCACGCTTGTCATTTATTACGCCCACCGTGGTATCAGGTGATCGCTCATTGATCAACTTGATTGCCCATGAGTTGGCGCACTCCTGGTCTGGCAATCTCGTTACCAATGCCAGCTGGCGCGATCTCTGGATCAACGAAGGTTTTACCAGTTATGTTGAAAACCGCATCATGGAAGCGCTGTTTGGCGAGCGTCGGGCACAAATGGAGCTGGCGCTGGGCTATCAGGATCTGTTGGCTGATATGTCGCGTTTAGCACCGCAAGATACGGTGCTCAACATCGATCTAGGCACCCGCCACCCGGATGATGTGTTTTCAAATGTGCCTTATGTAAAAGGTCAGTTATTCCTGGTTTATCTGGAGAACAAGTTTGGCCGGGAAAAATTTGATGCCTTCTTACGTCAGTACTTCGATGACTTTGCTTTCCAAAGCATCTCGACTGCTGAGTTTAAAGATTATCTGGCGAAAAACCTCCTCGCGCGGCACCCGGATGTGGTCAGCATGGATAAAATCAATGAGTGGATCCATGAACCAGGTTTACCCGCCGATGCACCGCAACCTGAATCTGATGCCTTTGCTCAGGTTGAGAAGCAAATGCAACGCTGGTTAAAAGGTGGCAAGTTGCAAACCCTGGATTGGACCACTCACGAGTGGTTGCATTTCATTAATAATTTACCTCTGGATATCTCTAGCACCAATATGCAACGGCTGGATAACGACTACAATTTAACCGCAAGCAAGAACGCTGAAATTGCGCACGCGTGGTTGAAGTTGGCGATTACCAAAAAATATGAACCAGCACGCGAACGTTTACGTAACTACTTGCTTACCATTGGTCGCAACAAGCTTGTCAGTCCGTTGTATCGGGAACTGGCGAAGACCCCGGAAAACCTGAAGTGGGCGCGCGAAGTCTACGAACAGGCGAAGCCTGGCTATCATCCGTTGACGCAATCCGTTAACGAAGCCTTGTTGTATCCGCAAAACTAAGCAAAAAAAGGAGTAAACCATGCCACTAGCTATAGGCTACGCAGCACACGCAGCAGACCAGGAACTCGAGTATTTCGAATTCGACCGCCGCGAGCCAACCGCTCTCGATGTAGAAATTGAAATTGCCTACTGTGGTGTGTGTCACTCAGACTTGCACCAAGTGCGCGACGAATGGGGCGGTAATACGGTGTTTCCTTGCGTACCAGGGCATGAAATTGTCGGTAAAGTTACCCGCGTCGGCGACAAGGTCAGTAAATTTAAGGTCGGCGATACAGTAGGTGTGGGCTGTATGGTGGACTCGTGCGGGCATTGTCACAGCTGCGATGAAGGGCATGAGCAATACTGTGAAAACGGCTTTGTAGCTACCTATAACGGGGAAGACAAGCACTCAGGTGGGGTGACTTATGGTGGTTACTCAAATCGCATCACGGTCACCGAAGAGTTCGTGCTGCGGGTTTCCGATGACGCCGATCTTGCTGGTGTTGCACCGCTTTTGTGTGCCGGTATCACGACCTACTCACCATTGCGTTACTGGGGTGTGAGCAAAGGCCATAAAGTTGGCGTAGTAGGCTTAGGCGGCCTCGGTCACATGGCGGTCAAACTGGCCAAAGCCATGGGCGCAGAAGTGGTGTTATTCACAACCTCGCCAGGCAAAGTCGACGATGGCAAACGCTTGGGCGCCGATCATGTGGTCATTTCAAAAGACGAAGACGCGATGAAAGCCTGGGTTAATTCCCTCGACTTCATCCTTAATACTGTCGCTGCACCACACAATCTTGACGAATATCTGGGTTTGTTACGCTTAAACGGCACCATGTGTCTGGTAGGCGTGCCGGCGGAGTCACATCCGTCACCAGCGGTGTTCAATCTGATCGCGAAACGCCGCAGTCTGGCGGGCTCGTTGATCGGCGGAATCGCTGAAACACAGGAAATGCTCGACTTCTGCGCAGAGCACAATATCACTTCAGATATCGAGCTCATTGCGATGGATGACATTAACGACGCTTACGAACGCATGTTAAATAGTGATGTGAAGTATCGGTTCGTTATTGATATGGCAACCTTGAAACAGCGATAAAGACTTTTAGACGTCTAAAAGTAGAAAGCTGGGCGTAGTTTCGTTAAACTACGCCCAATTTTTTAAGTCTGAATCAGCAAAAATAGAGATACACACACTATGGCGAAGCACCTTTTTACTTCTGAATCAGTTTCAGAAGGGCATCCAGATAAAATCGCAGACCAGATTTCAGACGCTGTTCTTGACGCTATTTTGGCGCAAGATCCGCGTGCGCGAGTGGCCTGTGAAACCTATGTGAAAACCGGCATGGTGTTGGTCGGTGGTGAAGTATCGACCCGTGCCTGGGTTGATATTGAAGAGCTGGCGCGTAATACCGTGCGTGATATCGGCTATGTGCATTCCGACATGGGCTTCGACGCAGACTCTTGCGCCGTTCTGAATGCTATCGGTAAACAGTCTGCGGATATTAATCAAGGTGTCGATCGGGCTTCGCTTGAAGAGCAGGGCGCCGGTGACCAGGGCTTAATGTTCGGTTATGCGTCAAATGAAACAGACGTGTTAATGCCTGCACCTATTACCTATGCTCACCGGCTGATGCAACGCCAGGCAGAAGTGCGGAAGAACGGTACCTTGTCCTGGTTGCGTCCGGACGCAAAAAGCCAGCTTACCTTTATCTATGAAGATGGTAAGCCGGTCGCCATTGATACCGTAGTCTTATCAACGCAACATTCAGAAGGGATCAGTCAGGCGGATTTACGTGAGGCTGTGATCGAAACCATCATCAAACCGGTACTGCCGGAAGAGTGGTTCCCGGTGAATCAGGAACGGATCTTTATTAACCCAACGGGTAAGTTTGTCATTGGCGGACCTATGGGTGACTGTGGACTGACGGGTCGTAAAATTATTGTCGATACCTACGGCGGCATGGCACGCCATGGCGGTGGTGCATTCTCAGGCAAGGACCCATCGAAAGTGGATCGCAGTGCTGCCTACGCGGCGCGTTACGTTGCTAAAAACCTGGTGGCCGCAGGGCTGGCAGAGCGCTGTGAAATCCAGATCTCCTATGCCATTGGTGTTGCCGAACCGACTTCGATCAGCATCGAAACTTTTGGTACCAGTCAGTATAGCGAAGAGCAACTGATTGCCGTGGTCCGCCGTCATTTTGACTTGCGTCCGTTTGGCTTAATTCAAATGCTTGATCTGGAGCGGCCGATGTATCTTGCCACGGCAGCCTACGGCCACTTTGGTCGCGACGAGTTTCCATGGGAAAAAACAGACAAAGCAGAAGTGCTTCGCGCTGACATCTGATTTGCTTAGAAGCCCCGAATTGTGGAGAATACGCCCATCTAGTGAGCATTTTCTCAAGCAGCAATTCGGGGTTATTTGTTATGACGATAGCAGTTTCTGAGCGTAAGCATCTCGCCAACGCCATTCGTGCCCTCAGCATGGATGCGGTTCAACAGGCCAACTCAGGCCACCCGGGCGCACCCATGGGGATGGCGGATATCGCCGAGGTTCTGTGGCGCGATTACCTGAAGCATAATCCCGAGAACCCCGACTGGGCTGACCGCGACCGTTTTGTGCTTTCAAATGGTCATGGCTCCATGTTGATTTATTCATTGCTGCATTTGACCGGCTATGAATTAACCATTGAAGATTTGAAAAACTTTCGTCAGCTGCACTCAAAAACCCCAGGTCACCCTGAATACGGCTATACTCCGGGCATCGAAACAACTACTGGTCCCTTAGGTCAGGGTCTTTCTAATGCTGTTGGTATGGCGCTTGCCGAGAAAGTTCTTGCTGCCCAGTTCAACCGTGATGGCCATGAAATTATCGATCACCACACTTACGCCTTTTTAGGCGATGGCTGTTTGATGGAAGGTATTTCCCATGAGGTCTGCTCGTTAGCGGGTACCCTTGGTCTGGGCAAGTTAGTAGCATTTTATGATGACAATGGTATTTCTATCGACGGTGAAGTTGAAGGCTGGTTCACTGATGATACCGCGAAGCGTTTTGAGGCCTATGGCTGGCACGTTGTAGAAGACGTTGATGGCCATGACCCCGATGCCATTCAGCACGCCATTGAAGCAGCTCGCGCTGAAATTGCACGGCCAACCCTTATTATCTGTAAAACCATCATTGGCTTTGGTGCGCCGAATAAACAAGGTTCAGAAAGCTGTCACGGTGCACCTTTAGGCGCCGATGAGATTGCCGCAGCGCGGGAACAGCTGGGCTGGCACTATGATGCGTTTGAAGTACCTGCTGAGGTTTACAACGCCTGGTCGGCGAAGAACGATGGCGTGAAGCGCGAGCGCGCGTGGAATCAACGCTTTGATGCCTATGCCGCAGCGCACCCGGAGTTGGCGGCTGAATTAAAGCGTCGCCTGGCAGGTGATTTGCCAGATGACTTCGCTGCACACGCCCAGGCGTATATTGAAAAGTTACAAGCTGAGCCGGCGGATATCGCCAGTCGCAAAGCTTCACAAAATGCATTAAATGCCTTTGGTCCAAAACTTCCGGAATTGCTGGGTGGCTCAGCTGACCTTGCCGGTTCGAACCTGACTCTGTGGGATGACGCGAAAGGCGTGAGCGCAGATGATGCCAGCGGCAACTACGTCTACTACGGCGTACGTGAGTTTGGCATGTCAGCTATCATGAATGGCATCGCGTTACATGGCGGCTTGATTCCTTACGGTGCAACCTTCCTGATGTTCATGGAGTATGCCCGCAATGCGGTACGGATGTCGGCACTGATGAAACAGCGCAGTATTTTCGTCTATACCCATGATTCCATTGGTCTCGGCGAAGATGGCCCGACCCACCAGCCGGTGGAGCAACTGGCAAGTTTACGCACGACGCCAAATATGAGCACCTGGCGGCCTTGTGACCAGGTGGAATCTGCGGTGGCGTGGAAAGCGGCGCTGGAACGTAAAGACGGTCCCACATCACTCATTTTCAGTCGGCAGGGATTGGCGCAACAGCAACGTACGCCAGAGCAGCTGGAAAATATTGCCCGGGGTGCTTACACGCTGCTGGACTGTCAGGGCAAACCTGAACTGATCTTGATCGCGACAGGCTCGGAAGTGGCGCTGAGCGTTGCTGCAGCGAAAACCTTGCAAGCGAAAGGGCACGAGGTGCGTGTGGTATCCATGCCGGCGACAGATGTATTCGACGCCCAGCCAGCTGAGTACCGTGAGCAAGTGCTGCCCCGCGCAGTGACAAAACGCATTGCCGTAGAGGCAAGCATTGCCGACTATTGGTACAAATATGTCGGCTTGGAAGGTCGTATTGTTGCCATGACAACATTCGGCGAGTCGGCACCTGCGTCTGACTTGTTCAAACACTTTGGTTTCACGCCTGAGCATGTAGTTGCTACAGCAGAGGAGCTATTAGCGGAATGACGCAACCACGGGCTCGTGTTGGCTTAAATGGCTTCGGCCGAATTGGACGCAGTGTGCTGCGTGCGTTGTATGAGCTTGGGTATCGCGAACGCGTCGAAATCGTCGCGATTAACGAACTTGCACCAGTTAGCGCTATGGCACACTTGCTGAAATATGACACCACCCATGGCCGTTTCGCCCATCCGGTAACAACGCCTGATGAGCATCAACTGCGCGTTGGAGACGATAGTATTCGGGTCTCGTCTGAGTCAGAGATCAGCAATCTGGCCTGGCAGGATCTTGATGTTGATCTGGTCCTCGACTGCACCGGGGTGCATGGCACCCGCGAAGACGGTGCTCATTATCATGACGCCGGTATCCCGCGTGTATTATTCTCGCATCCCGGCGATCCCGATGTCGATTTTACCGCGATCTTTGGGGTGAACAGCGATCAGTTAACAGCTGAGCATCGCATCGTTTCGAACGGCTCCTGTACCACCAATTGCTGTGTTCCGGTGTTGCGGGTACTTGATGAGGCTTTTGGTATCAAAAGCGGCGCGATCACCACCATTCATGCGGCTATGCATGACCAGCAGGTGATTGATGCCTATCATCAGGATCCCCGCTTAGCACGTGCCGCCGGTCGTTCAATTATTCCGGTGGATACCCGCCTGGCGCGCGGTATAGAGCGTATCATGCCGCATTTTGCCGGAAAGTTTGAAGCGATTCAGGTGCGGGTTCCGACCACAAATGTAACGGCCATGGATTTGAGTGTCACGGTTCGTGACGAGGTCTCGATTGAGAAGGTCAATCAAGTGCTGGCACAAGCCGCCCGGGGCGAAATGGCCGCTATTTTAGGCTTTACCGATGAGCCGCTGGTGTCGATTGATTTTAATCACGATCCGCGCTCAAGCATTGTCGATGGCACCCAGACACGGGTGGCCAATAAGCATTTAATTAAAGTTTTGTGCTGGTGTGACAACGAGTGGGGCTTTGCGAATCGCATGCTTGATACCGCTCAGGTTATGTTACAGCAGCGGCAAAATGCGCGCTAAAAATTAACCAGAGAGGAAACAACGATGTCCGCTGTTATCACCATGGATGACCTCGATTTAGAAGGACTGCGTGTCTTGATCCGTGAGGATCTGAATGTTCCCGTGCAAGCCGGCAAAGTCAGCTCAGACGCCCGCTTGAAGGCAGCATTACCAACCCTGAAACAAGCCTTGCAGGCTGGCGCTAAAGTGATGGTCATGTCCCATCTCGGGCGTCCCACTGAAGGCGAATACGATCCAGAGTTCTCACTACAGCCAGTGGTGGATTATCTGAATGAAGCGCTGGATGTGCCGGTACGTCTGGCCAAAGACTATCTCGACGGTGTTGATGTTGCCGTCGGTGAGGTCGTGGTGTTCGAGAACGTCCGTTTTAATCCGGGTGAAAAGAAAAATGATGACGCGCTGGCGCAGAAACTGGCGGCATTATGCGATGTTTTTGTGATGGATGCCTTTGGCACCGCCCATCGTGCTCAGGCATCGACCCATGGCGTCGCCAAGTATGCCGACGTTGCCTGCGCCGGACCTTTGTTGGCAGCAGAACTGGACGCTTTGGGTAAAGCATTGGCTAACCCGAAACGACCACTGGTGGCTATCGTTGGCGGCTCTAAGGTTTCGACCAAATTGACCGTGTTAGAATCATTGTCGGGCGTGGTGGATCAGCTGATTGTTGGTGGTGGCATAGCCAACACCTTTATCGCTGCCGCAGGTCATCCGGTAGGTAAGTCGCTGCATGAAGCGGACCTGGTGCAAGACGCAAAACGGCTGGTGGCGGCTGCCCAGGCTAAAGGCGGTGACATCCCCATACCATCCGATGTCGTAACAAGTAAAACCTTTAGTGCCGACGCCGAAGCTGAAATCAAAGCAGTAAATTCCATTCTTGCCGACGATATGGTGCTGGATATTGGCCCTGAAACGGCAGCTGCGTTCGCAAAACTATTGCAAAATGCAGGCACCATCGTATGGAATGGACCTGTAGGTGTGTTTGAATTTGATCAATTTGGTGCCGGTACCAAAATCTTAGCTGAAGCGATCGCTGCAAGCTCAGCATTTTCGATTGCCGGTGGTGGTGACACCCTTGCCGCGATTGATAAGTATGGGATCGCTGATAAAATTAGCTATATCTCAACCGGCGGCGGTGCCTTCCTGGAATTTTTGGAAGGCAAAAAGCTTCCCGCAGTAGCGATTCTGGAAGAACGCGCAGAACATGGCTAAGCCTAGCCACTCAGAACAGGAAATCAGGAGATAGAAAATGGCTTTAATTTCATTACGCCAATTGCTCGACCACGCCGCGGAAAACGGTTATGGCGTGCCAGCATTTAACGTTAATAACCTCGAGCAAATGCGCGCCATCATGGAAGCAGCCGATGCGGTTGATAGTCCAGTTATTGTGCAAGCTTCTGCAGGTGCACGCAGCTACGCAGGTGCGCCGTTCTTACGTCACCTTATTCTCGCTGCAATCGAAGAATGGCCACATATTCCTGTGGTGATGCATCAGGATCACGGTACCTCGCCGGCAGTTTGCCAGCGCTCAATTCAACTGGGTTTCAGTTCAGTCATGATGGACGGCTCGTTGAAAGAAGATGGTAAAACTCCGGCCGATTACGATTACAACGTGCAGGTAACGCAAACCGCTGTCGCTATGGCACATGCCTGTGGCGTGTCAGTGGAAGGTGAGCTGGGCGTACTGGGCTCATTGGAAACCGGCGAAGCAGGCGAAGAAGACGGCGTGGGTGCGGAAGGCAAGTTAACCCATGACCAGCTGTTAACGGATCCGGAAGAAGCGGCGCAGTTTGTTAAAGCTACCAATGTTGATGCCCTGGCAATTGCCTGCGGTACTTCGCATGGTGCTTACAAATTCAGCCGTCCGCCGACTGGCGATATTCTGGCTATTGATCGAATCAAAGAGATCCACAAGCGCATTCCAACCACACACCTGGTGATGCACGGTTCTTCATCAGTGCCACAAGAGTGGTTGAAAGTTATTAACGAATTCGGTGGCGAAATTCCGGAAACCTATGGCGTACCAGTTGAGCAAATCGCTGAAGGCATTAAGCACGGTGTCCGCAAAGTGAACATCGATACCGATTTACGTCTGGCTTCAACAGGTGCGGTGCGCCGTCATTTAGCACAAAACCCTGCTAATTTTGATCCACGTAAGTTCCTGAAAGCTTCAACAGATGCGATGTACGATATCTGTAAAGCGCGATTTGAAGTTTTTGGCTCTGCCGGTCAGGCGCATAAAATTAAGGCGCTTTCGCTCGAAGAGATGTTCAAACGCTACGAAGCGGGAAATTTAGACGCTAAAGTGAATTAAGCGGGGTTCATTTTCGCCGCAATCCCACGTTATACTAATGTAAACGTGGATTGCGGAAGAATGAATGAGGTGTATGTGGCATATCAAAAAACTTTAACGGCATTAGCAATTCTTGCTTGTGTTGCGAGTGTTCCGGTGGCTCAGGCACAAGCGTCAATTTTTATGTATGACGATGCCAGTGACCTGGATACAGAAGAGAAAAAGGACTGGGATGCGTCAGCTGAGCTGGGCCTGCTCTTCACTTCAGGTAACACTAAGACGGAAACGTTTAAGACTAAACTAAGTGCTGCGCGTGATTATCAGAATTGGCGCCATAAAGGTATTATCGACTATTATCGCTCGAAACAGGAAGATCAAAGCACCGGCGAGACTTACGTGACCGGTGATAAGCTTTTTGTGTCCGGCCAGTCAAACTATAAGTTCAGCCCTGAAAGTCGCTCGTCCGTATTTATCTTCGGCTCGTACGAAGAAGATAAGTTCAGTGGTTACGAGTATCAGGGTACTGTTGCTGTAGGTTATGGTGCCCGCTATCGTTATAGCGAAGCGTTGTACGCAGACTATGAGGTTGGTCCGGGTTACTCTGTCAATAAACCTATTGTTGATGGCGTCGTGCAGGAGCAGGAAAGCAGCGCAATTTTGCGTCTTGCCGGTAATTTGGTATGGGATATTACCAAAACATCGAAATTCAATGCTCTGGCCTCAACGGAAATTGGTGAAGAAAATACCAAGTCGCGTGCCGAAGTGTCTGTTTCTGCAAACGTGAACAGCTCCCTGGCATTGAAGTTTTCCGTTGCTGCAAACCACAACTCGTATTTAGAAGATCCGAGTAAAGAAAATCTCGACACTGAAACTGCAGTAACTCTGGTTTACAGTTTCTAGCGTCGAGTTAATAAACTACCTTAGACCTTCCGTTTATTAAGTGAAGCGGGTTGCCGATTAGTCTTCGGCAATCCGCTTTTTCAAATGTACCGGCTTGTTACGTTTGCGCACTTTAATGTTGAGCAATTCGACAATCAGCGAGAAGGCCATCGCAAAATAGACGTAGCCCTTCGGCACGTGGAAGCCGAGCCCTTCGCCCATGAGGGTAAAGCCGATAAGAATAAGAAAGCTCAGGGCGAGCATCTTAATCGTCGGATGGTTATCGACAAAATCGCCTATGGCTTTTGCCGCCAGCATCATCACCAGTACGGCCACGACCACCGCGATAATCATCACCGCAACATAGTCCACTAAACCGACAGCGGTAATCACAGAGTCCAGTGAGAAGACGATATCAATGATCGCAATCTGGGTAATGATGGCGCCAAAGGTTGCCACTTTGCCGCTGGTTTTCTGTTCTTCAACTCCCTCCAGGCTGTGGTGAATTTCTAACGTACTCTTAGCGAGCAAAAACAAGCCACCAAAAAACAAAATCAGGTCACGTCCCGAAAAGGCGAAATCAAATACTGAAAATAACGGCGCTGTAAGCCCCATCACCCAAACGATACCTAACAGCAGTAGAATGCGCATGCCCATTGCCAGCAACAAACCGATCTGTCGTGCTTTTTGTCGTTGTGCTTCCGGCAAGCGTCCCACGAGGATTGAAATAAAGATAATGTTATCAATACCTAATACAACTTCTAAGGCGGTCAGTGTGGCCAGAGCAATCCATGCTTCGGGCAAAAAGATCCATTCAAACATGTGGCTTTTCCTTACAAAATGTGACGATTGAATTACAATTAGCAGACCGTTGTGAAAAACAACGATGAATAAGCTTTGCGTGTGCTTAGCGATTTAGCTAGTATGCGCGCACCCCTATGAAAGGGGAATACTTGATTTCAACAGCAGCAACAAAGGCGAACTTTTATGTCTGCAAATTCGTTTCTTGGCGTTTTCGCAAAGTCTCCGATCAAGCCTATGATCGAGCACATCTCTCAAGTGCATGACTGCGCAATGACCTTAAAACCTTTTTTCCAAGCTGTGTATGCAAACAACTGGGATGATGCGGAAGACCATCGCAAGGCCATCGTTAAAAAAGAAAAGGCCGCAGATGATCTAAAGCGCGATATCCGTCTTAATCTGCCCGGCGGATTGTTCATGCCCGTTGAGCGTACCGACCTTCTTGAACTCGTATCTCAGCAAGACCGCATTGCCAATAAAGCCAAAGACATTTCTGGCTTGATTACCGGTCGCCAGCTGCAAATTCCTAAAGACATGATTGAAGGCTTTGATGCCTATTTGCAGCGCTGTCTTGATGCTACGGATAAAGCCAAAGAAACTATCGGCGAATTCGACGATCTGCTGGAAGTTGGCTTCAAGGGGCGCGAACGCCGTATTGTTGACAGCTTGATTTCAGAGTTAGACAGTATCGAGCAGGATACCGACGCATTGCAAGTCAAGTTGCGCCGGCAATTGCGTGCCCTGGAGCAGGATATGAATCCTCTGGATGCGATGTTCCTCTACAAAATTCTTGATTGGGTCGGTGATCTCGCGGACCTGGCCGAGCGCGTGGGTGCACGTTTCGAACTCATGCTTGCACGGGTCTAAGTCGGAGACTAACAATGGATATTATTTCTACTTACAACCTCACGCTGATCCTACTGGCAGCAGCGTTTGCCTTTTTCATGGCATGGGGTATCGGTGCAAATGACGTCGCCAATGCTATGGGAACCTCTGTTGGTTCAAAAGCATTAACCATCAAGCAAGCTATCATCGTCGCAATGATTTTCGAGTTCGCCGGGGCCTATCTCGCCGGCGGCGAAGTCACCTCGACAATTCGTAAAGGTATTATCGATTCTGCCTACTTTGTCGACGCGCCTGAGCTGCTGGTCTTCGGTATGATTGGCTCGCTGTTGGCAGCCGGTGTTTGGTTGTTGATTGCATCCTACCTTGGCTGGCCGGTATCAACCACACACTCGATTATTGGTGCTATCGTCGGTTTTGCTGCCGTTGGGGTGAGTCCTGACTCGGTTGAATGGATGAAAGTACTTGGTATCGTCGGGAGTTGGGTAGTGACGCCGATGATTGCCGGCTTACTGGCGTACTTTATTTTTATCAGTGCCCAGAAGCTTATTTTTGATCAGGAAAATCCGCTTGATATGGCGAAACGTTATGTGCCTTTTTATATGGCATTGACCGGCTTCGTTATTGCCTTGGTAACTATTACCAAAGGCCTCAAGCACGTTGGTCTGAATTTTTCGACTTCTGAAGGCATCTTGCTGGCGGTAGGTGTTGCTATCGTTGTGTTTTTTCTTGGCAAGATCATGATCGGACGCTTGAAGTTCGACCCTTCCGCTGACAGAAACATGCATTACACCAACGTCGAAAAGGTTTTCGCAGTGTTGATGGTGGTTACCGCCTGCGCCATGGCATTTGCGCATGGTTCGAACGACGTAGCCAACGCTATTGGTCCGCTCGCAGCCGTGGTCAGCATCGTACAAAGTGGTGGTGAAATTTCCAGCAAAGCCGAACTGGCCTGGTGGGTATTGCCAGTAGGTGCGGTCGGTATTGTACTGGGTCTGGCTATGCTAGGTAAGCGGGTTATTGCGACTATTGGTAACGGTATTACCCACTTAACCCCAAGCCGCGGCTTTGCTGCTGAACTTGCTGCGGCTTCGACCGTGGTCATCGCGTCTGGTACAGGTTTACCGATTTCCACCACCCAAACCCTGGTGGGTGCGGTGTTGGGGGTAGGCATGGCACGTGGTATCGCTGCACTGAATCTGGGTGTGGTGCGCAACATTGTGGTGTCATGGGTAGTAACCTTGCCCGCCGGTGCCATCATGTCGATCATTTTCTTCTATATTATAAAGGCGTCATTTGGCGTATAGCCGTCCTTGATACCCAGTTTAAAAGGCGACTTCGGTCGCCTTTTTTGTGTCTGGAGAAACTATTTTCATATCTCCGACAACTTTTTATCAGAACTGAACGACTTTATTGGCAAAGAGAAAAAGGAACGTACATTGTGTTTGCACCATCAGATGAGCGGCTGGTAAAACGAGCTCTGGAAAATAACAAACAAGCGTGGTTGCAGCTGGTAAAACGCTACGAAGGATTAGTTTTCAACTATGCCTTGCGTATGAGTGGCAGCCGAGACGATGCGCTGGACCTGATGCAGGATGTCTTCATGTCGTTGTTCCGTAATCTTGCCGGGTGGCGCGGTGAAAGCTCATTTAAGAATTGGCTTATGACCATCGCTCATTATCGTTGTATCGAGCATTTCCGCAGGCGCAAAGACTATGCTGAAGATTATGATTTCGAGCAACAAACGAGTGACTCGGACTGGCATGATCCAGAAGCTGTATATGAGGGACAGCAGCAAACCCAGCGATTGGTGGCTGCTATGCAAAAGCTGCCGTTAGAACAACGGCTGGTAGTTGAGTTAAAGTTTTTTCAGCACCTGAAACTGCAGGATATCAGTGAACAGCTTGAGGTGCCTTTGAATACCGTGAAGTCCCGTTTATACAAAGCGGTCGAGAGTTTGCAGCAGTTGGTGGAGGACTTATGAGTAAACGACAAGATTTTCAGTCTTGGATTGAGACAACCGCCGCAGCGACGCAACCTGAGCCGGTCCCCGAATGGCCGCGGGAAACTACTTTTCGCCAGCGGACTGCAGTAACAGCAACTAGCTGGTGGCAACGACCCTTCGTGCCGATGGCATCACTCGCTTGCTCAGCTTTAGCAGTGCTTGCGGTAGTGACGCAACTACAGGTGGAAGTGACCGGACAGGGCTTTAACGTGCATTTTGGTGGCGGCCTGAGTGAGCAGCAGTTACAGGCTGCGGTGGACGAGAAAATGGCGGCTCTCGCCGCTGAGCAACAGTTACAGCTCGCCAACTATGCCGCTAACTTGCGTCAGGACTTTAGCGATGATGTTGCTGCTGCGAATCAGCAATTGGTGAATTACGTGTTAACTACGAATCGCAACGAGCGGCAGGAAGATATGGAAGATCTGATTCGTTACGTTAATGCTCAGCGCGAAGACGACCAGGTGTATCTAGCACATCAGCTTTCTCAGGTTACCGGGCAATTATTAGAGCAAGATGGCCTGTGAAGTTATTAACATACGGACATTAGGAGCAATACCATGGGTAAATTATTAATAGTTTCAGCCGTAGCTGCGGCTTTGATTGGCAGTGCCACAGCACATGCTGACCAACAGCAGCGCGATGAACTAAAAAAACAATTAGAAATTATGAACAGTATTTTCACTACGGCGATGGAACAAAAGCGTGACGAAGGAACTGAACGAGCACTGCTCAGCAATCGCCTTACCTATAACTATTTAGCCGGTCAGGGTGTCGTCTATCGCACCCAGATTGGTGGTGGCCGGATGGTATTTTTCAATGGCGGCGTACCTATGCCTCCTATGCCGCCAATGCCAGAGCTTAATGACATTGAAAGCATTGAAATCGAAGCTGCGATGGCTGAAGGTCTGGCCAAAGCGGGGGAGGTGATTCGTGAACTTGAAATTGTCACTGATGAAGTGGTCGTAAGCGACGGCCAAGTGTTCTTCAGCTCAGATGACGGCGAGGGCAATGTCGAGATAGTACGTCACGTTTCCCGACAGATGCGTGATCATGCCCGTGAAGTCCGTGAACTGCGCCGTCGGGTACGTGACCTGGAATTGGCCAAAAATACTGCAGACGGTGACACCCAAGCGATAGAGCAAGAGCTAGCTGCCGCACAGGCAGAATTGCGTGAACGCGAAGCAGCAGTGGCAGTAGCGCGCACTGAACTGGCGGAGGCGCGCGAAGAGTTGCAAGCAAAGGCAGCGGAACACCGGGCGAAGCGAGCCGAGCGGAAAGCCAGCCAACTGGCTAAATTTGAACAAACCATGGCAAGTACTCTGTGTGATTACGGCCGCACATTAAGCGCGCTACCGGCGCAGGAAAATGTGAGCTTCATTGTGGAAAATGGCGGTGATGACGAGAGTGGAGAAGATAAGATCTTCATTTTTAATAAACAACAACTCGACAATTGTTCATCAACAAGTGATCTTTTGGCAAAGGCAACGACGTATAGCTTTTAACTGATCGCAAGATCGGTTGTCATCTCTGTTTAGCACGCCTTCGGGCGTGCTTTTTTTTGTCGTGTAAAACAGGTAAAGTACGCGCTCAAAACAGCAGCAGTAAACCTTATGGACGTAAAAGACTTTAGTTTCGACTTACCCGATGAACTGATCGCACGTTACCCACAGCCTGAACGCAGTGCTAGTCGTCTGTTGGTGCTTGATGGCGCGACCGGTAGCGTAAACCATGACCAATTCAAAGCCATTGTAGATCACCTGCAAGCGGGCGACTTGTTGGTATTTAATGATACTCGCGTGATACCCGCCCGCATGTTGGGTGAAAAGCTCTCCGGTGGCAAAGTTGAGATCCTGGTCGAGCGTATGCTCGATGACCACCGGGTGCTGGCGCATGTGCGGAGTAATCGCGCACCCAAGCCGGGACAGCGCATGCGTATGGAAGATGCGGTAGAAGTCGAGATGCTTGGCCGTGAAGGCGCCTTATTTGAACTGAAGTTTATTACCGAAGACAAGGTACTCGATGTGCTGGAGCAGCATGGCCACATGCCGTTACCGCCGTATATTGACCGTCCTGATGAAGCCAGTGACCGGGAGCGTTACCAGACGGTGTACAACAAAAAACCCGGGGCAGTTGCGGCACCAACAGCAGGTCTGCATTTTGACGACGCGATTCTTGCGGCGCTTCAGGAAAAAGGTGTCAATTTTGCCTACGTAACCTTGCATGTAGGTGCGGGCACCTTTCAGCCGGTACGGGTCGACAAAATTGAAGAGCATCACATGCATAGCGAGTATGCCGAAGTGCCGGCGGAAACCGTTGCTGCTATCAAGCAAACCCAGGCTAACGGTGGTAGGGTTGTTGCTGTCGGGACAACCTCGGTGCGCTCGCTTGAGTCCGCTGCGCAGGCGGCAGTCAAGGAACAACGGGAACTGGTGCCGTTTTTTGCTGACACCGATATCTTTATTTATCCAGGTTACAAATTCCAGCTCATCGATGCCATGATCACCAACTTTCATTTGCCGGAGTCGACGTTAATCATGCTGATTTCCGCTTTTGCTGGTCGTGACAATGTACTTGGGGCGTATCAGCAAGCCATAGACAACCGCTATCGGTTCTTCAGTTATGGCGATGCGATGTTTGTGACCCGCCAGCCGAGCTAAGATATACTGTTGCTCTCGGACTGTTTTTCCGTGATTTAACCGAACGGTGATGAAATGAAGTTTGAATTACTTTCTACCTGCGGCAAAGCCCGCCGCGGGCGTATGACTTTTGACCGCGGCGTGGTCGAAACACCAGCTTTTATGCCAGTAGGAACTGCGGGCACCGTAAAGGGCATGACCCCAGAAGAGGTGAAGGCAACGGGTGCGCACATCTGTCTGGGCAATACCTTTCATTTAATGCTGCGTCCCGGCACGCAAATCATCAAGCAACATGGCGATTTGCACGATTTCATGAATTGGGACAAACCGATTCTCACGGATTCCGGCGGTTTCCAGGTGTTTAGCCTTGGTGAGTTACGCAAGATTACCGAAGAGGGCGCGACCTTTCGTTCGCCCATCAACGGCGAGAAGATTTTGCTGACCCCGGAAAAATCGATGGAGGTGCAACGCGATCTGGGGTCCGATATCGTGATGATTTTTGACGAGTGTACGCCTTACCCGGCGACGCAGGCCGAAGCACGCAGCTCCATGGAGCTTTCGTTGCGCTGGGCTGAACGCTCGAAGACAGCTCATGGCGACAACCCGGCGGCATTGTTTGGTATTATCCAGGGCGGCATGTACGAAGAGCTGCGCACCATTTCTCTCGAAGGGTTGACGGATATCGGCTTTGACGGTTATGCCATTGGTGGACTTTCCGTTGGCGAACCGAAAGAGGACATGATGCGTGTGCTTGATCATATTGCGCCGCAAATGCCAATCGATAAACCCCGCTATTTGATGGGGGTGGGTAAGCCAGAAGATTTAGTCGAAGCAGTGCGGCGCGGTGTCGATATGTTCGATTGTGTGATGCCGACCCGTAATGCGCGCAATGGCCATTTGTTTGTCAGTAGCGGCGTTGTGAAAATTCGTAACGCAGTACATCGCACCGACACCGGACCATTAGATCCTGAGTGTGATTGCTACACGTGCCAGAATTATTCACGAGCGTACCTGCACCACCTTGATCGCTCCAACGAAATGCTCGGGGGACGATTAAATACCATCCACAATTTGCATTTCTATCAGAAGGTTATGCAGGATCTGCGGGATGCGATAGAAGCGGATCGACTTGATGAGCATGTCGCAGAGTTTTATGCCAAACGTGGTTTAGATGTGCCAGCTTTGGATTAATCTTATCAAGCCCCGGTCCCTGCGCTTAGGCAGGGATCGAGGTGGCGATATCGATAATGTAAGGTTTGATTCCAGCGAAGAAGAACTCCACAGCAATCAGCATGACAATTAAGCCCATCAGGCGCATAAGAATTTTACTTCCGCTACGGCCAAGCTTGGCTAACATCTGCCGGCCACTGGCGAGCACTACAGCAGTCAGTAAGCAGACCACGAAAATCGCGACGAACAGACTGATGGTTGCCATGGTCGGCGTAGCTGTCGCTTTGCCTTCCTGAATCATCAGGATCACCATGGTGATGGCACCGGGTCCGGCAATCATCGGAATCCCAATGGGGGTCACCGCGACATCCGAGCCAAAGTCACCATCGGTTTCGCCGTCAACCCGTTTCGGGACTGTGCGTCCGCGCAGCATTTCAAAACCCATCACGAAGAACAGGATACCGCCGGCGACCCGCAGACCATTCACGGAAATGTTAAAGAAGCTGAAGATAACCTCACCCAATAGGGCGAAAACCGCCAAAGCAATAAAAGCCGTTACGGCTGCGCGCATTGCCACCCAGCGCGCGGCTTTTGGCGTCATTGCCTCGGTCAGCGCGATATAAATAGGGATAGCTGCGATCGGGTTTATCATGGTGAACAGCGAAGTAAACTGGAATAAAAAGGTATCAAGCATAGTAGGAATCCCTGCGCATAAGTTGGCGTATTGTATCAACTTTTAAAAATCGTAGCGGAAAAAGTCAAATAAATGCACAAAAATAGTTGATGCGACACAGGTTGGCGCAATACTATGTCATAATATTCCTTACAAAAATAAAACAAAGGATGGCGCTATTTTTGTACGAATAATCTTCCCCTGACTGTTCTCTGAATAGGAAGCGGTGGTTCAAACGCATGGAACTCTCGTTGACCAGCCTGATACCATGCGTCACCGCTTCCACCTAAGCTAACTTCGGCATTATTTCCCTATCAATTAAATTGATCGCAGGCTTTACATCAGGATCTGAACTCGCTACAATTCAGCACCATTTTTATTCGTCATGGTCAATAAATGACCAATGTTGATAACCCAACAACAGAATTTTCATTGAGGTGAGATTTTAATGCCAGTTGTTAAAGTAAAAGAAAACGAACCGTTTGACGTTGCATTACGCCGTTTCAAGCGTTCTTGCGAAAAAGCCGGTGTACTTTCAGAAGTGCGTCGTCGTGAATTCTACGAAAAGCCAACTTCAGAGCGTAAGCGCAAGAAAGCTGCAGCCGTAAAACGTCACGCGAAGAAATTATCGCGCGAAAACGCGCGTCGCACTCGTCTGTACTAAGCCAGCGCTTAGCACAGAGGGTCGCTAGCTTTTACGTCGCGACTGGTTGCTGGAGTGTTCAGTAACTATTCGAAGGCCGGAGCACGGAAACGTGGTCCGGCTTTTTCATTTGGGCTTTTGCAAGTTCGACTTAAGCAAGTACAATCCATTTACTTTATCGGCGTCTCGACGAACGGAACACAAAATCCATGGCAGGCTTAATACCTAAAAGTTTTATTCACGATCTCCTTGACCGCGCAGACGTGGTTGAAGTTGTGGATAGCCGTGTACCGTTAAAAAAAGCAGGCCGTAATTATCAAGCCTGCTGTCCCTTTCATAACGAGAAGTCGCCGAGTTTTACCGTTGCGCCGGATAAACAGTTTTTTCATTGTTTCGGCTGCGGTGAGCACGGTAATGCCATTGATTTTCTGATGCGTTATGACGGTCTGGAATTTCCCGACGCAGTGGAAGAATTAGCTGCTTTGTTGGGGATGGAAGTACCGCGGGAAACCTCCGTTAACCCGCAGGCTGAGGCGCGCAAACGGCAACAGGCCGCCGATGACTACCAACAGATGGAACACGCAGCTAAGTTCTTTGCTCACCAACTGCGTCGCCATCCCAACGCACCTAAGGTGATTGAATACCTGAAGGGGCGTGGTTTAAGTGGCGAAATCGTCAAAGCATTTCAAATTGGTTATGCTCCGGACGGCTGGGATGAATTGCTTAAGGCCTTAAGCAAGGATCAGCGATCAAAGGATCAGCTTGTCGATCTGAAGTTAGTCAATCGCAACGATAATGGTCGTTATTACGACTTTTTCCGCGACCGCATCATGTTTCCGATCCGTGATCGTCGTGGCCGGGTGGTTGGTTTTGGCGGACGTATTCTCGAGGGTGACGGGCCCAAGTATCTTAACTCGCCGGAAACCCGGGTCTTTCATAAGGGCCGCGAGCTTTATGGTTTTTATGAGGTAAAACAAGCCCACCGCCAGATCGAACAGGTCGTCATTGTTGAAGGCTACATGGACGTGGTGGCGTTGGCGCAGGCCGGCATCGATTTTGCCGTGGCCTCGTTAGGTACCGCGACCACTACGGATCAATTGCAGATGTTGTTTCGGGCGACGCGCAAAGTGGTGTGTTGCTACGATGGTGACCGCGCCGGCCGCGATGCCGCCTGGCGTGCTTTGGAAAACGCCTTGCCCTTACTGACTGACGGCCTGGAACTAAGCTTTCTGTTCTTACCGGATGGGGAAGACCCCGACACGCTCGTACGTAAAGAGGGCGCTGATGCTTTTACCGCCCGGCTTGGACAAGCGCAGAGTTTCACCAGCTATTTTTTCAGCCACTTGTCAGAGCAGCTTGATCTCGCATCTGACAGCGGTCGGGCGGCACTATTGAGCCAGGCGAAACCACTTATTGAGCGCATCGCCAGTGACTATTACCGCGAAGCCTTACTGGCAGAGTTGGCCCGCCTGCTAAGGCGCGAAGTTTCTCAGGTTGCGGCGCAGGTCAAACAAGCTCCAGCGACGGGCGTTAAACGTGAAGAGCTGAAAATCACCCCAATGCGCCGCGCTATAGCTTTACTGCTGCAATACCCGCAACTGGCTCAGGAAGTGCCTGTGCATGACGCGCTTGGACAACTTAAAGTGCCCGGTATTCAGGTGTTTATGCAGCTGCATAAACAAGCACGGGAACAGAATCTTACCTCGGCTCAGTTACTCGAACTTTGGCGAGGCACCCGGGAAGAAAAGCTGTTACGCCAGCTCGTCACCTGGGAACACCATCTCGACCAGGATAAAATCAGTCAGGAGTTCTTCGACACCTTCTTGTATTTTATTGATTTGTTTGTCGAGCAGCGCGCCAATGAATTACTTGCTAAAGAACGTGTAGCACCGCTAACCCATGCCGAAAAGAAAGAGTATATGGCGCTGATGCAGCACCGGGCGCAAAAGAACACGGGTGGCGATGACAGTGGGCAAGGTAAGCAAAGAAGTTAGTGGAATCGGCGAAAGCTTTGTCGTTTTCGCTAATCCGGCCGTTGCGAGCGCACTAACCGGTCTTAACTCGCATCGTAAGTCATTGAAAAGTATCAACTATAAAAATCCGCCCAAGTTGGCACTATCCTTGCAATAATCTCACCGCTTAGCCATTTAAATAGAACATATAACGTATTGTTAGGGAGAAAATAATGAACAGAGTTAAAGGTGCAGCGGCCGCTGCCTGGATTGTCCTTGTTAGCACCGGCTTGCAGGGCTGTATCATAGTTGCCGACGGTGAGCATGGCGATGGTTACTCAAGCAGCGACTTCCGCAAGCAGGAGGCAGAAAACCGTCGTATGATTTCCGCTCTAAGTGATAGTGCCACCGTGACCTATGTGCGCGAAACCATGGGCACGCCAGAGTTTGCCAATCGTACCACCGTGGATGGCGTGCGTTACGATGTTCTCTACTATCGCACCCACCGTGTTGAAGCCGACGGTAATACCACCAAAGACGAGTGCACACCGCTGGTTTTTAAAGACGGTGTGTTGGTCGGTACAGGCGAGCTGGCTATGAGCCGGATCCCACAAAGCTACTGATTAATTTCTGGCTCAAAACTGCATAATCTGCTACAATTTCCGGTCTTGAATTTGATTTTCCGTTTAAGACCGGTTTTTATTTATCCATTTGAAATCACAGGTGGTAGATCTGTATGCAGCAGAGTCGTCAATCGCAACTCAGAATTCTTATTGCCAAAGGAAAAGAACAGGGTTACCTGACTTTTGCTGAGGTCAACGATCATTTACCTTCTGAGATTGTAGATTCCGATCAAATCGAAGATATTATTGCCATGATCAATGACATGGGTATCAAGGTGTTTGAAAACGCACCGGATGCCGATGACTTGATGATGAGCGAAGACACCGCCGATGAAGATGCCGCGGAAGCAGCAGCTCAAGCGCTTGCCAGCGTTGATGGTGAACTTGGCCGTACCACCGACCCGGTGCGCATGTACATGCGCGAAATGGGCACAGTGGAGTTGCTGACTCGTGAAGGCGAAATCGATATCGCCAAACGCATCGAGGAAGGCATCAACCAGGTCCAGTGCTCAGTTGCTGAATATCCCGAAGCGATTAACTTTTTACTTGATCAATGGGATCAATGTGAAGCTGAAGAGATGCGCTTAACCGACATCATTTCAGGCTTTATCGATCCTAATGAAGTGGATGAAGCCCCTGTCGCCGCAACTCACATCGGTTCTGAGCTCTCAAAAGAAGAGCTGGAAGACGAAGACGATGATGACGACGACGATGACGACGATGATGATGCCAACGAAGGCGGTATTGATCCGGAGTTTGCCCGCCAGAAATTTGGCGAGTTGCGTGCGCAGTACGAAAAGACCCGTAAAGCCATCAGCAAGCACGGTCGTGACGACAGCAAAGCTCGTAAAGAAATCGATGCCTTAAGCGATTTGTTTAAACAGTTCCGGCTGGTGCCAAAGCAATTTGACCGCTTGGTTAAAGACATGCGTGACATGATGCATCGGGTGCGTGTGCAAGAGCGCTTGATCATGAAGATGAGTGTCGAACAGGCACAAATGCCAAAACGCGCATTCATGAAAGCTTTTGCCGGTAACGAAAACAGCGTGGCGTGGCTCGACGCAGCGATTGAAAATGGTGCAGGCTACTCTGATGCGCTGGAAAGCATGCGTCCTGAACTTGAGCGTTGCATTGCTAAACTGTCAGAAGTTGAAGTCGAAACCGGATTGACCATCGCGAAAGTGAAGGACATCAACCGTCGCATGTCGATTGGTGAAGCCAAAGCACGTCGCGCGAAAAAAGAAATGGTCGAAGCGAACTTACGTCTGGTTATTTCCATCGCGAAAAAATACACCAACCGTGGTCTGCAGTTCCTGGACTTGATTCAGGAAGGTAACATCGGCTTGATGAAAGCTGTCGACAAATTTGAATACCGTCGCGGCTATAAATTTTCGACCTATGCAACCTGGTGGATTCGCCAGGCGATCACCCGCTCGATTGCTGACCAGGCGCGGACCATCCGTATTCCTGTGCACATGATCGAGACGATCAACAAACTCAACCGCATTTCGCGGCAGATGCTGCAAGAAATGGGACGGGAACCGTCGCCGGAAGAGTTGGCTGAGCGTATGGTAATGCCTGAGGACAAAATCCGTAAGGTACTGAAGATTGCCAAAGAGCCAATCTCCATGGAAACACCTATTGGTGATGATGAAGATTCGCATCTTGGTGATTTCATCGAGGATACTACCCTCGATTTACCGGTGGATTCTGCTACTTCGGAAAGTTTACGTAACTCGGTTCGTGAAGTGCTTGGTGGTTTGACTCAGCGTGAAGCGAAAGTGTTGCGCATGCGTTTTGGTATTGATATGAATACCGACCATACCTTGGAAGAGGTGGGCAAGCAGTTCGATGTAACCCGTGAACGAATTCGTCAGATCGAAGCTAAGGCACTACGCAAGTTGCGTCACCCTAGCCGTTCTGAGCAACTGAAGTCGTTTCTTGACGAGTAAGCGAGCCGAAAGGTGAGTGCTTACTCCTTCGAAAGCCCTTGAAGCCTCGCGCTCAGGGGCTTTTTTGTAGCGAGTATAAACGCGGCTTATGTGAAATTTGCCACTAAATTTGTTAAGGTGAGGCTAACTTCGCTGAAAAGGATACCTTATGACAGCAATGGATCAGAAAGTCACTGATACCCCACAACCGGGTCGAATTATCGATGCGCATTTGCATATTTACAATGATGCCTACCCGTTGATTGAGAATCAGGGATTTTTGCCTCCACCGTTTTCGGTGGAAGATTACAAACACCGCACACGCGACTTGCCTATCGTGGGTGGCGTCGTGGTGTCAGGCTCGTCGCAGGGCTTTGATCAAAAATACCTTAAGCCTGCGCTGGAGAAGCTAGGCGAACAGTTCGTTGGTATCACCAACTTACCTAGTACCGTCTCTGACGAAAAAATTCTGTCGTTACGTGACAGCGGTGTGCGCGGTGTACGCGTAAACCTGAAGCGTGGCGTGGTCAGTGGCCTGGATAACTTAGTCGATTTCGGTATGCGCATATGGGATCTTGCCGGCTGGCATCTCGAAATGTACGTCGACAGCCGTGAGCTTGATGAAATCATCCCCAAGTTAATCAAGCTGCCAAAAGCATCGGTCGACCATTTGGGTATGGCACGTTCAGGCTTGTCGCAAGTGCGTAAACTTGCAGACGCTGGCGTACACATTAAAGCCAGCGGTTTTGGTCGCACCGAAGTGGATGTTAGCGAAGCCGTGAAGAAGCTCTATGAGACCAACCCAGATTGTCTGATGTTCGGTACCGACTTGCCGTCAAACCGCGCAGAACGTCCGTTTAACAAAACCGACATATCCATTGTTGCTGGCGCACTCGACAGTGAAGACGCCATCGACAAAGTGTTCGCGCGCAACGCTGCCGAATTCTACAATATTAAACTGTAAAAACAGCCCTTCGGGGTCATGACAAGCGGGCCGAAATTGCATATACTTGCGCCCGCTTTTTCAATTCCTATCTGTAATGGCCCCTTAGCTCAGTGGTTAGAGCAGCCGACTCATAATCGGTTGGTCCCCAGTTCAAATCTGGGAGGGGCCACCATCTAAGACTAATCCTTCGAAAAAGGTTATTGCGTTTCCCTTGTGAAACTGTCAAAACTGTAGCTGTGTTTAAACGGTAATATAGTGACCTGATGCCGCCGGAAACCAGACCTCCGGCCGTTTATTTTCGTGGTAGTTAATTGAACTGACACAGCGACAAAAATAAAGGATCTATTATGAAACTAAGTGAAAAGGCAACGTTACTCGCGCTGACTCTTGCAGTAGTGGCATTTTCTCTAAGTACACTGGCGGCCGAGCCAGTTACGCCGAAGCTAACCGATAAGTTAAGCCGGGTCTTGCAACAAGAGATGCGCGCGATTCAATCGGCGATGGCAGCGATTCATGTGGCAATGGTAACCGGGCAACATGATGAGGTAGCCAGCCAGGCTCAGCAAATACATGACAGTTTTATTCTGAAGCAATCGCTTACGGAACAAGATAAAAAAGATTTGATGTCAGCTGTTCCGGAGGGATTTGTGAAACTGGATAAAGAATTTCACCAGTTGGCAGCGTCACTTGCTGATGCGGCTGAGCAAAAACATACGCAAAAACAATACGAACTTTATAACGAGATGACAGATAGTTGCATTGCCTGCCATAGCCGCTACGTATCTGATCGTTTTAGTGGCTTAGCAGACCAGGAAAAATAGTCTTGGTACAGTTTTGAATCGCTAAGACATGCATCGCTTTGCTTTTCCTATTTGTGGTAATCTGCGTAAATCACCCTGATAGGAAGAAAGACCGTGAAATCAATGAGCAACTACTTAGCGTTTTTATCTCTTTTAATGTTGGTGGCGTTGCCAGCCAGCGTTTCAGCACAACCGGCCGAGCCCAGCACAACAGCAGAGCAAGCCGAGCAGCCAGTGCCGGCGCCGACGCGCTTTCGCTCGGAGCACAAAGGTACCTTTAATGGCGAGCGCCTGAGCTATAGGGTCGACGCCGGTGAAACTTATATCCGCAATGGCGAAGGCGAGCCAACGGCGGCGATTTTCTCGTTCGATTATGTGGTGGACAGCGATAAAAATCGCCCGGTCGCCTTTATCTGGAACGGTGGACCAGGCTCATCGTCGACCTGGTTACACATGGGAGGCTATGGCCCCAAGCGTATCGTGGTACCCAGCGATGCAGAGCATCCGGGCGTTGCGCCCTATACGCTTAAAGATGCACCCGAAACCATTCTTGATGTCACCGACATGGTGTTTATCGACCCTGTAGGCACAGGCTTTTCCCGCGCTATCGGTAAAGGTAAAAAGGAAGATTTTTGGGGTCTGACTGAAGATGCCGATTCAATGGCAGCTTTCATTGCCGAGTGGCTGACCGCTAATAAGCGTTGGAACTCGCCGGTTATCCTGATGGGCGAAAGCTTTGGCACTACGCGTGCTGCGGCCGTGGCTAAGGTGTTGCTCGATGACTACGTGATCAACGTCAACGGCATCGTGTTTGTCTCGCAAGCACTGGATTATCAGGGCTCTACACCTTACGTTGATGACAATATCATTTCTTACATTACTTATGTGCCAACCATGGCGGCGACCGCTTGGTATCACGGCAAAGTGGATAACTCGGGCGATTTCGAAGCCTTCATTCAGGACAGCCGGGAATTCGCGACACAGGAACTGTTGCCGGCCTTGTTCCAGGGCAACCTGCTGAGCGACGATAAGCGCGCGGAATTAGTGAGTGAACTGCAACGCTTTACCGGCTTGAGCAAAGAATACATTGAGCGCGTCGATTTGCGCATTAATGCCTTTCGTTTTGCCAAAGAACTGCGCCGCGATGACGGTATCGCAGTTGGCCTGCTCGACAGCCGTTATACCCTGGACGAACGCGATGATGTGGCAGCACGACCTGAAGGCGACGCGGCGCGTGTAATTTCACCTGCTTACAAAGCGGCGCTGATGCATTACATGGCGAATGACTTAGGTATTGACTGGAACCGTAAGTATCTCAATCCATCGGATCCTGAGCTGTCAGGTAAGTGGCGCTGGAGCCCAATGCCGGAAGGCCGTTCGTGGGAGCCGCACTACGTAAATACTGCGCCTGATTTGGCTGCTGTGCTGCGCAGCAATCCAATGTTGAAAGTAATGGTGGGTTCAGGCTATTACGATCTGGTTACACCGTTTTTCGATGCTGAGTACACCCTGAATCGCCACGGCATTGCCCGCGAAGATATTATTTATCACTACTATCACGGCGGTCACATGATGTATGTGCATGAGCCTGCGCGCAAAGCATTGCTGCAAGACACGCGCGCGTTTATCGAGGCGCAAACGGCTACATCTGATTAAGTACGTGAGGTAGTTAAATGAAGTTAAAGATGTTTCAGGTGGATGCTTTCAGTGAGCATGTTTTTGGGGGGAATCCGGCTGCGGTTTGTCCCCTGGACGCCTGGCTTGATGACGCTATGTTGCAAGCAATTGCTGAGGAAAATAACCTTTCCGAGACGGCATTTTTTGTCGCCACAGGTGATGTGTTTGAGCTGCGCTGGTTTACTCCGGTAGAAGAAGTGGCCTTGTGTGGTCACGCAACCCTGGCGACCGCTCATGTCATCTTTACTCACCTTTCCTATAGCAAACCCGAAATCACCTTCCAGACACGAAGTGGAGAGCTGCGGGTGAGTCGCAGCGGGGAGGGGTATGCGATGGATTTTCCGGCGACCCTGCCAGGCGCAACAGACGCCCCCCAACAGCTTATTGACGGACTGGGCAAGCAACCGCAGCAGATACTTGCCGCGTTTGATTACGTCGCCGTTTACGCTTCAGAAGACGAGATTCAATCGTTATCCCCTGACTTTGCAAAACTGAAGGAGTTAGGGTTACGGGGGGTTGTCGCCACCGCACCCGGAAAGCAAGTGGATTTCGTCAGCCGGTGCTTTTTCCCTAAACTGCGGGTCGATGAAGATCCCGTTACCGGGTCGGCCCATTGTGAGCTCGCGCCGTACTGGGCAAAGCAACTTGGACAAAACCAGTTGGTCGCCGATCAGCTGTCCCGGCGGGGCGGCAGGATCGAGTGTGAGATCAAAGGCGATCGCGTCGTTCTGATAGGTCGTTGTGCAGATTTCATGACCGCTGAGATTCAGGTAGCATAAAGCCTGCAACAAATAGCCAAGCATTGCGCAAACGGCACGATTAGCGTTTTATAAAGGAAACTGGGACTTTGTCACCACAAGAAAAACAATATGACGTTCACTCGTTGACCGGTCAGTTTTGCGATGCTGGAAAAGAACTGCGGTATCGCAGTTCAATTCAGAAAAGGGTAAGGTTTGAATCCCGCCTTGCCCTGGTACTGGTGGCACTTGTCTTCGCCATGTTCACCATCACCGATTACAGCCTACTCGGGTTAAGCCGCGAATACTTTCTGTTACTGACCATGCGTATTTCGGTGATCAGCCTTTGCCTGCTGCTGGCCTTCACTCTCGGGCGCTGGGGAGGTTACTCGCGTAACCTCTGGTTGCATGGTTTGCCGCTATGGATCGTTGCGACGGGAATTATTTTAATTGTGCCATTACGTCCGGATAGTCTGTCCACCCAGATCACTGCGGTGGTGGTCGCAATCATGGCGTTTTATATCCTGATCCCCAATCTGCTTACGGTCGCGGCGGTGGCGTGTATTTATTTGAGTGTTGGCTTTTTGACGGCTGCGATGGCTTTTACCGGAATTTCGCCAGCGGATTTGCTGCGGATCGCACTGCTGTTAATTATGGCGAATATCGTAGGCTACTGTGCTTTATTACGGATTGAGTTTCTGCAGCGTAAGCAATTTGCGCTACTTCACGAAGAACGGGATCAGAATAATCAACTGCACAAGGAAATAGCACATCGAAAATCACTCGAAGCACAATTACGCATAGTTGCTGAACGGGATGCTTTGACAGGGTTAGATAGTCGAAGCCACTTCATGAAACGGGCAGAAGTCTTGCTCAAACGTTCGCGGTTGGAAAACGCGCCGTTCTGTCTGTTCATGATCGATGTGGATCATTTTAAGAGCATTAATGATACCTGGGGTCATACTCGCGGTGATTGGATCTTGACTAAGATCGCCGAGGCGTGTGTACAATCTTTGCGTCCCACAGACGTGATAGGGCGTTTTGGTGGTGAAGAATTTATGGTGGCGCTGCCCCACACCAGTCCCACGGACGCCCAAATTGTGGCAGAACGTTTGAAAAAGAATGTTGCTACTCTGCCGTTAACTGAGGAAATGGGTGAGCTTGTTATGAGTGTCACCATCGGTATTGCTGTAGCGCAGGCCGAAGATGTTGATCTCGACGCACTTATCACCCGCGCCGATAAAATGCTGTACGCCGGAAAGCACGAGGGCAGAAACCGGGTGATGATGAGTCAGGAGGGAATCGCATGAGGCGAGCTCATGCGATTATTCTGACATCATTTGTAGCAAAGGTTAGAAATAAGTCTCGCTGATCTCCTCTGCGATCTTGATCAAGCCCAGCTGCATTTCATCGATGAACTCGTGCAGACTCTCCTGTTTTAAGGACTGCGGTTTTGCTTTCAGCAGCTTCTTTTGCAGCTTATCAATGGGTACTATCGCACTTTCATGATGCGGTAGCTCCTGCAGCAGCGTCTTCACCTGATTCAGCGTATGCATCAGTGAACGCGGAAAACGAGATTGCTGTAGCAGGAATTTCAGCACGTCCGCGCGGGTGATACGCAGGCGCATTTCACGCCGGTACATTTGATACCCCGACATGGACTTAAGCACGCCCATCCATTGGATGTTTTCAAACGCCGGCTGCTCATAATCAAGTTCAGGTAATAACGTCGCCGAGCGCACATCGATGATACGGGTGGTCATATCCCCGCGCTCAAGATTGCGACCGATGCGCAAAAAGGCGTAGCCTTCATCGTGTGTCATGGTGCCGGATAACATACCAGTAATGGTTTGATTCGAGCGAATGACATCGCTGAGAGCTTCGTAACGGTGGCGTCTGCCAAGCATCGACTGACGGTTTTTCATTGCCGATAAATATAAATAATTAATCTGTTCCCAGGTTTCTGTAGGAATGATTTCCCGGATGGTACGGGCATTTTCCCGGGCCATGGTAAGCGAGCTGATGATCGAGCTGGGGTTGTTTTTATCTGTGACCATATATTTGACCACACTGTGTTCATCAGCTTCCTCATAGTTATTATAGAAATCCTCTCTGACCGAGAGGATATCTATAATCGGCTCCCAGCCAAGCTTTACGGTACGAGGTAAGTCCATTAACAAATGCGAGTTAACGTTAATCACCCTTGCAGTATTTTCAGCGCGCTCGAGGTACCTGGCCATCCAGAAGATATTACTTGCTACTCGTGACAACATGATTAAGCCTCCATATCCACTATCCAGGTATCCTTACTGCCGCCACCCTGAGACGAGTTGACTACAATAGAGCCCTTGCGCAACGCCACCCGCGTTAAGCCGCCTGTGGTGACTTGGATATCTTTACCGCTTAAAACAAAAGGGCGTAAATCTAAATGTCTGGGTTCTGCTTTATTTTCAATTAAGGTCGGCGCCGTTGAAAGCATCAGCATTGGCTGGGCGACATAATTACGCGGGTCACGGCGAATCAGTCGTTTAAATTTCTCGCATTCTGCTTTACTGGCATGGGGGCCGATAAGCATGCCGGCACCGCCGGATTCATTGGCTGGTTTGACCACCATGTCCTGTATATTTTCAATGACATACTCGCGTTCTTCCTTGTTAATACACTTATAGGTAGGAACGTTAGGCAGGGTGGGCTCTTCATTCAGATAATATTTAATGATTTCAGGGACAAAGGCGTACACCACTTTGTCATCGGCTACCCCTGACCCAGGCGCATTGGCAAGCGCAACATTACCTGCTTTCCAGGCTCGCATCAGACCGGGAACACCGAGTAACGAATCCGGGTTAAATGCTTCCGGATCGATAAAGTGGTCATCCACCCGCCGATAAATCACATCTACCCGCGCCGGCCCCTCAATAGTGCGCATGTAGACAATATCGTCGTCATCGACAAACATATCGCGCCCCTCGACTACCTCTGCGCCCATCTGCTGGGCGAGGTAAGCGTGTTCAAAATAGGCGGAATTGTAAATGCCGGGGGTCAGTAAGACGATTTCTGGCTGCTCAATGTCGCGGGGCGACAGCTCACATAACATGTCATAGAGCTGGGAAGGGTAATCGTCCACGGGGAGAATACTGTATTGTTCAAACATCTCGGGGAATACACGCTTCATTACCTTGCGGTTTTCCAGCATGTACGACACCCCTGAAGGAACCCGCAAGTTATCCTCAAGTACGTAAACTGTGCCGTCGTTATCTCTCACCAAATCCGAGCCGCAAATATGTGCCCATATTCCGAGTGGTGGATGAACGCCTTTGCATTGAGGTAAAAAGTTCTTCGATTTTTTTAGCAGGTCGGCAGGAAATACTCCATCTTTGACAATGTTTTGATCGTTGTAGAGATCATCGATGAACATATTCAGGGCTTTGACACGTTGCTTCAGCCCTGACTCGATTTTTTGCCATTCCTCCTTGTCGATAATTCTGGGGATGATGTCAAAGGGCCAGGCTCTGTCGATAGACCCTTCGTCCTCGTGATAAACACGAAAACTGATGCCCATAACATGGATGGCCGACTCTGCGGCGACCTTAAATTCTTCAAGATCATCATCTGTGAGGCTGCGCAAATAACCGCATATTATTTCCGCCGCAGCCCTTGGCTTGCCGGAGGCTCGTAATAGTTCATCGTACAAATTAGTGACTTTATAGCTACCCCAACGGATGGTCATGCACAGTCCTCTTTTTTGTTTGATTGCCTCCTATAAAGATAGTGGTAGTTTCAGTAAAAATGCAAAACTGTTTGTTTTTCACGCGACTTACATAGAGAATATGCGGAGTTTAAGCTGAGTCTCAGCTGGTTTTTCTTTGGAGTTTTGTTGTGACCTATTGTTTGGCAATCCGTGTTAATAAAGGCTTGGTGTTTGCGTCTGATTCGCGCACCAATGCAGGAGTAGACTATGTGGCAACCTACAGCAAGATGCACCGGTTTACATGGCCGGGTGAACGCACTGTAGTACTGCTTTCGGCAGGGAGTCTGGCCACCTCACAATCGGTTCTCAACGCCATAAATTCAGATCTGGAAGATCCCGAAGCGCCATTTAACCTGCGCAAGGGTAAACATTTGTATGATGTTGCCAGCTATATCGGCAACCTGAGTCAAAAAGAGCAGCAGCAACATGCGCCAGCTTTGGAGAAAAGTAATGCCAGCGCCGAGGCCAGTTTTATCCTCGGTGGCCAGATTGCCGGAAAAACCTGCGAAATCTATATGATTTATCCACAGGGCAATTATATCAGCGCGTCTGACGACACACCGTATTTACAGATCGGCGAAAATAAATACGGCAAACCTATCCTGGATCGTATTATTACACCTAATACGTCACTGGAAGACGCGGCTCGCTGTGCCATGGTATCCCTTGACTCTACCGTGCGCAGTAATATCAGTGTGGGCTTACCTATTGAGCTGGCAATTTACACGGGTGATAGTATTGACGAGCCTTGGCACAATAAATACCGCGCCTTCAGCCCCATGTACAAATCCATGCAGAAACAGTGGAACGAAGGGCTGCGGCAGGCCTTTTCCGGCCTGCCAAGATTCGATTGGGAAAAAGAAGAGTAAATTTAATTACTCTGCGCTGCGCTGATGACGTTATGCACAAAGCGCAGCTTATCGATGGCCATGTTCGAGAGCACGAACGGATAAGCATCATCCAGCCCCATGCTCCGGTTGAGTGCATTTAATACTGCGGTGAGGCGACACCAGTCGTTATATAGCTGATTAAAATGTGCTTCGCTTATGGCCTCATCACTCTGCGGTAACTGCTGTAGAGGGTTGATGACCTGATGTGACTTTACGCTGAAGTCAAAATCACTGGCGGTTTCCAGGGTATCGACCATGTGCAGATAGTGGGCCCAGGTTTCTGCCCAATCTTCCCAGGGGTGCATACTGGCATACGCGCTAACCCATACTTTGTGCCAGTCGGGTGCCGGGCCCTGCTCATAGTAATGTTGCAGAGCATAGGTGTAATCCAGCCGCTCATCACCAAAGAGTTCACGGAAATCATTCAGCCAACCGCTATTGCGTACCAGTCGGTCCCAAAAGTAATGACCGGATTCGTGCCGGAAGTGCCCAACAAGGGTACGGTATTGCTCGTTCAGTTCTTCACGCATTTTTACCCGTGAACTCGGCTCAGCTTCCTTTAAGTCAAGCGTAATGATGCCGGCATTGTGACCGGTGGTAACGAAATTTTTAACGGTCAGTTCGTTGCCGTATTCGTCTTCCGTTTGATCTTCAAGAAATTCAAAACCCAGACCCTGTTGCGGATCCTGCTGCCGCGAGATTACAGGTAGCTCAAGCTTATAAAGGGTATAGAGTAAACGCCGCTTAGCCTGTTCCATCCTCGCCCATAGTCGCCTGTTATCAGGTTGATCAAGGTTAGGAATGGTTCGGGTCAACTCGCAGGAGGCACATAATTCACCTGGTTCGGCGACGGGAATCATCCAGTTGCATACGTCCTGGACAGAGTAGTTCTTGCACTGACGGTAGAGTCTGCCATTCGCCGCAGAACGCCAAACACCTTTGTCGTGGTGGGTAAAAGCGCTTACCTTTTTCTCATCCGGCATGAAACCCAGCATCAGTCCACAACTGACACAACGGGTGTTAGCAAAATGCAGAGTATTACCACACTGACAGGAAAACGTTTGCATAATTAGTTATCCAGGCTCCGATGCTCGCTTGTATTGAGCGTTCATTTTATGCACTATTTTAACACGTTAGGAAAAAAGCGTTCAGGATAATGGTAAAAATACCGCAAGCCGGTATTTAGAGAACCACGTCCAGCGCTTATGTTCATCATAGCAAAACTACTATCGCAGCTTGAGGGAATAGTATGCAATCCAACGTGAAGCACCAGTCTCAGACAGAACCCAAATTTGCTGTTGTGGTGGTGGGCGTTGGTCAGGTGGGCAGCTGCTGGCTGGAGAAATTTGGCCCTACGCTGCCACCGTCAGCGATGGTGCATAGCAGGCACAACTCGCGAAATCCGTTGACGGTAACGGCTATCGAGAAGTTGCAAAGTGAAGGTCTGATACCACTGGTCTTAGACCTAACCGCTTCGGAGACTGTTAGTCGCTGTTATCCTGAATGGATTGCTGCCGGCGCCGATATTATTAGTGCAAATAAATACGCTGGCGCTGCGGATTCTGCGTTTTACCAGCAGGTAAAAACAGCATTGAAAAAGCACCGGCGACAGTGGCTGTACGCCGCCACCGTTGGCGCCGGGGTGCCAGTGCCGCAGACGGTGCGCGAGTGCTATGAAGCGGGTGATTCGGTGTTAAAGGTGGAGGGCAATTTCTCAGGCTCGCTGACCTGGATTTTTCAGCAATACCGGCCGGGAGACAAGCTCTCAGAGTTACTGCGTAAAGCCCGTGAGGCGGGAATTACTGAGCCGGATCCACGCACTGACCTCGGTGGCATGGACGTCGCCAAGAAACTGCTTATTGTCGCACGTGAGGCGGGCTGGGACTTTGAGCTGGCGGATGCCGACATTCAAGACCTGGTGCTGACGTCGTCGTTAGATGAAGAGTTGGACGCCGCGTTCGATCAGTGGCGGTTAGCGAACTATCCGGATGCCACGCAGTTTTGTTATGTGGGCCGATTAGAGACAGACGGTCATCAGCGCGTGAAAGCCAGTGCCGCCCTGGAACCCGTTACCGGTGAATCACCCTACGCCGAGTTAGCGCCGGAACGTGCTTACTTCCGGGTCTGGACGGCAAAGGATCCGGTAAAAGCTATTCCTGTTGAAGGAGTAGGCGCCGGGTTAGAGGCCACCGCTGCCGCTGTACACAAAGATGTGCTGGCAGCCATCAAACATTACGACAATCACTAATTCAGCGCGGCAGGGGCATTTAGTGGACGTATCCCGCCGCTATCAACTAGGGTTTAGCTAGTTAAGGCAAAGTCCGCGCAAGGAGGTTTAATGCTGGTAGTCGCCGCTTTAGGAGGCAATGCGCTGTTGCGCCGTGGTGAGGATGTCACTGCAGAAAATCAGCGGGATAATGTGAAGCAGGCTGTGCGGGTACTGGCGGATATTGTAAAGGCCGGGCATCGGCTGGTCATTACCCATGGTAACGGTCCGCAGATAGGTTTGCTGGCGCTACAAAACCAAGCCTATGATGCAGATAAAGCCTTTCCGTTGGATATTCTCGGTGCCGAATCCGAGGGCATGATTGGTTACCTAATTGAACAAGAACTCGAAAACCAACTGGGTGAGGGCTATGCGGTTGCGACTCTGATCACTCAGATCGCGGTGGACGCTGATGATCCTCACTTCGACGACCCCAGCAAGTTTATCGGACCGGTTTAT
This sequence comes from Pseudidiomarina halophila, assembly GCF_003987215.1. Classification (GTDB taxonomy): domain Bacteria; phylum Pseudomonadota; class Gammaproteobacteria; order Enterobacterales; family Alteromonadaceae; genus Pseudidiomarina; species Pseudidiomarina halophila. The sequence goes on from NZ_PIPW01000004.1 coordinate 87,570, forward strand.
GATAAAGAGCAGGCAGAAGAATTAAAAGAAAGGCATGGCTGGACGATCGCCAAAGATGGTGACAACTGGCGTAGGGTAGTGCCTTCACCTGAACCGAAGAAAATACAGGATCTGAAGATTCTCAGGATTTTGCTTGAACAACAGGTGATCACAATTTGCATCGGTGGCGGGGGGATTCCGATCGTGCGTCAGCCGGACGGCAGCTACACCGGAGTAGAAGCGGTCATCGATAAAGATGCGGCCAGCGCTTTACTGGCTGAGCAAGTTAACGCAGATGCCTTGTTATTGCTGACAGATGTTGACGCGGTCTACCATGACTTTGGCGGCTCAAACGAACGCCCGATCAGGCAAATGACCCCCAGCGAAGCCGAAGACTTTGATGCACCGGAGGGCTCGATGGGGCCGAAATTAATAGCTGCAGCACGGTTTGCCCGAAAGGGGAGTTTTAGTGGGATAGGCGCAATGGAAGACGCGTTGGATCTGTTGCAGGGTAACGCTGGCACACGTATCTCCTCAGGGTAACGCTCATGGCCTTCGGTTTACATGCTCCTTTAAGATTAGCGTCACCCGGAAAGTGGGTGCGCCGAAGTACGCTGCTGGTGACCCTGGCGGCGTTTTGCTGGGGTCTGTCAGGCGGCATAGGCGCCGTGCTGCTGGAGCGCGGCTGGGATGCATTTACCGTGTCATTTTACCGGGGGGCGGTTGGCTTTCTGTTCGTTTTTATTTGGCTGCTGCTTCGTCCCCAACGCAGTGGGTTAGCGAATCGCAAACTGTGGTTCTGGTCCGCAATTGCCGGCGCAGGTGTTGCCGGTAACTTCGCTTTTTATTTCTTAAGCATTGGCGAAGGCAGTGTTGCTGTTGCCGCAACCCTGATGTACTGCGCACCGGTTTTTGTTTATTTGGTGTCCTTTACACTCGGTCTTGAGTCGCCCTCATTGCAAAAGTGGCTGGCGATTCTTCTGGTGCTATTGGGGATCGTACTGTTAACGCAGATCTACACACTCGGCGCGGGCGCAGTCTCGGTATTCGCGGTAACCACTGGTCTACTCTCAGGCATGTCCTATGCGTTGTTTATCTTCGGTTTTAAGTACGCTGCCCCGCATGGTAGTCCACAGGCTATTCTTGTGATAGCTTTTGCGGTACTCGCGATTATTTTGATTGCGCTCGGTGAGGTGAGCGAAGTTGTTGCAGCATTTTCCACACCGAGTTTGCCGTTGCTCGTGTTGCTGGGAGTGCTTGGCGCAGGTTTATCCTTTATTTTTTATATCTTCGGGCTCAATTACACGGCGCCTGCTGTAGCCTCAATAGTGGCAATGGTAGAACCCGTTACGGCTTCGTTATTTGGTGTCGTGGTTTTAGATGAAAAACTCAACCTGATACAACTAACGGGCATGGCACTGATTTTGATTACCGTCACTATGCTAAGTGTTCACTCAAGCCGTCGTAAAGCTTCCATTTAGGTGGTTATTAGAAACATGAAAAAAAATCAATCGCGAGCGATAGTTGTTGAGGGCGGCGCCATGCGTGGTATTTTCGCTGCCGGCGTGCTGGATGGCTTTATGCGTGAGAACTTTAAACCTTATGACTTTGCGATTGGTGTTTCCGCCGGGTCGACCAACCTGATTGGTTATCTGACAGACGACTATCAACGTAGTTACCGGATCCTCACAGAACTTGCGCAGTCGAAAGATTTTATCGACCCCGTGCGTGGACTGCTGGGCGGGCACTTTTGTGACGTTGAGTGGCTCTGGCGCACTTCCTACAACGAAATTGAATTGCATTTCGCGCGCTACCTCTCGGCTAATGTGCCTTTGTACGTGGTCACCACCCGGGTTGATGACGGGTCGCCATGCTATATCGAAGTCACCGAGGACAATATGCATCAACTTTTCCCTGCCTCCTGCGCGATTCCGTTAGCTTTTCGGGACTTCCCTGAAGTTGCGGGTGTGGCAATGACCGATGGTGGCGTGGCGGATTCTATTCCGGTGCTTAAAGCCTATGAAATGGGGGCGCGGGAAATTACCGTGATACTGTCGCGGGCAAAGGGTTATCGCAAGAAGAATGGCCACACCTTAGCGATCACCCGAAGTCTCCTGAGTCAGTATCCGAAATTATGTGACGCCATCGAAGATCGTGCTGAACGTTACAATGCAACTGTGGATTTCATCGAAAACCCGCCCGACGATTGTGTGATACACATTATTGCCCCGCCAGAAGATATGCCGGTAGGACGTTTCACCCGGCAGCGCGAGCGCTTAGATATAGGATATAACGCCGGCCTGCGTGCGGCATTCGAGCATATTGATCATCTTTGAATTAGGTTTCAAGGCGATGTTTTAGTTGTTGAAGCTCGGAATTTGTCATCGTCACTCGTTTCCTCATAACGGGCTGATACGCTTTGCCCCTTAGCGTTGATGCCATTTATCGACCAGACACCGGTAATAGGATGCTGGGTGACCCGCCCGCTGAGTTTGACGACTTCACCATTATCGAAGGTGACTTCAACGGTACAAAAATGATTCACCTCTTTTTTGAAATCCGGCACTGAGATACTTACAGGTTGTGGCTCAACTGTTGCTTTGCGGCGCTTGTGCCAGCTAAGTTGCTGTATTATGAAGCTCACTAAACGTCTCCTTGTCAGATCTAAATCTGAGTGTACAAACTATCAGATCTGTTTTGTAGGATTCATTGAGTGCGAGCGCGCGCCGCATGCAATTTTTTGTAACTATCCAGTAAGCGTTGGTGCTTATCCAGACCTTCCAGCTGCATGTTGGTTGGTGTCAGCCCGGCAAACGTGACGGAACCCTCAACCGAACCGACTACCGCACGCATGGTTTCCTTGCCGTACATACGTTGCAGGTTATGCAGAAAGTCTGCCATTTCCAGTTCTTCATCAAGTTCAATCTCGAGCGCCGCCTGCATTGCGCGGTAGAACAGCACGCGTTCGACGGTGTTATCGTTGTACTGTAAGAAAGCCTCGACCAGCTCCAGTGCTTCTTCATGGCGTTGCAATGCCAGATAAATCAACAGTTTAAGCTCAAGAATGGTGAGTTGGCCCCATACGGTATTTTCATCGAACTCAACACCAATCAAGGTGATGATATCGGTGTAGTTATCGAGCTGGCTTTCTTCGAGTCGCTCGACTAAATCCTCAAGCTCATTGGTGCTGAGCTGATGCAGATTCAGAATATCCTTACGGAAACTCAGTGCCTGATTGGTGTTATCCCAAACTAAATCTTCAACCGGATAAACTTCTGAATAGTCCGGTACTAAAATCCGGCACACCGGAGCGCCAAGGTCATTGTGTTGAGCGACGTAAACTTCTTTGCCCATCTCAGCAAAAATCCCGAACAGGGTATCGGCTTCCTGTTGATTGGAGCCGGAGAAATCCCACTCGCAAAACTCGTAATCACTGCGCGCACTAAAGAAACGCCAGGAAATAACGCCAGAAGAATCGATGAAGTGCTCGACAAAGTTATTCGGCTCGGTAACTTCCATGCTGTTAAAGGTCGGTGGCGGCAGGTCGTTGAGACCTTCAAAGCTGCGGCCCTGTAATAGTTCTGTGAGGCTGCGTTCAATCGCTACCGCCATACTCGGGTGGGCGCCAAATGAGGCAAACACACCACCGGTGCGAGGATTCATCAAAGTCACACAGGCGACCGGGAACTGCCCGCCGAGGGAGGCATCTTTGACCAGCACCGGGTAACCCTGGGCTTCCAGCGCTTGCACACCCTCTACCAGGTGCGGATACCTGGCCAGTACGGTTTCCGGTACATCGGGCAGGGCAATTTCCTGTTCAATGATTTGCTTTTTCACTGCCCGTTCAAAAATCTCCGACAAACATTGGACTTGGGCTTCCGGTAAAGTGTTACCGGCGCTCATACCGTTACTTAAGTACAAGTTTTCGATCAAATTCGAAGGAAAGTACACCGTCTCGCCATCGGAGTGCCGGACAAAAGGTAAGGCACAGATACCGCGCTCAGTATTACCAGAATTGGTATCAACCAAATGGGACGCGCGTAGCTCGCCATCAGGATCATAAACTTCGCGGCAATAGGCATCGAGAATAGCGTCTGGCAGGCTGTCATCGGCCTCCGGTTTAAACCATTTCTCATTTGGGTAGTGAATAAACTCAGCGTTGGCGAGTTCTTCACCAAAATACTGGTCGTTGTAAAAAAAGTTGCAGCTCAGGCGTTCAATGAACTCGCCAAGTGCTGACGCCAGTGCGGCTTCCTTGGTGGCACCCTTGCCGTTGGTAAAGCACATGGGCGAGGCCGCATCGCGGATATGCAATGACCATACATGCGGCACAATGTTGCGCCATGATGCGATTTCAATTTTCATGCCCAAATCGGCAAGGATCTGCGTCATGTTGGCAATGGTTTGTTCCAGCGGCAGGTCTTTCCCTTCAATGTAGGTCAGTTCGCTGCCATCGGGCGCTCCCATGAGCAGGGCCTGGGCATCCTCATCAAGATTCTCAACAACTTCGATCTGAAACTCAGGGCCCGTTTGCACAACTTTTTTAACCGTACAGCGCTCGATGGAACGTAAAATGCCTTGCCGGTCTTTGTCAGAAATATCATCAGGCAGTTCGACCTGGATCTTAAAGATCTGGTTGTAACGGTTTTCCGGGTCGACAATATTATTTTGTGAAAGACGAATGTTGTCGGTGGGGATATCGCGCGAGACGCAATACACCTTTACGAAGTAGGCAGCACACAACGCCGATGATGCCAGGAAGTAATCAAACGGACTCGGCGCTGAACCGTCGCCTTTATAGCGGATGGGCTGATCAGTGATAACGGTAAAGTCATCAAACTTAGCCTCAAGGCGCAGATTGTCGAGAAAGTTTACTTTAATTTCCATGGCGGGCTACCGAGGTTACGAATGAGGAGGTATGCCCGCTATTATCCCTTATAAGCTAACGCTTTTCCATGCCGAAGGCTTCACGCATGCTATTTGCAAAAGCGACGAGCTTTTCTTTCATGGTCCGTTTTACGGAAACTTCCACCGAGCCCAGCAGTGACCAGCCGGTGATGGTAATTTGCGGTGCCTGGCGGCCCGCCATTGATGGCGCATGATTTTCCGATGAACCAATGATGTTGAACATACGCGTGGTCACATTGACATTTTCCGGAATGAATATCTCGAGACTGCCGAGGACATTGGTGACATTGACTTCGATATGCTGGTGCTGGAAAACCGCATCAGTAAAGTCAATTTTTGCCGATCCCAACACGTCAACCACTATTATTTTCTTCGGTACAAGCCATTGCCCTTCGCGGACATTGGAGCCAAGAATGCTGATTAACTTATCATCGTCTGATTCGCCGGAGGCGGCGTAATTTGGTGTGAACGAGCGCTCTTTTTTGTCGTCGTAACTGGTGTCCGCCTCAAGTGGCAAGTCAGCGACTAAGTCGACTAATTCCTGGTGGATGTCCGTTGCCATAGCCTCATCAAGGCGGCGTTCAAAGGCTTCAGCGGAGATAATGGCACGGCTGTAGTTGACGATGAGTTTGTCTACGGTTTCTTCACGGACTTGCTCAATTGGACGGTCTTCAAGTTTTACAGGCATAGTTGTTCCTTATTGTTCGAACCATGCTAAAACCTATGCAATATAGAGGCCAAAACCTAACATATTGTATTTACGGTGTTTATTTATGATCTTCCGTCGTTTTAGGTAGGCAATTTAACCAACTATAGCCAAAAACCACAAAATAGTGTGAAAAAACTTAACGATTTTTGCTATTCGTTATCCGCGTAGCCACTACCTATGGCGCTGAAGGGAAGTCGCAGGCCAAGTTCCGGGAATTGTAATGCGATCCAGGCTGGGAAGGTGTTGCTGTTAGGCCCGGGGATCGCCCGGTATTCGTTGGCCCAGGGGTAGCGTTGCGAAGCTGCTGCGATTTGTGGAATGAGTTCAGCCGCGCGGATTCCGGTGACGGACAGGAGTTTTTCCGGGCGGGCGCCATACCAGTAGCGATCAGGTGTTTTGGTTTGATAGACCCGCAATGCTGGCGCGCCGTTGTCAACGCGCCATCCGACGACTTCATAGACCGTATACTCTGAGGCATTTTGCGGTTTGACCGCCAACCAGGTATGCACGGCAAACCAACCGCGCCAGCCAAAGGCATCTGCCGCATAGGCCTCAATCACTGCTTCTTGTTCTTCCAATGGATTAGCAGCCAGGCCCGCTGATTCACGCGAGGCATCGCGCCAATCGCTGGATGAACAGCCGCTGAGCGTTAGTAAAAAGAGCGCGAAAAGAACAATTTTTTTCATAATAACCACCCAAACTACCCTTTGTTACAAGATTAATGCTAAAAGTCGATGATAAGAAGGATCTTTTTTGTTATCTTCTCGTTACTTTAAACCTCCATTGATGGATCAACTGTTATGAGCAAAAAAGGTATTGTTATCGGTGTTGTAGTTGTGGCCGCAGCGCTTTCGATTACCCCTTATGTTATTGGTTCGCAAACCGAATCAGCAATTCAGGATCAGGTTGCGCTGTTTGATAGTTCACAGCCGATGTACCAGGCCAGGGTAGTAAGTTATGACCGGGGCTGGCTCAGCTCAAATGCGGTTATTGAAGTAGGAATAGATTTAGACGATTTAGGCTTGGGTGATGAAGTAGAAACTGGCGTTGCCACATCCTCGTTCCAGTTGTCAGTACAACACGGCCCGATCCTGACTGATCAGGGGTTGTCGCTGGGCCTGGCTTCCTGGCAGTTAAGCAATGATGGACGGGGGCTTGAGGACTATGTGCAGTGGGACAAAGAACAGCTGCTTTATTTGCAACAGGGTAGTGTCAGTTTAGCCGGTAACGCCACCTACAGCGATGCGATACCACAGCTTAGTAACACCGCTAACACGGGTGAGGTCAGCTTTACCCTGGCCGAATATGTCGGGCACGGTAGTTACGATGGTGAGACACTCATTTACGATGGCTTATTTTCTGATTTTGTTTTGAGCGTCGAATCCTTAATGGTCGAAATGCGCAATGCGAAACTTAGCATGGTCGCCAGCGCAGATATTGCCACGATACTGAAAGGGGACTTCTACACAGGTACCGGCCAGCTGTTGCTTGACTCGGCAACTGTAACCACCGCTGAGGCGGGTGAAGTCGCCGCAGTGGATGAACTGTCAATGGATTACATCACTTCATTGAGTGAAGACACGAGCACGAATACCACACTTGCGCACATGAACATCAATTATGGTGCCAACAGTTTGCGAATAAATGGAGTTGAGGTGGCAAACCTGCGTTTCGATACCGCCATCAACAATCTCGATAAAACATTTCTGGATGCGTATCTGGAACAGATTCGTGCCGGTTTTGGCGAAGACCCAGAGCAAATGACTATTATGTTATCTGAGCTGTTTGAAAGCCATGGTTTGGCGTTTTTACAAGCGCAACCGGAACTGGCCGTCACTGAATTTAGCGGCATCCTGCCACAAGGTGCATTTAATGCTAATGCGGCAATGTCCGTTGCAGGCGTAACAGCACTGCCTGATTCTATGGAAGACGATGCCTTCTGGCGTCAGCACCTGCGCGTCGACAGCGATGCGACCATTGCCAAACCCTTGTTGCAGTGGGCGACAACAAGCTATGTGCATATGAGCTTGGTTAATGCCGGACAAGCCAATGAGCTGACTGCCGAGCAGTTAGATCAGATTGCCGCACAACAGGCGGCGATGATGATTCAGGCATTTATCCAGCAGGGTGTGTTACGTGAGGAAGATGACACTTACATTTTCGATTTTGCCATCGCTGACGGCATGATGACAATAAATGGTCAATCGATGCCGCTGAATCAGGCTATGGGCGCCATGTAAATTGGCTTGTAAACCTTAGTTACAATTGCTTACCACGCCGCAATACCGCTGAGAACTTGTCAGTGTTATGTTGTGGGCGTGGTAAGTTTTGGTTAACTACAATTGGTCATCAACAATAAGGCAGTCAGGTTATGTTTCAGACATCATTTTCGGCTTTCTCTTCAGTATTGGTTACGGCTGTTTGTGCAGCCTGGCTACTGAGCGCGCCTGCGGCTTATGCTCAGGGAAGCGAAAACTTAACCATTTGTGAAAGTGGTGACTGTGAACGCCAGTTAACTGAACTTGAGCGATTGGCCCGCAAGGGCAGTGGTGATGCCGCTGCTGTGGTCGCACTGGCGTACGCCAGCGGTGATGGCGTCGAACAAGACATTGACAAGGCCCGGCAGTTTATTGAACAGGGCGCGCGCCGCCGCAATCCGTTGGCGATGTATGTGCTATCCGATTGGTACAGCCGCGGTTTTGTGGTCGAAAATGATGCTTCGGAAAGCGTGCTCTGGCTCGACCGAGCGGTTAAAGCGGGTTATGCCCCGGCTCAGTACCTGAAAGCAACCCATCTCTTGGCGACCGAGGACGCGGATACACAGCGTCAGGCAGTTCCATTACTTGAACAAGCTGCGGCACAGAATCTGCTTACCGCGATGTATGCACTGGCACGATTGCAGCAAACCGGCACGCTGATGGAGCAGGATCTGCCGGCAGCAGGAAAATTGTTTGCCCGCTTAGCACGCTCAGGTTACAGCGATGCCCGTCAGCAATTACAACAAATTAACCAGCAGCTGACTGGCACCGAGTTTGCTGCGTCTGAAGACGGCGAGCGCTTGCAACAAGCTGAAAAGGCGATGGAGCGTATCACCGTGACGGCAGACGCAAGTTTGTACCGTAGCCAGCTGGATCGCCTGGTGAATCAGCTTGAGGCTTCTGGTAGTTTCGATAACCGGTCGATTGGTTCACGTATTCGTGGTGTCGGTTGTGCGGATACCGGTTCCGCATGTTCAGTTTTAAGCCCGGGCAAAGGCCAGAGCAGCCTCGGCGATGTACTCAGCGGTAGCAGAGGCGGCAATTAATGCCGTCTTAAATTTGCCCACCTTCGCATTATTAGGTATTATTCGCGGCCTTTGACGGGCTGCTGCCCAAACTAAGTACTAACTTACGAACGACCATGGAGTTTGGGCCCTTGTTCCTACTTACGCCACCCTAGACGTAACAGCTTTCTTTTCTTTATTCGCTGACTGATTCTGCTGTCGGCGCTCGTACGTGTTTCTATCGATTTACTAACTAACAAGTGATTACAACTATGTTGAAGACCATGCAAAACCAATGGTTCTCCAATATCCGTGGCGATCTGCTCGCGGGTATCGTGGTGGCCTTGGCGCTTGTCCCAGAGGCAATTGCCTTTTCTATTATCGCTGGCGTCGATCCTAAAGTGGGTCTTTACGCATCGTTCTGTATCGCCGTAATTATCTCGTTTACCGGTGGTCGGCCTGGCATGATTTCCGCCGCGACTGGTGCGATGGCACTGTTGATGGTGACGCTGGTTAAAGATTATGGACTGGAGTACCTGCTGGCCGCGACCTTGCTGACGGGGGTACTGCAAATCGTTGCCGGCTACCTGAAGCTTGGTGACCTGATGCGCTTTGTTTCGCGCTCAGTAGTAACCGGCTTTGTTAACGCGCTGGCAATACTTATTTTCATGGCTCAGCTGCCGGAGCTAACCAATGTCACCTGGCATGTTTACGCCATGACTGCCGCTGGCCTGGGGATCATCTATTTGTTTCCTTATGTCCCGATCATTGGCAAGGTTTTGCCGTCGCCACTGATTTGCATCATCAGTCTTACCATTGTCGCAATTCTCTTTAATATCGATATTCGTAATGTCGGTGACATGGGACAGCTTCCCGATACTCTTCCGATTTTCCTCTGGCCTGACGTACCCTTAAACTTGGAAACCTTAACGATCATCCTGCCCTATTCTGTGGGTTTGGCAGTGGTTGGTTTGCTGGAGTCGATGATGACAGCAACCATCGTTGATGATTTGACGGATACCGAAAGTGATAAAAACCGTGAGTGTAAAGGGCAAGGCATTGCCAATATCGGCTCTGGCTTATTAGGCGGGATGGCAGGTTGTGCGATGATCGGGCAATCGGTAATCAACGTCAAATCAGGCGGTCGCACTCGACTTTCAACTTTCTCCGCTGGTATCTTTTTGCTGGTAATGATTATGGTACTTGATGAGTGGCTGCAGCAAATTCCAATGGCGGCTTTGGTTGCTGTCATGATTATGGTGTCTATCGGTACCTTTAGCTGGGATTCACTGCGCAAAATGCGCAAGCACCCGTTGTCGACCAACATTGTGATGGTAACGACAGTCGTTGTAGTGGTGGCTACCCATAATCTGGCGATTGGTGTTGGCGTGGGCGTATTGCTTGCTGCTATGTTCTTTGCCAACAAAATTGGCCACTTCATGCATGTTAGTTCAACCATAAATGACGCGGGCACGGAACGTCAGTATCACGTCACGGGTCAAGTTTTCTTTAGTTCGGCAGATAAATTCGTCGCTTCCTTTGACTTCAAAGAAGCAGTCGATAAAGTAGTGATTGACCTGACACGCGCGCATTTCTGGGATATCACCGCAGTAGGGGCTTTAGATCGGGTGGTACTGAAATTCCGTCGTGATGGTGCCGAGGTAGAAGTGCTCGGCCTGAATGAAGCAAGTGCGACCATCGTTGATCGGTTTGGGGTTCACGATAAACCTGGTGCTGCTGACGAAATCATGGGCGGCCACTAAGCCGCGGGAGAACAACATGTCTTACGTAGTTGGATGTATTGACGGGGCGACCACAAACACTGCCGTTTGTGAGTATTCAGTATGGGCGGCAAAGCAATTAGATGCGCCTTTAATGCTCTTGCATGTGCTGGAACAGAGTAATCTTGAGGTAAGTACCGATGTGACCGGCAATATCGGTCTCGGTACGCGCGAACATCTGCTAGAGCAATTAGCGCTGCTCGACGAAGAGCGCGCTAAAGTAGCGTTAAAACACGGACACATGTTACTTGACCAGGCAGAAGAAAAAGTGCGCCAGTCAGGTCTCACTGAGGTGCAACAACGCCAACGTCACGGCGGTCTGGCGGAGACCCTGCTGGACCTTGAGTCTGATGTACGCCTTGCTGTACTCGGTCTGCACGGCGAAGATTCAGTCAACCAGTTACAGAAAGTTGGCAGTCATCTGGAAACCGTGATTCGCACTGTGCATCGTCCCTTGCTACTTACGCCGGATCTGTTCAAAGAACCCAAAAGTGCAATGCTCGCTTACGATGGCAGTGCCACAACTAAAAAAGGTGTTGAGCTGATCGCAAAAAGCCCGCTGTTAAAAGGTATGCCAGTGCACCTGGTCATGATTGATGCAGAAACTGCAGATAATCAGGAGCGGCTGGATTGGGCTGCTGAGCACCTTCGCGCGGGCGGCCATGAGGTCGAAACTAAGTTGCTGGCCGGCAATGTCGAAGAGAGCTTACACAAGTACCAAATCGAGAATGACATCGACATTATGGTGATGGGTGCATTTGGCCATTCGCGCATCCGGCAGTTTCTGGTGGGAAGCACGACCATGCGGATGTTGCAGGAAAGCACAACACCAGTGCTGGTGCTGCGCTAACGTCAAACCTCCGGATAACCTGTCAGGTCACTGCCTGACGGGTTTGGAAGCGCGGCTCGAGATAGGTCCGCGTTTGCATAATTTCCTGCAATCGCTGCAAGGCAAGACCAACATCTTTAAAGCTGGTGTAGAGCGGGGTAAAGCCGAAGCGCAGGTAATTCGGCGCGCGAAAGTCAGCTATAACCTTACGCTCAATCAATGCTTGGCAAATGGCATAAGCTTCAGGATGGGCAAAGGATAGCTGACTACCACGTTGCTCTGAGTCCAGCGGCGAAATACAGTCAAACTCGCCGGCAAGACCTGATTCATCGAGCAGTGCCAGAAACACCTCAGCAAGCTGCACTGATTTTTCACGCACCTGTTCCATCGATACGTCACTGAAGGCATCCAGCGCCGCATCAACCGCACTCATGGCCAGAATTGAGGGCGTGCCACTGAGCATTTTTTCGATACCGGTAGCAGCCGCGAAGGTTGCATCAAACGCAAAGGGCTGGGCATGACCGAACCAGCCGGACAAAGGCTGGGTAACCGTTGGTAAATGTCGTTCGGCAACATAAATGAATGCTGGCGCCCCAGGACCACCGTTGAGGTACTTGTACGTACATCCGACGGCAAAGTCGGCTTGCCACTCATCGAGTTCTACGGGTAATGCTCCGGCGCTATGGGCTAAATCGACAATCACCACAGCCCCGACCGCATGTGCTTGCTGAATAATCTCAGCCATGGGTAAGCGTCGTCCGCTGCGGAAGTTGACCTCAGTCAGCATGACGATTGCTGTCTCAGCGGTAATGTGGTGCGCAAGGTTAGCGAGTAACTCAGCTTCCTCGGCCAGCACCAGTTCACAATTCTCAGCGCCAACCAGTTGTTGCAATCCCTGCACCATGTACAAATCGGTCGGGAAATTATCTGCTGTTGAAAGCACCTGCTTACGCGCGCGGCGCGACTCGCCTCGCGCATCCAGCACAGTAAATGCCGCACTCAGCGCTTTGAACAGATTGACGGATATAGAATCACAACAGATAACCTGGCCGGGTTGTGCACCAATAATAGGTGCGAGCTTATCGCCAACTGTACGTGGCAGGTGGACCCAACCGTGTTGGTTCCAGCTACTGATACCGTCTTGTCCCCATTGTTGGCCGGTGACGTCCGCGACGCGGCGTTGGGTCGCATGGGTCAACAGACCCAGTGAATTGCCGTCGAGATAAACGGTATTTTTGGGAATGACAAAATGGTTACGTAATTCAGCCAGTGGATCTGCGGCGTCGCGCCGTTCGAGTTCAGCGAAGTTAATCTCAGTCATTGATTGCTTCCAGGGTAGTAAGCAGTTGTTGCCAGGCTGTCGTACCGGGGTGTACCCAGTCGAAATGTCCCGCGTTGTCGTCGAAAACCACTTGCACTAAATCGTGTTGCGCATAATTTTCGGCCTGAGCGATGGGTACGATGCTATCCGCTTTACCCTGTAACAGGGTGACACTCAGCTGCACCGGCTGTTGACTCGGATTTGCGGTTTGCCAGTCCGCTGGCGTGGCGTGCGCCATAAACTGAACTCCGGCTTGCTGACAGCCGCCATCAGCAGCGGTATAGCTGGCGAGGTCAGTGATCGCAGCAAGCCCCACAACATGGTCGATGGTGTCAGGAAAAGCGTTACCGGCAAGTAACGCCAGATGGCCGCCAGCACTATGGCCCATGGCAATAACTTTACGCTGTTCAAGTTGCAGTTCAGGTGTTGCTGCCAGGATCTGCACCGCTGTTTGAACGTCGTGCCAGGTCCCCGGCCAGCCTCCGCCGTTATCACCGGTGCGGCGGTACTCCAGCGATGCTACCGCGTAGCCAACTTGTTGCAAGGCACTGGTTGCAGCGTAGGTGTGCTTGATGTCGTAAGCATTGAGCCAACAACCGCCATGAATAAACAGGATCAGCGGTGCAGAGTTCGTCGGGCCCGGCCACAGCTCGATGAACTGCAATGGATCATCGCCGTAACTAAGACGTTGCGCTGGAGCCTGGAAACTGAGCTCCGTGACCGCCTGATAGGGAACGTTTGCCTTCACATGGGTATCGGTAGTAGCTGAACAAACGAGCGGTGCAAGCGCAAGGCTTGCAGCGAGCGCAGAGTAAAGGAATTTATAAGAGCGCATGAATGGCCTAAAGTATTTTAAAAGTTTACGGAAAACGTTTTTCGATGGCTTGGTGCAAATCTTTTTTCAGACCCAGCATGAACACGACTTCGGCGACCACAAATAAAGGGCCAATCGCCAGCCCCATGATGTCATCGACAAATGCTGGTTTACGGCCCTCAAAAAAGTGCCCAATGAACTGGAAAATCCAGCCGACGACGAACAGACCAATGCCCCAGCTTAACCAGAGCGTGGTGGACAGTGCTGCTACTTGCACGCCCAGTATTACCGTGAGCGCAAGTAAGACGGCCATCAGCAGCCCCAAGGGGCGGTCAAGACGAAGATAAAAGAACGAAGCGACCACAGCGACAATCAGGGCGGGGCTCAGGAACCAGCCGTCAAATGCCCAATGCGGACGCGACAATAAAATTTGTAACGCGATAACAATCATAGGGATACCGATGAGGTGGGTCGCTATGTTGCGACGATCACGATGGTAGGCGGCGTAGTCAGCTAAGTGGTCAGTTATTGTTTTCATAATCTTGCCCTGTCGCAATTGTGCTGTCAGTATGACGGTTTGCTGTCTACTATAAATAGAAAATCCACTGAAGGGAAAGTCCATGCGCGATAAATTGGAGCGCCGCTCGTTTTTGCTTCTGCTTATACTGGTAAGTATCGCTTTTGGGTTCATTCTAGAACCTTTTTTCGGTGCCATCTTTTGGGCCTGCGCGGTGACGGTTATTTTTGCACCTATGCAACGCTGGGTAATAACAAAAATAGGTGATAAGCCCAATACCGCTGCCGGTATCACGCTGCTCACCTGTATGGCGATCGTTGTCATCCCGGTTATTTTCCTCAGTACAGCTTTTGTCAAAGAAGGCATCGCGTTTTATCAGCGGGTTGAAGCGGGCGAAATTGATCCGCGGCAAATTATGCAACAGCTGCGCGATGCGTTTCCCTGGTTCGATCGCTTACTCGTTGAGCTTGGTATTGATACCAGCAATCTACGTGAGCGCATTTCTAACAGCCTGGTGAGTGCAACACAATTTCTGGCCAAAGAAACTCTGACGATTGGGCAAAATACCTTCAGCTTTCTTATAAGCCTGGCATTAATGATGTATCTGACGTTTTTCCTTTTGCGCGATGGCAGCAAGTTGGTACAGCTTATCGTGCGTGCCTTGCCATTGGGCGATGACCGTGAAAAAGCCTTGTTTAAAAAGTTTGCTGAAGTCACGCGGGCAACGGTAAAAGGCAATCTGGTTGTGGCGATTGTACAGGGGGCTTTGGGTGGCTTTATTTTCTGGATACTCGATATACCCGGGCCATTATTGTGGGGCGTAGTGATGGCATTTTTGTCGCTTATTCCCGCCGTTGGCGCAGCCATTATCTGGTTTCCGGTGTGCTTGTATCTCTATGCCACGGGTGACTGGGTAAGTGGTTCCGTACTTTTAGTTTATGGCGCGGTAGTGATTGGCCTGGCAGACAATGTTTTGCGACCAATTTTAGTCGGACGTGATACCAAGCTGCCAGACTACATTGTGTTGTTCTCTACGATTGGTGGCCTCACCATTTTTGGTATTAACGGCTTTGTCATTGGCCCTTTGGTTGCGGCATTGTTCATGGCAACCTGGCAGATCTTCATGAAGGATTTTAATGGCGAACTTTGATCTTTAAATTAATCAATATCAGGGCGGTGATAGCCGCCCTCAACGCCCTCTTTACTGAACACCCACTGCCAGAGCTGTAAATCACGAGCGCGGAAGGCGCCTGCGCAGGACAATAAATAGTAGCGCCACATGCGTTTGAAGGTTGTGTCATAAGCGTCACTAAGCTGTTCCCAGTTGTGCTCAAAATTGTCATGCCAGGCCATCAGGGTACGGTCATAGTCAGCGCCGAAATTATGTATATCCTCAGCGGTAAAATGTGCGCGCGAGGCTTGATCAATGTGCGCCAGGCATGGCAGCTCGCCATTGGTGAAAATATAGCGTTCGATCCAGGGGTCGGTGCCCCGAACATCGCGATTTCGGCCAATAGTATGAAGTAAAAACAGACCGTCGTTTTTCAGGCAGCGTGCGGCGACATCCATGAAGTTTGCGTAGTTTTTCTGTCCGACGTGTTCGAACATACCGATACTGACCACTGCATCAAAACGTTGATTTATTTCACGGTAGTCCTGCAACCTAAACTCTATAGGAAGTCCTTTACACAGCTGCTCACCTAAGGCGACTTGTTCTTTTGAAACGGTCACGCCGACGCAACGAACACCATAATTCTCCGCAGCGTATTTCATAAAGCTGCCCCAGCCACAGCCAATGTCGAGCACTTGCATACCTGGGCGTAATCGCAGTTTGCGGCAAATGAGTTCAAGTTTATCGCGTTGTGCGGTGGCCAGATTGTCAGCTTTGTGCCAATAACCGCAGGTGTAAACCATACGTTCATCCAGCATAGCCTGATAAAGCCGATTGCCGAGGTCGTAGTGCTGTTGCCCCACCTGGAAAGCGCGTTTGCTGCTTTGTAGATTAAATAACCGTGCTTTCAGGTGATGCCATAAAAAACGCGACGGCTTAATTTGGTCGCCAAGCTTGGCACGCAGAACGCGGTGGAAAAACTCATCTAATTGCTCACAGTCCCAGTCCCCCTGCATGTAACCTTCACCAAGTCCCAGGTTTCCGCGGGCGAGAACGTCGTTAAACAGCTTAGGGTTGTGCAACTGCATGTCCCATGGACGGGAACCATTAATGCGAATATCAGCACGGTCAAGTAACTCTTCGATATAAGCTAGGGTCTGCATGAGCGCTCCTGAGTAGCTGCTAATAAGTTTAGCTGAACTGAGATAGAACGCATTCTATCGTAGCAAGTGTTTTAGCATATCGCCAAACGTTCTAGACTTTCCTCAGTGCAAAACGTATGGTTTCAACAAACGCAACGGAGAGGCATGTTATGTGCAACAAAACGGTCGCCATGTTAGCTGGCGTACTTTTTAGTCTTGGCCTGCTGCAGGGATGTGCAACAGCGCCACAAGGAATGAGTGCAGAGCAGTTGTTAGCAGCCAATCAGGTCGAATTTATTCGTCCCTACGAACTATCACGCACTGACGTGGAGTTTATTAGTGCCGGGCCGGTACGTGGCGAGTCTTGCGCGAGCCATTTACTCGCCGACGATGCCACGCAGGATCAAGCACTGATGAGAATGAAGCTTGCCGCGTCCGAGCGGCAGGCAAATCGCGTTGTACTCAAACGCTGCGAACAGGATAATGAAGGCGGTTGCAGTAAGCGTTGGTGGTGTGAAGGTGATGCTTACCAAATGATGCCATTGCAGTAATTGAATTAAGGAGTTGGCTATGCGAACTGCGCAACGCCCTATAGATCTCATTGGGCAAACGGACATGATTCGTGTCCGCTCGCTGTCGGAACTTACCGGTTGTGATATTTGGTTAAAGTTAGAATCCCAGAACCCGGGTGGTTCGATAAAAGATCGTGCTGCCTATCAAATCATCAAAGATGCCCTTGATAGTGGTGAATTAGAGCCTGGCATGACAGTGGTTGAAGGCACTGCCGGTAATACCGGGATAGGCCTGGCCATCGTTGCCCGTTCGTTTGGCTTGAATATGCTGGCGGTAATGCCCAACGATCAGGCGCCGGAAAAAGAGCGCATGATTCGGCTGCATGGTGCGGAATGTAAAACCGTAGACCCAGTGCCGTTTCGTAACGAAAACCACTTTTACCATACTGCGCGCAGACTCGCCGAAAGTCGCGACGATTACTGGTGGGCAAATCAGTTTGAAAATACCAGTAATGCCCGAGCACATTATTTAGGAACCGGGCCGGAGATCTGGCAGCAAACCGAAGGTGGGGTGGATATCCTGGTTTCGGTTGCCGGCACCGGCGGGACCATTGCCGGCTCATCTATGTATTTGAAAGAGCGCAATGAAGCGGTTCAGGTATGGCTGACGGATCCCGATGGCTCAGGTATTTTCAGCTTTTTAGCGCAGGGCGAGTATGTCGCCAGTGGCAGTTCATTCACTGAGGGCATCGGTATCATGCGTCTGGTCGACAACTTCAGACAGGCACGTATCGATGCTGCGGTAAACTTGCCCGATCAGGACTTGTATGCGCTCTCGCGTTATGTCCGTGACCATGACGGGATCGTCCTGGGCAGCAGCTCTGCTTTGAACCTCGCCGGTGCGGTGCAGGCTGCAGCATTGCATGGTCCGGGCAAAACCATTGTAACTTTTGCCTGTGATTTAGGAGAACGTTCGGCGAGTAAACTCTACAACGAAGATTATTTGCGGCAACGCGGTATTATTTTGAAACCTGAGCCTGCGGTAGATTTAGTCGCCCGTTATCGTGATGCGGGTGATCGCGTCTGGTACGCGGCTAAGTAAAACTTAGCCGCATGCGGTAACCGTCGGCGTGCCCAGGATAATAATCGGTAAGCACATCGACAACTTCAAAGTCGTAGCGGCGGTAGAGTTCTATCGCCGCCCGATTGTCTACTTTGACTTCCAGCGAGAGAGCACTCGCACCACCTTGTCTGGCATAAGCCAACGCATGCTCTAACAGTTGTCGACCAACCCCTTGCCCCCGCGCCTGCGTTGCTACCGCGATAGAATAAAGTCGCCATACTGAGCTGTTCTTACGGGTCAGCATCAAGCTGTAGCCAAGCAAGGCGTCAGAGTCTTGCCCTGCGGTAAGTACGAAAACATGTGCCGATGAGCCTTTAAGGAAGCGTTGAAAGCTACGCTTACCAATCTGGCTGTAGTCAAAGGTCGCGGCTTCAAGCGCGACCAGTGCATCAATATCTCCTGCACGCGCAGGGCGTATGAAACTGCTCATTACTTCTCGTCCAGACGCCTCGCAAAGTCGCGCATAATAATGTGATAAAGCTCATCACCCAGCAGTAGATCTTCCACCCCAGAGTCAATTGACGGGTTGTCGTTGATCTCGATGATCACAGGACCTTTGGTGGTGAGTTTCATATCTACACCATAGAGACCGTCGCCGATCAGCCGCGTAGCTTGCAAGGCAGTTTTGACGATATCTTTGGGCACCTGATGTATACCTACGGTTTCAAAGCCACCGGATTTGCTACGACTGGTGCCGCTGGCATGGTTATAAATCTGCCAGTGGTTGCGTGCCATAAAGTACTTACAAGCATAAATAGCACGATTATTTAATATGCCGATGCGCCAATCAAACTCGGTGCGAACAAACTCTTGTGCCAACAAAATGGTCGATTTCTTGAACAGGTCAGCGGCGATGCTCTTGAGTTCATCAATGGATTCAGCTTTCTCTACGCCAATTGAAAATGATCCGTCTGGAATCTTCAACACCACCGGATAGCCAAGACGCTCACCAATCGCCTGATAGTCGATGTCCTGCTGGCTCAGAATCAGCTCGGTGCGCGGCGTTGGGACACGGTGTTTATCCAGCAATTCTTTCAGGAACACCTTATTGGCACACTGCAGAATCGAATGAGGATCATCGATAACAACCATGCCATTGGCTTCTGCTTTTTTCGAAAAGTGATAGGTGTAGTGACTTATCCGCGTGGTTTCACGGATAAACAGCGCGTCGAACTCCAGCAGCCGATTGTAATCGTCGACAGTAATAAGTTCGGCATCAATATCAGCGTCTTTTGCAGCTTTAATAAATTTCTGCAACGCCTTTTTGTCACTGGTCGGAATCGGCTCATTCGGATCATGCAGAATTGCTAAATCATAGCGGTACTCTTTGGGTGCCCGGGCTTTACGCCAGACCCGCTTACTAAAGCTATCCAGAGAGTCACCAAACAACGTCTGTTGTTCATCCTCCAGCTCGCTCAGATTGCCAGCGTAGAGGTTATTGATAAACCAGCGACCCTGATAGCTAAATTCCACCCAAATGATCGGGCAAGGATAGCGATCGAAAATTTGCCGGGCAAAATTCGTTAACTGTGGGTCTTCCGTCTGACCAAAGCAAATGAGTACGCGATGGCGCTCACTTTGTGGCTGCTGACCTAAGTATTTACTTATTTGCTTGTCAGTATTCGCTGGCAGCAACAACTGATAATGCGAGAAGTTCGCCAGGTCGTTGATGGTCGATACTGATGGCAGTACACGTTGTCCGCGGGCTTCAGCCAGCAAACTGACGTAGTAACCGGTAGACAAATAGCTTAAATCACCGCACAAGTTAAGCAGTTGAGCACGCCCTTTGGCGTCTTGCTGCAACAAATAGTCACTTGCGGTGACAATGGATTGACTGGGGTAATAGGGCTGCCAGTCAGTGATTGAATCAAGAATAATTAACGCTGCGTTTTGCATGGGTACCCCGCACTAGAATTGCGCGCATATTTACGGCTAAATTTACGAAAACACAAGTAAAATTTTCAGTAATGCTTCAGAAAAAAGGGTAGCACATCAAAACAAGTGCGCTATCCTTAAATTAAATCAATGTGTTCAATGTTTTGAGGAGAGTTTGCATGCTCACGTTATTAGCGCGATTGCTGCGCGCCCTGAACTCAGAGTCAGGAGCCTGGGCGCTGGCAATAGCCTTCGTACTGGGAATGATTATGGGCTTTACCCCTCTGTGGCGGGTACATAACCTGGTTATTCTGCTCATTGCTTTACTCTTCCGTGTCAATCTCTCCGGTTTCATTTTAAGTTTCGTGATCTGTTCTGGTCTTGCGTTCCTTTTGGATCCGCTATTCCACCAGGTTGGTTTTGCTATTCTGTCCGCCGAGGGGTGGCAACCGGTCTGGCAGGCCATGTACGACTCGGCGTTCTGGCGGGTCGTGCAGTTTCATCACACCATCACTTTAGGCAGCCTCGTTATCAGTCTCGCCTTCGCGCCGATACTTGCCATCGTAAGTTTTTGGCTGGTGAGCCAGTATCGCCGGCGCATACAAACCTGGTTTAACAAGCTCCGTATTGTGCAAGCGCTGAAAGCGAATCGATTCTGGGCTATTTATTCGAATTTGAGAGGGTAACAGCATGGAACAGCATACCGTTCGCCGTAGTGCTTTTCGTTGGCCGGGACTGGTCGCTTTTCTCATCATAGTAGCTTTGATTGCAGCCTTCTCGTGGCTGTTGCTGGACACCATTTTAAAATGGTCGTTGGAGCGCACTTTAGGCACCTTGAACGGTGCTGAAGTGAACATTGAACGGGTCGACCATCAATGGGTGCCATTAACCATCGAAGTGTCCGGTGTGCAGATGACGGACCCGTTGCAGCCTGACTTTAACCGCGTCGCCATCGGCGAGTTGCGCGGTGAGTTAAATTGGGAACAGTTGCTGCTCGGGCGCTTTCACTTTGAACAAGTGGTAAGTACCGGCATCCGCGTGCATACGCCGCGTGAATCGACCGGCGAGGTCTATCAGTTACCCAGCAAAGAACAGATGGGCGGTTGGCTGGGAGAAGGTATGGAGCGTATTCAGTTATCCATGCCTTCAGTTGACGAAGTTATGGAGCGCGTTGACCTCCGCACTCCTACCGCAGTAGCTGAAGCAAAAGAAAGTTTCGGTGAGCAAAAGGAGCGCGTGCAGGATGTGCTGAGTAAACTACCCAGCAAAGAAACTATCGCAGCCTATGAAACTGAGGTAAAGCAATTAACCGAGAGTGAGATTGAAACACCAGCTCAATTGCGGGACAAACAGCAACAATTTGCTGAGCTGAAAGAGAAGTTTGCTGAGGATCGTCAGGCCATAGAAGAATTTAAAGAAGTGGTCGGCGGCGCTGTGGATGAATTAAAGACTCAAATGGAAAAGGTTAAAGCCGCGCCAAAGCGGGATCTTGACCGGGTTCGGGAGTTGATGCAGCTCAACAGTGACGGTTTAAGTGAAATCACCGCTGTTTTGTTTGGTGATCAGGCGCGCCGCTGGGCGGACTACATGTTACTTGCCTACGAGCAGCTTGCACCAATGTTAAAGCGTTCAGCGGATGAAACCGCGGTGCAACCGCCACGCGGCGAGGGGATTTGGTTTTCGTTTACCGGCAGCGATGCGCCACCAGACTTCCTGATTAAAAAAGCCCGCACTGAATTTGCGATAGGGCCAACGGTGCTTGATGTGAACTGGGAAAATATTACCCATCAGCACGAACAACTGGGTCAGCCGACAACATTTCGCGCGCGCGGCGAGAATAATGCGCTTTGGTCATCGCTTCAGCTAAACGGCGAGATGGCGCTGACCGCAACAGGTTTCGATGCACGTCAGGAATGGCGGGTACAGGGCGTTAACCTGGTGCGAACCAAGCTAAGTGAACGCAGCGAACTCGCGGCCACTATCCTGTCTGCGTTGCTTGACAGCGAGGGCAATGTTGCCCTGCGTGACAGTCAGTTCGACGGCAATGCGACGCTGCGTCTAGCTGATATGGTCATCGAGGCGAGTGCCGAAAACCAGTGGGCAGCGGTCATTGCTCAAGCGCTGGAAAGCTTGCAGCGACTCGATATTAACGCTGACATCAAAGGTGCGTTGATGGACCCGGATTTCAGCTTATCCTCAGATCTTGATCGGCAGCTCGGACAAGCTTTGCAAGCCGCAGCGATGGATGCAGCGGAGGGTGAGCTTACGCAATTACGCCAGCGGTTAACCTCAGAAGCTGATGGTTTCGTCGGTGATTATCAGGACGATTTGAGCGAACTCACAAACTTACTGGGTGATGCGGAAAATCGCGAGGCGCGCTTGCAGGAAATGCTGGAAATGAAGTTGCAGAATCAGCTGGAAGATAAAGTGAAAGATAAACTTAAAGGCATACTGGGGAACAATTAGTTCCCCAGTTGTAACTGCAATCAGTCCTCGAGAAAGGCTTTTAAGGTATCAGCTTTACTGGAGATGCTGAACAAGCCATCTAAATGCCCCCAAACTCCTTCAATTTCTTCGTACTGTGGAGCTTTGCCTTGCTGTTCCAGTTCGGTGACCACTTGTTTGGCCAGGTAAGGCTGCAACAAAAGATCGTTGGTTGCTGGCAGGAACAATGTTTTTGCTTTCACCTTGGCTAAGCCGCTGGCTAAATTGTTGTCATGTCCGGCAACAAAAAGTTGATTTGCACGCACCAGGTAAAGCAGGTGATTACCGTCAGCAAGCGGTGCCCGGGTGGCGCTGTTAGCAAATAAGTAATCAAGTACCGGCATACTATTGGTAACGCTTGCTAATGCCCCTTCAGGAAGGACTTCAGGTTTCGGCGCGCGGAGATTCATGATCACCGGATGCATCGCCTGTTGCGTAATCATTGCCAGAGTACTGGTGATGCCGGTTAAAGGAGCCTCGCCGCCGTAGTAATCACCGTTGTTCCAGTTCGGGTCATGGCGGATAGGACGTGCCCAATGCTCAAGTGCCATAATTGTCCAGGCATCCATTGCACCCGCGCCAATCACTGAAACCATACGTTCGACCATATCCGGGTAGGCGATAGACCATTCTAACGCTTGCAGAGAGCCCATTGATGCACCGACAACCGCATGCAATTTAGTAATACCAAGACTCTCTAAAAGCTCGTGCTGAACATTTACGAAGTCACGGATGGTGACCACTGGGAAATCAAGTCCATAGGGCTTGCCGGTCTCCGGATTGATCGAAGCCGGGCCAGTCGTAATCACAGTTGGGTCGTGAGGGAAAGCGTTGACCAGCGTATCTGAGCTAATTACAAAATACTTATTGGTGTCTATGGCTTTACCCGGCCCAATAATGGCGTCCCAGTAGCCGGGCAGGACATCATCGGCTTTGTATTTACCAGCGGCGTGGCTGTTCCCGGAGAAAAAGTGGGTAATCAGAATGACATTATCTTTGGCCGCATTAAGTTCACCGTAACTCTCCCAACCCACTGTGACCTCAGGTATCACCTCACCGCCAAGTGTTGTAAAGTTCTCAAAGGTGAACGACTGCTTTTCTACAAAGGCTGCATCAGCATCGGTTTGCGCGTGGCAACCGTTGCTAAGCAGCAGAATAAAGAAGCTAAGAATAATGACTATTGAACGTTGCATAGCAGACTCCCGTTACGCGTCAGATGAGCGCTCAAGCAAGTAATTTTCATACTGCTTGCGCAATTCGTTTTTTATCAGTTTCCCGGTGCCGGTATGTGGCAGTTCGGGCACAATCAGAATATCGTCGGGCATCCACCATTTGGCAATTTTCCCTTCAAAGAAGGTGTATAGAGTTTCTTTATCGATGGTTTTACCTTTATTAGCGACAACTAACAACAACGGCCGCTCGTCCCACTTCGGATGCTTTACGCCGATAACACAGCTTTCGTTAACCGCCGGATGCTGGCTACAGATGTTTTCGATATCTAACGAGCTGATCCATTCACCGCCACTTTTAATGACATCTTTTTTACGGTCCACTACCTTCATGTAGCCCTGCGGATCAATGACTGCGATATCGCCCGTCGCCAACCATCCGTCCGCAAAGGTATCAGGGTCACTGCGTTGGTAGTAGCTATTGGCAATCCATGGTCCGCGGACACGCAGTTCACCGCTGGTTTCGCCATCGTGCGGTAAAGCTTCACCGTTGGCATCGACAATTTGCATATCCACGCCAAAGCAAGCGCGGCCGGCTGTAGTTTGAATGCGGTAACGCTCTTCACGGGGCAGGGCCAGCAGGTTTGGCTCTGGCGGCGCAGAACAGGCCAGAGGTCCGGTTTCAGTCATACCCCAGATAGGCTGCCAGTAGACATCGTAGTCTTGATCATAGGTTTTTACTAAACCTAGAGGCGATGCCGCACCACCAACGCAGACACGTTCTAATGACGGCAGGTTCTGTCCGTTTTCAGCCAGGTAATTGTGCAGTGTCAACCAGATGGTGGGTACACCTAAACCTACGGTGACTTGCTCGTTAGCGATTAATTCGTACATTGCGGCGCCATTCATCCCGTTGCCCGGAAGTACCAGCTTACAGCCAGCAAGTGGGGCAGCGTAGGGAGCTCCCCAGGCACCCGCGTGATACATGGCGACCATCGGCATGAGTACAGTACTCGCTCGCAGGTCTAAAAGTTCTGCGCTGACCGTCGCCTGGGCGTGCAGGACCATCGCGCGATGCGAGCTTAAGACGCCCTTAGGATTACCCGTGGTCCCTGAGGTATAGCAAAGTAACGCTGCGCTGTCTTCGGCAAAAGCAGGCCAGTCGTAATGACCGGGGAGTCCGTCCAAAATTTGCTCGTAAGCATGCAATGGATGTTTACAGTGTTCAAGTGGTGGTTGCTGGCAATTGTCGGCCAGTACAATCACCCCTTTTAACTGAGGAACATTGTTGACTACTTCTGCGGCGAGTTCGGCGAAGCAGGCGTCGACAAACAACCAGGTTGCATCTGCATCGTTTAAAATCCATTCAATTTGATCCGCTATCAAGCGCGGGTTGACCGTGTGCAATACCGCACCGATACCGCTAACCGCGTAATAAAGCTCCAAATGGCGGTAGGTGTTCCAGGCCAGCGTGGCAACTCGCTCACCGGGCTGCACTCCAAGCCGTTCGAGCCGATGAGCCAGCTGACAGGTGCGCTGATAGCAATCTGCGTAGCTATAGCGATGAATATCGCCTTCAATTCGGCGGCTCACGATCTCCTGGGTTGGATGGCGGCGTACACCATGGCGCAACAGGTCAATGATCAGAAGCTGACTGGCTTGCATAGCGCCAGGCAGCTGCGGAGTTTTACTCAGAGATGTTTCAAACATTGTTTACAGCCCTTGCTTAAAACAGGTTAAATAATGCTATGGCGATGCTTAAACCGATAAACGGCACCACCACAGTTACGGCTGCGACCGGCCAATATGCGGCCTGATGCGTTTCATTACAAATTGCCCGAATGGTGGTGACGACGTAACCATTGTGCGGTAGTGAGTCCAGTGCACCAGAGGAAATAGCGACAATACGATGCAATTGATCGGCATTCACGCCTTGTTCCATATAATGCGGACCAATTTCCGGCAAGGCGATTGCCTGGCCACCGGACGCCGAGCCAGTTAAACCCGCAATGACACTGACAGCGACTGCTGCCCCGACCAGCTCATTACCAGGCAAGTTAGTCATAAAGGTGACCGCATCTGCAAATGCTGGCGTGACTTTGGCAATGCTGCCAAAGCCAACCACCGCAGAGGTATTACCAATAGCAATAAGTGCCCCGGTAGAAGCTTCCCCTACCGCTTTGGACATATTCTGAAAGTACTTGAAGTTAATAATCGTAATCGCCAGAACACCACCGCTCAGGGCGATGATCAAAGCGTTCTGTTTTAGATCTTCGTGAAACAGGAAACTTAGGCTTAACACCACAATAAGAGGAACCAAACCGCTAAAAGGGGAAGGTAGGTCACGTTCGATCAGTAACGGGTCACTTGGCCGCTGCTGAAAGCTTTCACCTTTGGATACTGCGGCTTTTATCATCTTAGTCAGCCACCAGTAGCCAATGATGAACATAACGACTGCAACCACCAATGAAACCTCCCAGGCTGCATAAGGCGAGGTGCCTAAATACTGAATCGGGATCCAGTTCTGAATCTCTGGCGAGCCTGCCGACGTCATAGTGAAGGTAACAGAGCCAAAGGCGAGTGCTGCGGGTATGAAGCGGCGTGGCAAGTTGGCATCTTTAAACAAAGACAGTGCCATCGGGTAGACCGAGAACGCGACCACAAAGACGCTCACCCCACCATAGGTTAGAATCGCACAGGCAAGGACCACAGCGAGTACCGCCTGGCTTTTGCCGAGCTTGCCGATAATCCAATGGGCAACACTATCAGCGGCACCGGTATCTTCCATAAATTTACCGAACAATGAACCCAGCAGGAACATGAAAAACCAGTTGGCAACAAAGCTGGCAAAGCCATCCATATAGGCGCTGACAAAGTTAACATCGCCCTGAAATAAAGGAACACCGCTGGTTAAAGCGACCACAACAGCACACAATGGGGCGCTAATAAATAAATTCATCCCGCGCAGCGTCAGTACAATGAGTAGTACCAGGCCGCCGACTAATCCAATCATGCTTAACATGCATTACCTCGTTGTAGTTATTATTTCGGCTTCTGTTCTTAGTTTGGTGTGATGGCAACATCATGCGTGAGACGCTTGCATAATTACATAGTACTAACGTACAGAATACAAAGCAGGCACTTTGCGCTAGGGTAACTGTGCCATAACAAATAACGTGCCGTAACAGGCACCTTTTATAACAGTACAACAATAACAGTAACCGGGAGAATGACATCATGAGTCAACCCAAGTTTCGTCACTCATTATTGGCGTTAGCTATCGCATCAGTTGTGAGTTTTCCAGCTTATGCGCAAGCGCAAGATGAGCAAGAACAACAGGCAGAAGAAAACGGCAAACTGGAACGTATTGAAGTTACCGCACGCCGTAAAACAGAAAGCTTGCAGGAGGTGCCAGTTTCGGTGTCGTCATTTGGCGCTGGTGATCTTGAACAACTTGGTGTCGAAGACATCACGGAACTTCAGCAACGCATTCCTAATGCAACAATTCAGGTCAGCCGTGGTACCAACTCAACACTTACTGCGTACATCCGCGGTGTTGGTCAGCAGGATCCATTATGGGGATTTGAGCCTGGTGTTGGGGTGTACATTGATGATGTTTATATCGCTCGTCCACAAGGTGCTGTATTGGAAGTATTCGACCTTGAGCGCATTGAAGTACTGCGTGGCCCGCAAGGAACACTTTACGGTAAAAATACCATTGGTGGCGCGCTTAAATACGTGACCAAAGAGCTTACCGGCTACAACGAACTCTCTTTGCAGGGAACCGTAGGTAGTTACAATCAGCGTGATATTAAAATCTCGGGTCAAACGGCCTTAACTGATAACTTTTTTGTTGGCGGTGCTGTAGCCTCTTTGCAACGCGACGGTTTCGGTGAGTACGTGAACACCGGCGACGAGAACTACAATAAAGATCTTTTGACCTACCGGTTATCAGCCAAGTGGTTGTTAAGCGACACTATGGATCTGAAATTCTCCTACGATAAAACTGAAGACGAATCGAACTCGAAAGGCGCGCACCGGTTGTTGACCAGCAGTGTTACTGGCCAGGAACCTTATGAAGATGTTTATGATTCAAATACCGCTATGCCGGTCGATAATCTTGTTGAGACTGAAGGCGCATCGCTGGTATTCAACTGGGACATCAACGCCGAGTGGGATTTTAAATCAGTAACCGCAAGTCGTGAAGGCTACACCGATACTAACATCGACTTCAACGCGACCGGCGAGCCGATTTTCATGGTGCCTGCGATCTATGAAGACGAGCAGTTCACCCAGGAATTCCAGCTGAGCTACACCAATAATTATAACTTCGACTTCGTAGGTGGTGTTTACTACTACGACGGCGAGGCATGTGGTGTGTTTGGTACGGTATTGCCGATGTACCTGGCTGCGTTTGGCGGTGTTACCGTTGATAACGGCGGTTGTGTACAAACGGAAAGCCTGGCGGTCTACGGTCAGGGTAACTATCGCTTTAATGATGACCTGACATTGACGATTGGTGGCCGTTACACCAGTGATGAAAAAGAAGCTGATGTCTTCCGTTACACTTATCTTGGCGTGCACTATATCAACCGCGCTGGCTTAGACACGCCGTATGACCCGAATGAAGTGATTGATACCTTCGGTCAACCTTTCAGTGTGAACTCGAACTTCAATTCACAAGGCGACTGGAGTCGTTTCTCTCCGCACGTAGCGTTAAATTATGACCTGTCAGACGATGTCATGATTTACGGTAGCTACAGTAATGGCTTTAAATCGGGCGGTGTTGATATGCGCGGTGATAAGTCGCTTAACCCGACTATCGATGAGCCTTATGATCCAGAGATTGTTGATACCTTTGAAATTGGTATGAAGTCAGAGTTACTTGATGGCCGTATGCGTCTGAACAGCGCAATCTTCTACTCAGACTATCAGGACATGCAGGTCACAGTGCAACGTGTTGTGGAATCGGGTATTTCATCACAAGTGCTGAACGCCGGCGAGTCAACGGTTAAAGGCTTTGAAGTTGAAACCGTGTTTGCTGCAACTGATACCTTAAACTTCACTGCAATGTTAGGTTATATCGACGCTGAGTTTGACTCAGTTGTCTATGAAGAGCCAGCTACAGGCGAAACCACTGATGTGACCGATGCCTGGTCATTCCAGAACACGCCCGAGTTGACTTATAACTTAGGTATGAACAAGACCTTTGAAATGGAAAGTGGTCAGGTTGTCTGGTCTGCTAACTATGCATTCCGTGATGATACCCAAATGTTTGAAGCACCATCACCGCTCGATCAGGAAAGCTACGGCTTATTGAATACCAGTGTTGTCTGGTACTCAGTTAATGGTCAGTGGAACGTTGGTTTACACGCTAAGAACCTGACTGATGAAGAGTACCGCGTAGGTGGTTACAACTTTGGACCAACCTTCGGTGACGATGCAGTTGTCGCTTATTACGGTGACCCTCGCACATTCTCCCTGAGTGTGGGTTATAAGTTCTAACCCAGGTTAAGTGGTGGTTATCCGCATTTGTGCGGGTAACCACTGACTTTTTTCGTCGGACGCGCTAGCATGAGTACTTCAGTTTCAAGCCAACCAGGTTCAAACATGGCGCGCGCTATAATCGCAGATGACCATCCACTGTTTCGTGCAGCACTTAAGCAAGCTTTAACAGAAACCCTTGATACCCCTATTTTAGAAGCCGCTTCTTTTGAGCAGTTGAGCGATCTGATCCGCAGTCAGCCACAAGTCGAACTGATCTTACTGGATCTCACCATGCCCGGAAATCGTGGCCTGACGGGGTTAACCTCGTTACGTAGTCGCTATCCGGATATCTTAGTTGTTATTGTCTCGGCCAACGAGCAAGTGGGCACAATACGACAAGCGATGGCGTTTGGTGCCAGTGCCTATATTCCGAAATCAATGCCGCTGGCTGAGTTGCAACAAGCAGTGCACGCGGTGTTAGCAGGTGATACCTGGCTACCTGAGCATTTGCGTGATGCGGTGGAAGCGGAAACCCCGACGGAACATGTCGATTTTGCCCAGCGGCTGGAGCAGTTAACCCCGCAACAGTTTCGGGTGCTGGAATGTTTAGCTGATGGCTTGCTGAATAAGCAAATAGCCTACGAGCTCAATGTGCAGGAAACCACCATCAAGCAGCATGTCTCGGCAATTTTGCGTAAGCTCAATGTCATCAATCGCACCCAGGCGGGCATCGTCTTCAAACAGATGCTTAACTCGCCGGATGTTAACGCCGCAACAGACGTTTAATCA
Organism: Pseudidiomarina halophila; assembly: GCF_003987215.1. GTDB lineage: Bacteria > Pseudomonadota > Gammaproteobacteria > Enterobacterales > Alteromonadaceae > Pseudidiomarina > Pseudidiomarina halophila. The sequence continues at coordinate 117,382 of NZ_PIPW01000004.1, forward strand.
GGCGTTTTAACGCTGCTATTTTTATCGGCTTAGAAGCAAAAAGCGCATGCGCGGCGATGACCTCTTCGCGTACGGTTTCATCTGGATCGGCGGAGTTGATGATTGCCGGCGATTTAGTTAAGTCGAAATGTTCGCGGACCTTTTTCAAGACCTCAATACCAGTATCACCCTCATCCAGGTGGTAATCGAAAACCACTAAATCTGGCGCAGCTTCATGCCAGGGTAAGTTTTGCCGCTTGGTAGCGGTCGTAACTGCGGCCCCCCAACTTAGCAACAGCTGCTCCATGGCCTGCAACACACTCGCATCGTTATCTAAAAGCCAGACATTGCAGCCCTGCAGGAATTGTTCTGAATCCAATCGAGCGGTTGGTTTGCTGCGGACGAGCTGGGGTTGCCATGCCACTTCGTTAAAGGTGAGAGTAAAGCAGGTTCCCTGATCTACCTTCGATTCGAGGGAAAGCGGAATTCCGAGCAAACGGCACATGCGATCAACAATAGCCAGGCCTAGTCCTATACCCGGATTATCACCATGTTGATTGACCTGATGAAACTCCCGGAAGATTTTATCGCGCTGATCGCCGGGGATACCGCGTCCCGTATCCATGACGTGCAACTCTGCGCCATTGCCGCGGCGCCGGACACCAATCAGCACCTTGCCACTGTCGGTATAACGCACTGCGTTTGACAGTAAGTTTTGCACAATGCGACCAATCATTTTGCGGTCGGTTAGCAGTTGTAGTCGACTGGGGACATACCTCACCTCGACGGACTTGTCGGCGGCTATGACTTTCTGGTTGTCAACAATCGGCTGGATAATCTCATGCAACGAAACCTTCTGTTTATTTACCGGTAAGTTCCCCGCCTCGAGGCGTGTCATTTCGAGCAGCATGGTAAGAAGTTCTTCGGCATTGTAGAGCGACTGCTGAATTTGCTGGGCCAGTCGTGATTCTTCTCCCTGCAAACGTTGGGTCAGCATGTCGCAAAAGAGGGTTGCGGCGTTGAACGGCTGCATCAAATCATGGCTTACCGCGGCGAAGAATCGTGTTTTACTCTGGTGCGCGCGCTCTTCTGCTTGTTTGGCATCGAGTAGCTGCGCGGTTCTGTCTGCGACCCGCTGTTCGAGTTCTGCATTTATTCTTTCCAGTGCACGCTGGGCCTGCACCAGTTCGGTAATATCCGTATAGGTGGTAACAAAGCCGCCACCCGGCATAGGCGCACCCTGCAGCTCAATAACATGCTCCCCCTGCTGGCGCTGATAACGATAAGCACTACCCTGGCGCAGGTAATTCAGTCGTTTATCAACTTCGGCGGCAATTGCCGCAGAGTTGTCGGCCTGAATGAGCCCGCGCTCAGCGTTGTAACGCAGCAAATCGGCAACTGGCATGCCGGCTTGCAGAAATCCCGGTGGGTACTGAAAAACTTCAACGTAGCGATGATTCCAGGCCACCAGACGCAAGTCCTGATCGATAACACTAATGCCTTGCGGAATGTTTTCTACAGACGCTTGCAGTAATTCGCGGTTAAATTTGTACAGTTGCGAGGCTTCCGTGGCCCAGGTCACCACTTGCGAGATGGGTACCGAAGGTTGCTGTGTCACGGTATCAAGTAGAATGCGGCTCGCCGCACTGCCGATAACCGCGGACAGTTCACGCTCTACCCGGGCGAGTAAAGTACCTGGCACCAGCTCGTCAGCCGGTGCGGTGGTTAAGTCATGCCGAACACGTTCATTTAGTCGTTCCAGCTCCACGGAGTCAAAAAACCTGGCCAGCAGTTGGCGTAATCTGCCCCAGGATATGGGCTGGTGCTGATAAAGTTCAGGGTGGCCACCGGTCGGGTCGGTGAACAGGCGTCGCTGTTGTTGTTCGGTGGTGTTTAACGGACTCAGCCAGGAAGTGACAATGTAGATCACTAAGTTCAGGCCCAGACTAAGTAATACGCCACTGCTAAGTTCGCTATCCGTAAGGCCGCGGTTGAGCTGAATAGATGGAATAAACAACCACCATAACCATAATGCCGTACCGACAGCGATACCGATGCTGGCCCCGGCTTTATTCCCCCTTTGCCATACCAGACCACCTAATAATGCCGGTGCTAATTGCGCCAATAAGGCGAGGGATAACAAGCCCGCATTAACCAGCGGCAAACTGGTTTCGGTGAGCTTATGGAAACCAAAGGCGAGCAGAATAATGCCGGCAATGGTGGTGCGCCGTATTCGCAGAATACGTTTCGGAGTGAAAGTCACGTTACGCAGCCGGCGCTTGGTCGCTCTTAGCCAGAATGGCATCACGACGTCATTTGACATCATTATACTGAGTGCCAGTGTGGCGATAATTACCATGCTGGTTGCCGAGGCTAAGCCGCCAATAAAGGCCACTGTGGTGATCCATGGGTCATTGGCTTGAAGCAGTATGCTGATCATGAACGTGTCAGAGCTTGCTGCAGCGGGTACCAGTAACATGCCCGCCAGAGCTATGGGCAGAATAAACAGGTTTATCGCAAATAAATACAAGGGAAAAGCCCAGCGGGCAGTCCGTAATTCTTCGGGATCAGTGTTTTCGATGTAAATGACATGGAATTGTCTGGGCAGACAAAACATCGAAATAGCGCCGAGCAAAATGTGGGTAACATAGACAAAACCGCCCGCCGGGCGGCCCTGCAAAATACTACTTACATCGGTCGACTGAGCAGCTTGCAGGAAAATATCCGCGACCCCGTCAAATAACTCGTAGCTGACGTAAAGACCTACGCCCATAAAGGCAAGCAGCTTGACCACCGACTCGAAAGCCACTGCATCCATCAGCCCGGAATGCTGCTCAGCTAGGCTCATGCGGCGCGTGCCGAATAAAATTGCAAACATCATCATCGCTAAGGCCACTAGTGCGGCGATATCACCAAACCAGGGTAGGGGCTTATCCGCGAGTCCGGTGACTGCGGCAAAGCTACCGGTAACGGCGCGAAGTTGCAGCGTGATATAGGGCACGATGCCCACGAGGGCGATCAGTGCGACCGCAAGCGCCAGCGTTGGAGACTTGCCATAGCGATGACTGATGACATCCGCAATAGAGGTTAAATTTTGTTGTTTGCAAACATGCAGCAAACGCATTTGTATCCGGTGCGCGAATAAAAAGACCAGCATTGCGCCGACGTAGGTGGGCGCTACGGACCAGCCGTAATAAGCAGACTGTGTGATGGTGCCGTAGAAGGCCCAGGTGGTGCAGTGAATACCCTGGGCAAGGGCGTAGCGGTACGGTTTAATCTGGCCCGGAGGTTTGCGTTCTCCACGGTAAGCGATGCTGTATAAAATGGCGATGTAAGCGACCGCCAGAAAAATTGCAACGCCGGTGCTTAACATGCCTAACGATGCCCTTCGTTATGCTCATGAAAAACATTCAGCGACCACTGCCAGCGGATGGCAGCAAGCCGCAACAACAAAGTCACCAGACCGCCCGCCAAAAGAGCTGTGAGGGCGGTGTAAGGAGCAAGCAGGACATAAACACTGCCGCCGACCAGGCAGGTGGTGGCATAAAGTTCGCCTTTCAGCACCATCGGGATATCGCGTGCCAGAACGTCACGGAGCATCCCGCCAAAACATGCAGTTACTGTGCCCATAACCACACAGACCACTGCCGGAAAGCCCGCTTCGAGAGCTTTTTGTGCACCCATCACGGTAAAGAATGCTAAACCTATGGCGTCGGCAATTAACAGCGTTTTCTGGTGAATATAGTCGCGTAACCGCAACCATAAGATGGTGGTAAAGGCAGCAGCTAAAATGGTGTAGATATAGGTTGGGTCGTAGGCCCAGAACACTGGCAGGTCGAGAATCAGATCGCGCACGGTTCCGCCACCAACAGCGGTCGCCGAGGCAAGCACTACAACGCCAAAGCCATCCATGTTTTTACGGAAAGCCAATAGCGTGCCGGAGACTGCAAAAACTGCAACTCCGAGATGATCAAACCAGTAGAAGAAGGTGTCGATAGCCATTGTAAACTGACGTTTTTTTCCTTTGGTGAGTCCAGTTTGGCATGGATTGTTACAGAAGCCTAGCGATCTGTTGTGCGACATGACTCCCCATTCGCGCTTAAATTCGTTAGAATGCGGAACAATTTTCTAAAAAAACAGTGATTGGGCTTGTTTGAACGCAGAACAGCCCCATCTCAAAGCTATTAAAACTAACTCGATAAGACAGAGGAATTTATGGACTTTTTAATTGGTACAGCTCACGCACAAGACGGCGCAGCAACTCAGGGTGGCGGCATGGAACTGATCTTTATGCTGGTCATGTTTGGTTTAATTTTCTACTTCATGATTTACCGCCCACAAGCTAAACGCGTCAAGCAGCATAAAGAACTTATCGCCGGTATTAGTAAAGGCGATGAAGTATTGATGAATGGTGGTATGGTCGGTCGCATCACTAAAATCAACGAAGAAAGCGACTTTATGGTTATCGCACTTGCTGAGACCGTGGAAGTGACTGTGCAGAAATCAGCGGTAACCGCGGTTCTGCCAAAAGGGACCATGAAATCTCTGTAAAGGAGATAAGGATTTAACGTGTTAAACAAGTTTCCGCTCTGGAAAAATCTGATGGTAATCGCCATTTTGGTGATTGCCGGAGTTTACGCTTTACCTAATCTCTATGGTGAAGACTTCGCGGTTCAGGTATCAGCAACGCGCACCACCAGCATCGATACGCAAGTAATGGGGCGGGTAGAAGACACGCTGGCTGAGCTGGATATTGCGCCAAAGTCGATTGTCATGGAAGAAGATCAGTTGTTGATTCGACTCTCTTCCGACAATGAGCAGTTAAAGGCGCGCGAGGCCATTATGCAGGAGCTGGGCACCGACTATGTCGTGGCACTCAATCTGGCTCCAGCGACGCCAGATTGGCTTGCAGCTTTAGGCGCGACGCCAATGAAGTTAGGTTTGGACCTTCGTGGCGGTGTGCACTTTCTGATGGAAGTGGACATGAACGAAGCGATGCGCAAGATTTTAGGTCAAATGCGTGACACCGTCCGCACCGAACTGCGCGAAGAGCGGATTCGTTATACCAGTATTGAACGTCGTGACGATGACATAGTGGTCACTCTGCGGACCACTGAGGATTATCAGGCGGCTGAAAACTATCTCGACGGTCTTTATGAAGGTTATACCTTGCTTGAGGATGAAGCGGCGCGAACTCTTACTTTGCGGATGACCGAAACGAAGATCGAAGAAACCCGTGATTACGCCATCTCACAAAACGTGACCATATTACGGAATCGCGTGAACGAGCTTGGGGTTGCGGAGCCGCTGGTGCAGCGTCAGGGTGCGGAGCGCATCGTCGTGCAGTTGCCTGGTGTGCAGGATACAGCCCGGGCGAAAGAAATCCTTGGCGCTACAGCTACGCTGGAATTCCGGCTTGTTGATGACCAAAACAGTGTCCGTGAGGCGGAAATGGGACGGGTACCATTTGGTTCTGAACTGTATCCGAACCGCAACGGCGGTAATGTTCTGCTGAAAGAAGATGTAATTCTAACCGGCGATCATATTGTTAATGCCAATTCGGGATTCGATGAGAATCAGCGGCCACAGGTCAACATTAGCCTGGATGGTGTAGGTGGCGATAAAATGTCACTGGCCACGCGCGACAATGTTGGTAAACCAATGGCAACTCTGTTTATTGAGTTCAAAACGACCGGTGAACGAGATCAGGAAGGCGACATTATTTTTGAGCGTCATGAAGAAGTTATTAACGTCGCAACCATTCAGGCACGGTTGGGAAGTAGCTTCCGTATCACCGGCCTGGATTCTGTGCAGGAAGCGCAAAACCTAGCACTATTACTGCGTGCAGGTGCTTTGATCGCGCCCATCCAGATTGTCGAAGAACGCACCGTCGGACCGAGTCTTGGTCAGGAAAACATTAATATGGGGATCCAGGCTATTGTCTGGGGTTTTGTCCTGGTATTGGCGTTCATGGTGATGTACTACAAAAAGTTCGGCATGGTCGCAAATCTGGCACTGGCAACCAATCTGATCTTGATTGTTGGGGTGATGTCGATGATTCCTGGCGCAACCCTGACCTTACCTGGTATGGCGGGTATTGTTCTGACCGTAGGTATGGCCGTCGATGCTAACGTGCTTATTTTCGAGCGAATACGTGAGGAAATAAAAGCCAAGCGAAGTCCGCAGCAAGCGATTCATCATGGTTATGATAGTGCTCTGTCAACGATTGCTGATGCCAACGTTACGACGTTAATTGCAGCGATTATCTTGTTTGCGATTGGTACGGGTCCGATTAAAGGATTCGCGGTAACACTCGCAATCGGTATTGTGACCTCAATGTTTACCTCAATTGTAGGTACCCGTGCAGTGGTGAATGCCATCTGGGGTGGTAAACGCATTGACAAGTTATCGGTTTAGGAGGCCACATGCACGAGCTAATAAAAACGGATAAAACCATACCATTCATGCGCTTCCGAATGGTCGCATGGATTTTCAGCGGACTCTTGCTGATCGCTTCTATTGCTTCACTGGCGATAAATCAGTTGAACTGGGGCCTGGACTTTACTGGCGGTACGGTTATTGAAGTCGGTTACGAACGTGAAGCTGACTTAAGTGAAATACGTACTACACTTGATGCTAATGGCTTCTCTGGTGCTGTGGTACAGAACTTTGGTACCCAGCAAGATGTGCTGATTCGTATCGAGCCGCAGGAAGGCGTTAAAGCGCAAGAGGTCGGTGACAATATTCTTAATTTGTTGCGTGCTGCTACAGATGAAGAAGTAACCATGCGACGTATCGAGTTTGTCGGTCCCAATGTGGGTGACCAGCTAACTCAGCAGGGCGGTTTAGCCATGCTAACTGCCCTGATCTGTATCTTGATTTATATTGCCTTTCGCTTTGAGTGGCGTCTTGCGTTAGGTGCAGTTGGCGCCTTGGCGCACGATGTAATTCTGACGCTGGGTCTATTTTCTATCCTTGGGTTGGAATTTGATTTGACGGTGCTGGCAGCTTTACTCGCTGTTATTGGTTACTCCATTAACGATACCGTGGTGGTCAGCGATCGAATTCGCGAGAATTTCCGTAAATTCCGCAAGGGCAGCTCAGAAGAGATTATCAACGGTGCCCTGACGGATACTATGAGCCGCACAGTGATTACCTCGTTAACGACCGTACTGGTATTGTTTGCGTTGTTTTTCCTTGGTGGTGCATTGATTCATGGCTTTGCGACAGCATTGTTGTTTGGTGTATTTATCGGTACCTATTCGTCGGTTTATATTGCCAGCTCACTGGCCTTAGCATTAGGTGTAAGTCGCGAAGACTTGATGCCACCTGAAGTTGAGAAGGAAGGTGAAGATTTGGATCCGATGCCGTAACGGTTGTCGATGATCAATAGGGAACAGGAGAACGGATGATGTTAGTTGTGCTATCGCCAGCGAAGAACCTGGATTACGAGAGCCCGTTGCCAACGGAGGAGTACAGTCAACCACGCTTACTTGAGTACGCTCAGGAGCTGGTTGATCGGTGCGAGTCCCTGTCACCACAGGAGCTGGGCTCGCTGATGAAAATCAGCGATAAACTGGCAGGACTCAACGCAGCGCGTTTTGCTGACTGGCATCAACCCTTTACTCCCGATAATGCCCGCCCCGCATTATTTGCTTTCGATGGTGATGTTTATAGCGGTCTTCAGGCAGAAAAAATGTCTGATGAAACAATTGCCTTTGCGCAGGAACATTTGCGTATATTATCGGGTCTATATGGTGTACTACGGCCACTTGACCTGATGCAGCCCTACCGTCTGGAGATGGGAACCAAGCTGGATACTGCGCGTGGTAAGAACTTGTATGAGTTTTGGGGTAATGTCATTACCGATATGCTCAATGAAGATTTACGTGCCAGTGACAGCGATGTGCTAGTTAATCTTGCGTCACAAGAGTATTTTTCTAGTGTAGACCCGAAGCATTTGAAAGCAGAGATTATTACACCTGTTTTTAAAGACGAGAAAAATGGCGAATACAAGGTTATAAGTTTCTGGGCGAAGAAAGCCCGTGGGGCTATGGCTCGCTTCATCATGACCGAAGCGGTAAGTGACGTGGCTGAATTAAAGCAATTTAATGCCAATGGCTATCGTTTTAACGCCGAGCAATCAACTGACACTGAGTTGGTATTTCAGCGTGCTGAGCGAGACCAGTAAACCAATTTAGGAGCTGATATGATTGATCGCGATCCCAATTACCAACCCCAGGCGGGCGGCAAAGGTAAACTTATTGCTGCATTAACTATTGTAATTGTGCTTGCCGTGGTGGTGATTTGGTACCTGATGCAGGACCAAAACCCGCGTCAGTCATCTCTGCCAGAACCCGTAGCGGTTGAACCACAGATCAATACCATTGACGAGCCAGCTGAAAACCTGGTTCCTGACCCTGCGGAAACTGTAGAACTGGGCGAGGAAGAGACAGCCGAGCCTGAAGCCGAGTCACCGGAGGTTACTGAGCCGGAACCGGAACTACCAGCACTCACCGAAAGTACAGATGAGATCCTTGCCCGCCTTGAAGCTCAGGAGCAACCTGTTGAGCCGATTCAGAGCGAGCAGTTAATACGTGATGCGGTTGTCTTTGTCGATAACATTCGTAATGGCGTAGTGGTGCGTGATGCAGCGCCTGTTGCCGGGCCAAAAGGCGATTTCCGGGTATTAGAACAAGACGACAAAATTTACATCGACCCGCGCTCCTATGACCGCTACAACAGCTTGGTGGATTGGTTTGTCAGTCTTGACGTTGAGGTTTTGGAAAATTTACTGGAGCGTTACCAGCCACTGGTGGGAGAGGCTTTAGCAGAAATCGGCTATCCTGATACTGCGCCTGAAACAGTGCTATTGGATGCTATCGATGTATTAATGGCGACGCCTTCAGTGGGTACCGTCATTGAACTTAACGATCACAGCGTCATGTACCGTTTTGCAGACCCGGCTCTTGAAGCGCTTCCTGATGCCCAGAAGCAAATGTTGCGCCTTGGCCCGGACAATATGCGCCGCGTCAAACTGAAACTCGAAGCGTTGCGTACCGCGCTGCAAGATGGCTAACGTTAATGAGATAATCCCGGAGCACCTTCGCGCTCCGTTACCGACCCGCGGCAACCGGTTCAGTCGTTGGGTTGGTCGGGTAGGGATGCGTGTACTCGGTGGCTGGCGTATCGAAGGTGAACTGCCAGCGACCCGCCAGGCTATCATTCCCGTTGCACCACATACGTCCAACTGGGATTTCTTTGTTGGTGTGTTTGTAATGCTGGCGCTGGGCCTGAAGTTATCCTTTCTTGGTAAACATACGATCTTCCGCTTCCCTATTAACAGCGTGCTCCGCTGGTTAGGCGGTATTCCTGTTGACCGGCGTTCTGCGCAAGGTGTGGTCGGGCAAATGGTTGATGAGTTTGAGCAACGTCACGAGTTAATTTTGGCGTTAGCGCCCGAAGGTACGCGAAAAAAAGTCAGTGAGTGGAAAAGAGGCTTTCTGCACATTGCCCGGGCAACCCAGGTACCGGTGATTCCAGTGGGCTTTGATTTCTCGCGCAAAGTCATTGATATTCGCCCACCAATGATGATTACCGGCGATATTGAAAGTGAACTTCTGCGGGTAAAGCAGGCAGTTGCGCACGCAGTAGGTAAAAATCCACAACATGCCTGATAGCAAAATTTGTGCTATTATCGCGCCGATTTCTTTATAAGGATGCAATCATGAACGTAATTGAAGCCGGCATCGCTGCACCAGGCAAAAAATTTGCTTTGGTGGTTTCAAGATTTAACCACTTTGTAGTCGATAGCCTCCTTGATGGGGCGGTGACTACTTTGAAGCATTACGGCCAGGTAGCCGCTGATGATATTACCGTGGTCAAAGCACCTGGTGCTTATGAATTACCACTTGTCGCACGGCGTTTGGCCGCGACCGGTAAATATGATGCGATCATCGCCATTGGTGCCGTGATCCGTGGTGGTACACCACATTTTGATTTTGTTGCTGGTGAATGTAATAGCGGGCTAAGCCGCGTTATGCATGAATTTAACGTACCTGTTGCCAATGGTGTGATCACCACTGATACCATTGAACAAGCCATTGAGCGTAGCGGCACCAAAGCCGGCAATAAAGGTGCGGAAGCAGCTTTAAGCGCGCTTGAAATGGTTAATGTGCTCGAGCAGCTCTAAGAGGAACTACTATGAAACCAGCTGCACGTCGTAAAGCGCGCAAGCTTGCAGTACAAGCCATTTATTCCTGGCAACTGAGTGAGAACAGTATGAGCGATATCGAAGCTCAGTTTCTCACTGACAATGACACCAGTAAAATTGACGTTGATTACTTTCTGGCTTTGGTACGCGGTGTTGCGGGTCAGGTCAGAACCTTAGATGACGCGCTGTCGCCGTTTTTAGACCGGCCTCTGGCGGAGCTTGATCATGTCGAGCGTGCAGTATTGCGTCTGGCCGCATTCGAACTCCGTGAACGGCTTGATGTGCCCTATAAAGTTGCGATTAACGAAGCCATTGAATTGGCGAAGTCATTCGGCGCTGACGAAAGTCATCGTTTCGTCAACGGGGTACTCGACAAAGCAATAGACAGTTTACGACCCACCCGCAGATAACGGCTCAATCCATGGCCTTTGGCGAGTTTGATCTTATCGACACCTACTTTACCCGGCGTTGGCCTGAGCGCGACGACGTGGTGCTTGGAGTGGGTGACGATGCCGCAATTCTTAAAGTCCCAGAAGCTTCAGAGTTGATTATCGCCACAGATACCATGGTTGCCGGTGTACATTTTGATAAGCAAACACCAGCCCGTGCCGTAGGACACAAGGTCGCCGCAGTTAACCTCAGTGATCTCGCCGCAATGGGGGCGGAGCCTGCATGGCTGTCGCTCGCGCTAACCCTGCCGGAAATGGACCACGACTGGTTGACGGGGTTTAGCCATGGACTGCGCGAGATTTGCGCCTATTACGATTGTCAGTTGATTGGCGGTGATACCACTAAGGGGCCGCTGTCATTGACCGTTACCGCACATGGCTTCGTGCCTGTCGGCGCTGCATTGCGACGTGATGGTGCAAAACCGGGCGACTGGATCTATGTCAGTGGCAGCCTCGGCGATGCCGGTCTGGCACTTGCTGCGCAACAACAGCGGGTCGAGATCTCTGACAGCCATTACCGCCGCGTGCTGGAGCGACTTTATTTCCCATCGCCACGGGTCGCGTTAGGCCAGAATCTGCGTGATATCGCGTCCAGTGCCATTGATATTTCTGACGGCCTGGTAGCGGATTTACAGCACATACTGAAGTCTTCGAATGTTGGCGCGCGTATTGATGTTGATGAAATACCGCTGAGTATGGCGCTGACCGGATCCGTTGATGCCGACCAGGCGATTTCTTACGCGCTATGTAGTGGCGATGATTACGAGCTTTGCTTTACCGTGCCAGAGAGTCGCCGTGGGGTGTTCGATACTGCTATCGCACGTCATCCGGCGAAACCGACCTGCATCGGCAGAATTACCAGTAAGGCCAAAGATTTGCGGCTGGAACGTAATGGCGAGGTCTGGGAAGGCATGACTGGGAAAAACGGTTATGACCACTTCAGCTAAGCAGGATAAAACGCTACCAGCGGTGAGTGTGAAGCGATTGGCACACCCTGTGCACTTCTTTTCACTGGGATTTGGCAGTGGTCTTGCGCCTAAAGCTCCCGGCACCTTTGGTACCCTCGCGGCGGTTCCTATTGTATGGTTGCTGCAAGGCGTAGATCCCTGGATTTATCTTAGCATTGCGGTGTTGGTCAGTCTGGTTGGTATTGCGATGTGCCGGGCAACAGCAAATGCCCTGGGTGTGCATGATCATCCGGCGATAGTGTTAGATGAAATTGCCGGTTATTTACTAGCTATGAGTTTCTTGCCGGCTACCTGGGTAAACCTGCTGCTGGCGTTTCTATTATTCCGCTTCTTCGACATTATCAAACCAGGACCTATAGGTTGGTGCGATAAGCGTCTGCACGGTGGTTTAGGCATTATGGCTGACGATATCCTTGCTGGTATCGTCAGCGCGCTGCTGCTACATCTCGGCTATGCGTTGACGAATACGTTGTTCTAAACCATCGGCATCTAAGCCAAGTTCAGCACGAATCTCCTGCTGGTCGCCGTGCTTGATGAACTGGTCAGGCAAACCTAACTGTAAGATTGCAGTTGTAAGCCCTGCACCGTGCAAAAACTCACCTACGGCACTTCCCGCTCCACCGGCAACGACGTTGTCTTCGACGGTGACGAGCAGATCATGACTGTCCGCAAGCTCACGGATCAACTGTTCGTCGATTGGCTTCACAAAACGCATATCGGCAATGGTCGCGTCGAGGTTATCGGCGCAAGGTATAACATCGTTTAGAACTGTACCGAAGCTCAGGATGGCAACCTTGGTGGCACTTGCCTCATTGGCGCGGCGCAGAATGCGGCCTTTACCTATAGTGAGCTCCTGCAGCTCAGCATCGATGTCACATCCGGTGCCATTACCGCGCGGATAACGCACGGCTGCAGGCTGTTGTAGCTTGTGGCCAGTGTAAAGCATGTTGCGGCATTCGTTTTCATCAGACGGTGTCATAACCACCATGTTTGGCACGCAACGCAAATAGCTCAGATCAAATGCTCCCTGATGGGTAGGCCCGTCTGCACCGACGATGCCGGCGCGATCAATGGCAAACAATACGGGTAAGTTCTGCAGGGCTACATCGTGGATCAGTTGGTCGTAACCGCGTTGTAAAAAGGTCGAGTAGATTGCTACCACTGGGTGGAAGCCGCCAATTGCCAGGCCGGCGCCGAAGGTGACCGCGTGTTGCTCGGCGATCGCAACATCGAAATACTGCTGTGGGAAGCGCTGCGAAAACTCAACCATGCCGGAACCTTCACGCATGGCTGGCGTTACCGCCATTAATTTTGGATCCTGAGCCGCCATTTCGCAGAGCCAGTCACCAAAAACCTTCGAGTAAGATGGCGTCGCCGCCTTTTTACTGGGTAATGATGTGGTGGCAGGATCAAATTTGGGTACGCCATGGTAGCCAATAGGATCTTTTTCTGCAGGCTCGTAACCTTTACCTTTGCGGGTAACCACGTGCAGGAATTGCGGGCCTTTCAGGTGGCGCATGTTGCGCAAGGTTGACACCAGTAGATTAACATCGTGACCATCGATAGGACCGATATAGTTAAAGCCTAGCTCTTCAAAAATAGTACCAGGGGCAACCATGCCTTTCATGTGTTCTTCAGCACGGCTTGCCAGGTGATGAATGCCGGGCATGCCTTGCAGCAGTTTTTTGCTGCTCTCGCGCAAAGAGGTATAAAACCTACCTGAAAGTACCCGCGCCAGGTGGTTGTTGAGGGCACCGACATTCTCCGAAATCGACATATCGTTGTCGTTTAAAATAACCAACATGTCGGGTTTGATATCACCGGCATGGTTCATTGCTTCAAAGGCCATACCTGCAGTCATGGCACCGTCGCCAATAATCGCGACAACTTTTTTCTCGGTGCGCTCGCGCTGGGCCGCGATGGCCATGCCTAAAGCGGCACTGATTGAGGTGCTCGAATGACCGACGCTAAGAGTGTCGTACTCGCTCTCCGGACGCCACGGAAACGGATGCAAGCCATCTTTCTGTCGAATGGTATGCAGTTGGTGTTTGCGTCCGGTTAAAATTTTATGCGGGTAGGCCTGATGACCTACATCCCAGACGAACTGGTCATAAGGTGTCGCATAGACATAGTGTAATGCTACCGTCAGTTCAACGGTGCCAAGCCCCGACGCAAGATGGCCGCTGCTGCGGCTGACTGAGCTGAGCAGGAATTCGCGTACTTCTGCGCATAGCTGCGGTAGCTGGCGTTCATGCAAGGTACGTAAATCCGCTGGATTATCGATACCGTCGAGTAACGGATAAGCGTCGTGAGACGAAGATGTCATGCGATTAATGATCCCGGTTTAACAACTGTTCTGCAAAATTTTCTAGTAACTGTGTATTGTAGGGGATTCCGTGGAGGGCTTGAAGCGCTTTCTGGTGTAATTGCGTGAGCTTTACCCGGGCAGCATCCAGACCCAGTAACTGTACATAGGTGCTTTTATTGGCGGCTTCATCTTTACCGTTTGTTTTTCCTAAGGTTTCTGTTGAGCCGACGACATCGAGGATGTCATCCTGGACCTGGAACGCCAGTCCCAACCAGGTGGCGAACTGGCTGAAATCATTATAATACTGTTGCGCCTCGTCGTTGCCTGCCAGTACTCCAAGCTGCACTGCCGCGGTGATAAGTGCGCCGGTCTTTAGCTGGTGAACCTGTTCGAGTTCTGGCTCACTCAAGTGCGCATCTGTGGCGGCCAGATCAAGTGCTTGTCCACCACACATGCCCCGACTTCCGCTAGCGTGCGCAAGTACCCGTAACATGGCAACTTGCCGCGCTGCTGGAAGCTCCGCGTTGTCGCTGCTCAATAACTCAAAAGCTAATGTTTGCAGGGCATCGCCAGCCAGTATCGCCGTCGCTTCATCAAAAGCACGATGACAGGTAGGTTGACCACGTCGCAAGTCGTCATTATCCATTGCCGGCAGGTCATCATGAACAAGTGAATAGGCGTGGATGCATTCGACTGCTGCTGCAGCTGTATCGAGCGCGGCTTTTGGCGCGCCACAAATGCCGCCTACGCTGTAGGTTAGAAACGGCCGTACGCGTTTGCCGCCGAGCACCAAAGCATAGTGCATGGCAGCGTGTAACTTACTGGCAGGTGAAACACGGGCGTCGAGTTGCTGCTCAAGAACCGCGTTAATCTGTTGCCGTTGCTCGTGTAACAAGCTGTTCAATGTCACGAATCGGCCTCGTCGGTCACGTCATTCGCGAAGCCAGTGAGCTCTTCGCCGTTTTGCTGCTGTAATAGCTGGCTGACTTTCTGTTCAGCTTGTTGCAGTTTTTGCTGGCTTAACCGTGACAGGCGCACGGCTTTTTCAAACTGCTCAAGAGCCTGTTCAAGTGGCAGTTCGCCCTGCTCGAGCTTTACCACAATTTGTTCTAATTCCTGAATGGCTTGTTCTAGCGATAAATCACTCATAGCGGCACCTGTTGATATGCGTGGCGCACAAGTTACCCTGATTCCGATGTACCGTCAAATCAGGTATACTAGCGCGTTTTTAAAGTCAAAGAAGTCGTTCACCCATGAAATTTGTAATCCGCTTACATGCCGAAATTACGATAAAGAGCAAAGGCGTTCGAAAACGTTACGGCAAAGTACTGGTTAGTAACCTGAAAAACATCCTTAAGCGCGTTGAAGTTGACGACGAGGCGCCAATTAAAGTGCTCTGGCTATGGGATCGCATTGAAGTCAATGTCGCCAGCCAGGATCCGCTTGTCGCCGAACAAATCAGCGATGAACTACAACGTATTCCGGGAATTGCCTGGTTCAGTCGCTCCCACGAGTTACAACTTAATTCCACCAGTGAAGCTGATTTTACCCCGATTTTGCAGCAAGTACTAACAACCTGGTCAGCGCGTCTGCAGGACCGCAGTTTTGCGGTGAGGGTAAAGCGTAAGGGTAAACATGGCTTCCGTTCCATGGATCTCGAACATTATATCGGTGGCGGTGTATTACAAAATGTCGCTGGCACGCGGGTCGAATTGCGGCGGCCGGATATTGAACTGCGAATTGAAGTTGATAACGAAACGGTACGGGTATTTGGCGATAAACAGCAAGGTCTCGGAGGTTTTCCGCTGCCGACCCAGGAAACTGTGTTGAGTTTGTTGTCCGGTGGTTTTGACTCGAGTGTCGCAAGCTTTCAGTTGTTGCGTCGCGGTGCCCGCACGCATTTTTGCTTTTTCAATCTTGGTGGCGACCGTCATGAAACAGGTGTGCGACAAACAGCCTATTATCTGTGGCAAACCTACGCCAGCTCACATCCACTGAAATTTATCAGTATCGACTTTGCGCCCGTGGTCGAGGAAATTCTCACCCATGTCGATAATGGCTTGATGGGTGTGGTGTTGAAGCGACAAATGTTACGTACGGCACAAATTGTCGCACGACGTAGTAATGCCCAGGCATTAGTCACCGGTGAAGCGTTGGGGCAGGTCTCGAGCCAGACATTGAGTAATCTCAGTGTGATTGATGAAGCGATCGACACCTTAGTTCTACGTCCGCTGATTACCATGGATAAACAAGAAATCATTAATATTGCGGAACACATAGGCACCGCTGATATTGCCCGCAGTATGCCGGAATATTGTGGCGTGATTTCAATCAAACCGACGGTTAAAGCGCAGCGCGATGCGGTGCTAGAAGCCGAAGCTCGACTTGATCCTGAATTACTCGAGCGAGTCGTGCGCGCGGCAAACGTTGAAGACGTACGGCATATTGGTGAAAGCACCGATGCTCAGATTGAATCCGTAAGCTCGGTTGTCGATGCGGCGCAAAAAGATGATGTCATTATTGATATCCGCAGTCTGGATGAGCAGGAAGCCAAACCGTTAACTCAGTTGCCAGCAGGCATTACAGTGCAGAGCATTCCGTTTTTTAAGCTTGCGACAGCCTTTGCTGAGCTTGATTCAGCGCAGCGCTACCTGCTTTATTGTGAAAAAGGTGTAATGAGTAAGCTCCAGGCTCTTTACTTACAAGAGCAAGGCTATAACAATGTAGGCGTTTATCAACCTCGTCGCGAGGCTTGATGTGGTAACGAACAAGGATCCTAAATGAGTTCGAAAAATTGGGCGCGCGTACTTTTTATTGGGTTACTAATAGTGGTGACCGCCGCGTTTTTAATGCAAGTATCAACTGGTGAACTGCCGCGTTTTGAGCATTTAGATAAAGTTGTTCATTTTGCCGCGTTTTTTGTGCTTGCCTGGGCGTTTTATCATGCTTTCCCAATTCCAATCTGGGCAGCTTTGGTGGTGCTTACTGGCTATGGTCTGCTCATTGAGTACATCCAGGATCTTTTGCCCTATCGGGATTCAAGTTGGGGCGACTTGCTGGCTGACGGCCTGGGTGCTGCGACCTTCTACTTAATTGCATGGTGGCGCTTTATGCGCCACCGCAGAAAACTAGCTAAGACTTCTTCTTCTTCTTCTTCGACTTAGCGTCAGTTTTCTTATTCTTTTTCTTTTTCGTGCGCTTACGCGGATCAGGGAATTTATACTGTGGTTTGAGCTCAGCAAATACCCGGCGCTCGATTTTGCTTTCCTGGTAGCGCTCGATACGACCTAGTAAATCGGCATCGTGCGCCTCGACCAGATTCACCGCAACACCACTTTTCCCGGCACGCGCTGTACGTCCGATACGATGCAAATAAACATCTGCCTGCCGTGGCAAGTCATAATTAACCACTAACTCGACATCTTCAATATCCAGGCCGCGGGCGGCAACATCTGTGGCGATAAGCGTCGCATCGGCAAAGGTTTCCATCCGCGCGATAATTTTCTGCCGTTCGTCTTGCGGCATATCACCACGCAAGGTTAAGTTCTTAATCTCCGCGCTCCACAACTTCGCTGACAGCTCTTCTACCTTTTCCCTGGTGCGCACAAAGATCACGCGCCGTCCGGGGTAGTCCTGCAAAAGTCGCAACAACAGCTGCAATTTGTGATCAGCGGTGTCCGCCTGGTACCAACGTTGCAGGATCTTGCCTTTTTCACGTTTTGGCGGCTGCACGACAACGTGCTCCGGCGACTTTTGAATTGCCGCAGAAAAACGCAGTACGCCCGGACTCTCCAGGGTCGCGGAAAACAACAGCGACTGGGTTAAATTAAGCGCGGATTCGGCAATCATTTTCACTGACTCAGTGAAGCCCATATCGAGCATCCGATCAGCTTCATCGATAATCAGCCACTCAATCTGTTCAAGCTCGCACTGACCGGCATTAAGTAAGTCGATGAGGCGGCCGGGTGTGGCGACCAGAATATCGTGGGGTGCTTCAAGCAGCTGATGCTGACTGCCGTAATTGACACCACCGGTAATCAGTACCGAGCGTAACCCGGTGGATTCTTCAAAGGCATCTGCTTGCTCAGCAATCTGCTGCGCCAACTCGCGGGTCGGTGCTAGAATAAGGACGCGTGCACCACCGGGTTGCTGACGCGGGAAGTCAATCAGGTGCTGCAGCGCAGGCAGTAAGAATGCCAGAGTTTTACCTGTTCCCGTGGGCGAGTTGACGAGTAAATCTTGTCCTGCAAGCGCCAGTGGGATGACAGCTTGTTGTACTTTCGCTGGCTTATTCAGCTCAGCGCCTAGCAGTACGTCAATGAGTTCGTCGTCGAGTTCGAGTTGATCCCAATCGGGGGTCATGATGTGTTCCTTAGTTCCAAACGATTTGCTTCGTCGGGGTCAGCATGGGCTTTCAATGCCAGCAATTTTATATCAAAGACGATCGATGTGCGATGAAAGTAAGCACAGATAGCCTTATTTTTGGTAGTTATGTGCCGATTAGTAAAGCCAAGCGCGCACTCGATCTCGGCACCGGCTCCGGCATACTGGCGCTCATGCTGGCACAACGGAGTGCTGAATTGCAGATCGACGCCATTGATTGCGAAGCTGAGGCGGTGGGGGAGGCTGCTGAAAACGCAGCTGTTTCGCCATGGCCTCAGCGAATTCAAACCTATCAGGCCGATGTGCGGGACTGGCAAAATTCCTATCGTTACGAGCTTATTGTATGTAATCCGCCTTATTTTCCTGAACAACTGGTAAGTCCGCAGCTGACACGGCAATTAGCTCGGCAGGGTGACACTGAAATTAGTGATTGGCTAAGATGCGCGCGGCGTAACTTGTCAGCAGCCGGCCGTTTTTACTGGATCATTCCGCACAGTCAACGTGAATCACGCGCTGAACACGCGCAAGCTAATGGCTTTCATTTGCGCGATGAACTGTTGATTTTTAGCACTGCCAAGAAGCCAGCAAAGCTAGTGATTCAGGGGTGGCAGTTACAACCCGCAACGTCCGTGGCTGTTACCGGGTTAACGATTCATGCGGGCGCCGGTTATAGCGCGGAGTACCGTGAGCTTACCGGCGATTTTTATCTCGCCGGTAAGTCACAAGCGGAGCAAGGTTAAAGACCAAGCACCTCTTTACCTTGCTTGAAGGTGATGTCGACAGGAATATTTGCCGCAGACAAACGGTCAAGATCCGCTTGCAGGGTGGAACCCACATTTCCCATTTCATCGAATAACTGACCAACACCTTGATAATCACCATCACCCTGGAGCGTTAAGATTTTCTCTGAAAGACTTGTCATGGCGGCTCGGGTGGCGTCCATATTGACAGCATAAAGCCCGTCTTCGTTACGGGTAAATGCCCCGGCATCAGCAAAGTAGTTAAAGCGGATCATGTTAGCTTTGCCATGCGCACTGGAAGCGCCGAAACGAACTGAGCGAAAGATACCTGCTAAAAAGGTCACGTAATAATCCTCGAGTTGACCCTCGGTAATCACGCCTTTTTCGAGTAACTGGGTGACCATATAAAGTCCCAGGATGTCAGCTTTGCCTTCTTCCAAAGCTGATGCATGCTCTTTCAAAGCTTCCCGTACAGTACTGCTACCATCAAGAGTGTTTTTAATACCTAAACCGTGGGCGACCTCATGGAACATGGTATTGGCAAAGAACGCATCAAAGGTAATATGTTGGCGTTGTTCTGGCACAATCAGCTCATCGGCGATTGGAATTAGAATCTGATCAAACTTCGCCCGCATGGCGTTCTTCAACTGCAACCGACGGGTACCTTTTTCTAACTGGACTTCTTCATCATTAGGCAGGTTTATCGCAATGGTTTTGCTACCAGCATTGGAGTGGCCCGCATAGTAAACCACATCGTAAGCATTTAACTGAGCTTCAGAGCCTGGCATTTCAGCCTTATAGTCTTCAGCAACCGGCAGGCCGCGCTGAAGTTCAGGCAAATACTCAGCATACTTTTCCAGCCTTTCGCTCCAGGCGAGGTCCTTAATCAGCACATAAGATTCAAACCCGGCGCGATAGCCGAAGAGTTGATCTTCGTAGGTTTCAATGGGACCAATGACAACATCAATTTCATTATCTGTCATTTCCATCCAGGCCAGATCTGAGGCTTGGTAGCTATTGGTCTCAAATGCATAGGCGCGCAGGTTCAGATAATTCTCGAAACTTTTACTTTCCGCCAGGTAAGCGGCCTGACGCAGCAGTGACGCAGCTTCGTTAAGTTGTTCTTCGTAGGCTTCGTTATAGGGGATCGAATAGAGCTCACCGGCTTCATTGCGGCGAACCAGCGTATAAAGATCGATTTTCCCTTCAAATTCGGCTTGTTCGAATTCTGCCTTACTCATGTCGACCGGATAAAAATTCGCGCCTGCAGGCTTAGGCCCAAAGCCGGTCAGAAAGGGTTGGTTATTATTAAGACGATCCCAGGGGCCGTAGTTAATTTCGACAAACTCACGGACTTCATCATCACTAACAGCATTAAGGAGCTCAGCTTTATCTCCAGGAAAAGCCTGCAGCCAGAACAGGTCGTCCATAATATCGGAGGCGTCGATTAAAAGTTCGATCAGTTGCTTCTGTTCGTCGCTGAGATGACTTAAATCGGTGGTCAAATCGACCGACTGATAAATATCCAGTCGTTGCTCGGCACCTTCAACAAGAACATGAGCCGGGGCTTCGGCCTCGTCGCTCATTGGCGTTGGGGTCGTTTGCTGTTGGCCGCAGGCACTGAGTGTGAGTAGTGCCAGTGCCGATAGGGTAAACATATGGGTAAGTTTCATAGTGCACCTGTAGTGTTGCTCTGAATGACCAAAGTGTAATTAATCTACGCTGATTTGGTCATTAAATAAACTAACAAGTTGCGGAAACAATGCGCTGATTTCACCGCTTAATAATGCGAAATCGGCATCTATTTTCTGTTCCGGTGTTGCATCCACTAACTTGTCCTGATCATCCAGCAGCACGTCAGTTGCTTTGAAACGCTTAATCGCCATGTCCTGCTCCAATACCATGGTAATGCGTTCCTGCCACTCAACTGCAAGCTTAGTGACCTGCTTACCATGCTCTAAATGGGCGGTGATCTGGGGACTGGTCAGCTCGTGATTTTTACAGCGGATGATTCCACCTTCTTCATCGCTGTCGCGTAATTCAGCTTCATCGCCGAATTCAAATTCTCCGGGCAGCTGCCCCTGTTTCAACCATTGGGTGAAATAAAGTTCAGTCGGCTGTTCGCTGAACCAGGGTTTGACTGGCAATGAACCGAGACTGCTGCGCAATAAGCCGAGGAAGTCTTCTGCCTGATTACTGGCGGAGGCATCGACTACAACAATACGGTGTTGCATGTCGAGCATGCCCCAGGTGAGCTTAAAACGTGTAAACGCCTGAGGCAGCAGTTGATGCACCAGATCTTCTTTTAACGATTGTTTCTCCTTGCCAACCACGCGGCGGCCCTGATCGGCCTCAATAACTTCAATCTGTTCTTCCAGCTGGGCATTGACCACACTTGCTGGCAGCACTTTTTCCTCTTTGCGCGCACAGAACAAATAGTGTTTTCCTATCTGGTGAAACAACTCTTCGCTGCGCGCCCCAAACGGTGATGACCAGCCAAAACTAGCCAGCTCACTGCGGCCGCATGGCTTGAATTGATGTTCAGTAAGCGCTGGTGCTAAATCTTCCGGGAGTTGAAAATCATCAGCTAAGGTATAAATACGCAAATTGCGAAACCACATAACTTCATTCCTTGGTGTTGGCTGTTAAATCAGATTAGCTATCAATAAATTGAATCGGTAATTCAATGTGATAGGAGAGTCCTTCGCCCGGTGCCGATTGTACAGCTATGGTACCAGAGAAGGTTTGTTCGACGAGGTCGCGGACAATGTGTGTGCCCAATCCACTGCCACCGCGCTCTCTTCGCGTTGTGAAGAACGGGTCGAACAGATGTTGCTGCTGAGCTTCGGTGAGCCCTCTGCCGTTATCTTTATAGTCAATATGCAAGACGTCGCCCTGCCGGCGAACCTCAATGTGCATTTTGCCTTGCTGGACATCGGTAAACGCGTGAATTAAAGAATTTAACACGAGGTTAGTAATGATCTGTGCCAGTGCACCGGCATTGCAACGGGCATTAAGATCTTTCGGACAATCAAGCTGAATCTCATGATCGGTATTTTTGAAACGCGGTCGCAGCGCTTGCAACACACTCTGAAAATAATGGTTAAGATTAATCTCGCGAATCGCCGCGGAGGTCTGGTCAACGGCCACCTGTTTAAAACCGTCGAGTAGCTCAGACGCCCGCCCCAGATTACTCTCAGCTAAGTTCACCCCTTCCATACTGGCGCTTAGCAGCTCGCGTAGTTGGGCTTCGGTCAACTCTTTGTTTTCCAGCGCTTGCTGTATTGCCTCGAGTTTGTCGCGCAATAAACTGGTCGCGGTGATGCCGATACCGAGCGGAGTATTTACATCATGGGTAATGCCAGCAACTAAACGCCCCAGTGATGCCAGTTTTTCCGCTTCAATCAGCTGGTCCTGTACCCGCTCAAAGGCTGTTACCGACGACTGTAACTGGGTATTGGTTTCACGCAGATCGTCTTCGATAATTTTGCGCTGGCGAATTTCCCGCTCGAGTTTTTCCTGGCGCCGTTCCAGTTCATCTTTACGTCGTTCGAGATCCGTTAATACCTGGCTCAGACTTGAGGTTTTGCGCGCGACCTCCTGCTCTAACACAGCGTTTTGTTCATCCAGCTGGCGGTTAGCAAGCAGCAGTTGCTGTTGTGTGCGTTTCAGATCTTCCTGATAATCCTCGAGGTTATCCAGCAACTGGTTGTAGGCCTGCTCAACCATTTTAAATTCGGCATGACGATTGTGCTTTAAGTTGATACGTGAATTTTCCAGATCATCAAGACGGAAATTACGAATCTGTTGCGTCAACATATCCATGGGGCGGTTGAGCATGCGGTTGAAGGCCAGTGTAAACAACACAATCAGGAAGGTACTTTTAATGATGGCGTTGCCGAATATGAAGTACAAACTGAACTTAATCCGCTCGAGGGCAATATCCCGGGTAGAAAATAAGGTCACATCACCAACCCGGTTCGAGTCGCCGGCAAATTCGAAAATAATCGACGAATAATAGCCGAACAAACCGTTGCGTTCCTCTATGACGAAATCTTCAACATCGTTGGTTAAGTTAAGCGCATTGATGTTGTCTGTCAGACCAAGTTTGACGATGGTGTCGCCGGACTCGTCACGAATAACGATACCAGCGATGGCTGGAATGTTGATGAGCCCTTCAGCGATGGCTTCAATTTGGCGGTTGTTGTATTCCCATAATGAACGCGCGAGGGAGTTGCTGAAGGTACTTTGCTGGTTTTGTAATTCCTGCACGAGCTGACTTTTGGTATCGAAATACTCACCCATTACCTGCACACAAGTCACTATCAGTGTAAGTAGAAAATACACCGAGAGTACGTTGGTTAGCAGAGATTTAGAGATACTGGTGGTGCCCGACATCGAATCACTCGCTGGATTAGTTAAGTTCAGTTTATCCCAACTGCGGCGAAGCGCAACCGCAAGACAAGGTAAAGCCGCTGTCATGAAGTCTTCACAGTGGCGTCACTTAGCTGTCATAAAAAATCCCTAAAGTGCCAGCACGAAAATAAATTTCGCCTTCAATCCAATGGAGAATTTCATGAATCGCACTAAAGCTTTCGCTCTGTCCGCACTTACTGCTTCTTTTATGCTTGCTGGTTGTGGTGGTGATATTAACCTGACCCCAACTTCTATCGATAACTCAACCACCAATAACGGTGGTGGGGCAGCTCCCGATACCAACAACTGTGCATCTTATGAAGATGCCGGCGCTACGGTACGGGGTGAAAAAATTGGCGCGGATTGTGTTTATCCACGTAGTTTCTCGACGCCAGAGAGTCCAGTCGTCACCGATATTCGTCTGGTCGAATTGCCAGGTGGCGCACATATTTTTCCAAATGGTTTGTACATTGGTGAAAATGTACAGGAAACTGCCAGCGTTGAGCGCGACGGTCCGACTCTGACCATCGATGCTGGTGCGACCCTGGCCTTTGAAGACGGCGATTCATTTGTGCGTATCGCACGTGGCGCCGACATCATTGCGGAAGGTAATCGTAATGCGCCTATTACCTTTACTTCAGTACAAGAAGTGGAAAATGGTGTTAGCAATCCGAACGCACGTGGCTTGTGGGGCGGATTGGTAATTAATGGTTTTGGTATTTCAAACAAGTGTGATCAGGACGATCTGGCAAACTGCGTATTGCAGGGTGAAGGTGGTGCTGGTTTCTACGGTGGTGATGACAACGCTGATGATTCAGGCATCCTGCGTTATGTGTTGGTCAAATACGCTGGTTATGAAGTTTCTCTTGATAACGAATTGAACGGGATCACCTTCTACGGTGTGGGTTCAGGTACCACCGTTGAATACATTCAGGTTCACAACAACCTCGATGACGGCATCGAGTTTTTTGGCGGTGCTGCGAACGCGAAATACGTGGTGCTGACTGGCAACGACGATGACTCACTAGACTGGGCTGACGGCTGGCAGGGCAACATCCAGTACATCGTCACCAAACACGCAGATGACCGTGCCAACCGTGCTATCGAAGCTGACGGCAATAGCCGCAATAATGGCGCGACACCTTATTCAGACCCAATCATTGCTAACTTCACTTCAATTGGCTCGTTGACGGCTACTGACGGTTCTGATGAATCTGAAGGCGTGCTGCTACGTCAGGGTACGCGCGGTACCTTGTATAACTTCGTCATCACTGATGCGCGCGGCGAATGTCTGGAAATCGACAATGATGCCACCTTTGCGAACGCAGATGCAGGTAATTTGACCATCGCAAACTCGGTGATTGCATGTCATGAAAACTTCGCTGATGTCGCCACCCAAACCTGGTACGAGAACGAAGCCACCAACGTCACGCTCGACGAAATGGCTACAGTGTTGACCTCTGGCTATGTCACCGCAGCTGAAATGACTGATGCATCTGGCGCACCAGTTACCGTAACGCCGAAAACAGATTTAAGCAGCATCGACCCGTTCTTTGACGATGTTGATTTCATCGGTGCGGTAAGCGAAGACAATGATTGGACAAACGGCTGGACCGTAGGCCTGCGCGACTAGTTAAGGAACTGGAGCACAAGGACGTGCAGCTTTTCCCGCTAATTATCATGTCACGCATACGGAGTTTCCTATGAAAAAGCAGGCTGTATTAACGCAAAGTAAACTGGGCCTCGCGATCGCTCTCGCGTTGTCTGGACCCATTGCTTACGCTCAGGAATCTGATGCGCAAGCGACGAGCGATACGACCATTGAAGAAGTTGTCACCACAGGAACACGTTTGCAGGGCTCAGCCGCGGCCGTTGTCGAAGAGCGCAAAGCTCAGGCGTTTGTAGCTGATATCCTTGGAGCTGAACAAATTTCCCGAACGGGCGATAGCGATGCTGCGGCGGCGTTGCGACGGGTCACTGGTTTGACGCTGGTTGACGGTAAGTTTATCTATGTCCGCGGTCTTGGTGAGCGCTATTCAAGCACGCAACTTAACGGCGCCTCGGTTCCCTCGCCGGATCCAACGCGTAATGTCATCCCGTTGGATATGTTCCCGGCAAGCATTATCGAAAGTATGTCGGTGCAGAAGTCCTATTCACCGGACATGCCCGCCAACTTTGGTGGTGGTAACGTCGATATCCGTACGGTTTCAATTCCGACTGACCAAGTCTTTGATGTTTCGGTGGGTACCGGCTGGAATACCAACTTTTCCGACGACGGTCTGAGCTACCAGGGGGGCGGCGATGATTGGTTGGGTAAGGATGACGGAACCCGGGCCTTATCACCTGAGATGGTAACTGCGTTGGCGCGTTATCAGGAAACAATCAACACCGCTAATATCGCTGCTAGCGAAGGAATTTCCACAGCGGAAGCGGCTGCAATCAATCGCCAGTTAGCGGCATCACTTAACACCGAAAATGAAGTTTACTCAAAATCTCTGAGTCCTGATATTGATGGTTCGGTGACCTACGGTAATGCTTATGATATTGGCCATGATCTGACTTTTGGTTTTCTCGCTGGTGTGGATTATGGCAACAGCTGGTCAAATAGCGAAGAATCGGAATTGGTATTAGGCATTGCTGACGGTGAAGCAGCTGTTGATCAGGCAAGCGAGAGTCGGGTAACCACGCAGAATGTGGAACTAAGCAGCTTGCTCAACTTTGGCCTGAAGCTGGGTGACTACCACCGGGTAGAAACCTCGACCATTTTCTTACGCAATACTTCTGATCGGGTTGAACAGGGTGTGGTTGAAACGCCTAACTCGATTGATGAAGAAGGTTTGAGTTATTTTGATACGGATATCCGTTATGAACAACGCGAATTGCTGACCAACCAGATACGTGGGTCTCATTACTTTCCACAATTCTGGGGTTTTGCACTGGACTGGCAATACGCCGATTCACGCGCAAGTCGTGATGCGCCGGGCGAAGTTTTCTATCGGCAAATTAACGATCGTGATCTAGGTGAGGGCTTGGGGAATCTGGCGTTCCAGCAAACGCGTACAGCAACCACCTTGCAGTATCAAATATTGGAAGATGACGCACAAGACTGGCGCGTCGACGGTGAATTACCCCTTTATCTGGCAGAAATGGACATTCTCCTGAAAGGTGGCGGCCAGGTCTCGAAAAAAGCCCGGTCATCCTTTTCACGACGCTTTGCGATAAGCGCCGAACAAGTTGCCAATGATGCCCTGCAGAATGTCGGCTACAACGATTTGTTTAGTGACGCCAACCTTACCGACCAAGATTTTGGATTTGCTCTGTTCGGTGCGCCTACGGCTACAGATCCCAATTACTTAGCTGCGCAACAAGTTGAAGCCGGGTACGGTCTTGCCGATATACAGGTCAATGACGACTGGCGCGTCAGTGGTGGTTTGCGCTGGGAGCAGTACACTCAGGTAGCAGCGCAATTAGACCTTCGCAACATGACGGTTATCGGCGATCCTGCCGAAGCTGGACGCGTTGAAGATGATGTCTATGGCTCTTTAGCGTTAACCTATCAACTTAACGATGAGATGCAGTTAAGGGTTGGTTACGGCAGCACCGTAGTGCGTCCGGACTTGCGCGAATTAACCGAAGTGATTTTCGTCGATCCGCTGACCGACTTTAAAGTACGCGGTAACAGTGAGTTGATGACCACTGATATCGATAACTTTGATGTGCGTTGGGAATGGTATTTGCCGGCCGGAGAAAACTACTCGGTGGCAATGTTTTACAAAGACTTAGCCAACCCGATTGAAGCTGTTGAGGCAAAAGGTACCGACTCAGATCGGGTCATCACTTTCCTCAATGGTCAATCAGGCGAAGTCTACGGTTTGGAATTTGAATTTCTGAAAGACCTGACATTCTTATCCGACGGCTTGTTTTTATCAGGCAACCTGACGTTATCTGATTCAGAAATCAGTATTGCCAATACCGGTAACGTTGAACTGACCAACAATACCCGGCGGATGACCGGTCACTCCAAATACGTGACAAATCTTCAGCTGGGTTATGATTCATTGAATGGTGAACACAGTGCATCATTGATTTATAACGTCGCCGGTGAGCGCATTGCGTTTGCAGGGGTAAAAGAAGGTGCGGTAGGTATCGGTGATGCCGTCGAGCAACCTTTCCACAGCCTTGACCTGGTTTATACCTACTACCCGGACTTCAGTTCGAAAGTGAAGTTGAAGGTACAAAACATGCTTGGTGAGGATGTTGAAATCCAGCAAAATGGGCGTTTGATCCAAAGTCGTAGTGTCGGCACTGGAATTAGTCTTGAATACAGCTACTCTTTTTAGCAAAGCTGGTAGTGATGATAAAACGGGAGCTTCGGCTCCCGTTTTTTGTTATACAATAGGGAAACAAAAGCGTTGTTGGTTATTGGATATTAGTTATTGGTTTAAACCAACAGCGAACAGCCAACAGCGAATAGCAAAAAATCAGATAGCGGGTAACTACTTTTTATGCAGGAAGTGCAGGAAACATTAGAACAGGCCGAAAGTTGGCTGGCAGAGCGACCCGATGTAGACACCTTAACAAAGTTAGCGCTGCTGTTAGCCGGTGCCTGGGTGGCAAATTTTATCGTGAAAAAAATCCTGCTGCGTGGCTTATTGCGGATTTTAAGCTATACGCCAGCAGGTAAAGACCGCCAGGCGATTGAACGAAATATTGTGGCGCGCATTGCGAATGTCGTTCCCGCACTGGTTATTGCCTTTGGTATTACTTCGGTACCAAATTTATCTGACGAAGTGACAATTATTGTAACCAACGTCTGCTATGCGTTTATTGTCATTACCATCGCCCGGGCGATCAGCGGCACCCTGACAATTGTTAACACCCTCTATGAGCGCCAGCCGGAAGCACAGACACGGCCAATCAAAGGCTATATTCAGGTCGCCAAAATAGTGATTTACGCGGTGGCGACGATTTTGATGATTGCCGTGCTAATCGACAAGTCACCGGTTATCTTGCTGTCCGGCTTAGGTGCCATGGCAGCAGTATTGATGTTGGTGTTCCAGGATACCTTGCTAAGTCTCGTTGCCAGCGTCCAGATAACCTCTAATGACATTATTCGTGTCGGAGACTGGGTTGAGATGCCCAACTTGAACGCCGATGGTGACGTGATCGATATTGCCTTACACCAGGTCAAAGTACAGAACTGGGATAAGACCATTACCTTTATCCCTACGCGGCGCTTTATTTCCGACCCGTTTAAGAACTGGCGCGGCATGCAGGAGTCGGGTGGACGGCGGATTAAACGCAGCCTGCTGGTGGATCAGCAAAGCATTCACTTTTTGACTGACGATGAACTTAAAGCGGTGAAACGCTTTCGCTTGTTGAAAAGCTACCTGCAAAGCAAGCAGCAGGAAATCGACGACTGGAACCAACAACTTAAAGACGAAGGGAAAGAACCAGTCAATACCCGGCGTATTACCAATATAGGTACTTTCCGCGCGTACATTTTGCAGTACCTGGAAAACCATCCCAAGGTCCATCAGGAAATGACCCTGATGGCGCGGCAACTGAATCCAACCTCGGACGGTTTGCCCATCGAAGTCTATTGTTTTACCAATACGATTGCCTGGGCCGAATACGAAGGGATCCAGTCGGACATCTTTGACCATTTGTTATCTATTCTGCCGGAGTTTGGTCTACGTGTATTCCAGCACCCAAGTGGTATAGATATGCGGGAAATGACACGAAACCTACATGAAAGTGGCACAAAAAGTTCATCCTGACATAAAACTGACATAAGCCGGTCACCAAGCTGTCATACAACTGACGTATCTTGCACATCATCATTCACAACGTGTGCAAGGTGTTTCCATGAAACAATGTTTCGCTCGCACGCTGGTGCTTGCCAGCCTCCTGGCGAGTACCAGTGCAGTTGCTCAAGACCAGACGCTTGAGCCGGTGGTTGATGCCGCCAATGAAATCAATCAAGCCGCCCGCTCCTCACAATTAACCGTCGATCAAATCGCCGATACCACCCAAGAGCGACTTCAGCAGTTCAAGCAAATCAACCGCCAAATCGAGGGTCTGGAAGTTTATGTCCAGCAACTGCAGCGGCAGATTGACTTCCAGCAGCAGGAAAAGTCGGAGTTAAACACTGCGATTGATGAAGTCAGTGTGGTCGAACGCCAAATCACCCCCCTCATGCTGCGCATGATTGATAGCCTTGAAACCTTTGTAAATCTCGATGTTCCTTTCTTACCCAATGAGCGTGAAAACCGCATCATCAACCTCAAAGATCTGATGGATCGGGCAGACGTGGATGTTTCTGAGAAGTTCCGCCGGGTGATGGAAGCCTACCAGATTGAGGCCGACTACGGTCGCTCGATCGAAGCTTACAACGGTGAAATGCAAGTTGGTGGGCAACTGCAGGATGTCGAATTCCTGCGCATCGGCCGTACGGTGTTGATTTACAAGACCCGCGATGGAGAAGCCATGGGGGTATGGAACCAGAATCAACGGCAATGGCAGGAGTTAGATTCAGGCTATCGCAGCAGTGTTCAGGAAGCATTGCGCATCGCCCGTAAACAGCTTGCTCCTGACTTATTGATGTTACCGGTATTCACTCCATCTTCGCAGGCAGGAGAATAATTCATGTTGAAACTTAAACATTGCATTGCTGCTTTAGCGTTAGTGGTTGCGGCACCGGGCATGAGTCAGGAACCGGTGAACCTTGATCAACTGCTACAACAATTAAAAGCAGGCAAGTTTGCTCAGTCGCAAGCCAATGAAGAACGCGAAGCACGCTTCCGCGCTGAAGCGGCGCAGCAGCAACAGATTTTGCGCGAAGCCATTGCCAAGCGGGATCAACTGGAACAAACCAGTGCCCGACTGGAAAGCCAGTTTGAAGGCAATGAGCGTGATCTGGCTGCGTTAGAAGACGCACTCACCCAGCGAATGGGCTCATTAAAAGAGCTTTTCGGTGTGCTCCAGCAGGTGGCCGGTGATACCGCCAGCAATCTGCGCAACTCCTACGTATCAGTAGAGTTTCCAGGTCGCAGTGATGCGCTGAATGAGTTGGCCGAGAAAATGGGCTCCAGCTCGAAACTGGCGACCATCGAAGAAATTGAGTCAGTGTGGTTTGCGCTGCAACAGGAAATGACCGAATCAGGTAAGGTGAGTGAGTTTTCCACCGAAGTAACTTTAGCCAACGGCGAGAAAACAACTAAGCCGGTGATTCGTGTGGGCACCTTTAATATGGTCGCTGACGGCAAGTACTTAGAACTTATTCCAGGTACAGATGCGGTAGCCGAACTGGTTCGCCAGCCCGGCAGCCGATACCTCGACACGGCGGAGGCGCTGGAGCAGAGTAACGACAACCCGGTACGTTTTGGTCTTGACCCGACCGGCGGTTCAATTCTCGGCTTATTAGTACAAGCGCCAGGCTTAAAAGAGCGCATCGATCAGGGCTCCACGGTCGGCTATATCATTCTTGCTTTGGGCGTTATCGGTCTGCTTATCGCGCTGGAACGCTTCGTTACCCTGACCCTGATGGGCGGTAAAGTAAAACGCCAGCTGAAAAACGATAAAGCCCAGCAGGATAATCCCCTGGGGCGCGTCATGGCGGTGAAAGATAAGTATCCGGACGTCGACACCGAAACCCTGGAATTAAAACTCAGTGAAGCGATTCTGCGTGAGGTGCCACGTATTACCCGTAACCTGACCTTTATTAAAATCATCTCTGTGGTTGCCCCGTTACTGGGTTTGCTCGGAACGGTTACCGGCATGATCAATACCTTCCAGGCGATAACTCTGTTTGGCACCGGCGACCCGAAACTGATGGCGGGCGGTATTTCGCAGGCATTGGTAACCACAGTACTTGGACTGGTGGTTGCGATTCCGATGACGCTTCTATTCGCCACCTTGAATACGCGTAGCAAAAATCTGGTTCACGTATTGCAGGAGCAGGCGTCGGGCATCATTGCGGAGCGCTCTGAGCGGGGGCACTAATCATGGTGTTCTTTATCGACTTTTATAGTGCGATTCAGGACTTTGTCGAAACCGGCGGTCAGGTACTCCTGATTATCGGCATCCTGATTTTCATCATGTGGTTGATGATCCTGGAGCGCATCTTTTATTACACCCGCAAGCACCAGCAGGAGAAAAAGCGGGTATTGCAGAAGTGGAAGGATAGGGACGATAAATCCTCATGGAATGCGGAACAAATCCGCCAGGCCATGATTTCGCGGGTTTCTATCGCCCTGGGCGGACCACTTCCGATTCTGCAGGCATTGGTCGCACTGTGTCCGTTACTGGGTTTGATGGGCACAGTCACCGGCATGATTGAAGTGTTTGACGTCATGGCGGTGGCGGGTACAGGCAATGCGCGCTCAATGGCGGCTGGTGTTTCAAAGGCCACCATTCCAACCATGGCTGGCATGGTCGGCGCGCTGTCCGGGGTGTTTGCCACCACCTGGTTACAACGGACAGCCAAACGTGAACGCCTTAAACTTGAAGATCGCATGCTAATGGAACACCACTAGAGGGCATTTAGATGAAACAGCATTTTGCAAATTTGATTGACGAAGAAGAAACTCAAATTGATATGACGCCCATGCTCGACGTGGTGTTCATTATGTTGATCTTCTTCATTGTTACGGCGAGCTTCGTGAAAGAATCTGGTATTGATGTCAATCGCCCTGAGGCGGCCACGGCAGTGCAAAAGGATCGCGCGAACATTCTGGTGGCCATCAGTGATACGGGTGAGATCTGGATCAACAAACGACAGGTCGATGTACGCGCAGTACAGGCAAACATCGAACGTTTGTATGCTGAGAATCCGCAGGGGTCAGTGGTGATTCAGGCAGATAAAAAATCAACTACTGAAACACTGATAAAAGTTATGGACGCCGCGCGAGCCGCGGGTGTCTTTGATGTCTCGATCGCCGCGCAGGAAGAGTAAAGTCTATGCGTTTTTTAGCAGCACTCGCCGTTGCCGCCATAGTGACACTGGGTTTGTTTTACCTGATGCAGTCGCTTATTACTGGCGGACAAGGCGCAATGACTGAACCACCAAAAGGTAGCGTGTTGGATTTTGTCCGCGTAAAGCCCGAAGAAGTGGTTCAGGAAAAAGATCGCAAGCCCGAGCGTCCACCGGAGCCGGAAGCGCCGCCACCGGACATGCCAGCGCCGCAAATGGACAGCAGTGATCTGGTGCCGGATGCCCGTGGTTATGATTTTTCCGCGACCGCACAAGCGGACACCGGGCTTGGCGGAGGTATGAATCTGGATGCCAGTGACGGCGAGTACCTGCCCATCGTTAAGGTTCAGGCCGCCTACCCACGCCGTGCCTTGCAACGTGGTATTGAAGGTTACGTAGTAGTGGAATTTACCGTAACCCGTCAGGGTACCGTGCGTGAGCCGCGGGTGGTTGCAGCACAGCCCGAACAGATTTTCGATCAGGCTGCCATGGAGGCCGTCCTGAAGTTTAAATACAAACCTCGCGTAGTTAATGGTGAAGCTGTCGAAGTAGAAGGCGTGCAAAACCGGATTACGTTCGAGATTGATGGCTAGGAGAAGCGCTATGCGTAAATTCATCGTACTTATAGGCTGGGTTCTGTTCAGTCAGTTTCTTCATGACGCAGCAATCGCTCAGGACAGTAAGCGGGTGCCCGCCTTACGTGAACAGGTTTATAGCCAATTGGCGCGGGCGCAGGAACTCGCTGATGGCGGCGATGTCGATGCCGGTCTGGAAGCCTTAAAGAATATCGAAACGAAGCTCGGGAGTATGAACAGCTACGAACGCGCCATGCTATGGAATTTTTACGGTTACATGCATTATGGCAAAGATCGGGTGACCGAGGCGTTGCACTATTTTGATAAAGTCGTGCAAGAAGAGCCGATTCCTGATGCGCTAAAGCAAAACACGTTATTTAGCTTAGCGCAGCTGGCATTAGGTCAGGGTGATTATGCGGAAACACTTGATTATCTGTCCCGCTGGGAACAGGTAGCAGGGGATGAGCAGGCAAGCAAAGCCGATGTGCTGCGTGCTCAGGCGCTGTACCAAAAAGGCGATTACCAGCAAGCCTTAGCGCCAATAAAACGGGCGATAAAAGCTGCCCAGAGCCAGGGTGAATCAGGCGATGAGAACTGGTATGTGCTGCAGCGCGCGATTCACTACGAGTTAGGGCAAACCGCAGCGGTTGCCGACGTTCTCGAGCAGATGATCAAGTACTTCAATAAGCCTGACTACTGGATTCAGTTGGCCGGGGTTTACGGTCAACTTGGCCAAGATGAGCAGCAGTTAGCAATGCTTGAAGCAGCCTACCAGCAAGGCTTTCTCAGCGAAGGTCAGGATCTGCAAATGCTGGTGCAAAGCTACTTCTTTGGTGGCGTGCCCTATAAAGCGGGTCGGGTAATGGAACAAGCCATTGAACAAGGTAAGCTGGAAGCCGACCTGCGTAATTTAAAATTGCTGGCGCAGAGCTGGATTGCCGCAAAAGAAACGGACAAGGCCGTTGCTGCATTGCAACGCGCAGCTGAGCTGAGCAACGATGGCGAGCTGGATGCGCAACGTGCGCAAGTTTTGCTAAATTCTGAACGATACGCTGACGCCATAACCGCCGCCAAGACCGCACTGGCAAAAGGTAATCTGGAAAAACCAGGCACCATGCACTTAGTCATTGGCATGGCTGAGCTTGAACAAGAGAACTATAATCCTGCGCTACAGGCTTTTGCCAAAGCCAAAGCCTTCGAAGAAGCGCGTAAAGCAGCTGCTCAGTGGGAACGTTTCGCTACCTCTGAAAAGGAGCAGGCAGAACGGCTAAAACAACTGCAGTCGTCATAAAAACGACACGCAACGGCAATGAGAACGACATAAAAAGTTTATTGGATCGACAAAAAACTGTCATACAGTCATGAAACTGTCATAAAGTTGCAATATGCTAGGCGCGTTTGAGTGGTAATCGACCGCTCGATCCCAAATTTAGCTAGTGTAGGTGACCGTTATGACTTTTAAACATGTGGCTTTGATGATGCTTCCGTTGGCTGTGCTCAGTGCACCGGTAGTTGCTCAGGACGACAACCAGGCTCCTAAAATCAGTTTTGATTTTTATGGTAAAGCAAATGTTTCATTGCAAAGCAATGATGATGGCTCAGGTAGTGAAACTGAATTAGAAAGCAACTCGTCACGTATTGGGGTGAAGGGCGGCAGCAAAATCAGTGACGATCTGGAAGTTATTTATCAGCTCGAGTGGCAGGTTGATCTTGCTGATTTAGGTGGTGACGATAACCTTAAATCACGTAACCAGTTTGTCGGTTTGCGCGGCAACTTTGGTGAAGTGACAGTGGGGCGTCGCGACACGGTATTGAAAACTGTTCAGGGCGATATCGACCAGTTCAGTGACTACGTCGCCGACGTGAAAGGCCTGTTTGAAGGTGAAAACCGGACCAGTAACACTGTTTCGTATTACTCGCCCAGTTTGAACCATTTCCGGGTTGCCGGTAGCTGGGTGTTGAGTGAAGATGATGCTCAGGACGATGGCTACTCATTAGCGTTAACCTACGGTGACGACGGGCTGGACGATACGGGTTATTATTTTGGTGCGGCAATGGATCGCGATGTGGACGGTTATGATATCGAGCGTCTGGTCGGTTACACCAAAGTAGCAAACACCATGTTTGGTCTGATGTGGCAACAGCAGGAACGCGTTGACGGCACCGCCGAAGCTGATGGCTTCGTTGCCAGCGTCAAACAACCCTGGGGCAACTTCAGCTTCAAAGCCCAGTATCAGATCATGGACTTTATCGATGGTGAAGACGACGCCTTTTCATTTGGTGTCGACTATAAACTTGCGAAAAGCACCAAACTGTTCACCTGGTACACTGGCCGCGACCGCGAAACCATTGAAGCGGAACAACGCTATATTGCTGTGGGTATCGAACATAAGTTTTAAGGCTTTGCACAGGACCAAAGTGTGAGTGTTATCCAAAGCCAAAGCTAGGTAAACTATCGCCATCACTCAATAGGCAAGAAGCTGATGGCGAACTTTCTTTTTATTGCTGGCTACGTCGTAATAGGTCTGTTACTGCGACGTAGTCCGCAATTCCCACATAACACCGGGCAAATTCTCAACGCGTACGTGATTTATGTAGCACTGCCGGCGGTGGTACTGCAAAAGATCCCGATGCTCACCTTTGGCAAAGAATTGCTCTATCCAGCATTAATGCCCTGGCTGTTACTGGTTTTGACGGTGCCTCTGGTGCTTGCGCTGGCGCGCTGGCGTGGCTGGTCCCGGGCGACCACCGGCGCGATGTTGATTGTGATCCCACTCGGCAATACTTCATTTGTTGGTTTTCCAATGATTGAAGCCTTTTTTGGGCCTGAAGGCATTCCTTATGCCTTGCTTTATGACCAGCTTGGTTCGTTCTTCATACTTTCCATTTATGCCACCATTATCGCGGCGCTCTACAGTCACCAGGAAGGGGAATCCGCGCAGCGGCCATCAGCCGGAACTATTGCGTGGAAGATTGTGCGGTTTCCGCCTTTTGTCGCTCTCATTGCGGCGTTTGCGCTGCGTGAATTTAGTTATCCTGATGTGCTGCAGCAATTCATTGACTCCCTCGCGATTACCCTGGTGCCGGTGATCATGGTTGCGGTCGGTTTTCAGTTGCGCTTTCGCTTGCCGCAGGAAGATCGTGGTCCACTTGGCTGGGCGCTGTTCATTAAGTTGGGCTTAACGCCCCTGGTGGCGTTGCTGGTGTTGATGGGGTTCGGCTTAGATCAACTGGCGGTGCAGGTGACCATTATGGAGGCCGCGATGCCTGCAATGATCTCTGCCGGGGCGCTGGCTATTATGGCGGGCCTGGCCCCGACACTGTCCGCCGCAGTAGTCGGTTACGGCGTTTTATTTTGTTTTGTGACCTTACCTGTCTGGTATTTTATTCTGCAGCGTCTGGCGGCAATTTTTTAGCACGGAACTCGCCTTCGGCCACTTTCACGCTAAAGCTTTCGTCAGCAGATAGTTGGTCAGGATGACGAATAAGTTCGCCCTGGGTGTTGCGTACCACCGCGTAGCCGCGGGCGATGGTTTGCAGCGGACTGACAATTTGCAAATTTTGCAGGGTCGCGGCGTGTTTTTGTTGCCATGTTTTCAGAGTTTGGCGCATCGCCTGGGCATTACGCGCCTGCAGTTGTGCCAGTTGTTGCTTTAACGGTGCCAGTTGGCGCTGCGGATGCAGGGCCTGCAAACGTTGTGCTGTGCCAATCAGGCGCTGTTGCGTCTGACGTTGGGTGCGCTGCAGTGCTGCGGCCGCGCGTGCGGATAGCTCGTCAACCCGCTGGCTATTTTGTTGCAGGCGGCGTTGCGGATGTTGCTGTTGTAGGCGGTTTTGCCAGTGTTGCAGTGTCTGCTGCAAAAAGCCGCGTTGACGTTGCCAGTGTTGGCGCAAACGGTGCTCCAACTGTAACAGCCGTTGTAACACCTCGCGTTGATCGCGACTCACCAGTTCCGCTGCGGCAGATGGTGTAGGTGCGCGCACATCAGCAACGTAATCTGCAATGGTAAAATCGACTTCGTGACCGACGGCACTGATCAACGGAAGGGGACAGCTGTGCAGGGCATGGGCCAGCTGTTCATCGTTAAAGCACCACAAATCTTCCAACGAGCCGCCACCACGGGTAATAATGAGTACATCTACCTCATTGCGGGCACAGGCGCGCTGCAACGCAAATAATAAATCATTTACAGCACTCTGCCCCTGCACAGCACTCGGGTAGATGATGACTTCAACACTGGGGTCACGGCGCCTTAATACTGCCAGTATGTCGCGGATTGCGGCACCAGTTGGCGAAGTAATAACCCCGACCCGGCGGATTTCTGTTGGTAATGACTGCTTATGCTCCGCGGCAAATAATCCTTCCGCCTGTAATTTGCGCTTGAGCTGTTCGTAGCGTTGTTGCAACAAACCCGCGCCGGCATCTTCCATGTGTTCGATTATCAACTGATAATCGCCGCGTGGTTCATACACTGTGAGTTTGGCGCGAACCAATACCTGCATGCCATGCTGGGGCCGCACTTTGGCGCGCTGATTGGCGTTACGGAACATTGCGGCCTTGATTTGCGCACGCTCATCTTTAAGGGTGAAGTACCAGTGGCCGGAGCCTGGAGCAGCAAAGTTTGAAATTTCGCCAATCAACCAAATTGAGCCAAAGCCACGCTCAAGTACTTGACGCACTTCGGCATTTAATTGGGTAAC
The DNA here is from genome assembly GCF_003987215.1 of Pseudidiomarina halophila. Taxonomy (GTDB): domain Bacteria; phylum Pseudomonadota; class Gammaproteobacteria; order Enterobacterales; family Alteromonadaceae; genus Pseudidiomarina; species Pseudidiomarina halophila. The sequence goes on from NZ_PIPW01000004.1 coordinate 155,088, forward strand.
GGTGAATATTGCGGCTTCGGTCATGTTATAAACCCATCAGAAGTGAAAAAATCAGTTTACTGAAAAGCCCTTTACGAGTAAAATCTGCCCGCAACATAAACTAAGCTAGTGGGATGTTGCCATGCTACGAATCGCTCAAGAAGCTCTTACCTTCGACGATGTTTTACTCGTCCCCGGTCACTCGACTGTTTTACCTCATACTGCTGACCTGCGCACGCGTCTTACGCGTGGTATCGAACTTAATATTCCGATGATTTCAGCAGCCATGGATACGGTCACTGAAGCAGCCCTGGCCATTGCGCTCGCGCAAGAAGGCGGGCTTGGCTTCGTGCATAAAAACATGACCATCGCTGAGCAAGCTGCCCATGTACGCAAAGTTAAGAAGTACGAAAGCGGCATGGTTTCTGATCCCGTCACCGTAACGCCAGATACTACCCTTGGTGAAATTCGCGCGCTGAATGTCGAACACGGCTTTCATGGCTTCCCAGTGGTGGAAAGCTCCGGCGAGCTGGTGGGTATCATCACCGGTCGTGACGCCCGTGCAGAAAGTGACAACAGCAAGCGTGTTGCCACTATTATGACGCCGAAAGAGCGACTCATCACCGTAAAAGAAAGCGCAGAAAGTGCTGAGATTCTGGATCTGATGCACAAGCATCGGATTGAGAAAATTCTTGTGGTCGATGACGCTTTCCATTTGCGTGGCATGATTACCCTGAAAGACTTTACCAAAGCCGAAAACAAACCCAACGCCTGTAAAGATGAGCTTGGCCGCTTACGAGTCGGTGCTGCTGTGGGTGTTGGTCCGGGCACGGAAGAGCGTATCGCTGCTTTGGTTGAGGCGGGCGTCGACGTGCTTTTGATCGACACTTCCCATGGTCATTCGCAGGGTGTTATCGACCGCGTTGCCTATGTGCGCAAGGAATATCCTAATCTGCAGCTTATCGCAGGCAACGTCGCTACCGGTGCGGGGGCAAAAGCCCTGGCGGATGCCGGCGTCGATGCAGTTAAAGTCGGTATCGGTCCTGGTTCAATCTGTACCACGCGTATCGTAACCGGTTGTGGTGTGCCACAAATTACCGCTATCAGTGACGCTGTTGATGCCCTTAAAGGTACCGGAATTCCAGTCATTGCCGATGGCGGGATTCGCTTCTCCGGTGATATCGCTAAAGCTATTGCAGCTGGCGCTGACTGTGTGATGGTAGGCAGTATGCTGGCTGGTACTGAAGAATCACCGGGTGAGGTTGAGCTGTACCAGGGACGTTACTACAAATCCTATCGCGGTATGGGCAGCCTGGGCGCAATGGATCAGCGTAACGGTTCTTCGGATCGCTATTTCCAGGCCTCTAACGAAGCTGAAAAGCTGGTACCAGAAGGTATCGAAGGGCGAGTGGCCTACAAAGGACCAATGGCGACCATTATCCATCAACAGATGGGCGGTCTGCGTTCAGCAATGGGCCTTACCGGTTCGGCCAATATTAAAGAAATGCGCACCAAGCCGCAGTTTGTCCGCGTGACCTCTGCCGGCATGGGCGAATCACATGTGCACGATGTGCAGATCACGAAAGAAGCTCCTAACTACCGAATGGGTTAAGACATAATGCAAGATATTCATGCACATCGAATTTTAATTTTAGATTTTGGCTCGCAGTACACGCAGTTGATTGCTCGCCGTATCCGTGAAATTGGCGTTTATTGTGAGTTGTGGGCGTGGGACGTTGATGCCGAAGACATCAAGAATTTCAATCCAAATGGCATTATCTTGTCAGGCGGACCAGAATCGGTGACCGAAGTCGACTCACCGCGGGCCCCGGATTATGTATTTGAAGCGGGTGTTCCGGTACTGGGTGTATGTTACGGCATGCAGACGATGGCTGCGCAGCTCGGCGGTAAAGTACAGGGTTCGCTTGAACGTGAGTTCGGTTATGCGTTGGTAGAGCGCATTGCTCCCAGCCCACTGTTTCACCATATCGAAGACAGCATCCATGAAAATGGCAATCCAATGTTAGATGTCTGGATGAGCCATGGCGACAAAGTTATTGAACTGCCGGAAGGCTTTACTGTTGTTGCGCAAACACCAACGTGTCCAATTGCCTCAATGGCTGACGATAAACGTGATTTTTATGGTGTACAGTTTCACCCGGAAGTCACTCATACGCGTCAGGGTATGCGTATGCTGGAACATTTCGTGGTAGAAATCTGTGAATGCGAAACCAACTGGACAGCCGCACACATTATTGATGATGCTGTGGCGCGCATTCGTGAGCAGGTGGGGAACGGTAAAGTCGTACTAGGTTTATCTGGGGGTGTAGACAGCTCAGTCACCGCAATGTTGTTGCACCGCGCGATTGGCGACCAGTTAACCTGTGTGTTCGTAGACAATGGCTTGTTACGCTGGAAAGAAGCTGAGCAAGTCATGGAAATGTTTGGCGACCACTACGGCCTGAATATTATCCATGTTGATGCCGAAGACCGTTTCTTAGATGCTCTGGCAGGGGAGCACGACCCTGAAGCCAAGCGTAAAATTATCGGCGGCGTGTTTATTGATATTTTCGATGAGCAAGCGACCAGTATCAAAGATGTGTCGTACTTAGCTCAGGGTACCATCTACCCGGACGTCATCGAATCGGCCGGCTCTAAAACCGGTAAAGCACATGTGATCAAGTCTCATCACAATGTCGGTGGTTTACCGGCTGATATGAAACTGAGCCTGGTTGAACCATTGCGCGAGCTATTCAAAGATGAGGTGCGGAAGATCGGTCTGGAACTTGGTCTGCCATACGATATGTTGTATCGCCATCCGTTCCCGGGACCAGGCTTAGGGGTTCGGGTACTGGCTGAAGTTAAGAAAGAATACTGTGAGCTGTTACGCCGCGCCGACCATATCTTTATTACCGAACTGCGCAAAGCAGGTCTGTACCACGAAGTGAGTCAGGCATTTGCAGTCTTTCTGCCGGTACGCTCGGTCGGGGTAATGGGTGATGCCCGCAAATACGATTGGGTTATTGCGATTCGCGCCGTCGAAACGATTGATTTCATGACCGCACGTTGGGCTCATTTACCTTATGAGCTGCTTGAAACGGTTTCCAACCGTATCATCAATGAAATCGATGGCATTTCGCGCGTGGTTTACGATATATCAGGAAAACCGCCGGCAACCATTGAATGGGAGTAAGGTCGTCCTGTTCTGCATAATCGCGGATTAGTTATCGGAAGCCACTGGCGTTAGTATCGTCAGTGGCTTTTTTATATCTTCAATGGGTGAAACTCACATGCAGGAACGAATTGTCATTGTTGGAGGGGGTGCCGGCGGGCTTGAACTGGCAACGATGCTGGGGCGTAAGCTTGGGCGCAGTAAACAGGCGCGAGTTACGCTGATTGATCGCAACAGTACCCATTTGTGGAAGCCTTTGTTGCATGAGGTAGCTTCGGGAGCGCTGGATTCACGTATGGCGGAGCTGGATTATCGGGGACAAAGTGCGCGTTATGGGTTTGAGTTTTTGCTGGGAACACTGGAGTCGGTCGATAAAGCTAAAAAAACGATTCAGTTAGCTGCAATACGCGATGACCGTGGCAAAGAAGTCCTCGCGGCACGAAACCTTTCATACGATCGACTGATTCTGGCCATCGGCGGGGTAACCGCAGATTTTGGCACGCCGGGCGTTAAAGAGCATAGCCATTTTCTGGATTCATTGCGCCAGGCCGATCAATTCCATCATTATTTACTTAATGAGTTTTTACGGGTCAATCAGTCCATTGAAGATGGCAATCAGACAAAACTTTCCCTGGCCATTGTCGGTGGTGGCGCAACCGGCGTTGAGTTAGCCGCCGAGTTGATACATTCAGTGTCGCTGCTATCGATTTACGGTTTGCCTTATCTCGATCAAAAACATCTTAAAGTTTGCTTAGTCGAAGCGGATAAGCGGCTGTTACCTGCATTACCCGAGCGTTTGTCGAAATCAGTGGCGAAAAAACTCAAGTCGCTGGGAGTCGAAGTCATACTGAATAATCCAGTTAGTGAGGTTACGGAAAATACGCTGGTATTGGCTGAGGGCGAACCTATTCAGGCCGATTTGATCGTCTGGGCTGCTGGGGTGAGAGCCCCCGACGTGGTCAAAGAATGGGGGTTGCAGCTGCGTAAAAATAACCAAATCTTAGTTAACCCGTACCTGCAAACTGTATCCGATGAATCTATTTACGCGATAGGCGACTGTGCGGCGTGCCGTATCGATGATGAACGCTGGGTTCCGCCGCGGGCACAATCGGCGCACCAAATGGCGAAATCTCTGTATCGAAACATTGTGCGCGATTACCGCTTGAAAGCGCCAAAGCCGTTTGTCTATAAAGACCGCGGTTCCTTGGTTTCGTTGAGTCGTTTCACTGCAGTGGGTAACTTCATGCAAAGTAAGAGTTTGTCGATGTCGCTTGAAGGGACTGCGGCGCGGTGGGCCTATGCGAGCTTATATCGCATGCATCAACGCGTCTTGCATGGCTGGTGGAAAATGTTCCTGTTGCTGATGGTGGATAAACTGAATCGTGTGGTAAAACCGCGACTGAAATTACACTGACGATATACATCTGCAGGGGCTTAAGGCACAATGCGAAACATAACTTTTGTAGGTATATCGCAAGGCGATCTGTCGTAACTATTTGACTTTATAGCTGCACGTTGGGCACATTGATCTTATGAATTATTGCAAAGGGTTTCTAACCCTGTTGGCATTAGTGCTACTCGCCGGCTGCGCGCCGCAGCCACAGCCTGACCACCTTGCTGAAATTCAGCAACGGGGTGTCTTGCGTGTCGGTACCCTGTTGGGGCCGACAACCTACTACCATGAATTTGAAAATGAAGGTGGGCTTGAATACGCCCTTGCTGCGACGTTTGCTGAGCAGCTTGATGTTGAGTTGGAAATTGTCTCACGTTACAACGTCAACGATTTATTTGGCTTAATCGACAATCGTCAGGTCGATCTGGTCGCGGCCGGGCTTGACCGCACTCCCAGACGTGACCGGAGTTACCGCTTTGGTCCGCCCTACCAGGAAGTTGACCAGCGTTTAGTGTATCGCCAGGGCTCACGCGATCGACCGCGGGACTGGAGTCAGGTCGATGATGAAGTGGTGGTGGTTGCCGGTAGTAGTCATCACGAATGGCTGCGTCGCAATACGCAAAGCTTTCCCAATCTACGCTGGCGCGCAACCAACGAGCACGATGCTACCGAGTTGCTGCGTTCAGTGATCGACGGCGAAATTGCCTTTACCATTGCTGATAGCAACATCCTGGATATGCAGCGCCGCTACTTCCCCAACATCAGTGTGGCTTTTACGGTTCGCGATAACCTTGACGTAAGCTGGATGTTGGCCCCGGGACGCGACGCCTCACTGTATGCAGAAGTTATCCGCTTCTTTGGCGAGCTACGCCAATCCGGAGAGCTGGATCGTCTGATCGATCAGCATTTTGGCCATGTTTCCCAATTTAATTATGTCGACACCAGCTTGTTTATTGACGCCGTGCAGAGCACCTTACCTAAGTACCGCGATTTCTTTGTTGAGCATTCCGGGCGTCTTGACTGGCGCTTGCTAGCAGCAATTTCCTATCAGGAAAGTCTGTGGAACCCGCGGGCGGTTTCGGCAACCGGAGTGCGGGGCCTGATGATGCTGACGTTGCCTACGGCTGAAGCCATGGGGGTCAGCAGCCGTCTTAATCCGGAAGAAAGTATCCGCGGTGGGGCACGTTATTTTGAGCGGATGTTAGATACGATTCCGGCGCGCATCCCGGAACCAGACCGCACCTGGTTCGCTCTTGCTGCCTACAACATTGGTTACGGCCACCTGGAAGACGCGCGGGTGATGACCGAGCGGCAAGGTGGCGATCCGGATCGCTGGATAGATGTGCGGAAACGACTACCCTTATTAAGGCAAAAGAAATATTACCGACAAACGCGCTTTGGTTTTGCGCGTGGTGATGAACCCGTGCGATATGTAGGAAACATTCGTCGCTATTACGACACCCTGGTGTGGCTGGATGAACGTGGACGCATTCCAGCGCAACCCTTAGAAATCTCGCTGCCGGTTGGCAGTGGCGATGAGGCAAACTAATGCGCACAAAGAAACGTCTGGTCCCTCAAGCTCGACGCCGGGCATGGTTACGCAAGCAAAGTCATCTTAAAAATGAACGGCGGCAAAAATGGTTCCGGTTATGTCAGAAACACGACTGACCAAGTGCCGAACGCGGTAGTTTAGCGCGTAAAAAAAGACTATAATACGCGGCTTCAAATGTCGGTGAAAGCCATCCTCTGCCAACCCTGGAGAATGATCTGTGGAGATAGTACGCGGCGCCCCAGCCCTATCTGAGTTTCGAACGGAAAAATTAATGCAACGGTTACGTCAGGCGGATGTTGCCGTACAGGACGTGTATGCCGAATACATACACTTCGTTGATGTTACCGCTTCATTATCAGAGGACGAACAACAGGTCTTAAAAAAGCTGCTGACCTACGGGCCAGCATTGGCTCAACATCTCCCTGAGGGCAAATTGCTTGCCGTGGTGCCGCGGGCAGGAACAATTTCGCCATGGTCATCAAAGGCCACTGATATTGCCCACAACTGCGGACTGGATAAAATCCGTCGCATTGAGCGCGGTATTATTTATTACCTCGAAGGCGAACTCAACGAAGAGCAACTCGCACGTGCCAGTGCGGTACTGCATGACCGTATGACCGAAATGGTGCTGCGCGATGTCGAGCACGCTGATCGGCTGTTTGCAGCAGCACAGCCTGAACCTTTGACTTCAGTCGATATTATGAGCGGTGGCCGGGCAGCGCTGGAGCGTGCGAACAACGACATGGGGCTGGCCCTTGCTGACGATGAAATTGATTATTTATTCGACAGTTTTACTGGGTTAGGCCGCAACCCGAATGATATCGAGCTGTATATGTTTGCGCAGGCGAATTCTGAGCATTGCCGGCATAAAATTTTCAACGCGGACTGGACTATTGATGGCAAAGAGCAGCTGAAATCGCTGTTCAAAATGATTAAAAACACCTATGAAGTGACGCCGGATCACGTCTTGTCTGCCTATAAAGACAATGCTGCGGTTATGGTCGGCTCTGAGGCAGGTCGGTTTTTCCCTTACCCGGCAGGCTCCCAGGCCGAGGGCGAGTACAGCTACTTCCACGAGCCAGTGCATATTTTGATGAAAGTGGAAACGCACAACCATCCGACCGCGATTTCTCCGTTTCCGGGCGCTGCTACGGGTTCTGGTGGTGAAATTCGTGACGAAGGTGCTACCGGTCGTGGCGCCAAGCCGAAAGCAGGCTTGGTTGGCTTTAGTGTTTCTAACTTACGAATTCCAGGCTTTGAACAGCCGTGGGAAGAAGACTTTGGCAAGCCGGACCGTATCGTTACTGCACTGGAAATTATGCTTGAAGGTCCACTCGGTGGTGCGGCATTTAACAATGAGTTCGGACGCCCGGCGTTAACCGGTTATTTCCGTACCTATGAAGAACGCGTGGAAAGCCACAATGGCGAGGAAATACGCGGCTACCATAAGCCCATCATGATTGCCGGCGGTATGGGTAACATCCGCGAGAATCATGTTGAAAAAGGCGAAATTAAAGTTGGCGCCAAGCTGGTTGTTTTAGGTGGACCGGCGATGAATATCGGGCTGGGTGGCGGCGCTGCGTCATCAATGGCCTCAGGCAGCTCCAGTGAGGATCTGGATTTCGCCTCGGTTCAGCGTGATAACCCTGAGATGGAGCGTCGCTGTCAGGAAGTCATCGATCGTTGCTGGCAGTTGGGTGAGAAAAACCCTATCGCGTTTATTCATGATGTTGGTGCCGGCGGCCTTTCCAACGCCATGCCAGAGTTGGTCAGTGATGGCGGACGTGGCGGCAAGTTCGAATTGCGCAAAGTGCCGAACGATGAGCCAGGCATGTCGCCTTTAGCGATTTGGTGTAACGAATCACAAGAACGTTATGTGATGGCGATTGATGCCGACCGCATGGACGTATTTGAAGATATTTGCCGCCGTGAGCGGGCACCTTTTGCGGTTATTGGTGAAGCTACAGAAGCAGAGCATCTCACTTTAACCGATAGCCATTTTGACAACACACCGATTGATTTGCCGCTAAATGTGTTGCTTGGCAAAGCGCCGAAGATGCACCGTGATGTGCAGCGCAAGCAAGCGTCGGGGCAGGCATTGCAAACCAACTCTATTGATTTAGCTGAGGCTGCAGAACGACTGTTGCGACTGCCGGCCATCGCCGAGAAAACCTTCCTGATCACCATTGGTGACCGCAGTGTGACCGGACTCGTGGCGCGTGACCAGATGGTCGGGCCATGGCAAATCCCGGTTGCCGATGTCGCGGTAACGGCTGCGAGTTACGATAGTTATGCCGGTGAAGCCATGGCGATGGGCGAACGTACGCCTTTAGCCTTGCTGAATTATGGCGCCTCGGCGCGAATTGCTGTTGGTGAAGCACTGACCAATATTGCTGCGGCAGATATTGGTGACTTAAAGCACATTAAACTCTCAGCAAACTGGATGGCTGCAGCAGGCCATCCGGGTGAAGATGCGGGGTTATACGAAGCCGTGAAAGCCGTGGGCGAGGAACTTTGTCCGGCGCTGGGCATCACCATTCCTGTCGGTAAAGACTCCATGTCGATGAAGACCCAATGGCAGGACGCCGGCGAGACTAAAGCCGTGACGTCGCCCATGAGTCTGGTTATTACCGCCTTTGGCCGGGTGCGTGATGTACGCCGTACGGTGACCCCGCAACTGCGTACCGATAAAGGTGAGAGCAAGTTAATTTTGGTTGATTTAGGATTGGGCAAGAGCCGTCTGGGTGGTTCGGCGCTGGCTCAGGTCTATCGTCAGCTGGGGGATGTAACGCCTGATGTTGATAGCCCGGAGCTGTTAAAAGGCTTTTTTAATGCGACCCAGCAGTTGGTTCGCGAGAAAAAATTACTGGCCTATCATGACCGTTCAGACGGTGGTCTTTTTGTTACTGTCGCGGAGATGGCTTTTGCCGGAAATTGTGCCGTAAGTGTCGCACTTGATGAGGTGCATACAGATAATCTGGTGGCGCTTTACGGTGAAGAATTAGGTGCGGTTCTGCAGGTACGCAAGGACGATGTTGATAAAGTCGTTGCAGCTTACGCCGAAGCCGGCCTGCAAGACGCTGTTAAAGTGATCGGCGAGGTGAGCACGGGCGATCAGCTGACATTCAGCCGTAATGGTGCTGAGGTGTTAAGTGGCGCGCGCAGTCATTATCGCAAAGTATGGGCGGAGACCACCCATAAAATGCAGCGTTTGCGCGATAACCCGGCCTGCGCAGATGAAGAATTTGCGGCAAAACAAGTCGCAGATGATACGGGCTTATTTGCTGATCTTTCATTTGATACAAGTGAAGATGTTGCGGCGCCTTATATCAATACCGGACGCGATCCCGTGGTGGCTATCCTGCGTGAGCAAGGGGTGAATTCCCATGTCGAGATGGCCGCAGCATTCGACCGTGCCGGCTTTGCCGCAATCGATGTGCATATGAGCGATATCTTATCCGGTCGCATCAGCCTTGATAAATTTAACGGTCTGGTGGCCTGTGGTGGCTTTTCCTACGGTGACGTACTTGGTGCCGGTGAAGGCTGGGCCAAATCGGTGTTATTTAATAGCCGCGCCCGCGACGAGTTCGCTGCTTTCTTTGAAAAGCAAAAAACCTTCGCCCTGGGAATTTGTAACGGCTGCCAGATGCTGTCGAATTTACGCGAGTTGATTCCTGGCGCAGAGGCCTGGCCACACTTTGTCACTAACCGCTCAGAGCGCTTTGAAGCTCGGGTCAGCATGGTTGAAGTGCAGGACAGTCCATCGTTGTTCTTCAATGGTATGCAAGGTTCGAAGATGCCGATTGCGGTGTCGCATGGTGAAGGCCGGGCCGAGTTTAAAGGTAACAACCTGGCGACCGTAACCGAGCAAGGTTTGGTAGCGCTGCGCTATATCACCAATAAAGGTTCGGTGGCTACGGATTATCCGGCTAACCCGAATGGTTCGCCTGAGGGTATTACCGGTTTAACCACACCGGATGGTCGTGTCTCGATCATGATGCCGCACCCGGAACGGGTGTTCCGTACCGTTGCAAATAGCTGGCATCCGGACGAATGGGGCGAAGACAGCCCATGGATGCGGATGTTCCGTAACGCCCGTGTTTACCTTGGCTAAGTTAATCAGGTGAACGGGAAAAGAAAAACCCTCGCCAAGGCGAGGGTTTTTTTATTGCGCTAACACCAGTTATCTGTGTTTCGCGCAAGCTACGACTTAGAAGTCGTAGCTGATACCAATGCGAATACTCCACAATGATGGGTCACCGACACGCGACTGGACGTTTTCTGGCGCGCGGAACGAATTGTACTGGTAGGCCCCATCACTTGAGCCATCTTCGATGTACTCAACGTTACCAATGTTAACCATGCGTGGGAAGCTACGCTCATAAAGTACGCCCCAGTCATCATTAATCAGGTTCGTTAAGTTATCAATAACGAAGAATGCACTTGCCTTATGGCCATCCAGGAAGCCTGGGAATTCCTGCTCAAAGCGGAAGTCCAGCTTTTGCCACCAGTCACTGTAAAACCCGTTACGTGGTGAGATGCCCCCGGCGTATTCGGACAAGCCGGTTTCCTCTAAGTAAGCAAAAAACGCAGCTGAATCGAAGTTCGGGCCCGCGACAAAGTCAGGGTCATCAGCGCCTGTTGGAATGTAGAACAATTGCCGGCCACCCGTGATATCGCCCGAAGGACCTGACATTACGAAGCTGTAAGGACGACCTTTGTTGGCTTGACCGAACAGGCTAAAGGTAGATTCATAGCCATCGAAAAACTCGGTGCGATATTGTGCAGTAAGAGTGAAACGATGAGGGATCTCATAGTTTGAAGTTGCCACACCAGGATCCTGGAAGTCAGCAACCGCGACGCTGGTGTAGTTTGAGTATGCTACTGAGCTGGTCATCGGATTCACGTCCTCAGCATCAGTATAGGCATAGGCCAGAGACCAATTTAAACCCCATTCGTGTTGCTTACTCAGTGCTAAAGAAAGGCTGGTACTCTTACCTGCATCACCATCGACATTGGTCAGCATAAAGGCATCAACCGGACCGCCCTGGAAGGTGCGTGGGATGCTTGGATAGATAGGACGACCATCTGGGCCTGTCGCAATCGGACCATAACCGCCGGTAGGCGTTCTGCGTAAATCGCTGATAATTGCCGCATCATTCTTCTCGGAATGCAGTAAGTCGGCGATAAGCACATAACCGCTATCGAAGGTGTATGTCGCACCTAAGGCGTACTTCCATTCGTTAGGCAGCTCAAAATCCGGATCCAGAACGTTAATTGGACCACCACCGTCGGCGGCAGCAACCTCATCTACCATCTCTTGCGGTATATCGTAAAGCGGACGGCCTGAACCATTGTGTGGAATGTCGAACAATGACTCACCCGCGCTGTTACGCCAGAAGACCTCGTATAACTTGGTGCCATTGTTCGAGTAGTTATTAGACAACCAGACGTTTGGGTTACCGCCAGAATAAAGGCCGATGCCACCGCGTACCTCAAGATTGTCGTCAACCACCCAGTTCACGCCGACTCGCGGTTGTAACAGACCTTCACCATCAAAGGTACTATCATTACGGAATCCGTAGGTATCGGCAAAATCTGCATTGAATGCTGGTGCGTCATCCGTGGTGTACCAGTCGTAACGCAGACCAAACGTTAAGGTTAGGTCGTAATCGATGAAGTAGTACTCATCTTGTAGGTAGGCAGTATTGATTGCGTAGGCAAATTCCCCGGCGCCATCAATCGGATTATTGGTTCCCGCCGCATTTTCGTAGGTGATTGAGTAGGGTACAGCATTCTCAAAATCATCGATGGAACGGAAGATAAACTCGCCTTCAGTCTCTTGCACGAACAAGTTGTAGACATCGTAGCGTTCTTTTTCGACACCAAATGACAAGGTATGGTCGTCAATTAAGTAGGTACCGGCAAGTTTAACGAAACTGGTGTCGTACTTAAGTTTGTTGGAATGACGTGAGTCATCCGCACCAAGGTAAACTGTTGGTACGTCGTTGTTGCCTGACGGACCTAATTCTAACTGGATTTCACCTACTTCAGTACCGCCTAGTGGCAGCACGCGGGCGTCGAGTTCAGAGTAACCCACACGAACTTCCGTTGAGAAGTTGTAGGTCCAGTCAGAATAAAGGTGCGCTACATAACTGGTAAATTCTGAGCCGCGCTGGTAGTAGTGATTGGAAAACTCAAGTTCAGTTGAGTCGCCATCAGACTGCGCAATTGAATAACCATCGTTGTAGTTATAGGTAAATGCGGCACGGTGCGATTCGTTGATGTACCAGTCGAGTTTCACAAGAAGTTTTTCGTCTTCAACCGGCAAGCTGGCGGGGAAACCACCTGGTTCGAAGCCGTATACATCCCGCGCAATTGCAGCAATACGCTCGACGTCAGCCTGGCTCACGCCCTCAATGATGGTTGCTGCATTGGTGCCTTCGGGACCGCGGTCAAAGGTATCAGCACCTTCAAGTTTTTCGTATGCAGCAAACCAGAACAGTTTGTCCTGCACAATTGCGCCACCGGCGTTAATGCCGTAGCGCTTTTCAGTAAAGTCGCCGATATTGATGTCGTCGCCTTCAAGGGTGTCACCTTGCATAGAGTCATTGGTGTAATCGAAGAAAAGGCTACCAAACAACTCGTTTTCACCGGATTTAGTTACCGCGTTAATGTTACAGGCGGTGAAACCACCGTACTGCACATCAAAAGGTGCAAGTTCCACAGCAACCTGCTCAATGGCATCGTATGAGAAAGGCATACGCTCAGTCGGGTAACCACTGGAGTTTAAACCGAAGTTATCGTTAGTACGCACACCATCGACAGTCAAACTGTTAAAGCGAGGGTTGGCACCAGCACACTGAATGCCGCGGGAGAAACTTTCGTCGATGTATACCCGCGGATCGATACGCAGCACGTCTTTGATGTCGCGGTTTACAGTCGGAGCATCCTGCAGATCACGCAGACCGAAGGTGGCGCCGGGGCTGTTAGAGCCTGATGTCATGTTCAGAACCCGACCAGTAACTTCGATCCGCTCTACCGATTGTTGCTCAACGAAAATGTTAAGGTTTTCGGTTTCGCCAAGGGTCAGGAAAATATCTTCAAGACGTTCAACGTTGCCCTGATTGTCAGTGACCTCAAGAGTATATGGACCGCCAACCGCTAAACCGCGGGCGGAAAACAAGCCGTTGGCATTGGACGTCAATGTACTTGAAGTGCCGGTGCGTTCATCAGTAAGGACAATTGAAGCGTTGCTTATGGCTTCGCCAGTCTGCTCGCTGACGACGACACCACGCACGCTGGACGAGGTTTCTTGCGCAGTTGCTGTTGCGGACAAGCCAATAGCTAAAGCTATCGCAGCAGCCATACGGCTAGGTTTATTTTTCAGCATGATGTTGCTTTCCTGGGTTATGGGTGGAACAGTTGGTCATTATTATGTCGAGCAGCTTAGTAAGCTTGTGTGACATTTTGATGAAATAGTAGTCAAAAAATAACCAATTCACACCATTTTTTCCGATCTTGCTATTTCGCTAAATTTTTCCGTCGCTTACGAAAAAAATCCTGCAAAATCGAAGCAGATTCCTGCTCCAGAACACCACCGATCACTGCAACTTTATGATTCATCGAGATGTGATTGAGTACTTCAATTGCGGTTCCTGCGGCGCCGGTTCTCGGATCATGTGCACCGTAGACCAGGGTTTTAATGCGCGCGTGTGTAATGAGTCCAGCGCACATAGCACAAGGCTCAAGTGAGACATAAAGCGTGGTACCGACCAGGCGGTAATTATTTAAGTAGTGGCCGGCGGCGCGGATGGCCTGAGCCTCGGCGTGCGCTGAAGGGTCGTGCCGACGAATGACTTCATTGAAACCTTCACCGATGATCTCGTTATCGAGGACCACCACCGCGCCGACCGGCACTTCACCGAATTGCTCGGCTTGTTGTGCGAGTTCAAGGGCGCGTCGCATAAAGCGTTCGTGTTCCATTCGCGATCTCGTTGGCAGACAATGGTGCGCATTCTAAAAAAAAGCCCCCGCAAATGCGAGGGCTTTTTGTACATTACCTGTACTTTTTACAGCTAACCTAAGGTTAGCTTAGAAACGGTAACGGATACCGATCTTCGCTTGCCAGGTAGAACGCTCTGGCAGGTAACGCGTTGGTGCCTGAGTCACGAGATCAAATGCACGGCTGTTATAAGGAACGCCGTAGACGTATTGACCGTCATCATTGATATAAGCACTTACGAGCTCGCGAACGTTATCACCATAAGGTAGTACGTGCTTCTGACCTGCATCTTTATCAAAGATAGCAACGAGGTTACGTACGTTGATGTACAGCTCACCTTTATGGCCTTCAACAAAACCTGGTAACTCCTGAGTAAATTTGAAATCCAGGTTAGTTGTCCAAGGACCACGTTCGGTGTTGCGTGGTACATAGCCGCCTTCGTAACCAGTTAACCCGGCACGTTGCAGGTAGTCCATGAATTGCTCGTAACTAAAGTTGTTTTCATAAGCGACTGCTGGATCGTTTGGTCCAGTTGGGATATACGGCAGATACACTGACGATTGACCTAAGGTACCAAATGGTTGGTTACCAAAGCTTACGTCGCCGTAGCTGTCATACACGTAGCCCCATGGACGACCAGAGTAACGCTCCCAGAACAGACCGAAGGTTGACTCGTAGCCACCAACGAATTCTGTTTTGTAGGTTAAGTCAGCCATCACGCGGTGCTCGACCTGGTAAGAAGCCGTACCTGGACGGACGTTCTGACGGTCAATGGCAACCGGGAAGCGGTAGTTCGAGATAGCTGTACTTGAGCTTCCCGCTACAGCTTCTTCAATATCCTGGTTGGTGTAGCTGGCACGCAGGCTGAAACCGTTATCCCATGCTTTACCTAAGGTAGTAGTAAAGATCTGGCTCTTACCACCGTCACCATTAGTTAATAACAGGTCATAACGCTGTACGTTACCGTGATCGCCAACACTTGTTGGAGTGTGATCATCAAGTGGATCGTCCACTACGTAGATGATACGACCGCCATCGACAGTGCGACGAACATTGCCTTCCTCGTCAAGCAGAGGTACGCGGGTTAAGTCTTTCCATTGCACGTCGTCTTTACGACGGGTGTAGATGTACTCAACGCTCGCGAACCAGTCATCGCCTAACGCTGGAATGCTGAAGTTGTTGAAGTCAACACCTAAGCTGCCACGCCAATCTGAAGGTAAGTCAAAGTCAGGGTCAATTGCATTGACGTAACCGTCAGCAATCAAACCGTCTTTAACTGCCTGAGGTACTTGTGTCGGATCTACGTTGTCGAAGAATACAGACCATGGCACGTCAGACAAGAAACGGTCGAATTGTGAGAATGTCAGACCATTGTTCGTGTACGAGTTCGATACCCACACATTTGGACGGCCACCTGCGTAGCGGCCGAAACCACCACGTACGCGGATATCGTCAGTGATCTGGTATTTAAAACCAACACGCGGTAAGAAGAGGTCTTTGCCGTTAAGGTTTTCAGTATTTGCAAAACCGTAACGTGCTGCGAATTTCTCGTTATAAACTGGCTTGTCTTCAGCATGCATGCGCTCATAGCGCAGACCGAACATCAACTCTAAGTCCCAAGTTGGCTGCCAGGTATCCTGGATATAAACCGCTTGGGTGCCCTGAGTAAAGTTCGCCGCTGCATCATTGATGTCGCCGGTTAAGCTACCTGAGTAGTAGAACGCACCTGCTTCACGATTAGCAAAGTCTTCGATGCTATCAAATTCCCATGAACCTAAAGCGTTTTGTACGAACAGGTTATAGATATCAGTTTCTGAGAATGCATAACCAAAACCGATAGCATGGTCACCTAACAGGTATTCACCGTTGGCCTGGAATTCCAAAGTGGAGTTCTCGCCTTCGTTGGCGTGGCGTGAATAGTCAGGACCAAATTCAATGGCGTTACGACCACCAACTTCTACGGTCACCATGCCAAGAGTACGCCCGGCAAGTGGATCCTGGATAGCTGTAACATCTTTGTACGACAACTTAACGTCGCTGGAGAAGTTTGAGTTCCAGTTTGAGTAGACCTGCAACGCATAAGCGTCAAGGATTTGTTCGTTGTTGTACCAGCTTGAAGAAAGCGTAAGAGTACCGTCACCGCCGTATTGGTTACGGATCGAGTTACCATCAGTGCGCTGGTAAGTAAAAGCTGCACGGTGCTCGTTACTGACGTTCCAGTCAAGTTTCACCAACAACTTGTTGTCTTCTTCTTCAGCAGGAATGTCCCAGCCGCCAATTTGCGCGTCGGTTAAACCGTAAACGTCGCGAGCGATGGTTAATACCTGGTTCAGTTCTTCAGTGGTGATGTTGGCAATGTTCGCAGCATCTGAGCCAATTGGACCACGGTAAGGTGCGTTGGTCTCGTTCTGGGTTTCATAGTTCACATAGAAGAACAATTTGTCTTTAATGACCGGTCCGCCAAGGCTGATACCAAAAGTTTTCTCTTCGTAGTCAACGTTCGGTGGCAGTGCATCTTCATCATATTTAGATGCTTCAGCGTCGCCTGCAAGGCTGTCGCTGGTGTATTGATAAAACAACGAGCCTTTGAGTTCGTTAGTACCAGATTTTGTTACTGCGTTAACTTTCGCACCGGTAAAGTTGGTGTCTTTCGCGTTGAAAGGCACAACATCAACAGTGATCTGTTCAATAGCGTCGATAGAAATAGGTGAACCCTGAGTCGGGTAACCATTAGAGTTCAGGCCGAAATCGTCATTTTGCGCGATGCCATCAACAGTAATTGAGTTGTAGCGTGGGTTGTTACCAGCAACAACTAACTGGTCACCGTCGCCTAGCTGTGTTGCCAGTGGATTCAGACGAACAATTTCTTTCAGGTCGCGGCTGTAAGTTGGTAATGCTTCAATCTGCTCTTCGCCGAATGAGCTGCTCGAACCATTGTTTAGTTGTGCGTAGTTGATCGCCTGGCCGGTTACGGTGATACGCTCAACATCATTTGCTTCAAGCTGCGCATTTAAACGGAAGGTTTCGCCAAGCTTCAGGAATACTTCTGAGTATTGTGCATCCTGGTATACGTCCGAGTCTAAGGTGATGCGGTAAGGACCGCCAACACGAAGACCGCTCGCAATAAAAGTACCTGTGTCATCGGTAGTGACTTCAGTGGTTGAACCTGAAGGTATATGCTCAATAACAACTTTAGTACTGGCAGCTCCATTACCTTGTGGACCTAAGATTTCACCTCGTAATGACGCTGAGGTATCTTGTGCCACTGCAGTTGCTGAGGCCAAGCCTAAGGCAACTGCGATTGCACTTGCGGTGCGGGAAAATCGCATAGATGTTGTCATCTTTCTAAATTTCCTGGGTTGTGGTTTGAAAAAATTTTTGAAAGGCAATACTGCTTGATGTTGAGCCTTGTATTTCATGTCGACGCTTTTATAACACGTATATGTGTCAAATTTGTGACGGCATTTTAATCAAAACAGATTAGAATTGCACCGATTTTCTGGAACTAATAAAGTAAGATTTTGTCGTAGCGCACTCGCCAAAAGGACAATGAAATTGATGAAGCCAGTCATTCTCGGAGTTGCAGCTTTATTTGTAAGTTTCTTAACTGGATGTGATATGCCACAAAAAGAGCCAACAGCACCTGTCACCCTTCGTATCGCGACTTTTAATGTGAGCATGGATGCGTCAAATTACATAGCTGCTGAGCAGTGGCAGGAGGCTGGTGCCGACGCGCTTCCTCAGGCGTTGCGGGATGGCCATCCGCAGATCAAAGCGATTGCCGAAATTATCCAGCATGTACGCCCGGATATTTTAATTTTAAATGAGTTTGACTACCTTCCTGAGGCTGATGTGCTGGCTAAGTTTCAGCAGGACTATTTAGAAGTGAGTCAAAATGGAGAGGCGCCCATCGCTTTTCCATATAGCTATACCGGGCCGGTCAATACTGGCCGCTCAAGCCCATTTGATCTCAATCGTGATGGAAAGAAAACCGGCGTAGGAGAGGATGCCTGGGCGTACGGAAACTATCTGGGCCAGTACGGTATGGCGATACTCTCACGTTACCCGCTAAACCAGCAAACCAGCCGAACTTTCCAGTATTTTCGCTGGGGCGACTTACCCGGTGCTTTGCAACCGCTGGTACCCAATTCATACGAGCCCTGGTACAGCCCGGCGGCCTGGGCTGAGATGCCACTGAGTTCGAAGTCACATTGGGATATCGTGGCTGAGGTGGGCGGCTTTGATTTACATTTGCTGGTCAGCCACCCGACACCACCGGTATTTGATGGTGAAGAAAATCGCAATGGTCGTCGTAATTTTGACGAGATCCGCTTTTGGAAGGAATACATAGGTCGTGCTCCGACAGATTTTATTTATGATGATCAGGGTCGCCGGGGCGGCTTGAGTGAGAACAAACGGTTTGTTATTGCGGGCGACCTTAACGCCTCGATCGAAAGTGAAGACAACCTGCCGGGAGCAATTGAGCAGTTACTTGAACACCCCTTGGTGCAAGGCGACTTTGTGCCGACCAGTAAAGGTGGCGCGGCACACACCCCGGATAATCCGTTAGCCGGACAGCACACCGCGAGCTGGCGCAAGCGTGCTGATTACGTATTACCATCAAGCTATGGCATCAAAATTATTGATGGTGGTGTATTCTGGCCGCTCGCTGAGGAAGATAAGGCCGAGCTGGTAAGCGAAAGAGAGCGGTCATCGGATCATCGACTGGTGTGGCTTGACATACAATTGCAGTAATTTTCACAAAAATGTCGTAGATTCATAAAAGTGTCACATAGAACAGTAATAATCGACGCAGCTTGAATACGACTAGGTGAAACAAGATGTCCAGAAAAATACTGATCGTTGAAGATGAAGCGCCCATTCGTGAGATGTTGAGCTTTGTCATGGAACAGCACGGCTATCAAGCAGTTGAGGCGGGTGATTATCAACTGGCGTTAGAGAAAATCGTGGAACCCTTTCCCGATATGATTCTACTCGACTGGATGTTGCCAGGCGGCTCTGGCATTCAGTTGGCGAAAAAATTAAAAACTGATGATTTCACCCGCGGCATCCCCATCATTATGCTTACCGCACGCGGTGAGGAAGAAGATAAAATCCGCGGCTTAGAAGTCGGCGCTGACGATTACATTACCAAGCCTTTTTCACCGAAAGAACTGATGGCGCGTATGCGGGCCGTGTTCCGCCGCGTGTCGCCTACTGTATTAGACGAGCCATTAGAGATTGAAGGGCTCAAGCTTGACCCAGTCTCGCATCGTGTCAGCGCATATAATGACCGTCTGGATATGGGCCCCACCGAATTTAAATTGCTACACTTCTTTATGACACACCCTGAACGCGTGTATAGTCGGGAGCAACTCTTAGATCATGTTTGGGGAACCAACGTTTATGTCGAAGACCGCACTGTTGACGTGCATATTCGCCGTTTACGCAAAGCTATCGAAATGCATGGCCACGACCGTTTGGTGCAAACCGTACGCGGTGTCGGCTATCGCTTCTCCAGTCGCTAAACCACAAGGTTAGCGGAGCATGGATAAAAAGTACTCAGTTTTCTTTATCCTGCGAGGCTTTTTGTGGTACCTCGCGCCACTTGCCCTGCTGGGATGGTTGGTCGGTTCTTTTTGGCAGACCCTGACCATTGGTTTGTTTGCTCTTCTGGTCTGGCATTATTACTTTCATTACAAGCTTGTCGACTGGCTCTGGAACCGCCGCGCTCTGCTCCCGCCCAGTGCGCCCGGAAGCTGGAGTTATATTTACGATGGTATCTATCGAACCCAGCGTCGCAGCCAGCAACGCCGGCGCGCTCTGGCGCGGATTTTACGGCGTTTTCGTGAAGCCTCTGAAGCGATCCCCGATGCGGCAATCGTGTTCCGTCGTGATGGTGGTTTGATTTGGTGTAACCGGTTGGGGCAGTTTTACTTTGGCTTAAAGTGGCCGGGGGATACGGGTATTCGGTTGTCGAGCCTGATTCGGCATCCGGCGTTTATTAGTTACCTGCAGAAGGGCGATTTCACCGATGAGATCTATTTGCCTTCACCGGTCCGTGAAGACATCGAATTAGAGATTCGCATCATGCCTTATAGTGATGACCAATTCCTGTTGATGGCGCGTGATGTCACCCAGTTACGGCAACTTGAACAAATGCGCAAAGAATTCGTAGCCAATGTGTCGCACGAATTGAAAACCCCGCTGACGGTAATTCAGGGCTATCTGGAAATGTTCGATGATGATCCTGCCGCAATGCCGCCGGCAATGTTGCAAAAAGCAGTAAAAGACATGAGCGGGCAAAGTACCAGAATGCGTAATCTGGTTGATCAACTGCTCTCCTTGTCGCGCATTGACTCAGCCCGGGGCGATATCTTCGAACGTGTAGTCAATGTGCCTGATGTATTAAAACGACTGCAGCATGATGCCGAACGACTCAACAAAAATAAACAGCATCAGCTGGTTTTCGAGATTGCCGGGCAATCAATGTACGGCCATGAAGATGAGTTACGTAGCATATTTTCAAATCTCATCACCAATGCGATTCACTATACCCAGCCGGCAGGTAAAATTACCGTGCGCTGGCGCCCGGTGGGCGATCAAATGGAATTCAGCGTCAGCGACAATGGCCCTGGCATTCCGGCTGAGCATATGCCCAGAATTACCGAACGTTTTTACCGGATTGATAAAGACAGAAATAGTAGCAAGGGTGGCTCAGGTTTGGGTCTGGCGATTGTCAAACAGGCGGTTGATCATCATCACGGTAAGCTGACCATCGACTCAGTTGTCGGGCGCGGTTCAACCTTTAGCGTCCGTATTCCCCAGGAACTGGTAGTGACTGAACAGTCTTAATGACATTAAATTGGCAGAAATATGACACTAATTTAGAATTTGTCATTAAAGTGTCACATTGACAGCTTAAACTCCGCAGTGTCATTTGAACAAAAGCTGCACGGCAGCATTGACGATTGGAGTCATTATGAAAGTTAAAACAGTTCTTCTTGCTTTAGGCTTAGCTGGCGTTGTTGCTACATCTGCACACGCTCAAAAACCGACCGATAACCTTCCTGAATACGAAAAAGTAAGTGGCCTTTCAGGCAACTTGTCATCAGTAGGTTCTGACACTCTGGCCAACATGATGACCTTCTGGGCCGAAGAGTTTAAGCGTCTTTATCCAAACGTTAACATGCAAATTCAAGCTGCTGGTTCATCAACTGCGCCGCCAGCACTTACCGAAGGTACTTCAAACTTTGGCCCAATGAGCCGCAATATGAAGTCGAAAGAAATCGAATCGTTCGAGAAGCGTCACGGTTATAAGCCGACACCAGTGCGTGTTGCTATTGATGCGTTGGCTGTATTTGTGCATAAAGATAACCCGATTAAGGGCATGACCATTGCAGAAGTTGATGCGGTATTCAGCTCAACCCGTCTGTGTGGCGCGACCAGCCAGGTACAGCGCTGGGGTGATCTGGGCCTTGAAGGCAGCTGGGCAGGCCGCGACTTACAGCTTTATGGTCGGAACTCAGTGTCTGGCACCTATGGTTTCTTCAAAGAAGAAGCATTATGTGACGGCGATTTCCGCGCTAACGTCAATGAGCAGCCGGGTTCTGCGTCAGTAGTGCAGTCAGTATCAACCTCGCTGAATGCCATTGGTTATTCAGGTATTGGTTATATGACCTCAGGCGTTAAAACGGTGCCTCTAGCGGTAGTCGAAGGTGGAGAATACGTAGACGCGACGACTGAGAGCGCTCTGGCTGGTAAGTACCCACTTGCGCGCTTCCTGGTGGTTTACGTGAACAAGCACCCGAACAAGCCGTTAGATCCTGCAACAGCAGAATTCCTGAAAATGGTACTGTCAAAAACCGGTCAGGAAATTGTCGATAAAGACGGCTATATTCCGTTACCAAAAGTTGTAGTAGAGCAAGAGTTAGAAAAACTCGGCTTAAACTAAGAGCTACATCAGAAAAAACCCGGCTCTCGCCGGGTTTTTTCGTTACTGGATATCGGTTATTAGTTATTGGAGGCAGCTTCCAGCAAGCCTCAGTTTCCCTCCAATAACTAATATCTGATATCCAATAACTAATATCTAATATCCAACAACTAATATCTGATATCCAATAACGCTCTTGTTTTTTTTGAATAATGTCACTTTTATGACGATGCTGTAACAATACTGTCATACTACTTGGCTATACTCTCGGCCAATCGAATTAAACTTGCGAAACCACTCGAGGTAATAATGGCGGCAACAAAACCCGCATTGGGAGCCAGCAATTATCGACTCTTTAAAGACCGTGCGGCTCGTTGGGGCGTTAGCTTCGGCGGCGTCATGGTACTGGTCGCGTTATTGCTGATTTTCTTTTATCTATTGTACGTAATAGAACCGATATTCCGTGGTGTTGAAATCAACCATGAACGCAGTTTTGCTAGTCCTGCTTCTGGTGAAATTGTCGCTATGGGCGTGGAAGAACAGTCGGAAATTGGCTATCAGTTTAGTGCTGACGGCGAGCTTGTGTTCTTCGCGCTAAAAGCGAAAAAGGGTACGGACTGGGAACCGGGTAAACCGCTGTTACGCCAACAGGTTACCGAGTCGACGCCAACGGCGTTTGCGCAAACCCAACCACAGAACAATCGCTATGCTTATGCGGTTGAAGGTGGTGCGGTGCGTTTGGTGGAGCCGAAGTTTAGCAGTCAGTTTCGCGATGGTGAATTATTTATCACGCCAAAAGTTGGCGAAGTGAACGCTGGCGAGTTGATTCAGGTCGATAACGAAGGTAAAAACCTTACCAAGCTCGCCTACGAGTACGACGGCGAATCCATGCTGTTTGCCGCGCAAACAGCGGATGACCGGGTGATTGTGAACTCAATTCAGGCGTCACGTAACTTCCTCTCTGGCGCCGTGGAGATGGACTCCAGGTTTACCGAGCTGCCTATCACTGGTGCCATCAGCGAGCTGACGGTGACACCAGATTTACGCCAGGTTTTGATCCGTCAGAATAATCGTTTTTGGGTGTATGACGTGTCGCGCACCGGCGTCGTGAAAGAGCGTCAGTTGATCACCGTTGATGCGCGCAAGTTTGGTGAAATCACTAGTATGCAGCTGCTGGCGGGAGCCAGTTCAATTCTATTTGGTCACGCCAATGGCAAAGTTACCCAGTGGTTTGAGGTTTCGGGTGATGACGGTCGCCGTTACCAGTTTATCCGCGATTTTCAGGCCGCAGAGACAGCGATCACTGACATTGTCGCCGAATACTATCGACGCACGTTTTATACCATTTCGGCGAGCGGCGAACTGGGTGTTTTTCACACCACATCAGAAGCTGAGCTTTACCGCGGACAGCCGCATGACTTTGCCGCTGAGCGTGTAGTCATTGATCCAAGAGCAAATACCTTGATGCTTTTGAATGATCAGGGCTTACATGTATTCGATTTGGTCAACGAACATCCGGAAGTAACCTGGAGTGGTTTATGGCAGGAAGTCTGGTACGAAGGCTACCCTGAGCCTGATTATGTCTGGCAGTCGACTTCTGGTTCCGATGACTTCGAGCCTAAATTCAGTTTGGTCCCCATCTCATTCGGTACCATTAAGGCAGCGGCCTATGCCATGCTGTTTGCTGTGCCTATTGGCCTGGCAGCGGCAGTGTACACCGCCTACTTCATGTCGCCGGGGGTGCGCAAAGTTGTGAAACCTACGGTTGAGATCATGGAGGCGTTACCTACGGTTATTCTCGGTTTCCTAGCCGGGTTATGGCTGGCGCCTATTGTGGAGCATTATCTTCCCGGCATCATTGCGGTGATTCTGCTGGTGCCGCTGGCTATAGTGCTGTTCGCATTTTTAACCAGCCACTTACCGAAAAGCATACGTAATAGCTTTACCGATGGTCGCGCAGCCTTGATTTTATTGCCGTTGGTTGCTTTTGTCGGTTGGTTCTCGTTCCAGATGTCGCCGCTGATTGAAAACTGGCTGTTCGATGGCAACGTGCGTCGTTACCTGACCAACGAACTCGGTATTACTTTCGATCAGCGTAATGCCTTGGTTGTTGGTATTGCGATGGGCTTTGCCGTGATACCCACAATTTTCTCGATTGCCGAAGATGCCGTATTCAGTGTGCCTAAGCACCTGTCCAATGGCTCGCTGGCGCTCGGTGCTACCACCTGGCAAACCTTAACCAAAGTTGTGTTGTTGACTGCGAGTCCGGGCATTTTCTCTGCCGTAATGATGGGCCTCGGACGTGCCGTGGGTGAGACCATGATTGTCTTGATGGCGACCGGTAACACACCAATTATGGACTGGAATATTTTTGAGGGGATGCGCACCTTGTCGGCGAATATCGCGGTCGAGATGCCGGAATCAGAGGTAGGTAGTTCGCACTATCGAATTCTGTTCTTAGCGGCGTTTGTGCTCTTTGTTTTCACTTTCGCGTTTAACACCGTGGCGGAGCTTGTGCGCCAGCGGTTACGTGAAAAATATAGCTCGATGTAAGCGAGAGGATTTCCATGAAGCAATGGTTTAACTCAGGAAAACCCTGGATTTGGCTAACTGCAGGTTCCGTTAGCATCAGTTTGATCGCTGTTCTCGGGCTGTTGATATTAATTGGCTGGCGTGGCTTGTCATTTTTCTGGCCGGCACAAATTCACGAAATGGATGTGCGAGCCAACGATGGCTCTATTTCAACTATCATTGGCGAAGTGTACGAGACGGAAACCATTCCAATCGAACGTTTAAGGGAGTCAGGCGTAGCCCTGGACGACTTCAACGAGCCGACGCTGGAGCGTTGGCTGATTAAGGTTGGTAATCGTGAGTATGTACCTTTGGACTTTTCCTGGGTGCTGCAACCACAGATCGTCAGTGATGAAACACCTGCTGATTTAGCGGTATTTGAACGCAGTAAAGATGGCAACTTTTACGGCTACGTTGTTGATGTTTTAGAAGACGGCGTATCCGTAGCCAATCAGGGCAATATCCGCGACGTACTGCAACAGCGTATTGAGCGTGCAGTAGAATTAAATGAACAAGCCAGCGATCTTCAGGACAGCGAGATTGGTGCGATTAACTACCAGCTCAACCAGCTGCGCTTGGAACGTAGAGCACTTGAGCTGGCGGGTAATTTAACGCCAGCTGAAGAAGATCGAATTGCGGCCGCAGAAGAGCAGCTGCGCGAAGACTACCAGGTGCTCGAAGAACAGTTGTTTGCGTTGCGTGAAAAAGCCAGCCGGGATCAGGTGCAGGTGCGCGACATGCGGGGCGAAATCGTAACCCTGCCGATGTACCGCATGCTGGCGGTGCACTTCCCCAATGACATGGGCTTTTTCGCCAAACTGGGTCACTTTTTCGTGCAAATTGGCAAATTTGTCAGCGACGATCCGCGTGAAGCTAATACCGAAGGCGGAGTCTTCCCGGCGATTTTCGGTACCGTGTTTATGGTCTTGTTGATGTCGGTCATTGTGACGCCTTTTGGTGTTGTGGCAGCGATTTACCTGCATGAGTATGCGGGCAAGAATACTGTTACGCGGTTGATTCGTATCGCCGTTATCAACCTGGCAGGGGTGCCGTCCATCGTTTATGGTGTATTTGGCCTTGGCTTCTTTGTTTACATGGTAGGTGGCTCATTAGACCAAATCTTCTACCCGGAAGCGCTGCCAAGTCCGACCTTCGGTACTCCGGGCGTGATGTGGGCAGCGATTACCCTGGCGATTCTGACGCTACCGGTTGTGATTGTTTCAACCGAGGAAGGCTTGTCGCGGATCCCCAGCACACTGCGTGAAGGTAGCCTGGCGTTAGGTGCCACGAAAGCGGAAACCTTATGGCGGATTATTATCCCCATGGCGTCACCAGCAATTATGACCGGCCTGATTCTGGCGGTTGCACGTGCGGCTGGAGAGGTAGCACCACTGATGTTGGTGGGTGTGGTGAAGTCAGCACCGATGTTGCCGGTTGATGGGAACTTCCCGTACTTCCATTTGGATCGCAAATTTATGCACCTTGGTTTCCACATCTATGATGTCGGCTTCCAGAGTCCAAATGTCGAAGCGGCACGGCCGTTGGTCTACGCAACCTCATTTTTACTGGTTACCATCATTGTCGGTCTCAACCTGACCGCGATTGGCGTACGTAACCATTTACGTGAAAAATATCGCTCACTTGAGCATTAATTAACGAAGCAGAAGCGAAAGGTCTTACTATGATTTCGGTAACTCCGACAGAAAATCAGGCAGAACGTCTCGATTTAGAAAACTTATCAGCGGAACAAACCGCACTGGAAATTCGCAATCTGAATCTGCACTATGGCGATGCTCAGGCGCTCTATGATATTTCCATGGCGATTCCAAAAAATCGTGTCACTGCGTTTATCGGTCCATCAGGCTGTGGTAAATCCACCTTGTTGCGCTGTATTAACCGCATGAATGACTTGGTTGAGATTTGCCGGATAAATGGCGAAATCCGCTTAAACGAAAAGAATATCTACGACAAAGATGTTGATGCAGCAGCATTGCGGCGTAAGGTTGGTATGGTGTTTCAGCGTCCAAACCCATTCCCTAAGTCGATTTATGAAAACGTGGTTTATGGCATGCGCCTGCAAGGCGTCAATGATCGTCGCACCCTGGATGAGGTGGTGGAGCGTTCCTTGAAAGGTGCCGCACTCTGGGAAGAAGTTAAAGATCGCTTAAACGCAAGTGCGTTCAGCTTATCTGGTGGTCAGCAACAGCGTCTGGTAATTGCGCGGGCGATCGCCATTGAGCCAGAGGTATTGTTGCTGGATGAACCAACATCGGCACTTGACCCAATTTCGACCCTAACCATTGAAGAGCTCATCACTGAGCTGAAAGAAAAATATACCGTGGTGATTGTGACGCATAACATGCAACAAGCAGCGCGGGTTTCTGATCAAACAGCATTTATGTACATGGGTAAATTGATTGAATATGCAGATACCAACTCGCTGTTCACCACGCCCAGTCAGAAACAAACTGAAGATTATATTACCGGCCGTTACGGCTAACAGGAGTCAGGCATGGACAAGTTGAATATGAGCCGGCATATCTCCGGAAAATTTAATGAAGAGCTTGATGCAGTTCGCACTCAGGTGATGAATATGGGCGGTCTGGTTGAGCAGCAGTTGCGCGATGCGTTGGTTGCGATTGAAAAATCTGACCAGGAGCTTGCACAAGAAGTGCTGCAGCGTGATTACAAAATCAACGCGCTGGAAGTTCAGATTGACGAAGCTTGTGTGCAGATTATTGCCAAACGGCAACCTGCTGCAAGTGACTTGCGCCTGGTAATTGCGATCTTTAAAACCATCGCTGACTTAGAGCGTATTGGTGATGAAGCAGAGCGTATCGCTCGGGTTGCAATGGAAAGCTTCAATAACGATCAGCAGGAATTTTTGGTGAGCCTGGAAAATCTGGGACAGCAAGTGTTAGCCATGTTGCGTGGCGTTCTGGATGCCTTTGCCCGCATGGATCTAGACAGCGCCTTTGAAGTCCACCAGATGGATGCGCAGGCTGACCGGCAGTACGAAGGTCTGACCCGCCAGCTGATGACCTACATGATGGAAGACCCACGTGGCATTCCTAAAGTTATGAATGTACTTTGGTCTGCGCGCTCACTTGAGCGTATCGGTGACCGTTGCCAGAACATCGCCGAGTACATTATCTTTTTCGTTAAAGGTAAAGATGTACGGCATGTGTCGCCAGAATCGATGGCCCGCACCGTCGGTCGTGCAGCGCCAGACACTGAATAACTCTGATTGTTGACGAAAAAAGCCGACCTCTGGGGGACACTTCTGGGTCGGCTTTTTTGTCCGAAAAAATTAACTTAGGCTAAGTAGTTGTCAATAAACTTTAAGAACTCAGCCTCGGGTAGTGGTTTGGAAATAAAATAGCCTTGTGCGACGCTGCAGCCGAGTTCATCTAATAATGTCAGCGTTTTTTCGTCCTCGACACCTTCTGCCACGGTTTTTAACTTGAGATGGTCAGCCAGCACCAGAGTAGCGCGAATGATGTTGCAGTTTTTCTCATGCTCGACCATGCCTGTGACGAACGCGCGGTCAATTTTTAGCTCCTGTATAGGAAATGCGCTCAGGTAAGCCAGGGACGAATAGCCAGTGCCGAAATCATCGATAGATACTTTGATGCCCAGTTCATTTAACCGCACTAACGTATCACTGATATGACCAATTTCGCTGGAGAAGCTGGTTTCCGTCAGTTCCAGCTTCAAGTCGCAGAATTCACCTTTAAAATGTTCAACTGCGCTTTTAATTGTCTCAAAAAAGTTCGGATCGGCAAGATCATGAACAGATACGTTTACGCTTGTCACTAACGGACGGTTTTGCTTGCGTAACAGGGCGGAGACCCGGATCGCTTCATTTAACATCAGCTTGGTGATCTGGGAAATGTAACCGAGTTTTTCCACCAGCGGCACAAACTCGTCGGGAGTTAGTGCGCCCAGTGTGGGGTGCTGCCACCTGACCAGCGCTTCAGCACCAATGAGCTGACCCGTTTTAATATCAATCTGTGGCTGGAAAACTGCATACATGCCCTTGAGCGAGTGCGTTCTGAATGCGGTTACCACGGCCTGATCGGTCGTGCTTGGATCCATCGATGAATCATAAACCAGCCGGTGTTTATTCCGGTAAACAGCCATCGACAGCGCAGCGTCAGCATGGTCAAGTAGTACTCCACAGGCGCTGCCATGCTCGGGAAAACAGGCTGACCCAGCAACGTACTGGGCGTAGGGCATTGCTTCGATTTGCTTGGTTGATAAGGATTCGAAGAAAAGCTCTATCTCTGAAGGATCTGAAAACACAGCAAAAATACCGCGGCCAAAATAACACGAAGGCCCGGTTATCTGATCCTTTAACAGCATGGTGATATGTTTAATCAGTTCTGATGAATAGGCCTGTCCTAAGGTTCCTCGTACTTCACTCAAATGCACCAGTTTAAAAATCATGAGCTCACAGCTTGCCGGCTTCTGCTTAAGCGTTTTATCGACCATTTCGGCAAAATAATGCGGTCTGCACAGACCTGTCTCGGTTTCATAATCGGCGATATGCTGGGCGTTATTCTCAGAGCGATCTGCCCGCTCCATTGCTGTTCCAAGGTCGAAGCTTTTGCTTATAACTCGGAGGCGCAGGGTCCATGAGGTCAGGAAAAAAATCACCGTAAGTGCAATCGCTGCTAAAGCTGTGTAACCGACGTAAAAAGGAACCTGGATATAGGAATCTCGACCCGGGCGGATCTCTGATTCCCATTTTTCATAAACAGCCTGATATTGGTCAGATGCTATGGTCTGCGACAGTGCGCCCTCCAGCCAGGCGTAAAGGTCTTTGCGTTCGAATTGCACCGCAAAGGCGTAATTACGCGGCCAGAATGGCGGACTCAACGACTCAAGTGGCAACTCTGAGTCTGCGATAAGATTTTCCGCAACGCTTTCGGTAAGAATGGCGTAATCGGCCTCGCCAAGGAGCACCGCATTCAACGCTCCCTCAGTGCTGTCTGTAAGGACAAGCTCTACATTGAATTTTTTTGCGAGTAATTCTTCATGGGCGTAGGAACGCGTTTCAACTGCAACACGTTGTCCGGTAAAATCAACAGGCTGAGGTATCGGCAGCTGAGTTGGTGCGCCATAAATCGCGTGATTAACAACGTAAAAGGGGGTGCTGAAGCGAAACAGGCGCGCGCGCTCGTCGGATACGTACATAGCCAGCACATCAACCTCGCCTTGCTCGAAAGCCTCCAGGATTTCTGCCCAGTTGCCCAGCTTGAATTCCGCAGGTATATCCCCGGCCTTACTCACTGCTTTCGCCAGATCGATATTAAACCCTAG
This sequence comes from Pseudidiomarina halophila, assembly GCF_003987215.1. GTDB lineage: Bacteria > Pseudomonadota > Gammaproteobacteria > Enterobacterales > Alteromonadaceae > Pseudidiomarina > Pseudidiomarina halophila. The sequence goes on from NZ_PIPW01000004.1 coordinate 185,018, forward strand.
CGGCATGCCCTGGTCTTCCCATTCAAACGGCTGATAGCCTGAATTGCCGCCGAAAGTGATTCGCCGTTCAGGGGTTCCGGTTAGCGGATCGATTGCTGTGATAGCTGCTGTTGGGGTTTCCGCTGTCGTAGGCGTTGCGGTGGCACTTCCTGTGGCATCAGGGATTGTTACGATAAGCAGTGTGAGAAATGACCAAAAAATAAAGAAGATAGCTCGTTTCATTCTCCAGGGGTTATCCGAAATCGCCTCTGAAATGCGGAGCATAGTGCCTCTTTTTAATATTGATGTGTTAAATAAATTTTAACACTAGACTGATAAAGGTAACGTATAACAAAAAACAATTCAAAAATTTACTTAAAAATGATCTTTGCGTACCTTTTTGAATGATGCGAGTGTTACTGATGCTCAAGCCGAACCACTGAATCTCTACTCAGCAGTTCCTGAAACTGACGCGGTGGAATAGCGTGGTTATCAAAGCGGATGTGCACACAAATGCGCTAGCAATGCTAGGACACGCGTTCAGTATTCGCTAGTACAAAACGCGTGCGCGTATGGTGCCCTCAATGGCTCGCATAGAGTCGAGCAGGGTGTCGGCGATATCACTCTCGGCTGGTGTGTCGATGTCGATGACCACGTAGCCAAGTTCGGCATCGGTCTGCAAGTACTGTCCTGAGACGTTGATACTTTGCTCTGCCAGCAATTGGTTGATACGGGTGAGCATGCCCGGGCGGTTTTCGTGAATGTGCAATAAGCGCCGTGCGCCATGATGCGCCGGTAACGAAACCTCAGGGAAGTTCACGGCGGAAAGGGTCGAGCCATTATCCGAGTAGTGCGCCAACTTACCGGCCACTTCAACCCCAATGTTCTCTTGTGCTTCCTGGGTCGAACCGCCTACATGCGGGGTCAGAATACAGTTATCGAGTTGACGTAACGGAGACTCAAAGACTTCGTTGTTACTGCCCGGTTCAACGGGGAACACATCGATGGCAGCACCGGCCAGGTGGCCAGTTCGCAGCGCTTCAGCCAGCGCGTCAATGACTACCACAGTGCCGCGCGAAGCGTTGATCAGCAGCGCGCCTTTTTTCATTTTGGCCAGTTGTGGCGCCGCTATCATCCACTGGGTTTGTGCAGTCTCAGGCACATGCAGGGTGACCACATCAGCTTGCTGCAGCAGTTCATCAAGGGAACCAACCGCATGTGCATTACCCAGCGGCAGCTTGCTTTCGATGTCGTAAAAACGCACTTGCATGCCTAATTGCTCGGCCAGAATACTTAATTGACTGCCAATGTGGCCGTAACCGACGATGCCGAGTACTTTGCCGCGCGCTTCATAACTGCCGGCCGCGGATTTGTCCCAATCACCACGGTGGGCCGCAGCGTTCTTCTCAGGTACACGGCGTAACAGCATAATGATCTCCGCCAGTACTAACTCGGCAACGCTGCGGGTATTGGAAAAGGGGGCGTTGAATACCACCACGCCGTGGCGGCGGGCAGCTTGCAGATCGACCTGATTAGTGCCAATACAAAAACAACCGACGCCAATGAGCTTTTCGGCAGCGGCAAACACCCGGTCACTTAGTTCGGTACGCGAGCGAATACCAACAAAGTGGGCGTCACTTATTTTGCTGCATAACTCTTCTTCAGTTAGCGCGGTTTTGATGTACTCAACATTGTGGTAACCGCGCTGCTTGAGTATGTTAACGGCGCTTTCATGCACCCCTTCAAGCAGTAAAAATTTGATTCTGTCTTTGGCCAGGGAAACTTGGGTCATGGGCGTCACTTCAGGGTTTGAATGCCATCTGCACTGGCAATGAGGGCAAGATCTGCGCCACGCTGGGCGAACAGGCCATTGGTGACAACGCCAACAATATTATTGAGCTGTTGCTCAAGATGAATCGGGTCGAGAATATCGAAGTTATGCACGTCGAGTATCCAGTTGCCGTTGTCGGTAACAACCCCTTCGCGCCAGACGGGATCACCGCCGAGCCTGACAATTTGCCGTCCGACATATGAGCGTGCCATAGGGATAACTTCTACCGGCACCGGGAAATTACCCAACCGGCCGACCTGCTTCGATTTATCAACGATACAAACAAAGGTTTGAGCGACCGCGGCAATGATCTTTTCGCGCGTCAGTGCTGCACCACCGCCTTTGACCATGCGCATGTGGCTGTCGATTTCATCAGCACCATCAATATACAACGGCAACTCGCTCACTGAATTGAGGTCAACCACGCGGATACCGTGTGATTTAAGCCGTTCAGTTGAAGCTTCAGAGCTGGAAACTGCTGCTTCAATGTCATGCTTCATTTCGGCGAGTAAATCGATGAAAAAGTTTACCGTGGAACCGGTGCCAACACCGATCACTGAGCCGGGTTTGAAGTGCTCTTTGACGTAGTCGAATGCTGCTTGCGCTGCTTGCTGCTTGAGTTGTTCTTGAGAGGTTGCCATGCCTGCGTCCTGAATCAGTGGGCTATGGCTTTTGAGTATACAGTTTTAGTTGCGAAAGTCCCATAGTTTCGCTGGTGTGATCACCCGCGGCAGTGGCACATCCCAGGCAGCATGAGGCAGCACCTCGACCTGTTGGCAATCAAAGGCTAAACCAATGGGCTGCAGGTGGGGCAACCGACCCGCATGCCAGGCCGCGAGGGTACGATCATAAAAACCGCCACCCATACCCAAACGATTCCCCTCCAGATCGAAGCCAACTAAAGGGACCAGCAGGATTTGCAGTTGTGCGAGGGGAAGGATATCAGTGCAGGCCAGCACAGGCTCCGGAATACCATAAATATTAGGCCGCCAAACCGTCGTCTCACTGACCCGCAGAAATAACAGATGGTTAGGTCTGACCGGATGCAGGACGGGCAGTGCCAGTTGGTGTCCCTGTGCCTGCAACGCCTTATTCAATTGTGCGGTCGGTAGTTCGGCCCGCACACTATGATAACTGCCGATATTGCAGGCATGCTCAAGCTCAGGTAACTGCTGCAGATGTGTCAGCACTTGCAGCGCCGCATCTTCGCGCTGCTGCGGTGAGAGTGCCTGACGCTGCGCAAGCAGTGATTTTCGCAATTGCTGTCGGTTCATGTCGCTGGTATTCTTGAGAAATCTTACAACGCATCGCTAGGTATGCGTTTTCTATTTAAGAAGGCACTTTATATCATGATTAAACGGCTACTGACTATGGCAGTGCTCAGCCTGGTGCTGAGCGCACAAGTATTTGCAGCTCCGCCTAAGGCTCCGCCGCGTGGCGACCAGGGCGAGGGTCCTTATGAACGCTTGATCCTGCGCGGGGTAAACCTGATCAACGGTGAAGGCGCACCGATGCAGGGACCGGTCGATATCGTGATTGAGAATGATCGCATCACTAACGTGGTTAGCGTTGGAAACCCCGGGGTGCCTGTGTTGCCCGGCAATCGGCCAGAGTTGCGCGAAGGCGATAAAGAAATGGATCTAACCGGGCATTATGTACTGCCGGGCTTTATTGACATGCATGGTCATATCGGCGGTTCTGCGGAAGGCATTCCGGCTGAGTACGTATTGAAGCTGTGGCTGGCCCACGGCATCACCACGGTGCGTGAACCGGGCAGTTTCAATGGTCTGGAATGGACCACCTGGCACGAGCAACAAGCTGCGGACAACGCTATTGTAGCGCCGCGCATCATTCCTTACTTAGGTTTTGGTATGAACTCAGACGAGCCTATTTTCAATGCGGAACAGGCGCGTGAGTGGGTGCGGGATACCAAACGTGCAGGTGCCAAGGGCATCAAGTTCTTTGGCGCGCGCCCAGAAATCATTGCCGCAGCTTTAGATGAAGCCGACAAGCAAGGCTTAGGCACTATGATGCATCATGCCCAGCTCAATGTCGTGCGAACCAACGTGGTGGATTCCGCCCGTATGGGTCTTGATAGCATGGAACACTGGTACGGCCTGCCAGAAGCTATGTTCACTGGCCAGGTGATTCAGGATTATCCGGCTGATTACAATTACAATAACGAGCAGGATCGTTTTGCCGAAGCTGGTCGCTTGTGGCAACAAGCGGCTGAGCCAGGTAGTGACAAGTGGAATGAGGTTCGTGATGAACTGATCGCGCTCGATTTTACCATTAACCCAACATTGACGATTTATGAAGCCAGCCGCGATTTAATGCGCGAGCGTCAGGCGATCTGGCATGATGATTACACCCTGCCACAGCTGTGGGATTTCTTTGAGCCAAGCCGTTATGCTCATGGTTCCTATTGGTTTGACTGGACCACGGACGAAGAAGTCGCATGGCGCAAGAATTACCAGAAATGGATGGCCTTCCTGAATGACTTTAAAAACCACGGTGGTCGCATTACCACAGGCTCGGACGCGGGTTACATCTACAAGATTTATGGCTTTGGTTTAATTCGCGAGTTTGAATTGCTACGTGAAGCGGGATTCAATGCCCTGGAAGTGATTCAGGCAGCCACTTTAAATGGCGCAGAAGCGCTAGGTCTGGAACATGAAATTGGCAGTGTAGTACCGGGTAAAAAAGCTGATTTGGTGGTTGTAGCGGAAAATCCATTAGCCAACTTCAAAGTACTTTACGGCACAGGTCATTTTAAACTCGATGAGAATAACCAGCCGATGCGCACTGAAGGTGTTCGCTACACCATTAAAGACGGTATTGTTTACGATGCCCAGGAGCTTTTAGACGATGTCAGTAAAATCGTCGAAAAGGCCAAACAAGAGCAATAAGGATCGTTAAGGAAAGGGGTGATCACCCGGGATGCCGCTGCGTGCCTTGGCCCTTGAACCCACTGGTTCAAGGCGGGGCGCAAATACACGGCCGTAGGCTTCTCGATACATGTCGAGCTTGCTCAATAGCCGCTCAGTGAGCCCCTGTACTGATGACATCGGCTCAGGGACATTGGCGTGCTGGCGAACATCCCAGGCGATCATAACTGTTGACGTTACTTGCGCCCTGGACGTTGTTCCGTAGCAACCTGCTCCAGGGTTTCTTGCAGTAACTTAACTTTTTCTTCCAGCTCTTCGATGCGTTTCCGTTGCGAGAGTTCAAGTTGCGCACTTTCGTGGCACAAGTTTAACGCTGCCATCACCGCGATCTGTTCAGGATGACTTAACCGCGTCACTTGTTTGATGTGCTCTAGCTTCTGATTCAACTTATCCGCAGCTTGCTGCAATGCAACCTCTTGTCCTTCCGGACAATTCACTTTGTAGCGACGTTCCATCAAATTGATGTCCATGGTGCGCTGACTCATGACCAAGGTTCCTTGCTGGTTGATATTGCATTTGTGTGCATTATGCCATGCCTTGAGGGGGGTTGTCAGCTAGCCTGAACGGCTGCGCAGTGGTAGGATGCAAGTTATCAAAAAGCAAGAGATAGACCTGCATGACTGATTCAAATTCTGATCAACCGGCGGAACTGGAGAGCAGCTCTCAAGCCTACGACCGCCTTACTGAGTTCTTCGAGCGCCACGGCCTGTTATCGAGCGCAGCCGAGGTTCATGGACTACTGACCGGCATGATTGCCGGCGGAGCCGGCGTTGAAGGCGACGAATGGCTGCTGCTGCTGAGCGATCTCATCAATGAGGGGAATTCGTTCCCGCCGGACGTACGCGAGCAGGTGAGCCTGATGGCCGCTGAGTTATGCGCCAGTCTGCGCGACCCTGATCTTGGCTTTCAGTTGTTGTTGCCAGGGGATCACGAACCCTTACATGAGCGTTTACAAGCGCTCACTGCCTGGGTGCAATCCTTCCTGGTGGGCTTTGGCGTGAATCAGACCAACCTTGCCGGACTCTCAGAGGATCTGCGTGAAGCCATAGACGACATGGTTGAAATCGCAAAACTCGATATCGCTGTTGATGATGACGAAGAAGCCGAGCGGGCATACTTTGAAATCATGGAATATCTGCGGATCTCGGCGATGCTCTGCTTTAATGAGCTGGGCCAGAACGGTGGCGCCGGCTGTAAAACGAACAAGACGCTGCACTAACAATGACTGTGATGCTGAACAACGATGAATTCGCCCAACGCCGGGCACGTCTGTTAAAGCGCCTGGCCGCTCAACCCCATTCAACGGTAGCGATTATTCCGGGAGCGCAGCTGGCGACCCGCAGTCGCGATACCGAATTTCCGTTTCGCCAGGACAGTGACTTTTTCTATCTGACCGGTTTTAACGAACCCGATGCCGTGCTGGTGCTGGCACCTGATAGCGATATGCCTGTGCAATTGTATTGTCAGCCATCGGATCCCCACGCAGAAGTCTGGCACGGTCGCCGACTTGGCGTTGCTCTTGCGGTCGCCGAATTAGGCGTTGATGTGGCACATGCGATTGATGATCTTGATGACCACCTGCTACCGCTACTTGATGGGGTGCATACGGTGATGATTGACCATGGCAAATCAGAGTGGCTGGCCCACGTACAAGAGCTCAGTGATCAGCTCCGGCAAAGCAGAAAAAAAGGTCAACAAGCACCGCGTGCGTATGTTGATATCGCGCCCTGGCTGCACGAAGCGCGGCTGCTGAAGTCAGCGGCTGAACTTGAGGTGATGCGTGAAGCTGCGCGCATTACCGTTGCAGCACATAAACGTGCGATGCGCTTTACTGCTCCCGGTCACTACGAATACCAGGTTGCCGCTGAACTTCATCATGAGTTTGCCTTTAATGGTGCCAGTGGACCAGCTTATGGCACTATTTGTGGCAGCGGTGAAAATGCCTGTATTTTGCATTACACGGAAAACCAATCGCAGCTGCGCGATGGCGATTTATTGTTGATTGATGCTGGCGCTGAATACCAGGGCTATGCGGCCGATATTACCCGTACTTTTCCGGTTAACGGCAAGTTCAGTGACAACCAACGGCAACTTTATGAGATTGTTTTACGAGCACAGGATGCAGCATTTGCCACCCTCAAGCCGGGTAGCAATTTGCAACGCGCCCATGAAGCCGCAGCGGAAGAAATCACCAGAGGGTTGGTCGATCTGGGTATCTTGCAGGGCGACGCAAAAGAGCATATGGAACAAGGCAGTTATCGGCGGTTCTTTATTCATGGCTTGGGTCACTGGCTCGGTTTGGATGTCCATGATGTGGGTGATTACCAACAGGATGGCTCTCAACAGGGTAAGAAAAGCACAGCATTTAAACCTGGCATGGTGTTGACCGTTGAGCCCGGTATTTATATTCCGGCAGATGCGCAGGATGTTGAACCAAAGTGGCGCGGCATAGGTATTCGTATTGAAGACGACGTGATCATCACCGAATCAGGCTATGAAAATATGACCGCAGATGTACCCAAAACTGTAGCAGAGATCGAAGCGTGGATGCAGGCAAGCTAACTTCCATTATCATTGCCGGTGGTGGCCTGGTAGGCTCACTAAGTGCGCTGTTATTGGCGCAGCGGCGTCCTGATCTGAGCATCGTTATAATTGAGCCCAATGCTGATGGGCCGGTACGTGACAAGCGTACCATTGCGCTCGCGGCAGCGACCGTCGAGTTGCTCCAGCAACACGGACTCTGGTCGCTATTGGCATCGGAAAGCGAAGCCATCGAACATATTCATGTCAGTGATCGCGGTTACCTTGGGGTAACCCGTTTGCATGCGGAAGATGAAGGCGTCGACGCGCTTGGTCAGGTGGTACCGGCCGCAGCGTTAAATCGCGCACTCTATCAGCGCCTGCAGGATTTACCGAACATTGACTGGCGTGGCGGTGCGCGCGTCACAGCTATTGAACAGACTACTGAAGCTGCGATAGTGACGGTTGCTTCGACCACGGATCCCAATGCTGCAACGGAGCAGTTACAGTGCCAGCTGCTGGTCGGTGCTGACGGCCAACGTTCCTTTGTCCGCGAAGCATTAGGCATAGCCATGCAGCTTACGGACTACCAGCAGGTCGGTATTATTGCCACATTGCAGCTGGCAGAACCGTTAGACGGCTGGGCCTATGAGCGTTTCACCGAAACCGGGCCGATAGCGTTGCTCCCCCTCCCGAATAAACAAGCTTCGTTGGTATGGTCAGTGAGCGAAGATCACGCCGCGGACACCCTGGCGATGACCGACGAGCAATTCTTGCAGTCTGTACAACAAGCTTTTGGCTACCGGGCGGGGCGTTTTACCGGCATTGGCGAACGCTTGCAATTTCCACTGCAGCTGCATCTTGCCGAACGCAGTATTGCCCACCGTGCAGTGATTATCGGCAATGCCTCACACACCTTACATCCTATTGCCGGACAGGGGTTTAACCTTGGGGTCCGTGATGCCATTGCCCTTAGCGATCAGCTGGCATTGGCGGATGACCCGGGCGCTTATGTGACGCTGGCGGATTACTGGCAGCAGCGTAAAGGCGATTATCAACAAATTATTGGACTGACGGATCTGCTGGTGCGGGGTTTTTCTAATCATCACTGGCCGATGAATCATCTGCGCAACCTTGCGTTGCTGGGTCTGGATGTGCTGCCGCCGCTACGCAACAGATTTGCACGACAAACCATGGGGCTGACCCATTTAGCTAAAGATTTTGCTAAGCATTTGGCTAACGGAGAACGCAGATGACACAGCACTTTATTGTAGTTGGCGGTGGCATGATTGGGTTAGCCAGTGCACTTGGCTTACGCCGGCAGGGTCATCGTGTCACTCTGGTTGAGCAAGGCGACGCACCGAGTTACAGCGACGAAACTGAGCTACGCGTGAGCGCGATTGCGCATCATAGTCGTGCGCTATTAACTGAGTTGGGCGTTTGGCAGAATTTGCCGGCTGAACGACTTGGTCCCTACACAGCCATGGAAGTCTGGGATCACGACAGTTTTGGCCGCATCGCTTTTGCCGCCAACGAAGTAAACCAGACGGATCTTGGTGCGATTATCGAAAACCGTGTGCTGGAAACCCACCTCTGGCAAGCGGCCGCTGACGCCGGGGTAGAGTTGCTCGCGCAAACCGCAGTGCAAAACCACAAGGTCAGTACCGATGAAGTCTCGGTGGAAGCTGGCGGGCAACGCATCCGCGGTGATTATTTGGTGGCGGCCGATGGCGTCAACTCACCGCTACGACAAGCGGCAGGACTGCCGCTGACGTTCTGGGATTACCAACAGCAAGGCTGTGTTGCCGTCATTCGCTGCAGCCAGCCCCATAATGGCTGTGCGCGGCAGGTATTCCTGCCGACCGGACCGGTGGCCTGGCTACCGTTAGCCGATCCCCACCATGTTTCGCTGGTGTGGTCTGCCGACACCGAGTTTGCGCAACAGCTGCAACAACTTGACGACAGTGATTTCATCAAGCAACTGCAGGCGGTGAGTGACCAGTGTTTAGGCCAGTTGGAGCTGGCGTCGACCCGTGCTTACTTCCCACTACGCATGCAGTATGCAAAGCGCTGGCTGCAACAACGATTAATACTTATCGGTGATGCCGCCCACAGTATTCATCCACTGGCCGGGCAGGGTGCCAATTTAGGCTTTGGCGATGTGCATGATTTACTAACGGTGACCGCAACCGAATTTACCAGCGCGGAGCTGCGCCACTGGGAACGTCAACGCAAAGTTGCTGCGGTGCAGATGATTGCCACTATGGAAAGCTTTAAACGCGGTTTCGGAAACGCATGGCCGGTGCCCAAGCTACTGCGCGGCATTGGCTTACGCTTAGCGGATCGGATCGCACCGTTAAAACGCGCACTGATTAAATCCGCTCTAGGATAAATTGCCCGAGTTGTTGCGCGGCGGAATTTTCTGCTGCGCGTGTTGATAACATCACACCGACCTCTCCTAACTCTGGTAACCCCACGTTATCTGCGACCCGATGCAGACGTTCCAGATCGGCGGGAACAGTGCTCTGCGCCAACACCGTGATACCCAATCCACTTTCGATGGCTGCTGTTAAGCCACTAAAGTCAGTATTGGTGTAGGTAATGCGCGAGGCGATTCCGGCTTGACGCAGTGCACGTAACGCGCGGCGCCGGTAGATGCAGCCATCGGGGGCCATTACCAGAGGTAGCGGCGAGGGCAGCAAGTGGCTGTCCTGATTACCGACCCAGACCAGTGGTTCCTGGCGCAGTTCCAGCCATTGCACCGGATTTACCAGTTGTGCGGCATCTTTACCGCCTTGCTCGGTAAGCGCAATGATGACATCAAAGTCATCCGCTTTTGTTATCAGCTGTTTACTCAGCGCTGAGGTGACTTCAAGGGCGACATTGGGGTAACCCTGCGCAAATTGACCCAGCACCTGGGGTAATAATTTGCTGGCAAATTCACTGGTGATGCCTAAGCGCACCCGGCCGCTGAGTTCCGGTTCGGTTAAGCGTGCAATGATCTGGTCATTGAGATTCAGCATCGCGCGCGCCGCGTCCATCAGCTCTGCGCCTGCTGGTGTCAGCTGAATACGACCTCCGGCGCGGGCGTAAAGTCGTACTCCAAGCATGTCTTCAAGCCGCTGCAACTGCAAACTGATTGCCGGCTGCGAACGACCGAGTTGTTGGCCTGCGGCAGTAAAGCTTTGTAATTCATAAACGCTGATAAAGGCGCGTAAGCTATCCAGGGGCAATTGCTGCATGAATTCACCTAAATTATTAACAAAACCAATAGTTATTTAAATCCTATAAGTAAAAATTATAATAGCATAAGGAATATTAATTTGTTGCGAGCGCCGATGGGTTTTATAATTGGCGCCACTTTAAGCAAAACAACAGGACGACGACGCCATGGCAAATCGTACCCCTTTACATAATGCGCACGTAAAAGCTGGCGCCAAGCTGGTCGACTTTCACGGCTGGGAAATGCCGTTGAATTATGGCTCGCAGATTGAAGAACATAACGCGGTGCGCAAAGACTCAGGCGTGTTTGATGTGTCGCACATGACCATCGTTGATGTGCTTGGCAGTGAAGCGAAAAAATTCCTACGTTATATGTTGGCGAACGATGTAGCGAAGTTGACGGTGCCAGGTAAAGCTCAGTACAACAGCATGTTGAACGAAAAAGGCGGCGTCATTGATGATTTGATTGTTTATTACTTTACCGACGAGTCCTATCGTTTGGTGGTCAATTCAGCAACGCGTGAGCGCGATCTGGGTTGGATCGAAAGTGTGGCGAAAGACTTTGAAGTGGAAATTGCTGAGCAGCCACAGTTTGCCATGATCGCATTGCAAGGCCCGAATGCAGCGGGAAAACTTAAGCTGGTGCTGGGTGACGAAGCGTTCAGCAAGGTTGATGGTATGAAACCTTTTATGTCCCAACAGGTCGGCGACTTGTTTATCGCAACCACTGGTTATACTGGTGAAGCTGGCTATGAAATAGTTCTGCCAGATCATGTTGCCGAAACCGTCTGGGATGACCTACTCAACGTGGGAGTCCAGCCATGCGGCCTTGGCGCACGTGATACTTTGCGTTTAGAAGCAGGTATGAACTTGTATGGCCAGGATATGGATGAAAATACAACGCCATTGGAAGCCAATATGGGCTGGAGCGTTGCATTTGAGCCTGAAGACCGTAAGTTTATCGGTCGTAATGCGCTTGAGAAACAAAAAGCCGAAGGCCATAACAAACTTGTCGGCCTGGTAATGCGTGAGAAAGGCGTTCTGCGCCATGGTCAGAAAGTTGTGGTGGATGGCGGCGAGGGTGTTATTACCTCGGGTACTTTCTCACCGACCCTGGGCTTTTCAATTGCCATGGCTCGCGTTCCTTCATCGGTAGGTGAAACTGCAGAAGTGGAAATGCGCAAAAAATTCGTTACAGTTAGCGTGGTAAAACCAAGCTTCGTCCGTAACGGCAAAAGCCTTGTTTAAGCAGATCAAACAGAACAATTAACCCGAGGATCAGAACATGAGCTCAATCCCAAAAGAATTAAAATACGCAGCAACTCACGAATGGGTTCGCAACGATGGTGATGGTATCTTTACTATCGGTATCAGTGAGCATGCGCAAGATTTGTTAGGCGACATGGTGTTTGTAGAACTACCAGAAGTTGGTGCTACGGTTGCCGCTGGTGATGACATTGCGGTAGCTGAATCAGTAAAAGCTGCATCAGACATCTACGCACCTATCGCCGGTGAAATCACCGCCGTCAATGAAGAGCTGGAAGACTCACCGGAAACTGTGAACAGTGATCCATACGGTGACGGTTGGTTGTTTAAGATTAAGGCAGAAGATCCAAGTGAAGTCGAAAGCCTGCTTGATGCCGAAGGCTATCAAGCCGTTATCGACGAAGAGTAATTAGGCAATGGAATGCACAAACCCCGGTTCACGTCACCGGGGTTTTGTGTTTCCTGTTCCCCTGTACCACCCGAATTAAGGGACAAGAAGTAAATGACCACAGCAACGCTTAAGCAGTTAGAGAATCATGGTGAATTTATTGGTCGTCACATTGGACCAAGCGCCGACGAGCAAGCCGAAATGTTGGCAGAACTCGGCGCCGATTCACTCGAAGCACTTACCAGGGACACGGTACCCAGTGCAATTTTGCGTGACCCGTTCTTACAAGTTGGTGAACCTCTTTCTGAACGCGAAGCGCTAGCGAAGTTGAAGACCATCGCCAGTAAGAACAAAGTACTGACCTCTTACATCGGTATGGGCTATTACGACACCCTGGTGCCGAATGTCATTTTACGGAATGTGCTGGAAAATCCGGGTTGGTACACGGCTTACACGCCTTACCAGCCAGAGATTGCTCAGGGCCGTCTGGAAGCTATTCTGAATTTCCAGCAAATGACCATGGATCTGACTGGCCTGGAACTTGCCAGCGCATCATTACTTGATGAAGCGACTGCCGCTGCAGAAGCTATGGCGATGGCGAAGCGGGTCAGCAAGAGCAAATCCAATACCTTCTTTGTTGCCGACAACGTCTACCCACAGACCATCGACGTGGTAAAAACCCGCGCAGAAATGTTTGGTTTTGAAGTGGTGGTTGCACCGGCGCGTGAAGCGACCGAGCATGATGTGTTTGGTGCTTTGTTGCAGTACCCTGACCGTTTTGGTCAATTGCACAACATTGAACAGCTGATCGCTGATATTCAGGCGGAAAAAGGTATCGTCGCGGTCGCAGCCGATATCATGAGCCTGGTGATGCTGAAATCACCCGGCGAAATGGGTGCCGACATCGTGTTTGGCTCGGCCCAGCGCTTTGGTGTACCCATGGGCTATGGTGGTCCGCACGCAGCATTCTTTGCGACCCGCGACAAGTTCAAGCGTTCGCTGCCTGGCCGAATCATCGGCGTATCAAAAGATAGCCGCGGTAACCTGGCGTTACGTATGGCGATGCAAACCCGCGAGCAGCATATCCGCCGCGAAAAAGCCAATTCCAACATTTGTACGGCGCAGGTTTTATTGGCCAATATGGCCTCATTTTATGCCGTGTACCACGGTCCTCAGGGGCTGCGCACCATTGCCGAGCGTATTCATCGTTTAACCGATATCGTGGCGCTGGGTCTGCGTGATAAAGGCGTCGAAGTGGTCAACTCTCAGTGGTTTGACACCCTGACGTTTAAGCTTGAGGGCAACGAGCAAGACATTATCGACCGTGCGGTCGAGCATGGCTTTAACCTGCGGGTTGACGGCAACAACCAGTTTGGTGTGAGTCTGGACGAAGGCAAAACCCAGGCGGATATCGAAACTCTGTTCAGTGCTTTGTTTGGCGCTGACCAAGGTCTTGAAATCGCGACCCTTGATGCGCGTGCAAGTGCTGGCGACAGCAACTCCATTCCGGCGGAGTTGCGCCGTGAAAGTGAAATTCTTACACACGAAGTGTTCAACACGCATCATTCTGAAACAGAAATGCTGCGTTACATTAAAAAGCTGGAAAACAAAGACCTGAGCCTGAATCACAGCATGATTTCGCTGGGTTCATGCACCATGAAACTGAACGCAACGGCAGAAATGATCCCGGTCACCTGGCCTGAGTTTGGTCAGCTGCACCCTTTCTGCCCGGATAATCAGGCGGCCGGTTATCATGAGCTGCTGCAGACTCTGTCAAACTGGTTAGTTGATATCACCGGTTACGATACGATGTCGTTGCAACCGAATTCAGGTGCTCAGGGTGAGTACGCAGGCCTCTTGGCAATCCACAAATATCACGCAAGCCGCGGTGAGTCGCATCGTGACATCTGTTTGATCCCAAGTTCAGCCCACGGCACGAACCCGGCAACAGCGCAGATGATGGGCATGAAAGTTGTGGTTGTCGATTGCGATAAAAACGGCAACGTCGATATGGATGACCTCAAAGCCAAAGCCGCAGAAGCCGGCGAGCAGCTGGCGTGCATTATGGTCACCTACCCATCGACCCATGGTGTCTACGAAGAAGGTATCCGTACCATTTGTGACGTGGTGCACGAACACGGTGGTCAGGTTTACCTCGACGGCGCCAACATGAATGCGCAAGTGGGTGTCACATCGCCTGGTTATATCGGCGCTGATGTTTCGCACCTCAACCTGCACAAAACTTTCTGTATCCCGCACGGCGGCGGTGGTCCTGGTATGGGTCCAATTGGTGTGAAAAAGCACCTGGCACCTTTCTTACCGAACCACAGTGTAGTGCCGATCCACGGTACCAACCTGGACAACGGCGCGGTTTCAGCAGCACCTTTTGGTAGTGCCAGCATTTTACCGATCTCGTGGATGTACATTGTCATGATGGGCTCACGCGGTTTACGTGAAGCAACAGAAGTGGCCATCCTCAATGCCAACTACATTGCCAAGAAACTCAGTGGTCATTACCCGATCCTGTACAAAGGCCGTAACGCTCGCGTTGCCCACGAGTGCATTATCGATCTGCGCCAACTGAAAGACAGCTGTGATGTTACCGAAATGGATATCGCCAAGCGTTTGCAGGACTATGGTTTCCACTCGCCAACCATGAGCTTCCCGGTAGCCGGAACTCTGATGGTCGAGCCTACTGAGTCAGAGTCGAAGACTGAGCTTGATCGCTTTATCGAAGCGATGATCTGTATCCGTGAAGAAGCTCGCAAGATTGAGCAGGGCGACTGGCCGCAGGACAACAACCCACTGCACCATGCCCCGCACACTCTGGCAGACATCACTGACAGTGAATGGAATCGCCCGTACGATCGTATGACAGCGGTATATCCGGTGCCAGCAGTGGCGGCGAACAAGTTCTGGCCAAGCGTAAACCGCATCGACGATGTTTACGGCGACCGCAACCTGATGTGTAGCTGCCCGGCGGTGGAAAGTTACCGCTAGGCACTTGCCAGAAGTGTTTCCATGAAATAAGTCGTTTAATGGGAATAAATAAGTCGTTTATCGTAAATAAGTCGTTTAAAAAGTGAAGCCCACCTTGCGTGGGCTTTTTTATGATGTAGTATCATGGGTTAATGATACTACATCTCGGCTTATCAAGATGATCCAAGATTTTAAAAATGCTGCCAATCTTTTCTACGGAGAAAGTTTGGGAGACCTGATGTATGGGTTTCTACAGGAGCTTTGTGAAAAGGCATTTAATAACAAAGTAAATGCAGAGGTTCCCATCGTCATGACTACTGCACAATCGGCATACAATCGCTTCTCGGGCTGGTACAACTCCGAATCTCATACAATAGAATTGGTTAATCACCTTTGTAAATCTAGTAAAGGAGGATTAGTAGCTAAGGATAACAAGGAAATTCTGCTCACCTTGGCACACGAATTTTGCCACCTATATCAGTTCAAGGCACTTGGAGGAACAAATAGTAAGCGAGGGCCGCACCGTTGTAAAAATTGGTATGAGTCAATTACTCTAGCTAGTCCATTCGTATGTGGTGTAGATATCAGCGGGTTATGTAAGCCTCTTAAGTCTGTCAGAGAAAACGGCAAGATTAGAAAGGTTTCTAATGAGAAATCGCTGACAGAGAGCGAATTGACGCATTGGCCGCGCTCGATTATTGAGTTGTTACGGCAAGGTGATGAACGCTTCAAGGATCGGGCAGTCGAGGGCTTATGTGAACTTTTGATTTAGTCGGAAACAACCAGTAAGGCCCGACGGGTCTCCCCAGAGATCAAGGACTAGTGTAGCTAAAGCTAAAAGAATGCCGAAATCCGGCGTAAAATAAAACATGTTGCTATCACGAAATGTCGAAACTCTGTTTTCCCATTCTTCTAGCGTCATATCATCTCTTCTTAACGCGGAGCTAAGCCGCCGCCGGAGGTGGTTGGGTTGAGCGATTTGCTATACATTTAGGTTACTCAAAAACTCCAGAACCTTCTGACCTTTTTCGGCCATACCTCCCATAGCTCCAAGCCTTTTGTTTGCATCAACTACGCCGTCGAGGGCAGATTTAGTTTTTTGCCACATCGCAGATAATTTCCCTAACTCGGAACTACCTTTAGCTTCCTTGAATGCTTCTTCATTAGCAATTACCTCGCCATAAGCTGATTGCAGCACTTCTTCAAACGCCTTCGCTCCCACTGCCTTGTACTTGGTTAATGCTTCTTCGATTTTGGTAATATGCTTGTCTATTATGTTTCGCGTGTAGTCGGGTAGCTTTGAACTAGACAATGTATCCCTTAGATCGGCTGCCATCCTTTTTAGGTCGTCAAGACTATCTTTGTCAATGAGGTCCTCTTCGTTGGGTAATATCTCCGAGCAGAAGCCCAATGCTACAGGAACCTCTGGCGTTATCTGCTGCTTCATCGATTGCCATTTTGACATGAGAGTCTGAACTGCAAAAAGCGTATTGCACTTGTTCAATGTAGTGTTATAAAGGTTTTCGGAATAGCCAAGTTTCTTCATTTCTGACCTAACAGATTCGACCTCGTCATGAAGATCGGCTAGACAGCGAGATATTGCAAATGTCTTGCGGCTTTTATCTTCATTTTCAATATCGAATACTTTGCCCCATACGTCATGTGCGGGCGTTGCATCACTCTCCGCCTTAACGCTATCAATGATGCTTAGAATCCGTGAGGCGGAGTTAATGTTCTTGGCCATTCTGTTCCCTTAAGTCAAATCCACGTTTTAATAACGCTTGGTTCAAGTGCGCCGCAGGTGTCACTTGAGACCTCTCGTTAGTAGCTTATTTGCAGCCTCAAAATGGTTTTCCCGCATGAGCTGCATATTGATGTAATCGAGAAAACTTCTATTCGTTTGGTTCAGAGTAATAACACTCTTAGAAGAACTCATAAGCTTCATGCCTTTATTCGCTTTCAACCAACGTCTTGAATGCACACGTCTGAAGCCGATCTTCAGTTCCCTTTCAAATACCATCAAATGAAAAACCAGCCCACCGATAACTACAGATCTTATAATATAACTTTTCGAGGATTCGGGGACCCAAGATAACCTTACAAAGAACGGATTTGATAACCCATCTTCCGAAATGGGTAGCTGATCGGAATAGTCTTCCACCTCTTTATTGGAGAACCTAGCCGGTTTTACCAAGCCAGCAAATAGGAAAACCTCGTTGAGAACTCGAGCTTCGTCCTCACCATTCAAGATAAAGGCCTTATAACGTTCTAACACTTTTGGCTTATTTCTGGACGCTCGCGCAGAATTGAAGGAAATCTTCAAGAGCCATCGTAAGAGTGAGGAGTATTCATACTGAACAGTTCTTCTCTCTAATAGAAAGTTTTCAATAAAAACACCAGCGTTCGTAAGAAACCTCTTTCCGTAGCTGTCAAGATCGCTCAAAGGACCATTGTTGCATGGTTTGCAAACGTCCTTTATTTTGGCTTCACCACTAACGATCTTCTGGGCGCTCTCGTTCCACCCCATATGTCCACCATCTCCCTTTTGATAGCGGTATAAGAAGTCGGGAATTATATGCTCCCGCGAAGGTGAGCATTCGTTATCGCAATAAGCGCAAATTGACATGCTGCCTCTTTACTAACGCCAGAGCGCATCAGCGCACTGTGGTGTGTCCGAATGTCGCAACTTTTTAACTACATGGTTAGGTCTGCAACACATCTTTTAGGCCTTTAATCTTCTCGAGTAATTCATCGAATGTTACGATATCTACGTTTTTTTGATTAGACCGGAGAAGTTCAAAACAACTGGCTTGGTTTTCGTCTAGGTTGGATTTCTGACCCACAACTAATATGACTTTCGGATCAAGCGCCTTATACTTTTGCCCCATATCGGTCAAGAACGTGCTCTTTTGGTCAAGACACTGACTTATTGCACCTGATAGGTCTTCGTGGGCCGAAAACGTATCCGGAGCACGATATGGCTTTTTCCGAATTAGAGTTTTGTTATGCGTTTTTATTTCCAATAATGCATAATTGTCTTTAAAGCCATTTTGATATAGAAAATCAACGACTCTGCCTTCTTTATTCTCTATCGTCTTCCCACCGACATATGCCTCACGCCCTTTCAAAACAACTTGAAAAGGGAATATGTTTGCCAATATCCAACCATGACTTTCAAAGAATGACTGCCAGTTCTTTTCGTTGTCATTTTTGACTCTCATCAGCTCTTTAAATTTTTTAATAACATCATCCAAATAAGCTACATTTATTTTATCTTTTGTTTGGATGAAATTCTCTGTGACCGAAACATTTAGAGATGGAGTAAGAGATATGAGCGATAAAACTGCGTCCACATCTGCTTCAGAGAGGCTAACGTCATCGGAGTAGAAGCTTAAATGATGTGAAAGTGCGCCTTTCGATAGCTTCGTTGTTCGGGGAGATACTTTTTGTGTAACCTTTGCCAACTCATTTGCTATCGCGGTTTTCTTTCTAGTCTCATAGGTCCTAGTCTCTTTCGAGATAGCTTTCAAGACTCTTTCAAGGTCTTGGAAGTTGAAGGTGATAGTCTTTGCTGAGAAACGACTACTGCCGTTTTTATCCACTATTACCTTCTCAACTTCCGGAAAGGACTGGTATATGAAATTCATCAGCAGCTTCAGTTTCCCTACTGTAAGCTTCACGGTGGAACCGGATCTGAGAGATGTAGGAATATTCTTTATTTTTTCCCACCCCCTAAGCTCTACTGTATGTACCTTTTTCTTAGTTACACCTCTCTCTCGACTATAACCAAATGGATAGATATAGATCAGAGGTTTGTCTTTGTGGACAACTTTGCTTAGATGCACAGGGTTACTGTTTTCATCAAAATACTGCCATTCAGTCTTCTTGTCTGTTTCTCGATGAATGGCTTCAGAATTTGGTTCAACGTGTTCCATTGCCTATGACCTTATTCTTGAAGTTAACACCTTGCTGAACTGAAAGTTAGAAGCACAGGGAGTAACTTTTTCCGTGTGCGGCGATTTTTTAGTTTCTTTTGCTTGCAGACGCTTTTTGATTTCCATCGACGTACCAAATATCGGATGCTTTACCATGTTCTTTTATGAAGTCATTCCTTATCTTCTGTACTCGACTGTATTTTTTCCCAATACCGCCAATGTCGATAATTAGAAATACACCTAAATCTGTGTCGTCAGCTTTCTTATAAGTTTCTAATTGCTTTTCATAGCCATGGACCAGACTGCTATTATTAGATAATTTAACTTCGACCACCAATTTTGAGTCAAAGCCCTGAGAGATCTTGAAGTCTACAGGCCCATTGCCGGAGTCTGCTTCAGGTGTTAAATCAATATTGTTAGCCTTGCAATAACTATAAGCAACAGCAAATAAAAGCCTTTGTGACGCTTTCTCCTTTCTGGGATTTCCATTTTCATCCCAAAGCTCTTTCCATAAGCCCTTGTTTTCAATCAAATCTTGGAATTGACCTAGTATTTTATTAACTACCTCGACAACTTCATCTGCGCTTAGTTTTCTAGCAGAATAATTAGAAAGGTCGTAGGGGTATTCCTTGGGAATTTGTTTCAGTAACTCAGTCCAAAATGACTCACCGTTTCTGTCACTTTTAAAGTCATATGGTTTGGGTTCGACCTCACGAATCATATCCATAACCTGTTGGAAAGCTTCTTTACTCCTGAGGGCAGCTTTTTTGAGTCTCTGTTTATCTTTTTTAGTCATTGTTGCCCAGATTTCACCAACGTGACCATTGACCCGCTCTCTAAGGTCTTCATTTTCCCTGACAACTCTCGATATATCACTCCAATCGGAAGCAATTGGTAAATCACGCACTATATCTTTTGGTACAAAGATTAATGGTTGATCTGAGTACGGGTTAACTACCAAGTTATAGTTATTGGCTCCGATCTTAAATTGTTTAGTAGGTACTTTAAGTGTTTGATTGACTCGCTCAGAAAAAGAAATCAAATTCGGCAAAATAATGTTTGTGGTCATATCGCTAATTCGATCAGGCCCGATACCCTCCTCGAATAAAGCTAAAGCCATAAAAAGATCTATATCATCTACGCCAAGCGAGACAATCTGAGAAGCAGTATCGAGTGTGCTTGAGATTAAATCCTTTCCAAACCCAGATCCTTTAACAGTTGTACCGTAGCCCAAACAAGTCCAGCTGATTTCTGAGAAACGGAAAAGTCTTTTTGCATTACGCCATGGAACATCATTTACAGCTTTAGATAAGGATAAAAGTTTGATGATTTTTTCAAAGCGATCTCTATATGATTGGTAAGCACCATCACTAATCTCTTTGTGAGCACTTCCCTCCAATAACATTGGGTCTATAAAAACCAAGGTATCTGTATTCAGTAGTACATTTACAACCCCAAGCTTGTCCAAAACCGCAACATCTATACCGAATTCACTTGAAATCGTGGCTGGATTTTTAATTTTTCCCATTTTCGAATCCTTGATAACTTTGGGACAAGCACTTAACACTTGTATATTGTGTCTGCGCACTTTGAAACTTGTTTGATTGGTAGGTGTTGACTCTTAAGTTACTGAGCTAACCAAACTCGGATCCTAAAACGCTCAGAATACCTTAATGCAACTTGAACGTGCTTAGTTACCGTTAAAGTGCGCACAAATTCAAAATTTAATTTGGACTTCCCAGACTTTGCTAGACACTTTTAACAGTTACAATGTAACTAAAACTAGAGGTGTTTATGAGCAAAGGCAAGCGGTATACCGAAGAATTTAAAGTTGAAGCCGTCAAGCAGGTCACCGAACGCGGGCACTCTGTTTATGACGTCGCTGATCGTCTGGGCATTTCCGTAAAGTCACTTTACGACTGGCGTGCTAAATACG
>NZ_PIPW01000005.1 GCF_003987215.1 Pseudidiomarina halophila
CGCTTCAGCGCCGATGGTAGTGTGGGGTTTCCCCATGTGAGAGTAGGACACCGCCAGGCTTTAATTAAGAAGAGACCCCGAGCTAACGCTCGGGGTTTTTTTATGTCTGCAGAACAGCAAAAGCGTTATTCGCTATTGGATATCAGTTATTGGATTAAACCAAAAAACAAAAGCGTTATTCGCTATTGGATATTAGTTATTGGATTAAACCAAAAACCAAAAACGCTGTTCGCTGTTGGTTTAAACGAAGAGCGAACAGCGAACAGCCAACAACGCTCTCGCTCTTCCAATAACTAGTATCCAATAACCAACATCGCTCTTGCTCTTCCAATAACCACCAACGCTTTTGTCTTTAACTCATCGTTCGAAGGTATAGAAAATATCGCCGCCTTGCGCCTGACTGCTGGTCATCGTCTCGATCAAAAGGCGCTCAGTTAACTGATAACGAACCATAAAGGTATTTGTACTATCAAGAAGGCCTATACCATATTTAACGTACAGTTTTGGTGAAAGGTACTTACCAACGTAAAAGGAGGTCTCGCGGGTTCCGGAATCGGAATCAAGACCAAATTCATCAAAGCCAAAAGTATCCTGTAATGATTCGCCAATAGCTTCTGTCCCTTTTGCGCCTAACATCAGCAACGCTTGTAGCTGCAAATCATTTGAGCTAGGAGAGGAAGCAGATTGCATGCTGCGACCGAGTATCAAATAAGATAATACTTCTGAATCCGGCATCGCTGGTGTGGAAAACAGCCTAAAGTCTGGTTCAATCAGTGTCCCGCCTACCTGGGCACCAACGGTAATGTTTCTTGCTGCGGCGCCATTTTCTATTTCCCGCTGTACTCTTAAGCTGAGACCCGGATTGCTGATGGTGCCACCGTTATAGATAAATGAGCCCCGGCTTATCGGAAGCTCCTGACCGTAGAGTGTATAAAGGCCTTCGGTAACGTTGATACTCCCAACCGCTGTTAATGGGCGGCGGGGTTGTTCGACGAGTTCCAGACTTCCCGACAGCTTACCTTCAAATCCATAGGCGTTAACACTAACGTTGTTACTTAAATTAACCCGTACGGCGGCCTGTACCTGAATACCGCCAAGGTTATTGCTTGTCGCAGATACCTGCTCGCCATTGCGCGTAATGACGACATCTGGGGAACGGCTCACCGCATTATCAAACTCAGGCGCGGTGATCGTGGCAAAGGGCACGTCGACGGTGCCGGCAATATCGATAAGCTGATCTTTGAAAAAGATTCGTAAGTCTGGGCTAATATCAACGGTCGCTGTGGGCAATTGTAGTGCTCGAAAGTTCTGGCCTTCAATAGCCAAATACGCCTCTTGCTCCAGAGGCATCGCAACGCCTTCTATTAGTAACCAGCCTTTATCTCCGGAACGCGCCTGACCACGAATTTCAAGTTCTTCTTCGGTTTCTGGATTATCAATCAGCGCCAGTCTAACCTCTTTGAATACCAGATTGGTTTGCGCGAAACCGACAGTTTCTGCAAACACTTCCATATCCCCTTGCAGTTGTGGCTTCGCCAGCGTCCCGTTAAGTGTCAACGATGCCGTAGCTTTACCGCCTTCGTACCTGAGACCAGGAATAACCCAATCCAACATCGCTAGGTCATCCAAAAGAAAGATTAGCGAACCTTCAATATTCTGTTCTCCGTACAGCTCCGATAGCCCGAAGTCGCCAATCAGACCACCCTGGTTGTCAGTGAGTGTTCCAGTTAGCGTTGCGTTAATAGCGTTTGCATCACCTTTTGCTTCAAGTTCCCAGTATTCAAGCCGGGTACTTGTTTCCTGATCGAGCGCGAAGAAAACCGTATCGCTGCTACTTAAGGTCGTACTGAAATCGACCAGTTTAAAACTGTCGCGGTTAAGCTTCGCCTCAGCTTGCAGCTGAATGCGTCCGGAAATACGTTGTGCAACATCCTCCTCGCGGAACCGATTGAGTAGCCTAAGGGATAACTCTTCACCTTTCAGCTCTAAGAACAGATGTTCCTGATCAGATGTCAGTGTTTGACAAAATGAACCTAAACGGCCTTGATCGTGACTCAGGCAAATTGTCTCCGACTGGATCTGCCAATGGCTGGCAAGTTGCTTAATTTCTACTGCACGAGGCGCTGTTATTGACCAGCTGTCCAGACTCTCGGTGGCTATCTCTAGTTCACTTATGAGTATCTGAAAGTTTTCGAGCTGATCGTCAGCACTCAGATCGAAATTTAAAGTCAGGCGTTCCAGTTCCGTAAGTTCAGCCGGCATGCCGGGAAGCTCTTGCAGTTCATCCACCACCAATTGACCACTAAGCTGCTTGTCACCGGCAGTACTTCCATTTAGTACTACTCGCGATTTACCTACGCCAAGAGTGAGATTGTCTGCACTTATTTCTTCGCCAGTCACAAGCAATCCACCGGCGACCTCTATTGCACTAGATTGGTCATTATCAGCTATTAGCGCTGTGCCACTGCTGATATCCAGGCGCATTGCGAATTCCGGTTGCCAGGCAACACTGGCAGTAGCAGCGAACTCAAAATCATTGCTGGTAGCTTCGAGTTTCTCCAGTGTTATTTCCTGCAAAGTGCCCGATCCACTGGCATCGAGCGTAGTAAGCTGTGCACTGGCATCAACATCCGCCTCAGGCATTTGATAAGAGATCTGATTCTCAATAGCAAACTGATAGCGTGTCGGGGTTCCATTTACTTCGGCCTTCCCCTTCACTATCGACACGCTGTTGGCGGCTAATGCTTCTGCAAACGGAGCCAGTGCCAGATTGCTATAGCTCGCTATTACATCGAAATCCGATGATGCGTAATCCGGCGAGAAGTTATTGTGTTGCCAGCTGCCATTTAAGCTGAGGGTACCGTTTTTTACGCCCAAGCCGGTAAACTCAAGCTCTGTCAGTTCTATCACTTCGGTGGTCACTGTTACGCTACCTGCAAGCATCGTCGATGCGTTAATGAATTCCTGCAGTTGTGGTGCGTAGCGTTTAACCTGATCGTCAAACAATTGTATGGGCAGCTTCTGCAGTTGCAGATTGGCGGACCACTGGAGATCGCTTAAAGGGTCCGTGACGGTTGCCGTTAAGCGCTGGGGCGTCATTCCATCAGCACTGAACTCACTACTTAGCTCTATGGGCGTTGCTATTAATGCTCCTTCAATCTCAGCCGTCCCATTTATAGTATTGATGCCGACGGCATCCTGTTTAACTTGCCATTGGTAATCGGCTTGCAGAGCAAAGGGGTAATCCTGCACAGTGGTGATTTGCCCGTTTCCGCGCAGGAAAGAGTCATTGTATGAAAGAACAAGTTGGTTAAATTCTAACCTGCCGTCCTGCCAGTCAAGTTGCGCAACGAGTTCTGTTACTAAAAGTTGGGGTTGTTCAGCGTCAGGCCCGCTTAACCGTGCCTCCGTCACGCGAAACTCATCAATACTGACCGCGAAAGGTAAACGCAAAGTCGGTAGTTCAATTTCGTCTTGTTTCTGGGCTATCTCGCTCGATGGTTTAGGGCTTAAACGTAAACCGGTCAATGTCAGGCTGTCGATTGCTATTTGATTATCAAGCAGTGCCAGAGGCTGCCAATTCAGCTCAGCGGTTGCAAGTTCAATTGTAATGGCAGGGGTCTCAACTGTTATATCGCCAAGTTGCAGTCCATCCAACAGACGGCCGTCGAAACTCTGATAAACCACCCTTACATCTGATTGCTCCAGATTTAGTTTAAGGGCATAGTCCACTACCCATTTCGATCCCGTTGTGGTGCCAACCAGAAGAAAAGCCAAAGTAGGAATCAAAATGAACAGTCCAACAATGGTTATCGCCAGACCTTTGAGCCATCTCATAAATCGGGTCCTATGGTTAAGTGGAGGCGCCACGGCCGATCAGGTTCGTCAATGGCTTGCGCTACATCAAGCCGAACCGGACCAATAGGGGATAACCAACGTGCACCAATACCTACGGTCTGACGCCAGGGCATAGTCCACTCCATACCGGTATTACCGAAGTCGGAAAACAAGGCAACCCGCCAGTTCGGTGCGACCAGATAATCAACTTCAGCACTCGCAACCCCTAAATAGCGCCCGCCGACGACAACACCCTCAGCATTGGTTGGACCGAGCTGCTGATAGGCGTAGCCACGCACACTGTGATCGCCACCTGCATAAAACCGTAATGATGGTGATAGCTCGTTAAAATCGGAGGTGGTAATTGCGCCAACCTCACCACGCATAAGTAAGCGCCACTTAGGGCTAAACGAATAAACCGCTTTCGCACTCAGCGACAAAGACAGAAAGCTAGCGTCAGAGAGCACTGAATCACTTGCGCCCTGCAGACGTGCACTAAGTCGATAGCCATTATCAATCAGATTACGGTTATCACTGTCGACCTCGGTAGATACCAAACTAAACTCAGCGCTAGGCACAAAGAAAGCTGACGTTTTCCGTTCTGCGCTGCCGAAGCGATAGTCCTCACTTTGATAGGCCAGCTGATAGGTGCGTTGCCATGAGTCGTAATGACGCGTGTCACGCACACTTGTCCGGTAAAGTGTTGAATCAATGTCTTCATAAGTACGGTCGAGAATTTCACCTGTTATGCTGTATTGATCCCGCGCCGGGTTTTTACCCGGAATGATGTAGTCTACAAAGCCGGTATTCTGCACCTCTGATAAGCGCAAAATACTACTCAAACGGTGACCACGATCATTCACCCACCGACGGTCAAAACCCAGCGTCAGCCGCGCGCCGGTATCTGTGCCATAGCCCGGCCCGATCTGATAATAGTCCCGTTTGTTGGGTGTCAGGCGCACTGAAACGGGAACACGGTGTTCTTCTGCCTGCCGCCAGAGTGGTGCGACCTCGACGCTCTCAAAATAATCACTGCCCGCCAGAGCGACCTGCAAATCCAATAAATCTCTGGTATGAAAGCTATCACCCTCGGAAAAATGAAAATAGCGCCGCAAAAAATCTTCGTTCAAGTTGCTGCAACAAACGGATACCTCGCCGAACTGGTAGCGTTTGCCGCTATCAAAGTGCAACACAATGGTAGCGGTTTGCTCACTAAGTTCGACCCGGATCTTCTGCTCTGTAAACTGTGCATCATAGTAACCGCGTTCAGCGGCGAGACTGCGCAGCATACTCTTGCTGCGTTCATATTCAGTATGGTGTAAAGCCTGACCCTCTTTTAGCGGCAGGTCGCGGCGTAGTCGATGAAAGGCATCATCTTGTTTGGCGGCACCGCTTAACTGATAATCAATGGTAGCTATGCTGGTGGTTGGGCCGGGATTAATCGAGTAGCTAACAGTGGTCGTTTCAGCGTCGAAAATAATTTCGTGACTGACCTCGCTGTGGTAATAACCGAAAGGCTCCAGTGCATGTTGAATCGACGTGTTGCCGCGTCGGGCCAGGTAGCGCAAACGGAAAGATGCAGGGGTCGGTTTACCATTGTACTGCAAGAGCTCGAGGTAGCTGCGTACGTTTTCAGCAAGTACGCCATCGACGCCTTCAAACACGACTTTTAAAGTCGTGGCGTTACGTTGGGGTTGTTGAGCAACAACCGTCTGGTTGAGTCCACAAGCCATCAATACTATCAGCAGCCATGCAATCCGGCTCAATGTCATCCTTTCCTACCTTATTCAGTGCTGAAACTGGATGTTAATTAGAGTATATCAAAGCAAATCAGATAAATCGGTGAAAAAAACCGCAAGCGACTCGTAAAGTTCTATAAAACACTTGCCAGCTTGTAAGGTGCCAGTATAATTCGGGTCTACGTTGCAGGGGTGTAGTTCCAATTGGTAGAACAGCGGTCTCCAAAACCGACGGTTGGGGGTTCGAATCCCTCCACCCCTGCCACTTCCAAGTTTCTCCGAAATTGATTAAGCTGGTCTGCATGAACGACGCAACGAAATCATCGACAGCAGACTCCTCCGCTCAGCTCTGGAACAATTCCCAGCTCGAAGCTCTGGCTGCGCTCAATTTACCGCAGTGGCACAAGACTGCCGTGACGACTGCCGAGGCATCTGCTGGCGAGACAACCTACTTTTATAAGCTACAGGACTGGATCCTGTCCTGTCCTGTACCAATCCCGGTGACAGTACAAAGTTGGCATCGCGATGTCTTTCGTACTTTGGCTCCGGATAGTCAGCAACGACCGACAGAGATTTCAGCCTCAATTGCAGAGCGCACCGAGGGTGTGAAATTCTTGGAGCTTCCTGAACTCACTATGCCGGAACTTGATGCTGCGCAAAAACGTGATTTGTGGCTGCGCATCTGTAACAGCGATGATTAAACGCATTACCAGTTACCATCCTGAACTCTATTCAATTGAACGTCTGAGCCATGTTTCGCCCTGGAGCGAAGGCGTGTTACAGAGCTGTTTTACCGAAAATTACCAAATCTACGGATGGTTTTCTGCGGCAGGAATCCTGCAGGGATTCTGTGTTATACAGCAGGTCTGCGATGAGTTTACTTTAATGAACATTACCGTAGCGCCGGCCTATCAGGGGCAGGGCATTGGTGGTCAGCTTTTGCGTTACGTACAAGCGCTGGCGGCGCAGCATCGCGCTAAGCTTTGGCTGGAAGTTCGGGCTTCTAATGCCGCGGCTTTACACTTGTATGAAAAACAGGGTTTTTCTGAAGTCGGGCGCCGGCCAAGCTATTACCCACGCGGTGATGAGCGTGAGGATGCTGTGATTATGAGCTGGCAGGCTGTGTGACTATCAGTAGTCAGGACAGAATTTCGTCTTCAACAACTGCATGAACTTCAGCGTATCCGGATCCTTAATAGAGTAGAAAATGGTCTGCGCCTCTTTTCTAAACTTCACCAGATCTTGTTGTCGCAATACTGCCAGATGTTGTGAAAACGCTGACGCACTTAATGGAAAATGCTGATTCAATGCTCCAACGCTCTGTTCGCCCCCGGCAAGGTGGCAGAGAATTTGCAGACGATGCTCGTTCGCAATGGAGCGCAAGAAGGTTGCTGCATTTTGCGCTTCCTCTTGTTGCATTTCTTCAATTGTCAGGGTTGTCATAATGCGTCCTATCTTGAGTTCGCGAGTTCTCGTTCAGTTTTTAATCCAAAAAGCTTACGCAATGCAATACTTGCAGGACAAAAACCTGTAAATGACTGTTGAAACAGGTTGGCTCCGACAAATACCGTCAACCAAATAAAGTTTGGGTGTACCCAAACAGTTAATGCGACCGACAATAGTACCATAAACCCAGCAAAAGCTGTTAGCGCACGTTCAAGACTCATAAAACCTCCAAATTAAGTGTAAGCTAATTTAGGTGTGGCTAAATAACAATAATAGTTGTCAGCAATTTTGTCCAGATTTTTATGTGGAATGCGAAGTCGCATTGACGGCCATCACTTGGCTTAAAGTTCCTAAAAGAGTAAGCTGTCCTGCCATAGAACAAGAATGCAACAGTATGAATAACACAATCGAACAGGTGGAATTTCTCCGACAACGGGCGAAACAAGCGAGCCAAAACGCTTACGCGCCTTATAGTCAGTTTCCAGTTGGCGCAGCAGTTTTGATGCGTAATGGCGATGTCGTCATTGGATGTAATGTTGAAAATGTTTCGTACGGCCTATCCAATTGTGCTGAGCGAACCGCTATTTTTAGTGCCATTGCGCAAGGTTATCGGGCTGAGGATATGGAAGCCGTTTTCATCTATACCCCAGGCGCAAAGGCTTATGCTCCCTGTGGTGCTTGTCGGCAGGTACTCGCTGAATTTTTACCGGCTGATACTAAGGTTTCTTCGACCAGCGATGATCAGTCGCGACAATGGCGCGTAGCGGAACTTCTGCCTGATGCATTTGAATTTGATAGCAACGCCTACCGGAACCTGAGTGATGATTGAGCAAACAACAGCAGCTAAGCTCGCTATCCAGCTAATGGATTTAACCTCGTTAAATTTGCAGGATACGCCCGCAACCATAACTTCACTCTGTGAAAGCGCCGCAACTCCATTTGGCAGCCCTGCAGCGTTATGTGTTTATCCGGAACATGTCGTATGGGCTCGCCATGAGTGCAAACGGCTAGGCCTGACAACCATTAACATCGCTACAGTAACAAACTTTCCTGGCGGTTATGAGGACGTTCAGCGGGCGGCAGAGGAAACTGAGCGCGCGGTTTATGCTGGTGCTGATGAAATCGATGTGGTTTTCCCCTATAAAGCGTTTTTGGCAGGCAACAAAGAGCTTGCCAAGCGGCTGGTAACAACCTGCAAGCAGGTAACTGGCCAGGCGCGGCTTAAAGTTATACTTGAAACTGGAGTACTGGAACAACCAGAGCTTATCCGCGAGGCAAGCTATCTGGCAATTGAGTCAGGTGCTGACTTTATAAAAACTTCTACCGGCAAAGTGGCCATAAACGCGACGCTTCCGGCCGCTCGTGAAATGTTAACTGCGATTGCCGAAACCGGCGGTAAATGTGGCTTCAAAGCTGCGGGTGGGGTGCGTACAGCCGCTGACGCGCAAGGCTATTTGCAACTTGCGGAAGAGCTGCTTGGCCGCAATTATTTGAGCCCGGAAACTTTCAGGTTTGGTGCCAGCGGATTGTTGGCAAACCTCCAATCGATGCTTGCAGGCGATCAGCCTGCCAATCAATCAGGGACGAGTTATTGATGTTTTTACCTCAGGAAATCATTCGTAAGAAACGCGACGGCGGCGCACTTAGTCGTGCCGAGATCGAGTTTTTCGTAAAAGGTCTGACGGACCAGTCTATTTCTGAAAGCCAAATCTCGGCACTCGCCATGGCCATATTTTTTCAGGGCATGAGCATGGATGAACGTGTTCACCTGACCGAAGCAATGCGCGATTCGGGGCAAGTGCTGCAATGGCAAGATCTTAAGCTGGATGGTCCGGTACTCGATAAACATTCGACTGGCGGTGTCGGTGATGTAGTAAGCCTGATGCTGGGCCCAATTATCGCGGCTTGTGGTGGTTACGTGCCAATGATCTCCGGGCGCGGGCTGGGGCATACCGGCGGTACACTGGATAAAATGAACGCCATACCAAATTATCAGACCTTACCTACCGACAAACAGTTTCGACAGGTTGTAGCGGACGTGGGAGTCGCTATTATTGGACAAACGGGGAGCCTGGCTCCGGCGGACAAACGCTTCTATGCAACCCGGGATGTGACGGCGACGGTTGAGTCGATTCCCTTGATTACCGCTTCAATTCTATCGAAAAAATTAGCAGCAGGACTTGATGGTCTGGTGCTGGATGTTAAAGCAGGTAATGGTGCGATTATGCCAACCGAGCAGGCCGCAGAAGAGCTGGCCAGCAGTCTGGTGAAAGTCTCGCAAGGCGCGGGCCTGGCCACCAGCGCGTTAATTACCGACATGAATCAGGTGCTATCGTTTTCTGCCGGCAATGCTGTCGAAGTGCGCGAAGCAATACGTTATTTACGCGGTGATTTGCGTGCGCCCCGCTTGCATCAGGTCACTGTGGCTCTGGCAGCTGAGATGTTGGTGTTGGGAAAACTCGCGGAAAGTTTAACAACAGCAGAAGCACTGGTTGAGAAAGTACTTGCCAACGGAACTGCCGCAGAGAAGTTCGCGCAAATGGTACACGCCCTTGACGGACCTGGGGATATTCTTGAGAACTACCAGCAGCATTTACCATTAGCGAAGGTTGCGGCACCGATCTATGCTTCTGCAGAGCAGCTAACGGCGGGTCCCTGGGTGTCGCATATTGATACTCGACAAGTCGGTATGGCGGTTGTAGCGTTAGGCGGAGGCCGTCGACGCAGCGAGGATGAACTGGATTACAGTGTTGGATTAGACGAAATTGTTGGCTTAGGTACTAAAGTGGATGAACAAACACCGCTTGCCATGGTCTTGGCAGCGGATGAAGCGAGTTGGCAGGCAGCAGCAGAAACCGTTCGCGAAGCCTTTAGTTTTAGTAGCCAGCGATCTGAGCTTCCACCGGCGGTGTATCAACGCATAGGAGAATAGCGAGATGGCACGCGTTGTGGTTATGGTACTGGATTCATTTGGAGTCGGTGCAGCGGATGATGCTGCGAAATTTGACGATCTGGGCGCGGATACCTTCGGCCACATTGCCGAGCTGTGCGCAGCTGGTACGGCTGACGAGGGCCGCAGCGGCGCACTTTATGTGCCCAACCTGGTCAATCTTGGACTTGCCGAAATCAGTAAAGGCGCAACCGGTCGTTATCCTGATGGTATTAAGCCAATCGCCGACCCTGTGGGTCGTTATGGTTGGGCGCAGGAGCTTTCTTCGGGAAAAGATACTCCCTCAGGTCACTGGGAAATGGCGGGGGTACCGGTATTATTTGACTGGGGCTATTTTTTAGAAAAAGAGAATTCGTTTCCCCCTGAGTTACTGCAGCAGATGGTTGAGCAGATGGAGTTACCTGGTTATCTTGGCAACTGCCACGCGTCTGGTACTGAGATTATTGAACTGCTTGGCGAGGAGCACTGTGCATCGGGCAAGCCCATTGTCTACACATCAGCGGACTCGGTGTTTCAGGTTGCATGCCATGAAGAGTCTTTTGGCCTCGAAAAACTTTATCAGTTATGTAAATGCATGCGCGAATTACTCGAGCCCTATAACATCGGGCGTGTGATCGCGCGGCCCTTTGTTGGCAATAAAAAAGACGGTTTCAAGCGCACCGCCAATCGCCGCGATTATGCCGTTCCACCGCCAGCGCCAACAGTATTAGATAAACTAAAAGATGCCGGGGGTGAGGTTATTAGTATTGGCAAGATAGCCGATATTTTCGCTCACAGCGGGATTACCAAAGCGCACAAAGCTGATGGACTGGAGGCGTTGGTCGCCAAGACGCTCGAAGTGATAAAGCAAGCACCTGACCGAAGCTTGATTTTCACCAACCTGGTCGATTTCGACACGTTGTATGGTCACCGTCGTGACGTGGCAGGCTATGCCAGAGCTTTGGAAACTTTCGATACTTTGCTGCCGGATGTGATGGCGGCACTGGGGGAAGACGACCTGCTTATTCTCAGCGCAGATCATGGCTGTGATCCCACCTGGGAGGGTACCGATCATACCCGCGAATTTGTGCCGGTCATGATGTATGGCAAGAACTTACCTGCAACCGCGTTAGGTAAAAGGGAAACCTTTGCTGATATAGGTCAAAGTATTGCTGAGCTGCTCGAGCTTGAAGCCATGGAATATGGTACTTCTATGCTCCCGCAAAAATTCTGAGGCAAGGACGAACATTTTGACAACCCCTCATATCAACGCCCCGCGAGATGCTTTTGCAGCGACCTGCTTATTACCCGGCGATCCGTTGCGCGCAAAATTCATCGCCGAAACCTTTCTTGAAGATGTTACCTGCGTAACCAGTGTCAGGAATATGTTGGGTTTTACCGGACACTATAAGGGACAACCCATCTCCGTTATGGGTACCGGCATGGGGATGCCATCCTGTGTTCTTTACAGCACCGAATTGATGGAATTCTATGGTGTGCAACGTTTGGTGCGAGTTGGCAGCTGTGGTGCGGTTGAGCCGTCCCTGCGACTCAATGATATTGTTATAGCACACGCTGCAAGTACGGACTCGAATATGAACCGTAAGCATTTCGCAGGAATGGACTATAGTGCGGCCGCCTCGCCGAGGCTTTTGCAGCGCGTACTTAATTATGTTGATCAGCAGAAGGCTAATGTCGCGGTGGGGCAGATTTTCTCTACCGATAATTTTTATTCTGCGCCTGTGGAGCAACTGAAACTTCTGCAAGCGATGGGAATTATTGCGGTGGAAATGGAAGCCGCGGGTTTGTATGCTGCTGCGGCGAAATATAAAGCGCAGGCTTTAACTGTGTTAACAGTGTCGGATAGTTTGGTTACTGATGAGCATTTAGACGCTGCTGCGCGAGAAGCTGGCTTCTCTCAGATGATCGAATTGACCTTAGATGCGCTGGTGAGTTAACTCACCAGCGCTACCATCCTAGTTACCGATTCTTGGCAACAAAAGACTTAAGTCACGGGCGAGTTCAGCCCGGGATACGGTTTTCTCCGGACCAAAGGTTGCAGTTAATTCAGGGGTTAGATCAAACGGGCCTTGCACCACATTAAGTTCCACTTGTGCGATGCCCAGGTTAATGGCTAATTGCACATAGCCACGCATATCAGCAGGAATGTCAAAGCTATCCTCGAGCTCAATAATTTGATCAAACCGGTTAACCTGAATCGGTTGCTCTGGATCAAAACTCGTAGCAAGTTGTTGAAGTCCCAATGCCTGAACCAGTGCAAAAGCTACTTCGACCCGTGAAACCTGGTCATTTGCGCCGAAAAAGCGATCTGACTCCGCTGTCACAAGTGCTGCGGCCTTATCCGCACCGGCCAGAAGCACCCCATCTTCCGAAGTTGCTGCGTTGGCAAATGCTGTGCTCTCTTCACCAATATCTACATACAGCGGGGTAGAACCAAGCTGCGACTGACGCAGTAAACCACTAAGTGATAAAGCATCGGCAAACTCAAGCTTTGTCACTGCAGCGTCAGGTGAGAACCCTGTTGCACGGGCATCCATCAAACGCTCATTTATTGCTAGCTCGACAAAAGCTCGCGCGGGATGGTTAAGGGTGTCGTCTATTCCTGTCACACCGGCTGACTCGACGGTCCGGATTGACACCTCGGTCGGAAGGGGCAGACCAATACCGTTCGTTATACCTAATGGGTCAAGTGATAATCCGCTGACCGAACCAATGCCGCGGGCATAAACTTTCCAGGTTCCCGGCACAGCCGGTGCTGTTACACCGACGGAAGAACCAAGTACCGGCAAACCGATGCCTGAGCCGTATTGATTACCTTGCGGGTCTTCAAGAACAAAAGCCGTACCTGACTCGATTTGCGCACTGGCAAGCACCAGGGTTGCGTTGTCATCGACGACAAATGTTTCACTTGCGGTGGTACCGACTGGGAAATACTCTACCGTACGGGTGAAGCTGTCACCTTCTGAAAGTTGAACATTAGCGTTAAACGAGCGGTTTTGCTTAACCGTGTCACCGAAGGTATCGACCCCATCTACTGCCGCTTTCACTGCTGCGTGAGCGTTGATGTAGCCAGCGCCTGACTCCCACGAATCACGGCCAGGCATTACGGTTGCGGTGTCCTGAATGATTTGTTTAACCTGCTGCCATTGCAGATCTGGGTTTGCTTCAAGCATCAGCGCGACGACCCCGGAAACATGCGGCGCGGCCATCGAGGTACCACTCGAAATAGTATAATAAGCGAGTTGTTCCGGCGGAATTTCCTCCGAATCTTGCTGCGCACTTAACCCACCCAGACTAGAGAGCGATGCGCGAGCTGATATAATATCAACACCCGGCGCAGTTATGGTCGGACGGTCTTGCCAGGTATAGATTTCGCCATCAACTTCAGTTTGCCCGGATTTTCTATCGACGCCACGAGAACTGAAGTCAGCAAGCTTACCGCTTTTATCGCCAGCGGCGACAGTAATAACCCACGGCGCTTTCTTGAAGTTACCGGTAATGGTGGACTCACCGGGTCCCGAATTACCGGCTGAAAAGACTGTTATAACACCGTTATCAGCGAGCTTCTTAGTGGCAACGTTGGTTGGGTCGTCAGGATTAAAATCAGTGCCGACATCACCGGTATTACCAAAAGAGTTAGAGATAACGCGAATATTGTAGGTGAACTGATTATGCAGGGCGTAATCAAAACCGCCCAGAGTGTCCAGAATGAAAAGTCCGGCGCCAGAACCGTAGCCAATTAACGAGGCTCCCGGTGCTACTCCAGTATGTTCACCCTTGCTCATACTGCCGCTGCCTCCGACGGTGCCGGCAACATGTGTGCCGTGACCACCTAGGACATCAGTATTGGCCACGTTCTCCTGATAAGTAATAGGCAGCATGCCGCTTAAGCTATTGAGATTGACTTGCGCCAGAACATTCTGCACCACATGTTGCGGATACATTAGGTCACTATGTGTGCCATCAACGCCTGAATCGTTGATCACGACACCAATGCCACGGCCAGAGAAAGGAATACCATTGTTCCGCAAGTCCGGGTCGGCACGAAGATTTTGCACGCCAGTTATCGCGGTCGCATCACCGTTTTCTAATGATAACGGGTCGTTATGCCAGACCGAACGGACATCATCGCGCTGATAAATCGTTTCAATTTGTTCGCGTGTGGCTAGCACACCTGCGATTGGCAGCTCCTTAAGCACTACACCGTTAAGACCGAGTTGCTCAAGAAATGCGACCTGGCTTGGGGTCGGCGCTTCCGATTGCTCAAAGGTGACAATAACAGAGTGAAGTGTAGCAGCGTCCGCCGCGTTAACGATGGCGCGTAAGTCTGGGTCAAAGGTTTTCGCCATTCCCACACCAGTTGATAATGAAAACGCAAGAGCGAGTGTCAGACTCGAAAGTTTGGTTTTATTCATCATGATTGCAGTCCTGTGTTGATTGTTTGAATTAGCGCAATCAGACTGCCACGTTATTTGGAACTGAATATATAGGGGTAAACCCCCGTTTTTTGGTTTTGTAAAAGGCGGGTTACTGGTGTTTTTTGGCTGGATCAGCGACAATGCGCGGATAGCTGAGAAGGAAAGAATTGATGTCGCAATCTGCAATCGCAAAAGAAGTCGCTAAGCGTCGAACCTTTGCCATTATCTCGCACCCTGATGCGGGTAAAACTACCATTACTGAGAAAGTCCTGTTGCACGGTCAGCGTCTGCAGAAAGCAGGGACGGTGAAAGGTAAAAAATCAGGCCAGCACGCTAAATCTGACTGGATGGAAATGGAAAAAGAACGTGGTATCTCGGTCACCACGTCGGTCATGCAGTTTCCTTACCGGGAGGCGTTGGTTAACCTGCTTGATACCCCGGGACACGAAGATTTCTCCGAAGATACGTATCGGACGCTAACTGCGGTGGACTCCTGTTTGATGGTCATTGACGGCGCCAAAGGTGTCGAGGATCGCACCATCAAGCTAATGGAAGTTACACGTCTGCGGGATACTCCGATCATTACCTTCATGAATAAACTGGATCGCGATATTCGCGATCCGCTTGAGTTGCTTGATGAAGTTGAGAACGTTCTAAAAATCATGTGTGCACCTATTACCTGGCCCATTGGCTCCGGCAAAAATTTTAAGGGTGTCTACCATTTACTCAACGACGAAGTGATTCTCTACAAAACCGGGCAAGGGCACCGGATTCAGGAGCGCCAAGTTATCAAAGGGCTCGATAACCCCGAACTTGATACTCGCTTAGGAGATTATGCTGCCGAGTTGCGTGAGCAGATTGAACTGGTACAGGGCGCCTCGAACGAGTTTGACCTTGAGCTGTTTCTCGCTGGTGAGTTAACGCCGGTTTATTTCGGTACCGCGCTGGGTAACTTTGGTGTCGATCACATGTTGGATGGTTTAGTGCAGTGGGCACCACGACCGCTGGCGCGCGAAACCGATACGGGCGAGGCCATTGCCGCCGCATCGCCTGAATTTTCAGGCTTTATTTTTAAGATCCAGGCCAATATGGATCCGCGTCATCGTGACCGCGTAGCTTTTATGCGCATCGTCTCTGGTAAGTACGAGAAAGGCATGAAAATGCATCAGGTACGCTTAGGAAAGGATGTGCGTATTGCTGATGCGTTAACCTTCCTGGCCGGCGATCGCGAGCATGTGGAAGAAGCCTATCCAGGCGACATTATCGGTCTGCATAACCACGGTACAATTCAGATTGGTGATACCTTTACCGCTGGTGCAAAGTTTAAATTCAGTGGTATTCCTAATTTCGCACCAGAGTTATTCCGTCGTATTCGTCTGAAAGATCCGCTTAAGCAAAAACAGCTGTTGAAAGGTCTGGTCCAACTCTCAGAAGAAGGTGCGGTACAAGTATTTCGTCCTTTGACCAACAATGACTTGATTGTCGGCGCAGTCGGCGTACTGCAGTTCGACGTGGTGGTTCATCGACTCAAATCTGAATACAACGTGGACGCTGTATACGAGAACATCAACGTCGCTACCGCCCGTTGGGTTACATCTGATAGCGAGCGCAAGCTCGATGAGTTTCAGCGCAAGGCCGAGGTGAATTTAGCTTTTGATGGTGGTGATAATCTGACTTATATCGCGCCGACAATGGTGAACCTGAGCCTTGCCGCAGAGCGCTATCCAGACATTGAATTTCATCATACGCGAGAACATTGATCCGCAGGAGCTCATATGGATAACAACCTCTTCGACAGTCATTGCCATTTAGATTTTGAGGCCTTTGATGACGACCGGGAAGAGGTTGTTAAGCGCGCTTATGATAAAGGGATAAGAGCCATTTTTATCCCGGGCACACGGCGTGATACACCGCGTATACGCGAAAGTAAGATTGCTGATGTTGACCTCTACTATGCGGTTGGCTTACATCCTTACTTTATTGATGAGCATAACGTCGAGGATGTCGACTGGGTAGAGCAACAATTGCAGCAGCACTCTGACTATTGGGTGGGTGAAATTGGACTCGACCAGACCTGCGAGAATTGGGACAAGCAGTGTGAACTGTTCGAGCAGCAGGTGAAGTTAGCGGTTAAATACCAGCGGCCGCTGATTTTACACCATCGTAAATCGCAAAATGATTTATTGCATTGCCTAAAACCTTACCTCGATGACTTGCCCCAGCATAAGGGGATTCTGCATGCCTTCAGTGGCAGTAGCGAACAGGCGCAAGACTGGGTGAGCAAAGGCTTTAAGCTGGGGGTTGGCGGCACTATAACTTACAGCCGCGCAAAGAAAACCAGAGCTGCAGTGCGAGAGGTCTCACTCGACGCGCTGGTACTGGAAACTGACGCGCCGGATATGCCGGTATGTGGTTATCAGGGCGAACGTAATGAGCCATGTCATGTGGCGGATGTTATTGCCGCACTCGCTGAGTTACGTGAAGAAAGTTTCCAGGATATTGCTAAACAGCTGTGGCAGACCAGTCGCCAACTTATTCCTTCGGCCGCAACCGACGATAACGCCACTTGTTAAAGGTCAGGGTTACCAGCACACCGGCCAACACAGCAAAAAACAGCAGGAACTGGCCGTAGTAGCTTAGATACTGATGAACTGACAGAGGCTCGGCGAGCAGCATCGGCTGGTTAATGGCGATATGCAGGTAGCCGTGGATAAGTTGCTCTTCGCGAATTTCTTCAACCAGCACGAAAGCTTTATCGCTGCGCTCGACAATGGGATCAGCACTGACGATGGGACGACCGTAGCTGTCGTATATGGCACTGTAGTCGATGAGCGGGTGGCGGGATAAGTTTGTGACTAAGCTT
The DNA here is from genome assembly GCF_003987215.1 of Pseudidiomarina halophila. Classification (GTDB taxonomy): domain Bacteria; phylum Pseudomonadota; class Gammaproteobacteria; order Enterobacterales; family Alteromonadaceae; genus Pseudidiomarina; species Pseudidiomarina halophila. The sequence goes on from NZ_PIPW01000005.1 coordinate 17,254, forward strand.
TGTAATTTAGCTTCGTCATTATCGATAAGCCAATAGCGAGCTTCATTAGCAGCTTGTTTCGCCGTAAGTTCGACTAATTGCTGGCTATGCGACTGCAAGTCCGCCAAACTCGTCTCTTGCATCGTACTCCAAAGGTTTTCGATCAAGATAATGAGCAGCACGGCGACCAGCAGTCGTCGTCCACGGCGATAGACAAGCTTGATGATATTGATAACATGTTGTGCTGTGGTCATAACAAAACTATACGCTGAGCAACCCTGGAAGAGCAACAAGAATGGTAAACATCGACGCTCCTGGCATCGTTCTATTTGATATGGATTCTACACTCATTACCATTGAGTGTATCGATGAACTTGCGGCATTAGTAGGTCAAAAAGAGCAAGTAAGTGCTGTAACCGAAGCTGCAATGCGCGGCGAGCTTGATTTTGCCGCAAGCTTACGTGCCCGTGTGGCGCTGCTTAAAGGAGTAAACGAGCAACAGTTGCAGCAGCTTTTGGCGCCTATCCCGTTTTCACGCGGCGCCGAAGCTCTGGTGCGCTGGCTCCATCAGCGCGGCTGGCGTGCCGCAGTTGTTTCCGGCGGCTTCACCTGGTTCAGCGAAAAAATTGCCGCTGCATTACAGCTCGATGCGCATAAAGCTAATGAGTTACAGTGGCGCGACGGATTGCTTACCGGCCAGGTGATTGAACCGGTGGTCGATGCACAAAGTAAAGCCGATTACCTGCGAACGCTTGCCACACGCTGGCAAATCCCTATGACCAATACTATCGCCGTGGGCGATGGTGCAAATGATCGGGACATGCTGGAAGCCGCTGGCATGGGCGTTGCCTATTGTGCTAAGCCGGCGTTACGCGAGGTGGCTGACTGGTGTATCGAGCAACCTGATCTAATGCAACTCGCAGATTATTTAGCAGCACTTAACGAGACCAATTAACATGGCAAAAGCAAAAACAGCGTACGTGTGTAATGAGTGCGGAGCCGACTTTGTGCGTTGGCTGGGACAATGTACCGAGTGTAAAGCATGGAATTCATTGACTGAGGTACGGCTAGCCAGTGCTAAAACAGCGAGTGTCGAGCGGCGCGGATTCGCGGGTGCAACACAGGCTAAAGTACAAACCCTGGGCGAAGTTGATTTACAGGATCTCCCGCGCTTTAGCAGCACCTACAACGAATTTGACCGGGTACTTGGCGGCGGGATTGTGCCGGGCTCAGCCATTCTCATTGGTGGTTCGCCCGGGGCAGGTAAGAGTACCTTGTTACTGCAAACCATGTGTCAGCTTGCAGCACAAATGAAAGCGCTCTATGTCACCGGTGAAGAGTCGCTACAGCAAGTTGCCCTGAGAGCCCAACGCTTAGGACTGCCCACCGACCAGTTGCGAATGCTGGCGGAAACCTCGGTTGAGACAATTTGTGACCTGGCGGACAAAGAGCAACCCAGAGTAATGGTGATAGACTCAATTCAGGTGATGCACCTTGCTGACATTCAGTCTGCCCCAGGTAGTGTTTCGCAGGTTCGCGAGGCGGCTGCGTACCTTACCCGCTATGCCAAGAACAGAGGTGTCGCCATTTTTATGGTTGGCCATGTAACTAAAGACGGTTCACTTGCCGGACCCAAGGTTCTGGAACATTGTATCGATGCCTCCATTTTGCTTGAGGGCACCGCGGATTCGCGCTTCAGGACATTACGCGGCAATAAAAACCGCTTTGGCCCCGCCAACGAGCTCGGGGTGTTCGCCATGACAGGGCAGGGTCTGAAAGAAGTTAGCAATCCATCAGCGATCTTTTTACAGCGCGGTGAAGAGCACGGTAATGGCTCGGTGGTTATGGTCATCTGGGAAGGCACCCGGCCATTATTGGTTGAGTTGCAGGCGCTGGTCGATGCCAGCCAACTGGCAAACCCGCGCCGGGTAGCGGTAGGCACGGAGGCGACACGGCTGGCCATGTTACTGGCTGTGCTGCACCGTCATGGAGGGTTGCACATGTCGGACCAAGATGTCTTCGTAAATGTCGTCGGTGGAGTAAGGGTGACAGAAACCGGAGCGGATTTGGCGTTATTGCTGGCAATTGTTTCCAGCTTCCGGGAGCAGCCATTGCCGCGGGATCTCATCGTCTTTGGTGAAGTCGGTTTGGCAGGTGAGATTCGGCCGGTGCAAAATGGTCAGGCACGCCTGAACGAAGCAGCAAAACACGGCTTTACCCGCGCGATTGTCCCTGCAGGCAACCGACCAAAAGAAGCGATTGGGGGCATGCAGGTGACGGTAGTGAAAAACTTACAGCAAGCGCTAGAGGCTATTTAGCGGTGATGCACTGGCTGGCGCTGAGTCTGATTCTTGGGAGCTTTACAGCGGCTCCTGACAATCAGCGTCTGGTGAGCATTAATCCCTGCTTTGATAGCTGGTTGCCGCAATGGGTCGACGACAGCTGGCAAGTAATTCCGTCCACCGCGCATGGCAATCGCTTAGAGCAGATCATTGCATTGGCACCCGAACGTGTGGTTGCCGGCAGCTTTGTTGGTCGCCAGTTGCGTTTGGCGGTGCAGGAGCACACGCAGTTGACCACCATGCCTTATGTCGCTAATTGGCAAGACTGGCGTGCTGCGGTACTTGAGTTGGGCACACAGCTCGGGCAACGGCACCACGCAAAAGCCTGGCTAACTCAGCAAGAACGCGTACTGCATGATCTTCAACTCAGCGAGCTGGGTGAAACCTTAGTGCTGATGCCAAATGGTTTTACCTGGGGTCAACAAAGCTGGATTTATCAGTTACTGGAACGGCAGGGCGTCGACCTTTCGCCGCTATCAGGCACAAAAGACTTAGTGCGACTTAGTCTGGAAGAGGTTCTGCAGAGCAACCCGGACACAGTTATTTTAGAGGGTTTCTCTGATCGTTATGCGCGGGCTCACGACTGGCTCTGGCACGACGGATTGCAGGACTGGTTAGCGCACCGGCGGGTGCTTGAAGTCAACGGTAACGTCAGTAGCTGCGCTGACATTCGTGCTGTGGAGTACCTGCAAATTTTGCACAAGGGGTTGGTCGAGGGGGCAGCCTATGCGCCGCTATAGTTTACTGCTGTGCCTGGTTTGTGCCGTGTTACTTATTTTACATGTGTTAATGGGTAGCAGCGGCTGGGGCTATCAGTATCTCGGCGATGCTGCCAGTGTCATCGTATTTGATATCCGCTTACCGCGGGCGGTATTAGCCATGTTGAACGGGATGGCGTTGGGCGTGGCTGGCGCAGTGCTGCAAGTGATGTTCCGTAATCCATTAGCTGAACCCGGCATTACCGGCGTGGCCGGTGGTAGTGCATTGGCCATCGTTTTGGTGCTGTACACGGGATTAAGTTTACCGGTAAACGGCCTTTTGCCATTGGTGGGCATGCTGGGCGGCTTGTTAAGCTTATTAGCGTTGTGGTTAATTGCTGGCGGCCATACCAGTGGTTTGCGCCTTATTCTGGCAGGGGTCGCCGTTGCTTCCTTTTGTGGTGCGTTATTGGCGCTGGTGCTTAACCTGGCGCCGAACCCATTTGCTTATCTGGAATGGAGCTTGTGGTTATTGGGTTCCGTGGCAAATCGCGGCTGGGAGCAGGTCTATTTGCTGGTACCGAGTATGATTCTGGCATTTAGTGTTCTGACCTGGCAGCGAAACTTTATAAATGCCCACATCTTTGATCCTCATACCCTCGCAAGCCTTGGTTTTCGCCAGAACTGGTCAGCATGGTGGGTATTGGCGGCAGTTACTTTACTGATTTCAGCTTCAGTGGTGACCGCTGGGGTGATTAGTTTTATCGGACTGCTGGCTCCGCACCTGGCACGGTTGCTTGGTGAGCATCGGCCACCACAGCTGATGCTGTTGAGCGGCCTTGGTGGCGGCGCTTTGTTACTGGTGATCGATGGCATCGTTAAATTGGTTCCAACTACTGTCGAATTACAACTGGGAGTGGTCGCCGCCTTTATTGGCGCGCCCTGGTTGGTATATTTACTGATGAGGCAAGCGCGACTATGAGCCTGAAGGTAACGCATTTAGCTTATCAGGAACGTCTTCAGAAGGTCAGTTTTGCGGCGCAGCCAGGTGAGCTCGTGGGCATTCTGGGGGCCAACGGCGCCGGGAAAAGTACGCTATTGCAGTTGCTCTGTGGACTATTAAAACCTACCGCCGGAGCCGTGACCTTCGCTGGCAGTGAGATAAGTCAAATGAGTGCCTTAGCGCAGCGACAATTGTTGGGTTATCTGCCGCAGGCGCCACATGCCGAAGCAGCTATTAGTGTTGAGCATTTTCTCCGTGCAGGAATGGTAAATCTTCAACTCAGGTCACCTGAATCCGAGCTACAACGGGTGGTGCAGACGTTAAGGATTGAAACTCTACTCGCCCGAGGTGTACATCAGCTATCAGGGGGCGAGCAACGTCGTGTGCATATCGCTCGGGCGCTACTTGGTGACCAGCCGTGGCTGATTTGCGATGAACCAACAGCGAGCCTTGATCTTTACTATCAACTGCAAGTGATGGAGATTCTGCGAGAGCAAGCAGGGCAAGGCAAGTTAGTGACCGTTGCTATGCACGACCTTGGGCTGGCTGCGCGTTACTGTGATCGTCTGCTGCTTCTGGATGGCGGCGAGTTGTTAGCACAAGGTGCGCCGGCAGCGGTTCTTTCTGATGCGAATCTCGCGCAAGCATACAAAATCAAGGCGCGCTGGCTCTGTACAGAAGATGGTGTGACCTTACTACCAAGTTTACTGACGGATGCCGAATCTTAGTGTTCGCTTGCCCATTGCTCGAGTAACGGATGAGCCCTCTCATTGGGTTGACGGACGTTTTGCGTCGTTGCTGATCCAGACGCCCTGCAGCTGTTGTTGGCAATATAGTATTTGGCTTCATCTAACAAGGGGTCACCGCTGGCGCCCCAATCACCCACTAAAATGTCACTGGCGGTACAGTCTGCCGGGATACCATCGAAATACCGGCCTTCGCCGTCGGCATTCACAGTCTCAAAGTTGATGACGAAGCTGCGTTTATCGCAAAATGGATCAGGCGATTGACCAACGGGCTTGCCACAGGTTGCCTGGCCGATGACCACAACATCGATGAAAGGTTTTAGTCCGTTAATAATCAGTTCTGAAGAAGAGCAGCTGGATGCTGTGGTGAGTACGAATACCCGATTAAGATCTAGCTGTTGCACACCTTCAATGAGTTCGAACAAGGAGCTGTAATTATTCTCGCTGTTTTTATCGTTGAAGCGTAAGGATACGAACGTATGACCGATGACATTGTTACCAGCCGCCTGAGTAGCGGCTTGATTGGCGTAACGAATCAAGCCACCGCCATTGTAGCGAACGTCAATGACCAGATCGTCTACGCCGGCAAAAGCATTGTAAGCTTCATTCAAATCCTCACCGGTGCGGCCAATAAAACTGTTTAACACATAATAGCCAACTTCGCGGTCACCGAGCTGGAAACGCTCGGTGGCCAGAACAGTATTGGTTTCTACTTCGACTTTACTCAAAACTTCGGTAAATTCGCTACCATCGGGGCGGCGCCAGCTGAACTCTACAGTGACGCCAACATCGGCAGAACCTAAAGCTTGGTTGTAGTTACCACTGGCGATTAACGAGGCTACTGCAACGCCGTCGATGGCGATAATTTCATCGGCGCGTCTCATGCCAGCTTGTGCAGCCGGAGATGCATCGAAAACATAATTTATAAGAACCTGACTACCAACTATCCGGGTCGAAAAGCCGAAGCCAATGTATTCGGCATTGACGAATCTGTCCTGGTATTCCTGCTCAGTCAAAATGTAACTGAAACGGTCGTTGTCACTGCGGATAGCGTCGAGAAGCGTATAGACAGATGAATAATTGTCGAGATCGACCGAACTCGGAATGTCTTCGTACCAGAAATAATTTTCTCTCATGTAATCGAGGAAATACCGCTTTTGGTCAGCTACTGAGCAGCTGGCACCGCCCTCATCGCCGCCACCAACTGGGCTGGTATCGCTGCCGCCACCGCCACAACTTATCAGTAGCGCTGACATCATTAACAGTACTATTTTCTTGGCTGGGGCTAGTGGAATGCGGGAAAGCATAGGATTACCTCGATAACATGATCTAAGACATTGTTATATTCGCTCCGGCAGCGGAAGTCCAGCATCAGAAAATTGTCTAGTGACGTGCTGGTGAATTTTTGGCAAACTGCCCACTTCGTTTCACCAAGGCAGTGTGAGTAGCATATATGACAGCAGTAATGATCGATCTGCAGGGCACCGAAATCACCAGTGAAGAGCGAGAATTGTTAGCTCACCCTGCGGTAGGTGGCGTGATTTATTTCACCCGCAATTTCGCTGATATCGATCAGTTACATGAGTTGGTGCGACAAACGCGTGCCGCCGCCAGAAACCCCTTGATACTAGCGGTAGACCACGAAGGTGGTCGGGTGCAACGGTTTCGTCAGGGATTTTCACCCGTACCGGCAATGGGACGAATTGTCGAGCAAGCGGACGACTTTGCGCATGCCCAGCACATGGCGCAAGAACTGGGTTGGCTGATGGCGAGCGAGATCCTCACCATGGACATCGATATCAGTTTTGCCCCGGTACTTGATGTTAATGGCATCAGTGAGGTTATCGGAGACCGTTCATTTGCCTCACGAGCTGAGCAGGTAACTCTGCTAGCGCGAGGCTTCATAAAAGGCATGCATCAAGCCGGTATGAAGGCTACCGGTAAACATTTCCCCGGGCACGGTTCAGTACAAGCTGATTCTCACATTGCCATGCCGGTTGACGAGCGTTCCTGGGAAGAGATTTTACAAACTGATTTGCCGCCATTTATCGAGCTGGCGAACTGTCTTGATGCGATCATGCCTGCGCACGTGATTTATCCTGCTGTCGATGATCAGCCTGCAGGTTTCTCTGAGCGCTGGTTGCAGCATATTTTGCGCGCACAACTCGGTTTTAAAGGCGTTATTTTTAGTGATGATCTGGCGATGGCTGCGGCCTCTGCGGCAGGTAGCATGCCCGAGCGCGCTGTTGCGGCATTAAGTGCGGGCTGTGACATGGTCCTGGCTTGTAACGATCGTGCCGGCGCAACTGCTGTACTTGAAACACTAGAGCCACGTTTTACTGAAGCAGAGAAACGTGCCAATAAATGTTATGAACAACTGGCCAAGTGCGCCGGGCTTGGGTGGCAGACATTGCAAAATCACCCCAGATGGCATCAGGCACAGCGTTTGCTCGAGCGTTTTTAACTTAGTTACTCGTAGGGCAGAGGGTCACGCGTCTGGTTAGCCGCAAAAGCTTCCAGGCGTTCGACACAAGCACCACATTTCCCGCATGCCAGATGTCGACCGTTGTAACAGGTCCAGGTCTGGCTGTAATCAAGTCCCATGGCTAAGCCGTCGGCGAGGATCTGAGCTTTATCGTTATCCAGGTAAGGCACTTCAATAGCGACGGGTTCGTAGTTGGCGATTAAACTGACATCATTCATGCGTTTTACAAATTCCGGCCGGCAGTCAGGATAGATAGCGTGATCACCGGAGTGCGCGCCGTAGTAAACCGCATTTGCTTCAAGTGACACGGCATAACCAATCGCCAGCGACAGCAGAATCATGTTGCGATTGGGCACCACGGTAGATTTCATCGAATCCTCCTGGTAATGCCCTTCCGGAATAGCAGCGTCCGCAGAGGTAAGTGAACTGGCAAGCAGTTCGTTGATAGCCCTGATATCTACGATTTTATGCGATACCCCGAGTTCTGAGGTTACCTTTGCTGCCACGTCGAGCTCTTTCACATGGCGTTGCCCGTAATTGAAGGACAAGGCATGTACTTCGTGCCCATCCCGTATAGCCCGGTTGAGTACGGTAAATGAATCCATTCCACCAGAATAAATAACGACTACTTTCGCCATAACAGAGCTCCATGATTACTACTTTTTTCGCTAACAACTTGCGGTACAATAAGACCAACAGTTTACCGCAAAACAGGACGAATCCCATTACTACTCTTTATCCAGTTAATGAATTATTTGAAACCATTCAGGGTGAAGGTGTTTATACCGGTACGCCGGCGATATTCCTACGTCTGCAGGGGTGTCCTGTCGGTTGTCCCTGGTGTGATACGCAACACACCTGGGTAAAGTCAGCAGATGCAGAAGTCGATGCGCAGACCATGCTTAGTAAAACCGAGCCCAGTTCCGCATGGGCAGAACTTAATGCACAGCAATTGTTGCAACTTTTTACCGAGCAGGGTTTTCAGGCGAAGCATGTTGTGATCACTGGTGGTGAGCCGGCGATGTACGACTTGCGCGAGTTAGGTGAAGTACTCGAGCAGGCAGGCTATCAATTGCAAATTGAAACGAGTGGAACCTTTGCTCTACAACTCACGGCTGCAACATGGGTGACGGTTTCACCAAAACTGGACATGCCGGGTGGCTATTTAGTGCGTCCTGACTGTATGCAAAGAGCGAACGAAATTAAGCATCCTATCGCTATGCAAAAGCACATTGATGCTCTGGATAACCTCTTACAAAGATGTCCGCCGCGCAGCGAGGCAATCATTTCTTTGCAGCCAATATCGCAGCGTCCACGCGCAACGCAACTGGCGATCGAGACCTGCATAGCACGTAACTGGCGTTTGTCAGTGCAGCTGCATAAGTACCTGAATATTGAGTAAGTCATTTCTCCCATAGCACCTGCACACGCGATCCTTGCATTATAGTTTCAGAGCTGACTGAACAGCTTGGTTAAACTTTTTCGCAAGGAGGCATTATGCAACAGGGAAGTTCTCTTTTATACACTCGTGGTCAGGGAATGACCGAGTACATCATTATTGTTGCGCTAATTGCCGTCGCTGCCATCGGGGTTTACTCATTACTTGGCAAAACGGTGCGCAATCAGGTTTCCGGTATCGCCCATGAGGTGAGCGGTCAAAGCTCATCGCAGCAACTTAACCAGGCGCGTTCAGCTGCGCGGCGTTCCGGTACCGTAGCACGACAGGATGTCACCCTCGGTAACTATGACGAAGCTACTGAAGCCGGTGAAAACTAATGCGCTCCCGGGGGTATACCAGCGCTTGGTTTCTGCCGGTTCTGGCGGCACTGATGGTGTTAACTATGGGTGTCATGCAAGGTAGCGAAAGGATCCGCTCCACCTGGTATCAGCAAAACGTCGCCGACAATATGGCTAGTTCGGCGGCAACCTTGCTGGCCCGGGAACTCAATTTGCTGGCGCTTATTAACCGGGCCTTGCTTGCCAACGAACTGACCTTGGCTCAGTTGACAGGAATTTACAGCTGGTATCTGATGATGCGTGACGTCGCTGACCGTAGTGCGGCCATTGCGACGTTAATTCCCTATCTTAATGCCATCACCAGGCAAATCGCGCAAAGCATACGACAGCTGGAACAGCCGCTTAACGTTATTCTGCGTGGCGTCATTTACTTCCAAACATTAATCACCACGGCGCTGCGCGCATCACAATGGTTTGCGCGGTTAAGCTTTAGTCTGGAAATTCCGCGTACCCTTAGTGATGTGCTGGCCCGCCATGATCTTGAACAGGCCGATTGGCAGGTATTACACGCGCCGGGGATAGTTCCGTTGCCGTGGTTATGGTGGACCTACATACCGCCGCAGCATTCCGGGAAGGATCGGGGCCTGGCCAAAAACCTCATGTTGGCGAGCCTGGATGGTTTCAGTCGGCGCCGCAGTTATCGCTGGCTAAATGCATTCCAGGTTAGCGTAAGAAAAGCCGGTGGGGCACGGCTGGAAAGTGACAAACAAGGACGCTGGAGCTGGCAATCTATGGATACTGTTGCGGTACATATTTCTGGCTTACTTGACTCCGAGGAGCTGCCCTGGGGCGATGGTTTAAGCTATTTAGGTAATCAAGTCAAAACCTATACCGGTAAAGACTTCGGTGACGCGCCACGCATCAATCCGGTCACCACAGGCTGGGCGCAAGCCTTGCAGCATAGTTTGCGTGGCACCGCACGGCAGTACAGTTATTTTAATCGCACTGATCTTGAAGCCGATGACTGGCCGCAGGTTATCGTCAAACTCAATAACGTAACGGCAAAAGCGGGGGTCTATTTTTCCCGGCCAAAATCCTTGTTCCCGCGCCTGGACGGCAAGCAAGAGCAAGCCAATTTATTTAACTCGCTATGGCAGCCGCAATTAATGTCGTTAACCCTGACAGAGAAGATGGTGCTCGCCACCCTACAACAGGGAAGCGAAAATGATTAAACAGCATGGTCAGGCGCTGATCGAAAGCATTGCAGTGATAGTGCTGCTGGCATTGCTAATGAGCTTATTAAAGGACGTGATTCACCCGACCAACATCGCGCAGCAGCAACGCATTGACGAAAGCCGGAAGCTTATCTGGCGCGTGGCATCCCATGTTCAGCTTCAGCACACTGATGAATATGCATTTGCCAGGCGCGCGCGAACAGTGCTCGCGCCTTTAACGCAACTGACAGAGTTAGACCTAAGCAACGAGAATTTGCGCCAACTGAAAGCCGATGACAATTACGTTGCCATGGCGCGCATCACGGATGCCTGGCAGCCGCGGCAGAGCAAGGATTTAAGCCAGCGTCCGCAGTTTCTTACACCGCTGGCCAAACTCAATGAACTCGGTATGCCACAGCTGCAACGCCTGCTCAGTTGGTTACATTTCACCGAGGAATTTGCGCCTGAACAGCTGCGCTGGGGGTATGTAGATGTCGATGCGACACCGGCAGAAATAACCTGTACCAGACAACAAGGATGTCGCTAATGGATTTACCAATGGATTGGCAGGGCGAACTGTTGGCGCGGCAACCAACCCATAGCATCTGGCGCGTCAGCTATCCACAACCACCGCAGTTGGAAAAGCTGGGATGCGCAGTTAATGAGTTACCGCAAGTCGGCTTTTGGTGTGAGCATCAGGGCAGTTTGTGGTTACTGCAAAAACAACAGGATGATTATTGGCTAACCCGGTTTTCTGCAAGTCAAACTATGCCCTCGAAGATCAATCAGAACTGGCGTGGAGCGCAGTTACAGAAATTGCTGAGCGAGGGGCAGGAATTAAGTATTTACCTTTCTAAGCAGCATCCTGAACAGCTTTTGCAATTTGTTAAATTTCGTCATCGCGGCCGCGAGCCGCGTCTATTGGAGTTAAACCATGGAAGGTTTCATTTATCGCTGCAAAAACCCACCGAAGATCTTTTTCTGTACTCACATGGCGGGCAAACCCTGGTCGTATCGGCACGTCCTGTCAGGCCAGGCGACATTTGAATTTATGATTGTCAGTTTAGCGCTGTTGCTGATAGTAATCGTACCGGTGACTGTTGATGAGCAGACACTTCTGGTTTGGTTGGAGTACATGGTAGTGAGCTGGATGGCACTTTACAACGCTGTCTGGCACCAGTTTCTGTTAAACCCATGGGCGAGCTGAGCCATGACAGCGCAATTCAAACTGAAATGGAAGCTTGGCTTACTGCTGATCTTAGTGGTCGCTTTGGTAATAGCCAGCTATCAGTTGATGATCGTCTATATCGAGCAGCAATCACGCGCCATAGAGCAACAACGTACCGCTGCAATGGAGTGGGTATTGGTGTTTCGCACTGACCTCGAACAAGGTCATGCCGTAACTTTGGACGATCTGCAACAGCGCAAATATCCGCCAGATTATATTAGTGAGGATTGGCTTCGTCCCCAGGACGCCATGGCAGTTGTCGGCAATGTGACGCAACATTTTGTGAGCCGGGGCGAGCCGGCGACTTTAAGCGCATTGCAACAACCGCGTCGCGCATCCTTCAGCGACGTATTGCAGGCGGATGAATATGCCGTCACCGCAACCATCAGCATCGAACAGATCCATCATGGGTTATTGGCGATAGGTAATCGCGTCAGCATCGTGGCGGAACAGTTTCTGCCTGAGTTAACGGCAGGAAGTCAGCTCAGGAGTATTGCTAACGTTGAAATTCTTGCCATTGATAACGCGACCGACGAGGCCTGGCAACAAGGCCTCGCGAGCACTATCACCTTTCGCTTTAACACAGAGCAAGCGATGGCGTTCGAACAAATTCGGAAATCCGGTTACTCAGTTTGGCTGCAGCACCCAGAGGCCAACTATTCTGCGCTTCCTGAACAAGGAATGACCAGAATTTACACAATTAACGGCGGAGAACGATAAAATGGTAAAGCAGTGCATTACCCTGGTTTTGTTGTTTACTTGCTATGCATTACAGGCAGAGCCAGAAGTCCACGAGATTGATGCCGGTGAATCGCTGATCTGGCAGCTAGGTGAGGTTGATGAGGTGGTCATCACCAATGAGGGAGTGGTGGCTTACCAGCAACTTGATCAGGGCGCTATGGTGGTAACCGGAAAGCAAACGGGTACCACCGATATTTTATTCTTCGCCGGTAATCGTTTGCAGAGCAGTCACCGGGTAACAGTCAGAGCTGCTATCGATCACCGCTTGAAGCTGGAGTTAGTGGCATTGCAGCGCCGTTTCCCACAGCTAAAAATAGATGACCATGAGGCATTTGTAAGTATCAGTGGTCAGCTTGACGTCCAGTACCAAGAACAAGTCGATGAATTGCTGGCAAGGCATCCTAAGCTAATCTCCCAGATCGAGTTCGTCGGTGACCAACAGCGGCCAATGTTAGTGGTCGAGGTTCGTATAGCAGAAGTTAAGCGCTCCTTTACCCGTCATCTCGGTGTCCGTTGGCCGGCTCATGTTAACGGACCATTGATCGAGGATATGGGGCAATGGCTACATCTGCCGTTGAGTGCCCAGTCCACGATCGATGTGATGGAGCGGGAGGGTCAGGCTCGTCTGCTTGCCACGCCTACACTCTCGGCGGTAAGTGGTGGCGAGGCAGACTTTCTTGTCGGTGGCGAGTTTCCGGTGCCACAAGTGCTGGCGCAGGGTTTGCAGGATGTAAGTTTCCGTCCCTACGGGATTCAACTGCGAGTGGCTCCGCAATTACTTGCGAACGGACAGATCCAAACCAAGCTCATTGCTGAAATGAGCTCGATTGACCCGGCGGTAGCAGTCAATGGAATTCCCGGACTGTTAACGCGAAAAGTTGCTTCAACACTCATTGTTCCGGCGGGGGAAACATTGATTCTTTCAGGTCTTATTCAGCATGAACAAGCTGAACAGGCCGATCGCTTTCCAGCGTTACATAACCTGCCAGTGCTTGGTGCGCTATTTACCTCAAAACAATTTCGCCGGGCAGAAACCGATTTAGTCATTATGGTCACCCCAAAACTAGCCAGCGACGCTCAAACCAGACGCGCCCGTGCCGATACTATTAAACAACAGATAAATGCATTTCGAAGGTCAGTTGATTGCACCGGTTTACTTGAGCCTTTTTTAGAGGGAGGCTGGCGCAATGACTGAGAAAATGGATCTCATTCAAGTTCTAAAATCTCAGATCCAAAGGGCTACCTTGCAGCGAGATTTGGGTAGCACTGAAAATCTAAGGGATTTCGCTGAAGATCTGCTAAAGGCGCATATATTGCAGCACCAAGGGGGCCATCCGGACCAGCAACAACTGGAATTGATCCGGGAGGTGGTGGAAACCTGCATCGGGTTTGGCCCGCTGAGCCCCTTGCTGAGTGACGACAGCATAAGCGAAATAATGGTGAATCACTGCAATTCAGTGTTCATCGAGCGGGGCGGCCAGCTGATGGCGACCGATATCCGCTTTCGTAGCGAAGAAGAATTAATGCAGATAATAGAACGCATCGTGCTGCCGCTGGGGCGACGAATTGACAGCGCGCAGCCTATGGTGGACGCGCGCCTTCCGGATGGTTCACGTGTTAATGCGGTCATTGCCCCACTAGCTTTAAGAGGAGCGTGTCTGACCATTCGCAAGTTTGCCCGACGTGCAATTACCTTCAGTGATTTATTAGCGACCAATGCGATAAGCGAAGCCGCTATCAGCTACTTGAAAGAAATGGTGGCGGCGCGGAAAAACATCTTGATCGCAGGCGGCACCGGAACCGGTAAGACTACGTTACTCAATCTTCTGGCAGGCGAAGTTCCCGCCGATCAGAGAATAATCACTATCGAGGACGCAGCGGAACTAAAACTGCAACACGCTAATCTGGTATCGCTCGAAGCTAGACCAGCTAATGCTGAAGGAAGGGGTCTTATAACCATCCGTGAGTTGCTGATTAATGCCCTCAGAATGAGGCCGGACAGAATTGTAGTAGGGGAATGTCGCGGTGCTGAGGCACTTGATATGTTGCAAGCAATGAATACCGGACATGAGGGCTCGCTGACGACTTTACACGCCAATAGTCCACGTGAAGCTTTGCAACGGTTAGAGGTGATGGTGATGTTGGCAGGATTTGATATGCCGTTGACAGCCATTCGCCAACAAATAGCAAGTGCAATCCAGATTGTTGTTCAGATAGCCAGGTTATCCGATGGCCGCCGTGTGATTACCGCAATAAGTGAGGTCGTCGGTCTGGAAACATTAGCTTATCAGATTAGCCCACTCTTCCAGTGGCGCAATGACAGCCTGCAAAGCTCGGGGATCAGTTCTGAGTGGGGGCAGCATCGTGGAAATTGAACTCTGGCAGCTTATGGCTATATTCACCTTTACGCTGCTTGCGGTTGGTAGCTTGGTATGGCTCGTCACTCGGCAACCGTTCAGACAAATTGGCCGCAGCATTGAGCGCGATGCCGAATCTTCTCTCGCTGCGTTTTTAATATTTATTCCAGCGCGAATGTTTTGGTCACTGTTACTTATTACGGCGCTACCTATTACTCTGGCTTGTCTGTTGATGTTTGATGATTGGTGGTGGGCGGCTCTCGCGAGTATCGCTTATTTTGCATGCTTGCCCTGGTTACGAAGTTCACTTTTCAAACGTCGGCGCTATCGTATCGAGAAGCAGTTGCCAGGCGCAATTCACCTTCTGGCAAGCAGTTTGCAGGCCGGACTCAGTCTGACGCCTGCGCTGGAACTTGCATCACAGCAATTGGCTGCACCACTAAAAACAGAATTTTGGCTATTGGTGCAGCGGCAACGGACTGGCGACAGTCTGGCGATCGCCTTAGCCGACTTTTACCAACGCGCGCCTTCACCGATAGTGCGTTATTTTACTTTCGCGTTAGAAACCGGCAACAAATATGGCGGCCAGCAAGTGCAGATGCTGGAGCGCATGGCTGGGGCGATACAGCAGCAACACTATGCAAAAGAACGTATGTTGAGTCTTTCTGCGCAGGCGCGCTTGCAAGGCAAGATCATGTTCGTATTACCTATTGGATTATTTTTTGCCATTGGGGCGGTGCAGGAAGAGGCGAAAACCGTTCTGTTAACCACGACCAGCGGCCAGTTACTGCTGTTGCTTGCTGCATGTCTGATGGCCATCGGGTTGCTTCTCACCCGCAGAATTATGGGACGTTTCAATGATGATGCTTGATTGGCGTATGCTGCTGTTGCTGCTGGCTCTGGGGCTCTTACTCTTTATATTGATGCTACTCGTACTGAACGCCAGTTACACTCATACCCGTACATTACTTAGCAAGTCTATGGCCTGCCTGCCCGGGGGATGGCAGCAATGGCTCTATGCGTACGCCAAAGCGCAAGATGCGTTTATTGACCCTGTTGACGTATTGATGCGACAGCTGGCCGCAGTGCTGGTTATAGGGTTCTGCTTGTTGCTGTCTTTACCTGGTGCTGTGCATCTAACCATTCTCGGCGGTGCTGTAATACTTGTGGTAAAGCGCCGAAATGAGCGTCGCTTGCAGTTACGGAGATTCTGTCAGCAGTGGCCTGCATGTCTGGATATGTTGGCAATGCTGCTCCATGCCGGGTTGTCATTTCGGGCTGCACTGCACGCCCTGGCGAGCCTGCCGGGTGACACTATCGCCTTAGTACAATTGCGTATGCTACACCAGCAGCTGCAAGCGGGAGTCCATCTTGAAGTTGGGCTGGAAGAGCTCAAGTTGCGAATACCACACGGTTTAACCAACACTTTCGCTGCCGCGGTGCAGCAATCCCGCGTCACGGGAGGGGCTCTGGCGGCAACTCTGAGTGGACAAGCGGAGCAGGCCCGCAGTGAACAGCAGCTTGAGGCCGAGAAGCTGGCGCAAGAGATAGGTGTCAAGTTGTTGCTGCCACTGGTGACCTGCTTTTTTCCGGTTACTTTTTTGCTTATTTTAGGGCCTATCTTTATCGGCTATTTGCAACCTCAATAAGGAAACACAATGAAACAAGGACGTTTTATGCTGGAGCCGGAACGCTTTTGCGTCTGGCGCGAAGTCAAAGTGCTTACAAGTTTTCCACAACGCTTGGTGGGCATGCTTATGCAACAGGGGTTACCGCGTGGGCAAGCCTATTGGTTCCCAAGTTGTACTGCGGTACACAGCTGGGGTATGCATTTTGCGATGGATATCGTTGGGCTGGACGCGCAGCAAAGGATTGTTGAAGTCCGGCGTAATGTGCAGCCGGGGGTGATGATACGACTCCGTGGCACCCGCTCAATAATCGAATGTGAGTCAGGCTTCCCTTATCCATTGGAGCAGTGGTGTGGACGACAGTTGCAATTTGAAGAGAAGGAAATCGACTATGGAGCTGATTAAGCTTTTGTTCATGTTGGTGCTCTTGCTTCTGGGCGGTTGTCAGGTGACACCAGAAGTGAGTCAAGAAATGACAATTCATACCGAGCAACAACGCAAAGTTGCGATGCAGGCTTATCAGCAAGGCGATTATCATCTTGCGCAAGGGGTGCTAAGGAGGTTAGCGGAACCGCCGATTTCTGATCCTCAAGCTCCCTGCTATCTTGGCTCTATTTATTTCCGTCAGCATGAATACGAGGCTGCATTGCGAAGCTTCGGCAGCTGTCGGCAGCAGCAACCGGAACAATTGGAGATCTGGTTCAATTCAGCGGCTATTCACCTGCGTTTAGCTTCAGAGCTTTTACTCACCGGGCGTAGCTACGCCGCCCAGGATGTCGACGCAAGTGAAACAGAGTTACAGGAAAACTATTCGTTGCTGCTTGAGGCGCTGTTGCAGCTGCAGCGCACTAGCCAGTCTGAGATTGTCAGACAATGACGAGGGTACATGGATTTGTGCTTCCAATCGTGGTGCTGATGCTTACTCTGATGGCTTTGGTCTGGAGTTATACAGCCATGCCCGCAGCCACTCAGGATCAGGAACGTGAAGACTATAAGCACTATCAGGACATGCTTGTTTTTTGGCAAAAAGCAATTATTACCTATTCGTTCCAGTACGGCCGGGTGCCGCTAAGTACGAGTATTTTAGCAGCCACCTACGACCTGCAACTGCCGGGAGTGTCAGCCGACTCGGGTGATGTGAATGTGAGCGGTTATGGGCTCATGCAAAGTGAATTCGAACTAGATATTCATGGTTTGCCAGAGCCTGCGTTAACACGTCTTAGCACAGAGTACTCGCCTCACATGAGGATTGGTTATTTTGACAACTTGATCATTTCTGTTTTGCGCCCGGATGATTGGGACTTTTCAGCAAACTTTTTACCGAGATTTGCCGATTTCACTGATCGCTTGCAGACCGATCTTGACCTCAGTAATCACAACATTAAGGGAATACGCCGTATTCGCGCAGATGTTCATGCTGAGGAACTAAAAATGAGCAGTTATGTAACAGTCATCCAACTGCGAGCTTCGTCAGCGATGAGTGGACGGCTAGTGGCAGACGAAGCGTTCATTGCGGAGCAGGATTTTGTCAGTGTGCTACAGCAATTTGAGCAGCTGGAACAGCAAATGAGTGCATGTCTTGGGGTCGGAGGAGGTTGCAATAATTAGCTATCTTTGTCGCTGTACTGCTCGGGCTTTTTACGCAGATCCTGGGTGTTCCTGGTAAGCTCTAACTCAAGGTGAAGGCCTGCTTTAGCGAGCAGGTGCGCGCTTATAGGGGCAGTCAGGAAAAGAAAGATAGCGATGAGCAGTTCGTGCAGACTTAACGAATCTGTGATTGAGAAATACAACATGGAACCAATGATAACGCCGCCGACACCCAGCGTCGTACTCTTGGTTGGTGCGTGCAAGCGTGCCATAAAATCAGGCAGGCGTAGCAAGCCAAGAGAGCCTATAAATGCAAAGCTCGCACCCAG
The DNA here is from genome assembly GCF_003987215.1 of Pseudidiomarina halophila. Classification (GTDB taxonomy): domain Bacteria; phylum Pseudomonadota; class Gammaproteobacteria; order Enterobacterales; family Alteromonadaceae; genus Pseudidiomarina; species Pseudidiomarina halophila. The sequence goes on from NZ_PIPW01000005.1 coordinate 35,328, forward strand.
TACGATAACAAAGGAAATCAGCAAATCTGCCCACAATGGTAAGTTCGTCATAAGATCTCCTTTGCTACTCGATAATGTCGCCACGCAGCAGGAATTTCGCTGCAGCGACGGTGCCGATGAAACCAAGCATTGCAATCAATAGTGCCGCTTCAAAATAGAACGCGGTGTTGTGCCAGATCCCCAACAGGATAAGTAAAGCTAGGGAATTGATGTAAATTGTATCCAGCGCAAGGATACGATCGGGCAAATCAGGTCCGCGGATAAGTCGTATAATATTCATTAACAACGACAAGCCAAAAAGTCCGAAGGCGATTTGCAAAGCATAAACTAACATTGAAATATCTCCTTCAACCGGCGCTCATATCGGTGTTTAATTTGTTGCACCGTAGCCTCGGGGTCCTGTACGTTCAAGCCGTGAATCAGTAGGCTTCTGCCATCACGGCCAAGTTCAGCAGATATGGTTCCCGGCGTTAAGCTAATTGTACTCGCCAAAATAGTAATAGGTACCGAACCGCTGATATCAAGCGGAAATTCGATCAGCGCCGGTTGGATGCGTTTACGCGGCGTCAATATGATTGCGGCAATATTGAAGTTGGAAACAATAATATCAGCCAGCAGAATGAAAAAGTATTGTACGGCCAGCAGTGGTTTATGCAGGGTCGTGCGATAGTCACGTGCGCGTAAAGTGTACATCGGGATGAGAATAGCCAGAATCAGGCCTAGCAGCAGTGTGCCAAACGAGACCTTGTTCTGAAGTAATAACCAGAAGCCGAGTAGAAACAGGCTCCACCAGGGAGCCGGAATAAATTTACTCATTGCTGCCTCCCGTTTGTAAGACCGCAGAAATATACTCTGCCGGCGTCGCCAATTGTGTCGCAATGGCGTCAGTATACTGTGAAACTGAGTTGGCAAATACTGTTAAAGCTACGGCGCCGACCAATAACATCATCACGGCTGCGTGCTGCCACATGGGATGGGCTGTTTCATTCGGCTTGCCATCAAACGTATGCCAGAACATGCGGCTTCCGGCGCGCGAGAGCGCGATCATCATCAGGAACGTAGCACCTAAAATCAGCGGCCAGAGTAACAGGACCTGTGCTCCGGTGCGCGCCGCTTCGAGAATGAAAAGCTTACTCAGGAAACCGGATAACGGCGGTATGCCAATTACGGTAATAGCTGCCAGAAAGAACATCGCGCCTAAAAGGTTATGTTGGGCCATTTTTCGGCCCTTGACGATCCGTGAAGCTGTTTTGCCCCGTTGTTCAGCAATAAGGTCTGCCAGCAGGAAAAGTGCGCCGGCCACCAAAGTGGAATGAACCAGATAGAAGAGCATAGCGCTTATTGCGTCGGTATGACCCAAGCTCAGGGTGGTAAGCATGGTACCGACAGATACCAACACCAGGTAAGCCACAACCAGCCTTAAATCTCTGCTGCCAAGCACGCCAGCCGAACCGAGTAAGATGGTGAACAAACCAAGCCACCAGAGCCAGTCCTGGATAAGGTTGGCAGATTCGCCGCCGTCCGCGCCAAAGATCAAAGTGAATACCCGAACGATGGCGTAGATTCCGACTTTTGTCATGATTGCGAATAGGGCCGCCACCGTGCCGGTCGTATTTGCGTAGGCTTGGGGTAACCAGAAATAAAGCGGAAGCAGGGCTGCCTTCAAGGCAAAAACAACAAATAGCAACATGCCTCCGGCTCTGGCAATTGCCGCGTCATCACCTTGCAGAGCAGCAACTTTGTCGGCCATATCAGCCATATTCAGAGTGCCGGTAATGCCATAAAGTACCCCTAAGCTAATGAGGAATATGGCTGAGCCGGTAAGGTTGAGAACGACATAATGCAAGGTCGCGCGCAATTTTAACTTACCGCCACCGTGCATAAGCAGGGCATAACTGGAGATTAATAAGATTTCAAAAAAGACAAACAGGTTGAACAAGTCGCCGGTCAAAAAGGCACCCATGATTCCGACGACCTGGAATTGGTATAAGGCCTGGAAATGTGAACCAAGATTATCTTCGCCATGACAAGCGAAAATGAGCACAGGCAGAGCCAGTACTGCAGTTAAAGCGACCATCAATGCAGAGAGTTTGTCAGCAACCAGGACGATGCCATAGGGTGCTTGCCAGCTGCCCAGCGCATAAACCAGAATCTGGTCCTGCACACTGATAACCAGCAGAATTGCCAGGATTAGCGTTACTGAGGAAGCCACAATGCCAATAATCCGGCGATAATATTGTGGATTCTCACCCCATGGCAACAGTTGCAAAAGTGCGGCCATCAAGGGCACTAATATAGGTAAAATCACCAGATGATTAGCAAGCATTAACGCTGTCCTTCTTGCTCAGCATAATTATAATCATTGACCTCATCCGAGCCGATTTCACCCCGTACGCGGACGGCGAGAATAATCGCATAAGCTGTCATTGCAAAGCCGATAACGATAGCAGTCAGTACCAGTGCCTGAGGTAATGGATCGCTGCTGGCTTCGCTCATTCCCACCAGTGGTAGTTGATTGATGACCAGACGTCCGGTCGAAAAAAGAAATAAATTTACGGCATAAGAAAGCATAGTTAAACCGATGACAATCGGAAAAGAGCGGCCCCGTAGGATAAGGAACACACTGCATGCCGTTAAAGTACCAACTGTAATTGAGTACAAAGTTTCCATTAGTAACCCTCCTGACGCGGACGATGGCGCGTGGTCATCTGACCGAAATTGGCTAATATCATTAAGGTTGCTCCGATTACGGTTAAGTACACACCTAGATCGAACAAGATTGCCGTGGCAAGCTCAAATTTGCCGACCAATGGCCAATGCACATAGGTAAAGCTTGAGGTGAGGAAGTTATGGTCGAAGACCCAGCTTCCAAGACCAGTGAAGACTGCGATCATCACACCGACGGACGTTAATGTCTGGTAGTTGTAGTCAAATCTGGACTTAACCCAATCTACACCGTTTGCAATGTATTGCAGGATCATGGCAGCTGCAGTGACCAGACCCGCGATAAAACCGCCGCCCGGCAAGTTATGGCCGCGCAGGAAAATATAGACTGACACCATAAGCGCGAGCGGTAGAATCGCCTGCGCCACCGTTTGTACCATCAGTGGGTGTTTGACCCGATGCCAGGGCCGAGCATCAACGTCACTTGATGGCATGAACGGACGTAGATTATTAAGTAGTTTGTGAATACCTGCTGCGGCAATCGCTAACACAGTGATCTCGCCCAGAGTATCGAAGCCACGGAAATCAACCAGGATAACGTTAACCACATTGGTACCGCCTCCACCTGGAACTGAGTTGGCTAAAAAGAAATCAGAAATACTTTCCAACGGTCGGGTCAGTAGGGCGTAGTTTAAGGTGCCTACCACGCCACCAATGGTGCCAGCCAGCAGGACATCACGAGCAACCCGACGGCCACTTGACGCTCGAGGAATACGCTGCGGCATGAAAAACAATGCCAGGATCATCAGAATAATACTGACGACTTCAACAACTAGTTGCGTCATGGCCAAGTCTGGCGCTGAGAAGTGAATAAAGCTTAAAGAGACTACCAGGCCAACTACGGAAAGCATCATCAGCGAAGTCAGTCGTTGCCGGTGAAGCATTGCCGTCGCCAATGCGGCGAGCATCAAAATGACAGCACCGATCAAGCTGATGGCATCAATTGGAAGTTGCGGACGGTCGCCGGTCAGTTGGCGGATAGCCGCTAATTCCGGGATAACCAGAATTAAAGTAAAGACCAGCAGGAATGCGATGTAGCGTTGTAGCGATCCATTCTCGATTCGCTGCATTGCGTTGTCACAAAAGCGTGTCGTCCCACTAATGATGCGCGCAAAGACTTCTTTTGCATCATGAGGATCGAACTGCCGGCTAAAGGTAAGTAATTCTGAGCGGCCGACATAAATCACGACACCGCCGACTAAAGCCAAGGCACTCATCAATAACGGCATATTGAAGCCATGCCAGATGGCAATATCCAGATCGGGTACGGCTAGCGTTACCGCAGCTACTGCGGGTTCTAAAATAGCAGAGGCCATGAACATTGGGGCTATCCCGATGGCAATACAGAGTACTGCAAAAATGATGACTGGCATGCGCATCATTAGTGGTGGCTCATGAGGCTTTTTCGGCAAGTCATGCGGTGGCTCCTGGAAAAATACGTCATGAACAAAGCGCACGGAGTAAGCCACTGAGAGCATAGCGCCAAGGGTAGCTAGTACCGGGACGAACCAGGACAGACCACCAAATAAGTCTTGTTGATAGACTTCGGCGAAGAACATTTCCTTAGATAAGAAGCCGTTAAAGAACGGAATACCTGCCATTGAGGCTGAAGTAATTACAGCTAAAACCATGGTAAACGGCATGGCCTTGCGCAAACCACTGAGCTTGCGCATGTCTCGACTGCCTGTCTCATGATCAATGATGCCGGCAATCATAAATAGACCGGCCTTAAAGGTAGCGTGGTTAAGTATATGGAACATCGCCGCAGCAACTGCGCCGGCGCTGCCCAGCCCCAGCAGCATGGTGATTAGACCCAGGTGACTTATGGTTGAGAATGCAAGTAGCCCCTTCAGATCCGTTTTCAGCAGCGCAAAATAGGCGCCAAAGAGTAAGGTCGCAAGGCCGGTTAGCGTCACAATGGTAAACCATTCGGGTGTTCCGCCAAGCACCGGCAGTAGCCGGGCCATGAGAAAAATGCCAGCCTTTACCATGGTCGCTGAGTGCAGGTACGCACTAACTGGAGTTGGCGCCGCCATGGCATGAGGTAACCAGAAGTGAAACGGAAACTGGGCTGATTTGGTGAAAGCTCCAAGCAAAACCAGAATCAGTGCTGGAACATACATATCGTGTTCGCGGATGGTGTCCGCAGCAGCGAAGACGGCATCCAGTTGAAAACTGCCAGCGATATTACCAATAAGGAGCAGGCCAGCTAGTAGTGCCAGCCCGCCGGCGCCGGTCACTGCTAGTGCCATACGCGCACCGCGGCGCGCATTACTTTGATGCGACCAGTAACCAATTAATAAAAATGAGGAGATGCTGGTAAGTTCCCAAAAGAACCACATCAGGATCAGGTTGTCTGAGGTGACAATACCCAGCATGGAGCCCATAAAGAGCAATAAACACGAGAAAAATCTTGAGGCGCTATCTTTATTGCTGAGGTAATAATGCGCATAGATAATGACGAGTATGCCGATGATCAGAATCAGTCCGGCAAAAAATAGTGCCAGGCCATCGAGACGAAAGGCAATATGCAGGCCGAGTGAAGGCAACCATTCGGCAAAATAAAGTGCTGTATTACCTGCCAGCGCGGTTGGCGCCTCCACTACTAGAAACGCCAGGCTCGCCAGCGCTACCAGGGCGGTCGCAATGGTGATGTGCGCGCGTTCGCGGTTAGCTAAAAGCAATGGAATGACAGCACCAATAAACGGCAAGAACACGATCGCTGCTAGATTCATTTAACCTCGTTACCTTTATCTAATTGGGTTGAATTTGCCACTGAGCTAGTTCGAATAGGTCTGAATTTACCACTTCGATCAGCCGCTTGCCAACTGATTCGGTCGCAGCGCCTGGTGCTTTTAACCCAAGACATGGGTTTTATGAACTCATAAATAAGTACAGCTATAGACGTAAATAATCGATAGCCGATTAGGGCGTTGTTTGATAGACTTGATTTCTGTTGGAGCAACTCCAGCCTGAACAAAACAATCTGTATGAAACATCCCCTAAGAAATTCCGATTAAGCACTATCATCCGCATTTTTTATCTGTTACAATTCGCCGCCCTTTTTAATAGGGGAAAATCTTTTATTCTCTATGATTTGTTCTGCAAATTTTCGCGAGTAAAAGGACGGACAGCGACCCGAGAGGGTCTCTTTAATTAATCAAGCGGAGCACTGCAATGATCCAAATGCAAACTACACTGGACGTGGCCGATAACTCGGGCGCTCGCAGCGTACAATGTATTAAGGTTCTGGGTGGCTCGCACCGCCGTTACGCGAATATCGGCGACATCATTAAAGTTTCTGTTAAAGAAGCAATTCCTCGCGGTAAAGTGAAGAAAGGTGATGTTGTTAACGCGGTGGTCGTTCGCACCAGAAAAGGCGTCCGTCGTCAAGACGGGTCAGTCATCCGTTTTGACCGCAACGCGGCTGTATTGTTGAATAACAACCAACAGCCTATTGGCACTCGTATCTTTGGACCAGTGACTCGTGAATTGCGCTCTGAGCAATTTATGAAGATTGTTTCTCTGGCACCAGAAGTACTGTAAGGAGTCAGTGTTATGGCGGCAAAAATAAAACGTGATGACGAAGTAGTAGTCCTGGCAGGTAAAGACAAAGGCAAGCGTGGTAAAGTGCTGAAAGTCGACACCGCTAAAAATCGTGTTTTCGTTGAAGGCGTGAACATTGTCAAGAAACACCAGAAGCCAAATCCGGCTTTAGGCGTAGCTGGCGGTGTGATTGAGCAAGAAGCTTCAATCGACGTTTCTAACGTAGCGGTTTATAACCCAGAGACTGGTAAAGCAGATCGTGTTGGATTCAAACTTGAAGATGGCAAGAAAGTTCGCTTCTTCAAATCGAACAACGCAATCATTTAATTTTAAATTTGGAGTTTTACGATGGCGAAACTGCATGATTTTTACAAAGAATCAGTAGTTCCTGAACTGGTTAAACAGTTCGGCTACAACAGCGTCATGCAAGTCCCTCGGATTGAAAAAATCACCCTTAACATGGGTGTTGGTGAAGCTCTGGCTGACAAAAAGATTCTCGACAACGCAGCGGCAGACCTGGAAGCAATTTCTGGTCAACGTCCGATTAAAACTGTAGCTCGTAAATCTGTCGCTGGCTTCAAAATCCGTGAAGGCTACCCTATTGGCTGTAAAGTGACTCTGCGTGGCGAGCGCATGTGGGACTTCTTGCAACGTTTAATCACGATTGCAATCCCGCGTGTTCGCGATTTCCGTGGTCTGAACCCGAAATCATTCGACGGACGTGGAAACTATAGTATGGGTGTGCGTGAGCAAATTATCTTCCCAGAAATCGACTATGACAAAGTCGACCGGGTACGTGGTTTGGATATCACTATCACTACAACTGCTGGCACTGATGACGAAGCTCACGCTTTGCTATCTGCCTTTAGCTTCCCGTTCAAGAAGTAAGGTGTAGAGTTATGGCTAAAGAAGCAATGAAAATGCGTGAGCTCAAGCGTCAAAAGCTTGCAGCTAAATACGCAGAGAAACGCATCGCACTTAAAAATGTGATCAGCGATCCGAAAACTTCGGACGAAGAGCGCTGGGAAGCCGTGCTGAAATTGCAAAGTCTTCCTCGTGATTCGAGCCCAAGCCGTCAGCGTAACCGCTGCCGCGTTACGGGCCGCCCACACGGTTTCTTACGTAAATTCGGCATGAGCCGGATTAAAGTACGTGAGAAAGCGATGCGCGGTGAAATTCCTGGCTTGAAAAAAGCTAGCTGGTAAGCCACGAGTCACGGGAGAAAGCAAATATGAGCATGCAAGATCCAATTGCGGATATGTTCACTCGCATCCGCAACGCTCAGGGTGCTAACAAAGTTGCCGTGCGCATGCCTGCTTCTAAACAGAAAGTGGCTATTGCCCAAGTTCTTAAAGAAGAAGGTTATATCACGGATTTCGGCGTGTCTGGTGAAGTGAAAGCTGAACTGGAAGTCACGTTGAAATACTTTGAAGGCAAGCCTGTTATCGAATCAATTGAGCGCGTAAGTCGCCCTGGTCTGCGTATCTATAAGAAACGCAACGAACTACCTAAAGTAATGGGTGGTTTAGGTGTGGCTGTCGTCTCAACTTCTAAAGGCCTGATGACCGATCGTGCCGCCCGCAGTGCGGGTCTTGGCGGTGAAGTTATCGGTTACGTAGCGTAACGAGGAGTTAGGAAATGTCACGAGTTGCTAAAGCACCGATTGTCATTCCTGCTGGCGTTGAAGTTACGCTAAATGGCCAGGAAGTGACAATTAAAGGTGCCAAAGGCTCATTGAGCCATGTAGTTAACAACGCTGTTGAATTAGTTCAAGAAGATAGCGTTCTGCGTACCGTTGCTCGCGAAGGCGTTGCAAATGCAACTGCTCAAGCAGGTACCGCACGCGCGTTACTACAAAACATGGTGGTTGGTGTTGCGCAAGGTTATGAGCGCAAGCTGCAGTTAGTAGGTGTTGGTTACCGGGCAAATACTGCCGGTTCAAAACTTAATCTTACGCTGGGCTTCTCTCATCCTGTGGCTTTCGATATTCCTGAAGGAATTACAATCGAAGTCCCAACACAAACTGAAGTAGTCGTTAAAGGTGTAGATAAGCAGTTAGTGGGTCAAGTTGCCGCTAACATTCGCGCATACCGCAAACCTGAACCTTATAAAGGTAAGGGTGTACGTTATGCCGATGAGCAAGTACGCCGTAAAGAAGCCAAGAAAAAGTAAGGTAGGACGATGGACAAGAAAACAGCTCGCTTACGCCGCGCAACTCGCGCTCGTAAGAAAATGCTTGAGTTGGGTGCAAACCGCCTGGTCGTTCACCGTACACCACGGCACATTTACGCACAGCTCATTGCACCGAACGGTTCTGAAGTACTGGCATCAGCATCAACTGTTGAAAAGTCTGTTCGTGACGCGGTTAAAGCAACCGGTAACGTCGACGCAGCGAAAACAGTTGGTAAGTTGATCGCTGAACGAGCGATGGAAAAAGGCGTGAAAACCGTCGCTTTCGATCGCAGTGGTTTCCGTTATCACGGACGTGTCGCCGCATTGGCCGACGCAGCACGTGAAGCCGGACTTCAGTTCTAGGAGACGAACATGGCAAATGCAAATGTAGAAGCTCAACAAAGTGACCTGCAAGAAAAGCTGATCACAGTAAACCGTGTAGCGAAGGTTGTTAAAGGTGGTCGCATCTTTAGCTTCACTGCACTGACTGTGGTTGGTGATGGTCAGGGTAAAGTGGGTTTCGGTTATGGTAAAGCACGTGAAGTTCCAGCTGCTATTCAAAAGGCAATGGAAAAAGCGCGTCGCAATATGGTAACCGTGCAGCTGAAAGGCGATACCCTGCAACACCCTGTAAAAGGCCGTCATTCAGGTTCACAGGTATTCATGCAGCCAGCCTCTGAAGGTACAGGTATCATCGCCGGTGGCGCGATGCGTGCAGTACTCGAAGTAGCAGGCGTGCACAACGTGCTGTCAAAAGCATATGGTTCAACCAACCCAATCAACGTTGTACGTGCCACAATCAAGGCACTTCACGACATGAAGTCGCCTGAGCAAGTCGCGGCTAAGCGTGGATTGCGCGTTGAAGACATTTTGGGGTAGTGAACAATGGCGAAAAAGACAATCAAAGTAACACAGACGCGTAGCTCAATCGGTCGTTTACCGAAGCATAAAGCTACTCTACGTGGTCTTGGTCTACGCCGGATTGGTCACACGGTCGAGTTGGAAAATACTCCAGCCGTCCGTGGCATGGTTAACCAAGTCACATACATGGTAAAGGTGGAGGACTAATACGATGTTCTTGAACTCAATCTCCCCTGCACCTGGTGCTAAAACCAGCAAAAAACGTCTCGGACGTGGTATTGGCTCAGGCTTAGGAAAAACTGGTGGACGTGGTCATAAAGGCCAGAAGTCGCGTTCAGGCGGCTCAGTGAAACCAGGTTTCGAAGGCGGCCAAATGCCAATCCAACGTCGCTTGCCGAAGTTCGGTTTTACTTCACGTAAGTCATTCGTGACTGCTGAAGTGAACCTGGCCGAGATAGCGAAAGTTGCTGGCGATACTGTAAACATGGCGAGCTTGAAAGAAGCTGGCTTGATCCGCAATGACATCTTGCATGTTAAAGTGATCAAATCAGGCGAAATCAGTCGTGCCGTTTCAGTACAAGGCATTAAGGTCACCAAAGGCGCCCGTGAAGCTATTGAAGCTGCTGGCGGCAAAATCGAAGGATAGAGCAAATGGCTAAACCAGGATTGGAATCTAACAGAGCTCAAGGCGGCACCTCGGAACTTAAACGACGTTTGCTGTTTGTACTCGGCGCGTTAATCGTGTTCCGTGCGGGCTCCTTTGTGCCTATTCCTGGTATTGATGCCGCTGTATTGGCTCAGTTATTCGACCAGCAAAGAGACACCATCGTTGCCATGTTTAACATGTTCAGCGGTGGTGCACTTGAGCGCGCATCGGTATTCGCTTTGGGTATCATGCCGTATATCACTGCCTCGATTATTATGCAGTTAGCCTCCGTGGTTCACCCACGTTTGGCTGAGCTTAAGAAAGAGGGTGAGGCAGGTCGACGTAAGATTAGTCAATACACGCGTTGGGGTACGTTAGTACTCGCAACGTTCCAATCGGTTGGTATAGCTACTGGCTTGCCAAGTCTGATGCCTGGGTTGGTTATAGACCCAAGTTTCGGATTCTACTTTACAGCGGTTGTAAGCTTGGTTACCGGAACAATGTTCCTGATGTGGCTGGGTGAGCAAATCACTGAACGTGGGATTGGTAACGGTATCTCTATTCTTATCTTCACCGGTATTGTAGCGGGCCTTCCGTCGGCCATTGGTCAGACGGCAGAGCAAGCACGTCAGGGTGATTTACATTTATTGTTGTTATTGTTGATTGGTGTCATCGTATTCGCAGTGACGTATTTTGTAGTATTTGTCGAGCGCGGCCAACGCCGCATTGTGGTAAACTACGCAAAACGTCAGCAAGGCCGTAAGGTTTTTGCAGCGCAGAGTACGCACTTGCCATTGAAAGTTAATATGGCGGGTGTTATTCCACCGATTTTTGCATCGAGTATTATTTTGTTTCCAAGCACCATCGCAACCTGGTTCGGCCAGGGCGAAGGCGCGGTAGCAAACTTCTTACAAGAGGTTTCGTTGACATTGTCACCGGGACAACCCTTGTACGTAATGCTTTATGCAGCGGCAATTATCTTCTTCTGTTTCTTCTATACTGCGTTGGTATTTAACCCACGTGAGACAGCTGATAACTTGAAGAAGTCGGGAGCGTTTATCCCTGGTATTCGTCCAGGTGAACAAACCTCACGATACATCGATAAAGTAATGACTCGTTTGACGCTTGCAGGCGCGATGTACATTACCTTTGTCTGTTTGGTTCCTGAGTTCATGATGATTGCGTGGAACGTTCAGTTCTACTTTGGCGGTACATCGTTATTGATTATCGTTGTAGTTATCATGGACTTTATGGCGCAGGTCCAAACTCATCTGATGTCTCATCAGTATGATTCGGTCCTGAAAAAAGCTAACCTTAAGGGCTTCGGCCGTTAAGGTTGGATAATTACGGAGTGTAGCAATGAAAGTTCGTGCTTCCGTGAAGAAAATCTGCCGTAACTGCAAAGTTATTAAGCGCAACGGTGTTGTGCGTGTAATTTGCAGTGACCCTAAGCACAAGCAACGGCAAGGTTAATTCGATGAAGAAGTCCGCGGCCTTGGATAATTATTCCAGGCTGCGGCTTTGATATGTTTGCAATCTGGCGACCGGTTGAGTTATCCTAACGGGCTTTTCAACTGGTCACCCATAAACTAAAGGAGACGTGTTAGTGGCCCGTATCGCTGGCATTAACGTTCCTGACAATAAGCATGCAGTCATTGCCCTGACTGCGATTTATGGTATTGGTCGTACCCGCTCACAGCATATTCTTGCTGCGGTCGGGATCGAAGAAGATACTACGATCGGCTCTTTGTCAGAAGAAAAACTGGATCTACTTCGCGAAGCAGTAGGTAAGTTCGCTGTTGAAGGCGACCTCCGTCGTGAAGTATCGATGAATATTAAACGCTTGATGGATCTCGGATGTTTCCGTGGCCTTCGTCATCGTCGTGGCTTGCCTCTACGTGGACAGCGCACTAAAACCAATGCGCGCACCCGTAAAGGTCCGCGTAAACCAATTAAGAAGTAGGGAGTTGAGAAATGGCTAAACAACCAACTCGTACTCGTAAGCGCGTTAAAAAACAAGTCGCAGATGGTATGGCTCACATCCATGCATCTTTCAATAACACCATTGTGACCATTACTGACCGTCAAGGTAATGCGTTGTCATGGGCAACTGCAGGTGGTTCGGGTTTCCGTGGTTCACGTAAATCTACTCCGTTTGCTGCACAGGTTGCTGCTGAACGCGCAGGAGAAATGGCAAAGGAATACGGGTTGAAAAACCTGGAAGTGTTCGTCAAGGGCCCAGGCCCGGGTCGCGAATCATCAATTCGCGCGTTGAACGCTGTAGGCTATCGCATCACGAACATTACTGATGTGACACCTATTCCTCACAACGGTTGTCGTCCGCCTAAGAAACGTCGCGTTTAATAGGCGCCAAACGATAGTTGGAGAAAGATCATGGCTAGATATTTGGGTCCAAAACTCAAACTGAGTCGTCGCGAAGGAACAGATTTGTTCCTCAAAAGCGGCGTACGCGCGATCGAAACGAAATGTAAACTCGAGAGCGCTCCGGGTCAGCACGGTGCACGTCGTGGCCGCTTGTCTGATTACGGTTTACAGTTACGTGAAAAGCAAAAAGTACGTCGTATGTACGGTGTATTAGAAAAGCAATTCCGTAACTATTACAAAGAAGCTGCCCGTATTAAGGGCAACACTGGTGAGAACCTGCTGCAATTGCTTGAGCAACGTTTAGATAACGTCGTTTACCGCATGGGATTTGCGTCAACACGTGCTGAAGCCCGTCAGTTGGTCAGTCACAAAGCAGTGGTAGTGAATGGCCAGGTAGTCAACATTCCGTCGTTCAAAGTTCGTCCGGAAGATGTTGTGTCCGTTCGCGAAAAAGCGAAAAAGCAGGCACGCATCGCAGCTGCACTCGATCTCGCAGACCAGCGTGAGAAACCAGTGTGGTTAGAAGTAGACGGGAGCAAACTGGAAGGTCAATTTAAGCGTCTTCCAGAGCGTTCAGATTTGTCTGCTGAAATTAACGAACAGTTGATCGTAGAGCTTTACTCTAAGTAAAGCTTAAGCATAAAGAGAGGACACAATGCAGGGTTCTGTTACCGAATTCCTTAAACCAAGGCTAGTCGACATTGAACAAATCAGCCCGACTCACGCAAAAGTGACGTTGGAGCCTCTTGAGCGTGGCTTTGGTCACACGCTGGGCAACGCGTTGCGCCGTATTTTGCTTTCGTCTATGCCTGGTATGGCAGTGACCGAAGTCAAAATCGAAGGTGTACAACACGAGTACAGCAGCAAAGAGGGTGTTCAGGAAGATGTCATCGAAATTCTGCTGAACCTCAAAGGTCTGGCGGTTACCATGGAAGGTAAAGATGAAGCGATTCTGACCTTGAAAAAATCTGGAGCGGGCCCTGTCAAGGCTGGCGATATTACCCATGATGGTGATGTCGAAATTATTAACCCTGACCACCTCATCTGTACTTTAACAGGTGATACTGAGATTGAGATGTCAATCAAAGTTGAACGTGGTCGTGGTTATGTCCCAGCTTCGGCACGTCAGTCTGCTGACGATGAAGAGCGTCCGATCGGTCTTCTACTTGTCGACGCTTCTTTCAGTCCGGTTGAACGCATTGCGTACAACGTTGATTCAGCGCGTGTTGAACAACGTACCGACCTGGACAAACTGGTTATCGATATGGAAACGAATGGCACTCTGGATCCAGAGGAAGCGATTCGCCGGGCAGCAACAATTTTGGCTGAACAGCTAGAAGCCTTTGTTGAATTGCGCGACATGAGCGAACCAGAAGAGAAAGAAGAAAAACCGGAGTTTGATCCGATTTTATTACGTCCGGTAGACGATTTGGAATTAACTGTGCGTTCTGCGAACTGTTTGAAAGCAGAAGCTATTCAGTACATTGGTGACTTAGTACAGCGCACTGAGGTCGAGTTATTGAAGACTCCTAACCTTGGTAAGAAATCGCTGACCGAGATCAAAGACGTACTTGCTTCACGTGGACTGTCTCTAGGCATGCGCCTGGAGAACTGGCCGCCAGCAAGTCTTGTTGATCGCGACTAAGGCATCTTTTACAGAGATTTACTGAGAAGGGTATAGGTATGCGCCATCGTAAGAGTGGTCGTCAACTCAACCGCAACAGCAGCCATCGCAAAGCGATGTTCAGCAATATGGCAAGCTCACTTGTGCGTCATGAAGTGATCAAAACGACACTTCCTAAAGCAAAAGAACTTCGTCGTGTTGTTGAGCCGCTAATTACTTTAGCGAAACAAGATAGCGTTGCGAATCGCCGTTTGGCATTTGCTCGCACTCGCGATAAGGATGTGGTTGGTAAATTGTTCAATGAACTAGGCCCGCGTTATCAAGAACGCGCTGGTGGCTACACTCGCATTATGAAGTGTGGCTTCCGCGCCGGTGATAATGCACCAATGGCTTATGTTGAGCTAGTTGACCGTCCAGAAGTTGAAGCTACTGAAGCGGAAGAAGTTGCAACAGTAGAGTAAGTTCTCGTTCAGAGATCAAAAAAGCCGCTCAATTGAGCGGCTTTTTTTTGTCTTCGTATTGACTGATACCTAATTAAAACTCATGCCATTTTATTTATCAGGTGCGTTTATAGCTGCAGCAAGTTCATCATTTTCGATGCCGTGAGTTGCGGCCAGAGTTTGCAATTCTTCGTAATTCATTCCAGCCCGATACGCGCCTTTTATCACCGACATAGCTTCACGTTTGGTTGTCACCACTGTCGCATCGCTGTCGGAACTACGCATAAGTGAAATCAGATCGTCAAGAGAGGTTACTAGGTAGTCCCCTAAAGCCGGCAACATGCTCAGCGTGGCGTGGACTATCCCTTCGACCTGCTCTGGTTGCGAGGTGCTGGCAGATTGCATAATGCTAGCGGCCATTTCAGGTTCCACGCGAACGGCAACGCGAACGAGTTCTTCTACGTTGGTAGGGTCGATACGCGAGGCTTCAGCAACAATCTCATCTGCGTATGCAGGTTCCGCTTCTACTGCAATACGCACAAGCTCGGTTGGTGGCGCAACGTTAAGATGCATAGCGACCGCCATTATGTCTTGGGTAAATCCAGGTTCAGCGTCAATTGCGGCTTTAATAATGTGTTCGTAGTTCTTCGGGTATCGTTCGAAAGCGGCATGCAGAATAGGTTCGACATGCTGCGGATAATTACTCATCAGTACCCGGACGGTTCGAGTGACCGAGAAATTGCGCTTTGTGTAGTAGCGAAACATGCGTAAATAGGTATTAACTAATCGCTCATTCTCTTCGGTCATAGCATAGCCAACTCGTTCAGTTGGAGATATGCCACTGTCAAAGCTCATCGCCGAAGCACTGAATGGGAGTATAAAGCTGGTCGCGAAAATAAGCGCTGTTGTCGTTCTCATCTGTTGCGCACCTTTTTAGT
Source organism: Pseudidiomarina halophila (assembly GCF_003987215.1). Lineage (GTDB taxonomy): Bacteria > Pseudomonadota > Gammaproteobacteria > Enterobacterales > Alteromonadaceae > Pseudidiomarina > Pseudidiomarina halophila. The sequence continues at coordinate 50,664 of NZ_PIPW01000005.1, forward strand.
TATTCATTGTCTTCTAGTTGTTCAGTCGTTCTGTTGTTCGCTGGTCTACTTGCAAATCTTTTACGAACATTAACAACCTTTATAGACAATAGATAGTTAAAGAACGTTCAATTTGGTCAAAAAAAAAGCAGTCAGCCAATAAATTAAAAAAAGATCTTGCACGGGCGGCGACGATCCTTATAATTCGCCGCCGTTGTCACTGACGCAGAAGCCGAAGAGACAGTAGCCAGCAGCGCGAAGCGCTTGCAAAAAAAAGATCCGAAAGGATCTTGACGCTGGCAAGGGAAAGCGTAAAATACGCATCCCGCTTCAGAAGAAGCGAACGCTCTTTAACAATATACCAAGCCAAGCAAACTGTGTGGGCACTTACCGGATTCAGGCAGAGAAAAAGCATCTTCGGATGCGAGTATTCTTTCGTATAACGAAGAGAATACACCTGACTGATTG
>NZ_PIPW01000006.1 GCF_003987215.1 Pseudidiomarina halophila
TAATTTTATCGAGATGTTTTACAATCCAAAAAAACGTCATTCTCATACAGGCGGCGTATCGCCAGCTAACTTTGAAAAGGCGTACTTTGAAAATCTACAGACTGTCTAGTGAAAGCTGGGAAGTCCACTACTTCAGAATCACCCGAGGAAATAAGACTGGGAGCATCGATCTCATAACGCTCAATTCGATCTACTTCTGTCCCAAGAATTTGAATTAATATAGTTTGATAGTAATCGTCTAATACTAACTCTTCGTACTGTTCAAAAAAGTCGTTAACATCAGTTCCAAACATTCCAGCTAACTTGCTATGGTTATCATACAATTGAGATACGATTTCGGTTGGATTGATATACTTAGATTGCCCAATAGTTCTTAGGTTTTGTATTAAAAGCCCCTCACCTCCTTTATCATCTAGTGCCTTTAGCAATCGGGTCTTACCTGAACCGTTATAACCAACTACAAGAGTAAAGTTTTTTAAATCAGTACTCCATGTTCCATTTACGCAACTGATGCAGTTTATAGAGCCTTCTTGCGATGGTTGGTTTTGCAAACGCCGAAACATATCGTTTAGAGAAGCCTGCTTGGGTAAACTCATAGCTCACCCATTCTTATTTCTAGAAGATACTGATGGAATAAGTCGATATCTAAATTACCCTCTACATGACCTCTCCCCCAAGAATAGAACCATGACATCAATGAGATTTCCATTAAAATGGGTCAAGTGGAGATCTCAATATGAAAAAACGTTACAGCGAAGAACAAATCATCAAGGCCATCAAAGAGCATGAGGCTGGTGCCAAGGTTGAAGACATTTGCCGTCGCCTAGGTATTTCGAACGGCACTTTTTATAACTGGCGCAGTAAGTACACTGGTATGGAAGTCAACGAAGCGAAGCGCCTACGCGAGCTTGAAGCTGAAAACACCAAGCTGAAGAAGCTCCTCGCGGAGAAAATGCTTGAGACGGAAGCCTTGAAGGACGTCGTCTCAAAAAAGTGGTAAAGCCCGCCAGCAAAAAGCGTGTGGTTACGCACTTAGTAACCACCTTTAAGCTTAGTGAGCGCCTTGCGTGCAAGTTGGTCGGGCTGAGTCGAACGGCTTATCGATATCAGCCTAAAAAGCGCCAAGATGAGCCTGTTACGGCTCGTTTAAAGGAGCTTGCAATCGAGTATCCGCGGTACGGGTACTTGATGCTGCACGGCCTTCTGAAGCGCGAGGGATTAGTTAAAAACAAGAAGCGGACGTATCGTTTATACACGGAGCAAGGCCTCCAAGTGCGCACAAAGAAGCGCAAGAAGCTCACACGCCCACGCGTTGTCATGGATGCGCCAACAGCGGTGAATCAACGCTGGTCGATGGATTTTGTTTCCGACCAATTAGCTAACGGGCGTCGCTTTCGGGTTCTGAATATTGTTGATGACTTTAGCCGCGAAATTGTTGGTCAGTTGATCTCGGTATCGATCTCAGGACAACAAGTGGCGCGATTTTTATCGCAAATCATCGAGACTCGTGACCGACCGGACTCAATTGTCTGCGACAACGGTACCGAGTTTACCAGCAAGGCGATGTTCTTCTGGAGCAAAACCACAGGCGTTCGCTTGAGCTTCATTCAGCCAGGTAAGCCAACTCAGAATGCTTTTGTGGAAAGCCTCAACGGCAAGTTTAGAAACGAATGCTTGAATCAGCACTGGTTCAGAACTTTGGATGAAGCTCGTTACGACATTGAACAGTGGCAGCGGCATTACAACGAAGAACGCCCACACAGTTCATTGAATTATTTACCGCCAGTTGAGTACGCAAAACAGGTGGCATAAAAACTGAAATCTCATTGAAAATGTGGTGTTATTTCAGGGGAAAGGTCATACAGTTTCTCTCAGAGACGATGCAGCTTGCTCTACTTTTGACCTCAAGCCTGGGTCGAGTAACCCTTTTTCATTTAGTAAGTATAGGAAGAAAAAGTTTCTGTATACGACCGATTTAACATCGTTCACCGCAGAACTTGTCCTCAGTAAGTACTCCTGATAGAGATAGTCTTTTAAGGTATCTCCTGATGATTGCTTTGTCTTCGCCCGAGCAACATTTTCTCTAAAGTCATCTAAAACATTTACAAGCCTATCACTTTCAAAATCATATTTAAGAGAGGCTATGACTAAGAGTATTGAAAATAATGAAGGTTTATTTAATTTTACTTTGCCAATCTCCTTAATGGCTTCTTCCAGTTTCACTAAAGAAAAATTAGCAGCCTTTACAATCTTCTCGGGGAAGTCATCTTTTTTACGATATCTTGCGGTGATCTATGAATCGTTTAGCTTCTTTGATAAACTGGAGCGCTCTAGTGTTATTAACAAACGCGCAATAACATCGTGGTACGCTAGCCTCGTATTGTTGAAACCTATCGTCTCAGATTTAAAACCTTGCCTGTCCATTTGTTCGACTAACTCTTTTGTCGTACTCCTTGGTCGTCCAAAAAAAGTATTTCTTCGCTCCGCTGAAGTTAATTGAGCATTCTGATTTAATCGGTAAAAGAGCTCGAACGGTTCACTTTCGTTGTAATCGCGTATTTCATAAAATGTGAGCGAGAACCTCAAAAAACGAAGCTGAAACTCTTTGGGAAGCTGGCTAAATGTCATACCATTTAACTTTCTCAATTCTGAATCAAATGGCTCTAACTCACCGTTGAACTTTATCTTATCGTAATAAAAGCTTTGAATAGCTCTCAACCGCTGATGGCCGTCCAAAACCTCTTTTTGAAAGGTATTCTCATTCAGAATCAAAAAAATAGGTGGAATCTTCCAGTTACGCATAATGGTATCGATTAGCAACTGCTGCTTTTTTACGTTCCACACATCGCCCCGTTGGAACTCTGGATCTAAATCGATTTCATCTTCAAGTTGCGCTAAAACCGACCGAATATCTGGGTTGAGGGGCTCCAATAGCATGCTTATTATCCTACGTATGTTATTAAATATCATCGGGAAGCAATTTGATGCTTTTCGACTAATTAGCCGAAGACGACAATTGAAACTTGATTATTAATACACACTATATGATGACAGTAATATAAAGCAATAGCGGTTCAATAGAGCTGGAGCGTAACGAACGTTGTACCAAATTTGTACCAAAACAAGCCCAAATGTACCAATTTGACCGTAAATATGAGAACAGTAAAACGCCGCAACTGGTTGTTTTCATTAACTATTGATGATTACCAACTAATGTCATAACTAATTAAAAATCCTCGTGTCGGTGGTTCGATTCCGCCTCTGGGCACCATTATTCCGAAAGCCTCGCTGGAAACCGCGGGGCTTTTTACTTTCCGGCTTTGTACCAGATTTGTACCAATTGTACCGCCCACGTTGTTCGCCACACGTTTCAGCTGACCTTTTGCTAGGTGTGCATACCTAAGCACCATCTCAAATGTTGCCCAACCGCCAAGCTCCTGCAATTCCTGTCAATCATGCCCAAATTCATCGTCCTTGTGGATCTTTTTATTGGGGGACCGTCATTATTGTTTTGCGTACTCAACTGGCGGTAAATAATTCAGTGAACTGTGCGGTTGTTCTTCGGTGTAGTGACGCTACCACTGCTCAGCGTCGTATCGACCTTCCTCCAGAGTTCGGAACTAGTACTGGTTCAAACATTCGTTTGTAAACCTACCCTTCAGATTGTTCTTCTTTTATCGATGCGTACAATTTGCAACCTTCGGCATTTTTCAAGTCGCAGGCCTTTCCTATATATTCAAGTGCTTTACTAATATTTAGTCTAACTCCTTCGCCGATGTAATATCGGATACCCAACCCTAAGCATCCTAAACCGCTATCAAGCGAGCAGGCTTTGGCGTAATGTTCGACTGCTTTAAAATCATCTTGCTTAATACCTTCTCCGAGTTGATAGGCATACGCTGCATATGCGCAGCCATCTCCGCTATCAAGCGAGCAGGCTTTGGTGTAATACTCGACTGCTTTAAAAGCATCTTGCTTAACACCTTCTCCTCGTTGTAAGGCATACCCTGCAGATGCACAGCCATCTCCGTAATCAAGCGAACAGGCTTTGGCGTGATACTCGACTGCTTTAAAATCATCTCGCTTAACACCACCTTCACTTTCTCCTAGTTGGTAGGCATACCCTGCAGATGCACAGCCTTCTCCGCTATCAAGCGAGCAGGCTTTGGTGTAATACTCGATCGCTCTGGAGGGGTTTTGTTTTACTGCGCCTGTTCCATTTTGGTAGATGTACCCTACAACTAAACAACTTTCAGCTATATTGTCTGCGCATTCTGAAAGAAACGTCTGAAGCTTTCCATCAGCTTCCTCTGCTCCTGTATTAAATGGCAGGATGCTCAATACAATTAAGATCATTAGTTTTTTCATCGAAAATCCATGCGTTACTTGTCGTTTCTTTAGTTAGCTAAACCAGTAGTCATTCTTCGATAATCTCCAACACAGTTCCATTTAGGCTCACTTTCGCCGTAACTGAATTAGTCACGATGCCACCGAAGGCGTTACTACCACGGTAGACAGTCTGAACAATCAGATGGTCCCCGCGATCGCCAAACTTTGTTTCAACGTGTTCATAGCTATCTGGATTATGCATTGCCTTTTTAATCACTTTTTCAAGGCCGTAATGCGCACCATCCCATGCACTGAATTGCTTACGAATACGTTCTTGCCGCGCTTCAGTAGCAGCTATGTGTGATTCTTCTTCTTTGATTTTGGAAGCATAAAAGTCACGTTTATTGATATACTCAGCATTTCCGGGAACCAACTCGGTGAGTTCTTGGTAAAGCTTATGGTTCTCTCTAAAGTTTTCTACGGGTAAGTCTTTTAAACGCGCGATCTTTTCTCCTATAAGTGCTTGTTTGCGCTTTTCTGCTAATAACTCTCTCGCAGTATGATTGAGGGCTGCAAGTTCAGCATCATCGGTATGCAGATATTTATTGGACTCTGCTGCTGCGTTCTCGAAATCATCCCTTGCTAATGAGTTTTTAATCATCGATATAACCGTGTCTCGATTGTCGCGGAAATACTGCGCTTGTTCTGCGCGAAGGGCAAGCAGTTCGGAATTTGAGTCAGTTCTGTTGTCGGGAACCGATGGTCCAGGCACAGTACTGCCTGTAAACGTTGGAGAAACTAATGCTAGTAAAATTGCCGCAGTGACGGATATTGCGCGATGCTTAGCACTTAATGAATAATTAGTTTTTGAGTTCACAAAGCCCCTAATCGGGGGGAGTAAAAGGCTTGAAGCAACGAGAAAAAATAGACCCATTATTGGCTCATTGAATAACATCAACACACCCAAGAATAAAAACACTAAACCAAATATCCAGTTCAACGTTAAATAAACGTATTTCATTGTTTCCTCCCTGCTAGAAATCATTAATTTGGTCGAAGAATAAGAAAACGCTCTCAGTTAATATAATTAACATTAAAGTTTACAGCGCTAGTTGAATGCAATTCCGCATTAACTCTCTAAGAGTTAAAACCTCGCAACGTCAGTTACTTGTCTCATCTTAAGGGAAGTACACAGTCCTATCACCAACCCTCGGTAACTTCAAAAAATGGAACGCTGTTGTCACTGAATACTGTACAAACGTATTTATAATTTACCCACGCGCCAAAGCCATTTTGGTATTTGACTTTTCCACGAACAATTACCTTCCATTTATCTTCTTTTACTTCCGTTGTAACTATCTCTGCAGTGTTCTTCGCTCGCTGATGCACACGCTCATGGCAAGCATTAATTTTCTCCTCGTGTTGCTCGACACACGATGCTAAAAGCGGTAATAGGATGAGTGTTCCGAATGTACGCTTCCATTTCATTATATTCTCCTTTAAGTCAAATTAACCATCAGTGCTAAATACTCGTTTAAAAACAGAAAGATCGTCCTGATGAATTATGACAACTGGGAACGACCGCATCAATTTATCGATAGACGGTCACTGGGAAAGTCCGATGAATTGTGACTAAAAAGGCTCGCGGTTTTTTTGAACGCTACATTATGACTCAGTACAGTATCCACCATGCTTACGGACTAGCGCCTGGCAACTAGAATAAGCGTAACCACAACGAGAAGTGCCGTTAAAAACATGACAATATGTTGTTGTGGTAGGAGTTTTAGCGTTGTGGCAGTGATAGTTTCCAGTTTTGTTGTTGGTATGACACCCAGCTGCGTTGGTACGCCCGCTATGCGCTTCTGCGTTAACATTAATAAATACAATTAATATAGTAATTATTGCGAGAGCTAAACTTTTCATTGAATTCTCCTTCGCGCCGATTACTCCATCTAAGTTTGCAGCAATGTCGTTTTCCACAAATCAAAAAATATATCAGCTATTGGTGACATCAGTTCATGCCCAAAAAGACATGCGTAACAAACTATTCACATAGTTCCACGTTTTAGTCAACCAAAAATCTGGACCCTCCTAAAAGATATATTTTGAGTACAATGATCTAAACTTATCATTTGGTCTGTTAATCTATGGTCGAAGCTAAGAGTAAACCTCCGATAGTTATTGGATTCTGAATTTAATTAGGCTAGGTTAATAGGATGTTGAAAGAAACAAGTTCTAAATTTTATTTGGAGAGATGTCTGTGACTATATGGATAATTTTAGCCATTTGCGCTTTCCTGTTAGTGTTCTACCGCCTATTCACTGGTGAAATACGACGAGTCGTCGAACAAGCCGACGAGTTGCGGATAAACAGGAACCTCGTTCGCAAGTTATACAATCAACTCGATAAAGAGTTCGCGCAAAAATTTACTCGGCAGTTAGACCCAAAGCAGCAGGGACCGGACTTAAATTTCTTAGCTAATCTTATCTACTATTCAACCTTGTTTAACGGAACCCCTTCTAACCTTGGCTGGATTAAAAAGCATTTTGAGAGCTTAGGATGTGAAATTGATAAATCTCAAGATATGGCTTTTCTAATGATCACTGCTTTCAATATGGAAAAGCGAACTCATCCAAAAGCCTTGGTGGATGCCATAACAAAAATTGAAGAGTCTGAGCTGTATCAGATGAGTTATACCGCCAAAAACGACTAAATAAACCTCACCAGTATTCTAACGAGCGGTACGAAATCAAAACTATCGCATCTAATTTTTTGTCCACATTGTTTAGGGGAAGACTAAGACTATATCCTTTCTCTTCCGGACTAAATACTGTGCCAAATTTGTACCAAAACAGGCGTAAACCAGCCTATTTGACCGTAAGAATGAAAGAAGTAAAACGCCGCAACTGGTTGATTTTGTTAATTATTGAAAATTAGTAACTAATCTCATAACTAATTGAAAATCCTCGTGTCGGTGGTTCGATTCCGCCTCTGGGCACCATTATTCTAAAGGCCTCGCACTCATGTGCGGGGCTTTTTTCGTTTAGGCGTTGTACCAGACTTGTACCGCGTGAGGGGGTTTGCGAGACTGGGGGCCAGTCTCGCAAGTGACACTTACTTCGATGTGCTTGGGGTGTAGCTTAAGTCCTCATGTAGAGCATACATATACGACCACCATTCACTGACGGACGCTCTAAAATCATGCCGCAATTTATCGGCCTTTTCTTTTCCGACAGCGGCTTCGAGACGCTTCCATACACCTGGATCATCGGCATCTAACGCTGCCGGGTCGGCAAAATATTCAACTACAAAGAAGTCCGCCTGATCGCGGCCGCCCACGACGTAATACCAGGCTGCGCCGGGACCTCCATCATCTTTGAGCCCTTCTTCAACAGCAGTCACCGTAGCCTCAAATAGCTCATAGTCGCTAACCTTGAAGTTAAATACAGCAACGAAATTGCCTGAGGGGCTTTCGATATTACTCCAGTCGGGCATAAAGCTTGCCATTTGATGATAAGTCGAATCGATGTGGGGAACAATTTCATCATGCACTACGGAACGGCACGTCTCCCCGACTTCGTTTTCCGCGAAAAATCCCTGCCAGTTCTTATAGGTACTGGTTACTACAAATACAGTGCCCGGCCCTTGAACACGATGCCAGATTGACCAGGGTTCTTTACTGCCAGCCTCTTGGTAACATGCTCTTACCGCTTTTACACCTTCCATAAATGCGTCAGTATGACCCAATTTGACTGACAATTCTGAAATCGAAAGATAAAAGCTGTTCTCTTCGTGATCATCAGCGCTAACCGTTGGACTGGCAAAGAGCGCAAAGCTAAAAACTAAAGTTGTGAGTAAATAAAATTTCTTCATTGTTTTTCCTCCTGAAAAAACAGGCTTAGAACATCCCTTCTTTACCGCAAAGGCATCTTGCCCTGATGGCTGACTATAGACCATTATTTGTACAGTAAAAGGTCGTTATAGCATCTTACAGGTTCATCCGTGACTGTTATGTAGACAGTTGTTGACCAATCTCGACTTGATTTTTGCGTACCTCGAAAGTCACGGCTTCATTAAGTTTTTTATCAAATGACAGGAGAAATTAGTGGCTACCCATGTTGCTAATCTGTGCTAATCTCGGAACTTACCTTGCAGAAGAATGATTCGAGCGACTAATTTAATGCCGAATACCAGCATAAATCATCACCTTACAAATTTTTCATGGGGCCTTGGCTACGGCGCAGTAGCGGGCATCACGAACTATTTTTTAGCGTTTGAGATTTATGGCTCAGTTACGCTTTTGTTTGGCCAGATGTTCGTATTCCTGGCGCTGTTTACCCGCGGTCTTTTCGCGGCGCTGGTTGCCGCTTTGATGGCGTCAGCAGCAGTTTATTTATATACTGATAACATCTTTTTCTTCGTCACATTGGTCTCCGAAGTTGTCGCTGTCTATTTCCTGTTCCGGCGGAACGTCCCGATTTTGCTGGCAGATCTGATTTACTGGGTGATGTTTGGTCTTCCTGCGTCTTATCTTTACCTGCCAACCATTATTGATATACCAACTAACTTTCTGATTCTGATCCTAGCGAAATTGATTCTCAATGGTTTGCTCTATACTGCGTTGGCGATTCTGCTGTTCCAGCTGGTGCCCAGAAGCTGGCGAACAGTGCCAATGCGCCCAGTATCGGACTCACTGACAGGTCGAATTTTTTACCTAAGTTTTTTATGTATTATTATCAGCTCATTGTCATTTTCTTTTCTCTATACGGTGCGATCGGCACAGCAGGTCGAGCAACAAATCGTTTCTGACATAGCCGCAAAAGCCAATAGTCTGCGCGAGGTCACCGAGGATTTTGTCAGTGACTATGTGGTGGCTGTCCGCAATCTCCGCGATAGCATGCAAAGCCTGAGCAGCTATGATGAACAGCTTGAGCTCATGGAACTGACCCAACGCAACTACCCGAGTTTTGTTTCTATGTTACGGGCAGATGCCGACGGACGCATCTTACACGGTGTTCCGTCACAGCATTTTGGTGAGGTACTAAGCCAATATCCAACTCTCCCTGACGTTGATGACAGAAATTATTTCCGCGTTCCGAAAGAGACGTTAACTGGCTTTGTTTCCAGTGCCTTTCGCGGTCGTGGGTTTGGTACCCAGCCAATTATTGCAATTAGCGAACCCTTACTCGCCAATGGAGAGTTTACCGGTATTGTCGAAGGCTCCCTTGACGTTCCGGAGTTAACCCGACTGGTTCGCCGTACCGATATCGACCCTCGCTATCAGTCTGTGGTTGTCACCGACGATGATAACCAGGTGATCTTCGCTTCAGAAGAATTAGACTTAGTTACCTTAGCCAATTTTACGCCGCGAAATCTGCTTAACCTTTACACCCAAAATCTCCCACTCACCCGGCTTGAAGGCCGTGATCTGCTTTATACCGAGCGGCTTAATAGTTTTGGCTGGAACATCTATGTTTTTTCCAGCCCCGACGAGCTGACTGAACTGTTTACCGAAAATCTGGTGATTCTGGTCATTTTCCTAATCCTTATCGCGGGACTTTTTGCTCTTGTGACCCGCCGGTTTGCCGGTGAAATTACCCGGCCGCTGGAAAGCCTGGCAGAACAACTGAATCAAGATACCAACATGCCGTTGGACATTGAGCAGTCGGAAATGAGCCAGGAAGTGCGAACCATAGCTGATAGCCTTATCTCGGCCCGCAAACTCATGGTGAATTTCAATCGCCAGCTCCAGAGCCAGGTTCAGGAGAAAACTGCAGACCTGGAAATCTTAAACGCAAAACTACAGAAGTTAGCGCGCGAAGATGGCTTGACCGAGCTATTAAATCGCCGCACCTTTGATGATCTTGCTGAGCAGCGTTTTCACGAGGCTATGGCCACGCGTAAGCATGTCGCACTGATTCTAATGGACATCGACCACTTTAAACGCATTAACGATACTATGGGTCACCCGGTCGGTGATGAATGTATCCGGAGCGTCGGCGTTTTGCTAAAAGACCACTTCGAACGTATTGGCGGGCTCGCCGGTCGCTATGGTGGTGAAGAGTTTGCTGTCTTTGTCAGCGAAGTCGACGATCTGCGAAAACTCGCAGAAAGCTTTCAGGACGCTTTAGCTACCTACTGTCAGGTAAACGGGCAGGTTATCCCGCTGAGTATGAGTATGGGCATTATCGAAGTGCGTCATAATTTCTCCGGCGGCAGCTTCCGTCGTCTGGTTGCTCAGGCCGATAAATTACTGTATCAAAGTAAAGATTCCGGGCGTAACCGCGTCTCTATCGAAACCCTGTAAAGAGTACACCTATGCATCATAAACGTATCGTCATCACTGGCGGCGCCAGTGGCCTTGGATTTGCCTTAGCTCAACTGGCGGCGAAAGCCGGTTGGCGGGTTTGTATCGTCGATCGTGATGAGGAGCGTGGTGCAGCCGTTATCGGCAGTCTCCAGCGCTTGCAGGCGGATAGCTTTTTTATCCCATGTGATGTTACCCGTATTGCTGATCTCGAGCAGGTTGCACAAGCCCTGACCGAACGCTGGCAAGGTGTGGATATTGTGGTTAACAACGCTGGGGTTGCCCAGGTAGGCAAACTAACGGACACCAGTATCAGCGACTGGCAATGGATTATCGACATTAACCTGTTAGGTGTAGTCAGGGGTTGCAAGGTGTTCATTCCGTTGTTAAAGCAACAGGGTGGCGGTCACATTATCAATGTCGCATCAATGGCAGGCTTGCTCGATGTGCCTAATATGAGCGCTTACAATGCCACTAAGGCTGCGGTCGTCAGCTTATCAGAAACATTGCAGAATGAACTTGCCGCCGATAACATTCACGTTGCCGTTGCATGCCCTTCATTCTTTAAGACCAACCTTGGTAAAGGTATGCGCTCTAATATTGAGGGAATGGATGCGAAACTTGAAAAGCTCATGGCATCAAGCAAGCTCAATGCCACAGATATCGCCAAAAGCATCATGCGCACTATCGAACGTAAACAAAGTTATACGCTTCCCCACCGCCAGGGCCGTTTTGCCTGGTACATGAAGCGGTTTTTGCCCCGCAGCCTTTACCGGAAAGTGCTGCATAAGACCGTCAAAAAACACGAAAAAACAAACGCGTAGCGCAAATCCTGCGCTACCATGTTTTAGGTATCTCTTTATTCCCTTGTTAATATCCTGATCGCGCAGCTGCAGCCCGCGGATTCTATGGTAGTATGCGCACGCAAACCTACCTAAGAACCTTTGTGTGCAAGGAAATCGACACATGTGGAAACTGCTTCTTGTTGCTCTCGCGTTACTTTTTGTTAGTCCCTCTGCTATGGCTGCTTCAGGCTCCTTAGATTTAACCAGCTCAACAGTCGGCATCATCGCCTTGGTAATTTTTACCGCCGCATATATTTTGGTGATGGGCGAAGAGCGGCTGCACATGCGCAAATCAAAACCTGTGCTTGTTGCTGCCGGCTTGATTTGGATAATGATTGGCTGGGTTTATGTCGACCAGGGCTTCCCCGGCGCGGCCGAAGATGCCTTCAGGCACAACCTGCTTGAATTTGCTGAGCTGATGTTGTTCCTGCTGGTGGCGATGACCTATATCAACGCGCTGGAAGAGCGCCGTCTGTTCGACGCCTTGCGTTCCTGGTTAGTAAAGAAAGGCTTCACCTACCGTCAGTTGTTCTGGATTTCGGGATTCCTGGCATTTTTTATCTCCCCAATTGCTGACAACCTCACCACTGCCTTGCTGATGTGTGCCGTGGTAATGAAGGTTGCTGACGGTGATAAAAAATTCATCGGTATGTCATGTGTCAGTATTGTTGTCGCGGCAAATGCCGGCGGCGCATTCAGTCCCTTTGGTGACATTACTACCCTGATGGTCTGGCAAGCGGGTATCGTCAAATTCCATGAGTTTTTCGTCCTCTTTATTCCATCGGTACTGAATTACGTAATCCCTGCTTTAATCATGAACTTCTTCATTGATAACAAAAAACCACAAGCGGTCTACGAAGAGGTTGAATTAAAACGCGGTGCGCTGCGCATTACTGCACTTTTCCTGCTTACCATTGCGACTGCAGTGTCTTGCCATATGTTCCTGCACTTACCGCCGGTACTGGGCATGATGATGGGGTTGGGCTACTTGCAGTTTTTCGGCTACTACTTGCGCATGACCCTGCCGGGCTCTTTAGCGCGCAAGCGGGCAATGGCTGAGCGTGCCGGCGACATGGAGCGGTTAAAGCGCTTGGGGAGTGTCGTGCCTTTCGATGTTTTCAGTCGGGTGCAACGGGCAGAATGGGATACCTTATTGTTTTTCTACGGTATCGTTATGTGTGTTGGCGGCTTAGGCTTCCTGGGCTATCTGCACTTGCTCTCTGACACGCTTTATACGCAATGGTCGCCTACCTATGCCAACGTTGCACTAGGAGTCATGTCGGCCATCATTGACAACATCCCGGTGATGTTTGCTGTGCTTTCCATGCAGCCCGATATGTCACATGGTCAATGGCTGCTGATCACCCTAACCGCCGGTACCGGTGGCAGCTTGTTATCGATCGGCTCGGCAGCGGGTGTCGCACTTATGGGACAGGCGCGTGGCTATTATACCTTCGCCAGCCACCTCAAGTGGGCACCGGCAATTGCAGTGGGATTTATTGCCAGTATCTTCGCCCACCTGTGGTTAAACGATCAGCTTTTTTCGGTCTTCGGTTAAGGATTTTCTGCGGTTTCCGCCACCAGTTGGCGGAACCAGCGGTGTCCCGCATCATGTTGCAGCAGCGGGCTCCAGATCATAGTCAGATCAAGATTCGGAATTTTAAACGGAGGCTTGCGCATAGTGAGCTCTTCGTCATCCTGGTAAAGTTTCGCTGCCCGCGTTGGCAGCGTCGCAATCAACCCCTGACGAGCTAAGTGCATCGCGACGTGATAGTTGCGGGTAAACACCCGAATATCGCGTTTATGTCCCAGATTTGCTAAGGCTTCATCCACCCACCCCAGTTTTTGCGCGTCATGGGGATCCATACCCACACCTACCCCGAAACCGGTTTTACTGACCCATACGTGCTCAGCCTTGAGATAATTCGCCAGAGAATAGTCTTCAAGCAGCGGGTGATCGTTGCGCATCAGGCAGGAAAAATCGTCCTCCCATAATGCCTTTTGATGGAAGGACTGCGGGAGTTTTTCGAAGCGGTTGATGGCGATGTCGACCTTGCCATTTTCCACATCATGAAAACTGATATCGCTGGGCGTCATGATATCCAGAGTTACCATTGGTGCCTGCGCTTTTAAACTCGCGAGCAGCTTGGGCATCAGCGTTGATGCTGCGTAGTCAGAGGCCATTATCCGAAACACCCGATCAGTAGTCGCGGCCTCGAACTCACGCGCAGGTTGCACCATTTCCTCTACGGAATACAGAATCTGGCGTACCGGCTCCTGCATTCTTTTCGCGGTTTCAGTTGGGATCATACCTTCACTGGTGCGCACCAGAATTGGATCATTTAACAGACTGCGCAGGCGCTTTAAGCCATTGCTCATGGCCGGTTGGGTAATATTCAGCTGGGCTGCGGCTTTAGTCACATTGCGTTCGCGCAACAACACATCTAAGTAGACCAATAAGTTCAGGTCAATGTCTTTAATATTATTCATAGAAAAAATAAATCCCGCTATACGAATATAGCGGGATTATAACGGGCTTCAGCTAAAGATACAGCTGTAGTTATTAACTTCAGCTTACGACCTTAGTCTATTCCCAGAAGAACGGTGCACGGGGCGCAGCCTCGGGTACCAGCTGGTTCATTGTGGTTGCATCATACAGGCGACCATTGACCATGGTATGGGTTACGCGGTCCGTGACCCGAATATCCTCCAACGGGTTACCGTCGATGACGATAATATCCGCCAGCTTACCTTCCTCGATTGAACCAATAAGATGATCCATACCAAATTCCATTGCTGGATTAATGGTCGAGGTTGCTAACGCTTCCAGCGGCGTCATGCCACCTTGCGCCATCATCCAGATCTCCCAATGCTGGGCAAGACCTTCACGCTGTCCATGTGCGCCAGCGACAACCTTGACCCCCGCATCCGTTAAACGTTTAGCAACTTCTGCGTTATTGATGTGGTTGTAATGATGGTCTGGTGCTTTTTCACGACGCATTGCTTTACCGACAAGATTATCCTGCGGCACAAATTTCGATAGTTTAGGGTGCTTCCATACGTCGGTCTTAGCATACCAGTAATTCTCACCCCATATACCTCCGTAAGCGACACCTAACGTCGGCGTGTAATAAACGTCCGTCTGTCTCCAGAACTGCTCTATGTCGTTATAGATTTCAGCAACTGGAATTGAGTGTTCAATGGTGGTGTGGCCATCAGCAACCATGGATAAGTTGTGTTGCAACAATGAACCACCTTCCGGTACCACCATCATTTCCAGCTCTCGACCCGCTTGGATAACCTGCTGTCGTTGATCACGACGCGGCTGATTATAGCTTTTGACCGAGAAGGCACCGACTTTCTTCAGACGTTCAAGGTGGAATTTAGCATCATCCAGGCTGTCAATATGCGAGGTATAACCCGGACCGTTAGCACCGTAAAGAATGGTACCGGTTGAGAACGTGCGTGGCGCGGCGATAAGCCCCGCTTTTTGCATCTCACTGGCGGTAAAAATCTCGCTGGTATCATTCGACGGATCGTGAATAGCTGTTACACCAAAAGCAAGGTTGGCGTAGGCATTCCAGTTTTGCTCCGGAATGATTTCATATTCACCCTGGGCACCGTGCGCATGCCCATCAAACAAACCCGGCATCACGGTTTTGCCAGTGGTATCCACCACAACGGCATCGCTGGGTATCATCACCTCATCAGCAGAGCCTACGGCGATAATTTTATTACCGCGAATGACAACAGCACCGTTAGCGATAACTTTGTCGCCATCCATGGTGATCACCTGGCCGCCGACAAAGGCTACGGTTTCGTCATGAATTGCACTGTCAGCTTCGAAACTGATATCGGTTCCATTGCTGACTTTTTCGAAACTGGAGTCATCGTTGCTAATGGTAAATAACCCCGCAACTGAGGCATGGTAAAGCTCAGGTCCCAGCGACCAATAGAGGTTGCGACCGTCCGCGGTCCAGGAAATGTTTTCACCTGCCCGTACCGAAAGTTGTTCAACGGGGAACTGTTTGTCAGTCGGGCTAATTGTAATTGGCGAACCGCGCTCAACCAGCGGTGTGACAAAGACTTTAAAGCGTTCAGCAAAAGCTAAATGCTGACCGTCAGGTGATACACGATACTCAGTTGCATGCTCTGAAGTATAAAGCGTGCGCTGTTCTTTGGTGGTCAGATCAACAGAAAGCAGCTGCTGCGCACCCGCCGAATTCATCAGGTAGACGCGATCATTGCGCGCACCAAATTGCGGTTGATAGCCTGTCTCGCTGATCAGCCGTGGCTCTGCTCCGTCCGTCAGCGACAAATGATAAACACCTGGGTTAAGACCATAAGTATCCGGCGTCAGGTAGCCGCCGCTAACTTTGCGATAGACCACGGACTTGCCGTCGGGGCTGAATACCGGCTCGATGAATTTACCCTTACCGGTTGGCAGCGCGCGCTCATTACCTGAACGTAAATTGCGCACGATAAGCTGGCCCTGCTCCTGATCATCCCAGGTCGCATAGACCAGGTGCTGACCATCGCGTGAGTAAGCTGGATACAATTCCCAGGCACCCGCCCGGTCAGTTAAGCGCTGTGGCTCGCCATTTGGTAATGCACGCTCATAGAGTTGCCCGAGAGCTTCATAAACAACCTGTTCACCGTCAGGCGCGACCTGAACACTGCGCAGCATTTTCACCTTAAACTGGTCTTCACCAAGGTTTTGTTTGAAGTGTAATGCGGTTTGCACTTTCTTAGTGGTCTCAACACTAAACGGAATGACCCGTGCCTGACGTGAATCAACGTCAAGCTTCATGATCTTACCGTCGGCCCAGAACACCAGTGATTCACTATCTGCGGTCCAGTCCATGGTCGGGTACACGCCATGAATTGCCCAGGTTTCCTGCATGTCGCGATCAAGCTGGGTATACAGCTTTCTTTCTGCACCAGTTTCGAGGTTATAGAGATACAACACACTACTAAAATCTTCGCGCTTTATGTAAGCCAGGTGCTTGCCATCAGGCGAGGGGGTAGGTCGAATCGCGCCACCAGGGCCGCCTAATAGGACATCGATATCGCCCGTTTCGCGATCAAAACGTTTGATCTTGTAGATCCCCTCCAGCGAATCTTTGCTGTAGTGGAAGGTCTTTCCAGGCGTGTCGTCCTGCGAGAAATAAATGTAACGGCCGTCTGGCGAGAACGCTGGTTCACCCAGATCTTTCTGATCATTAGGACGCTCGGTTAACTGCACACCCGTGCCGCCATTGACATGGTACATCCAGACTTCACCAGCACCGAGTGAACGACGCGCCGTGTAATGCTTACGCGCCACCAGGAATTGCCCGTCCGGACTCCAGGCTGGGCTGTTTAACAGCCGAAACGTTTCGTTAGTTACAGCACGGGCGTTGTTACCATCAGCGTCCATGACCCAAATGTTGTCACCGCCATCGGCATCTGATGTGTAAGCAATATATTTACCATCGGGCGAGAACACAGGTTGCATCTGCCAGGCTATACCACCGGCGATCAGTTCAGCGTCACCGCCTTTTGCCGGCATCCGGTATATGTCACCAAGTAAATCGAATACGATCCACTTACCGTCCGGGCTTAAATCAACATTCATCCAGGTACCTTCAGTTACCTTGATCTGAACGTCTTTGAATTCACCCTGCGGCGCTTGCACGTCCCAGTTTTCTTCAGCTAATGCCTGGCCAGGTAGTGCCAGAGCAACGCTGACCGCAAGGGCCAGCGTAGTTAATTTTTTCATAATAGGACCTTTATCTTATTCTTATTTGGATTCGTACTTGGCAGCTTCGCCAGCAGCAGGAATCGTCGTATTGATGAATTCGCGCACATCGTTATTTGCTGACTCCAAGTCCTCGGCGCGTAAATACATCATGTGACCACTGCGGTAGCCTTCAAAATCAATACGGTCAGCCATGCGACCACTTGGATCAAGATGCCATGTCGTGTACTTGGCATCGAAATAATTGGTGGCACCATCGTAATAGCCGGACTGGACTAACACGTTGAGATAAGGGTTTTGGGCCATCGCCTGACGCAGGTTTTCACCGGTATTGTTATTGCTGCGATCCCACGGGTGTACCGGACCAAACATGTTGTACTTCACGTCGGTCACGTAATTAAGTTCTTCGCGCAAATAGTAGTTAATTGCTGGAGTGAATGAATGCAACCATGAGGTTAACTCGGCATTGTAATCCGGGCTGTCGCCAACATCGTCACGGTCGATACCAAGATAACGTGAATCCAGTCGACCAACGGTTTGACCGCGATCACGCAGCAGTTCTTTCCAGAAGAAGCGCGGGCTGATATCTAAGTTTGCGCGCAGTACCGTTTGCTCACTTAAACCAGAAAAGCGTGCCACCTGTGCTGCGATTTGCTCACGTTCGCCTTCAGTAAGGCTCGCACCTTTTGCAAGTGCTGGCAGATAGGTATTTAAGGTGTACGACTCAACTTCATTCAGTAATTCAGTTAAATCTTTGCCTTGTAAATCATCACCTAACGCCTTGTGATACCACGCCGTCGCGGCAAAGTATGGCAAACGGTTGGCAGCTTCGACCGGACCCTGACGTTCAATGCCGATCTCAGTGGGTGACACTAAAATAACACCGTTAAGGTACATCCACTGGCGATTCTGCAATGCCAGCGCCAGGCCTGAAACCCGGGTGGTACCGTAGCTTTCACCGATCAGGTATTTCGGCGAACGCCAGCGTTCGTGACGGGTAACAAAGGTATTTATCCAGTCAGCCAGATAGTCAACGTCAGCATTCACGCCAAAGAACATTTTCTTTTGTTCTTCTTTCGATGGCATTTCGCCTTCAGCATTAGGTAAAACCCGTGAATAGCCGGTATTGACCGGGTTTACAAAAACAATGTCCGCCACATCTAAGACTGAGTGAGGATTATCTTTTACGCCATAAGGCATAATTGGAAATCCTTCGTCGTCAACGCGCAATGATTTTGGCCCGGTGTAGGCGATGTGCATCCATACCGATGCTGAACCTGGCCCGCCGTTGAATGAAATCAACAGAGGCCGCTGTTCACGGTTTTTCACATCCTGACGCTCATAATAAGTGAAAAAGAGTGCGGCGGTAGCCTCACCCTCGTCGTTAAAGACCGGTTGCGTACCGGTGGTCGCTGTGTATTCGAAGCGTTCGCCGTTGATGGTGGCGCGGTGATTAGTTACGACCACATCATCTGCAGCAATTTTGGCTACCGGGGCATCGTAATCATCAGCAAAGCTTAGTGGGCTTAACAGCAGTGCCGCAGTTACGCAGCTGGCACTGATAGCTTTGGAAAAAACATTCATTAGGATCAACCTCATTGTTTTTAGAGTGCTCCCATTTAAGGGGATGTAAGTGCAAAGCTCAAGCTCTGTGAGGTCAACGCCACGGATTTGCGGATGACTCGCACGCCTGGCTAAGCGAATACCAACCAGTATAAATAGACTAAGGTGAAACCGCATAAATACAAGAGTCCCAGCCATGCCCAGATATGCAAACCCAGTGCCATTTTCTGAGTGCGTACCAGAGTATAATTCAGCCAGGCGAAGAAGGGCGTGGTCAGAAACGCCAGAGTCATTGCAAAACTCAGCATTGGCCCAAGCGCACTTTGAAAGTAAAGAATCACTAACATGCCAGCGACGGCCTGACCGATGACCCACAACCGCAGGCTACTTCTGCGTTTGGTGATAATCCGGTAACTCTCGCGCAGAGTTCGGGCATAACCATCGAGAACCGCTAGAGTGGTACCGAACATGCACAGAAATGCGATGCCGCCAACGAAGTATGCGGACCAGTCACCAATGGTGGCACTGTACATGGCGACGAATTGCTCAGCGAACTTAACCCCAGCCATAGCGATAGGCTGCGGCGCTCCATATTGCACCAGCGCACCAAGCGCCAGAAATAACACCGCCAGAATAACTGTCGCCCAGTATCCTAGATTGAAGTCAAACAGGCCATCGCGAAGGGTCAGAGTTGTGAGTTTCTGCTTACTGCGCAGCCACAGAGAGTTAATCGCAGAAAGCTCAATCGGAACCGGCATCCAGCCCATCATAGCCACCAAAAATGCCAGCGCAGACAAGGTCCAGGGCGATGGCGGAACAAAGTCCGCCGGCGGTGGAACATGGTTCTGCCAGGCAATAGCAACAGCGACAATAGTCGCCAGTGACAAGCCAACCATGATCCATTTGGAGATCAGGTCAAGGCTTCGGTATTGGCCCCCGAGCAGAACAATGAGACAGACAAACAAGATAATCCAGCACAGAAGCGTCAGGCTCAATCCGGGCAAAAACAGCTGTAATAAGCTCGCTGTGAGTAGCAGCACCCCAGCAGTATTTACGACTGCCGCAATTAGATTAAAAAGCGTAAATCCCCAGAGGTAAAGCTTATGCTTGCGATAGTAACCACTCACTAAGCTTTCATTGCGACTAAGCGTGTAGGAAACGCCAAAACGAAAGAAAGGATATTTAAGAATATTAACTAGGACAACTAACCAGGCGAGCTGCCAACCAAACAGCGCACCGGCCTGGGTCGACGCGACAAGATGGGAAGCACCCACGGCTGCCGCCGCAAGGATAATACCGGGACCTAAGGTTTTTAATGCTGGAGCCATTGTTTCTCAAACTCTTTTGCTGGCAGAGGACGGGCATAGTAAAAGCCCTGGCCAAATTCACAACCTAATTGCTGAAGCATCATCGCCTGCTCTTCAGTTTCGATGCCTTCAGCTATGGTTTCCAGGCCCAGGGTTTTTGCCATGACGAGAATAGTATTAACCAGTGTTCGGCTCTGTTCATCACGGCTCATCGCCTGCACAAAGGTCATATCAATTTTAAGTATATCGAGGTCGAACTGCTGTAAATAAGACAGCGATGAATAGCCGGTACCAAAGTCGTCTATCGCCAGCTTAAAGCCCATGCCACGTAAGCGTTTAGTGACTTCAAGCGCCTGTTTCGGGTCGATCATCAAGTCGCTTTCAGTGATTTCCAGAGTTATCGCCTGTGGCGGTAACTGACCGCAAACACGCACAAAATCGTCCACCACATCTTTAGAAGCGAACTGCTGCGCGCCAACATTAACAGATATTGGCGGTACCGACTCGTAACTGTCCCGCCACTCGTTAATCAGCGCACAGGTTTTCTCCAGCACCTGGTAACCAAGTTCTGCTAATACCCCCTGCTTTCGCGCGATGTCGATAAAAATATCCGGTGGCACAGCGCCAAGTTCGTTATCGAACCAGCGGCATAATACTTCTGCACCGGTGCAGCGTCCCGAGTTAAGCTCTATTTGCGGTTGTAAGTGAATGTTAAGTTCGTGGTTCGCGAGCGCCATAAGGAACCGCTCTGTGCGGTGGCGCTCGGAACTCACCTTGCGCTCGAGATCGGTGTCAAAGGTGCAATACCTGAGGCCGTTCTGTTTTGCTTCATACATCGCGATACTGGCTTGTTGCAGCAGCTGCGCAGCCGAGCTGGCAGCGCTAGACCAGGCACCGCTCATTTTTAACTGCAAGGGCAGCTGGTGCTCGCCCATGCTAACTGGATTGGTAAACAGCTGGGTGAGCATATCTGCCAGTTCCAGAAAGTCTTCTATGCCAGCGCCTTGCTGGGAACTGACCACGACAAACTCATCACCTGTAAGCCGGGCAAGCAGCACCGTATTTTCCATCGCGCGGATACCTTCCTGCAGGCGCGCAGCTACGATACGTAACAACCTATCCCCGGCATGCAGCCCAAAGCGTTCATTGATATTTCGAAAACCGCGGATATCGATCAGCACCAGCAAGTAGTCCGGAGCCTGCTCGCGCGCGTATTCACGCTGTAAGAAATCAAGCAGCGCCGGTCGATTGGGAAGTCCGGTTAATTCATCAGTAAAGGCAATTTCGGTGATGCGCTCCTGGTGCAGATACTGTTCAGTCACATCAAGAACAAAGCCCTCAAGGTGAGTTACCTCGCCGGCTTCCGAACGCACGCCCTTGCCTTGCTCCCAGACCCAACGAAGCGCGCCATCAGCGCGAATAATCCGGTAATTTAACTTGAAGTAGCGGTCATTCTCGATGGCCTCTCGTACCTTAGCTTCGACCTTCTCCTTATCTTCAGGATGAATAAGGTCGACGTAGGCGATCGTCGCGTTATCCTGCAACCCAGCGGGATCGTAGCCAGTAAGGTCGCGGGCGCCACGGCTTACCATTTCCATGCTCCAGTAGGCGTCATTTTTACATCGATAAGCCATGCCGGGCAGGCTATCCATCAAGGTTTGTAAACGTCGCTGACTTTCCTTTAGACGGTTGGTAATGCGTACCTGTGCCATCTCAGCTGCGGCTTGTGAAGCGGCTACCTGCAACAGCTCGAGAACTTCATTTGAATAGTCCGTTGGCTGATCGTTCAGGATTGCCAGCAGACCCAATTTATTGCCGTCAACAGTCAGCATAGGCACGCCAACATAACTCTCGGCACCAAGCTGTTGCAGCATTTCATCATTGGGGAAGGTTTTGCATACGCCCTCGCTGTATACGCAAGAACCGGTCGATATCACAGTTTCACAGGGGGAGCCGTGAAGGTCATAGCTGTTGGCCTGGAGATGACTGCCGCGAGAATAAAAGGACACCACGTGAGCCCGGGCGATATCGGTCTCGAATATTTCCGAAACCATGACATGATCAGCGCGAAGCAACTCACTGAGTAGCTTCGTAAGATGTTCAATAAACTTAAGCTCGCTTCGCTCTCGCAGATTTTCTGCCAGCAAATGGAATGCTTTATCTAGACTGACCCGCTGAATGGTGGCATCTCCCCCAACCATTTGAATTAAGGTTTTATTTTTTACGATTACTTAGCATAGGACTGTTCTAGAAAAGGTCAACAAAAAAGGGACTCAAATGAGTCCCTTTCGATGGTTCTTTACACTTCTTATTCTTATGAAATAAGTCGTTTAATCGCACTCTTTGTTTTTAAGCTCTTCAAGAGACTCCGATATTAAATAAATCGTTTATAGAGTTTTTGTTCTGTTTTTAGAAAAAATCTGCGTTTAAATGGCTAAATTTACTTTTATAACCACTTAGCAGTCAAAAACCTTAGCTTATAATTTTTCTAGTTGTTCCTTTATTTCGTCGACACTATAGGCAGGTTTTCTCCGATGTATCATCGAATGGCAGTTTGGACATACTGGCTTTAGATCACGAACAGGATCTATCACGTACTCTTTCCCAATGGTCGATAACTCCAACTCATGATGAACGTGAATGAAGTCTCTTCCAATTTCCCCATAGGTATTTAAAAAGTCGAATCCGCAAATAAAGCAGTAACAACCATAGTGCTCGATACATTGTGCCCTAGCAGCTGGGTTCCTCTCGTAAATGTTGACATGTACGCTTCGTACCTTACCCTCGCGAAGCTCTACAGTCTCATTAACTTCATCAGGAAAGATGTAGTCATCATTTGTAGAGACCTGAGCTTTTCGAGAAAACTCCTCATAAATTTCTTTGCCTTTGATTACGCTAGAATTACCAACCGTCTCGTAATAGTCAATGTGCTGCCGAAGGGAAGACAACGCATTTAGTAGCTTGTCCCTCCCATTTTCTTTAAATATCATTTCCAAATAGTAGCGCGTCGCAGCCGCGTTGGTTGTTCGAGTAAATCGCTTACCCTCGATCAAGTTCCGATAACTATATATGTAATCGACAGCTGAATTTGGATTCATACCATTACGCGTTTCAAGGATTTCTATCCCTCGCGTCATTGAGATGTGTCTTCCATGAACACGTTTTGCGACATCGTATGCAGCCTCTATTGTTTTTCTGTCTATTTTAGGCATACAGATACACTCAACTATTGATGGGAGTCGATAAGGTCAATAATACCCATGTTGAGCACCTGCTATGGGTTGACCCAACAATTAGGGCTTCTAGCATCAAAAAATAAAACCTCACATTGCTCGCTGAAGTTGTCTCTAATAAGCTGATTAACCCTATTACAATATGCTTGATCATTATCAACTACTGAGAATGCAATTCTATCAATGCCTGACTTTGCAACTCTGTCTAGGATGTGCTGGTCATGTTCTCCTACACCCCAACCATAGACGACTAAGCTATCCTGAACCGAAGTAAGAACCTCACGATAAACCGTATTCAAATAGTAACTACTCTGGATCGATTTCTGTTTTTGTTGCACGGTTCCTTCGCTAACAAATAGTGGGACGTAGCTGCCTCGTTGCCACTTTTCCAAAATGTTCTCCAACAGCCTATTATTGCTCTGCGAGCTTATCTTCCTCTCGTTTTCAATTTTATCTCGCGCCAAAATGAGATTTCCATGAGGATAAAAGACTAAAGAACAACTGTCGATGTCTCCATATACCTCACGAAACCTTGACCAATCATCGTCAAACTCGGACCTTACAAAGCAATCTTTGAAAAGATGTCTATTATCCAAGTCGTTCCCGTGCATCATCGCCCAATACACGATTAAGTCATAATTGAGCGAAATTACGTTATCGAACCCTTTCATATAGGCGGCAACCGAAGGCAGCTTGTCAGAAACATCATTATGCTCCGGGTGAATATCTCGGACGGCAGCGATTAAGCAATCCCGAACATGCCTATATGCGGCCTCTGTCTTTTCGTCCTCTATCTGAAGAGCTACATTAACATTTGTTGCTTGCCATACAATCCTTAAAACTAATTCAAAATCTTCAGTATGGAAGTAATCAAACAAGCTTTGAACATCTTCATTAAGAAGGCCGTTTTCAATTGCATGTTGCTTTAGAGATTCATAATGAAACCGTTCATCTACTGCGATACTGGCTCCATTCCCTAGCAGTAACGTGTCAGTATACCTATCGGAGATCTCCGCCCAAGAATGAATTTCAAAAGGCAAACTCAGGCCCCCCTCCGCTGCCAACATTCACTGAAAACACCTCATTCCGAAAGCCTACTACTTAACGTGGTTATCATAATTATTGTCATCATCTAGCCTAATCAAAGCACTTCTTAAACTTATTCTTGCAGCGTAGAAGCTGAAAGCGTTTATTGATAGAGCGCCAGCAAAACCAGCAAATATCCAAGCCCCAACCAAAGTACTTAGTGCGTCCAGAAGCCAAACAATGATGCATGGAATTGTGAAAAAGATACTGTTTGATATACCGACATCAAAGTGAATTTTAAGCTTCCAATAATCGGGCCACTCATGCAGTACTTTCTCTTTTTTTTCACTTGGGAAAAGAACTCCCACCCCCTCCTTTAAAGTCCATACAGTTATTCCTATGGGAAAGAGCATCACCCATTGAATTGCCTCGTCATTCAGTGAAGACAAAGGAAAATACTGCGAGAAAAAGCCGTGTGAAACCATATAGACAATCAAACATAAGACAAGGAATGCGAACTCGAAGCTAAAGAAAAAAACTTTTAAATAATAGAACATTCTCATCAGTGCTTCATATCCCGCTCATTAGAGACCTTTTCAAAATGAGTTTTAGCTTTTGCCGCAAGTTCTTCGGGAGTTGGCTCTTTGTCATGAAGGAAGCTCTTCTGTGTATCACTAGTTTTGATAACGACTTCATCTCCATTTTCCATCCCAACGACTTTCCCTCTACCATAACCATCGGCAGCCATTAAAATAGCGGCATCCCCAATGGCAGGAGGTTCATCTGGTTCATAGTCTGGGGAGTCCATTATTCGATCCATAAGTTCTATGACTTTAGACTTCAAACCTTCTGTCTTAGAAGTTTGTTCCTTTACTGCTACTTCGGAAGCATTTCGGTGCTCAATATATTGATTGAGACTCCCCCATAGCCTTCCAAAAAGGGGGTTGGGGGGATGCACTGTTGCCGAAAACTCTGTGAAATAGTTCAATTTTTTGAGACGGGACGTAAAAGCACGATAGTCTGACACAGGTTCAACATCACAAGCCACAAAAAAGCCATCAAACGTTGCTTCTATAATAGATTTAAACCTTCTTCGAAAGACATCTTCTTGAATGCCATTCCAAACTTGTAAGAATGCTATACCCGAGTATTCAGGCAAATATATAAATGAAGAGCTAGCTTCAAGAAGATTTGGTACATCGGCATTAACCTGCGAACGACTGGCCTCATCAATTACCGTAGCATGACCTTCCTTTGCATACTTTGAAAGCTTACCAAAGACATAAGGGGTATCTTCGTTTCTGTTATCGACTACATCTGTTATCGTCCAGTCAAACTTGCCGATTGATACTGTCGGCGCATTGGCTATAGCGTCCATTAGACGTTTTTGGTCAAGATTTATCTTAACAACCCGGCCAAGATAATATCTTCCTCTTCTCATTAGGTTCTCCCTGTACCCTGTGAAATTCTTGCGCCTTAGCTGACGCGTTTGTAAGCTATTTTTCGGGGCAAATGTTCCACATTACTCGATGCAAGAAATGAGTATTAATGGACCATTACCATTCGAATCAATTCCGATACAATAAACCCATCCACCAATACAAATACTCAGCGAACAGAACAAGCCTGACATAATTAATAGTAGTACTCTCAACTATTCCTCCGAGCAACTTAACGTCTAGCGTAAACGGTATGAAAGACTCGCTTCCGACGACCGCATCGAGCGAGTTTAATGGCGTTATTACATGATTTCACGGTACAAGATCGCCATATCCCCAAATCAAGGTGCCCAAAAGAATGAAACACAAGGTTACGTATTCCAAGACTTTTCTGCGTTTAGGGATGCTCCAATCTTGAGGTGACCCACCGATATACCCCGCAGCAGACTGCCTGCAATCATTCATGCGTTGCTGAGCTGAATAATTTCTTGTCTCAACCCAGACAGATAAAAGCACTACGACTGCTCCCGACCGACCAAACCAGTGCGCCTCGCCAGTAGCATGGCTTAAAATGTATGATGCGACAGCAAAACAGCACCCAGAAGACAAAATAAGGATTTCCACAAAAATTTTCCCTGCCTTTCGCTCTTCTTCCTCTTTATTTGGCATTCTATTGCTGTTTGTCAATTCTACTGACTCCCTCATTCAAACAACATATTGATACTAGACGTACGTCATTTCTACGACAGGTCACATCTGCGAACAGTAACCGAAACTACTTCAAGGGGACCTATCCCCTAAGAAAACTTGCCTCAACCCATATCCATCACTATTGCTAGTAACTTTAATTCGCCAGACATCATGGTTAAAAGTAATTTCTTAACCAAATCAACTTATACGATTGTATTAAACTCGACAACCGAAGGTAGAAATGCTTCAATTTTCTCGGAGGTGCTATTCGAACTTAAGGCGTAAGCCGCACACAAATTCGAGAAAGCTTAACTACTAGTAATTAACTCTTACATCGGTACAATTTTATCCTGTAATTGACTCTGCAAATTAAGAGACTATTGGCAAGGAGCCATATTGGAAGTTAAATTCATAAACGAGGAAAACGGTGTTCAGCTCGGCTGTCGAACTTACAGTGGGATCACGCACACGATCATTCCTGCTTTCAGTGCGTCAGATCACGACATCTACTTTACGAACACCTTTGCAAAAGAGCCTCTCTACAAATCGTGGCTGATCAAGTCCATCGATATCACTGAGGGTGGTGTTGAAATTTATATCAGCGGAAATGACATTCCAGACTCGGTTTATACACATGCTACGAAGCAGCGCAAAAACTTTAAGTCGTTGATCAGAAAACATAACATCGTCGAAGTAGATTTTGGACATCAATCCTCTATTTTCAGTCTGTCGTCTGGTGAAGAAAAAAACACATTACGAACAGACTCTCTAATGCCCGGCGAAATGCATAAAAAGCGACCATGTATAGTCATGGGAACTCGAGCTGACTCCGTGACCGTAATTCCTTTAACGACAAGGGATTACAATAACCCCAAACATATCTCAATATCGAGTGACTCTTTTCATAATTTGCATTCAAGGTACTCTGAAAAAACATCTTTCGCCGCGTTAGATATGGTTCAGACAGTGTCTGCACATAGAGTTTTCCCGCCAAGGGAGGCCTCTACTGGCCGATATAGGCACCACTACTTCAAATACAAGTTAACAAAGACGGACGGGGAAGCTATTGATACCGCACTTGCCGACATATATAACGATGACGTCACAAAGCAACTCAAAATTGCCCAAACTGCTCTAACCGGAGTTAGAAAGGAAAAATCTCTGATTTTAGATAAATATAACGCCGTTACTAACGAGTTAAAGACGATAGAATCATGTAATGAAGAACTGAGAGAAGTAGTTGATCACTTAGCGAAAGCATTTGACATTGAAGGGGAGTTACAGCAGGTATTAGAGCAACTCAAAGCGATTTAACAACAAAAATGTTGACTTCCTTCTATTTATTTGCAATCCTATCAAAAGGTCTTGGCACTGGGAGTATCGACCTACCAAGGCGACTAGTGGAACCGTGTACTCTTTAGTATGCGCGGAAACTACCGATACAAAAAAAGTTTTGAAAGGCCAGCTTTGCTGGCCTTTTCATTTTCTAACTATAAAAATGACTCTCTGGACTTCCCAGCTTTCACTAGACAGTCTGTAGATTTTCAAAGTACGCCTTTTCAAAGTTAGCTGGCGATACGCCGCCTGTATGAGAATGACGTTTTTTTGGATTGTAAAACATCTCGATAAAATTA
>NZ_PIPW01000007.1 GCF_003987215.1 Pseudidiomarina halophila
TGGTATATTGTTAAAGAGCGTTCGCTTCTTCTGAAGCGGGATGCGTATTTTACGCTTTCCCTTGCCAGCGTCAAGATCCTTTCGGATCTTTTTTTTGCAAGCGCTTCGCGCTGCTGGCTACTGTCTCATCGGCTTCTGCGTCAGTGACAACGGCGGCGAATTATAAGGATCGTCGCCGCCTGTGCAAGATCTTTTTACGAAAAAACTGTCGTTCGCTCAGTTTTTAGTCAGACTTGTCTCTTTCGTCTTCTTTTTGCTGCTTTTCTGAACGCTTTTCATCAGGCTTTTCTATTTCATCGTCACAGTCGTCGTCGGTATCGCCGACCACATGTTTCAACTCAAGGCGGTTTACCGAACGAATAGTCAGAATCGGTCCGGATAAAGCATACAAGAAGAAAATGATGAACAAGACTAACGATGGCTCGGTAGCAACAATAACGAAAGCCAGCACCACCGCCAAAATCACCACAAATGAAACTCGTCCGCGCCAATCAACATCCTTGAACGAATGATAGCGAAAGTTACTTACCATTAATAAGCCGGCACAAATCGTCAGGATTGCTGCCAGGTAGCTAATCGAATCAGGGTCGACCTCGTACTTACTGCCGACCCATACTAAACCACTCACAATAGCAGCGGCACTTGGGATCGCGAGCCCCTGAAAGAAACGTTTATCGGAAGAGCCAAGGTTGGTATTAAAACGAGCAAGGCGCAACGCTCCACCCGCCACAAAAATAAATGCGGCCAACCAACCGAACTTGCCAAGATCGGATAACGCCCAGTTGTACATGACGAGTGCTGGTGCCATACCAAACGAGACGATGTCAGCCATACTATCGTATTCTGCGCCAAAATCGCTTTGCGTATTTGTCATCCGCGCCACACGTCCATCTAAGCCATCAAACACCATCGCAATAAAGATTGCGATCGCAGCTGACTCAAACTGATTGTTCATGGATGCAACAATGGCGAAAAATCCGGAAAATAATCCTGCTGTGGTTAACAGGTTGGGCAGCAGAAAGATTCCGCGATTCTTCGTCGATGAGTTGTTTGGCATAGGAATATCCTGGTTTCTATAATCGATACCGTGCAGGATAGCATAGCATGCGAGCTGCAATAAATAGTGATGGACACTGTTCATGCAGCTCGCACCGCCGCTATTACTGTTTGATAGTGATTACTTCATCCTGATAATCGACCTTAATCGGGGTCCCTGGAATCAGCTTGCCAGCCAATAATTGCTGTGCCAGTGGATTCTCGATCTCCTGTTGAATCGCACGCTTCAATGGTCGCGCACCGAACACCGGATCAAAACCAGCCGCTGCCAGGTGGTCCAATGCAGCATCCGTCAATTCAACCTGATAATCACGGTCCGCAAGGCGTTGATACAGACGCTGCAACTGAATTTCTGCAATCGCCCGTATTTCTGATTTCGCCAACGGATGGAACACCACGGTTTCATCAACACGATTCAAAAATTCAGGACGGAAGTGATGTTGCAGAATCTCCATCACATCGGCCTTCATCTCCTCGTAGTTCTGTTGATGAGCTTTCTCCTGAATCACGTCAGAGCCTAAATTCGAGGTCATGATAATGACCGTGTTACGAAAGTCGACCGTACGCCCCTGACCATCCGTTAAGCGACCATCATCTAAAACCTGCAACAGGATATTAAATACATCCGGATGTGCTTTCTCGACCTCATCCAAAAGGATCACGGAATAAGGACGACGACGCACGGCCTCTGTGAGATACCCACCTTCTTCATAGCCAACATAGCCTGGAGGTGCACCTACCAGACGTGCGACTGAATGCTTCTCCATAAACTCAGACATATCGATGCGCACCATGGCATCTTCAGTGTCGAACAAGAAGTTGGCAAGCGATTTACACAGCTCGGTTTTACCGACACCGGTCGGGCCAAGAAACAGAAACGACCCAATTGGCCGCTGTGGATCCGCCAGCCCCGCACGCGAACGCCGGATCGCATTGGCGACTGAGGTCACAGCTTCGTCTTGCCCTACTACCCGCTCGTGTAACTTATGCTCCATCTTCAGTAATTTTTCGCGTTCACCTTCCAGCATCTTACTTACCGGGATGCCGGTCCAACGCGACAATACGTCAGCTATTTGCTCTTCAGTCACTTTGTTTTTAAGTAACGTCATCGTCTGATCTTCAGCTTCAATCGCTGTTTCCAGTTGTCGCTCAAGCTCAGGGATTTTGCCGTATTGGAGTTCAGACATACGGTTTAGATCACTGGCCCGGCGCGCAATCTCTAGATCAGTCTTGGCCTGCTCTAACTGCGCTTTGATATTTTGCGCACCCTGTACCGCGGTTTTCTCCGACAGCCAGACTTCCTCCAATTCGGCATACTTACGTTGCTGATCCTCAAGTTCGGACTCTAACGTCTCAAGACGTTTCTTACTTGCGTCATCATCTTCTTTCTGCAGCGCTTTTTGTTCCAGCTGTAACTGAATAATCCGCCGTTCAAGACGATCCAGTTCCTCTGGCTTGGAGTCGATTTGCATGCGAATGCTAGAAGCGGCCTCATCAATCAGGTCAATCGCTTTGTCAGGCAATTGCCGATCACTGATGTAGCGATGGGACAGCATCGCCGCCGCAACAATCGCCGGATCAGTAATTTGCACCGAGTGATGAACTTCGTAACGCTCCTTCAGGCCACGCAGTATGGCGATGGTGTCTTCAACGGAAGGTTCCTCAACCAGAACTTTCTGGAACCGCCGCTCAAGCGCAGCATCTTTTTCAATGTACTGACGATACTCGTTCAACGTGGTTGCACCGACACAGTGAAGTTCGCCGCGCGCCAATGCTGGTTTGAGCATGTTTCCGGCATCCATGGCGCCTTCAGCCTTACCCGCGCCGACCATGGTATGAAGCTCATCAATAAAGAGAATGATGCGGCCTTCCTCCTTACCAAGTTCATTAAGTACCGCTTTCAGACGTTCTTCAAATTCGCCGCGGTATTTAGCGCCGGCCAGCAAAGCTCCAAGATCCAACGAAAGTACCCGCTTGTGCTTCAGACCTTCAGGCACTTCACCATTAACAATGCGCTGAGCGAGTCCCTCCAGGATAGCCGTTTTACCTACGCCGGGTTCACCGATGAGTACCGGATTGTTTTTGGTACGACGTTGCAGCACCTGGATGGTGCGACGGATCTCTTCATCACGACCAATAACCGGATCAAGCTTGCCTTGTTCAGCGCGCTCGGTAAGGTCGATGGTGTATTTATCCAAAGCTTGCCGTTGGTCTTCGGCATTTTGGTCATCGACATTCTCGCCGCCACGCACCTTTTCAATTGCACTTTCAACCTTGTCGCGGGTAATGCCCAGACGTTTCAGAATATCCCCCAACTTACCTTTATCTTCGGTCGCTGCGAGGACAAAAAGCTCTGATGAGATGTACTGATCCTTACGCTTTTGTGCAAACTTGTCACACAGGTTAAGTAAGGTTCCGGTGGCCGAAGAAACCTGTACTTCACCGCCAGTTCCTTCAACCCGGGGCAGATTGCCCAATGCCTCACTTAGTGCAGCCCGCAGTTGATTAACGTCCACTTGCAAATACGTCAGCAGTGGCCGTAACGTACCGCCATCCTGATTAAGTAAAGCTTGCATGATATGAATAGGCTCGATGAACTGATGATCACGACCTAAAGCCAGCGATTGCGCATCAGCAATTGCCAGTTGAAACTTATTGGTTAGTTTGTCAAATCGCATGATTTATTTACCTCATAAACAAACACTAAATCCTGATTATTTATGTGGGTATAAATTAGACAATTTCAAGTGAGGAAGATTAGATTTTCCAAATTAATGTCGCAAGGCGACCACAGTTTGGATCGCGACGATAGGAGTAGAAGCGCTCGTCGCTGTAGGTACATAAACCACTTAACGTCACTTCTTTCACGCCGGCCCTGGTAAGCAACCGCTCAGCGAGCAAAGGTAGATCAGCAAGCCATTTACCGGCTATGCGCGGGGCGAATGAACTGGAATCAACAATTCCTTGTGTCAAAAACGCATCGCGCACGTCATCACCTACTTCGAAGAAAGCTTGACTAATCGCTGGGCCAATATAAGCACGAAAGCACTCAGCGGATTGTGGTAACTGTTGCAGTGTGTTGGTGATAATGCCACCAGCTAAGCCGCGCCAGCCGGCTTGAATTGCAGCGATAGTCTGGCCGTTGTCACTGCAGAGCAAGATTGGTAAACAGTCAGCGGTCAGCACTGCACAAACACTTTTCGCTTGTGTCGCCCAGATCGCGTCAGCCCGGCAACCTGCGTCATTATTCTCAGCGGCAACCGCAATCGAACTATGATATTGCGCCAGCCATTTAGGCGCTGATGGCAATTCCAAGCCACGTTGCAGTTGGCGGCGGTGCCGGATCACATTAGCGGGATCGTCCGCCACGTGAGCAGCGAGATTGCCGGGCTCGGTTACAGTGGTAACGCAAGCCTGGATCCCATGAGGTAGTTGCCAGGCGGGTTTTAATCCGAAATCCACCTTACCAGACTTACTCTTTAGCGTGGTCATTGCGGTCTGCACGCAATAATTTCACTAATTTTAAGAAATCAGCCGGTGTCGGAGCATCCCAACTCATCCACTCGCCCGTGACCGGATGATGGAGTGACAATCGGGCAGCATGTAACGCCTGCCGCCGGAAGCTACGCAAGTACTCGAGTAACTCCGGGTTCGCATCCTGCGGGGGACGCGGGCGGCCACCATAGGTTAAATCTCCCACCAGCGGATGACGCAGATGCGCCATGTGAACTCGAATCTGGTGGGTCCGGCCGGTTTCCAGCCGTAATCTCAGATGGGTGTGGTTACGAAATCGCTCAACGACACGATAATGAGTCACCGCAGGTTTACCCATGGCAACCACAGCCATATGGGTACGTTTTGTCGGATGTCGACCAATAGGTTCATCAACATGACCACCAGCGGTCATAGGTCCATTGCATACCGCTTCGTATTCGCGGGTTATCTCACGCTCTTGCATTGCGGAAACCAGATGCGTTTGCGCAGGAATAGTTTTCGCCACCACCATTAAACCTGTAGTGTCTTTATCAAGACGATGGATAATTCCCGCCCGCGGAACCTGGTCAATTGCTGGGAAGTGATGCAGTAGCGCATTCAACAATGTGCCATCCGGAGTCCCGGCGCCTGGATGCACCACCAGTCCAGCCGGCTTGTTGATGACTAAAATCGCATCATCTTCGTAAATGATATCCAGCGGCATCGGCTGCGCAGAAAAGCGTTTTTCCTCGACCAACTCAGCATTTACTTCGAGCTCCATCCCGGCAATGACCTTCTCGCGAGGCTTATCGACGGGTTCACCATCAATCCGCACGCAACCGTCAGTGATCCAGGTTTTTAATCTCGAACGTGAATAGTCGGGGAACAACTCTGCGAGTGCCTGGTCCAAGCGTTTACCGTTGCACGAAGCGGGGACCGTTCCAGTTAATTGAATGTGTTCACTCATAAAATAAATAATGGACCTGTGAAAGCAGCCAAGGCTGCGATAGAATGCAAGCAACTTCGAAGTGGTTAGTGTACCTGTTTGGGACGCTATGCACCAAAAATTAAATTAACAGAGATTAGAACAGTAACTTATGAAACTGCGTATTAGCCTGCTTTTAGCTTTATCCGTCATGCTCGCAGCATGCTCAAGTTCGCCGGACGACGAAGCTCGTGATTCCCGCGTCCTAAACGATGCTGATGCGCTTTATCAACGCGCTCAGACCAATATTGCGGCCGGTAACTTTAGTACTGCTCAGGAAATCCTTCAGCAGCATGCGACGCGTTATCCGTTTGGTCCCTACGCACACCAGGTGCAGATGGACCGGATTTATGTGTATTACAAGCTCGCTAATATTGACAAAGCTTTGGCGGAAATTGACCGCTTCATGCAGTTGAACCCGAATCATCCTAATCTTGATTATGTCATGTACATGCGAGGGCTGGTGAATCACCGTGCGGACTCGAACACAATGCAAGATTTAGTTGGCATCGACCGTTCAGACCGGGATCCGAGTAAAGCTGAGGAAGCCTTTAACGACTTCAGCCGGTTGCTGCGCCAGTTCCCAGATTCTAAATATGCAGCTGATGCTAAACAGCGCATGATTGCAATTAAGAGTCGGTTAGCCAGTTATGAAATTGCAGTAGCGCGCTACTACATGAAACGCGAAGCCTGGCTAGCTGCGGCCAATCGTGGCAAGTATGTATTGGAAAATTACCCGGACGTCCCAGAAACCGAAAACGCTCTGGCGATTATGATGCAAAGTTATGACAAGCTTGGCCTGCTTGAACTGCGCGATGATGCACGCGCAACATTAGCTGCTAACTTCCCTGGCAGCAGTTATCTGTAAAAAGCTGATGAAGACGCCGTAACTAAACGGCGTCTTCGTTTTCCTCGCCAGTACGAATCCGAATCACCCGCTCGACATTGCTGACAAAAATCTTACCATCACCAATTTTTCCGGTTTGCGCGGTTTCCATAATAGCGTCTAAACACGCTTCTACCTGATCATCTGCGACCACAATTTCAAGCTTTACTTTAGGTAGAAAGTCGACCATATATTCGGCGCCACGATAAAGTTCAGTATGCCCTTTCTGGCGGCCAAAGCCTTTAACTTCAGACACTGTCATGCCGGCAATACCTACTTCGGATAATGCTTCACGCACATCGTCGAGCTTAAATGGCTTGATGATTGCTTCAATTTTTTTCATGACTTGCCTCTGCCGTTAGTTGTCGCTCTAGCTCATAGCGAAAATGGTTGGTGATAGGGTAGCGCCGATCTTTCATGAAGTTACGCGCAGTAATTTTCGGCCCTACAGCACCTTGTCGACGCTTGTATTCATTAATATCAACCAACCGCACAACGCGCAACACATCTGCGCGAGCGAACCCAGCCGAAATAATCTCCGTTAGTGTCCAGTCCTGTTCAACGTACAGGTTGATAATCTTATCTAAAATATCATATTCCGGCAGGCTATCCTGATCCTTTTGCCCCGGCGCCAGCTCCGCAGAAGGCGGACGTTCGATAACTCGTGGCGGGATAACCTCCGCATCCGCAGTAGCGTTCATGTGCCGGGCAAGCGCAAATACCATCATTTTTGGCACATCTTTCAGCGGTGCAAAGCCACCACACATATCGCCATAGAGCGTGCAGTAACCGACCGCTAACTCACTCTTGTTACCGGTGGTTAAAACCAGCGAACGGGTTTTGTTTGATAACGCCATGAGAATCACGCCACGGCTACGTGCCTGCAGGTTTTCTTCGGTAACATCAGGCTCATGATCAGCCAGCTGCGGTGCCAACTGCTGCATGAAGCTGTCGTAAATCGGTTCAATAGCAATCACATCGTATTTCACATTTAACGCACTGGCCTGCTGGCCGGCATCCTCAAGACTCATCGCTGAAGTATAGCGGAATGGCATCATCACGGCATGCACGTGTTCAGGACCCAAAGCTTCAACGGCTAACGCTAACGTCAGACCGGAGTCAATGCCCCCGGACAAGCCCAGAGTAACACCTTGAAAGCCATTTTTTCGTGCGTAATCGCGGATAGACAAGACCAAAGCTTTCCGTACTTCTTCAAGGCGATGAAATTCGATTTCGCTTTCCGGTTTAGCTTGCGGCTTAATTTTTTCATTTAACGGCGTAATGCCCGTTGCAGAGAAACGCACACGTTCACAGCAGGGTTCGCAGTGGGGGAATTCCGCGACAAGCTGACCGTCGCTATCAAGCACCAATGAATGGCCGTCAAACACCAACTCATCCTGGCCACCACAATTATTTACATAGACAATCGGGCAACCGGCCTCATGTACGCGTTGTTGCAGCACATGCATGCGTTGTTGGTGTTTATCCACCTCAAAGGGGGAGGCATTGATTGAAATAATCCAGTCGGCGCCCTGACTAAGGGTTCTTTGCAGTGGTTCTGGACGCCAGAGGTCTTCACAGATCGTTAAGCCAATCCGGTGTCCCTGCCACTTGAATACGCAAGGTTCATGGCCCGGAATAAAGTAACGTTGTTCATCAAACACACCATATTGCGGTAACCGCTGCTTATGATAACGCGCTAAACATTCGCCGCGATGTAAAACCGACACGCTATTAAATAGTTCGTCACCCACCCGTTGCGGATGTCCGACGACTGCGACTTGCGCCACAGCCGCATCAGCAATTTTAGCTAATGCGTCATCAACTAATTCCTCGAAGTCGGCGCGGAACAATAAATCTTCAGGTGAGTACCCGGTTATCGCCAACTCGGGGAAAACCACAATGTCAGCATCTTTCTGCTCGTCCAGACAAGCAAGAATTGTTGCGGTATTCTGAGTAATAGCTCCAACCGTAAAGTCTAATTGTGCTATGGCAACCGTGATAGGTTTCATCGGACGTCTTTACCTCTGCGCTGAACTAAGCTGCGCATAATATAGCAGGCTTACCCAACGAGCAAATTCATCGCTCAAATTTGGCCGAGAACAAAACGGCTTGAGCCGCTTTGCAGCACCACATTATCGGTTTCGGGATCGACCTCTGCCAACTCCACCCACTGGTAATAAACATTGCGATGAACTTTTGCCTTTAATGCGTGATCAAGTCGCACATAAGGAATCGCATTCTCAACCAGCAATGGATAGTCGTCCGAAAGTGGGTATTGGGTACCGATATTAGTGGTGACCTGAATTATTTGCGGCTCAACCGTGGTGACCGCCTGCCACCCGGTGATGATAAATGGCACATCTTCAACAGTGATTTTGACTTTTTCGGCTGGCGTAACGAGAAAATAATCGCCATCCTCTACCACCAGCACCGAGGCGAATAACTTCACCAACCGCTGGCGTTTGATACGCGAGTTTTGATAGAACCATTCACCGTTACTGTCAATGTGAATCGGAATTTCACCACAATAGGGTGGATCCCAATTTTCTGTAGGTGCATGGTTGCGCAGTTCTAATGATTTTAGAAGCTGCTGTAGTTGCATATCAGCTCACTAAACGTTTTTGACGTAATAAGTACCAAAGCGTTGCTTCAGTCCGGTTCGAAACTTTAATGGCTTTAAAGATAGCAGATAAATGGACCCGGATCGTACCTTCAGTGATTCCCAGGATGGTCGCAATTTCTTTATTCGATAATCCCTGGGCGAGCAACTGCATGATCTCTAACTGCCGTGGCGAAAGAAAACTCTCCGCTTGCGAATTGCGCGGGGTAAATTCATTAAGCCGCGACTCATCAGGCAGATAACGATCGTTTTTCAGTAGCGAACGTATAGCTAGCTTAGCATCCTCAGCACTGGAGTCCTTGGGCAGATAACTCCGCACCCCGGCAGCTAAGGCTTGCCGAATTTCCGACATTGGCCTGGACCAACAATAAAGCACGATGTGCGCGGTTGGCGCATATTTTTTGATTAATGCGAGGGACGGTCGGATTTCTGCGTCTGGCAAGTCCACATCAAGGAAAATTAAATTATACTGATTGCTGTGGTGCAAATAATCTGTGGCGAGTTCAAACGTCGGCGCCTCAAAGATGGATACATCCGAGCTATAGCTGGTGCAGAGGTGAATTAAACCAGCGCGGGTAAAGAATTGTGAGTCAATAATAAGAATCTTCATGGGAGCCCTAAGTCCAAAACTGAAGTTTGAAACAATATAACTTTCGTTACCGCCACTGGTTATGTAGTGTACACAGTTGCTGCATAATTTAAACCAAAACTGTTACCTAATTGTAAGCAATAATTAATTTGTTATAAACGTTACGTTTAGCGTGACCAATAAACCAGAGAGAACGCCATGCGATTTGTTTCTTCGTTGTTACCTTTTATTTTACTCTTTATCTCGTTTGCGAGTAACGCGCAAGCAATTCTATATCATAATTTTAACGGCTACACCCTTACCGGGGAGCCCGGAAACGCTGCTGTACTTAAGCAGTTCGACGCAATGTTAGTCGTTGACGGCAAAGTTGCTGCTGTGGGTCCGCTAAGCGCCATCAGCAAAAACCTGAAACAGCAGCCCGATAGTAAAGTGGACTTGCAGGGCAAAACTGTGTTGCCCGGCATTATCGACGCCCACGGTCATATGCTGGGTCTGGGTGAAAACTTGATGCAGGTTGATCTGCGTACCGCAGTCAGCGAAGAAGATGCAGTGACTCGTGTGCAAGAATTCGCAACGACCGAAGCTGGCCCCTGGGTCATTGGACGCGGCTGGAATCAGGAAAACTGGCAGAACCGCGAATTCCCAACGGCATTAAGTCTGGACGAATTCATTGTCGAACGTCCGGTATGGTTGACGCGCGTTGATGGTCACGCTGGCTGGGCCAACAGTAAAGCCCTGGAACTTGCCGGAATTACCGCTGATACCGTGAGCCCTGAGGGTGGTGAGATCATCCGTGACGCGAACGGCCAGCCCACCGGCGTATTGATTGATAATGCGATGGCGTTAGTGGAAAGTAAAATACCCGCGAAAAATGCCGACTACTATCGTCGTGCACTGGTTACCGCTTTCGACCACCTGGTTTCAGAAGGTATCACCGGTGTCCATGACGCAGGGGTCGATGCCACCAATCTTGCGGTTTACCGGCAGCTCGCTGAAGAAGGTAAAATGCCGGTACGGGTTTATGCGATGCTTAGCGCCTCAGAACCTACCCTGCCTGATCTGTTAGCAGCTGGCCCTATTCATACTGCCGATGACAGCCTGACCGTAGCAAGCGTCAAGATTTACACCGATGGCGCCCTTGGCAGTCGCGGCGCGGCACTTATTGAGCCGTACAGCGACGCCCCTAACACCCGTGGGTTATTGGTGACGCAACCAGATACGATTGAACAACTATTTAATCTTATTATTCCTCATGGCTTCCAGATCAACATTCATGCCATTGGTGATCGTGCCAATCGCATTGCCCTGGACAAGTTTGCGCATGCCTACGAGACCATTGGTGGCCGAAACCTACGGCACCGTATTGAGCACGCGCAAGTGGTGCACCCGGATGACATCCCACGCTTCAAAGAGTTAAATATTATTGCCTCGATGCAGCCGACGCATGCGACATCAGATAAAAATATGGCGGAAGACCGTATTGGTAAAGAACGTATGCAAGGCGCTTATGCATGGCAAACCTTCCTCGAGCAAGGTACCATTGTCGCCGCTGGCTCGGATTTTCCGGTCGAACTTTCTAATCCATTTTTCGGTGTTCATGCTGCGGTAACCCGTCAGGACCGCGACAACCAACCACAAGGTGGCTGGTACGCTCATGAAGCGATGACGCGTGAACAGGCATTGCGGGCATTTACCCTTGATGCCGCTTATGCGTCAGGTCAGGAACAGCAGTTAGGTAGCCTTGAGCCAGGCAAATGGGCTGACTTTATTGTTCTGGATCAAGACCCCTTTGACGTCGCTAGCGATAAACTATGGCGTGCCGATGTGCTGGCCACTTATGTCGCAGGCGAAGCAGTATTCACCCAGGAGTAATCATGAAGTTGCACGATGAACGTCGGGATTACGAGCGCGCGCAGCTGCACCGCTCGATTCTTGAAACAAATCCTTTTAAACAGTTTGAGTCATGGTTTGCCGCTGCCAAAGAAGCAGCGGTGTTGCCGGATCCAACGGCATTCACTCTTGCAACGGTTAATGCTGCAAGACAACCTCACCAACGCGTTGTGTTGCTTAAGAATTTTGACACGGCTGGTTTTATTTTTTACACCAACTATGACAGTCAGAAAGGTCAGGATATTGCTGTTAACCCTTTGGTTTCAATGCATTTTGCCTGGTTGCCCCTTGAGCAACAGGTACGTATTGAAGGTACCATCGAAAAAATAGACCGCGCCGCCAGCGAAGCCTACTTTCAAACGCGCCCACGCAACAGTCAACTTGGCGCACTGGCTTCGCAACAGAGCAAGGTGATCGGCTCCCGTTCAGAGCTTGAAGCGGTCTACCATGATCTGACTGAACGCTACGAAGGGCAAGACGTTCCTATGCCTGAGAACTGGGGTGGCTACCGGATCAAGCCTGACTATTTTGAGTTTTGGCAAGGCGGCAAATACCGCCTGCACGACCGGTTTGGTTACCATAAAAATACTGCTGGCACCTGGTTCATCGAACGCCTGCAACCCTAAGGTAAGGGCTCATTACAGTAATCAGCGCACCACTGAAGCTGACGCCAAGTGGCTGCGCTGTAACTGATCCCCTCCTCACTCTGACGCTGCCGCGTCGCCAGCGCTCCCTCACCGGGAACCCGTACTGGTCGTTCGGGATCAATGGGTGTGGCAGCTTTCACCGCGGCAACCAGCTGCTCTGCCTGTAATTCAAATGCGCCCTGCGCCAATAGCGCGGTGGGGTCGACAACCTGTAACCAGACCGTATTGGCATCGCTGTCGCCAGCAGCGGCATCCGCACGACCATAATCGCTCAGTGCCAACGTCCAGAACTCGCTAAACAGGTTCAGTCCAGTACCTTTGTAACCTAATTTTTCTCCCCCCAGACTGGCCAACACACTGGGTGGCTCAGCAATAAAGGTCTTAGGATCACAACTGTAATCACCGTCCTGAGTAATGAGTGCTGGGTAAGGCAAATCACGATCTTCTGCTATCGCCGTACGGACTTTTCCGGCCGCTGTCATCGACAAACTCATGTCAAGCAATACTGGCTGGCTGCGGGTCGGCACGCCGATAGCAAATGGATTCGGTGAGAAACATGCTGACTTGCCACCAAAAGGTGCCACCACTTCTTGCGCGGGGGTGCTGCACATCATTTGGATCAACATGCCGGCGCGTGTTGCCTGTTCTAAATACACCGCTAAAGCGGCCACATGCTGGGTGCGCCGAATCACAATAGTGCCGGTGCCATAATCATGCGCCATGGCCATGGCGCGAGCCACCGCCTTTGGCAGAACATAGAGTCCTGAAAGCAGCTCAGCATCCCACAGCTCGATCGCGCCACGGCGTTGCACTATCTGTGGCGTTCCTTCAGCGCGGGTGGTACCCGCTGCCAGCGCCTGCAAGTTATAGCGAAGGCGCAATAAACCATGGGTACGAAAACCCAGCAGGTCGCCGGCGACCAAATGCTCAGCCATAGCGTGTGCGACATTTTTGGCCGCCCCTTGCTTCATCAGACATCGCGTTGCCCAGTCAGTCATTGCCGCGGCAGATCGTTTTTTTTCTTCGTTCATGAGCCCCTTCACTTGTTATTCGGCTGTAGTTCGATAAGCTTACCAAATACTTATCAACAGGCAATGCAGAGGAGTAGGCAGCCCGTGTCTGTCAGCAAAAATATACAAAGGATTGCGGTGCTTACCAGTGGTGGTGATGCGCCAGGAATGAATGCTGCATTACGTGCAGTGGTACTAGCAGCCGATCATTACGGTATCGAAGTTATCGCGTTTCGGCACGGTTACCAAGGATTACTTGATAATGAATACACACTGATGCAACCCAAAGATGTGCAACACGTATTGCAGTATTCAGGCACCATTATTAAAAGTGCCCGTTGTCATCGCTTTAAGGAAGATAGCGCCGCAGTCGAAGCGGCAGCAAATCTGAATGCGCTGGCGCTTGACGCTTTAATCATCATTGGCGGTGATGGTTCGTTCCGCGGTGCCGAACATCTGGCCAATCATTGGCAGGGACAGATTATCGGCGTACCCGGCACTATCGACAATGACTTGTACGGCACCGATGCCACCATCGGCTATGCGACCGCAGTGACCATCGCCATGGACGCATTGGACAAGATCCGCGACACCGCCGATGCCATGGACCGTGTCTTTATTGTCGAAGTTATGGGCCGTCATGCGGGCTTTATTGGTTTAGGTAGCGCGATGGCTGCAGGTGCTGAGCGGATGATTTTACCCGAGCTACAAAAAGACAAACCGCTTACGATAAGTGCCCTGGTTAAACATATTCATCGCGTGCAGGAAATTCGTGGTGAAGGCAGCTACGTCATGGTTTTAAGCGAGCACCAATGGCCAGGCGGTGCAGTCGCGCTTGCCGAGCAACTGGACGCTGAATACGACTTACCCTGCCGACCCTGTTTATTAGGCCATATTCAGCGCGGTGGTGCACCTGCGCCAGCTGATCGTATTCTGGCCTCTGAACTCGGGGTACACGCGGTCGAGCTCATCCTGCAAGGTAAGCACAGGGTGATGGCCGGCATGCGCGCGAATCAATGTGTTGACGTGCCCTTGCGTGATACCTGGGAAAAGAAAAATCCGCTGGCGGCGAATTTACTTCGCATTCAGCATGAAATCTTTAATCCAGTGAAGAAAAATCCTCGTAGGAATACGCAGTAAAGGTGTAGCTTTTCGGGGCTTTTACACAGATAATAAGCCCCTTTTTTATTCTGCCTTGCTGCCCTGTTGCAACGACGGAGGTGTTTGATTTTGAGCAAACAACAACCTGATTCAGTAACTTCTGTAACCGCTGAAACCTCAGCGCCCGTGCGCGAGTTTTTTGGCGCGAAAGTAGATCGTCAGATCCACGCCAATGCCACGCATATGATTGGCTTTGGTTTTGACGGTACCGCCTGTTTCCGTAAAGGCACGCGTAACGGACCCGATGGTTTACGTGCCGTATCGGAAGATATCGAATCCTACTCACCCTATTTAGATGCAGATCTCTTTGATCATACGTTTTATGATCTTGGTAATTTATC
This sequence comes from Pseudidiomarina halophila, assembly GCF_003987215.1. GTDB lineage: Bacteria > Pseudomonadota > Gammaproteobacteria > Enterobacterales > Alteromonadaceae > Pseudidiomarina > Pseudidiomarina halophila. The sequence continues at coordinate 14,663 of NZ_PIPW01000007.1, forward strand.
GCTCGGGGAAGGTGAAGATATTCAGGGGCAATGGCAGCACGCAACCGATCAGTTTGACGCTATTTTTGGTGCGCTTGACCTCGCCGAACAGAATGTTCGTGTACTGACCTTAGGTGGTGAGCATTCCATTTCTTACGCACCAATTCGTAAGTATTTAGCGCAATACCCTGAACTGGTGTTATTGCATCTCGACGCCCACGCTGATTTGCGCGACGGCTTCCTCGGCTATCATTACTCGCACGCGTCTATTATCCGCCGCTCGCTGGATCATTTCGGCCCGGGACATGAGCTGATTCAGTATGGAATTCGCTCAGGTACCCGCGATGAGTACCAGTTTATGAAAGAGCACAAGACAGTGCGAACGTCACGCAAAGACTTCCTGGAGAGTGTTGCAGCGCTGCCAGCGGATCGTCCGATTTATCTGACCCTGGATCTGGATTATTTCGACCCGTCGTTCTTACCCGGCACCGGCACACCTGAACCTGGCGGCGAGGACTTCCACTCCTATGTGAGCCTGATGAAAATTCTGCGCGAGAAAAATCTAGTCGGAGCTGATGTTGTTGAGTTGTCTCCGGAAATCGATCCAACCGGCAACTCAGACGTATTTGCCGCAAAAATTGTTCGCGAATTACTAATTATCTTAAATGAAAAAGGAGCCCGCTAATGGCTGATGGCAACAGCAACTGGACCATCGACGACGCTGAAGAACTCTACGGCGTAAGACGATGGGGCGCGGGTTACTTCTCGATTGGCGACAGCGGCAATATACAAATTGCACCCAATCACCGCTTGCCGGATGTCACCATCGACATGAAAGACGTGTTGGACGAAATACGTGCCGAGGGTATTCAACTCCCTGCGGTTATTCGTTTCCACGACATTTTACGTTCACAAGTCGAAATTTTAAACGAGACCTTTGCGCAGACGATCGAAGAGGCAAGTTACAACGGTAACTACAGCGGCGTGTTCCCCATCAAAGTTAACCAGATGCGCGAAGTCGTTGAGGAAATTATTGAAGCGGGTGAACCCTACAACTACGGTCTTGAAGCAGGCTCTAAACCTGAGTTAATGGCGGTGCTGGCGTACAATGAGAATCCTGATGCGCTGACCGTACTTAACGGGTACAAAGACGAAGATTACCTGACCCTTGCCCTGCTTGGCCGTCAGCTACGCCGCAAAATGATCATTGTCATTGAGAAGTTCAGCGAGCTGGAAATGTTAATCCCGCTGGCGAAGAAGCTTGGTGTACAGCCGCTGATTGGCTTACGTAGCAAAATGATGGTGCGTAGCTCAGGCAAGTGGGCAGGCTCCAGTGGCGATCGCGCCAAGTTCGGTTTAAGTATCACTGAAATCTTAAACATCATTGAGCTGCTGAAAAAAGAAGACATGCTGGATTGTGCCAAGTTGCTGCACTTTCACATCGGCAGTCAGATGTCAGACATCCGCAAAGTAAAAGAAGCGGTGTCTGAAGGCGCCCGGTTGTACGCAAAACTGATCCAGGAAGGCGTGCCATTGGAATACCTTGATATCGGCGGCGGCCTTGGCATCGATTACGATGGCACCAGCTCAACCACGGACTCATCGCGTAATTACTCGACTGAAGAGTACGTCGCTGACGTGGTTTACGGGGTAAAGCAGATCTGTGACCTCGAAGAGGTACCCCACCCTAATCTGGTGAGCGAAAGCGGCCGTGCCATCACCGCTCACCATAGCTGTGTGGTGACCAACATCGTTGGCGAAATTAAGAATACCGGTGCGCAATTTGATATCAGCTCAAGCTCAGACGAGCATATTCTGGTCAGCAACATGCGCGAGCTTGTCAACGCCACCGAAATGCATCCACAAGAGCGCTACAACGATGCTGCATCGTACAAGCAAAGCGCTTACGAAGCGTTCAAGTTGGGTATTTTGTCACTGAATGAAATGGCCAAGCTGGATACCATGTACTGGCGCATTCTGGTTGAGATTCACAGCTCACTTGATCGCGAAACCTTCGTCTTTCAGGAGCTCGAAGAGCTCGAAGATATGCTCGCCAGCCAGTATCTGTGTAACTTCTCGATCTTTCAGTCAGCCGCAGACACCTGGGCGATTGGCCAGGTGCTACCGATAGTGCCGGTAAGCCGCCTGAATGAAAAACCAGAGGTTCGCTGTTCCATCGTCGACATTACCTGTGACAGTGATGGCAAGCTTTCCAAATACATCGAAGGCACCGAGATCAGCGACAACATTCCGATGCATACCTTACGCAAAGGTGAAGATTACTATGTCGGCATGTTCCTAACAGGTGCTTATCAGGATGTCATGGGCGATATGCATAACCTATTTGGTCGTTTAACTGAGGTGCATATCTACTGTCACGACGACGAGCCAGGTGATTTTTACATCGAAGAAGTGGTTCCAGGCACTGCAGCGGAGAAAGTGCTCGAAACAATGCAGTACAACACCGATTTCATGGCTAAAACCGTGAAAAAATGCATTGACCGTGAAGTTCGCAAAGGCCACATCGCTCCACGTGAAGGCGTGCGCTGGACTGACTATTACGAGAAATGCCTGGCTGGCACCACTTACTTAAAGGCGTAAAAACCAACAAACTGCGTATTTCCTGAGCAAACGGTCGAAAATCGCTAAAAAGCGGTTGACTATGACCGCAAAAACTCGTTTAATACGCCCCGTTGCCCAGATAGCTCAGTCGGTAGAGCAGAGGATTGAAAATCCTCGTGTCGGTGGTTCGATTCCGCCTCTGGGCACCATTATTCTAAAGGCCTCGCTGGAAACAGCGGGGCTTTTTACTTTCCGCGTTTGTGCCAGATTTGTGCCAATTGTACCGTCCACATTGTTGGCCACACGTTTCAGCTGACCTTTTGCCAGATGTGCATACCTAAGCACCATTTCAAATGTTGCCCAACCGCCAAGCTCCTGCAATTCCTGTAAGCTTGTACCGTTTTGCGCATGCCAGCTTGCCCATGTATGGCGTAAATCGTGCCAACGAAAATTTTCAATACCCGCTCGTTTGAGTGCTGCATGCCATGCTTTGGTTGAGGTACGTTCGACTGGCTTGCCCTGATAGATAAAACAGTAGTCGTTATCCTCGCCCTGCACTTCATGCAAGACCGCCAGCGCATCGTTATTGAGTGGCACATTGATCGCTCGACCTGATTTAGATTCGTCGGGATGGATCCATGCGTAGCCCGTATCTAAGTTCACCTGATCCCAGCGCAGGTAACTCACATTCGATTGCCGTAAGCCTGTCGCCAGTGAAAAGATCGCCATTAACTGCAAATGACGCGGTAATTCACTCAATAATCGTTGTGCTTTGGACTTCCCAGACTTTGCTAGACACTTTTAACAGTTACAATGTAACTAAAACTAGAGGTGTTTATGAGCAAAGGCAAGCGGTATACCGAAGAATTTAAAGTTGAAGCCGTCAAGCAGGTCACCGAGCGCGGGCACTCTGTTTATGACGTCGCTGATCGTCTGGGCATTTCCGTAAAGTCACTTTACGACTGGCGTGCTAAATACG
>NZ_PIPW01000008.1 GCF_003987215.1 Pseudidiomarina halophila
CGTATTTAGCACGCCAGTCGTAAAGTGACTTTACGGAAATGCCCAGACGATCAGCGACGTCATAAACAGAGTGCCCGCGCTCGGTGACCTGCTTGACGGCTTCAACTTTAAATTCTTCGGTATACCGTTTGCCTTTGCTCATAAACACCTCTAGTTTTAGTTACATTGTAACTGTTAAAAGTGTCTAGCAAAGTCTGGGAAGTCCAGTTCGAGAACCGGCTGGTAAGCGAGATAACTGACATAATGGGACTTCTGTAGTGGCAGACTAAACCCGAACATCATTTTAGGTGGTAGTATTACCCCTAACGAAAAGGTGTTCAATGGCAAAAAGACAACGTCGAATTTTCAGCACTGAGTTTAAACATGACGCAGCAAGCTTGGTTCTTGATCAAGGTTATAGTTTCGCTGAAGCATGCCGTGCGGTTGATGTTCATGAAAATACGCTGCGTAACTGGGTGCAGCCATCAGCTTTTGAATTCAAAGCTAAGGCATCGATTCGTGCGTGTATCCTAGCAACGGAATTTACCAGTTGCGTATTGCAGGAGTTGAAAAAAACAGCTACAGTTGTACTGTATAAATATACAGTATTGCGAGGTTGTTATGGCACATCCATTACAAGAGTTGGTACATAAGGGATGGGTCTGGCAGGGGCATGATGCGGCGGAGCAGTTGGCCAGTGATCAGCTGGTTGATACCGGCTGGCCTGAGCTTAACCGTCGCCTTGGTGGCGGTTGGCTGCGCGGCGCATTGCATGAGCTGCAAGTGCAGCACAACTTCCAGGGCGAACTGGCATTTTTAATGCCGGTACTCAGTGCTCAGCAGAAGCCTTGCTTATGGATAAACCCTCCGGCTCAGCCTTATTGGCCTGGACTGCATTATCAGCAGTTGCAGCAGGCGCCGTTATGGTTGCAGGAAAACGATCCTAAGCGCGCCCTTTGGGCATTTGAACAAGCATTACAAAGTGCAAGTTTAGGGGTGATTGTCGCCTGGCTTCCGACGGTTGATGCGAGTGCAGTGCGACGTTTGCAGCAAGCGGCCTCCCGCCATCAACAACTGGCATTTATTTTGACCCCCTGGCAGCAACAACAGGAAGCTCGTGCTTACGTGAACCGTTTGCAACTGCAGTGGCAACAACAGCAATTGCAGGTGGCGGTAGTAAAGCGGCGAGCTGGCTGGCCATTACCTCCGTTTCCTTGCCCGGTGACAGGGCATCTGCCGGAGCGGCGCCGGCGGTTCGCATGAGTCGCGACAAACTTTGGTGGTATTTAGCGCTGCCGCAGCTGCTGCTGGATGAACAGTTAAGCCTGCAGAGCGAAATCCAGCGGCAACAGCCACAAGTGTTGTGCCGTAGCGACGGGCAGCGCGCGCGAACTGTCGTGCAAGCCAATACTGCGGCTCGTCACGCTGGGGTGAAGCTGGGCATGGCTGAAGTTACCGCCAGTACATTAGTGCCTGAACTACAGCAGCGAACCTATGATGAACAACGTGAAGAGCAGGTATTGCAACGGCTCGCTCAGTGGCTGCACCAGGACATTGCGCAAATTGCGCTATATCCACCGCAAGGCTTACTACTTGAAGTCGATGATTTGCAACGGTTGTATGGCGACTATGCTGGTGTGCAGCGTCAATTAGCGCGGCGCTTAGCTCGGGTTGCGGTAGGCTATCAAATCGCGGCGGGGTACAGTCCTTTAGTTGCCCGCATTTTGGCGCAGGTCCCGCAGCTCAGCTTTGAACCTATGCGCGCCGCAAAAAGCGAGCTACTAGAAAAACTGCGACAGGTTCCTTTGCGGTTTGCTTTGCTCCCGGCTGCGCAACAGCAGCAACTTGAGAATGTCGGCATTCAGTGTCTGGGCGATCTATTGCAGCTGCCGGTGGGCGAATTAGGTGCGCGGTTTGGCCGCGCCATGGTGGCCTATGTGGCAGAGTTGCAGGGCGAATTATTGCCCCCGCAGCGTTACTATCGGCCACCACTGAAGTTCTCCGAACGTCTCGATTTAATGACTGAGGTGGCGTCGTGGCAACAGTTGTTATTCCCGTTGCGACGACTGCTGCAGCAATTAGAAGCTTTTTTACAAAGCCGTCAATTGAGTGTGGTCCGTTTTACTTTGTTGGCACACCATCGGGATCAAAGTCAGACCCCGGTACGCATTGCCTTTGCCTTACCTTTATGGCGTCAGCGTGAGATGCAGCAGTTGGTGCAGTTGCAGTTAGAGCGTCAGCAACTCGCCACGCCAGCGCTGGAATTAAGTTTGCGGGCCGATGCTTTTCAGGCACGCGAAGTCACAGCGACGAGTTGGTTACCCGCGCAGCAAGATGCGACGGCGCAGCGGGCCGAGCAACAGCAATTGCAAGCTTTGTTAGGCAAGTTGCAGGCGCGTTTAGGCACCGCTGCAGTGCAGCAGGCGCAGGCGCAAAATGACTGGCGCCCGGAAGCTGCACAACAATGGCAAACCGACTTGCAGACCGCGAAGGCGCCGAGTCAGGGATTACCCCGTCCGCTTTGGCTACTGCCCGAACCTGAGGCCATTGCCGTTCACGAATGGCAGTTGCAATGGGGCCCGGAGCGGATCCAGACCGGCTGGTGGGACGGGGAAGGCGTGCTCCGCGATTACTTTATTGCGGTGGATGCACTTGACCGGCAAGGCTGGATATTTCGTAGTCATGAGGAGTGGTACTTACATGGCTGGTTCAGCTGAGAAAAGCCTCCCGGACTGGCGCCCTATTGCGCTGAACTGTGTCAGTAATTACAGCTTTTTATATGGCGCTGCGCATCCTCATGAGTATGTTGAACGGGCATTGACGCTGGGCTACCAGGCCATTGCCATCACCGATGAATGTTCAGTTGCCGGCGTGGTGCGTGCTTATGTAGCGCAAAAAGATGTAGCCGCATCATTGCAGTTGTTGATTGGCAGCTTTTTTCAGGTTGAACAGCTGGGCGTGCTGATTGTTCTGGCGCGAAACCGGCAAGGTTACGGTCAGCTCTGCCGGCTGATTAGTCGTGGCCGGGAGCGCTGCAAAAAAGGCAGTTATCAGGTGTCTGCGGACGATTTCCTTAGCGGGCTGGACGATTGCCTGTTGCTGTGGCGACCACTTAACGACCTTGCCTTTAGTGCTTATCACCAGGCGCTGGGCGAAGCTTTTCCTCAACGCCTCTGGCTGGCGTTCTCGCGTCATTTTTGCGTTGATGATGCCAGCCAGTACCGCCGCTATAACAACTATCACCAGCAAAGTCGGTTGCCGGTGGTTGCTGCGGACGAGGTGCTCTACCCTGAGCCCGGACGGCAGCCGTTACATGATGTCGTCACTGCCATTCGCTTGCGGCAAAGGGTCACGGAAGTACGCACGCAGCTGCGGCCAAATGCGGAGCATTATTTACGTGATGCGGCACAATTACAGCGCAGTTATCCACAGGACTGGCTTGCCGCTACCCGGCAGATCGCGCAGCAGTGCAGCTTTCAACTCAGTGAATTGAGTTATGAGTATCCAGCGGAGCTGGTGCCTGAAGGACTAACCGCGACCGCTTATTTACGGCAACTCGCTTATGCCGGAGCCAAAGAGCGCTTTCCGAACGGCTTACGATCTGATGTGCAGGCCAAGCTGGAAAAAGAGCTCGCGTTAATTGCCGAGCTTCGCTACGAGTATTTCTTTTTAACCATTCACGACATTGTGCAATTTGCTCAGCAGCGCGACATTCTTTACCAGGGGCGCGGTTCCGCTGCAAACTCGGTGGTTTGCTATTGCCTGCAGATCACCGCAGTGAACCCTGATCAAATTGATGTACTGTTTGAGCGCTTTATTTCTAAAGAGCGCGATGAACCGCCAGACATTGATGTGGATTTTGAGCATCAACGTCGTGAAGAGGTGATTCAGTACATTTACCAGAAATATGGCCGTAAGCGCGCTGCATTAGCGGCAACCGTTATCCGCTACCGGTTGCGCAGTGCGTTTCGTGATGTTGGCAAGGTGCTGGGATTCAGCGAGCAGGAACTGGCGCATTATCTGCGCCAAATCGACCGCCGGGATCAGGATACCCCCTGGCAGCAACAGTTAGTGCAGTTGCAGTCGGGCCTGGCGACCACGGAGCGTGGGCGCTGGTTAGTGTCACTGACGGAGCAACTGCTGAAGTTTCCGCGGCATTTGTCGCAGCATGTCGGCGGCTTTGTTATTGCGGCTGGGGAGTTAGCCGATTTAGTGCCCGTTGAACATGCCAGTATGGCGGACCGAACCGTTATCCAATGGGACAAAGATGATCTTGAAACCCTTAAGCTGATCAAAGTGGATGTACTCGCGTTGGGTATGCTGAGCGCGTTGCAGAAAATGCTGCAGCTGGTGCGCAAACATTATCAGCGCCCGCTTGATCTGGCGGGCATTCCTACCGAAGACGCTAAAGTGTATGCGATGCTGCAGCGCGCGGACTCCGTTGGTGTGTTTCAAATCGAATCACGTGCGCAGATGAGTATGTTACCCCGCCTGCGCCCTGCTACGTTTTATGATTTGGTGGTACAGATTGCTATCGTGCGGCCCGGGCCTATTCAGGGCGACATGGTGCATCCCTATTTACGCCGCCGTGCCGGTGAAGAAGCGGTGACCTACCCAAGTGAAGCGGTACGGCAAGTCACCGAGCGCACCCTGGGGGTACCGATCTTTCAGGAACAGGTGATCAAGCTGGCGATGGTGGCCGCTGGCTTTAGCGGTGGTGAAGCCGATCAGCTGCGGCGTGCTATGGCGAATTGGCGCAGTACCGGTGAGTTACAGCAGTTTGAGACGAAATTGATTAGTGGTATGCGCGAGCGTGGGTATAGCTTAGATTTTGCCCAGCGCATCTATCAGCAAATCTGTGGTTTTGGCGAGTACGGCTTCCCTGAGTCTCATTCGGCCAGTTTTGCTAACTTAGCCTATGCCTCGGCGTGGTTTAAGTACCATTACCCGGCGGCCTTTTACTGTGCATTACTGAATAGCTTACCTATGGGTTTTTACTCAGCTGAACAACTGTTGCAAGATGCCCGTCGCCATCATCTGACTGTGCTGCCTGTAGATATTCAAACCAGTACCTGGGCACATCAGTTGGTTGCCATGCAAAATGGTTATGCGATCCGCTTAGGTTTACGTTTGATCAAAGGTCTGGCCGCACAACACGTCGATGCCCTGCTTGCCCGCCGGCCGCAACAGGGCTTTGCCTCGCTGCAGGAGCTGCGCCAACTCGGTGCCTCCCCTGCTCTTTTGCAACGCCTGGCTGCCGCCGATGCATTACATAAAGTCAGCGGCCATCGTTTTCAAAGTCAGTGGCAGGCATTGGCGGTAAAAGCTGAGCAGTTACCTTTGTTTAGCACCATCGATGATACCGGCTCAGATCGCGCAACCTTGCAGCAATTGCCAACACCTACAGAGGTAAGTGATATTGCAGCGGATTATCGTAGTCTGGGCGCATCGACACGGCGTCACCCGCTTGCCTTATTACGTGAGCGGCGATTATTGCGTGGTGTGCGTACGGCTACGGAGCTGGCCGGTTGTCGTCATCAACAGGTAGTTTGCGTGGTGGGGCTGGTCACCTGCCGGCAACGGCCTGGCACCGCTGGAGGGGTTACTTTTATTACCCTTGAAGATGAAACCGGTATGGTGAACGTGGTGGTTTGGCAAGCGACAGCACGGGCGCAACGCGAACTCTACCTTACGGCGCAACTCCTTAAAGTGTACGGCAAAGTTGAAATTCACGGCGACGTGATTCATGTCATTGCCGGACGTTTAGAAGATGGCGCGCCGCTGCTGGCCGAGCTTGAGCTACAGGCCAACCGTTCGCGCGACTTTCATTAGGCCTAGTTCAAACTGAGTGGACGTTCAGGGCGTACTCATCTTTTAGCATGACATAGTTCGCCGCCGACTCGGGTAAGAAGGCGAGTTCTTCATCATTTAACTTACGTTGTTCTTTGACCGGACTGCCAACATACAGATAGCCGCTGCGCAGTACTTTACCCGGAGGCACTAAACTCCCTGCACCAATGATGACGTCATCTTCGACGATAGCGCCGTCCATGATCACCGCTGACATGCCAATCAACACCCGCGCTCCAATAGTACAGCCATGCAGCATAACGTGGTGACCGACGGTAACGTCCTCACCAATAATAAGCGGATGGCCGTCTGGGTTCCGATTACTTTTGCGGCTTACATGCAACACACAGTTGTCCTGAATATTGCTGCGGGCACCAATGCGAATAAAGTTCACATCACCGCGCGCGGACACGAACGGCCAGATACTACTGTTTTCACCTAAGCTGACGTCACCGACAATAACTGCACTTTGATCTATATAGACGTGTTCTCCAAGTGTCGGCTCGACTCCTTGATAACTACGAATATCTCCATTCATCGGGTTTACCTCTCAATTTGTTATCTTTTTGATCCTAAGCGTTAACCTTTAAGACTAGCAGAAAGCCTTTAAACTGGCGAGTTGATACAAAAAAGCAGCGATCTGAACAACAAACCAGCAGTCAGTAAAAAAACAGCTAATTAGTTGGTTTTGGCGCTTGACGTGGCGACTTAAATCTCTAAAATGCGCTCCACGCTTGAGGCAGGCAACGAAGCCGCCGAAAGTAACAGTTTAGGGTCTTAAAAAAATTAGCCGAAAGGCTTGACACTAAACGCCGAGGCT
>NZ_PIPW01000009.1 GCF_003987215.1 Pseudidiomarina halophila
GAACGCTCTTTAACAATATACCAAGCCAAGCAAACTGTGTGGGCACTTACCGGATTCAGGCAGAGAAAAAGCATCTTCGGATGCGAGTATTCTTTCGTATAACGAAGAGAATACACCTGACTGATTGGAAAAGTGCTTAACAAATTAAGATTTATTAAGTCATTGATTCAATGGGTCGATTAAACACTTTAAACTGAAGAGTTTGATCATGGCTCAGATTGAACGCTGGCGGCAGGCCTAACACATGCAAGTCGAGCGGTAACAGGGGTAGCTTGCTACCCGCTGACGAGCGGCGGACGGGTGAGTAATACTTGGGAACTTGCCTTTAGGAGGGGGACAACCACGGGAAACTGTGGCTAATACCGCATAATGTCTACGGACCAAAGTGGGGGATCTTCGGACCTCACACCTAAAGATGGGCCCAAGTGAGATTAGCTAGTTGGTGGGGTAAAGGCTCACCAAGGCGACGATCTCTAGCTGTTCTGAGAGGATGATCAGCCACACTGGGACTGAGACACGGCCCAGACTCCTACGGGAGGCAGCAGTGGGGAATATTGCACAATGGGGGAAACCCTGATGCAGCCATGCCGCGTGTGTGAAGAAGGCCTTCGGGTTGTAAAGCACTTTCAGTGGTGAGGAAGGCGTTGTAGTTAATAGCTGCAACGATTGACGTTAGCCACAGAAGAAGCACCGGCTAACTCCGTGCCAGCAGCCGCGGTAATACGGAGGGTGCAAGCGTTAATCGGAATTACTGGGCGTAAAGCGTACGTAGGCGGCCTGTTAAGCAAGATGTGAAAGCCCCGGGCTCAACCTGGGAATGGCATTTTGAACTGGCAGGCTCGAGTTTTGAAGAGGGTGGTAGAATTTCCTGTGTAGCGGTGAAATGCGTAGATATAGGAAGGAATACCAGTGGCGAAGGCGGCCACCTGGTCAAAAACTGACGCTGAGGTACGAAAGCGTGGGGAGCAAACAGGATTAGATACCCTGGTAGTCCACGCCGTAAACGATGTCAACTAGTTGTTCGTCTTATAAACAAGGTGAGTAACGCAGCTAACGCACTAAGTTGACCGCCTGGGGAGTACGGCCGCAAGGTTAAAACTCAAATGAATTGACGGGGGCCCGCACAAGCGGTGGAGCATGTGGTTTAATTCGATGCAACGCGAAGAACCTTACCATCCCTTGACATCCAGAGAAGGTCTTAGAGATAAGACTGTGCCTTCGGGAACTCTGAGACAGGTGCTGCATGGCTGTCGTCAGCTCGTGTTGTGAGATGTTGGGTTAAGTCCCGCAACGAGCGCAACCCTTATCCTCAGTTGCCAGCACGTAAAGGTGGGAACTCTGTGGAGACTGCCGGTGATAAACCGGAGGAAGGTGGGGACGACGTCAAGTCATCATGGCCCTTACGGGATGGGCTACACACGTGCTACAATGGCGCATACAAAGGGAAGCAAGCTAGCGATAGTAAGCGGATCTCAAAAAGTGCGTCGTAGTCCGGATCGGAGTCTGCAACTCGACTCCGTGAAGTCGGAATCGCTAGTAATCGTGGATCAGAATGCCACGGTGAATACGTTCCCGGGCCTTGTACACACCGCCCGTCACACCATGGGAGTGGGCTGCACCAGAAGTAGATAGCTTAACCTTCGGGAGGGCGTTTACCACGGTGTGGTTCATGACTGGGGTGAAGTCGTAACAAGGTAGCCGTAGGGGAACCTGCGGCTGGATCACCTCCTTATGAAACAGCCTTGAAGAAGTTAAGTGCTCACACAGATTGCCTGGTTTGGTAGATGTAACAAGAGAAACTGGGTCTGCCGTTAAAATGCTTACCGGTAACTTTGTGTTACACGCTCTTTAACAATATGAACAAGCTGATTGTAATAAAGTAATGAAATGCCACTCTACTTGAATCAACCTATTTTGGTAGAGGCGTATCGAACTTGTGTATAGCATCGAGAACAGCCCATATGATTTGAAAGTTAGACACTTTCGGGTTGTATGGTTAAGTGACGAAGCGTAGACGGTGGATGCCTAGGCAGTTGGAGGCGATGAAGGACGTACTAACTTGCGATAAGCCATGATGAGGCAGTAAGAGCCGCATGAGTCATGGATTTCCGAATGGGGAAACCCAGTGTGCTTGCACACTATCCTTAACTGAATTCATAGGTTAAGGAAGCGAACCCGGAGAACTGAAACATCTAAGTACCCGGAGGAAAAGAAATCAACCGAGATTTCCCTAGTAGCGGCGAGCGAACGGGAATTAGCCCTTAAGCAATCATGGTGTTAGTGGAACGAGCTGGAAAGCTTGACGATACAGGGTGATAGTCCCGTACACGACGATGCCATGGATGTGAAAACGAGTAGGTCGGGACACGTGTTATCTTGACTGAATATGGGGGGACCATCCTCCAAGGCTAAATACTCCCAACTGACCGATAGTGAACCAGTACCGTGAGGGAAAGGCGAAAAGAACCCCGGCGAGGGGAGTGAAATAGAACCTGAAACCGTCTACGTACAAGCAGTAGGAGCCTTCTTCGTGAGGGTGACTGCGTACCTTTTGTATAATGGGTCAGCGACTTATATTTTGTAGCAAGGTTAACCGAATAGGGGAGCCGTAGGGAAACCGAGTCTTAACTGGGCGCTTAGTTGCAAGGTATAGACCCGAAACCGGGCGATCTAGCCATGGGCAGGTTGAAGATTGAGTAACATCAATTGGAGGACCGAACTCACTAATGTTGAAAAATTAGGAGATGACCTGTGGCTCGGAGTGAAAGGCTAATCAAGCCCGGAGATAGCTGGTTCTCCCCGAAATCTATTTAGGTAGAGCCTCGGACGAATACCACTGGGGGTAGAGCACTGTTTGGGCTAGGGGGTCATCCCGACTTACCAACCCCATGCAAACTCCGAATACCAGTGAGTACTATCCGGGAGACACACGGCGGGTGCTAACGTCCGTCGTGAAGAGGGAAACAACCCAGACCGCCAGCTAAGGTCCCGAAGTCATGGCTAAGTGGGAAACGATGTGGGAAGGCTCAGACAGCTAGGAGGTTGGCTTAGAAGCAGCCACCCTTTAAAGAAAGCGTAATAGCTCACTAGTCGAGTCGGCCTGCGCGGAAGATGTAACGGGGCTAAGCCATGCACCGAAGCTGCGGCTACATACTTATGTATGTGGGGTAGGGGAGCGTTCTGTAAGCCGTTGAAGGTGGATTGAGAAGTCTGCTGGAGGTATCAGAAGTGCGAATGCTGACATGAGTAACGATAATGGGAGTGAAAAACTCCCACGCCGGAAGACCAAGGTTTCCTATCCCATGCTAATCAGGGTAGGGTAAGTCGGCCCCTAAGGCGAGGCCGAGAGGCGTAGTCGATGGGAATCAGGTTAATATTCCTGAACCGATATATACTGCGATGGGGGGACGGAGAAGGCTAGGCAAGCCGGGTGTTGGTAATCCCGGTGAAAGTAAGTAGGTTAACGGTTTAGGTAAATCCGGACCGTTCTCTTAAGTGAGAGACTGAGATACGAGACGAGCACCTAAGGGTGCGAAGTTGTTGATGCCCTGCTTCCAGGAAAAGCCTCTAAGCTTCAGGTATATATTGACCGTACCCGAAACCGACACAGGTGGTCAGGTAGAGAATACTAAGGCGCTTGAGAGAACTCGGGTGAAGGAACTAGGCAAAATAGTACCGTAACTTCGGGAGAAGGTACGCCAGAGCTAGTGAACCCCTTGCGGGGGGAGCTGGAGCTGGCCGCAGTGACCAGGTGGCTGGGACTGTTTATTAAAAACACAGCACTCTGCAAACACGAAAGTGGACGTATAGGGTGTGACACCTGCCCGGTGCCGGAAGGTTAATTGATGGGGTTAGCGTAAGCGAAGCTCTTGATCGAAGCCCCGGTAAACGGCGGCCGTAACTATAACGGTCCTAAGGTAGCGAAATTCCTTGTCGGGTAAGTTCCGACCTGCACGAATGGTGTAACCATGGCCACGCTGTCTCCACCCGAGACTCAGTGAAATTGAAATCGCCGTGAAGATGCGGTGTACCCGCGGCTAGACGGAAAGACCCCGTGAACCTTTACTACAGCTTGGCACTGAACATTGAACCTCCATGTGTAGGATAGGTGGGAGGCTTTGAAGCACTGGCGCTAGTTGGTGTGGAGCCATCCTTGAAATACCACCCTTGTATGTTTGATGTTCTAACTTAGGTCCCTTATCGGGATTGAGGACAGTGCCTGGTGGGTAGTTTGACTGGGGCGGTCTCCTCCCAAAGAGTAACGGAGGAGCACGAAGGTTGGCTAAGTACGGTCGGACATCGTACGGTTAGTGTAATGGCACAAGCCAGCTTAACTGCGAGACAGACACGTCGAGCAGGTACGAAAGTAGGTCATAGTGATCCGGTGGTTCTGAATGGAAGGGCCATCGCTCAACGGATAAAAGGTACTCCGGGGATAACAGGCTGATACCGCCCAAGAGTTCATATCGACGGCGGTGTTTGGCACCTCGATGTCGGCTCATCACATCCTGGGGCTGTAGTCGGTCCCAAGGGTATGGCTGTTCGCCATTTAAAGTGGTACGCGAGCTGGGTTTAGAACGTCGTGAGACAGTTCGGTCCCTATCTGCCGTGGGCGTTTGAGAGTTGAGAGGGGTTGCTCCTAGTACGAGAGGACCGGAGTGAACGAACCGCTGGTGTTCGGGTTGTCATGCCAATGGCACTGCCCGGTAGCTACGTTCGGAATCGATAACCGCTGAAAGCATCTAAGCGGGAAGCGAGCCTCAAGATAAGCTCTCACTAGCACGTAAGTGCTCTGAAGGGTTGTTGAAGACGACGACGTTGATAGGCGGGATGTGGAAGCGTAGTAATGCGTTGAGCTAACCCGTACTAATTGCCCGTGAGGCTTAACCATACAACACCGAA